>NZ_LMGL01000001.1:0-945224 GCF_001427145.1 Microbacterium sp. Root166
CTTCGCACGACCCAGCCGCCCTGGAACGGCTGATAGCAGCCACCCGCACCCAGGGTGCATGCACGCGGTGCCGTCGACGCGCCCAGCCACGGGCTCGTCAGCACAGCGTTGAACCACGGATCGACGGCCGACGTCACGCGGCCCACCCCGCCGGCTACGGTCACCACACCGCCCTGGAACGCCTGCGTGTAGTTGCCCGTCGCCGGGTCTGCCGACGGCGCGCCTGACGGGAACCCGAGGATTCCGTACTCGCGACCCCACGACGACCACAGCGACAGCACCGCCGTCGGCACCGCGAACGAACCAGAAGTGCTTCGCACGACCCAGCCGCCCTGGAACGGCTGATAACAGCCNCCCCACGACGACCACAGCGACAGCACCGCCGTCGGCACCGCGAACGAACCAGAAGTGCTTCGCACGACCCAGCCGCCCTGGAACGGCTGATAACAGCCACCAGAGCCCAGGGTGCATGACTGCGGCCCCGACGAGGCGCCCAGCCACGGGCTCGTCAGCACCGCGTTGAACCACGGGTCCACCGCCGAGGTCACTCGACCCACGCCACCGGTCACGGTCACGACGCCGCCCTGGAAGGCCTGCGTGTAGTTGCCCGTCGCCGGGTCTGCTGAGGGCGCACCGGACGGGAACCCGAGAGTCGCGTACTCGCGGCCCCACGAGGACCACACCCCCAGTACGGCGGTCGGCACCGCGAACGAACCCGCGCCACTTCGCACGACCCAGCCGCCCTGGAACGGCTGATAGCAGCCACCCGCACCCAGGGTGCATGCACGCGGTGCCGTCGACGCGCCCAGCCACGGGCTCGTNCTTCGCACGACCCAGCCGCCCTGGAACGGCTGATAGCAGCCACCCGCACCCAGGGTGCATGCACGCGGTGCCGTCGACGCGCCCAGCCACGGGCTCGTGACCACGGCGTTGAACCACGGATCGACCGTCGAGGTGACACGGCCGACGTTGGAAGTCACGGTGACCACGCCACCCTGGAACGCCTGCGTGTAGCTCGTTCCGCCGGGCACGCTGGGATCTGCGGTCGGCAGACCGAGCGTTCCTGTATGACGACCCCAGTCGGACCAGGTCTTGCTGACCGCTGTCGGCACCACCCGGACACCGACCGCTGCGCTCTGGACCATGACTGCATTCTCGAAGTTCTGCTCGCAAACCCCGCCAGCGCACCTCTGATCCGTCACCGGAAGACCGATCGCGCCGAACTCGCGGCCCCAGTTCGACCAGGCCACTCGGAATGCCGTAAGAACGACCCGGGAACCGATCGAGTCTCCCGAGACGATCCAGCCGCCTTGGAACTCTTGGCGGCACGCGGAACGCATGTCGTCGCAGCGCTTCTCCGAGATCGGATAGCCCATGACGCCGCTTTCGCGCCCGTAGTTGGACCAGGTCGACACGTAGTCGTTGCGAACACCTGCCGCGAAGGAGTGAGTACTGCTGTAGACGCGGCCGCCTTGGAACGTCTGCGTGCAGCCGCCATCCGGAAGTCCGCAGACCATCGGCCCGGTCGTGAATCCGAGCCAGGCGCTGTTGGACGCGTAGTAGCTCGCGAAGTAGGCACCGACATCGAACCCGCGCACAGAACCGAACCAGTCGACGAAGTAGTTGTAGAAGTTTCGGTTGCCGTAGCTCGAACACCCGTCGCCCTGGCCGTAGCCCGCCGCGATGGAGGCGGCGTTCGGTTGGTACGGCGTGTAGTTGTAGAGCGCAGCCGTCGCATAATTCGAGATCACCAACGCGGTTCCCCCGCAGGCGGCGGTGGGGTGGTACCCGATGAAGTGGCCGCCAGGCTGTCGTGCGAACTGCCCCGCCTTGTACGTCTTGAGCTGGCTCGTGCCGGCCACGAGCTGAGGACCGATACCTGAGTACGCAGGGTCGCACGGCGCAGTGTCAGGGCAGAACGCCCCCATCGCAGACCGCACGTTCCAGTCGCTCGGCGCAGTGCTGGTGACCAGGCCCTGCTCTTTCTGAAGCGTGACGAGGATGACCTTGGCGGAGATTCCGCATGCCGCTTGGACTCGATAGATCGCTTCGGAGACCCGCATCGTGCCGCCCGCGATGGCCGAGCAAATGAGGTTGCCCGTCTTGGTCGAATACGTCGCCGGACGTGATGAGAAGCTCGCGTTCAGGATGTTCAGACACTGGTTGTTGCGGCAGGTGCCGATCCTCGCATCGAGGAATGTCTGGATCTCGGCGGCTGTCATCGCCGAACCGTTGTAGAAGAGCGAGTCGTCGATGATGTTCCCTGCGTTGAACTGCCGGGTATCAGCTGCCGCAGCACTCTCCGTTGAGACCACCGAGTCGAGCACGACTGGACCGGTGATGCCCAGCAGCATCGCGAGCACCACGATCACTGCTGCATGCCTGGTTCTAGTTATCATGTCGTGCACGAGCACAGCCTATAAAGGCGCCCCGCGCAATACGCGCATCGACGTGCCATCGCTTCCGGGTGTCGAACGGCCGGGGGCGCCATCGTCTGGTCCTCGGCGTCAAGATCGTGAAGCCGGCTGGCCCGCGTAGAATGGATGATCTTGCGCTCCGCCCGCACTCCCCCGACGACAGGAAGTCCATTGACTACAGCGACGTGTGCCCGGATCGCCTCATGACGCGCGTGGATGTCTTTCTCCAGTACTACAAGCCGCACGTCTCTGGCCTGACGAACATGGCGGCGGTGCTGGCCGAGTACGCCGCTGTCAACGGCTATGACATGCACGTCCACAGTGTCGCCCTCGCAGGCGGCTCGACGACGAGCGACATGGACGGCGTCACGGTCCATACTTACAAGCGCTCGTTCTCGCTCGGTCGGGCTGCGTTCTCATTCGCCCTGCTGCGGCAGATGTGGCGGATGCGCAAGCGCGGCGGCATTGCTCACGTCCACATGCCGTATCCAGAGTCTTTCATCATCGCGGCCCTGTTCCGCCGTGGTTGGACCTTTGTGAGCACCTACCAGTGTGACGCGCCCATGGAAGGCGTCACCGATTCGCTCATCGCGCGGGCGCTCGACTGGTCCCACCGCATCCTGCTGAAGCGTTCCGTCGTCGCCGTGGCGTCCAGCAGCGACTATGCGGGGTACACCCGCCTGCGCGACGCCATCGCCGCCAATGACCTGGAGATCGTTCCCGTCACGGGCATCGACCGCCGTGGTGGAACAGCGAAGTACCGAATGGAGGGCCGCCGAATCATCGGCTTCATGGGCCGCCCCACCTATGAAAAGGGCATCAACGTCCTCATCGAAGCGATGGAGAAGATGCCGCACGACGACGTCACGCTGCTGTTCGCAGGCCCGGTCTCTGGTTTGACCGAGAAGACCGGTTACGACGCGCAGCGTCTGCAGGCACTCGTCGACGCGGGCCGGGTGAAGTTCGTGGGCTTCCTCGAAGAAGAGGAGATCAAGGACTTCTACGCCTCCATGGACGTGTACGTCCACCCGTCGATCAACTCCTTCGATGCGTTCGGCATCGTCCAGATCGAGGCCATGTCCGCAGGCATCCCCGTCGTCGCATCTGACATCCCGGGCGTTCGGACCGCTGTCCAGGCAACCGGGTTCGGCGAAATCACCCGAGCCGGGGATGCGAATGATCTCCTGCGCGGACTGCTCACCGCGCTTGAGAAGACGTACGACGCCGAGCGGGCGCGTGCTGTCCTCGACGAGGTCTACTTGCCGCCGGTCCCGCAAGCGCAGTACCTCCGGATCTACGACAAGGTCACCGGCAAGCAGCGCTGAGCGGGACGGTCAGCCGTTCCGGCGGGCGCGGAGCACCTCGAGCGGGTCGGTGCGAGCCGACCAGCTCAAGCGACTGCGCACTCGGGAGATGTCACCCACGCTGTACGATTCCGCCCGCCCCGACACCGCGTCGAAGGCCTCGGGGCCGGCGGCCTCCGCGAGCTCCAGGTTGTCGACCGCGACCCCTCGCGCGACATTGAGGACACCGGCGGTGTCGCCGCCGGCGGCGGCGACGAAGGCGAGCGCGACGTCATCGACGTCGACGTAGTCGCGGACGAAGCTCTCGGACAGCATGAGCGCCGGCCGAGGCCCCCCAGTCAGGCGGTTGATCAGCGACCCGGCGCACCCCCGTCCGAAGACGTTGAAGATTCTCAGTGCCAGCACCGAGATCCCGAGCTCGTCGCCCACCCGCGTCAACGCCCGTTCGGAGCGTGCCTTGGCGAGCGCGTACGGCGAACTGCCCCGGAGAGGTGAATCCTCCCGGAAGGGCGAAGATCCACCGTCGCCGTACACCGCCGCGGACGAGGCCAGCACGATGCGCCTGGCACCGTGCTCCGCCGTGGCGCGTACGACGCGCTCGAACTCGAAGACCGCCGTGTCAGGCTCGGTTTCGGGATCGTTCACCAGGTAGACGACTGTCCGCGCGGCAGCCGCCGAGGCAACGGCGGCGACGGCGGCGGCATCCGCCACATCCAGCGGGATTCGTCCACGTCTACTCGCCTCGAAGACCGACATTCCCGCGGTCGCTGACGCTCGAGCGATCGCCTGCCCTATCGGCCCGCTGCTGCCGACGATCAGGAGATCGCTGCTCATTGAAGCGCCGCGAACCCGAAGTCGATGAGTTCTCGGCGAAGTTCGGCATTCGACATGTCATACGCGCGCGTTCGAGACAGCATGCGATCCACCCACGCCAGCGTCTCACCCGGGCGATGCTCCCGCTCTTCCCGCACGATGAAGATCTTCGGATGTGTGGTCGCGTCGACCGTGTCGGACGCGTACGACAGCTCTTCGTACATCTTCTCGCCCGGTCGCAGCCCGACGATGTCGATGTCCAGTCCTGGCTCCACGGCGTCGATGAGGCTGCGCGCCAGGTCGTGGATTCGAATCGGCTCGCCCATGTCGAGCACGAAGAGCTCCCCATGTCGCCCGGTGGTGGCGGTCTGGATGACGAGCTGCGCAGCTTCGTCGATAGTCATGAAGTAACGCGTGATGTCGGGGTGAGTGACCGTCAGACTCTTGTGCGCCTGCAACTGGCGACGGAACGTCTGCATGACGCTGCCCTCGCTTTCGAGGACATTGCCGAATCGGACGCCGGAGAATCGCGTCGACTCGCTCGTCGCGCCGAGGTCTGCCAGGATCAGCTCTCCAAGCCTCTTGGTGGCTCCCATGATGTTGGTGGGGTGGACCGCCTTGTCGGTCGACACGTACACGGCGCGCTCCGCACCCACTCGCGCCGCTTGGCGCATCACGTTCAACGTGCCCCACACATTGTTGTTGAACGCCTCGAGCGGATTGTCCTGCATCAGTGGGACGTGCTTGTAGGCGGCGACATGGAACACGAAGTCCGGCTGGTAGCGGTCCATCAACTGCCCGATCCGCTCCTCGGACTGGACATCGGCGATCTCCAGGGGACGGCCCGGCGCTTGCCCCAGCGACTGCCCCAGGTGAAAGATCCCCGGCTCCGATCGATCCACGCAGACAACCAGCTCGGGTTCCAGGACGTGCAGCTGAGCGACCACGCGCGAACCGATGGACCCGGCCGCGCCCGTCACGAGCACGCGCTTGCCGCGAATGAGTTCCCGCGCTTGGTCCATGTCGTGCTTCACCGGCGCCCGCCCGACGAAGTCGAGCACATCGACGTCGGTGAGGTCGGCGACCGAGACGCGCTCGCGGGCCACGATGCGGTACGTCCGAGGGATGATGGCGAGTTCGACGCCTGCTCGGCTGACCGCCGCCGTGATCTCCCTGACGACGTCGCCGCCCGCAGAAGGAATCGCGAAGTACACCGAGTCGATCGAGAGGTCGCGGGCCACACGCTCGACATCTCCGAGTGACCCGAGGATGTCCGGGCCTTTCACCGCGTCGTCCAGGTAGCCGATGACGTCGTCCCCAGCCCGGGTGACGTCGTCAGCGAGGCTTCTGCCCGCGGTGCCGGCGCCGACGATGAGGATCCGCTTGGGTGCCGGTCGAGTTCTGCGATGCGTCACTCGACTACTCTATCCAGCGGCTCCAGGAGCTCTCGCCTGAGACGGTTAGGCTGTCGGAGGTTCGCGCGAGCGCGTGAACACGCACCGAAGGATGCCCGTGACCGCTGCAAAGCCCCTCGTCGTCGATCTCGACGGCTCACTGCTGCGGACGGATTCGCTTCACGAGTCGATCGCCGCCAACCTGCGTTCGCCAGGGCGCCTCGCGGGTGCCGCGGCACGTCTTGGCCGTGGAAAGGCGGTGTTCAAGCGAACGCTGGCAGCGGCGTCCCCCGACCTGGCGAATGTTCCCCTCAACCCTGCTGTGGTCGATCTCATCACCGAACGGGCGGCCCATGGCGGCGAGGTGATCGTCGCCACCGGCGCGGATGATTCCATCGCACGCGGGGTCGCCGCTCGAGTGCCGGGCATCACTGATCTCCTCGCGAGCGACGGTCTCATGAACCTCACCGGCACCCGGAAGGCTGACGCACTCGTCGCGAGATTTGGTCTGCGGGGCTTCGACTACGTCGGCAATGCACCCGTGGATGTTCCGATCTGGGATGTCGCCGACGAGGCCTATCTCGCAACGACGCGGCCCGAAGGTCTACCCGGCTGGGCCGCTCGCCGCTCCTTCGCCGGTGTGCTGCGCGATCCCCGACCGTCCCGCATGCGTACGTGGACACGCGCTCTGCGTCTGCATCAGAGTGCGAAGAATCTCCTCCTCTTCCTGCCGCTCATCGCTGCGCATTCGTTCACCGACGGTGCGCTGCTCGGACGTGCGGCCGCAGGCTTCGTGGCGTTCACCTTCATGGCGTCTGCGGTGTACCTGCTCAACGACACTCTCGACATGGCGTCGGATCGCGCCCATCCGCGCAAGCACTCCCGACCCATTGCAGCCGGGTGGATCTCGCCGCTGCTGGGCCTCACCGTCGGCGCCGGCCTGGTGGTGCTCTCCCTCGTCATCTCGGCGCTGCTGGGACCGGCATTCCTGGCGGTCGTCCTGGCCTATGCCCTCCTCACGACCGTCTACAGCTTCTGGCTCAAACGAATCGCCATCGTCGACATCGTCGTGCTGGCTCTTCTCTATATGGTTCGAATCGTCGCCGGTGCGGTGGTCACCGGCATCGCGTTGTCGTTCTGGTTCACCGGTGTCACGCTGTTCGTCTTCCTGTCACTCGCACTCGTCAAGCGCTACGCCGAGGCACACCAGGCGCGCGAAGCTCGCCGAGAGATCAGTGGCCGCGGATACTCCGGAGACGATGTTCACGCGATCCTCGCGCTCGGGGCATCCGCCGGGATCGCGTCGGTCCTCCTCCTGGCCATCTACATCCAGAGCGATGCCGTCTCCGACCTCTACCCGGCCCCCGCCTTGCTGTGGCTGGTGATCCCAGCATTCTTCTACTGGATCGCCCATCTGTGGCTCACGGCCGGACGCGGTGAAGTGCACGATGATCCGCTGGTGTTCGCGCTGCGCGACCCTGCGAGCCTGATCTCGGCGGTCGTCATGCTCGGTATCTTCTTCGCGGCATCCCTGCCGGCGAGCGCCGGTCTGGTGAACGGACTCTTCCCGTGACCGGTCAGACGCTCGCCGGCCAGAGCGTCCGCTACCTTTTCGTGGGGGTGTACAACGTCCTGTTCACCCTCGCCGCCTTCTGGCTGCTCGACACTCTGTGGGGCGCGCTCGTCGGAGTCCAGACCGTCTATTGGACTTCGGCCCTGCTGGGGATCGTCAACGGATTCATCAGTCAGCGCCTCTTCGTCTGGCGCTCGAAGGGCGCTTGGCGGGGCGAGCTCCTCAGATTCCTCGTCGTGAACGTCATCGTCGCGATCGCGAACTCTGCGCTGCTGTTCGTGACCGTCACGCTATGGGGCCTGCCGGCGTTCCCTTCTCAGGTAGCCATCACCGCGGTTCTCGTAGTCTTGGCTTTCTTCGCCAATCGCACGTGGGTGTTCGGAGGCGTGGAGAAACATGCCGCCGATCCGACGGAGGAACACCGCTAGTCGCAGGTGTCCTGAAGTACCGTGACCGCTTCGGGATAGTTCTCGGTGGCTTCGATGCTGATCAGGGGTGTCCAGCACGCCGCACCCTCCGACATCAGCGCCTCCCAGCGCTCGAGGTCGCGATCGTAGAAGATCAGGAAGTCCGCCGTGAGAAGCGGGTCGGACCTGGCTGTTCCGGCTGTCTGGGCACCGAGCTGCACGGGCGTGACGATGTTGCACAGAGACTCGCCGTACAGACCGTACGGAAGCGTGGAGAGGGCGGCCCGCTCCATCATCCCGGATGCACCGACGCCGCCCTCCGTCTGGAGAACGACCCGGCTGCAGCTTCCAGCGTCATCCGGCAGCCAGGACACATTCGCGCCCCTTCCCCACGGGTTTCCGGGAGTCACCGGCTGCCACATCTCAGGCAAGATTCGCAGCTCCCTCAGTGCTGCCACCCCCGGATAGACGTTCATCTCGACCCACACGATCTGGCCGAGAGCCAGGGTGAGCGCAACTACTCCAGCTGAGGCGTCGATGAAGCGGATCCCCATCGGCACGAGCGTGGTGAGAAGAGCGGCGGCTGCGAGCACCGCCGTGGGTCCCATGACATACCGCGCATCGAACGTCGACGGCTGAACGAGCAGTACGGCCAACGCGAGCACCGTCAGACCGGCCTGCATCCGCAGGTTTCCGCGCCATGCGAGAGGCATCCGACGAGCACGCGAGCGCGCGAGCGCGAAGGCGACTTGCGCGATGAGGATGATCAGCGTCAGCGCGATGACCATTGTCGGCATCTGACCGAACCCGCCCTCCCTGGGGTCGTAGTCCAGTTTGGTCACGCCGTGGCGCATGCCGTGGGCCAAGCTCGCGAGATAGGTCGCCCAGCGCACCGGATCGACGATGCCCGAGCCTCGGTCTCCTGAGGCGAACACGCTGAGATCGACGATGCCCGGCAGCGAGATGGGCCCGACAGTCACCTGAACCGGGTAGACCGGATTGCCGAATGTCATCAGGTTGCGGATGTAGAAGCCGCACGCAAGCAATGCCGGACCTGCAACTGCGGCCAACGCCACTCCGATCGCAGGGCCCCATGGCTTGCCTGCGCGATGCCGCCGCCATACCGAAACCACGATGAGGACGGACAGGAGAACGGCGCTCGTCGTGAGCCCGGTCGGCTTGATCGCCAGAATCGATGCCCCCGCGATCGCCGCGAACAGCACGTCGACTCCCGCCGCCCGCCGGTTCATGACGATCAGAACGATCAGGGCGGCCACTGCCGCTCCGTAGGCGATGTCGACGTAGAGGATTCGAGCTTGGATCCAGATCACCGGCGCGCTGACGATGAGCAGCGCCAGCGACAGCCTGACCCATGCGCGGGCGAACCTCACGCGGAGCGCGACGTTGATGACCAGCAGCAAGAGAACGAGGTGAACCACCTGCGCGCCGTTGTCGAACCAGGTCGTACCGGTGAAGGTGGCGATGTTCAGCGCCGCCACCATCGCGAGATCCGAGTAGAACATGTACTGATTCGGGGCCTGCCAGCCCCAGACGGTTCCCTGCTGCACCAGCTGGGCCAGTGCGGGGCCGTGATAGAGCTGGCCGTCGATGGACAGCTCGGGCAACAGGACGACCATCCAGGCCTGGAACGCGACAGCGACCACGACGATCGCCAGGGCGCCCCACTCTCGTCGCAGCAGAGCGGCGGCAGCGCTGACCGATCGCGCTGTCGCGCGCCTCACGGACGAGACCATGAAGGCAGCAAGAGCCAGAATCCCGAGTGCGACGTTGGCGACCTGCCAGGGGATCCCGAGGGTCATCGCACCGAGGAGGAGCAGAGCGTACCCGTTGACTGCTCCTAAGCCGGCGTAGAGTGCAGCCACTGATCGTCCACGAAGTGGCGCGACTGTCAGATAGACACCAGCAAAGATCGCTGCCTGAATGACCAGCCCGATAGATCCAGCTACAGCGTTCAGCACAACGCGAGACTAGTCGACGAACGGTCGCGCCCCTGTTTCCGATGGCTTGGGCGCGCTTTCACCTGGCGGCCCGATGAGGTCCTTTGGAGATGCCTGACTCCGAACGGTTTTCCGGCTTGAGTCACTTACCGCGTCCGACGGGCAGGCACTCCGACGAGGGTCCCTGCCGTAAAGTCGCCGATGACAGCAGCCTGCGCACCGACCGTGACGCCGTCACCCAGACGGCGGCGCGGCAGCACGACGGCCCCCGCCCCGACGTACGCGCGAGTGCCGACCGATGCTCCGCCCAAGACGTAGGAGCCCGGGCTCAGCGTACTGAAGTCGCCCACGTCCGCATCGTGGGAGACGACCGCACCCACGTTCAAGTGGACGTGGGCGCCCAGGCGAGCGTTGGCGGAAACGACCGCACGCGGACAGATGACCGCTCCTTCGCCGACGACGGCAGTCGGCGCCACGAGAGCATCATCGTGAGCAAACGTCAGAAATCTGGCCCCCCGCTTGGATAGGTGATCCACCACCGCGGCCCGACCGTCAGGGTCGCCTATCGCGACGATGACCCGGTCCATCCGTTCAGGCACAAAGTCGCGGATCGAGCCGAGCAGCGGCGCCCCGAGGAGATCTGCGGCGACGTCGTTGGCGAAGACGATGTCGCGAACGTCATGGTTTCCCATGAAGACAGGCGACAGCGTGAGCCAGGTATGAATTTCGCGGCCATGCCCTCCGGCTCCTGCAATGACGATCCGCATACAATTCCTTCCTTCGGGTCCTCGTGGCCGCCCGGGGCTAGGGTCGGTGATTTATCGCAGTTCGCAACCGACGCAAGGGTGCGGTGACACGCCAAGAGGTACTCGATTGAAGCTCGTCGACGACCGCGATGACGTCGGCCAGGTCGTGCTGGAGGTTCGCGTTCCGGGCGAGCACGTCGGCCAACTCATCGGCGATGCGGTGGAGGTCATCGGCCAGGCGTGCGTTCTCCCCGAGCCAGTAGTCGATCGCGTTCAGCAGCCCTGTTCTCCATGCCGGACGATCCACCTCAGCGACATGAAGACCGATGAACTGCCTGGTCTTCATCTCTTCGAGAATGCGATGCCGCTTCGACTGCGAAGAGTACATACTCCCTTCGTGGATGCGATAAGCCCCCATTGGGCGGTCAATGTAGGCGATTTCGCGACCCTGGGAAGTGAGCGCCCAGACGGCGTAATCCGCCACGCGCAGCTCATTGAATCCCGCCGGCATCCGCGTCGGAAGGAAGGCCCGACGCAAAACCACCGACGACGTGGAGATGGGGTTGAACTCGCTCAACTGCGAGCCGGGAACACTCTCCTCCCGGAACTGCGGCGGCGGCCATTCCGTCTCATGCATCGACTCGCCCAGTAGCTCGACCACGCGGTGGTGGCATATGGCTGCGGACGGGTTGGCTAGCAGCAAATCCATCTGGCGTTGAAGCTTGCTTGGATCGAGCCACAGGTCATCACCGTCGAGTACTGCGACGAATGGCGCCGTGCTCGTGGCGAGGAAGTCGTGCCAGAAGTCGACTCCGCTGGAGAACCGGTTTTCCGTCGCCCTGACGAGTTCCCACGGAATGTCGGACGCCGCCAGCGTCCGCTCGATGATCTCGACGGTCGCGTCGCTAGACGCGTCGTCGTGAATGCGTAGGCCAAATGCGAACTCTGTCTCCTGAGCCAGCACAGACTTCAGTGTGCGCTCGATGAAGTCCTCGTGGTTGTATGCGAAGACGTGGACCTCGAGGATCATCGGCTGATCTTTCATCAGCTAGGCGCCCACGACGATCTTGATGATCCGATCAACGTCGTCGAGCGCAAGGTCCGGATAGATCGGGAGACACACAACCCGTGCTGCGGCGTCCCTCGCGATCGGCAGACGGTCAGCCGCTGCCGAGGGAAGGTCCTTGTACATAGGGTGCTCAGGGATGACGGGGTAAAAGTAGCGGCGTGCGAAGATCCCGTGCTCACGCAGTCGCAGAACAAGATCGTCACGACTGAGCGGATATCCATCTCCGATCAGAACAGGGAAGTATGCAAAATTCGCGCGCGTCTCGAAAGACCTGTTCAGGCAGACGATCCCGCGCACCGCGCCGAATGCGGCGCGGTATCGCCGGTCGACGACGCCGCGACGTGAAATCACGTCGTCGACATGCTTCAACTGCGCGAGTCCCATTGCCGCCCCGAACTCGCTCATCTTGCCATTGATGCCCGGAGCCACGACACTCGTCTCTCCGACGATGCCGAAGTTCTTCAGTTCGTCGATGCGAGCCTTCATCTCGGCTGTTCCGCTCACGATTGCACCGCCTTCGAAAGTGTTGAAGACTTTCGTGGCGTGGAAACTGAGCACGGAAAGATCTCCGTGGCGGAGGATGCTTCCGCCTTCGTCCGTCACGCCGAAAGCGTGCGCCGCGTCGTAGATGACTCTTACCCCATGACGTCGGGCGATCTCTTCGATCGCTTCTACTTCACACGGGTGTCCGTAGCAGTGCACTGCGAGGATGGCGGTGGTGCGCGGGGTGATGGCCGCCTCTATGGCGGTCGGATCGAGATTCAGCGTGACCGGGTCCACGTCCACGAAGACAGGGATGAGGCGATTCCAGACGATCGCGTTGGATGTCGCGACGAACGAGAACGGCGTCGTGATGACCTCGCCCTCACGCGCGACTGCCTGCAGCGCGGTCATGAGCGCGACGGTGCCGTTCGCGAAGACACTCACGTGCTTCACACCGAGTTGCTTCGCCAACTCGCGCTCGAACCGTTCGTGCAGCGGCCCTGCGTTGGTGAGGACGTGGCTCTGCCAGATCTCCTCGAGATACGGGAGGACCTCGTCCAAGGGAGGGAGAAACGGCCTAGTGACGTAAATCTCGTCCCCAGGCTCCCCACTCGGCTCCGACGAGCCCCGTTGCGGCGGATACATTTGTCCTAGCCTAATGTTCTTCGCTTCGGTCCCCGCGCTTCTCCTGCCTCGGCGGTTCGCGAGTCACGTCCCTGGCTGCGCAATGCCTCGTGCGTGTTCTGTTGCAGACACGATCGCGCTCCCATGTCGCGTCTATGACGTCCCGACCACATTCAATGAGCGTCCATGGAAGAATCGGATGTCGTCTCGCGATCGGCGCTCTGTCATCGCCTGTGACCTCTAGGAGTTCTCTGTGCCCCGGGCAGCATCGATCGACCTCACCGTGGTCATCACTACCCACGCCGAAGGGCGACTGCTCCGGCCGACGCTCCGCTCCGTAGCGTCGGCGATGACGGATGCCTCGACGGCGGGGGTCGCGTGCGAATTGCTCATCATGTGCGACAACGCCGACGAAGCGACTCGCGCAGAGGCAAACCGCTGGACCGAGCGCGCAGGTCTGGCATTCGCTGTGCGGATGCTCGAGGTCTCACTCGGGGAGTCAGGGGCGTCTCGCAATGCCGGCGCCACGGCGGCGCTGGGCGAATTCGTCGGCTTCGTCGACGGTGACGACCTGGTCTCCGAGAATTACTTCACCTCCGCCATGGCTGTTCTTCGCGCCACTGATGGCCCGGCGATCGTCCACCCGGACTACGTGATCAGCTTCGGTGCACGGTCGGTGATCTGGCGCACCGATCCTACCGACCATGCCGAAGCGTCCTACCGCGACCTCATCAGACACAACCTCTGGCCCTCATCTGCGACGACGAGACGATCGGTCTACCTCGAGCATCCGTATCGCTCCCTGCATCCCGGTTCCGGCTACGGACCGGAGGACTGGGTGTGGAACATCGACACCTCGGCCGCGGGCGTCACCCACCTCACTGCACCTGACACGGTCTTCTTCTATCGCGTCCGCGAGCGCGGCGGGGTCAACAACCGCCACGCCCTCTCGATCCTCCCCTGGTTCGACATCGCCCAACTACGGAAGGCTCTGCCAGAGGCAGCAGCGCCCGTGCCCCTCACGCCCGCAAACCCGCACCCGCGCGGGCTGCGAGGCATCGGACACCGCGCGTACACCGCGGTGCTTCCGGTCGCCCGCTGGTCCACCTCCTGGCTGACCTTCGAGGCGAAGCACCACATCTATCGCACCGTGCGTTGGGTCTTCCGGCTCGGTGCCGGCGACCCCGAGAAGCCGCCGGCGCCCGAGGTCCCTCCGGGCGTCGCGACGGCTCTGCAGCACGCGGTCGAGATCGATCCGGCCGTGTCGTGGACCGCGCACCGAGTGCTGTCGCTGCCTGTCTGGCATGCCCACGACGACGGATACGCGGAGTATCTCGAATCGGCGATCGACGACATCGGCGATCGAGGACAGGTTCTCGTGATGGTCCCCTGGCTCGGGGTGGGCGGAGCGGATCTCGTCGCGCTGAACTACGCGAAGGCATTGAACGCGTCCGACGGCTACCGCGGTCGGGTGACAATCCTCGCCACATCGCTGGCCGAGCGAACCCGGATCGACCTCATTCCGGACGATCTCAACTTCGTCCAGCTGGACGAGCGATGGCTGGGTCTGGATCCGGGTATGCGCAGCAGGCTGCTGGCTCAGCTGCTCATCTTGGTCCGCCCGGAGCTGATCGTTTCCGTCAACTGCCATCACTTCACCGAGGCCCTTCCCACTTACGACCGTCAGATTCTCGACGGGACGCGTGCGTTCGTCACCTTGTTCGCGTTCGATCGGATCGGGCCCGGATACCCCACCAACCCGATCACCGACGACAGTCATCGCGAGTACCTCGATCGAATCGACGGGGTGATCACGGACAACACCACGACTGCTTCGCTGGTGTCCGAGATCCTGGCACTGCCCGAGGAGCGAATTCTCGTGCACCGGCAGCCCGCACTCGACGATGTCCCGGCGCTGAGAACCGATTCCGCGGCGTATCGCGACGAGACCTTCTCAGCCGAGCGGCCATTCCGCTTGCTGTGGCCCCATCGCCTCGACGGCGAGAAGCGGCCCGATGTACTCGTGGATCTCGCGAACGAGCTGCGCCGCCGCGGCATCCCGGCGGTCGTCGAAGTCAGCGGCCAGAGAGTGCTCACCGCAGACGGAGACACCCTGATGCATGACCTCAAGTCTGCGGGCGTCATCTATCGAGGTCCGTACAGCGGCGGGTTGAGCGCGCTGCCGACCGATAGCTACCACGCCTTGTTGCTGACCTCGCAGTCGGAGGGCCTGCCGCTGGTCCTCGTCCAGTCGCTGCTCCTCAGCCTCCCCGTCATCGCCTCGGGCGTCGGCGGAGTCCCGGACATCATCATCGCCGGTGAGACGGGCCTGCTGACGGAGGGACCGGACGACATCGCAGGCTTCGCTGACGCGGTCGAACTACTGATCACAAACTCGGCGCGGCGTCGATCCCTCATCGAGCGTGGGCATGCCTTCGCAGCCGAGAAGCACTCCTGGTCGACGTTCACGCACACGACTCGGGCTGCATTCGCGCCGACCGGGGCCTCGATCCGCAGCTGACCTCGGGCACGCCTGGGTGACGCGCGTCAGAGCTCCGCGTGGAGCATCCACACCTTGTCGGCGGCCTCGCGCCATGAGAAGGCCCGTCCGCGGTCGCCGGCGAGCACGGCGAGCCGCTCAGCGGCAGCGGTCGACCCGACCGCCGACGCCAACGCAGCCCCGAGCGCATCCACCAGCGAAGCGCGATCGGAACCGGGCACCAGAACTCCCCCGTCGACGATCACCTCATTGTGCACGGCAGATTCCGCGGCGATCACCGGCACCCCGAGGGTCAGGGCATCGACGACGCGCCACGGGAACGCACCGCGGCGCGACGGCGCCACGAACGCCACAGCGCCCCCGAACACAGCGGCCCTGTCCGCGGCATCCAATGAGCCGAGCACGTGCAACCGGCTCTCAGGCAGTCCGGCAGCCGAGGCCAGATCGGCGACCACGGGTTCCTCACCCTCCGTGACATCGAGAACCACTACCGGCACATCCACGCCGGACGCCACCACAGCCGCGAACCCGACGTCGAGCGACTCAGAGGGCAGCGGTCCGCCTGAGAGCAGAACGTAGCCCTCCGGCAGCCCCAGCCCCCGCCGGCGCCCGACATCATCCGACGGCACAGCGAACCCCAGCGGCGAGGCGCCCGCAACGACTCGCACACGGTCCGCCAAGGAGGGAGCGATCTCAGCCAGCCGCACAGCGAGCGAATGCGTCGGCACGACCACGGCGTCGGCAAACCGCACCGCGCGCTTCAGCATCCCGCG
This sequence comes from Microbacterium sp. Root166, assembly GCF_001427145.1. Classification (GTDB taxonomy): domain Bacteria; phylum Actinomycetota; class Actinomycetes; order Actinomycetales; family Microbacteriaceae; genus Microbacterium. The sequence goes on from NZ_LMGL01000001.1 coordinate 16,062, forward strand.
CTGCCACGACGCCCCACCGCGCGGAAGCTCGGCGCCGGACTCCCATGCCCGCAGGTCCCAGACGGTCACGACCGTCTGGTCGTTGTCGTGCAGCCGGTCGTGCTTCACGAGCGGCGCGAACAGCGTCGGCGAGTGGATCATGCCGCCGCCGATGCCGGTGCCGACCCCCAACTGCAGCGCCCCCGACAGTTCGCGCCGGGCCAGAGCAGTACGTCGCACACCCGCAAGTCCGGGAACCTCGACATCGACCGAACCTGCCGGCGCGATCCCTTCAACCTCGCAGCCCGCGGGTGCGCCGGCGATCAGCGCCCGGGTGAGATCGCGGGATGCCTCGGCCAGCACGTGCTCGGTGGGCGCGACCAGCTGGTCGAGCATGACCCGCAGTGTGGCGACCACGGCTCAGCCCTCCGGGGTAGCGGTCGGCGTCGGCGGGTGCAGCGCAGCGCGCACCAGCTCCTGCACGTAGGCGAAGTCGGGGTTGTACTCATCGATCCCGCCCTCGGGCGTGAGCTCGATGGTCTGCACCGGCAGCTCCTTGGCCTTCAGCGCGAGCTCGGCCAGGAACGGGACGAGCGACTGGGGCAGATCGGTCTCGACGATGTCCGCGCCCGCCGTGGCGATCTCGCCGAAGCGGGTCGCGACGGTCTGCGGCGTGAACTGGGCCAGCATCGCCTGCTGCAGGATGCGCTGGCGCTGCATCCGGTCGAAGTCGTCCGTGGTGTAGCGGGAGCGGGCATACCACTGGGCCGTGTCGCCGTCCATGCGCTGCGGGCCGGCTTCGATCCACCCGATCGCCCAGTCGTCGACGGGCTGACCGGAGTATGCGGGGCCGCCGCCCTTGGGCAGGCGCTCGGCGACCTCGATCTCGACTCCGCCGAGGGCGTCGATGAGCGACGCGAACCCGTGCATGTCGATGAAGACGTAATACGGGATCTCGATGCCGAGGATCCCCTCGGCCGCATCCTTCGTCGCCTCGATCCCGGGGGCCGAGCTGTTCGCGACGGCGTCGGGGTACAGGGCGTTGCCGTCCTGGCAGACCTCGACCTCGGTGCGCAGCTGATTGATGCCGCTCCCCCACCCGCAATCCGGGTCGGAGTGGCTCTCGTGCCCGTTCGGGTACTTGTCCTGCATCGGCCCGGCCGCGAACGGGAAGTTCGGCATGTCACGCGGGATGCCGGTGATCGTGGTCGCGCCGGTCTCGGCGTTGACCGACACCACCGAGATGCTGTCGAAGCGCATCGAGTCGCGGCCTTCGCCGCTGTCGGCGCCGAGCAGCAGGATGTTGTAGTAGCCCTCGGAGGGCTCCACCGGCGGCCCGGTGGCCACGAAGATGTCGGCGAACGACTGCCGTCCGGCGCCGACGGCGTTCGCGGCGTACACGGCCGTCCCACTGGCCACGACGAGCAGTGCGACGGCGAGGGCGGCGATGCCGACGCGGGCGGCACCGCGCGTGCGCACGAGGCGCACCAGCCGCAACGTGTCGATGGTCAGCACCACCCACAGCACCGCATACGCCAGGAGCAGGCCCTGCGCGAGCAGCAGCGGCAGCGGCCGCAACAGCGCCAGAAACTCGGGAAGCCACGCACCGGTGACGATGCTGAGCCCGGCGGTCGGCGCCAGCACCGCGCACAGCAGGGTCAGCACCAGGAGCACCCACATCACGAGCGTGGAAGCCAGCCCGAAACGGCCCAGCTTCCGATTGCCGGCGAGCACCTGCGCGGAGCCCGGCAGCAGGAAGTTCAAGATGACGAGCCACCACCCGCGACGCGACATCATCGCCGGTGACGCGGCGTCGGGATGACGCATCGGCCGGTCCTCGACCAGCCGTCCCCTGCTGCCCGTTGTCGCCCGCGGCGGGCTCATCACGCTCACAGCGACTCCTTGAGCCGCCGGTTCTTCTCCTCGACCTGAGCCTCGAGCGAGCGTGCGTACTCCTCGATCCGCTCGGCGATCGCGGAGTCGGATGAACCGAGGATGCGGGCGGCCAGGAGCCCCGCGTTCTTGGCGCCGTTGATCGAGACGGTGGCGACCGGAATGCCGGCGGGCATCTGGACGATGCTGAGCAGCGAGTCCATGCCGTCGAGCGTCGAGAGCTGAACGGGCACGCCGATCACGGGCAGCGCCGTGACCGAGGCGAGCATGCCGGGCAGGTGAGCGGCGCCGCCGGCGCCCGCGATGATCGCACGCAGCCCACGGGCGCGCGCCTCACGGCCGTAGCGCATGAGCTTGTCGGGGGTCCGGTGCGCCGAGACGACCTCGACCTCGTGCGGCACGCCGAACTCGGTGAGGACCTGAGAGGCGTCGCTCATCACGCGCCAATCCGAGTCGGAGCCCATGACGACGCCGACCAGGGGCGCGTCGGAGGAATGCAGCGGCCGGGTCACTCGACAAGGCTAGGGCGCGAGCCTGGAAGATCACCGCAACGGCGCGGCCCGGCATCCGATCCGAACAGACTCAGTCGAGGAAGAGGGATGCCGCCGCCCGCGCCCGGTAGGCGACGTCGTCCAGGTCGTCCCCGACGACGTTGACGTGCCCCACCTTGCGCCCCGGCCGGGGCGCCTTGCCGTACGTGTGCACCTTGGCACCGGGGTAGTCGGCCATCGCCGCGGCGAAGCGCTGCGTGAGGGAGTCCTCGGCGGGCCCGCCGAGGATGTTCACCATCACGGCCCACGGCGCGCTCGGGGCAGTGTCGCCGAGGGGCAGGTCGAGCGCGGCGCGCAGGTGCTGCTCGAACTGGCTCGTCACGGCGCCGTCCTGGGTCCAGTGGCCACTGTTGTGCGGGCGCATCGCGAGCTCGTTCACGAGCAGCCGCTCGTCGGTCGTCTCGAACAGCTCGACAGCGAGCATGCCGGTCACGCCGAGGCCCTCGGCGATGGCGGTGCCGATGCCGGCCGCGACCTCACTGAGCCGTGCGGCGGCGTGCGGCGCGGGCGCCAGCACTTCGGCGCAGACGCCGTCGCGCTGGACGGTCTCGACGACCGGGTACACCGCGATCTCGCCCGACGGGCGACGCGCGACCTGCTGGGCGAGCTCCCGCGAGAAATCGACGAGCTCTTCCACGAGCAGCTCGCCGCCGCGGGCGTCCTCGGCCAGCGCCGCGAACCAGTCCTCGGCCTCGACGGCCGACGACACCACGCGGACGCCCTTGCCGTCGTAGCCGCCGCGCGGGGTCTTCACGACGGCACGGCCGCCGTGCGCGTCGAGGAAGGCCTGGAGCTCGTCGACACCCGAGACGGCGGCCCAGTCGGGCTGCGGCATCCCGAGTTCGGCGAGCCGCCGGCGCATGACGAGCTTGTCCTGCGCGAAGCGAAGCGCGTCGGGACCGGGGTGGACCGCGACCCCGGCATCGACGAGCTCCCGCAGCACCTCCTGCGGCACGTGCTCGTGGTCGAAGGTGAGGACGTCGACATCGCGGGCGAAGGCCAGCACGGTGGCCGCGTCGCGGTAGTCGCCCACGGCCGTCGCCGCGAGCGCGGCGGACATCCCCTCCGCTTCGGCCAGCACGCGCAGCTCGACCCCGAGCTCGACCGCAGGGGCGATCATCATGCGGGCGAGCTGCCCGCCACCGACGACTCCGACTCGCAGCGTCATGGCGCCACCTCTCTGTTCCGACGCTCCATCTTCCCGCACCCGCGGGCGCGCGTTCGCCCTAGCGGGCGGGAGGGGGCGGCGGCATCGGCGGAAGCGCCTGCGCGTCGCGGTGGGCGAGGATCTGGTTGACCTCGACCTGATCGACCAGCGCCTCGTGGACCAGCTCGACGCTCGGGACGTTCACGAGCCGCATGGGCTCCTCGACGCCGTTGGACAGCGTGAGGGTGCCGGCGCCCCACATCCGCTGCAGCGGGCCCCTGCGGACCTGGATCGTGTAGCCGCGGACATGGCTGAGCTCTCGCTGGCGAGGCGCGAGGACGCCGCGCTTGTCGATGACCCGGCGGGTGGTGATCGTGTAGACGTGCGCCCACCAGCGCAGGAAGGGGATCAGGACGAGCAGCAGGACGACCGCGGCGGCGGCGGCGAGCATCATCCAGTCCTCGAACGGCGCGGGCAGGTTGCCGTAGAAGTACCCGCAGGCGCCCGCGACGACGATCAGCACGAGCGCCGACCAGCCGAGCCGCCGCGCATGGCCGCGGAACCGCGCGACGCGCAGCTCGGGGGTCGGCGCGCCCGGTGCGGGCGTCAGCGGCCTCCCGCCATAGATCGGCTGCGTCATGATCCCATTCTGGTCCGCGCAGCGTCCGCGGCCGCCACGCACCGCCGGTCCGCCACGCGGACCGCGTCGGAATCGTCAGCGCACGTGCACCACGTCGCCGGCCGACACCGCACTCTCGAACTCGGAGTCCTGCTCGACGACGAGCCGGCCTTCGCCGTCGATGCGGATGGCACGCCCGCGCAGCGTCTCGCCGTCGGGCAGCGACACGGCCACATCGCTGCCGATCGTCGAGCAGAGGCTCTCCACGCTGCTGAGGATTCCCGAGCCGACGGGGTCGCCGCCCGCGGCCGCCAGCACCTGCAGCTGCTCGTCGAGCGCGGACAGGTAGTCCGCGACCAATTTGTCCTCGTCGGCGACCAGACCGACCGCTTCGAAGGAGGTGGCGGTCTCGACCGGTAGGTCGGGCTGCGGCATCCGGGTGTTCACTCCCGATCCGATGACGACCACGTCCGGGTGTCCCGGCACGACTTCCGCCAGGATGCCGCACACCTTGCCCCCGTCCAGGAGAACGTCGTTGGGCCATTTGAGCGCCGCCGCGTGGGCGGTCCCCCGCAGCTGCTCGCCGACGGCTCGCGTCATCGCCGCGCCGGCCAGCAGGGGGATCCACCCGCGGGCCGTGGGCGGGATCGCGCCCACTCGCACGACGACGGACGCTGCGAGCGCCGTGCCCGGCGGCGTGACCCACGTGCGGTCGAGCCGTCCGCGGCCCGCGCGCTGGTCTGTGGTCAGCAGCAGCGAGAGGTGCGGCCACTCGGCGGGAGCGTCCACGACGTGGCGGACCACGTCGGCGTTGGTCGACTCGGTCGACTCCACGACCTGCACGCGGGGACTGATCGCGGCGGTGAGGGGATAGCCCTCCTGCGAGTACGTCATGGGCCACACGCTACCCGGCGCCCTCCGCCCCCGGACACCCATTGCGCCCGAGACCCGACGAGAACCCCACAGCGGATGCCCCGGCCCGTTGTGCGAACCCTCCAACGTCTGCGCCGAGCCCGCCGATAGGGTGGAACCCGTGACCGATCAGCCCGACCTCTTCACGACCGCCGGCAAGATCGCCGACCTCCGCGCCCGCTACCAGGAGGCCGTCCTCGACGCCGAGGTGGCGGCCCAGCAGAAGCAGCATGCGAAGGGCAAGGGCACGGCGCGCGAGCGCATCGAGCTGCTCGTCGACCCGGGCAGCTTCGTCGAGCTCGACGAGTACGTCCGCCACCGCACGACCGCGTTCGGCATGGACAAGTCCCGCCCCTACGGCGACTCCGTCGTCACGGGTGTGGGTACGATCCACGGCCGTACCGTCGCGGTGTACTCGCAGGACTTCTCCACCTTCGGCGGATCGCTGGGCGAGGTCGCCGGCGAGAAGATCATCAAGGTGATGGAGTTCGCGCTGCGCAGCGGCATCCCGATCGTGGGCATGCTCGATTCGGGCGGCGCGCGCATCCAGGAGGGCGTGGTCGCGCTCGGCAAGTACGGCGAGATCTTCCGCCTCAACACCCAGGCGTCCGGCGTGATCCCGCAGATCTCGATCATCATGGGCCCGGCTGCCGGCGGCGCGGTGTACTCGCCCGCCCTGACGGACTTCGTCGTGATGGTCGACAAGACCAGCCAGATGTTCGTGACCGGTCCCGACGTCATCAAGACCGTGACCGGCGAGGACGTCGGCATGGAGGAGCTCGGCGGCGCCCACACGCACAACACCCGGTCCGGCGTCGCGCACTACCTCGCCGAGGACGAGGACGACGCGATCGACTACGTCCGCACCATGCTCAGCTTCCTGCCTGACAACAACATGGCGGAGCTGCCGGTCTACGAGACCGGGTTCGAGTTCGAGACGACGGATGCCGATCGCGCGCTGAACACGATCATCCCCGACTCGCCGAACCAGCCCTACGACATCCACCAGGTCATCCGCGGCATCGTCGACTCCGAGGAGTTCCTCGAGGTGCAGCCGCTCTTCGCCCCGAACATCGTGATCGGCTTCGGCCGCATCGAGGGCCGCTCGGTCGGCATCATCGCCAACCAGCCGTCGCAGATGGCCGGAACGCTCAACATCGAGGCCGGCGAGAAGGCGAGCCGGTTCGTGCGGTTCTGCGACGCCTTCTCGGTCCCGATCGTCACCCTCGTCGACGTGCCGGGCTACCTCCCCGGCACCGACCAGGAGTGGACGGGCGTCATCCGCCGCGGCGCGAAGCTGCTGTACGCGTACGCCGAGGCCACCGTGCCGCTGGTGACCGTGATCCTCCGCAAGGCCTACGGCGGCGCGTACATCGTGATGGGCTCGAAGCAGCTCGGCGCGGACATCAACCTGGCGTGGCCGACCGCGGAGATCGCGGTCATGGGCGGTCAGGGCGCGGTCAACATCCTTTACCGGCCCGAGATCAAGCGCGCCGAGGAGGCGGGCGAGGATGTCGCGGCGGTGCGCACCCGGCTCGCCAACGAGTACACCTACAACGTCGCCTCCCCGTTCCTCGCCGCCGAGCGCGGCGAGCTGGACGGCATCATCGAGCCTGCGCAGACGCGGGTGTCGATCGCCAAGGCGCTGCGCGCGCTGCGCGGCAAGCGCGCCACGCTTCCGCCCAAGAAGCACGGGAACATCCCCCTGTGACGGACGCCGACGCACCCGTGGGCGACATCACGATCGACGTGCATCGCGGCGCTCCGAGCGATGACGAGCTGGCCGCGCTGCTCGCGGTCGTCAGCGAGGCGTATGCGGTCGAGGCCGCCCACGCGACCGTCTCCGACGACGCCGTCCGGACGGCCTGGTCCGTCACCCAACGAGGCCTGCGCACGCCGCTGCGCCGCGAGCTCGGCTGGGGCCGTTTCAGCGGCTGAGATTTGTCCCCCGAAATACCTACAGACGACAGGCGAGGGGCCCGGCGATACTTGAACCGCTGGAACGCTTCTGCGTTCGGCTGACTCGCTCTCCGCTCTGCGAAGATCCGGGTTCGGCCACGCGGGCTGTTTTCGGGTAACAGTCCGCCAAGGCGAGGGGCGGGCGGCTTCGCCGCCCCTCGCCTCCTCCCACTCCGCTCCCCGTTCCGGTTCATCTCCCCCCTACCGGAACGGGGAGCGATTACTTTCCGGTCGCCTGGACGCCGAGGCTCAGGCGAGCTCGGGGTGCGGGATCTCTCGCCAGAGATCCACCGAGTCCTCGTCCGAGGGCGCCCCGACCGCGGGTGATCGCCCGACGACCGTGACAGCGACCCGCGCATCAGGAGACGTGCGGATGTAGAGCCGCTCCGAGCTCGCCGAGCGCAGCGCTTCGGCCAGTTGGGCGCGGATCACGATGAGGGAGTCGTCGTCGAGGCCGTCGAGGCCGCCCTCGTCGAGCACGGTGACGTTGGCCCCGCGGCGGCGGGCGCGCTCGAGCTCTGCGCGCACCTCGTCATCGAGTAGACGGGGGCCGCGCATCTCGTCGCGCAGCCGGCCCTCCGCCAGCCTGGCCTCGAGCCGGTCATCGTCGTTCAGCCGCCCGCCGGTGGCCACCGTGCGGGTGAGCACGGGTCCGGCCACCGCGAGCGCCTGCTGGACCTGCACTCGGCGTTCGCGCTGCCGCACCGACTGGGTGGCCTGCCATCCCGACGCCGCGCGCTGCAGCTGGGCGAGCCGGGCGGTGTCACGAGCGGCGCGGTCCATCGAGCGGACGAGCAGCTGCGCCGTCGCGACCCAGACGATCGAGCCGACCAGGCCGAGTGCGAGCGCACTGGCCCACCCCATCCAGGCCATGGAGGCGATGGCGAGCAGCGCGGTGCCCGCCCATGCGGTCCATGGCCGCCGGCGGACCATGACGATGGTCATGAGCGCGCCGATCCCGCCGAGGTACCACGTCGCGAACGAGGCGGTGCGGGCGTCCGGGCCGACGGCGTACGCGACCGCGGTGGGCACGATGACCGCGCACGCGATCGCGAGCACCTGAGCCGGCACAGGGAGCTTGTGCGGACCGCGCCCGGCCGGGGCCAGGGGATCCTTGTCGCCGGTCTCTGCCGACGGTGGAGTCGAAGCAGCCGGGGCGACAGACCGCGGACTGCTGTACCAGAAGATGCAGAGCCACGTCGACGCGAGGTAGAACCCGAGGGTGGCGATGGCCACGAACGGGTGCGGCACGGGCGCCGTCCACCACATGCCGCGCGCCGCGAGATAGGCCGTGAAGGCGAGCGCGAGGGCGACGAGGACGTTCTTGACACTGATCATTCGCCCGCCTCCCGCCACGTCAGGCGGACCGAGGTGCCGCGATGGCCGGAGTCGATGGTGGCCAGCCCGCCCACCGCCGCGACGCGCGCGAAGATGGATGCCCGGATGCCGAGGCGGTCGTCGGGCACGTCCTCGAGGACGAAGCCCTCGCCGGAATCGCGAACCTCGATGTCGATCTGATGCTCTGTCGCCGTCACCGAGACCGTCAGCCCCTCGCCGCCCGCGTGCTGGACGGCATTCGCGACGGCCTGCGTCGCGGCGAGCGCAAGGGCGCGAGCCACACGGCCGGGCACCGACAGCGGGACCGACTCCACAGCGCCTGTCTCCGCCGCGCCCGTCTCCGCCGCGCCTGTCTCCACCACGCGCCTTACGCTCAGCTCCACCCCCACCTCGCGTGCGCCCGCCTCGATGTCGTCGGCGACCTCGTCGGGGCGCTTCGGCGCGTCCGGACCCTCCGACCAGTCCTGGTCGGTGTTCGCCAGCCGGGTCAGCGCTTCCCGCGCCATCGCAGCCGCGAGCGTGCGCGCCCGTGGCGTCTCCGCGCGCTCGGCGGAGATGAGGGCCGCGAGGACGCTGTCGTGCATGAGGGCGGCGACGGCGATGCGCTCCTGCTCGCGGGCGTCCGCGGCGGCCGCCTCCGCGTAGGAGGCGACGGCACGGGCCCGGGTGCTGTCGACGTTGGCCGCGACCGAGCGGAACACCCATCCGAGCGTCAGGATCACGCCGCCCAGGATCAGCGCGAATGAGACGTCCAGACCGACCGCGATCCAGAAATCGCTCGCGAAGCCTCCCTGAATGAGCCGCACGAACCCGAACAGCAGCGGCGCGAGCATGGTCCACACGATCTGCAGCGGGAACGGGAACGCCAGCACGGCGGCGAGGGTGGCGATGTTCACCAAGTACCAGATCCACGGCTGGTCGGTCGCGACCGGGCTCGATCCAGCCGTCGCGATCGGCCAGGTCGTGAGGGCCAGCACGTACGCGAGCGCGAAGACGCCCGCGGTGAGCCGCACTCCGAAACCGATGAAGCACGCGATGATCATGATCGTCAGCGGCCCGAAGACCGCGACCATCAGCGGGATGTGCCAGCCGGGGCGCTCCTCACCGGGGCCGAGGGCGCTGAGGAACGCCTGCGTACCGAGCACGAGCGAGCCGAAGCCGCCGGTGAGGACGATGATGCGCTCGACGCGCGTGCGCGTGAACGAGCCGATGCCCGACGTGGCCTCGCGCGAGTGCGGGATCATCCCCCACGCGCTGTCGAGGACTGCCGCGTCAGCCGCCACGCGGGACGCTCTCCTGATCGCCGGTCGGCTCGATCACGATGCCGTCCTCCATCGCTCGCCGGAGCAGGTCGACCTTGGTGGGCGCGGGGCGCCCCACCTCGACGTATTTCACGCGGACACGCGTGATGTTCTCCTTGGCGGTGGAGTACGCCACGCCCAGCCGGTCGGCGACCACCTTGAGCGGCAGGCCGGTGGCGTACAGCCGCAGGACCTCGCGTTCGCGCGCGGACAGCTGCGCGTCGGCGAACTCGCGGTCGCCTTCCACGGCGCTGGCCCATTCCACGTTGTTCAACGGCTCGCCCCGGGCGACGGTGCGCACCGCGGCGATGACATCGTCGATCGGCGAGGACTTGCTCACGACTCCGGCGGCACCGGCGGCGAGCGCCTCGCGCACCGCGGCCGGTCGATCCGCCACGCTGTGGATGATGACGCTCGAACCGTCGCTGACCAGGTTGCGGACGTTCTCGGTGACGGTCGTGCCGTCGCCCAAGGTCAGGTCGAGCACGGCGACGTCAGCGGGTGGGGCGCCGCTGGAGGCACGCCACGCGAGGTACTCGGTCACGCTGCTGCCCGAGAACACCACCTCTTTCGTCAGTGCGCGGGCGCACGCCGCTTCGAGTCCGAGTCGCACGGATTCGTGATCATCGATGAGGGCAACCCGGGTCATGGCGTCAGCCTATCGCCGTGACCGCGACGGCATGAGGGTGGCGACTGCTTCGACGTGGTGTGAGTTGGGGAACAGATCGAGCGCCTCGACCGCGGTGGTGTCGTACCCGGCGTCGCGGAAGATGGCGACGTCGCGGGCGAGCGCCACCGGATCGCAGGCGACGTACACCACCGCGCCGGGGGCCAGCGACGCCACCGACTCCACCACGGCGCGACCGGCGCCCGCACGCGGCGGGTCCAGCAGAACGACTCCGCGGGAGAGCCGCTCCTTCTCCGCGGCCGTCGCCTCGGCCGCGAGCCGTGCGAGCCAGCGATCGACACGGCCGGTCTCGGCGCGAGCTCCGACCCACTCGACGAGGTTCTCGGCGGCGTTGTCGGTGGCGCGCGGATCGGACTCCACCGTGGTCATCCGGGTCGCCCGGCCGCCGACGTCGCCCATGGCCGCGGCGAACAGTCCGACTCCGCCGTAGAGGTCGAGGTGCCAGGCATCGGCATCCCACGAGACGTGCTCGCCGAGCCCCGTGAGCACGGAGCGCACCGACTGCGTGAGGGTGTGCGCGGCGAGGCGGTGGACCTGCCAGAAGCCGCCGGCATCGACGCGGAAGTCGCGGTCGCCGACCCGCTCGTAGACGATCTCGGGCTTCGGCTCGACAGGCTTGGGACCGCTGCGACCGCGGCCACGACCCGCAGGGCGCTCCGGGCGGACGATGACCCGGACCCGGCCGTCGTCCGGCTGCACGAGGTCGATGCGACCCGGCTGGCCGCCGCGGAGCGCGAGCGCGGCATCCTCGACCTCCTGGGTCGCCAGCGGAAGGTCGTCGACCGCGATGACCCGGTGGCTGCGCGCGGCGTAGGGCCCGACTCGCCCCTCGTCATCGACGTGGAGGCTCACCCGCGTGCGCCAGCGCGTTCCGTCGGACGTCTCGGGAGCAGACGTCGCGTCACCCTCCGCAGCGCCGATCGAGACCGGCAGATCGACGCCGCCGAAGCGGTGCAGCGCGTCGGTGAGGACGTTGAGCTTGAGCCGCCGCTGCTCGGCGAGATCGATGTGGCCGAACTCGGCGCCGCCGGGGCGCCGCTCGGGGTCGACGTCGATGTCGGCCTGCCGCCAGACGTGCGCGCGACGGTGGGGCGAGGCATCGAGGACTTCGAGCGCTTCCCCGCGCCAGAACGAGTTCTTCGAGGTGTCGGTGAGCCGCACGCGTACCCGCTCGCCGGGAAGCACATCGGGCACGAAGACCACTCGCCCCTCGTGCCGCGCCACGAAGACGCCGCCGTGGGCCACGTCGCCGATCTCGAGGTCGATGATCTGCCCGCTGTCGCCTGTCGATTCCGTCACGTGGGAGAGCCTACGGTGGACGCATGCGCGTGTGCCTCGCCTCGACCTCTCCCGCCCGGCTCATGCTGCTGCAGCAGTTCGGGATCCGGCCCCTCACGCTGGCCCCGGACGTCGACGAGGAAGCCGTCGTCGACGCGATCGAGTCGGCAGAGCGACGCACCCTCGCCCCCGACGAGCACGTCCTCCTCCTCGCGCGGCGGAAGGCGGCCGACGTCGCGGGCCGCCTCGCCGACGAGATCCCCGGCTTCGACGGGATCGTCATCGGCGGCGACTCCATGTTCGAGCTCGACGGCGAAGTCCTCGGCAAGCCGCACACCCCCGAGAACGCGGTCGCCCGCTGGCGCGCGATGCGCGGCCGCACCGGCGTGCTGCACTCCGGGCACGCGGTGGTGCGGCTCGAGCCGGGCTCCGCTCCCCGCGAGGTGCACGCCGTGGCCGCGGCATCCGTCACCTTCGCCGATGACGTGACGGATGCCGAGATCGAGGCGTACGTCCGCACCGGAGAGCCGCTGCACGTCGCCGGCGCATTCACCGTCGACAGCCTCGGCGGGGCGTTCATCACGCGCGTCGACGGCGACCCTTCGACGGTGATCGGGATGTCGCTGTCGACCCTGCGCGTGCTCGTGCGGGAGCTCGGCGTCGACTGGACGTCGCTCTGGCACACGGTCGATCCGTCGCTCGACGGGGATCCGGGATTGTCGTAGGAGTCCCACGTTTCGTAGCGCTTCTTGTGGGAACCGGTCAAAAGCAGGGCCGGGGGCGTCGGTAGGCTGACATCCATGCCTCATATCGCCAAGGTGCTCATTGCCAACCGCGGCGAGATCGCCGTCCGTGTCATCCGCGCCGCACGCGACGCCGGCAAGTCCTCCGTCGCCGTCTACGCCGATCAGGACCGCGACGCCATGCACGCCCGGCTCGCCGACGAGGCGTACGCCCTCGACGGCCTCACGAGCGCCGACACCTACCTCTCGATCGAGAAGATCCTCTCGGTCGCGCGCCGCTCCGGCGCCGACGCCGTGCACCCCGGCTACGGATTCCTCGCCGAGAACGCCGACTTCGCCCGCGCGGTGATCGGCGCGGGTCTGATCTGGATCGGACCCAGCCCCGAGGCCATCGAGGCCCTCGGCGACAAGGTCACCGCACGCAGGGTCGCCGAGAAGGTCGGCGCACCGCTGGCCCCCGGCACGCCCGGTCCCGTCTCGGGTGCCGACGAGGTCGTCGCCTTCGCCCAGGAGGTCGGGCTCCCGATCGCCATCAAGGCCGCGTACGGCGGCGGCGGCCGCGGCCTGAAGGTCGCCCGGACCCTCGAAGAGGTGCCCGAGATGTTCGAGTCGGCCACGCGCGAGGCGATCAGCGCCTTCGGCCGCGGCGAGTGCTTCGTCGAGAAGTACCTCGACAAGCCGCGTCACGTCGAGACGCAGTGCCTCGCGGATGCCGCGGGCAACGTCGTCGTCATCTCGACGCGCGACTGCTCGCTGCAGCGCCGCCACCAGAAGCTCGTCGAGGAGGCGCCCGCGCCGTTCCTCAGCGACGAGCAGAACAAGACGCTCTACGACTCGTCCAAGGCCATCCTCAAGGAGGTCGGCTACGTCGGTGCGGGTACCTGCGAGTTCCTGATCGGCGCCGACGGCACGATCTCCTTCCTCGAGGTGAACACCCGCCTGCAGGTCGAGCACCCGGTCTCGGAGGAGATCACCGGCGTCGACCTGGTGCGCGAGCAGTTCCGCCTCGCCGAGGGCGAGGAGATCGGCTACGACGACCCGATCGCCGACGGCCACTCGATCGAGTTCCGCATCAACGGCGAGGATGCCGGTCGCGGCTTCCTCCCCCAGCCCGGACCGATCCACGTCTTCAAGACGTTCGGCGGTCCCGGCATCCGCCTCGACTCCGGTGTCACCGCGGGCGACAGCGTCTCGGGCGCTTTCGACTCGCTCCTGGCGAAGATCATCGTCACCGGGCGCGACCGGGCCGAGGCGCTGCAGCGCTCGCGCCGTGCGCTCGACGAGTTCGAGGTCGCCGGCATGCCGACGGTCCTCCCCTTCCACCGCAAGGTCGTCCGCGACCCCGCATTCACGGCCGAGAACGGCGAGTTCGGCGTCTTCACGCGCTGGATCGAGACCGAGTTCGTCAACGACATCGCCCCGTGGGACGGCGAGGCCGAGGCTCCCAAGCCCGCCGAGACGCGCCACACCGTCGTCGTCGAGGTCGCGGGCAAGCGTCTCGAAGTCAGCCTGCCCGACCGCGTCGTGACCGCTCCGGGGACGACCGGCCGCCCGGCGGCGGTCCCGCCGTCGCGCCGCTCGCACTCGCCCTCGGTGGTCTCGGGCGCATCGGGCGACGCCGTCAAGTCGCCGATGCAGGCCACGATCGTCAAGGTCGCTGTCGAGGACGGCCAGCAGGTCGTCAAGGGCGATCTCGTCGTCGTGCTCGAGGCCATGAAGATGGAACAGCCGATCCAGGCGCACAAGGACGGCACCGTCGGCGCGATCAACGCCTCGGCCGGCACGACGGTCTCGGCCGGGCACCAGCTGCTGACGATCTCGTAGTCCCCGGGGTCCCGGGTTCGCCCAGAATCGGCGCGACGTCCGAGAATCAGCGCGACGCAGCGATTCTCTGACGCACGACTGATTCTCGCGAACAGCATGAGCAGAGCGGATGCCGAGGCTTCGGCATCCGCTCTGCTGTTCGTGTGTGCGGCTCAGGCTCCGTAGATGCCGTGGTCCACGACGTGCATGGCGCGTGCGGCGTCGGTGATGCTGCCCGACAGCGACGGGTACACCGCGAACACGCGCGAGACCTGGTCGACCGTCAGCCGGCGCTCGACCGCGATCGCGATCGGGTAGATGAGCTCGGACGCGCGCGGGCCGACGATGACCCCGCCCACGACGCTGCCGCTGCCCTGACGCGCGATGAGCTTGACGAAGCCGTCCTTGATGCCCATCATCTTCGCGCGCGGGTTGGCCGCGAGCGGGAGCTTGTGCACGACGGCGTTGATGAGCCCGTCGGAGATGTCCTTCTCCTGCCAGCCGACCGTGGCGATCTCGGGCGCGGTGAAGATGTTCGAGGTGATGCGCCGGCGCTCGAGCGGGATCACGACGTCGCCGAGCGCGTGGAAGATCGCGGTGCGCCCCTGCATCGAGGCGACGGAGGCGAGCGGGACGAAGGTCGTGCAGTCGCCGGCGGCGTAGATGTTGGGCACCGAGGTGCGAGCGACGCGGTTGACCTGGATGTGACCGGACTCGGTCATCTGCACGCCGGCCTGCTCGAGCCCGACGCCGGCGGTGTTGGGGATCGAGCCGACCGCCATGAGGCAGTGGCTGCCCTCGACGGTGCGGCCGTCGCTGAGCGTGACCACGACGCCGTCGCCGACGCGCTCGACCTTGTCGGCACGGGACTTCGACAGCAGCTTCATGCCGCCGCGCTTGAAGACCTTCTCGAGCACGGCCGCGGCATCCGAGTCCTCGCCGGGCAGGACCTGGTCACGGCTGGAGACGAGCGTCACCTTCGCACCGAGGTTCATGTAGGCGGAGGCGAACTCGGCGCCGGTGACGCCCGACCCCACGACGATGAGGTGCTCGGGGACGGAGGTCATGTCGTACAGCTGCGTCCACGTCAGGATCCGCTCGCCGTCGGGCATGGCCGTCGGCAGCTCGCGCGGCGATGAGCCCGTCGAGACCACGAGGGTGTCGGCCTCGATGCGATCGAAGTCCGTGCCGCCGGGACCCGTCGAGACGATGACCGAGTTCTCGCCCTCGAGCCGCCCGTGTCCGGAGATGATCCGGACGCCCGCTTCGACGAGCGAGGCGCGCATGTCGTCGGACTGCTGCCGGGCGAGCGAGAGCAGCCGCTTGTTCACGGCGACGAGGTTGATCGCGATCTCGGGCTTGAGGGGCTTGCCGTCCTTGCCCTTGGCGAACAGCTGCACTCCGAGGTCTCCGGCCCCCGCGATCGCGACGGCCGCGTCGGCGGTGGCGATGAGGGTCTTGGAGGGGACGACGTCGGTGATGACGGCGGATCCGCCGATGCCCGCCCGTTCGACGACGGTCACCTCGGCTCCGAGCTGGGCGGCGGCGAGCGCCGCTTCGTAGCCGCCGGGTCCGCCGCCGATGATGGCGACGCTCTGAGTGCGCTCGAAGCTCAAGGACATGTGGACCATTCTCTCTTGCGCGGGCACCCGGGGACGACACCCCTCGCAGGCGCCGCTGGCCCTTGCGCCCGCGGCTTCCTAGAGTGGGGGTCATGTCAGACACGACCGGCAATCCCCTCGACGACCCCTCGGCCGATCCGTTCGAGGTGGCGGCCGCCGCAGCCGAGGACATCGCCCGCCTCACCGGCGTCGAGCGCCACGACATCGCCCTCACGCTCGGAAGCGGCTGGGGCAAGGCCGCGGAGCTCATCGGCGAGACCACCGTCACGTTCCCCGCGACTGAGGTGACCGGCTTCAGCAAGCCGGCGCTCGAGGGGCACGTCGGCACGCTCCGCAGCGTCCTCACACCGAAGGGCCGCCGCGTCCTCATCATCGGCGCACGCACGCACTACTACGAGGGCCATGGCGCCCGCCGTGTCGTGCACAGCGTGCGCACCGCCGCCGCGACGGGCGCGCGCACCATGGTGCTCACCAACGGCGCCGGCGGCATCAAGCACACCTGGAAGCCCGGGCAGCCGGTGCTGATCAGCGACCACATCAACCTCACCGGCGACTCGCCGCTCGAGGGCGCGACGTTCATCGACCTCACCGACCTGTACTCGATGCGCCTGCGCGACCTCGCCCGTACGATCGACCCGTCCCTCGACGAGGGCGTGTACTGCCAGTTCCGGGGTCCCCAGTACGAGACCCCGGCCGAAGTGCGCATGGCCAAGGCCATCGGCGGCCACATCGTGGGCATGTCGACGGCCCTCGAGGCCATCGCGGCCCGCCAGGCGGGCATGGAGATCCTCGGCTTCTCGCTCATCACGAACATGGCGGCCGGCATCCAGACCACGCCGCTCAGCCATCAGGAGGTGATCGAGGCGGGCCGCGAGGCTGAGCCGGTGATCTCCTCGCTCCTGGCCCGCGTGATCGGTGCACTGTGAGCGACGCCGAGATCCCGGCATCCGCTCCCGACGCCCAGGAACCCGCTCCGGAGTCGGTCCCGGCAGGGGCGGACGACGAGGCGTCGATCATCGACCGCGCTCGGGCGTGGCTGTCGCAGGATCCGGACGCCGAGACCCGGGCAGAGCTGCGCGCACTGATCGCGGCAGCCGAGGACGGCGACGCGGACGCCCTCGCCGGCCTCGAGGACCGGTTCTCCAGTCGCCTGGCGTTCGGCACGGCGGGTCTGCGTGGCGAGCTCGGCGCCGGCAGCAACCGCATGAACCGCGTGCTCGTCGCGCAGGCCGCCGCGGGACTGGCGGGCTACGTGAACGAGAAGAACAAGACGACGGATGCCGAGACCCCGGTCGTCGTCGTCGGCTACGACGGCCGTCGCAACTCGGACGTCTTCGCGAGGGACTCCGCCGAGATCTTCGCCGGCGCGGGCCTACGCGCGATCCTGCTGCCGCGACTGCTGCCGACCCCCGTGCTGGCCTTCGCGGTGCGCCACTTCGGCGCGGCGGCCGGGGTCATGGTGACCGCCAGCCACAACCCGCCCGACGACAACGGGTACAAGGTCTACCTCGGCGGCGACGACGAGGGTTCGCAGATCGTCGCTCCGGCCGACGCCGAGATCGCCGCGCACATCCAGCGGGTGGCCGATGCCGGCGACATCAGCGCGCTTCCTCGGTCGCTGGGCTATGAGATCGCCTCCGAGATCGTCGTCGACGACTACATCGCCGCGACCGCCTCGGTCGCCCCAGCACCGGAGGGCGCCGCCGGGCTGAGCTGGGTCTACACCGCGATGCACGGCGTGGGGTGGGAGACGTTCTCGCGGATCCTCGATGCCGCCGGATACCCCGCGCCGATCCCCGTGACCGCGCAGCTCGAGCCCGACGGAGCATTCCCGACCGTCGCCTTCCCCAACCCGGAAGAGCCCGGCGCCATGGACCTCGCCTTCGAGCGCGCCCGGGAAGCGGGCGCGGAGCTCGTGATCGCGAACGACCCGGATGCCGACCGCCTCGCCGTGGCCATCCCGGACGCATCCGCCGAGGACGGCTGGCGGCGGCTGACCGGCAACCAGATCGGCCTCCTGCTCGGCTGGCGTGCCGCACGGCTGGTGTCCGAGGCAGGCGCGCCTGAGGGTGCCTCGCTGGCGTGCTCGCTCGTGTCCTCGCCGGGCCTTCAGTCGGTGGCTGAGCACTACGGGCTCGACTTCCATTCGACGCTGACCGGCTTCAAGTGGATCTCGCGTGCGCCCGGCATCGTCTTCGGCTTCGAGGAGGCCCTCGGGTACCTCGTGAACCCCGAGACGGTGCGCGACAAGGACGGGATCTCCGCTGCGATCGCGATGCTGGGTCTCGTGACCGAGGCGCGCGGCCGCGGTCTCGCCCTCGCCGACCTCCTCACCGAGTTCGACGAGACGTTCGGCGCCTTCGCGAGCGACCAGATCTCGGTGCGCGTCGACGATGTGTCCGACATCGCCCGGATCATGGCGGCATTGCGGGCGCAGCATCCGTCCGCCATCGGCGATGTGTCCGTGGAGCGGGTCGACGACCTGCTCGAGGGCGTGGACGACCTGCCGCCCGGGGACGTGCTGCGGCTCTGGCTCACCGACGGCTCGCGGGTCATCGTGCGGCCGAGCGGAACCGAGCCCAAGCTCAAGCTGTACCTCGACGTCCGCGGCGACTCGGCAGCGGATGCGGCGGCACGCGTCGAGCAGCTCGCCGCGGGTGCCCGGGAGCTGCTCGACCAGATCGGCTGAGCGCGTCACGGCTCCCCTACGGCGTGTCCGCGGTGCGTGCTAGAGTCGCGGCCGCGAGCTCCTCGGGCCGATGGTCCGGGGTCCTCGCACGGGGGACGTCGAGACGGAGGCGGGCGCAGTGAGCATGCAGGGCGACGACCAGACGGATGCCGCGACCGACGATCCCGGGGAAGCCGTCGCCGCAGAGGCCCAGGCGAGCGATCCGCCGCACTGGCTGCGCAAGGTCATCCTGTTCCTGAGCGGACAGACCGTGAGCCTGCTGGGCTCGATGCTCGTGCAGTACGCGGTGTTCTGGTACCTGACCATCGAGTACCGCTCGGGCGTGTACATGATGCTCGCGGCGCTGTTCGGATTCCTGCCGCAGGCCGTCGTCTCGATCTTCGGCGGGGTGTGGGCCGACCGCCATAACCGCAAGTACCTGATCATGGGCGCCGATGCCGCGATCGCCCTGTCGACGCTCGCGCTCGCGCTCATCATGATGACCGGGTATGACGCGGTGTGGCTGCTGTTCGCCGTCATGGCCGTGCGCTCGGCCGGCGCGGGCATCCAGATGCCCGCGGTGTCGGCGCTCATCCCGCAGATCACGCCGACCCGCAACCTCATCCGGGTCAACGGCATCAACGGCTCGATCCAGTCCGCCATGATGCTGCTCGCCCCCGCAGCGGCTGGGGCGATCTACGCGTGGTCGTCGGCGGCGACCGGCGGCACGGCGGCCTCGCTGATCCCGATCTTCTTCATCGACGTCGTCACCGCGGTGATCGGGATCGGCATCCTGGCGTTCATCTCCGTCGGCACCGTCCGCAAGGCGTCCGACGTGCAGACCGGCTACTTCGCCGACCTCGTCGACGGCGTCCGCTACATCGTCCACCACGCCTTCGTGCGCTGGCTGCTGATCGTCTTCGCGATCATCTTCGTGCTGACGGTCGCGCCGTCGAACCTGACGCCGCTCATGCTGGTGCGCACCTTCCCCGCCGGCGAGGCGCAGGACGTCGTCAACCTGGCGGTGCTCGAGATCGCGTTCAGCATCGGCATGATGCTGGGCGGCATCCTCGTGGCGACGTTCTTCGCCAAGCGCAGTCGCATCGGCCTGATCGTCACGTCGTCGCTGGTGTTCGGCGTGCTCTCGATCGGCCTCGGCCTGGCACCGAACATCTGGATGTTCTTCGGCTTCATGTTCCTGGTGGGGCTCGCGGTGCCGTTCTTCTCGACGCCGTCGATGACGCTGCTGCAGGAGACCGTCGAGCCCGAGCGCCAGGGCCGCGTGTTCGGGTTCCTCGGAATCGTGATGGCCGTCGCCATGCCGCTCGGCATGGTCGTGTTCGGCCCCCTCGCCGACGTCATGCCGATCGAGCTCCTGCTGATCGCCGCCGGTATCCTCACGTTCGTCGTGATCGGCCTGGCCGTGTGGCTCCCCGCCGGGCAGCGCGCGATCGCCGCCGCGCGCGAGGCCTCGCAGGTCGCCGAGCACGACCCCGCCGCCGCGGCGGCTGCCGTCGAGGCCGTCATGCACGGCAAGGATTCCTGACCGGCGAGCAGGAGTGCTGAGCCCAGGGTCCTGAGCCCAGGGTCCTAGGCTCGGGGGATGCTCCTCACGCAGCCGGTGTCGCTCGAGAACGCCTTCGTCCGTCTCGAGCCGCTGAGTCCCGACCACACGGCTGACCTGGCAGCGGCATCGATCGGCCTCGAACACGCCTGGTACACATCGGTGCCGTCCGGCGACGCCGTCGCGGCCGACGTGGAGCAGCGGCTCGCCTGGCAGGCCGAGGGGCACATGAACGCGTGGGCGGTGCGGCGGCTCGAGACCGGCCGCGTCGTCGGAGAGACCACGTTCTGCAACATCGACCAGGCCAACCGGCACGTCGAGATCGGGCACACCTGGCTCGGACTGGAAGCGCAGCGCACCGCGGTGAACACCGCGGCCAAGCTGCTGCTGCTCACGCACGCGTTCGAGTCCTGCGACGCGATCGCGGTGGAGTTCCGCACGCACTGGCACAACCGCCAGTCGCGTGAGGCGATCGCCCGGCTCGGCGCCAAGCAGGACGGCGTACTGCGCAACCACCGGCTCGGACCCGACGGCACGCTGCGCGACACGGTGGTCTTCTCGATCCTTCCGGCCGAGTGGCCCGCGGTGAAGCTCGGCCTCGAGGAGCGCCTGCGCCGAGGCTGAGGCCGGCCGGCTCACCCGAGCGGATGCCGGGACCTCTCAGAACCGTATGTGAGTTCATGCTCACACGCCCTCGGACGGGACGGGGCCGGCGGCGCCGAGTTGCCGGTCGCTGCCGTTTCGACGGGCGCGTAGCCACAACGAGTGGCATCTCGGTGGCACGATCGGGGTCGATGGCGCCGAGTTGCCGGCTCCGGCGCCGAGTTGCCGGTTAGCGTCGCTTCGACGGGCGCGTACTGACAACGAGTGGCAACTCGGCGGGGACGAGCGGCCAAACGGCTGTGTGAGCATGAGCTCACATGCGGTTTTGACGGATGCCGAGATCAGCCGTCGATGACCGCGACCAGCTCGTCGAGGAAGCCGCTGAAGTCGGTGCTGCGCCGGACGATCCGCTGCACGCTCTCGCGCTCGGAGAAGACCTCGACGAACTGCTCGAACACCGTCTGGAACGCCTCGCGATCGGTCTCGGAGAACGCCACCAGCGCCACGACCTGGACGCGGCCGTCACCCCACGCGATCGAAGGGTCGGCGATGCCGATCGCGATCGAGGTCCGCGTCGCGGTCATGCCGAGGGCGTGCGGAACCGCGAGCGCATCCGTGAAGGCGGTCGAGGAGAGGTGCTCGCGCTGGATGGTGCGCTCCACGTAGTCGTCATCGATGACGCCCTGCGCGATGAGCGTCGCACCGAGGTCGCGGATCACCTGCTCGACGCCGGCGGAGGCATCCAGACCGCGGAGGAACGCGGAGGGCGAGAAGTAGCGCTCGAGCTCCGTGCGCAGCCGCGCCAGTCGGCGGCTGCGGCGGATGCGCCCCGCGGCCGCCTGCACGCGCTCGATGTCGGCGTCGGTGAGGAACGGCTGGATCCGCACGATGCGCTCCCCCGGCACCGCCGGGTCGATCGTGGTGAGCACGAGGTCGGTGTCGATCGAGCTCCAGTCCGGGTCGACCCTGGTCTCGACGCCGACCACCTCGATGGCCTGGCCCAGCGAGCGGTCGACCGACGAGCGCAGCAGCTCGTGCAGCTCGTAGTACCCGGGGCAGACGATGGTCGCGGTGAGCAGCTGGTCCGCTCGGCGGCTGCGCTCGAGCCGGCCGCCGACGTGCATCGCGATGTAGGCGATCTCGTCGTCCAGGAGCGGGATGCCGAGCCGCTCGTGCAGTCCGTTGGCGATGAACACCGCGACCTCGAAGATCATCGGGTAGGTCGACTTGAGCGACCGTGTCAGCGGGTTGCGCGACCACGCCTGCTCGCGCGAGCGATGCAGCAGGTTCTGGACGTGAAGCGCGAGGCGCAGGACGAAGTCCTCGTGGGCGATGTCGACGAGGAACTCCGCCGCGGCCTGCTCCACGACCCCGCGCACGGCGGACTCGACCTCAGGCTCGATGGGCGGCTGGTCCTGCGCCGGCGCCCCGCCGGTCCCGCCCGGCGCCACGACGCGGGTGAGCACAAGGGTGGCGAGATGCTGCAGGTCGCCGCTGCCCAGCTCGACCCCTAGGTGGCGCTGCGTGAGCTCGGCGATGATCCCGGCGACTTCGGTCCGCGCCGACCGGTCGCCCGGCGTCGGGAGCTCATCGGGCGCGGCGTCCAGCGGCCGGTCGTGCGCAACGCGGTCGGCCGCGATCGCGATGTGCATCACGACGTCGGTGATGCCGAACTCGTTGACGAACCACCCGAGGTCGCCGAGCCGGGCGACGAGCTCGGCCTTGAAGGGACCGAACGCCGCCGCACCGACCGACCCCTCGCCGAGCGTGCGCCGGAGCGCGGCGAGGTCGAAGGATCCGGCATCCATCTCATCGTGCGCCAGTCTGCTGAGCAGACGTCGTTGAGCGACCTCGGTGCCTCGCAGCCGCGCACGCGACGCGGAGCGCTCGAGGGTGAGCTCGGTGCCGCCGAGGAGGCCGCGCACGCGCGCGAGGTCGGCGTCCAGCGTCGCCGAGCTCACATGGAGCACCTCGGCCGTCTCGAAGACGTCGATGCCGTCCGGGGCGGCGAGCAGCGAGCGGACCAGGGTGTGCAGGCGGTCCCGGGGAGTGCCGGCCTCGCCCGCCGCCCGCAGCGCCGTCGCGGCATCGGGACCGGCGCGGTACCCCTGGGGTCCGGATTCCACGGCGGTGCCGGGGGCCACGCGCGCATTGAGCGCGGTGACATAGGAGCGGATGCTGCGCGGCGTGACCCCGAGCGCGTCGGCCAGCGTGGCCGCAGTCGCCCAGTCATCGTCTCGGGCGAGCAGGCCGAGAAGCCGATCCTGCCTCGCGCGGGTCACTGTGCTCCTTCCGGGGCGCCCTGCCGACGCCCTCGTGGTGGCAAGTCAATCATGAGCGTGTCTGCCCGGGGCCTCCCCCGCTCCGCCTTCCGCCCCTGCGGAAGAAGGACTGGTTGTCCGCTCTCAGCATTTTCACAACAATGGCCTCAAGGAGGCGGGTCGATGAGGATCCTGGTGATCTGCGGTGCGGGTGCGTCGAGCACGTTCGTCGCTCAGCGCGTGCGCCGCGCCGCACTGGACCAGGGATTCGAGCTGACCGCCGTGGCCGGCACGGACCAGTCCCTCGCTGCCGACCTCGCGGGTGCCGACATGGTGCTCGTCGGGCCGCATCTCGGCCACGCCCTGGAGCGTATCCGAGCGGATGCCGCAGCCACGGGTGCGGTCGTCGTGCCCCTGCCCGCCGACATCTTCAGCGACATGGACGGTACGCGCACCCTCGAGCTCGTCCGCGCCGCCTCCCCTGCCCGCATCACCCACGCCGACTGACACCCACCGGAAAGGCCATCACATGCCCCCCACCTCCCGGACCGTCCGGATCGGATCCGCGCACGGCCTGCACGCCCGCCCCGCGAAGATGTTCGCGCAGGCGGCGAAGGATGCCGGCATCCCGGTCACGGTCTCCAAGGGCTCGGGGGCGCCGGTCAACGCGGCCAGCATCCTCGGCGTGATCGCCCTCGGCGTCGAGCAGGGCGACTACGTCACCCTCACGGCCGACGGCGACGGCGCCGAGGACACACTCGACACGCTCGCCGAGCTCCTCACGACCGATCACGATGCGGAGTAGACGATGACCGAACTGCGAGGAGTCGGAATCGGCCTGGGCGTCGCCCAGGGGCCCGTCGCCCGGATGGCCGAGCCGCTGCCGGCACCGAGCGACGCGCCGAGCACGCTGAGCCCCGACGAAGAGAAGGCGCGGGTGAAGGATGCCGTCACCGCCGTCGCCAGAGAGCTCGAGCAGCGCGGGACCCAGGCGGGCGGCGCCGCCCAGGAGGTGCTCGAGGCCCAGGCCATGATGGCGGAGGACCCGAGCCTGGAGGACGAGGTCGGGACCCGGATCGCCCGGGGGCTCACCGGCGAGTTCGCCGTCTTCGACGCCTTCGCCTCGTTCCGCGAGCAGCTCACCGCCCTGGGAGGCTACCTCGGCGAGCGCGCCGCCGATCTCGACGACGTCGCCCAGCGCGTGATCGCACGGTTGCGCGGCGTTCCCGCTCCGGGAGTGCCCGATCCGGGGCATCCGTTCGTGCTCGTCGCGAAGGATCTCGCGCCGGCCGACACCGCCCTGCTGGACCTCGACAAGGTGCTCGCGCTCGTGACGACGGAGGGCGGCCCGACCTCGCACACCGCGATCCTCGCCCGCGAGAAGTCGATCGTCGCCGTCGTCGGCGCCGTGGACGCCAAGAGCCTGCGCGAGGGCGAGATGGTGATCGTGGATGCCGCGGCCGGCGTCGTCACGACCGAGCCCACGACGGAGGAGCTCGATCGTGCGAAGAACCGGGCGGAGGACCGCGCCTCGGCGTCGTCGGCTCCGATCACCGACGGAGCCCTGTCGGACGGCACGCCCATCCCCTTGCTCGCGAACCTCGGCAAGCCCGAAGCCGCGGCCGACGCCGTCGCACTCGGCGCGGAGGGTGTGGGCCTCTTCCGGACCGAGTTCCTCTTCCTGAGCTCGGCCCAGGCTCCCACCGTCGAGCAGCAGCGCGAGGCCTACACGAAGCTGCTGTCGGCGTTCCCCGGCAAGAAGGTCGTGGTCCGCGTCCTCGACGCCGGCGCCGACAAGCCGCTCGCCTTCCTCAACGACGCGCACGAGGAAAATCCCGCGCTCGGACTTCGCGGCATCCGCGCCCTCCGCGCGAGCGAGGACATCCTGCGCGAGCAGCTGACGGCACTGGCAGAGGCGGATGCCGCGACCGACGCCGACCTGTGGGTCATGGCCCCGATGGTCGCGACGGTCGAGGAGTCGGTGTACTTCACCGACATCGCGAAGGACTACGGCATCAAGACCGCCGGGGTCATGGTCGAGGTGCCGTCGTCGGCACTGCTGGCGGATCGGATCCTCGCGTACTCGGACTTCGCCTCCATCGGCACGAACGACCTTACCCAGTACACGCTGGCCGCCGACCGGCTGCTCGGCTCGGTGGCGGCGTTCCAGGACCCGTGGCACCCCGCGGTGCTGCGGCTGATCCGCGAGGTCGGCGATGCGGGCCGGGTCCACGGCAAGCCCGTCGGCATCTGCGGCGAGGCCGCGGCCGACCCGCTGCTCGCCGTCGTGCTGGTGGGTCTGGGGGCGACCAGCCTGTCGATGGCGCCCACGGCCCTGGCCGATGTGCGAGCCACCCTCTTGCAGCACTCGATCGACGACGCCCGCGTCATCGCCGAGGCCGCCCTCGCCGCCGATGGTGCGGCATCCGCCCGAAGTGCAGCCCAGGCTGCCGCCACCCGATAGCCCGCGCGAGCGGCCGACCACCCGACACCAGCGATTCACCGCAGAACAGGAGACACAGCAATGACAACGACGTCACCGCCCGCCACGGGCATGAACAAGGCACGAGTGGGGGTGCAGCGCTTCGGCACCTTCCTCTCCGGCATGATCATGCCGAACATCGCGGCCTTCATCGCCTGGGGCTTCATCACGATGCTCTTCATCCCCGCCGGCTTCTTCGGCGCGGACAGCCCGTTCGGCTGGCACTGGTATCCCGTCGCCGAGATCATCGGCGGCGGCGGCGACCAGGCCGTCATCGGCTGGCAGGGCTCGATGGTCCAGCTCGCCGAGGGCGAGGGCGGGAACTTCCTCGCCTACGTCGGCCTGGTGGGGCCCATGGTGGTCTACCTCCTGCCGCTGCTCATCGCGAACACCGCCGGCCGCATGGTCTACGGCGAGCGCGGCGGCGTCGTCGCCTCCATCGCCACGGTCGGCGTGATCGTGGGCACCGACATCCCGATGTTCCTCGGCGCCATGATCATGGGCCCGCTCGCGGCGCTCATCACCAAGTGGATGGATCGGATCTGGGACGGCAAGATCAAGCCCGGGTTCGAGATGCTGGTGAACAACTTCTCCGCCGGCATCCTCGGCATGATCCTCGCGATCGTCGGCTTCTTTGCCTTCGGCCCCGTGATGCTCGGGATCAGCGCCGTCCTCGGCGGCGCTGTCGGCTGGCTGGTCGACTACAACCTGCTGCCCCTCGTGTCGATCATCGTCGAGCCGGCGAAGGTGCTGTTCCTCAACAACGCGATCAACCACGGCGTCTTCACACCGCTCGGCATCGAGCAGGCGGCAGAGACCGGCAAGTCGATCCTGTTCCTCATCGAGGCGAACCCCGGACCGGGCCTCGGCCTGCTGCTGGCGTTCACCTTCTTCGGGGTCGGCGCGGCCAAGGCCTCGGCACCCGGCGCGATCATCATCCAGTTCTTCGGCGGCATCCACGAGATCTACTTCCCGTACGCGCTGAGCAAGCCGATGACGATCCTGGCGCTCATCGCGGGCGGCGCGACCGGCGTCACGACGAACATGCTGCTGGGCGGCGGGCTCGCGTTCCCGGCGGCTCCCGGCAGCATCATCGCCGTGACCGCGGCCGCCATCGGACCCGGCGTCGGCAACCTGCTCGTGGTCTACCTCTCGGTGATCCTCGCGGCCGTCGTGACCTTCCTGGTCGCCGGCGTCATCCTGCGGGCCTCGCGCAAGCGCGACCTGCTCGCCGAGGCCGACGCGTTCGGCGCCGCGATCAGCCAGACCGAGGCGAACAAGGGCAAGTCCTCGGCCGCCATGGACGCGCTGCGCGCGTCCGACGGCAAGGACCGCGCCGCGCTGCACGACGCCGAGGAGGCCCTCGACAAGCTCGAGACCGAGGCGGAGACCGCGGGCCTCGCCAGCGGCGGCATCCTCACCACCAAGCGCGTGCAGAACATCGTGTTCGCGTGCGACGCGGGCATGGGGTCTTCGGCGATGGGCGCGAGCGTGCTGCGCAACAAGATGAAGAAGGCGGGCATCGAGGACGTCACGGTCGTCAACAAGGCGATCGCGAACCTGGACGCCTCCGCCGACCTCGTCATCACGCAGAACCAGCTCACTGACCGGGCACGCAAGCAGACGCCCGGTGCCGTGCACGTCTCGGTGGACAACTTCATGAACTCGCCGCGCTACGACGAGGTCGTGGACCTCGTCCGCGACCAGCACCAGGATGGTGTGTAGGCGCTGAGACGACTGTGGGGTCGGGCGGCGCGAGGCCCCCGGCCCCATGGTCCTCGGCTGCGGCATCCGTAAATCGAAAGGGCAGGCGAAATGGCACGTGACGTACTGAGCATCGGCCAGGTGCGGATCCACAGCGGCAGCGCGACGCGCGAAGAGGCGATGAAGGAGGCCGCCGACATCCTGGAGTCAGCCGGTGCCGTCACCAGCGCCTACTTCGATGCGATGCAGCAGCGCGAGCAGACGGTGTCCACCTACATGGGCAACGAGCTCGCCATCCCGCACGGGACGAACGAGACGAAGCACACCATCCTCGATTCGGCGCTGTCGGTGGTGCGCTACGACGGCGGCGTGGACTGGGGCGGAGAGCCCGTGACCTTCGTGGTCGGCATCGCCGGCAAGGGCGACGAGCACCTCGAGATCCTGTCGCAGATCGCGATCCTCTTCTCCGACGAGGACGACGTCGAGCGGCTCAAGGCGGCGCAGACGCCGGAGGAGCTCTTCGCGCTGGTCTCCGCAGCGGGCGTGTGATGAAGGCGGTCCATTTCGGCGCCGGCAACATCGGGCGCGGCTTCGTCGGGCTGCTGCTGCACCAGGGCGGCTACGAGCTGGTGTTCTCGGACGTCGCCGCGCCCCTGGTCGACGCGATCAACGCCGTCGACCGCTACACGGTGCACGAGGTCGGCGAGGGCGGGCGTGACACCGTCGTGACCGGCTTCCGGGCGATCAACAGCGCCGAGCACGCCGACGAGGTGATCGACGAGATCTCGACCGCCAACGTGGTCACCACCGCCGTGGGGCCGACGATCCTGAAGTTCGTGGCGCCGCACATCGTGGCCGGCCTCGCCCTGCGCAATCCGTCGGCGCCGCCGCTGCAGATCATGGCGTGCGAGAACGCCATCAATGCCACCGACCTGCTGCGCGACGAGATCCTGGCGCTCGCGGGCGACGCGTGGGACGGCCTCGCGTCGCGCGCGGTCTTCGCGAACACCGCCGTCGACCGCATCGTGCCCGCTCAGCCCGAGGGCTCGGGCGTCGACGTCACGGTCGAGCCGTTCTACGAATGGGCGATCGAGCGCCCGCCCTTCGGCGACCAGCCGCCGGTCATTCCGGGGGCGCACTTCGTCGACGATCTGGCGCCGTACATCGAGCGCAAGCTGTTCACGGTCAACACCGGCCACGCCACGACGGCGTACTTCGGCGCCCGCGCGGGCATCGACACCATCGCTGCGGTGCTCGAGGACCCCTCCATCGCTGCTCGCGTGGCCGCCGCGCTCGAGGAGACCTCGGCGCTCCTCGTGGCCAAGCACGCGCTCGACCCGGCCGAGCTGGCCGCGTATCGCGCCACGATCCTGACCCGTTTCCGCAACGCCGCGCTGCCCGACACGGTGTGGCGGGTGGGGCGGCAGCCGCTGCGCAAGCTGTCTCGGCACGAGAGGTTCGTGGGCCCGGCGGCCGAAGCGGCAGAGCGTGGACTGTCCACGGACGCCCTGCTCGACGCCATCGGGGCGCTCCTTTCCTTCGACGACTCCGAGGATCCGCAGTCCGTGGATCTGCAGCGGATGCTGCGGGAGCAGGATGCTGCGGCCTTCACCGCCACGGCCACCGGCCTCGACCCGGAGCATCCGCTCTTCGACCGCGTGGTGGGCGTGGTCGCCGCGCGGCAGGCGGAGATCGGCGTCTGAGTCGCCCAGCGAGCGCGATTACGCTCGTGTGGTGACCCCGACCGACTCCCCCGTCTCCCCCGCCGACCACACCGCCGTCCCGACCAGGCGGCGGCGGCTGCGCGTCCTGTGGTGGCTGCTGGGCGCGCTCGGCGCGCTCGTGGTGCTGGCCGTCGTCGGCATCCTCATCTGGAGCCAGGTCGGCGTCATGGCCGCAGAGCCGGAGCCGCTCGCCGAGGTGCGGGCGAATGCCGCCATCGAGATCACCGACACGACCGGGGCGATCGTGATGGAGCCGGCAAGCGGCGGGTCCGAGGTCGGACTCGTCTTCGTCCCCGGCGCGAAGGTCGACCCGTGGGCGTACGCGGCGAAGCTGAGCGGCCTCGTCGACGAGGGCGGGGCGACGGTCGTGATCACGAAGCCCTGGCTGAACCTCGCGTTCTTCGACCTCCGCCCGCTCGAGTCCTTCACCGACCTCGCCCCCGATGTGCAGACGTGGGCCGTGGGCGGGCATTCGCTCGGCGGCGTGCGGGCGTGCCAGCTCGCCGCCGATGCCGACGCGCTCGTGCTGTTCGCCTCCTACTGCGCCACCGACCTCTCGGATTCCGGACTGCCCGTGATCGGCATCTCGGGCACGGAAGACGGGCTGACCACCCCCGAGAAGATCGAGGACGCTCAGCCTCTGCTGCCCACCGATGCGCGCATGGAGGTCATCGACGGAGCGAGCCACTCGTCGTTCGGCGACTACGGCCCCCAGCCCGGTGACGGCACGCCGACCATCTCGGATGCCGACATGGCGGCCGAGCTCACGGCGCTGCTGCTCGCGTTCGCAGAACCGGCGATGTGAGCGTCGTCCTCCTCGCCTGCCTGGCGGCGTTCGTCGCGGCGGTGATCCAGCGCATCACCGGGCTGGGCTTCGTGCTCGTTCTGGTCGGCCCCATCGTCCTGCTCTACGGCCCGCTCGAGGGCGTCACGATCGCCGTCCTGCTCGCCCTGGTCGCATCGCTCACCGCGATCCCGCTGGTGTGGAAGCAGATCGAGTGGCGGCGCACGTGGTGGCTGATCTGGCCCGGCCTGATCGCCGCGCCGTTCGGCGCCCTGCTGGTGCGCGTGCTGCCCGAGGCCGCGCTGCTGCTGCTCATCGCCGCGATGGCGTACTTCGCCCTGATCGCCGGCTGGCTGCCCGCGCTCTCCGCGTCGCTGAAGGGCAAGCCGGGCGCCGTCGTCGCAGGGTCGGCGGCGGGCTTCATGCACGTCGCGAGCGGGCTGTCGGGCCCGCCGTTGGCCGCCTACGCCGTCGGCGACGGGTGGCCGCAGCGACGCTTCGCGGCCAGCGTGCAGGTGATCTTCGCGGTCTTCAGCGTCGTCTCGGTGGCACTGCGCGGGCTGCCCGTGTCGCCGGTCGCGGATGTCTGGACGCTCGTCGCGGCGACGGCCTCCGGCATCCTGATCGGAACGCTCCTGAGCCGCCACGTCTCGCCGCGCGTCGGCCGGATCGCGATGCTCGCCATCGCGTGGGCCGGCGCGACAGTGGTGCTCGTGCGCGGCATCCTGGCACTCTTGCTCTGACGGTGGAATCCACGATCGGCGGCGATTTTCGGTTAATGACGAATAACGCTTAGGGTTCTGATCTGGGGACGGCACCGTCATGCCGCCACGACGACGTGTGGGAGACGAATGAGCGAGCCTCGCTACGCCATCATCGGTGCTGGTCCGTCTGGCCTCTCGGCAGCGCGCGCCCTGCAGAAGGCGGGAATCGCGTTCGACGGCTACGAAGCCTCCCGCGGCGTCGGCGGGCTGTGGGACATCGAGAATCCGCGTTCGACCATGTACGAGTCGGCGCACCTGATCTCATCGCGCACGACGACCGAGTTCACCGAGTTCCCCATGGACACCACGGCGGACTACCCGAGCCACCGCACACTCGTCCGCTACTTCCGCGACTTCGCGGACCGCTTCGCGCTGACCGCCAAGTTCCGGTTCGACACGAAGGTCACGGCTCTCGAGCGGGACGACGACGGCGGATGGATGCTGCGGGCCGACGGTCCCGACGGACCCATCGCGCAGCGCTACGAGGGCGTCATCCTTGCCAACGGCACGCTCGCCGAGCCGAGCATCCCGGAGTTCCGCGGAGAGTTCACCGGTGAACTCCTCCACACGAGCGCCTACAAGAGCGCGTCGCAGCTGACCGGCAAGCGCGTCCTCATCATCGGCGCCGGCAACTCGGGCTGCGACATCGCGGTCGACGCCGTCCACCACGCGGCATCCGTCGACATGAGCGTGCGTCGCGGCTACTACTTCGTGCCGCGCTACCTGTTCGGCCGGCCCAGCGACACGCTGAACCAGGGCAAGCCCCTCCCCGCTCCGATCAAGCAGTTCGTCGACAGGCGGGTGCTGCAGGCGTTCACGGGCGACCCGGTCAGGTTCGGATTTCCGAAGCCCGACTACAAGATCTACGAGTCGCACCCGATCGTCAACACGCTGATCCTCAACCATCTCGGCCAGGGCGACCTCGGCATCCGCCCCGACATCGACCGGTTCGACGGCCGCACCGTGCACTTCCGCGACGGCTCGAGCGGCGAATACGACCTGGTCCTCCTCGCGACCGGCTACACCCTCGACTACCCATTCGTCGATCGCACGGCGCTCAACTGGAAGGGCTGGTCGCCGCAGCTCTTCCTGAACGTCTTCCCGCCGTCGTTCAACGGCCTGTATGTCATGGGCATGATCGAGGCCTCGGGAATCGGCTGGCAGGGCCGGTACGAGCAGGCCGAGCTGATCGCGCAGTACCTCGCGGCGGCCGAGAGCCACCCCGAGCGGGCGGCGGCGTTCCGTCGCCGGGTGGGCGACGAGCCGTGGCCGGACCTCACGGGCGGATACAAGTACCTGGGACTCGCCCGCATGTCGTACTACGTCAACAAGGACGCCTACCGCCGGGCCGTGCGCGAGGCGACGGCGGCGCTGCGCACCGATCAGAATTCGGATGCCGCGACCCGCGGCATCCACTCACGCCTGCGCCGGACCCGGAAGGTCGCCTCGTGAATCCCGACGACATCGTCCTGAACTTCAATCCGGGGATGCTGGTCATCCTGAACATCGTGCTCGGGCTGATCATGTTCGGCATCGCCCTGGACACCACGGTCGACGATTTCAAGGTCGTCGCGCGCAAGCCCAAGCCGTTCGTCATCGCGATCTTGGCGCAGCTGCTCGTGCTGCCGGGAGCGGGAGGTTCGACCCGGTCTCAGTCGGCGAAGCCCTCGGCGATCAGCTCGATGAGCTCCTCGCGCTCCTCGACCGGGAGGAACGCACCGGCGGCGGCATTCAGCTGGAACGCCTCGAGGTCGTCGATGCCGTACTCGAAGGTCTCGACCAGCAGCGCGAGCTCGCGCGTCAGCGACGTCCGGCTCATGGTGCGGTTGTCGACATTCACCGTCACGGCGAAGCCCAGCTGGTACAGCAGGTCGAACGGGTGGTCCTCGAGCGTGGTCCCCCACGCCGCGAAGGCGCCCGTCTGAAGGTTCGAGGACGGCGACAGCTCGAGCGGGATCTCGCGGTCGCGCACCCAGCGGGCGAGGTCGCCGAACTGCACGAACACCTCTTCGCCCTCGCGCGAGACGACCTCGAGGTCCTCGGCGATGCGCACGCCGTGACCCAGGCGCAGCGCACGGCCGTCGATCAGGGCCGAGCGGATCGAGTCCAGGCCTGCGGCCTCCCCCGCGTGCACGGTGACCGGGAAGAACTCCGACGCGAGGTAGTCGAACGCCGCGCGGTGGCGCGACGGCGGGAAGCCGTCCTCGGGACCGGCGATGTCGAAGCCGACGGCACCGCGGGTGCGCCAGTCGACGGCGAGCTTCGCGATCTCGAGCGAGCGGTCGGTGTGACGCATCGCGGTGATGAGCTGACCGACGCGGATGTCGCGCCCGGCGCTCTCGGCGGCGTCCTCGCCCTCTTCGATGCCCTCCTGGACAGCCTCGACGACTTCGTCCAGCGAGAGGCCGCCGCCCAGGTGCTGCTCAGGCGCCCAGCGGACCTCGCC
Source organism: Microbacterium sp. Root166 (assembly GCF_001427145.1). Taxonomy (GTDB): domain Bacteria; phylum Actinomycetota; class Actinomycetes; order Actinomycetales; family Microbacteriaceae; genus Microbacterium. The sequence continues at coordinate 48,895 of NZ_LMGL01000001.1, forward strand.
GTAGATCACGCCGTCGGCGGCGAGGTCCTCGACGAACTCACGGGCGACTCGCGTCAGGCCCTCGCGGGTCTGCATCACGGCGGTGGTGAGATCGAACGTCTTGAGGTACTCGACCAGTGAGCCCGAGTCGCTCTTGTCGGCGAACCAGTCCGCCAGATCGTCCGCGGTCTTCTCCGGCACCTCGACGCCCGCCGCATCGGCGAGCTCGATGATGGTGCCCGGGCGCAGTGCGCCGTCGAGGTGGTCGTGGAGGGAGACCTTCGGGAGGCTCCGGATCGAGATTCCGTCGACGAGGGCGTCTGCGTGCTGATCGATGGGCATGGGTTCTCCTGAAGGGTCAGCGGATGTCGAGGGTCGGGGCGGAGGTCAGGCGGTGATGCGCTCGAGCACCAGCGGAGTGCGGGCCGGGGCATCCGTCCCGATCTTCCACGCCCCGTCCAGGGCGTCGAGGGCGCGCTCGAAGCGCGAGCCATCCTCGCCCAGCAGGGCGAACAGCGGCTGTCCGGCCACGACCTCGTCGCCGGGCTTGACGTGCAGGTCGATGCCGGCCGCGTGCAGCACCGGGTCCTGGGCGCGGGCACGACCGGCGCCCAGGCGCCAGGCGGCGATGCCGAAGGGCAGTGCCTCCATCTGCGTGACGTAGCCGGCCGACGTCGCCGTGACGGTATGGGTCTCGTTCGGTGCGGGAAGCGGCGCATCGGGGTCGCCGTCCTGGGCCCGGATCATCCGGCGCCAGGCATCCATCGCCCGGCCGTCCCGCAGGGCTGCCTCGACGTCGGCATCGGGCTTGCCCGCGAGGGCCAGCATCTCGCGGGCGAGAGCGATGGTCAGCTCGACCACGTCGGCCGGTCCCCCGCCGGCGAGCACCTCGACGGACTCGCGGACCTCGTTCGCGTTGCCGATCGCGAGTCCGAGCGGGGTGTTCATGTCGGTGAGCAGCGCCGTGGTAGCCACTCCGGAGTCGGTGCCGAGAGCCACCATCGTGCGGGCGAGCTCGCGCGCCTTGACGACGTCGCGCATGAACGCGCCCGAGCCGAACTTGACGTCGAGCACCAGCGAGTCGGTGCCCTCGGCGATCTTCTTCGACATGATGCTCGAGGCGATGAGCGGGATGGCTTCGACCGTTCCGGTGACGTCCCGCAGCGCGTACAGCTTCTTGTCCGCCGGGGCGAGGCCCGTACCCGCCGCGCAGATCACGGCGCCGACGTCGGCCAGCTGGGCGAAGAGCTCGTCGTTGCTGAGCGCAGCCCGCCACCCGGGAATGGACTCGAGCTTGTCGAGCGTTCCGCCGGTGTGGCCGAGGCCACGACCCGACAGCTGCGGAACTGCGACGCCGAACGCGGCGACCAGCGGCGCGAGGGGCAGAGTGATCTTGTCGCCCACTCCGCCGGTCGAGTGCTTGTCGACCGTGGGCTTGCCGAGGCTCGCGAAGCTCATGCGCTCGCCCGACGCGATCATCGCGTCCGTCATCACCCGGATCTCATCGCGGGTCATGCCGTTCAGCAGCACCGCCATGGCGAACGCCGCCATCTGCGAGTCGGCGACGTAGCCGCGCGTGTACGCGTCGATCATCCAGCGCAGCGCGTCCTCGGGAACAGTCCCGCCATCGCGCTTGGCGCGGATGACGTCGACGGCGTCGTGCGGCTCGACGGCGCCTGCATCCCCGCCGCTCACCTCGGGAGCGCTCATCGTGCGGCATCCTCCAGGTCGCGGGGGCCCCACGCGTCGGGCAGGACCTCGTCGATCGTACGGATGCCGGACACCGTCTCGAGCAGCATCCCGGGGATCGCGAACTCGTACAGGAGCTGACGGCAGCGGCCGCACGGCATGATCGTGTCGCCCTGGCCGTTCACGCACACGAAGGCCACGAGGCTCCCGCCGCCCGACATGGCGAGCTCGCTCACCAGGCCGCACTCGGCGCACAGCGTCACGCCGTACGAGGCGTTCTCCACGTTGCAGCCGGTCACGATGCGCCCGTCGGTCACGAGGGCGGCCGCGCCGACACGGTAGCGCGAGTACGGGGCGTACGCGCGGGTCATCGCGTCGGTCGCGGCGGCGCGCAGCTCATCCCAGTCGATGTCGGTCACGGACGGTCATCCTTCATGTCGGTCGTGCGAGCGGCGGCGTGGGGCGATCGGAACACGATCAGCCCTTGATGTACGGTTTGCCCGCCGCAGCCGGACCGCGTATCTGCCCGGCGAATCCGGCGACGGCGATGATCGTCACGAGGTACGGCAGCATCAGCATGAACTCGCTCGGGATCGGGGTGCCGAGCACGGTGAGCAGGTTCTGCAGGTTGGTGGCGAAGCCGAACAGGAGCGCGGCAAGGGTCGCGCGGATCGGGTCCCATCGTCCGAAGATGACGGCCGCGAGGGCGATGAAGCCGAGGCCTGCGGTCATCTCCTTGGTGAACTGGCCCACCGAGACGAGCGTGAAGTACGCACCGCCGATACCGGCGATCGCGCCGGCGAGCGACACGTTCCAGAAACGGCTGGTGTTCACCTTGATGCCGACGGTGTCGGCCGCCTGCGGGTGCTCGCCGACCGCGCGAAGCCGCAGACCCCACCGCGTGCGGTACAGGCCCCACGCCACGATGCCGACCGTGAAGTACATCAGGTACACGATGAAGGTCTGGTTGAACAGCACGGGTCCGATGATGGGGATCTCACCGAGCAGCGGGATCTCCCAGCGCGTGAAGCGGACCGGCCTGTTCAGCACCGACTCGTTCGGCACGAGCAGGGCGCCGTACAGGAAGCCCGTGAGTCCCGTCACCAGCACGTTGAGCACGACGCCGACGATGACCTGGTCCACGAGGTACTTGATCGAGAACGCCGCGAGGACGAACGCGACGAGCACGCCGCCGATCATCGCGCCGATGAGCCCGACGAACGGGTTGCCGGTGATGCTGGCGAGCATCGCCGCGCTGAAGGCACCCAGCAGGAACTGGCCCTCGATCGCGACGTTCACGACGCCCACCCGCTCACCGATCACGCCGCCCAGCGCGCCGAAGATCAGCGGGATCGCGAGCGACAGGGAGCCGAACAGGAGGCCCGTGACCGGAACGAGTCCTCCGGCCGCCGCCCAGGTGAGGAACGCGAAGATCGCGAGCACGCCGTAGACGATGGGCAGCCATACCCCGGTGCGGCGATAGGACCAGGCATCCCACAGCGCCCACGCGGTCAGCAGCACCAGGACGATCAGCACGCCCCAGGTCGTCGGAGCAGTGGGGACGCTGACGGTCGGGAGCTCGATCGACGAGGACCGGTCTCCCAGCCGGAAGGAGCTCACGCCGTCGCGGGGCACGAGCAGGAAGAGCAGGAACAGCAGGAACGTGGCGATGGCGAGACTGATCGCCATCTTCCAATGGCGGACCTTCACGGTCGCGAGCTGGATCGTGCCGTCGGCGGCGACGGCGGGAGCGAGGCTCATGCGGACACCGCCTTCCGTGCGGCCTTGGCTCGCGCCTTGGCCGCCTTCTCGGCGTCGGTCTTCGGCAGGAAGAAGATCGTTCGAACCAACGGCGGCGCCGCGATGAACAGGACGATCAGCGACTGGACGACCAGGACGATGTCGACCGGGATGCCCTGCGACGCCTGCATCGTGAACGATCCGGCCTTGAGTGCGCCGAACAGGATTCCTGCGGCGAACACGCCCCATGCCCGGCTGCGGCCGAGGAGCGCGACGGTGATCGCGTCGAAGCCGATCCCGGCGTCGATGTACCCGTCGAAGCCGCTCGTGACCGATCCCTGGATCTGGTTCATCGCTGCGAGTCCCGCAAGGCCACCGGCGAAGAGCATGGCGTAGATGTACATGCGCTGGACCGAGATGCCTGCCGCGCGGGCGGCGTGCGGGTTCTCGCCCACGGCGCGGAGGCGGAAGCCGAGGCTGGACCGCTCGACGAGCCACCACACGAAGACGGTCGCGGCGATCACGATGATGAATCCCCAGTCCAGCAGCGGGAACCGGGGTCCGAAGAGCTCGGGGAACTGCGCACTGGCGGGTGTCGGATCGGAGATCGGCTGGTCCTCGGCCGCGCGCTGCAGCAGGCCGGGGGTGCGCACCATCCACGTCACCAGATAGAAGGCGACGTAGTTGAGCATGATCGTGAGGATCACCTCGTGCGCTCCGGTACGGGCCTTGAGCACACCGACGATGCCACCCCAGATCGCACCGCCGGCGATGCCTGCGGCCAGAGTCAGGGGCAGGTGGATGAACATCGGCAGGTCGAGGTTGAACGTCACCAGGGCTGCCACCGCGCAGGCGATGAGCATCTGGCCGCGACCGCCGATGTTGAACAGACCCACGCGGAACGCGAGGGCGACACCGAGACCGGCGGCGATCAAGGGGGCCGCGAAGCCGAGGGTGTTCGTCAGCGGACGGATCTGCGTCAGGAAGTCGGCCGCGCGCGGGTTGTAGACCGCCCCGCGGAAGAGCGCCTCATAGCCGCCGTAGACCGAGTTCCAGATCGCGATGAACGTGTCGCCGGGACGGGCGAAGAAGTACGCGGATGCCGCGCGCACGTCCTCGTTGGTGAGGGCCATGAGGATGCCGCCGACGATCATCGCGGCGACGATGGCGAGCACGGTGGTCACCCAGTTGCTGCGGAGCAGCTCCTTGATGAACATGTTCTGCCGCGGCGGCGGTTCCACCTCCGCGGTGTTTCCCGTGAGGGGGCCGCTCACATTCGGGAGCTGCTCGGGCGGGAGCCCGCGGGTGGAGTCGGGCGTGCCCGGCGTCATGCCCCTGGAATCGTCGTTCACGCGGCCACCCCGTCTCCCGGCGTCTCGCCGGCCATCATCAGACCTAGCACGTCGCGCGAGGTGTCCCCGGGGACGATGCCGACGATCGCGCCGCGGTACATCACCGCGATGCGGTCGGCCAGCGCGGCCACCTCGTCGAGCTCGGTGGAGACGACGAGCACCGGCACGCCGGCATCCCGCGTCTCCACGATGCGCGTGTGGATGAACTCGATGGACCCGACGTCCACGCCGCGCGTGGGCTGAGCTGCGACGAGGAGCTTGAGGTCCCGGCTCATCTCGCGCGCGATCACGACCTTCTGCTGGTTGCCGCCCGAGAGCGTCCCCGCTGGCACGTCCGGACCCTGCGTGCGGATGTCGTACTCCGTGATGCGGGCCTTGGCGAACTCGTCGAGCACGGTGCGGCGGACGGTGCCGCCGCGGACGAACGCGGAGTCTCCGGATCGGTCGAGGATGAGGTTCTCTGCGACCGAGAACCCGCCGACCAGTCCGTCTTCGGTGCGGTCCTCGGGAACGAAGCCGACGCCCTCGTCCAGGATGCGCCGGACGCTCTTGCCGACGAGCTCCACGCCGTCGAGCGAGATGGACCCGGTCACGCGGTCGGCGAGGCCGACGATGGCCTCGACGAGCTCGGTCTGGCCGTTGCCCTGCACGCCGGCGAGTGCGACGACCTCGCCGGGGCGGACGTCGAAGCTGACGTCGTCGACCACGACGGCGCCGGTCGGAGTGAGTACGCGGAGACCCTTGACGGAGAGTCCGGCGCCGGCGCCGATCTTCGGCGCGTCCTTGTGGACGGTCAGCTCGACCGCGCGGCCCACCATGAGGGAGGCGAGCTCGGCGTTGGAGGCCGTCGGGGATGCTTCACCCACGACCTTCCCGAGCCGGATGACCGTGATGCGGTCGGCGACGGCACGCACTTCACGGAGCTTGTGGGTGATGAAGACGATGGACGTGCCCTCGTCTCGGAGCTGACGCATGATCGCCATCAGCTCGTCGGTCTCCTGTGGCGTGAGCACGGCCGTCGGCTCGTCGAAGACGAGCACCTTGGCGTCGCGCGACAGGGCCTTGATGATCTCGACGCGCTGCTGCACACCGACCGGCAGATCGCCGACGATCGCATCGGGGTCGACCTGGAAGCCGAACCGCTGCGCCACCTCGCGCACGTGCTGCCGGGCCTTGTTCAGGTCGAGGGCGCCGATGCCCTTCGTGTCCTCGTGGCCGAGCATGACGTTCTCGGCGACGGTGAAGACGGGGATCAGCATGAAGTGCTGATGGACCATGCCGATGCCGGCGGCCATGGCGTCGCCGGGGCCCCGGAAGTGCTGGACGACGTCATCGAGCAGGATCTCGCCCTCATCGGCCTGATACAGGCCGTACAGGACGTTCATCAGCGTCGACTTGCCTGCGCCGTTCTCGCCGAGAAGGGCGTGGATCTCTCCGGGCTGGACCACGAGATCGATGTGGTCGTTCGCGACGAGGGACCCGAAACGCTTCGTGATCCCACGGAGCTCGAGCTTCATATGTGCACCTTATCCACTGTCTCCATCGGGCTGGAAGAACCGCGGCCGGGTGGAGGCATCCACCCGGCCGCGGTCAGCAGTCGGTTCGACTACGTCGAGGTCACTGCGCGGGCGAGCTCGGCGAGGTCACCTCGAGCTCACCGGAGATGATCGCCTCCTGCAGCGCTGCGAGCTCGTCGGCCAGTCCGTCGGGCAGCTCCGCCTCGAAGGCGCCGAAGCCGGAGAGGCCCACGCCCTCGTTCTCGAGCGTGCCGACGTACGGCGTGACGTCGAAGTCACCGGTCGCGGCCTGCAGGGTCGCGTCCTTCACTGCCACGTCGATGCGCTTCATGATCGAGAAGAGCACGAGGTCGGCGACCGACGGGTCGACGACGGCCAGGTCGGAGTCGACACCGATCAGGAGGGCTTCCGAGCCGGCGTCGTCGATCGCTGCCGCGGCGCTCTGGTAGATCGGGCCGCCCACGGGCAGGACCACGTCGACACCCTGGTCGAGGATGCCCTGCGCGGTCTGCTTGGCGGTGTCGTTCGCGGCGAACCCACCGGTGAACGAGCCTTCCTGGCTGGCGACGTCCCAGCCGAAGGTCTCGACCGCTGCGCCCTTGTCCTCGTTGAACTTGTCGACGCCGTCGACGAAGCCGTCCATGAAGATCGTCACGGGCGGGATCTGGATGCCGCCGAACGTGCCGACCTTGTTGACGCCTGCTGCGTCGGACCACGCCGCCGCGGCGTAGCCGCCGAGGTAGGCGGCCTGCACGGTGTCGAACAGGAGGGGCTTGATGTTCGGTGCGTCGCTCTCGCCGTTGAAGTCGGCGTCGGCCGAGTCATCGATGATGGCGTAGTCGACCTCGGGGTTCGCGGTGGCCGAGGCGATCGTGTCGGCGGAGAGCTTGAAGCCGACGGCGACGATGAACGTGCAGCCCTCGGCGATCAGGTTCTCGAGGTTGGGCGCGTAGTCGTTGGCCGAGGCCGACTCGACCTCGATGAGTTCGACGCCGAGCTCCTCGGCAGCAGCCTCCATGCCGGTCAGCGCGGACTGGTTGAACGACTTGTCGTTGAAGCCGCCGTCGTCCGAAACGAGGCAGGGCAAGAAGCCCTCGACGGCGACAGGGCCGTCCGACCCGGATTCGGTCGGGGTCGCCTCCGGGGCGGTTCCACAGCCCGCCAGGGCGAAGAGAAGGCCCGCAACGGCAGTGACACCGACGAGCTTCTTGGTGCGTGAGATGGTCAACTCGGCCTCCACTAATACCGCCCCGCGTCCTTCACGGGGACTGCACAAAGTTACCCACTGTGACGACGTCCTTGCAGTCACGGCGGAGGGTCGGTGCCGAATGGTTACAAAGACGCAATGTCGCAGACACCGGCACCGCGGTTCAGAGCACGTCGCCCTGTCCGTTGAGCTTCAGGGCGTCCACGACGCCCTTCACCCGCTGGGCGTGCTCGCTGGTGGTCACGAGGAGCGCATCTTCCGTGTCCACGACGACGATGTCGCGCACCCCGATCAGGCTGATGACGCGCTTGGTCTGGCTGACGACGATCCCGCTGGCGGCATCCGAAAGGACGCGGGCGTTCTCGCCGAGGATCGCCAGGTCGTTCTTGCGGCCGTGCGAGTTGAGCTTCGCCAGGCTGGCGAAGTCGCCGACGTCGTCCCAGTCGAAGTGCCCGGGAACCACAGCAAGGCGGCCGCGTGCGGCCGCGGGCTCGGCGACGGCGTAGTCGATGGCGATCTTCGTGAGCTCCGGCCACACCCGGTCCACGACCGGTCCGCGGCGATCGCGGTCGTCCCAGGCCTCTGCGAGCTCCAGCAGGCCGGCGTGGAGCTCGGGCTGCTGAGCGGCGATCTCGGCGAGCAGGACGTCGGCGCGCGAGATGAACATGCCGGCGTTCCACAGGTACGAGCGGTCGGCGAAGTACTCCTTCGCGGTGTCGAGATCCGGCTTCTCGACGAAGCTGTCCACGAGCGCGGCCTCAGGGGCACCCTCGACCACGAGCTCCGCGCCCTTGCGGATGTAGCCGAAGCCGACCGACGGCTCCGACGGCTGGATGCCGATCGTGCAGATGTAGCCCTGTCGCGCGGTGGCCACCGCCTGCTGCACCGCCCATTCGAACAGATGCGGCACACGGATCACGTGATCGGCGGCGAAGGAGCCGATGATCACGTCCGGCTCGCGCCGCACCAGGATGGCCGCGGCGAGGCCGATGGCGGCCGTGGAATCGCGGGGTTCGGACTCGAGGAAGACGTTCTTGTCGGGGATGCCGGGCAGCTCGTGCTCGACCGCGGCTCGGTGCGCGCGCCCGGTGACCACCGAGATGCGGTCGCGGCCGGCGAGAGGCTCCAGACGGTCCCAGGTGTCGCGCAGGAGCGTCTGCCCGGAACCGGTCAGGTCGTGCAGGAACTTGGGCGCGTCCGCGCGCGAGAGCGGCCACAGCCGGCTGCCGACGCCCCCGGCGGGGATGACGGCGTAGAAGTCCTGGATCGGTTCTGGCATGTCCCCAGGCTAGCCGCCGAGCGCCGGAGCGCCCGCGACTAAGGCTCGCCTACGTCGCCCGCTGCTCAGTTGCGGGAATAGGATGGGAGGAGCGCCCGCGTGACGCCGATGGCCCGAGCCACTGCGCCGGGTCACCTCAGGGGCATCGTTTCCCGCCCCCACCATGTTCGATCCAGGGAGGACGGCCGTGTCTGCACCAGCACGCGTCACACCGTCGGCATCCGAGACCACTTCCCGAGTCCCCCGCGGCACTCTGTACCGCGGGAACGAAGGCATGTGGTCGTGGGTGCTGCACCGCATCACCGGCATCGCGATCTTCTTCTTCCTGCTGGTCCACGTGCTCGACACCGCGCTGATCCGCGTCGCGCCCGAGGCGTACGACGCCGTGATGAGCTCGTACAAGAACCCCGTGATGGGGCTCGGCGAAGTCGCGCTCGTCGGCGCCGTCGCCTACCACGCATACAACGGTCTCCGCATCATCCTCGTGGACTTCTGGTCGTGGGCGACCCGGCACCAGCGCCAGCTGTGGTGGGGCGTCCTCGGGCTGTGGCTCGCCACGATGATCCCGTTCACGGTGCGTCACCTCATGAACGTCTTCGGCGACTTCGGAGGGGGGCACTGATGACCGCCATCGCCGATCCCCGCGCCCCGCGCGCCGCCGTCCGCCGCAAGGGTCCGAACCTCGAGAAGTGGGGCTGGATCTACATGCGCGTCTCGGGCGTCCTGCTCGTGATCCTCATCTTCGGCCACCTCTTCGTGAACCTGATGCTCGGCGAGGGCATCCACGGCATCGACTTCGCCTTCGTCGCCGGCAAGTTCGCTTCACCGTTCTGGCAGTGGTGGGACGTCATCATGCTGTGGCTCGCGCTGATCCACGGCGCCAACGGCATGCGCACCATCGTGAACGACTACGTCACCCACGAGCGCACCCGCCAGGTGCTGGTGTGGGCGCTGTGGCTCTCGGCCGCGTTCCTGATCGTCCTCGGCACGCTCGTCGTGTTCACCTTCGACCCCTGCCTGGGCCTGAGCGACACCAGCGCCGAGTGGCTGCAAGAGCTCTGCGCGTCCTGACGCCGAGCCGACCGAGTCTTCCCCCACACCGAAAGCACTGAGAGTGACCACGCAGAGCACCGACAGCTACGTCAAAGACGGCGTCCACTACCACCAGTTCGACATCGTCATCGTCGGAGCCGGCGGCGCAGGAATGCGTGCCGCGATCGAGGCCGGTCCCGGTGCCCGGACGGCAGTGATCTCGAAGCTCTATCCGACCCGCTCGCACACGGGCGCGGCGCAGGGCGGCATGGCGGCGGCGCTCGCCAATGTCGAAGAGGACTCGTGGGAGTGGCACACGTTCGACACCGTCAAGGGCGGCGACTACCTCGTCGACCAGGACGCAGCCGAGATCCTCGCGAAAGAGGCCATCGACGCGGTCATCGACCTCGAGAACATGGGCCTGCCGTTCAACCGCACTCCCGAGGGCAAGATCGACCAGCGGCGCTTCGGCGGCCACACCGCAGACCACGGCAAGACCCCGGTGCGACGCGCATGCTACGCCGCCGACCGCACCGGCCACATGATCCTCCAGACGCTGTTCCAGAACTGCGTGAAGCTCGGCATCAACTTCTTCAACGAGTTCTACGTCCTCGACCTCATCACCGTGAAGAAGGACGACGGCACCACCGAGACCGCGGGCGTGGTCGCATACGAGCTCGCCACCGGCGAGCTGCACGTCTTCCACTCCAAAGCCGTCATCTTCGCGACCGGCGGCTTCGGCAAGATCTTCAAGACCACGTCCAACGCGCACACCCTCACCGGTGACGGCGTGGGGATCGTCTGGCGCAAGGGCCTGCCGCTCGAGGACATGGAGTTCTTCCAGTTCCACCCGACCGGTCTCGCCGGGCTCGGCATCCTGCTCACCGAAGGCGCCCGCGGTGAAGGCGCGATCCTGCGCAACGCCTCGGGCGAGCGCTTCATGGAGCGCTATGCGCCGACCATCAAGGACCTCGCCCCGCGCGACATCGTGAGCCGCTGCATGGTGCAGGAAGTCGCCGAGGGCCGCGGCGCCGGACCCCACCGCGACTACGTGCTGCTGGACTGCACCCACCTCGGCGCGGAGGTGCTCGAGACGAAGCTTCCCGACATCACCGAGTTCGCCCGCACCTACCTCGGCGTCGATCCCGTCGTCGAGCCCGTGCCCGTGATGCCCACCGCCCACTACGCCATGGGCGGCATCCCGACCAACACCGACGCTCAGGTGCTCAGCGACAACACCACCGTCGTTCCCGGCCTCTACGCGGCCGGCGAGTGCGCGTGCGTGTCGGTGCACGGCTCGAACCGCCTCGGCACGAACTCGCTGCTCGACATCAACGTCTTCGGCAAGCGCGCCGGCCGCCACGCGGTCGAGTACGTCAAGACCGCCGAGTTCGTGCCGCTGCCGGAGGACCCGGCGGCCGAAGTGCGCGGCCTGATCGAGACCCTGCGCAACAACCAGGGCACCGAGCGCATCGCCGTGCTGCGCAAGAAGCTGCAGGATGAGATGGACCGCAAGGCCCAGGTCTTCCGCACCGAGGAGTCGCTCGGCGAGGTGCTCGACGTGATCGAGGAGCTGCGCGAGCGCTTCAAGAACATCCACGTCGACGACAAGGGCAAGCGGTACAACACCGACCTGCTCGAGGCCGTCGAGCTGGGCTTCCTGCTCGACATCGCCGAGGTCGTCGTGGTGACCGCCCGCAACCGCAAGGAGAGCCGCGGCGGCCACATGCGCGACGACTTCCCGCAGCGCGACGACGAGAACTACATGCAGCACACCATGGCGTACCTCTCGGGCGACGCGGGTTCGTCCAAGTCCGAGGACCACATCCGCCTCGGCTGGAAGCCCGTCGTCTTCACCAAGAACGAAGCCGGCGAATTGCGTTACCCCCCGTTGGAGAGGAAGTACTGATGACGACGCTCGCCGCCGTGGACGCGCCCTCCGAGGCCACCACCGAGCAGACCCCGGCCGACACCGGCATCCAGTCGTTCCTCGTCACCTTCATCATCCGCCGCTTCGATCCCGAGGTGGACGAAGAGCCGCGCTGGGTCGACTACGACGTGGAACTGTACGCCACCGACCGCGTGCTCGACGCGCTGCACAAGATCAAGTGGGAGGTCGACGGCTCGCTGTCGTTCCGCCGGTCGTGCGCGCACGGCATCTGCGGCTCGGACGCGATGCGCATCAACGGCCGCAACCGCCTGGCCTGCAAGACGCTCATCAAGGACCTCGACATCTCGCAGCCGATCTACGTCGAGGCCATCAAGGGCCTGCCGCTCGAGAAGGACCTCATCGTCGACATGGAGCCGTTCTTCGCGTCGTTCCGCGAGGTCCAGCCGTTCCTGATCGCCAACTCCACCCCGGAGCCCGGCAAGGAGCGTATCCAGTCGATCGTCGACCGCGAGGTCTTCGACGACACCACGAAGTGCATCCTGTGCGCCGCGTGCACCTCCTCGTGCCCCGTCTTCTGGACCGACGGCCAGTACTTCGGCCCGGCCGCGATCGTCAACGCGCACCGCTTCATCTTCGACTCGCGCGACGATGCCGGCGACCTGCGCCTCGACATCCTCAACGACAAAGAGGGCGTCTGGCGCTGCCGCACCACGTTCAACTGCACCGAGGCATGCCCCCGCGGCATCGAGGTGACGAAGGCCATCGCCGAGGTCAAGCAGGCCGTTCTGCGCGGACGAGCGTAGCGGCCACCCGCCGGTGACGGGGATCGAGCGCAACGAAGCGCCCACCACTCGGCCGGACCAGTCGCTGCGTCGCGCCCGCGGCGCGGTGACCGCGGCCTACGCCGCACAGGGCTTGGGCTACGCCGTCATCGTGACGTCGCTGCCGGCGCTTCAGCTGCGGCAGGGCATCGATGACAGCTTCGTCATCTCCATGCTGATCCTGGGCGTGGCAGTGGCCGCAGCCGTCGGCTCGGTCATCGCCAACGTCGTGGCCGTGCGCTGGGGCAGCCGTGCAGCCCTCACGCTCGGCCTCGTCATCCAGGCCGTGGCGCTGCCCCTGATCGCGATCCCCCTGCCGTTCGAGTTATTCGCCGCGGCATTCGGGATCTTCGGCATCGGCCTCGGGTGCGTGGACGCCGCCGCGGCGATGCAGGGAGTGGCCGTGCAGCGCGCCTACGGCCGGCATCTGCTGGGCGGATTCTTCGCCGCGGCGACGGCAGCGGCCATCGGAGGCGCGCTCCTGGTATCGGGCGTGGCGCTCTCGGCGGCGGCGGCCGGCGTCGCGCTGGGCTGCGCCGCCGTGATCGCCCTGGGTGTGGCCGTGATCGGCATCCGCTTGTTCGCACGTGAGGTCCCCATCGACGAGGCGCTGCCGCCGTCGGAGCGCGCAAACCTGCCCCGCACCGGCATCTGGGTGTTCGGGCTGGTCATCCTCGCGGTCTTCGTCGCGGACTCCGCGGTGAGCACGTGGAGCACGCAGTACCTCCAGCTCGACCTCGCGACGCTCGCGTGGGTGGCCCCGCTCGGCTACGCGGCCTACCAGGCGGTGGTCCTGTTGACCCGTCTGTTCACGGACCGGCTGATCCCGGCCGTCGGGCGCCGCCGCCTCGTCGCGATCGCCGCAAGCGTGTCAGCGGTGGGCTGCCTCGTCGTGGCCCTCGTGCCCTTCCCCGCCGCCGCGGCCATCGGCTTCGCCCTGGCCGGGGTGAGCGCGGGCGTGCTCATCCCGGTCACGTTCGGCGCCGCCGGAGACCTGGATCCCGCGCACAGCGACCAGGTGATCGCGCGGGTCAACCTGTTCAACTACGCCGGCGCGATCATCGGCGCGGTGGTCGTCGGCCTCCTCGCCGACGGTCCCGGGCTGGGACCGGCGTTCCTGCTGCCGGCCGTCGCGCTCGCGGCGATCCTCTTCGCCGTCCCGGCGTTCCGCTCCCGCGCCGCGCCCGGCCCGGCTGCCGATCTGCGCACGGCGGGCGATGATCCATCGGTAATCTGACCCCGTGACCCACACCCCGCCACCGGACGCTCAGGCAGTGGCGGATGCCGCGCAGCGCAACGAGGAGACTCTGCGCGAGCGGTGGGAGGAGACCGAGCACAGCCTCCGGCAGCGTTTCGACGTGCCGATCAGCCGGGCGACCCGACTGACCCAGGCGACGCTGGCATGGTTCCCGGTGCGGGTGTGGCGCCACTTCCTGATCGAGAACGGCTTCCTGCTCGCGGCCGGCGTCAGCTACGTCGCGCTCTTCGCCTGCTTCGCGGCGCTCTACCTCGCCTTCGCGATAGCAGGTCTGTGGCTGGGCGGCAGCACCCAGGCGGTCGACGCGCTGATCACCCTGATCAACTCCTACATCCCCGGCCTCATCGCCCCGGAAGGCGGCATCGCGACGCCGGAGCAGGTGCAGGCGATCGCGTCGGCGAATGCGGGCGCCCTGGGCTGGACCGGCATCATCGCGCTCGGCGTGCTCATCTGGACCGCCATGGACTGGGTCACCTACTCGCGCCGGGCGGTGCGCGCGCTGTTCTCCATCCCTCCGGACCGGCGCAGTTACGTCCTCCTGAAGGCCCGCGATCTTCTGGCGGCCGTGATCTTCGGCGCGGCGCTGATCCTCGGTGCCGCGCTGAGCACGATCGGCACGGTCGCGCTGGACTGGGTGTTCTCGCTGCTCGGCATGGCCAATGCGAGCACACTCGTGGACGTCGCGGTGCGAACCGGGTCGGCGCTCGTCGGCTTCGCGATCACCTCGACCGCGCTCGTCGGCTTCTTCCGGTTCCTGACGGGGACCAAGCTGCCGTGGCGTCGCATCTGGCCCGGGGCGATCCTCGGCGGGCTCGGCATCACCATCCTCCAGCTCGGCGCGGGACTGCTCCTCAGCTACACGCCCTCCAACCCTCTGCTCGCCACGTTCGCGATCTTCATCGGGCTTCTGCTGTGGTTCCGGCTGCTCGGCATCGTCATGCTCGTCGCCGCGGCGTGGATCGCTGTGGCCGCCAACGACCGCGACGTCGTCCTGCTCCCCCAGACGGAGGCAGAGCGCCTCGCCGCCGAGCACGCCGCCCTGGTGGTGGCCGCGCGCGTCCGAGTGAGAACGGCTCAGGATGCCCGGGCCCAGGCTCCCTGGTACCGGGTCTACCTCGCCGAGCGCGCGCTGCGCGATGCGCGGGAGGAGCTGCGCCAGGTCGAGGCATCCACTCCCCCGCCTGCACCACCGCGACCCCCGGCGGCCAAGCCCGATCGCCGTTCGAAGAAGGCCGCTGACCCGGCCTGAGCCGCGCTCGGTGTCGGAGCCGCGGGTTAGGCTGGCGGGCGTGCCACGCCGAGTCCGCATCGCCTCTGTCAACGTCAACGGGATCCGCGCGGCGACGCGCAAGGGCATGAACGAATGGCTCGACGCGGCCGATGTCGACGTGCTCGCCCTGCAGGAGGTGCGAGCCACGCTCGAAGAGCTCAGCGCGGTGCTGCCCGGCTGGGAGATCGTCAACGACGAGGCGCTGGCCAAGGGCCGCGCGGGCGTCGCGGTGGCTACCCGCTGGCCGGCCGTCGATGTGCGTCGCGTGCTCGGGCCCGAGCCGCTGGATTCGGCCGGCCGCTGGATCGAGGCCGACTTCGAGGTGGACGGCGAGCGGCTCACGGTGGTGAGCGCGTACGTGCACACCGGCGAGGCCGAGACGCCGCGGCAGGACGCCAAGTGGGCCTTCCTCGACGCCATGGAGAAGCGGATGCCGCAGCTCGAGCAGGCATCGCCGCTCGCGCTGATCATGGGTGACCTGAACGTGGGGCACCGCGAGCTCGACATCCGCAACTGGAAGGGCAACGTCAAGAAGGCCGGGTTCCTCCCACGGGAACGGGCCTATTTCGACCGGTTCCTGGGTGCGGCCGGCTCCGAGGTGACCGGCGTGGACGGATCGACCGGGCCGGGCCTCGGCTGGGTGGACGTCGGCCGCGCCGCGCACGGCGATGTCGACGGTCCGTACACCTGGTGGTCGATGCGCGGGCGCGCGTTCGACAACGACAGCGGCTGGCGGATCGACTACCACCTCGCGACCCCGGCGCTGGCGGCGCGGGCCTCAGGCTACGAGGTGGTGCGCGCGCCGTCGTGGGACACCCGGTGGAGCGACCACGCCCCCGTCGTCGCGGACTACGCGATCGGCGGCTGAGCGGGCGTCAGCTTCGGCGGCGCTTGCGGAACGGGCGCGACGGGTGCGGCATCCGCCCGCCCGTAGGATTGACCGGTGAGCAAACCCCGTCTGTACTCCGGCATGCAGCCCTCGGCCGATTCCCTCCAGATCGGCAACTACATCGGGGCACTCCTGCAGTGGCGCGACCTCCAGGAGGCGTACGACGCCTTCTTCTCCGTGGTCGACCTGCACGCGCTGACGGTCCCCAACGAGGCCGCCGAGCTGCGTGAGAAGACCCGCCGCACGGCTGCGCAGTACATCGCAGCCGGCATCGAGCCGTCGAAGTCGACACTGTACGTGCAGTCGCACGTGCGCGCGCACGCCGAGCTCGCGTGGATCCTCTCCACCATCACCGGCTTCGGTGAGGCGGGGCGCATGACGCAGTTCAAGGACAAGTCCTCGCGCTACGGCAGCGACGTGACGTCGGTGGGCCTGTTCACCTACCCGGTGCTCATGGCGGCGGACATCCTGCTGTACCAGACCGACATCGTGCCGGTCGGCGACGACCAGAAGCAGCACGTCGAGCTGACCCGCGACCTGGCGGAGCGCTTCAACAGCCGGTACGGACAGACTTTCACCGTGCCGATGCCGGTGATCCAGAAGGACACTGCGCGCATCTACGACCTGCAGAACCCGACGGCCAAGATGTCGAAGTCCGCGGAATCCGATGCCGGGGTGCTCTGGCTGCTCGATGACCCGTCCAAGAGCGCCAAGAAGATCATGCGCGCCGTCACCGACAGCGAGGGCGCGGTGCGCTACGACCGCGAGGCCAAGCCCGGTGTCTCCAACCTGCTTGTGATCTACGCCGCCCTGACCGGCCGGCAGATCCCGGCGATCGAGGACGAGTACGCCGGTCGCGGGTACGGCGACTTCAAGAAGGGCCTCGCCGAGGTCGTGGTCGAGGAGTTCGGTCCGGTGCGCGAGCGCGCGCTCGAGCTGCTGGACGACCCGGCAGAGCTCGACCGCGTCCTGGCCGCGAACGCCGCCAAGGCCGACGCGGTCGCGGACCGCACGCTCGCCGACGTCTACGACAAGGTCGGGCTGCTCCGCCGGGTCTGACCCTACGAGGTCGCTGGCGCTGTCGAAGCCGCCCTGCGCGTGCGGACAAGCGTGCCGCGTCGGGCGGATTCGCGCGCGCGTGCCCCGCAGCCGACGCGACCCGGCGGCTAGCCTGGCCGGATGGAACCGGTGACCCTGCGCACGAGCCGCCTCGAACTGACGCTGCCGCAAGAGTCCGACGTCGACGCGATCTTCGAGGCGTGCCAGGACCCGGGAATCCAGCGGTACACACCGGTCCCGGTCCCGTACGAGCGCACGCATGCCGAAGCGTTCATCGCGCAGGTGCCGAAGGACTGGGAGGCCGGCCGCAACCTGACGTGGGTGATCCGCGAAGGCGACGAGCTCGTGGGCATGATCGGCCTCTACCGGCTCGAGGGGAACGGCAACGGCGAGATCGGCTTCTGGATGGCTCCGTCGGCTCGCGGCGGCGGCCGGCTCGACGAGGCGTCGAACGCCGTGATGGAGTGGGGCTTCGCCACCGACGGACTCGATCTGACGCGCATCGAGTGGCGCGCCGTGGTGGGCAACGTCGCGTCCGCGTGCGTGGCACGGCGGCTCGGGTTCCGGTTCGAGGGCACTCTGCGGGGCGCACTGGTCAACGCCAAGTACCGCGACGACGGCTGGATCGCCGCTCTGCTCAGGACGGACGACCGGATGCCGCAGCCCTGGCCCGTGCTCGACGGCTGAGCTCCGAAGCCCGCCCCCGGGTCGGCGCCGCGTGGCAGGATGGCCCCATGCCGGAGATGCCCGAGGTCCAGGGCCTCGTCGAGTTCCTGCGCGGACGTGTGACGGGGCTGGAGGTCACGCGCGTGTCCGTGGCCAACATCGCGGCGCTGAAGACCTACGACCCTCCGGTCGACGCCCTCGTCGGCGCACGCATCGCCGGAGTCGCCCGTCACGGCAAGTTCGTCGACCTGGCGACCGAAGGGACGGATGCCGCCCCCCACCTCGTCTTCCACCTCGCGAAGGCCGGCTGGCTCCGGTTCTACGAGCAGCTGCCGTCCACGATCATCCGGCCCGGCAAGACGCCGATCGCCCTGCGCGTGGCCTTCGGCGACGGCTCGGGGTTCGATCTCACCGAGGCCGGCACCAAGAAGTCGCTCGCGTACTACGTGGTGCGCGACCCCTCCGACGTCCCCGGCGTCGCGCGGCTCGGTCCCGACCCGCTCGATCCGGGCTTCACGCGCGACACGCTCGCCGGCCTGCTCGCAGGACGCCGCACGCAGATCAAGGGCGTGCTGCGTGACCAGTCGACCATCGCCGGCGTCGGCAACGCCTACTCCGACGAGATCCTGCACGCGGCCCGCATGTCGCCCTACGCGCTGGCCTCCAGCCTCGACGACACCGACGTCGACCGGCTCTTCGACGCGATGACCGACACCCTCGCCGAAGCGATCGCCGAAGCCGCCGGCAAGCCGCCCGCCGAGCTCAAGGACGCCAAGCGCCGCGGCGTGAAGGTGCACGGCAGGCGCGGCGAGACCTGCCCCGTGTGCGGTGACGAGGTGCGCAGCGTGTTCTTCGCCGACAACTCGCTGGAGTACTGCCCGACGTGTCAAACGGGCGGCAAGATCCTCGCCGACCGGCGCCTGTCCCGGCTGCTCAAGTAGCGTCCGGTGCGACCACCGGAGCTCAGTGCCCGGTGGTCCCCATCAGGATCCGCGCGTCGTCGTCGACCCAGTCGAGCGACTTCGACACCGCCTTCTGCCACTGCCGGTAACGGCGCTCGCGCTCCTCCTCCGGCATCCGAGGCTCGAACCGCACGTCCTCGCGCCAGTGGGCGCGCAGGGCGTCGCGATCGGTCCACACTCCCGTGGCCAGGCCCGCCGCGTACGCGGCGCCGAGCGCCGTCGTCTCGACGACCTCGGGACGCACGACCGGGATCCCGAGGATGTCGGCCTGGAACTGCATCAGAAGGTCGTTGCGGGTCATCCCGCCGTCCACGCGCAGCTCGGCGAGGGTGCGGCCGGTGTCGGCCGTGCCTGCCTCGATGACATCGCGCGTCTGGAACGCCGTGGACTCGAGGGCGGCACGGGCGATGTGCGCCTTGTTGACGTAGCGCGTCATCCCCACGAGGGCGCCGCGCGCCTCGGGCCGCCAGTAGGGCGCGAACAGCCCGGAGAACGCGGGCACGAAGTATGCGCCGCCGTTGTCGTCGACGGTCGAGGCGAGGGTCTCCACGTCCTCGGAGCGCTCGATGATGCCGAGGTTGTCTCGCAGCCACTGCACGAGCGAGCCGGTCACCGCGATGGAGCCCTCCAGCGCGTACTGCGCGGGCTCGTCGCCGCAGCGGTAGGCGACGGTCGTGATGAGCCCGGCGTCGGAGCGCACGATCTCGGTGCCGGTGTTCACCAGCAGGAAGTTGCCGGTGCCGTAGGTGTTCTTCGACTCGCCGGCGTCGAACGCCGCCTGGCCGAAGGTGGCGGCCTGCTGGTCGCCCAGGATTCCGGCGATCGGCGTGCCGCGCACCGCATCGGGCGCCTGAGCCGTTCCCACCACCTCGGACGAGGAGCGGATCTCCGGCATCATCGACCGCGGAATCCCCCACACGGCGAGCAGCTCGTCCGACCAGTCCAGCGTGCGCAGGTCCATGAGGAGGGTGCGCGAGGCGTTGGTGACGTCCGTCACGTGGATGCCGCCATCGGCGCCGCCCGTGAGGTTCCACACGACCCAGCTGTCCGGCGTGCCGAAGGCGAGGTGGCCCGCGTCCGCCGCGGCCCGCGCTCCGGGCACCTCTTCGAGGATCCAGGCCACCTTCGAGGCGGAGAAGTAGGTCGCGAGCGGCAGGCCGGTGATCTCGGCGAAGCGGTGGATGCCGTCATCCGCCCCCTCAGCGCCTTCCGCCGCGAGCTTGTCGATGCGCGGCTGCGTGCGGGTGTCCTGCCACACGATCGCGTTGTGCACCGGGCGCCCGGTGCGGCGGTCCCAGACGATCGCCGTCTCGCGCTGGTTCGTCACGCCGATGCCGGCGATGGCCGATGCGGCCACCCCCGCGCGGGAGAGGCACTCCTGGACCACCGACTCGGTGTTGGTCCAGATCTCCATCGGGTCGTGCTCGACCCATCCGGCGCGCGGGAAGATCTGCTCGTGCTCGCGCTGGGCGACCGAGACGATCGCCCCGCCGGAGTCGAACACGATGGCACGCGTCGAGGTCGTGCCCTGATCGATGGCCAGAACGTGATCGGACACGCGGCTCCTTCCTCACGGGCGACTGCGCCCGCGCATTCGCCGGGCGCCCTCGCGCCGGCTGCGGTCAGGCTATCGCGACGCGGAGGTCGCCCCGGCCCACGACGGATCGGCCGCGTGCACCTTCTCGAGGGCCCGCTGCGTCTCGGCGGCCACGCGGGCCGCGTCCCACTCCAGCACCGGCGCGATCACGCCGGCCAGCTCTGCCGCCGCCGCCGGCGTGGCGCCTCCGATGAAGGCGACGCTCGTGCGCCGCAGAAGCAGGTCGTCGAGGTGCACGACGTCCTCGCCGACTGCCAGGTGCCGGATTTCGGCGGTGCTGTAGCCGGGTACGTGCTCGAGCGCCTCGTCATCGACGTCGTCGACGATCGCGGCGATGACCGAGGCTGCAACCGTGCCGTACCGGTCGAGGAGGGTCGCGACCCGGTCGAACGGCAGTCCGTCCGCGTGCCCCGAGATCCACTGCTGACGGGTGCGCTCGGTGGTGGGGTATCCGCTGCCGCCGCCGATCGCGAGGCCCTTCGTCGAGCGCCGGCGTGGGCGGGCGAGCAGCTCGAGAGCACGATCGGCGAGGTGCTCGGCCGAGGCCCGGAACGTGGTCCACTTGCCGCCGACCAGACTCAGCACCGTGGCGTCCCCGCCGACGAGCGGAGCCGACTCGACCCGATAGTCGCGAGAGACGAAGCCCGGCGCGAGGTCGCCATGGCCGGGCAGCGGCCGCACGCCCGAGAACCGGTAGACGATCTGGTCCCGCTGGACCGCGATCTTCGGCAGCACCTGGCCGATGAGGTCGATGAAGTAGTCCACCTCGGCCTCGGTGCACACGATCGGGTCGCCCATCTCGTGCTCGAGGTCGGTGGTGCCCACGAGCACGCGGCCCTTGAGCGGGTAGATGAGGACGATCCGGCCGTCTTCGTTCTCGAAGAACAGCTCCCGCCCGCCGGTCGCCGCGAGCAGCTCGGGATTGTCGAGAACGATGTGCGAGCCCTTGGTGCCGCCCATGTACCGGGTGGGGTCGCCCAGCGCGAGGTTCGTGAGGTCGGTCCACGGTCCCGACGCGTTGATGACGACGGATGCCGCGAACGGCGTCTCGCGACCGGTGACGGCATCGCGCAGCAGGACGCGGCCTTCGGTGACGCCGACGGCCGCCGTGTAGTTCGCGGCACGGGCGGTGTCACCGCCGGCCTTGCGTCCGTCGCGGAGGACGTCGATCGCCAGCCGCTCCGGATCATGCAGCGAGGCATCCCAGTAGGTCGCCGTGTACTTGATGCCGGGATTGAGCTCGGGCAGTTCCCGCAGCGAGCGCTTGCGGCCGCGGAAGGCGTGGCGGGGCACCCGTCCGCCGCTGCGCGAGAACGAGTCGTAGATGACGAGCCCGATCTTGATGAGCGCGGCGCCGCGCTCGGTGGGCTTGCCGCCGCCATGCCGGAGGAAGCGGAGGGGGGCGCTGAGCACCCCCGAGAAGGTGGAGAAGATCGGGATGGTCGTCTGCAGGGGCCGCACGTAGTGGGGGGCGATCCGGAGCAGGCCGTTCCGCTCGGTCACGGCCTCGTGCACGAGGCGGAACTCGCCGTTCTCGAGATAGCGGATGCCGCCGTGGATCATGTGCGACGAGGCGGCCGACGCGCCGCTGATGAAGTCGTCGCGTTCGACGAGAGCGACGTCCACCCCCTGCAGCGCCAGATCGCGGAATGTCGCCAGACCGTTGATGCCGCCGCCGATGATCAGCACATCGGCATACGGCCGCTCGGCAAGTTCGTCGAATCGTGATCCGGTCCGCGCGGTCATCGCTGTCCCCCATCGTGCGTCGCTGTCCTGACCTCCATGATGACACCGGTGGACGTCCTTGCAGCCCGTTTGCACATATGTGCAAGGATGCCTTCGTGGAAGATCTCACCGCGGCAGGGACCGTGCAGCGCGCGCTGACCGCCGCTCACCTCTACTACGTGCAGGACCGCACGATGGAGGCGATCGCGCGCGAACTCGGCACGTCGCGTTCGACGGTGTCCCGGCTGCTCGCCCACGCTCGGGCCACCGGCATCGTCGACATCCGCATCCGCTCGCCGTTCGCCGCCCCGCAGCTCCTCGGCGAGCACCTGGCAGAGCGCTTCGGGGTCACCGCCCACGTCGTGCCGGTGCCCGACGACGCGACCGAGGTCGAGCGCCTCGAACGCGTGGCGGTCGCCGCCGCGCATCTGCTCGGCGACCTCGTCCTGGCCGATATGACCGTCGGCGTCGCGTGGGGCTCGACCACGGCCGCCGTCAGTCACCGGCTCGTTCCGCAGGCGGTGCACGGCACGACGTTCGTCCAGCTCAACGGCTCTGGCAACACCCACACCACCGGTCTGCTCTATGCCAGCGACATCCTCGGCCGCTTCGCCGCGGCGTACGGCGGCAGCGCACAGCAGTTCCCGGTCCCCGCCTTCTTCGACGATCCGCGCACCAAGAGCGCGATGTGGCGCGAGCGCAGCACCCGCCGCATCCTCGCGATGCAGGCGGCCATGGACCTCGTCGTCTTCAGCACCGGTTCAGCGGACTCGCGCGTGCCCAGCCACGTGTACTCGGGCGGCTACCTCGAGGCGCAGGAGCTGTCCGCCCTCGAGTCCGAGGGCGTCGTCGGCGACGTCGCGACGGTCTTCTTCCGCTCCGACGGCTCGAGCGACGGCATCCCGCTGAACGATCGGGCGACCGGGCCGCACTTCGACGTCCTCCGCCGGGTGCCGCGGCGCCTGTGCATCGTCTCGGGCGTCTCCAAAGTGCCGAGCCTCCGCGGTGCGCTGGCCGCCGGGCTGGCCACCGATCTGGTGATCGACGAAGCAGTCGCCCGCGCATTCACCGAGTGAGTCCGCAGACTTCATGCGCAGACATGGAATGAATGCCCGGATGCCGCGTTGACTACACTCGAGAGCAGCAATACGTGCTCCGGGGTCGGTGAGAATCCGAACCGGCGGTGACAGTCCGCGAGCCAAGGCATTAGCATCCGAATCGGATGCCGCCGCGGCTGATCCGGTGTAATTCCGGAACCGACGGTGATGTGGCAGAGGTCTGGGAACAGGGCTCGGCCGCTAGTCCGGATGGGAGGCAGCACGAGCGGCGCTGAGTGCGCCGCCGCTTCCCGCGTCCCCGGAACACCGTCAGGTGCAGACGAGGAGACACGGATGACGGCCACAGCCGCAGAGCACGACGCGATGCGTCGGGCACTCGCGCTCGCGCGCCGGGGCCCGCGCGGGGTCAACCCGCAGGTCGGCGCCGTGATCCTCTCCCCGGCCGGCGAGGTCCTCGCCGAGGGCTGGCACCACGGGGCCGGAACCGACCACGCGGAGGTCGACGCGCTCTCACGCCACGCACCCGGCGCCGCCCGCGGCGCGACGGCCATCGTGACGCTTGAGCCGTGCAACCACACCGGCCGGACCGGCCCATGCGCGGAAGCGCTCATCGACGCCGGCGTCTCCCGCGTCGTCTACGCGATCGACGACCCCAACGACGTCTCGTCGGGCGGCGGCGACCGGCTGCGGTCCGCCGGGGTCGAGGTCGAGGCGGGCGTGCTCGCCGACGAAGCCCACGAGCTGCTCGACTCGTGGCTCGCGGTGCAGCGCCTGGGCCGCCCGCACGTGAGCGTGAAGTGGGCGCAGTCCCTCGACGGCCGGGCCGCGGCATCCGACGGCACGAGCCAGTGGATCACCGGACCGGAGGCCCGCGCGGACGTCCATCTCCGGCGCGCTAGGGCCGACGCCATCGTCGTCGGCACCGGAACGCTGCTGTCCGACGACCCCGCCCTCACCGCGCGCGGCGTCGACGGCTCGCTGCTGCCCGATCAGCCGGTGCCCGTCGTGCTCGGCGAGCGCGCGGTTCCCGCCGGCGCGGCCGTGCGCCGGCATCCCCATGACTTCCTCCAGTATCCCGGCGACCTCACGCCCGCCCTCACCGACCTTCGCGAGCGCGGTGTGCACCGCGTGTTCGTCGAGGGCGGACCCGCCGTCGCGGCGTCGTTCGTGCGCGCCGGCCTCGTGGACGAGTACCTCGTTTATGTCGCGCCGGCGCTGCTCGGCGGCGACATGCTCGCCGTGCGCGACGTCGGGGTGTCCACCATCGACGAGGCGCTCCGCCTGTCGATCCGCGCCGTCGAGAAGCTCGGCGACGATCTCCTGATCGTCGCCGCCCCCGCCACCGAAGGAGACAGCTGATGTTCACCGGAATCGTCGAGGAGATCGGCGAAGTGACCGCCGTCGAGCCGTCGGGCGACGGCGTGCGCGTCACGGTGCGCGCTCCCAAAGCTGTATCGGATGCCGCGCACGGCGACTCCATCTCGGTCAGCGGCGTCTGCCTCACGGTCATCGATCAGGGCGGCGACTGGTTCACCGCCGACGTCATGCGCCAGACGCTCGACATGTCGACGCTCCAGGGCGTCACGGCCGGGCGACCGGTCAACCTTGAGCGCGCGACCGTGGCCCACGGCCGGCTGGGCGGGCACATCGTGCAGGGACACATCGACGGCACCGGCGAGCTCCTCGAGGTGCGGCCGGGTGCGCAGTGGCGCGTGCTGCGCGTCTCGCTGCCCGAGGCGCTCGCGCCGCTGGTCGTCGACAAGGGGTCGATCTCGGTGGACGGCGTCTCTCTCACGGTCAGCGCGGCATCCCCCGCGGCACCGGCCGACGGCATCCACTGGTTCGAGGTCTCCCTCATCCCCGAGACGCTCGAGGCGACGACGCTCGGCAGCCGGATCGCCGGTGACCGCGTGAACCTCGAGACCGACATCCTGGCGCGCCACGTGCAGCGCCTGCTGGCATTCAACGCGGCTGCGGCCGCACCGACGGAAGGAGGCTCGGCATGAGCCTTTCCACCATCCCCGAGGCACTCGGCGCGCTGCGCGCCGGGAAGCCCGTCATCGTCGCCGACGATGAGAACCGCGAGAACGAGGGCGACGTCGTGATCTCGGCGCAGCTCGCCACGCCCGAGTGGATCGCATGGACCGTCCGCTGGTCGAGCGGGTTCATCTGCGCTCCGATGCCGGCCGACTGGGCCGACCGCCTCGACCTGCCGCCCATGGTCGAGGTCAACCAGGACGCCCGCTCCACCGCCTACACGGTGAGCGTCGACGCATCCGACCGCGTGTCGACGGGCATCAGCGCCACCGACCGCGCGCACACGCTCAACGTCCTGGCCGACCCGGACTCGGTACCGACGAGCCTGATCCGCCCCGGCCACATCCTGCCCCTGCGCGCCGTCGACGGCGGCGTGCGCGAGCGCGGCGGCCACACCGAGGCCGCGGTCGAGCTCATGCGGCTCGCGGGACTGCACCCGGTGGGCGCGATCGCCGAAGTCGTGGCCGAGGACGGCTCGATGATGCGACTGCCGGGCCTGGTCGAGCTGGGCGAGCGCGATGGCGTCCCCGTCATCACGATCGAGCAGCTCGTGGCCTACCTCGACGAGCACGAGCCTGTCGAGGCATCCGCTCCGCAGCACAAGCGGCGGGTGAGCCTGCGCGCAGAGGCCCTCGTGCCCACCGCCCACGGGGAGTTCCGCTTCCTCGCCTACAAGGACCGCGTCACCGGCACCGACCACCTCGCGGTGGTCTCCGGTGAGATCGGCGAGGCGCCGCTCGTGCGCGTGCACTCCGAGTGCCTGACCGGCGAGGCGTTCGACTCGCTCAAGTGCGAGTGCGGCCCGCAGCTCGAGGCCGCCCTCGACGCCATCGAGCAGGACGGCGGCATCGTCGTGTACATGCGCGGCCACGAGGGGCGCGGCATCGGGCTCATCAACAAGCTGCGCGCCTACTCGCTGCAGGAGCGCGGCCTCGACACCGTCGACGCCAACCTCGCCCTGGGGCTGCCCGCCGACGCCCGCGACTACGCGGCCGCCGCGGGGATCCTCGCCGACCTCGGTGTCGACAAGGTGCGCCTGCTCACCAACAACTCCGACAAGGTCAACCAGCTGCGCGAGCTCGGCCTCGACATCGTCGAGCAGGTGCCGCTGCTGGTCGGCGTCGGCCCGAACAACCACCAGTACCTGGCCACCAAGCGCGACCGGATGGGACATCTCATCGCCGAGGACGACCTCGCCGACGCCCTCGCGCAGATGCACGAAGGAGCCGAGCGTTGAGCGGCAAGGGAGCACCCCAGGTCAGCGGCACCGTCGATGCGACGGGCCTGGACGTCGTCGTGATCGCCGGCACGTGGCACGAGGTGATCAGCGACGGCCTGATCGCCGGAGCGCAGCGCGCGCTCGAGACGTACGGCGCGACCTGGCGCCTGGTCCGAGTGCCGGGTTCCTTCGAGCTTCCGGTCGTCGCGAAGGCCGCCCTCGAGGCGGGTGCCGACGCGGTGGTGGCGCTCGGCGTGATCATCCGCGGCGGCACGCCGCACTTCCAGTTCGTCTCCTCGGCCGCTACTGACGGTCTCACTCGCGTGGCCCTCGACACCGGCAAGCCGGTCGGGTTCGGCGTGCTGACGCTCGACGACGAGGCCCAGGGCATCGCGCGCGCGGGCCTGCCCGGCTCCGACGAGGACAAGGGCTTCGAGGCGGCCGACGCCGCCGTGCGCACCGCCCTCGTGCTGCGCGACCTGCGCGGCTGAGTCGGCCCGCGCAGCGCCGCACGGTGGGTGAGGCCCGCCTTGCTGGCGCGGCGGCGGGAACCGGCCTAGCGTGACGTCCATGGAGAACCTGCGCCACCTCGTCCTGCTGTTCCACCTCGTCGGCTTCGCCGTCCTCTTCGGCGCGTGGGTCGTCGAGGCCTTCGGCAAGCACCGCATCACCCGGTTCATGAACTGGGGACTCGCGCTCGCCGGGCTCGCCGGCCTCATCCTGGCTGCGCCGTGGGGCACCGACGGCGACATGAACTACATGAAGATCGGCATCAAGCTGGTCGTCCTCATCGTGATCGGAGCTCTGCTCGGCATCGGCGCCGGCCGCCAGCGCAAGACCGGGTCCGTCCCGCCCGCGATCTTCTGGTCGATCGGCGTGCTCACCCTGACGAACGCCGCCATCGCGGTGCTCTGGCAGTGACCTCGTAATCAGGACAGAGCGGATGCCGCGACCCGACGGGTCGCGGCATCCGTCGTTTCATCAGGCCTCAGTCGAGGAAGAGCGCGCGCAGCCGCTTGGTCGTGAAGACGAGACCGATGGCGATCATCACGACGAAGTAGAGGGCGTGCCCCCACATCGCCGGCGTGAGGATGCCGGTCGTGAGACCGCGCACGAGCTCGACGCCGTGCCACAGCGGGAACGCCATGACGATCTGCTGCACCCACTCGGGGTACACCGAGATCGGGTAAAGCGTCGCCGAGAACAGGAACATCGGCAGCAGCACGAAGTTGATCCAGTCCATGTGCTGGAAGGTCTTCATGTAGCTGGTGACGGCCATGCCGAGGCTCGCGAACCCGAAGGCGATCAGCAGCACGGCCGGGATCGCGAGGATCGCCGTCCAGGCGAGGTTCAGGCCCAGGATCTGCATGATGATCATGAAGCCGGTCGCGTAGAGGAGTCCTCGTAGGAGGGCGTAGAGGATCTCGCCGAGGGCGACGTCGAGCGGGCCCAGTGAGGTTGCGAGCATCCCCTCGTAGAGCTTCCCGTAGTTGAGCTTGAAGAACACGTTCCACGTCGAGTCGTAGATCGCGCCGTTCATGGCCGACACGGCGAGCAGCGCGGGCGCGATGAAGGCGGCGTACGAGACCTCGACGCCGCTGGAGGTCTGGACGTCCCCGATGATCGAGCCCAGCCCGATCCCCATCGAGGCCAGGTAGAACACCGGCTCGAAGAAGCCCGAGAACACCACGATCCAGCTCGACGAGCGCGCGGCGATGAGGCCGCGCTGCACGACCGACTGCGGGTTGCCGGCCCACAGCGCCCGCACTCCGCCGACGCGGGTCGGGGCATCCGTCATCGTCGAGGCGCTCACTTCGCGAGCCTCCGCTCGAACAGACGGCGGGCGATGATGAGGCCGCCGATCGCCAGCGCCAGCAGGTAGACGACGTGGACGACGATCATGATGGGCGGAGTGGGCTGGCCGTAGGTGACGACGCGGCCGAGCTCGGTCGCATGCCACAGCGGCGAGATCCACCCGATCCACTGCAGCCAAATCGGCAGGTTCATCAGCGGGTAGAACGTGCCCGAGAAGAGGAACATCGGCATGAAGATGAACCGCTGCACCAGAGCGAACTGTCCCTTGTCGTCCTCGACCGACGCGGCGTATGCCATCAGGGGAATGCCGAAGGACAGGCCGCCGAGCAGCGCGATGAAGATGGCCATCCACGCCGTGCCCGGGCGCGTGGCGTCGGGCTGGAGCCACGCGAAGAACAGAACGATGAAGAGGAAGTACAGCACGACCGTCACGCCCATGCGCGCCCCGGCGCCCGCGACCACGCCGTTCGCGATCTGGCCCGACGACAACGGTGATGCATTGAAGCCGTAGAAGTAGCGCCGCCACTTGAAGCCCGACATCACCGGGTAGGTGAACTCCTCCGATGCCACGGCGATCGCGGACGTCATGAGCAGGGCGGGAGCCACGAACACGAAGTACGGCACCTGCTCGCCGGCGACCTCCATCGGAGCGTCGATCAGTGCAGCAAGGCCCACGGCGAGTCCCAGCAGGTACAGCACCGGCTGCCCGAGCGCTCCGACGATGATCGTCCAGCCATAGGCGCGCATCGCGCGCACCATGTGCTCGGTGACGTAGAACGAGCCGAAGCCACGGGCCTTCCGACCCCAGGTCATCGCCTCGGCGCGGAGCTCTTCGAGGCCGTCGTCGGCGACGGCGACGGGCTGCGGCATCCGCTCTCCGTCGGCGGAGGGGACCACACCGCTCATTCGATCAGCGACCTTCCCGTGAGGCGCAGGAACACGTCCTCGAGGCTGGAACGGCGGACCAGGCTCGTCACCGGGTGCAGGTCGCGCGCGATGACCTGCTCGAGCGCCGCCTCGCCGTCGTTCGCGTAGACGAGCACGCGGTCGGGCAGCACCTCGACCCGCTCGCCGATGCCCTGCAGCTGCGGGGCGACCTGCTCGTTGCGCTCGGAGCCGAAGCGCACCTCGAGCACCTCGCGGCTGGAATGCTCGCGGATGAGCGAGGCCGGGGTGCCCTCGGCCATGATCCGGCCCTTGTCCACGACGATGAGGCGGTCGCACAGCTGCTCGGCCTCGTCCATGTAGTGGGTCGTGAGCACGAGCGTCGTGCCGCGCTCCTTGAGCCGGAAGAGGCGGTCCCACAGCACGTGGCGGGCCTGCGGGTCGAGTCCCGTCGTCGGCTCGTCGAGGAGCAGGATGCGCGGGTCGTTGATGAGTCCGCGGGCGATGGTGAGCCGGCGCTTCATGCCTCCTGAGAGCGCGTCGACCTTGCTCTTGGCCTTGTCTTCGAGCGCCGCGAACGCGAGCAGCTCATCGGCCTTCTGCGCGCACACCTTGCCCGGCAGGCCGAAGTAGCGACCGTAGATGTACAGGTTCTCGCGGGCGTTGAGCTCGCCGTCGAGGTTGTCCTGCTGCGGGACGACGCCCAGGCGCGAGCGGATCTCGGGGCCGTAGCGGTCGGGATCGAGCCCGAGGATCGACAGGTCGCCCGCGGTGCGCGTCGACACGGCGCCGATCATCTTCATGGTGGTCGACTTGCCCGCGCCGTTGGGGCCGAGGAGGCCGAAGGACTCCCCCGGCGCCACCTCGAACGACAGCCCGTCAACGGCCAGGAAGTCGGGCTTGCCTTTGACCTTGTAGGCCTTGACGAGGTTCTTCGCATCGATCACGGGGGCAGGCACCGGACCACCCTAACGCCGCGGTCCGACACCGCGGGCGTTCCAGATTCAGGAGACGCGCCGGGCGAGAGCGCGCTATGCGGTCACCGCGGACGGTTTTCCTGCGTCGGGTCCGCCCGTCGGGAGGCCCCGTCAACCTAAGTTGACACACGCCGAGCGCGTCAACTAATGTTGACGCCGGAACGCCGGGCCCCGGCATCCGTCCACGAAGGAGAACTGTGAGCGGCGACGACCTCAGCACGCTGATCGGGTCGGCTCCCGAGCGCGAGCCGATCGTCGAGCTGCGGCGCCTGGCAGAGGTCCGGCGAGAGCTCGCCCGCGCCGAAGAGGTGCAGGTGCGACGTGCTCGCAACCTCGGCTTCTCGTGGCAGGCGATCGCGGGAGCCCTCGGCGTGACGAAGCAGGCCGTCCACAGGAAGTACGGTCGAAGGTAACCCCTGATGCACGAACGAGGTACACCCATGCCCTCCGCCGAACTCGACGAAACCCCCGCCGCGGTCGACACCGCCCCGACGCCGCGCCGCCGGCGCGCGAAGGACGACGGTCCGCGCGCCAGCTTCGGCCAGCTGCTGCCGTTCCTGTTCGAGCACAAGGGCACGCTGGTGGTTGTCACCGCGCTGAGCATCGTCAGCGCCGTCACGATGCTCGCCCAGCCCCTGCTGGTCGGGCAGGTCATCGACCGGGTGCAGAACAACCTCGACCTCGGGATCCTGCTGTGGGCCCTGGTGGCCCTCGTGGTCATCAGCTCGCTGGTCTCGGGCTGGCAGCACTACCTGCTGCAGCGCACCGGCACGGCGGTGGTCTACTCCAGCCGGCGCAAGCTCATCGCCCGCATCTTCCACCTTCCGATCAGCCAGTTCGACGCCCGCCGCACGGGCGACCTCGTCTCGCGCGTCGGCAGCGACACCACGCTCCTCTACGCCGTGCTCACGCAGGGCCTGGCCGACGCGCTCGGCAACGCGCTGCTGTTCGTCGGCGCCATCGTCGCGATGGCGTTCATCGACCCGCTGCTTCTCGGGATCATCGTGGTCGTCATCGGCATCTCGGTCGCCGGCGTCGTCGCGCTCAGCGGCCGGATCCGCACCGCCTCGACCGAGCAGCAGGAGAAGGTCGGCGAGCTGGCCTCCGGCGTCGAGCGCGCCGTCGGGTCGATCCGCACCGTGCGCGCCGCCGGTGCGACCGACCGCGAGGTCGAGCTCGTCACCGGGCGCGCGACCGAGGCGTACGTCGTCGGCGTCCGCATCGCGAAGGTCTCGGCCCTCGTCGTGCCGATCGCCGGCATCGCCCTGCAGGTGTCGCTACTCGTCGTCATCGGCTTCGGCGGCTATCGCGTGGCCTCGGGTGCGATCGACATCGGCAGCTTGATCACGTTCATCATGTTCCTCTTCATGCTGATCGCCCCGCTCGGCTCGTTCTTCGGCGCGATCACCTCGGTCAACCAGGCCCTCGGCGCGCTGGGACGCATCCAGGAGGTGCTCGACCTGCCGACCGAGTCGCAGGACGACGAGGCGCTCGCGCGCTCGGTCGAACGGATTCCGGATGCCGCGTCCCCGGCCGACGCGGCCGCCATCGAGTTCCGCGACGTCCGCTTCCGGTACCCCGAGGCCGTCGTCGCGGCGAGGCGCAAGGCCGAGACCGAGGCGATCGCGGTGCTCGAGAACGCGCACGTCGAGCCGGCGCGGCTCATGCGGGACGAGACATCCGGCGACGACCTGCCGGAGCGCGACGGCGATGTCCTGCGGGGCGTGTCGTTCTCGGTGCCCCGCGGCGCCCGCGTCGCACTCGTCGGCCCGTCCGGCGCCGGCAAGAGCACGACCCTCTCGCTTATCGAGCGCTTCTACGACCCGACCGGCGGCGCCATCCTGCTCGGTGGCACCGACGTGCGGGCGTTCGATCGCGCCGAACTGCGTGCGCAGCTCGGCTACGTCGAGCAGGATGCCCCGACCCTGGCCGGGACGATCGGCGACAACCTGCGGCTCGCATCGCCCGAGGCCACCGACGCCGAGTGCGAGAGCGTGCTGCGTGCCGTCAACCTCGGCGAGGTGCTGGACCGCAACCCGCTCGCACTCGACGCACCGGTCGGCGAGGCCGGGGTGATGCTGTCCGGCGGCGAGCGCCAGCGCCTCGCGATCGCCCGCGCGCTGCTGGCCGCTCCCCCGATCCTGCTGCTCGACGAATCGACCTCCTCGCTCGACGGACTCAACGAGCAGCGCATGCGTGACGCCATCGACGCCGTCGCCGCGGGGCGCACGCTCATCGTGATCGCGCATCGTCTGTCGACTGTCGTCGACAGCGACCACATCGTCGTCCTGGACCACGGCCGGGTGGTCGGACAGGGCACCCACTCCGAGCTGGTCGCCTCGACGCCGCTGTACCGCGACCTCGCGAAGCACCAGCTGCTCGTCTGAGCGGACGCGTTCCGTCTCGTCGCTGCGCTCCTCGCTCGACGACCCAGGCTCAACCCGGGCGGAAGGATGCCCCGACCCGCCACCCAGGGCGGGCCGGGGCATCCGGCCACGCGTAGATCAGGCTCGCTGCAGGCGGTACCGGAGTGCCGCGAGCTCAGCCCACAGCGCCGCCGGCACTCGGCCGTCGAAGGTTCGGTAGAACTCCTCGGTGAGGTCGGCCTCGCGCAGCCACGACTGCGGGTCGACGGCGAACAGCTCGTCCAGGTCGGCCTGCGGCAGGTCGAGGCCCTCGGTGTCGAGGTCCTCGGTGCGCGGCAGCCGGCCGATGGGGCTGTCGACCGCGCCGACCTCGCCGTCCAGGCGCCGGATGATCCAGTCGATCACGCGGGCGTTGTCGCCGAACCCGGGCCACAGGAAGCGGCCGTCCGAGCCCTTGCGGAACCAGTTCACCTGGAACACCCGCGGGGCGCGGTCGAAGCGCAGCTTCTGCCCGATCTTGAGCCAGTGGCCGAAGTAGTCCGCCATGTTGTAGCCGCAGAATGGGAGCATCGCGAACGGGTCGCGGCGCAGCTCGCCGACCGTGCCCTCGGCAGCCGCCGTGCGCTCGGACGAGACGTTCGATCCCATGAAGACGCCGTGCGTCCAGTCGGTGGCCTCGACGACCAGCGGCACGTTGGTGGCCCGGCGTCCGCCGAAGAGGATGCCGTCCAGCGGAACGCCCTGCGGGGCATCCCAGTCGTCGGCGATCTGCGGGCACTGACGGGCGGCGACGGTGAAGCGCGAGTTGGGGTGGGCGGCAGGGCGACCGGATGCCGGGGTCCAGGGGTTGCCCTCCCAGTCGGTGAGCTCCGCCGGCGGCTCGTCCGTGAGACCCTCCCACCACACGTCGCCGTCGGGGCGCAGTGCGACGTTGGTGAAGATGGTGTTGCCCCACAGCGTCTCGACGGCGGTGACGTTGGTGCTCTCGCCGGTGCCGGGCGCGACGCCGAAGAAGCCGGCCTCCGGGTTGATGGCCCACAGGCGCCCGTCCTCGCCGGGGCGGAGCCAGGCGATGTCGTCGCCGAGCGTCTCGACGCGCCAGCCCGGGATGGTCGGCCGCAGCATCGCGAGGTTCGTCTTTCCGCACGCCGACGGGAACGCCGCGGCGAGGTGGTAGGCCCGGCCGGCCGGGTCGATCACGCGGATCAGTAGCATGTGCTCGGCCAGCCAGCCTTCGTTGCGGCCGATCACCGAGGCGATGCGCAGGGCGAAGCACTTCTTCGCGAGGATCGCGTTGCCGCCGTAGCCCGAGCCGAACGACCACACCTCGAGCGTCTCGGGGAAGTGGACGATGTACTTCTCGTCGTTGCACGGCCACGCGACATCCTGCTCGCCCGGCTCGAGGGGCGCGCCGACGGAGTGCACGGTCTTCACCCACGACGCTCCGCCGGCGATCTCGCGCAGGACGTCGGTGCCCACGCGCGTCATGATCCCGATGGAGGTGACGGCGTACGCACTGTCGGTCACCTGCACGCCGATGTGCGAGAGCGGGCCGCCGACGGCGCCCATCGAGAACGGGACGACGTACATCGTCCGGCCCCGCATGGAGCCCTCGAACAGGGGCGTGATGGTGGCGCGGATCTCGGCGGGATCCGCCCAGTTGTTCGTGGGACCGGCGTCCTCTTCACGCTCGGAGGCGATGAACGTGCGACCCTCGGTGCGCGCGACGTCGCTCGGGTGGGAGCGGGCCAGGTAGGAGCCCGGGCGCCACTCGGGGTTGAGCTTGATGAGCTTGCCCTCGTCGACCATCTCGCGCAGCAGCGCGTCGTTCTCCGAGCGCGAGCCGTCGACCCAGTGGACTCGGTCCGGCTGGGTGAGCGCGGCGATCTGGTCGACCCAGGCCACGAGATCGCGCATCCCCTCCCCCTGGATCGCGGGCAGATCGCCATACGTGCGCGTCACCGTCGACCGTGTGGGCGTGGAGCCCTCGGTGCGGGTGAAGATTTCGGCAATTGCCATGGCGGTCGCTCCTCCTCGATTCGACGTTCCGAGACGTTCAGATCTGCGGTCTTCCTCCACTTTCTCTCCCGAAGTCGTGTTTTGTTGAGAAAGCCGTCGTCAAGAGTTGCGTTTCTTTCGTTATCATCAAGGAATGCCTCCCACCCCGCTCGAACTGTCGACCCTGGGCCATCGCATCCGTCATCAGCGCATCTCGCACGGCTTCACCCTGGACGAGCTCGGCGAGAAGGTGGGCGTGGCGGGCAGCCAGCTGAGTCTCATCGAGAACGGCAAGCGCGAGCCCAAACTGTCGCTGCTGCAGGCGATCGCGAACGTCACCGGCGTGGAAGTCGCCGATCTGCTCTCGACCGAGCCGCCCAATCGCCGCGCCGCTCTGGAGATCGAGCTGGAGCGCGCGCAGGCCGGGTCGGTGTTCCGTCAGCTCGGCATCGCTCCGGTGAAGGTCACCAAGGGCATGAGCGACGAGACGATCGAGTCCATCCTGGGCCTCCACCACGAGCTGCAGCGCCGCGAGCGGGAGGCCATCGCGACGCCGGAAGAGGCACGGCGGGCGAACACCGAGCTGCGCCTCGAGATGCGCGCGCTCGACAACTACCTCCCCGAGATCGAGAAGCTCGCCGAGAAGCAGCTCAAGGCAGCCGGGCACGTCTCCGGTGCGCTGACCCACCGCACCGTGAGCATCATGGCCGAGCGCCTCGGCTTCGAGCTGATCTATGCCGGCGACCTGCCGCACTCGACCCGGTCGGTCACCGACCTCGAGCACGGGCGCATCTACCTCCCGCCGGCGTCGATCCCCGGCGGGCACGGCCTGCGCTCCATGGCGCTGCAGGCCATGGCGCACCGGCTGCTCGGACACAAGCGTCCGACCGACTACGCCGACTTCCTCAAGCAGCGGCTCGAGATCAACTACTACGCGGCCTGCTGCCTCATGCCCGAGACCGCCTCCGTGGCGTTCCTCCAGCAGGCGAAGAAGGACCGCAACCTCGCCGTCGAGGACTTCCGCGACGCCTTCGGCGTCACGCACGAGGCCGCGGGGATGCGCCTGACGAACCTCGCGACGCAGCATCTCGGCATCCGGATGCACTTCCTCCGCGTCGACGGGTCCGGCGCCATCACCCGCGTCTACGAGAACGACGACCTGCCCCTGCCGATGGACGTCACCGGCGCGGTCGACGGTCAGATCGCGTGCCGCAAGTTCTCGGCGCGCGCCGCCTTCGCGGAGCAGAACCGGACGACCGAGCACTACCAGTACACCGACACCCCTGCCGGGACGTACTGGTGCTCCACGCAGACCGGCGCCACCTCGGAGGGCGAGTTCTCGATCACCGTCGGCGTGCCCTTCGATGACGCGCGCTGGTTCCGGGGGCGCGAGACCCAGAAGCGGGCGACCTCCACGTGCCCCGACGAGTCGTGCTGCCGGCGGGCGCCGGCCGAGCTGTCGCAGCGTTGGTCGGGCAAGGCCTGGCCGAGTGCCCGCGTGCACATGCAGATGTTCTCCCCGCTCCCCCGCGGCGCGTTCCCCGGCGTCGACGACAACGAGGTCTACGCGTTCCTCGAGCGGCACGTGTGAGGCGCGCGCGGGTCGTGGCGGTGCATGTCGAAGGAGCGGCGTAACCTCGAAGGGTGACCCCAGAACTCGCCGCCCGCATCGTCGCGGACTCCCGCGATCGGGTGGCGTGGGTGCGAGCGCGCTCGCGCGGGATCACGGCGACGGATGTCGCGGCCCTGACCTCCGACAAGGCCATCTCGCGCGCCGCCGATGCGAAGCTCATGGGCTCGGGATTCTCGGGCAACGCCTATACGGCCCACGGCCGGGCGCGCGAGCCCGAGATCGCCGCGTGGGTCGCCGCGACCCACGGGATCCAGCCGTCGTCGGCGCTGTTCCACGCGGTGGTCGAAAAGCGCCACCTCGCGACTCCGGACGGGATCGGAGTGGATGCCGCAGGCCGCGTCACTCTCGCGGAGATCAAGACGACGAACAAGTCGTGGCGCAGCATCCCCCGTTCCTACATGCGTCAGGTGTGGTGGCAGCAGCACGTGCTCGGGGCGGAGCGGACGCTGGTGGCCTGGGAGCAGCACGACGCGTTCGTGCCGGTCGGCGACGAGCCGCGCTGCGCGTGGGTCGACCGCGACGACGCCGAGATCGCCAAGCTCGTCCGTCTCGCGACCGCTCTCATCGACGAGCTGTATCACCGCACGACCAAGGGCAGGACGACCGAGCGGATGCCGGAGCCTCCGGCGCCTCGTCAGCCGTTCCGCGCGCTGGCGCTGGCCGACTGACCTCTCGACCTGCGCCGACGCGGCCTCTAGCCTGAGCGGATGAAGGAACCCGAACCGCAGACCGCCGCGGGTAAGGTGCTCTGGCACTTCTCGATGTCGCTGGACGGCTTCGTCGCCGGACCCGGCCATTCGATGGACTGGATGACCGGCTTCACCGGCCGCGACGGCCTCGTCGAGGAGTACGTCGCGACGACCGGCGCGATCCTCGGCGGGCGCGACGGCTGGGACGCGTTCCCAGACGCGGCAACGGTCTACGGCGGACTCTGGCACGGCCCCATGTTCGTCCTCACCCATCATCCGGAGGACGCCGGCCAGGCCGACGGCGTCACGTTCCTGAACGTGGACGTCGCCGAGGCCCTGCGCATGGCGCTCGAGGCCGCGGACGGGAAGAACGTGGAAGTTCTCTCTCCGACGATCGGCCGTCAGCTGCTGGAGCGCGGACTGATCGACGAGATCGACATCCATCTGGCGCCCGTGCTCCTCGGTGACGGCATCCGCCTCTACGACAATCCCGGCGGCGCGCCGATCCCGCTCACGCTCGTCAACGGCGGCGGGCGGGTCGAAGTCGACCTGCGGTACCGTCCCGTGCGCGGCGGGTGACTCTGCCAACCTTGCACGTGATCCGGCCAGCGATGCGCTGAGCGTCTCGATCTGGCGATGGCGACGATCGCGACCCGTCAGACTCGGCAGATGTCCTCAGCCATCACCGTGCACCTCCGCTACGAGATCGACCCCGACAAGCTCGAAGAGTTCACCCACTACGGCCGTGAATGGATCCGTCTCGTCACCAAGCTCGGCGGCACGCATCACGGCTACTTCATGCCGAGCGAGGGCGACAGCGACGAGGCGTTCGCGCTCTTCACGTTCCCGTCCCTCGCCGAGTACGAGGCCTATCGCACCGCGTCCCGGACCGATCCGGAGTGCCAGGAGGCCTTCCGGTTCGCCCGCGAGACGCAGTGCATCCGGCGGTACGAGCGCCGGTTCCAGGCCCCGGTCTTCAGCTGAACATGATCAGCGGCACGTAGCGGCGATGTCGATCATCGCCTGCGAAGGGTAGCCGTAGGCCTCGACGCCGTTGCCCAGCGCTGTGTGACCCATGCTGATCGCCCACGCCGTGGCCCACTCCTCGTTCGCGGCCTGGTTCTCCCAGTCGAACTTGTCGTGGCATTTGGCGGAGATCGCATGGCCGACCTCGTGCGCTACCAGTGCGCGGGAGTCGGCGTTCGGCCACCACTCGGCGACGGAGTCCGACAGCGTGATCGTCGAGAATCCGCCGCGCCCCGAATTCCAGGTGGCGAGGCCGCCGATGCCCGAAGAGCCGCCCATGCCGTTGACGACCGGCGCCCAGTCGAAGTCGAGCAGCACCCCGCCGGAGATCGAACGCGCGAAGGCCTCGATCTCCAGACGCGTGGCGTAGAGCCGGCCGGCTTTCTCGGCGAGCTCCGCCTGGGCCGACTCCTTCAAGCTCGCCGCGCGGGTCGCGTACACCGACAGCGCCACCGCCGAGTCGGCGTCGACCTGATCCTGCTCTGCCACGGCGGCCGCGGCATCCCGGAAGTCGAGGACGGCTGCCGTGCGCGCCGAGACGTGCGCGGCCTCCATCGCCGCGGCCGCCGGCGTCGCCGACGCGAACAGCGCCAGCGCTGTCTCGTCCATCAGCTCATCAGCGGACTCGAGATCCGCCTTCGAGTCGGCCAGCT
Organism: Microbacterium sp. Root166; assembly: GCF_001427145.1. Taxonomy (GTDB): domain Bacteria; phylum Actinomycetota; class Actinomycetes; order Actinomycetales; family Microbacteriaceae; genus Microbacterium. Next base: position 87,184 of record NZ_LMGL01000001.1, read on the forward strand.
GCTCGGTCTGCTCGGCGGCGTCGGACGTCCGCTCCTCGAGGAGCGCCGTCTGCGTGCGTAGCTGCCAGGTCCAGAAGGGCTTGTCGGCGCTGCCCTGATCGAGCTCCTCTTCGAGCAGCTCGGAGGACTCCGCCACGGAATCGGATGCCGCGGCGGCGGCGTCCGCGAGCGCGGTGCGCGTGGCCGGGTCCACGAGGTCGTCCGCGGCGGCGGTCACGAGCTGGTCCGCGGACGTCAGCGAGCTCTCGAGCGTCAGGACCGTCCTGTCCAGCAGCTCCTGTGTTTCGGCGGAGGCGGCGGCAGCGGCACGCAGCGCGCTCGCGGCCGCATCGTAGGACTCGTTGGCGCTCACGTGCACGAACCCTGCTCCGACGCCGATCGCCACCACGGCGGCCGCGCCGACGCTCCACGCCAGCACGGCGCGAGTCCGAGACGGGCGAGCCGGCTCGGTTTCGGGACCGGGTTCACCGGAAGCCGGCGGCGGGTCCGCGGGCGCGACGGCATCCATCACGGACTCAGCGGGCGGGGATGCAGGCGAGTTCTCCACGACTGAACTCTAGGTCGTGGCGTCCCGTTCACCCTCCACCGAGCGTGCCGCGAACGACGCCGGCGGTGGCCAGCGCGTCCGCCGCGAGCTTGCGTTTGAGCTCGACCGATCGTCCGATCTCCTGAGCGAGGAGCGGGCGTGAGCGCACGAGCTGGTCGACGGTGTCGAGCGGCACCACGAGAACCGTCAGGACGTCCGCCGCGATGGCGGTGGTCAGCGTCTTCTCGCGAGTGAGCGCGGTCTGACCGACGTAGTCGCCCGGCTCGGCCGTGGCGAACTCGATCCGTCCACCGCCCGCCTCGACGGCGAGCCGCACGCGCCCATCGACCACGAATCGGATGTCGTGGGGCAGCACGCCCGCGGGCTGAACGATCTCACCGACCCCGTACCGCTCGAGCTTGGAAGTGGCCAGCACGAGCTCGCGGTCCTGTTCGCCGAGGTGGAGTGTGGGGCCGATGACGTCGAGTGCGTGGTCGAGGCGGCCAGGCTCGGCGATCGGATCCGTGGCGTCACCATCCAGCGCCAGACCCCGCCGGCGTGCCGCGTACCAGAGCCAGGCGAGGTAGAGGCTCAGCGCCTGAGGCGCGTTCGCCGGCCCGTTGATCGGCAGGCTCACCGCGTACTTGCCGGCGCCGAGGTAGTCGGCGCTCGCGCGCTCGCCGGGTGTCCGCATCGGCAGCGAGTCCGCGACTTCGACGAGGAGCCCGATCACCTCGTGCGGCGGGTCGTCCGTCGTGAACGCGACCGACGTCGCGACATGATGCGGACCCGCGGGCTGGCTCAGATTGGTGAACGACGCGCCGGACAGGGTCGAGTTCGGGATGATCTGGATGCCGGACCCGGTGTCGATGTGGACGGCACGCCAATTCACCTCGATGACCCGGCCCTGTACGCCGGCGGCATCCAGCCAGTCCCCGATCTTGAACGGCTGCTCGAACAGCAGTAGGAGCCCCGAGATCACGCCACCCACCGCGTTCTGCAGGGCGAGGCCGATCACGATGGACGTCACACCCAGCGCGGCGATCAAGCCCGCGACATCCGCGTTCCACACCCACTGGAACAGCACCGCGAGACCCACCACCACGAGAATGAGCCGCGCGAGCTCGACGAAGATCGATGGGATGCGCTCCTGCCAGCTGCCCGCCTTCGCATTGGCGAACAGCGCGACGTTGAACGCGGACAGCACCAGAAGGATCAGCAGGAATCCGAGTACCGTCGCCACGACCCGGGCCCACACCTGGTCGGCGTCGGAGCGGAGTGCGAAGACCAGCAGGGCGAAGAGTGCCGCGACGGGGACGACCCAGTTGCGCAAGAGACGTACCGGACCGGCGGCCGGATTGCCGCGACGCGTGAGTGCACCGAGGATCTCGGTGAGGATCACCAGCAGGAGCGGAACACCGACCGCCAGCGCGATCGCCCACCAGATCCATCCGTCGGCAAACGGATCCATGGCTACTCGATCCTCCAGACGTCCTGGTCCTGGCCGCGAAGCTCCACCGATCCCGCGCGCGCGAACACGACACTGTCCTGCATCCGATCGCGCACGGCCTGACTGACGTAGATGCCCGGCTGACCGGTCACGCTGCGCACGCGGTATGCGAGGCTCACCGCGTCGCCCCAAAGGTCATAGGCGAGGCTCGTGCGCGCCACGAGTCCGCTGGTGACCGTGCCGGTGTCCACACCGGCACGCAGATCGATCTCCGATCCGTTCTGCGCATTGAATCGCTGGACGACCGCGCGCATCTCGCGCGCGAAGTCGACAGCCCGGCGCACGTTGTCGACCCGCGGGACGATGAGCCCCGAGCTCGCGAGATAACCGCCGCGAAGCGTCCGGACCTTCTCGACCCCGGTCTTGGTCGCCGCTTCGTCGAACCCCCGCATGAGCGCGTTCAGGAGCGACGTCTCGCTCTCGCCGGAGAGCCCTTCTGCGAACTCCTCGAAGCCGACCAGCTCGGCGAAGACGACCGAGACGTTGTCGTGCTCCTCGGAGATGGTCTCTTCGCCGTCCTTGTACCGCCGTGCGACCGCCTCGGGCATAAGAGTCAACATCAGCCGCTGGTTCTCTTCCTGCTGCTCGTCGATGAGGTCCTGCTTGAAGCGGAGCCCCGACGCCATGTCGTTGAAGGCCGAGCCGAGATCGCCGATCTCGTCTCGTGAGTCCACTGGCACCTGCACGGCGAGATCGCCGCCGGCCACGCGACGCACCGCTTCGACCAGGCGCCGGATCGGTCGTGTGAACACCTGCGCGAGGAGCAGGGAAAGCACACTCACCACCAGCACGATGGCGAGGAGTGAGAGCACGAGCGTGCGCGTGAAGTCGGCGACCGGCGCGAACGCCTCGGCGGTGTCGATTCGGGCGACAGCCACCCAGTTCAAGCCTGGGATGTCGACGGGGGTGTACGCGACGATGCTTTCGGCGCCGATGTACTCCTGAGCGATACCGGCGCCGGTGCGACCGGCCTGAGCCTCGTTCACCGCGAACGTGCTGACCGGCTGGAGTCCGACCGTGCCACCCACGAACACCATGCGCTCCGCCACCTCGGGCGGAGTCCCGTTGGCGATGACATCGGCTTCGTACGTCTCAGGCGACTCGACGATCTCGCGCGACACGCTGCGCATGAGGTCGTCGCGGCCGGCGAGGTACACCTCCCCGGTGTCGCCCAGACCCTGCTCGTTCCAGCGCTGGTTACCGCTCATCACGGCGTTCACCTGGTCGAGTGAGATCTGGGCGGTCAGCGCCCCGGTGATGCGGTCGTCGTTGCCGATGGGCGACACCACCCACAGGGCATGGCGACCGAGCGACGGCGCCCAGCGCTCGAGGTCGCGGATTTCGACGGTCATCGCGGAGTTGGTCGCGACGACGGCGTTGTAGGCGTCCGCGAGCGCGGAGTCGCGGTAGGGCGCGCTCTCCAGATCGATGCCGAAGTCGATGCCCTTGTAGGCCGAGTAGACGACGTCTCCTTCGAGGTTCAGCACGAGCAGGTCCTCGTAGCCGACGCTCTCGACCAGTCGCTGGAAGTAGTCGTGATAGCGCGCATGAGCCGCCGACCATGCGCTGCCATCGCCGGCGTCGGCGGTCGCGAGCGCCTCATCGAAGTCGGCGAACTGCGCCGTGTAGTGATACTGCAGGTACCGGCCCGCGGCGGACTCGGGGATGAGTGCGGTGTCGGACTGGTCTCGCTGACTTCGGGCCTCGTAGTCGGGCACGAAGACGTCGCGGTAGTACGCCTCGAGACCCTCGTCCACCTCGGGCGTGGGCTCCTGCGCCTGCAGCTCCTCCCACGCCGCGTTGAAGGCGATCGAAGCCGTCTGCGCACTGAGATTGCGCGAGTCCAGGAGGACCCCGCGCTCGGCTGAGGAGATGAAGTTCTCGACTTCGCCGGTGCGGAGCTCGCGGATCGTCGTGAGCTGGTCGATGGCGGCCGCGCGCAGCGACTCACGCCCGCTCACGTAGCCGATGATCCCGACCACGACGGACGAGATCAGGCTGACCGCCAGCAGCATGATGAGGAGCTTGGACTGGATGCTCAGCCCGCCTCGCATCCGCCGCTTCGGTCGTGCAGGGGCATCCGGCGTTGCTTCCCTCGCGAACTCCCGCTCGCGCAGTCGTTCGCTCTCGGTGACCGGACTGTGGGCGTCAGCGACTGTCAAAGCGTTCCCCTCGCTCGGCGTACCCTCCCTGGGCGTCACTCTAGCCAGGTGGAAAAAGCCGTGGCAAGGATCCCGAGGAAGCCCCGGCTAGCCTGGCTTCAATCGAGGAGGATGCCGCATGAGAGGTCGCGAAGGTGCTGGTCCGCTCAGCGGTCCGGCATTCGGGCGCTACTTCTCAGCTGTCACCGTCGGCGCATTCGGCACGGCGCTGACCGCCGTCGCCATGCCGGTCCTAGTGGTCGACGTGCTCGGCGCCAGCGCCTTCGAAGTGGGGATCGTCAACGCGGCCCAGTTCCTGCCCTACGCGCTGCTCGGACTCGTCGCCGGCGTCTACGTCGACCGGTGGAGACGGCAGCGCGTGCTGGTGTGGGCGAGTCTCGGACGCGCTGCGGCGCTCGCTCTCATCCCGGTGTGCTGGGCGCTCGGCGTGCTGCACCTGTGGGTGCTGGCGGCGCTCCTGTTCCTCTTCGGCGCGTTCGCCGTGTTCGGCTTCGCGGCCAGTCAGTCCGTCCTGCCTCAGATCGTCGAGCGCCGCGCCCTGCGGGCCGCGAACGCCCGCCTCGACCAGGCCGAGGCAACGGCTCAGTCGGCCGGTCCGGCCCTCGGCGGCCTGCTGGTGGCGGTCGTCGGTGCTCCGCTGGCGATCGCGGTGGATGCCGTGACCTATGTCGTCGACGCGGTGCTGGTGGCCGGCATCCGTCTCCGCGAGACCGCGCGCGCTGTCCCGCAGCGTCGCTCGCTCTGGCGAGAGGTGGTCGAGGGGCTGCGCTGGACCTACCGTCACCGCACCCTGGGACCCCTCGCGGTGTCGACCCACGTGTGGTTCCTGGCCAATGCCGCCGGGTTCACCGTGCTGGCGGTCTTCGCGCTGCGCACTCTGGGGTTCGGTCCGTTCCTGTACGGCGTGCTGTTCGCCGCCGCCGGGCTGGCGGCGCTCGCCGGCGCCACGGTCGCCTCGCGCGCCGGCGATCGGCTGGGCTCAGGCGCGACGATCACGACCGGACGGGCGATCTATCCGCTGGCCTGGATGCTCGTCGCACTTGCTCCTCTGTCCGACGGTGGCCCCGGAGTCGTGGCGGTCGTCCTGCTCACGACCGCAATGATGCTGCAGGGATTCGCAGGCGGGGTGGAGAATGCCAACGAGATGAGCCTTAGGCAGACAGTGACGCCCGACGGCCTGCTGGGCCGCACGAGCGCGACGATGCGTTCGGCCAACCGCACGATGGCCGCCATCGGCGCCGTCCTCGGCGGGATCGCCGCCACGCTGCTCGGGGAGCGCGCCTCGCTCTGGCTCGTCGTGTGCGTCTTCGTGGTCGCCTTCGGGATCGCCCTCCTCTCTCCCCTCCGGACCGCGCGCGACGACGAGGAGAATATCCCATGAGCTCTATGACGCGCCCGGCAGATGGCGTCTGGACCGAGCCCGGACACGGGTACCGCCGATGGGAGACGTCGACCGTGCTCGGTACCGGTGATGCGCTGTGGCGCTGGGCGACCACCGAGGTGCTGCGGTGGGGTGTCAAGACCCGCAGCGGGTTCTCGGTGAACCCGAGCGGGCCGGTAGCGAGCGGAAGCCGGCCGGTGATCCTGGCGCACGCCTTCGGACTTTCGGTCGCCGAGCCGGTCGAGGTGGTCGACGTCGTCCAGACGCCCGAGCGGGTGGGCTTCGCCTACCGGACTCTTCCGGGTCATCCCGTGTCCGGCGAGGAGGCGTTCATCGTCCACCGCGACGGCGACACCGTTCTGCTGACCATCCGGTCGCTCACGCGACCCGCCGAGGAGCTTCGCTGGCGTCTCGCATACCCGGGCCTGCTCGTCGCGCAGAAGGTCGCCCGCCGACGATATCTCAGGGCCTTCCGCGCGCGGGCGGAGCGCTAGTCAGGACCGCGCGGCCGGGCGGAAGATGCGCATCGGCCGGACCGAGATGTCGCGCCAGACATCTCCCGACACGTAGGGCTCCGCCTCGAGCGCGCCCTCGTCCGTGCCGTCGAGGCCGGTCACCGAATACTCCACGCGTCCCGTGCTCATGAACTCAGCCTAGGTCCCGCCCTCCGGCGAGCACCGACGCCAGCCACCGCACCGCGGGCGCGGCCTGGCGTGCCTGGAACCGGCGTAAGCCCTTCAGCTCAGGCGGCTCGGGAAGCGACGCCATGTGGTGCAGCCGGCCGGCCCAGCCCGCCATCAGCACGACGACCTCGTCCGGAATCCGCCCGTCCGCGAACCGGTCGAGGGTGGCCCCGACGCTCGGTCCGCCGTCGGCTTCGACGGAGGGAGCGAAGAGCACCACATCGATCCAGGAAGAACCCCGAACGGCGTGCGGCCAGTCGACCAGGCGGGCGCGACCCGCGGCATCCATCACCACGTTGTCACCGCGGATGTCGAAGTGGACGATCGAATGGCCCTCTGCGGCTCGCCGCGTGGCCTCGCCCTCCCAGCTCCGCAGCAGGTCGACATACGGCAGAAGGGCGGTCGGGATGCCGGATGCCGAGGTCCCTGCGTCTTCCAGGGCGGACCACGAGACGAAGGCGTCAGGAAGCACGTCGGCCGCTGCGGGAAGCGTCGCCGGTGCAGCCGAGCCTGAAAGCAGGCGGATCTCGGCGACGACCGCGTCATGCTCGGCCTGAGTCCACGGCGCTCCCGGACTCCGTCCGTCGACGTACTCGGTCGCGAGAAGGAACCAGCTCCCCTCCTCGAGCGTGACCAGCAGCCCTGGCGCGTGCCCGGCCGGCAGCGCGGACAAGACCGCAGCCTCTCGCCGGTGGAGCTCCGCCGAGTGCTCGTGGTGCGCGGCATCCGCTGCCTTGACGAAGACCCGCGCGGGCCCTCGCCCGATCACGCCGGCGAAGCCCACGCTGAACCCGGAGTCCATCACCGTCGCGACGGAGACGTCGACTCCGAGCCGACGAGCCAGGGCCGACCGGAGCCCGTCGGGGACGGCATCCCATCCGGGACGCGGCTCGCGGTGAGTGCCGGCGCTCATCCTGGCACGATATCGTCCGGCGTCGCGGGACGATGGAATCGAACAGGGACTATCGGGTGCGTCTTCGGCGCAGCGCCCAGGCTTGATCCCGAAGGGAGACACCGTGATCGCAGCGCTCAACCGCCTCATCGACCTCGTCGAGATGGACTTGGCGGAAGACCTCGACGTGCCCGCGGTGGCCGCGCAGCTCGGAACGACCGAGTTCCACCTGCGCCGGATGTTCTCGTCGCTGGCCGGTATGCCGCTGTCGGAGTACATCCGGCGGCGCCGCATGACGGTCGCCGCGGCCGAGCTCATCGGCGGCGGTCAGGTGCTCGACGTCGCGGTGCGTCACGGCTACGGCTCCGCCGAGGCGTTCGGGCGCGCGTTCCGTGCAGTGCACGGCGCCAGTGTGGCCGAGGTGCGGCAGAACGGCGGACCCCTTCGCACGCAACCGAAACTCAGGTTCCGCCTGACCGTCGAAGGGAACTTCACCATGGACACCCGCATCACCGATCGCCCCGCGTTCCGCCTCGTCGGGCACGCCGCCCGCGTGCCGCTCATCCACGAGGGCGCCAACCCGCACATCCAGGCGCACATCGCGTCGCTCGCGCCCGCCGACCACGCCCGGCTCAAGACCCTCGGCGGCACCGAGCCCACCGGCCTGCTGCAGGTCAGCGCCGACGTGGACCCCGACTACGCCGAGGGCAGCGAGCTCACTTACCTCCACGGCGTCGCGCTCGACGCCTCGACCCCGGCACCCGCGGATCTGGACGTGCTCGAGGTTCCGGCCGGCTCGTGGGCGGTCTTCCGCACCTCCGGCCCCTACCCCGCCGCCCTGCAGTCCACGTGGGCGGCGACGGCGACCGAGTGGTTCCCCTCGAATCCCTGGCGGCTGCGTCCGGGCCCCTCGATCGTCGCGGTCCTCGACCGTGCCGCGGACTTCAGCACGGCCACGACGGAGCTCTGGCTGCCGATCGAGCGCGCGTAGCCCTCGTGTCGGGGGTGCGGCGTACCCTGCGGGTATGCCCACCCTCGACGACATTCGCCGGGTCGCCGCGCGATTGCCCGGGAGTGAGGAGCGGATGACGACGGGCGGCGCCGCGTGGTTCGTGCGGCGCAAGCTCTACGCGTGGGAGATCCACCCCTGGCCGAGCATTCCCGACGACGTGCGGGCGATCGTCGCGTCAGAGCTCGTCGTCGGCGTGAAGGTCGACGACCGCATGGACGCACTCGCGCTGTCCGAGATGGCGCCCGATGTCTTCCTGCGCACGACCACAGCGTGGAACGAACCCAAGGTCGCGTTCCGCATGGCGGGCATCGATCTGGAGCACCTGGGCGAGCTGGTGACCGAAGCGTGGCGAGTGCAGGCGCCGAGGTATCTGCGCCGCGAGCTGGAGGCGCTCGGCGATAGTTGACGTGGATCAACGATCGGTATATAGTTGATGCAACTCAACGGTTGATCTGCGTCAACTTTATCCGCGCCGTCAGCGCTCCGTGCCTCGAGCCGAAGGAACTCCCATGACCACCACCTCTGTCACCGCGCCCGCGGTCTCGGACGACGAGAAGCGCCGTCACCGCCGCATCCTTCAAGCGCTCTCGGGACTGCTGCTCGGCATGTTCGTCTCGATGCTTGCGTCGACCGTGGTCTCCACGTCGCTGCCCGTGATCGTCCACGACCTCGGCGGCGACCAGGCGGCGTTCACGTGGGTCGTCACGGCGACGCTGCTCACCACCGCGATCTCGACGCCGGTCTGGGGCAAGCTCGCCGATCTGTTCAACCGGAAGCTGTTGATCCAGCTGGCGATCGTGATCTTCGTCGTGGCCACCGCCGCGGCCGGCTTCTCCCAGGACCCCGCGACGCTCATCGCGTTCCGCGCCGTGCAGGGCATCGGCGCCGGCGGGCTCGCGGCGCTCAGCCAGGTCATCATGGCCGACATCATCAGCCCGCGCGAACGCGGTCGCTACATGGGACTTTTCGGCGCCGTGATGGCCGTCGCCACCGTCGGTGGGCCGCTCCTCGGCGGCGTGATCACCGACTCGCTCGGATGGCGCTGGAACTTCTTCGTGGCGATCCCCTTCGCGGTCGTCGCCCTCGTGATCATGCAGCGGACGCTTCACCTCCCCGCCCGGCCGAAGCAGAAGGCCCGCATCGACTACATCGGCATCGTGCTGCTCGCAGCATCGGTCTCGTTGCTGCTGATCTGGGTCACCGGAGCAGGCAGCGACTTCGACTGGTGGAGCACCGAGACGATCATCATGGTCGGCGGCGCCCTGCTCGGCACCGCGCTGTTCATCGTCACCGAGCTCCGTGTGAAGGAGCCGCTGGTCCCGCTCGGCCTGTTCAAGAACCGCACGTTCACGCTCGCGGTCATCGCCTCGATCGCGACCGGCATCGCGATGTTCGGCACCTCGGTGTTCCTCAGCCAGTACATGCAGATGGCTCGCGGCGCCACGCCCACCGAGGCCGGCGTGATGACCATCCCGATGATCGCCGGCCTGCTGCTCGCGTCGATCGTCGTCGGCGGCCTGATCACGCGGCACGGCCACTGGAAGCCGTGGCTGATCGTGGGCGGCGTGCTGCTCATCGCCGGCGCGTTCCTGCTCTCGACGATCCACTACGACACGAACTTCGCCCTGGTCTCGCTGTACATGTTCCTGCTCGGAGCCGGCGTGGGCATGACCATGCAGAACCTCGTGCTCATCGTGCAGAACACCGCGAGCCCGTCCGAGATGGGCGTGGCGAGTTCGGGAGTGACGTTCTTCCGCAGCCTCGGCGGCACGATCGGCGTCTCGGTGATGGGTGCCGCGCTGGCCTCTTCGGCCACGACGCTCTTCGGCGACATGAAGGCCGAGATCGGCGCCGCACTCGTCCAGCTCGGCGACAAGGGAGCCGAGATCGGCCGGCAGCTGCAGTCCGGCACGATCCCGCAGGTGTCCGAGCTGCCCGAGGGCATCCGCGTCATCGTCGAGGACATCTACGCGCAGGCCATCGCGCACTCGTTCCTCATCGCGGTCCCGGTCGCGGTGGTCAGCCTGATCGCGATCGTCTTCCTGCCGAACATCCCGCTCACCCGCATGACCACGAGCGAACGCGTCGCGGCCAGTGAGGCCGACCTCGCCACGGTCTCCGTCAGCGCCGGTATGTCGACCCTGGACGCGACAGGCGACGCGCCGCACGCTGCCGAAACGGGTGCCGATCCGACACCCGGGCGCGACGAGGCATCCGCCTCCTCCCGCTAGTGTCGATCCCGATGACCTCTGAAGACACCCGAGAGGCGCGCACCCAGGCGGTGCGCGCCCTCGAGGCCGAGTTCGGCGAACTCATCACCCGGTTCCGCAAGGTCATCAGCGAGAACGCGGACCGCGTGAGCCCCGGCATGCTGCCCGGTGCATACAAAGTCTTCACGACCATCGTGCGTCGCGAGTCCGTCACGCTCTCCGCCCTCGCCGAGGCCCTCATGGCTGACAAAGGGCAGATCAGCCGCACGGTGCGCGAACTCGAGCAGCTGGGGCTGATCGAGCGCACGCCCGACCCGGAGGACGGCCGCTCGAGCCTGCTCTCCCCCACGGCCTTCGGTTTGGAGCGCCTCGCGCAGGCGCGCGCACCGCAGGAGAGCACGCTGCTCAACGCCCTCGAGGAGTGGCCGCTGGAGGACATCCGCAATCTCTCGCGGCTGCTCCATGCGCTCACGGCGGGCCAGTCGCCGTGAAAGAGGGCCCGCGCGAGGCGTCGTCCGCAGGGATTCTCGACCCGGTAGCACCGGCGTAACACGGCCGAGACAATCCCACGATTGACTGGTCGCATCCCGGCAATGAGTGCCGAGATGCAACGCGCACGCGGAAGGAGCGACCGATGAGATTCCGGCCGCTGCACTCATCTCCCCATTCCGATGCCGAGCGCGTGCCCGTGACGGACCCGCCGGAGCAGATGCGGGCGATGGTCTTCGATGCGCCCGGTGACCCCGACGCATTGCGCGCGGCATCCGTCCCCGTCCCTTCGCCCGCGCTCAGCGAGGTGCTCGTCCGCGTGGTCGCGGCAGGAGTGAACCCCATCGACGCGAAGACGCGAGCAGGAGGCGGCCTCACCCCTCATCTGAACGCACAGCCCACGACGCTCGGCCTCGACTTCAGCGGGATCGTGATGAAGAGCCCTTACGAGGCGCACCACCTGCCCCCGGGGACCCCTGTGTACGGCATGGCGTCGTTCCCCCGCACCGGCGGCACGTATGCCGAGTACGCCGTGGTCCCCTCGCTGTCGGTCGCGCGGAAGCCGTCCTCGCTGTCTCACGTCGAGGCCGCGGGCGTTCCGGTGGCCGCTCTGACCGCGTGGGGCCTGATCGTCGAGACGGCGCATGCCCATGAGGGTCAGCGCATCCTCATCCACGCCGGCAGCGGCGGCGTCGGGCACCTCGCGGTGCAGTTCGCCGCCTACTTCGGCGCGCACGTCACCGCGACGGCGTCGGGCCGGAATCTCAACTGGCTGCGCGAACTGGGTGCATCCGTGGTGATCGACTACACGACCACGCGCTTCGAGGAGGTGGTCGGGCAGGTCGACGTCGTGATCGATCTCGTTGGCAACGTGCACGACGAGACCGGAACGCGGTCACTCTCGGTGCTCCGGCCCGGTGGACTGTACGTCCTCGTGCCGACCGGATCCTGGCCGGGGTACGCCGAGGCCGCCGAGGCGTCCGAGGTGCGCGCCACGAGCTACAAGGCCATCCCCGACGGGGGCGCGCTGAGCACGATCGCCCGCCTGCTCGATTCCGGTGCGGTACAGGTGTACATCGACCGCGTCTTCGACCTGGCCGACGCCGCCGACGCCCACCGCGCCATCGAAGAGGGCCACACCCGGGGCAAGATCGTGCTCCGGGTGAGCGACGACTGAGCGTCCGGCGACTCCTATGCTCGGGGGCTGAGCACCCGCCGCCCCTCGCCGACGATCTCGTCCGCGATCGCATCGAGCAGCGGTGACCGCAGGTTCCACTGCTGCCAGTACAGCGGCACGTCGACCGGCGCACCGCCGAGCAGCACGAGCTCGCCGTTGCTCAATGCCTCGTGCGATTGGAAACGAGGCAGCAGGGCCCAGCCGAGACCGAGCCTGACGGCGGTCGCGAAGTCGTTGGAGGCGGGCACATAGTGCCGCGGCGGCAGGGCTGGATCGACGCCCTGAGCCGTCAGCCACTCGTTCTGGAGGTCGTCGCGCCTGTCGAAGTCCACGACGGGCGCCTCTCGCAACCGGCCGGCCAGATCGCCGGACAGCCACTCCTCCGCGAAGGACGGGGTCGCCACCGCTTCGTAGCGCATCGCCCCCAGCGTGCTGACGCGGCATCCCGCGACGGCCGTGGCCCTCGAGGTCACGGCACCCATCACGGTTCCCGATTCGAGCAGTCCCGCGGTGAAGTCCTGGTCGTCGCGGTGAAGTTCGAAGACCACCGGATGCCGCTGCGACAGCCGCGTGAGCGGGGGAAGAAACCACGTGGCGAGCGAGTCGGCGTTGACGGCGAGCGGCACTGCGGTGCGCGCGCCGCCGTCGGGATCGGCGCCGAGCTCGGCGAGGGTGTCGTGCTCGAGCAGCGCCGCTTGACGGGCGAGCCGGATGACGGCCGAGCCCGCCTCAGTCGGCCTGACCGGCTTCGAGCGCACCAGCACCACCCGTCCGAGAAGCTCCTCGAGCGTCTTGATCCGCTGGCTGACCGCCGAGGGGGTGATGTGCAGGCGCTGGGCTGCGGCATCCAGCGTCCCGCCGTCGACCACGACGGCCAGGGTTTCGGCCAGCTCGAACGGAATGCGCATCATAAGTCAGGCTAATGCATCTGAAGAACCATGAGCTGGTTTGAACGCCCTGTCCGACCTACCGTGGACAAGTGCTCTCCTCCGTTCTCGCCGGTCTCGGACTCGGCTTCTCGCTCATCGTCGCCATCGGCGCCCAGAACCTGTTCGTGCTGCGCCAGGGTCTGCGCCGGGAGCACGTCTTCGCCGTGGCCGCCATCTGCGCGGTCTCGGATGCCGCGCTGATCGCCGTCGGCGTCTCCGGGGTCGGGTTCGTGCTGGAGAGCGTCCCGTGGCTGGTGGACGTGGTGCGCTGGGCAGGGGCCGCGTTCCTGGTCGCGTACGGCGTGCTGGCCGCACGGCGCGCGTGGCGTCCGAGCGACCGTGCGCTCGCGGCATCCGATCCTGCCGAGCCTGCGGGAAGCCCGGCCGGAACCCCGGGCGCGGTCCTCACCGGCACGAGCACCCGCCTGCTGCCCGTCGTGCTCACCTGCCTGGCGCTCACCTGGCTGAACCCGCACGTGTACCTCGACACCGTGTTCCTGCTCGGAACGGTCGCGAACACCCACGACGAGTACCGGTGGCTCTTCGCCGCCGGTGCCATGATCGCAAGCTTCGTCTGGTTCTTCGGCCTCGCCTTCGGCGCGCGCTACCTCGGGCGCTGGCTGTCGACCCCGAAGGCCTGGCGGATCCTCGACGCGGTCATCGCCGTCGTCATGATCGCGCTCGGGGTGAGCCTGGTGCTCCCCCACTGACCCTCTCGGCGGCTGACCCTCAGCCTTCGATCTGCTCCTTGCGGGCACGCACCAGCGCCTCGACGACGTCGTCCGGGAGCGGATGTTCCGGCTGGAAGCGGATGGTGCCCTTGTCGAGCCCGATCCCCGGGTGACCGCTCAGGGACTCGGCGACGGCGGCCACGGCATCCGGACTGAACGGGTAGACGCCGATGTGCTTCTTCGCGCGCATGACCGAGATGAGCGGCTTTCCGCGATACACCAGGGCCGGCATCCCGTATCCGAGGCCCTGCTCCGCGTCGGGCACGACCCGTCGAGCGATGGCGTAGAGCCGTGCCACCGGCTCTCGATCTGCGGGATCGAGGTCTGCGAGGAGGTCGTCGACGGTACCCATGCAGGCATCCTGTCACCGCCCGCTCGCGATCGACACCCGCACGCGGCACGATGAGGGGATGAGAAGGGTCCACGTGATCGTCGACGGCGACGTGCAGGGCGTCGGGTACCGCTACACGCTGCGAATGGTCGCCCGCGACGCCGGGGTCACGGGCTGGGTGCGCAATCGCCACGACGGCACGGTCGAGGCCGAGGTCGAGGGCACGGACGAGCAAGTCGACGAGGTGCTCACCTGGATGGCGCACGGGCCGCCCGGCTCGCGGGTGGACACCACGACGGTGACGGATGCCGCGCCCGCCGCAAACGACGACTTCGAGGTGCGGCCGACCGCGTAGGACTCAGCCGTCGAACGGCCGCAGGATCCGGTCGATGAAGCGCCGTGTGCGCTCGTTCTTCGGCGCCGTGAACAGGTCCTTCGGCGCTCCGCGCTCGAGGATGACGCCGTCGTCGAAGAACAGCACCTCGTCGGCCACCTGCCGGGCGAAGGCGAGCTCGTGCGTGACGATCACCATCGTCCACCCCTCCTCCGCCAGCTCCTTGAGCACCAGCAGGACCTCGCCGACGAGTTCGGAGTCGAGCGCGCTGGTGGGCTCGTCGAACAGGAGGAGCGACGGCTGGAGCGCCAGGGCGCGCACGATTCCGACGCGCTGCTGCTGACCTCCGGAGAGCTCGAACGGATAGGCATCCCGCTTCTCACTCAGACCGACGCGCTCGAGCAGTGCCTCGGCCCGGGCGATCGCCTCGGCCTTGGGCACCTTGTGGGCGTACACGGGCCCTTCGATCACGTTCTGCAGCACGGTGCGGTGGGGGAAGAGATTGTGGTGCTGGAACACCATCGCCGAGCGGTCGCGCAGTGCGAGGCGATCACCCTTGGTCACCGGCTTCGCGAAGTCGATCTCCGGACCGCCCTCGAAGGACAGCACGCCGGCCTCGGGCGTCTCGAGTCCGTTGAGCGATCGCAGGACGGTCGTCTTGCCGGAGCCACTGGGCCCGATCAGCGCGACGACCTCTCCGCGGCGCACCTCGAAGTCGACGCCGTGCAGCACGGTGTTGGCGCCGAAGCTCTTCGTCAGTCCGCGCACGTGCAGGAGCGGACGGTCGTCGCCGGGTGCGGGCGGGGCGAGCGCGTCGCCGGAGTCGTCAGTGGGCGACATAGCGATCGAGCCTCCGTTCGATGGCGCTCTGCCCGGCGGAGAGCACCAGGCAGAACAGCCAGTAGATGAGGGCGGCCTCGAGGTAGATCGCCAGGAACTCGAAAGTGAACGCGGCGATCTGCTGCGCCACGCGGGTGAGCTCGGTCACCAGGATGACCGAGGCCAGCGAGGTGTCCTTCACCAGCGAGATGAAGGTGTTCGACAGCGGCGGCACCGACACCCGCGCCGCCTGCGGCAGCACGATGCGGGTCAGGGTCTGGGTCTGCGAGTACCCGACGGTGTGCCCGGCCTCCCACTGCCCCTTGGGCACCGACAGGATGGCGGCACGGATCACCTCCGCGGCGTACCCGCCCACGTTGAGCGAGAACGCGATGATCGCCGCCGGCCACGGGTCGATGACGATGCCCACCGACCCGAGGCCGAAGAAGATCACGAAGAGCTGCACGAGCAGGGGCGTGCCGCGGATCACCGACACGTAGAAGCGGGCGATGCCCGAGAGCACGCGATTCGGCGACAGGCGCAGCAGGGCGACGCCGAAGGCGATCACCAGTCCGAGCGCGAACGACGACAGCGCGAGCGGGATCGTGACCGTCAGACCGGCGAGGAGCAGGGGCCAGAACGAGTCGACGAGGAGCTGCCAGATGCCATCGTCATTCATGGACGGTCCTTCCTCCGGGCGGGCGGCACAGCGAAGCCGTCGCCCGCCACGTTAGGGCGGACGACGGCTCGATGGCTACTGCGTGACGTCGGCGCCGAAGTACTTCTCGCTGATCTCGGCGAGCACGCCCTCTTCGCGGAGCTCGGCGAGCGCCTCGTCAATGGCCTCGACGAGCGCGGTCTTGTCCTTCGTCAGGGCGAAGGCGTTGTAGGCGGGGTCGTCGGTCTCGGCGGCGATCTTCAGGCCCGTCGGGCCCTCGCTGGTCTCGTAGTCGAGGAAGGTGAGGTTGTCGTTGATCGTGGCGTCCACGCGACCCTGCTGCAGGAGCGCGACAGCCTGAGCCCAGCCCTCGACGGCTTCGACGTTGGCGCCGCTCTCCTGAGCGAGCTCGTACCAGTTGCTCGTCAGCGACTGCGCGGTGGTCTTGCCCTCGAGGTCGTCGAAGCTCGTGATCGAGTCGTCATCCTCGAGCACGACGATGACGCCGGGCGAGACGGTGTATGGCTCGCTGAAGAGGTACTTCTCCTCACGCTCCGGGTTGATCGACACCTGGTTCGCGATGACGTCGAAGCGACCGCCGTCGAGACCCGCGAAGATGGCGTCCCACTGCGTCTCCTCGAAGACGATCTCGAGGCCCAGCTTGTCGGCCACGGCCTCCGCGATCTCGACGTCGAAGCCGACCAGGTCGCCGGACTCGTCGTGGAAGGTGAAGGGGCGGTACGTGCCCTCGGTGGCGACCGTCAGCGTGCCGTCGGTGACCAGGCCGTAATCGGCGCCATCCGCGTCCGTGGAACCGGACGGCTCAGGTGCGGCGGAGCTGCACGCGGTGAGCGCGAGCGCGGCGGTGGTGGCGAGGACGACAGCGGTGATGCGACGGTATGACATAGGGGGTTCCTGGTCGATTGAGGGGCGTTGTGCGCCGGCGGGAGATTCCAGTACAACACGGGTTTTCGGGGCCGGGCGCGGAAAGTTACGCCCTGTTGCCACCCCTGGACTCGGCAGGGATTCCGGCCGCGAGCTCATCGAAGACGGCGCCTGCGTCATCGATGCGGGCGAGCCCTGCCGCCTGCCCCGCCCACAGTGCGACGAGGTCGCCGTCGCCGTTCTGGCCCGCCACCGCGCGGAAGACCCCGGTCAGCCAGTTCTGGGCGGGGAACGGCAGGATCCGGCCGGCGGTCTCGATCTCGCGCATGGCGCGATTCGGGATGCCGCGCGCCAGCCTGCCGCTCATCGCCCGGGTCAGCACCGTGTCGGTGTCGCCGGACGTGCTGATCGCGTCGCGGTGCGCCTGGGTCGCCGCCGACTCGGACGTGCGCAGGAACGCCGTGCCGACCTGCACGCCGGACGCGCCCAGCGCGAACGCCGCCGCGGCTCCGCGTCGATCGGCAATCCCGCCGGCGGCGATCACCGGGACGGCGACCGCATCGGCGACCTGCGGCACGAGCGCGAACGTGCCGACGAGCGAACGCTCGGGCGCTCGAAGGAACGACACGCGGTGGCCTCCCGCCTCGGCGCCGCTCGCGACGATGGCGTCCACTCCGGCCGCCTCGAGCGCGACGGATTCCGCGACGGTCGTGGCCGTTCCCACGATCCGGATGCCTCGGCCCCGCGCTGCATCGACGAGGGCCGGGGCGGGAACGCCGAAGACCACGCTCAGCACGGCGGGCGCGGCATCCAGGATCGCCTCCACCTGTTCGCGGAGCGGCGGCAGGAATCGCGCAGGAGCCTCGGGAAGCGGGACGCCGGCCGCCTCGAACAGCGGGGCGAGCGCGGTCAGCGAGGGCGCGAGGTCGACGTCTGCCGGGATGACCTCATCGCCAGTCGGGAGCCAGATGTTCACCGCGAACGGTCGGCCCGTGGCTGAGCGCAGCTGCGTGATCGTGTCATGGATGCGCTCAGCGGAGTAACCGTACAGGCCGTACGAGCCGAGCCCGCCCCGTTCGCTGACCGCTGCGGTCAGCTCGACGGAAGAAAGGCCGCCGAAGGGGCCGAGCACGAGGGGGACGTCGATGCCGAGCAGGTCCTGCAGTGTCGCGGTCGCAGCCATGGGTTCGACGCTACCCGCCGGAAACGACGAAGGGCCCCACCCGGAGGTGAGGCCCTTCGCATTATCGATCCGAGGATCAGATGGAGTTGACGTCCAGCGGGATGCCGGGGCCGAACGTGGTCGACACGGCGCCCTTCTGGATGTAACGGCCCTTCGAGCTCGAGGGCTTCAGGCGGACGATCTCCTCGAGAGCAGCGGCGAGGTTCTCGTCGAGCTGCTCAGCGGTGAACGATGCCTTGCCGACGACGAAGTGCACGTTGGCGTGCTTGTCGACGCGGAACTCGATCTTGCCGCCCTTGATCTCCTCGACGGCCTTGGCCGCGTTGGGGGTCACGGTGCCGGTCTTCGGGTTCGGCATGAGGCCGCGGGGGCCCAGCACCTTACCCAGTCGACCGACCTGGCCCATGAGCTCGGGCGTCGAGACGGCCGCGTCGAACGCGGTCCAGCCGCCGGCGACCTTCTCGATGAGCTCGGCGCCACCGACCTCGTCAGCGCCTGCGGCGATGGCGGCCTCGGCGGCCGGGCCCGTCGCGAAGACGATGACGCGGGCGGTCTTGCCCGTGCCGTGCGGGAGGATGACGGTGCCGCGCACCATCTGGTCCGCCTTGCGGGGGTCGACGGCGAGCTTGAGCGCGACCTCGACGGTCGCGTCGAACTTGGCCGAGCCGGTCTCACGCGCGAGCGCGACAGCCTCGGTGGGGGTGTAGAACTTGTCCGCCTCGATCTTGGCGGCAGCGGCCCGGTAGGCCTTGGACTTGGTTGCCATGATTCCTCTTACCCCTTAGTCCTCGACCGTGATGCCCATGGAACGGGCGGTGCCGGCGATGATCTTCGAGGCAGCCTCGATGTCGTTCGCGTTCAGGTCGGGCTGCTTCGTCTCAGCGATCTGCCGCACCTGCTCCTTGGTGAGCTTGGCCACCTTGGTCGTGTGCGGGGTCGACGAGCCCTTCTGAACGCCTGCGGCCTTCTTGATGAGCTCAGCAGCCGGCGGGGTCTTCAGGATGAACGTGAAGCTGCGGTCCTCGTAGACGGTGATCTCCACGGGGATGACGTTGCCGCGCTGCGACTCGGTCGCGGCGTTGTACGCCTTGCAGAACTCCATGATGTTGACGCCATGCTGACCGAGCGCGGGCCCGATCGGCGGCGCCGGGTTGGCTGCACCGGCATTGATCTGAAGCTTGATCAGGCCGGTCACCTTCTTCTTCGGTGCCATTCTTTTTCCTTTCATTCGAGCGGATGCCTGGGGCGATCCGTTCTCCCGCACACTCGGCGTTTCCGAGCAGCGGTTCCCCCGGGAGACCCGGGAAGTCTGTTTTAGAGCTTCGTGACCTGGTCGAACGACAGCTCGACCGGAGTCTCGCGCTCGAAGAGCGAGACGAGGACCGTGAGCTTGCCGCTCTCGGGCTTGATCTCGCTGATCGTGCCGGGAAGACCCGCGAACGAGCCCTCCTTGATGGTGATCGTCTCGCCGACCTCGAAGTCGATCTCGGCGGGAAGGACGCGCGACGCGGCGGTCTGGCCCTTCTTGGCGGCGCCACCCTTGGCGGGCACGGTCTCCTTGATTTCGACGAGGCTCTTCAGCATGTTGAAGGCCTCCTCGAAGCGGAGGGGCGTCGGGTTGTGGGCGTTGCCCACGAAGCCGGTGACGCCGGGCGTGTGGCGGACGACCGACCAGGTGTCCTCGTTGAGCTCCATGCGCACGAGCACGTAGCCGGGGATCCGGACGCGCGTGACCATCTTGCGCTGACCGTTCTTGATCTCGACGACGTCCTCCATCGGGACCTCGATCTGGTAGATCTCCTCTTCGACCTCGAGCGTCGACTTGCGCTGCTCGATGTTGGCCTTCACCTTGCGCTCGAACCCGGCGTAGGAGTGGATGACGTACCACTTGCCCGGGAGCATGCGCAGCTCGGTGCGGAAGGCCTCGTACGGGTCTTCCTCGGAGTCCTCGTCCTCGTCGGCCTCGTCGTCGGAGGACGACTCGTCCTCGTCGCCGTTCACGTCGGGGCCGTCGTAGGGGGTGACCTCGTCCGCGGCCTCGGCCTCGAGCTCGGCGACCTCTTCTGCGATGGAGTCGTTGAGCACCTCGGCGGCGGCCTCGGTCTCGGCTGCCTCGTCGAGGTTCAGGGCGTCGTTCACGATGGCGTCTGCCTCCGGGTCGTCGATGTCGATGTCGTCCAGGTCCGAGTCGTCCACGTCGGACTCATCCACGATGTGGATGGCGGCGTGCTCGGCCGGCGTGTTCGCGGCGGTCTCCTCGGCGAGGATGTTGCCCTCCTGGGCTTCGTCGTCCTCCGAGGACTGCTCGGCAGCCGTCGCCCAGTCGGCGTCGTCGAAAACTCTTTCAGACACTGCGTTCTCTTCCGTTCCATCCGCGGCAGGAGAAGATCTCCGCCAGCGTGGCCGTTCGCTTTCGCTGTTCCAGGCCGTTCAGGCGACTCAGGCGCCCGGCACTCCGAAGACATAGGCCGTCACCCAGACGAACAGGATGTCGAGGCCGTAGACGATCGCCATCATGATGACGACGAAGCCGAGCACGACCGCCGTGTACTTCAGGAGCTCCTGGCGCGTCGGGGTGACGACCTTGCGGAGCTCGGCGAAGACCTGGCGCATGAAGATGGCGATCCGCGCGAAGACGTTCGGCCTCTTCTCGCGGGGTGCGCCGCCCGTGGGGACGACCTCGCCCGTCGGCTCGCCTTGAACCATCGATGCCACCTGATTACCTTCCGTGTTCCGGCGTTCGCCGGGCCACTGTGTAGTCAACTACCGACCGTCAGGCCGGTGTTGCGCTTACGCGCAGGGCGGACAGGAATCGAACCTGCAACCTGCGGTTTTGGAGACCGCTGCTCTGCCAATTGAGCTACCGCCCTAGAGATCCGGAGACCTCGCAAGCCCGCGTTCTTCCCCGTACCAGAGCGAATGGGATCCGTCCCGGATGACGGGCACGGCGAAAGAATGCAGACTTCAACTGCATGCTCCAGTGTACGGCATGCCCCCCGGCCCCGCGAATCCGGGCCGGGCGCCTGGCGGTCTCCGACCGAGGCCCCCGGTCGTTGAGCGAGCGAAGCGAGACGAAACGCGTTACGGCAACCGCCGGGTGCGGGCACTCCACCCGATGACGGCCTCCAGGCCTCCCTGAATGAACGCCTCGCGCTTCGCGTGGCTCCAACCCTGAAGACGCTTTCCCATCCGAAGGCCTCGTCGATGCGGCTGAACTCACCAGACCAGGCGAGCGTGACAGGCAGCCGTCTGCGTGTGTACTCGGCGCCGAACCCGGCGCTGTGCTGCAGGAGTCGCCGACCGAGATCATGAGTGCTTCCTGCGTAGAGCGTCCCGTCGGAACAACGAAGGATGTATGCGAAAGCCATCCACGCACGCTACTCAGCCGCTCCGACACAGCGCGTTTCGTCTCGTCGCTTCGCTCCTCGCTCAACGACCGGGAGGTTCCGGTCGTTGAGCGAGCGAAGCGAGACGAAACGCGGGGGTCAGCCGTCAGGCGCCGACGCGGATGAGCTTCTTGTTGACGAACTCGTCCGCGGCCAGGAGCCCCATCTCGCGCGAGGTGCCCGAGCGCTTCACGCCGCCGAACGGCAGCCCGGGCTCATCGGCGAGCACGACGTTCACGTAGACCATGCCGGCGTCGATCTTGTCGGCCACCCGAGCCGCCTGCTCCTCGTCGGTGGTGAAGACGTACGACCCCAGGCCGAAGCTGGTGTCGTTGGCGATCTTCACCGCTTCGTCCTCGTCGGCGGCACGGTAGACGACGCCGACGGGTCCGAAGAACTCCTCGCCGTAGGCGTCCATCTCCGGGGTCACATCCGTGAGCACGGTCCCCGGGTAGTAGGCGCCGTCACGGGTGCCGCCCGCCACCAGGGTCGCGCCCTGCGCGACGGCCTTGTCGACCTGCTCGGCGAGCCGCTCGGCTGCTGTGAGCGACGAGAGGGGGCCGAGCACGGTGTCTTCCGCGAACGGGTCGCCGACCTTCGCCTCGGTCATCTTCGCCGTGAACTTCTCGAGGAAGGCGTCGTACAGCCCATCGACCACGATGAAGCGCTTGGCGGCGTTGCAGGACTGCCCGGTGTTGTCGAGGCGGGCGTCCACCGCCGCCTGCACCGCGCCCTCGAGGTCGTCGGTCGACAGCAGGATGAACGGGTCCGATCCGCCCAGCTCGAGCGCGACCTTCTTGAGGTTGCGCCCGGCGACCTCGGCGACGGCCGCACCGGCACGCTCGGAGCCGGTGACCGACACGCCCTGCACTCGGCGGTCCGCGATGATCGTCGCGGCCTGCTCGTTGGACGCATAGACGTTCGTGTACACGCCCTCGAGCTCTGCGTCGTGGTACATCGCCTCGATGGCGGCGGCGGACTCGGGGCACTGCCCGGCGTGCTTGAGGATGATCGTGTTGCCGATGACGATGTTCGGCGCGGCGAAGCGGGCCACCTGGTAGTACGGGAAGTTCCACGGCATGATGCCCAGGAGCACGCCCAGTGCCGAGCGGCGGATGACCGCGGTGCCCTCGCCGTCGATGTCGATCGGCTGGTCGCCGGTGATCTTCTCGGCGTGGTCGGCGTAATACTCGGTGATGTCGGCGGCGAAGTCGACCTCGCCGAGCGCGGCCTCCAGCGGCTTGCCCATCTCGCGCACGATGATCGCGGCGAGCTCGTCGCGCCGCTCGCGATGCAGCTCGGCCACCCGGCGGATGCGGGCCGCCCGCTCGGCGACGGACTCGCGCCGCCACGTGCGGAACGCGGCATCCGCTCCTGCGAGCACCCCCTCGAGGGCCTCGTCGGTGATCGTCGGGTAGGTGGCCAGGGTCTCGCCCGTGGCGGGGTTGACGACGGCGTACTCACTCATGGTGTTCTCTCTCCGATCGGATGTGCGGTTGATTCTGCCTCACCGGCGGGTGCGGCGGAGGCTGGGCGGTGCATCGAGCGAGAGGGTCTCGCCCTTGAAGAACGCGGGCCGCTTGACGGCCTGCCAGATCATGATCGCGACGCCGATGAGGATGACGGCGACGCCGAGGATGAACACGAGGCCGAGGCCGCCGATGTTCGATCCGCTGCCATAGTCCGGGTCCGTGCTGTCGATCAGCGTCGTCACGAAGAGCACCGCGAGGATCACTCCCCCGACCAGCGGGAACAGGAACGTGAAGAAGACGTTGCGCATGGAGTCGAACCACTGCTTGCGGAAGTACCAGACACACGCGAACGCCGTGAGGCCGTAGTAGAAGCAGATCATCATGCCGAGGGTGGTGATCGTGTCCCACAGCACGTCTTCGCTGATGAACCGCATCACCGCATAGAACGCGGAGGCGACGATCGCCGACACGATGGTGGCGTAGCCGGGGGTGAAGAAACGCGGGCTCACTGTCGCGAATTTCGGCGGCAGAGCCCCGTAGTGGCCCATGGCGAGGAGCGTGCGCGCCGGAGAGACGAAGGTCGACTGCAGCGACGCCGCGGAACTGGTGAGCACGGCGAGCGACACGAGCCATGCCACCGGGCCGAGGATGGGCCCCGACAGGTAGAAGAACACGTTCGACTGGATGTCCTCGTTGCCGAGCCCGAGCTCGCCGTCGCCGGTGCCCGCATAGGCCAGCAGCGAGACAGAGATCAGCAGGTACAGCAGAACGATGATCACGACCGTCAGGGTCGCCGCGCGGCCGGGTGTCTTCTCCGGGTTCTTCGTCTCTTCGTTCATCGTGAGGGTGACGTCCCAGCCCCAGAAGATGAAGATCGACAGCGACAGGCCGGCGACCACGGCGCCGAAGTCGCCCACCGCGAACGGGTTGAACCACGACAGCTCGACGGGGCTGGCGTCGAACGCATTGCCCTGCGCGACCTGCACGAAAGCGGCGATCGAGAAGCCCACCAGTAAGAGCACCTGGAAGCTGACCAGCACGTACTGGAGCTTCTGCGTGGTCTGCATGTCGCGGTACGACACGAAGGTCGCCCCGAGCATGAACAGCAGACATACGGCGACATTGATGAGCGGGTTGAACGCGAGGTCGGCGATCTCGGCCACACCGGTGATCTGCGCGATGAGGAGGAAGAGGAATTCGACGGCGATGCCCGCGAGGTTGGAAAGCACCAGGATCGTCGCCGCGATGAGTCCCCAGCCCGCCATCCAGCCGATCCACGGCCCGAACGCCCGCGTCGCCCATGTGAAGGACGTACCGGAGTCGGGCATGGAGCGGTTCAGCTCGCGGTAGCCGAACGCGACCAGCAGCATCGGGATGAACCCGACGAGGATGATCGCGGGGACCTGGAAGCCCACCTCCGAGACCGTGGGTCCGAGGGCGGCGGTGAGCGTGTAGGCAGGCGCGATGCACGAGATGCCGATCACCACGGCGCCGATCAGGCCGACCGTGCCGGCGCTCAGGCCCTTCTTGGACAGGCCGCCGGTCACGGGCTCCGCGATGACGACGTCGCTGTCGCTCTTCTTCCCGCTCATGATCGGGCACCCTTCTTCTTGCGTGTGCGGGGCACGACGATCATCGGCACCGGCAGCTCATGCAGCATCTTCGCCGCGGTCGATCCGAGGAACAGGCGCCGGGGGCGCGCGAGCCGGCTCGAGCCGACCACCGCGATCTCGCCCGGCTCCCAGCTGAGGTGCGAGACGGCCTCCTCGATGCTGTCGCCGAGCCCGACGACCGCCTCTGCGTCGATGTCCTTGGGCAGCGCCGCCCGCGCGTGGATGAAGACCTCGTCGGCGTGCATCGCGGCGGACTCGTTGCTCTCGATGCCCGCCGGCAGATCCACCGCGACGAGCGAGACGAGCCGCAGCTCGGCGCCCGTCGACAGGGCGAGGGCCAGCGACTCCTCGAGAAGGACGTCGGCGCCGGGCCGCAGCCCGACGGCTGCCGTGATGCGCGTGATGCCGACGGCGGGGTCGATCCGGCGCGCCCCCTCTGGCGCGAGCACGACGGGCACGTCGGCGGAGTGGAGCAGCTCGCTGGCGACGGTGCCGAGCCGGTGCCGGCCGCGCAGCCCGCCGTTCGCAGCGCCGACGACGATGTGCGATGCGTGCACCTCGTGCGCGGCCTCGAGGAGACCCGCGGCGAAGGACTCGCCGTAGCGGACGTGCGTGCTGGTGGCCACGGCATCCGGAATCTCAGCCGCGGCCTCATCCAGCCAGGCCTGCGCGCGTTCACCGACATAGCGGTCGTAGCCGGCGTCGGGCGGGGTGATGACGCTGCGGTCCTCACCGGGCAGTACGACCACCAGGTCGAGAGCAGAATCGGATGCCGCGGCCAGCCGCACCCCGAGCGAGAGCGCATCGCGCCCGGCGTCGGTGGCGGTGTAGCCCACGACGATGCGGCCGGTCATGCGCGCGTCTCCTCGACGATGTTCGCTGCGACGAGGCGTCCCATGCGGACGGCGCCGTCGACGTGCTGGTACCCGGCGCCCGCCATGTCGCTGCACGCGAAGTGGATGGGACCGACCGGCGTCCGCAGGTCGGCGCCGTAGCGGGTGAGTCCTCCCAGGTCGAAGCTGGCGGCGTAGGCGCCGCGTGTCCACTCCTCGGCACCCCAGTCGCTCTCGAAGTAGACGACCGGATGGAGCGCTTCGGGTCCGTAGTAGTGCGAGAGCGATTCGAGGATGCGCGCCTTGCGCTCCTCGGCCGAGACACGGAAGAGGTCGTCGGCGTTGCGGTCCGAGACGAACCCGACGAGGGTGCCGCGCTCGTCCCCGTGATTCGTGTTGTCATACGCCTCGTGCGAGATCTCGTACGGGCTGAAGGCGGTTCCCGAAAGGCCCTGCTCGCGCCAGAACGGCCGGTCGTAGACGGCGTGGACCTTGATGACGAAGCCCATCGATATGTGCTGGTGCATCTGCTGCTTCAGTCGCGGCAGCGGCGGGTTGAAGTCGATCCACGGGTAGAGGATCGGCGCGTGGGCGAGGATCACGAACCGCGCCCGCACGGTGACGTCGCCGTCGGTGACGATGGTGACGCCCGCGTCGGACCACTCCACGGTATGGACGGGCTGGTTCAGCAGCACGTCGTCGCCGAGGCGCTCCGCGAGCAGCAGCGGCACCTGCTGGAGCCCGCCGACGACGCGCTCGTCGAGGATGTAGTCGGCGTCGACCAGGTTCGAGAAGCTGCCTGCGCTGGCCGCCATGAGAAGCGCCTGCAGCGCCGAGAACGCGTACGCCGGCTTGGTGAGCATCGCGCCGGCGATGAAGAGGGCGATGTTGTCGCGCGCCTCCTGGTCGTCGGTCTGCTCCTCGAGCCAGGCCTCGAACGAGACACGGTCGAGCTCCTCGGCGTCGGGGTGCTCCCACGGCTTGTCGGGGTCGACCTCGGCGACCATGGCGTCGAGCTTCTCGATGAGCGTGACCATCGCCTGCTCGGTCGCCGGCGGCACCGGGAAGATCTCACCGGTGAAGCGCGTGAGCTCCCCCGCCTCGTTCACGTAGACGGAGTCGCCCTCGCGGTAGCGGCGGTACGTCTCGAGCCCGAGCTCGGCGAGCGTCTCCTTCAAAGCCTCCTGATCCGGCGACACCCACTGCCCGCCGATCTCGAGCATCGCCCCCTCGACGACGTCGGTCCACAGGCGCCCCCCGACGCGATCCCGAGCCTCGAGGACGACGACCGACAGCCCCGCCTTCTTGAGCTCGTTCGCGGCGGTGAGGCCGGCGGCTCCTGCTCCGACGATGACGACGTCTCGGGTCAGCTCTCTCACTGTGCACTCCTTCGTGGCGGCGTGGCCGCTGGGGACCCCGTTCGAACGGGGCGATTCGGCGGGCGGGCCGGTCAGGCGGGTACCGCGGCCAGCGCGGCGGCGACGACGTCGATGCCCTCGTGGAGCAGATCGTCGCCGATCGACAGCGGCGGCAGGAAACGGATCACGTTCCCGTACGTGCCGCACGTGAGGACGATCACGCCCTCGGCGATGCAGGCCTTCGCGACCGCGGCGGTGAGCGCGGCATCCGGTTCCCCCGTCGCCGGGTCGACGAACTCGGCCGCGATCATCGCACCGTGACCGCGGACGTCGCCGATGCGCGGGTCGGCGGCCTGCAGCTCCTGCAGGCGATCGGCGAGGATGCGGCCGATGTCGCGGGCGCGCTCGATCATGCCGTCGTTCTCGAAGACGTCGATCGCGGCGAGCGCCGCGGCGCAGGCGATCGGGTTGCCGCCGTAGGTGCCGCCGAGGCCGCCGGCGTGCGAGGCGTCCATGATCTCGGCTCGTCCGGTCACGGCCGCCAAGGGCAGGCCCCCCGCGATGCCCTTGGCGGTCGTGATCAGGTCCGGCACGATGCCGAACACATCGCTCGCGAACATCTCCCCGGTGCGAGCGAAGCCGGTCTGGATCTCGTCGGCGATGAAGACGACGCCGTTGGCACGGCACCAGTCCACGATCGCCGGGAGGAAGCCGTCCGCGGGGACGATGAAGCCGCCTTCGCCCTGGATCGGCTCGATGATGACGGCGGCGAGGTTGTCGGCGCCGACCTGCTTCTCCATGATCGAGATCGCGCGCTTGGCCGCCTCTGCGCCGGTGAGCCCGTCGCGGTACGGGTACGACAGCGGCGCGCGGTAGATCTCGGAGGCGAACGGGCCGAAGCCGCTCTTGTACGGCATCGACTTCGCCGTCAGCGCCATCGTGAGGTTGGTGCGCCCGTGGTAGCCGTGGTCGAACGCGACGACGGCCTGCCGGCCGGTGAACTTGCGGGCGATCTTGACGGCGTTCTCGACCGCTTCGGCGCCGGAGTTGAACAGCGCGCTCTTCTTGGCGTGGTCACCGGGGGTGATGCGGTTGAGCGCCTCGGCGACGGCGACGTACGACTCGTACGGCGCGATCATGAAGCACGTGTGGGTGAACTGGGCCACCTGGGACTGCACGGCCGCGACGACCTTGGGGTGTGCGTTCCCGATCGTCGTCACGGCGATTCCGGAGCCGAGGTCGATGAGCGAGTTGCCGTCGGCGTCCACGATGACCCCGCCGCCGGCGGCGACGGCGTGGACCGGCGCGGTGTGACCCACGCCTGCCGCCACCGCGTCCGCCTTGCGGGCGATGAGCTCCTGCGAGCGCGGTCCCGGAATGCTCGTGACCAGACGCCGTTCCTGAACGAGGGACGGACCGCCCAGCGGCGTTTCGGTGACGGTGTCGAGAGCAGTCATGTTCGGGAGCGTAAACGCGGCGAGAGACGCCCGCACCGTCCTCGATGTACATTCTGGTGGGACCGATGTACAGGTGGTACACGGTCGGAGGACCATGCACACACGTGACGACGCGCCGACCCTGCGCGCACTGCTCAGCCGCGGCGACCTGCATCTCGCCCTTTCCGAGGATGCCGACGCCGACCCCTCGGCGCTCGACCGGCCGGTCCGGTGGGTCCACAGCTCCGACCTCGCCGACCCGACGCCCTTCCTCTCGGAAGGCCTCGTGCTGCTGACGACCGGAACGCAGTTCCAGGGCGCTCCCGACGACGCCGAGCTGTACCGCGCCTACGTGGCCCGGCTGGCCGCCCGCGGCGTGGTGGGCCTCGGGTTCGGCACCGAGGTCGTGCGCGCCGGCATCCCGCCTGCGCTGGTGGACGCATGCCGCCGCTCCGGCATGCCGCTGTTCGAGGTGCCCTACCGCACGCCGTTCATCGCCGTGGCCCGCGCGAACGCCGAGGCCATCGCCGCGCAGACGTATGCCCGGCGCAGCTGGGCACTCGCCGCGCAGCGCGCGATCGCACTGGCGGCGCTGCGGCCCGACGGGCTCGGCGCCACGGTCGCCGAACTCGCCCGCCAGCTCGGCAGTTGGGTGGGCATGTACGACGCGGCCGGCGAACTCTCGCGCCAGCATCCGGCGGGGGGCCTCGATGGCGAGACAGCCGAGGCGCTGCGACGCGAGGTGGCAGGCGTGCTGGGGCGCGGGGCTCGCGCCGGCTCGTCGCTGCGGATCGGCCAGACCCCCTTCAGCCTCCAGACCCTCGGCCGAGGCGGACACCTCCGCGGAGTGATCGCCATCGCCGCGGGCGACCTCGACCAGGAGGGCCGCGGTGTCGTCACGGCCGTGATCGCCATGGCCGGACTGGCGCTCGAGCAGCAGCAGGGCCTCAGCCGTGCGCGCGGCGCGCTGCGCGCCGGGCTCATGCAGACGCTGCTCACCGGCGACCCGGCCCTCGCCCGGCGCATCGCGCGCGAGCTGTGGGGGCCGCTGCCGTCCGCGCCGGTGAACGTGGCGGTGACGGATGCCGCGGCCGCCGGCGACGCCCTGACCGAGCTCCTCGAACTGCGGGTCGAGGAACGCCGCGGCACGCTCTTCTTCGGGCGCGCCGACGATGACCTCGTCCTGGTCGTGCCGTCCGGCGACCGGACCGCGCTCGACGAGATCGCCGAGCGCTTCGGCTCGCGCGTGGGCGTCTCCGAAGCGATCGGCTACGACGGGTTCGCCGACGCGGTGGCCCAGGCCCGGACGGCCCGCGACCGCGGTGCGGGCGGGGCCGGCACCGCGGGCGGGAGCATCACGGCGTTCGCCGAGGTAGCGAGGTCGGGGGTCCTCTCGGCGCTGTCGGGCGAGGCCAGGGCACTCGCGCGTGCCGAGCTCGCTCCGCTGCGCGACCACGACGAGGCCGAGGGCACCCGGCTGATCGAGACGCTGCAGGCCTGGCTGTCCAGCGACTGCTCGCACGAGGCATCCGCTCGCGTTCTCGGTGTGCACCGGCACACGGTCCGCACGCGGCTCGCGCTGGCGGAGCGCGTGCTGGGCCGGGACCTGACGTCTTTCGCGACCCGCGCCGAGCTCTGGGCGGCGCTGCGCGCCCTGGACTGACCGGACCCAGTCCGAACAGACGACCGTCCTTTCATCGCACTTGTGCGCGAGTGCCGCAGAAGGACCTGCGGCTGTTGCGACCAGATGCGCTCGCACCGTCGCGGAAGCCGGGGACGAGACGGAACGCCCCGCGCGGCGGCGCACTCGCGACACACTGCCCGCCCGGCGGCGTGGGTCGCGCGAGAGGATGGCGTCATGAGCGACGCGCCCGTGCCCAACGGCGACGTCTCGTGGTGGTGGCGGGACCTCGGCGGCACGCCGGCGCCGCGACCGGCCCTGAACGGCGACCTCGATGCCGACGTCGCGATCGTCGGCGCCGGCTACACCGGGCTGTGGGCGGCGTACTACCTCAAACGAGAGCAGCCCGACCTCCGGGTCGTCGTGCTCGAGCAACGGTTCGCGGGCTTCGGCGCGTCCGGACGCAACGGCGGCTGGCTCACGAACACCGTCACCGGCGGGCGCGAGCGGTACGCGGCATCCCACGGTCGTGACGCGGCCATCGCGCAGCAGCGATCGCTCAACGAGACCGTGGACGAGGTCATCGCCGTCGCCCGGCGCGAGGACATCGACGCAGACGTCGTCAAGGGCGGCGAGCTCGATGTCGCCCGCTCCCCCGCGCAGCTGGCGCGACTTCGGGCAGCGGTCCTCGCCGAGCAGGCGTGGCCGCACACGGACGTCGAGGAGTGGGATGCCGCGGCCACGGCGGCCCGCGTCGGCGTCGAGGGCGTGCTCGGCGGGATGTGGCACCCGCACTGCGCACGCGTGCACCCCGCGAAGCTGGTGTCCGGGCTCGCCGCGGCCGTCGAGCGGCTGGGCGTGCGCATCTGCGAGCAGACCCGGGTGACCGAGATCACTCCGGGCCGCGCCGTCACCGAGCGTGGGGTGGTGCGCGCGGCGCACGTGCTGCGCGCGACCGAGGGCTTCACGCCGGACCTCCGTGGACAGCACCGGACCTGGCTCCCGATGAACTCGTCGATGATCGTGACCGAGCCGATCCCGGCGGCGGCGTGGGACCGCATCGGCTGGAGCGGTCGCGAGACGCTCGGCGACTTCGCTCACGTGTACATGTACGCCCAGCGCACGGCGGATGACCGTATCGCGTTCGGCGGACGCGGCGTGCCCTATCGCTTCGGCTCGCGGGTCGACACCGACGGCTCGACGCAGCAGCGCACGATCGCCTCCCTCACGGCGCTGCTGCGGCAGTTCTTCCCGGATGCCGCGGACGCGCCGATCGCGCATGCCTGGGCGGGCGTGCTCGGCGTCGCCCGCGACTGGGCGGCGACCGTCGGGCACGACCGCGCCACCGGTCTCGGCTGGGCGGGCGGCTACGTCGGGACCGGAGTGACCGCGACCAACCTCGCCGGCCGCACGCTGGCCGACCTCGTGCTCGAGCGCGACACCGAGCTCACCCGCCTGCCGTGGACCGGCCATCACGCGAAGCGATGGGAGCCCGAGCCGTTGCGGTGGGTCGCGGTGAACGCGATCTACACCGCCTACCGGCTCGCCGACCGGGTCGAGGCCTCCCGTTCTTCCTCCCGCACCGCGTGGCCGGCCCGTGTCGCCGACGTCATCGCCGGGCGCCACTGACCACTCCCCGCTAGCACGATCCCCGACTCCGGTCGAGGTCATTCCGCACGCCTGCGCGAGCGACCACGGTGGTCGATGAGGTCATTCTCATGTGCCAATACCTTTCATGTGTCAGGTTTTAGGAGTACCGTCATCATCGGGCGCTCCCCCGGCGCCCCCACAGCCGAGGCAAGGCCGCCGCGGAGGCGGCGACGACCAATGGAGGCGTCAGACCCATGAACAGATCACTCACCCCGAGAAGCGCTCGATGGGCCGCGGCCGGCGCCGTGGTCCTCGTCGGCACGCTGACCCTTGCGGGCTGCGGCCGCACCGACGGCGGCGATTCCGCCGGTCCGGAAGCCGGCGAGGCGATCGACGACTCGCCCGCCTCGGGCACCGTCGACATCTGGGCGATGGGCAACGAGGGCGAGGTCCTCGGAGAGCTCGCCGCGCAGTTCGAGGAGGAGAACCCCGACGTCACGATCAACGTGACCGCCGTGCCGTGGGAGAGTGCGCACGACCGCATCGCCACGGCGATCGCCGGCGGCGAGACTCCGGACATCTCGATGCTCGGCACGACCTGGGTCGGCGAGTTCGCCGCCACCGGGGCCTTCGAGCCGACCCCCGAGGGCCTGGTGGACGAGTCCTCGTTCTTCGAGGGATCGTGGGAGACCGCCGTGGTGGACGACGTGGCCTACGGCGTCCCCTGGTACGTCGACACCCGTGTCCTCTACTACCGCACCGACCTCGCCGAGGCGGCCGGCGTCGAGCCTCCCGAGACCTGGGAGGAGTACACCGAGTTCACCAAGGCGCTCCAGGGCGCCGGCGCGGAGTGGGGCGTCTCACTTCCGCCGGGGGGCTTCGACTCCTGGCAGTACGTCACCCCACTCGCCTGGCAGCAGGGCGGCGAGATCCTGAACGAGGACGGAACCGAGTTCACCTTCGACACACCGGAGTGGGAGGAGGCGTTCTCCTTCTACACGAGCTTCTTCGAGCAGGGCATCGCCGAGCCGCGCCGCCTGGAGGGCGGCGAGATCGAGGCCGCCTTCATCAACGGCGAGGTCGGCGCGTTCTACAGCGGCCCGTTCCACGTCAGTCTGCTGCTCGAGCAGGGCGGCGAGGAGTTCGCCGACAAGTTCGGCGTGGCGATGGTACCCGGCGCCGACAGCCGCACGAGCTTCACCGGCGGTGGAAATCTCGCGGTGTTCGAAGACACCGAGAACCGGGATGCCTCGTGGAAGTTCGTCCGGTGGCTGAGCCAGCCCGAGACGCAGATCGAGTGGTACGACATCTCGACCGACCTGCCCAGCGTGCAGGCGGCCTGGGACGACGCGACGTTCGCCGACGACCCGTACCTGAGCGTGTTCGGCGAGCAGCTGCAGGATTCGAAGGCTCCGCCGGCGATCGCGACCTGGGCCCAGGTCTCCGCTGTGATCGACCAGGAGCTCGAGAAGGCCACCCGCGGCGATACGACTGCCGCCGAGGCGATCGCGACCATCCAGGAGCAGGCATCGTCCATCGGGACCGGCCAGTAGGTCTACCCATGACCACTCTCGCTTCTGCGGCACCGCCGCGGCGCCCCGCACCTCGTGCGCGGGCGTCGCGGCGGGAACGCCGGATGACGCTGACGGCGTGGCTGTTCGCGGCGCCGTTCATGATCCTGTTCGTGGTGTTCATGGCAGGCCCCATCATCGGGTCCTTCGCGATGAGCTTCACCGACATGACCACACGCGACCTCGAGACTCCGTTCCAGGTGAACGTCGTCGGCCTCGAGAACTACATCCGCCTGTTCCAGGATCCGCGGTTCCTGCACTCGCTGGGCAACACGTTCACGTTCGTCGTGGTCGCCGTCCCCCTGACCATCGCCCTGGCACTCGCCGTCGCGCTCGCGCTCGACAAGGGCATCCACCGCTTCCGCACCGTGTACCGCGTCGGCTACTACGCCCCCGTCGTCACGAGCATCGTCGCCATCGCGATCGTCTGGCGGTTCATCCTGCAGCCGGACGGCCTGCTCAACGGCTTCCTGGCCGTGTTCGGCATCCAAGGTCCGGACTGGCTGCAGTCGACGACGTGGGCGCTCCCCTCGCTCATCATGATGGCGGTCTGGCGCAACATCGGCACGATCATGGTCATCTTCCTCGCCGCACTCCAGGGCGTCCCGCGCGAGCATCACGAGGCCGCGATGGTCGACGGCGCGAATGCGTGGCAGCGCTTCCGGCACATCACGATCCCCGCCATGCGGCCCGCGATCCTGTTCGCGACCGTCATCACCGGCATCGGGTTCCTGCAGTTCTTCGAGGAGCCGTACGTGATGACGCAGGGTGGCCCTCTCGACGCGACACTCTCGACCGCGATGTACACGTACGACCAGTTCGGCTTCGGAAACTACGCCTACGCCTCGGCGGCCAGCTACGTGCTGTTCCTGGCGATCGTGGTGCTGTCGCTCATTCAATTCCGCCTGCTCGGGAAGAAGGACTGACATGTCCGCGACACCTCCTTCCGCCGCCGCCGAGGCGTCCCGCCCCCTCGGCCCGGTCCTGGCCTCGTCGGCGGTGACCGACACGGACGTCGACCGCCCCGAGCCGCACCCGGCCGGACGACGCCGCCGGGGCGATCGCCCGCGGTGGTGGCTGTACATCGTGCTCACACTGGGCCTCATCGCGATGGTGATGCCGTTCGTGTGGATGATCCTCGGGTCGTTCAAGACGGATGCCGAGATCCGCCAGAACCCGACCGGCTTCCTGCCGCAGAACCCGACCGTCGAGAACTTCGAGACGCTCTTCGGGCGCCTCGACTTCACCACGTTCTTCATCAACAGCATCGTGGTCGCGGTGTTCGTGACACTCGGCAACATCGTGTTCTGCTCGATGATCGGCTACGCGCTGGCGAAGCTTCAGTTCCGCGGCAAGAAGCTGCTGTTCGCCCTGGTGCTCGGCACGCTGATGGTGCCGGGCGTGGTCACGTTCGTCCCGCTGTTCGTGCTCACTGCGAATCTCGGGCTCGTCAACTCGTATCCCGGCCTGATCCTGCCGTTCCTCATCTCGCCGCTGGGCGTGTTCCTCATGCGGCAGTTCATGCTGAGCCTGCCCGACGAGCTGATCGAGGCGGCCCGCATCGACGGCGCGAGCGAGTGGCGGATCTTCCTGCGCGTGATCATGCCGATGTGCGGCCCGGCCGTGGCGACGCTCACGATCCTCACCTTCCTGGCCAGCTGGAACAACTTCCTGTGGCCGCTCGTGGTGGCCACCACCGAGGACATGTACACGCTGCCGGTGGCGCTCGCGCTGTATTCGGTCAGCCAGAACGCGGCGCGCTACGGGCTCATGATGGCCGGCGCCGTGGTGGTCGTGCTGCCGATGCTGCTCCTGTTCGTCTTCCTGCAGCGCTACTTCGTGCAGGGCATCGCGCTCACGGGCATCAAGTGACCAGAGCGGATGCCGCGGCATCCGCTCTCCCGAAAGAAAGGACCATCGCACGATGGACTTCCCCGAAGGCTTCCTGTGGGGCGCGTCGACGGCGGCGCACCAGATCGAGGGCGGCAACGTCAACTCCGACTGGTGGCAGCGCGAGTGGGGGCGCCTCCCCGGCGCCCCCGTCGAGACGCCGTCCGGCGACGCCGCGGACAGCTACCACCGCTATCCGGAGGACATGGCGCTGCTCGCCGGCGCCGGGCTGGACACGTACCGGTTCAGCATCGAGTGGGCCCGCATCGAACCCGAGGATGGCTGGATCTCGCGCGCGGCCATCGACCACTACCGCCGGATGGTGGCCACGGCGCAGGACGTGGGCCTGCAGCCGATGATCACGCTCCACCATTTCACCAATCCCGTCTGGTTCGCCCGCGAAGGCGGGTGGCACTCGGATGCCGCGGCCGACCGGTTCGCGCGCTACGTCGAGGCCGCGCTGCCGGTGCTGGAGGGCGTCGACCTCGTCTGCACGATCAACGAGCCGAACATGGTCTCGGTGCTCGCCGATCCCGAGGTGGGATTCCCGTCGATCGGGCTGCCCCCGGGCGTGCCGGCGGTGACCGACCGGCTCGTCGACGCGCACAAGCGGGCGGTGGGGATCGTCCGCGGCGCGGGCGCGCGGGCAGGGTGGTCGGTGGCGACGCAGGCGTATCAGCCGGTCGAGGGCGCCGAGGCCGTCGCCGCCGACTACGGCCGCTCGCGGGAGGACGTCTTCCTCGACGCGGCGAAGGGCGACGACTGGATCGGCGTGCAGGCGTACACGCGCACCCGTATCGGCACCGACGGGCCGCTTCCGATCCCCGATGACGCCGAGCGAACGCTCACCGGCTGGGAGTACTACCCTCCCGCGGTGGGCGAGGGGATCCGCAACGCGTGGGCGCGGGCCGGCGTCCCCGTCTACGTGACCGAGAACGGCATGGCCACCGCGGACGACGCCCGCCGCATCGACTACACGCGCGGCGCCCTCCAGGCGGTCCGAGCGTGCATCGAGGACGGGGTCGACGTGCGCGGCTACCTTCACTGGAGCGCATTGGACAACTACGAGTGGGGCAGCTTCGCGCCGACCTTCGGTCTCATCGCCTGGGATCGCGAGACCTTCGAGCGGCACCCCAAGCCGAGCCTGGCCTGGCTCGGCGACGTCGCACGCGCGAACGCGATCCCGGCAGCCTGAACCGCGGAGGCGAACCGCCTCAGCCGTCCCGCGGCAGGAGGTACCCTCGCGCGAACTCTGCGAACAGCGCGTTCATGTCCACGCTCTCGTCCAGCAGCCACTGCTGCTGGATGCCGTCCATGACCGCGCTGATGAGCCGCGCGGCGAGCTCGGGGTCGACATCCGACCTGACCTCGCCGTCTTCCTGCGCCGCGATGAGGATCGGCATCGCACTCGCGGCACTCTCCCGGTAGCGCCGCGCGAACTCCTCGTGCGCCGGATGCTCCGTGTCGGTCGCCTCGGCAGAGACCGTGGCGTACAGCGACGTCAGACCGCGCGACTCCTGGTTGTAGGCCACGACCTTCGTCGCCTGCTGGATCAGGGTGTGCTCGGCGGGATCGCCGGCTGCTTCGCGGATCTTCTCGTCGCGCTGGCGGAGCACCTCGGTGAAGAGCTCCTCCTTGTTGGCGAAGTGGTGCATCAGGCCTGTGGGCGTCAGGCCGACCCGCTTGGCGATCTCCCTGAGGGACCCGCTGTGGAAGCCGCTGCGTCCGAAGACCACGAGGGCCTCGTCGACGATCTGCTGCCGGCGGGCCAGCCCCTTGGCATAGCTGCCTCGCGGTGCACGCGCGGCGCGGGCCGGGGCATCCGATTCGGGTGTCCCGGCCACGTCCTCAGCGGCTCCGCTGCTCACTCGCGCGCTTTCCAATCGGAGCTGAAGACCTGCGCTGCCATCGCCGGGCGCAGGCGCTGCTCCATCTCCTTGTCGACGAAATACCGCTTCAGCGTATCGCCGGTCAGCTCGTTGCCGATCGCCGCCAGGATCATCGACTGATCGAGCGACAGGTAGCGCTCGGCGACGGTCCCGCTGCCGACGGCGACGGAGTCGAAGAAGCCGCCGGGCCCGTAGGCGCCGAGATCGGACTCGAGGTGGGCGAGGTTCTCGAGCACCCCGGACCGGTCGTACGGCAGCGCGAGGAATGCCGCGTGAGGGGTCACGACGCCGTCGCCGAATTCGGGATCGGGGTTCGTGCCGACCGTGCAGCCCGGACGGTCGATGTCGACATCGGTCTTCTCGCGATCGGATGCGTAGCCGTCGGAGCGCATGCCGGCGAGGTCGACACCGTACTCGGCATAGCCGCCGAACGGGTCACTGGCCGGCGAGAATCCCCACGCTCCGTACTCGGCGTCGACGAGCCCATGGTGCTTCTGCACCGCGACGGTGATCGGGTGGTTCAGCCGCCAGGACTTCGCGCCCCATTTCGTCTCGGGCACGAGCAGGTCGGGCATGAGCGCCTCGAACATGCTGCCTCCCCAGCTGGGCACGAAGTCCATTCCGGCGTAGGTGTAGACACCCTCCCAGACGTCGAACCCCTGGTAGGTGAGCGTGGTGCCGGTGGGCAGCTGCTCCTGCCAGGCCCAGTCGCAGCCGGGCGGCATCGTCCGATGGGTGCCGTACAGGGCCGTCGCCGGAATCTGACCGTTCGCGATCCCGAGATAGGTGGCGATGCGGCTCTCGCTCACAGTGGTGTCGTAGTGGTGGCACGTGTAGAACGCCTGTTCGCCTGACCCGTTGTACATCGGCGCAGCGACGCTGCAGCCCGGAGGAGCGACCTCCCAGAAGCCACCCCGGTTGGTGCCGGCGGGCAGCCCCGGCGCGCCCTCGGGGTTGAAGAACGCCCCGAAGTCCATCGAGTCGTACAGCGCGTCCGCCTGCCCGGCGAGGCTCGGCTCCGCCTCGCGGACGATGCGGAGTGATGCCGCGAGCCATCCGTTGTCGACGGTGCTCAGGAACGGGTGCACGACGTCGCCGGAGTCGGGCCACGTCGTGAGCTTCGCCCCGGTGGCGGGGTCGTACCAGTTGTAGTACATGCCGCTGGCGTCGTTGCGTTCGAGCGTCTCGAGCGTTCCGAGCGTCGCCGCCATACGGGCTCGGGCCTCGTCCGGGGAGATGATGCCGAGGTCGCGCGCGGTCACCGTCGACCACAGGTACCCGCCGATGTTCGTCGGCGAGGTGTACGCGCCCGCCGTGGACAGGTCGCCCGTGATGTTGTCGGACGGCAGGCCGGTGGCCTCGTCGGTCATCGCGTCCAGAGATGCCCAGGTGTCCTCGGCATATCGCTGGAGGGTCTCGTTCCCCGGTCTGCCGGAAGCGGGATCGCCGCTCGCCGTCGCCGGTCCGGCGATCGCCAGTCCGGTCACGACCAGTCCCGCTGCAGCCGCCGTGCTCACCCATCGCTTCATTGCGCTCTCCTTATCGAAAGCGGCTCCGCCCGGCGGAACCGTCGGTCGGGAAAACCTAACAGGTGAAAGGTATTGAGCGGAACCCCGTGGTCCGCACTCTCACTGGCCTCTCACGGAGCCGCGCGCCCGGGATCTCGCGCCACTCGCCAAGACACGCCGCTGCTTGCCCGCGCGACCGGCGTGTCGTGGCGACTCGCGGGTCAGGCTGCCGCGCGGTGTACGGACGAGCGGCGAGGTCAGCGCGGGGCGTGGGCCTCGAGGAACTCGTAGACGTCCGTCGTGTCGACCCCGGGGAACGCGCCCGTCGGCAGCGTGGCCAGCAGCGTGCGCGGGGTGCGGACGTTCGGCCAGGAGTTCTCGCGCCAGGATGCCTCGAGCTCGGCGGGAGCCCGTCGGCAGCATGCCTCGACCGAGTGCTTCGACACACCGCGGTTCGGGGTGTCGCGCCCCAGGAACCACTTGGTGTCGTCGAACCGCACCCCCACCGAGACCGAGTGCGCCCCCTCGCTGGACTGCTCGACGCGGGCCGTGCACCAGTACGTCCCGTTGCCGGTGTCGGTGTACTGGTAGTACGGGTTGAAGTGGTCGTCGACGTCGAACACGACCCGTGACGTCCACTTGCGGCAGCACATCTGCCCCTCGATCGAGCCGAGGCGATCGGTCGGGAAGTTGACGTCGTCGTTCTCGTACGCCTTCGTGATGGTGCCCGATTCGTGGACCTTGAGGAAGTGCACCGGGATGCCGAGATGCACGCTCGCGAGATTCGTGAAACGGTGCGCGGCCGTCTCGTACGACACCGAGTACGCGTCGCGGACGTCCTCGATCGAGATCGCGCGGTCCTTCTTGGCCTCCTGCAGGAACGGCACGGCGTGCTGCTCGGGGATGAGCAGCGCGCCGGTGAGGTAGTTCGTCTCGACGCGCTGGCGCAGGAACTCCGCGTACGACGTCGGCTCGCGGTGACCGAGTATCCGGCTCGACAGCGCCTGCAGCACCGCCGTGCGCGGGTCGCCCTTCGCCGTCAGGCGGCTGGACAGGTACAGGCGGCCGTTCTTGATGTCGGCGACGCTGCGGGTGGTCTGCGGCAGGTCCGGCACGTAGTGCAGCGTGAACCCCAGGTGCGCGGCGATGTCGGATGCCGTGCGCTGCGTCAGCGGACCGCCCGGGTGGTCGACGGCCTGCAGCAGCGCTCGCGCCTGGTCCTCGAGTTCGGCGAAGTAGTTGTTCTGCGTGCGCATCAGCCGGCGAAGGGCGACGTTGGCCCGCCGGGCCTCCTCCGGAGTCGCGGCCCGCTCGTCGCGCAGGCGCTCGATCTCGGACTGCAGGGCGAGCATCGCCTTGAGTGCTTCGCTGGGCACCGTCTTGCCGACGCGGAAGGGCGGGATCCCGAGGGCCTGGAAGGTCTGCCCGCGCATCGCCCGCTCGAGCGAGATCTCGAGCGTCGCGCGCTCATCGAGCGGCTCCGACTCGAGGATCGCGTCCAGGGTCGAGCCGAGCGCACGGGCGATCGCCTGCAGCAGCGTGAGCTTGGGCTCGCGCCGGCCGTTCTCGATCATGGACAGCTGGCTGGGCGCGCGATCGACGGCGGCGGCGAGCTCTTCGAGCGTCATGCCGCGCTCGGTGCGCAGCTGGCGGATGCGGCGGCCGATGGTGAGGGAATCCACACCCTCATCGTCGGGGAGTTCTGCGACCGGGTCACGGGTGAACGACGTCGTCATGGCGTCACTCTGTCACAGAAACAGAAATATCTCGAAACTTCTCCCTCGGTTTGGTCGGTCAGGCCCATGATCTTCACCGCAGAGTGGACTCACACCCCGCAGACCCCGATCGAAGCAGAAACGCGGATCACGGATGCCGAGGGCCCAGCGCACACGCCGGGCCGCGGCATCCGCCCACCACACCTTTCGTCACAGGAAGACAGGAACATGACACCTGCAACCGCCACCCCGATGCGCATGCGCACGGGCCCCATCCCGACGCACACCCAGGACCCCTCGATCGAGGTCGCCGCGCCTCTCGCCGCGCGTTACGACGAGATCCTCACCTTCGAGGCACTCGAGTTCCTCACGGAGCTGCACCACCGCTTCGGCGCCCGCCGCCACAGCAGGCTGGCCGACCGCCTGCGTCGCCGATTCGAGATCGGCAACGGGCACGACCCGCAGTTCCGCGACGACACCCGTCACATCCGCGAGGACGCTCAGTGGCGCGTAGCGGGCGCCGGTCCCGGGCTCGAGGATCGCCGCGTCGAGATCACGGGCCCGACCGACCCGAAGATGACCATCAACGCGCTCAACTCGGGTGCGAAGGTGTGGCTCGCCGACCAGGAGGACGCCACGAGCCCGACATGGAAGAACGTCATCGAAGGCCAGCTGAGCCTGCGCGACGCCATCCGGGGCGAGTTGTCGTTCACCAGCCCGGAAGGCAAGCGCTACGAGGTCACAGCCGACGAGACGCCGACGATCGTGATGCGCCCGCGCGGGTGGCACCTGCCCGAGCAGCACATCCGCTTCACCGACCCCACCGGGCGCACGATGGCGGCGTCGGGCTCGCTCGTGGACTTCGGCCTGTATTTCTTCCACAACGCGAAGCAGCTCATCGCGAACGGTCGCGGGCCCTACTTCTACATCGCCAAGCTCGAGTCGAGCGAAGAGGCGAAGCTGTGGGACGACGTGTTCACGTTCAGCGAGGAGCGCCTGGGCCTCGAGCACGGGACGATCCGCGCGACCGTGCTGATCGAGACGCTGCCGGCCGCGTTCGAGATGGACGAGATCCTCTTCGAGCTGCGCGACCACTGCGCCGGCTTGAACGCCGGCCGCTGGGACTACATCTTCTCGATCATCAAGAACTACCGCGGGCGCGGCGCACGGTTCGTGCTGCCCGACCGCAGCGAGGTCACGATGACGGTGCCGTTCATGCGCTCGTACACCGAGCTGCTCGTGCAGACGTGTCACAAGCGCGGCGCCTTCGCGATCGGCGGGATGAGCGCCTTCATCCCGAACCGCCGTGACCCCGAGGTGACCGAGCGCGCGTTCGAGAAGGTCGCCGCCGACAAGAAGCGCGAGGCCGGCGACGGCTTCGACGGAACGTGGGTGGCCCACCCCGACCTCATCCCCGTCGCTCGCGCCGAGTTCGACGCGGTGCTCGGTGACCGCCCGAACCAGCTGGACCGTCAGCGCCCGGACGTGTCGGTCGCGGCATCCGATCTGCTCGACGTCCACATCGGCCGCCCGATCACGGCAGCCGGCGTGCACGCGAACGTGTCGGTGGCCATCCGCTACCTCGAGGCGTGGCTGCGGGGCCTGGGCGCCGTCGCCATCGACAACCTGATGGAGGATGCCGCGACCGCGGAGATCTCGCGCTCGCAGGTGTGGCAGTGGATCCACCAGGACCAGACGACCGAAGACGGGACTCCCATCACCCGGGACTACATCGAGGGGCTCATCCGGCAGGTGCTCGGCGAAGTCGACCGGCGCGACGGCGACCGCTTCGACGATGCGGCCGAGATCTTCCGCGACGTCGCCCTCGGCCAGGAGTTCCCGGCGTTCCTGACCCTTCCGGCCTACTCGCGCTTCCTGGCCGAGACGGCCTGACCCACGTCCCTTTCGAAGGAGAAGAAGACATGACCGCCTATCAAGACGACATCGACGCCGTCCGCGCGCTGAAGGATCAGCAGGGCTCCCCGTGGGACGCCATCGACCCCGAGTCGGTCGCCCGCATGCGGGCGCAGAACCGATTCCGGACGGGTCTCGAGATCGCGCAGTACACGGCCGACATCATGCGGCGCGACATGGCCGAAT
Organism: Microbacterium sp. Root166; assembly: GCF_001427145.1. Taxonomy (GTDB): domain Bacteria; phylum Actinomycetota; class Actinomycetes; order Actinomycetales; family Microbacteriaceae; genus Microbacterium. The sequence goes on from NZ_LMGL01000001.1 coordinate 129,078, forward strand.
ATGATTCGGACTCGTCCGTCTACACCCAGTCGCTCGGCGTCTGGCACGGCTTCATCGGGCAGCAGAAGCTGATCTCGATCAAGAAGCACCTCAAGAGCACCGACAAGCGCTACCTGTACCTGTCGGGCTGGATGGTCGCCGCCCTCCGATCGGAGTTCGGTCCGCTGCCCGACCAGTCGATGCACGAGAAGACGTCGGTGCCCGCGCTGATCGAGGAGCTCTACACCTTCCTCCGTCAGGCCGACGCGCGCGAGCTCGACCTCCTCTTCAGTCAGCTCGACACCGCGCGCGCCGCGGGCGACGAGACCGCCGTGGAGTTCGTCCAGTCGCAGATCGACAACCACGAGACCCACGTCGTGCCGATCATCGCCGACATCGACGCCGGGTTCGGCAACCCCGAGGCGACCTACCTCCTCGCGAAGAAGATGATCGAGGCCGGCGCCTGCGCGATCCAGATCGAGAACCAGGTCTCGGACGAGAAGCAGTGCGGACACCAGGACGGCAAGGTCACCGTGCCGCACGAGGACTTCCTCGCGAAGATCAACGCGGTCCGCTACGCGTTCCTCGAGCTCGGCATCGACAACGGCGTCATCGTCGCCCGCACCGATTCGCTCGGGGCAGGCCTCACGCAGAAGCTCGCCGTGTCGAACGAGCCCGGCGACCTGGGAGACCTCTACAACTCCTATCTCGACGTCGAAGAGGTCTCCGAGTCCGAGCTGGGCGACGGCGACGTCGTCATCCGCCGGGAGGGCAGGCTGCTGCGCCCGAAGCGACTGGCCAGCAACCTGTACCAGTTCCGGCCCGGCACGGGCGAGGACCGCGTGGTCCTCGACTGCATCACGTCGCTCCGAGCCGGCGCCGACCTGCTGTGGATCGAGACCGAGAAGCCGCACATCGAGCAGATCGCCGGCATGGTGGACCGCATCCGCGAGGTCATCCCCGACGCGAAGCTGGTCTACAACAACAGCCCGTCGTTCAACTGGACGCTGAACTTCCGCCAGCAGGCCTACGACCTGCTCGCGGAGAGCGGCCAGGACGTCTCGGCGTACGACCGCGGCAGCCTCATGAGCGTCGAGTACGACGACACCGAACTGGCCCGACTGGCCGACGACAAGATCCGCTCGTTCCAGCGTGACGGCTCGGCGCGCGCGGGCATCTTCCACCACCTCATCACGCTGCCGACCTACCACACGGCCGCACTGTCGACCGACGACCTGGCGAAGGGCTACTTCGGCGACGAGGGCATGCTCGCCTACGTCAAGGGCGTCCAGCGTCGCGAGATCCGCGGCGGGATCGCCACGGTCAAGCACCAGAACATGGCCGGCAGCGACCTCGGCGACACCCACAAGGAGTACTTCGCCGGCGAGGCCGCCCTCAAGGCAGGCGGCGCGCACAACACGATGAACCAGTTCGGCTGAAGCGACGACGGATGCCGCGGACCGGCCGGTCCGCGGCATCCGTCGTTCAGTTCAGAAGTCCACGCTCCATCGCGAGCGTCACCGCCCGCGTGCGGTCCGTCACGCCCAGCTTCTCGAAGACCTTCAGCAGATGCGTCTTGACGGTGGACTCGCCGATTCCGAGCAGAGCGGCGACCTGCTTGTTGCTGTTGCCTATCGCGACGAGCCTCAGCACATCGGTCTCACGGGCGGTGAGCACTGCGGTCGGCTCGGGCTGCCGCATCCGCTCGACCAGTCGCACGGCCACCGCCGGAGACAGCGCGGACTGCCCGGCGGCCACCGACCGGATGCCCGCGACGATCTCGGCCTGCGGAGCCGCTTTGAGGAGGTAGCCCGAGGCGCCGGCCTCGATCGCGGCGAGGATCTGATCATCCGACTCGTATGTCGTCAGGATCAGCACGCGCGGTGGCGGGTCTCCGGCCTCTCCCCCGACGATGCGGCTGGTCGCGACGACCCCGTCCACGCGCGGCATCCGGAGGTCCATCAGGACCACGTCGGGGCGGGTGACCGACGCGAGCTGCACGGCCTCTTCCCCGTCGGACGCCTCCCCCACGACCTCGAACCCCGGCTCGTCGGAGAGCAGTCCGGCCAGTCCCGCGCGGACGACCGGGTGATCGTCGGCGATCAGCAGACGGATCACAGCGCCCGCTCCGCCACGGCTCGCTCCGCCATGACACCCGCCCCCGGGAGGACCACCACCAGCGCCGTCCCGCCGCCCGGCTGCGACCGCACCTCCAGGCGACCGCCCGCGAGGGCGACCCGCTCCCGCATGCCGTCGATGCCGAACCCGGAGTGGGGAGCGTCCGGATCGAATCCGTCGCCGTCGTCGACGACCTCCAGGCGCGCCGCCCCGTCCTGCGCCACGGCGACGCGCACCACCGCGCGGACGGCACCGGCGTGCTTGGCCACATTGGAGAGCGCCTCCTGCAGGCAGCGCAGCAGCACGACCTGGGCGTCCCGCTCCAGGGTTCCCGCCACTTCGCCGCGCTCCAGGGCGATCGCGGCGCCGCCCTGCGCGCGGAAGCGCTCGATCAGGCGCTCGACGGCCGCCTCGAACGCGGGCTCGGAGGGGACGGCCGCGGTGCGGGCGACGATGGCGCGGGCCTCGTTCAGGGCATCGCGCGCGACCTGCTCGACGGTCGCGATCGTGGTGGCCGCGGCATCCGTCTCACCGTTCCGCGATTGCCGCCCGCCCCGCTCGGCGAGGATCACGAGCCCCGCGAGGGTCTGCGCGAGAGTGTCGTGGATGTCGCGGGCCATCCGCTCCCGCTCCTCGGCGGCGCCGCGCCCACGGCTGAGCGCCTCGACCTGCGCCTGTGCCGCCGTCAGGTCGGCGAGGAGTCGTGCGCGCTCCTCGCCGTACTCGGCGATGCTGGCGATCCACAGGCCCAGCGCCGTGGCGAAGACCACCGAGAAGGTGGCGGTGGTCGCACCCGAGACCGCGGCCCCGGCGGTGAACCCGCCGCCGATGAACACTCCCGTGAAGACGCTCGCGGCGATCACCAGCGAGGCCAGGATGCCGCGGCGGCGCGTATCGCCGATGACCCAGGCCAGCGGGTAGGCCAGCGTCTGCAGCATCGCGAGGAACGGGGCGGCGGCAGTGCCGATGCCCACGGCGAGCGCGGCGACCGCGAGGAAGACCGGGAACCGCCAGCCGGCGGGCGGGTTGCCGATCGCCGCGCGGCCCACCAGGACGTAGCCCAGCACGAAGAGCACGATGCTCGCGAGCGCGATCATCAGGCGCTGCTGCCCCACCGGACCGAATCCGAACAGCAGGCCCACCGCCATCGCCAGCGACCCCGCGCCGACCGTCACGTCCCACCAGCGTGGCTTCAGCATCTCGTCGTCCTTCCGGCCCGGCTCGCGGTCGAGACGTGTCGCAGCGCCAGGCTACGCGTCCCGCCGGATCCACCGGAAGGTCAGGCGCGAGAGCACGAGACCGACAACGAGCCACACCACGAGCGCGATCGCGACGCCTCCGAGATCCCACTCCCCGTGCTGCTCGAGGCTCGCGTACTCGTCGGGCAGGAACACCGCGCGCATCCCCTGCGCCATCCACTTGAGCGGGAAGATCCCCGCGACCGTCTGGAGCCAGTCCGGCAGCTGCGAGAAGGTGAGGTACACGCCGGAGACGAACTGCAGTGCGAGCGCGATCGGCACGACGACGGCGGTGGCGCTCTTGCCCGTGCGCGGCACGGAGGACAGAGCCACGCCGAGCAGCGCGGAGGTCGTGATGCCGAGCACGAACACCCACGCGAACGTCGCCCAGCGTGCGGGCTCCGTGGGGAGCTCCACACCGAGAACGAGGGAGGCGAAGGCGAGCAGCAGCGCCGCCTGCAGCACGCCGGTGACGCCGACCTGGCCGATCTTGCCCAGGAAGTAGCTGACCGGAGAGAGCGGGGTGCCGCCGAGGCGCTTGAGCATGCCCTCCGAGCGCTCGATGGCGATGTCCATGGCGAGGTTCTGGAAGCCCGACAGCAGCAGTCCCGCCGCGATCATCCCGGGCAGGTAGAGCTCGGCCATCGATATCGGCGGCACATCGGGCGAGAGCTGCACATCGCCGTCCGACCCGAACGCGACGCTGAACAGTCCCAGCATGAACACCGGGAACAGGAAGGTGAAGAACAGCGTGTCACCGGAGCGGAAGTACTGCACGATCTCGAATCGTGCGCGCCAGGCGCCCATGGCGAGCATGCCCTTGCGGGGGCGGCGGACGCGCGGCGCGGCGGCAGTGGTCTCGACCTCGACGCTCATCGTCCCGTTCCCGTCGAGTCGGCGGTCTCGTCCGCAAGGTCGGCGTGGGTGAGGGCTTCGGCCTCGGCGACCAGGCGGAGGTAGATGTCCTCCAGGCTGGGCCGCATGATCTCGAGGTCTGCGGGGGCTCCACCCAGGCGCGCCCCCAGGGCCGTGACGAAGCTGAACGGATCGTCGGTGCGCTGCTCCCGCGGCATCCCGTCCTCCGTCCAGCGGACCCGCGGCACGCGCGCGTCGGCACCGCCGAACCCGGCGACCGGGCCGATGGCCTGCATGCGACCGGCGGCGATCACCGCGACCCGGTCGGCGAGCTGGGCCGCCTCGTCGAGGTAGTGGGTGGTGAGCAGGATCGTCGTGCCCTCCGTCTGGAGGACGCGGATCAGATCCCAGAACTCTCGGCGCGCATGGGGATCGAAGCCCGTGGTGGGCTCGTCGAGGAAGAGCAGCTCGGGACGCCCGATGATCCCGAGAGCGACGTCCACCCGGCGCTGCTGTCCGCCCGACAGCCGCGAGATGCGGGTCTTCGCCTGCTGTTCGAGCCCGACGGCGGCGATCACCTCGTCGACATCACGGGGATCGGGGTAGAAGCCTGCGAACTGCCGCAGCTGCTCGCGCACCGTGACGAGTCCCGCCTGGCCGGTCGACTGCAGCACGATCCCCAGGCGCGCCTTCCAGTCGAGGCCCGCGGCGCCGGGGTCCACGCCGAGCACCTCGACCTCGCCGCCGGTCCGGCGACGGTATCCCTCGAGGATCTCGACCGTCGTGGACTTGCCCGCTCCATTCGGGCCGAGGAGCGCGAACGTCTCGCCGTGCTCGATGTCGAACGAGACGCCGTCGACGACCGTGCGGCCGCCATAGGTCTTGCTCAGGTCCCTCACGCGCACCGCATGTGTCTGCATGACCTCAGCCTGGCCGATCGCGGGCGGCCCGGACAGCGGTCGTCCGTCGGAGGAGGCATCCCCCATTCGGTGGAGGCCTGCCGCCCGGGCTCACGTCCGGCCGCGCAATCCGCACGACGACGCCCGCGCTCGCCGACTACGCTCGAAGGCGTGACAGAACGCGCCCCGCTCTCCCGCAAGCTCTCCGCCATCGCCGAGTCGGCGACCCTCAAGGTCGATGCCAAGGCGAAGTCCCTGCAGGCCGCCGGTCGACCGGTGATCTCGTACGCGGCCGGCGAGCCCGACTTCGCGACGCCGCAGTCGATCGTGGATGCCGCGGCCGAGGCGCTGCGCGACCCCTCGAACTTCCGCTACACCCCCGCCGCCGGGCTGCCCGTGCTGCGTGAGGCGATCGCCGCCAAGACGCTCCGCGACTCCGGCCTCGAGGTCGACCCGTCGCAGATCATCGTGACCAACGGCGGCAAGCAGGCCGTGTACCAGGCGTTCCAGGCCGTGGTGAACCCCGGCGACGAGGTGCTGCTGCCCGCGCCGTACTGGACGACGTACCCCGAGGCGATCGCGCTGGCCGACGGTGTGCCCGTCGAGGTGTTCGCCGGTGCCGACCAGGACTACAAGGTCACGGTCGGGCAGCTCGAAGCGGCGCGGACCGACAAGACGACCGCTCTCGTGTTCGTCTCGCCCTCGAACCCCACCGGCGCGGTGTACACGCCCGAAGAGACCAGGGCCATCGGCGAGTGGGCGGTCGAGCACGGCATCTGGATCATCTCGGACGAGATCTACCAGAACCTCGTCTACGAGGGCGTACGCGCCGTCTCGATCGTCGAGGCGGTTCCGGATGCCGCAGCCCAGACGATCCTCGTCAACGGCGTCGCCAAGACCTACGCGATGACGGGCTGGCGCCTGGGCTGGATGGTCGGCCCGAAGGACGCCATCAAGGTCGCCGCGAACCTGCAGTCGCACCTGTGCAGCAACGTGAACAACATCGCTCAGCGTGCCGCCCTCGCGGCGCTGTCGGGTCCGCAGGCCGAGGTGGAGCAGATGCGCCTGGCATTCGACCGGCGCCGCCGGCTGGTCGTGTCGGAGCTGTCGAAGATCGAGGGCGTGACGGTCCCGAACCCGCTGGGCGCGTTCTACGCCTACCCGGACGTCCGTGGGCTGCTGGGCCGCGAGTGGCGCGGCAAGACGCCGACCACCTCGCTCGAGCTCGCGGACCTCATCCTCGACGAGGCCGACGTCGCGGTCGTCCCGGGTGAGGCGTTCGGCCCGAGCGGCTACCTGCGGCTGTCGTACGCGCTCGGCGACGACGCCCTGCTCGAGGGCGTGCAGCGCCTGCAGCGACTCTTCGCGTCCTAGCGGACCGTCACCGGGCGGGCACTGCGGTGTAGCGCGTGCTCGGCCGTCCCGCGGTGGCGTAGTCGAGCGAGCGCGCCGCGAGGCCCGTGTCGGCGAGATGCTCGAGGTATCGGCGGCAGCTGACGCGCGAGAGCCCCACGATCTCGGCGATCTCACCGGCCGACGAGCCGGAGTGGGCGCGGAGAGCGGCTGACACGACCTGCAGGGTCTCCCGCGTCAGCCCCTTCGGCAGCGGATGCCGATCCACCGGGCTCATGACGGCGTCGATGTCGCGCTGATCCAGCGCCGCCGACGGATCGGGGTGACTGGCACGCTCGCGCAGCACATCATCGATCCGCTGGTGCAGCTCACTCGCGGTGAACGGCTTCACGAGGTAGTGCCGCGCCCCCATCAGGCGCGCATCGCGCACGGTCTCGACGTCGCGCGCCGCCGTGACCGCGATGACGTCCGGCTGCGCCAGGGACGCGTCGGCCCGGATCTCGCGCATCGCGTCGATACCGGAGAAGCCCGGCAGGTGGACGTCCAGCAGCACGAGGTCCGGCTCGAGCTCGCGCATGGCGACGACAGCCTGCGGACCCGTCGCCGCCGTGCCGACCAGCTCGCAGCGCGGGTGGGCGACCACGAAGGCGCCGTGGAGCGCGGCGACGGCCGGCACGTCGTCGACGACGAGCACGCGCAAGAGCCCGGTCATGAGACCACCCTCGCGTCGACCGGGAGCGTCAGGGTGAACCTCGCCCCGCCCCCGGCCGGGCGGTCCAGCACGACGTCGCCGCCCCGGCGACGTGCGATCCGGCGCACGAGCGCGAGCCCGATCCCGCGCCGGCGCGCGCTGCCGTCCTTCGTGCTGACCCCCTCGTCGAACACCGTGTCCGCGATGTCGGCGGGAACGCCGGGGCCGGTGTCCTCGACGACCGCGCTGACCACGCCGTCTCCCGCCGTCACGGAGATGTGGATGCGGTCCGCCACGTCGCACGCGTCGAGCGCGTTGTCGATGAGGTTCCCGAGCACGGTGATGAGATCGTCCGAGACCTCGGGCGGCACCGGACCTGCTGCCTCGACGGTGAGCCCGATGCCCCGCTCGCGCGCCTGCACGGTCTTGACCGACAGGAGCGCCGCCAGTTCGCCGCCGAGCTCCGTCGCATCACCCTCGACGCGCAGCGTTCCGCCGGGACGGGTGCGCGCGATGAACTCGCGCGCCTCGTCGACCATCCCGAGTTCCAGGAGGCCGGCGACGACATGCATGGAGTTGGCGAACTCGTGCGCCTGAGCGCGCAGTCCGTCGGTCAGCGACTGGGCGCCGTCCATGTCGCGCAGCGCGGCATGCAGCTCGGTGTGGTCGCGCAGCAGGAGGGAGCCGCCGACGGGCGACCCGTCGTCGCCGCGGATTCCGGTGCCGCGGGCGATGAGCGCGCGCTCGCCGGAGAGCACCACGCGGCCGTCCGGCTCGCCATCCTCCAGGACTTCCAGGATCGGGCCCTCGAGCACCTCGCGGGCCGGGCGGCCGACGAGGTCGTCTCTGCCGAGCAGCCGTGCAGATGCGTCGTTCGCGAGAGTGATCGTGCCCTCGGCGTCGACCGTGATGACGCCTTCGCTGAGCCGGTGCAGCATGGTCTCCCGCTCGAGGACGAGCTCGGCGATCTGATCGGGCTCCAACTGGAAGATCCGGCGCCGCACGATCGCGGTGACCCAGGCCGCACCGAAGACACCCGCGATCGCGGAACCCGCCACCGCGAGCAGCACCCACGGGAGCCACGTCTGCAGGTCCGCGGCCAGCTCCGACTCGAGCATCCCGACCGAGACCGAGCCGATCACGTCGGCGGGCTCGTCGCCGGCTTCCGCTTCGTAGATGGGCACCTTCACCCGCCAGGACTCGCCGAGCGTCCCGGTCTGCGTCCCGACGAAGATCTCTCCCGACAGCGGGATGGAGGGGTCCGTCGAGACCGGCTCCCCGATGCGGTCAGGATTCGGATGCGACAGCCGGATCCCCTCGGCATCGGTGACGACCACATAGGCGAGGTCGGACGACTCACGGATCAGCTCCGCGATGGGCTGGATCTCGACGGTCGGGTCGGCGGTGTCGAGGGCGTCGAGGATCGCAGGCAGGCTCGCGATCGAAAGGGCCACGCCCACCATGCGCTCGCGTGCCTGATCACGGATGATCCGCTCCTGGATGCCGATGGCGACGGCGCCGGTGGCCACCGTCGCGACGCAGACGATGAACGCCTGCAGGAGGAGGAGCTGCAGCCTCAGCGACATCGCTCGGGCCATCCGTCCATTCTGCCCGCGCAGGCCTGGCGCCGCCGCGACCAATAGTTGCGGAAGCCTCACTTAGTTCCACAACCGCGACACCGCCGGTTGCGATGCCTAGCGTCTGACAGCACAGCCGGGGCGTCGATGCCCCGCACAGCTCGAAGGAGAGCCGAAGCTCATGCGTACCAGGATCATCGTCGCCGGCATGGCCGGAATCGTCGTTCTCGCACTCGCCGGATGCAACCCGCAGGGCGGGGCGACAGACGGCGCCCAGACCGACGGCGCAGCCGTCGAAGCGCCCGAAGCCGTGCAGATCATCGTGCCCGCCGACCCCGGCGGAGGATGGGATCAGACCGGGCGGGCCATCTCCGATGTGCTCACCGCGGAGGATCTCGTCGGAACCGCGTCGGTGTCGAATGTCGGCGGCGCCGGTGGCACCGTCGGACTCGCCGCGCTCGCCAACGAACGAGACCCGAACACCCTCATGGTCACCGGTCTCGTCATGGTCGGCGCGGTGGAGACGAACTCCGCCGAGGTGAGGATGGAGGACACGACGCCGATCGCGCGGCTGACCGAGGAGCCCCTGGTCGTCGTCGTCCCCGCGTCGTCCGAGTACGAGACCCTCGAGGACCTCATCGACGACGTGGTGGAGAACGGCCAGGACGTCACGATCACCGGAGGTTCCGCGGGAGGCGCCGATCACATCCTCGCGGGCCTCCTGCTCGAAGCCGCAGGCCTCGACGGCGGGGACATCGCCGAGAAGCTCAACTACATCCCGAACGCCGGCGGCGGCGAGGCGGTCTCCCTCCTGCTCGGCAACAACGCGGCGGCCGGAATCTCCGGTGTCGGCGAGTTCTCCCAGTACGTCGACTCCGGCGACCTGCGTGCGCTCGCGGTCTCGAGCGAGGAGCCCGCCGCACTGCTGCCCGAGGCGCCCACGATGGTGGACGAAGGCTTCGACGTCGTGTACACCAACTGGCGCGGACTGCTCGCTCCGGGCGACATCTCCGACGAGGAGGCCCAGGCGCTGGTCGATCTGGTGACCGAGCTGCACACCAGTGCGGGATGGCAGAGCACCCTCGAAGAGCGGGGCTGGGCGGACGCGTTCCTCGTCGGCGAGGAGTTCTCGAGCTTCCTCGAGGAGAACATCGGCGAGGTGCAGACGACGCTGAAGAACATCGGGCTCGTGCAATGACCACACCGGCCACTGCCGACCGGGGCGCGGCGGACACGCCGCGCCCCGGCTGGACGCCCGATCGCGTCGGCGAACTGATCTTCGCCGCTCTCATCCTGGTGCTGGGCATCGCCACTTTCGTCGGCGCCTTCGCGATCCGCACGCCGGCCGGCGTCGCCGTCGGGCCGCGGGTCTTCCCGTTCCTCGTCTCGGCGATCCTCGTCGGCGCCGGCATCGCCCTCGTCATCGGGGTGCTGCGCGGCAAGCTCGGCGCGCGCGAGGAGGGCGAGGACATCGATCCCAACGCCAAGACCGACTGGTGGACCATCGGCAAGCTCGTGGCCCTCATCGTCAGCGTGATCTTCCTCCTGGAGATCCTCGGCTGGTGGCTCGTCGCCGCGATCCTCTTCGGCGGCTCGGCGTGGGCGCTCGGCGCGAAGCGGTGGTGGCTCGCGTTCCTCATCGGGCTCTGCCTCGGCATCGGGACTCAGCTGCTGTTCGGCGAGGTGCTCGGGCTCTTCCTCCCCCGCGGCATGCTGTTCGACGCGTGGTACGGGCCCGGCCCGCTGTTCGGCTAGGAGATCGCCATGGACAACATCAACCTGCTGCTCGAGGGCTTCGCCACGGCACTGCAGCCCGAGAACCTGCTGTTCGCGTTCCTGGGCGTCGTGATCGGCACCGCGGTCGGCGTGCTCCCGGGCATCGGTCCCGCCATGACCGTCGCGCTGCTGCTTCCGCTGACCTACACCCTTCCGCCCACGTCCGCGATCGTGATGTTCGCGGGCATCTACTACGGCGGGATGTACGGCGGTTCGACGACGAGCATCCTGCTGAACACGCCCGGGGAATCGGCATCCGTCATCACGGCCATCGAGGGCAACCGGATGGCCAAGCTCGGCCATGGAGCAGCGGCGCTGGCCACCGCCGCCGTCGGCTCGTTCGTCGCCGGAACCATCGCGACGGTGCTGCTCACGCTCTTCGCCCCGATCATCGCCGAGTTCGCGGTCAATCTCTCGCCGGCGGACTTCGTCGCGCTCATCGTGGTCGCCTTCATCACCGTCGGAGCGCTGCTGGGCTCATCGGTGTCGCGCGGACTCGCGTCCCTCGGGATCGGCCTCTTCATCGGGCTCATGGGCACCGAAGCGACGACGGGTCAGGCCCGCTACACCATGGGCATCCTGGCCCTGTCCGACGGCGTGAGCGTCGTGCTCGTCGCGGTCGGGCTCTTCGCGATCGGCGAGACGCTCTACGTCGCCGCGAGGCTCCGGCACGGTCCCATCCCGGTGATCCCCGTGACACGAGGCTGGCGCAGCTGGATGACCCGTGAGGACTGGAGGCGATCGTGGAAGCCGTGGCTGCGCGGCACCGCCATCGGCTTCCCGATCGGCACGATCCCCGCCGGCGGCGCGGACGTCGCGACGTTCCTGTCGTACGCGGCCGAGAAGAAGGTGTCGCGCGACAAGTCGCAGTTCGGTCGTGGAGCGATCGAGGGCGTCGCGGGACCCGAGGCTGCCAACAACGCAGCGGCCGCCGGAGTCCTCGTCCCCCTGCTGACACTGGGACTTCCGACCACGGCGACAGCGGCGATCATCATCACCGCGTTCCAGTCGTACGGCATCCAGCCCGGTCCGCAGCTCTTCCAGAATCAGGGCGACCTGGTGTGGGCGCTCATCGCGAGCCTGTACATCGGCAACCTGCTCCTGATCGTGCTGAACCTGCCGCTCGCGGGCATCTGGGTGAAGCTTCTGCAGATCCCCCGGCCGTACCTGTACGCGGGCATCGTGATGTTCGCGGTGCTCGGGGCATACGCGGTGAACTTCTCGACGCTCGACATCCTGATCCTGCTGATCGTCGGTGCGCTCGGATACGTCATGCGTCGCTTCGGGTACCCCATCGCTCCGCTCATCGTGGGGCTGATCCTCGGTCCCATGGCCGAGCAGCAGCTCCGCAAGGCGCTGCAGCTGAGTCAGGGCAGCGTCGTGGAGCTCGTCCTCTCGCCCTTCGCCGCCATCTGCTACGGCGTGCTGGCGCTGCTCATCGTGGGCGGCCTGTGGCTGAAGCGACGTCAGAACAAGTACGAGCACGCCCTCGAGGCATCCCTCGCCGCGACCTCGTCACCGGCGGCGGCCATCGATCGGATGTGGGAGCCCGGCGAGCGCCCGACCGACATCACGACGGCGACGATCCGCACCGAAGAAGCGGCGAAGCGGGCCGAGCGCGAGAGGCGCGACGTAGAGGAGTGATCGGCCGCGCGGTTGAGGGCGGAACGCGGATGCCTCGAGTCGAGGCATCCGCGTTGCTTGTCTCCGGCTCGGTCAGCCGACGTTGTTCAACAGCCAGCGCCCGGTATCCCAATCGAAGACGAGATGGAACTCCACCTCTTCCGGTTCGCCCTCCTCGGGAGGATCGAGTGTGTTGCCGTCCTCATCCTGGAGGTACAGGCACGTCTGCTCGACCGTCGCGATGATCTCGTCGTGGTGCATGTCCCACAGCGTCCGGTAATAGGTGTCGACCGGCTCCATGGTCATGTCGCACCACTCCGCGCGCTCCTGGATCCAGCTCTGCAGCGCGGCGCAATCGGTCAACCCGCTGCCGTCACGGAAGCCTTCGGTGGTCGATGCCATGAGCGCTTCGCAGTTCCCTCCGACGATCGCCTCCTCCCACTGGGCGAGCGTGCGGTCGGACTCGGCCCTCTCCCCCGGGGCCATCTCGTTCTCCTCGCGCCCGTCGTCGAGATCATGGACCGCTTCGACTAGCCACTCGCCACCGCTCTGCCGGACGTGGTAGCTGGCAAGGCTGCGCCACTCTGAGATGCCCGGGTCATCGCCCGGCAGGGAATCCGGGTCGACCGGCATGGTCATCACGACCCCGATGGTGTAGTTCCGCGAGCCGGTCGAGGTGATGAGGGCGGGTTTCAACTCATCGTCCGCACCCTCCAGCGAGGCGCTCACCCGCCAGAAGGTGTCGCAGTCCACGATGTTGAGCGCTTCGCGCCACGCCGCGGACGTGGACGTCAGGTAGTCCTCGCAGTCCTCCGATTCCCACGCCTTCTCGTACATCTCCACTGCCGCGAGCGCCGCCTGCTCTTCGTCGTTCGCCGGCTCGACAGCCGGCCCCGCGATGTCCCAGTCCTCGGGGTACAGCAGGCCGTCCTCGGACTCTGCGCTCTCCGTGTCGTCGGCTGTCGCGGGTGCCGCCTCGGTCGGCGCCGGCGTCGCCATGGCGCCGGGCGTCGAGAGCACCCCCGACACCAGGACCGCCGCCCCCAGGCCCAGAGCCACTGCCACGACCGCGGTCGCTGCCGCTCCCGCCGCGATCCACGGCCACGTTCGCCGGCGCGGAGAGGCTGGGGTGACGGGAGCCCCCAACACCGTGCTGGGGGACTCCCGGTCGGGTGCCGGGGGCGGCGGCGCGGCGTCCACCCAACGGGTGCCGTCCCACCAGCGCATCCTGCCGCTGCCGTCGTCGTACCAGCCAGCCCCCGGTGCGCTCATGGCGCGTCCCCTTCCAGCCCGGTGGACGCCCCCAACGCGTATGCGCAAAGAGTAGGGCAATCGGCGCGGCGGGGATAGGCCGGTCGCGGCTAGAGGTCGACTCCGACGAGCACCGGCTCGGGCTGGAGGATGAGGCCGAACTCGGACTGCACGCGACCCTGGATATAGCGCGCCAGCTCGGCCAGCTCGGCCGCCGTGGCCGTGCCGCGATTCGTGAGGGCGAGGGCGTGCTTCGACGACAGCGCCGCTCGCGACCGCGGCAGCTTGAAGCCCTTGCGCAAGCCGGACTGCTCGATCAGCCACGCGGCGCTCACCTTGACGTCCGGCGCGACCGCCGCCGGCGGCGGGACGTAGCCGTCGAAGTCCGAGAGCGGGATTACGAGCACGGGGTCGAGGTCGGGCGCGACCGGCCAGCGCGGGCACGCGTCGGGCAGCGTTCGGGCGAAGGATGCCGAGACGATGGCGTTCTGGAAGAACGAGCCGGCGCTGTAGGTGTCGGGGTCGTCCGGATCGAGCACCATGCCCTTACGGGCGCGTGTGGCCAGGACGTGGTCGCGCACCCAGGCCACGCTGGCGCCCTGGCCGGCGGCGAGCCCGAGCGCGGTGCGCAGTTGCTCGCCGGCGATCGGCCGCTCGCCCTGGCCGACCTCGGCCAGCTCGAGCGTGACGGAGAGGATCACTGCGCGCCGCTCGGGCACCGAGCCGTAGTGGTGCTTGAGCACCGAGGTGCGGAAGCCCAGTCCGAGGTCTGCCGCGGGGACGGTCGAAACCTCGCCGGTGGATTCGTCGATCAGCTCCACCTCGACGAGCGTCTGGACGATCTCCTGCCCGTAGGCCCCGATGTTCTGCACCGGCGCGGCTCCCACGGTGCCGGGGATCCCCGACATGGCCTCGATGCCGGCGAGGCCCTCCGCCACGGCGTACGCGACGAGCGCATCCCAGTCGTGGCCGGCCTGCACGCGCAGCCGGGCGAGCCCCGGTCGCGCACCCGGCATCCGCTCGATGCCCTGGGTGCGGATGCGCACCACGGTTCCGTCGAACGGCTCATCGCCGACGAACATGTTGGAGCCGCCGCCCAGGACGAACCATTCGTCGCGCTCCGCCCACACCTCGCGCAGCGCGTCGACGAGCTCCTCCGACGTGGACGCCTCGAGCATGCGGACGGGCGCGCCGCCGGTGCGCAGCGTCGTCAGCCGGGACAGCGGGATCGGGGTGACTTCGGTCATGCGGTGCGGACGCGAACCTGCGCCTTGCCGAGAACGGTGGAGTCGCCGTGCGAGACGGTGAGGTCGATGCGCGCCGCACCCTCGTCGACAGCGCCGACCTTGGCGACGACGGTGACCTGCGCGCCGGTCTCGGGGTCGACGACGACGGGGCGCGTGAAGCGGACGCCGTACTCGAGCACGCGGCCGGAGTCTCCGAGCCACGACACGATGGTCTGCACCGCGAGCCCCATCGTGAGCATGCCGTGGGCGAGCACGCCGGGCAGGCCCACGGCCGCGGCGATGTCGTCACGGTAGTGGATGGGGTTGAAATCCCCGGATGCCCCGGCATACCGCACCAGGGCCTCACGGGTCACGTGCACCGTGCGCTCTGCGACGATGTCGCCGACGGTCAGCGATTCGAGCGCGCTCACTGGTCTCCTCCCACGAGGAGGACCGACGTGGCGGTCACGACGTGGCCGCCCTCGGCATCCCGGATGTCGGCGTCGCTCGTCACCATGGCATTGCCTCCCAGCGTGCGGATGCCGGTCACCGACAGCGTCGCGGTGAGCTCGTCGCCGGCCACGATCGGCCGCGTGTAACGGAAGCGCTGCTCGGCGTGGAGCACGCGCGAGAGCTCGATCCCCGAGTCCGGCTCGGCGAGGAGCTGCTGCAGCGTGAGGTCCTGCACGACCATCGCGAAGGTCGGCGGGGCGACGACGTCGGCGTAGCCGAGCGCCTGCGCCGCGACCGGGTCCGAATGCTGCGGGTCGTCGGCGAAGACGGCGCGAGCGAACTCGCGCACCTTCTCACGGCCGACGAGGTAAGGGGACGTCGGGGGGAATTCCCGGCCGACGATCTCGGGGTTCACTGGCACCGTGCCATCCTACCGAGCGGCTTTCGCGGCCCGTCCGTCAGCGACGCCGCCCGCGGACGGCCCGCACCGCCATCTGCACCGCGATGACGGCGAGGAAGGCGGCGAAGAGGACGTTGCCCACGAGCGGGTCGACCGACACGGCGAGCCAGGCGCCGAGCGCCGTGGTCGTGCAGGCCGCCGCACCGATGATCGCGGCAGCCACGAGGTCGACGTTCGAGCGGCGCACGTTGCCGATGGTGCCCGACACGGCGGTCGGGATCATCATGAGGAGCGAGGTGCCCTTGGCCACCAGGTCGCTCGTGCCGAACAGCACCATGAGCGCCGGCACGACGATGATCCCGCCGCCCACTCCGATGAGTCCTGCGACGATGCCGGTGACCACGCCGAGCACCACGAGGCCCAGACCGCTCAGCACCGTCAGTTCGAGAACGGCGTCTCGGGACGGGATCACGATGAAGAGACTCACGATCACCAGGACCAGGAACCCCACGAAGCCCCAGCGCAGGAGCGTCAGCGGCAGTCGGGGCAGGAGCCACGTGCCGATCTGCGCACCGACGACGGCGCCGGCCGCGAGGAGCAGCGCCGGAATCCACGCGACGGAGTCGTGGATCGCGTAGGAGATGACCCCGACGGTGGCCGTGGGCACGATCGCGGCGAGCGAGGTCCCCGCGGCGAGGCGCTGGTCGAATCCCAGCACCAGCACGAGCAGCGGAACGATGACCGTGCCTCCGCCGACGCCGAAGAGGCCCGACAGAAGCCCTGCGACGAGTCCGATGCCGACGCACGTCAGGATGAAGCGAGCGCCTCGCGGCCTCGGCGTGGTGCCGGGCACCGGTCAGTTCTCGATGTCGTCGATGACCCACTCGCCGTCGATGGACACCAGCGTGTACTCGTAGGCGATCTCGGTGCGCTCGGGCTCGTCGAGCGGCTCGCCGTCCTCATCGGTGAGCGCATCGTAGGTCTCGTTCGTCGAGACGACGATCTCGCCGCCGTCGGCCTCGATGTCGAGGACCTCCACGGCGTAGTTCTCGCCCTCCGCGGCGAATCCCTCGGCGTCAGCGGTGAAGGACTCGCAGTCCGGCCAGGACGCCTCGCGGAACGACTCGCTCGTCGAGGCGACGTACGCGTCGCAGTCCACGTTCTGCCATGCGTCGTCGTACAGTTCGACGGCGGCGACCGCTGCTTGATCGTCGGCGCTGGACGGGGCGACGCCCGATGCGCCTCCGCCGGCGTTCATGCCGAGGATCACGGGGATCAGGACGGCTGCGCCGATCACGAGGCCGAGCATCACGACGCCGAGAACGACCCAGACGATCCAGAGCTTCGACTTCCGCGGCGCCGTGGCCGCGGTGAAGATGCCTGTGGCGCCGGCTTCTCCCGGGTAGCCGCCCGGATACGCGCCCTGCGGATGATCGGGGTGGCCGGCGGCCGGGTATTCGCCGGGGCCCGGCTGGACCGGCTCCGTGGGAAGGGCAGGTGCGCCGGCCGCCGGCGGGACTCCCACGCCGAGCGCAGCCGCGGCCGCGGTCTCCGCGGGAAGCGGAGCAGCCTCCGCGGAGGCGACGATCTCGGCCTCCGTCGGGGCATCGGCGTCGGTCTCGGGGTCGGGCGCGACGACGTGCTCCGTCCACTGTGCGCCGTCCCACCAGCGCAGGGCGCCGTGTCCGTCGTCGTACCAGCCGGGAGGTGTCGTCGCCATGGTCAAACCCTACGCCTCATCGGCGTGCGCGCTCAGTCGACGAAAGCCTCGTCGATCACCCATTCCCCGTCGGTCTCGACGAGAAGGTACTCCCAGCGGTCGTCATAAGGCTCGGGCTCCTCGAGGGGCGCCCCGTCCTCGTCGTACAGCCAGGAGTACGACTCGGTGACCGACACCGCGATCGCGCCGCCGACCGTCTCGACCTCACGGATCTCCATCTCGAAGTCCTCGACACCGCCGTAGAAGTTGCGGGCGGCGCTGTAGAACGACTCGCAGTCCGCCCACTCGTTGTACTCGCGGTACGCCTCGGTCGTCGTCGCGAAGAAGTCCTCGCAGTCCGCGAGCCGCCAGGCGTCGTCGTAGAGCTCGACGGCGGCGATCGCGGCATCCTCGTCAGCGGAGCTCGGTGTGCCGTCGTCCTCCTCGGCGGACGAGTCGTCGTCCTCGACCGAGGAGACGGCCGGCGACGGCTCGCTCGCGCCTCCGCCGGAGCTGACCAGGAGCAGCGGAATCATCACGATGGCGGTGATCACGATGCCCAGGGCCACCACTCCGCCGACCGTCCACCAGATCCATGCCTTGGAGGTGCGCGGCGGCGGAGCCACCGCGTACACGCCGGCCGCGGCATC
This sequence comes from Microbacterium sp. Root166, assembly GCF_001427145.1. Lineage (GTDB taxonomy): Bacteria > Actinomycetota > Actinomycetes > Actinomycetales > Microbacteriaceae > Microbacterium. The sequence goes on from NZ_LMGL01000001.1 coordinate 146,866, forward strand.
CGGTCCGTACGGGGTGTAGGCACCCGGGTACTCGGCCGTCGACGCGGGCATGACGTACGGCGGCGTCGGCGCGATCGGAGCGGTCTCAGCGTGCGAGTCCGTCGCGGCCGCGGCCGGCACGGGTGCGGCCGCGTCGGCAGGCGCCACGTGGTCGGTCCACTGCGTGCCGTCCCACCAGCGCATGGCGCCGCGTCCGTCGTCGTACCAGCCCGCGGGTGTCGTCATGGATCACACGATAGGCCCCGGGTGCGCCGCGGCGACTCACCCGGATCGTATGAGTTGGCGCGGCGTCAGCGGCTGCTGAACGCCGCGTCGAACGCGGCTGTCGCGTTGGCGCGGCGTCAGCGGCTGCTGAACGCCGCGTCGAACGCGGCTGTCGGCGCGGCGAAGGCGTTGCGCTTGACGAACTCCAGCGCCTCCGGGGCACCGAGCAGTCGGTCCATTCCGGCGTCCTCCCACTCCACCGAGATCGGGCCGTCGTAGCCGATGCTGTTCAGCGCCCGGAACGAGGCCTCCCACGGCACGTCGCCACGCCCGGTCGAGACGAAGTCCCAGCCCCGGCGCAGGTCGGCCCACGCCAGGTGCGACCCGAGCCGGCCGTTGCGGCCGTTGCCGACGTTCAGCTTCACGTCCTTGCAGTCGACGTGGTAGATGAGGTCCTTGAACTCGAGGATGAAGTCCACCGGGTCCAGCTGCTGCCACATGAAGTGGGACGGATCCCAGTTGAGGCCGAACGCGGGGCGGTGCCCGATGGCCTCGAGGGTGCGCACGGTGGTCCAGTAGTCGTAGGCGATCTCGCTCGGGTGCACCTCGTGGGCGAAGCGCACGCCGACCTCGTCGAAGACGTCGAGGATGGGGTTCCAGCGGTCGGCGAAGTCCTGGTAGCCGGCGTCGACGGCCTCCTGCGAGACCGGCGGGAACATCGCGACGTACTTCCAGATGCTCGAGCCGGTGAAGCCCACGACGGTCTTCACGCCGAGCTTCGCGGCGAGGCGAGCCGTGTTCTTCATCTCTTCGGCCGCGCGCTGACGCACGCCCTCGGGATCACCGTCGCCCCACACCCGGTCGGAGAGGATGTCGCGGTGGCGCTGGTCGATGGGGTCGTCGCACACCGCCTGTCCCTTGAGGTGGTTGGAGATGGCCCAGACCTTGAGTCCGTGCCGTTCGAGCAGGTCGAGCCTGCCCTGCACGTACTCTTCGTCGTCCCAGCGCCACGGGTCGAGGTGGTCGCCCCAGCAGGCGAGCTCGAGCCCGTCGTAGCCCCACTCGGCGGCGAGGCGCGCGACCTCTTCGAGCGGCAGATCGGCCCATTGGCCGGTGAACAGGGTGATGGGTCGCGACATTGCGGTTCCTTACGGTCTGTCTCTGGAGATGGGATGCCGGATCAGGCGTCGGTGCGCGTCCAGGCGCTGTCGGCGGCCGAGCTGCGCTCCACCGCGTCGAGCACCCGCTGGACGTGCAGCCCGTCGTCGAACGACGGCAGCGGCTGCGTGCCTTCGCCGATCGCGGTGACGAAGTCGAACACCTGGTGGGAGAAGCCGTGCTCGTAGCCGAGCATATGACCGGTGGGCCACCACGGCGCAAGGTAGGGATGGTCGTGCTCGGTGACGAGGATCCGCTGGAAGCCGAGTCCGGTCTCGGGGAGCGTCGCGTCGTAGAACTCGAGCTCGTTGAGGCGCTCCAGGTCGAAGGCGATCGCACCCTTGGAGCCGGAGATCTCGATGCGCAGGGCGTTCTTGCGGCCGGTGCGGAAGCGCGTCGCCTCGAACGAGGCGAGCGCGCCGGACTCCAAGCGGCCGGTGAACAGGGCGATGTCGTCCACCGTCACGGCGCCGCGCTCGGTCGAGGCGGTGCCGGAGAGTCCGACGCCCTCGCCCAGCAGCGGGCGCTCGGTGACGAGCGTCTCGATGATGCCCGAGACGGTGGTGACCTTCTGACCGGTGATGTACTCGGTGAGGTCGATCGCGTGGGCGCCGATGTCGCCGAGCGCGCCCGAGCCCGCGAGCTCCTTCTTCATGCGCCACGTGAGGGGCGCCTCGGCATCCATGAGCCAGTCCTGCAGGTACTCGGCGCGCACCTGGCGGATCTCGCCGATCCGCCCCGAGGCGACGAGGTCGCGGGCGAACGTCGTGGCGGGCACGCGACGGTAGGTGAACCCCACCATCGAGCGGATGCCGCGCCCGGCCGCCGCGGTCGCTGCGGCCGCCATGCGCTCCGCCTCTTCGACGGTGTTCGCGAGCGGCTTCTCGCAGAGCACGTGCTTGCCGGCTTCCAGCGCGGCGATGGCGATCTCGGCGTGGGTGTCGCCGGGAGTGACGATGTCGACCACGTCGATGTCGTCGCGGGCGATGACCTCGCGCCAGTCGGTGGCCGTCTCGTTCCAGCCCCACTTTCGAGCGGATGCCTCGACCGTGGCCTGATTGCGGCCGACGACGACGGTCATCTCGGGCTCGAGCGGGAGATCGAAGAAGCGGGGTGCGACCCGCCAGCCCTGGGAGTGTGCGGCGCCCATGAAGCCGTGGCCGATCATGGCGATGCGAAGCGTCTCGGTCAACGCGGTGTCCTGTCTCGGGAGGTATGGCGCGGGGCGCCCGTCGATTGCGACGGGCGCCCCGCGTCGTCGTAATTTACTCGAAGGAGAGGTCGATGAACTGGTCGACGTTGTCCTTCGTCACGACGGGCGCGTCGAGCACGATGCGGTTCGGGATGCTCGGCGTGATGAGGTCTCCCATCGTCTTGGCCTGGGCGATGAGGCGCGCGAGCGCGACACCGTCGGCGGCCTGGGTTGACGGGTAGATGACCGTCGCCTTGAGCACCGAGTCGTCTGCCTGGATGGCCTCCATGGCGCTGCGGCTTCCCGCGCCGCCCATCATGAAGAACTCGTCGCGGCCGGCCGCGTCGATGGCCGCGAGGACGCCGATGCCCTGGTCGTCGTCGTGGTTCCACAGCGCGTCGATCTGCGGGTTGGCCGACAGCAGCTGCGAAGCCGCCGCCTCGCCACCGGCGACAGTGAAGTCGGCGGCCACTCGGGCCGAGACCTCGAGACCGCAGTCCTCGAGCGCGTCCGCGAAGCCGTCCGAGCGGTCCTGCGTCAGCGGCAGCGAGTCGATGCCAGCGATCTCCGCGACGATCGCGTCGGGGTTGTCGCCGAGCTGCTCGCAGACGTACGTACCGGCGCTGACGCCCATGCCGTAGTTGTCGCCGAGGATCGTCGCACGAGCCGCGAACGGGCTCGAGAATTCGCGGTCCACGTTGATGACCGGGATGCCGGCCTCCATCGCGGCGATGGCGGCCTCGGTGAGCGCGGCGCCGTCGGTCGGCAGCAGCACGATGGCGTCCACGCCCTCATTGACGAAGGTCTCGACCGCGGCGATCTGGGCGATCGGGTCGTTGGTGCCCTCTGCGACGCGCAGTTCGACGTCGTCGAAGCTGTCTGCGGCCGCCTGGGCGCCGGAGTTGATCGCGCCGAGCCAGCCGTGGTCGGCCGCGGGGCCCGAGAAGCCGATGACGACCGTGTCGCCCGACTCCGCGTTCTCCTCGGACGACGTGCCCTGGTCGACGACGCTGTCCTCTTCGGCTCCCCCGCCCGTGCAGCCGGCGAGAAGTCCGATCGCGGCGATGACCGCGGTGCCGGTGAGCACGAGTCGCGTGCGCGCCTTCAGGTGTGAGCGCATTGTGTTCCTCCTTGAATGTGATGCAGCTAGGACGCGGGGACTCGCGAGAGGGACGCTGACCGTACTCGAGGAAGTCCACGCTGACGAAGATCACCGTAGCAGAAGTCTGCAGAACATTGTCACCTTTTGTTTTCTGTCCGTCAGAAGTGGGTGACTTTGCCTGAACGGGCGGAAGTCCGCGGCTGCAGGGGGTTGGCGTCGGATACCGACCTCAACCGGCGTCGGCGAATTGGGGCTCGGCAAGCGGCCGTCCGTCGTGTTATGTTCAACCCGTGATCAAAGTTGACCATCAATCGGCATTACTCGACGTCAGAGGCGTGACGAAGTCCTTCGCCGGCGTTCGCGCCCTCCGCGGGGTCGACCTGCAGGTCGTTCCCGGCGAGGTGCACTGCGTCCTCGGCCAGAACGGCGCGGGCAAGTCGACGCTCATCAAGACGCTCGCGGGCGTGCACCGCCCGGACGAGGGTGAGATCTCCTGGCTCGGAGAGCCCGTCGTGATCCCGAACCCGGAGTCCGCGATCGAGCTCGGCATCGCCACGATGTACCAGGAGCTCGACGTCGTCGACGGCCTGACGATCGCCGAGAACATCTTCCTCGGGCATGAGCTGGCGCGCGGCGGCTTCACCAAGCGCTCCGAGGCCGCCAAGCAGACCCGCGAGCTGCTGCGCCGGCTGGGCCACGCGAACCTCTCCCCGCACACCGAAGTGGGCACGCTGTCCGCCGCGAACAAGCAGATCGTCTCCATGGCGCGCGCACTGTCGCACGACATCAAGCTGATGATCATGGACGAGCCGTCCGCCGTCCTCGACTCCGAAGAGGTGAAGAACCTCTTCCACGTCGTGAAGGAGCTCACCTCCGCGGGCATCGCGGTGGTCTACATCACCCACCGCCTGGAGGAGATCCGGCAGATCGGCGACCGCATCACCGTGCTGAAGGACGGTCGCACCACGGCGGTCGGGCTTCCTGTCGCCGACACCCCCACGTCCGAGCTCATCCGGCTCATGACCGGGCGCGATGTCGAGAACGTCTTCCCGCCTGCGGTGCCCGTGCCGGCCGACGCGCCGACCGTGCTCGAGGTCGAGGGCCTCGCTCTCGGCGGCGTCTTCGAGGACGTGTCGTTCTCGGTGCGCGCCGGCGAGATCGTCGGGCTGGCGGGACTGGTGGGCTCCGGCCGCTCGGAGATCCTCGAGACCGTCTACGGCGCCCGTCGCTCGTCCGCCGGCACCGTCAAAATCGGCGGCAAGGGGCTGCGTCGCGGCTCCGTCGTCCACGCGGTCCGGGCCGGCATCGGGCTCTCGCCCGAGGAGCGCAAGAGCCAGGGCCTCGTGCTCGACGAACCCATCTACGTCAACGTCACGCTCTCGTCGATGTCGCGGTTCGCCAAGGGCGGCTTCCTCGACGAGCGCGCCGAGCGCAAGGTCGCGCGCGAGCAGATCGAGGCGCTCGAGCTGCGGCCCGCCGATCCCGACCGGCCGGCGATGACGCTCTCGGGCGGCAACCAGCAGAAGATCCTGCTGGCCCGCTGGCTCGTGCACGGCACACGTGTCCTGCTCCTGGACGAGCCCACCCGTGGCGTGGATGTCGGCGCACGCGCCGAGATCTACGCCCTCATCCGTCGCCTCGCCGCCGCCGGCAACGCCGTCGTGATCGTCTCGAGCGAGATCGAGGAGGTGCTCGGCCTCGCCGACACCGTCCTCGTCGTGGCCGACGGCCGCGTGCTCAAGACCCTCCCCGCCTCACAGATCGACGAGCACGGTGTGCTCGATCTCGTCATGAAAGGAACCGCCGCGTGAGCGAGCAGACCACCGGGACAGCAGGAGTCCCCACCTCCAGTGTGGCGCCGTCGCCCACTGGCCCCGCGCCCACCGATCGCTCGTCGAAGACCGGTTTCCAGCGCTTCATGTCGGGCTCGGTCGGCCGCAACCTCGGCCTCGTCGCGGCGCTGCTGGTGCTCATCATCGTCGGTGCCGTCACCGCGCCGGACACCTTCACGACCGTCAGCAACATCCTCACGATCCTGCGCCAGGCGTCGATCATCGGCGTCGTCAGCATCGGCATGACGCTGGTGATCATCGCAGGCGGCATCGACCTGTCGGTCGGCTCGGTGATCGGCCTCGCCTCCGTCGTGGCGACCATCGCCGCCGTGCAGGACCTCGCCGATCAGATGCACTGGTCCGTCATGGTGCTGTTCGCCCTGCTCGTCGGACTCGCCGCAGGCCTGATCAACGGCGTCGTGATCGCCTACGGCAAGGTCGTCGCGTTCATGGCGACCCTCGCGATGCTGGTCGCGGCCCGCGGCCTCGCCGAGATCCTCGCCGAACGCCGCACTCTCCAGGTGGGCAACCGCGACTTCATCGAGTTCATGAACCTCGACGTCATCGGGGTCGACGTCCTCATCTGGATCTTCGCGATCGTCGCCGCGCTGGGCTGGGTCGTGCTGAACCGCACCACCTTCGGCCGCCGGACGGTCGCCATCGGCGGCAACCGCGAGGCCGCGCGCCTCGCGGGCATCAACGTGAAGCGCCACACCATGTGGCTCTACGCGATCTCGGGCCTGTGCGCCGGCATCGCGGCGGTCATGTATCTCGGGCGCACGACGGCCGGCACCTCCACGCACGGCCAGCTCCTCGAGCTCGATGCCATCGCCGCGGTGGTCGTCGGCGGAACGCTCCTCGTCGGCGGCCGAGGCACCATCACCGGCACCGTCTTCGGCGTCCTGATCTTCGCCACCCTCACGAACGTCTTCGTGCAGAACAACCTCAACTCCTCCGTGCAGGCCGTCGCGAAGGGCGTCATCATCGTCGTCGCCGTGCTGCTCCAGCAGCGGTTCGCCAAGCCGACCGGCCGAGCGACCTGACCGATGTCGCAGCCCGGCGCACATGGACTTCTGTACGGTCCTGCGCGCCGGGCCGCGGCATCCGTCGGAAGTCCTGCGGACTTCGGCACCCGATCGGCGCCGATAAACTGAAATGTGGCGAATATGAGCACCGAGTCCCCGACGACCGTGTCAGGAGTGAGCCAGCTCTTCCAGCTTCTGCGCGACGGCGTCCCCCGCACGCGGGCCGAGCTGGCGAAATCGACCGGCCTCGCCCGATCGACCATTGCGGCGCGCGTCGATGAGCTGATGCGCATGGGGCTGATCACCCCGATCGCCGAGACCGTGTCGACCGGCGGCCGCCCGCCGTCGCAGTTCGCCCTCAACCCGAGCGCCCGTCTCGTGCTCGCCGCCGACATCGGCGCTTCGCACGCCACGCTGGCCGTGACCGACCTCACGGGCAGCATCATCGCCCAGCACAGCGAGCCGCTGGACGTCACCCTCGGGCCCGTGCCCGTGCTCACATGGGTCGTCGACCACGCCCTCGCGCTTCTCGAGCAGATCGGCCGCTCGACCAGTGACCTCGCGGCGATCGGCATGGGGATCCCGGGGCCGGTCGAGCACTCCACGGGTCAGCCCGTGAACCCGCCCATCATGCCCGGCTGGGACCGCTTCGACGTGCCGGGCTGGGTGCAGCAGCACCTCGACGTGCCGGTGCTCGTCGACAACGACGTGAACATCATGGCGCTGGGCGAGCGCGCGACCGCGTTCCCGGGCGTCGAGCACCTCATGTTCGTCAAGGTGGCCACCGGCATCGGCTCCGGCGTGATCTCGAGCGGCACCCTGCAGCGCGGCGCGCAGGGCATCGCGGGCGACATCGGCCATGTCCGCGTCGCCCGCGGCGCCGGCGTCCCCTGCCACTGCGGGAATCAGGGATGCCTCGAGGCGCTCGCCTCAGGACCCGCGATCGCCCGGGCCCTGCGCGCCCAGGGCGTGCCCGCAGAGAACGGCAACGACGTCGTCGATCTCGTCAAGCGCGGCAACATCGACGCCATCCAGGCGGTGCGTCAGGCCGGGCGCGACATCGGCGAGGTGCTCACGACCTGCGTGAGCCTCGTCAATCCCTCGGTCATCGCGATCGGCGGATCGATGGCCCGCGTCGGCGAGCACCTGATCGCCGGCGTGCGCGAGGTCGTCTACACGCGCTCCATCCCGCTGGCGACGGAGCATCTGTCGATCGTGCAGTCCGCCGCCGCGCACAACGCCGCGGTGCTCGGGGCGAGCATGCTCGCGATCGAGCACGCCCTCTCGCCCGAGACCCTGTCCGCCCTCGTCTCGACCTGATCCCGAGATCAGAGCGGCTTGCCGCCCGTCACCGGGAGCACCGCCCCTGACACGTACGAGGCCGCCTCCGATGCCAGGTACACGTAGGCGCCCGCGAGCTCGGCCGGCTGTCCCGGCCGGCCGAGGGGCGTGTCGGTGCCGAACGAGGCGAGGCGCTCCGCATCCCATCCCGTCGCCGGGATGAGGGGGGTCCAGATCGGCCCAGGGGCGACCGCGTTCACGCGGATGCCCTTCGGCCCGAGCTCCTCGGCCAGCGCCTTCACGAACGCGACCTGTGCCGCTTTCGTCATGGCGTAATCGAGCAGGCCGGGCGACGGGTTGAACGCCTGGACGGACGACGTCACGATGATCGAGCTGCCGGGCTTCAGGTGCGGCACCGCCTGTCGAGCGGAGTAGATGAGGCCGTAGAGGTTGGTCTGGAAGACCCGGTCCATCTCGTCGGTCTCCAGCGACGCCAGGCTCTCGCGATCCTTCTGGTATGCCGCGTTGAGCACCACGATGTCGAGGCCTCCGAGCGCCTCGCGGGCGTCGTCGACGATCGACATGGCGAAGGCCTCGTCGCGGACGTCGCCGGCGTACGAGGCGGCCGTGCGTCCGGCATCCCGGACGAGCGCCACGGTGTCGTCGGCGTCCTCCTGCTCCTCGGGCATGTGCGCGATCGCCACGTCGGCGCCCTCGCGGGCGAAGGCGATGGCCACGGCCCGGCCGATGCCCGAGTCGCCGCCGGTGATGAGCGCTTTGCGCCCCGTCAGGCGCTCGGCGCCGACGTACGAGTCCTCGCCGTGATCCGGCTCGGGAGTCGTCTCGTCGGTCAGCCCGGGCTGCTCCTGCTGCTGATCGGGGAACCCGCCTTCGGCGTGCTTGTCACGGGGGTCGGTCTTCGTCTCGGACATCCGCGCATCTCCTTCGCTGGTCGTCCATCGACGCTACGAAGACCTGCGTGCGACCGGGTAGGGGCTTGACGCGTGCGGCGTGCCCGCTAGAAGGAGCCGATCCCCTTGCCGATCAGGACGACGCCGATCACCAGCAGCAGGACGGCCATGATGACGGCGTTCTCGTGCGCCAGCCAGCCGCGCAGGGCGTCGAGGGGCTCCCGCAGGCTCTTCGCCGCGATCAGGTAGCCGATGACCGGGATGGCGACGGTGGATGCCGCGATCAGGGTGAACACGGCGATGACGAGCACCGTGTCGCTCGCGGAGAGGTCCACCGAGCCGATGTCGGTACCGGCTGCGGCGCCCATCATCAGGTTCTTCGGGTTGACCGCCGAGAGCAGCAGGCCCAGGCCCAGCGCCCCGAAGAACGAGATCGTGTCGATGGCGTGCATCCACTTCGGCATCGCCGGTTCCTGCCCGGGGCGCGGCCGCGCACGCCAGTTGCGGGCGGCGAGCACGAGGAGCAGGGCACCCAGCAGAAGCTGGATCGTGCCGCGGACGGGCGCCGCCTCGTCGGGGTCGGACGGCGGGATCACCGAGGCGAGCAGGGTGAAGACCGTGACCGCCAGCACGATGCCGGCGATCCACCCGAGGAGGAATCCGACGCTGGTGACCCGCGCCTTCGGCGAGAGCAGCATGAGGATCGCCGCGATGATCGGGATGGGACTGATCGCGACCCCCAACGCCAGGGGGAGGATCTCGCCGATGGTCTCGGTCATGACGGTGCACCGCTTTCACTGCTGGATTCAGGGTCGCTCAGCGCCGCGAGCGCGGCGCGATTGGTGTCGAACACGTGCTGATCCCGCAGGAGGTCCAGTGTGCGCATGCGCTCGGCGATCGGGGGTCTCATGCGGCTGAACGCCAGCGCGATGGAGTGGTCGTCGAGCCACCGGACGAGCGTCTCGAAGGCCTCCGCTCCGGTCACGTCGACGTCGGTGACCGCCTCCATGTCGAGGACGACGTGCCGGATGCCGTCGGCACCCGCGGCCTTCACGGCGTCCGTGACCGCCTGCGTGAACGACGCGGCGTTGGCGAAGAAGAGAGGAGCGGCGAGCCGGATGACCAGGACTCCGGGTACGGTCACGCTGCCCTTCGGCGCCCCGGTGAGCAGGGACTCCGCCGGGTCGCCGGTCGAGGCGAGGACGTCGATGGGCGGGTGCGACGCGCGCTGCACGAGGTTGATCAGGGCCAGCACGAACGACACGACGATTCCCGGGATCGCGCCGACGAAGAGGGTCGTGAGGAAGCAGACGGCGGCGATCGCGAACTCGAAGCGGTCCATGCGCCACAGCGCGCGGAACTCCTTGATGCCGAGGAGGGGCAGGATCGCGACCGCCACGATCGCGCCGATCGCAGGCGACGGGATGTCGGCGAGCAGCGCTGTTCCGAACAGGAGCAGCAGGAGGGTGCCACCGGCCAGCACGAGCGAAGGCAGCTGCGTGCGCGAGCCCGCCTGGTCCATCGCCGCGGTGCGCGACGTCGAGGCGCCCATCGTGAAGCTGCCGGACGCGCCGGCGGCGATGTTCCCGAGCCCCAGCGCGAACAGGTCGCGGTTCGGCTCGATCGGATACCCGCGCTTCTCGGCGTACGAGCGCGACACGAGCAGCCCCTCGGCGGTGGTCACCATCGTGAGCGCGATGGCGGACGGAACGACCGCCAGCCACATCGACCACTCCATCACCGGCCAGGTCAGCACGGGCGGTCCGGCGGGCACCGCGCCCAGCACGTCCACGCCCGCCTCCTCCGCGGGGGTCAGCATCACCAGCGCGGTCGAGACGACCAGCACGACGAGTGCCCAGGGGACGGCGGGAAGCAGCCTGCGGCCGCCGAGAAGCACGAGAACGGATGCCGCGGCGATGAGGATCGACCAGACGTTGGCCGTCGGCAACCCCGCGAACAGCTGCGTGACCTTGTCGAGGACCTCGGCGCCCGAGTCGATCTTCACGCCGAGCATCTTGGCGATCTGACTGATCAGGATGTCGAACGCGAGGCCGCCGACGAAGCCGACGAGGATCGGCTTCGAGAGGAAGTTGGCCACGAACCCGAGCTTGAACAGCGCCAGCAGCAGGAACATCAGCCCGCCGATGATCGCCTGCGCCATGGCGAGCGTCGCATAGTCCGCGGTGCCGGCCACCGCCAGGCCGCCGATGGACGAGGCGACCAGCGCGGCGGCCGCGGCATCCGGAGAAGCCACCAGCTGGCGCGACGACACGGTGAGCGCGTAGATCACCGTCGGCACGATGAGGGCGTACAGCCCGGCGGTGGCCGGCAGCCCCGCGATCTGGGCGTACCCGATGTTGAGCGGCACCGCGATGGCGACGAGAGTGACCCCGGCCAGGAGCTCCTGACCGATGTTGCGGCGCGTGAGGCCGGGAAGTACACGTCGGGGCGGGGCGGCAGCCATCGGCATCCTCTTCAGATCGGTCGTCCCATCGTGTCGTGGATCGCGCCGGCGCGCCAACGACGCGCCCTCGCGCCGTGCCCCCGGAAGGGCGATGTGTCAACCCTGTTCCCCCCGCGGCATATACGCGGCAACCTCTCCGCATCGGAGGCCGCCACGGCGGTCACAGACGGGAAGGAGCAGACCGTGGACTTCACACCGGAAGAAGAGGGTCCCCGCCCGGGCGAGGCAGTGGTGTTCTGGTCATGGATCGCGGTGCTGGCGGTCGGACTGGCGTACATGATCCTGGTTCCGTTGAGCGGGAGGTGAGCGCGATGCGACCGATTCGCGACAACGCGCTGAGTCTGCTGTTCGGCGCGCTCTTCGTCATCGCCCTCGCCGGTCAGGCGATCGCAGGGTGGCTCGAGAACAACGAGCTGCTCGCGCAGCACGGCCAGCCGGCCGAACCGCTGTCGCAGTTCGTCACCTCCTCCGAGTTCATCGTCGACGTGGCGGAGAACTGGCAATCCGAGTTCCTGCAGTTCTTCCTCTTCATCGCCGCGACGATCTGGCTCGTCCAGCGAGGTTCGCCCGAGTCGAAGAAGCCCGGCGACGAAGGACCCGGCTCCGATGAAGAGCAGATGGTCGGCGATCACGCCCAGCCCGACTCCCCCGAGTGGGCCCGGTCGCGCGGCATCCGTCAGGTCATCTTCTCGAACTCGCTGCTCATCGTGATGGGCGTCGTGTTCGTGCTGTCGTGGCTGGCGCAGTCCCTGGCCGGTACCGTCGTCATGAACTCCGAGAACGCCCAGCACGGAGAGCCGCCGATGACGTGGGCGGAGTACATCGGCACGCCGGACTTCTGGGATCGCACGCTGCAGAACTGGCAGTCCGAGTTCCTCGCCGTGGGCGCCATGATCGCGCTGTCGATCTTCCTGCGCCAGCGCGGCTCCAGTGAGTCCAAGCCCGTGGGCGCTCCGCATCCCACGACCTCGGTCTCCGGAGAGTGAGGCGGGGCCGGGGCCAGCGCCCCACAGGAGTTGTGATCTTCCACAGGAGATTTCTGGCGGATGCGTCCTGCGGAAGACCGGGACTCCTGTCGAGCGGATGCCGCGCGGGTGGTCACTCGGACGGCGGGGGCGCCGTGGAGAACCGCGTCAGCTTGTGCGTCCCGTCGCACCACGGCTTGATCGCCGACGCCCCGCAGCGGCAGAGTGCCACGGTGTGACGCGGATTGCGCAGCGGCTGCCCGTCCTCGCCGAGGATCTCGACGTCGCCGCGCACGATGAGCGGCCCGTCCGGGCAGGCGGTCACACGTGCGAACCTCTCGCTCATGACACGAGTCCTTCCGTCGTGGTGAGCCGGCGACGCAGCAGCGAGACCGGCGTCGCTGCCGAGAAGATGCGGCTGCCGGCGTAGGGAATCCCGCCGCGCAGCCGCCAGCCCAGTGCGATCCAGACGGCGACCGCCCGCTCGAGCAGCCATACCGGCGCCCATAGTGCGCTGGTGGCCGGGAACGCCCGGCGCCCGCCCGCCACGCGGCGGCCGTATTCGGCGACCCCCACAGCGGTCGCGGCGAAGACCGCGAGCAGGCGCCACCGGCGGAGAAGAGTCGCTGCCGCGAGCCCCGGCAGGAGCGCGGCCTCGACGGCGAGCCGAGCCGGCTGGGCGAGGTCGTCATAGGCCTGCCGCACGCGCTGCCCGGCGAAGTGCGCTGCCGTGGGAGGGAGCCGAGGAACCAGGATCCGGCGGGCGACGTCCACCCGCCCGCCGGAGAGCGCGACCGTGCGCTCGAGCTCGAGGTTCTCGAACAGCACATCGGCGCTGTAGCCGCCGGCCTCGACGACCGTCCTGCGACGGACACCCACCGTGCCGCCGTAGTCGCCGCCGAAGGCGCGGCCGATCAGGCTCCGCGCGGTGTCCCAGCGTGCGTGCCAGGGAAACGAGGCGAAGACGTTCTGCGGACGGACGAAGTCCGCTTCGGCCAGCCGATCGACGACGGCGCGGAGTGTGACGTCGTCATAGCGGATGTCGTCGTCGGCGATGATCACGCGGTCGTGCCGTGAGACCTCGAGCCCCGTCAGCACTCCCCGCGCTTTGCCGTTCAGCCCGGAGGCCGCCGGCGGCACGTGGACGACGCCCTCGCTCAGCCGCTCGTCGAGCGCCGCGAACAGGTCGGCCGGCGAGGCGTCGACGACCGTCACATCGAGGCGGTCGCCGAGCCACGACAGGTAGCGCACCAACTCGTCCTCGCCGCGACGGTCGCGGCGCAGCAGAGGCAGCACGTACTCGGCATCGAGGTCTTCAGGCAACGGCGCCTCCCCGCAGCGCACTGCGGCCCGCTTCGAACGCCTCGCGCATCACGTCGGCGGCGCGGTCGTCGAGGTAGAGGCAGGCGGCAGCTCCGAACATGATGTCGGGGAGCAGATCGGGTCGATCCTCGCCGAGAGCACCGGCGAGGTCCCGCCCCGCGATCTGCTCGTGCACGGCATCCGCCTCGACGTGCTCGTCGAAGTAGTCGGTGACGTCTTCGCCGAACCCGAGGCGCCGGAAGCCGTCGCCGTACGAGCGGTTGGGGAGGGACGAGGTCATCTCGAACGCCGCGAGATGGCCGACGATGGCGCCGACGAGGCGACGGTTGAGACCGAACATCGACATCGCGTTCATCGGAGCCAGCGTCGCCGCCGGCACCAGGTCGGCGTACGCGCCGTAGGTCGAGTCCAGGCCCGCGCCCGTCATCGTGCGCGCGAAGATCTCGGCGTGCACGCGCTCGGGCCGGCCGCCGCCGTACTCGTCGGCCTGGATCTCGACGAGCGCCGCCTTGGCCCGGCCGGTCAGCCGCGGGATGGCCCACGAGTGCGGGTCCGCCTCGCGCAGCGTATAGATGCTGCGGTGGATGAGGAACTCGCGCGCCTGCTCGAGGGTCGCGTGCTTGGCGATGTGCCGCGACAGCGAGGGCCCCGGCGTCGGTGCGGTGAGCTCGAACAGCGCGGCGGCGATGGCCCGCGCGTCAGGGTCCGGCGTCTCGGGGTTGGTCACGAGAGTGCGCAGCGATGCTTCGAACGCCGCCTCGAGGATGCCGCGCGCCTCGATGAGCACCGGATGCCACTCCCAGCCCGGGTCGATCCAGTCGAGCGATCCGTAGGCGCAGGCGTAGAGCAGGAACAGCGTCAGCTGGATGTCCTCGTCGTCGGAGACATCGGTGCTCCCGAGGACGGCGTCGCGGCTGGCCGCGACGAGAGCCGTGCGCCGGTGCCCGAAGTCGGCGTGCATCAGCGTGGCCAGCGTCGTGGCGCTGAGCGGACCCCGCGGGGTCAGGGCATGGGCCGGTGCTTCGGCGTCGGCGATCGTCATGGGTCTCCTCGTCGCAGCGGTCCGCGAGGTCCGCGGCGACACGACGATCTCAAGCGGCGCGCGGGGTTGTCGCGGGGGTTGACGAGTTCGGCGGCGGGGCGATACGCGCCGCGCGCCGTCGCAGGACACGACGGACCCATCGCCACGGGGGGAAGTCGTGCGGCCAGTGCACCGTGACGGTGCGGATGCCACGGTACAGCCGGAGCCGCAACGACGCGGCGCTGCGGAACGGGCGCATCGACATCCCCATCGTGAGGCCGGGGCGGTACACGATCACGTGGTCTTCCCCCAGATGGAAGGCGAGATCGAGGTCGTCGTGGACGTCCGGATCATGGCGATGCACTTCCGCCCGGACGCGGCGCCACGCCTCGGCGCGTACGGCGAAGTTGGAGCCGAAGAGCGGCATGTGGCCGAGCGGGGGGATGGTGGCCGTCGCATAGGCCAGGAGATACGCGGCGGCGAGCGGGCCGCGCAGGATCCTCGGACCGTCGATGAAGCGCGCGCCTCCGGTCACGGCCGCCGCGTGGGGTGCGTCATCGAGGGCGGCGACGGCACGCTCGATCCACCACGGGGCCGGGACGCAGTCGGCGTCGAGGCGTAGGAGCACGTCGCCGACGGCGGCGTCGAACCCCGCCGCGGTCGCCGCCGGGATGCCGGATTCACTGCAGCGGACCACGCGGGCGCCCGACTCGGCGGCGACGCGCGCGGTGGCGTCGGACGAGCCGTTGTCGACTACGACGATCTCGTCCGCGGGCCGTGTCTGCGCGCCCAGTGCCGCAAGGCACGCGGCGAGCGGACCGCCGTCGTCCTTGGCCGGGATGACGACCGACACCGTCGAGAGAGCGGCGTTGCGCGGCATCGGAGCCTCCGATCCGGTCAGCCGAGGGCCCGGACGCGCTCGAGGAGCGGCTCGGCGACCTCGGCCAGGAAGCGCTCCTGCTGCTCGTCGCCGATCTGGACGAGCGCGATGTCGGTGAAGCCGGCGTCGAGGAAAGGCCGCACGCTCTCGGCGAGCGCGTCGAGATCGGGACCGCACGCGATGGACTCCGCGACGTCCTCCGGCCGCACGAATCGGCTCGCGGCCTCGAAGCCCGCCGGCGTCGGCAGATCCGCGTTGACGGCCCATCCACCGCCGAACCAGCGGAACTGGTCGTGCGCGCGTTCGATCGCGGCATCCATATCGGGATCCCAGGAGATCGGCACCTGGCCGATCTTGCGCGAATCCCCCGGGTGGGCGACGTCCCATCCGGTGACGATGTCCTTCTCGGGGGTCACCGCGATCATGTGGTCGCCGATCGGGGCGAACCGCTCGATGCTGTCACCGCCCGACACCGCGATGCCGATCGGCACACCGCCGTCGGGAACGTCCCAGATGCGGGCGGAGTCCACCCGGAAGTACTCGCCGTCGAAGGTCACCAGCTCTCCGGTGTGCAGCTCGCGGATGATGTCGACGGCCTCTTCGAGCATCGCCTGGCGGGTGCCGACACCGGGCCACCCCTCGCCGACGACGTGCTCGTTGAGGCTCTCGCCCGACCCGAGTCCCAGCAGGAACCTGCCGTCCGAGAGCAGCTGCATCGTGGCCGCCTTCTGCGCGACGACGGCGGGGTGATACCGCATCGTCGGACACGTGACGTAGGTCATCAGCTCGACGGATTCGGTGACCTGCGCCACCGCCCCGAGCACCGACCACGCGTACGCGGAATGGCCCTGGCTCGTCAGCCATGGGGAGTAGTGATCGCTCGACACCTCGAAGTCGAAGCCCGCCTCCTCGGCCGCCCGCGCGTAGCGGACCAGCTCCCTGGGTCCGCTCTGCTCGGCCATCAGGGTGTATCCGAATCGCGCCATGCTCGTCCTCGCTCTCGTCCGCTGTACCCAAGGGCGACGCCGGTCGCCCGCGGTATCGAGCATGCGCGGTCGCGCCCCGACCGGCGACGGGCTTGACACGCCCGAGGCCCGGCGGATATCCGGGAGCGGCTGCGCCTCACCCGCCGCACCCGATCACCGGGTCAGCGGCATCTCCGCGTCGAGCCGGGCGAGCTTGTCGGCCGGGCGCGAAGTGTGACAACCGGGTACCGTGATCCCGGATCGATGACGTCGTCGAACCCGAAAGGACGCCCGATGAGCTGGCGCATGCCCTCCGAGACCGCGCCGCACGAACGCACGTGGATGGCGTTCCCGCGCGCCGGGCAGACCCTGGGCGACACCGCCGCCGAGCAGGAGGAGTGCTACGCCGCATGGACGGCGACCGCCCACGCGGTGGCGCAGTTCGAGCCGGTCACGATGGTCGTCGACCCGACCGAGATGGAGCGAGCCCGGCGGATGCTCTCGAGCGACGTCGAGATCGTCGAGGCGCCGCTCGACGAGTTCTGGATGCGCGACTTCGGTCCGACCTTCGTGCTGGACGACGAGCGACCCGGAGTGCTCGGCGCCGTCGACTGGATCTTCAACGGCTGGGGCGCCCCGGAGTGGGCGGAGTGGGCTCTGTCGGCGGAGATCGGCCGCTTCGTCGCCGCCCACGTCGGCGCTGAACTCGTCAGCTCGGTGCTCGTCAACGAGGGCGGCGGCATCCACGTCGACGGCGAGGGCACCGTGCTGCTGACCGAGACCGTGCAGCTCGACCCGCGCCGCAACCCCTACGCCGACCGCGCCCGTGTCGAGGCCGAGCTCGCCCGCACGATCGGGACGACGAAGGCGATCTGGCTGCCGCGCGGACTCACGCGCGACTACGACGACTTCGGCACCAACGGCCACGTCGACATCGTCGCCACCATCCCCTCGCCGGGCCGTGTCCTGCTGCATCACCAGGCCGACCCCGCCCACCCCGACCACGAGGTCACGCGCGAGCTGCGCGAGCTGTTCGAAGGCGAGACGGATGCCGCCGGCCGGGCGTGGGAGGTCATCGATGTGCCCGCTCCGGCGACGCTGCGCGATCACGAGGGCTTCGTCGACTGGAGCTACATCAACCACCTCGTCGTCAACGGCGGGGTCATCGCCTGCGGGTTCGGTGAGGACCAGGCGGATGCCGCGGCCCGCGGCATCCTGTCGGACGCGTACCCGGGGCGCGAGGTCGTGAGCGTCGATGCCCGGCCGATCTTCGCGCGCGGCGGCGGCATCCACTGCATCACGCAGCAGCAGCCGGTGGTGGGGTCGGCGACGCGATGATCGATGTGGTGGAGGCCGGCATCGCCGACCTGCGCGCGGCCCTCGACAGCGGCGAGACGACCAGCGGCGAGCTGGTGCGGGCGTATCTCGCTCGCATCGATGCGTACGACGGCCCCGGCACCGAGACCGCGCTCAACGCCGTGGTCGTGCGCAATCCGGGAGCTGTCGCCGAGGCGGCCGCGTCCGATGCGCGGCGGAAGGAAGGACGCACGCTCGGCCCGCTCGACGGTATCCCGTACACCGCCAAGGACAGCTACCTCGTGAGGGGACTCACGGCTGCCGCCGGCAGCCCGGCGTTCGCCGACCTCGTGGCTCAGCGCGACGCGTTCACGATCGAGCGGCTCCGCGCCGCCGGCGCCGTGTGCCTCGGGCTCACGAACATGCCTCCGATGGCCAACGGCGGCATGCAGCGGGGCCTGTACGGACGAGCGGAGAGTCCCTACAACGCCGAGTTTCTGACGGCGCCGTTCGCCTCGGGCTCGTCCAACGGCTCGGGCACCGCGACGGCGGCGAGCTTCGCCGCCTTCGGCCTGGGCGAGGAGACCTGGTCGAGCGGACGCGGTCCGGCATCGAACAACGCGCTGTGTGCGTACACGCCGTCGCGCGGCGTGATCTCGGTGCGCGGCAACTGGCCGCTCGTGCCGACCATGGACGTCGTGGTCCCGCACACCCGGACGATGGCGGACCTGCTGGAGGTGCTCGACGTGGTGGTGGCCGACGACACGGAGGTGCGCGGGGACTTCTGGCGGGCGCAGCCCTGGGTCGAGCTGCCGGCCGCCTCGGCCATCAGGCCCGGGTCCTATCCGGCGCTCGGCCGCGAAGCCCTCGCCGATCCCGGTCGCCTGCTGTTGGGGCGCCGCATCGGCGTGCCGCGCATGTACGTCAACGCCGATGAAGAGGCCGGCACCGCGGCCGCGCCGGGCATCGGCGGCCCCACCGGGACGCGCATCCAGACCCGCGACTCGGTGATCGCGCTCTGGGATGCCGCGCGCCGAGCCCTCGAAGCCCACGGTGCCGAGGTGCGCGAAGTCGACTTCCCCGTGGTCTCGAACTACGAGGGCGACCGGCCGGGCGCGCCGACCCTGCGCACGCGCGGGCTGGTCTCGCCCGAGTTCCTCGCGCGGGAGATCCTCGACCTGTCGGCCTGGGCGTGGGACGACTTCCTGCGGGCGAACGGGGATCCGGCGCTGCCGAGCCTCGACCAGGTCGACGGCGCCCGGATCTTCCCGCATCCCGAAGGTGCACTGCCCGACCGGTACACCGGCTTCGACGACGACATCGCCGACTACCCGGCGCACGTGCGCGAGCACCCGGTGACCTCGCTGGACGACATCCCCGAACTCGAGGCAGGTCTTCGCGGTCTCGAAGAGACGCGGCGCATCGACCTCGAGGAGTGGATGGACCGGCTCGGGCTCGACGCGGTGGTCTTCCCCGCCGTCGCCGACGTGGGGTCGGCCGACATGGACGTGAACCCCGCGTCGGCCGACCTCGGCTGGCGCAACGGCGTCTGGATCGCCAACGGCAACCTCGCGATCCGGCACCTCGGCATCCCGACCGTGACCGTGCCGATGGGTCTGATGGACGACACGCGGATGCCGGTCGGCCTGACGTTCGCCGGCCGGGCGTACGACGACACCGCGCTGCTCCGGCTCGCGGCCGCGTTCGAGGCGATCACTCCCGGTCGGGTCCCACCGCCGCGGACACCACCGCTGGGCTGATCATCAGTCGAGGTGGAAGACCTCGGGAATCTCCTTCCACCACTCCCCCTCAGCGCGATCCGCGACGGGTCGCTGCAGGGGGTTGCACACGGCCCACCACTCCTGCGTCGCCGGGTCGGCGGCCATGGCCGCCATGTCGGCCTCGAAGTCGGTCCCGACATACTCCAGGTAGGAGAAGAGAAGGTCGCCGTGGCGGAAGATCGAGTAGTTCATGACTCCGCTCGCCGAGAGTCGCTTCAGCACGGCAGGCCACACGTCGGCGTGCAGCCTCTCGTACTCGACGTGATTCTCAGCAGGCAGGCCGATGACCGAGGCGATGCGTCTCATGAGTGCTCCAGACCGAGTCCGTAGACTCTGGACGCTGTACGCCACGTCACTGCGTCGCGCTCCTCTGCGGATCGACCTGCGATGGTCTCCAGCTGGGCTGCCCAGACGTCTGCGAAATCTCCGCCGAGGATGCTCACCGGCCAGTCACTGCCCAGCATCACTCGATCAGCGGTGAACGCGCCCAGCACATGATCCACACAGGGCTGCCAGTCGGCCGCCGTCCAGCCGGCCTCGGACGATGTGCTCAACCCGGAGAGCTTCATGTGCACGTTCGGGTTCGCGCTCAAGGCGAGGATCTGATCGCCCCACTTCCCGAGATCTCGCGACTTGATGTCGGGTGCCGCCAGGTGGTCGACGATGAGCGTGAGATCGGGGTGACGCTGCGCGAGCTCAGTGACCGCAGCGACGTGCTCGCGGGTCGTACACACGTAGTCGAGTGTCAGACCGCATGCTGTGAGGAGTCCGAGGACGCCGCCGACGTCTTCGCGGAGGATCCAGCGGGGGTCGTCGTAGGTGTGGGTCAGCGCTCGGAGGCCCTTGACGAAGGGACTGCGAGCGTAAAGATCGATTGCGGCCTCCGCCTCGGCGGCCCGAGCCAGCGGTGCCCACGCCACCACACCCTTCACGCGGTCTTCCCGAGCGGCGACGCTGAGCATGTAGAACGTGTCCTCGTAGGTGTCGGCGGCCTGAACGAGGACTGTCGCGGTGATTCCCGCGGCTTCTGCATCGCGCGCGATGTCCTGCGGCCCGAAGTCGGCGTTCAGCGGGCCGTGCTCCGGCACGATCCAGTCGTACGCGCGCTCGGAAATCATCCAGAGGTGCTGGTGAGAGTCAACGACGCGCGCAGCATGGAAGGTCATGTGGTTCTCTCCTTCGAGAGCCGTCAGGGATCTGATGAACCGATGCTGAACAGACTGCCATAGGCCAGGCGCTGCCGGAATTACCGGAAGAGATCATATGAATTTGCACTAGAGGTCCGAGAGTGCAACAATGCACTCCGTGCAAGATAGTGCAAATCCGATTCGGGATCAGCGCCGGTCGGAGACGACCAGGACGCTGATCCGCGTCAGCCGCACCTTCACGGCCGAGCGAGGTCTCGCCGGCTTCACTATCGAGGAGCTCTGCGCCGAAGCCGCCGTCTCCCGGCGCACGTTCTTCAACTACTTCGCCTCCAAAGAGGACGCCGTGCTCGGCATCCCGATCGGTCATTCCGACGCCGAGGCAGTCGCGGCCTTCATGGCCAAGCCGTCCCCCGCCGCCGGCGAGATCTCCCCCGCCCTACTGGCCGACCTCGCCGAGCTCACCGAGACGCGCTGGCGGGGCTTCGAGGTGGCGCCCGAAACCGTCGCCCTGCTCATCGCCGCCGTCGACAAGGAGCCGCGCCTGCTCGCGCGGATGATCCAGCTCGGGATCGAGGCCGAGCAGGCGGATGCGCGCCTCATCGAGCAGCGCGAAGGCCTCAGCGAAGGCGACCCGCGCGCCGAACTGGCCGCCCAGATCGTCGGGGCCGTCTCCCGCAGCGCGCTCGGCGCCTTCCTCGAGCCCGGCAACGCCGACCCGCTCGCCGTCGTCTTCCATCGCCGCATCGAGGCGACCCAAGCACTCTTCGCCAGCCAGACCATCCCGATCGGAAAGCCCGAATGACCGCCACCGCCTCCGTCCCGACCGCACCCGGCGGTCCCGCACCGATGCTGCTGACCAAGCGGCGCATCTGGATCATCTTCTCCGCGCTGATCGCCGGAATGCTCCTGGCCAGCCTCGACCAGACGATCGTGTCGACCGCCATGCCGACGATCGTCGGCGAGCTGGGAGGCGTCTCGCACCAGGTCTGGATCACCACCGCGTACATCCTGGCCACGACGATCGTCATGCCGATCTACGGCAAGTTCGGCGACGTCCTCGGCCGGCGCCGGTTGTTCCTCGTTGCGATCGCGATCTTCACCCTGGCCTCGGTGGGCTGCGCCTTCGCCACCGACTTCTGGATGTTCGTCGTCTTCCGTGCCGTGCAGGGCCTCGGCGGCGGCGGCCTGATGATCTTGTCGCAGGCGATCATCGCCGACATCGTTCCGGCTTCCGAACGCGGCAAGTACCTCGGCCCCCTCGGCGCCATCTTCGGCCTCGCGGCCGTCGGCGGCCCGCTTCTGGGTGGCTTCTTCGTCGATCACATGACGTGGCAGTGGGCCTTCTACATCAACATCCCCGTCGGCATCGCCGCGTTCTTCATCGCGGTCTTCGCCCTCAAGCTCCCCGACAAGAACGCCGAGAAGCCGATCGACTGGCTCGGCGTGCTGTTCCTGTCCATCGCCACGACGTGCCTCATCTTCTTCACCGACTTCGGCGGGTCGAAGGACTTCGGCTGGGACCACACCGCCACGTGGGGCTGGGGCCTCGGCCTGCTGCTCGCCGCCGCGCTGTTCGTGTTCACCGAGTCGCGGGCGGCCGATCCGATCATGCCGCTGGCGATGTTCCGCAACCCGGTGTTCGTCAACGCCACGGCGATCGGGCTGATGCTCGGCATCGGGATGTTCGCGGCGATCGGCTTCATCCCGACCTTCCTCCAGATGTCGTCCGGCACGTCGGCGGCGGCATCCGGTCTTCTGATGCTTCCGATGATGGTGGGCCTCATGGGCACCTCGATCGCGTCGGGGCTCCTCATCACGAAGACGGGCAAGTACCGGATCTTCCCGATCCTCGGCACGATCATCACCGGCCTCGCCATGCTCGCGATGACGACGCTTGCGGCGACGACGCCGATCTGGCTGATCTGCGTCTACCTGTTCGTCTTCGGAGCCGGACTCGGCCTCATCATGCAGGTCGTCGTGCTGGTGGTGCAGAACGCCGTCCCGGCGTCCGACCTCGGTACCGCGACGAGCACGAACAACTACTTCCGCGAGATGGGCGCCGCCCTTGGCATCGCCGTCTTCGGGACGCTGTTCACCTCTCGGCTCACCGAGAACCTGACGAAGGTCTTCACGGATGCCGGAGCCACCGCCGCGCAGGCGGGAGAGGCCACCTCGACCATCGACCCGTCGGTACTCGCCGAGCTGCCGGACGAGCTGCGCGACGGCGTGGTCACCGCCTACGCCGACGCGCTGGCGCCGGTCTTCTGGTACCTGATCCCCTTCATCGCGATCGCGTTCGTGCTGGCCCTGTTCCTGAAGCAGATCCCGCTGTCGGACGTCGCGGGTCTCGTCGCCCGCGGTGAGGCGATCGGCGGAGAGGAAGCCGAGCTGCTCGAGGCCGCCGAGCGGGAGGCGCATCGTCGCCACGACGGCGAGTCCCAGCTCGCCGTCGAGGACGGCACTCGCGACCGGCGCTGAGCGCAGGGGACCACGACAATGGGCCGCACCTTTGCAGGTGCGGCCCATTGCGCGTTCGTTCTCCCAACGGCTAGACGCCCGAGCGCCGCTTGTTGTAGACGTCGAAGGCGACGGCGAACAGCAGCACGAGGCCCTTGACGGCCTGCTGCCACTCGATGCCGATGCCCATGATCGACATGCCGTTGTTCAGCACGCCGATGATGAGGCCACCGATGATGGCCCCGCCGATCGTGCCGACGCCGCCCTGGACCGCGGCGCCGCCGATGAAGGCGGCCGAGATCGCCTCGAGTTCGAAGCCGTCACCGGCCTTCGGCCCGGCGAGGTTGAGGCGCGCGGTGAAGATCAGGCCTGCGAGGCCGGCGAGGAAGCCCATGTTGACGAACAGCCAGAAGTCGACGCGGCGGGTCTTGATGCCCGACAGGTCGGCGGCGTGACGGTTGCCGCCGATGGCGTAGATGTGCCGGCCGAACACTGTCCGGTTCATCACGACGCCGTACACGAGGATGAGCACGGCGAGGATGATCAGCGTGACCGGGATGCCCTTGTACGACGCGAGTGCCCAGGCGAACCAGCCGATGACGCCGGCGACCAGCACGAGCTTGATGACGAACCACGTCAGGGGCTCGACCTCCTGGCCGTACTTCTGACGACCCATGCGCGTGCGCACCTGCTGGACCACGAGCGCGACGACCGCCACTGCCCCGACCGCGAGCGTGAAGACGTCCGGCTCCGACTCGCCGAACAGCCCCGAGAGGAACCCGTTCCCGAGCGCTCGATACTCCGTCGGGAAGGAGC
This sequence comes from Microbacterium sp. Root166, assembly GCF_001427145.1. Classification (GTDB taxonomy): domain Bacteria; phylum Actinomycetota; class Actinomycetes; order Actinomycetales; family Microbacteriaceae; genus Microbacterium. Next base: position 170,687 of record NZ_LMGL01000001.1, read on the forward strand.
CGATGTTCGCGTTGCCCAGTACGACGAGCGCGAGACCTCGGAAGATGAGCATGCCGGCCAGCGTCACGATGAATGCGGGTATGCCGACGAAGGCGACCCAGAATCCCTGCCAGGCCCCGACAAGGGCGGCGATGGCGAGCGAGATGACGACGGCGAGCCACCAAGGGTATTCCATCTTCACGGCGAGCACGCCCGAGATGGCGCCGATGAATGCCGCGACCGAGCCCACCGACAGGTCGATGTGGCCGGCGATGATGACCATCACCATGCCGATCGCGAGAACGAGGATGTACCCGTTCTGCACGACGAGGTTCGAGATGTTCTGCGGGCGGAGCAGGATGCCGTCGGTGAGGATGGCGAACAGCGCGATCACGGCGATCAGCGCGATGAAGATGCCGTTCTTGCCGAGATCGGCCAGCACATGGCTGAGCCAGTCGGTGAACTTGTTCTCGGACGGGTTGATGCCGGCGCCGACGGCCGTGCTGGTATTGGGGTTGTCTGACATGTCGTTCTCTCCTGGCGCCGTCAGCGCGGCTTTTCCATGGTCATCAGCTTGAGGACGGATTCGGGTGTTGCCTCTTCGATCGGCAGCTCGCCGGTCAGGCGGCCTTCCGACAGCGCGTAGACGCGATCGGAGATGCCGAGAAGCTCAGGCAGTTCGGATGAGATCACGATGATCCCCTTTCCGGATGCCGCGAGCTTGTTGATGATCGTGTAGATCTCGTACTTCGCGCCGACGTCGATTCCTCGGGTCGGCTCATCGAGGATCAGCACGTCCGGGTCCGAGTAGATCCACTTCGACAGGACGACCTTCTGCTGGTTGCCGCCGGATAGCTTGCCGGTCTTGACCAGGACGTTCGGGGCCTTGATGTTCAGGTCGCGGCGGTACTCGTTCGCGACCTTGTACTCCTCGTTGTCGTCGACGAGTCCACCGCGGGTGAGCTTGCCGAGCGAGGCCATCGAGATGTTGCGCTTGATGTCCTCGATGAGGTTCAGGCCGAAGGTCTTGCGATCCTCGGTGGCATAGGCGATGCCGTTCTCGATCGCCTCGGCGACCGTCCGGGTCTTGATCTCCTTGCCGCGCATGAAGACCTTGCCGGAGATGCGGGAGCCGTAGCTGTGGCCGAAGAGGCTCATGGCGAACTCGGTGCGGCCGGCTCCCATCAGGCCCGCGAGACCGACGATCTCGCCGGCGCGGACGTTGAGCGACACGCTGTCGACCATCACGCGCGAGGGGTCCTGCGGGTGGTGGGCGGTCCAGTCCTCGACGCGGAGCAGCTCTTCGCCGATGTGCGGCTCGTGGTCGGGGTAGCGGTGCTCGAGATCCCGGCCGACCATGTCCTTGATGATGCGGTCCTCGGTGACGTCGGACTTGGCGATGGTCTCGATCGTCTTGCCGTCGCGGATGATCGTGACGGTGTCGGCGACCTTCTTGATCTCGTTGAGCTTGTGGCTGATGATGATCGACGTGATCCCCTCGGCCTTGAGGCTGAGGATGAGGTCGAGCAGGTGATCGGAGTCCTCGTCGTTGAGAGCCGCGGTCGGCTCGTCGAGGATGAGGAGCTTCACCTCCTTCGACAATGCCTTGGCGATCTCGACGAGCTGCTGCTTGCCGACGCCTATCTGATTGATGTTCGTGGTCGGGTTCTCACGGAGGCCCACCCGCTTGAGCAGGGCGGCGGCTTCGTAGTTGGTCTTGTTCCAGTCGATCAGGCCGCGGCTCTTGCGCTCGTTGTTGAGGAAGATGTTCTCGGCGATCGAGAGGTAAGGGCTGAGGGCGAGCTCCTGATGGATGATGACGATGCCCTTGGCCTCGCTGTCGTTGAGGTTTTTGAACTCGACCTCCTCGCCTGCGTAGACGATCTGCCCGTCGTAGGTCCCGTGCGGGTAGACCCCCGACAGGACCTTCATCAGCGTCGACTTCCCGGCGCCGTTCTCGCCGCAGATCGCGTGGATCTCGCCGCTCTCGACTTCGAAGTTGACGTTCGCGAGTGCCTTGACACCGGGGAACGTCTTGGTGATGCCGCGCATCTCCAGAATGTTGTTCGTCACGTTCCGACTTCCTCGTGGGTTGACAGTGGGAGCGTACCGGCGACGGCGGCGGGGGTGTAGTGCCCCCGCCGCCGTCGTCGGCAGGCGTCGCCGGGCTTAGAGGCCCAGGTCTTCCTTCGTCCAGTAGCCGGTGTCGACCAGAGCCGACTCGACGTTGTCCTTCACGACCGGGATGGGCGCGAGCAGGTACGAGGGCACGACCTTCACGTCGTTGTCGTACGTCTCCTCGTCGTTCACCTCGACCTCGTCGCCGGCGAGGATGTCGATCGCCATGGCGGCGGCGACCTTCGCGAGCTCGCGGGTGTCCTTGAAGATCGTGGCGTACTGCTCGCCCGAGAGGATGGCCTTGACCGAGTCGACCTCGGCGTCCTGACCCGAGATGATCGGCCACTCTTCACCGGTCGCATAGCCCGCGTCGGTCAGGGCGGAGATGATGCCGCGCGAGATGCCGTCGTAGGGGCTGAGCACGGCGTCGACCTGGTCGCCGTCGGAGTAGTTCGCCGTGAGGAGGTCCTCCATGCGGCTCTGCGCGGTCTCGCCGTCCCAGCGCAGCGTGGCGGCCTGCTCGATGTCGGTCTGACCCGACTTCACGACGAGCGTGCCGTCCTCGATCAGCGGCTCGAGCACGTCCATCGCGCCATTGAAGAAGAAGAACGCGTTGTTGTCGTCCAGCGATCCCGCGAACAGCTCGATGTTGAACGGGCCCTCGGGCGCGCCGTCGACCGGGTTGCCCTCGAGGTCGGTAAGACCCAGGCCGTTGAGCAGGGTCCAGGCCTGCTGCTGGCCGACGAGGAAGTTGTCGAACGTCGCGTAGTAGTCGACGTTCTCCGTGCCCTTGATCAGGCGGTCGTACGCGATGACCGGGATGTCGGCATCCGCGGCCGTCTGCAGGACCTCCGACAGCGTGGTGCCGTCGATCGACGCCACGATCAGCGCCTCGGCGCCCTTGGTGATCATGTTCTCGATCTGCGACACCTGCGTGGGGATGTCGTCCTCGGCGTACTGCAGGTCGACCTTGTAGCCGGCTGCCTCGAGCTCGGCCTTGACGGCGTCGCCGTCCTGGATCCAGCGCTCCGAGCTCTTGGTCGGCATCGCGACGCCGATGAGGCCGCCGTCTCCGCCACCGTCGCCGGAACCGCTGTCGCCCGATCCGCCAGCGCATGCCGAGAGCATCAGCGCGCTCGCCGCGATCGCGGCCAGAAGAATCTTCTTGCCCTTCACTGTGTGTCCTTTCGTTGGACGTCTTCGTCTTGGTTTGGGTATTCAGTTGTAAGTCGGTGCCGGCGGTCGGGTCTGACCGCTCGTGTACAGGTGGTCGATCGCCTCCTGCGGAAGCGCCACCAGGGGGCCGAGCTGCGCGGCGAAGTGAGCCGCCCGGGCGGCGGCCTCGGTGGCGATCGCCACGCGCAGTGCGTCTGCGCTGGTCGCCCCCACGGCGTATGGTCCGTGGCTGCGCAGCAGCACCGCACGAGAGCGGTGTCCGGCGAGAGTCTCGGCCACGGCCCGGCCGACATCATCCGCGTTCTCGACGACGAGCGGCGCCAGCGGGATCGGTCCGCCGAACTCGTCGGCCATCGCCGTCGTCACGCAGGGGATCTCCTCGCCGCGAGCCGCCCAGGCCACCGCGTAGGGCGAGTGGGTGTGCACCACGGCGCCCACCTCGGGCATGCTCCGGTAGACGTAGGCGTGCGTGGCGGTATCGGCGGACGGTGCGCGCTCGGAGCCGGGCGTGCCGTCGAGCACCGCGCCGTCGAGGTCGCAGACGATCATGTTCTCGGGCGCGAGGCCGTCGTACGGAACGCCCGTCGGCTTGATGACGAAGAGGTCCGCCCCGGGCACTCGGCACGAGGCGCTGCCGTCGGACCACACCGCCAGGCCGGACCGGAAGAGCTGCTCGTGGACATCGGCGACCTCGGTGCGCACGCGGGCGATGAGGACCTCCGTCTTGACGCCGCTCACGTACCTCTCGCGGACCTCGGCGTCTTTGCCCTTCACCACGGCGTGGCTCCTTCATCGGGTTGGTGCTCATGTGATCGGCGTGTGACCGTTCACATCGGAACACTAAACCAGCAGGCGGCGAGACTGTCAATCGAGACCGGTCTCGTCTTGGTAACGGGACCTCAGCGCGGCCGCACCGGACCGGTCGATCGACGAACGATGAGCTCGGGCGAGATCGTGGCCACCGCGGGAGCGGCCCCCTCGCCCGCCGGGCCGAGCAGGAGCTCGACGCAGCGACGACCGAGCTCGGCGAAATCCTGGCGCACGGTCGTGAGCGGCGGCCAGAAATGACCCGCTTCGGGTACGTCGTCGAAACCGACGATGCTGATGTCGCCGGGGACGTCGAGTCCCGCGTCGTGGATGGCATGGATGAGCCCGAGGGCCATCTGATCGTTGGACGAGAAGATGGCGGTGAAGTCCCGCACCTGCAGCAGCTCGCGACCGGCGTAATAGCCGAACTCCGCGGTCCAGTCACCCAGGATCGGCGCCGTGGTGGGGATGTCGCTCGCGCTCATCTCGGCGAGGAAGCCTCGCATGCGCGCTTCCGCCTCGATCCAGTCCTGCGGTCCTGCGAGGTGGTAGATCTCGCGGTGTCCCTCGCCGATCAGGTGCCTCGTCGCCATGCGCGCGCCGGCGAACTGGTCGACGGACAGGGTGTGCTGGGGATCCAGGTCGGTGGACTGCAGGGTGACGTACGGGATGTCGAGCGACAGCGCGGCGAGCACCCGGAAGACCCGCACCTGCGGCGCGATCACCACCAGACCCTCGATCGACTGCGCGTTCAGGTGGGCCAGCCCCGCCGGTATCGAGTCCGGATCGGCAGGGTCGATGTTCGCCGTGCTCACCCAGTAGCCGCGGGCGCGTGCGGCTTCCTCGATCGCCGCGATGCTCGACGCCGGCCCGTACATCGAGCTCGCTGCGGCGAGGACTCCGATGGTCTGCGAGCGGTTGGTGACCAGCGATCTGGCGGCGAGGTTCGGCCGGTAGTTGAGCTGCGCCATCGCATCGAGCACGCTCTGCCGCGTCTCGGGCCGGACGCTCGGGTGGTCGTTGAGCACACGGGAGACGGTCTGATACGAGACGTCGGCTATGCGAGCGACATCTCGGATGCTCGGTCTCCGGCTCGGCAGATCGTCGCTCATGCACGCGGTTTCGGGCTCGGGGGTGTGTACGGTCACATCCGTTACCGCCCCATTATGCACGGGAACCGGCAGTGCGCATGTGACTTGTCACACGGCATCCGCCGACGAGCGCGCGATCCGGGCTCGTTGTCACACCGTGTCACATGCCGTTCGCATGCCTACACTCGCATGGTGGACTTCAGCCGCTTCCTGCCCTTGAGCAATCGCCCCTCCGGCGATGAGTCGGGCGTGACGAGCGACCGTTCCGAGGCCATCGCCGCCGTGATCGAAGAGGCGGCCCGGCTGGTGGCGGCTGCTCCCGCCGATGCGGATGACGCGCTGGCCACCCGATTCGCTCGGAGTGCCCGCGTGAGCGCCACGCCTGAGGACGACGTCGATGCGAGAGGGCTGGCGGAGCTCGCGCACGAGGTCAGGCGCGGCCGTCGCCAGCGGACGGCTGCGCTCGCGCGGGCGGTGCGAGCCCTGCTGGTCCTGGCCGACGAGACCGGCGGCACGCCTCGGATCGCCGACCTCACCCTGGGCACCGTCGCGCTGTACGCGGCGACCACCGCTTCGTTCGACCGCCGGGCCGTCGTCGCCGGTCATGCACTGCGCGCGACCGACATGGACTGGCAGTTCGGCAGAGGGCCCGTGCTCGAGGCACCGGGACTGGAGATCGTGCGGTTCCTGCTGGGGCTTTCCGACGTCGCCCCGAAGCCGGCCGCCGGCGACGATCGCCCGGGCCAAGGGGCCTGAGCCCAGCAGCCCTACGTCAGTGCGCCGATGAGGCCCGACACGATCATGTAGAGCGCGACGGCCGAGACGACGACCCAGATCGCCACGCGGGTCGGGGACACCCCGCCCTTGCCGCCCTGAGGATTCGTCATCCCGCCAGCCTAACCCGCCGTCTCACGACAGAAGGCCCCGCCTCAGCGGGGCCTTCCGTCACGCCGACTCAGAGCTCGGCGATGACCGTCTTTAGCTCGGTGTAGTCGTCGAGGCCGAACGCTCCCAGCTCGCGTCCCCAGCCCGATTCCTTGTACCCGCCGCGCGGAAGCGTGACGTCGTCGGCGTGCCACGTGTTCAGCCACACGGTGCCGGCGCGCAGGCGTCCGCCGACCCGGTGCGCGGTGCCGATGTCGCGCGACCACACCCCCGCCGCCAGCCCGTACCGCGTGTTGTTCGCCAGCGCCACGGCCTCTTCCTCGGTGTCGAACGGCACGGCCGTCACGACGGGCCCGAAGATCTCATCCTGCTGGATCGACATCCGCTCGCTGACGTCGGTGAACACGGTCGGACGCACGAAGTAGCCGCGATCGCCGACGCGGACGCCACCCTCGGCGACCGTCGCTCCCTCGGCGACGCCGGCCTCGAGATATCCGGTCACCTTCGCGAACTGCTCGTCCGAGATGAGCGGGCCCATGTCGGTCGCGTCGTCGAAGGCGCTTCCCACGCGGATGCCGCGGGCGATCTCCGAGATCCCTGCGACGACCTCGTCGAACACGCCGCGCTGCACGTACAGACGCGAGCCGTTCACGCAGCACTGACCCTGGTTGAAGAAGGCGGCGTGCGCCGATCCCGGGATCGCCTTGGCCAGCTCTGCGTCATCGAACACGATGTTCGGCGCCTTGCCGCCGAGCTCGAGCGACACCTTCTTGAGGTTGCGGCTGGCCGCGGCGGCGATCTTCTTGCCGACCGCAGTCGACCCGGTGAAGGCCACCTTGTCGACGTCGATGTGATCGACGAGGGCCGCGCCGGTGTCGCCGAAGCCGGGAAGCACGTTCACCACGCCCGCCGGAAGACCGGCCTCGAGCATCAGCTCGCCCAGGCGCAGCGCGGTCAACGGGGTCTGCTCGGCGGGCTTGAGGATGACGGTGTTGCCGACGGTGATCGCCGGGACGATCTTGAACGCCGCCATCGTCAGCGGGAAGTTCCACGGCACGATCCCCGCGACCACCCCGAGCGGCTCGCGCACCGTGTACGCGTGGAACTGGGCCGTCTCGCTGGACATCGGGATGGTCGTGCCCTCGAACTTGTTCGACCAGCCGGCGAAGTAGCGGAACAGCTCCGCAGCCGTCGCCACGTCGCCGTCGCGCGCACCGACGAACGGCTTGCCGCCGTCGAGCGCCTCCAGCTGGGCGAGCTCGTCGGCGTTCTCCTCGAGCAGGTCCGCGATCCGCCACAGCAGGCGCCCGCGCTGACGCGGGGTGAACCGGTTCCACGCCGAGCCGTGCTCGAACGCGCGCCGGGCGGCCCGGACCGCCCGGTTCACGTCTTCCGCACCGGCCTGTGCGACCTGGGTGATCTCGTCCTCGGTGGCGGGATCGATGGTGGCGAAGGTCCGGCCGTCCGCGGCATCCGTCCACTCGCCGTCGATGAGGAGTTTCCTGGGGGTGCCGACGAAATCGGCGACCCGGGGCAGCAGCGCTGTGCTGGTCATGCTGGTCCTTTCACTTGACGAACGGGAGCTTGGAGCGGTCGATGGTCAGGGCGACGGCGGCGATCACGAGCACCCCGTAGAAGATCTGCTCATACGAGGAGGGGACCCCAGCGACCGTAAGGCCTACGCGGAGCACTGTGATGATCAGCACGCCGATGACGGTCCTGCCGATGCCGCCGAATCCGCCGGTGATCGCCGTTCCACCCACCACGATGGCGGCGACCACCGGCAGAAGCAGGGAGTCAGCGAGGGTCGGAGCCCCGCTGAAGGTGCGGCCCACCAGCATGACGCCGGCGAATCCGGCGCACGCTCCCGAGATCGTGAAGGCCGCGAGCTTGGTCTGCGCCACGGGGAGCCCGGCCAGCAGCGCGGCGGGCTCCGAGCTGCCGATCGCGATGAGCCAGCGGCGCGCAGGGGTGAACTGCAGCACGGCGCCGAACGCGAGCACCAGGACAGCGGTGACGAGAACGGCGCTCGGGATGCGGGCGTCGCCGATGCGCGTGAACGTCCAGTCCAGCGCCGTGCCCGAGACGCCGATGGTGGCCGCCCCCGAGGCGACGAGCGCGATGCCCGACCACACGGCCAGTCCGCCGAGCGTCACCAGGAACGACGGCACCTGCGCGATGACGTGGATCGCGCCCTGCAGCAGGCCGGCCAGCGCGCACACCGCCACGACGGCGATGACGACCCAGCCGTCGAGCACGGGGATCCACAGCGCGACCAGGACCGACGCCATCGACGCCATCGCGGCGATCGACAGGTCGATCCCGCCGCACAGGATCACCAGCATCGCGCCGGCGGCGAGGATCATGATCGGCACCGCCGAGTCCAGCGCCGTCCAGATGCTGTTCGGGCGCAGGAAGTTGGGGTTGGCGAACGCGATCGCCGCGACGAGCACGACCAGCACGATCACCGGCATGAACTTCAACAGCAGCCCGCGCGTGCGCGCCGCCGACCTCGTGGGCGACTCGGCGACGACGGCCCACGAACCGGTCTTCTCTGAGATGCGCATCAGACCATCCGCTCCAGGATCTCGAGGGGTGCGGGTTTGGCGTCGGTGGGCGCGTCGACCATTCCGCTGACCTTGCCGTCCTTCATGACGAGCACGCGGTGGCTCATCGCGATGAGCTCTTCCAGGCTGTCCGCCATCAGCAGGACGGAGACCCCGGATGCCGCGAGCTCGCGGATCAGGCGATACACCTCGCCCTTCGCGCCGACGTCCAGCCCGCGCGTCGGGTGGTCGAGGATCAGCAGGCGCAGCGAGTCCGAGACCATCCACCGCGCCAGCACGGCCTTCTGCTGGTTGCCGCCGGACAGCGACCCCAGCGCGGCGTTCGGGCCGGGTGTCCTGATGCGCAGGCGCTCGATCCATTCCTCGGCCAGTGTGCGCTCGCGACCGCGCATGAGCACGGGGCCGGCGCACACCGCGTCGATGTGGGGCAGGGTGATGTTCTCGGCGACCGACATCGACGCCACCATCCCCTCCTTGCGGCGCTCGGCCGGGACGAACCCGAAGCCCGACGCGATCACGGCCCGCGGCGAGCGCGGTCGAAGCCGGCGACCCTCGAGGGTGATGCGGCCGTCGCGGATGCCGAGAGCGCCGAAGATGCTGCGGCACAGCTCCTCGCGGCCCGAGCCCTGCACGCCCGCGATGCCGAGCACCTCGCCCTCGTGCAGGTCGAAGTCGACCTTGTCGCACACCCCGCGAACGGTGAGCCCGCTGACCGAGAGGAGCACCTCCTCGCGCGCCGGAACCTGTTCTTCTTCGGCGTAGTGGCTGCCTTCGAGGTCGCGGCCGATCATGAGGCGCCGCAGCGTGGCCTCGTCGACCTCGCCGGGCGTGCATTCGGCGACGGTCTCGCCGTTGCGCAGCACGTAGACGCGGTCGCAGACGCGCAGCACCTCGTCGAGGCGGTGCGAGACGAAGACGACGGATGCCTGCGACCGCAGCCGCTCGATCTGCGCGAACAGCACCTCGGTCTCGTCGCGGTCGAGCACCGAGGTGGGCTCGTCGAGCAGCACCACCGGCTCGGCGTTGGTGCGCTCCTCGGTGGCGAGCACCTTGGCGACCTCGACCATCTGGCGGTCGGCGAAGCTGAGGTCCTCGGTGAGCGCCGTCGGCGAGATCCGGGAACCGATCTTGTCGAGCTGCGCCTGCGCCCGGCGGTTGAGCTCGCGCCAGCGGTAGACGCCGCCGACGACTGCGCCGCCCTCGGCGCCGAGGAAGATGTTCTCGGCCACAGTGAGGTTGGGGATGAGCGACTGCTCCTGGAAGACCATGCCGATGCCGGCCGCGCCGGCCTGCGCGATGCCGCGCATCTTCACCGGCACTCCGCGCATCTCGATGGATCCCGAGTCCGGCTGGATCAGGCCGACGAGGGCCTTGAGCAGAGTCGACTTGCCGGCGCCGTTCTCGCCGATGAGGCCGACGACCTCGTGCGGGCGCACTTCGAAGCTGACGCCGTCGAGGGCTCGCGTCTCGGCGAACCTCTTGCGGAGGTCGCGCACGGCGAGGACGGGTGCGGTGACGTTCATTTGACGACTCTCATCCGGGCGCGGAGGGGCCAGGCCGTGATGACCACGGCGACGACGACGATGACGCCCTGGACCGCGCGCTGGACGTAGGGGCTGACGCCGATCAGCACGAGGCCGTTCACCAGGACGGTGACGATCAGCACGCCGACGATGGAGTGCAGGACTCCCCCGCGACCGCCGGAGAGCAGCGTGCCGCCCACGACCGCGGCGGTGATGGCGGCGAAGTTCAGGCCACCGCCCGCTTGCACGATGCCCGAGCCGAGCTGGATCGTGACCATCACGCCGGCGAGGCCGTAGGTCGCTCCCGCGAACGCGAAGGCCAGGGTCTTGTAGCGCCGGACGGGTACGCCCGACAGCAGCGCGAGCTCTTCGGCGCCGCCGATGGCGCGGGCGTACCGGCCGAGACGGGTGTACCGCTGGATCAGCACGCCGATGACCACGACGGCCAGCGCGACGAAGGTGAGGCGGGTGAGGCCGAACCACTGACCCGAGGCCCACTCGGCGATCTCGGGCGACAGGATCGTGGGCTGCACGCCGTCGAACAGGACGGTCGCGATGCCGATGCCGATCGCCGAGATCCCGAGCGTCGTCATGAACGACGGGATCTTCAGCCCCGTCGACAGCAGTCCGCTCGCGAGGCCGAAGCACGCGCCGAGTGCGACCGCGGCCACGATCCCGAGCAGTCCCAGGTCGATGTCGTTGCGGTTGTTCGCCACGAGCAGCGCGACGCTGATGGCCGCGGTGGCCATGACGCCTTCGATGGACAGGTCGATCGCGCCGAGCAGCAGGACGAAAGTGAGCCCCACGGCGATGACGGCGAGAACGGATGCCGAGTCCATCACGTTGCGGAAGTTGTCCCAGGTGCGGAACTGCGGGCTCAGCGCCGAGAACACCACGCACAGCAGCACGAGCGCCGCGAGAGGTCCGACGTCGGCGAGCAGGCCGTGGCGGGGACGGCGGGGCGCGGCCCGCCCGACTGCGGGCGGCGCTTGCCCGAGCCGGGCGGGCGTCACCATCAGCCGACCGGCCCGTCGACGCGGTCGAAGAGGTTGTCGCACTCGAAGTCGGCGAGGTTCGCCGCCGGTGCCAGGTTCTCTTCGGCGTTGCCGGCCGTGATCAGCGTCTGCTTCGCGTAGAAGGCGCGCTGCTCCTCGCTGAGCGAGGACACATCGAGCTCACCGGTCAGGGCGCAGTAGCCCATCGCGAGGCCGATGCCGCCCTGCCAGGGACCGTCGCTCGAGACCGTCGCCGTCATGGTGCCGTCGGCGATCGCCTGGACGGCCTCGGGCACCGCGTCGATGCCGACGACCTTGACGTCGGTGCGACCCGCCGCCTCGAGCGCCTGCAGCGCGCCCAGCGCCATGTCGTCGTTCGCGGCCCACACGCCCTTGATCGCGTCACCGTGCTTGGTGAGCAGCGTCTTGGTGACATTGAAGGCGGTCGTGCGGTCGAAGTCGGCCGCCTGCTCGTCGAGCAGCGTGACGCCGGGAGCCGCGTCGAGCGCCTCCTGGAGTCCGATGAAGCGGTCCTTCGCCGCGCTGGTGTCGAGGATGCCCTGCAGCGCGATGATGCCGCCTTCGCCGCCCATCTCCTCGAACATCGCCTCGGCGATCTGCCGGCCGGAGTCGACGCCGTTGAAGGTGATGTGCGAGATCCAGGTGTCGTAGCCGTCCCAGGGGTTGAGGTCGGCGGGCTTGTTCCAGTGCGTGACGAGGTACGCACCGGCGGCGTCGGCCTCCTTGACGATCGGCGTGGTGTCGGAGTCGCCGTTGGGCAGCACGTTGAGCACCATGCACTCGGCGTTGCCGGTGCTCAGCGCCTGGCGCAGCTGATCCTGCTGCTTGGGCGACTCGCCGTCGTAGGTGAGGCGGGTCTGGGTCAGGCCGACCGATTCGGCGAAGGCGTCGCCGCCGTCGAGCCAGGCCTTCTCGTAGGGGTTGGTCTCGTTGCGGACCTGGCCGATGAGGGTGATGTCCTCGGGTGCGCAGGCGCCGGCGGCCGCGGCGTCGTCGCCGGAGCCCGAGCCGGAGCCCTGCCCGGCACAGCCGGCGAGGGCGAGCGCGACGAGACCTGCGGCCGACAGGGCGGCGATGCCCCGTCGGCGGACAGCTGTGTGCGTCATGATGCTGTACTCCTTGTTGGATTTCGGGATGTGGTGGGTGGTCTGGATCACCGCGACATCCACCCGCCGTCGACGACGAGGGTGTGTCCGGTGACGTAGTCGGAGGCGGGCGACGCGAGGAAGACGGCTGCGCCGACGAGGTCCTCGGGTCGGCCCCAGCGACCGGCGGGGATCCTCGAGAGGATCTCCGCGTCGCGGTCGGCGTCGCGGCGGAGGGCCGCGGTGTTGTCGGTGGCGATGTAACCGGGAGCGATCGCATTGACGTGGATGCCGCGGCCTGCCCACTCGTTGGCCAGAGCGTGGGTGAGCCCGAGCAGCGCGTGCTTGCTCACGGTGTAGCTCGAGACCTCCTTGCCGCCCTGGAACGACAGCAGGCTCGCGATGTTGATGATCTTGCCGCGCCCGCGTTCGACCATGCCCCTGGCGAAGACCCGGCTGAGCAGTCGCGGCGCATCGAGGTTGACGCCCATCACTTCGTCCCACGCGGCGTCGTCGACGTCGAGGAAGGGGCCGCGGTGGATGACGCCGGCGCAGTTCACCAGGATCTCGACGTCGTACCGCTCGGCGACTGAGGCCATGAGACCCGGAAGCGCGCTCAGGTCGCTGAGGTCCGCGTCGACCACGTGCACGCGATGGGACGCCGCGATGAGCTCCTCTGCGGTGGGAGTGATGGATTTCGCCCGTCCGACGAGCACGAGGTCGGCGCCGGCGGCGGCGAGCCCGCGGGCGATCTCGCGGCCGATCCCCCGCCCCGCGCCGGTGACCAGTGCGGTCCGGCCGGAGAGCGAGAACAGCGCGGCATCGGTCACCGCAGGTCCTCGGGACTCACGCCGGTCAGGTCGCCGTAGTCGCGGTTGTCGCCGGCCATGGCCCAGACGAACGAGTAGCGCCCGGTCCCCGCGCCGGAGTGGATGGACCAGCGCGGCGCGATGACGCCCTCTTCGTTGCCCACGATGAGGTGCCGGGTGTGCGCGGGCTCGCCCATGAGGTGCACGACACGCGCTGCCGGCTCGAGTTCGAAGTACAGGTAGATCTCGGTGCGACGGGAGTGCAGGTGAGGCGGGAAGGTGTTCCACACCGCGCCCGGGTGCAGGACGGTGACGCCGAACTGCAGCTGGCTGGAGGCGACGGGGCCGTCTCCCCACACGTAGCGGTGAAGCGCACGCCGGCCGGCACCGTCCTCGCTGCCGAGCTCGACCGGGACCGTGTCGGCGAACGGGATCAGCACGACCGGGTGAGTGGCGTGGGCGGGAGCGGACACCACGTAGAAGCGCGCGCCGCGCCCGCGGAACACGAGGCTGCTTCCCCGTCCGGCATAGAGCCCGTCGCGGTGGCCGAGCGCGTGCACCTCGCCGTCGACGACGACTTCGCCGTCGCCGCCGAGGTTGATGACGCCGAATTCGCGGCGTTCGAGCCCGCCGTCCCCGACGGCCTCGATCTCGGGCAGCACCAGGTCGCCGTCCAGCGGGACGACGCCCGCGACCAGCATCCGGTCCTCCGCGGTGTGCAGCGTGCGCGCCTCGCCCTCGACGAAAAGGCCGTCGATCAGGTACTGGTCGCGCAGCTCCTGCGTCGAGGCGGTACGGGCGGACACGGGGTCCGAAGCGTGACGATCACGGTTCACGAGGGGTTCCTGTCTGGAGTGCGAGCGTTCATATATCTGAACGGCGTTCCGTAGCTTGTTCGATGACGATAGGCTACGGTCGTCAAGCAGTCAAGCATGCGAATGCTGTTCCATATACTGAACGTCGAGAGGAGCGCCATGACCGACCCGATCGCCACCGAAGAGGCCGATTTCATCCCCGTGAAATCCGCCGACCGCACCCTCGAGATCCTCGAGAGCCTCGCGTCAGGCGGGTCCACGCTGGCCGAGCTCTCGACGCGCCTGCGCATCCCGAAGAGCAGCCTGCACAGCATCCTGCGCACTCTCGAACATCGCGGCTGGGTCGAGACGGACGCGAGTCGCTCCGCGTACCGGCTCGGTATGAGCGCGCTGCTCATCGGCTCGTCGTACGTCGATCAGGACCCGACGGTGCTGCGCACGTCCGACATCATGGACTCGCTCGCCGCCGACACGGGCGAAACCGTGCACCTCGCGCGGCTCGAGGCTCCCGACGTCGTCTACATGGCCAAGCGCGAATCGCTTCACCCGCTGCGGATGTTCTCGGCCATCGGCCGCCGCCTGCCCGCTCACGCCACCGCCCTCGGAAAGGCGATGCTGGCAGAGTTGCCGGACGACACGGTGCGCCGGCTGCTTCCCGCCGACCTTCCCCGCTCGACGCCGTTCACGATCACCTCGCGCGACCAGCTCATCGACGAGCTCGCGCAGGTGCGCGAACTCGGCTACGCGGTCGACGCACAGGAGGCCGGGATCGGGCTGCGCTGCTTCGCCGTCACGCTGCCGTTCGCCTCGCCGTCGAAGGATGCCGTCAGCTGCTCCGCGCCGATCGCGCGGCTGGACGACGAGAAGGAGCAGGAGATCATCGGCCTGCTCCTCGCCGCCCGCGAGACCCTGGGTCGCCAGTTCGGCGCCCGACGATCCATCGCCATCTGAGGAGGACCCATGCCCAACATCCGAGTAGAGCTTCTCGCCGGCCGCACGATCGAACAGCGTCGCCAGTTCGCCGAATCGGTGACCGACGCCGCCGTCGGCGCGCTCGGCGCGCGGCGTGAGGACGTACGGATCCTGTTCGAGGAGATCTCGGCCGATCGCGTGGCCAACGGCGGGACGCTCGCCAGCGAGGACGAGTCCCGCGCCGGCGTCGTCTCACGTTTCGGCGCCGACGGGAGCTGACCCGCCGGGGATCCGTGCTCCCGGCCTCGACCAAGCGGAAGGCCGGGCCGCCCACAGGGAGCGCCCGGCCTTCGCATGCGCGGTCGCGCGACTACGACTGCTGGGGCACCTCGGCCTCGTCGGTGCCCGCACCCGCATCACCAGGCTCGGTGGCCGACTCGAGCAGCGCCGCTTCGGCATCGAGGTCGGTGGCGGCCTGCTCGAACTGGGACTGGTACAGCCGCCAGTACGCCCCGTGCGCGGCGATGAGCTCGTCGTGCGAGCCCTTCTCCACGATGTCGCCGTGCTCCATCACCAGGATGAGGTCGGCGTCGCGGATCGTCGACAGACGGTGGGCGATCACGAACGAGGTGCGGCCCTCGCGCAGCGCCGCCATCGCGTGCTGCAGCAGCAGCTCGGTGCGCGTGTCGACCGATGACGTCGCCTCGTCGAGGATCAGCACCGAGGGCTGCGCCACGAAGGCACGTGCGATCGTGATGAGCTGCTTCTCTCCGGCCGAGACGTTGGAGGCGTCCTCGTCGAGCACGGTGTCGTAGCCGTCCGGCAGCGAGTGCACGAACCGGTCGACGCGCGTCGCCTTGGCCGCTTCGACGATCTCCTCGTCGGTCGCCGATTCGCGGCCGTAGCGGATGTTGTCGCGGATCGTCCCGGCGAACAGCCAGGGATCCTGCAACACCATGCCCGTGCGCGAGCGGACGTCGTCGCGGGTGAGCTCGGCGATGTCCTGCCCGTCGAGCAGGATCTGGCCCCCGTTCAGCTCGTAGAACCGCATGATGAGGTTCACCAGCGTCGTCTTGCCGGCGCCGGTCGGGCCCACGATCGCGACCGTCTGCCCGGGCTCCACCCGGAACGACAGATCGGTGATGAGCGGGCGATCCTCGGTGTACGCGAACTTCACGCCCTTGAACTCGATCACGCCATGACCCTCGGTGAGCTCGGGAGCGTCCTCGTCGTCGGGCTCCTGCTCATCGGCATCGAGCAGTTCGAACACCCGCTCCGCCGAAGCCGTGCCCGACTGGATCACCGCGGCCATGCCGCCGAGCTCCGACAGCGGCTGCGTGAACTGCTGCGAGTACTGGATGAACGCCTGCACGTCGCCCAGGCGCAGCTGGCCGTTCGCGACCATGATGCCGCCGAGGACGGCGATGCCGACGTACGTCAGGTTTCCGACGAACATCATGCCCGGCATGATGATGCCCGACAGGAACTGCGCCTTGAACGCCGCTTCGTACAGCTCCTCATTCTCGGCCGCGAACTTCTCGGCCGAATCGGCTTCGCGACCGAACACCTTCACCAGGGCGTGCCCCGAGAAGGACTCCTCGACGCGGGCGTTCAGACGGCCGACCTTGCGCCACTGGATGCCGAACGCCTTCTGCGAGCGCGGGCCGATGACGCCGAAGATGACCGCCATGAGCGGCAGCGACACCAGTGCCACGAGTGCGAGCTGCCACGAGATCGAGAACATCATGAAGAGCACGCCGATGACGGTGAGCACCGAGGTCACCACCGTCGAGAGCGACTGCTGCATCGTCTGGGTGATGTTGTCGATGTCGTTTGTCACCCGCGAGATCAGCTCGCCGCGCTGCACCTTGTCGAAGTACGACAGGGGCAGGCGGTTGATCTTCGCCTCGACCGACTCGCGCAGGCGCCACATGGTGCGGACCATGATCACGTTGATCACGTAGCCCTGCGCCCAGGTCAGCAGCGCCGACACGACGTAGATCGCGAGGACGGCGACGATCACCATGCGGAGCGCGTCGAAGTCGACGCCCGCGCCGACGGTGAAGTCGCGCATGGCCGAGACCATGTTCGCCATGTCGGTCTGGCCCGCGGCGCGAAGCGTCTCGACGACGACCTCCTGCGACGTGCCCGCGGGGAACTGATCCGCGAGGCCGGCCGAGACGACGCCCTCGAAGATGATGTTGGTCGCCTCGCCCAGCACCTTGGGCGCGATGACGGCGAGCACGACGCCGATCGCACCGAGGATCGAGACGAGGATGAAGGCCACGGCGTGGGGCTTCAGCAGCCCGATGAGGCGGCCGAAGCTCTGGCCGAAGTTCGCGGCCTTGCCGGGTGCGACACTGCTCCAGTCGTCGGCGCCCAGACGGGCCTGCTCGGCCATCTCGAGCTCGAGGCGCTCTTCCTCGGTCAGCATGTCGGGGGCGCTCATGCCTCCACCCCCAGCTGCGAGTCGACGATCTCTCTATAGGTCGGACTGGTGCTCAAGAGTTCCTCATGGGTTCCGATGCCCACCATCTGACCGTCCTCGAGCACAACGATGCGGTCGGCCTCGGTGATGGTCGAGACGCGCTGGGCGACGACGATCTTGGTGACGTTCGGCAGCTCGCGCCACAGCGCCTGCCGCAGCCGGGCGTCAGTGGTGAGATCCAGCGCCGAGAACGAGTCGTCGAAGACGAGCACGTCGGGCTGGTGCACGATCGCACGGGCGATCGCGAGCCGCTGGCGCTGACCGCCCGAGACGTTGGTGCCGCCCTGTGCGATGCGGGCGTTCAGCTGTCCGTCCATCTCTTCGACGAAGTCGCGTCCCTGCGCGATCTCGAGGGCGTGCCACAGCTCTTCGTCGGTGGCCTCTTCGCGCCCGAATCGCAGGTTCGAGGCGACGGTGCCGGTGAAGAGGAACGGGCGCTGCGGGACCAGGCCGATGCCCTTCCACAGCCGGTCGAGATCCGCTTGGCGCACGTCCACCCCGCCCACCCGCACCGAGCCGCCGGTCACGTCGAACAGGCGGGGGATGAGCGAGACGAGCGTCGTCTTGCCGGCGCCGGTCGAGCCGACGATCGCGACGGTCTCGCCGCGAGCGGCCTCGAAGCTGATGCCCTGCAGTACGGGCGACTCGGCGCCCGGGTAGGTGAACTCGACATCGGAGAAGCGCACCGAGCCGGGTGCCTCGAAGGTGCTCACAGCGTTCGCGGCACGGGTCAGGGTCGACTCGCTCGCGAGCACCTCGCTGATGCGCTCGGCCGAGACCGCGGCGCGCGGGATCATGATCGTCATGAACGTGGCCATCAGCACGCCCATCAGGATCTGGCCGATGTACTGCATGAAGGCGAAGAGCGTGCCGATCTCTACGGTTCCGGCATCCACCTGAATGCCGCCGAACCAGATCACGCCGACCACGGTGACGTTCAGGATGAGCATGGCCAGCGGAAACATCAGCACGAAGAGCGAGCCGACCTTGCGGCCGACGACCATGATGTCGGTGTTCGCGCCGCGGAAGCGCTCCTCTTCGATGTCTTCGCGGACGAAGGCGCGGACGACCCTGACGCCGGTGAGCTGCTCGCGCATGATGCGGTTCACGGCGTCGAGCTTGGTCTGGAACGAGCGGAACAGCGGCACCATGCGGCTGATGATGATCGCGACGATGACGAGCAGCAGGGGCACCGAGACGGCGATGAGCCAGCTGAGCCCGACGTCCTGCTGCAGCGCCTTGATGATGCCGCCGATGGCGAGCAGCGGTGCGGTGACGAGCATCGTCGCGCCCATCATCGCGAGCATCTGCACCTGCTGCACATCGTTCGTGTTGCGGGTGATGAGCGAGCCCGGCCCGAACTTCGAGACCTCGCGCTCGGAGAAGCCGCTCACCTTGCCATACACGTCACGTCGGATGTCGCGACCTGCTCCCATCGCGGCGCGCGCCGCGAAGTAGGTGGCGATGATCGATGCCGTGATCTGGCCGAGCGAGATCGCGAGCATCGTCGCGCCGGTCGACCAGATGTAGGCGGTGTCGCCGGTTGCGACGCCGTTGTCGATGATGTCGGCGTTCAGCTGAGGCAGGGTCAGCGAGGCCATCACCGAGGCGAATTGGAAGACGAGCACGCCGAGCAGCAGCCAGCGGTACTCCTTCAGATAGCGGACGAGGAGTTTTCCGAGCACAGGACTCTCCGATGACGAGGGTGTGTGAGTCGCTCAACGAAAGCGGAGCCGGGCAGCGGCATCCGAGATAAGAGCAGTTCTCAGGCTACGACGAGGCTCCGACACAGCGGGAGCCCGTTTGTACGCCATGAGCGGAAGCGGCAAGGGCCCGGCTACAAAGGGCGCTGTACCGGCGCAGGGCGAGAGCGATACGCTCCGGACACCATGGCGAACGTCCTCTTCTGCCCCGTGACCTTCAATCTCGCCGAGACCACGCGCATGATCCAGGTCGCGCGCGCCCTCGATCCGCGACACCATCCCGTGTTCATGGGCTACGAGGACGACTTCGTCTCGCTCATCACGGACGCCGGCTTCGAGTACCGGGCGTGCACGCCCTCGTGGTCGAAGGCCGAGCGGGCGCAGGCCATCGCGTTCGACCAGGGGCGTGCCATCCGCACGCCGTTCACCACCGAGCTGGTCAGTGCCCGCGTCGAGGTGGAGCGCGGGCTCATCCGCGAGCTCGACGCCCCCGTCGTGGTGACCGGATCGAACCTCACCTCCTACATCTCGGCCCGCGCCGAGGGTGTTCCGCTGTTCTACCCGGTGCCGTTCGCGCTGACCCTCGCCCAGGTCGAGCAGACCCGGCACATGGAGTTCGTGCGCGGCAGCGGCCGCCTCGCCCGAGCCGCCGACCGCGTCGCGACGTCGGTCTTCCGTTGGGTCTACACGCGCGCGCCGCTGGCTCCTCGCGCGTTCTCGAAGGTCGCGAAGGCCAACGGCGTGCCGCCGCTGAAGACCGTCGCCTCGCTCCTCACCGCCGACCGCAACCTGCTGACCGAGATGGCGTGGGAGCTCGACGGCTTCCGGATCCCGGACGGGTTCGAGCGTGTCGGCCCGATCTTCGCCCATGTCGACGCGCCGCTCCCGCCGATCGTCGAGGAGCTGGCTGCGGCATCCGCTCCCCTGGTCTATCTCGCGCTCGGCTCGTCGGCGACCCGCGCGCTCGCGCTGGAGGCGGCACGCGCGCTCGGCACGCTGCCCGTCACCGTGGTCGCGCCGATCCGCCACTACCTCGAGCCGGGCGATGTCGTGCCCCCGAACGTCCACGTCACCGACCTGCTGCCCGCGCACAGGCTCGGAGGACTGGTGGATGCCGCGGTCCTCCACGGCGGGCAGGGCACCGTGCAGACCGCCTGCGCGACGGGCGTGCCGTTCGTCGGCATGGGCCTGCAGCCCGAGCAGACCTGGCACGTTCGCGCATGCGAGCGCCGGGGCAACGCGATCGCGGTCTCACCCAAGCACGTGTCGAAGCCGGAGTTCATCGACGCCGTGCAGCGGGTGCTGACCGAGCCCGCGTTCCGCATCGCGGCGGCGGAGGTGCGTGAGGCCTATGCGCTGGAGGACGGTGCGGCGGTGACCGCTCGGCTCATCGAAGCCGAGATCGGGCGCAGATAGCGAGGGCGGGGAGGCGATGATCTCGTCCCCCGCCCTCGCGTGTCAGCGGTTCAGCCGCAGGGCTGCAGCGAGTACGGCGCGTCGATCACGGCTGTCACCGGATCTCCGTCCCGCACCGCGCTCGCGGTGACCGAGACCGTGCCGGGTTCGATCTGCGCAAGGCGCGTGCTGAACGCCTGCGCGGAGGTCTTGCCCGGCTGGAGAGCGGCGACGTTCTTGCTGCCGTAGGGCGTCTGCACCGTCACGTTCACCGGCACGTCGTCGACGTTCTTCGCCTGCACGACGAGCGTGACCTTGCCCGCGACGCACCGGCCGGTCACCGTCACGTCGACCTCGGGCGGCGCGGCGGGCAGCTCGATCGTCTGCGGGGCGACGCTCTCGAGCGTGGGCACGACCGCCTTCATGAGGCCGTCGGCGCCGAACTCGAGCTTGTCGATCGTCGTCTCGCGGTGGTTGCCGTCGCCGCCGGGCATCGCGAACCGGTGGTACGCGATGTACCAGTCGTCCGTGCCGGGGACGTTGATGATCGAGCTGTGGCCCGGCCCCTTGATCCCGAGCGCGAGGTCCTTCTGCAGGATCACCCCGCGGTACGTCCACGGCCCGGTCATGCTGGTGGCCGTCGCGTAGCCGACCCGGTAGTTCTCCGAACCCGTGTCGTCGATCGCGTAGGTGAGGTGGTACAGCCCGTTCCGGTAGTTGAAGAAGACGCCCTCGCGGAAGTCCGTCAGCCCGGTGATGCGCTGGTACGTGCCCGCCTTGATCGAGACCATGTCGTCGTTCAGCTCGGCGAGCACCGGCGAGCCGTTGCCCCAGCCCAGATACCAGGTGCCCGACACCGGGTCGTGGAAGGCGGCAGGGTCGATCGCCTGACCCGATGTGACGGCCTCGTTGTTGAGGATCATCGCGTTGGGCTGAGCGAGGAACGGCCCCTCCGGGCTGTCTGCGACCGCGACGCCGATCGTCTTGCGGTTGAGCGCGGCGTTATGGCCGCTGAAGTAGAAGTAGTACTTCCCGTCGCGCTCGATGATCGTCGGCGCCCAGGCGTTGCCGGTCGCCCACGGCACGTCGCCGTTCGCGCCGTCGAGGGTCAGGAACGGCTCGTCCGAGCGCTCCCAGTCCACGAGGTTCTTCGAGCTCCACACGTAGAACTCCTTGCCGCCCCAGCCGGCGTAGCCGTCGGAGGTCGCGTAGATGTAGTACGTGTCGCCGAAGACCGCGATGTTCGGATCGGCGTAGAGACCCGGCAGCACGGGGCTGTTGACCACGGTCGCGGTCATCGTCCACGTGGTGGTCGCGCCACCGGGGGCGGTGAGCGTGTAGGTCACGGGCTGGGTCATGTCGACGACCGTGCCGGATGCCGGTGAGACCGTCACGCCCGGAGCCGTCGTGAACGTCGGTGCCAGCGCCGTGACGTCGGTGCCCTTGTTGACGGGGAAGACGGCCGTGTGCGCAGCACCGCTGACGATGGGCGCGAGCTTGAGGACCGCGGCATCCGCCAGCGACACGTCGAGCAGCTGGTCGGTGACGCCCGCGTTGGCCAGGACCTCCGTGGCCGACAGTGCGCGGTTGTAGACGCGCACGTTGTCGTACCAGCCCTGGAAGTAGCCGTCACCCGCATACAGCGACTTGCCGAGGTAGCCCACGAGGTCGTTTCCGAGCTGCTCGATCGTGGCGCCGAGAGCCGCGTTCTCGCCGAGCTTCACGCCGTCCGCGTAGACGGTCATGGTGGTCCCGGCGAAGACGACGTCGACGCGATGCCACTCGCCGCTCGCCACGGACCCGGTGACCGCCGACTCGTTCTGCCACGAGGTCTGGGTGATCGCGCTGCGCACGTCACCGCCTCGCAGGCGCAGGAAGTAGTACTTGTTCGTGTCGGCGCCCAGCGCGAAGGTGAAGAAGTTGCCGCTGGTCTTCTCCGACTTCACGTCCATCGACACCGTCATGGTGCTGCGGTCGTCGAAGAAGCCCGTCGGGAACGACGCGAAGCCGTTGGTGCTGCCGTCGAGCTTGAGCGCCTTGCCCTTCGCGGCATCCGTCGCCACGGCGGCAGTGCCGCTGGCAGTGAGGTCGGCACTGCCGGCCGAGTCGGTGAGCGTGCCGTCGTCGAAGGTGTACTCGGCGATGGGCTCCTGCTGCGGCTCCTCCGGCTCTTCCGGGTCCACCGGGGTGTTGCCGTACGCCTCGAGCAGGGTCGATTCCTCGGCAGCCGAGAGACGCAGGACCGACCCGTGGCGGAACGGCTGCGCGAACGAGTACTGGTTCGCGCCCGTGCCGGCGCTGAGCTGCTGGAACTGCAGGCTCGCAAGCGTCTCGGCGGTGTGGCCGTAATAGCCGCTCTGGTCGCCCATCACGGCCCAGCGCTCATCGGGCAGCTGGTAGACGGTGAGACCTTCCATCGACGAACGGAGGCCGTGAGCGGATGCCTCGCCCCGGTCGATCTCGCGCGTCCACGGTCCGTCGAGGCTCGGGGCGGTGTCCACGACCGTCATCCAGTCGGACGTCGAGAACCGGTAGTAGGTGTCGCCCTCCTTGGCGATGGTGGAGTCGATGATGTTCGGGCCGTTCAGACCATCGCCCTTCTCGTTGAGCGAGGTCCAGATCTCGGGCTCGGTGAACGTGACGAAGTCGCGGGTCTTGGTGAGGTACATCCGCAGCGCCCAGTCGTTCGTGCCGTTGTCGGTGCGGTCCCGCGCGGCCCAGTACACGTAGTACTCGCCGGTCGCCTCGTTGTAGGTCGCCTCGGGGGCCCAGACGCAGCCGGCCTGGTCGAATCCGGCGAATGCGATGCGCTGATCGCTCCAGTTCACGAGGTCGGTGGACTCCCACACCACGAGGTTCTGGCTGGCGTTGAGCTGGTCCCAGCCCGAGCCGCCGGCCCCGCCGCCCTCGGCGTGCAGGTCGGTGCCGATGATCCAGTACTTGTCGCCCTCCGGCGCGCGCACGAGGTGCGGGTCGCGGACGCCGAGGTCGCCGCCGAGGTTGGCGAGGATCGGCTGGTTGTCGTTGAGCTTGGACCAGTGCAGGCCGTCGTCGCTGTAGCCGTAGAAGATCTTCTCGTAGCCGCCCGCGGTCGCGAAGTGGGTCCAGAGGTAGCCGGCCGTGTAGTCGGTGTCGAGCCCGGCGGGCGCCGCGGTCACGGTGACCTGGATGGCGCGGGTCGCGGTCGATCCCGGCACCGTCGCGGTGAGGGTGACCGCGGTGTCGGTCGCACCACGGGTCACGACGCCGGCGGCTTTGCCGCCCGCCGGCGCGGTGGTGATCACTCCGGCGGGCGAGGCGGTCCATTCGATCGCCGTGCCGTTGACCGCGCCCTGCGAGGGCAGCGTGATGTTGCCGCGGATGTCGCCGGCGTTGACGATCTCGACCGCGTCGAGGTCCTGCTGCGCGAGGACGTCCGTGCCCGGCAGTGCGAGCACCGTGGCCGGGAAAGAGCGGGTTTCGGATGCCGCGCCCCGCGTGAGCGTGGCCGTCAGAGTGGCGGTGGCCGGCGTGTGGCCGGCGGCGGGACGGGTCACGACGCCGGTCGCGGAGATCACGGCCGGGTTGCTCGACGACCATGTGATCGTCGCGCCGTTCGCACCCTTCGCGGGAAGGGTGATGTTCGCGGTCAGACCGGAGAGATCGCCGAGCGACAGGGTCGCGGCATCCCGCTGCAGTCGTGTGGTGTCGCTCGGGACCAGGGCGGTCACCTCCGAGGCGGAGAGGGCGGCATCGTAGATGCGCACGTCGCGGAGGCTGCCGGCGAGCCGCTTGTCGGCGTTGTAGACCGAGCGGCCGAGGTAGTTCGCCGTCGTGACGCCGCCGCCGATCGAGCCGGGCGTGATCGTGACGTTGGTGTTCTGCGCGACCTGCACACCGTCGAGGTAGACGCGCGCGGTGTTGGTGGCGTCATCGAGCGTGTACGTGATCGTCTTCCAGACGTCGCGCTCGAGGTTGGCACTGCTGTTCGCGGTCTGCTCGGTCGACCAGTTTCCCGACGCGATCGACGTCTTGTAGCTGTTGCCGGTCGAGTACAGGTAACCGTTGCCGACGCCGGCGGCGTCGGTGTTGCCGAAGCCGTAGATGAAGTACGGCGTGCCCTGCGCCGCGCGCACCAGCACCTCGGCGCTCACCGTGATCGAGGTGAGTCCGGCGAGAAGGTTGTCGGGCAGCTTGACGTGGTCATCGACGCCGTCGAGCCGAACGCCTTCGCCGCCCGTCAGCGCCGGGGCGCCGACGTAGGCGCCGTTGCGCGCCGACCCCGAGGCGTCGATCGCTACCGTGCCGGTTGTCTCGTTCAGCGGATAGTGGGCGACCAGCTGCGTGGCCGCCACCGCGGGCTGGGTGGCCGTGACGGCACCGGTGAGGCCGATCGCGATGGCCGTGAGGGCTGCGAGAGAACGTCGGGCAAGAGGCTGCATCGTTGCGCTTCCGTCGAGTTGGCCGCGGCGTCGCGGCAGTGCTGGGGTCGGGAGCGATGTTAGCGCTCACCATGATGGACCGCAAGCGATTGATACCGCTCACACTTGCGTGCGCTCAGGTCGGCGCCGGTGGCTGACGGTGCACGTGGGAGAGGATGCTCTCATGCCTCGCTCACGTCTCCTCCGCGCCGGCGCTTCGGTCGCCACGGGTGTCAGCATCGCTCTGTGCGCCGTGCTGCTCGCGGGTTGCGCGTCGGGCAGATTCGATGTGCCCGGCTCGCCGGGCGCGTCGGACATCGACGCGGCCGAGCCGGGCACGATCGCCGAGCGCGCCGAGACAACCGGCATCTCGCTGGACCTCGTCTATACGACCGAAGTGGACGGCTACGATCTGGCGCCGCAGTCTGTGGGGCGTGTGTCTGCCGACGGAATGTCGGCCACCTGGGTCAACACGACCACCGGGGCGACGGTGACCATCCGCACCGACCGCGGCGAGCTGACCGAAGCGTCCTGCGTAGACATGCCGCTGTGGGATGCGCCGGACCAACCGGTGACCTGCACCGATGAGGACGGCCTGTGGCACCGATCGGGGGCCGGCTTCCACGAGTACATCGCGGTCCGCGACGAAGCGCTGATCTGGCTGATCGGGAACAGCGCCTCGCCCTCGGATCTGCTGGCAGCCGCGGAGGCTGTGCGCGCGCCGTCGGATGCTGAACTCGGGGTTCTCTTCTCGGACCTTCCGGAGGTTGCTCCGACTCCGGTCGAGCGTGGGGACTTGCCCGCCGACGGCGACGGAGCGCCGATCGACCCGGTCGGTCCCGGTGGCTGATTCGAACGCGCGTGCGATCCCTAGAGCCGACGCGCGATCTCGCGCGCGCCGCGCACGGCGATCGTCGGGTCCGACGCCGGGCGCACCTTCCTCGCCGAGGCGTACACGGGGTGGCCGCTCCCGGACTGATCAGACCGCCGCACCGCCCGTGGCCGGGTCGCCGATGCGCTCGAGCGCGGCGACGATGAGGTCCCAGAAGCGTGCGTGGTCGAGTTCGACCGCGGCATGGGTGTGACTGTCCGAGGGCCGCGGGAATCGGAAATCGGTCACCGTCATCCCGAGCGTCAGGCTTCCCCCGAGTTCGACGTCGATCGGTACCGGCACGGTGCGCACGATCGTCGGGTCTATGACTCGGGCGACGGCGACCGGATCATGCACCGGGGGCGCGGTGAATCCTTGTACGTCCAGGTAGGACTGCTTGAAGAACTGCAGCAGTTCCGTGACGAACGCCGCCGGCGCGGTGCCGAGGTCGCTGACTCGCTGGATGACGGCATCCGTCGCCACCGCCTGATGCGTCACATCGAGCCCGCACATCGTGACCTGCCAGGGTTCGTTGAAGACGATGTGCGCGGCTTCCGGGTCGATCGCGATGTTGAACTCGCTCGTGGCGGACCAGTTGCCGGCGTGGTATCCCCCGCCCATCAGGACGACCTCGCGGACCCGCTCGACGATGCGCGGTTCCTTACGGGCCGCGAGGGCGATGTTGGTCAATGGGCCGGTCGGAACGAGGGTGATCGTGCCTTCCGGATACGCCATCACGGTGTCGACGATCAGATCGACGGCATGGCGCGGATCCACGGTGATCGTGGAGTCGGGAAGCTGCGGTCCATCCATGCCGGACTCGCCGTGGATGTCGTCGGCAACGCTGAGCCGGCGCACGAGCGGGCGAGCGCATCCGGCAGCGAACGGCACGTCGACGATCCCGGCGATCTGGGCGACGGCGAGAGCATTGCGGGTGACCTTCTCGAGGGTCTGGTTGCCCGCCACCGTTGTCACGGCCACCAGCTCGACGTCAGGGCTGCCGTGCGCGAGCAGCAGCGCGATCGCATCGTCGTGGCCGGGGTCGCAGTCGAGGATGATCTTCGTCGGCATGGTGGAAGCGTATCCAGGCGGGCGTCCGCGTCGCGATGCGGTCAGCCGTGACTGCGCTGGCCGCGCGAACGATCCAGAACGTCGATCACACTGCCGGGGCAGAGACCTTGCTGAGTTCGATGAGCTGCTCCAGGGAGTCGACAGGGAGTGCTCCGTTTGTGAAGACGAGGAACTGCTGCATCGGCATCGACTCGACCATCTTGAGGGCGTCCGGGTTCTGCGCTGCCTGCTCCGCCTGCTCCGGCGTCATCGACGACTGCAGACCCGCCATGAGTGCTGGGCCGACGACCGGGTGGCTGAACCAGTCGCCCACGGTGGAGTCCATGGTCAGTTCCCGGATGACCGCGTCACCGGCAAGCGTGACGATCTGCTCATGCAGCACCGTGGAGGCGTCCGCGCATACCTGCACCGTGTACTCGCCGGCAGGGACCACGAACCGACCCAACTCGATATCCCAGTAGGCGAACGCGCGGCGGCCCAGGTCGAGTTCGACCTGCCGACTCTCGCCTGGTTGCAGAGCGAGTTTCACGAAGGCGCGAAGTTCCCGCCGCGGACGGCGGACCGGACCAGTCGTCGTGGCCACGTAGATCTGCACGACGTGCTTTCCCGCACGGTCGCCGGTGTTGGCCACCGTGACTTGGGCGCGCACACTGTCGGAACCGGTGACCGTGGACAGGAGCTCCGTGGTCTCGAAGGTCGTATAGGACAGGCCGTGCCCGAACGGGTATCGGACCGGGACCCCGGCGGTGGTGTAGTACCGGTAGCCGACGAAGACGCCTTCGCTGTAGCGGACATGACCCTGCTCGCCAGGGAAGTTCAGCCAGCTGGGGTTGTCTTCCAGACGCAGCGGAATGGTCTCGGCGAGATGGCCGGACGGATTGACGACGCCGAAGAGAACGTCCGCGATCGCCCCGCCACAGGCCTGGCCGAGAAGCCAGCCCTCCACGATGGCGTCGACGTCGTCGTGCCATCCCTCGAGCGTGACGACCCCGCCATTGGAGAGCACTACGACCGTGGGGGTGCCGCTGGCTGCGACGGCAATGATGAGCTCGACCTGCTCGTCGGGGAGCTGCAGGTTTGTACGGTCGAAACCCTCGGACTCCTCGCGATCGCTGAGCCCCGCGAAGACGATGGCGACATCGGCGGTCAGCGCGGCTTCCACGGCCGTTGCACGAAGGGACTCACTCTGACCGCTGGAAGCGTCGGCGTCGAGGGAATATCCCTGCGCGGACACCACGGTAGAGCCCTGCCCAGCAGCCAGGCTGCGGATCTCGTCAAGCGCCACGTCCGTGCGTGCGGCGTTGATGTGCGAGCTGCCGCCACCTTGGAATCGGGGCTCGGTGGCAAATGCGCCGATCACCGCGATCGTCGACCCGCCGACAAGGGGAAGAACCTCGTCGTTCTTCAGCAGCACGATGGAGTCCGCAGCGACCTCCCGCGCCAGCCGGTGATGCGCATCGATGTCTAGCTCGTTGGTGGCGGTGTGAGGCAGTTCCGTGAGGGCGACGACGCGCCGGACGGAATCGTCGACGATCGACTCATCCAACCGACCGTTGTTCACCGCGTCGACGATTTCTGCGTCGGTGGTGCCGTTGCTGCCGGGCATCTCCAAGTCCATGCCGGCCCGTACGCTGTCCACTCGGTTGCTGACGGCACCCCAGTCGGAGACGACGGCGCCGGTGAATCCCCAGTCGCCACGCAAGACGTCGGCGAGGAGCCAGCGGTTCCGGGACGCGTAGACCCCGTTGACCTTGTTGTACGAGCACATCACCGTGGCGGGACTCGCCTCGGTGACGACGCGTTCGAAGGCGGGCAGGTAAATCTCACGCAGCGTGCGCTCGTCCACGTCTGCGCTGACGCGCATCCGCTCGGTCTCCTGGTTGTTGGCCGCGAAGTGCTTCACCGAGGCACCCGGCCCGGCCGCCTGCAGCGCGTTGACGTGGGCTGCACCCAGGACACCGGAGAGGTGAGGATCTTCGGAGTAGTACTCGAAGTTCCGGCCGCACAGCGGGGACCGCTTGATGTTCACGCCGGGTCCGAGGACGACGGCAACGCCGAAGGCGAGACCTTCCTCACCGACGGCGGCGCCGACCCGTGCGGCCATGTCGGGATCCCAGCTGGAGCCGACCGCGACGGCCGGGGGAAAGCAGGTCGAGGGAAGGCTGTCGTTGATCCCGAGGTGATCGGCGCCGCCTGCCTGCCGGCGGATACCGTGGGGGCCGTCGGTCAGGACGATCGACGGAATGCCGGCCTCGTCGACGGGCTTGGTGGACCAGAAGTCTCGTCCAGACAGCAGCGACGCCTTCTGCTCGAGGGTCAGTCGAGTGATGTCAGTGGTCATGCGGTGACTCCTTGAGAGACGCTGGCGAGGGCGGAGGCAAGATCATCGCGAAGTTCCTCGGACGCGCCGGGGACGTACTCGAGCATGGTGCTCACCGACATGAACGCAGCCTCCGGGGCCGAACCGTCCAGCGGAACCCCCGGGAAGTGCCGTGCGAACGCGTCGGTGAACGCCCTCCAGGCGGCTGCGTCATCGGACAGCTCCTTGAGGGTGGAGTCGAGTGTGAAGCTCCGCGCAGTACCCGCATCGGGGACCTGATACGTCCATTCGTGCGTGCCGGCGGCGATCTCCCTCATCTCACCGTCGGGGTGCAGCGGCAGAGCAACTTCCGCGGTGGTGCCCTCGGGGATGGTCACTCCCACCGTCATGGTCTGCTCGGTCAATGACCAAGAGATCGCCACGTCACCCTGCGTGGTGGTGTGACGCAGCTCCGAGGACGTCAGGTTCCCGCCGGGAGCGGGCGCGATCCGCATCCGCTTGTACCCCGGTTCGAGAGCGATGAGCCCGCCGATGGTGCGGTGCATCCAGTCCACGACGGCGCCGAGGGCGTAGTGATTCAGCGAGGTCATCCCGGACGGGTTGATGGTCCCGTCTGGGCGGATCGAGTCCCACCGCTCCCAGATGGTGGTGGCGCCCATCGTGACCGGGTAGAGGAATGACGGACACCCGGTTTCCATGAGGAGCAGGTACGCCTCGTCGAGGTGTCCGGTGCGTGACAGCGCGTCCGTAACCAGCGGCGTTCCGGCGAACCCGGTGGAGATCCGGTATCCGGCCTTCGCGACGAGCCGAGCCAGCAGGTCGCCGGCGTGCCGGCGCTGCCGTTCGTCGAGGATGTCGAACGCGATCGCCAGGGCGTAGCCGGTGACGGTTTCTCCCGCGACACGACCCTTCTCGGTCACGTACTCCGCACGGAACGCCGCCCGAACTCGCTGGGTGAGGGCAGCGAACTCGGCCGCGTCGTCCTCGCGCCCGAGGATGTGCGCCGTCGCTGCCATCTCCTGCGTGGTCTTGCAGAGGTAGGCCGAGGCGACCAGATGGCGGTCCGTCTTGCCGCCGGCGGGGTTGTCCATCGGCGCGTCCGGGTCGAGCCAGTCACCGTATTGGAAGCCCGTGCTCCACAGGCCCTCGTTGTCCAGAAGAGCGGCGACCTGCCGGATGAACATCGTCATCGACTCGTACGCGTCGGCGAGGATCTTCGGATCCCCGTATTCGCGGTACAGCGCCCAAGGGAGACTGACCGCGACATCGCTCCACAGCGCGGTCGGCGACGAAGGATTGGACAGCACGTCGGGGACGACCCAGGGCACGAACCCGGTTGCCTTCTGCTCGACCGCCAGGTCTTGCAGCCAGGAACCGAGGACGCCCCGGACGTCGTAGAGGAACGCGGCCGTGGGCGCGAATGCGTTGATGTCGCCGGTCCAACCCAGGCGCTCATCGCGTTGTGGGCAGTCGGTGGGAACGCCGACGAAGTTGTCGCGCATCGACCAGACGGCGTTGGAGTGCAGCTGGTTCAGCAGCGGGTCGGACGTTTCCAGCCACCCGGTACGGCGCATATCGGAATGGATGACGACAGCGCAGATGTCCGTGAGACCGAGTTCGCCCGGCC
The DNA here is from genome assembly GCF_001427145.1 of Microbacterium sp. Root166. GTDB lineage: Bacteria > Actinomycetota > Actinomycetes > Actinomycetales > Microbacteriaceae > Microbacterium. The sequence continues at coordinate 201,345 of NZ_LMGL01000001.1, forward strand.
ACCCGTCGACTTCCACGTAGCGGAAGCCGTGGAACGTGAACCGCGGCTCCCACGTCTCCGCGCCCTCACCCCGCGCGATGTACTGGTCGGTGGCCTTCGCGGTGCGGATCGTCTCCACGTCGACCTCACCGCCGGTCATCACTTCCGCGTGCCGAAGGGCGATGACCGTCCCCGCGTCGGCGGTCACGGTGAAACGCACCCGGCCAGAGAGGTTCTGTCCGAAGTCCACCACCGTCTTGCCGGACGGTGACGTGATGATCGCCACGGGAGCAAGCTCCTGCACCCTCCGGATCGGCTCCGCCGCAGTCTCGGTGAGTGCATCGAGCGGCCAGTCGACGATCTCGACGGCCCCCCATCCGGAGTCATCGAAACCGGCAGCATCCCAGCCATCCGGCTCCAGGCGGGCGTCGTACGTCTCGCCGTCGTAGATGCTGTTGCTTCGGACGCCGCCGGTTGCGGCGCGGAAGTCGGTGTCGGTGGCGATGATCTGCGTACGGTCCGGATATTCGAGGACCAGCTCGGCGAACAGCGCAGGACGGTCCGCGTAGTGGTTGCGCTTGTTCTCCCACCCCAAGCGGCCCAGCGCCCACCCTTCGCCCACGATGGCGCCGAGCACGTTCTCTCCGACCACGATGTCGTCGGTCACGTCGTGTTCGGGGACCACCAGGCGATGCCGGTATGACGTCCACCCCGGGCTGAGTACCTCGTCGCCGATCACAGCGCCGTTCATGTGGGCTTCGACAACACCCAGCGCCGTCACGCGGAGGATTGCTCGCGTCGGCAGGTCATCCAGCCGGAACTCCCGCCGCAGGTACGCGGCCGGCTCGTTCTCGGCGCCGGTGGCCGTGGTCGGTGTGATGAATCGGCCGGTGGGACGTTGTGACATGAGGCTTCTCCTGGCGAGCTGGGTCAGCGGACAGAGCGGATGCGGAGGATAACGAGTCCGCCGAGCAGCACGAAGGCGGCGGCGATGATGAACAGCAGCGAGTAGTTCTTGTCTGCGCCGGTGACCCCGATGAGGAGGATGCCGGAGGCGATGAACGGGGCGGCTGCCTGCGGGATGGATGTCGCGAAGCCCGTGATGCCCATGAAGCGGCCGGCATCCGTCTGCTTCTCCGGCAGCACGTCGAGCAGCAGGGCCATGTCCACGGCGGCGAACAGGCCGATGCCGAGGGAGACGATAAGTGAGCCTGCGAAGAGGAAGGGAAGGTCGGACGACAAAGCCATCGTCACCATCCCGGCCGCCATGATGGCGCCGCCGATGACGAGGAAGACCTTGCGTCGACGGAAGCGGTCGGACATGAACCCGCCGCCGAGCGCGCCCGCCGTGGTGGCGAGCACGCCGATGCCGCCGAGCGTGCCGATCACGGCGGAGACCTCGGTGATGGAGACGCCGAGACGGTCGGCGAAGAAGAAGGCGGTGAAGGTCGTGTTCAGCGTCAGACCGAAGTAGAAGAAGAAACGTCCGAGCCAGTTCCACGAGAAGTCGGGGTACTTGCGAGGGTTGTACACGTACTTGCGAATGACCCCGGCGGCGCCGATCCGCTCGAGCGGCAGTCCGCGACTGTCGTCCTCGTGCACCAGGGTCACGAACAGCGTGACGAGCACGACACCGACCACACCCGGGACGAGGAAGAGCAGCAGGGCGTTGCCGGTCAGGCCCATCGTCGCGATGACCCCGATCACGGGGGCGACCTGCGTGGCGAACCCGGTGAGCCCTGCGACCTTTCCACGCTGGGCCTCAGGCAGACGGTCGGCGGTGGAATTCTGCAGGTTGCCGAGGACGGTCCCCCAGCCCCACTGCGCGAGAATCCATCCCACACCGAGCAGCAGCACCGACGGCGCCAGTGCCATGACGATCAGCGACAGGACTCCGACGATCATGCCGCCGATCATGAACGGGCGCCTGCGCCCCAATCGCGTGCGGGTGCGGTCGCTCCAGATGCCCATGAAGGGGGCGGTCAGCATGACCCACAGGGCACCGGCGCCGGTGATGTAGCCGAGATACTCCTGGTTCGCCGGCGCCAGCTCTCCGAGCCGCACCGCTAGGGAGATGGCGATCGGCGTGATGAACGCCATGAAGACCCCGAACTGGGCCAGCACCATGAACCAGATGTAGCGGGCGTTGACCGGCGGCAGGTCTTCGTTCGACGTGACCTCGGCGACGAGGACGCCGGAGTCAACCGGGGGCGTCGGGATCGGCGCGGGCATGGGAACGACGATGGGCTCGTCGTGGCTCGGGGTGGTCACAGCAGGACTCCATCGTCATGGGTGGCGGCACTAGCACGCGCTAGCTAGAGCGATAGTACATACTGGAACTAGCGCGCGCAAGCGAAAGGACCCTCGTGACTTTGCAGGACACGTCAGCAAGACGCGTGACGGCGGCCGACGTCGCCCGCTCACTCGGCATATCGCGGGCGACGGTCGGCTTCGTGTTGAACGAGACGCCGGGTCAGACCATCTCCGCAGCGACCCGAGACCGCGTCCTTGCGGAGGCGAAGCGCCTGGGCTATCGACCGAACAACGCGGCGCGCGCGCTGGCGAGCGGCCATAGCCGGATCATCCTTCTGGTGCTGCCGGATTGGCCCCTCGACTTCAGCATGCGCGCACACCTCGACGAAGCGTCGCTCGCTCTCGACGAGGCTGGCTACTCACTCGTCACCATGACACCCCACCCCGGCGGGCACGCGCTCCCCCTCTGGGAGACCCTTAGACCGGACGTCGTGATGGGCATGATGCCGTTCTCGACCGACCAGCTCGACCGCATTCGGGCGAGCGGCGTTGCGCACATCATCCCCGACGCGAGCGCAGAGGAGGTCTCCCACGAGGAGCAGCTCGGGTTTGCTGGGGGGCCACGACTGCAGGTCGCGCACCTCGTCGACCGAGGTCGCCGTCGCCTCGCCTTCGCTGGATCACCTGATCATCGCATCTCGGATCTTGTGCAGCAGCGACGCGCGCTCGCACGGGCGAGTGCAATGGACCTCGCCGGCGCCCCCCTACGGGCTGACGAGGACGTGACCGAAACGTCTGTCGCCCGAACGGTCTCCGATTGGGTCGGCGCAGGGATCGATGGAGTGGTGGCGTACAACGACGACATCGCGGCGCTGGTCACGGGTGCGGCTCTTCGCGCCGGCGTCCGCGTTCCCGACACCCTGGCGATCGTGGGGCACGATGACACCCCGATAGCGAAGCTCTTCGTGCCGTCCCTCTCGAGCGTGCGCGTCGACAGCGCCGGTCTCGGCCGGTACATGGCCCAGCTCGCGCTCAGCGCCGCCACTGGCTCGGCAGCACCGGCGGCCGGCCCGGAGTCCGAGGCGGTGCTCGTGATTCGAGAGACAAGCTGATCTCCGAACTCCAGCCGAAGCACGATGGGCAGCAGCTCCGCCTCGCGACCTGGGCGCTCCTGGAGTGAGCCGAGATCGCCGGCGTCACGCTGCGCGAGCGTCGCGTCCGCCTCAGCGCCCGCCGGAACCGCCGCTCACGTCGAAGGTGCGCAGCCGGCCGCACATGCCGAACCGGGGCTCGCCGCCAAGCGGCATCCCCTCGCTCACTGCCGACTGGGCGAGATGTCCCGCGTCGCCCGCGACCAGGGCACGGACGGTGTTGAGGGTCTGAGCGGCCTGCGCCGCCGGACCGCGCTCGACGACGTCGATCCAGGCTCCGGCGCGCCCCTGGACGAGGCGGGATGCCGCCCGATAGAAGTCGTGGAGCGGCTGCACGTCACCCGCGCGAACGCTGTCGCGGATCTGCAGGAACCCCTCGACGGCGAGATCCCGGCGGCGGGCGGCCGCGCCGGCCACGGTCTCAGGGGACCCTGCCGGCAGCAGGGCTGCCGCCGCGTAGCGCTCGGGATCGGCGAGGACCTCGGGCGGGAAGGTCAGCACGGCGTCCCCGGCCTCGGGAAGGCCGGCGTTGCTCATGAGCACGACAACCCTGAGGTCCCCGTGGTTCACAGCGCGGTGGATCGTTCCCGGCGTGAACCACACCACCGAGCCCTCGCGCAGGTCGGTCTCACGGACGCCACCCGCATCGACGGTATGCAGCGCCCCCTCCCCCGCGATGACCACGTACGACTCGGTAGACGCGAGGTGCATGTGCGGGCTGCCACCGCACACGCCGTCGGGCGCCAGGTCGTCGTAGACGTCCAGAAGGCTGACGGATGTCCCGCCGGGGAACGTCGCTGCGCTCACGATCTCTTCTCTCTCTCTGGCGACTCAGACGGCGACCGGCTGGAGCACGTTCCGCAGCACGCCTGCGAGGGATGCGGCATCCGATTCATCGCCGTCGGCGATGCCGATCGCGTACCGGAAGCGAGCGGTCTCGCCTACCGGGATGACCAGCTCCTCGCTGAAGAACGGTGCCGGGTTCAGCGCGGCGAATTCCTCAGAACGGGCGAACCACTGCGGAGGATGGTGAGGATTCGCGGCGTCGTCGACCATCAGGACCAGCGACGACGCGTCGACGTCGTCGTGCCGGCCGACGAAGCCCATCCACTCGTGGCGCTGGCCGCGTACGTCGTCGCCCGCTCCGGAGGCGCCCGGGGTGACGAGGGTGCCGCCCGTGAAGGAACGAGGGCCGCGCCAGAACAGGCCGCCGTAGCCGGCGTTCTCACGGCCCCTCGTGGTCGGCGACCCGATCGAGATCGGCTGCGAACACACGTTCGTCAGCTGCGTGTCGAAGATCAGCGCCCACGCGCTGTCGGACACGAGGTGCGCGGTGAGCGAGCGCCGCTCGGTCATGATGACGTCACCGGCCTCGGTGATCCACCGCAGATCGTGCGCGAGCGACACCGACCCGTCTTGGCGGCCGAGTTCCAGCGAACCTTCGTGCTGCTGGACTCCGTTGTTCGGGAGCTGCACGTAGAACTGGCCGTGCACGTAGGTCGGCCCGCCCCAGAAGTTCTCGTTGTCCACCACGGGAAGTGCCCATGCGATGCCCTTGTGCCAGACGTGGTCGTGAGGGCGGAACAGGCTGACCACATCACCCCGACGCGTGCGGACGGGGTGGAGGTAGGGCTTCGGCGACTCGAGCGCCGCAGTGTCCGGTTGGTACACGTAGGTGAAGAGGTCGATCCCGCCGTCTCGCACGGTGACGGACGAGTCCAGGTGGTGGATGACGTGAAGCTCACTCATACGAGAACCTCCTTCAGCGGCGCCCAGGGAACCATTCCGCCGCTCATGGACCGGACGAACGGATCGTCGCCGGAAAGCTCGCCCGCGACGACGATCGCCTGCCGAAAAGCGGACGCGTAGGTCGCCGCGGCGAACTCCAGGGTGTGTCGAGCGTCATCGAGGTCCACGGCGGGCCGGCGGCCGGCTTCGAGGTCGTCGAGGATCGACGCGATCTGGTCGCGGTGCCCGCTCACGGATCCGGAGTCGAGACCGGCAGCCCATCGAGCCGCCAGGTGCTCATGCCCAGGCGCGGGGGTGAACGACCAGTCCTCGCTGGCGTAGCCGTAGAGGTGCTCGACCTCCACGGAGGCGAACTCGAAGTCGAACCGCAGTCGCGACGTCTCCCGCGCCGAGACCAGCGAGTTCACGACGGTCGCCAGCGCCCCGTTCTCGAACCGGGCGAGTGCGATGGAGACGTCTTCGGTATCCGTCGGCCGCGCCTGACGGGCCGCGAACGCGCTCACGGACGCCCACGGCCCGAGGATCGCGAGCAGAAGATCGAACTGATGGATGCCGTGGCCCATGGTGGGACCGCCACCTTCGACGTCCCAGCGGCCCCGCCATGGCACATCGAAGTACTCGTCGGGCCGGAACCACAAGGTTTCGCACGTGGCGACGAGGGGTCTGCCGAGCTCGCCCGATGCTGCGAGGTCGGCGAGATGCCGGGCGGCCGATCCGAAGCGGTGCTGGAACACCGTGAGGGCGGGCACGCCGGTCTCCTCTTGCACAGCCAGCAGCTCATCGACCTCTGCCAGGCTCAGCGCTGTCGGCTTCTCGACGAGCGACGGTACCCCCGCGCGCATCGCCTCGATCGCGAGCGGCGCGTGCGTCTGCGGGGGCGTGCAGATGTGCACCAGGTCGAGGTGCTCGTTCGCGAACAGCTCCTTCGCGTCGGAGTAGACCGCACGAGCGCCGAATCGCGAGGCGAACTCGGCAGCGCGATCGCGGTCGAGGTCGACGACGCCGACGAGGTCGACTCGGGAGCCGAAGCTGCGAAGAGCATCGGCGTGGGCGTGCGCGATGCCGCCGGTTCCGATGATGCCGACGCGGAGGGGTGGACGTGATGGAGACATCGTTCAGTGCTTTCTCTGGGGAGGAAGGGCCTTGAGCGGCGGCGGGGCCGAGGAGAGGACGCTTCTCGGCCCGCCGCCACGACGGTGGGTTACTGGTTGACGATCACGTCGATCTCTCCGAAGAGCCGGTCGACCGCTTCGTCGACGGTGATCGTGCCGAACCCGAGCTCCTGCCCGAGGGCCTTGAACTCGGCCTCGACGGAGCCGTAGCCCACGATCGGCACCGGAGGTGCGTCTCCGACGCGGTCGGCGATCGACTTCTCGTAGTCGATGATCTGCTGGGCGGTCTCGTCGAGTTCGACGCCGTCGAGCTGAGTCTGCGATGCGGGCATTCCGCGGTTGGTGCCGAAGATCGCCCCGACTTCGGGGCTGTTGACCAGGAAGTCGGTGAATGCGGCCGCTGCCTCGGGATGTTCCGTGTTCTGCGCGACGGAGATCAGCATCCCGGCCTTCTTGTAGAGGTCTTTGGCCCCTTCTTCGGTGACAGGCGGAGCGACGAGATTCAGGTCGGGAAAGGCCTCGCCGAGGTTGGCGAGGTACGGAGCGCCGAAGTTGTCCCACACGATCTCCGTGAGCGCCTGGGCCGAGTCGAACGCACCCATCGGGGCGACCTCCTGGATTCGCTGCTGCGGCGTGACGACGCCGTCCTCACGCAGCTCCGCACCGCGGTTCCAGAAGTCTGCGAGGTCCTCCTTCGTGAACCCGATCTCGCCCTCCTCGGTGAAGACCGACTTCCCTTCGGAGCGGAGGATGAGCTCGAACGGCTGGATGAAGCCGGTCGGGTCGGCGCCGCCCCACACGTCGAGGCCCGCCGCGGCTGCGGCATCCCGAGCCTCATACAGCCACTCGTCGTACTCCTCCCAATCACCGCCGGCGAACGGCTCGACGCCGACCTGATCCGTGAGCACAACGTTCTCGAACATGCCGATGGCGTTCGTCGAGACCGGCATTCCGGCGATGGTGTCGTCGATGGATGCGATCTCGAGAACGCTGTCGTCGAAGCCATCGGTGGCGATGATCTCGCCGAGGTAGGGCGTGAGGTCGAGGACCAGCCCGTTCTCCGAGTACTGGCGGACGTACGTCATGTCCATCTGGAACACATCGGGCAGGTTCTTCCCCGCAGCCTCGGTCTGGCGCTTCTCCCAGTACTCGTCCCACGAGAGGAACGTGGGGTTGACCGTGATGTTCGGGTACTCCTCGTTGAACGCCGCGATCGCCTCGTTGTACATCTCCGCCCGCACGTCATTGCCCCAGAACGCGAAGTTCAGCGTGACCTCGTCGTCGGGGTCGAACGTAGTCGCCGGCTGCGGCGCGTCCGCGCTGGCGCAGCCGGCGAGGATGAGAGCGGCCCCGGCGGCGGCGGCGAGTGCGGCGGATGCCCTTTTCCTGCTGCGGAACATCATTGTCCTTCCCGAAAAGTGAACGTGCACTATTTTGTGCTTCGGCTACCATAGTGAACGATCACCATTTCTGTCAACGAGCATGCGATCAGGTTCGCGGCGCTGCGTGATCGTCCACCGCGGGCAACTCCCGCTACCGTGAACAGGCATGGGCAGCCGGTGCTGCAGCATCGAAGGAGACCATCGTGACGATCCGCGCGGGAGCCGACCGTCGTCCGACGATCATCGAGGTCGCGAAACTCGCCGGCGTCTCGCACCAAACGGTCTCCCGCTACCTGCGGTTCAACGGCGAGGGGCTGAAGCCGAGAACCCGCGACAGCGTGGCCGATGCGATCGCGCAACTGAACTACCGGCCGAATCTGGTGGCTCGCTCCATGCGCACCCGCGTCACCGGGCGGGTAGCTGTCGTCATGCCGGCGCTGGCGTTCAACCCGGCCCGGATGCTCGCGGGCGCTACGAAGACCGCTCACGATGCGGGCTTCCAGGTCGAAGTGATCAGCCCGGAGGGCGGCGCGGCGGCCCGAGCGGAACGAATCCGGGAGCTCGTCGATGCGCGCCAGGTCGACGGGATCCTGTCACTGTCCCCCGTCGAACTCGGCCCACAGGATCTGCCGGCCGACGCGATCCTGGTCGTGTCTGCGGACTTCGATGACGAGATGCGAGGGATCGGCGCGCTGGCCGACGCGACCCCGATCGCGGAGCTCATCGGAGCACTGGCGGAACTCGGGCATCGCCGGTTCTACCACGTCGCCGGCTCGTCGCAGTTCGCGTCCGCGCGTGCACGCGCGGCCGGCTTCGTCGAGACGATCGAACGACTGGGACTCGACTCCGCGGGCGTGTTCGACGGGGACTGGTCGGGCCGATCGGGCATCGATGCGGTGGAGGCGATCCGAAGCGGCGAGGAGCCGACCGCGATCATCGCGGCCAACGACCTGGTCGCGACGGGCGTGCTCCGTGCAGCAGCCAAGCGGGGGTGGGACGTACCGGGCGACGTGAGCGTCACAGGCTGGGACAACACGCCCGGCAGCGAGTTCCTTCTGCCCTCGCTCACCACGATCGACGTCAACCTCGAACGCGTCGGCAGCAACGCGATGGCGCGCTTGATCGCACGGCTCCGGAGTGCTCCGCCTGAGCTCGATGCCGGACCGGTCAACCGCGTCGTCTGGCGAGAGTCGACGGGTCCTGCCCCGGCCTGACGTCGCTGCTCATTCGACGGCAGCCCCGGCCTCATCCTGTGCGGCAGGGTCTCAGCGGTCCAGGTAGCCCATGTGCTGAGCGTTGTAGCGGTCACCTCGCACGCTGATGCGCCGAGCCAGACCGTCCAGGTCGTCCAGCTCGTCCGCCGACAGCGCCACCGAGGTGGCTGCTGCGTTCTCCTGAATGCGCGTGGTGCGGCGGGTACCGGGAATAGGAACGATCCACGGGTGCTGCGCGAGGAGCCATGCGAGGGCGATCTGCCCGAGGGTGACGCTCTTGGCAGACGCGAGCACCTTGACGTGGTCGATCAGCGCCTGATTCGCGGCAAGGTTCTCTTCTTCAAAGCGTGGTACGCGGCGGCGGATATCGCCGTCACTGAACGTGGTGGAGGCGTCGACGGTGCCGGTGAGGAATCCCTTGCCGAGCGGGCTGAACGGCACGAAGCCGATGCCGAGTTCGGCAAGCGTCGGCAGCACTTCGGTCTCGGGATTACGGGTCCACAGGGAGTACTCGCTCTGCAGTGCGGTGACCGGGAAAACCGCGTGAGCGCGGCGGATCGTGGCCGCGGATGCCTCCGACAGCCCGAAGTTTCGCACTTTGCCCTCCGCGGCCAGCTCGCTGACGGTGCCGGCGACGTCTTCGATGGGCACGTCCGGGTCGACCCGGTGCTGGTAGAACAGATCGATCACGTCGGTGCGGAGCCGTGTGAGGGACGCGTCGGCGACGCGGCGGATCTGCTCGGGACGACTGTTCAGGCCGACACTGGCGCCGTCTTGGATGTCCCAGCCGAATTTCGTCGCGATCACGACTTGGTCGCGCACCGGCTCGAGTGCTTCTCCGACGAGCTCCTCGTTGCCGAAGGGTCCGTACACTTCGGCGGTGTCGAAGAAGGTGACGCCGAGGTCGACAGCGGAGCGGAGCACCGCGATCATGTCGTCGCGCGGGCCGGGGTTCGGCCCGTAGCTCTGCGACATTCCCATACAGCCCAGCCCGACGGCGGAAACCCGCAGGCCCTGTCCGAGTGTGCGTGTGTGCATCGTGCTACTCCCTTTGCTCGCTGTGTCGACGCTACGCGTCGGCTCATCGTCGCGGGATGGTCTGCCGGCACATGCGCCCGCCTGCAACGGCGTCAATCGTCTGGAGCCGACGCGGGGGCAACAAAAGCCCCGGCGAACCGGGGCCTTCAGAACTGTAGCGGGAGCGGGGCTTGAACCCGCGACCTCACGATTATGAGTCGTGCGCTCTCACCAACTGAGCTACCCCGCCGCGTGACATCTCGCGATGTTCCGAGCCCCGAGTCAGGATTGAACTGACGACCCCTTCCTTACCATGGAAGTGCTCTACCACTGAGCTATCGGGGCGTGCCACCCGCAAGCGGGCAACTAGAAGAGGATACCAGAGCCTGGGGCTACCCCTTGAATCGAGGTCACCCTCCGGCGTGCTGTCGCAGCCACGGCATCGGGTCGATCGCGGTGGTGCCGTTCATCAGGATCTCGAAGTGCGTGTGGGCGCCGAACGAGCGCCCGGTGTTGCCCGTCTTGCCGAGCACGGTGCCGACCGTCACGGTCTGTCCTGGCACGACCTGCATCGAGCCGTACTGCATGTGCGCGTAGTGGCTCGAGACCAGCTGGCCGTCGATGACGTGGTCGACGATGACGTGGACGCCGTAGGCGCCGCCGGCCTCGGACGCGACGCGCACGGTGCCGTCGGCGATCGCCTGGATGGGGGCGCCGGCGCCGGGGGTGAAGTCGATGCCCTCGTGCATCCGGCCCGAGCGCATGCCGAAGCCGTACGACATCGTCACACCGACCGCGAACGGCCACTGGATGGCGGCGTTCGGGTCGTTGACGAAGAGGTTCGAGAAGTTCTTGATACCCGCCTGCGAAGCCATCTCGGCGAACGTCGTGGTGCCGTAGCTCTCGGTGCGGTGCAGGTCTTCGGGCAGCGCCTCGGCGGGGGCGACGTACGCCTGGATCTCGTCTTCGTCGATCGCGGGCGCAGTGCCCTCGGTCGGGGCGACGATCGACAACGTGGTCTCGGCGCCACCGGCCGCGGCCACAGCCTCGGCGGGGGTGGTCATGCCGACGGTCATGAGGCCGACGATCCCCATGACGCCGACCGAGAACGACGCGGCCGTCATGCGCTTGAACGACGCGACCGGGCGCCGGCGGGGCACGCGGTGCGATGCGGCGACCGGCTCGGCCTGAGGGTCGTCGGCCGGAAGGTCCTCAGCGACGGGCTCGGCAGCAGCGGCCTGGATCGGCGTCTCACCCGTGAAAGAGAAGAGGCGGGCGGCGGCTTCGAATTCGTCGACATCGGATGCCGCGGCCGCGGCGGGCGCGGCATCCATCTGCTCGTCGAGCACGGGCTCGGAAACCGCGACGGCAACCGGCTCGAGCAGCTCGAAAGGCTCAGCCGGGGCGAGCACGGTCTCGAGAAGCGGCGCGGGGGCGGCCGCGGTGGGAAGTTCGGCGCGGAACTCAGGCTCGGGCCGGACCTCGTCCGCCGGAGCGACCGGGTCGATCGCGGGCTCGACGATCGCGGGCTGCTCGCCCGTGACCGGAGCGCGGCGGGCGCGGCGGCTGAGCGGCGCGGGGGGAAGGTCGGTGAGCGGCTGGACCGGAACGGCTGCCTGCGGCTCGACGACGATCACCGGCGAGGCCGGCTCGGTCGCGGCATCCTTCACCTTCGGCTCACCGGCGTGAGCGACCTCGGCGTGAGCGACCTCGACGATCGGGGATGCCGCCGTTGCACGCCGACGCAATTCCGCGCGCGAAGCACCGAGGGTCTCCGAGGACGCCTGGACAGGCGTGGCGGAGGTCCGGCTGGATCGGCGCGTGGGCGCAGGGTCAGCCATCGGGGCGTCAAACAGCAAGCGGGGAAGGCTCTCGGTTCGAGTCGCTCGGGGGGCGCGACGTAACGGGAATCGGGGCGGATGACACCTCCGCCGTTTCGGGCGGCGAAGGTAACGATCGGGTAAACACTACCCCGAGCCGCCTGAGAATCCAATCAACGCGGGGCGGCACGCCGAATGTTTGGTACCGCTCCCGCGGCGGATCTACGCGCCGAGGGCCGCGGCGAGCAGTCGATCGAAGACTTCCGGTGCCGATGCCACGGAGAGCGCGTTCGACACACGGCCGTCCGGCCCGGCACCGCCGACGCGGCCGCCGGCCTCGGTGACCAGCAGCGCTCCCGCGGCGTGGTCCCAGGGCTGCAGGCCGCGCTCGAAGTATCCGTCGAGGCGCCCGGCCGCGACATAGGCGAAGTCGAGCGACGCCGCACCGGCGCGACGCAGATCGCGCGCGAGCGGCATGACCCGCGCCACGCGCTCGAGGTCGCCGGCATGAGTGGCCGGGTCGTAGCCGAAGCCCGTCGCCAGGAGCGCCCCGGCGGTCATCGGATCGGTGTTCACCGCCAGGCGCGCATCGCCCAGCCACGCGCCTTCACCCTCGGCCGCGTGGAACATCTCGCCCAGCGGCGGGTTGTACACGGCCCCGGCGACGGCGTGCCATTCCTCAGGCGTCGGCTCGCCCGTCACCGCGGCGATGCTGACGGCGTAGGCGGGGATGCCGTAGGCGTAGTTCACAGTGCCGTCGATGGGATCGACGACCCACGTGATGTCGCTCGAGCCGCGCTCGGCGCCGGTCTCCTCCCCGAGGAACCCGTCCTCCGGGCGCTCGTTCGAGAGTCGGGCACGGATGAGCGCCTCGACCTCGCGGTCGGCATCCGTGACGATGTCGGCGAGCGCCGACTTGGTCGCGGCGATCGCGACGCCTTCGCCGCGGCGCACGCGCGCGAGATCCCCGGCCTCTCGGGCGATGTCGATCGCGAGGGCGGCAAGGTCGTTCGCAGAGGTCATGCCTCCACGGTATCCGCGGTGCGGGAGGTGGTCGATGCGCGTGACGGCCGACGAGCGGACGCAACACGCCGCCACCCGGGTCGCCGAGACGGCATGTTGCGCCCGTTCACCCGGGCTCGCGGCATCCGCTCGACTGCGCGAGGTGGTCGCCCCCGATTACCGTGGGGGCATGGTCGATGCCGCCCGCACCCCCGTCCGTGACGTCGTGATCGTGGGCGGCGGACACAACGCCCTCGTCGCGGCCGCCTACCTCGCCCGCGCCGGACGCACGGTGACCGTGCTCGAGCGGCAGGACCACGTCGGCGGCGCCGCCGTGTCGGAGCGGCCCTGGGCCGGCATCGACGCGCGCCTCTCGCGCTACTCGTACCTCGTCAGCCTGCTGCCCGCGCGGATCATCGCCGATCTCGGCCTGGACATCGCGCTCACGCGGCGTCGCTACTCGTCGTACACGCCGGATCCGGCCGACCCGTCGCGGGGCGTGCTCGTCGACACCGGGGATGCCGCCGCCACGGCCGCCTCGTTCGGCCGCGTCACTGGATCCACCGGCGAGGCCGAGCGCTTCGCGGCCTTCTACGACCGCATCTCTCCGGTCGCCCGCACCCTCTTCCCCACCGTGACCGATCCGCTGCCGCGGCGGTCCGCGGTGCGGCGACGCCTGGGCGACGACCGGCTCTGGAACGACCTCTTCGAGCAGCCGCTCGGAGCGGTGCTGCGCTCGTCGCTCGACAGCGACATCGCGCGTGGCATCGCGCTCACCGACGCCCTGATCGGCACGTTCGCCTCGTCCGATGACCCGAGACTGAGTCAGAACCGCTGCTTCCTGTACCACGTGATCGGCGGCGGCACCGGTGACTGGGACGTGCCCATCGGCGGCATGGGCAAGGTCAGCGGCGAGCTGGAGCGTGCGGCACGGGATGCCGGCGCCGAACTCCGCACGGACTGCGAGGTCACCGCGGTGAGCCCCGACGGCGAGGTCGAGCTGGCCGGCGGCGAGCGGCTGCACGCGCGGCTCGTGCTCAGCGGCGTCGGTCCCGCCGTGCTCGACCAGCTGCTGCGGGCGGGCGGCGCGGTGTCGACCGCTCCCCCGGCCGCACCCGAAGGCGCCCAGGTGAAGGTGAACATGCTGCTGCGCCGGCTCCCCCGGCTGCGCGACTCGGCGGTGTCGCCCGAGGCCGCGTTCGCGGGCACCTTCCACATCAACGAGACCATGACCCAGCTCGACGATGCCTACCGCGCGGCGGCGGGCGGCGGCATCCCGGATCCGCTGCCGGCCGAGATCTACTGCCATTCGCTCACGGACCCGTCGATCCTCGGCCCCGACCTGCGTGCCTCGGGCGCCCAGACCCTCACGCTGTTCGGCCTGCAGGTGCCGCATCGGCTCATCGCCGGGTCTGATCGGGATGCCGCGCGCTCCGCGCTGCTGGATGCCGCCGAGCGCTCGCTCGACTCGGTGCTGGCCGAGCCCATCCGCGACGTGGTGTTCGAGGCGCCGGACGGCACCCCGTGCATCGAGGCGCGAACGACGGCGGACCTCGAGGAGTCGCTCGGCATGGCCGGCGGCGACATCTTCCACGGACTGCTGTCGTGGCCGTGGGCAGGCGACGACGAGGACTTAGACTCCCCGGCACGGCGGTGGGGCGTGGCGACGGCGCACGAGCGCGTACTGCTGTGCGGCTCCGGCGCGCGCCGCGGCGGGGCCGTGAGCGGCATCGGCGGGCACAACGCCGCGATGGCCGCGCTGGAGTACCTCGCGGACTGAGCGGCGAACGTGGCTGCTACGGCCGGGGCGGCAGCGGGGGTGGCGGCGGGAAGCCCTCGTAGCCCGGGGCGGCCGGTGCAGGCGGCGGGCTGGTCTGGGTCCCGGCGGCCGGCTCGTGTCCTGCCGCCTCATGCTCGGGCGCGGTGAAGACGTGCGCCCCGGGCGAGGGATAGCCCGTGTAGTAGGCGTTCCAATCGGGCGAGCCGTCGGGCAGCATCGGCAGCGGCGTGCGGGCGTCGACGTAGGTCGGCCACGGCAGCAGCTCCTGCGCCGGAGCGGCCGGCTCGGCGGCGAGGTGCTGCGGCGGGATCGGCGCGGTGCCGTACCCGGCGGCGACGCTGCGCGGTCCCCTCGGGGCGAGCAGGGTGTTGATGAGCGGGATGAGGGCGGTGCCGACGGCGGCGAGGATCGCGACGGCCACCACCACGCGCCAGTAGATGTCGGGCAGGTCGAGGTACTCGCCCAGCATCAGCGGGATGACGAGGAGCACCGCGAGACACACGACGAGGATGATCGTGACGATCGCCAGGGCCCGGGTGAACGTGGTGTCGTTCCGCTGGAGCGCCCGCACGTAGAGCCGCAGGTACAGCAGCGTCAGCTGCAGCACCAGGACGATCAGCAGGAACTGGATGAGGCGGCTCGAGCCGCTCCACCACGTGCGGTCCGGCATCCAGATCATCACGGCGCCGATGAGCAGGATGGCGACCCACACACCCATGCTCGCAAGCGCGAACCAGGCCGGCCGCCGCGGCGCGAGGTGCGCATCGAGGATCGCCGCGCCGGCGAAGCCTGCCAGCAGGAGGATGGTGAAGAAGGCCCGGCCGACGATGTCCTGCTGGTCGCCCACGAGCACCCAGACCACGCACACGACGGCCGCGGCGATCAGTGCGCCGATCGCGACCCAGACCGCGACCCGCAGCAGCGACGAGGCGGGGGCGCCCTGCGGCGCCGGCGCGGTGTGAGGGGCAGGCACGGTCATGGTGGTCCTCTCTGTCGCGGGGCGACCCGCGTCCTCATCCTCGCACGCAGCGCGCGCCGTGCGTCAGGGTTGTGGACAGTCGCCGGGTACGCTCGATGTTCCATCGAGGAAGGAATGCCCGTGGCACGACGGCCGGCTCCCGCCCCCATCCGCACGCCCCGGCGCGGACACGCCGTGGTGCGCATCTCCGTCGTCGACGAGAACGGCTTCGTCCACGATTACGCCCCCGTCGAGGCGCCACTCGGCGCCGTGCGCGATGCCGTGACGATCCTCCACCTGCAGCGCCCCGAGACCGCCACCGCCGAGGTCACCGCCGGCTGAGCCGCGGCATCCGCCATTTCGCGAGCTATGGCCACTTCGCAAGACGAATACTCCGGATGCCGCTTGCGAAGTGGCGATCTCGTGCGATGTGGCGCAAGGCAGCGCGGGCCCGGGAAACCAGAAACCCCCGGAGACCGGGGGCTGGTGGTGGCGAGTGAGGGACTCCGGTGCTCGCTCCGCTCGCTCCTCCCCGAATCCCGCTCCTCAGATAGATGCGAAAAGGGCCCCGCTGCGCGGAGCCCTTTTCGCATCTGGTGGCGAGTGAGGGATTCGAACCCCCGAATGCTGAGCAGTCTGATTTACAGTCAGATCCCTTTGGCCGCTTGGGTAACTCGCCAGGGCGTACCCGTCCGACTTGTGCAGACGACCGGAGACGCGATTCATTATCTTACGCTGTCTCGGCCGGTGCTCGAAATCGAAGCCACGACCTGCGGATCAGGTGCCGATCCGGTCCAGATCGCGGCCCTCCAGCGCCGCCGGAGTGCGCAGCAGCGCCCCCTCGAATCGGCAGGTCGCGGCTGCGACATCCATCGCGAATTGCAGAACCTCGCCCCACTCCTCGCCGTCCGGTTCACGATCGATGAGGGCCTCGACGGATGCCGCGAACGCGGCGTCGCCGGCACCCATCGTGTCGACGATGCGCCCCGGCAGGTGCGAGATCGGCCGGGTGACCACGACCCCGTCCGCCTCCAGCGTCGCACCGGTCGCACCCTCGGTCGCCAGCACCGCTCCGACACCCAGGTCGACCAGTCGCGCCCGCAGCGCGTCGACGTGCTCGCGGTAGAGAAGCCTGGCGTCGTCCTCGCCCACCTTTACCAGCGCCGCACCGGCGGCGAGCCGCTCGAACCCGCTCACGAAGCGGTCGCGGTCGTGCAGCATCCCGAGCCGGGGGTTGGGGTCGATGGCCAGCGGCGCGCCGGAAGCCGCAACGGCTTGGGCCAGCTCGGCGGTCTGCTCCTCATCGTCGAACGCGAAGCAGCTCACGGCGACGAGCGCGGCATCCGCCATCGCCGCCCTCTCGGCCTCGCCGAAGCGGATCCGGCGCTGCTGAGAGGCCTCGTTGAAGACGTACTGGGGCTCGCCACCGCCGCTGCGAGTGCTGACCGCGCGTGCGGTGCCGAGCGGCGACGGCGTCGCGAGCAGCGTGACGCCGTAGTCGGCGAGATACGAGCGGATGTGCGCGCCCGGCTCATCGTCGCCGACCATCGCGATCAGGGTCGCGGGAACGCCCAGCCGGGTGAGGCCCACCGCCACGTTGAGCGCCGCACCGCCGACGAACTCGCGCACGCCGTTGTCGTTGCGCAGCTCGTCGATGAGCGCGTCGCCGACAACGACCACGCCGCTCAACGGCGGCTCTCGACCGTCTCGAGCACGCGGCCGACGAAGTCCTCGGCGCGGCGGCGGGTGCCGTCGATGCGCCGGTCGACGCTCGCCCGGATCTCGCTCGGCGCGAGCGGCATGGCGAGGCGGACGTTCTCGTGACACGACAGGTCGGCGCACATGTACGTGCCGACGCTGTCGCCGTGCTCGCCGGCCTGGGCGGCCTTGCGGGCCGTGAAGAGCGAGACCTGGTCGCCGGGCTGCATCGTGTGGCACACGTTGCACATGCCGGACCGCGCACGCGACGTGCCCTCGGCCGCCCGCAGCACGACGCCCCGCGGCATCCCGTCGATCTCGGCGATGAGGTAGCCGCGACCGCGGGTGCGCGGGTCGCGCCAGGCGAAGAAGTCGAGATGGTCCCAGTCGGCCAGCAGGAAGTCGCTCGGCAGGGCGACGATCCGCAGCTCGTCGGGCGACGCGTTCACGAACGACGAACGGACGTCGTCTTCGGTCAGTGGGCGCATGGCACCTCCTCGCGACCCCAGTCTACGAACGACGGATGCCGCCGCCACCCTTGATCGGACGCGCGCCGCCCCGCTGCATCAGCTCGACGCGGCGGGGGCCGAGGTCTCGCCGGCCTCCTCGACCATCTCGTCGACCGTCGTCCTGCGCTCGCGGATGAGGAAGCCGAACCCGAAGGCGATGAAGAACATCAGCACGCCGTACACGGCGGCGGGAAGGCTCAGCTCGACCGAGCCCAGCACGGTCTGCGCGATGACGATGGCGAGGGTGGCGTTGTGGATGCCGATCTCGAACGAGGCCGCGATGGCCTGGCGCTTACCGACCTTGAGCAGGCGCGGCACCAGGTAGCCGACGGTCAGGCTGATGAGGCAGAAGACGATCGTGATGAGCGCGAGGCGCGCGAAGTTCTCGACGAGCAGCTCCCAGTTCGCCGCGACCGCGCCGGCGATCACGACGATCAGGATGATGACCGACGCGATGCGCACCGGCTTGTCCATGGCCTTCGCGAACGTCGGCCAGAGCCGGCGCACGACCATGCCGATAGCGACGGGCACGAGCACGATGGCGAACACCTCCAGCACCTTGGCCCACTGCATGCCGAGCTGGCTGTCGAACGGGTCGAAGTAGATGATCGCGAAGTTCGTGATGAGAGGCAGCGTCACCACCGAGATGACGGAGTTGACCGCCGTCAGCGAGATGTTCAGCGCGACATCGCCGCGGAACAGGTGGCTGTAGAGGTTGGCGGTGGTCCCACCGGGCGAGGCGGCGAGCATCATCATGCCGACGGCGAGCACCGGAGGCAGCTGGAAGGCCAGCACGAGGCCGAAGCAGATCGCGGGCAGCAGGACCAGCTGACACAGAAGTGCGACGACCACCGCCTTGGGCTGCTTCAGGACGCGCGCGAAGTCGCCGACGGTGAGGCTCAGGCCGAGGCCGAACATGATGATGCCGAGGGCCACGGGAAGGCCGATGGTGGTCAACGCTGACATGACACTCAGTGTGCCCGATCCTGCGACCCGGTGCCGCACACCTGTGGACGCGGGTCAGGGCGTGTCGTGGCGGGGAACGGCTGAGCTCACCAGCCCAGACGACGCGCGACGGCGTCGGCTGCCGCCGTCGGGAACTCGTCCCACCCGGGCTCGAGGATCTCGCGCGTCAGATCGAACAGGTCGCGAGCCGCGGCCTCGGCCGGCTGCTCGACCGCCGCAGCGATGCGGGCGGCCCACTCCGGGAAGTCGCGTTCGAAGCGGCGCACCGGATCGATCGTGTCGCGGAGGGTGGTGGATGCCTCGGCGAAGCGTCCGCGGATCGTCCGGACCAGAAGCTGCATCGCCCACTGGCGGATGAAGACGCCGCCGTTGAGCACCTCGCCTCGGCGCACCCGCCCCACGCCGATGAGCAGCTTCACCAGGATGAGCCGGGCGTCGTTGGCCGGGTCGTAGCGGTCACCGGCCTGGGCCCGTGCGCGTGACTCGGCGATCAGCGTGGCCGTGGTGCCCGCCGCATCGTCGACGACGACCGTCGCGTCCTCCGCCAGGGCACCGGCGAGCTCCGCGGCATCCGAGAAGGCGAATTCGAACACGTGCCCGTCGTCGTACACGGCCGCGAAGCCGATGTCCCCCTCGCGCGCCGTGAGCACGAGCCTGTCGTGATCGGGCAGCCACGACAGGTCGGGGCGGATCTCGGCGCCGCGCCCTGCCTCGGTGAGGGCGAAGAAGTCGTGGTCGGACCACTCGTCACGGCGGTGGGATGCCGCATCCGACGCCGATCCGAGCAGCACGAGGCCGATCATCCCGTCACGGTCGCGGACTCCCTCGGCGAGGCCGTCGCTCAGGGCCTGGAAGCGGTCGGGGCTCGTCACTGGGCCTCCACGATGTCGGCGGGGGTGGGCTGGTCGGTATCGGTGACGCCGCGCGACACCTCGTCCTCGGCGGTGTCGGGCGCCGGCGCAGGAACCTCGACGCCCGGCAGCAGCCAGACCGCGAACGCGGGACCGTCGGCGGCGAACACGACGCCCCCGTCGTCGGCGACGGCCAGTGTCGCGTCGCCGAACAGCTGCGTGGCGCGGTCGGCTCCGGAGAGGACGCCCGGCAGAAGCTCGGCGTCGGCGTCGCCGCGCGTGGCCAGCACGAGGACGCTCTCGTCGGCCGACTCCCGCACGAACGCGACCGTCTCGTCGTCGACGTGGACCCAGCGGAAGCCGCCGGTCCGCAGCGCGGGGTGCGCCCGCCGCAGCGCGATGAGCTCGCGGTAGAGCGCAAGGCGCGAGGCGACCTCGGGCTCGGACTCGCTCCCCCACGGAATCGGCGTGCGGCTGGACTCGCCGTCGGCGCCCACGAGACCGAACTCATCGCCCGCGAAGAGCACCGGAACCCCCGGCATGGTCAGCGAGAGACCGACCGCCACAGGGATCGTGCCCGGGGCCGCGTTCGTCGCGAAACGCCCGGTGTCGTGCGTGTCGAGAGGCTGCATGTTGCCCAGGCGCACACGCCACGGGATGCCGGCGGTGAACCGGGTGACCGCCGCCGCGAACTCGCTCGCGCTGTAGCGCGGAATGCCGCCGATGGGCTGCCCGAAGAACCACGGCTCGGTGATCTCGTCGCCGTTCGCGTCGAGGTACGGCTTGCCGGTCGGCTCGCTGAGCCAGCCCCACAGCGGGCGGGTGAACGACGGATACGTCATCGCGCCGTGCCAGCCGTCACCCTGCAGGTCGCTCGCGGCGTCGTTGGTCGACTCCCCCAGCAGGATGGTGTCGGGGTTGATCGCACGCATGGTCTCGGCCAGCAGCGCCCGCACCTCGGCGTTCAGATCGACGTCGCCGAGGCGTCCGGTCATGTTCGCGACGTCGATTCGCCAGCCGTCGGCGTTGTACGGCGGCTTGAGCCAGCGCGCCACGATCGAGTCCTCGCCCGAGACGAACCGGCGGCGCAACTCGTCCGAGAACCAGTCGAACTTCGGCAGGCTCGGGTACCCGAGCCACGAGACGTACTCGGTGTTGGCGTCGTCGGTGAAGTAGTAGAACTCCTCTTCGGGCGCGCCGGGGCGACCGAGCGCCGCCTGGAACCACTCGTGGCTGTCGCCGGAGTGGTTGCTCGTGAGATCGCCGATGACACGGATGCCGCGGGCGTGCGCCGCCTCGACCAGCCGGACGTAGGCCTCATCGCCGCCCAGCAGCGGGTCGACGCGGTCGAAGCTCGAGGCGTCGTAGCGGTGGTTGGACTCGGCCGGGAAGATCGGCGTGAGGTACAGCAGGTCGACGCCGAGCTCTACGAGGTGATCGAGCTTGTCGACGACGCCGTCGAGGTCGCCTCCGTAGAACTGCTGCGAGCGCGCCGGCATCACGGGGTCGACGGGATCGGTCCAAGCGGCCGGGATCGCCCAGGCCGGCGTGGGGCGCTCATCAGCCGTAGCGGAACGAGCGAACCGGTCAGGGAAGACCTGGTACATCACCGACTCGTTCAGCCACGCCGGCGGGGGCGGAGACGTGATGAGGGCGAAGTCCTCGGCGTCGAGCGTCTCGATCGTGTGGAGGCCGGTCTGGTTGACCCACTCGACGCGGCCGTCCTCGTGCTGCAGCATCCATCGATAGCCGTGCCGGGGATTGCGTACCGTCACCCGCGCCTGCCACCAGTCCCAGCCGTCGGCGGTGCCGATGGCCTCGGCGTCGTCCCACTCCGGTTCGTGATCGGGATTCGAGCGCGTGCGCACCGCCGCGAGCGGACCGTAGCCGGCCGGCACCCGCAGGCGCACCGCCACGACGTCGCCGAGCGACGGCGCGGAGTCGGACACGTGCAGCGGAGAGCCGTCGTGGTGGGGCAGGGCGCGGTTCATGGCACGGGCCTTTCGACGAGGCGTCGGAGAGGTCTCGATTGTGGCACGGGGGTGCGACAGGGACGCTCAGCCCTTGGTCGCGCCCGCCGTCAGCCCACCGACGATGTAGCGCTGCAGGAGCAGGAAGAGGATCACGACCGGAAGGGCCGCCATCACGGCGCCTGCGGCGAAACCGGACCAGTCCGCGTAGCGCGGGTTGGAGACGAGTTTCGTGAGGCCCACGACCAGCGTCTGCTTGTCGGAGTCGATCAGCACGACGCTCGCGATCACGAATTCGTTGACGATCCCGATGAAGGAGAGCAGTCCCACCACCGCCAGGATCGGCGCCGCCAGGCGCAGGATGATCGTGAAGAAGATGCGGGCGTGACCGGCCCCGTCGATGCGCGCGGCCTCGTCGATCTCGGTGGGGATCGTGTTGAAGAACCCGTACATGAGGAAGGTGTTCACACCGAGCGCGCCGCCGAGGTAGATGAGGATCACGCCGGAGATCGTGTTCAGGCCGATCGCCGGGAACCACTCGCCGATGCTCGTCATGAGAAGGAAGATCGCGACGACGGCCAGCAGCTGCGGGAACATCTGCACGACGACGATCGTGATCAGGCCGATTCGGCGCCCCTTGAAGCGCATGCGCGAGAACGCGTAGGCCGCGCAGGCTCCGATGAAGACCATGAGCAGGCCGGTGACCACAGCGATGACGAGCGTGTTGATGAACCACTGCACGTACGGGATCTGCGGATCCGTGAGGATGCGGACGTAACTGTCGAAGCCGATGGCCGCGAAGAGCTGATTCGATCCGGTCAGCGTGCCGCGGGGGTTCAGGGAGGCCGACACCACGTAGAGGAGCGGGAAGATCGCGAAGGCACACGCGACGACGGCCACCACATGGCGCCAGCCGGTGTCGCGGAACCAGGCGCCGAAGCCGCGACGGCGGGGCTTGCCGGCGACGTCACCGTCCCAGGATTGCTCGGGGGCGGGGCCGGGCACCGTCACCACGGCTCCCTGCTCGGCGAAGGGCATGCGCTGCTCGGTCATCAGTTCAGCTCCTCAAGGGCCTTGGTCCGTCGGAAGAGGACCACGGCGATGGTCGCGACGACGATGAAGATCAGGATCGTGAAAGCGGACGCGAGACCGTAGTCGCGGTTCTGCCCGGTGAACGCCACCTTGTAGACCATGGAGATCAGGATGTCGGTGTGCCCGACGGGGATCGCGGTGTCGGGGAAGCGCGGACCGCCGTTGGTGAGCATGTAGATCAGGTTGAAGTTGTTGAAGTTGAACGCGAACGAGGCGATCAGCAGCGGCGTCACCGTCACCAGGAGGAGCGGCAGCTTGATCCGGCGGAAGATCTGCCACGCGTTGGCGCCGTCCATGACGGCGGCCTCGTTGACGTCCTCCGGCAGCCCCTGAAGGGCACCCAGGCAGACCAGGAACATGTACGGCGTGCCGAGCCAGAGGTTGACGATGAGGATCGAGACCTTGGCGAGTGCAGGATCCGTCAGCCAGGGCACCTCCGCTCCGCCGAGGAACACCTGGTTGATGAACCCGAAGCTCTCGTTCATCATGCCCGCCCAGACCAGGGCGCCCAGGAACGCGGGGAACGCGTACGGCAGGATCAGCATGATCCGGTAGGGGTAGCGCCCGCGCATCGAGGGCTTGTTCAGCGTGATCGCCACGAGGAGCCCGAGGAAGAAGGTGGACGCCACCGACACGATGGCGAAGACGAACGTCCAGATGATCACCGAGATGAGGGGGCCGCGGATCGTCTCGTCGGTCAGCGCGCGGACGAAGTTGTCGAAGCCGACCCAGACCTGCCAGCCGGGCAGGAGCTCCTCGCCACTCTCCGAGACGAAGGCGCCCTCGCCGTTGTCGGTGTAGACCTCGCCGGTGTTGGTGTCGGTCATCGTGTCGGCCGTCTCGTCGTACTCGAGACTCGAGACGTACTGATAGCCGTTCTGCCCGTCCGGCGTGCGGATGGCGCCGTCGTTCGGGTCGGTGCTGAACGGGACGGCGAGCGACTCGATCTCGGCGCTGCGCGCGACCACGTCGCCGAAGGCGAGCGAGGTCCAGCCGTCGACGGCGACGGCCTTGCCGTTCTCCATCTGAGCGCCTTCGACCGGCTCCAGTGGGATCGTGTTGGTGCCGACGCTCACGTCGTCGTCGGTCGGGTCGGTGACGAGCAGGCCGAGCTCGCCGAAGCGCTCGACGACGGTGACACCGAAGGTCGGCGAGTCCTCGACGCGCTCGAGAGCCGAGCGCATGAGCGAGGCGACCGCCTGCTCCTTGGAGCCGTTGTGGCCCGTGCCGTAGTTCGTGAAGCCGATGTACGCCGTGTACACGAGCGTGAAGATCTGGAAGACGATGAGCAGGATGATGCCCGGCGTCAGGTACTTGGGAGCGATCCGCTTGCGCGAGAAGTAGATCCAGTTGACCAGGATGGTCACGACCACGACGGAGGCGAGCACGAGCCACTCGCGGTTGAGGAACAGGACGAAGACCGCGTAGACCGCGATGGCGTCCACCACCGCCAGCGCGAGGATCTTGAGGATGAGCCAGCGGACGGGGCCGGCCGCGGCATCCGCCATTCGAGTCGCCCGTCGCTGCTTGGCGGTGGGCGGCGCCGGAGTCTCGGTGGTCTGGAGTGTGTCGCTCATTGTCGTCCCTCGTGCCATGATGCGCCCCGGGGATGCCGAGGCATCCCCGGGGCGGATCAGGGTGATCGTTGGATCAGTCTTACTGGATGGCTGCCGTCACGTCATCGACGAGCTTCTGCCACGTCGCTGCCGGGTCTGCGCCGTTGATGATCTCGGCCTCCGAGAGACCCCAGAACTGCCACACGGCGCCCATCGGCGGGATGGCCGGCATCGGGACGGCGTTCTCACCGACGGCCTGGAAGCCGGCGATGATCGGGTCGCTCGCCGCAGCGTCGGCCGCGACGGTCAGCGCCGGGAGGACGTTGCCGGCCTCGAACAGCGAGAGCTGGACGTCTTCGGTGCCGATGTAGTTGACCAGGAAGTCGTTCGCGGCGACCTTGTTCTCGGACTCGGCGCTGACGAAGAAGCCCTTGACGCCGGCGAACGGCGAAGCGACCTCAGCGGTCGGGCTGGGGATCGCGTCGATCTCGACGTTGATGCCGCCGTCGACAGCCGCGCCCACGTTCCAGGGGCCGGTCAGCCAGAAGGCCGCCTCGCCGGCGAGGAACTTGTCCTTGGCGATCTGGCCGTCGACATCGGTGTTCAGCGTGCCCGCGGCACCCTGGGCGCCGAGCCACGTGGCGAACTCGAAGCCGCCCGGGCTGCCCATCTGCAGGTCGGCCGGGTCGTAGTTGCCCTCGGCGTCGGTGCCGAACACGGGAGCGCCGAAGGCGGTCTGGAACGGGTACAGGTGGTACGGGTTGCCCTCGACGCCCTGCTCGACCACGAAGGGCTGCGCGAGGCCGGCGGCCTGGCCCTTGGCGATCATGTCGTCGAAGCTCGTCGCTGCCTCGGGGATGAGGTCGGCGTTGCGCAGCACGGCGATGTTCTCGACGGCGTACGGGAGCATGTAGACGGTGCCCTCGTAGGTCGACGCCTGCAGCGCGACGGGGAGGTAGCCCTCGGCGCTGTCGCCGAGCTCGATCGGGGCGACGACGCCGTTGGTCGACAGCTCGCCGAGCCAGTCGTGGGCGCCCATGGTGATGTCGGGGCCCTCGCCGGTCGGCACCTGCTGGATGAAGTCATCCTTGATGGTGTTGTTGTCCTTGCCGACCAGGTTGACCTTCACGCCGGTCTGCTCGGTGTAGTCGTCCGCCGCGCCCTGAAGCGCATCGACGCGCTCCGAGTCGACCCAGACCGTCAGTTCGCCGGCGGAGCTGGCCTCGGGGGCCTCGCCGCTGCCGCCTGCGCAACCGGCAAGCACCACGGCGCTTCCCGCGATGAGGGCGCTCAGTGCGAGCGCGCCCTTCTTGTTCACCTTCATCGGTGTGCCTCTCTCAAGTGCTGTTGGGATCCGACCGGTCCGGCCGGCGCGAGCACCGAGAAGACCGTTCTTCAGCTCGCGTTTATGCAAGCGCTTACATTGTTACCATGATCGGCCCTGAGCGCAACCTGTGATTGGTTCGATCGATACGAGTTCGTGACGTGCGAATAACGCGGGAAGCCCGCGAAACCCCCGCAAGTGCAAGCGCTTCCAAGGCGGCGATCGGCCCGCGGAGCCCGCTCGACGGAAGCTAGACTCTCGCGCATGGCTGATTCTTCCTTCGACATCGTGAGCAAGGTCGACCACCAGGAGGCCGAGAACGCACTGAACCAGGCGCGCAAGGAGATCGAGCAGCGCTACGACTTCAAGGGCACCGGCGCCTCGGTCGAATGGAGCGGCGAGTCCGTGCTCATCAAGGCGAGCACCGAGGAGCGCGCCAAGGCCGTGCTGGACGTCTTCCAGTCCAAACTGATCAAGCGGGGCATCTCGCTCAAAAGCCTCGAGTCCGGAGAGCCCTTCGCCAGCGGCAAGGAGTACCGGATCGTCTCGACGATCAAGGACGGCATCTCGTCCGAGAACGCCAAGAAGATCAGCAAGCTCATCCGCGACGAGGGCCCCAAGGGCGTCAAGTCGCAGATCCAGGGCGACGAGCTGCGCGTGCAGTCCAAGAGTCGCGACGACCTCCAGGAGGTCCAGCGACTTCTGAAGGGCGCCGACCTCGAGGTCGACCTGCAGTTCATCAACTACCGGTAGCGAGAATTACCGGTAGCGAGCGCTGCGGCCGGATGAGTCGGCGCTAGTCGTCGTCCTCCTGCGACTTGCGTTCCTTCTCTTCCTGCTTCTTCTGCTCCTCTTCGAGCTTCTTGCGCTCCTCCTCGGCTTTCTTGCGAGCCTCCTCGGCGGCCTTGCGCTCCTCTTCGGTCGTGCCCTTCCCGCCGTCGCCCTGCTCACCGGTGTCGTCGTCGGCGGGCGGCGCCTCGGACGGATCCGTGACGACGGGGACCGTCAGCTGCGGCTCCGGTGCGACACCCGGTCCGCCGAGCATCGAGAAGCCGACGACCGCCGCGAGTGCGATGGCGACGACAGCGAGCGCGCCACCGATGAGCGCCAGCATCCGCCGGCGGCGGGGGCGTCGATCGGCCCGTCCTGCGGGAGCCGCGACCACCGGCGGGGGCGATCCGGCGGCAGGCGAAGCGGATGCCGCCGCCAGAGCCCCGGCCGGAGCGATCAGCGTCGGCGCGGTGAACGGGACGGTCACGGCAGTCTGATCCGCGGGCGCGGCCACTACCTGCGCCCCGTCGGCGAGGGCTGCGGCGGCCGACGCCACCTCGGCGGCGGTCGGCCGCCGCGACGGGTCGAGGTCCATCATGCGCGTGAGCAGAGCGCTCCACCGCGGATCCAGCGAGTCGGGGATCGTCGGCGGATTCTCCAGCCGCGCGAGCGCAGCTGCCATGCCCCCGCCGTGCGCGTGGGCGCGCTCCCCGGTGAGGCACTCCAGCAGCACGAGCCCGAGCGAGTAGATGTCGGCTGCGGGCGAGGGCTCGCCGCCGCGAATCTGCTCGGGCGCGAGGTAGGCGACGGTTCCGACGACCATCCCGGGCGAGGTCAGTCGCGACGCGTCGAGCAGGTACGCGATCCCGAAATCAGCCAGCTTGGCGCGCGGGCGGGAACCGGGCAGCTGGGCGGGGCTGAGCAGCACGTTGGAGGGCTTGATGTCGCGGTGCACGATCCCGGCTGCGTGGACGACATGCAGTGCTTCGGCGAGCTCACCGGCCAGGTGCGCCACCATCGCAGGCGCCAGGGCACCCGCGGCAAGGCGCGCACCGAGCGTCGGCCCGTCGACGAACTCCATCACCAGGTACTCGGGCTGACCGGGGACCAGGCGTGCGTCGAACAGCGTGACGAGCGACGGATGGTTGAGCGAGGCCAGGACCGTCATCTCGCTGCGCGCCCGGTCCGACTGCGTCCCGTCGACACCGGGGCGCATGAGCTTGAGGGCCACCGTGCGGCCGAGGCTGATGTCCTCCGCGCGGTAGACGCGCGCCATCCCGCCCTCGCCGATGCACTCGCCCAGCCGGTAACGGTCATCGAGCAGGGCGGCCGTGCCATCGGCATCCATACCGCTCACCGCTCCTCCCTCCGTCGCGGCTCGGGTGCTCGCGACGACCTCCCCAAAACTAACCTGTCGCGGCCCCTCACACCGGTGGCTTGACGCGGCAGCGCCGCCCCCTTCGTCCCATGAGATGCCAGACTGGAACATATTTCCCTGAATACATCAAGCCCTGCCAGCGATAGTCGATCATCGACTAGGGTTCGGGATATGACCGCTCACATCGCCGACGGAATGCAGCTGGAACGCGGCCTTCTGTCCGACCAGATCTACGACCAGCTCAAGGCGATGATCAAGGACGGGCAGCTGCTGCCCGGCGAGCAGGTCGTCGAGTCCAAGCTCGCCCGCAGCTTCGGCGTCAGCCAGGCCCCCGTACGCGAGGCGCTCAAGCGACTCGCTCACGACGGTCTCATCACCCACGTCCGCCACCACGGCAACTTCGTCACCGAGTTCTCGCAGCACGAGGCCGAGCAGGCCCGCGTCGCCCGCGTCGCCCTGGAGGCCGTCGGCGCGCGCGTCGCGTGCACCCGCGTCACGCCCGAGATGCGTGCGAGCCTGCTGAGCATCGTCGACGCCATGCACGCGGCGGCCGACCGCGACGACATCGCCGACTTCCGCGAGAACGACTTCCGGTTCCACCGCATGGTCATCGAGTCCAGCGGCAACGTCTACCTGCCGCGCATGTGGGACATCGTCGAGCCCAGCCTGCGCTCCATGCATGTGCTGTCGGACCCGATGTACGAAGGCGACTGGCATGTCATCGCGGAGAGCCACCGGAAGCTGCTCGACGTCCTCGAGGAGGGCGACGTCGAGGCCGCCGTCGATGCGTTCATGAATCACGCTCTCGGCCTGAGCTCGAAGCCGGAGCGTCCGAGCCTGCCCGCACTCGACCGGCTCATCGAGCGGGCCGCTCGGCCCGCGGACTGACCCAGCCGGTACACGCGGGCGTGTGCAGCAGTCACGACCGTCCCGCGACGGTCACCAGTCGTGGACGGTGCCGTCGGCGAGCCGGTTGAAGGGCAGGTACGCCTGCTCGTACGGGTACTTGCCGGCTGCGTCGACATCCAGTTCAACACCCAGGCCTGGAAGATCGCCGGGGTGCAGCATCCCGTCCGTCCAGGTGAAGGACTGCTGGAAAACCTCGTTCGTGCGGTCGCTGTGCTTCATGTACTCCTGGATGCCGAAGTTGTGGATCGACAGCCCCAGGTGCATGGCGGCGGCCATGCCGACCGGCGAGATGTCGGTGGGCCCGTGCATGCCCGACTTGATCTGGTACTGCGCGGCGTAGTCGAGGGTCTTCTTCAGGTGGCTGATCCCGCCCATGTGGGTGACGGCACCGCGCACGTAGTCGATCAGCTGCTCGCGGATGATCTGCTGGTAGTCCCACACCGTGTTGAAGATCTCGCCGATCGCGAGGGGCGTGGTGGTGTGCTGACGGACCAGGCGCAGCGACTCCGGGTTCTCGGCCGGCGTGCAGTCCTCGAGCCAGAACAGGTCGTACGGCTCGAGCGACTTGCCCAGCTGGGCGGCCTGGATGGGCGTCATGCGGTGGTGGCCGTCGTGCAGGAGCGGAAGCTCCGGGCCGAACTCGTTGCGGACGGCCTCGAACACGGTGGGCACGTGACGGAGGTAGGAACGCGTGTCCCAGTCCTCTTCCTTGGGCAGCGCGCCGCGGACGGCCGGCTCGTAGTCGTACCGGCCCTTCTTCCCGCTGCCCGGTTCGTAGGTCGCGTTGGAGGCGATGCCGTAGATGGACTTCAGGCCCGGCACCCCGGTCTGCACGCGGATCGCCTTGAAGCCCTGCTCCTGGTGCGATCGCACCGAGTCGAAGAGCTCCTCGTTCGAGGTGCCCGAGGCGTGACCGTAGGCCAGGAGGCCGGTTCGCGACGCGCCGCCGAGCATCTGGTACACCGGCATGCCGGCGGCCTTGCCCTTGATGTCCCACAGCGCCATGTCCACCGCGGCGATCGCTGCCATGGTCACCGGCCCCCGGCGCCAGTAGGCGCTGCGGTAGAGGAACTGCCAGGTGTCCTCGATGCGGTGCGCATCGCGGCCCAGCAGCAGCGGCACGACGTGGTCCTTGAGATAGGCCACCACGGCCAGCTCGCGGCCGTTGAGGGTCGCGTCGCCGATGCCGACGAGACCGTCGTCGGTCGTCAGGCGCAGCGTGACGAAGTTGCGGCTCGGGCTCGTGACGATGACTTCAGCTCTGTCGATGATCATCGGGTGTCCTTTCGTGTCGCGCTCGGCGCGCTCTGTGTGGTCGTGATGGCTGCGCCGAGGCGCGTGAGAAGGGAGTCGGTGAGGTCGCGGAAGTCATCGTCTGCACCGAGCACCGGATCGAGATAAGTGATGAGGGAGCGGGTGCCGACACCCGCTGCGGACCCCGCGGGTGCCGGGTAGAGCCCGGATCGGACGGCGACGATCCATGCGGCGACGGCCGTCGCGCAGCCCTCCGCCGCACGGCCGGCGGCGCGTTCGCGCAGCGCGACGGGGACGATCCGCAGCTTCACCTTGGTCGCCGCGTCGCCGCCGATCTGCACGAGGCGGTGCTCGATGCGGGCGTTGGAGAACCGCTCGACGAGCGCGGCGCGGTAGGCGTCGGTGTCGACGCCCGGGAGGTGGCGCGCGTCCTCGTCCCACAGTCGCTCGACGGCGTCGCGGCACGCGGGGTCCGCGATGGCTTCGCTCACCAGCGAGTGGCCACGGAGCGAGCCGAGGGATGCCAGGAGGGTGTGGGCGCCGTTGAGCATCCAGAGCTTGCGCAGCTGCCACGGGGCGATGTCGTCGACGAACCGCGCACCGGCGCTGGCCCAGTCCGGGCGACCGGAGGGGAAGTCTCCCGAGAGCACCCAGTCCGAGAACGGCTCGGTGACGACGGCCGCCTCATCCGTCCATCCGGTGGCGGCTGCCGCGTGTGCGCGGTCGTCGGCGGTCGGCTGCGGCGTGATGCGGTCGACGCTCGTGGACACGACCGAGATCCCGGTGGGCAGCCAGCGGTCGAGCTCCGGGCTGATCGCGCGGGCCAGGGTCTCGAGGGCTCGGCTGAGTACGGCGCCGTTGTCGGGGAGGTTGTCGCACGGGACGACCGCGAGACCGCCGGCACCGGCGCGGCGCCGCGCTTCGAGGCCCAGCACGACCCGTCCGAGCGACGTCGCCGGCTCGAGCCGCCCGAGGTCGATCCGGTCGGCGATCCCCTCGCGAAGGAGCGCGATGTCGGCCAGGGTCCCCGGGTCGGCCGGGTCGAGCAGCCCGTTCGGGTCGAGGCGGTAGCCTGCTTCGGTGATCGTCAGGGTCAGGACGGCGACGGCGGGGTCGGCCACGAGCGCGACGAAGGCCGGCAGATCGGACCCGGGAAGCGCGCGGACGATGTTCGCGACGAGCTCCCAGCGATCGCCCTCGGGACCGCGCTCGACCAGCGTGAAGACGCCGTCCTGTGCGGCGAGCTGCTCGGCGGCGAGCGGCGAGCGGCCGGTGAAGGCGGCGATCCCCCACTCCCCCGCGTCGGAGGCATGCGCGGTGTACCAGGCCTGGTGCGCGCGATGGAACGCGCCGAGTCCGACGTGCACGATCCGCACCGGCGGGGCGACGGCCCGAGCGGCGTCGAGAGCGGAGCGGTTCAGCCGGGGGACGGTCAGGGAAGCGCTCACAGTTTGAACACCTCTCGCGGGATGGCGCTGACCAGATCATCGGCGATGCGCTCGGCGAGCCGCAAGGGCACGCGGCCCTCGGCGACGAGGCGCGCGAGGAACGCGGCATCCGCTCGACGCGCAGTGTCGTGCCGCGCCGGGATAGACAGGAACGCACGCGTGTCGTCGATGAAGCCGGAGGTCCGGTAGAAGCCGGCAGTCTCGGTGATCGCCGAGCGGTAGCGGGCCATCGCGTCGGGGGCGTCGAGGAACCACCACGGGGCGCCGGCGTACACGCTCGGGTAGAACCCGGCCAGCGGCGCGAGCTCGCGCGAGAAGACCGTCTCATCGATCGCGAACAGGACGACGTGGAAGCCCGGCTCGAGGCCGAACGCCTCGAGCATCGGACGGATGCCGCGCGTGAAGGAGGTCTGCACCGGGATGTCGTGCCCCGAGTCGGCGCCCAGCCGGCGCAGGGTCTCGCTGCTGTGGTTGCGGAAGACCCCCGCGTGGATCGTCATGACGAGGCCGTCCTCGACGCTCATGCCCGCCATCTGGAAGAGCATGTGACCCCGGAACAGGCGCCGCTGTTCGGCATCGGCCGTCCCTGCGAGCACGGCCTGGAAGAGCCGCTCCGCCTCGTGCGGGTACAGCGCGGCCGTGAACGCCTCCTCCACCCCGTGGTCGGTCGAGACCGCGCCGTGCCGCACGAAGTGCTCGCGCCGGGCGCGCAGCGCATCGAGGTATCCCGCGAAGGTCGTAGCCTCGCCGGTCGCGGCGAGAAGGGCCGCGACGTTGCCCGCGAAGCCCGCCGCATCGGGATCGACGTAGCGGTCGGGACGGAAGGTGGGGACCACGCGGCCGCCCAGGCCGCTCGCGGCGAGGGCGGCGTGCGAGGCCAGGTCGTCCAGCGGATCGTCGGTCGTGGCGAGGAACTCGATGCCGAACCGGCGGAACAGCGCGCGGGGCCGGAACTCCGGCTCGGCCAGCCGGGCGCCGATCTCGTCGAAGATCGCGTCGGCGGTCTCGGGCGACAGCGACGAGCGGATGCCGAGCACCTCGTGCAGCTCGGATTCGAGCCAGAACGCGCTCGAGGTGCCGGCGAAGCGGTGCCAGTGATCGGCGAGCGTGCGCCACACCTCGCGCGGGTCGCACGTCGTCCCGTCGGTCGTGGTGCGCACGTTGACGCCCGACGCGTGGAGCAGCCGGGTGACGTAGTGGTCCTCGGTGACGAACAGCTCGGCGGCGTTGGGGAATGCGCGGTCCTCGAGGAGGAGACCGGGCGCGACGTGGCCGTGGGGCGAGATGATCGGCGCCGTCGCGACGCGCGCGTACAGGTCGCGCGCGATCGCCCGCGTCGACGGATCGGCGGGGAAGAGGCGGTCGGGATCGCGCCGCACAGGGTCGGCAGTCATTGCCGGGTCAAGTCCACTCACGCGACTCAGTATGAGGATGCGGCATCCTTTTGTCAATCGGTTGCCAACTCCCGAATCCGCCGCCGATGTGCGAGCATGGCTCAAGAAGTCAAGAAGGGAGCACTGCCGTGGCGACAACGGATCCCTCGCGGGGACCGCAGGATGGCAACCGGAAGCCAATCCCCACTATCTACGACGTCGCGCGCGCAGTCGGCGTCAGCCCGTCCACGGTCTCACGCGCGCTGAACAAGCCTGGTCGCATCAATGCGAAGACGGAGGAGCGCATCCGCGCGGCGGCGGAGAGCATCGGCTACCGCCTGAATCCCATGGCCCGCGCACTCCCCACGGGTCGCACCTCGACCATCGCGCTCATCGTCTCCGACATCACGAACCCGGTCTACTTCGACGTCATCCGCGGCGCCGAGCGGGTGACCACCGAGCACGGCCTCACCCTGGTGTTCTCCGAGTCGCAGGAGTCCGTCGAGCAGGAGCTGCACGCCGCCCGCCGGCTGCAGTCCGCGGCCGACGGCCTCATCCTCGTCGCCTCCCGGCTCTCCGACGACGAGATCCGGGACCTCGCCTCCGTCAAGCCCGTCGTCCTCGTGAACCGGCTCGTGCCGTCGATCCCCGCGGTCACTCCGTCACTGTCTCCGGGCGTTGAGGCCGCGGTCGAGCACCTCGAGCGACTGGGGCACCGCTCCATCGCGTACCTGTCCGGGCCCACGACGTCCTGGACCAACCGCATCCGGTGGAGCACGCTCTTCGCCTGCGCGGTGCAGCGCGGCCTGTCCATCGTCGAGATCGGTCCGGGTCAGCCCACGATGCAGGGCGGGCAGGACCTGCTGCCCCGCCTGCGCGCGTCCGGCGCGACCGCCGCGATCGCCTACAACGACCTGATGGCCCTCGGCGTGATGCAGGCCTGCCGCACGGCCGGAATCGAGATCCCGAGGGACCTCAGCCTGATCGGCTTCGACGACATCTTCGGCGCGGCGCTTCCCACTCCGGCACTGACGACGGTGCGGATTCCGCTCGCGGAACTGGGGCAGTCGGCGGCCCGGATGCTGGTAACCGGCGACTACGGCTTTGACGAGCAGTCGCTGGCCACGAGCCTGGTGACGAGAGAGTCCACAGGACCGATTCCGAGTTAATCATTAGCGATAGTCGATTATCGGGTACCGTAGAGGTATGTCCGAGTCCGCTGAGCGCATGCCGGGTCTGGAGAAAGGCCTCCTTTCCGACCAGATCTATGCGATGATCCGCGGCATGATCACGGACTCCACCCTCGAGCCGGGACACCAGCTGGTCGAGTCGCGGCTCGCACGCCAGCTGCAGGTGAGCCAGTCCCCCGTCCGCGAAGCGCTGCGCCGGCTGGCCCATGACGGGCTGGTGACCCAGGTCCGCCACCACGGCTCTTTCGTGGCCGATCACTCCCGGCAGGATGCCGAGGCCGCCAAGACCGCCCGGGTCGCGCTCGAGGAGATGGCGGGCCGCTTCGCCTGCGGCCGTCTCGACCAGGAGTCCACGAACGTGCTCGAGTCGCTGATCGACGACATGTCGGGAGCCGCGGCGCGGGCCGACGTCACCATGTTCCGCGAGCTGGACTTCGCCTTCCACCGTGCCGTGATCGCCGCGAGCGGGAACTCGTACCTGCCGCGCATGTGGGACGTCCTCGAGCCGAGCCTCCGTTCGCTCCACGTGCTGTCGGACCCCGACTTCGACGGCGACTGGGGCGACGTCGCCGAGGCCCATCGCGATCTGCTGCGGTCGCTCGAGAACGACCGGCCTCAGCAGGCGGCCGAGAAGTTCCGCCGTCATG
Source organism: Microbacterium sp. Root166 (assembly GCF_001427145.1). Classification (GTDB taxonomy): domain Bacteria; phylum Actinomycetota; class Actinomycetes; order Actinomycetales; family Microbacteriaceae; genus Microbacterium. Next base: position 235,698 of record NZ_LMGL01000001.1, read on the forward strand.
CCAGCGGCGACTCGCAGCTGGAGCGGCGCCGGAAGGTGAGCCGATGAGCATCCGCGCGATCCGGACCCGGCTCAAGCCCGGCATGGAGCAGTCGTACGAGGCCCTGCACGCGACGGTCCCGGACTGGCTCGCCACCGATCTCGTGCGGCGCGGCAACAGCGAGTGGCTCATCTTCCGCCACGGCCAGGACCTCTTCCACGTGATCTTCAGCGATGACGCCGACGCCGTGGCCGGTCCCCCGATCGAGCACGATCCCGCCTGGCACGCCGCCGTCGCCGAACACCTCGAGCCCGTCGAAGGCGACGCGGTCAGCGTCCCGCTCGAGCTCGTGTGGAGCCTGAGCGAGAACGGCGGCCACCCGCCGAGGCCCTGACTGGGGCTCCGCCCCAGACCCCCGGCTTGCTGACGCGAGGCCCTAACTGGGGCTCCGCCCCAGACCCCCGGCTTGCTGACGCGCGCCCCTAACTGGGGCTCCGCCCCAGACCCCCGGCTTGCTGACGCGCGCCCCTAGGTGCGGCAGACACCCCGGCTCACTCGCCGCGGGAGATCGTGACCATCTCGTCGCGCGGCACGACCTTCACCCGCGCGCGTCCGTGCGGGGCGCCGAGGCCGACCTCGTGCTCGTCCAGCAGGTGCCAGCCGTCCAGATCGGTCCATCGCACACCGCGCTCGGCGAGCAGTGCGGGGATCGCCCCCTCGGACGGATCGGCCGGCTGCCACCACGACCCCTGGTCGTTGATGATGTGACGCACCGTCTCCATGGCGTCGGACTTGGTGTGCCCGATGAGCCCCACCGGGCCGCGCTTGATCCAGCCGGTCGCGTACACGCCGGGGACGCGCTCGTTGGAGTCCTTGTGCAGCGCCTGGCCCTCGTGGTTGGGGATGACGCCGTGACGCTTGTCGAACGGCACACCCGGCAGCGGCGAGCCGAAGTATCCGACCGCGCGGTACAGGGCTTGGATGGCGATCTCGCGGATCTCTCCGGTGCCGACGACCCCACCCTCGCCGTCCGGGCGCGTGCGCTCGTACCGGAATGCCGCGACGCGGCCCTCGGCATCCTTCACGATCTCCAGCGGCTTCGCGTAGAAGTGCAGATGGAGGCGGCGGGATGCATCGCCTCCGGCGTTGTTGACGCTCGGGCGCTGGCGCCACGACTGCAGCACGCGGTCGATGACCAGCACCTGCTTGTTGCTGGCGATCGCCGCTTTCGAGGCCTCGTCGTAGTCGAAGTCCTCGTCGTAGACGACCATGTCGACGTCGCGCAGCTCGCCGAGCTCGCGCAGCTCGAGCGGGGTGAACTTCACCTGCGCGGGTCCGCGGCGACCGAAGACGTGGACGTCCGTCACGTTGCTGGCCACGAGCCCCGCATGGACGTTCTCGGGGATCTCGGTGGGCAGCAGATCCTCCGCGTGCTTGGCGAGCATGCGGGCGACGTCGAGGGCCACGTTGCCGTTGCCGATCACGGCGACGGACTCGGCGTCGAGGGGCCACTCGCGCGGCACGTCGGGGTGCCCGTCGAACCAGCTCACGAAGTCGGCGGCGCCGTACGAGCCGGCGGCGTCGATGCCGGGGATGTCGAGACCGGTGTCGCGGATCGCGCCGGTGGCGAAGATCACCGCGTTGTAGTGGTGCTTCAGGTCTTCCAGCGTGATGTCCTGGCCGAAGCGCACGTTGCCGAACAGGCGGATGTCGCCGCGGTCGAGCACCTCGCGCAGCGCCGTGATGATGCCCTTGATGCGCGGGTGGTCGGGTGCCACGCCGTACCGGACCAGTCCGTACGGGGCCGGCAGCTGCTCGAACAGGTCGATCGAGACGTCGAACTTGCGCTCGGCCTTCAGCAGGATGTCCGCGGCGTAGATGCCCGCGGGGCCTGCGCCCACGATCGCCAGTCGGAGCTTGGTCATGGTGGTCCTTTCGGCGAGCCTCAGCTCGAGCGGTCGGCGACGGCCTGGGCGAAGCGGGTGAGCGCCTCGCGCACCGCGCCGTCGGGGAGAGGTTCGAGGGCGTCGACGGCTTCGCGCGACCAGGCGTGGGCGAGGTCGAGGGTGGCCTGCGTGGCCTCGTGCTCGCGGAGCTCGGCGAGCGCGTCGTCGAGGATGGCGGGATCTGCGCCGTCGGCGATGCGGGCGACGCCCTCGTCGATGCGGTCGCGCAGGTCGCGCGACGACGCGTCGGTGCGCTGACCCAGCACGAGGTACGGCATGGTCGGCACGCCCGCGCGCAGGTCGGTGCCGGGCACCTTGCCCGTCTCGTCGGGGTCGGCCGAGAGGTCGATGACGTCATCGAGCAGCTGGAACGCGACGCCGGCCTTCTCGCCGAAGGCGATGAGCGGCGCTTCGTACTCCTCGGGACCGTTGGAGAAGATCACGCCGGCCTGCGCGGCGGCGGCGATGAGCGACCCGGTCTTGTCGGAGAGCACCTGGAGGTAGAACGCGACGCGGTCCTCGCCCTCCTTCGGTCCGACGGTCTCGTGCATCTGCCCGAGCACGAGGCGCTCGAAGGTGTCGGCCTGCAGGCGGATCGCGCCCTCGCCGTGCCGCGCCATGATCTGGCTCGCGCGGGAGAACAGCAGGTCGCCGGTCAGGATGGCGACGTTGTTGCCCCAGATCGCGTGTGCGCTGGGCACTCCGCGGCGCTTGTCCGCGGCATCCATCACGTCGTCGTGGTACAGCGAGCCCAGGTGGGTCATCTCGAGGGCGGTGGCGCCGTCGATGACGCGGTCGGTGGCGCCGTCGCCGAGCTGCGCGGTGAGCAGCGCGAGCATGGGGCGGACGCGCTTGCCGCCGGCCTCGTACAGGTACCGGCTCGTCGCGTCGGCGAGCGAGTCGGCGACGCGCAGCTCGTTCTCGAGCGCGGCGTCGACACGCGCGAGGCCCGCCTCGACGACCGAAAGGAGCTTGCGAGACCTCGGCCCGGCGAAGACGCGGTCGGAGAGGCCCAGCTTGCCCGCAATGCGCGAGCCCGGCGCTGAGGGAGTCACCAGGCCAGCCTACCGGCCGGGCTTGACGGCTCGGTGCAGAGCGACGATGCCCATCGAGAGGTTGCGGTGGGCGACATCGGTCCACCCGGCCTGACGGATCCAGGCCGAGAGCTCCCGCTGATCCGGCCAGTCGCGGATCGACTCGTTGAGGTAGTCGTAGGCCTCGGCGTTCGAGCTCATGGTCTTGGCCACCACCGGCAGCACGCGGTCGTTGTAGAAGCGGTAGAGCCCGTTGAAGGTCCGCGACGGCGGGTGCGAGAACTCGCAGACGACGAGCCTGCCGCCGGGGCGCGTCACGCGCAGCAGCTCGGCGAGCGCCTTCTTGGGCTCGTTGACGTTGCGGAGCCCGAACGACATCGTGACGGCGTCGAACTCGCCGTCCTCGAACGGCAGATCGGTCGCGTCGGCCTCGACGAAGGACAGATTGCGGATGCCGCCGCCCGCCGCCCCGCGGCCGTACCGGCGCTCGCCCTCGGCGATCATGCCGGGCGAGAAGTCGGCGGCGACGACGGTCGCTCCGCTGCGGGCGAGGGCGACGCTCGAGGCCCCGGTGCCGGCGGCCAGGTCGAGGATGCGGTCACCGCGGCGCGGCGCCACGGCGCGCGTCGTGGCGGCCCGCCAGAAGCGGTCGTTGCCCATGCTCAGCACGGTGTTCGTGCGATCGTAGGCGGGGGCCACCTGGTCGAACATCCCGCTCACGCGCGAGGGGTCCTTGCGCAGATCGGCGCGGTTCGGCTCGTGCTCTGAGGGGTGGGCTGCCACCCGTCGAGTCTAGGCCGCGGGCGGAGCGTCGGCCTTGCTCAGCTCTTCGAGCCGCTCGAGCCAGACCGCGGCGGTGCCTTCGTCGAACGGTGCTTCGCCGGACGAGACCCGCCGCTCGAGGTCGGCGGCGAGGGCGTCGAGGTGCTCGACGACCTCGGCCGGGTACGCATACGCGACGCGGTGCTCGTCCCATTCATCGCGGTCGTCGATGTAGATCCCGCGCTCGGCGTGGTCGACGACGTCGAGGTCCATGTCGATGCCGGTGGGCTCGCCGTCCTGCCACCGCAGGTCCCACGCGAGGTCGATGTACGTGCGCGTGCGGTGCGGGGCCGCGTTGCGGGTGAACGCGTAGTCGCCGGTCGGCGGAACGAGGGTGACGTTCGGATGCTGCGGCTCGAACGTGCGTCCGGGACGTGAGCTGTCCCACCCGGGGAGCTGGCCGAACCAGTCGCCCCACTCGTCGCTGCCGAGGTAGACGCACTCGTGCACCCAGTGCGGCCCGCCGTCCCATTTGCGCCAGCGGAACATCAGCCGGGTGCCCGGCTCGGGCCTCGCGGAGACGGCGTTGTCGGTCACCCCGCGAGTCTAGGCTTGAGGGGTGACCTTCCCGCGCCGCCCGCCCCGTCTGGTGGTGCAGACGCGCGAGATCGACCCGGTCGACGACCTCCTCGCGTTCACGGACCCCGCCTCGCCGCTCGCGTGGTTGCGCCGGGGCGAGGGCATCGTCGGCATCGGGAGCGTCGGCGGGTACCAGGCCGGCGGTGCCGGCAGGCCCGATCCCGGCGACGACGCCCGCATCTCCCCGGCGGACTGGTGGCGGGCCGTCTCGGCCGAGGCCGACATCGACGATCCGGTCGGCCTGCATGGCACCGGCCTCGTGGCCTTCGGCACCCTCGTCTTCGACCAGCGCTCCGCCGCCTCGAGCCGCCTGATCATCCCCCAGGCGATCATCGGCCGGCGCGACGGCCGCTCCTGGCTCACCCGGATCCGCTCGACCGTCGCCGACCTCGAGGAACCCGCGGTCGAGCCGGTCCCCTACGGTCCGTACTGGTCGGCGACCCTCGGTCCCGGCGAGCTCAATCCCGAGGGATATCAGGCGGCGGTGCGCGCCGGGCTCGACGCGATCGCCGCCGGTGAGGTGGGCAAGGTCGTCCTCGCGCGCGACCTGGTGGGCACGGTGCCCGCCGGGGCCGACCTGCGCCGGCTGGTGCGTGCTCTCTCGCGGGACTACCTCGACACCTGGACCTTCGCGGTGGACGGGCTCATCGGCGCGAGCCCCGAGACGCTCGTCACGGTGTCGGGCGGCGACGTGACCGCCCGCGTGCTGGCCGGGACGTTCCCGCGCGGAGCCGACTCGGACGATGACGCCGCGGCATCCTTCCGCCTCTCGCACAGCGGCAAGGACCTCGACGAGCACCAGTACGCGGTGCGCAGCGTGCTCGATGCCCTCGCCCCGCACACCGGAACCCTGAGGGCCGACGACGAGCCGTTCGCGCTCGAGCTGCCGAACCTGTGGCATCTCGCCACCGACGTCGCCGGCGAGATCGCCGACCACGCCTCTGCGCTCGACCTGGTCGCGGCGCTGCACCCCACAGCCGCCGTGGCGGGAACACCGACGGATGCCGCGATCGAGGTCATCCGGAGGATCGAGCCCTTCGACCGACGTCGCTACGCCGGCCCGGTCGGCTGGGTCGACGCTGCCGGCGACGGCGAGTGGGCGATCGCCCTCCGGTGCGCGCAGATCGGCGCCGAGCCGTCGCACCGCTTCGCCGAGTACAGCGACACCATCCCGGTGGTCGCCCACGCCGGAGCCGGGATCGTGGCCGGCAGCGACCCCGAGACCGAGCTGCTCGAGACGCGCGTCAAGTTCCGCCCGATCGTGGACGCACTGGCGTGAGCGGATTCGGCGTGCCCGCCGGCCTGCCCCCGGGCGGCAGCCTCACGCTGACGAATCTGCAGCTGATCGACGGCAGCGACACCGGTCCGCGAGAGCACCTGGCCCTTGTGATCGAGGACGGCGTGATCGCCGACGTCGTGGCTGCGGCATCCGTCCGCCCGACGTCCAGGACTTTCGACCTCGGCGGCGCGTACGTCATGCCAGGCCTGGTCAACATGCACAACCACTTCTCGCTCTCGCTGCCGGGACCCGGCGGCGACGCGGTGAGCGCTCTCGGGCCCCACGAGCTGGCGCTGTACATGGCGGATGCCGCACGCCGGACGCTCCTGGCCGGAGTCACGACCGTGCGATGCGTGGCCGAGAAGGCCGGGGCGGACTTCGCCCTGCGACGCGCGATCGACGCGGGATGGACGGCGGGGCCCCGCATCCGCACGGCCGGGCGGGCGCTGTGCTGCACCGGCGGTCACGGTCACGAGACCGAGGACACGATCGAGTGCGACGGCGCGGACGAGTTCGCGCGCGGGGTTCGCGGCCAGATCGCACTCGGCGCCGACCTCGTCAAGCTGATGATCTCGGGCGGGATCGCCGGAGAGCACGAGCAGATCACGACGGCGCAGCTCACCCCCGACGAGACGGCCGCCGCGATCTCGACCGCGCACGCCTGGGGCCGCAAGGTCACCGCGCACGCCGGGCCCGCCGAGGTGATCGCCCAGGCGGTCGAGCTCGGCCTGGACTGCGTGGAGCACGGTTACGAGCTGACTCCCGAGGTCGCGAGGCTCATGGCCGAGCACTCTTGCGCGCTGGTCCCGACGCTGGTCGTCACGAGCGCGCAGGCGTTCTTCGACGACCTCGGCGTCCCGCCGTGGATGCAGGCTCGGTCGCTCGGCGCGGCGGAGCGCCACCGCGCGTCGTACCGATACGCCCTCGATGCGGGCGTCGAGGTCCTCCTCGGCAGCGACATGCCGCCGTACTGGGACTTCGAGGGCACGACGGCCGTCGTGCGCGAGCTCGAGCACATGGAGGCCGGCGGGCTCGCACCCGCGAAGGTCGTGCGCGCCGCCACCGCCGGACCGGCGCGCTGGCTGGGCGACGAGTCGGTGTACGGGATGCTGCGCCCGGGCCTCGCCGCGGACCTGATCGCGATGCCGGACGATCCCACCGCCGGCATCGGCGCCCTTCGGGGACTCGATCTCGTCATGAGCGGCGGCGTGGTCGTGCGCGACGACCTCGGCCGCACGCGCGCCTAGGCGCGCGCCGTCAGCAGCTCGCGCAGCGGGTCGAGGCCCATCGGCCCGAGCGCGAGCGCGTCACGGTGGAAGTCGCGCAGCGAGAAGTCGTCGCCGAGCTGCGAGCGCCTGACGGCACGCGCCTCATTCCACAGGCGGGCCCCGACCTTGAAGGCCAGCGCCTGCCCGGGCCAGCCCAGGTAGCGGTCGACCTCGAACCCGGCGAGCGCCGGCTCGACCATGGCGAAGTCCACCAGCATGCGCCGCGCGAGCTCGGGGGTCCAGTCGCCGGCGGGCACCAGCGGGTTGGACGGCACCGGCATCCCGGTGTGCAGGCCGATGTCCGCGACGATGCGCACGGAGCGCCAGATCTGCCCGAGCACCAGACCGAGCCGCTCGGCGTCGTCGCGCACGAGCCCGAGCTCGTCGGCCAACTGCTCGGCGTAGTGCGCCCAGCCCTCGGCGTACCCGTGGATGTGACACAGGTGCCGCTGCCACGGGTGCAGCTCGGGGTACGAGGCGGTGAGCACGAACTGGAGGTGATGGCCCGGCACGCCCTCGTGGTGCACGCTCGTCACCTCCTGCCACGTCGCGGCCACCGGCACACCGCTGGGTATGGTCCAGACCACGCGGCCCGGCGTCGAGCCGTCCGGAGCGCCGGGCGAGTAGTAGACCACGCCCGCCGACGACTCCGATACGAGGCATTCGACGTCGTGCACCGACGACGGCAGATCGAATGCCGGGCCGACCGCGTCGATGCTCGCCCCAACGCGCTCGGTGAGCCATGCGCGGATCGCGTCGACCCCCTCGAGCCGGTAGCGCGGATCGAGATCGAGAGCGGATGCCGCGGCACGCACGGGGTCGTCGCCCGAGCCGCCGAGACCGCTCGCCAGCACGCGGGCCTCGGTGACAAGCCGCTCGAGCTCGACCCACCCGTACCGGTACGTCTCTGCCACGTCGATCTGGGCGCCGAGCATCGCGGCGGCGATGTCGGCGTACGCGGCCGCCCCGACGCCGTCCGCCGAGGCGAACGACGGCAGCTCCTCCCGAAGGACACGCACGAGCTCGCCGAGCGCCCTCGCCGTCTCGACGCCCGCCGCGCGCACCCGGTCGGCAGCCGGCGCGGCGGCTTCCGGCGACACCGGAACCGACCCGAACCAGTCCCCCGCGATCCAGGCCTCGACCTGGGCGGCGAGGGTGTCGAGCTGGCGCACCGGGGCGACGCCTCCCGCAGCGAAGCGGGCGGAGTGGTCACGGGCCCAGCGCAGTGCCTCGATGTACTGACGCACGGCGGCGGGCACGGCCTCGAGGCGGCGCAGCAGCGCATCGCCCGCGGCATCCGGGGTGACGGTCAGACCCTCGACCGCGTACTTCACCAGATGGACCGGCGTCGCCAGCCCCGCGACCAGGCGCGGCGTGAAGCCGGTGTCGAAGAGCAGTCGCTCGCGCTCCAGGCGCTCGCGCAATGCGAGCCGGAGCACCTCATCGCCCGGGCCGGTGGCCGCCAGCGCTTCGAGGGTCTCGCCTTGCAGCTCGTACTTGCGCTGCAGCCACTGCGGGCCGAGATCGGGGAGCGGCGGTCCGTCATCGAGTCCGAGCGCCTGCGCCGCGTCGGGCTCGTGGTCGGCGAGCTCGCGGACATAGGCATCGGCGACGGCGTGGACGGGATCGGGGGCGCGCACCGGATCAGCCTAGGCCGCCCGGTGCGCGCCCCGCGGGGTCACGCCTTCTTGTCGGGAGCGAAGAGCATGCGGGCGAGCAGCAGCATCATGGCGGCGAATCCGCCGACGAAGGCCAGGGGCGCCCACCACCAGCCGACCGTGAAGACCAGCACCACGATCACGGCGAACGTGACGAGCCAGATGACCGCGGAGTAGATGCCGAAGCGCGCCGCCGTCTCGGGTTCCTCCTCGAAGCGGTTGCGGACGCGGGAGGCGTCGTGCTGCGCCTGCCGCACCCAGGCCTTGTGGCGATTGGTCTGCGAGGCGAAGAGGAACGCGAACAGGATGATCGCGCCGATCACGCCGACAGCGGCGAAGACGATACACCACAGTGGAAGGGCCGCCAGCGCCACCAGCACGCCGATGCCCAGCCCGTACGTGCCGATGAGGGTGGCGAGGAAGTAGCCCGCGGCACGGTTCAGCGGCATCGGGTGATTCGTGGTCGTCTCCTGCGACAGCGAATCGCCGACCAGGTACGCCAGGCCGGTCGACGCCACGCCCATGAGCCCGATGGTGAGCTGCACCGGCAGCGGAAGCACCCCGGTCGCGATGAGGATCGCGACCGTCGCGGCGACGACGAACATGAGCGACCACACGACGGCCCGGACGACGAACCCCGCCTTCGGCTTGACGTGGTGTCTCTGCTGCAGCGCGGCGTAGTCGCTGCGGGCGCGGGGTGCGGCATCCGTGTCCTCGTCGAGGAGATCGCGGACGTCTCCCAGCTCGGCGATGGCCTGACGCGCGGCCTGGGCGGGGGTGCGACCCGCACTCTCGAGCTCGGCGGCACGCGCCATCAGGTTGGCGCGCACCTCCTCCTTGAGGTCCTGCGCGTCGGGCGTCATCGCGACGCCGGCGAAGGCCTCGTCGAGCAGGCGATGGATGTCGGTGTTCTCGGTCATTTGTCCGTGCCCTCCAGGAGCGAGTCGATGATGCGCCGCGTCGCGGTCCAGGCCGCGACGTTGCTGCCGAAGACGGCGCGGCCGGCGTCCGTGATGCGGTAGTACTTGCGGCGGCCGCCCTGGCTCTCGTCGCCCCAGTAGGACTCGACGAGGCCGTCCTTCTCGAGACGGCGATAGGTGGCGTAGAGCGTGGCCTCTTTGATCTCGTGGGCCCCGCCGGTCGCATCGCGGATCGCCTTGTAGATCTCGAAGCCGTACGCGTCGCCACGCCGTAGCACGCCCAGCACGATCGTGTCGGTGTGCCCGCGCAGCAGGTCGGCCGCGAAGGCGTCGTCCTTTGTCATGTCGAGTACTGTATCACATCAAGTACCTGACGACGACTGCATCTATACGCGATCGACCTCTCGCCCTAGACTGCCCGCATGTCGTTCGACGTCGCCGCCGAGGCGTACGACCGGTTCATGGGCCGGTACTCGCAGCCCCTCGCCGGCGTGTTCGCGGATTTCGCCGGCGTGCCGGAATCGGGCCGGGCGCTCGACGTGGGCTGCGGCCCCGGCGCTCGATGGCCGTGCTCAGCGCGAGGCTCGGTCAGGACGAGGTCGCCGGCGTCGACCCCGCCGAGAGCTTCGTCGCCGCCGCGCGGGCCCGCTTCCCGTGGGCCGACATCCGCCATGGCACGGCCGAGGCGCTGCCGTTCGACGACCACGCCTTCGACGCGGTGCTCGCCCAGCTCGTGGTTCATTTCATGACGGATGCCGCGGCCGGCGCCCGCGAGATGGTGCGGGTCGCGCGGCCCGGAGCCGTCGTCGCCGCGTGCGTGTGGGACTTCGCGGGCGGGCGGGCGCCGCAGAGCGCGTTCTTCCGCGCCCTTCGGTCGGTCGTGTCCGGCGCCGACGACGAGACCGATCGAGTGGGGGCTCGAGCGGGCGACCTCGGCGCGCTGCTCGAAGACGCCGGCTGCGCGGGCGTCACCGAGTCCGAGCTGTCCGTCGACGTCGACTACGCGACCTTCGACGACTGGTGGGATCCCTACACGCTCGGGGTGTCGCCGGCGGGCAAGCAGCTCGCCGCGCTCAGCGACGCGGATCGCGAACGGGTCAGGGCGCAGTGCCTCGACCTGCTCCCGCCGGCGCCGTTCACGGTGACCGCGACGGCCTGGAGCGCCCGCGGCACCGCCTGACGGAACGCCGCGATACCCTTTCAGGTCGCGGCGAGACGCTTCTTCTCGGCCTCGACGTCGAAGGTGGCGACCGGCCAGTGCGGGTCGATCCCCTCGAGCGCCTCCAGCAGCAGGTGCTGCACCGCGGTGCGCGCGTACCATTTGCGGTCCGCCGGCACCACGTGCCACGGCACGTGCTCGGTGGAGGTGCGCTCGAACACCTGCTGGTAGGCGTCCATGTACTTCGGCCACAGCTCGCGCTCGTCGACGTCGCCGGGGTTGTACTTCCAGTGCTTCTCGGGGCGATCGAGCCGCTCGGTCAGGCGCGCCTTCTGCTCGTCGGCCGAGATGTGCAGCATCACCTTGACGATGCGGGTCCCGGCATCCGTCAGCTGCTTCTCGAAGGTGTTGATCGCCCCGTAGCGTCGCTCGATCTCGTCGCGGGGGGCGAGCTCGCGCACCCGGCCGATGAGGACGTCCTCGTAGTGCGAGCGGTCGAACACCCCGATGATGCCGGGCTCGGGCACGCGCTTGGCGACCCGCCACAGGAAGTCGTGCTCGAGCTCCTCGGGCGTGGGCTTCTTGAACGCGGTGATCTCGACGCCCTGGGGATCGACCGACCCGACGACGTGCCGCACGATGCCGCCCTTGCCCGCCGAGTCCATCGCCTGCAGCACCAGCAGCACCGAGGCATTCGTCGCATCGACCCGGCTCTGCGCGAACAGGCGCTCCTGGTACTCATCGAGCTGCACGGCGCCCGACGCCAGGTCCTCGGCGGCGTGCACCTTGTCCTTGACATATCCCGGAGTCGATCGGGTGTCCACGTCGGCGAGCACGAACCCCTCGCCCACGCGCAGCAGCTCGCCCACGTCCCCGGTCCAGTGCTTCTGGCTGATCGCAGTCATGTGCCCATCATGCCGACCCGGCAGGTGCCGCGGCGAGGAGATTTCCGGCTACCGCTCCAGCGGGACCTCGATGAGCTGGCGGCCGCCGGCGGACGAGGTGAGCACCTGATCGAGCGCGGACCTGGTGGTGCAGCGGTGGTACTCCCACCCGTAGGCCGTCGCGAGCTGCTCCAGCCGCACGGAATGCGGCGTGTACAGGACGCGGTCCATGGCGTCGGCACCCGCGACACCCGCCACTTCGAGGCCGTCGAAGATCGTCCCGCCGCCGTCGTTCCCGACGATCACCTGCAGGCGCGTCTCGTCCTCGGCCGGCGGCAGGAGCAGGGCTCCGGCATCGTGCAGCAGTGCGAGATCGCCCAGCAGCACGCGGGTCACGCCCGGCCGGCCGTCCGCCTGACTCGCGATCGCTATCCCGGTCGCGGTGGCCACGGTGCCGTCGATGCCCGCGAGCCCGCGGTTGGCGTGGACGGGCACCTTCTTGCCGCCGAGTACGTCGTCGGCCACCCGGACCAGGCGGGACGACCCGAACACCAGCCGGTCGTGCGGCCACGTGGCCCGCCAGACGGCATCCACGAGCGAGGCCCGGTCCAGCGGCGCCCGCACCACGCTCAGCTCAGCGGCGATGGCCCCGAGGCGCTCCTCGGGCACGGCGGAGGTGAGTCCCTCCGGGTCGGGTGCCGGAGGGGAGAGATCGACGGATGCCGCGCGCGACGCCTGCAGCCACGACCCGAGCCACGCGCGGTCGGCGTCGCCGACGGCGACCCCCACGGTGTCGACCGCGGTCGTGGCGCCGTTGAGGTTGAGGGGCTCCCCCGGTCCGCGCAGGGCGAAGACCTCGACGTCGGGATCCGACAGCAGGGCCGCGACCTCCCGGCTGAGGGTCGGATGCCCGAGCACCACGACGCGCTCGATGCGTCCGCCCAGCTCGGGATCTCGCAGCAGCGCACGGTAGCCGTGCACCAGGTTGCGGCCGAAGCGCGCCCCGCTGACGACCTCGGCCACGAGGGGCCAGCCGCCGGCGTGTGCGAGGGCCTCGGCATCCGGTCCGGCATCGGCGCCCGCCACGACGAGCGTGCGCGGACCCCGCTCGAGCAGGAACGGGAGGTCTTCGGGCGCGTCCGGCAGATCGGACTCGCCGATGCCGCCGCCGCCCTGGTAGAGCGCGCCGGAGGCCTCGTCCTCGACCGGCGCCTCGACCGGCGGACCGTCGGGGTGCTCTCCCCCGGCGGAGCCGAGCTCGGCGGTCGGCACACCGAACCACTCCGGCAGGTCGCCGGCGAGCGGCTCGCGGTAGGGAAGGTTCAGGTGCACCGGGCCCGGCGAGCGGAGGCCCGCTCCGAGCGCGGCGGCGTAGGCCTCGTCGGCCACCGCACGCAGCATCGCGCTCTGCTCGTCGTCGCCCGTCGCGTCGGTGGTCTCGGGAACGGGCAGGTCCGCCTCGAACCGGACGCTCGGCGCGAACAGGCCCGGCTGCCGGGTCGTCTGGTTGGCGCCGACCCCGCGCAGCTCGGGAGGCCGGTCGGCCGTGAGCAGCAGCAGCGGCACACCGGCGTGGTGCGCCTCGAGCGCGGCGGGGAGCAGCCCCGCGACGGCGGTGCCCGACGTGCAGACGACGACGGCGGGCGCGCGCGTCTCGCGGCCGATCCCGAGAGCGGTGAAGCCCGCGACGCGCTCGTCGATGCGCACGTGCAGGGTGATGGCCTCGCGGCGCTCCAGCTCGGCCGCGACCAGCGCGAGAGCCTGGGATCGGGATCCGGGGCTCAGGACGACGTGCCTCACGCCGAGCTCGACGAGGCGGCCGAGGAGCGCGGCGGCGGCGTCGGTCGCGGCGGAGGAGAGTCCGCGGGGTTCAGCGCCCACCGTCAGCTGACGGCGCCGCGCTGGCCGCGCTCGTCGTCACCGTCGACCGGGCGGGTCGGCGGGTCGGCCGGCCGCGCAGGCGGGTCGGCCGGGGCATCCGGTGAACCGGCGGTGGAGGCACCGGGAGCCGAGGTTCCGGGCTCGGGGGTCCAGCGCGGATCGTCGTCCTCGGCGTCGAGCTGGGCGAGCTCCTCCTCGAGACGGCGGATGCGTTCGTCCTGGTCGGAGATGACGCCGATGCGGCCGAGGAACTCGGGGTCGTCGTCGGGTGCGCGGCGGGCGGCGGCCGTGGAACGGCGGACGCGGCCGACGATCAGCCACAGCAGGCCGCCGAGGACCGGAAGCAGCACGACGATGAGCAGCCACACGGGCTTGCTGACACCCCGGTGCCGGCTGGGCGGCTGCACCGCGCAGTCGACGATGGTGAAGACCCAGAACGCGGTCGCCACCAGGGCCAGAATCAGCAGCACCCGAGGCATGCCCCCATCCTAGGCGGCGTGGCGGGACAGCGGCCGCCTCGTGACCGAACCGTCGCCGGTGGGGGCCGCGGCGGCGCTTCGCTCCGGCCGCTCGCTTACGATGGACGGGTGAAAGCCCGCTCCGCCCTCGTGTACACGGTGCTGCGGCTCCTCGCGTTCCTGGTGCCGTTCGGCCTGCTGATGCTGCTGCCGATCATGCGGGAGTACTACTGGCTCGCCGCGATCTTCGCTGCCCTCATCGGTCTGAGCCTCTCGGTGCTGTTCCTGCGCCGGCCGCTGGACGACCTCACGTCCGGCCTCGCCGAGCGCCGCGCCCAGGCCCGGACGACGGTCAGCGACGAAGACGCCGAAGACGCGGCGAGCGACGCCATCCGCCCGACGCCGACCGACTGAGCCGCGCCGGTCGCGGCATCCGCTCGGCGCGCCCGTCAGAGCGGCGAGCCGACGAACGCCCACGCCAGGATCGCGCCGTAGGCGACCGAGGTGAGCGAGGTGAGCCCCAGGGCGACGACGAGCTCACGCGGGTCGCGGTAGGTCCACACGATCAGGATGGCCGGCAGCGCGGCGAGCAGCACCAGCAGCGTCAGCCATGCGATGGGGTAGACCAGCGCGAGGAACGCCGCGATCGCGAACGCGAGCAGCACGAAGATCGTGAACAGCCACCGGGTGGCGGTGCGTCCGATCAGCACCGTGAGGGTGCGCTTGCCCGACGCCCGGTCCTGGTCGATGTCGCGCAGGTTGTTCGCCAGCAGCACCGCGCAGGCGAGGAGGCCCGCGGCGACGGCGCCGAACCATGCCTCCTGGGGCAGCGAGAAGGCCTGCACCCACGTGGTGCCGAGCGTGGCGACGAGTCCGAAGAAGACGAAGACGAAGACCTCGCCCAGCCCGTAGTACCCGTAGGGCCGCTTGCCCCCGGTGTAGAACCAGGCCGCGAGGATGCACACCGCGCCCACGGCGAGGAACCACCACTGCTGCGTGCGGATGGAGATCGCGAGACCGGCGACGGCGGAGATCGCGAAGAAGACGAGGGCGACCGTCAGCACCGCGCGCGGCTTCACCTTGCGCGAGGCGGTGAGGCGGGCCGGGCCCACGCGGTGGTCGTCGGTGCCGCGGATGCCGTCGCTGTAGTCGTTCGCGTAGTTCACGCCGATCTGCAGCGATACCGAGACGATGAGGCAGAACAGCGCGATGACCCAGTGCAGCTCGTCCGTCACGAGCAGAGCGGCGCCCGTTCCGATGAGGATCGGGGTGATCGCCAGGGGCAGCGTGCGCAGGCGCGCCGCGGCGATCCAGTCGGCCGTGGTCGCCGGCGCGATCGCGCGCGGGTCGCCGGACTGATGCACCTTCTGAGGGTTTCCCCGCGCCGGCTGCTTCTTCGGACCGGGGTGCTTGCGCTTCTTGCTCGGAGTTCCTGCCACGAGTCGCCATCCTAGGGCTTCGGCTCCGCGTCAACCCTCTGGCACCTCGGAACACGCGGAGCCAGACTGCCCGTCATGTTGACCATCGGAAGCATCGTGCTGACCGTCGAGGACATCGAGCGCGCCGCGCAGTTCTGGCGCGGCGCGCTCGGCTACGTGAACCGGAGCGAGCCGAGCGACGACTGGCTCATCCTCGATCCGCCGGGCAAGGCGAACTGGGCCGCGCCGGGAGCGAGCCTCGCCCTCTCGGTCACGGGATACCCGCAGCACTATCCCCCGCGCATCCACCTCGACCTGTACGCCGAGGACCAGGCTGCCGAGGTGCAGCGCCTGCTGGGCCTCGGCGCGCGCGAGGTCGACTGGGACGACTATCCCGACGACGCCGATTGGATCGTGCTCGAAGACACCGAGGGCAACCGGTTCTGCGTGGTCGACACCGGCGAGTACCCCGCCGGCTGACCTCTCCGGCAGCCAGTCTCAGTGCAGCGCGGCGACCGTCCGGCGGATCGTCTCGCGGTCGGGCTTGCCCGAGGCCAGCATCGCCAGCTCGTCCACGATGATCAGCCGCGAGGGCCGCGCGTGCGGGCCGATCGACTCCTTCACCGCGGCGCGGGCCTCGTCGAGCTGGACCGACTCGCTTCGTCGGAGCACCTCGCCCCGGGGTGCGACGATGACGGATGCCTCGCCCCAGCGCTCGTCCGCAACGCCCACGACGACGGCATCCGACAGCCCGGGAACGGAGCGCACGATGCGCTCGACGCGATCCAGCGAGATGTTCACGCCGCCCGAGACGATGACGTTGTCGAGCCGTCCGTGGACGCGCAGGACGCCGTCCTCGACGAGGCCGGCGTCGCCGGTGCGATACCAGCGCGTGCCCGCGTGGTCGCGGCGGAACGCGGCATCCGTCAGCTCCCGATCCCCCAGGTAGCCCTCCGCCAGCACCGGCCCGGCCACCTGCACCTCGCCGTGCTCGATGCGCACCGACACGCCCCGCAACGGCGTCCCGTCGTACACGCAGCCGCCGGCCGTCTCCGTCGAGCCGTAGGTCCGCACAACCCGGGCCCCCGCGTCCTGCGCGCGATCGAGCAGGGCCGGAGGCATCGCCTGACCGCCCACGAGGATCGCCTCGAACGACCCCACCGCTGTGCGCACCGCGGAATCGTGGTCCGCGGCGTCCAGCAGCCTCGCCAGCTGCGCGGGGACCAGCGAGGTGTACGACGGGGCTCGCGCCGCCCCGAGCATGGCCAGCGCCGCGTCGGCGAAGGCCTGCGGCGAGAACGCCCCGGCGAGGACGCGGGGCTCGCGACCGGCCACCAGCGAGCGCACCAGCACCTGGAGACCTGCGACATAGCTCACCGGCAGTGCCAGCAGCCAGGCGCCGTCGCCGATGCGGTCGGCGGTGGCGAGCGCGCTCGCAGTGAGGGCGTCGCGGCTGAGGATGACGCTCTTCGGGATGCCGGTCGATCCGGAGGTCGTGACCACGACAGCGGTGCCGGGGCGCACCTCGACGGGGAGCTCCCCCACCATGCCGAGGCCGAGTGCCGGTCCGTCGCCGTCGACCGCGGCGCGCAGCGCCCGGAAGACGTCTGCGGGTTCGTCGCCGAGGACGGGCTCGAGCCTCATGTCAGCGCCACCGGGCGCGGGTCAGTAGTGCCACGGGTACGGGGACCAGTCCGGATCGCGCTTCTCGAGGAACGCATCGCGGCCCTCGACCGCCTCGTCGGTGCCGTAGGCGAGCCGGGTGGCCTCGCCGGCGAAGACCTGCTGGCCGACCATGCCGTCGTCGACGGCGTTGAAGGCGAACTTGAGCATGCGGACGGCGGTCGGCGACTTGGTGAGGATGGTGCGGGCCATCGCCACCGCCTCGCGTTCGAGCTCGGCGTGCGGCACGACCCGGTTGACGGCGCCCATCTCGTAGGCGCGCTGCGCCGAGTACTCCTCGGCGAGGAAGAACACCTCGCGGGCGAACTTCTGCCCGATCTGCCGCGCGAAGTAGGCCGACCCGTAGCCGGCGTCGAACGAGCCCACGTCGGCATCGGTCTGCTTGAACCGGCCGTGCTCGGCGCTCGCGATCGACAGGTCGCACACCACGTGCAGCGAGTGCCCGCCGCCGGCCGCCCAGCCGGGGATCACAGCGATCACGACCTTGGGCATGAACCGGATGAGCCGCTGCACCTCGAGGATGTGCAGGCGTCCGGCTCGCGCAGGGTCCGCTACCGATGTCTCGTCGTCGGAGTACTTGTACCCGTCTCGCCCGCGGATGCGCTGGTCACCACCCGAGCAGAAGGCCCAACCGCCGTCCTTGGCGCTGGGACCGTTGCCGGTCAGCAGCACGACGCCGATGCGCGGATCCTGCCGGGCGGCGTCGAGCGCCCGGTACAGCTCGTCAACGGTGTGCGGGCGGAACGCGTTGCGCACCTCCGGGCGATCGAACGCGATGCGCGCGATCCGGCCGTCCTTCGAGACGTGGGAGGTGATGTCGGTGAAGTCGGCGGCGTGCGGGGCCGGCATCCACTCGTCGTCGTCGAACAGCTCGGAAACGGTCACCGGGACAGCCTACGACCGCGGCGCGTCGGCCGTCTCGCCGCACAGCGTCACAGGGCCGTTGCGCCGGTGTCCGGGGCTTTAGCCTGGTTCGGTGACCTCGACTCTTCGCTCCCTGACCGCGGCTGCCGCCGCGGCTCTCCTGCTGACCCTCGCCGCCTGTTCCTCGCCCGCCACCACGACGGCAGAGCCCTCGTCCTCCGCCGCGGCCCCCGCCGCCGAAGGCGAGTGCGCGGGCGTCACGATCGTCGTCGACGCGAGCGCGCTGGAGGGCGACGACGACGTGTCGCTCGAGGAGTGCGTCGAGACCGACGAGGCCGTCGCCGCCGCCGATGCCCTGGCCGAGGCGGGCGTGGAGACCGAGGGAACCGTCGAGTACGGCGACCAGGTCGTGTGCCGCGTGAACGGCGCCCCGGCAGCCGATACCGTGCTGGCCGCCGACGACGGCACCGAGTACAGCGAGACCTGCGAGTCCATGGCCCCCGCCTTCGCGTACTGGTCGCTCTGGGTGAAGACCGCCGAGAGCGAGTGGGACTACGCCCAGGAGGGCCTCTCCACCCTGCAGGTGGAGCCGGGCGATTCCGTCGCGCTGCTGTTCACCCTCAACGGCGAGCCCGCCGCGCCGACCACATAGGCCATGACCCTCCGACCCGGACCACTGCGCGCCGCGGCAGCTCTCGCCGCCGGCTTCGTGGTGGTCCGAGTGGTCTACCGGGTGCTGTTCCACGGTGCCGACGGCTCGGGACCTGTGCTTCTGGCGCTTCCCGAGTACCGGCTGCCGCCGCCGTTCGGGCACGTCGTCATGCTCGGGCCGGTCACCACCGGCGGACTGTGGGATGCCGCGGCCAGCGCCCTTCCGATCGCCCTGACGATCCTCGCCTTCGGTGTGCTGAACGCCGCGGTCGACGTTCCCCGGCTCTTCGCCCGCGGCGCCCGGCGCGGACCGCTGCGCGGCGTCGCCCGCACGCTGGCGGTCGCGTGGGCCACCCTCCCCGCGCTGGCCGAGGCCGTGCGCGCGGTGCGATTCGCGCAGCGCCTGCGCGGCGAGCGCAGCGGGGTCCGCCTCCTCGCACCGGTGCTCGCCCGCACACTGGCGCGGGCCACCGCGCTGGCGGCCGCGCTCGAACTGCGAGGACTCGCCGGCCATCCCGTCTCGGGCGACTGCCTGGCTCCCGTCGAGACCGAAGGACTCGTGCTGCGCCACGGCGACGGGGCGGCCATCGAGGTGCCCGACCTGGCCTTGCGCCCGGGTACGCTCACCGTGGTCACGGGAGCGACCGGGGCCGGCAAGTCCACGCTCCTGCGCGCGCTCGCCGGGCTCCACACCCACGTGGACGGCGGCAGCGCGAGGGGCACGGTGCGCGTCGTCGGCCACGATCGCCTCGCCGTGCCGCCGCGCGACACCGCCCAGCGGGTGGGCGTCGTGCTGCAGCACCCGCGCGAGGGCTTCGCGACCGAGTCCGTCTGCGACGAGATCGGCCTCACTCTCGAGCTGCGCGGCGTCGCGCCCGCGATCGTCGCCGCCCGCGTCACGGAGGTGGCCGAGCGCGTCGGCATCGCCGACCTCGTGCCCCGCACCCTGACCGGCCTCTCGGCCGGCGAGGCCGTGCTCGTGGCGATCGCGGCCGCCATCGTCGAGCACCCGATCCTGCTGCTGGTGGACGAGCCCCTCGCCGACCTCGACGCCGCCAACCGCGAGCGGATCGTGACGCTGCTCGGCGCCCTCGCCAGGGACGGCGGCGTCTGCGTCGTCGTCGCGGAGCACCGGGCGACCGAGCTTGATCGGGTCGCCGATGCGCGGGTCCCTCTGGAGAGCGGTGTGCTCCCGGCACCGGCGACGCCGCCGGCCCCGCCCCGGCGGGCCTCGGCGACGCTCGCCGCGGCCGAGCCCGTGCTCCGCGTGGAGCGTCTCGACGTCCGCCGCGGAACCCACCTCGTCGTGGACGGCGCCACCCTTGCACTCGACCCCGGCGGCGTCGTCGCGCTCGTCGGACCCAACGGCGCCGGCAAGTCGAGCCTGCTGGTCGCCCTCGCGACGGATACTGCGGCCGCGACCGTGGCCGGCGATGCGCCGCGCCGCGGGCGAGGCGTCTCCGGCGTCCGGCTGGTCCCCGATGCGTCCGACGACCTGTTCGTCTGCGACACCGTGGCGGCCGAGTGCGCGCACGCGGACCGCCGTGCCGGCAGCGCCCGCGGCACGACGCTGAGGCGGTGGGCCGAGCTCATGGGCGATCCGCAGCAGGCGGGCAGCCGGCTCGGGGCGCGGCATCCGCTCGATCTCTCGGCGGGTCAGCGGCGCTGCCTCGCGATCGCACTCCAGCTCTCGTCGCGGCCGCGCGTGCTGCTCGTCGACGAGCCGACCCGGGGATTGGATGCCGCGGCCCGCGCCCTCGTCGCCGGAGCGATCGGCGACATCGCGTCGTCGGGAGCCGCCGTGCTCGTCGCCACGCACGACCAGGAGTTCGCAGGCTCCGTCGCGGACGCCGTGCTGCCCATGGCGGACGGTCGGGTCGGGGCGCCGCGTGCCCTCGTGCCGGCCGCAGTCTCGGTCGGCGCGGCTGCGGTCGGCACGACCGCCGCGCGCGATGCGATCGCCGTCCCGGGCGTCGAGCCGCACGTCGGAGCCCGGCGCGCGGGCCCGGACCGCAGGGATGCGCCCACGGCGGCGCCGCCGGCCACGGCGGCCCGCGGCATCCGGAATCCGCGACCGGGAGTTCGCCTGACCGCAGTCGCCGCCGCGAACCTGGTCGCGCTGGCCGCCTTCAGCTGGCCGCTCGTGGCCTACGCGGTGCCGTCGCAGGCTCAGGCGGCCGTGCCGGTCGCCGCCTTCGCGCTCGTGCCGCTCGCCGCGCTCGTGATCTTCGGCGCCCTCGACCGGAGCGTCCGCAGCGCCCACACCCTCGCGCTGCTCGGCACGCTCGCCGCGATCGGCGCGGCCATCCGGATCGTCGGGACCGGCGTCGGCGGGATGGAGGCGGTGTTCATCCTGCTGATCCTCGGCGGACGGGCCCTCGGCGCGCGGTTCGGGCTGCTGCTCGGCCTCTCCACGATCCTGCTGTCGTCCGTCGTCACCGGAGGCATCGGGCCGTGGACCCCCTTCCAGATGTTCGCGTGCGCGTGGGTCGGCGCGGGAGCCGGACTGCTGCCCCGACGGGTGAGCGGGGTCGCGGAGGTGGTGATGCTGTCCGTCTACGGGGTCGCGGCGTCGTACGTCTTCGGGCTCATCATGAACCTGTGGTTCTGGCCGTTCGCCGTGGGCGGCGGCACGGGCATCTCGTACCAGCCGGGCGCTCCGATCGGCGAGAACATCGCCAGCTTCGTGCTGTACTCGCTGCTCACCTCGAGCCTGACGTGGGACACCCTGCGCGCGATCGTGACCGTGGTCGGCGTGGTCGTCGTCGGCCGCGCGATCCTCATCGCCCTGCGCCGCGCGAAGCCCGTCGCCTCACGACACTGATCCCGCGACTCAGACCGAGAAGTACTTGGCCTCGGGGTGATGGAACACGAACGCGTCCGTCGACTGCTCGGGGTGCAGCTGCAGCTCCTCGCTCAGCTCGACGCCCATCCGCTCGGGCCTGAGCAGCTCGACCACCTTGCGGCGGTCCTCCATCTCGGGGCACGCCGGGTAGCCGAGCGAGAACCGGGCGCCGCGGTACTCGAGCTTGAACAGCCCGGCCGTGTCGGCCGGGTCCTCGGCGGCGAAGCCGAGCTCCGACCGGATGCGCGCGTGCCAGAATTCGGCGAGCGCCTCGGTCAGCTGCATCACGAGGCCGTTGAGCTCGTAGTAGTCGCGGTACCGGTCCTCGGCGAACAGCTTCGCGGTGACGCCGTCGATGTTCGCGCCCGCCGTGACCAGCTGCACCGGCATGACGTCGACCTGACCCGACTCGCGCGAGCGGACGAAGTCGGCGAGGCACAGGTGGCGATCGCGGCGCTGACGGGGGAAGTGGAAGCGCAGACGCTCCGCGCCGACCTCACCGCCGGAGCCGCCGTCGGGAGCGAGCAGCCCTGCCGGCCCGAGCAGACCGGAGCGGTCGTCGCCGTGGTGCAGCACCACGACGTCGTCGCCCTCGGACACCACCGGGAAGTAGCCGTACGCGACGGACGCGTCGAGCATGCCCTCGCCGAGGATCCGGTCGAGCCAGTAACGCAGGCGCGGCCGGCCCTCGAGGTCGACCAGCTGCTCGTACGACAGCCCGTCCTCGCCGCGACCGGGCTTGAGTCCCCACTGCCCCATGAAGGTGGCACGCTCGTCGAGGAACGCGGCGTAGTCGGCGAGCTTGATGCCCCGGACGATGCGCGTGCCCCAGAACGGCGGCGCGGGCACCGGGTTGTCCCCGGCGACGTCCGATCGCGCCGGCATGGCTTCGGGCTCCGTGAGCGTGAGCTTCGAGCCGACCGCGTGACGCCGCTTCTTCAGCGCCGGCAGCCCGACCTCATCCGGCGAAGCCCCGCGCGCGATCTTCACGAGCGGCTCCATGAGCGTCAGCCCCTCGAACGCGTCGCGGGCGTAGCGGACCTCGCCGTCGAAGATGCTCGCGAGATCGTCCTCCACGTACGCGCGCGTGAGCGCGGCGCCGCCGAGGATCACCGGCCACTTCTTCGCCAGGTCGCGCGACTGCAGCTCGAGCAGGTTCTCCTTCATCACGACCGTGGACTTCACGAGCAAGCCCGACATGCCGATCACGTCGGCATCGTGCTCCTCGGCCGCGGCGATGATGTCGGCGATCGGCTGCTTGATGCCGAGGTTGATGACGTCGTACCCGTTGTTGGTCAGGATGATGTCGACCAGGTTCTTGCCGATGTCGTGGACGTCGCCGCGGACCGTCGCGAGGACGATGCGGCCCTTGCCCGAGGCATCCGCCTTCTCCATGTGGGGTTCGAGGAGCGCCACCGCGGTCTTCATCACCTCGGCGGACTGCAGCACGAACGGCAGCTGCATCTCGCCCGAGCCGAAGCGCTCGCCGACGATCTTCATGCCCTCGAGCAGGTGGTCGTTGATGATCTGCAGCGGGGTGATGCCGTCCGCGCGGGCGAGGTCGAGGTCGGCCTCGAGCCCCTTGCCCTCGCCGTCGATGATCCGGCGCTCCAGGCGTGCGCCGACCGGCAGCGAGGCGAGCTCCGCGGCGCGCTGGTCGCGCAGCGCAGCGGTGTCCACGCCCGCGAACACGTCGAGCATGCGCGCGAGCGGGTCGTACGTGATGTTGCCGTCGGCGTCGTACTCGCGGCGGTCCCACACGAGGTCCAGCGCCACCTTGCGCTGCTCCTCGGGCACCGAGGCCAGCGGCACGATCTTCGCGGCGTCGATGATGCCCGAGTCGAGCCCCGCCTCGGCGGCCTCGTGGAGGAACACCGAGTTGAGCACGCTGCGGGCGGCGGGGTTCAGGCCGAACGACACGTTCGAGACGCCGAGCGTCGTGTGGATGCCCGGGTACTTCGCGTTCAGCCGGCGGATCGCCTCGATCGTCTCGATCGCGTCGCGCCGGGTCTCCTCCTGGCCGGTGGCGATCGGGAAGGTCAGGGTGTCGACGATGATGTCGGACACCTTCATCCCCCACTCCTCCACCAGGCTGTCGACGAGGCGCGAGGCGATCCGCATCTTGTCGTCCGCGGTGCGGGCCTGCCCCTGCTCGTCGATCGTGAGGGCGATGACGGCGGCCCCGTGTTCCTTGACGAGCGGCATGATGCGGCCGAAGCGGCTCTTGGCGTCCTCGCCGTCCTCGTAGTTGACCGAGTTGACGACCGGACGGCCGCCGATGAGCTCGAGGCCGGCCTGGATGACTGCGGGCTCGGTGGAGTCCACCACGAGCGGCAGCGTCGAGGCGCTCGCGAACCGCGACACGATCTCGCGGATGTCGGCGACGCCGTCGCGTCCGACGTAGTCGACGCACACGTCGAGCAGATGAGCGCCGACGCGGATCTGGTTGCGGGCGATCTCGACGCAGTCGTCCCAGCGGCCCTCGAGCATGGCCTCGCGGAAGGCCTTGGACCCGTTCGCATTGGTCCGCTCGCCGATCGCGAGGTACGAGGCATCCTGATCGAACGGCACGTGCTGGTAGAGGCTGGCGACGCCCGGCTCGCTGATCGGCGTCCGCGCCGGCGCGGGTGCGGCCGCGCGCAGGCGCTCGACGACGGCTTCCAAATGCTCGGGCGTGGTGCCGCAGCATCCGCCCACCAGGCCGAGGCCGAACTCGCGCACGAACTGCTCGTGCGCGGTGGCGAGCTCGGCCGGGCCGAGCGGATAGTGGGCGCCGTTCGCGCCGAGCACCGGCAGGCCGGCGTTCGGCATGCACGCGATCGGCACGGCGCTGTGGCGCGAGAGGTGACGCAGGTGCTCGCTCATCTCGGCGGGGCCGGTGGCGCAGTTCAGCCCGATCGCGTCGACGCCGAGGGGCTCGAGCGTCGTGAGCGCCGCACCGATCTCGCTGCCCATGAGCATGGTGCCGGTCGTCTCGACCGTCACCTCGACGAAGATCGGCAGACGGATGCCGCGCTCGACGATCGCCTGCTTGCACCCGTTGACCGCGGCCTTGGTCTGCAGCAGGTCCTGCGACGTCTCGACGAGGAAGGCATCGGCGCCGCCGTCGATGAGTCCCTGCGCCTGGAGTGCGAAGGTCTGCTTGAGGTTGTCGTACGAGGTGTGCCCGAGGCTCGGGAGCTTCGTGCCGGGTCCCATCGACCCGAGCACCCAGCGCACGCGGCCGTCGACGGCCTCGGCCGAGTCGACGCGCTCGCGGGCGATCCGAGCGCCGGCCTCGGCGAGTTCGGCGATGCGGTCCTCGATGCCGTAGTCGCCGAGGTTGGACCAGTTCGCGCCGAAGGTGTTCGTCTCGACCGCGTCGATACCGACAGCGAGGTAAGCGTCGTGGATCGCGGCGACCACATCGGGGCGCGCGACGTTGAGGATCTCGTTGCAGCCCTCGTGGCCCTCGAAGTCCTCGTCGATCGACAGGTCGTAGCGCTGCAGCATCGTGCCCATCGCACCGTCGGCGATGACGACGTCCGACCGCACGGCGTCGAGCAGCGCCTGGGCGCGGGCGGGGCGGGGAACGCCGTCGATGTCGAGGGCGAACCGGGGTTCGAGGATCTGACCGGTCACCAGTGGAATTCTAGTGATCGGCCGGATGCCGCGTCGCCGTGTGTCAGGCGTTCTTCGAGTCGCGCCAGCGCAGCCACGACCGCACCAGGTCGTAGTCCCAGTCGGGGCCCTCGAAGCCGAGCGTGAACAGCCGCACGCCGGCGTCGTAGAGGTCGTCGGCGAAGCCCTCACCGCGCTGGTGCAGCTCGTTCGAGATGATGAGGCCCGAGGTATCGCGCTCCTCCTTCTCGGCCCAGCGCTCGATCACGCCGATCTTGTGGGCGAGCTCGTCGGGGCGCACGAAGCTGTGCCAGATGTCGGCGTGCCGGGCGACGAGCCGGAGGGTCTTCTGCTCGCCCTTGCCGCCGATCATG
The DNA here is from genome assembly GCF_001427145.1 of Microbacterium sp. Root166. Classification (GTDB taxonomy): domain Bacteria; phylum Actinomycetota; class Actinomycetes; order Actinomycetales; family Microbacteriaceae; genus Microbacterium. Next base: position 261,000 of record NZ_LMGL01000001.1, read on the forward strand.
ACCGGGATGCGGCGCGTGGGCGCGGGGTTGAGCTTCTCCCATCGGGCCTCGATGCGGGCCATGCCGGCGGCGAGGTCGTCCAGGCGCGAGCCCGCGGTGCCGAACTCGTAGCCGTACTCCTCGTAGTCCCGCGCGAACCAGCCCGACCCGGTGGCGAAGATGAACCGGCCGGTGCCGTCCTTCGCCGAGATGTGGTCGATGGTGCGGGCCATGTCGGCCTGCAGATCGGGGTTGCGGTAGCTGTTGCAGTTGACGAGCGACCCGAACTCGACGCGCTCGGTCTGCTCCGCCCACGCGGCGAGCATCGTCCATGACTCGAAGTGCATGCCCTCGCGGTCGCCCGACAGCGGGAAGAAGTGGTCCCAGTTGAACAGGATGTCGACGCCCATGTCCTCCAGGCGACGGACGGCGTCGCGGAAGGCGGAGTACGGAGCGTGCTGCGGCTGCAGCTGCACGCCGAGGCGCACGGGGGTGTCCAGAAGCATGGGGTTCAGCCTAAGTCCCGGTCGGGCGGCCCGGGCCGGCGCGGGTCGTGCCGGGGTCCGGCTCGAGCGGATGCCGAACCGAGGGATTCCCGTCGAACCCGATGGCGACACCACCGGGTTCAGCGGGAATCCCCTGGTTCGCGGCGCGTGGAGGGGCGGGGCGGGGCCTGCCGGATCAGCTCCGGCGGGCGCGCACCGCCTTGACCGCGGCATCGATCGTGTCCCAGACCGCGATCGCCACGATGCCGAAGCCGACGACCACCGTGACGATGCTCTGCACCTCGGCTCCGCTCTCGCCGCCGATGATCGTCGGGAAGTACTCCGGGTTGATCAGCTCGCCCTGCATCAGCAGCCACACCGCGGGAACGGCGATCGCGATGTTCAGCAGCCCGTTGACGATCGCGAGCCCGATCGTCCAGCGGCGGAAGGCGTAGACCGCGATGGCGAGACCCGCCTCGAGCGCCATGAGGCCGAACAGGATGAAGATGCCGGTCGGCCAGAGACCGGGGTTGAGGAACGACAGCCCGGGCTCCGTCGGGACGAAGCCCACGAACAGGTCCCACAGGATCGCACCGGCGCCGGCCGCGAGGAAGACGAGCGAGCCGACCATGTCGCCGAACCCGGCGCCGCGCGAGCTGGGCTCGGGCAGCTGGTCGACGGTCCATGGCGTGAGCGGGGTCTTGCGCTCGCCCTTCGTGGTGCGCTCGACGATCGCGAAGACCAGGACCGTCCAGAACCCCAGGTGCACGGTGACCGAGAGGAGCACCGGGATGACCGTTCCGATGACGACTCCGACACTGTCGGCTCCGGCGAGCACCTGGGCCAGCGTGATGCCGAAGGCGGCGCACGGCAGGACGATCCACAGCAGCAGCTTCAGCAGCCGCCACCAGTCGAGGAAGTAGGCCGGGCCGATGAGGTAGAGAGGCCGTTCGGTGTAGCCCGCGGCGAGCTTGTCGGGGTCGCCGAGGTCGGTCAGCACCGCGCGTTCGGCGACGTCGGGCGCCTCGCCCTCGGCGACGCGCGCCTCGACCTGGTCGTCGATCGAGCCGCGCAGCTCGGCGGCGAGGTCGGCACGCTGCGCCTCGGGCACGGTCCGCATGGCCGCATACACGTAGCGGTCAGTGAGGGTGGTGGCAGTGGTGGCGGTCATGTCAATCCTCCTGGGGAAGGCCGTCGATCGCGGCGGCGATCGAACGGAAGTCGTCGGTGAGAGCGTCTGCCAGGCGGGTGCCGGCGGCGCTGGTGCGGTAGAACTTGCGAGGCCGGGCCTCGTCGGTGTTCCACTCGCTCGTGAGGTGGCCCTGCTTCTCGAGCCGCCGGAGCAGCGGGTACAGCGTGTTCGCGTCGGTGGGGAAGCCGTGCGCCCCCAGCTGCTCGAGCAGGCCATAGCCGTACCCCGGGTTCTCGAGCAGCCGCAGGCACGCGAGCACGATCGTGCCGCGCCGCAGTTCCTGCAGGTGCGTGTCGAGGATCTCGGATTCGCTCATGTCCCACACTGTACTGTGTGTCACACACTATCGTCAAGCGCACATTGTCATTGTCGACACCTTGATGGTGTCAGCCGGCTCCACGCAGCCCGCAAGTGGCTTGAACCCGTCCGTCACCCACCGAAGACTCGGGTCATGCCCTTCGTCGGATTCCATGCCTCCCACGAGCAGCTGCCCCCCAGCGCGCTCCTCCACGCCGTCACCCGCGCCGAACGCGCCGGGTTCGACGGTGCGATGTGCTCGGACCACCTCGAGCCCTGGGGCGTGCGCCAGGGCGAGTCGGGCTTCGCCTGGTCGTGGCTGGGCGCGGCGCTGGCCTCGACATCCTTCTCGCTCGGCGTGGTGACAGCGCCCGGCCAGCGCTATCACCCCGTCGTCACCGCTCAGGCGATCGCCACCCTCGAGGAGATGTTCCCCGGCCGCTTCTGGGCGGTGCTCGGCAGCGGCGAGGCCATGAACGAGCACGTCACGGGCGACCCCTGGCCGCCCAAGGACGACCGCAACCAACGCCTGGACGAGTCGCTCGGCGTGATCCGCCGGCTGCTCGCCGGCGAGCAGGTCGAGCACGTCGGCCTGGTGCGGGTGCACAAGGCCCGCGTGTGGTCGCGGCCCGCGACCCCGCCGCCGCTGCTCGGCGCGGCCGTGAGCGCCGAGACCGCCGGCTGGCTCGCGGGCCGTGTGGACGGGCTCGCCACCGTCGCCCAGGAGCCCGCCGCGCTGCGCCGGGTCGTCGAGGCGTATCGCTCGAACGGCGGCGAAGGACCGTGCGTCCTGCAGGTGCACCTGTCGCTGGCGGAGACGGATGCCGCGGCCCTCGCCCTGGCGAAGGACCAATGGCCCAACGGGCTCATCGGTCCGCCGCGCGCCTGGGACTTCGACCAGCCCGAGGACTTCGACGCCGCGGTCGCGGACCCCGACGAAGGCGAGCTGCGCAAGGCGGTGCTCGTGGATGCGGACGCCGCGGCGCTCGCCGAGCGCATCGCCGAGCTCGCCGCGATCGGCTTCGACCGCGTGTACCTGCACCACGTCGGCAAGAACCAGGACGAGTTCCTCGATCGCGCCGAGTCCGACCTGCTCCCGGCCCTGCGGAGGACCCTGTGAAGATCACCGACACCAGCGACCTGTGGTGGAAGACCAGCGTCGTCTACTGCCTCGACGTCGAGACCTACCTCGACCACGACGGCGACGGCGTCGGCGACTTCGCCGGTCTCGCGCAGCGCATCGACTACCTCGCCGATCTCGGGGTCACGTGCCTGTGGCTGATGCCGTTCTATCCGACGGCCGACCGAGACGACGGGTACGACGTCACCGACTTCTACGGCGTCGACCCCCGGCTCGGCACGCACGGCGACGTGGTGGAGGTGATCCGGACGGCGCGGGATCGCGGCATCCGCGTGATCGTCGATCTGGTGGTGAACCACACCGCCGATACGCACCCGTGGTTCGTCGCGGCACGGCGCTCGCGCAACTCGCGCTACCGCGACTACTACGTGTGGCGTGACGAGCCGCCCGCGAACAACGTCAACACCGTGTTTCCGGGCGAGGAGACGACGCTGTGGGAACTCGACGAGAAGAGCGGCCAGTACTACCTGCACACGTTCTACCGCCACCAGCCCGACCTCAACATCGGCAATCCGGCGGTGCGCGACGAGATCGCCAAGACGATCGGCTTCTGGCTGCAGCTGGGCATCTCGGGCTTCCGCGTGGACGCGGTGCCGTTCCTCATCGAGGTGCCCGAGGGCGAGGATCTCGCCGACCCGCACGAGTACCTGCGCGACCTGCGGCGGTTCCTGCGCCGGCGCTCGCGCGAGGCGGTGCTGCTCGGCGAGGTGAACCTGCCTTACAAGGAGCAGCTCGACTACTTCGGCGACAATCAGGGCGAAGAGCTCACGCTGCAGTTCGACTTCATCGGGATGCAGGCGCTCTATCTCTCGCTCGCGCGCTCCGATCCGCGCCCCCTCGCGAAGGCGCTCCGCGCACGCCCCGCGATCGCACCCGAGGCGCAGTGGGCGAACTTCGTGCGCAATCACGACGAGCTCACGCTCGACAAGCTCACGGATGCCGAGCGCGAGGAGGTGTTCGCCGCCTTCGCGCCGGACGAGCGGCAGCGCGTCTACGGTCGCGGCATCACGCGGCGGCTCCCCACGATGCTCGGGGGCGACCCTCGCCGCATCCGCATGGTCTACAGCCTGCTCTTCTCGCTCCCCGGCGTGCCGGTGCTGTTCTACGGAGAGGAGATCGGCATGGGCGAGAACCCCGACATCCTCGGGCGGACCTCCGTGCGCACGCCCATGCAGTGGTCGGACTCCCGCAACGGCGGGTTCTCCCCCGCCGCACCGTCGCGGCTGACCTCCCGTCCGCCCGAAGGCGGGTATGCGCCCGAGCACATCAATGCGTCCCAGCAGCTGAACGACGACGAATCGCTGCTGCACTTCATCCGCAAGCTCGCCGCCCGCTACCGTATCTCCCCCGAGATCGGCTGGGGCACGGCGGAACTGCTCGAGCATGACGCACCGTCCGTGCTGGTGCACTCCGTGCGCGCGGACGTCGGCCGGATGGTGGCGCTGCACAACTTCGCGGACGAGCCGGCGCGGGTCCGGCTGGCCCTCGAGGACGAGCCCGAAGGCGCCGAGCTGACCGACCTCTTCGGACCGGATCGCCTCGCGCTCGGCCCCGCGGGCCGGGTCGAGCTGGATCTGCCGGCGTACGGCTGGCGGTGGCTGCGCGTGGCGCGGCCGGGCGACGGGCGCCTCGGCTGACCCGATCCGCCCGTTCGGGGCGCCGGACGGGCGCGGCGCGCCGGGCGCCCCGGCGTGGCGTTGCGGGATCGCGCCCCGAACGGACCGGCCAAGGCGGTGCGTGGGGCGGCAGTCGGGCGGCGCGTGCATGATGGACCCGTGACCATCGCTGCGCACGCCCCCTCGCTCGACGACCTCCTCGCGACCGCCCGGGTGGTGAGCCTTCCGCTGGTCACGCGGTTCCGCGGCATCGACGTCCGCGAGGCGATGGTGTTCGAGGGGCCCGAAGGCTGGACCGAGTTCTCGCCGTTCCCCGAGTACGCCGACGAGGAAGCGGCCACGTGGCTGGCAGCGGCGATCGACTACGGATGGATGCCGCAGCCCGCGCTCCTCCGTTCGGAGATCGCCGTCAATGCCACCGTGCCGGCCGTGGCCGCGGCATCCGTCCCCGACGTGCTCGCCCGCTTCGACGGGTGCCGCACGGCGAAGGTCAAGGTCGCGGAGGCGGGTCAGCGGCTCGCCGACGACGTCGCCCGCGTGGCCGCGGTGCGGGCAGCCATGGGCCCGGAAGGGCGCGTCCGGATCGACGCGAACGGGGCGTGGAACGTCGATGAGGCCGAGCACGCGATCCACGCGCTGGCGGAGTTCGACCTCGAATACGCCGAGCAGCCGTGCGCGAGCGTCGAGGAGCTGGCCGAACTGCGCCGCCGTGTGAAGTACATGGGCATCCCGATCGCCGCCGACGAGAGCGTGCGCAAGGCCGCCGACCCGATCGCGGTCGCACGAGCGGGTGCGGCCGACCTGCTGGTGATCAAGGCGCAGCCGCTCGGCGGAGCCCGGCGCGCGCTGGAGATCGTCGCCGAGGCGGGGCTGCCCGCGGTGGTCTCGAGCGCGTTGGACACGTCGATCGGGCTCGCAATGGGCCTCGCGCTCGCCGGCGCACTGCCGAACCTCGAGTACGACTGCGGGCTCGGCACAGCGGCGCTGCTCGCGGCCGACGTGGTCTCAGAGCCCCTCGTGCCCCGTGGCGGAGTGCTGCGGGTCGGACGGGTCAGCGCCGACCCGGCACTGCTCGAGGCGCACGCGGCGAGCGCGGAGCGTCGCGACTGGTGGATCGAACGACTTCGCCGCTGCCACGCCGTGCTCAGCGCGTAGCGACGAGTTCCTGCCGAAAGCGCACGAACGACGAGACCCCGGATGCGGCGCCCGTCGTTCGTGCACTCTGGGCCGCCCTTCGAGGAGGGGGCGGCCCGCGCTCAGCGCGCGGGCGGCTCGATGAGCAGCTGCGCGACGCGCGCGAGCTCCTCGTTGGTGCGGCGGCACATCTCCTCGTAGTCGAGGCCCGCCATGACCGCGCGCACCGAGGCGCCCTCCCAGACGGTGAGCATCACGCGCGCCGCCTCCTCGGCCGGCAGCCGGAACCGCAGCACGTTGGCGCGGCCGATGTCCTCGATGATCTGCGCCACGCTGCGGCGCATCTCGTCGTCCTGCGCCAGGTACGCCCGGGCCAGATCGGGGTTGCGCAGCGCGTGGATGCGGATCTCGCTCATCAGCAGGACCCCGAGCCGGTCGTCGGCCGAGACGTCGAGCACCTGCTGGATGATCGCGAACGCGTCGGCCGGAGCGTGCTCGAACGAGCCCAGCTTCTCGAGCTCGCCCACCCGGCCGCGGACCGCGGCGACCCGCTCGCGGGCCACTCGTCCGGCGAGCTCGAGGAACAGCTCGTCCTTCGTCTCGAAGTTCGAGTAGAACGCGCCGCGGGTGAAGCCCGCGCGATCGCAGATGGCTTCGACGGATGCCGCGTCCAGCCCCACCTCGGCGAACACCTGGGCGGCGGCATCCAGCAGTTTCTGGCGCGTGGCTTCGCGGCGGCGCGAGGTCACGGCGACGGCGTCGGTCATCCGTACTCCTCTCGGCCATCTTCACACGGACTGCCCAGGTTCACTGGGCCAACCCGGCCTACGATACACTCATGTATCCGATACAGCGCTGTATCGAAAATCCCTGATCCCGTCCTGCGGAGGCGCTGTTGTCCACCCTGCTGTATGCCCTCGGGCGCTGGTCCTACCGTCACCCGTGGCGCGTACTCGTTTCGTGGCTGCTCCTGCTCGGCATCGCCGGCGGCGGCGCGCTGGCGTTCAACCAGGGCACCGACAACTCCTTCACGATCCCCGGCACCGAGGCCCAGGCGGGCCTCGAGCAGCTGAACCGGACGTTCCCGCAGGTCAGCGGCACCAGCGCCCAGATCGTGATCGTCGCGGCCGACGGCGAGTCCGTCGCCGATGAGCCCTACGCCGGCGCGATCGGCGACGCCGTGGCCGAGCTCGGCGACATCGACGGCGTTCTGGGCGTCACCGATCCGTTCGACGACATGGTCTCGGGCCTGGTGAACGAGGACGAGAACGCCGCCATCGTGCGCCTGCAGTTCGACGGACAGGCCACCGACGTCACGCCCGAGTCCAAGGCCGAGCTCACCGCCGTGGCGGACGAGCTCGAGGCCGCCCTCCCCGACGACGCGCAGGTCGCGCTCGGCGGCGACCTCTTCTCGATGTCGGTCCCCGGCATCACCATCACCGAAGGCATCGGCATCATCATCGCGCTGCTCGTGCTCATGGTGACGTTCCGCTCGTTCCTCGTCGCGGGGCTTCCGCTGGCCACCGCCCTGGTGGGCGTGGCGCTCTCGATGGCGCTCATCCTGCTGTCCACCGCCGTCGCCTCGATCTCGTCGACCACGCCCCTGCTCGCCCTCATGCTGGGCCTCGCGGTCGGCATCGACTACGCGCTGTTCATCGTCGCGCGACATCAGGACCAAGTGCGCGGCGGGATGGACCCCGAAGAGTCCATCGCCCGCGCCAACGGCACCGCCGGCTCCGCCGTCGTCTTCGCCGGCGTCACCGTGCTGATCGCGCTCATCGGCCTGGGCTTCGCGAACATCCCCTTCCTCACGACCATGGGCATCGCAGCCTCGGTGGCCGTCGCGATCGCGGTGGCCGTCGCCGTCACCCTGACTCCCGCGATGCTCGGCTTCATCAAGGGCCGTGTGGTGGGACGGATGCCGCGTCCCCGCCGCGTCTCGTCGCGCTCCGCTCGCTCGGGCGCTGCAGCTGAGACCACCGAGACCGCTCCGAAGGTGAAGCGCGGCTTCGCCTCCCGCTGGGTGGGCATGGTGACCAAGCATCCGGTCGTCACGACCATCGCCGTCGTGCTCGGACTCGGCATCCTCGCGATCCCCGCATCGAGCCTGGCCCTGGCGCTCCCGAACGCCGGTGTGCAGCCGGAGTCGTCGCAGGCGCGCGTGAGCTACGACCTCGCCGCCGAGCACTTCGGCCCCGGCTTCAACGGGCCGCTGATCATGACGGGCACCATCGTCACCTCCAATGACCCGCTGGGCCTGATGGAGGACCTCGCCGCCGAGGTCGAGGACGTGCCCGGCGTCAAGGAGGTCGCCCTCGCGACCCCGAACGAGACGGCCGACACCGGCATCATCCAGGTGATCCCGACGACCGCGCCCGACGATCCCGCCACGGCCGAGCTCGTCCGCGAGCTGCGCGAACTGGCGCCGGAACTGGCCGACGAATACGGCGTCGATCTCACCGTCACCGGCTTCACCGCCGTGGCGATCGACATCTCCGACCGGCTCGGCGCGGCGCTCGTGCCGTTCGGCATCTTCGTGGTCGGGCTCTCGTTCATCCTGCTGATGATCGTGTTCCGCTCGATCGCCGTGCCGCTCACCGCGGCCCTCGGCTACCTGCTGTCGGTCACCGCGGCCTTCGGCGTCGTCGCCGCCGTCTTCGAGTGGGGCTGGTTCGCCGACCTCCTCCACGTCGCCCGCACCGGGCCCGTGATCAGCTTCATGCCGATCGTGCTCATGGGCGTGCTGTTCGGCCTCGCCATGGACTACCAGGTGTTCCTCGTCTCGCGCATGCGAGAGGACTACGTCCACGCCGTGCGCCGCCAGGGCTTCAGCGACCGAGCCACCTCGGTCGACGCCATCCGCTCCGGCTTCACCGCGTCCGCGCGCGTCGTCACGGCTGCCGCGTTCATCATGTTCGCCGTCTTCGCGGCGTTCGTGCCCGAGGGCGACGCGTCGATCAAGCCGATCGCGCTCGGCCTCGCCGTGGGCATCGCGATCGACGCGTTCCTGGTGCGCATGACACTGATCCCGGCGCTCATGGCGCTGCTCGGCGAGAAGGCGTGGTGGATGCCGCGCTGGCTCGAGCGGATCCTCCCGCGCGTCGACATCGAAGGCGAGGCGGTCGAGCGCGAGATCGCCCTCACCGACTGGCCCGAGCCGAACACCACGGCCGTCGTCGTCGGCGAGGACGTCGCGGTGCGCGCGGACGGCGGCACCGCCGGCGACGTGTCGCTCGTCGAGGACGCCACCTTCCGCGTCGAGGACGGCGGGACGCTCATCGTCACGGGCGACCCTCGCGCGGCTCGCGCGTTCGCGCTGCTCGTGGCAGGCCGGCTCGCGCCGAGCGACGGTCGTGTCCGCATCGCCGGGCACCTCCTGCCCGAGCGCGCGGCATGGGTGCGGGCTCACGTCGGGGTCGCGCTGCTCTCGGGCTCGGACGACCGCGTCGGCGAGCTCCGCCGTGCCCTCAGCGGGCGGGCGAGCCTCGTCGTGATCGACGGCCTCGACACGTTCGACGCCGCCGAGCGCGACCAGGCCGCGGCGCTGCTGAGGGATGCCGAGGCCGCCCTCCGCGCACGGCCGGACGCGGCATCCTCCCGCCTGACCGTCGTCGCGACCGCGAAGGCCGACGGTCCGGCGCTCTCCCTCCTCGCCGACGCACACCGACCCGACGTGACCTCGCTCACGCTCCGGTCGGGCTCGGCGCCCGCTTCCACCACCGTCTCCGAGGTGAACGCATGACCCTCCACATCGAACGCGCGCGCTCGCGCCGGCCCGTCACCTGGCTGACGATCCTCGGCGTGCTGCTGCTCCCCGTCGTGATCGGCGGCATCCTCGTCGCCGCGCTGTACAACCCGGTCGAGCGTCTCGACGGCCTGCAGGCCGCCATCGTGAACGAGGACGAGGCGGTCGACATCGACGGCCAGCTCGTGCCCCTCGGCCGCCAGCTGACCGCCGGCCTCGTCGAAGGATCGGACGAGCAGCCAAGCAACCTGACCTGGACCATCTCGAACGCCGACGACGCGGCGGAGGGCCTCGCCGACGGCACCTACACGGCCGTCATCACGATCCCCGAGAACTTCTCGGCCGCCGCGACCTCGACCCGTCCGGGCGAGACGCCGGAGCGCGCCACCATCGAGGTGCAGACGCCGCCGGACAGCCTGATCGTCGACGACGCCATCACTGCTCAGGTGACGACGGCGGCGGCATCCCTCATGGGAGACCAGCTGTCGCAGGTCTACCTCGAGAACGTGTTCCTCGGCTTCACGACCCTCGGCGACCAGCTCGGCGAGGCCGCCGCCGGAGCGAGCGACCTCGCAGACGGGGCCGGCCAGGCCGGCGACGGCGCACAGGCCCTTGCCGACGGCTTCCCGCAGCTCTCGAGCGGTGCGAGCGGCCTCGCCGACGGCGCCGGCGCGCTGCAGAGCGGGCTGGGAACGATCGCGAGTGGAACACGGGATGCCGCGTCCGGCGCCTCGCAGCTCGCAGCCGGGCTGAACCAGGGGGCCGCCGGACTCGAAGCCACCGGGCTCGTGCCGGCTCAGCTGACTCAGGCCGCGGGTGGCGCCGCTGCGTTGACCGGTGCGGCTGCGACGTCGGCGAAGGCGGCTTCGGACAGTCTCCAGACCCTCGCAGACTCGTGCACCCAGTCCGAGGCGTTCTGCGATCAGCTCGACGCGGCCGCGGCTTCTGCCGCCACGGCGTCCGGGGCGTTGAACGGCGACGGCACGCAGCAGAACCCCGGTGCCGTGGCGCTGACGGCAAGCACGTCGGCGGGTCTGACGCAGCTCAACAGCGAGGGAACCGCGAAGTTCGCCGCGCAGTTCCGCACGATCGCGGGCAACGTAGCGGCGCTCGGCGGCGGGCTCACGCAGCTCGCGAGCGGCGTCGACCAGTCCGCGGCCGGCGCCGGCCAGCTCTCATCGGGAGCGTCGCAGCTCGCGGGCGGGCTCGACGAGGCCGGCACGGGTGCGACCTCGCTCGCCGATGGCGTCGCGGCCATCGCTGACGGAACGGCGACGCTCGCGGACGGCCTGGATCAGGCATCCACCGCCCTGCCCTCCTACACCGACACGGAGGCCTCGAGCCTCGCCGACGTGGTCGCGAACCCGGTCGCCGCAGACGGCGTCGGCACGTCGCTGTTCGGCGCCTCGGCCATCCCGCTCCTGTCGATGCTGGCGCTGTGGTTCGGCGGCCTGGGCACCTACATCGCCGTCCAGGCAGTCTCGCGCCGGGCGCTCACCGCGCGCGAGCCCTCGGCACTGCTGGCGCTCCGCGCCTTCGCGCCGGGCGCCGCGATCGGCGCCGCGCAGGGCCTGCTCGTCGCGGGAGTCGTGCAGCTGGCCGCCTCGTACGAGTGGGGTCAGTGGTGGGCGTTCGCCGGCGTGAGCGTCGTGGCGGGCATCGCGTTCGCCGCAGTGAACCAGGCGCTGGTCGCCGTCTTCGGCGGCGCGGGCCGCTGGGTCTCCGCTCTGATCGGCGTGCTCGCCGTAGCCGCCGGAGTCGTGTCGACCGTGCCGGGCGCGCTGTCCGGCCTTGCGGGACTCATGCCCACTTCGCCCGCCTACGCGGGAATGGTGTCCGCGCTGACGGAGACCCCCGGCGTCGGCGCGGCGCTGGCCGGCCTCACCATATGGGCGGTCCTGTCATTCGGGGCCACCGTGCTGGCCGTCGTGCGCCGCCGCACCACGTCGGCGCGCGCACTGCTGACGGCCGTGCCCGCCGCGGCCTGACACCTGGGCCGCTCTAGCGCTGCAGATTCCTGCGAGTGCTGCGTCGCAAGACGCGGCACTCGCAGGAAACTGGCGCTCGCATGCACCGAGCTCAGCCGAGCAATCCCCTGGTCGCAAGGGAAACGGTCACATGCCCGATCTGGCATGTGACGCGAGATCCGCGTCAGCTCAGGCCGGAGTAGGCGTGGAGGCCCTTGAAGAACATGTTCACGATCGTGAAGTTGAACATGACCGCGGTGAAGCCGATGATCGACAGCCAGGCCGACCGCGACCCGCGCCAGCCGCGCGTCGCACGGGCGTGGATGTAGCCGGCGTAGAGCACCCAGACCACGAACGTCCAGACTTCCTTGGTGTCGAAGCCCCAGTAGCGACCCCACGCGTCGTTGGCCCAGATGGAGCCGGCGATGAGCGTGAAGGTCCAGAAGATGAAGCCGAGGATCGCGAACCGGTACGCCAGCGACTCGAGGGCGTCGGCGCCGGGCAGCGTGCCGAGGAAACGGGGTCCGCTCTTCGGCGGAGCGGTCCCCACGCCCCCTCCAGGCGCCGCTGACGCGTCGCCGGGAGCCTCCGGGCGCGTGGGCCCAGCCGCGGACGCGGCCTCAGCCTCGACCTCGGCCGCCGCGGTGATCCGGCGCTCGCGCCGCGCCTGCATGAGCTGCAGCACCGAGAGGCCGAACGCGAGGGCGAACAGCGCGGTGGCGAGCGAGGCGACGAAGACGTGGATGACGAGCCACACCGACTTCAGCGGATCCATCAGGGGCACGATCTCGACGTAGAAGGCGAGTGTCGCGCCGCCGAGGAGCACCACGACCAGACCGGTGATGAAGGTGCCCAGGAAGCGCAGGTCGTAGCGGAACAGCACGCCGAGGTAGACCGCGACGATCAGCAGCGTGCCGGTGAGGGCGAACTCGTACATGTTCGACCACGGCACGCGTCCGGCCGCGATGCCCCGCGTGACGTCGCCTGAAAGGTGGAACAGGAATCCCAGGACCGTGAGCGAGGTGCCGATGCGCGCCCAGACCAGTCGCTGACGCTGCCCTATCGGGGCGTTGAGCGCGGCATCCGCCTTCGTCTCCTGTGCCGTCATCGACGGGATGATGCCCGCCCGGCCGGCGCCGACGAGCTCGCGCTGGGGCACCTGGGCGTCGACGGCGACCGCGCCGCGCCGCGCCAGGTCGACGGCGTATGCGATGAAGGCCAGCGCGTAGACGGCGATGGCCGTCCACACCAGCAGAACCGAGACCGAGTCCAGCGAGAGTCCAGTCGTTTCGGGCATGATCCTCAGTCTACGCGGGGGTATTTGGAGGCCTGGAGAGAGGCCAGGTGGCGCTGCGCGAACTGCGTCACCGCGTCATCGAGAGTGGGATCCTCGCCGCGCGCGAGGCCGGCGTACTCGAGGCGCAGTGCGCCGTCATCGGCCGTCACCTTGACCCACAGGCGGCGGCGCGGCACGAACAGCGCCGCGAGCAGGCCCGCCGTCGCGAGCACGGCGAACGCGAGCACCCAGCCTGCGGCGTCGTCGCGGTGGATCGACAGCGAGACGTAGCGCTTCACGGCGCCGTCGTAGCCCTCGGCACCCTCAGGCGCCTCGTTCTCGAACGTGATCGAGCCGTAGCCACCGGGCAGGTCCGCGGTCTCGCCGGGGGCGAGCTCGATCGACTCGACGTCGGTTCCGCGTCCGGAGAGCTTGTCCATGCCGGTGGGGTCGAGCGTGTACACCGAGCGGGGCGTGCCGTCGTCGATGCCGAGGTCGCCCGCGTAGACGTCGAGCGAGACGACGGGCAGGCCGAGCGCCGGGTAGGCCGAGGTGAAAGCCCCCGTGTGCAGCTCCGCCTGGGTCGGGTAGAAGAAGCCGACGAGCCCGAGCTGATCGGCGAGGCCGTCGGGAACCTTGACGACGCCGAGCGAGGTCATGTTGTTGTCCTGCGGCAGGAACGGCACGGACTCCGAGAAGACGATCTCGCCCTCCGGATCGCGGATCGTGAGGGTGGGCGCGTAGCCGTTGCCCATGAGGTAGATGCGGTCGCCGGCCATCTCGAGGGGATGATTGACGCGCACCTCGCCGGACTGCGGCTCGCCACCCGAGTGCTCGGTGGTGAGGTTCGCGACGAAGTCGCCCGCCTGCCCCTGACCCTGCGCGCCGAGCGGCTGGTAGGTCACGTCGAACCGGTCGAGGGTCAGCGCATACGGAGCCAGGGTGTCGCCGTCGACGAAGCGCCCCGGATTGAAAGAGGTGTAGTCGAGCAGCGTGTTCACGAAGGTGCGGCCTTCGATGATCACGGTCTGCCCGGTGTAGGTGAAGCCGCCGCCGATGCCGACCGCCAGCAGCACGCCGACCAGGGCGCCGTGGAAGACCAGGTTGCCCGTCTCGCGCAGGTAGCCCCGCTCCGCCGACACCGACAGCGCCGAGCCGCTGTCGTAGCGCTCGACCCGGTAGCCGCTCTTCTTGAGCTGCTGCTGCGCCGCCTCGATGGCAGCGGATGCCGCGGCCGCGGCATCCTCCCCGGAATTCAGCTCGAGCGTCTCGGACCGGTGCACGTCGAGGCGCGCCAGTCGCGCCGGCGTGCGCGGTGGCCGGGCGCGAAGGGCCTTCCAGTGGTGCGCGGTGCGCGGGATGACGCAGCCGATGAGCGAGATGAACAGCAGGATGTAGATCGCCGAGAACCAGGGCGACGCGTACACGTCGAACATGCTCAGCGCGTCGAGCACCGGTGCGAGGTCGGGGTTGTCGGCGAAGTACTGGGTGACGCCGTTGGGGTCGGCACTGCGCTGCGGCACGAGCGAGCCGGGCACGGCCGCGATCGCGAGCAGCAGCAGCAGCACGAGGGCCGTGCGCATCGAGGTGAGCTGACGCCAGCCCCAGCGGATCCAGCCGACGAACCCGAGTGCGGGGTTGGTGATGTCGCCGGATGCCGCGGTGTCGGCGTGGTCCGACGGCCGCAGTGGATCGCTCACGGCGGAGTCGGCGTCAGAGCGGGAGGGGGACACTCGCGAACACCCCCTGCAGCGCCGCCATCATCTCGGTCCAGATGCCCGTCACCATCAGCAGCCCGACGACGATGAGCAGCGCTCCGCCGACGATGTTGACGATGCGGATGTGGCGGCGCACGAAGTCCACCGAGCGCGTCGCCCAGCCGAAGCCGAGCGCGAGCAGGATGAACGGGATGCCGAGGCCGAGCGAATAGGCGACGCCCAGGGCCGCCGCGCGCGCGGCCGAGCCGGAGTCGAAGGCCATCGTGAGGATCACGGTGAGCGTCGGGCCGATGCAGGGGGCCCAGCCGATGCCGAGCGCGATGCCGAGCAGCGGTGCACCGACCAGGCCGAGGTTGCCGCGCACCTGCGGGCGCGCGATGCGCTGCGCCAGGCCGAAGACCCCGATGAAGACGAGCCCCATGGCGATGATGACGACGCCGAGCACCCGCGTGATGAGGTCGGCGTACTCGATGAAGAACCGGCCGAGCGTGCCGCCGAGCATCGCGACGCTCACGAAGACGAGCGTGAACCCGGCGATGAAGAGCACGACGCCGAGAAGCAGGCGCCCGCGTGGCGGGGCCTCGGTCTGGGTGCTTCTCGTTTCGGTCGTTGAGCGAGCGGAGCGAGACGAGACGCCGCGGTCGGTCTCGGGCCGCGCCGACACCGCTCCCCCGATGAAGCCGAGATAGCCCGGCACGAGGGGCAGGACGCAGGGCGACAGGAACGACAGCAGCCCGGCGAGCACGGCGATCGGGATCGCGACGAACAGCGAGCCGTCGGCCACGAGGTCGGCTGGGCTCACGACTCCTCCAGCGCTTCGCTCACGAGCGTCTTCAGGATCGACGCATCCTCGAGCTGGCCGATGAGCCGGGCGGCGACCCGGCCCTCCTTGTCGAGCACGAGGGTCGTGGGCGTGGCGTTGATCGGGGTCTTGTCGGCGAAGGCCAGCTTGATCGCCCCGTCGCGCGCGGCCATCAGGCTCGGGTAGGTGACGCCGTACTTCTCGGCGAAGGCGGCCGCCGTCTCGGGAGCATCGCTGGTGTTGATCCCGAGGAACGTCACCGGCTCGCCCTCGAACGACGCGTGCGCCTCCTCCAGTGCGGAAGCCTCGGCACGGCAGGGCCCGCACGCGGCGTACCAGAAGTTGATCACCACGACGTCGCCGGCGAGGTCGGCGCTCGAGACGTCGTCGCCGGTCTCGGTCGTCCCCTCGAACTCGACGGGCCCGGTGCGTTCGGCGGCGGGGATCTCGACGGCCTCGAAGCCGTTCGCGGCGATGAAGTTCTTGTTGTCGCCGGCGCGGTACTGGTCTGCCAGCGGGTCGTTCGCGCAGGCCGCGAGCCCCGCGATCATCGTGACCGCGAGCAGCGTGCCCACGCTGCGGCGTACCGAACGGTGCAGGCCCCTCATCACACGGCTCCCACGTCGACCGAGCCCGACAGCGAAGCCGGCTCGGCATAGGCGATCTCGGTCCACTTCTTGTCGACCATCTCGAAGCTGGTCACGCTCGACAGCGCACAGCGGCGCTCGCGCGGATCGTGGCGCAGCGGCAGGCCCGCGACAGCGAGGTGCGTGATCCAGATCGGCAGCTGGTGCGAGACGATCACGACGTCACCGGACTCCGCGGCATCCCAGGCCTGGGTCATGGCGGCGTTCATGCGCCCGACGACGTCGGCGTAGGGCTCGCCCCAGCTGGGGAGCGCGGGCTTGCGAAGGTGGCGCCAGTTCCACGGATTCACGAGCGCCCGCGCCATACGGCGGCCCTCGAAGACGTTGGTCGGCTCGATGACGCGCTCGTCGATCTGAGGCTCGAGGCCGAAGAGCTCGGTGAACGGCTCGGCCGATTCGCGCGTGCGCTGCAGCGGCGAGCAGATGAGCGAGGTGACCGGACGATCGAGCGACTTCACGTACTCGGCGGCCTGCCCGGTCATCGTTCGGCCGTCGACGCTCAGCCCGAATCCGGGAAGGCGCCCGTAGAGCACGCGACCCGGGTTGTGCACCTCACCATGGCGCACGAGGTGGAGGCGGTCGGCGGGCACCCGACCAGTCTACGTCGGCCGGTTCTGTGGGGCCGCTGAGCATCAGCGGCTGCGCGAGCTGTCCAGCTCGCGGTCCGGAGTCTGCTCGACCGGCTCGGCATGCTCGGCATGCTCGGCGCCCCGCTCGCGCGACGCCGAGATCAGCGAGCGCGTCCGTGCGAACACGAACCACGCCACGGCCAGCGCGGCGACCCCGATCACGATGTACTGGAGGACGTCGACGTACTGCTCCACGACGTGCCACGACTCGCCCAGCAGGAACCCGGCCATCACGAACACGGTGTTCCACACCAGGCTTCCTGCCGCGGTGAGCAGCGCGAAGCGCCACAGCGGCATGCGCGTCACCCCGGCGGGGATCGAGATCAGGCTGCGGAAGATGGGGATCATCCGGCCGAAGAACACGGCCTTGCCGCCGTGACGCCGGAACCACCCGACCGTGCGGTCGATGTCCTCGGCGTGCAGCAGCGGAACGCGCACCGCGATGCGGCGCAGCCGGTCGATGCCGAGCCAGGCTCCGAGGCCGTACAGCAGCAGCGCGCCGACGATCGAGCCCGCGGTCGTCCAGGCGAGCGCCTCGAAGAGGGTGAAGGATCCGTTGCTGGCGGCGAGCCCCGCCATCGGCAGCACGACCTCGCTCGGCAGCGGCGGGAACAGGTTCTCCAGGGCGATCGCGATGCCGGCGCCCGCCGGACCCACCACGTCCATGAGGGAGACGGACCAGTCCAGCAGCGCGGACAGCCAGGAGCCGTCGGAGGAGATTTCGGTCATCGGGGGCTTCGCTCTCGGTGATCGGGATGCCGCAGCCCGGCCAGGCACGACCCTTCTACGCTACGGAACCCCGATGAACGGTTCCTGGGGGCTGACCCCCGAATGCCCTGGGAGGTCACCCCGAGGTACCGAAAAGGAAGGCGGCATCCCCCGCGTAGACTGCTCCCTCGTGAGTGAACGCGTACTGGTCAACCAGCTCAAGGGTCTCGACGAGGGCCCCGTCTCCGTCTCCGGATGGGTCGAGACCGTCCGAGACCAGAAGAAGGTGCAGTTCGTCATCCTTCGCGATGAGACGGGTGCGGTGCAGCTGGTCAACCCGGCCACGCGCCCGGCAGAGGACGGCTCGGAACAGGATGCCGCGGCCCTCGCCCTCACCGACACCATCTCCGCTCTCGCGACCGGCACGTTCCTGACGGTCACGGGCCAGCTCAAGCACGACGAGCGCGTCAAGCTCGGCGGCGTCGAGATCAAGATCGGCGACCTCGAGATCGCGGCAGCAGCCCTGCCCGAGACGCCGATCGCCGCGGACAGCGCGCCCGACAAGCGCATGGACTGGCGCTTCCTCGACCTGCGTCAGCGCCGCAACAACCTCATCTTCCGCGTGCAGACCACCCTCGAGCACGCGATGCGTTCGTACTGGATCGAGCGCGACTACATCGAGGTGCACTCGCCGAAGCTCATGGCCACGGCATCCGAATCCAATGCCGAGCTGTTCGAGCTGGAGTACTTCGGCGACCAGACGGCGTACCTCGCCCAGTCACCTCAGTTCTTCAAGCAGATGGCCCAGGTCGCCGGCTTCGGCAAGATCTTCGAGATCGCTCCGGCGTTCCGCGCCGACCCGTCGTTCACCTCGCGCCACGCGACCGAGTTCACCTCGATCGACGCCGAGATCAGCTGGATCGACTCGCACGAAGACGTCGCCACCATGCAGGAGGAGCTTCTCGCCGCCGCGATCGGCGCGGTCAAGGAGAAGCACGGCGCCGAGATCGAGGAGCTGTTCGGCCTCGAGATTCAGGTGCCCGCCGTGCCGTTCCCGCGCATCCCGCTGGCCGAGGCGCTCGAGATCGTGAAGAGCCGCGGCTACGAGGTGCCCCGCACCGACGGCGACCTCGACCCCGAGGGCGAGCGCCAGATCTCGGCGTATGTCGAGGAGACCTACGGTCACCAGTTCGTGTTCATCACGGACTACCACCCCGAGATCCGCGCTTTCTACCACATGCGCAACGAGGAGACCGGGCTCACCAAGAGCTACGACCTGCTCTTCAAGGGCGTCGAGATCACGACCGGCGCGCAGCGCGAGCACCGCGTCGACGTGCTGATCGAGCAGGCCAAGGAGAAGGGCCTCGAGCCCGAGCACCTCGAGTTCTACTTCGACTTCTTCCGCTACGGCGCCCCGCCGCACGGCGGGTTCGGCATGGGTCTCGCCCGCGTGCTCATGCTGCTACTCGGCGAGTCGTCGATCCGCGAGGTCACCTATCTCTTCCGAGGCCCCACGCGCCTCGCCCCCTGAACCGCAGCGCGTCCTCCCTGACCCGTCGCGGGTCCCTCACCACGCGTGCCCCTTCGTCGAGACCGCACGAACGCACCCTCCTCGGCCCGAATCCGGTGCATTCGGGCGGTCTCGGCGCGTGGCGCGGCCGTCGCGTCTGGCACCATGGGCGCATGATCGAAGGCCTGCAGAACTTCCGCGACACCGGCGGCACTCCCCTTCGTGACGGCGGCGAGACGCGCTCCGGCGTGCTCTACCGGTCGGAGGCGCTCAGCGCCCTGACGCCCGCGGGTCTCGACAGCTTCGCTGCGACCGACATCGGCGTGATCGCCGACTTCCGCACGGGAGCCGAGCGCGGCATGGCCGCCGACCTCCTGCCGGACTCGCGCCCGTTCACCGTGGTCGAGCTGCCGCTGCTCGAAGGCGCCCTGACCGGAATGGCCCAGCAGGCCCCGATCGCCGACGACCCCGACGCCGCGAAGGCCGCCATCGCGGCCGCGGTCTCGCGGATCCCGGCCCTCGGCGACCTGTACGTCTCGATGCTCGGACAGGGTGCGGCATCCTTCGCGCGGCTCGCGCGCTTGGTCGCCGCGGCGACGGACGACCCGCCCACCGCCGTGCTGGTGCACTGCACGGCCGGGAAGGACCGCACCGGTGTCGCCGTCGCGCTCCTGCTCGAAGCCGTCGGGGCCGATCGCTCCGCGGTCGTCGCCGACTACAGCTCGTCCGCGGCCAACCTGGCCGGGCCCTGGGCGGATCGCATGCGCGCGATGGTGACCGCGATGGGCGTGCCGCTCACCCCGGCGGTCGACACCCTGCTGACCGGCACGCCTCCGGCCGCCATCGAACAGGCGCTGACCTGGGTCGACGCGCAGGGCGGGGCCGCCTCGTACCTGCAGTCCGGCGGTCTCACCGGCGACGAGCTGGCAGCGCTCCGCCTGCGTCTGGTCGCCTGAGGGATTCAGCGGCGCCGTCAGCCGGCGGGGATCGTCTCGGCGAGCGCGGCGCGCAGGCGGTCGGGCGAGACGCGCCAGTGGCCGTGCAGCGATCCGTCGATGAGCACCACCGGGATCTTCTCCCACCAGGCGGCGTACAGCGCGGGGTCGTCGGCGATCGAGAGCTCCTCGACCTCGACGGCGTCCTCGGGCAGCTCCGCCACGACCGTCTCGACGACCTCGCGCGCGACGTCGCAGAGGTGGCAGTCCGGCTTGCCGATGAGGGTGAGGGTCGTCACCCGCCCAGTCTAGAAGCGGGATCGGATGCCGCGGCTCAGGCCTCGACGGGATACCCGGCGGCGATCCACTCGTCGGTGCCGCCCTCGACGTTCGTGACGTCGTAGCCGCGCGCGGCCAGCGCCTCGACGACGCGTCCCGAGCGTCCGCCGACCTTGCAGATCACGTCGAACGCGCCGTCGGGAAGCTCGTCGAGGTGCTCGCCGATCGTCGACATGGGCAGGTTCACGGCACCGGGCACGCGGCCGGTCTCGAACTCCCACGTCTCGCGCACGTCGATCAGCGGCGTGCCGCTGCGCTCACGGAGCTGGTGGACGGTGATCGTCTGCATGGGGGCCTTTCTCGGCGGGAAGCGGGATACACGAAGCGCCCCCATCGACAGGTCAGGACCGGTCGGGGGACGCTTGGTGTCGTTTTGCCGCTTACTTCTTGTTGCGGCGCTGGTGGCGCGTCTTGCGAAGCAGCTTGCGGTGCTTCTTCTTCGCCATGCGCTTGCGGCGCTTCTTGATGACTGAACCCACGGAAAACCTCACAATGTCGGGGTCTGGGCGCAGCTCGTGCGCGCCCGGGTCGGGCAGATCGGAAAATGCCTCGGGACAGTCTAGCCGACGTCGGAGATCGGCCGATGCAGGGCTTCGGTCACCGCCGATTCGGGAACACGGTAGCTGCGACCGAAGCGCACCGCGGGAAGCTCGCCGGAATGCACGAGGCGGTAGACCGTCATCTTCGAGACGCGCATCAGCTCCGCGACCTCGGCGACGGTGAGGAAGCGCACGTCGGGCAGCTCCGCCATGTCAGTCCTTTCCCCAGAGTGCTGTCCACACTGTAGAGCGCCCGAGGGACGCGTGTAAACCGCTGTGACTGGTGGGATTCGTGAGATGTCGGCCGCTCAGCCTGCGGCCCGCCCCCGCGCGAGGCGTTCGCGGGCGTCTCGAGCGGCCTGCCGCTCGATCTTCTGGGCGTCGCGGAGGGCCTTCTCGGCTTCGCGCACGGCCTTGCGCGCCTCGCGGAACTTCTTGTCGGCGGCGATGTCGGCGTCCTCGGCCGCCTGCCACGGCGCGGCCGGTTCGGGCCGCCCTTCGGCGACCGCCGCCATGTAGGTCGCCACGCCGTCGAGCCCCCGCGCGATGCCGAACGAGAACGGGTCGGACGTGTCGAGGAATACGCCGGCATCGATCGCCGCGCGAAGCTCGGGGTACTCGTCGGCGGTAATGAGCTGGCGATAGAGGCCGTCCTCGCGCTTCGCGATGTCGAGGTCGTTCTCGCCCGTGGCCCGCTCCGTGCGCGCGTACCCGGCGAGCACGATCCCGGTCCAGCGCGCGTGCCCGGTCACCAGCAGCACGACGGCGAGCCGGTCGTTGTGCGAGAGCGGGGTGCCGGCGAGCGCGGTGAGTCCGGCATCCATCCACGCGGCGCTGTTGGGGGTCGCCGGCGATCCGCTGATCGGTACGTCGAGCACCCACGGGTGCCGCAGGTACTGCTGCACCTGTGCGTGATACAGCTTCTCGAGTCGCTCGCGCCAGTTCCCCTCGCGCAGGTCGGCCGGCGGAACACCGGTCGCCTCCTCCTGCATCAGCAGGATCAGGTCGTCCTTGGCGGTGACGTAGCGGTACAGCGACATCGGGGTGAAGCCCAGCTGCGCCGCGACCGCGGCCATCGACACGGCGCTCAGACCGTCGGCGTCGGCGATCTCGACCGCCGCCTCGACGATGCGCTCGACGCTCATCTCGCGTTTGGGCCCGCGCTGCGGGTTGGCGGCGACGCCCCAGGCGAGGGCGACGCCTCGCGGGAGCTCGATCTCGGCGTCATCCGTCATGCCGTCAGTCTAGGACTGTATATGAGGTAAACAGTGTGTTACCGTCATAAACAGTTTCACCCATACACACACGTTTCGTAAATACACAGAAGACGGGATGCCGCCATGTCACCAGCAACTCCACAGCCCGCCATCGACGTGCGGGGAGTGCGCAAGTCCTTCGGCCAGCAGATCGTGCTGGACGGGCTTGACCTGACCGTTCAGCGGGGCGAGGTCTTCGCGCTGCTCGGACCCAACGGCGCGGGCAAGACCACCACCATCAACGTGCTGACCACCCTCGCCCGCCCGGACGCGGGCACCGCCACGGTGGCCGGCATCGACGTCGTGCGCGACCCCGCGGGCGTGAAGCAGCGCATCAGCCTCACCGGGCAGTCGGCCGCCGTGGACGACGTGCTCACCGGCGCCGAGAACGTCGTCATGCTCGGACGACTCTCGGGCCTATCCGCCCGCGGCGCCAAGCGCCGGGCAGTGGAGCTCCTCGAACGCTTCGATCTGGCGGATGCCGCGACCAAGCGCGTCGGCGCCTACTCCGGTGGCATGCGGCGGCGGCTCGACCTGGCGCTCAGCTTCGTGGTGACGCCCGAGGTGCTCTTCCTCGACGAGCCGACCACCGGCCTCGACACCCGCAGCCGGCGCGAGCTGTGGGACGTGATCCGCTCCCTCGCCGCTGCCGGCACCACGGTCTTCCTGACCACGCAGTACCTCGAGGAGGCAGACCAGCTGGCCGACCGCATCGCCGTCCTCGACGGCGGCCGCGTCGTCGCCACCGGAACCGCCGCGCAACTGAAGTCCCGCGTCGGCGGCGACACCGTCGAGCTGCACGACGCTCACGGCGACCTGCTCCGCGAGGTGCCCACCGACGGCACCGTATCGGATCTCCGCCGCGCGCTGGACGTGCTCGACGAGTCTGGAGCCGAGGGCATGGTGAGCCTGCGCCGCCCCAGCCTCGACGACGTGTTCCTCGCCCTCACCTCGCCCGCCACCCGCTCCGCGGCATCCCTGAAGGAGACAGCATGACCGCCCTGACCCTGTCCACCGACGCACCGTCGCTGCGCCCGCGCATCTCGGGCCTCCTCGCCGAACGGGTGTTCGTCGAGCGCAGCCTCCGCCACTCGCTGCGCGACGGCGAGTCCCTGCTGATGGCGATCATGCTCCCCGTGATCCTCATGCTGACGTTCACGTGGGTGTTCGGCGGCGCCATCGATCCCACCGGCAGCTACGTCGACTACGTCGTGCCCGGCATCATCCTGCTGTGCGCGGGCTTCGGCGCCGCGAGCACCGCCGTCTACGTCGCCAGCGACATGAAGGCCGGCATCATCGACCGGTTCCGCACCATGCCGGTGCGGGCGAGCGCCGTTCTCACCGGGCACGTGATCGCCAGCCTGGCGCGCAACCTGGTCGCCACGGCGCTCGTGGTGTGCGTGGCCCTGCTGGTCGGCTTCCGGCCGACTGCGGATCTCGGCGGCTGGCTGGGTGCGCTCGGCATGATCGCGCTGTGGATCCTCGCGATCACGTACCTGTTCGCGGCCCTGGGCCTCGCGTCGAAGAGCCCCGAAGGCGCGAACGCCTACGGCTTCGTCATCCTGTTCCTGCCGTACCTGTCGAGCGCGTTCGTGCCCGTGGACACCATGCCGAGCTGGCTGCAGTGGATCGCCGACAACCAGCCGGTCACGCCGATCATCGAGACGATCCGCTCCCTGCTCATGGGCACCCCGATGACCGGGCAGGCCTGGTGGGGCGTCGGCTGGTGCCTGGCGATCCTCGTGCTGTCGTTCGCGTGGGGGGCCTGGCTGTTCCGCCGCAAGGCCGGGCGCCGCTAGGGGTCAGGCCTTGTCGCTACGCGGGCGGCCGGGCGAGCGACTCGGCCTCGGGCTCTGGTGGGATCAACGGCCGGGGAGCTTCTTGAGGGCGCTCTCGATGGCGTGCTTCGCGGATGCCGCGGCGCGACCCACCACATCGGCGGCATGCGCGGCCGAGTCCGTCAGCCCCGACCCGGCGTACTGCGGGGCGTCGTCGTCGCCGAGGAACGGGACGAGCCAGTCGTCCACCTCGTCGAGCGGCTCGGCCGACAGGCTGTAGTACCGGTGCTGGCCCTCCTCGCGCACGGAGACCAGGTGCGCTTCGCGCAGCACCTTGAGGTGCTTGGACACCGTCGGCTGACTGGCACCGAGCTCGTGCACGATGTGCGACACGCTGGTGCCTCGTTCGCCGGCGGTGGCGCGATCGAGCAGGAGCCGCAGGATGTCGCGACGCGTGCCGTCCGCGATCACGTCGAAGATGTCCGCCATGTGCTCAGATTAGTCGGGAGCCCCGCGGAGTACCATGACGGGAGTCTCGCAGCGAAAGGGGCGACGGATGGCGACTGACCCGGCCGGGTCGATCGTGCGCCGCGTGCCCTTGGCACTGAAGGCCGCATGGGACCGCTTGCGCAATCTGACGACGTCGTCGCCCGCGCGATTCGCGGTGCTCGTCTTCGTGATGCTGATCCTGCTGTTCACGGCATTGCTCTCGCTTCCGGCGGCCTCCACGAACGGCCGGCGCCTGCCTCTGGCGGACGCCGTCTTCACCGCCGTCTCGACGATCTGCGTCACCGGCCTCACCACCGTCGACATCGCGACGACCTTCTCACCCTTCGGCAAAGTCGTCATCTTCCTCGGGGTCAACATCGGCGGAATGGGCGTGCTGACGCTCGCCTCGATCCTCGGTCTCGTCATCTCCAAGCGCCTGGGCCTGCGCGCCAAGCTCATCGCCGCGAGCGACTCCAACCCGCTCCGCACCCACGGCGGGCCCGTCAACGAGGGCCAGACCGTCCGCCTCGGCGAGGTCGGCACGCTGCTGCGCACCGTCGCCCTGTCGACGCTCCTCATCGAGGCCGTCGTCGCCCTGGCGCTGTACCCGTCCCTCATCTTCGCCGGCATCAGCCCGCTCGAAGCCCTGTGGGAGGCGCCGTTCTATGCGGCCATGGCGTTCACCAACACCGGCTTCACCCCCAACCCGGGCGGGCTCGTGCCGTTCGCGGACGACTACTTCCTGCTGACGGTGCTCATGGCGGGCGTCTTCCTGGGCAGCATCGGCTTCCCGGTGATCTACGCCCTCTGGAAGCACGTCTGGCACTTCCGCAAATGGGGGCTGCACACGAAGCTCACCATCATCACGACGGTGCTCCTGTTCTTCGCGGGCGCCGCGGCGTTCCTGGCCCTCGAGTACAACAACCCGAAGACCTTCGGATCGATGGACGCGTGGGACACGACCTTCCAGGCGTTCTTCCTGTCGGCCATGACCCGCTCCGGAGGCTTCGCCGTCGTCGACGTAGGCGAGCTGTACGGCTCGTCACTCATCGTCGGTTCCATGCTCATGTTCGTCGGCGGCGGATCGGCCTCGACCGCCGGCGGCATCAAGGTCACGACCCTGGCTGTGCTCGCCCTGGCGGTGTGGTCCGAGGCCAAGGGGCGCCAGTCCGTCGAGGCATTCGGCCGCCGCATCCCGAGCGATGTACAGCGCGTCGCGCTGTCCGTCGTGGCGTGGGGCGCGACCATCGTGGCACTGTCGACGATCACGATCGCCCAGATCAGCCAGGCGCCCGTCTCGGACGTGCTCTTCGACGTGATCTCGGGCTTCGCCACGGTCGGCCTGTCGACCGGGCTCACGGCGGAGCTCAGCGACCCGGGGGTCTATGTCATGGCCTTGACGATCTTCATGGGGCGCATTGGTACAGTGACACTCGCCGCGGCGGTGGCCGCGACATCCCGTTCGCAGCTCTACTCGCTGCCGGTGGAAAGGCCGATCGTTGGTTGAACGGATCCGCAGCGACGCTCCCGTCCTGGTGATCGGACTCGGGCGCTTCGGCGCGGCCTGCGCGGGCGAGCTCGATCGCCTCGACCGCGAGGTGCTCGCCATCGACGACAACCTCGAGCTCGTGCAGAAGTGGTCCGAGCGCGTCACCCACACGGTGCAGGCGGACGCGAAGAACATCGACTCGCTCAAGCAGATCGGCGCGCAGGACTTCCAGGTCGCCGTGGTGGCGGTCGGCTCGTCGATCGAGGCATCCGTCCTGATCACCGCCAATCTGGTCGACCTGAAGGTCCCGCAGATCTGGGCGAAGGCGGTCTCGCAGTCGCACGGCAAGATCCTGGCCCGCGTGGGCGCCAATCACGTGATCTACCCCGAACGCGAGGCCGGCGAGCGCGTCGCGCACCTGGTGAGCGGCCGGATGCTCGACTTCATCCGCTTCGACGACGACTTCGTCCTCGCCAAGATGTACCCGCCGAAGTTCATCCGGGGCGTGGGCCTGAACGAGTCGGGCGTGCGCTCCAAGTACAACGTCACCGTCGTCGGGGTGAAGAGTCCCGGCAAGCCCTTCCGCTACGCCGAAGCAGCCACGGTCGTCACCAACCACGACCTCATCATCGTGTCGGGCACCAACTCCGACATCGAGCGGTTCGCGGCCCTCGACCGCTGATTCGGTCGGGTCCGCTGCGTGGCGGGGTGCCCGACCGCTCCGCTGAGCAGTCGGGGTGAGTCGCCGTCAGGCGCCGGCGGCGAGCTCCTTCGCCCGGGCGAGCGCGGCGTCTGCGGCGCGTGAGAAGACGTCGTCGAGACGCGCCTCCTGCAGCACCGCGATGGCCCGCTCGGTGGTGCCCTTGGGGCTGGTCACGCGCCGCCGCAGCTCTGCGGGGTCTTCTCCGGACGCCGCGAGCAACGCCGCCGCACCGATGAAGGTCTGCTCCGCCATCAGCCGCGCCTCGGCCTCGGCGAAGCCCTGCGCGCGAGCGGCCTTGGTGAACTCTTCGACCACGAGGAAGAAGTACGCGGGACCCGACCCCGAGATCGTCGACAGCGGGTCGATCTGCGCCTCCGGCACCTCCACGACGGTCCCGACGGTCTCGAACAGCCTCCGCACCACCGCTGTCTGCACGGGGTGGGCGTGAGTGCCTGCGGCGAGCCCGGTCACGCCCTTGCCGACGAGCGACGGGGTGTTCGGCATGGAGCGGAGCACCGCGACGTCGTCACTGAGGATTCCCTCGAACGTCGCGATCGTCACCCCTGCGGCGACGCTCACCACGATCGTGCCGGGACGCAGCACCGGAGCGATCTCCCGCAGCAGGTCGGGGACCATGGCCGGCTTGACACCGATCAGCACGACGTCGGCGGAGGCCGCGGCATCCCGATTCCCGTCCGGCTGGTCCTCCAAGGCGACGCTCGTCACGCCACTCAGGTCCGCGAGCTCGGCGGCCTTCGCCGCGGTGCGGTTGGTCACCGTCACACCGCCGGCCGCGAGACCCGACTCCACGAGCCCCTGCAGGATGGCACCGCCCATCGAGCCGGCGCCGAGGATCGCGATGGGGGGCAGCGGGGCGGAATCGGTCATGGCGCAATCCTACGAGGGCGCGCGTCAGCAAGCCGGGGGTCTGGGGCGGAGCCCCAGCAGGACCGCGCGTCAGCAAGCCGGGGGTCTGGGGCGGAGCCCCAGCAGGACCACGCGTCAGCAAGCCGGGGCGGTTCCGTTCACTCCGGCGTCGCCCGCGGCTATAGTCGGGATCACCGGGGCGAGGACGTCTCGCAGGCGGACTAGGGGAGGTCTGGCATGTCTCTCTTCGACGGCATCACGGCGCGAGTCATCGAGACGTCCCGCCTGAGCGTCAACATCCTCGAGCGCGTCGGCGATGACCCGGCGACACCGCACGACCGCACGGTGATCCTCGTCCATGGAAACGTGTCGTCGTCCCTGTTCTGGCAGCACCTCATGCAGGACCTGCCCACCGATCTGCGCGTCATCGCGATCGACCTGCGCGGCTACGGCGGCACCGAGCATGCCCCCATCGACGCGACGCGCGGCCTGCGCGACTTCAGCGACGATGTCCACGCCACGCTGGAAGCCCTCGGCATCTCGCGCGCCCATCTCGTGGGGTGGTCGATGGGCGGCGGCGTCGTCATGCAGTACGCGATCGACCACGGCGCGCTCAGCCTGACGCTCGAATCCCCGCTCTCCCCCTACGGGGTCGGGCCCACCCGGCGGGACGGGTCGCGCCTGACCGACGACGACGCCGGGTGCGGCGGCGGAGGCGCGAACCCCGACTTCGTCCGGCGGCTCATCGATCACGATGCCTCGGACGAGGCTCCCACGTCGCCCCGCAACGTGTTCCGGGCGAGCTACGTCGCCCCCGGCTTCACGACCGAGGACGAGGACGTCTGGGTCGCCTCGATGCTCTCGACCTCGACGGCGACCGGCAACTACCCCGGCGACAGCGCGCCGAGCGAGAGCTGGCCGGGCTTCGCCCCGGGAACGATCGGTGTGCTCAACGCGATGGCTCCGAAGCACTGCGACCTGTCGGGCATCGTCGACATCGCCGACAAGCCACCCGTGCTGTGGGTGCACGGTGCGCTCGACCCGATCATCTCCGACGCCTCGCTCTATGACTTCAACAACCTCGGCAAGCTCGGCATCGTGCCCGGGTGGCCCGGCGATGAGGCCGCCCCGCCGCAGCCCATGGTCACGCAGATGCGCGACGTGCTGGCCCGCTACTCCGCCGCCGGGGGCGACGTGACCGAGCGCGGCCTCGACGATGTCGGTCACACCCCGCACCTCGAGCGTCCGGCCGAGTTCCGCCATGCCCTGCTGACCGTGATCGGGTACGTCGGCCGTCCCGCTGATCCCGCTCCGACGACCGAGGCCATCTTCTTGAGATCCGAGAACTGACACCTCGTCAACCCGGATGCCGCAGCCCGCGCCATCCGTAGACTCATGGCATGAGTGCTTCCGGCGGCGGCAAGGCGATCATCGCGGCGTTCCTGGCGAACATGGGCATCGCGGTGGCGAAGTTCATCGCCTGGGGCCTTTCGGGCTCGGCATCGATGCTTGCGGAGGCGATCCACTCCGTCGCCGACTCGTGCAACCAGCTGCTGCTCCTGCTGGGCGGGCGGCGCGCGAAGCGCGCGGCCGACCGCGAGCACCCGTTCGGCTACGGACGCGAGCGGTACGTCTACGCCTTCGTCGTCTCGATCATCCTGTTCTCCGTCGGTGGGCTCTTCGCCATCTACGAGGGCGTCGACAAGCTGCGGCACCCGCACGCGCTCGACGAGAAGTGGTGGTGGCTCCCGATCGTGGTGCTCGTCGTCGCGATCGTCCTCGAGTCCTTCTCGCTGCGCACCGCGGTCACCGAGAGCAATCACGTGCGCGCCAAGGGCCAGTCGTGGGTGTCCTTCGTGCGTCACGCCAAGGCCCCCGAGCTTCCCGTCGTGCTGCTGGAGGACATCGGGGCGCTCATCGGCCTCGTCTTCGCCCTCTTCGGCGTCGGACTCACCGTGATCACCGGCAACACGGTCTTCGATGCCATCGGCACCTTGATGATCGGCACGCTCCTCGTCCTCATCGCGATCGTGCTCGGCTTCGAGACCAAGAGCCTGCTGGTCGGCGAGGGTGCGACCGAGGACGACCACGCGCGGATCGTCGACGCGATCACGACCGGCCCCGAGGTCGACAAGCTCATCCACATCAAGACGCTCTACCTCGGACCCGACGAGCTGCTCGTCGCGGCGAAGATCGGGTACACCTCCGACAAGTCGCTCGCGGCGGTCGCCGCCGATATCGACCGGATCGAGACCCGCGTGCGTGCGGCGGTGCCCACCGCCCGGGTCATCTACCTCGAGCCCGACATCTACCGCCCGAGCGCCGATCCGGCACCGGCCACCGAGGAATTCGTCATCCGCTCGACGGACTGACTCCTTGCGCCCTCAGGTCCGCGCCGGCGGCAGCCGGTAGGACGGCAGGCCCCGGCGGCGGATGAGCCACTCTGCGAAGACGAGGTTGGGCAGCCAGGCGACGAACGGCACGGCAGCGTAGGCGTTGTCGAAGTCCGGCGTCTGGCCGACCAGCAGTGGGGCGAAGATCATCAGCGGCAGCCAGATCCGCAGCGTCACCGCCGAGTACGTCAGGGCATAGTTGCGGATCATCCACGCCTGGTGGCTCGCGACATCGCGCCGCCGGATCGCACGGTACGCCCGCCACCCCGTGACGAGCCACAGCACCGCGAGCGTGCTGAATCCGAAGAAGCCGACGAAGCCGGCGGTGCTCGTCGGAGCGATCACCAGGCCGCCGAGGCTGCCGACGGCGACGCCGAGCAGATAGATGCGTCCGATCCAGCGATGCACGCGCGGAGCACGGGTCCGCAGGCCGCGCCAGAACTGCAGGGCGCCAAGCGCGAGAGCCGTCGCGCCACCGGCGATGTGCAGATAGAGCGCCGCCAGCACGAACGCCGGCTTGCCGACGTAGTCCGCGGCAAGGCCGGGGGCCTCGGAGAGAGCCTCGAGCGACGCCGTGAAGTACGGCACGGCGGCATAGGCGACGATGGCCAGCGCGGTGAGCAGGACGAACGTCCAGCCGATGCGCGGTGCGACGCGGCCGGTGGGCGTGGTCACCGGGGCGGTGCGGACGGGTTCGATGAGGCGAGTCACGCCTGTCACGGTAGGGCTGGCCCGGACACCGCGGGCAGGGGGCAGGCCCCCGCATGCCAGGGGGCAGACCCCCTGAACTCGGGGCGCGCTTCAGCGCCTCGCGTCGAAGAAATCCCGCAGGAGAGCGGATGCCTCGGCCTCGCGCAGTCCGCCGACGACCTCGGCCCGGTACGGCAGCCGCCGGTCGCGCACGACGTCGTAGACCGAGCCGGCCGCGCCGGCCTTGTCGTCCCACGCGCCGAAGACGAGCCGCGACACCCGCGACTGCAGGACGGCTCCCGCGCACATGACACAGGGTTCGAGGGTGACCACGAGGGTGCAGCCCTCCAAGTTCCAGGAGGCGAGGGATGCCGCCGCCTCGCGCAGCGCGACGACCTCGGCGTGCGCGGTCGGGTCGTGCGTGATCTCGCGCCGGTTCGCACCTTCGCCGATGATCCGTCCGGCGGCATCGACGACGACAGCGCCGACCGGGACGTCGCCGGCGAGCGCGGCGGCTTTCGCGAGGGCCAGCGCGCGCTCCATGGCGTCGAGGTCGGCCGGCGCTGAGGTCACAGCACGAGCGTACGACCCCACGCACTACCCTGGGCGTATGCGCCTGCACGTCGCCGATCATCCCCTCATCACCCACAAGCTCACGGTGCTGCGCGACAAGCGCACCTCGTCGCCGGTGTTCCGCCAGCTGACCGAGGAGCTCGTGACCCTTCTGGCCTACGAGGCGACGCGCAACGTGCGCGTCTCGCCGATCGAGATCGAGACGCCGGTCACGACGACCACGGGCGTCAAGATCAGCGAGCCGCGACCCCTCGTCGTCCCGATCCTGCGTGCCGGTCTGGGCATGCTCGAAGGCATGGTGAAGCTGGTCCCGACCGCCGAGGTCGGCTTCCTGGGCATGGTCCGCAACGAAGAGACGCTCGAGCCCTCGACCTACGCCGAGCGCCTGCCCGACGACCTCAGCGACCGCCAGTGCTTCGTGCTGGACCCGATGCTCGCCACCGGCGGCTCGCTCGGCGCGGCGATCGAGTTCCTCTTCGCCCGCGGCGCGCAGGACGTCACCGCCATCTGCCTGCTCGGCGCTCCCGAGGGGGTCGCCGCGCTCGAGAAGCAGGTCGACGGCCGCGACGTCACCCTGGTGCTGGGCGCCATGGACGAGCGGCTGAACGAGAAGGGCTACATCGTCCCCGGTCTCGGCGACGCCGGCGATCGGCTCTACGGCACGGTCTGATCCCGCGCACGCAGGGTCACGCGACACTCGTCTGTGCGAAATGGTCTCTCCCGCGCCCGCGGAGATCGCACTCGCACAGATGAACCCGCGCACGGCAAGGCCTGCCGCAGACGTGACGGTGCGGCATCCGCCCCTCGCCGAACGAATGCCGCACCCGCGTCTATCCGACGCCTCGCCAGGCTACGGTGACGCGTGAACCCTACGTACGGGGTTGACATGCCGCTCCACGGCGTCTAGTCCGACCGTCAGGTGTCGAGCAGCGGCCCTTGGGGGTTGCGGCGGCCGGTCTCCTGCTCCCAGAACTCGAGCTGCTGAGTGAGCGCCTTGGCCAGCTCGAACACCTGCTCGGGGGGAATCCGGATGCGGCTGACCACGCGTGCCGGGACGACGGTGTGGTGCTCGCCCGTCTCGGGATCGACCTGATCGCGCGGCGGCTGCGCCAGCGTGAGGAAGTCCATCACGAACACCGTCGGCGTATGCCACACGTTCGCGAAGTCGGCGTAGTTGCCTGCGATGTGCTCGGGAGGCAGGTCGATCTCGAACTTCCGGGGCGCCTCGTCGGCCATGGATTCCTCCTGGGGTCGCTGTGTGCGCGAGTCTACGCGCGGCTCAGCCGCGGCCGACCAGGCGGGCGAACCCGCTCAGGCGCGCGACTCCCTCCGGCGTCCGCGGCAGGTCGTCGAGCAGCGCGGGCGAGTGCACCAGGTAGGCGGTGTGCTTGGCGCGCGAGATCGCGACGTTGAGCCGGTTGCGCAGCAGCAGGAACTCAAGCCCCCTCGGGGCGTCGCGTCCCGACGACGCCGCCAGCGACACGATGGCGACCGCCGCCTCCTGACCCTGGAACTTGTCGACCGTCCCGGCGGGCACGTCGGGGAACCCGGCGGCGGCGAGTGCCTCCTCGACCGCGACCTGCTGGGCGTTGTACGGCGTCACGACGATGATGTCGCTCTGCTCCAACGCGCGCGGGGCGACCGGCGTGGTCACGCCGTCATCCTCGATCCGGATGTCGGACCACGAGCGTCCGATGACGTCGCGCACGATCTCGACGACGGCCGCCGCCTCTTCGCGGGACTGCGTCGCGTTACCCCGGTGACGAAGCGGAACCGGCCGCACGCCCGCCTCGACGCCGTCGAGTGCGCGCAGGGCCGTCGACGGGTGCGCGGCGAGCTCGCCGCGGTACGACAGCTTCGACACCGGTTCGGCGACGGCGGGGTGCATGCGCCAGGTGCGCGCCAGGAAGTAGCCGTACTCGGGGGGGACGACGTCGGCGCCGTCCATCACCCAGCCGAGCGCCGACGTGTCGACGGGTTCGGGGTGGGTGCCCTGACTCACCTGCGGCAGCTGCTGCGGGTCACCGAGCAGAAGCAGGCGCGGCGCCGCCAGCGAGACCGCGATCGTCGAGGCGAGCGAGAACTGCCCTGCCTCGTCGATGACGAGCAGGTCGAGGCTGCCGCGCGGGATGCGGCCCTCGTGGCTGAAGTCCCAGGCGGTGCCGCCGAACACGAACCCGGACTCCGCGTGCTGGGCGGCGAACTCGGCGACGCCGTTCTTGCGCAGCGGCGTGAAGCAGTACGTCTCGCGCTCGGTCTTGGGCGCTTTGCCGACGAGCTCTTTCGCCACGCCGGCGGCGACGATGCGCTCGAGCATGTTCTCGACCACGGCGTGCGACTGCGCCACCACGCCGACCTTGAAGCCGCGCTCGCGCACGAGCCGGGCGATGACGTGCGACCCGACGTAGGTCTTGCCCGTGCCGGGAGGACCCTGAACGGCGAGATAGCTCCGGTCGAGGTCCTGGACGGCGCGCACGATCGCGTCGACGTCGTCACCCGTGGAGGCGGGCAGGGCGCCGGTGAGCGTGCGAGGGGGCAGGCGTCGCAGGATGTCGGTCGCCGGGTCGGCGGGCAGGGGCGGCGCCGCGTCGATGACGGCATCCGCCCACGCATTGATCGCGGACTGCTGGTTGCCGGCTGACGGCGGCGCGGCCGGCGTGATCGCGAGCGGCAGCGGCGACCAGGTCACGCCGTCGACGGCGGTCTCTTCGATGAGCACTCCGTCGTCGAGGACCTCGAGCACCGTCACCGACCGGGCGGAGTGGATCCACCGCGGCGAGGCCTCGGACGGGTACGGCGCGGGCAGCTCGTAGAGGACGAAGGGGTTCGTGCCCACGCTGAAGCGCGTGCCCGGTGCCAGCTCGCCCCGGAGCTCGATCGTGCGTCGCTCACCGCCCCGGCCGCTCTCGAGGAAGTGCCAGTCCTCGACCACGCGGGAGCGGGTCGGGTCGACCACGGCGACGTCGCGCGTCTCTTCCCACAGCGGCACGGGCTCGCGCAGGCGGAGGAAGTGCGTAGCCCAGAACGATTTGGACTCGCGCGGGTAGTAGTCGATCGCCGCCGCACCCAGCCGAAGCGCCTGCGACTCGCTCGAGTCGGCCCCGTGCTCGCCGGCCAGCCGCTCGAGGGCGAGCGCCCGGGGCGACGGCTCGTAGGCGCGCTCGTCCGGTTCGGGGTTGGGAGACGGCAGCAGCTGAGCGGCGCGCGCGCGATCAACGAGCCAATCGCGCAGGCGCCGCGTCGACACGCAGTCGTAGCGGTTGTAGTCCGCGAGATCGTCCAGGATCGCGCGGGACCCGGCGTCGTCACCATCGGCGCCGAGCGCACGGGCTTCGACGTAGCGGACGATGGAGTCGTCCCCCTTCTGCACATCGCTCGTGCGCACCTCGTCGCCCATGTAGAGCGGCTCGAGCTTCTTGATCGAGTAGGACCGCGACCCGACCCGCAGCGCGCGGCGCACGATCGGGTAGAGGTCGACGAAGACGCCGTCGCGCAGCAGCCGGTCGACATCGGTCTCGCGCACGCCGTGACGAGCGGCCATCGCCAGCAGGTGCGTGGGCTCGTAGGGGGCGTAGTGGTAGATGTGCATGCCCGGATGCTGCTGGCGGCGCAGGTTGACGATGTCGACGAACGTCTCGAGCGCCCGCTTCTCGTCCGCGAACGAGTGCGCCCACAGCGCGGTGTACTGCTCGCGCTCGTCGACCCAGCCGAACAGATAGTCGATGCCCCACTGCACCGGCTCGCCCTCGCGCCCGGGCGGCTGCGGCTCGGTGTGCAGCGGGTCGCCCTCGAAGTCGAAGAACAGGTCGCCGTGGTCAGGACGGGGAAGCGCCCCCAGCGCGGTCGGCGCGACGACTTCGAAGGTGGGCACCGGCGGCAGGCTGCCATTGGACGACGGCGTCGACGTGAGCGGCGGAGTGCCGGCGGGGCTCTGCAGCTGCAGCCGTGCCTGCGTGCGCAGCATGCCGAACGTGTCGGGGTTCATGCCGGCCGGCCCGGTCGGCGCGACCGCGAGGTCTTCGATCGTGCCGAACCCGGCGGCGCGCAGGCGATCGCGCTGCACCGGCCGCATGCCGGCCACGAGCAGCAGATCGCGCGAGGCCACGACCTCGCTGTCGCACGTGGCGCAGCGTCCGCACGCCACGACGTCGAGGTCGCCGCGCGGGTCGCCCCAGGCGATGGGCGCACCGTCGACGCCGAGATCGATGCGCCGATCGGCGATGAGCGCAGCGAGGCGCTCGCGACGGAGGGCGAACACCGGCATGAGGTCGTCGACCTCGTGCACGCTCGTCGAGCCGTCGCCGAGCAGAAGCTCGACCCGGTCGGCGCGTGCGACGCCGAGGCGGTCGAGCTGATCGACGTACGCCGCCAGCTGCATCAGCGCCGTCACCCGCGCGTGGCGCGCGAGCTTGGTGTCCTGCACGATCCAGCGGCCCTGGTCATCGCGCACCAGGAAGTCGGCGAAGCCGACGAAGTCGCTCGTCGAGAAGGCCGCCTGATAGACGACGTCGGCATCCGAGGCGAGCGCCGCGTTGGTGAGCGCGACCGCTTCGGCCAGGGCCGCGGCATCCGAAGAGCGCGTCTCGGGGATCTCGACGACCCCGCTGCCGAACCGCTCGACGTACTCGGCGAGCACCCGGAGCTCGTGCGCCGTGCCCAGCCGCCCGGCGCGCTTGAGCGTCTCGTCCTCGGGCTCTTCGATCGCCACGATGCGCCCGAGCTTGGCGTCGATGGAACGCACCCACGCGAACTCGCACTCCGCCGCCGCCTTGAGGTCGCTCGCGCTCCATACGACCCGGCCTTCGCCGCCGCCGTCTCCCGGGATGTACCGCATGCCACCGCCTTTCCCCACGACCCTAGCCGCGTGGACCGACAGCACCGTCGCTGTGGAGGGCAATCGCACCGCGGCGGGGAGCCTCCTGCCAGACTGGGGGCATGAGCACGAGCCTCCCCTTCGAGAGCGCGTACCGGCACGGGTTCGCGCGGGTCGCGGCCTGCACGATCCCGCTGACGATCGCGGATCCGGCCGCCAACGCCGACGCGGTCCTGGCCACCGCGCGCGAGTGCGACGCCGAGTCCGTCGCGGTCGCGGTCTTCCCGGAGCTGTGCCTGACCGGGTACTCGCTCGAGGATCTCGTGATGCAGGATGCCGTGCTCGACGCCGTCGAAGGAGCCATCGCGCGACTGGTCGAGGCATCCGAGGATCTCTTCCCGATGCTCGTGGTCGGTGCGCCGCTGCGTCATCGCAACCGCCTCTACAACTGCGCTGTGATCATCCACCGCGGCGAGCTGCTCGGCGTCGCCCCCAAGTCGTACCTGCCGACGTACCGCGAGTTCTACGAGCGCCGCTGGTACGCCCCGGGCGACGACCAGGCCGGTGAGTACGTCCGGGTCGGCGAGCTCGAGGCGCCGTTCGGTCCCGACCTGCTCTTCGAGGCGATCGACGTGCCCGGCCTCGTGGTGCACGCGGAGGTGTGCGAGGACGTCTGGGTGCCGATCCCCCCGTCGGCCGGTGCCGCGCTGGCCGGGGCGACCGTGCTGCTCAACCTCAGCGGCAGCCCCATCACGATCGCCCGCGCCGAGGACCGCAAGGACCTGTGCAAGTCGCAGTCGCTGCGCTGCCTGGCCGCCTACGCCTACGCAGCGGCGGGCATGGGCGAGTCCACGAACGACGTGTCGTGGGACGGTCAGACCATGATCTACGAGGGCGGCAACCTGCTCGCCGAGACCGAGCGCTTCCCCGACGGACCGCGCCGGTCGGTCGCCGACGTCGACCTCGACCGCCTGCGGCAGGACCGCCTCCGGCAGGGCACGTTCGACGACAATCGCCGCACCTACGACCCGCAGTTCCGCGTCGTGCACTTCGAGCTCGACCCGCCCGCGACGGACGTCGGGCTGCGGCGCGCCCTCGACCGGTTCCCGTTCGTCCCCGACGACCCCGCACGGCTCGCGCAGGACTGCTACGAGGCGTTCAACATCCAGGTCTCGGGCCTGGTCCAGCGCATGCAGTCCATCGGCGCGCCGAAGCCCGTCATCGGCGTGAGCGGCGGCCTCGACTCCACGCACGCGCTGCTCGTGGTCGCGCGGGCGATGGACCGCATGGGACGCCCGCGCAGCGACATCCTGGCGTACACGATGCCGGGGTTCGCTACGAGCGACCACACCAAGTCGAACGCGATCGCCCTCGCGGAGTCGGTCGGCGCCTCGATCGAGACCATCGACATCCGGCCCGCCGCGACCGAGATCCTCGAGGGCATCAAGCATCCGTTCGCGGGCGGCGAGCCGGTGTACGACGTGACCTTCGAGAACGTGCAGGCCGGCATCCGGACGGACTTCCTCTTCCGCCTCGCGAACCAGCACGGCGGCATGGTGATCGGCACGTCCGATCTCTCGGAGCTCGCCCTCGGCTGGGCGACCTACGGCGTCGGCGACCATATGAGCCACTACGCCGTCAACGCCGGCGTGCCCAAGACCCTGATCCAGCACGTCATCCGCTGGGTGATCGCGCACCGAGAGGGCGTCGACGACGCCGAGGCCGCGGTGCTGCAGTCCGTGCTCGACACCGAGATCTCTCCCGAGCTGGTGCCGGCCGGGCAGGACGGCAAGATGCAGTCCACCGAGGACCGCATCGGACCGTACGCGCTGCACGACTTCGCGCTGTACCACGTGCTGCGATTCGGCTTCCGTCCGTCGAAGATCGCGTATCTGGCGTCGCAGGCGTGGGGCGACAAGGATGCCGGAGCCTGGCCTCCCGGCTTCCCCGCCGAGGACCGCTTCGCGTACGACCTCGCCGCCGTGGCCAAGTGGCTGCAGGTGTTCCTGCGGCGCTACTTCGCGTTCGCGCAGTTCAAGCGCTCGGCGATCCCCAACGGGCCCAAGGTCTCACCCGCGGGGTCGCTGTCGCCGCGCGGCGACTGGCGCGCGCCGTCGGACGGCAACGCCAACGCCTGGATCGCAGAGCTCAAGGCCGCACTCCCCGAGCTCGTCGAGGAATGATCGAGCGGATGCCGCGGCTGATGGGCCCACACCCCGGAGGCTCCGCGCAGCGCGTAGCGATGCGTGGAGAAGGGTGGGGAGCATCCGGATCATCCGGCGTCAGACCGGCGCGGCCCCGTAGGCGAGCGTGATGATCCAGCTGTCGCGCGAGAGATCGGCGAGCTGGTAGTAGACGCGACGGTCCGGGATCCAGCCCTTGGTCAGCGGCGAGTCGAGGCGGACGTGGTCCGCAGCCACCCGGGCACCGCGCCCGTCGGCGTCGCGGACGGCTTGCACCCGCGTCCAGTGCGCGAGGCGCTTGCCGAGGTCGGCGTCTTCCAGCAGGTGCGAGTGACGCTGCATCTCGTGCAGGGTGGCGTCGTCGGGGTGCGCGTCCCGCAGGTCCAGCCCGAGCGGCACCGCGGGATCGGCGACGGCCACCACGGTCGCGGCCCGGAAGTTCGCGTTGCGGATGTGCAGCGGGACCTCCTTCCCCTCGACCTCGGCGATGAGATGGGTGTGGAAGCCGAAGTCGCGGGGCGCCTCCCGCTCGATCCGCACCGCCCGCTCGTCGACACCGAGCTGCGCGGCCACGATCTCCCGGGCGAGCGCGCGCTTGCGGTCGTGCTCGGGAAGCTTCGGGTCCCAGCCGAGCCGGACCGTGATCCCGGCAGGAGCGTCCAGCAGCACAGATTGCATGATCCACCTCTTCCCGCGGACCCTCCGCTCCTTCATCCTGGCCGCGCGTGCGCCGCGGCGGAAGAGACGCGCCGCGTTCCCCTGCGGCGCCGATTAGCCCCCGACCGGGCGCCGCGCAAGACCGTGGCGGCCCCCGATCGTCGCCGCGACCATGGAGGCCATGGACGGGTTCGCGGCGGTCGACTTCGGGTTCGCCCGAGAGGTCCTCCAACGCGGGATCGCCGCGCTGTACCTCGTCGCTTTCGTCTCGACGCTGAACCAGTTCCGGCCGCTCCTCGGCGAGCACGGACTCCTCCCCGCTCCGGAGCTGCTCCACTGGGCGCGCACGTCCCCGCGGGGCCGGCTGCTGCATCCGACCCTCTTCCGTCATGTCGAGTACACCGACCGGCGTCTGGCCGCCCTGTGCTGGGCCGGCATCGCCGTGGCGGCGGCGGTGGTCTGCGGCATCCCTCAGCTGTTCACGCCGTGGGCGCCGATGGCCTG
This sequence comes from Microbacterium sp. Root166, assembly GCF_001427145.1. Lineage (GTDB taxonomy): Bacteria > Actinomycetota > Actinomycetes > Actinomycetales > Microbacteriaceae > Microbacterium. Next base: position 300,054 of record NZ_LMGL01000001.1, read on the forward strand.
CTTCCTGGCGCTCTGGCTCGGCTACATGTCGGTCGTCAGCATCGGCCAGACCTTCTACGGCTTCGGCTGGGAGATGCTGCTGCTCGAGGCCGGGTTCCTCGCCGCGTTCCTCGGCTCGGCCGCAGAGCCGCCGCCGACGGTGGTGATCGTGCTGCTGTGGTGGCTCGTGTTCCGGCTCGAGTTCGGCGCCGGCATGATCAAGATCCGCGGCGGCCGGGAGTGGCGCGACCTCACGGCGCTCACCTTCCACCACGAGACGCAGCCGATGCCCGGGCCGCTCAGCAGGCAGGCGCATCTGCTGCCCCGCTGGTTCCACAAGGGCGAGGTCCTCGGCAACCACTTCGCGCAGCTCGTCGTGCCGTGGTTCCTGTTCGCGCCGCTGCTCGGACTGTGGGTGCCCGGGCCGGTTCCCGCGAGCATCGGAGCCGTCGCCGCCGGCATCGTCATCGCGACCCAGCTCTGGCTCATCGTCACCGGCAACTTCGCGTGGCTCAACTGGGCCACTGTCGTCCTGGCCTTCTCCGCCGTCGGGCTGCCCGGCATCGGCTCTCCCGTCGCGCCGCCGCGGCAGGATCCGCCGTGGACGATCGACGGGATGCCGCTGCCCTGGCTTCTCGTGACCTCGGCGGTCGGCGTGCTCTACCTCGTGCTGAGCTGGCCAGCGGTGCGCAATCTGTTCGCGCGCCGGCAGCTCATGAACGCGAGCTTCAACCGCTGGCAGCTGGCGAACGCGTACGGCGCCTTCGGAACCGTGACGAAGGAGCGGATCGAGATCGTCGTCGAGGGCACCACCGACGTGGACCCGGACGGCGCCACCTGGCAGGAGTACGAATTCAAGGGCAAGCCCGGCGACGTGCGGCGGATCCCCCGGCAGTTCGCGCCGTACCACCTGCGGCTGGACTGGCTCATGTGGTTCCTGCCGCTGGGGCGGTCGCTCGAGGACTGGTTCACGATGTTCCTGCTGCGACTGCTGGAAGCGGATGCCGCGACCCTGCGCCTGCTCGCCGCGGATCCGTTCTCCGGCGAGCGGCCACGCTGGGTGCGGGCGGTGTCGTACCGCTACCGCTTCGCCACCCGCGAGGAGCTGAAGGCGGACGGCGTGCGGTGGGTGCGCGACCGGCGGCGTCCGGTGATGGGACCGGTGTCGCTTCGCGGGCGGTGAGCCGCGGCATCCGAGCCGTGAGCCTTCGCCGGGGCAACGCCCAGGCGACCCGGCGACAATGGAACGGTGAAGCTTCTCGTCGCCGCCCTCGATGCCGAACTCGTCGCGTTCCCCGCCGACCTCCCCGGGTTCGACCGGCTCGTCACCGGCCCCGGCAAGCTGCAGGCCACCTATGCGCTGACCCGCGCGCTCGATGCCGCCGAGTACGACGAGATCGTCGTGGTCGGCACCGCGGGCGCGATCGACGCCCGGCTCGACGCCGACGTCTACGAGATCGGCGCCGCGATCCAGCACGACGTGACCGACATCGACGGGATCGTCGGCCAGCACGTCTCGCTGCCCCCGCGCATGGCCGTGACTGACGGCGGCGTGACGATCGCCACCGGCGACCACTTCGTCGACGACTCCGAGGCGGTCGAGGTCATCCGTCCGCTCGGCGCGGGCCTGGTCGACATGGAGACCTACGCCTACGTCTGGGTCGCGGAGCGCTTCGGAGTGCCGATCCGGGTGCTCAAGGCCGTCTCGGACCGCGCGCAGGACGACGCGATCACCGACTGGCGAGCCGCCGTCGCCGCGTGCAGCGAGCAGCTGCGCGCCCGCATCCGCGCCGACTACGGCGTCTGAGCCGTCACCGCTCGCGCGCGAACACGCTTCGCAGGACGAAGAACACGATCGCGGCGACCACGAGGACGACCACGAGCTTGCCGATGAACCACAGCAGCGAGAACAGGATGTTCACGAGGAACCAGGCGATGAGGATCGCCACGACGACTCCGACGATGGTCCAGACCGTGTTCCTGTTCACGGGAACAGCCTAGATAGTCTGGAGTGCCGCGAGGAGCACGTTCCCGTTCTCGCATCCCCCGACTTCTCGCAGCAAGGATTCCGCATGTCCGATCCCACCTCCCCCACGCCTCCTCAGCCCGGCGAGCCCGAGCGCACCGACTCCAGCGCTCCGGTCTCCCCCGATGCCCAGCCCACCGAGGCGTACGACGCACCCGCGGCCCAGCCCACCGCGGCCTACCCGCCGTCGGACTTCCAGCCCACGGAGGCATACCCGCCGGCCGCCCAGGGTGCCTACGGGCAGCCCGGCGCGGCGCCCTACGGCCAGCCCGGCGCGCCTGCGACGGCGTACGCCGACCCGGCCTTCGCACAGGCGCCCGCCGGCGCGACGCCTCCCGGCTCGCCCGATCAGCGTCCGCGTACGCTCGGCTGGATCTCGCTGGCCCTCGCCGTCGGCGGTCTCGCGCTGGTCGGCGCCGCGTACATCCCGCTGCTGTGGGTCTCGGTGATCCTGGCCGTCATCGGCGGCCTGCTGCTGCTGGTCGCGCTCGTGCTGGGCATCGTCACCCTCGCCAGCAAGAAGCAGGGCGGCAAGGGCCTCGGCCTGGGCGCCGTGATCGTCGCGGTGCTCGGCGGCCTGGCCTGGATCGGCGCCATCTCGCTCGCGCTGCTGTTCGTCGGGCTGGATGCCGCGGCGAACAACTCCGCCGCACCCGAGAGCACGCCCTCGTCCTCCGCAGAGGCGACGCCCGATGCCGATGAGGACGACGCCGAGGAAGAGGCCGAGGAGCCCTCGGGCGCCTACGACGAGGCCGCGTATCTCGCCGAGGTCCGTCCCGGGCTCACCGCCATCCTGCAGGAGGTCGACCCGTCGATCACCGAGGAGATGCTCGGGCAGATCTACACCGACGAGATGCTGATCGAGCTGGGCACGACTCTTCTCTCCGCAGACGAGGCCACGCGCGAGATCATCATCAGCTCGCTCGCCTCCAGCGCCGAAGGGCTGTTCACCGAGGAGCAGGCACAGCGGTTCTTCGACGTGATCCTCGTCGCCGCCGAAGCGCACCTCCAGTAGCAGCGATTCCCCCGATGGCGGCGGCCCCTCGGGTCGCCGCCATCGTCGTTCCTGCGGGGCAGAGGGTCACGCGGTTGCCCGCGGGTATCCGTCAGCTCAGGACGGCGCTCCCCTGCCGCACGATGCTCGGACCGTGACCCGTCGCCTGCACGGTCAGCTGCGCCGGCAGCTGCTCCTTCATGGCGGCGACGTGGCTGATCACGCCGACGGTGCGGCCGCCCTGGCGCAGCTCGTCGAGCGTGCGCATCGCGAGTTCGAGCGTGTCGTCATCGAGCGAGCCGAAGCCCTCGTCGATGAACAGCGTGTCGAGCCGTACTCCGCCTGCGCGCGCCGTGACCACTTCGGCCAGGCCGAGCGCGAGGGCCAGGGAGGCGAGGAACGTCTCGCCTCCGGACAGCGATTGAGCCGGCCGCGCCTGCCCGGTGTGGGCGTCCATGATCTGCAGGCCCAGCCCGCTCGAGGCACCGCGTGCGGCGAGAGCGTCGCTGTGCTGCAGCCGGTAGCGGCCCGACGACATGTCGGACAGCCGCAGGTTCGCCGCCTCGACGATCTCTTCGAGCTCGGCGGCGAGCACGAACGACTCGAGCGTCATGCGGTGGGTGTTCGGCGCCCGCCCGGCCACGGTATCGGCGAGCCGCGCGATCACGGCGTGGTCGGCGGCGAGCCCGGCGCTCTTCTCGTGCCCTGCGGTCGCGCGCGCGACGAGCTCGGCCACGCGGGCCGCGGTCTGGGATGCGGCCGCCGCGGCGTCGACGGCGGTGCTCCACCGCTCGCGGGCGTTCGCGAGGCGGGCCGCGGCGGCCTCGACGTCGACGAGGTCCTCCGGCTCGCCGGCGAGCTCCAGCTCGAGGTCGCGCAGCCTGTCGCGCTCCGTCCGCAGCGCGACCTCGTGGTCACGGATCGCCTCCTCCAGCTCGGTGCGCTGCGCGGATGTCCGCAGCGCGGCGGTCGCCTCAGCGGTGTCGTCGAATCCGGATGCCGCGATGCGCCGGTCCCGGTCCTCCGCCGAGCGCTCGGCCGTCGCGCGTGCCGCCTCTGCCGCGACCAGCGCCCCCGCGAGATCGCTCGCCAGCGTACGGCGCCGCTCGGCGTCGGCGATCCGCCCGGACACCGATTCGAAGGGGCCTCGGGCGTCGTCCACGGCCCGGCGCGCCGCCTGCGCATCGGCCGTGACGGCCGCGAGGCGCAGGCGCAAGGCGGTCACCTCGGCGGCGACGGCCTCGCGTTCGATCCGGGCGGCATCCTCGGCGGCGGTCAGGGCCTCGCGCTCTGCGGTGAGCCGGTCGCGATCCCGCACCGCCGTCGCCGCACGGTCGACGGCCGCCTCGGCGGCGTCGCGCCCGGCCTCGAGCGATTCGACGGCGGCCCCGCCAGCTCGCGCGGCCGCGGCGGCGTGGGCCTCGCGGGCGCTCCTGGCCCGTTCTGCCGCCTGGAGCTCCGCGGTCGCCGCCAGGTCGCGCTCGGTCTCGGCGGCGGCGATCTGCTCATCCGACACTCCGTCGTCGGCGGCGGGCGCCGGCGCGGGATGTTCGAGGGAACCGCACACGGCGCACGGCTCGCCGTCCACGAGCGCCGCGGCGAGCTCGCCGGCGTGGCCGGCCAGGCGCCGGCGCAGCGCTTCGGTGACGAGACGCCGGGCGCCGTCGTGACGCTCGCTCGCGGCCAGGTACGCCGCCTCGGCGTCGCGCAGCCCGGACGCCAGCCGGACGGCCTCGCGAGCGGCGGACAGCCTCTCGGCCACGGCGTCGCGCTGGGTGACGGCGCCGTCGATTCCGCCCGCGGCCGCCTGAGCGGCTGCCAGTTCGGTCTCGAGCTGGGCCAGGCGCGCCGGAAAGGCCGCCCGGACCACGTCGAGTTCAACGAGGAGCTGGTCGAACTCGGCGATGCGTGCGGTTCCCGCCGCGAGTTCGTCGCTCATCGCGTCGAGCTCGCGCTCGCGGACCCGCGCCGTCTTCCACACCGCGATGTCACCGGTGAGCTCATCGACCACGGCCCCGAGCGCCGCGACGTCGGAGGCCTCCGCGCCGTCCGCCACGGACTGCCACCCCTCGAGCGCGCGGGCGACATCGGCCAGCGCCGCGTCGGCGACAGCGGCAGCGGCGGTCGCCGCGTCGATCGACGTGCGCAGACCCTCGGCCTCCAGCGCACGGGCGAGCGTCTCGCGTTCGCGGCGGATGAGCGGCTCGGCTTCTTCCAGCGTCGCGAGCGCCAGGCGTGACCGCACCCGGAGCTCCTGCTTCTCACGGAGCGCACGCGTCGCGCGATGCGCACCCTCGGCCGCGGCGTGCACGGCGTCGGCCTCGTCGCGTTCGCGAACCAGCGTCTCGACCCGGTAGTCCGCGCGCTGGACCCCGACGGCGGCGGTCTCCAGGCGTGCCGCGACGTCGGGAGCGGCCGCTGTCACAGCCTCCGCCGCCCCGGCTGCGCCGGACAGCTCGGCAGAAGCCAGCACCCGCTCTGCCTCGTCCAGCAGCAGGATCACTCCGTCGCCGGCGGCGGAGAGCTCCCGCTCGGCGTCACGGCGCCGCTGGTCGAGCGCGACCTGGTACGCCTCGTAGGTGCGGGTGCCGAACAGCCGGCGCAGCAGCCGCTGCCGCTCGTCGTTCTTCGCGAGCAGGAACTCTGCGAACCGGTTCTGGGCGAGCAGGATCACCTGCAGGAACTGCTGCTGACTGAGGCCGAGGATCTCGTCGAGCTCGCGTGCGACGTCCACCGGTCGCGCCGCGATCCCGGTCCACTGATCGCCGAGGAGCTCGTCGAGCTGGGCACGATGCGGCTCGGTCGTCATGCCCGTGCCGCGCTGCTTGGGGCGCTCGTACTCGGGCGAGCGGGTGACGCGGAATCTGCGGCCGCCCGCCGAGAACTCCACGCTCACGCTCGTGGGGTCCTCGGGCGCGCAGTGGTCGCTGCGCAGCCGCCGTTCGGCCCCGTCGTAGCGGGGCACACCGCCGTAGAGCGCGAAGCTCACGCCGTCGAGCACGCTGGACTTGCCGGCGCCGGTGCGCCCGGCGATGAGGAAGATGCCGTCGTCGGCGAAGGCGTCGAAGTCGACGACCTGCCGTTCACGGAACGGCCCGAACCCCTCGAGCTCGAGGGAGTGCAGCCTCACGTGCGCGCCTCGGCGAGCGTGTGCTCGCCGATCACGCCACGGATGACCTCGCTCTCGCGCTCCGACGCTCCCTCGCCCTCGCGGACGTGGGACAGGAAGACGTCGATGAGCTCGGCATCCGATCGGGCGGCCCGCACCCGCAGTGCGTACGTGGAGCCGTCGTCGCCGCGCGCGCCGACGGGCGTGTGCATCACCGTCGCGCAGAACGGGAAGCGCTTCTGCAGCCGCCGCATGGGATCGGACTGGGGAGTGGCATCGGTGTACTGGGCGCACACCCAGTCCGTCTCGACGTCGCCGAACCGCTCGTCGGCGAGCAGCTCATCGAGCGTGCCCCGGATGGTCGACAGCCGGCGCGGCACGGGCAGCTCGAGCCACTCGACCCCCGCCAGGCCGGCGGCGTCGAGGTCGACGAGCCAGGAGCCGCGCGGCTTGTCGGCCTCGCCGAAGCTGTAGTGCAGCGGGGCACCGGCGTAGCGAACCCGTTCGGACAGCCGCTGCCGGCCGTGGATGTGCCCGAGGGCGACGTAGTCGGGGCCGTCGAACGCCGATGCGGGAACGACGTCCAGGCTCCCCTGCCGGATCTCGCGTTCGACGCCGGGGGTGGCGTCCACCCCGGCCGCGAAGCAGTGCGCCATCACCACCGAGCGTCCGCCGCGCACCGCGGCGTCGGCCCGGACGAGTCCCATCGCGTGCTCGATGGTCTGACGCTGAGAGCGCAGCTCGGCGCCCGGCCACAGGTGGCGCACCAGCGCCGGCTCGAGGAACGGGATGCCGTAGATGTGCACCGTCCCGTGCTCGTCATCGAGCGTGATCGGGGTTCCGGTGCTGAGCGGATCCGTCACGACGTGGATGCCGTCGCGCAGCAGCGACGCCTGGAAACCGAGGCGCGCGGCCGAGTCGTGGTTGCCGCTGGTCACGACGACGGTGGCGCCGGTGTCGGACAGTGCCCGGAGCGTGTCGGTGAGCACCGCGTAGCAGGCGGCGGCGGGCGCCGCAGAGTCGAAGACGTCGCCCGCGACGAGCACCACATCGACCTCGTTCTCGCGCACCTGCTCGACGAGCGCGTCAAGCACGCCGCGGAGCGCATCGAGCGTGGCGTGGCCGTGGAACGACCGCCCGATGTGCCAGTCCGAGGTGTGCAGGATGCGCATGATCACACCGTACGTTCGAGTGCCGACATCCCGGCCGAGACAGGCCGCAACGGGCCCGCCCGGACGTATCGTGGACTATGGCGCCGTCATCCGGATCCGCACCCGCCACGGTCGTCGCGCTCGTCGGGACGGGCAGCGATGCACTGCTGAGCGACCTCGGCGACCTGCCCGGCGTGCAGGCTCTCTCCCTGCGGGAGAGCGAACCCGCAGCCGCCGCCAGGGCCGTGGCCTCGGCATCCGCTCCGTACGTCGTCCATGATGCCGACCCGCTCGAGCACGTGGCCGCGGCCTGGGTCGAGCTGTTCGAGGAGCGCGCCACCCTCGGCACCCTCGAGATCGAGGTCGAGACGCTGCTGGGGCTGTTCCAGTCGGGAGAGGCGCTCATGCCGGACTACTACGTCGTCGTCGGGCCGGAGGACATCGAGGGCACATGGCGGCACTGGTGGCTCGGGGCGCTCGCGCTTCGCGCGCCGTCTCGCGTCCTCCCCGTCGAAGCGGCGGCTCCCGCCCTGCGGGCCCGGCTGCGCGCACTCCCGTCGTCGCGTCCCTGGCCTGATCCCGGCTGGCTGCGACGCGTGCAGTTCGAGATCCCCGACCGCGTCGGCCTGCGCGACCAGCTGGGCGCGGCGTGACACCTGCTCGATTACGCTGAACCCGTGCCCCACGCTCGCGAATTCAGCTTCGCCGGGAGCACGCTCGTGGCCGAGCGCCACGGCAGCGGGAGCCCGCGCTACGTGCTGATCCACGGCATCGGCATGGGCAGGAGCGTGTTCAGCGACCTCGTCTCGCAGCTGGACGGATCGGGCGAGGTGATCTCGATCGACCTGCCCGGCTACGGGGAGGCTCCCGAGCCGCCGCGCGTGCTCACGATGGAGCGGACCGCCGATCTGGTGGCCGCTTTCCTGCGCGCGCGGGTCGGTGCGCCGGCGGTGATCATCGGCCACTCGATGGGGGCGCAGGTCGCGCTGGAGATCGGTGCCCGCCATCCCGAGACGGTCTCGGGGCTCGTGCTCGTCGGCCCCACGGTGGATCCTGCGGCGCGCACCGCCCCCAGGCAGCTGTCGCGACTGCTGCGCGACATCGCCGTCGAGAGTCCGAAGGTGATCGCGCTCGGCGCGCGCGAGTACGTCCGTGCAGGGCCGAGACTGCGCCTGAAGTTCCGCGCGATGCTCGTCCATCGGCCGGAGGACGTGCTCGCCGAGGTGGCCGCGCCGACCCTGGTGCTGCGGGGCGAGGACGACCTCGTGACCCCGCGCGCCTGGTGCCGCACGATCGTCGACGGGCTGCCGGACGGGCGGCTGGCAGAGGTGCCGGGCCACGGTCACGAGGCGATGATCCGGGATGCCGCGGCCGCCGCCGCGCTCATCCGCGAGTTCGCGCGCGACCACTGACCGACTGCCGCGTTCCCTCCGATTCCTGCCACCTGTGACCGACCCGGCAATGTCGGAGCCCCGGCGTACGTTCGAGTCATCGGAACCAACGGAGGAAACTATGCTCTCGCTCGTCACCGCCGCCGAACAGCAGTACCGTCACGAGTCCAGCGTCCGCGAACGCGAACACGCGATGCTCGTCGCCATACGCGATCGACGCGCGGGCCTCGCGCTGATCGATCAGCCGGTCACCGTCGTCGCCGCACGTCCGCAGCGCACACCGTGGGCCCGGCCGATCGGTCTGCGTCTCACCGCCGACGATCCCTGCCCCACGGCCTGCGCCATCGCATGAACGAGCCCGCCCCGAGGGCGGGCTCGTCCATGTCACGATGCTTTCACGTCACCGCGAAGGGGCCGCTGAGTCACCCGTCGAGATCTGGCGAGCGAGCTCATCGACCTCCTCGTCGGGGAGGTCGACGCCCGCCTGCTCGAGGCGCTGATGCAGGACTTCGGCGATCCGCTCCTGCGGTTCGGTGCCGACATCCGAGCGCGTCTGCGCCACGATGCCGGCGACCTTGTCGATGGTCGAGGCGTCGTTCTGCGACATGGCGGGGAGCCGCTGCTCCTGCTCGCTGCCGAGTCCGCCCGGTGTGCGCTGGGCGGCGCTGGCCGTGAGCGTCTCACGGCCCTCGTCCTGGCCGTGATGATCCGTGCCGTCCTCCGAGCCGATCACGCCGATGCCGACGGCCTCGTGGTCGGGCTCGGCGGCCGCCGGCGTCGCCGCGCGGTCGTCGAGGGCATCGGGCTCACGGTCGTTCGCAGTGCTGTTCATCACGGCTCCTCATCTCCACGGGTGGTGCTCAGTCCCAGGTCGGGGTCGGCGCCCTGGCGGGCGTCTTCGCCTTCCACCGGGTCATCCGGCTGCAGCGCAGCATCGGTCAACAGCTCGGAATCAGCAGCCGCGGCGCTGCGCTCGGCAGCCTCCGCGTCTCCGGTCTGGTCCCATCCGCCGGGCGGGTCGGCGTTGATCACGCCGTCGGGCAGCTCACGATCCATGAGTCGGTCCTCTCGTCACCCTCCACCCTGGCGGCACTCACGGCCGGGGTGCAGGGGGTTGACAGGCGAATTCAGGTCGGGTCGGGGCCGGCCTTGCGGGCCGCAGCGCGATCGCGCGCGACGGCATCGCCGATCAGCTGACCTCCGCTGGTGAACATCGCGCGCCGCCAGGGGAGGACGCCCTCGATCTCGATCTGGATCGACATCGACAGCAGAGTACGGATGAGGACGATGAGACCGAGGATCGCGGCATCCTCCAGCGAGGGTTTCGACGTGATGGTGCGGATCAGATCGGCCGCGACGAGCACTTCGAGGCCGAGCAGGATCGCCGCGCCCAGGGTCGTCCGCAGAACCGTGAACGCCGCCTGCCCGCCCTCCTGGCGCAGGAGCGAGCGGACACCCAGCACGACGGCGATGGCGAACCCGATGATCATCGCGGCCGCGCCGACGGCCTCGAAGCCGATGGCCACCGCGGTGAAGACTGCCTCCATGTGCACGCGGCCAGCCTAGGGCGGCGGAGGCCGAAGTCGGTCGATCCGCTCAGGCGGACCGGCGCGTCGTGAGGATCCCTCGCCGGGCGGGGTTCGCCTCGAACCAGTCGGCGACGTACCAGCACACCGGAATCACAGTGCGTCCCGGGCCGCGTTCGAGCTCGGTGACGGCCCGGTCGACGAGTTCACCGGCATACCCGTGTCCGCGGAAGGAGGGCACGGTGTAGGCGCGGGTCATCGCGACGGTCCGCCCGTCGTCACGGTAGTCCAGGACGCTCACGAGGTCGTCGCCGCGGTGCAGCGTATAGCGCGAGGCATCCGGTTCATGGGTGAAGCGCAGCTCGGTCACGTCGCCAGGCTAACCCCGGCCTCCCCCACCGGGGCGCACGCGACCGGGATGTCGAAGCGTTCACCCGGCTGCCTCCCGGCCCGCGCTCAGGCGGGCAGGACGCCGGTGCGAGCGAGCTCCGAATACCAGTGGCCGCTGTCCTTGACCGTGCGCTCGAGACTGTCGAAGTCGACGCGGACGATCCCGAAGCGCTTGGCGTAGCCGTAGCCCCACTCGAAGTTGTCGAGCAGCGACCACACGAAGTACCCGCGCAGGTCGACGCCCTGCTCGATTGCGCGGTGGGCGGCGGTGAAGTGACGACGCAGGTAGTCGAGGCGCTCGGCGTCGGGCACGGACCCGTCCTCGGCGACGACGTCGTCGAACGCCGCACCGTTCTCGGTCACCATGAGCGGCTGGTCCGGGAACTGCTCCTTGAGCGAGAGGAGCAGCTCCTCGAGGCCCTCGGGCGCGATGTTCCAGCCCATGGCCGTGTACGGTCCGGGCTGCTCGACGAACTCGACAGCCTGGTCGCTGCCGGGCCAGGCGGTTCCGCCCGCGGTGCCCTTGTGGCCGTCGTTCATCTGCTTCGGCGAGACGCCGTCCCACAGCCGCACGGTCGCCGTGGAGTAGTAGTTGACGCCGAGCACGTCGATCGGCTGGTTGGTCGCCGCGAGGTCTCCGTCGCGGACGAAAGACCAGTCGGTGACGGATGCCGTGTCCTCGAGCAGGTCCGCCGGGTACTCGCCCCGCAGCAGCGGGTGGGTGAAGGCACGGTTCGCGAGTCCGTCGATGCGACGCATGGCCTCGGCCGCACCGTCCCCCACTCCGCGAAGGACGTGGAAGTTGAGCGTGATCGAGTAGTCGGGGTCGCCCGTGGACGTCGCACGCAGCGCCTGCACGGCGCGACCGTGCGCGAGGTTGAGGTGGTGCACCGCGGCGAGCGCGGCGGCCGGCTCGTGACGACCCGGAGCGTGCCCGCCCTGGCCGTAGCCGAGGTAAGCCGAGCACCACGGCTCGTTGAGGGTCGTCCAGGTGTGGACGCGGTCGCCGAGCGCGGCGCCCATCACCTCGGCGTACCGTTCGAACGCGTCGGCGGTCGCGCGGACCGGCCAGCCGCCGGCATCCTCCAGCGCCTGCGGCAGATCCCAGTGGTACAGCGTGGCGACCGGACGGATGCCGCGGTCGAGCAGGCCGTCGACGAGCCGGGAGTAGAAGTCGATCCCGGCCTGGTTCACCTCGCCGGTGCCGGTGGGCATGATCCGCGGCCATGCGATCGAGAAGCGGTACGCGCCGAGCCCGAGGTCCTTCATCAGATCCAGGTCGGCGTCGAGCCGGTGGTAGTGGTCGCACGCGACGTCTCCGGTGTCGCCGTTCCACACCTTGCCCGGCGTCTTGCTGAAGGTGTCCCAGATGGACGGCCCGCGGCCGTCCTCGTCGAACGCGCCCTCCACCTGGTACGACGCCGTGGCCGAGCCGAAGGTGAACCCGGGCGGGAAGACGAGGCCCGAATCGCGGTAGTCCGGCGAGCCCTGGACGGCGGTGGTAGCGGTCACGGAATTCATCGTGTCACCTCGCCGAGGTCGGCGGTGAACTGTTGCGACCTGCCGTCGGGCGTCGTGACGGTGATCGTCCGCTCACCCGCTCCGCCGGGGAAGACCCGCAGCGCGAGGCCGTCGAGGTAGTCGTAGTCGGGCCGGTCGGTGCGCGCGCCCCAGGGCAGCACCGTACCGGGCAGCACGTACAGCGGCAGGCTGTCGAACCCGTGGGTCTCGCGACGCCAGGCGCCGCCGGTGACCGTCTCACCCGTCAGCAGGCTGGTCCATTCACCGGCCGGCAGGTAGAACTCCACCTCGCCGTCCGCCGAGAACACCGGCGCGACGAGCAGGTCCGCGCCGAGCATGTACTGCCTGTCGAGGTGGCGCACCGCGGGATCGTCGGGGAATTCGAGCAGCATCGGGCGCAGCAGCGGCACACCGGTGGCCGCGGCATCCACCCCCGCCTGGAACAGATACGGCATCAGCCGCATCTTGAGGTGCGTGAAGATCCGGGTGACCTCGACGGCCTCGTCGTCAAACGCCCACGGCACCCGGTACGAGCCCGAGCCGTGGAAGCGGCTGTGGCTGCCGAGCATGCCGAAGGCGGTCCAGCGCTTGTAGACCGCGGCATCCGGCGTGCCTTCGAAGCCGCCGATGTCGTGACTCCAGTGCGCGAACCCGCTGTAGGCGAGCGACAGGCCGCCGCGGAGGGTCTCGGCCATCGACGCGAAGGTCGACGTCGAGTCGCCGCCCCAGTGCACCGGCATCGTCTGGCCGCCGGCGGTGCCCGACCGAGCGAACAGCACCGCGTCGCCCTCGCCGCGGGCCTCCACGAGCACCGCGTGGACGGCCTCGTTGTAGAGCTGCGCGTAGAGATTGTGCATGCGCTGCGGGTCGGCGCCGTCGGCCCACTCGACGTCGACGGGGATCCGCTCGCCGAAGTCGGTCTTGAAGCAGTCGACGCCCTGATCGATCAGGCGGCGCAGGTGCGCCTGGTACCACGCCGTCGCGGCGGGGTTCGTGAAGTCCACGAGCCCCATGCCGGCCTGCCACAGGTCCCACTGCCACACCGAGCCGTCGGCGCGCTTCACGAGGAAGCCCTGGTCGGCGGCCTCGTCGAACAGCGGCGAGCGCTGCCCGATGTAGGGGTTGATCCACACGCTGACGCGGAGGTCCTTCTCGTGCAGGCGCGCGAGCATGCCGTCCGGGTCGGGGAACGTGCGCGGATCCCACTCGAAGTCGCACCAGTTGAACTCGCGCATCCAGAAGCAGTCGAAGTGGAACACCGAGACCGGCAGCTCACGGGCGGCCATCTCGTCGATGAACGAGGTCACGGTGGCCTCGTCGTAGTCCGTCGTGAACGACGTCGACAGCCAGAGGCCGTACGACCAGGCCGGCACGACCGGCGGACGCCCGGTGAGGGCGGTGTACCGCGCGAGCACGTCCTTGGGCGTCGGGCCGTCGATCACGAAGTACTCGAGCACCTCGCCGGGCACCGAGAACTGCACGCGTTCCACAGCCTCGGAGCCGATCTCGAACGAGACGTGCCCGGGATCGTTGACGAGCACGCCGTAGCCGCGATCGCTGAGATAGAAGGGGACGCTCTTGTACGCCTGCTCACTCGAGGTGCCGCCGTCGGCGTTCCAGATCTCGACGCTCTGGCCGTTCTTGACCACGGGGCCGAACCGCTCGCCGAGGCCGTAGACGAGCTCGCCGACACCGAGGTCCAGCTGTTCGTGGATGAACACGCGCTCGACCGGCGCGGGCGCTCCCGTGCGGGCGTTGTCGACGATGCCGGTGTCGACCTGCGCGTCGGGGGTGAGCCGGATGTAGCCCTGCGACTTGTGGCCGCTCGCGGTGACGACCTGGCCTTCTCGCTCGAACGAGAGCGACCACGGCTCGCCCGCCGCGATGCGCGCGGTCAAGCCGCCGGTGCTGAGGACCCCTCCTTCAGAGGAGACGGATGCCGCGCCCGCGCCGCCTGCGACGGCGCCGGGCAGTGTGAACCCGCCGTGCCAGGCTCCGCCGGTGTGGTGGGCGATGCGCACGCGCACCACCCCCTCGAGCGGCGACGACAGGGTGACGGTGAGGACCGGGCGGTTCAGGGTGTCGCCGCGCTTCGCGATCGCCATCGTCGGTGCGGTGACCACCAGTCCCGGGCCGTCGGGGGTCGCGTCGGTCTCCCAGACGTCGTACGCCTCGTGCGCATAGAGGGCGGTGACTCCGGGCCGGAGCTGCCAGAACCCGTCGGTGAACTTCATTACTTGACTGCTCCTGCCGTGATGCCCCGGGTGAGGGTGCGCTGGAAGATGAGGAAGAAGATGATCGTCGGGATGATGCTCAGCAGCGCCGCTCCCGCCGTCGTGGTGACGTCCATGAGCCGATCGCCGGTCAGGACGCTGACCGCGACGGGAACCGTCTGCGAGGCGTTCGACGGAAGGAACGTGAGGGGAATGAGGAACTCGTTCCACGTCCAGATGAAGAAGAAGATGAGCAGCACCGAGAGCGTCGGGCGCGTGATCGGGTAGACCACCCGCCACAGGATCTGCCAGCGGGAGGCTCCGTCGATCGAGGCCGCCTCGAGCACTTCCTTCGGGAAGGTGCCGAGCACCGACGCGAGGAGGTAGGTGCCGAACGCCGCCTGGATCACCGTGAACACGATGATGACCGACCACACGTTGTCGTAGAGGCCGACGGACTTGAACATGTAGTAGAGCGGGTAGAGCAGCGCCTCCTGCGGCAGCAGGTTCGCCATCAGGAACAGCAGCACGATCCACGAGCGTCCGCGGACCCGCCCGATGCCGATCGCGAACGCGTTGAGCAGCGAGATGACCACCGCGAGCACCGCGACGATGCCCGAGATGAAGATCGAGTTCCAGACCTTCTGAGGGAAGTTCACGCGCTCCCAGAAGGCCTGGATGCCGCTGAAGTCGATCGCCTGCGGCAGAGCGAACGGACCCGACGTCGCGTAGTCGACGGGCGACTTGAAGGCGTTGACGAGGATCAGGTAGAAGGGCACCATCACGGCGAGGGCGCCGAGGATGACGGCGACGAACAGCAGCCAGTCGATCGCACGCTTCTTCGTCATGCCGCCGCGCGGACGCACCCGGGTCCTGCCCTGCGTGATGATTGCGGTCGTCGCGGCCATCACAGGCCCGCCCTTTCCTTGCGCTCCATCGAGTTCTGCACCCGGATGAAGATGATGGAGACCACCACGACGAGGATCGTGAGGACCGTTGCGATGGTCGCGCCGTAGCCGATGTCCCGCTTCGTGAAGAACTCGGTGTACGCGTAGTACGCCGGCACGAGCGTGGCGCCGGCCGGACCGCCCTGCGTGATGATGTACACCGGCCCGAAGACCTTGAGCGCCGCGATCGTGCACGTCAGCGTCACCACGAAGATCTCGGGCCTGATGATGCTCATCGTGATCGCCGAGAACCGCTGGAACCAGTTCGCACCGTCGAGCTCGGCGGCCTCGTAGAGCTCGGGGTCGACGCGCTGGAGCGCGGCCATGAACACGACGATGGGGTAGCCGAGCTGGACCCAGACGAGGACGCCCATCAGCACGAGCAGAGCGGACGGCATCTGCCCCAGCCAGTCGTAGGCCGGCAGGCCGAACACCGCGAGGATCTGGTTCACGGACCCCGTCGCACCGGGGCGGAACATCCAGCCGATCACGATGCCGGCGACGGCGATCGGCAGGATCTGGGGAAGGTAGTAGGTGGCCCGCAGGAAGCTGCCGACCTTGCCGCCGAACTTGCGGCCGACGACGTCGAACAGCAGGGCCGCGACGACGAGCCCGATCGTCGTGGGGATCACGACCATCGCGAGGACCATCCAGACGGAGTTCGTGAAGGAGGTCCAGAAGTCTTCGTCCGTGAAGACCTTGAACCAGTTCTCGAGGCCGATGAACTCGGGGGTCCGCACGCCGCGCCACTCGGTGAACGTCAGATAGACGTTGAAGACGAGCGGGATGATGACGATGACGAGGAGGAGGACGAACCCCGGCAGAAGATAGAGCCAGTACCCCGCGGTGCCGCCCTTTCGCTGCGGGATCGAGGGCTGTTCGGGGGGAAGCTTCGTGCGCGCGCCCGGTTCGGCGCGGGTGATGACGGACATGGTGCGACTCCTTCTGAGGGCGGTGGGTGGCGTCGCCGCCACCCACCGCCGATCGATCAGCGGAAGTCCGCTGTGCCTTCTTCGTACTCGGCGCCGAGGTTGGCGTTCGTCGTCTGCGCGTCCTGGGTGCCCGTCACGAGACCCTGCAGCTCACGGACGATGACGTCGTAGAAGCCGGCGGCGGGCCAGTCGGGGTAGAACGAGAGGCCGTCGTTGTCGAGGATGCCGTTGAACGTCGCGATCAGTTCGGCGCTCTTCTCGTCGGTGATGTCGTCGGGTTCTGCAGCGACGGGCACGCCGCCGTTGTTGCCGATGATCGCCTGGATCTCGGGGCGCATCGTGATGTCGATGAACTCGTACGCGAGCTCCTTGTTGGCCGCGTTCTCCGGCACGACCCACAGGTTGCCCGACGACCCGAGCGAGAGCTCCGCATCCGGGAACGCCTGCAGCGTCCAGTCGAATCCGGCCTCCTCGACGAAGCGTCCGTACCACCAGGAGCCGGAGACGAAGATGGGGGCGGTGCCGTTGATGAACGACACACCCGCGTCCTCCGCCTTGACCGAGGAGACGTCCGAGGCGATGTAGCCCTTGTCGACGTACTCCTGCAGGGTCTCCGTCGCGGCGGTGAACTCCGGACCCTGCCAGTCGACGGGGTTCTCGTAGAGCTGGTAGTCGTCGACGAACTGGCGGTCCGCCTGCGCCAGCGCGAGCTGGTACCAGAGCTGGCCGAGGGGGTACTCGGCGCCCGCCTCGGCGAGCGGGGTGACCCCCTGAGCGACGAACGCGTCGAGCACGTCGACGAACTCGTCGTAGGTGGTCGGGATCTCGAGCCCCGCCGCGGCGAAGGCCTCTTCGTTGTAGTACACGCCGACGAATTCGCCGTAGTTCGGGATGCCGTACCAGGTGTCGCCGCCCATGACGCCGTCTTCGGAGTACTTCGCGGTCGTCTGCAGCGAGGGCGCGAGCTTGTCGTCCCAGCCGTACTCGTCGACCGCGTCCGAGATGTCGGCGATCAGGCCGGTCGAGGCGAGGAACCCCGCGGTGGCGTTGCCCTTGTTGAACTCCATGAGGTCGGGAGCGGCATCCGAGTCGAGCACCTGGCTCGCGGTCTTCTGGATCTGCTCGAACGACTTCTGCTCGAACTCGACGGTCGCGCCGGTCTCCTCCTCGAAGATCGTGATCGCCTCGTTCCAGGCCTTGGCCATGGCGCTGTCTTCGCCCTCGTAGTGCCAGAGCTTGAGGGTGTCGCCGGACTCGGCCTCGCCCGCGCCCGCCGAGCAGCCGGCCAGCGCGACGGCGCCGATCGTCAGGGCGGCGGCGGCGGTGAGGCCGCGCCGGGTGTTCTTGTGTGTGATGGGTGCCATCGGTGGCATTCCTTTCTCAGTGACCAGCGTTGGTCGAAGGGGGTGGGATTCAGTTGTCGAAGCGCTTCGATAAACGGCGTGAAGCGATGATCGGATGCCGCGGCCTCAGTCCGCTGCGACTCCCGACGATTGCGAACTCGGCGGGGCGACCGACCCCGCCGGGCTGTAGGTAGGGGGAATGAGCCGCACGCCCGGGTCGGGCCTGTCTGCGCTCAGGCACTGGAGTGCGAGGTCCACGGCGAGGTCGCACGATGCCTCGGGCACCAGCGGGATGGAGTCGATGGGGGTCGGCAGCGCGGTCGTGTCGAAGGTCGCTCCGACCGAGATGACCGAGACGTCCTCGGGCACGCGGAGTCCACGCTCGTCGAGCTCGGCGAGGACCGCCGCGTGCGCCTCGTCGGCGCAGTGCAGGATGAGCGCTGTCGCGCCGCCGTCGAGGAGCCGGGCGGCCGTCGCGCGCGCTGCCGCGCGGTCGGCGCGCTTGCCGCCGGACGTGCCGTAGGCCACAGCGGCCCCGCGCTCGGCGCCCCGCGAGATGACGCTCGCTCGCACCCTCGGGGGGAAGTTGGACTTCACGTAGGCGGTCTCGGCCTGCCCGACGAGCCCGATCGCGGTGTGGCCGGCGTCGACGAGCAGATCGACGGCACGAGCGGCAGCGGCCTCGAAGTCGAGATCGACGCAGATCAAGCCGTCGCGGTCGTCGGGGATCCCGATGAAGACCGTTGGGGTGGAGATCTGGCGCGCGAGCGCGACGCGGGCGTCGTCCGGCGCGACGTCGAGGACGAGGATCGCGTCGACGAGCCCGTTCGCCGCCACGCGGCTCATCCCCGCCTGCGCCTGCTCGTCCGTGAGGAGGAGGACGTCGTAGTCGTTGCGGCGCGCGGCGATGGCGGTGGCGAGCACGAACGCCATGTGGGTGGGCGCGTGCGTGTCCTTCCGCAGCGGCTCGGTCAGAGCGAAGATCTGCGTGCGCGACCCTGCGAGCATGCGGGCGCCGGCGTTCGGGCTGTACCCCAGCTCGACCACGGCGGCCTCGATGCGCCGGCGGGTGTCGGGCGCGACAGGGCGCTTTCCACTCAGCGCGTAAGAGACGGTGCTGATCGACACACCGGCGGCCTCAGCCACCTCGTTGATGTTCGCCACGTCGACCTCGTCGTCTGTCGGAAGTTGGTACTCGAAGCGCTTCGCGGAAACGCTTCGACACGCATGTTAGGCAGACTTCCGCCGGGAGCGCAACAGATTTGTGGAATTGAGCAACATATCTGTGCGTCCGAGGTTTGTTCGCGCCCTATACCGAACCCTGAGCAGACTGTTACGTTTTACATCCTTGGACGTCCTCATATTGGGCGATTTGACGCATTGCGACGATCTCAGTCATAATCGGGCGCATGACTGATAACGCACGCTACCTGTCCGCCCGGGAGGCGAACGGAGCTGCCGGCATGATGATGGCCGGCCGCGTTGTCATGTGTTGTCGAATGTGCCACTAGCACGGTGACCCCCGTCGGACCCGCCTGCCGCTTCTGAAACAACGTCAGAGCGAGTCCCCGAAGCACCGGATTCGTGCGTTGATCACGCGCACCCGGATGCCTCGCACATCGCCCGATGAAGGGCAAAGCCCGCCCGGGCTCAGCCCTTCTGTCAGGGCTTCAACACACCCGAACCCTCTTTCGGCCCGTCAGCTGGCCGGGGTTCTCTCCCGCTTAGGACCATCATCATGTCGACCACCGCTCTCCTGGACCGTCCCACCACCACCGAAGCTCCCGTCCGTCACCTCCGCGCCGTGACCCGCCCGGCGCACCCCGCCGATACGACGGCGCCCGCTGCGCCGGCTCCGGCCCAGCGCAACCTGCCCCCGGGCACCGCTCCCCGCGGCTTCGCGCTCTACGTCGGAATCGACGAAGCGAAGGCCGCGGCATCCGGTGTCAGCCTCGGCGTTCTCGTCGACGCCCTGCGTCGCACGCTGGGCGAGCTCGCTCCCGACGCCGAGACGTACGCCACCGTCGCCCTCGCTCCCGTCGGCGCCGGCGGCCGTGACGTCGACGTCGTCCGCCTCGCGCTGCACGAGCCCTCCGCCATCGCCCGCACCAAGCAGGAAGAGCCCGAAGACGAGGACCGCGCCGGCGGCGGCGTCGTCGTCGACATCTCGCGCAAGCGCGTGCTCATCGACGGCGAGTCCGCGGCCTTCACGTTCAAGGAGTTCGAGCTGCTGCAGTACCTGGTGCTGCGCGAGGGCCGCACCATCGAGCGCACCGAGCTGGTGACGTCGCTGTGGCAGGGCGCCACCGAAGAAGAGGCACCGGGCGAGCGCACGATCGACGTGCACGTGCGGCGGCTGCGCGCCAAGCTCGGCCGCTACGAGGACATCGTGCGCACCGTGCGCGGCGTCGGCTACCGCTTCGACCGTCACGCCGACGTCGTCATCCGCTACGGCCACGGCACGCCGTCGCCCGACCGGTTCTGACTCCTCCGCAGCTCGTCTGTGCGGAATCGACCTTGGCGACGCTCGCGACGGTCGTATTCGCACAGATGAGAAGCAGCGGACGGATGTCGGAGCCCCAGGCGTAGGGTGAGGCCATGACCTCCGTCGCGCCCGTGCCGCTCCGCGCGGGCGAGGTCCGCGCGGGTACGCGCGACACCGGGGCCGGCGCTCGTCCGCTCGAGACGGAGTACCGGCCGAGGCATCCGCTCGACCTTCGGCGCACGGTGCTGTTCCTGCGCCGCGGTGCGGGCGACCCGACCATGACCACGGCGGGCTCGGTCATCTGGCGGGCCAGCCGCACGCCCGAGGGCGTCGCCACCCTGGCGATCCGCGAGACGTCTCCCGGGGTCATCCGCGCTGCCGCGTGGGGGCCCGGGCGCGAGTGGGCGCTCGACCAGCTGCCGGCGCTGTGCGGAGCGGACGACGACCCGTCGCCGTTCGACGGGTCGCGGCATCCGCTGATCGCCGAAGCCCACCGCCGCAACCCCGGTCTGCGCCTCGCGCGCACCGGCCTGGTCTTCGACGCGCTCGCCTGCGCGATCTTCGAGCAGAAGGTCACCGGCATGCAGGCCTTCGCCGCGTGGCGCCGGATCGTGTCGTGGCACGGCGAGCAGGCCCCCGGGCCGACGCCGCGGCCCATGTTCGCCCCGCCGTCCATCGAGGCGTGGCAGCGGGTGCCGTCGTGGGCCTGGCATCGGGCCGGGCTCGAACCCCCGCAGTCCAAGACCGTCGTGCGCGCGGCCCGTCGCGGAGACGCGCTGGTGCGAGCGGCGCTCCGCGCCGAGGACGGCGAGGCCGTCGACCGGGTGCTGGTCAGCCAGGCGGGGATCGGGCCGTGGACCTCTGCCGAGACGCGCATCCGCGCACTGGGCGACGCCGACGCCGTGAGCGTCGGCGATTTCCACCTCGCTCACGAGGTGGGCTACGCGCTCACCGGCACACGCGTCGACGACGATGGGATGCTGCGGCTCCTCGCCCCGTGGGCGGGGCAGCGTCAGCGCGTCATCCGCCTGCTCTACGCCAGCGGCGTCAGTGAGCCGCGGCGCGGTCCGCGCCTGCACCCCGAGGACCACCGCGACCGCTGAGAGCCTTGCCGATGTCGGAGGCCACGACGACACTGGACTGGCCACGCGGCCGGGCGCGGCATCCGTCATCCCCCTGACAAGGAGACCGCTATGGCCAGCCTCAATCCGTACCTCTCGTTCCAGAACCAGGCGCGCGACGCGATGACGTTCTATCAGGGCGTCTTCGGCGGCGACCTCGACATCTCGACCTTCGGACAGTACGAGGGCATGGTGCAGGATCCGGCAGAGAACGACCTCGTCATGCACGCCCAGCTGACGAGCCCCGACGGATTCGTGCTGATGGGCGCCGACACCCCGACGGGCATGCCGTACAGCACGCCGGCGGGCATGTCGGTGTCGGTGAGCGGCGACGACGAGGCGGCGCTCCAGGGCTTCTGGGACAGGCTGGCCGACGGCGGCACGGTCGTCATGCCCTTCGACACCCCGCCGTGGGGCGGCCGGTTCGGCATGCTGACCGACCGGTTCGGCATCGACTGGATGGTCGCGCTCAACGCTTCGCAGGGCTGAGCGCGACGACCCTGCCGCGGTCGGCGCTAGGCTCGGTCGGGCATGGATGAGACCCGCATCATCGCCTGGGATCGAGAGCTGCGCGCCGCGCACGCCAAGCTCCGCGCCGCGCTCGAACTCGCGCGCGAGAGCATCGAGGCGGAGACGTACGGGCCACCCGACACCGGCTCGGACCTCATGTTGTTCTGCATCGGCTTCTGCTCGGCGCTCGACGGGCACCACCGCAGCGAGGACGCCGCACTGTTCCCTCAACTGCGGGCGCAGCGTCCTGAGCTCGGAGACGCGATCGACAAGCTGATGCAGGACCACTCGATGCTGTCGCACCTGCTGGCTTCACTGCGGGCAGCCGTGGAGGCGGGGGACGACCGAGACTCTCTGAGCCGCCATCTCGACGGCATCTCGGCGATCATGGAGTCGCACTTCGCCTACGAGGAGCGCGAGATCCTGGCGCCGCTCGCCGCCCTGCGCAGCGACACGTCGACGACCGCGATGCTCGGCCCGCTCTGAGCCGCCCTAGGCTGTCCCCATGAGCACACCTCCTCGCAGGCGCTGGACGCGCGGGCACTCCGGCTGGGCCTTCGGGACCGCGCTGATCTTCGCCGTCGGCATCATCTTCGGCATGATCTGGGGACAGCTGCTCGTCGGCCTGTTCCTCGCCTTCGCGGTGTCGATCGGCTGGCTCATCGCCTACGAGTCGTGGCGAGGACGCAGCGTCGGCCTCGAGAACCGCGACGACAACGGCGCCCAGCTGTAACAGCCGGCACCTACCCCTCGCGCCTCACGCGTCGTATCGTGAGCGCGAGGAGGTGATCCCATGAAAGCCAGTGTCGGCGACCGCGTGATCATCCACGGGCGGACCGTCGGGGCCACCGGGCGCGCCGGTGAGGTGATCGAAGTCCGAGGCGACGGCGACACCCCGCTGCTCGTCGTCCGCTACGACGACGGTCACGAGGCGATCCTCTCGCCTGGCAGCGACTGCGAGATCCGCCACGAGTCCTGACGGACCGGCGACCTTCAGCCGAGCAGTTCCGGGCGCCGCGGCTCCTCGCCCAGCACGCGCTCCGCGAGGAAGGCGAACACCGTCTCGTACCAGATGACGGCATGCTGCGGCTTGAGGATCCAGTGGTTCTCGTCCGGGAAGTATAGGAACCGGTGCGGCATCCGGCCCTCGTCGTCCGCGTGGTGCTCGGCGAGCTCGGACCACAGCCGGAGCCCTTCACCGATCGGGACGCGATAGTCCTTGTCGCCGTGGACCACCAGCAGCGGCGTCCGGATGTCGCGCACGAACCGGTGCGGCGAATGCTCGTGCATCGCCTCGGGAGTGAAGATCTCCTGCCAGTACACCGATAGATCGGTGGTCCCCGCGAACTGGTCGAGCGCCCACAGGCTGGCGTGCGTCACGATCGCCCGGAACCGGTCGGTGTGGCCTGCGATCCAATTGGCCATGTACCCGCCGAAAGAGCCGCCCATCGCGGCGGTTCGGGTCTCGTCGATGTCGGCACGCGCCTCGACGGCGTCGGTGATCGCGAGCAGATCGGTGTAGGGCGCTGCTCCCCACGCGTTCCAGCCGCGCGCGATGAAGTCGAGCCCGTACCCGGTGGACAGCGCCGGGTCGGGCAGCAGCACGGCGTAGCCGCGCGCGACGGCGAGCAGCGGCGCCCACCGCCAGCTCCACGCGTTCCAGCTGTTCAGGGGGCCGCCGTGGATCCACAGCAGCAGCGGCGCCGGGGCTTCCGCCGATGCACCCTCGGGCAGCACGAGCCAGCCCCTGATGCGTGCGCCGTCCGCCGCCGTGGTCTCCACCTCGGTGATCGATCCGGGCGCGGCCGGGGCTGCGACCGGGCTCACCAGCTCCGTGATCGCACGGTCGCGACCGATCCGAACGGGATGCGGGGGCACCACCCACGACGAGCGCAGTGCGACGATGTCTCCGGTCGTCCGGTCGATCGACACATGCGAGTAGGTGAAATCGTCGTCGATCAGTCGCTCGGGCTCACCACCGTCGAGCGGCAGGCGAAAGATCGGACCGCGGCCGTCATGGTCTGCGGTGGCCACGATCGCCTCGTCGGCGGCGTCCCAGGCGAGACTCGTCGCCCACCGGTCCCATCCGCCGGCAAGGCGACGCGCGTTGCCGCCATCGAGGTCGGCGATCCACACCTCCACGTCGGTGGGGCCCGCGGGTGTCGCCTTCTCGGTGCGGCGGTAGACGATACGGCGACCGTCGTGACTGACGACCGGACCCTCGAAGTCGACGCCGACCTCGTCGAACAGCGGGGTGTGCGCTCCCGTCTCGGTCTCGATGGACACGATCGCCTGGCGCCCGCCTCGCTGCTCGGGACGCTGCAGAGATGCGATCAGGGTCGAGCCGTCCGGTGTGAGCGAGGCCCCGGCGATGTCGGCCGTCCGGCCCGGCTTCGGGGTCAGATCGCGGGGACGCGGCAGCGTCTGCGGGTAGGGCTTCTCCTCCGGGTCGGAGTTCTCGCCGGTCGTCCCGTCCGCGGAGGCTGCGACGGCGGCGTCTTCCTCCACCTCAGCGGCCGCATCGGCGACCGCCGCCGCGATCGTGTCGGCGAGCGCGTCGATGTCGATCGCCAGGAGGTGCGGTTCAGCCGGACCCAGGTCGTGATCCCAGTACCGGACGGGGTAGCTCTCGTGCAGGATCGCCGAGACCTTCTTCTCCTTGCGCCGCGCGCGCAGCCGCGCCTCTGCCTCGAGGCTGGATGTGCCGGAGAGGAGGGATGCCGTGACGACGACCCGATCGCTCGCCTCGGCGGTCGCGGCGAGCGCATCGACTCCGCCGGCGAGCCGCGTGACCGGCCGGGCCTCGCCACCCGCGCGCGGCAGCAGCCAGAGCTGCCCGGACTCGTCATCGGGCTCACCCTCGGCATCGGGCCGCGCCGACACGAACAGCAGATCTCCGCTCCCGGTGAACGCGGCTCCCGTCTCGCCCTTCGCCGATCGGGTGAGGCGCCGCGGCGCACCGGATCCGTCGACGGGAACAGCCCACAGAGACCGCTCGTACGCCGTCGCGTCCTTCTTGAGCGCGGCGACCGTGAGGACCGCCGTCCGTCCGTCCGGTGAGAGTGCGAGCGCCTCCACCCGGGGAAGCGCGATGTAGTCGTCGAGGGAGTCGAAGGGCGTCGCCATGAGTCCACGCTAACGGGCGCCGCCGCGGTCGGGTCAGTGCCAGAGCGTGAGCTTGTCGGGGTTGCGGACGATGTAGACGTCGGTGACGCGGCCCGCGGCCACGACGAGCGAGATCACGGCATCGGCTCGGCCGTCGATCCGCACCAGGAACGCGAGCCCGTCCGCCGACACCGTCGGCTCGACCGTCGCGGTGGGCTGCAGGTGCGGCAGGCCGAGCAGGAAGCGGGCGACGCGGTCGGCGCCGTGCACCGGCCGCCGCGCGGCCGAGACCCGTCCGCCGCCGTCGGCGCGCAGCACGACGTTCGGATCGAGGACCGACACCAGCGTCGCCAGATCGCCGGTCGCGGTCGCCACGGCGAAGGCCTGCGCCACGGCGTCATGCTCGGCGCGGGTGGATGCTCCGGCCCGGCGCTCGCGGACCCGGCGCCGAGCCTGCGAGGCGAGCTGGCGCACGGCATCCGGACTGCGCCCGACCGTCTCGGCGATCTCGGCGAACGGAACCCCGAAGACGTCGTGCAGCACGAAGGCGACCCGCTCCGCGGGCGTGAGCGACTCGAGCACCACGAGCAGCGCGGTCGAGACGGAGTCGTCGAGGCTGACGCGGTCCAGAGGATCGACCGGGACGGATCCCGCGATCGCGGACTCCCCCGGCAGGGGCTCGGGCAGCCACTCGCCGACGTAGCGCTCGCGGCGGGCGCGGGCGGAGCCGAGCATGTCGAGGCACACGCGGCCCGCGACGCGCGTGAGCCAGGCCGCGGGATTGCCGATCGCGGCCCGCTCGTCCTCGGTCAGCCGGTACCAGCGGACATACGTCTCCTGCACCGCGTCCTCGGCATCCGCCACCGTCCCGAGCAGGCGGTACGACAGGCCGAGCAGGCTTCGCCGCTCGCGCTCGAGCAGATCGACGTCGTCCATCTTCGGCATCCCTCCCGCATGATCGACGATGCAGCTGCATCGAATGTGAGCCGGCACCTCACATTCTGGGGCGCCGCGTCGTCGAATGGGTGAAGCGGCACCATCGCTCGGAAAGGAAGTGGATCGGATGAGGATCGCCATCGCAGGAGGAACCGGCACGGTGGGCGCACCCACCGTCGACGCGGTGAGAGCCGCCGGGCACGACCCCGTCGTGCTCAGCCGGAGCAGCGGAGTCGACCTCGTCAGCGGAAGAGGACTGGACGAGGCGCTCGACGGGGTCGACGCGGTGATCGACACCGCCAACGTCTCGACGCTGTCGGCCGACGAGGCGACGGCGTTCTTCACCAAGGCCTCGGGTAACCTGATCGGCGCCGCCGCCCGCGCCGGGGTCCGCCACGTCGTTCTGCTGTCCATCGTCGGCATCGACCGCATGCCTCACGACTACTACGCCGGAAAGGTCGCGCAGGAGCGGGTGGTCGAGGCGTCCCCCGTCCCGTGGACGATCCTGCGGGCGACGCAGTTCCACGAGTTCGCCGGGCAGCTGTTCGAACGCGCCAAGCTCGGGCCGCTGCACGTCGCCCCGCGCGCTCGCGTGCAGCCGATCGCGGCGAGCGCCGTGGCCGAGCACCTCGCTGGCCTCGCGGCCGGCGCGGCTCAGGGTCGCACCGCCGACCTCGCGGGACCGCGCGAGGAGAAGCTCGACGAGATGGTCAAGGCGTTCGCCCGGCATTCCGGCACGCGCGGCTGGATCCCCTCGATCAGCCTTCCCGGCGCGCAGATGAAGGGCATGCGAGCGGGGTACGCCCTGCCCCGGCCGGACGCCGTGCTCGCCGGCGAGACCTTCGCCGAATGGCTCGCGGCGCACAGGCACTGAGCTCTCGAGCAGCACGTGCCGGGGCGATGTATCTCGCACCCGGGCCGATGTCTCCATCCCTGTGAGAAGCGGCTCGGGCGCGGGCTCTCCCCCGAGCGTGTCCGAGCCGTTTCTCGCCTTTCGCGTGGCGCTACATCTCCTCGTGCGTCAGGGGATCGCCGTCCCACAGGCGGCCGCGCTCGAGGGCCGAGATCGCCTCGACGTCGTCGTCGGTGAGGGCGAATCCGAAGACGTCGGCGTTCTCGCGCTGACGATCGGCGTCGGCGGACTTGGGGATCGGGGTGCTGCCGACCTGGACGTGCCACCGCAGGACGACCTGGGTGGGCGTGACGTCGTGCACGACGGCGAGCTCCTGCAGCAGCTGCTCGGTGAGCAGCTCGCTGCGGCGGGCGAGCGGACTCCAGCTCTCGGTGCGGATGCCGTGCTCGGCGTGGAACGCGCGCAGTGGGCCCTGCGGGAAGTAGGGGTGCAGCTCCACCTGGTTCACGGCCGGGGCGACCCCGGTCTCGTCGATGAGCTCGGTGAGCATGGCCTCGGTGAAGTTCGACACACCGATGGAGCGCACGAGCCCGCGCTCGCGCGCCTCGATCATCCCCCGCCACGTGTCGATGTACTTCCCCACGCTCGGGTTCGGCCAGTGGATGAGCTGGAGGTCGATCCGGTCGAGCCCGAGCATCCCGAGTGAGCCCTGAATGCTGTCGATCGCCTGCTGGAAGCCGTGATGGCGTCCCGGGATCTTCGACGTCACGACCAGCTCGTCGCGGTCTATCGGACTGCGACGGACCGCCTCGCCCACCTCGCGCTCGTTCTCGTAGTTCACGGCGGTGTCGAGCAGCCGGTAGCCGGAGTCGATCGCGGCCACGATGGCCTCGATGCCGTCCTCGCCGCGGAGGTTGTACGTGCCGAGGCCGAGCTCGGGAAAGGGCGAGCCGTCGTTGAGGGTCACCGTGGGAATCGAGATCATGCTTCCATCCTGGCGCGGTTGGTCGGCTCGGGGGCGACCCGGCTCAGGGCCGGTCGTCGACGTCGCCGTCGAGCGTGCCCTCGGTCGCCGCCCGTTCGTCGGCCTCGGCGCTGTCGAGCGAGTCGTCGTCGAGATCGGGGTCGAGCGGGGCGTCGTCGCCGCCGGCCAGGATGTCGGGACGGTCGGCCAGGTCGTCGTCACCGTCGTTCGGGACGATGGGAGGGAATGCGGGGTTCGACATGATGCGCTCCGATCGGTCGGTTTCGAGGCGAACGTAACGCGCCGACGACCGAGCGCGCACGGGGGTTGCGAAGCACCCACGGATCGGGGTAGCCGTTGCATGCGTCGGAGGTCGGCGCTAGCGTCGCCTCGCGCGGGCAGAGGCTCGCGGGCGAGGAGGGTGGCCATGACCGACGGAACGACAGAAGCGGTCCCCACGCCCAAGCGGATGACCGCTGCGGCGTTCCATGCGTCGGCGGGCGTCGAGGACTGGCGGGTGCTCTTCTGGGGAGCGTTCGCCTTCTACCGCACGTCGTCCTTCGCCGAGGGAGCGCAGTTCGTCGCCGCCATCGCGGAGGTCGCCACCGCGGTCGGGCACTACCCGGACGTGGATCTGCGTCCCGACGGGGTCACCGTCCGCACGACCACACGGCGCAATGGCGCGCTCAGCCCCATCGACGCCGAGCTTGCCGCCCGGGTGTCGCTCGAGGCGCAGCGCCTCGGGCTCGCCGCCGACCCGTCCAACCTGCAGATGGTGGGAATCGCCGTGGCCCAGCACGAGGGCGTCGACACCCGCCCGTTCTGGACCGCTGCGCTCGGCTATGAAGACCTCGGCGACGAGGACGCGCTCGATCCGAACATGCGCGGCCCGCACCTGTGGTTCCACGAGCTGGACCCCCCGAAGCCCGGCCGCGGACGCACCCACATCGACGTCTCGGTGCCGCGCGAGGTGGCCGAGCGCCGCGTCGCCGCCGCGCTCGCGGCCGGCGGGCGGCTCGCGGCCGACAACGGCCCGTCGTCGTGGACGATCGCCTCGCCCGACAACCACGGCGTCGACATCGCCGCCTGGCCCGACTTCGAGGACGGCGAAGAGGGCTGATCCGAGCCGGGTCAGTCGGCCGTGACCGATCGGATCCGTTCGCGCGAGCCCGGGATGCCGTTCTCGACGCGCCGCCAGCCATCGTCGGTGCGCACGTCGTACGCCGTGAACGCGCACGCGATGCCGTTCGCCGTCATGAGATCGGCGGAGTCCATCAGCTGGAAGTGCAGGTGGGGTGACGTCGAGTTGCCGGTGTGGCCGACGCGCCCGAGCACGTCTCCGGCGTCCACGCGCTGCCCGGTCTCGACGGCGAGGGTGCCCGGCGCGAGGTGGGCGAAGCCCGCGTAGACGTCGCCGCGACGCAGGATGACGTGGTTGCCCAGGATGGACGGGATCTTCTCCGGGCGGAACGTGACGCCGTTCCAGATCATGCGCGCCGCCTCGCGGAACGGGTTGATCCACCTGCGCTCGGCCACTCCGTCCACCGCGGTCACGACCTCGGCGTCGAACGGCGTGTGGATGCTCGCTCCCCAGGCATAGCACTCGTCCGTGCGCCCGCCGATCGTCGATGCCATGAGCGTCGAGGTGGGATGCACGTGGACACCCGGGCGATCGTCGACCCGCACGAAGTCGTACGCGTAGCGCTGTCCGAGGATGTCGACGCCGTGGCTGGGCACCCGAGCGGCCGGGGTGGTCACGGCCATCCAGCCTTCACCGCGAAGCGGGAATTCGACGGCCACCGGGTTCTCGAGCTCGTGCGGCACCGTCCGAGCGTAGCGAAGCGCTCAGCCGCGCTGCATGGCCGAGACCTCGTCGCTCGGCACCTCGTCGTCCGGCGCGTCGGCGGTCGCGGCATCCGAGGGATCCGCATCCTCGCCGGCGTCGTCGTCGGTGTGCAGCGACGGCGGCGCGGTGGCGTACGCGGTGGAGAGTTCACGGTACGGCTTCGAGATGAAGGCGAGGAGCACGACGATGAGCAGCAGCGCGCTCGCGCCGAGGAACGCGAGCGCGATGCCGCGCGCCTCGCCGGGGCCGAGAAGCCAGCCGAACGTGTCCTGACCGCTCTGCGTGTTCATGTACGGGATGAGCCAGAACTGCGCGATCGGGCCGATGAGGAATGCCGAGATGGGCGCGGCGGCCGACTCGACGCTGGCGGCGAAGCCGAAGACCCGGCCCTGCTTCTCGAAGGGCACCACGCGCTGGACGATCGTCTGCTCGGACGCCTCGGCGATCGGCATGAGGCACATGAATACCAGGATGCCGAGGGCGTACAGCCACCACCACTCGCGGATCGCGAAGGTCATGCCGAGCACCGCGATGCCGATGTTGACGAGCAGCATCGTGCGAACCGGGTTCTTGCCCAGGCCGAACCGGGCGACGAGACCACCGCCGATGATGAACCCGAAGCTCGTGATGCCCAGGATGATGCCCCACATCTCGACCGAGAACAGCGTCAGCCCGTAGGGGTCCATGAGCGCCATGAACACCCCGCCGACGAGGTTGTTGAACGTCGAGAAGAGGATGAGCGCGAGCAGGCCCGGCACCGCGACGACGGCCGGGATCACTCCCTTGAAGCCGAACCCCTTCGGCGCGCCTTCGACGTGCGCGATGCCCTTCTCGGGGATCGGCACGAAGAGCAGGTGGACGAGGGCGAGGGCGGTCGCGGCGATGGCGATCACGACGGTCCACCCCATGCCGAGCAGGCCGATCGACAGTCCGGAGAACACGCTGGTGACCATGAACGAGATGCCGTGGACGGCGCCGACCAGACCGTTCGCCTTGTCGCGGCGGTCAGCCGGGACCAGCAGGGTCACGGTGGTCGACAGCGCGATGTTGCGCAGGTTCTCGACCACGCCGCCGATGAGGATCACCCCAGCGAAGACCCAGAACCACGGGCCTCCCCAGTCGACCAGGACGCTCTCGGGGAACGAGAGGTAGAGCGCGCCGGCCAGCAAGTAGGCCGAGAGCGTGATCGCGCTCGAGAGGACCATGACGGCCTTCTTCTTCATGTGATCGACGATCACGCCGAACACCACGCCGAACACGGCCACGAGCAGCATGTACGAGCCGCCGATGATGGCGGTGGCGAGCACGGAGCGCGTCTCGAGGTAGGCCCAGAAGGTGAGGCCCCACCAGAGGTAGCTCGTCGTGACGTTGGCCACCGCGGTGTTCGCGAGGACCTGATAGAAGGCGCGCACCGTGCTCGGGCCGGGACGCGCCTCGACGGCGTCGTCGTTCGCGTGCGCCGGGGTCGTCGGCTGGCTCATGCGTGATCCTTCTGCGTGGGGTCGTCGGGGGTGATCGCTGCCGCTGTACTGTCGATGTTGACAGCGTGTACATTGATGTTCACACCGTACACATTCAGACGAGGTGATGCAATGGCACCGCAGGCACGCACCTATCATCACGGTGACCTCCGACGTGCACTCGTCGAAGAGGGCTTGCAGCTCGCCCGCGTCGGCGGGCCGGGCGCCGTGTCGCTGCGCGAGGTGACGCGCGCCGTCGGCGTCTCTCCGAACGCGGCCTATCGCCACTTCTCCGACCGCGACGCCCTCGTCCACGCGGTGGCCGGCGAGGCGCAGCAGGCACTCGCCCACGCGATCGTCGATCGGGTCGCCGCCACCCCACCAGGACTGCCCGAGGCCGAGGCGTCCATCGAACGCCTGCGCCGGGTCGGACTCGCGTACATCGACTTCGCGCGCGCCGAGCGCGGCTGGTTCGAACTCGCCTTCGCGACGCAGGATGCGCAGCCGAGCGAGGCGATCGTCACTCTCGACGACGAGGTGGTCGAGCCCTTCCGCCTGCTGCTGGACACCCTCGACGCGATGGTCGAGACCGGTGCGCTGTCGCCGGAGCGGCGCCCGCACGCGGAGTGGACCTGCTGGTCGGTCGTGCACGGCTTCGCCGACATCGCGGTGCACGGGCCGCTGCAATGGCAGCCTCCGGCGGTGATCGACGCGCTCGCCGCCGCCGTCGTGGAGGGCGCCATCGTCGCCGTCCGCGGGACGACCGAGCCGGCGGGCCTCACTGCCGGCACAGCCTGACGTCACGGCTGGGCCCACGCGCCCGGAGGCTCCGTGTGGCGCGTCGGCGCCGCGTGGAGTGGGCGTGGGGACCGCGTCCGCTTGCCCTCGGCGCACGGCGCGCGCCACACTCGAACGACACAGGGAGGCAGCATGCCAGGCTCACGGACCACGGCACCGGATGCGCCGGCGCGTGACTGACGCGGCTGCCGAGGCATCCGCTCGCCCGCCCGGACGCCTCACCCGCGCCGTGTGGTGGGCGAACGACTACATCTATGCGGCCCGGCGCCAGGCGGCCGTGCTCGCTCCGCCCTGGACCATCGGCCGCCGTCGCAAACCGCTCGCATGGCGGACAGGGTCCGCCGAACTGCCCGAGATCGTGCTGCTGCCGGGCGTGTACGAGCACTGGACCTTCATGCGCCCGCTCGGCGACGCGCTCGCCGCCGCCGGGCATCGCGTGACCGTCGTACACGGGCTGGGGGTCAACCGCGGAGACATCGGCGCGACGTCCGACCGGCTGGGCGAGGTGCTGGCCGACGAGCCGGCGCCCGAGGCCGGCCGCGTGCTCGTCGCCCACAGCAAGGGCGGCCTGGTCGGCAAGCACCTGCTCATCTCATCGGGAGCGGCCGTGGCTGCGGCCGTCGAGGCAACCGCGGGCGGCGACCCCGCCGAAGCCGCGGCGAGCGCTCCGGCCGAACCGGGCACGCCGGCCCTGGGCCTGCTCGGGCTGGTCGCCGTCGCCACGCCGTTCGGGGGCGCCCGTCGCGCGCGGATCCTCTTCGCCGACCCCAGCATCCGAGCCTTCCTGCCCGATGATCGCACGATCGTCATGCTCGGCCGCGAGACGTCGGTGAACGGCCGGATCGTCTCCATCTTCGGGCCGTTCGACCCCCACATCCCCGAGGGCAGCGCACTCGACGGGGCGACGAACATCGCGGTGCCGACGCCCGGGCACTTCCGCGTGCTCGCGTCGAGAGAGACGCTGGCCGCCGTGCGCGAGGGCATCGCCCTGCTGTCGGCCGGGTGACACCGGCGACCCGGACGGGGGATCAGGATGCCGCGGCCGGCCGCCACACCATGGTGTGACCGGTCGCGGCGAAGGACTCGTTGCCTGCGAGCTTGCCGGTCTTCGTCGACTCGAGCACGAAGCCGAGCGCCTCGTAGAACGAGCGCGCCGCATTGCCGTCGAGGACCTCGAGGCTTACCGGACCGCGCGCGCGGCTCAGCATGTGCGCGACGAGGGCCCGGCCCACACCCCGGCGGTACAGCGCGGGATCGACGTACGCCCACGTGATCTCGTCCGCCGAGCCGGCGATGAAGCCGGCGACGCGGCCATCCACCTCGGCGACCCACACCTCCTCGTCGAACAGTCCCTCGTTCTCGAAGGTGGCGGCAAGGTCGAGATAGGCGTCGAGCAATCCCGCGCCTCCCAGCTCGTCCAGCCGCGCGGCGTCGTGGATGCGTGCGATGTCGTCCCAGTCACGAGCTTCGTAGGGACGGATGCCGATGCTCACGTCTCGGCTCCCCCTGCCGGACCGGTCCCGCGCCAGGCCCCCAGGATCTCGATGTGACGCAGCAGGAAGGCGCGCTCGTCGAGCCGCTTGCGGCGCAGCCACCCGGTGACCTCGTCGTTGCTCTTGCTGGCGTTGCATGAGCGGCAGGCCGGCACCACGTTCTCGAAGGTGTATCTGCCGCCGCGCGAGATCGGCAGCACGCAGTCCTTCTGGAGCGATCCGTCGCCGGCTCCGCAGTACGCGCAGGCGCCCCAGGCCTCGACCAGCGAGGCCCATTCGTCGAGGGTGAGGTCGTTGTCGGCGGCGGCCACTCTGCGCGCGCGGCGGCGGGACGCGCGGGCGCGACGGGACTGACTGAGGGCCACTCGGCGAGCGTACCGGGGTGCGCGGACGATGGCTGCGAAGGGTGCCGCGGGCCGCGGCATCCCTGGTCTGACGACGCCTCCGCGGGCCTGTGATCAGGCCTTTCTCAACCGGCCACACTCACGCTTCTGCCAGCCAAACCAGGGGATTCGTCCAGACGGACTGCGCAGACTCGATGTTTTGCGCCCGACCCGAGGGCGCGCGGCGCCGCTCTGCCGGCGCGAAGACCCGAAGGATCCAGCGCTTCACCATGCTCGAGAACCCGTCGTCCACGCCTGCCCGCCCGACCCTCCGCCGCCGCCTCGCCTCGATCGGCATCGGCACCGGCCTCGCCCTCGGCATCGCCACCGCCGCCTGCCTCGCCGCCGCGACCCCGACCTCCGCGGCGCAGGCTGTGGCGGCCGGAGTCGCACCCTTGGGCGCCGCGACCCCCACCGCCCTCGCGGCCGGCGCCGAGTCGCTCACCGGCATCACCTCCGAAGCCCGCATGGCACTGGGCGCGGCGCGCGCCACCCTCGCCGCTGCAGGCGCCGTGCAGTCGGACGTCGCCACCTCGGGGCTCGACCTCGGCGCGGAGAGCACCGCGATCGACACCCTCCCGCTGCTGGAAGCGACGGCGAGGCTCACGGACTTCGAGCAGCTCCCTGTTCTTCTCCTCCCGAGCGCGGCCGACGACGCCATCACCCAGACGAGAGCGGTCGCCGAGCGCGTCGCCGAGCTGCGGGAGCGCCTCGACGTCGCGATCGAGAAGAAAGCGGCCGAGGAGGCCGCCGCGCAGGCGAAGCGCGAGGCCGAGGCAGCAGCGGCCGCAGCCGCCGCAGCGGCGGAAGCCGCTGCTCAGGCGAACACCGTCGCGGGCGCTCAGGCAACGGCGGCGCGCCTGGCCTCGGCGAACTACGGATGGGGCGCCGACCAGTTCTCGTGCCTGTCGTCGCTCTGGGACAAGGAGTCGGACTGGAACTATCAGGCCTACAACGCCGGCAGCGGCGCGACCGGCATCCCGCAGGCCCTTCCCGGCAGCAAGATGGCGAGCGCCGGCTCGGACTGGCAGACCAACGCCACCACCCAGATCACCTGGGGCCTGCAGTACATCGCCTCCGCATACGGCACGCCGTGTGCCGCGTGGGGGCACTCACAGGCGACCGACTGGTACTGATCGCCCGCCTCTCGACGCGGA
Organism: Microbacterium sp. Root166; assembly: GCF_001427145.1. Taxonomy (GTDB): domain Bacteria; phylum Actinomycetota; class Actinomycetes; order Actinomycetales; family Microbacteriaceae; genus Microbacterium. The sequence goes on from NZ_LMGL01000001.1 coordinate 334,687, forward strand.
AATCGATCGATTCACCGAGAATCACAAAAAGATAACGGCAAACCCTTGCCGCCGTTACCCGGCCGTTATAGAGTTATCGCACGGTAACTGTTTTGCTGTGGCAGGTACCGACATGTGATTGCAGGACACTCTTGGTGCAAGGGACAAGGGCCGGTCGGAAGCCTCTCCGACCGGCCCTGACTTGTTCCCGGGCGACCTCTCGGGCGGTCCGGTCAGACGCCGCCGCCGCCTCCCCCGCCACCGCCGCCGCCCGCTGACCCGCCGCCGCTCGAGCCGCCAGAGGTCGATGAGGACGACGCCGTGCTCGCCGAGAGCGTCGAGATGCCCGACGAGAACGCCGCGGCGTCGAATCCGCTCGAGCCGACGTACCAGCCGGGATTCGAGCCGGGGCCGTAGAGGACGGCGAGCTCCCGCGCCCACTCCTTCTCCTGCCCGAAGACGACGGCGTACGGCAGGAGCGTCTCGTACAGCCGCAGCATGACGCGCGGATCGTTCGTGTCGACCGGCATCCGCTCCGCACCTGCGGGTGACTGGAGCATGCGGATGCGGTCGGCCTCGGCCCACTCGATGAACTCCTTGAGCCCGGCGAGGTGGTCCCGCGTCTCGGCTCCCTTGGCCGTGAGCGGCTTGCGCGAGACCAGACCTATGACCACGATCGTCGCGATGCCCGATCCGACGATGAGCGCGATCGGCACCAGTGCGAAGACGCCGTTCTCGAGTGCGGCGATGCCGAACACGAAGATCAGGACCGTCGCCGCGATCGCGGCCAGCAGCGGCCAGACGCGCACCCGGGCGGGCACTTCACGGCGTAGGCCGCGGTTGACCAACTCCTGGTTCGCCGCCTTCAGGATCGACTGGGCGGCGGACGAGAACCGCGTGTCGGAGCGCCCGAACTCGAACTCCTCGCCCGGCCTGCCCGATGGGAAGAGGCCCTGCAGCAGCATCCTCCCGTCGCCGTCCGCACGTTCCGGGTTGATGAGGACGGCCTTGAGCTTGGTCCCGCCGAAGAACTTGCGCTCGCCTTCGACGATGCGGATGCTGCCGCCCACGGCCTGCTCGAGCACCTCCGCCGGGATCGCCTTGGTCGTCAGGCCCAGGAGCACCGCGCTCTCAAGGGCGTCGACGGCGAGCGGCGGTGTGTACTCGGCGATGATCGTCGGCCGGCCGGGCTCGTCACGCAGCCACCGCGTCCTGGCGACGCTCGCGAACACGATGGCTCCGGCGAGGCAGAGAGCGGCGAGCGCCTGCAGCCAGCCCCACACCGAGGCGAAGTACGACGAGTCGAACGGCGTGAACGTCCCCTGCTCGAAGCCCACGGCGATGGTCATGGTCTGGAAGGGCAGGACGTTGGCGGCGGATGCCTCGACAGACGCGCCATCGGCCGAGATCTGGCACGACTGGGTGGAGCCCTCGTACCCCACGTAGCAGGCTTCGGCGCCGGTGAGGGCTTCGGCGAGGTCAGGGCTCATCGTGACGCGGGCCGTGACACGGCCGAAGCTCTGCGGCCACTCGGTGCCGTTGACGTTCCAGTAGAACTCGTCCGAGCCGGTGTCCGTGAAGAACCGGGTCACGTTCTCGAGCGTGTAGGTGAACACGTACGTCTGCCTGCCGTGGACGAAGTCGCCGGCCCGCGAGGTCATGACGTAGTAGTCCTCGTCCTCCTCTGCCTCGGCCTCGCGCTGCCTTCCCTCGCCGTCGGTGATCGACACCAGTTGCGGCCGTACCGGGGCGCCGAGGTAGGAATCGGGGATGCTGCGACGCATGCCGCGGTTCTGGTCGAACTCCGGGAACAGGGCGACGAAGGTCTCCACCACCGTCAGCGTGCTCGTGCCGTCCTCGGCGGTGCCGAGCTGATACTCGACGTCGAGGCTCTCGAAGGTGAAGTCCTCCACGCCGGCGTGCGCGGGCGCGGGCGGGAAGCCGGCGAACAGGAGGCCGGTGATCACGGCGACGACCGCGGCGACCCTCGCAGCCCAGGTCACCCGGCTCGTCGACACGGCCGGCGCGGAAGTCCCCATCATGCGCCTCAGCCTAGGGGTCGCGCATTGGTCGTAATCTTGTCGCTATGACCGACCGTCGCCTCGCCATCGATGCCTGGGAGAGCCTCTTCCGCGCGCAGCACGAGGTGTTCGGCGACATCAGCCAGGACTTCCACGAAGACACGCTCAATCAGGCGGAGTACGACGTGCTCCTCACCGTCACCCGCGCGGACGACATGACCGCTCGCCTGCGTGACGTCACGGCGAACATGCTGATCAGCCAGCCGAGCGTTTCGCGTCTCGTGGACCGCATGGTCTCGCGCGGCCTGATCGACAAGTGCGCCGATCCCGAAGACGGCCGCGGCGCGCTGGTGAAGGCGACGGATGCCGGGGCCTCTCTCTTCCGCAAGCTCGCGAGCGCGCACGGCCGCGTCATCGCCGAGCGGATGTCGCTGCTCAGCGACGACGAGCTGACCCAGCTGCGCGACCTCACCCTCAAGCTGCGCAAGCACCGCCCGGAGTGCTGAGACCGCGCCTTGGTGACGCCACGACTGCTCGGATGAGGTCTGCGAGCGGCGCGGGCACCCGGTCGAGGGGCATCGCAGCGGCGAGAAGACCCGCGTAGCGAAGCTTGTTCCCACTCCTCCCGCCGAAGAAGCGCTCAAGCTGCGCCTCGACGGAGCGACCACGCTGCGCCGGCTGATTCTGGAGACGCCGGAAGGACTCGAGCTCTCCCTGCTCAGCGATGACGGCTTCGACCGCGTCGACACCGAGCGCTCGGACGAGCTCGCCTTCCAGATCGGGGTCGCACACGTAGACCCGCTCGATCACGCGCTCGAACAACGCCCGCTCGTTGGCGTCGACCAATCCCACGACGCTATGATCGCTCAGTCCGGAGATCGCTCGACGCGCCCCGCTCGCACCACCGACCGTCACGATCCTCGGAAGTTCAACTCCCATACGCGCGCCGAGGATCTCGAGCGCGACGCGATCGCTCTCACCTTCGACGATGATGACCGTCATCGGCTACGGCGTGCGGCGTCGCAGCGTCAGCGAAGCGAGGATCAGCGCGCCGACGAGGAAGGCGGCGACGATCAGCAGCGGGCCGTACACGTCCCATCCCTCGTCTCCCGCGGTGACGGCGGTGATCGCGTCGATGGCGTAGCTCAACGGCAGCCAGTCCGAGATCGCGTACAGCGCCGGCGGCATGTCCTCGCGAGGCATGAAGAGCCCGCCCAGCAGGATCTGCGGGAAGACGATGAGCGGCATGAACTGCACAGCCTGGAACTCCGTCCGGGCGAATGCGCTCGCGAGCAGACCCAGAGCCATGCCGAGGACAGCGTCGGTGACGGCGACGAGGCCCAGCTGCCACACCGGCCCCTCGGTCTCGAGCCCGCACACCCACACCGCGAACGACACCGTCACGACGGCCTGCAGCATCGCCATCTGCCCGAACGCGATCGCGTAGCCGACGATGAAGTCAGCCTTGCCGAGCGGGGTCGTCATCAGTCGCTCCAGCGTGCCGGACCGGCGTTCGCGCAGCGTCGTGATCGACGTGATGAGGAACATGATGATGAACGGGAACAGGGCAAGGATCGGCGGCCCGTAGATGTCGAACACGCCCTCCTGTTCGCTGAACAGCCAGGCGAACAGGCCGACGAGAAGGCTCGGCGCGACGAGCATCAGCGCGATCGAGCGCGGGTCGTGCGTCAGCTGACGCAGGATGCGCGTCGCCGTGGCGAGCATGCGAGTGCCGTTCATTCGCCGGCCTCTTCTCGCGCTTCGCGCCGGCTGGCCGGATGCCGATCGGCGGCGCCGGCGACATCGCGCTCGATGAGCGTGAGGAACGCGGCATCCGGATCCGTCGCCCCGGTCTCGGCGAGCAGGCCGTCCGGAGTCGTGTCGGCGATGATGCGCCCGGCCCGCATCAGGATCAGCCGGTCGCAGCGGAGCGCCTCGTCCATCACGTGACTGCTGACGATGATCGTCGCGCCGGTCGCCGACAGCCCGCGGAACAGCTCCCAGAGCTCGGCGCGCAGCACCGGGTCGAGCCCGACCGTCGGCTCGTCGAGCACCAGCAGCTCAGGGCTTCCCAGCATGGCGACCGCGAGCGAGACGCGGCTCTCCTGCCCGCCGCTGAGCGAGTCCACCGTCTGACGCGCCTGGCCGCTGAGCCCCACCTGCTCGATCACCCGATCGACGTCGGAGCGAGGTGCGCCGATGATGCGCGCGAAGTACCGCAGGTTCTGCTCGATGGTGAGATCGCCGTAGACGGAGGCGGCCTGCGTGTCGTAGGCGACGCGGCGCCGCTGCACGGCTGTACCCGCCGGGGCACCGAGCACGGTGACGGTGCCGCCCGCGACCTTCTGAACCCCGACGATCGAGCGCATCAGCGTGGTCTTGCCGCACCCCGACGGCCCCATCAGCCCGGTGATCTGACCCTGCGGGATGTCGAAGTCGAGGCTCGTGAACACCTCGGTCGTGCCGCGGCGCACGTGCAGTCCGCGCACTTCGACGGCGTTGCCGGAGGATTTATTCATCACACGATGAATTATTCGCCCGCGCGAGCCTGCGGTCAAGGCCTCTAGGAGTCGGGGTTGGTCGCCTTGCCGTCCAGCCAGAGCGTGTCGGAGGCATCGGAGTGGGCCGTGCCGGTGCCGACGTGCTTCGAGCTGATCTTGTCGCCCTTCGTGATCACATGCACCAGCGCCATCGCGTGACCGCGCCCCAGCCCGTAGTCCTCGGCCAGCCAGCTCACGATCTCACCGGACTTCGTGCCCGGCCCGAAGCCCTTCTCGGACGCGAGGTCGACGAACTGGCGGGGGGTCAGCCCCGTCTTCTCCTCGATGTTGTCGAGGTATGCCTGGAACGTCATAGGTCTCCGTCTCCTCTTACTCGTACAGGTAGCGCTGGATGGTGGGCGCGACGCGCGACACAAGATCGTCGACGGATGCCTCGGCCAGCGCCGGCAGCTTCAGCACGTATCTCGCGATCAGCATGCCCGCGACCTGCGACGCGACGAGGGATGCTCGCAGCTCGGCATCCGGCACGTCGAGGGACCGGGCGATCCGCGAGAGCAGCTCCCGAGAGAGGAAGCCCGCGAGCAGCGGCGTCGTGAGCTTGTTGCCGAGGGCCGCCCGCATGAGCACCACTCCGCGGCGTCGCACCTCGGGCTGCTCCCACGCGCCGAGGACGAACCGCATGATCCGCTCGCCGACCTCCTCGCGAGGACCGGCCAGGATCTCGGGGAGGGCGAGGTCGGGCCGCATCGGGGCGCCGATGGCCGCGCCGAACAGGTCGGCCTTCGTGCCGAAGTGGTGGTGGACGAGCGCGGAGTCCACCCCGGCCCGTGCCGCGATACCTCGAATGGTGGCGCCTTCGTAGCCGGCGTCGGCGAACTCGTCGATCGCGGCCGCCATGATGCGCTCGCGGGCGTCGGACTCCCCCGCGCGCGGCCGACCGCGACGCCGCTTCGGCGCAGGCATGACGTACTCGACCACGGGGTCAGCCTACGACCGTGGTGCATGATGAGGCATGCCCTTCGGGATGACCCGCGACGTGATGCGTCCACCGGATTCGCCGCGCACGGATCGCGTGACCTACGTCGAGCTGTTCTTCGACCTGGTGTTCGTGTTCGCGCTGACGCAGCTGTCGGCCTATCTGTACGACAATCAGAGCGGCCTGGGTGCGCTCGAGGGCGTCATCATGGTGTGCGCCCTGTGGTGGGCGTGGGTGTCGACCACCTGGGTGACCAACTGGCTCGATCCGGTGAAGCTCCCCGTGCGGGGCGCGGTGATCGCTCTCGCGTTCGTCGCCCTGGTGATCAGCGTGTCGATCGCCGAGGCGTTCGGCGACCGGGCGTGGGCGTTCGCCATCGCGTACGTCGTGCTGCAGGTCGGCCGGACCGGCTTCATCGTGTGGGCGATCGCGCGCCACGATCGCGCGGTGTCGAAGGACTTCACTCTGGTCCTCATCTGGACCGTCGCCGGAGGCGCTCTGTGGATCGTCGGGGCCCTCCTGCCGCTCCCGTGGCAGCTCCCCCTCTGGGCCGCTGCGCTCGGCCTCGAGCTGCTGGGAACCGTCCTCGGGTTCCCTGTGCCGGGCCGAGGCCGGGTGCTCATCGGAGCCTGGGACCTGTCGGGTCCGCACATCGCCGAGCGCACCGCGCTTTTCGTGCTCATCACCCTCGGCGAAGGGCTGCTGGTCACCGGCTTCGCCTTCGCCGCGAAGGAGTCCTCGCCCGAGACGATCATCGCCCTCGCCGCCGCGTTCGTCGCCGCGGCCGCGACTTGGTGGATCTACTTCGACCACGGCGAGCGGATGGGGTCCGAGGCCATCGAAGCGTCGGACGAACCCGGACGCCTCGCGCGGACGGCCTACACGTGGGTTCACCTCGCCATCGTGGGCGGCCTGGTCCTGGTGAGCGTCGGCGACAAGGAGGCCCTCTCGCACCCGCACGAGCACGGGGTGGCTCCGACCCTCGTCGTGCTGGGCGGTCCGCTCCTCTTCCTCGTCGGCACGGTGCTGTTCCGCTGGGTGCTCGACCAGCGCTGGGCCCGCGCACAGCTGGCGGGCGTCGTCGCGCTCGCGGTGCTGATCACCGCCGCGCTGCTGTGGGTCCCGCTCGATGCGCTGACCCTGTCGGTCGCGGCATCCCTCGTGCTGGTCGGAGTCACGATCGGCGAGACCGTGGGCCGCCTGCGCCGAGGCCGACGCAGCGGCGGCTGACCCGGCTGCGGCGGACGCGGCATCCGCTCACCCGTCGTTCAGCGGGTCAGCACTCGATCACATTGACCGCGAGACCGCCCTCGCTGGTCTCCTTGTACTTCGTCGACATGTCGATGCCGGTCTGGCGCATGGTCTCGACGACCGTGTCGAGCGACACGTAGTGCGAGCCGTCGCCGCGGAGCGCGAGCCTGGCCGCCGTGACCGCGGTCGAGGCCGCGATGGCGTTTCGCTCGATGCACGGGATCTGGACGAGACCGCCGACGGGGTCGCACGTGAGTCCGAGGTGGTGCTCCATCGCGATCTCGGCGGCGTTCTCGATCTGGCGGTTTGTCCCGCCCATGACGGCGGTCAGCCCTCCTGCGGCCATCGCGCACGCCGAGCCGACCTCGGCCTGGCAGCCGCCCTCGGCGCCCGAGATGGAGGCGTTCGCCTTGAAGAGCGACCCCAGCGCCGTGGCCGTGAGCAGATAGCGACGGATGCCGCGCCTCCGGTTCGCCTCGGCGACCAGGGGTTCGTCCAGGCCGGCGTCGGCGGCCGGCGCGACCTCGCCGCCGAAGCCGAGGAGCGCACTGCCCACGAGCTCGCCGTACGGGGTCACCGCGTTGCCCGCGCCGAGGCCGGAGTCGGCCATGAACCGCCACCAGTACATCGCCACGGCCGGCACGATGCCGGCGGCGCCGTTGGTCGGCGCCGTGACGACACGGCCGCCCGAGGCGTTCTCCTCGTTGACGGCGAGCGCGAATGCGCCGAGCCACTCGCCGGGCAGCTCACGGCGGCCCTCGGCCTCGGCGTCGTCCAACTGTGCGCGGATGGCACCGGCGCGCCGCTTGACCTGCAGCATGCCGGGCAGGACGCCGTCGGCGTGCAGGCCCGCCTCGACGCAACCGGCCATCGCGTCCCAGATCGCGTCGAGTCCGGCGGCGATCTCCTCGTCGGAACGCAGGGCCTGCTCGTTGCGGCGGGCGAGCTCGGCGATCGTGAGGCCGTGCTCATCGCACAGCGCGAGAAGCTCTTCGGCGCTGCCGAAGTCGAGCGGGAAGCCGTGGGCCTGCACGCGCGGCGGCTCGCCGTCGCGGCGGATGAAGCCGCCGCCGACGGAGTAGTACGTCTCCCGCAGAACGAGGTCGGCGTCATCGACGGGCACGGCTCGGCTCGGCACAGCCAGTGCGAAGGCGGTTCCGGTCTCTCGTAGGAGGGGCGCGGATCCCGTCAGCGACCGCGCCGGACCGGCATCCGATGTCGTCCATGCCTCGAGCGTCATGGCATTGGGGTGCCCCGGCAGCCGGGTGCGCGGCTCGAAGGCGATGTCGGCCCGCGAGAACGGGACTGGACGGGTTCCGCCGAGCATCAGCTCGCGGCCGTCGGTCCACGCGCTCCAGGCCGAGCGCACGGCATCCGGGTCCACGCTCTCGGGCGCCTCCCCGCGCAGCCCCGCCACGATCGCGTCGGGAGTTCCGTGGCCGATCCCGGTCGCTCCGAGTGAGCCGTACAGCGTGCAGGTCACCCGAGCCACACGATCGAGAAGGCCCTCAGCACGCAGGCGCGCGACGAAGTCGAGGGCGGCCCGCATGGGTCCGACCGTATGGGAGCTCGAGGGTCCTACACCGATGGAGAACAGCTCGAACGCCGAGACGTAGGCGCTCACTCCTCCAGCGTACGCTCCCGCGGGTGCAGACTGCGCGTCAGATCAGACGGCACATCATCAGGATGCCGCAGCCGACCGCCACTTGGCGGGCACTCTGCTCGTCCTCAGTGACCGCCGGTGAAGAAGTCGACCGCAGCCTGACGGAAGACCCGTGAGCCGGGGGCGTTGAAGTGGTGTCGATCGGGCAGTTCCACGAAGTCGCCGTGCGGCGTGGCCGAGGCGAGAAGGCGCGACCGCTCGAGGATCGCGTCCTCGGATCCGGTCGCGAAGAGGATCCTCTGCTGCGGCGGGTGTGCGGGGTCGGGGTCGGCATCCCCCAGCCGCATCCCCTCGGCCAGCGCGACCAGCGCGCTGAGGTCATTTCCGGGAACGCGTTCGGCGAGGGTGACGTAGTTGCGCGTGACCTGATCCTCGACCGGCGTCCCGTGATCGGCGTAGGCGCGAGCCTGTTCGAGCTGCAGCCGGGCCAGCGGACGGCCGTCGGGGATGCCGCCCAGCACCGCCCGCTCGACGTGCTCAGGCGCGCTGACCGCCAGCTGCCAGCCCACCCGGGCGCCGAGCGAGTAGCCGGCGTACAGCACGGTGTGGAGCAGATACGTGTCGAGCACGGCGACCAGGTCTGACGCGAGCGACTCCATGCCGTAGGCACGCGGGTCCGTCGGCTTCTCGCTCTGGCCGTGGCCCCGCTGGTCCACCCCGAGCACCCGGAACCCGGCACGCGTCAGATCGCGGACCCAGCCGGTGTTCACCCAGTTGTCACGGCAGCTCGACGCGAACCCGTGCACGCACAGCACCGTCGGCGCGGCCTCGTCGCCCCACGAGTACGTGGCGACGCGATAGCCCTCCGGCGTCATCACGAACTGCGGTGCGGGCATCTCGGTGAGGGCGGGGATCGCGGCATCCATTCGGCCATTGTCCACCCCGAGCGGCGGTACTTCGGCTCGATCAGGGCGTCTGGAACGCGACCAGCCCGACCGTGTTGCCCTCGGAGTCCTTGATGAACGCCTGCCACTCCTGATGCCCGGCGGGTCCGAGCGTGTCGTCCTCGTGCGTGAAGATGACGTGCGGTGGCGAGACGACGTCGACCATCCCCGCCATTCGCTCGAGCGTCCGGTGGACGTTGTCGACCCACAGATAGACGAGCGAGGTCGGCGCGTTGCGGTCGAGCAGCAGCCTCACGCCGTCGAGATCGAAGAACAGCAGCCCGGGCGGATCGAACCTCGCCACCGGGGGCGACTCGAGCAGCACCGTATAGAAGTCGGCGGCGCGGTCCAGGTCCTCGGCGCGCTGCGCGATCTGCACGAGTCTCATGCGCTCATTCTGGCCCGCGCAGCGGAAAAGCAGAACGGCCTGCTTTCGCAGGCCGTTCCGTCACTGTCTCAACACAGTGTGCGCCCGAAGGGACTCGAACCCCTAACCTTCTGATCCGTAGTCAGATGCTCTATCCATTGAGCTACGGGCGCCCGGCCCGCACTCTCGCGCAAGCCAGCGTCCAGAATACCCGACGGCGTCCCCCGGAGCGAATCGGCGCCGGGATGCCCGGATCCCGGGCGTGTCAGCGGTCAGGCGCCGGGCTCGGCGGCGGCGTTCTCGGCCTCGGGGTCGGGTTCGGGCACGCGCCTGCGGTGGGCCGCCAGCCGGGGCAGATCGACGAGCCGGAGGGACTGCATCCGGGCCGCGCGCATCTTCGCGTAGTCCGGATCCAGGTCGGGGCGCATCCCCTCGACCAGCAGCCTGCGCTGCAGGTTCGCCTCGACGTCGCCCCATGCGGCATCCCGTGCCTGCTCCACGAGGGCGCGCACCGCGTGCGGGTCCTCGGCGATGCGGCGCAGCTCTTTGGCGACCCCGCGGTACTGGTTGTGGCGCCGGCGCAGGTTGCGGGTGTCGCGGTCGCGGTAGTCGTGCGTGCCGTCGGGGTCGGTGAACTTGCCCCAGGCCTTCTTTCGCTGGCGCTTCGCCAGGTCGGCCGCTTCTTCCTGCTCGGCGGCGAGCGCTACCAGGGTGTCGTGCGCGAACGGCGCGAATGCGGCGACGTCGAACGGCTCATCGTGCGCGATCGTCTCGACGAGGATGTGGTTGCGGACGGCCATCCGTGCCGCGGCCGACGCGATGGACACGCCCTCTGAGATCGCCTCTGCGGTCTTGCCCATCACACCTCCTGCATCGAGGCTAGCGTCCGCCGGAGGCCGCCGAGTCCGCGACAATCGTAGGAGCAGGTCAAGGGCGACGAGGGGAACGGGCGATGGCCGGGATGCAGCGGCTCGAGGTACGCGGCAGGACGACGGTGATCACCGGCGCGGCCAGCGGGATGGGCGCGGAGGTCGCGCGCGAGCTGGACCGCCGCGGAGCCCGGCTGGCGCTGATCGACCGCAACGGCGAGGGCCTGTCCGCCCTGGCATCGGAGCTGGCCGGGACAGGTCATACGACGCATGCGGTGGACCTCACCGACGACGACGCGGTGTTCGCCCTCGCGGCCGAGATCGATGCGTCTCACCGCCACGTGCAGGCGCTGATCACGTGCGCGGGGTCATCGATGCTCGGCAGCATCGACCAGCTGACCATGGACGAGATGCGCTGGCTGATGGACGTCAACCTCTGGGGCACCGTGAACATCACTCAGGCGCTGCTGCCGGCGATGCGCCGAGAGGATGCCGCGCACATCACGCATCTGGTGAGCATCTACGGCCTCGCGGCGCCGGCCGGGCGCATCCCGTACGCGATGAGCAAGTTCGCCGTCCGGGGCTTCACCGAGGCGCTGCGGCACGAGCTCGAGCGCTCCACCGTGAGCGTCGGCGCCATCTATCCCGCCGGAGTCAAGACCGGCATCATCGGCCGCGGGCGGTACGCCGCCGCGATCGATCCCGCGGTGGCCGATCGGGCCGCAGCAGCGCAGGCTGCGATGTACCACACCGAGCCCGCCGATGCCGCGGTGCGCATCGTCGAGGCCACGATCCGGCGTCGGGCGCGCACGATGGTCGGCCGCGAGGCCCGCCTGGTCGACGTGCTGACCCGGATCACCCCGACCCGGTACTGGGGTCCGATGCGCCGGCCGCTGCGCGACGCGATCGACACGACCACGCCGATCTAGACATCCCGGAATTCAGTGGAATGACCTCGGATGCCGCGCCCGCCCTCCCTGGGCGCTTCCCTGTCCCCGGGTGCGCCCACCCGCGATAGCAAGCGCCGCCACCGCGCGCAACCCCTGCGCCCGGCGGCCGGTCGGCCCGTAGCGTGAGGAACGCAGTTCTTCGAGGAAGGAGCGGGTACATGGGTTTCATGGATGACGCCAAGGAGACGGCCAAGGCCGTCGGCGAGAAGATCAGCGACACCTGGGAAGACACGACGGACCGTGTCGGCGACAAGGTCGACGAGATGAAGGCGGATGCCGACGTCAAGAAGGCCGAAGCCGAACGCGACTCGGTGAAGACCCGCAACGACATCAAGGAAGACCTTCGGGACAACTGATCCCGCGAGTCTCGCCGCGGCTTGCGCGGCGGCCGGCAGAGGACCTTCGAGCTTGCTCGGGGTCCTCAGTCGTCTCCGGATCCGGCTCGGTCCAAACCGATCCCGACGGGACTCCGAACAACACACAGTCGCGGCATCCGCCGCCCAGAAAACAGGAGGAACGCTCATGCGCTCGTCACCGAACCGCCTCGTCGCCACCATCTTCGGTGCCGTCTACATCCTCGTCGGGTTGCTCGGCTTCGCCGTCACGAGCGGTGTGGGCTTCATCGCGACAGAGGGAGGCCTGCTCCTCGGAGTCTTCGAGGTCAATCCGCTGCACAACATCGCCCACCTGCTGATCGGTGCGGCGCTTCTCATCGCCGGGCTGAAGTCGGTGCCCGCGGCCAAGGCCGTGAACGTCACCGTCGGCGCCGTGTACCTGCTCCTCGGTATCGTCGGGTTCTTCCTCGTCGACACGGCCCTGAACATCCTGGCCCTGAACACCGCGGACCATTTCCTCCACCTCGCCAGCGCGCTGGTGCTGCTGGGTGTGGGCCTGGCCGCCGACCGGAACGTGCGCGCCGACGCGCCGGGCCGTACGGTCTGAGCCGGTTCGCATGACCTCCGCGATCCCCACGGCCGAGATGGCCCCCGGCGCGTCCGCACGGACGCCCCGGGCGCCGCTCGCGCTGCGCGGCGCTGCCCCTTCGTGGGCGGCTGTCGCGGCGTGGGGCGCGGGCCTCATCGAGGTCGCGCTCGGCGCCGGCGCTCTGATGCAGGACGATGCCGCCCGGGGGGCCGGCGTCGTGCTCATCGCGCTGGGAGCCGGGTCGCTCGTGTGGGGAGCCTGGACGCTCGCCCGTGGACGCATCGTCGTGCCACGGGCGGGCGTCGCAGGCGCACTGGCCGGGATCGTGGCCGCGGTCGCGGCACTCATGGCGGATCCCGCGCGCACGAGCGTCATAGCCGTCGCCGCGCTGACGGCGCTGCTGATCTCGGCGGCCATCGCCTGCGCGGGGCGTCTGCGCCGCCGCGGAGCCGGTGCGGACGATGCGCCACCCCGGCTCTGGGTCCTGCTCGCGGCCGCTGTCATCGTGGCAGCGCTGGTCACGCCGGCCCTCGCCGCGACCGAGGCCGGTCGCAGCGCGTCGCCGCACGGAACGCACGGCATCGTGGATCCGGGGCACCACTAGCGCAGACGACAGAGGAGATCCGCCGAACCGAGGAATGACTGGGGAGAACGTCCTCGTTTCGGCAGATCTCCTCTTCTGCGCCTGGCTCGCGGCAGTGAGATCGCGTGATTCGCCCGAGACTCGTGGCAATGCCCTGAGTCTCGGGCGAATGCGCGAGTCTCGGCGACCTCACGGAACGAGCCGCCCGGTCGTCGGGGTGGCGGCATCCATCCGTCGCAAGCGGTCGCCTGGTGCGCGGCGCGTCGACCACATGCGACGGCTGGGCGCCACGCCTGAAGTCAGCCGCGCGTCACGCGATCGCGGCGATGCGCCACGACGCCTCGGCGACGTCGCCGGGCTCGAGCGTGATGAGTCCGGCGTCGAACGAGTAGTTCGCCGCGTTGAAGGCGTCCGGTGCGCACGTCATCGGCTCGACGGCCAGGCCCAGGCGGCTGAGCGCGGCCTCGGGCTTGTCGGCGGTGTGGATCTGCACCCACGGGCACGCGGCATCCCACGACATCTCGACGCCGCTCCCTGACGGGTCGGTCACACGCACGACGGCGGCACCCGCCTCGTCGCGCACGAGGCCGGAGTAGGCGTGGTCGATGAAGGCGTCGCCGATCACTCGAGGCGAGCGGAAGTCGAATCGCTCCGGCTCGTCGGAGTCGACCGCGACGAGCTCGGTGGGGATGAGTCGGTCGGGGGTGACGGCGAGGACCTGGGCGGCGGGCAGCTCGAGCGTCCAGTCGTCGACGTGGCCGTCGCCGGCCTTGAGGTACGGATGCGGGCCGGTCCCCCACGGCGCGGCCTCGTCGCTGTCGTTGCGCGCCGTGACGGACTGCGTGAGACCGTCGGGGCCGAGCGAGAACGTGGTGGTCACCACCACGCGCCACGGGTAGGCGGTCTGCGGCTGGATGACCGCGGCCAGCGTCACGTGGTCGGGGCCCTTGTCGATCGCCTCGAAGTCCAGCCACGCGGCGAGGCCGTGCAGCGCGTGCGAGCGCGCCGGCTCGGTGAGGGGCAGCTGGTACTCGGCGCCCCCGAACGAGTATCTGCCGTCGACGACCCGGTTCGGCCACGGCGCGAGCGTCGCGCCGCGGTACGACGGACGGACCTCGTCGGAATCGAAAGGCACCACCAGGTCGCGGCCGAGGTGGGTGAGAGAACGCAGGGTCGCTCCGACGCTGGCGATCACCGCCTCGTAGTCTCCCGCGCGGAGCGCGTGCTGGATGCCGGACGTGGGGGTGCGTGCCATGGATTCAGATCCTCGGTCGGTGGGGTGGATGAGATCGCTCCCAGTATCCCGCGACGGCCGGAGGGCCCGCGACCATGTCACGGGCCCTCCGGTCGTGCGATCTACCGGCAGTCGGCGGCGGGCACGGTCACGCTGGAGGCGTGGGCGCGGCCGTCGGTGGCCGTCGCACTGACCGACACCGCGTGCGATGCGATCGATGCGGCGCGGGTGGTGAATGCCGAGGCGACGGTCTTGCCCGGCGCGACCGTGATGGTCTTGGTCCCGTAGGCGCCGGTGAGCGTGACGGATGCCGCGATCTCGTCGCCGTTGGTGACGCTGACGGTCTCCACGACCTTGCCTGCGACGCACCGGGTGGCGGCCGTGGCGGTCAGCTCGAGCGCGAACGACACCGCCGACGACGTCGACGTGCTGACGAGCGCGTCCCGGTAGCCGTCGTAGTGCGCGGTGACGGTGCCGACGCCTGCCGGAACCGTCACGGCGGCGGAACCGTCTTCGAGAGCGACCGTCTCGTTCCACTCGCCGCCCGAGAAGGTCACAGTGCCCACGACGTCGCCGCCGTCTGCCGCGGTGACCTCTGCGGTCGCGGTGCGACCCTCCGCCGTCAGGACGGTGGTCGAGGCGACCGCGGCGACCGGAGACCACGTGTTCAGTGCGGTGAGCACCGACTGCGACACGCTCACGAACGAACCGTGGCGCGGGCTCGCGGGCAGCCCGCCCTGGGGCCTGACGACCCACTCGGCCCGCTTCGACAGGCGGTCACCCTGCGCACTCGATGCGATCGCGTCTGCGTCCGTGAGGAAGGCGCGGTAGCCGCCGGCTCCGTAGTTGTCGACGAGGAAGACGTAGCCGTCACCCTCTGCCGTGTTGTTCGGGTCGCCGGCGTTGAGCTTGACGATCTCGGGGCCTTCGCCGACCTGGTTGGTCTCGAGCCTCGTCATGTTCGTGTCGGTCAGCTGCCACGTGGTGGTGGGGTCGGCGGTCCAGCTCGACTGCGTGGTGGGTGCGGTCAGCACCTTGGAGCGCTCGAGGAAGATGTCCTTGCCGGCCTCCAGCGTGCTGGCGGCGCCACCGTCCTCGTTCTTGGTGAACCGGTAGTAGTAGTCCTCGATCTTCGTGACCGTCGAGTCGATGCGCGCGTAGCCGGTGTCCTGCCACGTCGTCGGGGGGTACGTGAACGTCTTGAAGTCGCGCGTGAGCACGTAGAACATGCGGGCGTGCCCGGGGCCACTCGTGTGGGCGACATCGTCGTACAGCCGCGATGCGAAGAACACGACGTACGACTGGAGGTCGTCGTCCCAATACGCCTCCGGCGCCCAGGTCATCCCGGCTTCCGGCTGGTTGATCGTGATGCCCGCGTTCTGGCCGTTGGTGCGGACCCAGCTCTTCATGTCGGGCGACTCCCACACCTCGATCTTGAGGCTGCCGTTCGACTGCGCAGCTCCCCAGTCGCCGGTGCAGCCGATGCAGAGGTCCGTGGCGATCATGTAGTACTTGTCGCCCTCGGCGGAGCGGATCACGTACGGATCGCGGAGACCGGTGGTGTCGGCGGTCGAGACGATCGTCGGGGCACCGCCGTTGACCGGTGCGAAGGAGAAGAAGTCGTTGCCGGCTGTCGCCGCCTGGTAGATCTTCTCGTCGTTGTCGGCCTTGAAGTACGCGGCCGCGTAGCCCGCGTCGGGCGCCTGGCGACCCTTCTCAGCGACGGCCACGGTGAAGGTGCGCGACGTCGTGGCGCCGTTGAGCGTCGCGGTCGCGGTGAGCGTCACCGAGGCGTCGCCGGTGCCGTACGCGGGCCGTTCGATGAGCCCGCCGCCCTTGAACGGGTCGGGGGCGCCGACGGCGGGTGCCGTGTACGAGGGGTTCGTGGGCGTGACGAGCGCGGGGTCCGAGGACGTCCACGTGATCGGCGCGCCGTTGACGGAGCCCTTCGTGATGAGCGGCAGGTTCTCGGTCGTGCGCGTCGTCAGCGTGATCGCGTCGAGGTCTGCTGCGAGCACGGGGGCCTTCACGACCACCTCGAACGTGATCGTCGTGCCCAGCGACGTCGTCGCGGTGATGGTCAGCGGCGCGTCGCTCGTGAGGGTGCTGCGCGAGACCACTCCCGTGTTCGAGACCACGGCCGGGTTCGAGCTGGCCCACGTCAGCGTGACGCCGTTTGCGGATGCCGGGAACGTGAGGTTGCTCGTGACGCTGTCGAGAGACGGGTTCGCGCCCCGGACGGTCGACTGGATGTCGAGACGAATGATTCCGTCCGTCGTGGCGGCCTTCTGCGCTGCGGTCGGCATGCTGTCGGTGATCTCCTGGGGAGTGAGCGCGACGTCCCAGAACTTGACGTCCGACACGTCCGCCTTCACCAGCGCGTCGTTCGAGTAGAGGGAACGGCCGAGGTAGCCGAGCACGCCGGTCGAAGGCACGATCGCGCTCATCAGCTTCGTGTGCGTCACCGTCGAGATCTGCGCGCCGTCCCGGTAGAGCGTCAGGGTGTTGCCGTTGCCGACGAGCGTCAGCGTGGTCAGTCCGGGGTTGAGGCTTCCGCCGGCCGGAAGGCGGGTCTCACCGTTGCCTCCGTCGTAGACGCGGATGCCGGCGAGCACACGGCCACTCGGAGCGTCACTCGACCGCGGGTTGACGAACACGTGGTTGCCGAGCTGCGTCGTGTTCCAGGCGCCGATGCCGTTGCCGATGACCCACCCGAACTGGTTGCGGGCGGTCTGCGTCGTCACCGTGTACTCGACCGTGAAGTTGTTGTCCGTACCCGTGACGAGGCCCTGGGGAAGCGAGGCGTAGCCGTCGCCGTTGAACCGGAGGACACTGTCGCCGGCGACCTCGACGAAGGATGCGTCGGTCAGGGTGGTGAGGGCTGCGTGCCGGCCGTTGCCCGATACGTCGAGCAGGCTCGAACCCGAGTGGGACATGTCGTAGTGAGCGGTCGGCGCGGGGACCGCGGCCGCCTGCGCCGCCATCGGGGCGGTGAGCCCCAGCAGCGAGACGGCCAGCGCGGCGACGGCGGTCGAGGCGATCGCGCGGCGTACGGGTCGCCGCGCGTGGGTGCGCGCGGACTGGATCGAATGCGGTCTCATCGGCGAGATCCCTTCGGGTGGGGTGCGGGAACGCTCAGAGGCCCTGAGCGAGTCGGTAGTACGCCTGGTTCCACCGCAGTTCGCGCTGGAAGCCGCGCACGGTGGTGTCGTCGTCGATGACGACGAGCTCGGTCTTGGCGATCTCGGCGAAGTCGCGGAAGACGTCGATGCCCACGGCCGTCGTCATGACGGTGTGGTGGGCGGCGCCGGCGGCGAGCCAGCAGGCGGCGGAGGTGGCGAAGTCCGGTGCCGGCTCCCACACCGCGCGGCCGACCGGGAGGTTGGGCAGGTCGGGGGCGTCGACGTTCTGCACCACGTTGGCGACGAGGCGGAAGCGGTCGCGCATGTCGCTCATGGCCACCACGAGGGCTGGGCCGGGGTCGGCGGTGAAGACCAGACGCACGGGGTCGTCCTTGCCGCCGATGCCCAGCTGGTGGACCTCGAGGCGCGGCTTGGCGGTCGTGAGCGAGGGCGAGACCTCGAGCATGTGGGCGCCGAGGATGCGCTCCGAGCCGGGGACGAGGTCGTAGGTGTAGTCCTCCATGAGGCTCGCACCGCCGGGCAGGCCGGAGCCCATCACGTTGGCGACGCGCACAAGGATCGCGGTCTTCCAATCGCCCTCGGCGCCGAAGCCGTAGCCCTCGGCCATGAGCCGCTGCACCGCGAGACCCGGAAGCTGCTTGAGCGTGCCGAGGTCCTCGAAGGACGTGGTGAAGGCGCCGAAGCCGCCCTCCTCGAGGAAGGAGCGCAGGCCCAGCTCGATGGCGGCGCCGTCGCGCAGCGACTGGTGCCGGTCAGCGCCGGGGCGCAGCTCGTCGGCCACGTCGTACGCCTCGAGGTACTCGGCGACGAGGGCGTCGACATCCGCGTCGGAAGCCGCATCGACGGCCTCGACGAGCTCGTTCACGCCCCACGTGTTGACCTGCACGCCGAAGCGCAGCTCGGCCTCGGTCTTGTCGCCCTCGGTGACCGCGACGTAGCGCATGTTGTCGCCGAAGCGGGCGAGCTTGAGCGTGCGGGCGGCGGCCCAGCCGGCGGCGGCGCGCTCCCAGTCCTCGACCTGCTGCAGCACGGCCGGGTTGGAGACGTGGCCGACGACGGTCTTGCGCGCCACGCCCAGACGGGTCTGTATGTAGCCGAACTCGCGGTCGCCGTGCGCGGCCTGGTTCAGGTTCATGAAGTCGAAGTCGATGTCGGCCCAGGGCAGCTCGACATTGGCCTGCGTGTGCAGGTGCAGGAGCGGCTTCTGCAGGGCGTCCAGGCCCGCGATCCACATCTTCGCCGGGCTGAAGGTGTGCATCCACGCGATCACGCCGATCACGTCGTCACGCGAGTTCACCTCGAGCGCCAGGCGGCGGATCGAGTCGCTGTCCTTGAGGACCGGCTTCCAGACGACCTTCACCGGCATCCCGCCGAGGCCGTCGGCCACCGCCTGCGACTGCGTCGCCACCTGCTGGAGCGTCTCCTCGCCGTAGAGGTTCTGGCTGCCGGTGACGAACCACACCTCGTACGAGTCGAGGGAGGTGGCGAGTGGCTGACGGGTCATGACGGTGTCCTTTTGGATCTTGCGGGGGAGGGAGTGAACGGGTCAGAGCGCCTGCACGGCGGATCGCACCACGGCGAGTCCGTCGCGATAGCGCGAAAGGTAGGCGGCGAAGCCGGGGACGTCTTCGGGGTCGGGCTCCACGGTGTGGACCTGCGCGCCGGCGAAGACGCGGTCGCGGAGGAAGCCGTCGAGATCCTGCTCCGCTGCCGCGGACAGGTAGGCGGCCAGCACCGCGATGCCCCACGCACCGCCCTCGGATGCCGTCTCGGCGACGACGACCGGAGCATCGAGCGAGCCGGCGAGGAAGCGCTGGGCGACACCCGCGGTGCGGAACATGCCGCCGTGCGCGAACATGCGGTCGAGCTTCACGCCCTCGTCCGCGAGCACCCGCATGCCGAGGCTCAGCGTGCCGAAGACGCCGTAGATCTGCGCGCGCATGAAGTTCGCGAGCGTCAGCCGGCTGTCGGGAGTGCGCACGAACAGCGGCCGCCCCTCGGACATGCCGGCGATCGGCTCGCCCGCGAGGTGGTTGTAGGCGAGCAGCCCGCCGGCGTCGGGGTCGCCGTCGAGGGCCTCTCTGAACAGCGCCTCGAAGACGTCGTCCGACTTCAGGTCGCCTCCGCTGACCCCGGCGAACCGCGCGAACAGGCCGACCCAGGCGGCGAGCTCGCTCGCGCCGTTGTTGCAGTGCACCATCGCGACCGGGTCTCCCGCCGGAGTCGTGACGATATCGAGTTCGTGGTGGACGTTCGCCAGCGGCTGTTCGAGCACGACCATCGCGAAGATGCTCGTGCCCGCACTGACGTTGCCGGTGCGCGGCGCTACCGCGCAGGTGGCCACCATGCCGGTGCCGGCGTCGCCCTCGGGCGGACAGAGCGGGATGCCGGACTGAAGCACGCCGGAAGGATCGAGCAGCGCCGCTCCCGCAGGCGTCAGCTCGCCGGCCGACTGGCCTGCGGTCAGCACCTCGGGCAGAAGGTCCGCGACGTGCAGGCCGGGGGCCCGCTCGCCGACGAGGGAGTCGAACTTGCCGAGCATCGCGGCGTCGTAACCGCCGGTGGCGGGATCGATCGGGAACATGCCAGAGGCATCGCCGACGCCGAGCACCTTGCGGTCGGTGAGCTTCCAGTGCACGTAGCCCGCGAGGGTCGTGAGGAAGCGCACGTCCGAGACGTGAGGCTCCTCGTCGAGCACCGCCTGGTAGAGATGCGCGATCGACCACCGCAGCGGGATGTTCACGCCGAACAGCTCGGACAGCACGCCGGACGCGCGCCCGGTCGTGGTGTTGCGCCAGGTCCGGAACGGCACCTGCAGTTCGCCTGAGTCGTCGAAGGCCAGGTAGCCGTGCATCATCGCCGAGACGCCGATGGCCCCGACCGTCGTCAGCGTCGCGTCGTGCCGCTCGTCGACATCGGCCGCCAGGTCGGCGAACGCCGCCCGCAGCCCGCTCCACACGGCATCCAGCGAATACGTCCACACGCGGTCCTCGAACTGGTTCTCCCACTCGTGGCTGCCCACGGCGAGGACCGTCGACGGATCGTCGGCCAGCACGAGGCAGGCCTTGATCCGCGTCGAGCCGAGCTCGATGCCGAGCGCGGTCCGGCCATCGCGGATCGCGGCGGCCGCGGCATCCGCAGTCGTCTGCGCCTGTTCCGTCATCGCCGTTCGTCCCCGCTCTGGCCGTACACGTTCTGGTACCGGTCGTAGAGGCTGTCGATGGCCTCCTGCGGGATGGGGATGAGCGGGCCGGCCTCACGGGCGACCTGCACCGTGCGCGCGACGTCCTCGACCATGACGGCGGCCTTGACCGCGTCCTTGGCCGATGTGCCGATCGTGAAGGGTCCATGGTTCTGCATCAGCACGGCGCGGCTGCGGTGGCCCGAGAGGGTCTCGACGATGCCCCGGCCGATCGAGTCGTCTCCGATGATCGCGAACGGCCCGATCGGGATGGGCCCGCCGAACTCGTCGGCCATCGCCGTGATCACGCACGGGATCTCCTCGCCGCGTGCCGCCCACGCCACCGCGTAGGTGGAGTGCGTGTGCACCACTCCCCCGACCTCGGGCATGTTCCGGTACACGTAGGCGTGGGCCGCCGTGTCGCTCGAGGGACTGCGGTCGCTGCCGGGCGAACCCGGGATGACATTTCCGTCCAGGTCGCACAGGATCATGTTCTCGGGCGCGAGGTCGTCGTACGAGACGCCGGACGGCTTGATCACGAACAGGTCCGCGCCGGGCACGCGGCCCGAGACGTTCCCGCCGGTCCAGACCACCAGGCCGTAGCGGACGAGCTCACCGTGCAGCTTCGCGACGTCCTCACGGACGGCGTCGACAGATGCCTGGACCTCAGGCGTGAGCGCGGCCATCAGTCGGCCTTCCGCCGCGTGAGCGCGCGCTGCAGCAGCACGAACACGAGCAGGACCGCGCCGGTGATGATCGTGAGGTACTCGGGATTGATGGTGCCGTCCTTCGTGATGATGAGGCGCAGCGCCGCGATCACGAAGACGCCGACGACCGAGCCGAGCACGTAGCCGTAGCCGCCCGTGAGCAGCGTGCCGCCGATGACGACCGCCGCGATCGCATCGAGCTCCCAGCCGATACCGGTGACGTTCTGAGCCTTGCCGCCGACTTCGGCGGTGTACACGACCGCTGCCAGGCCGGCCAGTGCGCCCGAGATGATGTAGATCCCGACGCGGGTCCGCGCGACCGGGAGGCCCATCAGTCCCGCCGACGACTCGTTGCCGCCGATCGCGTAGACCGTGCGGCCGCTGCGGCTGCGGTGCATGTAGAACATGCCGCCGAGCACGACGAGCACGGCGATGATCAGACCGGGCGTGATCGTGAGGTCGTTGACCTTGGGTCCGTCGATGATCTTCCAGTCCGTGGCGAGCAGGTGGATCGGGGAGTCCTCGGGCGCCTGGACCGGCGTGGTCGAGAGGATCGATGCCAGTCCGCGCGCGAGGAACATCATCGCGAGCGTCGCGATGAAGGGCTGCACGTTGAAGTACTGGATCATGACGCCCGCGATCACGCCGAAGAGCGCTCCGAACAGGATCATGAGCAGCATCGAGGCCCAGCCGTTGATGCCGATGTTCATGAGCATCACGCCGGCGACCGAGCTGAACGCGACGACCGCGCCGACGGACAGATCGATGCCGCCCGAGACGATCACGATCGTCATGCCGACGGCGAGGATGATCGTCGGCGCGAAGCTGATGAGCAGGCTCGACATCGTGCCCGCGTGGAAGACGCGGCCGTAGGCGACCTCGGCGTAGATGAGCATGCCGAACAGCAGCACCAGGGCGGCGAGCGTGGGGATCAGCGTCTGATTGCGCTCCCACAGCCGCGACAGTGCAGCGCCGCTGGCGGTGTTCCTGCTCTCCGGCAGGTCGGGGATGGGGGGAACGGCATCGGCGAGCGTGCGTGAGGAGCTCATGCGACGACCTCCTTCGAGACGGGTGCGGCCGGTTCCGCTGCGGGCGGCGCGGGCGTGCTGGGCGTGCCCGGCGACTTCGCGCGGCCCATGGCCCACGAGCGCACCCGCTCGGACTGCAGCAGCACCAGGACGATGATGACGAGAGCCTTGAACGCCGGTGTCGCGGCGGCAGGGATGCCGAGGAACAGCACGGTCTTGTTCAGGGTCGCGATGAGGAGCGCACCGATCGTGGACCCCACGATGGAGAACTTCCCACCGGCGAGCGACGTGCCTCCGATGACCACCGCGAGGATGGCGTCGAGCTCCATCAGGTTGCCGGTGCCGCCGACGCTCACCGTCATGACTTCCGAGACGCTGAACAGGCCGCCGACCGCCGCGAGTGCCGCCGAGAGGATGTAGACGCCGATCAGGATCGGGCGGGGACGGATGCCGGCGAGCCGGCTCGCGTGCGGGTTGATCCCGATCGACTCGATCATCAGTCCGAGCGCGGTGCGCCGCATCGCCAGGGCGATGAGCACGACGATCGCGATGGCGAGGACGAAGCTCGTCGGGATGCCGAAGATCTGCCCGTTCGCGAGGAGGCGGAACGGCTCGTTCTTGGCGTCGGTGTTCTGGCCGCTCGTGATCACACGGGCGATGCCGCGCGCGGCGAGCATCATGATCAGCGTCGTGATGAACGGCTGCAGCCCGACGACGGCGACCAGGAAGCCGTTGATGGCGCCGAGCACGATCGCGAGCGCGAGTGCGAGGCCGATCGCGATCAGCATCTCGCCGACCGGCTGCGACCCGTCCATGCCCGACATGGTCTGCATGGCGACTGCCCCGCCGACCGCCATCATCGAGCCGACGGAGAGGTCGATTCCGCCCGTGGCGATGACGAAGGTCATGCCGAGGGCGATCATGATGATCGGCGCCGAGATGCGCAGGATGTCGAGGACGTTGCCGGTGAGCATCCCGGTCGTCGGGTTCACGCTGATCGCCAGGTATGCCGGATTCTTGATCGTGTTGATCAGCAGCAGCACCGCGATGCCCACGATCGCCCAGAACCAGGGCGTGCGCAGTGCGGACTTGACGCGATTCATGACGCGCTCCCTTCATGGTTGTCGGCGGTCTCTGCGGCGGTGACCTCTTCTGCGAGGGCCTCCGCGGTCTTCTCCGCCTCATCGCCCGACTCGGTGGCGATGACCGAGACGATGCTCTCGGCGGTGACTTCCGGTCCGTTGATGACCTCGCCCACCTTCTGATGATCCTTGAGGATGACGATCCGCTCGGAGAGCCGGACGACCTCCTCCAGCTCGGACGAGATGAAGACGACGCTCATGCCGCCCTCGGCGAGCTCGGCGACCGTCTCCTGGATGTCGGCCTTCGCGCCGACGTCGATGCCGCGCGTCGGCTCGTCGAGCAGGAGCAGATCGGGGTTCGTAGCGAGCCAGCGGCCGAGCAGCACCTTCTGCTGATTGCCGCCCGAGAGCAGGCGGATGGGGCGGTCGGGGTCGTTCGGCCGCACGCTGAAGCGCTCCATGTAGGTCTTGACCAGCTGGTCGACCTCGCGGGCGGGCACCCGGCGCATCCAGCCGCGGCGGGCCTGCACGGCGAGCATGATGTTCTCGCGGACGCTCAGATCGCCGACGATGCCGTCGTCGCGACGGCTCTCGGTCGAGTAGGCGATGCCCTGCGCGAGGCCGGCGACGGGAGTGTTCAGCGAGACCTTCTTGCCGCGCATGCGGGTCGTTCCGGTGTCGGCCTTGTCGGCGCCGGCGATGAGCCTGGCGAGCTCGGTGCGACCGGCCCCGAGGAGTCCGGCGAACCCGACGACCTCGCCGGCGTGGATCTCGAGATCCGTGGGCTCGATCGCTCCCTTGCGGCCGAGGTTCTCGGCCGCGAAGAGCGGAGTGACCGTGCGGTCGCGCTGCTGCGTCTGCCGGTTGGAGCCGAGGGCACGGAGGGCCTCGAAGTCCTTGCCGATCATCTTCGAGATGAGCTGCGTGCGGTCGAGGTCGCGTTTGAGGTACTCGCCGACGAACTGGCCGTTGCGCAGCACCGTGATGCGGTCGCTGATCGCGTAGACCTGGTCGAGGAAGTGGGAGACGAAGAGGATGGCGACGCCCTGGTCGCGGAGTCGGCGGATGACGCCGAACAGCACCTCGACCTCGTTCGCGTCGAGGCTCGAGGTCGGCTCGTCGAGGATGAGGACCTTGGAGTTGGTGACCATCGCGCGGCTGATGGCGACGAGCTGCTGGATCGCGATGGAGATCGACGACAGGGGAGCTCGCGGGTCGAGGTCGCCGAGACCCATGCGGGCGAGGGCTTCGGTGGCACGGGCGTAGGTCTTGCGCCAGTTGATGCCGGTCCAGTCGTGCACCTCGTGCCCGAGCATGACATTCTCACCGATGGTGAGGTTCGTGCACAGGTTGACCTCCTGGTAGACCGTGGAGATCCCTGCGGCCTGTGCGGATGCCGTGCCGTTGAAGTGGCGGACCTTGCCGGCGACGACGATCTCGCCGGAGTCGATCTGGTAGACGCCGGTGAGCGCCTTGATGAGGGTGGACTTGCCGGCGCCGTTCTCACCCATGAGGGTGTGGACTTCGCCGGGGAGCAGCCGGAAGCTGACGTCGTCGAGCGCCTTCACTCCTGGGAAGGTGATGGACGCGTTGCGGACCTCGACGATCGCGATCGGTTCGATCATGGCTTCTTCATTCCTCTTTGCTGCGGGGAATCCGTACTGGATGGAGACGAGCACGAGCGGGGGCCGCCGGAACGGCAACCCCCGCTCGCATCACTTCTCGTCTAGTCGAGACTGGGCTGGATCAGAAGCCCTTGCCCTCTTCGATCGCGGCCTGAGCGGCCTCGGGCGAGTTGAACGTCTCACCCTCGACGATGATGGTCTTCTCGACGTCGTCGCCCGCGAGTGCGTCGTTGACCGCCTGGACGGCCAGGTCGCCGAAGAACGGGTTGTACTGAGCGACGAAGCTCAGCTCACCGGCGGCGAGCGCCTCGAGCGCCGGCGTGGTGCCGTCGATCGTGGCGATCTTGACGTCGGTGCCCGGGGTGAGGCCGGCGGCCGTCACTGCGGCGGCAGCGCCGATGCCCATCTCGTCGTTCTGAGCGAAGATGAACTGCAGGTCGGGGTTCTCGCGCAGCACGGTCTCGATGACCGACTTGCCCTCGTCAGCGGTCCAGTTGGCGGTCTGAGCGCCGATCTTGTTCCAGCCGTCCTTGCCCTCGATGACGGCCTCGAAGCCCTCGTTGCGCTCGTTGACGACCGAGAGGCCGGGAACGCCCTCGAGCGTGAAGTAGTTCGCGCCCTCCGGGAAGCTCTCGACAGCCCACTCGCCGACGGTGCCGGCGACGTTCACGTTGTCGGGGGCGATGCGGGTGACGTAGAGCTCGTCGCTGGCGTCGACACCACGGTCGAGCAGGATGACGGGGATCTCGGCCTCCTGGGCGAGCTCGAGCGAGTCCTCCCAGCCGGAAGCCTCGGTCGCGGTGAGGAGGATCACGTCGACCTCGTCGTTCACGAACGTCGCGAACGCGTCGAGCTGCGACTTCTGGTCGGTCGGGCTCGCCGCGGGAGCGTACTTCAGGTCGAAGCCGGCGTCCTGCGTGAACGCGTCCTTGATCGCCTGCTCGTTGGCATCGCGCCAGCCGCCCTCGGGGCCGACCGCGACGAAGCCGACCGTCGTGAGGTCGTCCCCACCGGTGTCGCCCGAGTCGGTGTCGCCGTTGCCGCCGCCGGCGCAACCGGCGAGACCCAGGGCGAGCGCCCCAGCGCCGACGAAGCCGATAAGGCCGAGCATCCGCTTCTTGTTAGCCATGTCTTCTCCTCCTTGAGACTCCCCGACGCTCTCGGTCGGGGAGGAAGTCCCTGTGCCCCAGGCGGGACACTCTCGGGTGTGTGCGAGACCATTGTGCGCGCTAACATCGCTCCGCGCAACTAAATCCACGAGATTCGTTACGATCCCGTTACCGCGAACATTAACAGCCCGTCACCGTCGGCGGAAGTCCGGCTGGGAGCGCTCCCCCGTCGAGGTGGCTTTGCTCGCCTGGAGCGGTTTGTCGAACCGTCGCGAACGGTCGCCGGCCCGGCGCTCAGCCGACCACACGCGACGGACCGGTACGCGTTCGGGGTGACCGGCGTACCGGGTCAGGAGCGCGGAGCAGCGCTCGAACCGCGCACGATCAGCCGCGGCTCGATGATATCGTGCTCGGCGATGTCTTCGCCCTCGATGGCCGCGATGATGATCTGCAGCGCGAGCGCGCCGAGCGCCGTGAAGTCCTGGCGGACCGTCGTCAGCGGCGGCAGGAAGTGCCGCGCGTCGGGAAGATCGTCGAAGCCGACCACGCTGATGTCGCCGGGCACGGTGAGGCCCCGCTCCGAGAGCCCGTGCACGAGGCCGAGCGCCATCTGATCGTTGGCCGCGAACACGGCGGTCGCGTCGGCGAAGTCGTACGTCTTGCCGAAGCTGTAGCCGTAGTCGGAGGTCCAGTCGCCGACGACGGGCGGAGCGATCGTCAGGCCCGCGTCGGCGAGGGCGTCTCGCCAGCCCTGCTCGCGGGCGCGGGCGTCGTACCAGTCCAGCGGTCCGGACAGGTGGACGATCGAACGATGCCCGAGCTCGATGAGGTGCATCACGGCAGCCATCGCGCCCGCGCGCTGATCGACGGCGGCGGTGTGCATCTCGGCATCCGGTTCTGCCTTGATCACGAGTGTCGGGAGCCCCGTGCTCTGCTGACGGAGCATGTCCAGCGACGACGCGCGCGGTGCGATCACGCACAGCGCATCCACTCCCTGCGTGACGAGCTCGACCACGCCGGTGTCGATCTGCGACTCCTCGTCGTCCGAGATCGAGAAGGCGCTGATCGCGTAGCCGGCATCGCGCGCGGCGCTCTCGATCGCGCGGAGTGTGCTGTTCGGTCCCCACTGCACGGGGCTGTCCACGAGCACGCCGATGCGCATGGCGCGGCGGGTCGCGAGAGCGCGCGCGATCGAGCTGCGCGTGTAGTTCATCTCGTCGATGGCCTGGAGCACGCGCTCGCGCGTGGACTCGCGGATGTTGGGGTGGCCGTTGAGCACGCGCGACACGGTCATGTGCGAGACGCCGGCCTGCTTCGCCACGTCGTAGATGCTGGGCCGCTGCCAGCCCCGCGTCGCCTGTTCCGACATCCTGCTCCTCAATCGACCCTGCGGTCGCCGGCGGCTCCTCGCGACGAAGCCGTCATATGCGAGGAGGACGGCAGTCCGTCGTGCGCCTGGTGCGCGCGACGTCCGCTGACCACATCGTAAGGTGTCGCGGCGAGGCTCACAGGCGCCGCCCCGCGAACCGTCCGACCGCTCATGATCCGAGCCCGATCACGACTGCGCGCCTCGCCGTCCGCGACCGCGACGATCCAGTCGGCGGAGACCATCTGCGTTGCGGGCGCCGGAGCCGGAACGCGGCTTGCCTGGACCGCGCTGGCCCGAGTTGCCCGGCTGGCCATTGCCGTTGCCATTGCCGTTGCCGTTGCCGGGATGGCCCGGTGTGCCGGGTGCGCCGTTGCCGGGCCGAACAGGCTCACCTGGATCGCCCGGGTATCCCGGGTTTCCGTTGCCCGGATGACCCGGATGGCCGGGGTAGCCGTTCCCCGGATTGCCGTTCCCCGGGTTGCCGGGGTTGCCGTTCCCCGGGTTGCCGGGGTAGCCGTTCCCCGGGTTGCCGGGGTTGCCGTTCCCCGGGTTGCCGGGGTTGCCGTTCCCCGGGTTGCCGTTCCCCGGGTTCCCGTTCCCCGGGTTGCCGTTCCCCGGGTTCCCGTTCCCCGGGTTGCCGTTCCCCGGGTTCCCGTTCCCCGGGTGACCCGGGTGACCCGGGTGACCCGGGTGACCCGGGTTGCCGGGGTTGCCGGGGTAGCCGGGGTTGCCGGGATGACAGTGCTTCTCGCACTCGAGCGGGGCGATCTCGACGGAGACGCTGATGCCCTCGGAATCGGTGTCGAGCTCGTCTGCCGACGCCGACGATGCGAAGCCGAGCGTCAAGAGGGCAGTGAAAAGGATTGCTCCGCCGATCGCGCGTGGGATGCCGCTCATGAGGCGTCCGTCTCGGAGTCGGTGGAGATGGCGGCGGCTCGACGGCCTTCTTCCCGGGCCTGCTCCAGCGCCGTCGCGAGCTTCGCCTTCGAGCGCCGGCGACCCCACACGAGCGCGCCGATGATGAGGGCGATTCCCGCGAGCAGCAGAAGCTGCGGCCACGGTACGGCCCACACGAGCACTTCAGCCTCGACGGGCGTCATCGCCGTGGTCTCTCCGTCCATGGTGACGACGACCGGGCTCAGGACGACCTTCGTGGGCACGAGAAAGAAGGGCCACACGCCGTCGACGACCGCGGTCATCGTGCGGGTGTCGCCGGGCAGCAGCTCCTGCCGGATGTCGCCCTCGGCGGGGAAGACAGCCTGCTGCCCCCCAGCCAGGGTGACGCCTTCGGCGATCAGCCGGGTGTTGCCTTCGTTCACTACCTCGAAGGTCACCGTCATCTCGCCGGGCCGGAACGGATTCCACGACAGGGCATAGGTCGCCGCCAGCGATTCGACTGCCGCGGCGGGGGTGATCTCGCCGGTGACGCGGGTGAGCACGCGGAAGCCGACACGACTCTCGACGCCGACGCTCGCGCCGTCCTCACCGGACTGAACCGACAGGATGGAAGCGGTGATGCCGGCGGCGTGGTCGCCGGGCTCCGCGGTGTCGGGCACATCGATCTCGAAGGGGATGACGACCGTCTCGCCCGCGGGCACGGCGACCTCGTCGGGAAGCGAGATCCACGTGCCCGAGTCGACCGACTCCTGGTCGGCAGGGAGCATGTCGAAACGGCCGGTGCGGGTATAGAACCCGTCCGCGGCCGCGAGCCGGAACGTGACGTCGGCCTCGCTGACATTGCGGACCGCGAAGTAGTCGGACACCGACTCGCCGGGGTCGATGTCGTGCTCGACCGCAGTCCTTCCGTCAGGGCCGGACTCGTCAGCCGGAGTGACAGACCAGCGGATCGCGGGCTCGTCGGCGTCGTCCGCCGCGCTCGCCGGGATGGCGGCGGCCGACGTGAACGCTACGGCGAGGACGCCGCCCAGGATCGCGCGGCCGGCTCGGCCGATGCGCGAGGTCAAGTGAAACACGGTGGTGCGTCCAGACGTCAGGGTCGGGGCCGTGATTCACGGGTCAGCCGATGGGGTCTTCCCACAGCGTCAGCGTGATGGTCGCCTTGTAGGCACCGGGTGCCACGTCGACCGGCGTCTTCAGGAACAGGTTGGCGTTCGCCGTCCACGAACCGGTGGGAAGCTCGCCGAAGTTCGGTGCGATCGCCAGCAGTTCCTCACCGACGAGACCGACGGCGTTAGGGCCCTCATCGAGAACGGTGTCGACCTGCGGACCGGCTGCGACGTCACCGTCGCTGTCGTCGCTCGTCAGAGCAGGGGTCCAGCCGAGGTGCTCAGCGCCGATCTCGGGCAGGCCCGTCCCCGTGAACGCGGACGACTGTCCGTTGACGTACCAGAACGTGTCCGCCGGAACCTCTGCGCGGTCGTCGGTGACGGTGACCGTCGGAAGGACGCCGTCGAACTGGCGAACCTCGGGGTCACCGGAGTCGACCTCAGCCAGCGACGTCGAGCTCTGGGCGACGCTCATCGTGAGAGCACCGACGGGCTCGATCGCCGCGATGTTCACGTTGACGTCGACCTGGTCGTTGTCAGCCTCGTCTGCGAATGCGGCTCCTGCGACGCCGGCGAGCAGCACCCCTCCGACAGTGGCAACCGCGACTCGTGCGGTCATCGCCTTGGTCATCTTCATCGATCTACTCCAATCCCCGAACGGCTTCGGTGCCGTTGGATCTGCGAACGGTCGGACTGTCCGATCGTCTGGTCTATGCGCCGCTGTGCGCGACGGGCGGGTGTTTGAATGTTACCGGGAACAGTTAGCGGGAACAAGTGTCGAAATGGTTTTCGTCGATCAGTTGCACGACTGAGCTGCGTAGCTCGCCGAAACCGTCGCCGTGACCGGCTGTCCCTCCACCGTCGCCGTGGCCGTGACCGTCGCCGTTCCGGGCGACACCTGGGCCAGACGTGTGGTGAACGCGTGCGTCGTGCTCTTGCCGGGGTCCAGCGAAGCGATCTGCTTGCCGCCGAACTCCGTCGCGATCGAGAGGGCGACCGGCACCGCGGAGGCATTGGCTGCCTTGACGGTCAGCACCACCTTTCCGGCCACGCAGCGCGACGTGACGACAGCCGTCACCTCGAGCGGCGGCTCGGGGTCCTCACGCACGATCTCGATGCGATACGTCGAGCTCGTCGTGTGGTCCTGGGCGGTGCTGCGCAGCGTCAGCACGGTCGGCTCGTCTCCCGCGGCGAGCGCCACGGTCCGGGGAAGGGTGTCGTCGATGAGCACGTCGCCGACGAAGACCAGCCCGCTGGGCGTCGCCGGGTCTGCGTCGAACGTCGCTGTCGTGGCGTCGCTCGGCACGGTGGCCGTGTACGAGTACACGCCGTCCGCCAGCGCCGGTGTCAGCTCGCCGTTCTCGAACGAGAGCGTGACGAGATCGGCATCCGTCCCGAAGGTGGTCGTCGAGGCGGTGTACACGCCGTAGACGCCGCCGACGTAGCTCGTCCCGTTGCTCTGGAAGCGCACCGTGACGACCGGGATCTTCTGGCCGGCCTCGTCCAGGACGTACTGCCCGTTCTGGTCGCGCTTGTAGCTGTCGGCCGCCGGGATGCCGGCGAGCACCGCCGCGGGGATCTCGTCGTACTGCACGTACCAGCTGGTGGCACCGCCGGCGTTGGTGATCCGCTCGTGCTTGAGCAGCACGTCGTTGACGTAGACGTCGAAGGTGCGCCCGTTGTCGCCGCCGAAGTAGCGGACGCCCAGGTAGTTCTTCGGCAGCGTCGGGTCAACGATCATGTCGTACTGGAAGTACGCGTCGGCGGCTGTCTGCGCGTCGCGGTATCCCTCGCCCAGCCAGACACCCACGGCCGACTTGTTGACCTCGTAGTTCTTGTCGGCCTCGCTGTTGTTGTTGTCGAACGACGTCAGCGAGTCGATGGTCGTCTCGGCGATGCGCCGCTGCTCCTTCTCCTTGCGGATGAGGGCCTGCGCCTGCGCCGAGTCCGGCTCGACGAGGTTCATGTACATCGCGTAGCGGGCGTCGTACAGGCTGTACCAGGGCTCGAACGTGAGAGCTTCGGATGCCGCGTCGACGCCTTCGAGCGTGAACCTCATGGTGGTCATGCCGTTGAGGTTCGGACCATCCTCGATCCGCACCAGGCGCTCCTCGATCGCGGCCTTGAAGTCGTCGGCATCCGGAACGACGATGTCGTTGCTCACGGTCTTGTCGGCGGTGCTCATGCGCACGAGGACGCCGGCGGTGTACGTGGCCTCCACGTTCGTGCGGTTGAGCTCGGTCGCCAGCAGGACCGGGCCGTAGGTGAACGCCACCCAGTTCGGGTCCTCGGTCTCGTCGTTGACACGCACCTCGGCCGGCAGGACGTAGCTGAGCTCGTCCCCGGCCTCGACCGGCACGACGAGATAGCCCTCGGACTGGAGGGCGGCGACATCCTGCACCTGGCCGTTGACGCTCAGCGTCGGCGATCCCGCGATCCAGCCGGGTACGCGCAGGCGCAGGGTGGTCCCTTCCGCCAGCGCCCCGCCGTCGAGGGACTCGACCGTGTAGGTCGCGGTGTCTTCGGCGGGGATGTCGGCGGTCTGGGTCAGCCGCAGGTTCTGCTCCTCGGACGTGTACACCGAAGACCGGTACATGTTGACGTAGACCGTCGAGCCCTTGCGGAAGTAGATCGAGTCGCCGAGCTTGGTGAAGCTCTCGGTCGCCGTGCCGTGGTCGCACCAGAACTCGTCGTACGGGCGCCCGAAGACCTTCGCGTAGCCCGCCGTCATCGGCTGGAAGTACGTCATCATGCCGGTTTCGGGGTTCTGCTGCGCGAGGATCGTGTTGATGTACGTGTGCTCGTAGAAGTCCGCGTACTTCACGTTCGGTGCGATCTGGAACAGCGCCCGCGTGAGCTTGAGCATGTTGTACTCGTTGCACACCTCGGAGGTCGAGTTCTCGCCGTAGCCGGAGGTCGTGCCGTTCGTCGCGTGCTGGTGCAGCGTGTCGGGCGCGTGGAAGTGCTCGGAATGGCTGTTGCCGCCGTTGGCGTAGGAGTGGTCATCGACCACCATCTGCCAGAAGTTCTCGGCCGCGGCGCGGTACATCCCGAGGTTGCTCTTCTCCGTCGCCGTGAGCGTGGCGTACAGGTGCGGGTTGTCGGTGAACAGCGTGTAGCGCTTGAGCGCTCCGACGAGCTTCGGGATGGTGGTGTTGGCGTGCTTGCCGTTGAGCACGTCCTGCCCGGCGGCGAGCTGCTGGAACAGCGTGACCTCGTCGAAGTACTCGGCGGCGCGCTTGTGCGCGGGGTTCTCGGTGATGCTGAACAGCTCGTACAGCGCCTCGTTCATGCCGCCGTACTCGGTGTTCAGGATGGTGGCGGGGTTGGCCTGACGGCCCGCCCAGTCGCGCACCCAGGTGCCGAAGCCGCTCGCGACGGTGAGCGCCTTGGCGGCCACCGCCGGCGGTGCCTGCTCATGCGCCTCGAGGAGTCCGGCGAGCACCTTGTGCAGGTTGTAGAACGGCACGAGGAGTCCGCCGCCGCCGCTCGGCAGCACGCTGGTCGAGAACGGCGAGACGTAGCCGGCGTTCGCCGGGTCGATCGCCGCGTAGGCCTTCTGCGCCCGGTCGAGGCCGTCGACCGCGGTGGTCAGCTTGGCGAGCAGCGCCGCCTTGATCGCGGTGTCGCTCGAGCTCGCGTACGCCTGCGACAGCGCCGAGATGTAGTGGCCGAAGAAGTGGCCCTGGAACCGGGTGCCGCTCGTGCGCTCCCAGCCGCCGTAGGGCTCGGCGGTCGTCGGCAGGCCCGCCTGCGTGTAGAACGCGTGCAGGAACCGCTCCGGGTCGAGGCTCAGGAGGTATTCGACCATCTTCTGGTTGCCGTTGACGAGGTACGGGTCCTCGAGGAGCACCTCGCTCAGCGCGGTCGACTCGAGGTAGATGGACGTGGAGGCGCCTTCCTTCGGGACGGCGACCTGGAACGTCTTGGTCACGGGAGCGCTGCCTCCGTATGTCGCGGTCGCGGTGAGGGTGACCGTCGCGTCGGCCGCGGCCGGGCGGGTCACCGTGGCAGCACCGCCGTCGATCGCGATGACGCCGGCGTCGGAGGAGGCCCAGCTGATGCGCGCGCCGGTCACGGCGTCGGTGGTGAGGCCGAAGTCCGCGGCGACCGTGCTCGGCACCGACAGGGCGTCGAGCGCGGACTGTGCGACGGTCGCCGGGTCGAAGGCGGGGTCGCCCTGCTGCGTGAGCGAGACGACGTCGTCGATGGTCGCGACGCCGTTGTACAGCGTGTAGTCGTCGAGCAGGCCGTTGACGTGCGCGCCGTTGTACTGCGGGCCGTTGTAGCCGAGGGTCTTCACGGTGGTGCTCTCGCCCACGATGACGCCGGTGGCCGTGCCCGTGGCCGCGTACTTGACGGTCGAGATCTGGCGCACGCCGTTGCGGTAGAACGTCACGGCCTTCGTGGCCTGGTCGTAGGTCACGACGACGTGGGTCCACTGCCCGGCCGGGAAGAATCCGGCACGCGGGGTGTCGACGGCCACCTTGTAGGGCTGACCGGATGCCGGACCCACCGACAGCACGAGCGGCGACGTGTCGTTCTCCGACGTGAGGTACCACCCGGGCGAGTTGTAGGCGGCCTTGCTCCACGCGAAGACCTGCTCGCCGGTCATGGTCGCGCCCGGCTTGAACCAGAACGAGGCCGTGAGATCGGCGGGCTGGAGGTAGGCGGCGGTGCCCAGGCGGATGGCGTTCGAGCCGTTCAGGGCGAACGCCTGGCCGCGGACGCCGGTGCCGTAGCCGGCAGTGCCCTTCTGCATCGTCACGGAGGCGGCGTTCGTGCTCGCATCGACGAGGTCACCGTCGAAGCGGAGGTCGAGCACCTTGGCGGACTCGATCGACAGCGGAGCGGCCACAGCGGCCGTCGGGGTGACGACGGCGAGCAGGCCCGCGGTGAGGGCGGTGGCAGTGGCGAGCGCAAGGGCTCTGCGTACGGTGTTCATGGGTGCCGATCTCTTCAGGCGACGTCTTCGTCACGGCTCAGGGCTTCTTCGTCCTGCGACGCCCGCGTTCATGCTGTTAGCGGTATCAGGCGTACGGGGTTAATTGTTAGCGCGAACGAAGATCCACGTCAAGAGCGAGTCCGGTAACGATTCGAGCCTTGCCCCGACATTAGGTGAGCGCTAACATTCCCAGGCGCGCCGCCCGCACAGTCCGTGCCCGAACTCGCCGGCGCTCAGCAAAGGAGCTGGAGTGATTCCCCTGCCTCGTTCGCCTCACACCATCGAGGGACGACCCCCGCGCGGCCGCACCCGCGGTCTGCTCGCCGCCGCCCTCGGCTCGGCCCTCGTGATCACGGCGCTCTCCCCCGCCGCTGCGGCGCCCGCCGTCGAGCCCGGCGCGGTGCCCACCGCCGGGCTGATCGCCGACTACCTCTTCGACCAGACGACGGGCTCCAGCATCCCGAACCGCGTCAGCGGAGCGCCCGCCGCCACCGTCGTCAACGGCACCGACGCCCAGTGGACGGGATCGTCGCTGGTGTTCGCCGGTGGAGCGAAGACCAGCCCCACCGCGAACTGGGTGCGGCTGCCCGACAACGTGCTCAGCGGAAAGACGTCGGCCACGGTGACGATCGAGACCAAGCTCGACCCGACGATGAAGAACAACTGGAACTTCCTCTGGAACATCGGGAGCGACTCGACCACCCAGTACTACTTCGCATCGGTCCGCGACAACGCCCGCACCGCCATCACGGCGTCGGGCGGAGGCGGCGAGGTGAACGCGCGCTCGGGCTCCGCGCTCGACGCGGACCGCTGGTACAGCCTGAGCTCGGTCATCGACGGCGCAGCCGGGCGCATCAGCTTCTATGTCGACGGCGAGCAGGTCGCCTCCACCCCGACGACGCTGACTCCGGCATCCATCACGAATCAGACGCTCAACGCCATCGGACGTGCGCCGTACCCCGACCCGATGTACAAAGGCGAGGTGTCTTCGTTCCGCGTGTACGACCGCGCTCTGACGGCCGCCGAGGTGGGCGACGTGTCGGTGGCGGATGCCGCGCTGCACGCCGCCTCGCACCAGCAGGCCGCGCAGACCGTGGTCGACGGCGTCGCCGCGCTCACGCTCGACGAGCCGCTCACGACCCTGCCGGACTACGGCGGGCGCGTGAGCTGGTCGTCTGCGGACCCGGCCGTCGTGATCGGCGAGGACGGCGTCTCGGTCACGGCCGAGCAGCCCGCCGCCGGCTCGCCCGCGCTGCAGACGACGCTCACCGCGACCGCCACCGTGCGCGGAGCGGAGGCCACCCGCGAGGTGCCGGTGACCGTGCTCCCCGCCGCCGGCGAGGACGACCCGTACGGCTACGCGATGGTGCACTTCATCGAGGACTCCGCCGGCTACGCCGAGAAGATCTACCTCGACGTCTCACGCGGCGACAACCCCGAGCAGTGGGATCCGCTCAACGGCGGCAAGCCGATCCTGGCGTCGGACCTCGGCACCACCGGCATCCGCGACCCCTA
The DNA here is from genome assembly GCF_001427145.1 of Microbacterium sp. Root166. GTDB lineage: Bacteria > Actinomycetota > Actinomycetes > Actinomycetales > Microbacteriaceae > Microbacterium. The sequence continues at coordinate 370,599 of NZ_LMGL01000001.1, forward strand.
CCTGACGTACAACCCCGAGACGCAGACGTACTACATCATCGCGACCGACCTGCGCGTGTTCGGCGGCGACCGCGGCGTCGCCGGCTGCATGGACTGGTGCTACTGGAGCTCGAAGGGCAGCACGAAGCTCAACGTCTGGGAGTCCAAGGACCTCGTCAGCTGGAGCGACCTGCGCCAGTTCGACGTCGCCGTGTCGGACGGGGCGAAGGTCGCCGAGCTCGGCATGGCCTGGGCGCCCGAGGCGACGTGGGTGCCGGACTACTACGGTCCCGGCGAGGGCGGGTTCATCCTGTACTGGTCCTCGAACGTCTACGCGAACCCGGAGCACACGGGATCCTCGTACTCGCGCGTCCTGTGGGGCGCGACGCCCGACTTCACGCAGGCGACGTACGAGTACGGCGGGGTCTTCATCGACGCCGGCGGCAACACCATCGACACCACGATCATCCAGAACGAAGGCAAGACCTACCGGATCACGAAGGACAACTCCGCCGGCAAGGGCATCTACCTGGAGTCCACCGCGGCGGTCGAGTGGTGGAAGCCCGCCGCGGCCTGGACGCAGCTGCAGACGCGCATCGGCGCCGAGTGGTCCGGCGGCAACGCCGGCGGCGTCGAAGGTCCCGCGGTCTTCCAGCGCCACGGCGAGGACAAGTGGTACCTCTACGTCGACGTCATCCCCTCGACCGGCTACCGCCCGATGCAGACGACCGACCTCGACGCCGGCTTCACCCAGCTGGTGAGCCCGAGCTTCTCGATGGCACCGAGCACCAAGCACGGCGGCATCGTGGGGCTCACGAAGGCCGGCTACGACACGCTGCGCGAAGCGGATGCCGCGGCCGCCGTCACGACCGACCTCGGGTCCGTGGCGGTCGAGGCCGATGCGGTCGAGGCCGATGTGCGGTCCGCGCTCCCGGCCGTCGCCGAGGTCGTCATGGCCTACGGCCGCGGCACGGCATCTCAGCCCGTGGAGTGGGACCTGTCGGCCCTCGACACCGGCGCGCCCGGCACCTACGAGGTGACCGGCACGGTGCGCACCATCGGCGCGAACCTCAACCAGTGGGTCGGAACCGGCGGCTCGACGGCCTGGAACGCCCCCGGCAAGGAGCTCTACAGCTCGACCGCCGTGACGGTCACGGCCGACGTGATCGTCGCCGCGCCGGTGCTTCCGGTGACGGTGACCGCCGACACGCGCTGCGTCGCGGGCAAGCTCGTCGTGACCGTGCGCACCACGAACGACGGCGACGTCCCGGTGGCGCTGGCGGTCGCGACGGCGTACGGCTCGAAGTCGTTCGCGGCCGTGCAGCCCGGCAAGACCGCGAGCGCGGCGTTCTCGACCCGAGCGGTGTCCATCGGCACCGGCACGGCGACGGTGACCGTGAGCGCCGGCGGAGACAGTGCCGAGGCATCCGCCTCGTACGCTGCGGCAGCCTGCGGCTAGCTCTGGATCGCGCGAACGCCCCGTCGGCTTCGGCTGGCGGGGCGTTCTCGTGCGCGTGGTTGCGGCATCCCTCAACAGGAGAACCGTCCTTCCACAGGACTTCTCGCGCGGATTCCTCCTGTAGAGAGACCGAAGTCCTGTCGGGCGCGCGGGGCGCGGTCAGTGCCGGATGCTGCGACCGCGGCATCCCTCAACAGGAGAACCGCCCTTCCACAGGACTTCTCGCGCGGATTGCTCGTGTAGAGGGCACGAAGTCCTGTCGCGCGCGGGTGATTCCGGATGCCGCGGCCGCGGCATCCGCTCTGCACAGGCGAGGAGATGGGCGCTCGAGCGGAGCGATCACGGCGAGGAGTCCTCTCCTGCGCAGATCTCCTCGACAGCACGGACGCGCGACAGCGCGCCGCGGGGTTCGCACACACCCGCGACGCGCGTCGCATCGACCGCTTGCGCGGCCGGGTCTACAGGTCAGCCGCAGGCCACCGCAGGGTAACCGGCAGGGATGGTCACGGTCTCGCCGCCGGCCGTGGCAGTCACCGAGATCGTGCCGGGGAGGATCGCACCCAGGCGCGTGGTGAACGAGGCCGACGCGCTCTTGCCGGCTCCGACAGTCGCGAAGGTCTTCGTGCCGTACGAGCCCGCGGCCGTCGCCGAGACCGGAACGGATTCGCCGTTGGTCACGGTGAGCACCTGCACGACCTTGCCGGCGACGCACCGCGCCGTCACGACCGCCGTGACGTCCAGAGCCGGCTCGGGCTCGGCCTCGACGGTCACCGTGACCGACACCGTGCGGTTGCCGGGGGCGACTTCCTCGTCGGCCTCCATGTCGAACACCGGCAGGCCGTCGGCGGCCCAGTGGACGCGGCGGACGAACATGTCACGTCCGCTCAGTCCGTCGTGGTCGGTGCGCGCGTGGAAGACGTAGAGCAGGTTGTCGTCCTCGTCGTGCGACCACATGCCGTGACCGGTTCCCAGCTGCCAGGAGCCGTTGAAGACGCCGGACTTCTGGATGGGGTAGTTCAGCTTGGACCACGCTGCCGGATCGGTGAGGTCGGCGCCCGCGCCGGCCGTGGCGGTCGCCAGGCCCGTCGTGTAGCTGTCGCCGACCGTCGAGCCCGAGTAGATCAGGTACAGCACTCCGTCGTGGGCGAACACGTTCGGCCCCTCGGCGATCGTGTTGTCCCACGCGTACTCCGGAGCGAGGATGCGGACCGGCTCGGAGGTCAGCCGCGTCGGGTTCGCCGGATCCATCTTCGCGATGAAGAGCGAGCCGAGCATCTGCCAGATGTAGTACGACTGGCCGGAGTCCTCGAGGTAGGTCATGTCGAGCGAGATGCCCTGCACCGTGTTCAGTGCGCCGCCTCCGGAGCGCAGCACCTTCTGCGGCTTGCTCCAGTTCGCCGGGACGGCCGGATCCAGGTCGTTGCCCGCGGCATCCTGCTGCAGCTGCATGATGCTGGCGCGGCCGGTCCACATGTCGGGCTGCCCGTTGGCGCCGTTGTAGCAGGGCATGAAGAGAATCGACAGCTTCCCGCCGATGACGTGGTACTCAGGAGCCCAGAAGCACCCCGTCATGACGCCGCCGTCGGCATCCGTGTCGCCGCGGCGAAGCAGGTCGATCTCGACGTTGCGGCCGGCGTCGATCGCCTCGTCCGAGAGGTCCTCGATGCTGTCCGCGATGCGGATCGGCATGTGCCCGCCGCCCTGCGGGTTGATGTTGCCGCCGTAGATGTCCTCCGTGGCGATCATCAGGAACTTCTCCTGGCCGTTCCAGTCGTACCGGAACACGGACGGGTCGGCGCGCTCGTCGGCGAACGGCGTCGCGTACTCCGTCTGCTTCACCGTGCCGGTGACCTCATAGGTGCCGGGGGTGGAGGTGTCGACCGCGTCGACGGATGCCGCATCCCAAGCGATCGCCCGTGAGGCGTCCGAGCCGTCGTCGTACGACAGCCCGGCGCGCTGCGGCAGGTCGGCGGCGCTGAACTCGGCGCCCTCCTCGACGGTGACCGCGTCGAGCTCGGCAAGGCCGGTGTTCGCGATGCGTCCGAAGCGGACCTGCAGTGCGTCGACGGTGGCGGCGTCGACCGGAAGCGCGTTGCCGGTCGCGTAGTTCGGGATGCCGCTGCCGGCTGCGCCCGCGGTGGCCGCGATCGTGCCGCGCTGGGCGGTCGTCCGGCCCGCGCCGGTGGCGAGGTCGGTGAACGTCGTGTACATCGCAGCCCCCGCATCGGAGGTCCACGTGACGACGTAGCGATCGGAGGCGGTGTCGTACACCGCGGCCGGCTGGTTCACGCCGCTGGTGACCCCGAGGTCGATCATGCCGACCTCCTCGTACGAGCGCAGGTCCGCGCTGCGGGCGAAGAGGACCCGTGCGCTCTGCGTGCCGTCGGCGGCGCCGCCGCGCGCGGTGCGGGTCGCCACGACCCCGAACCCGCCGTCGGCGAGGCGGAAGAGGTGCGGATCCTTCAGGCTCCGGATGATGCCCTCGCTCGTGCCGTTGGCAGGCGGGGGCGTCGAGGTCTTGGCGAAGAAGATGCCGTAGTTCTCGTTCAGCGGGGTCCAGCCGTCGCCGTCCTCGAGCGCGAGGTGCATGCTGAGCGCGACGTCGGCGTTGTTCGCCTCGGTGACCGAGGTGGGAACGCGGTTGTAGGCCAGCAGCTGCGACGTGGTCGCCGCCGGAAGAACGCGCACGTCGAAGGTGCGGTCGACGGTGGCGCCTGTCGACTCGTCGGTGACCCGGACGGTGATCACGGCATCCGTCGCCTCGTCGGACTCCGAGACGATCGTGCCGTCCGCGGTCACGCCCGCGCTGACCGACGTGACCGCGACCGTCGCACCGTTCGGTGCGTCAGGAAGGGCGGTGCCCGATTCCACTACCGACGGGATGACGAAGCGACCGGCCAGGCGCTCCGCGCGCTGCTGCGCGGTCTCCGTCGAGGCCAGGACGGTGACGGTGATGGTCTTGCTCGCCGAGACGCCGCGGATCGAAGCGGTCGCGGTCAGCTGGGCCTGGGCAGCGGGCTCGCCGGCGAGCGGCGGCGCGACGGTGCCGTCCGCGGCCACGACGGCAGGGTCGCTCGAGGTCCAGGTCACCCGTCCGCCCGCGGTCGGCAGGTCGAGGTCGGAGCTGGTCTCGCGGTCGACGAGGCCGAGCCCGTCGACGATGGCCTGGGCCTGCGCCTGGAGCTCGGCGGCGTGCGCCTGCGCGTCGGCGGCCGAGACCTCGGCGACCTCGGCGGCCGAGAGCGCCCGGTCGTACACGCGGAAGGCCGAGACGGCGCCCTGGAAGAGCGGATCCGGCCAGGGGGCACGACCGATCGTGTTGAGGGACTGGTCGACGACGTCGGCGGGGGTCGCGGCGACCGAGCCCTGAGCGACGCGCACGCCGTCGATGTACAGCGAGGCCGTGCCCGTCGCGCCGTCCACCACCGAGGTGACGTTGACCCACTGGTTCGCGGTCACGCCGCAGGATCCCGACTGGACGAGCTGCTCGATGCCGCCGGCCTTGATACCGACCAGGGGCGAACGGCCCGAGCCGCAGTTGAGCGAGGCGAAGAAGTACTCGGTGGCCGAGGACTCGTTGCCGATGTTCCAGAGGAAGTGGAAGCCGTTCAGCATCGCGGCCGACGCCTTGACCTCGGCGACGACGGTGGCCGACTCCGCTCCGGACAGGATGTTGTCGGGCAGCTCGACCCAGTTGCCGGTCGACGTCTTCGCGCCGCCTCGCAGGGTGAGGGAGGATCCGGTCCAGTCGGCGGCCTGCACGTTGCGCACGGTCGCAGCCCCGAGGGCGGCATCCGGAGCGGTGTTGGGCACCGACGACCCGGTCGTCTCGTCGAATAGATACTCGGCGACGAGGCCGCCGGCAGGCACCTCGGCCACCGCGGGCGCCACGCCCATGCCGAGGACCATCGCTCCGGCGGCGGTGAGGACAAGGGCGCTTCTGCGAGCGCGTGAAGACAGACTCATTTCCACTCTCCGTCAAGTGACTGAACGTCATCGAACAGGCTGTTATCGCTCACATTAGCCGGAACGCGATGAGATTCACCAGTCGGAAATGAATCGTTCTTCGGGCGCGGCCGCGTGAGACCGCTCCCGCGCTGTTACCGATAACCCTTTTCTCTTGACAGTGGTCCGCCGACCGATCTACCGTGGGCGGACCGGTGAGTGTTTCCGGTAACACCAAGAGTCCGCAGACCGCACCAGCGCGGTCGCAAAGATTGCGCGATGACGCACAACGAGTCTGCCGAGACGGCGACGTCCACGGCCTGGGGTTCCTCGCATCGCCGCAGTCGACGAACAGCGAGGAAGCAGAGCGTGACAACGCGCACCCGATCCCGAATCCTGGCACGAGGTGGAGCGGTCGCCACCGCGATCGCCCTGGCCCTCACCGGAGCCGTCGCGCCGACGGCGGCCCACGCCGCCATCAGCGCAACGCCTCTCATCCACTACACCTTCGACGCGCCCGCGGGCACGACGATCACCGACTCGAGCGGCAACGGGCACGACGGCACGCTGCGTCAGAGCGGCGGCAGCGTTGCCGACGGCAGCCTCTCGCTGCCCGGCGGCGCGCGTGGCACCGCCGCGTACGTCGAGATCCCGACCGCGCCTCTCGTGGGCAAGAAGGACCTCACCATCTCGACGTGGCTCACGCCGCGATCCGGGCCCGGCAACACCGCCGCGGCATTCATCGGCGCGCCCGTCGCGTCGGGGGCCTCATTCTCGTCGGGCTACTGGCTGCTCAACCCCGCCAATCCGAGCGGCTACGTGAAGTCCGTCGTGACCAACGCCACCAATGCGGGTGCGCCGTGGAGCACCGAGGTCGGCGCGGGCGGAACGAACTCCGCCACGACCGGCGCCCGGACCCCGGCGGGACTCAGCCTCTACACGACGGTCATCGACGGCACGACCGGCCAGCTGCGCGTGTACATCAACGGCGCCCGCATCACGCAGACCGCGATCGTGCGGGATGTCGCGTCCTTCGGTTCCAGCCTTGTGGCGAGCCTCGGCCGCTCCACCTACAACGACACCAGCTGGAACGGTCTCGTCGACGACTTCGCGGTCTACGGGCAGGCGCTGACGGACGCCGACGTGCAGTCCCTCTACAGCTCGCAGGCGCTCGACCGCGCCGTCGCCGCCGTCTCGGTTCCCCAGACGGCCACGGCCGACTTCACCGTTCCGCTCACCAGCGCAGGAGTCGCAGTGGCATGGAGCTCGGACAGCCCCGCGATCGCGCTGAACGGGGGGACGGCCGACGTCACTCGCCCGGCCGCGGGCTCCGGCGACGCGAACGTGATCCTCACGGCCACCTTCACGGTGGGCAGCGAGACGCGGACGCAGACGTACGGTGTCCTGGTGCCCCAGGAGATCCCCGACGCCGAGAAGGTCGCTCAGGACCTCGCAGCCATCGAGATCCGGAACCTCGACAACATCCGCAGCAACTTCTCGGTACCCGCCGCGGGAGCGCAGGGTTCGTCGATCGAGTGGACCATCACGTCCGGTGCCGCGGGCGCCACGCTGCGTGACGGCGTGCGGGCTGACTCCCGCACGGTCGAGGTGCAGCGCCCGGCCGCCGGCTCGGAGGAGATCGTCGTCGAGCTCACCGCCACGGCCGTGAACGGCAGCGCTTCGGCCAGCCGCACCTTCACGGCGCGGATCCAGCCGATGCCGGGCGGCACCGACAAGACCGAGGCGTACTTCTGGACGTTCTTCACCGGCGAAGGTCAGGGCGCCGAGCGCGTCAGCATCGCCGCTTCGAAGGGCAACGACGCGCTCAGCTGGAACACCCTCAACGGGGGTCAGCCGATCTTCACGTCGACGGTCGGCACGGAGGGCCTGCGCGACCCGTTCATCATCCGCGCACCCGAAGGCGACCGGTTCTACATGATCGCCACCGACCTCAAGGTCGCGGGCCTGGCGGGTGGGTTCACCACCGCGCAGATCTCCGGCTCGAAGTACATCGAGGTGTGGGAGTCGGACGACCTGGTCACCTGGTCGGAGCAGCGCCACGTGAAGGTCTCCACCGACTTCGCCGGCAACACGTGGGCGCCGGAGGCGTACTGGGACGAGGAGCTCGACACGTTCGTCGTGTTCTGGGCCTCGAACCTCTACCCGACGACGAACACCGCGGACCGCACGGGTGTGACCTACAACCGCATGATGTACGCGACCACCGACGACTTCGTCACCTTCTCGGAGGCGAAGATCTGGACCGACGTCCAGCGCGGCACCGGCCGGGGCATGATCGACTCGACCGTCGCGAAGGTGGACGGCGTCTACCACCGCTTCACCAAGGACGAGGCGAGCATGACGATCCGTCACGAGAAGTCGACGGACCTGCTCGCGACGATCACCGGCACCCTTCCCGGCACGACCGGCGCGGCGGACCAGTGGACGCTCGTCAAGGATCGGGTCGCCAGCGGCCTGCCCAACGGTGAGCCCGGTGGCACGTACTCGAGCGGTGAGGGCGCGAACATCTTCGCGGCCAACGAGGGCGACGTGAACGGCCTCGACTGGTTCCTCTTCATCGACCAGCCGGACTACCACGGCGGACCGAACCACTACGTGCCGTTCGGGACGAACAACCTGAACGACGGCGACGCGTGGCAGCCGCTGGCCGCCAAGCTCCGTCAGGGTCTGCCGCAGAACGCCGACGGCGGCAAGCCGCGTCACGGCACGGTGATCCCGGTCACCCGCGCCGAGTACCAGAAGGTGCTCGAGGCGTATGCGCCGAACATCGCCGTCTCCTCGGTCGCCGCGATCGACGTCACGACGACCACCGGTGTCGCACCGGGCCTGCCGCAGGCTCACCTGACCAAGGCCGACGGCTCGCAGCAGACCGTCGACGTGGTGTGGGACGACATCCCCGCGTCGGAGTACGCAACCCCGGGCACCTTCACGGTGTCGGGCATCGCTCAGGACGACTCGCGCATGCCGGTCGAGGCGACGGTGACGGTCGAGGCCGCGATCGACGTCGACGTGACCACGGACTCGCGGTGCGTCGCCGGCAAGGTCGTGCTGACCGTCAAGGTCACCAACGGCGGAACGGATGCCGCGGCGATCGAGGTGTCGACCCCGTACGGCGTGAAGTCCGCGACCGTGGCGGCCGGCAAGTCGGCGTCGTACGCGTTCACCACCCGCCTGGCTTCTATGCCGGTCGACGAGGTGAGCGTGGCCGTCACGCAGGGCGAGGGTGCCGGCACGGTGACGGCGTCCTACACGGCGCGCAACTGCGGCTGAGCCAGCCCTGAAGGAACGAGGGGCCCGTCCGATCCGTCGGACGGGCCCCTCGTCGTGCGGTGCGCCGCGGCCGCGGCATCCGTCTTCCACAGGAGAACCGATCCACAGCAGGACGAATCCCCGCGAAGTCTCCTGTTGAAGCGCGGTTCTCCTGTCTTCGCGGGCGGGTGGAGGACCGCCCGGATGGATGCCGAGGAAGCACTTCCACAGGAGAACCGACCCACAACAGGACGAATCGCCCAGAATCCTCCTGTCGAGAGCGAGACCTCCTGCAGAACCACCTGGGCCGAGGCACACTGGCCCCGCGCACACGAGCACGCGGGGCCATCGCCGGGGCGGCGGGCGCCCGCGTCGGGAATTCAGGAGACACGCGGGCGAACCGGCCCGGCACGCCGCCCACCGACCGGATCTCCTGAATTCTCCACGCCGGGGCACGCGGAACGGCCCGCGATCCGAAGATCGCGGGCCGTTCCGGAGGGGATGCCTCAGCCGCAGCTGTGCGCCGGGTACGACGCCGTTCCCTCGTAGGTCGCGTCGTCGCCGGCCGATCCCGTGACCGAGACCTCGCCCGTTCCGATCGAGACGGTGCGGGTGCTGAAGGTCGTCGAGGTCGTCCCGCCGGCATTCACCGACGCGATCGTCTTCGACCCGTAGTCCGACGAGATCGTGACCTCGGCCGCGACGTCGTCGGCGTTGCGCACCGACACGACGAGGTAGACCTTGCCGGCCACGCACCGCTGGGTGACGGTCGGCTGGAGGTCGAGGGTGTCGCCCGTCAGCATCGGCAGCTCCACCGTGGCGTGCGTCTCGACGTTGCCCGCGGCATCCTGTGCCTGCACGTGCACGTAGCGGGGCTCCTCGGTGAGCTGCACCGAGAAGGGCTCCTCGTACGTGGCGTACATGTTGTTCGTCTCGCCGGTCGGAGAGGCGTCGGGCCCGTCCGACCACACGGTGCGCGTGACGCCCGAGCCGGGTTCGGCGTCGGTCGGCGTCAGCGTGACGAGAGCCGAGGTGCCGTCCACGACGATCCAGTCGATGCCGGTCTCGGGGGCGATCGTGTCGACCTTGATGGTCTCGGATGCCTCACCCACCGCGTCGTCCTCGCTCGTGGCACGCGCCGCGACCGTCACCTCGCCCTGTGCCGAGACCGCGAACGGCTCGGTGTACGGGGTCCAGGTCTGGCCGTCCAGCGAGTACTCGATGGTCTCGACCGGGCTCGCCGTCTCCTCGGCGGCGATGGTCACGGTCGGGGCGGTCGTGTACCAGCCCGATCCCTGCGGTGCCGAGTCGAACTCGATCGAGACGATCGGCTCGGCCTGGCTCAGCGGCTCGACGACGAACACGGTCGCGATCGCGCCGGGCTCGTACCCGTCGACCGCGCCCTCGACATCGAAGATCGCGTCGGCCGCGGCGTACTGCCCGGGCTCGATCGCGTCCCACACCACCGGGACCCCGCTGCTCGCGGTGCCGTCGTCGTACGTGGCGACGACCGTTTCGGGCAGCACCGGCTCGACGCCGGGGGTGGTGATCGTCACGGCGTACTCGACGTCCTCGATCACCTCGGACAGGGATGCCGCGACGTGCACGGTGGCGGTCACGGACTGCCCGTCGTAGCCGGCCGGATCCCCGAGCACCTCGAAGCTTCCGGCACCGGCATAGCTGGATGCCGCGACTGGCGCCCACTCCACGTCGACGTAGCGCAGCGGTCCGTTCTCGCCGATCACCCACAGGCGCTCGGGAAGGTCCGGGGCGGTTCCGGCGACCGTGCGGACCGCGACCCGCTCGGAGTCGATGAACGCGTTGGGGTCCTCGGGCTCGGGCTCTTCGATCGGGGCGTTGACTCCCCAGACCTCCCACTCGATGACGCTCGTCGCCTTGCGCTGGCCTGAGAACACCACGCGATCCAGCACCAGCCGGACGGCCGTGGTCGTCACGGGGTCGAACGTCGCCTGCACCGCGGGCTGCGACGTGACCGGGGCGGCCTCGTTCAGCACCGGCAGCGGATACGTCAGGCCGGCGCCGGTGACCGGAGCCCACTCGCCGGCGGCGTTGCGATACTCGATCTTCCACGCCGACGGGATCATGACGCCCGAGTCCCCGCCGGGGGTGAGGTGGTTCTGCCACAGAAAGAGCTTGGACGAGCTCACCGTCACCGCTCGCTCCCACGTGTAGGTCGCGATGTCCTGGGTCGGGCTGCCCGGAGCGCCCCACGTCCCCCACATCGCCGACAGCGTGTTGGTCGGAGCCGAGGCGCCGTTGTTCAGCGCGGCGGCCGAGTTCCAGCCCGGCACGTAGCTCACCTCGACCGTGGGCGGGTTCTCACCCGCGGCGAGCGCGACGTTGAACGGATCCTCCGCCGCCGTCGCGGGCGCAGCGACAGCGGCCGCGCCCACGAGGGCCAGCGTCACCGCGATCGCGAGCGCCATCCTCCGCACACCGGCCCGTCGAGCACCGATCGCTTGCGTGATCGTCGTCATGTCAGTTGCCCCCGTCGATCGGCGCCTGTCCTGCCGCGAGCAGGATCTTCTGTCGATTGCGGGCTGTCAGCAGCCCATCCGCCACGTAGGAGGCCGTCACCGAGCCGACGGCGCCCAGGAACGCCGATCTGCTCGCGAACGGCGCCTGCTCCCAGATGTCGTCGAGCAGCGTCGAGCCCGACCGGCGGGGGTTGGCCACACCGGCGTCGCGACCGGCGAAGGTCACCGTGGGCTCGTTGCGCTGGAAGTACATGTGGTACGCGACATCCCGTCCGTTGTAGGCCGGTTCGAAGCTCAGGCTGCCGACCGTGAACACGTTCGAGGCCGTCTTGGAGATGCCGCGGCTCACGCCGCCGGTGAGGTCGAGGCGATCGGCCAGCGACACCTTGAGGTAGCTCGTCGCGGAGCTGGTCGCCGTCAGCACGACCGGGCCGTACATCAGCGTCTGGATGTCGGCGCGGTCCGGAGCGGCCTCGACGCGCACGGCCAGCGGGATGCGGACCGTGAACGTGTCGCCGACGGCCCAGGCGCGGTCGATCGTCGCGTAGGTGCCCGGCTCGGCCGCGACGCCCGCGGGGGCGCCGTTGACCTGGATCTCGACTCCCGACGACCACGCGGGCACGCGCAGGTGCACGGTGAGCGGACCCGACGGCGCCGCCTTGACGGTCAGCGTCGAGGTCTCACCCTCGGGGTACGACGACGTCTGTTCCAGCTCGAGCCCCGTCTCCTCCCACGTGAGCGTCGAGGCGATGTAGAGGTTGACGTACAGCTCGCTCTGGTCGGCGGACCGGAAGTAGATGCCCTCCTGGTACTTGACGTGGCTCTCTAGGCCGGTGCCGCCGCAGCAGGTGCCGATGTTGCCGTTGCCGTACTCCTTGCGGGCACCGGGGTGGACCGGGAACATGTACAGGTTCTCCGGACCGCTGGTCGACTCCTGGTTGCGGCGTCCGCCGAGGATGTGATTCAGCACCGTGCGCTCGTAGTAGTCCATGTACTTCGGGTCCTGCTCGTTGAAGAACAGGTAGCTCGCGACCTTGAGCATGTTGTACGCCGCGCACGACTCGGCGTTGCGGGGTCCGATGTCTCCCGCGACCGCGCCTGCCGGACCCCACAGCTCGCCCTCGCCGGTGCCGCCGTGGGCGTACGACCGCCCGGGCACGACCATGTCGTAGAAGCCCTTGGTCGCGTCGAGGTAGTGGGCGTCGCCCGTCTCGGCGGCGAGCTTCACGTAGCCCGGGAACTGCGGGATGTGCTGGTTGGCGTGCTTGCCGTTGAGCGTGTCGGTGCCCGCGGCGCACGCGTCGACGAGTGTGTGCAGCGTGAACAGCTTCGCCGCCTCGAGGAATTCCGCCTTCTGCGGGTCTGCGGAGCGCCAGTAGAGCTCGACGAGCACTTCGTTCATGCCGCCGTATTCGCCGGCGATGTACGACCCCCACATCCGTGCCAGCTGCGCGGGCGTGCATTTCGACAGTCGGCTGAAGACCCAGTGGCCGATGCCCTCGGCGAGAGCGAGCGCCTGGTCGTTGCCGGCGAGGGCGTGGGCGTCGAGCAGCCCCGCGAGGATCTTGTGCAGCGTGTAGTACGGCGCCCAGATCTCGCCGTAAGGGGCGAACTCCTCGAGGGCCGAGAACTGCCACTCGCCGTAGGCCGACAGGAAGCCGGGGTGCGAGTAGCGCGGTGCGCCGTTGAACTCCTGGGCGGCGAGAGCCGCCCGGCACTCCTCGAGCCCGGTCACGATCGCGTTCACCTTGTTGAGCAGCGCGAGCTCGCCCGTCGCCGCGTAGGCCATCGAGATGCCGCTGAGGAAGTGGCCGCCGTAGTGGCCGCGCAGGCAGCCGCCGGCGCCCGCGGTGTTCTGGCCGCGGGTGTACTCGGCCGGACCCCAGCGCTGCGCGTCGGGGTTGGAGCCGTACTCCTCCCAGCCGCCGGGAGGCGTGGCGCCCTTGGTGTCGAGACCGGCGTTGCGGCGGAACACCGCGAGGATCTTGTCGACGTTGTAGGCGCGGTAGAGCAAGAGGTGCTGGTTCAGCGCGCGGGTGAAGACGCTCTGCCCGAGCTTCACCGAGGTCAGCGGGAACGGCCGGACGCTCCACGCGTCGGGATACACCAGCGTCTGGCCAGCACGCACGACCTGTGCCGAGCGGGCGATGCCGGCGGCGCGGAAGGGCGCCGCGTTCGCTGTCGAGGCGGCCGCTCTGGCCTGCGTGGGGTCGAGGAGCGCGACGGCGGCGGCCATGCCGGCGAGCGCGATCCCTCCACCCACGACGATCTTGCGTCGTGAGATCCCGGTGTCGATTTCGGGGGTCATCGTTGTTCCTCTCGATGGACGGATAGGACGGACGGGGTCGACGGATGCCGCGGCGCAGGGTCCTCGGACGGCCCGGCGCGAGCGGGCCGCAGGTCGCGGGAAGGTCTCGATCGTGGACCTCCTCGTGCACGACATCGGCGCGTCCCCGAAAGCGGTTTCGGAGGCGCGAACTTAACGGTAGCGCTAACAGTTACCGGAAACAATCCTGTGTTTCCGAAACGGTTTTCCGTCCTCGGGCCGTCGCGGCGTGCCAACCTGGATCCATGCGCATCGCTCTCACCGGGTCCACCGGCAAGCTCGGAACCGTCGTCGCCCGCGAACTCCGGGAGGCCGGCTACGACGTCGTCGGCATGGACGTGGTCGGCACCCGCGGCCCCTCATTCGTGCAGGTCGACCTCACCGACTACGGACAGGTCATCGATGCCTTCGGAGGCGTCGGCGACCGTCACGACGGGATCGACGCGGTGGTGCATCTCGGTGCGATCCCGGCGCCGGGCATCCGCAGCGACGTGGCCACCTTCCACAACAACATGGCCGCGACGTTCAACGTGTTCTGGGCCGCCGTGCGTCTCGGCATCCGTCGCATCGTCTACGCGTCGAGCGAGACGGTGCAGGGCTTGCCCTTCGACTCGGCGCCGCCGTACATCCCGGTCGACGAGGAATACCCGCCGCGACCCGAGTCGGTGTACTCGCTCGTGAAGACCCTCGAGGAGCAGCTCGCCGTCGAACTGGTGCGCTGGCACCCGGACCTGTCGATCACGGCGCTGCGGTTCTCGAACGTGATGAACCCCGAGGACTACGCCGAGTTCCCGTCGTTCGACGCTGACGCACGACTGCGCAAGTGGAACCTGTGGGGCTACATCGACGGCCGCGACGGCGCGCAGGCGGTGCGGCGGGCGCTCGAGGTCGCACCCGCCGGCTTCGATCAGTTCATCATCGCCGCGGCCGACACGGTGATGAGCCGCCCTAATGCCGAGCTGATCGCCGAAGTCTTCCCGGGCGTTCCGGTGACCGCCGGGGTAAGCGACCACGAGACGCTGCTGTCGATCGACAAGGCCCGGCGTCTGCTCGGCTTCGCGCCGCAGCATTCCTGGCGCGACCACGTGGGCTGAGCGCGGGGTTCGCAGACCCGGTTCCGTCGTAGGCTCGAAGCGGACCCTCGGCCCCCGGGAGGTGTGCGATGACCGAAGATCCGCGGGTGACTGCCGCCCGCTACCGCCAGGAGCGAGACGATCCGGATGCCGCGCCCTCCGAGGCCGAGACCGAACGGGCCGCCGCCGCCAACGCAGTGGACCGCGAGGCCTACGTCGAGACCGCGATCCAGCAGGCAATCCGGCGCGGTGAGTTCGACGACCTGCCCGGCGCGGGCAAGCCGATCCCCGGCCTCGGCGAGAGCCACGACCCGGACTGGTGGATCCGTCGCAAGATCGAGCGCGAGCAGTTGAGCGGCCTCGGGCCTCCCGCCCTCCGGCTGCGCGTCGAGGCGGCCGAGCTCGAGGACCGGCTCGACGCCTTCTCGCTGGAATCCGACGCGCGGGTCGAGCTCGAGGACTTCAACCGCCGCGTGATCGAGGCGCGCCGGCAGCTGCAGGGCGGTCCGCCCGTCGTGACACCGACCCGGGATGTCGAGGCCGACGTGTCCGCGTGGAGACAGCGCCGCGAGGAGCGCCTGCGGGCGGCATCCGTCGACGAGGAATCCACCGGTTCGCGAGCCTCCCGCCGCCGCTGGTGGCGACGACAAGCCTGACCAGCGACCTCTGCCTCGCCGAGTTGCCGGTCGACGTCGTTCTCACGGCCCCGAGCCCGCCTCGAGCGGCAACTCGCCGCGTGGCTCAGCGCCGCGTGGCTCAGCGCCGGGGGATCGTCGAGCCCCGGATGACCAGTCGCACGGGCGAATGGTGCTCGCCGCTGCCGATGTCGACGCCGTCGATCGCGTCGAACACCCGCTGCGCGGCCTGGCGCCCGAGCATCTGCAGATTGGCGTCGATGCTCGTGAGCTCAGGGCGCGAGTTGGTCGCGAGGACTTCCCAGTTGTCGTACCCGATGATCGCGAGGTCGTCGGGAACGACCCGGCCGAGGTCGCGCGCGGTGTCGAGCGCGCCGCGGGCGATCTGGTCCGAGCCGCAGAAGATCGCGTCGATGTCGGGGTGGCGCTCGAGCAGCATGGCCGCGGCATCCCTCCCCCAGTGCTCGGTCCACTCCGAGAACATCGGCTCGCCGACGAGCGAGAGCCCGGCGGCCTCGAGCCCGGCGCGGGCTCCGGCCAGGCGGTCCTGCGCGGCGGCGTAGGAGGGATCTCCGGTGATGTGGGCGACGCGGCTGCGGCCGCAGGCGAGGAGGTGCTCGACGGCGAGTCGCCCGCCGGCGTAGTTGTCGGGCGTGAGCGACAGGTCGCGCGGGTCGTCGGAGGGGGCGTAGGCGTAGACCACGGGCACGGGCAGCTCCTGTCCGAGCGACGGACGCGGGTCGGTCGCCCGGCCGACGACGATGATGCCATCGACCCGCCGGCTCAGGAGCGCCTTGAGGTGATGCTGCTCCCGGATGGCGTCGCCGCGCGCATCGCACAGGAACACGTTGATCTGCCCCGCCCCGAAGGCGTCCTCTGCGCCCATCAGGATCGGGATCATGAAGCGGCCCTCGAGGTCGCTCGTGAGCAGACCGACGGTCCCGGTGCGCCCGGCGAGCAGCCCCTTCGCCATCGCATTCGGCGTGAACGCGAGTTCATCGGCCGCGCGGAGCACGCGCTGGCGCGTCAGGACCGCCACGTCGTCGCGGTTGTTGAGCGCTTTCGACGCGGTGGCGATCGACACGCCTGCGCGCTTGGCCACATCGCTGAGCGTCGCGGCGCGCGACCCGATCTCGTTCGCTGTCACGTCGGCCTCCTCTGGTGCTGAAAGGTTATCGGAGAGGTCGCTTGACCTCGCGGCGATTCACACGATAACTTACCGAAAGGGGTTTCGTAGCTTTCGAACACGGGAACCCCTCACCCCCGCAGCGGTGCCGACTGGGGTCGGCGTCACCCGCTCGAAGATGAGCTGAAGGAGACTGTTCAATGATCACAACCCGACGCCGCGCGGCACTGCGCGCGGCCACAGCGTTCGTCGCGGCGGGCGCGCTCGTCGGCGGCCTGACGGCCTGCGCCGGCGGCGACGACACGCCCACCCCCGCCCAGGAGATCCCCGCCGAGGGCATCGACGACGGCTCGACGCTGACGCTGTGGACCCGCGCGCCCATGGAGCGTCAGGCCAACCTGCTCGTCGACGCCTACAACGCGTCGCATGAGAACCAGGTGGAGCTCACCGTGGTCCCCAACGACGACTACGTCGCCAAGGTCGGCGCCGCGGCCGGCTCGGACGGCCTGCCCGACCTGTTCGCCGCAGACATCGTCTACGTGCCGAACTGGGTGCAGCAGGGGCTGTTCACCGACATCACCGAGCAGATCGACGGCCTGGACTACAAGGACTCGATCAACAAGGGCCACCTCTCGGCGGGCACGTACGAAGGCAAGGAGCACGTCCTCCCCTTCGTGCTCGACCTCTCCATGCTGTTCTGGAACAAGGAGCTCTTCGCCGAGGCGGGCCTCGACCCCGAGAAGGCGCCCGAGACGCTCGCCGAGTTCGCCGATGCGGCCAAGGCCATCCAGGCGCTCGACAAGCCCGACACGTACGGCACGGCCTCCGGCCTCAACTGCGGCGGATGCCTCGTCTTCACGTGGTTCCCGTCGATCTGGGCCTCGGGCGACGAGGTCATGAACGAAGAAGGCACCGAGTCCCTGCTCGCCAGCGACACCGCGAAGGAGGTCTACTCCACGTGGAAGGACCTCTACGACGAAGGCGCAGTGCTGCCCGGCTCGGCCGAGGAGACCGGCCCCACCTGGACCGCGGCCTTCAGCGAGGGCAAGGTCGGCCTCATGCCGTTCCCGGCGACCCTGCTGTCGTCGCTCGAGTTCGACGCCGGCGTCGCGGGCCTGCCCGGTGTCGACGGCGGCGCCTCGACCTTCGTCGGAGGTGACGGCATCGGCATCTCGAAGGACTCCGAGCAGTCGCCGCAGGCGTGGAACTTCCTGCAGTGGATGATGTCGGAGGAGGCACAGGTCGACGTGCTCGCCAAGGACAACAACGCCGTCTCGCGCGATGACCTCGCCGACAACCAGTACGCCGCCGAAGACCCGCGCCTCGTGACGATCAACGAGGTCGCCGGCATGGGCGACACCCCCGTGGCCCTGCAGTTCCAGCAGGCCTTCAACGCACCCGGCAGCCCCTGGCTGACGCTCGTGCGCAACGCCGTGCTCGGCGACGACGACTCCGTCGACGCCGACAACGACGAGATCACGGCAGTACTGGCGCAGTAGCGCCGACACCCGGGGCGGCCGCCGGCCGGCGGCCGCCCCTTCTCTCCCCCGACCTCTCCGAGAAAGGCCGCGACATGGTCGTCAGTGCCCTCGCGAACACCCGCGTGCGCAACAGACGCGGGCGCAGCAGTCGCTCCGCCCTCGGCGGACCGCTGCAGGGCTGGCTCTACGCCGCCCCCACGGCGATCTTCGTCCTGCTGCTGTTCATCGTCCCGCTCGCGCTCGTCTTCCAGATGTCGGGCAGCGACTGGCCGCTCATGACCGGCAACCAGGGCCCGAACTTCCCCGAGAACTACACCGACGCCGTGAACCTCCGACTGTTCTGGGAGTCCATCCGCTTCACGCTGGTCTACACGGCGCTGACCACGGTCATCCTCATCGCCCTCGGCCTGGGCCTCGCCCTGCTCGTGCAGGAGTCCACGCGCTGGAAGGGCTTCCTGCGCACCGCGTTCCTCGTGCCGAGCGCGCTGGGCCTGGCCTCGGCATCCCTCCTCTTCTATGTTCTGTACTCGCCGATCGCCGGACCCTTCGCGGACCTCATGGCGTCGTGGGGCATCACCTTCCTCGGCACGCCCGAGGGCGCGCTCTGGTCGACGATCTTCCTCATCGTCTGGCGGTACGCCGGGTTCTACATGCTCCTCATGCTCGTCGGACTGCAGGGCATCCCCGACGACGTCTACGAGGCCGCCCGCATCGACGGCGCCTCGCGCTGGCAGACCTTCCGCGACATCACCGTCCCGCTGCTGCGCCCGACGTTCGCGCTGACCACGATCATGTGCGTGACCGGCTCCCTGCTGGCGTTCGAGCAGTTCTACATCCTCACCAAGGGCGGACCCGACAACAGCACGATGACGATCGTGCAGCTCATCTACAGCGTCGCCTTCCAGGGCCAGAACAACCTCGGCATCGCCGCGGCGCTGTCGGTGCTGGTGCTCATCGCGCTGATCGTCGTCAACGCATTCCAGCTGCGCGCGTTCCGCCGCCCCGAGGAGAGCTGAGCCATGACCCAGACACTGACGCGCACCATCGTCGCTCCGAACTCCAAGCCCACGCCGTACCGCCGTCGCCGGCACACGGCTGCGCGCATCGCGTTCGGCATCCCGTACTGGGTGTTCACCGCCGCGCTCGCCGTGATCTTCCTCTACCCGCTCATCTGGACCGGCGTCTCATCGTTCCAGCCGCTCGCGGGCACGAGCCAGACCGACGGCTGGGGCTTCGGCAACTACATCGCCCTCGCCGACTACCAGGCCGGCATCTGGGTGTACCTCGGCAACTCGCTGTTCGTATCGCTGCTGACCGTCGCGCTGACCCTGTTCATCTCGCTGCTGGGCGGCTACGCGTTCGCGCGCTTCTCGTTCCCGGGCAAGAACGTGCTGTTCCTGGTGACGTTGGCGATCCTGATGGTGCCCTACGCGACGCTGCTCATCCCGCTGTACGTGATCCTCAACGAGGTCGGCCTGCAGAACTCTCTCGTCGGGGTCGCCCTGGTCATCACGATGTTCCAGCTGCCGTTCTCGATGTTCATGATGCGGATCTCGTTCGAGTCGATCCCGCGCGAGATGGACGAAGCGGCGCTCGTGGACGGCTGCTCGAGCTTCGGCGCGCTGTGGCGCGTGCTGCTGCCGGCCGTCAAGCCCGGCCTCGTGACGGTGGGCCTGTTCGCCTTCCTCACCGCGTGGAACGACTTCATGGCGCCCCTCATCCTCATCAGCGACACCAACCGGATGACGCTGCCCCTCGCCGTCGCGAACCTCCGGGGTCAGGTGCAGGGCGTCGTCGACTACGGCGCGACCGAGGCGGGCGTGGTCGTCCTCGCCCTCCCCTGCATCGTGCTGTTCCTCATCCTGCAGCGGCACTACGTCCGCGGATTCATGTCTGGAGCGTTCAAGGGATGACCATCCACACCATCAGTCCGGCGCCCCTCGCACCGGCTGTCCCCACCCGCGGCCGCCTCCGGCCGCTCGGCCTCGGCGACGTCCGCATCACCGGCGGATTCTGGGGCGAGCGCCAGGACGTCAACGCCCGGCACACGCTGGCCCACATCGGCTCTCGTCTCGAGTCCGAGGGGTGGCTGCCCAACTTCGACCTGGCCGTCTCGGGCGGGCTGCCCGAAGGTCGGCGCGGGCGCGAGTTCTCGGACTCCGAGGTGTACAAGTACCTCGAGGCACTGGCCTGGGAGATCGGACGCTCGGACGACGACGAGCTCGAGGAGCGCTTCCGCGCCGTCGTCGCCCGCGTCGCCGCGGCGCAGGAGGAGGACGGCTACCTCAACACGAGGTTCGGCCGGCCGGGCCAGGGCGAGCGGTGGTCGGACCTCGAGTGGGGTCACGAGCTGTACTGCCTCGGCCACCTCTTCCAGGCGGCGGTCGCGCGCGAGCGCACGCGTCCGGGCTCGGATGACGGACTCCTCGGCATCGCACGCCGCGCCGCGGATCTCGTGTGCGGCGAGTTCGACGCCGATGGCCGTGACGCCATCTGCGGGCACGCCGAGATCGAGGTCGGCCTGGCGGAGCTGTCGCGCGTGACCGGCGACCGGCGCTACCTCGCCCAGGCGCGTCTGTTCATCGAGCGCCACGGCCGCGGGTCTCTGCGCGACATCGAGTGGGGCCGCAAGTACTTCCAGGACGACCAGCCCGTGCGCGAGGCGCGCGTGCTGCGCGGTCACGCCGTGCGGGCGAACTACCTGGCGGCGGGCGCGGTGGACGTCGCGGTCGACACCGGCGACGCCGAGCTGCTGAAGGCGCTGCGCCGCCAGTGGGAGCGCACCGTCGCGCGTCGCACGTACATCACGGGCGGACAGGGATCCCATCACCAGGACGAGGCCTTCGGCGACGACTGGGAGCTCCCGCCGGACCGCGCCTACTCCGAGACCTGCGCCGGCATCGGCTCGATCATGTTCTCGTGGCGGCTGCTGCTCTCCGGTGCCGACCCCCGGTACGCCGACCTGATCGAGCGGACGCTGTACAACGTGCTGGCGACCTCGCCCGCGCCCGATGGACGCTCCTTCTACTACGCCAACACGCTGCACCAGCGGGTGCCCGGCACGCCGGCCGACCCCGACGGCACGTCGCCGCGGGCATCGTCGTCGCTGCGCGCGCCGTGGTTCGAGGTGTCGTGCTGCCCGCCGAACGTCGCGCGCACCCTCGCGAGCCTCGACGCCTACGTGGCCACGACCGACGGCGAGGGCATCCAGCTGCATCAGTACGCGCCGTCGTCGATCCGGACGGTGCTCGACGACGGGCGCGAAGTCGCCTTCGACGTCGAGACGAACTACCCCGCCGACGGCCGGGTGACGATCACCCACACCGGCGATGCCGACAAGGCGTGGACGCTGAGCGTGCGCGTCCCGGCGTGGGCCGAGGGTGCCACCCTGCGGATCGTGACGGCGGACTTCGTGCAGCAGCGTCCGGTCGAGCCCGGGGTGGTCGACATCCGGCACGCCTTCCGCGCCGGCGACGTCGTGCAGCTCGACCTGCCGGTCACGCCGCGGATGTCGCAGCCCGACCCGCGCATCGACGCCGTCCGCGGCTGCGTGGCCGTCGAGCGCGGTCCGGAGGTGCTCGCCCTGGAGTCGGTCGACCTGACCTCGCTCCGCGTCGAAGACGTCGGCCGGGTCGCGATCGTACCCGGCACGGCGCCGGTCGAGCGCGACGGACGGGTGTGGGTGAGCGTCACGCGGCTGCCCGTCGGCGAGGGCCGCTGGCCCTATGGCGAGGAGCCGCAGAGCGCGCAGACGGAGCCGGTCGAAGTGGCGCTGGTGCCGTACCACGACTGGGCTCAGCGCGGTCCGTCGACCATGCGCGTGTGGATTCCGCTGGCGCCCTGACCCCCGCCCAGCCTCCGGCCAGGTGCCCCCGGTAGAGTAGGGGCACCATCCCGGATGTGTATCTACCTGGCCCGCTGCGGACCAAGGCGGCACGACGTGCCGCAGACCGCGGCGTACATACACAGGAATTCAGATGCACACCACTGCCGTCCTCGAGCGGCGTCCGAGCCTCATCCGTGAGGCCGGTTTCGCCTATTTCCCGATCGCCCTGATCGCCCGGCTGCCCTTCGCCATGATGGTCGTCGGCATTTTGACGCTCGTCGTCTCGGCCCGCGGCTCACTCGCCCTCGGCGGCCTCACGTCCGCGATGACGGGCCTCGGCACCGCCCTGATCGGCCCCCTGCTCGGCGCCGCGGCCGACCGTTTCGGTCAGCGCCGCGTGCTGCTCATCTCGGGCACGGTCAACAGCCTGCTGCTGCTCACGATCGCGTGGCTCGCGTTCGCGACGGTTCCGGATGCCGCGCTCCTGGTCGTCGCCTTCCTTATCGGCGCCTCGATGCCGCAGGTCGCGCCGCTCTCGCGCAGCCGCCTCGTCGGCATCATCGGCCGCACGTTCAGCAAAGCCCGCCGCGCCTCGGCCGTCGGCGGCACCATGGCGTACGAGTCGGCGGCGGACGAGATCGTCTTCGTCTTCGGCCCGGTCATCGTGGGCCTGCTCGCCACGACGATGAGTCCGGCCGCCCCGGTCATCGGCGCCGCCGTGCTGGCGCTCGTCTTCGTCAGCGCCTTCGCCCTGCACCCGACGGCCACGATCGCCGCCCCCGCGAACGGGGTCAAGCCGCCGCAGGCGCCCGCACGCGAGCTCGCCCGGCCGGCGCTGGTCGCCGCCGTGGTGGGCGCCCTCGGCATGGGGCTGTTCTTCGGCGCGATGCTCACCTCGCTGACGGCGTTCATGGCCGAGCGCGGCGCACCGGAGCAGGCGGGACTCGTCTACGGCGCGATGGGCATCGGCTCGGCCGCTCTCGCCCTGGGCGTGGCGCTGTTCCCGGCGCGGTTCACGCTGGCTGCGCGGTGGCTGGTCTTCGGCGGCATCCTGGTCGCCGGCACGCTCGCCCTCCCCTTCGTGCAGAGCGTCGGCGGGATGACGCTGAGCCTGCTCGCGATCGGGATCGGCATCGGTCCCACGCTGGTGACGCAGTACAGCATCGCCGCCGCGCGCAGTCCCCTCGGCCGATCGGCGACCGTCATGACGATGCTCGGGTCGGCGATCGTGGTCGGCCAGTCCGCGGCATCCGCTCTCACGGGGCTGCTCGCCGAGAACGCCGGCGCGACTGCGGCGCTCATTGCGCCGATCCTGGCCGCCGGGCTGGTCCTCGCCGCCGGCGTCGCGAACGCGGTGCTCACGCGCACGCGCTCCTGAGCCAGGACCGACTCAGAGGGCGGCGATGCGCGTCTTGAGCTCTTCGAGCGTGTCGGGCGGAAGCTGACCGCCCGCCATCTTGAGCACGGCCGCGGCGGGCATGCTCTTGGCGAAGCCGATCATGGGGTGGTCGGGCAGCTCGGGCACGAGTTCGACGATGATGCCCCGCGCCTCCGGATCGTCCAGCAGCTCACCGAGCGTCGTGGTCTCGAGGTCGTACTTGCCGGGCATGCGGTCCCCCTTGTGCGAAACCGGGCCGGTCGGCCCGGGGTCGCTACAGGATGTCAGACTTCGCGGCATCCGCCCACCGGTTGCGGGCCTCGGCCACGATGTGCTCCACCGGAGCGTCGATCGACACGACGGTGCCGTGCTCGTCGGCTTCGAGCGGCTCGAGCGTCGCCAGCTGCGAGGCGAGCAGCGCGGGCGGCATGAAGTGCTCCTCGCGCGTGGACATGCGGGCGGCGAGCAGCTCGGGCGGGCCGTCGAGGTGGACGAAGAAGACGTCTCCGCCGGCTTCGCGCAGCACGTCGCGGTAGCGGCGGCGCAGCGCCGAACAGGCGACCACGGCCAGGCGGCCGGCAGCGGTCTCGGCCGCGATCGCGGCGGCGACGAGGGCGAGCCACGGCATCCGGTCCTCGTCGGTGAGCGGGATCCCGGCGGCCATCTTCGCGACGTTCGACGCCGGGTGCAGGTCGTCGGCGTCGATGTACACGCCGCCGATCTCGGCCGCCAGCCCGATCGCGACGGTCGACTTGCCGCAGCCGGAGACGCCCATCACGACGACTGACATGGGGGTCTCCTTCATCGGCGGGCGAGCTGCCCTCGCATCCAGGCTACCCGCGCGATGGCAGCGGGCACGCCCCGTTACAGGCGCTCCCCGAGCCAGGCGCGGGCACGGATGAGCAGCTCTCGCGCGAGGTCGGTGTCGGCCGCGTACGCCTCGAATCCGTGGGGGACCCCCGACACCACGTCGAGCGTCACGTCGACGCCTGCCTCCTGCAGACGCCGGGCGTAGTCGAGGTCCTCGTCGTAGAAGAGCTCGACGTCGGAGGTGTAGATCCAGGTCGGCGGCAGGCCGTTGAGATCGGTCCGGCGCGCGGCTGCCGCGTAGGGCGGCAGCTCCGCCGCCCCGGGCTCGGCGCCGAGGTAGGAGCGCCATCCGACGAGGTTGGACCGGTTGTTCCAGACGAAGTGCGCGTCGGCGTCGCGCCCGCGGTCGGCGGCCGTGCGGTCGTCGATCATCGGGCACAGCAGCCACTGCCCCGCGAGCTTCACGCCGTCGTCGTGCAGGCGCTGCACGAGCGAGGCCGCGAGACCTCCGCCCGCGCTCTGGCCGCCG
This sequence comes from Microbacterium sp. Root166, assembly GCF_001427145.1. GTDB lineage: Bacteria > Actinomycetota > Actinomycetes > Actinomycetales > Microbacteriaceae > Microbacterium. The sequence goes on from NZ_LMGL01000001.1 coordinate 394,934, forward strand.
ACCGCGAGCCGGGAGACGTCGAGCCCGAACTCGGACGCGTGGCGCAGCATCCATTCCCAGCCGGCGTAGGCGTCATCGAGGGCGGCGGGGAACGGATGCCGCGGCGCGAGGCGGTAGTCCACCGAGACGATCGTCACGCCGAGGTCGCGGGCGGTCTCCCCGGAGAACGTGTCGTCCATCGCCGCGGCGCCGAGCACGAGCCCTCCGCCGTGGATCCACAGGAGCCCGGCACCGGAGGGGTTCGGCGGCACGTACACCCGCAGCTTCAGCCCGCCATCGCGGATGACGCGACGCTCGACGCCGTCGACCCGCTTGCCGGGGATGAACCTCGACCCGTTGCTGATCAACGACAGCATCACGCGGTTCTCGAGGTTCAGCACAGGAGCCTTGGTGGTGGCCTCGCGGAGTGACGGGTCGATGCGGGCGATGTCCATGGGGCTCCTCGGGAAGGGACTGGCGGGACGGACCGGACAGGATAGTCCGGTCCACCTTTGCACAAGATCGGACGCCGCGCCGCCGGGGTGCTTGCCTCGACGTCGCACTGGGTCGAACGTGCTCACATGGCCTATTCCTTCCGCGGCGCGGCGCGCAGAGGCACCTTCTGGCAGCGGCACAGCCTCTCGCTGGTCCTCGCCGCGATTCTCATCGTCCAGACGGCGATCGCACTCTGGGCCGGGCACACGGTATGGGTGGGCGAGCAGGAGGCTCATGGCGTAGAGCTCGTCGCCGGCGACTTCTGGGTCTGGTTCATCTGGGAGTACAACATCAGCCTCGTCGCCGACACCTTCGGCGTGATCCTCATCGTCCTGCTGTCGAAGCGCCTCGAGGAGCAGGACAGCGCCGAGTCGACCCATGAGCAGACGGGCGGCGAAGACCGCTCTTGACCCCGGGTCGCGGCATCCGCGATCCTGACCACGCACCCTCCCCGACGACTTCCGTCGCGCCAAGTAGGACGCCGACTCCGGCCTGATCCGAAGGAACCCTCGCATGCTGCACAAGAAGGACGACGTCCGAGACGAACTGCTCGACGAGGTGTTCGCCTCGGGAGACCTGTCGGTCTCACTGCCGAAATACCGGATGCCGCAGAAGGAGCACTTGGCTTCCCACGCGTACCAGGTCGTCATCGACGAGCTGATGCTCGACGGCAACTCGCGCCAGAACCTCGCGACGTTCTGCCAGACCTGGCTGGAACCCGAGGTGCGGTCGATCATGGCCGAGACGCTCGACAAGAACATGGTCGACAAGGACGAGTATCCGCAGACCGCCGAGATCGAGGCGCGCTGCGTCCACATCCTCGCGGACCTCTGGAACTCCCCCGACGCCGAGAACACCCTCGGCACGTCGACCACCGGATCGAGCGAGGCGGCGATGCTCGGCGGCATGGCGCTGCTGTGGAACTGGCGGGCACGTCAGCGTGCAGCCGGCAAGCCGATCGACAAGCCCAACCTGATCTGCGGCCCCGTGCAGGTGTGCTGGCACAAGTTCGCCCGGTACTGGGACGTCGAGCTGCGCGAGATCCCCATGGAGGGCGACCGCTTCATCATGACCGCCGACGAGGTGATCAAGCGCGTCGACGAGAACACCATCGGCGTGGTCCCGACACTCGGTGTCACCTTCACCGGTCAGTACGAGCCGGTCCACGCGGTCAGCGACGCGCTCGACAACCTGCAGGAGGAGACCGGGCTCGACATCCCGATCCACGTCGACGGTGCGAGCGGCGGGTTCATCGCCCCGTTCACGATCCCCGAGATGGTGTGGGACTTCCGGCTGCCGCGCGTGAAGTCGATCAACACCTCGGGTCACAAGTTCGGACTGGCCCCGCTGGGTGTCGGCTGGATCGTCTGGCGTAATGCCGCGGAGCTGCCCGAGGACCTGATCTTCAACGTCAACTACCTCGGCGGGAACATGCCGACGTTCGCGCTGAACTTCTCTCGCCCCGGTGGCCAGATCGTCGCGCAGTACTACAACTTCGTCCGGCTCGGCCGCGAGGGCTATCGCAAGGTGCATCAGTCGTGCCACGACACCTCGATGTACCTCGCCGAGGAGATCTCGAAGCTCGGGCACTTCGACATCATCAACAATGGCAGCGCCGAGTCCGGCATCCCGGCGGTCTCGTGGAAGCTCAAGGACGGCGTCGACCACCCGTTCACGCTCTTCGACCTCGCCGACCGCCTGCGCACGCGCGGGTGGCAGGTGCCGGCGTACACGATGCCGGCCGATCGGCAGGATCTGCCGGTGCAGCGCATCCTGGTGCGACAGGGCTTCGGCCGGGACGAGGCGTCCCTGCTCATGAGCGACTACCGCGCGGCCATCGAGCACTTCGACAAGCACCCGATCGTCAACTCCATGACCGAAGAGGAAGCCGGCAGCTTCCACCACTGACCGGCGCGGGCCCGCATGGTCGCGGCGCTGCCGCTGGGCGAACGGACGCAACATGCCGCTACGGGAGCGCGGTGACGGCGTGTCGCGTCCGTTCGTCGCGACAGAGACGGATGCCGCGGCCGTCAGCGCTCGAGCACGACGGCGAGCCCCTGACCGACGCCGATGCACAGAGCCGCGACCGTGACGCCGCCGCCCCGGCGACGCAGCTCGTGCGCGGCGTGGCCGATGATGCGGGCGCCCGAGGCGCCGAGCGGATGCCCGATCGCGATCGCGCCGCCGTGGACGTTCACCCGCTCGGGGTCGAGCTCGGGCCAGCCGGCCAGGCAGGCGAGGCTCTGCGACGCGAAGGCCTCGTTCAGCTCGACGAGGTCGACGTCCGCCCACGTGCGTCCGGCGCGGGCCAGCGCGCGGTTGGCGGCCTCGACTGGTGCGACGCCGAACACGTCCGGATTGTTGCCGAAGACGCCTCGACCGGTGATGCGAGCCAGGGGCTCGGCATCCACTTCCCCCTCCGCCCCGAGCAGCACCGCAGCCGCACCGTCGTTGATCGGCGACGAGTTGCCGGCGGTGACGGTGCCGTCCGCCGCGAACAGCGCCTTGAGTCCGCCGAGCTTCTCGAGAGTCGTGTCGTCTCGGATGCCCTCGTCGCGAGCGAGCTCAGCTCCGGGGACCTGCACGATCTCGCCGTCGTAGGCGCCGTCCGCCCACGCCGCCGCGGCCAGGCGGTGGCTTCGGAGGGCGAAGGCGTCCTGCGCTTCGCGGGAGATGCTGTAGATGCCGGCGAGCTTCTCGGCGGACTGGCCGTTGCTGATGGTCCACTCCGCGGGCAGCCTCGGGTTCGTCATGCGCCAGCCGATCGACGTGTTCCACATCGTCGGGTTCCCGATCGAGGCGAACGGCCGCTGCGGCTTCTCGACGACGTACGGCGCGCGGCTCATCGACTCCACTCCGCCGGTGAGCACCACCGCGGCGTCACCGGTCTCGATCGCCCGCGACCCCTGCATCACGGCTTCGACGGACGATCCGCAGAGCCGGTTGACGGTGACGCCGGGGACCGTGGTGGGGAAGCCGGCGAGGAGGGCGCCCATCCGCGCGATGTTGCGGTTGTCCTCGCCCGCCTGGTTCGCGTCGCCGAAGATGACGTCCTCGATGCGTGCCGGATCGAGGCCCGTGCGCTCGACGACGGCCCGCATGACCACAGCCGCCAGGTCGTCGGGACGGACGCCCGACAGCGCACCGCCGGCACGCCCGAACGGCGTCCGGACGGCGTCGTAGATCCAGGCAGCGGGCATGTCGATCTCCTTCGAACGGCTTCCTCGAGAATACGTCCGCGGGGAAGTCGCCGTTTCTCCCGAGATCGCCACTTCGCAAGAGGAATTCGTGCGAATCCGGCTTGCGAAGTGGCGATCTCCTGCGAAGTGGCGGGCTGCCCCGGCCGGTGGTACGTAGGCAGTATTCTTGAACCCGGTCCAGATTCCCGCACCGAAGGCGAGACGTTGCTCCGCACCCTGCTCAAGTCCAAGCTCCATCGCGCGACGGTCACCGGCAGCGACCTGAACTACGTCGGGTCGATCACCATCGATGCCGACCTGCTCGACCTCGCCGACATCCTGGAGAACGAGCAGGTGCACGTCGTCGATGTCAACAACGGCGCGCGCTTCGAGACGTACACGATCGCCGGCGAGCGCGGGTCCGGAACCGTGCAGATCAACGGCGCAGCGGCACGCCTGGTGCACACCGGTGACATCGTGATCGTGATGTCGTACGCGCAGTACGACCGCGACGAAGTCGCCGTCCACCTGCCGACCGTGGTCGACCTCTCCGAGTCGACGGGCGAAGGCCTCAATCGCGCGGTGCGCGTTCTCAGCTCCGCGGGCTGACACACAGACCGGACAGTTACGTCCGAGTTGACACACGGCATCTCGTCATCCAAGTTAGGTAAGCCAAACCTAACCTAAGGAGTCGCTCCGGTGTCCGAAGTGCTGTCCCGTTCCACCGCCGACCTGTACCGCTCGCTCATCGCCCAGACTTCCACGGTCGTCGCGGATCGCTTCGCCTCCGTCACGCGTCCCGCGTCCGGCGCCTCGCGCGCCGAGCTGCAGCGACTGGTCGACGACGTCGACCTCGACGGCGCCGGAGTCGGCACCCCGGATGCGATCCGCGAGATCGACGAGCTCTTCCTGGAGCATGCGGTCTGGTTCCATCACCCCGCCTACGCCGCGCACCTGAACTGCCCAGTCGTCCTGCCCGCCGTCGCCGCCGAAGCCGTGCTCGCCGCCGTCAACACCTCGGTCGACACCTACGACCAGTCGGCGATCGGCACCCTCATGGAGCGCCGGCTCATCGACTGGGCCAGCGGCCTCGCCGGCTTCGACCATGGTGACGGCGTCTTCACCTCGGGCGGGACGCAGTCCAACCTGCACGCGCTGTTCCTCGCCCGCGAGGCCGCACTCGCCGGCATCGACGCACCTCGCTCCACAGCGATCGCGAGCCTCGTCGTCCTCGCCACCGCCTCGAGCCACTTCAGCGTCGCGAAGTCCGCGCTGCTGCTCGCCCTCGCCGACGACGCGGTCATCGCGGTAGAGGACGACGGCGAAGGGCGGATGGATGCCGACGCCCTCGACTCCGCGCTGCGGCGGGCCGCGGCATCCGGTCGTCTCCCGATGGCCGTCGTCGCGACGGCCGGGACCACCGACCGCGGCGTGATCGACCCGGTCGGAGCCATCGCGGCGGTGTGCGACGCTCACGACGTCTGGCTGCACGTCGACGCCGCGTACGGCTGCGGGCTGCTGGTGTCGCCGCGCCACCGCCCCCTGCTCGCCGGCATCGAGCGGGCCCGGTCGATCACGGTCGACTTCCACAAGAGCTTCTTCCAGCCGGTCTCGTCGAGCGCGCTGCTGGTGCGCGAGCCCCGCGACCTCGCCGCAGGCGCCTGGCACGCCGACTACCTCAATCCCGCCGACAGCGAAGAGCCCAACCAGGTCGACAAGTCGCTGCAGACCACGCGACGCTTCGATGCGCTCAAGCTGTGGGTGACGCTGCGAGCTCTCGGCGCCGACGGCATCGGCGACATGTTCGACACCGTGCTCGACCTGGCCGCTGCGGTCAGTGATGAGGTCGCCGCCGACCCCGAGCTCGAGCTCGTCGGCCGGACGCAGCTGAGCACCGTTCTCTTCCGCGTGCTGCCGGGCGCCGGCCCCGAGGTGCAGGACGCGCTCGTCGCCCAGGTGCGCCGGGTGCTGTTCGAGTCGGGTCGTGCGCTCGTCGCGAAGACGGTGATCGACGGGCGCCCTTGCCTCAAGCTGACGCTGCTCAACCCCGAGACGACGCTGGAGGATGTGCGCGCGATCCTCGCGATGGTCAAGGATGCCGCGGCCGCCCTCGCCGGGATGGACCCCGACCTCGACGACATCCTCGTGGGATCGGAGGCCTCGGTATGAGCGGGCACGTCCACGACGTCGTCGGCATCGGCATCGGGCCGTTCAACCTCGGCCTCGCGTGCCTGACGCCGCCGACCGGGCTGGACGCGGTGTTCCTCGACGGCGCCGACGGCTTCCGGTGGCACCACGGCATGATGATCGAGGGCGCGACGATCCAGGTGCCGTTCCTCGCCGACCTGGTGACGATGGCCGACCCGACGTCGGAGTACTCGTTCCTCAACTGGCTGAAGCAGACCGGGCGGCTCTACCCGTTCTACATCCGCGAGAGCTTCTCGGCCCTCCGCGTCGAGTACGACGCCTACTGCCGCTGGGCCGCGGAGCGGCTGCCGAACCTGCGCTGGAACTCCGAGGTCGTCGCCGTCGAACACGACGCCGCCGAAGACGTCTACGTCGTGCGCGTGATGCGCACCGACACCGGCGAGGAGAGCGAGGTGCGCGGCCGGCACGTCGTGGTCGGCGTGGGCACCCGCCCGGCCGTACCGCGAGCGCTCCAGGGACTGGCCGGCCCGGTGATCCACAGCTCGGAGTACCGCGAGCGTCGCGACGCGCTGCGGGCCTCCGGCTCGATCACGGTGGTCGGCAGCGGCCAGTCCGCGGCCGAGATCTACCGTGATCTGCTGGAGGGCACCCGCGCGGACGGGTATCGGCTCGACTGGATCACCCGGTCGCCGCGGTTCTTCCCGATGGAGTACACCAAGCTCACCCTCGAGATGACCTCGCCCGAGTACACCGACCACTTCCACGCTCTCCCGCTGGACGTGCGCAGCCACCTCGGCCGCGAGCAGCGCAGCCTCTACAAGGGCATCTCGGGCGATCTCGTCGACGACATCTACGACACGCTCTACCGGCTGAGCGCCGAAGGCCCGGTGCCGACGACGCTGCTGACGGACACCGAGGTGACCTCGGCCGAGTGGGACGGCGAGCGCTACCGGCTGCGCCTGCGCCACGGCACGCTCGACAGTGAGCACGAGCGCGAGACCGAGTCGCTCGTGCTCGCCACCGGCTATGCGGCCGAGACTCCTGCCTTCCTCTCCCTCGTCGCAGATCGCCTGGACTGGGACGCCCGCGGGCGCCTCGCGGTGGCCCGCGACTACAGCATCGACGGCGGCCGCGGTCGCATCTTCGTGCAGAACGGCGAGGAGCACACCCACGGCCTGACCGCACCCGACCTCGGCTTCGGGGCCTGGCGCAACTCCTCGATCCTCGCGTCGATCACCGGGCGCGAGGTCTACCCGATCGAGCGTCGGATCGCGTTCCAGGACTTCGGCGTGCCCGCCGATGCGAGCGCGCCCCGTTCGGCCGAAGGGCTGGAGGTCGCGCGATGACGACGCTCACCGGACTCGACGTCGCACTCGTCCCCGCCGACCCACGTCGCGACGCGTCGACCCTGCAGGGCTGGCTGTCCGACCCCCACGCGGCGTTCTGGGGCATGGGGGACCTCGACGTCGCGGCCGTGGCCGACTACGTCGCCGCCGTGGCGACGGACCCGTATCAGGATGCCTGGCTCGGCCTGGTCGACGGCGAGCCGACGTTCTTCGCCGAGACGTACGACCCCGCCCGGGTGCTGCTGACCGACGTGCACGACGCGCTTCCGGGAGACGTCGGCATGCACGTGCTCATCGCACCGCCCACCGGTCATCCCCGCCACGGGCTCACGGATGCGGTGTTCGCCGCAGTCATGTCGTGGTGCTTCGACGAGCTCGGCGCGCAGCGCGTCGTGGTCGAGCCGGACGTCCGCAATGCGGCCATCCGCCGCAAGAACATCCGGGCCGGGTTCACCGAGCTCGCGGTCGTGCTGATTCCGGAGGGCGCCGACCGCAAGACGGCCATGCTCTCGGTCTGCACCCGCGAGGACTTCACCGGCTCCGAACTGGCCCGCACCGAACGAGAAGGACGCGCATGATCGCCGCGGCGACGCACCTCACCCCCGACAACCTCGAGTCCGCCCAGCGGCACCTCGTCGCCAAGGCGATCGCCGAGTTCAGCCACGAGCGCCTGCTCGCTCCCGAGGGGCACGGCGACGGCTGGCGGATCGAGACGCCGCTCGGCGGCGCGGTCTACCTGTTCGACGCGGAGCGCACCGAGCTCGAGCACTGGGTCATCGACGAGGCGAGCCTGCGCCGGCTCGTGGACGGCGAGCCCGCGCCCCTCGACGCACAGGCGCTGATCCTCGAGCTGCAGCCGACGCTCGGCCTGTCCGACGCGCTGCTGCCCACCTACCTCGAGGAGATCGCGTCGACACTGGGCGGCGCCGCGTTCAAGATCGCCCGCGGCGGTCCGTCCGCTGCGCAGCTCACCGAGGCCGACTTCCAGACCGTCGAAGCGGCGATGACCGAAGGGCATCCAGGGTTCGTCGCGAACAACGGGCGGATCGGGTTCGGAGTCGCCGACCACGCGGCGTTCGCGCCCGAGGCCGGCCAGCCGTTCCGGATGGTCTGGGTCGCGGCCCGCCGGTCCGCATCGCATCTTGCCCTGGGGGCGGGCCTGGACGAGGCATCCCTCCTTACCACCGAGCTGAGCACCGCCGAATGGGACACCTTCCGCACGCGCCTCGAGGACGTCGGCGAGGATCCCGCGGACTTCCACCTGCTGCCGGTGCACCCCTGGCAGTGGGAGAACCGGGTGGCGATCACCTTCGCTCCCGACCTCGCCCGCCGCGATCTCGTACTGGTCGGCGAGAGCGCCGATGAGTATCGCGCGCAGCAGTCGGTGCGCACGATGTTCAACCTCACCCACCCCGAGCGGCACTACGTCAAGACCGCGCTCGCCGTGCAGAACATGGGGTTCCTCCGCGGGCTCTCGCCGGCGTACATGCGCGTCACGCCGGCCATCAACGACTGGGTCGCCGACCTGGTCGCGAGCGACGCCACTCTCAGCGATGCGGGGTTCCGCGTCCTGCGCGAGCGGGCGTCGATCGGCTACACGGGTGACGCCTACCACCGGACGCCGGCGCCGTCGGCACACCGGAAGATGCTCGCGGCGCTGTGGCGCGAGAGCCCCGTGCCGCTGGTCGCGCCGCACGAGCAGCTGGCCACCATGGCCTCGCTGCTGCACCGCGACGCCTCGGGCGCGTCGGTGGCCTCGGCGCTGATCGACGCGTCCGGCATCGCCGCGGCCGATTGGGTTCGCGCGTACCTGCGCGTGTACCTGCGGCCTCTCGTGCACTGCCTGCTGGCGCACGACCTCGCGTTCATGCCGCACGGCGAGAACCTCATCCTGATCCTCGACGGCCACGTGCCCACCGGCGTCTTCATGAAGGACATCGGCGAAGAGGTCGCCGTGCTCGCCGACCGCGACCTGCCCGAGCAGGTGCGGCGCATCGTCTCGCCGGTCGATGACCGAGAGAAGGCGCTGGCGATCTTCACCGACGTGTTCGACGGCGTGCTGCGCCACCTTGCCGGAATCCTCCACGTGGACGGCACGCTGCCCGAGACGGAGTTCTGGCGGATCGCGGCCGACACGGTCGACGAGCATGCGGCGCAGCATCCGGATCTCGATTCCCGCGTCGACCTGCGCGCCGACTCGTTCGCGCATTCGTGCCTGAACCGCCTCCAGCTGCGCAACACGTTGCAGATGGTGGACCTCACGAACCAGTCCGCGTCACTGATGTACGCGGGCACTCTCGCCAATCCGATCGCGCGCGTGCGCACCGGACGCGCGGATGCGCGGGAGTCCGTGGGAGTCTGACGGCATGGCGCAGGTGTACCGTGACGACCTCGGCATCCCCCACATCCGCGCGACGGATGCCGGGGACCTGGCCGAGGCGCAGGGCGAGGTGACCGCGCGCGACCGCGGATGGCAGATCGAGGTCGACCGGCTGCGCGCGTCGGGGCGCCTGTCGGAGCTGATCGGCGAGGCAGGCACGACGTGGGATGTGTTCGCCCGGCGTGCCCGCCTCGACGACACCGCGCGGCGCGCGTTCGCCGGGCTCGATCCGGAGACGCGCGACTTCGTACAGCGGCACACGGTCGGCGTGCGCCGGGGGATGGCGGATGCCGGGCGCAAGGCGACCGAGTTCGCGTCGCTCGACGCGCTGTTCGGCGATGCGGTCGCGCTGACACCCTGGGACGACCACGACCCGCTCGGCGTGCTGCACGTCGCGCACGCGCTGTTCTCGACGTTCCCCATCGTGCTGTGGCGGCAGCACGTCGCGCAGACCCTCGGCGACGACTGGGTGGAGGTGCTGGCCGGATACGGCGACGAGACGGTGCCGACCTCGGGCAGCAACGCGTGGGCGCTGCACGGGTCACGCACCGCGAGCGGTCTGCCCCTGCTGGCCGGCGACCCTCATCGCATCTTCGAGCTGCCCGGGGTCTACCAGCAGATCCGCCTGGCGTGCGACGAGTTCGACGTCGTCGGCCTGGCCTTTCCCGGGGTCCCCGGAGTGCCGCATTTCGGGCATGCCGGGCACGTGGCCTGGGGCGTGACCAACGCGATCGCCCACGCGGTCGACGTGTTCCGCGAACGGCTGCGGGTCGTGCCCGGCGGCTACGAGGCGCTCGGCCCGGACGGCTGGACCGCGGCGGATGTCGAGCGCTCCGTCGTGCGCGTGCGCGGCGGCGCGGACGTCGAGGTCGAGGCGATCGAGACCGAGCGCGGCACCGTCGTCACCGACCTGCACGAGGTCGGCGACGAACTCGTCGGCTGGAGCGTCCGCATGCCGGCGCGGGCCGACGCCGACCTCGGTGCACGCACACTGCTGACGCTGCTGCGCGCACGCACGGCCGACGACGTGATCGACGCCTTCTCGACCTGGGTCGATCCGGTCAACCGCGTACTCGCGGCCGATCGGGAGGGCGAGGTGCGGTCGGCGACCGTCGGACGCGTCCCCCACCGCGAGCCTGGTGCGCGCAGGCTGCCGCTGGACGGGGCCTCGACATCGCCGGTGCCCGATGCGCCGGCGCCCCCGCGCGCGGTGGTGCACGACATCGCCGTCGACGCGAACGAACGCCCCGCCTCGACGGACATCGACCTCGGCTGGGCCTATCCCTCGCCGCATCGCGCCCGCCGCATCCGCGAGCTGCTCGACACGACGCGACCGCGCACTGCCGCCGAGTTCGTTCCCGTGTGGGGTGACACCGAGAGCGGATCCGCGCGGGCGCTGCTGCGGCTCCTGCCCGCCGGCGACCTCCCACCCGAGGCCGCGCGCGTGCGCGACGAGCTCGCCGCCTGGGGCGGGCGAATGGATGCCGCATGCGCCGCCGCGGGCTTGTTCGGCGCCTGGCGCACCGCCCTCGTCCGTCGCGTCGCCGCGCACCCGGTGCTGGCGCCCCTGCACACGCCGCACGGGTGCGGGGCGGTCTTCACCCCCTGGCTCGGAGCGACCGCCCAGGTCGCTGCCGCACTCCCGCGCCTGCTCGCGCACCCCGCGCTGCGCGACGACGTGGCCACCCTGATCGTCGGCGCCCTCGAGGATGCGGCCACGGCCGGCACCTGGGGCGAGACCCACCGGCTCCTGCCGCTCCACGTTCTCGTCGACGTGCCCGGAGCCGCCGATCCCGGCGCGGACCTCGGCGTCGCGCTCTCGGGCGACGGCGACGCGGTGCGCTGCACCGGCTCGACTCCCGGCGTGACCGACCGCAGCTGGCGCGGCTCGGTCGCACGCTGGGCGTGGGACCTCGCCGATCGCGACAAGAGCCTGTGGAGCGTGCCGTTCGGCGCCTCCGGAGATCCCGCCTCACACCACTTCGCGGACCAGCTCGCGGCATGGGCCGATGTCCGGCCCACTCCCGTCGTGACCGACTGGGCGCGCCTGCGCCACGACGACCCCACCGGAGCACCATGACCGCCGCCCCTCCGTCGACCCAGCGCCTGGTCGCCGGCCGCGCCGGCGAGAGCGTCCACGTCATCCACGACGCCGAGCTCGGCGAGATCACCTTCACCGTGCTGGATCCGGATGCCGACCTCGATGTCGTGCACGCCTGGGTGAGCGCACCCGGCGCGCAGTTCTGGGGGCTCGCTGAGCTGCCGCGCGACGAGCTGCGGGACCTCTACGCGTACGTGGACGAACTGCCGAGCCACCACGCCTTCCTCGTCCGGCGCGATGGGCTGCCCATCGTGCTGCTGCAGACGTACGAGCCCGAGAACGATCCGCTCGGCGAGGTCTACGCGACCGAGCCGGGCGATGTCGGCATCCACTTCCTGCTCGGCGCGCGCGGCGCACCAGCGCGCGGCTTCACCACACGGATCGGGCACCTCATCGCGTCGTTCCTCTTCTCGCGGCCCGAGGTCGATCGCGTCATCATCGAACCGGATGTCGGGAACGACCGCGCGGTCGCCCGGGTGCGGCTCTTCGGCTTCGAGCTCGGCCCGCACGTCGAGCTGCCGCACAAGACCGGGCAGCTCGCGTTCCTCACGAGGGCCCGCTGGCGCGAGCTCAGCGCGAGGCAGGCGGGCTAGGAGCCCTGCCGCCGGACGATCTCGTTGATCCAGATGGGCGCGAAGGGGGAGGTGCAGCCCGGCGGGGTCGGATAGTCCTTGAGCACTTCGAGCCGCTCGCCGATGTCGAGCGCTCGCGCGCGCAGCGACGGGTGGTGGATGCCGATGGCCGCCAGGCAGCTGTTCATCTCCCACTGCTTGCGGGCAGGTGCCGTCTTCATCTCGGCCTCGATCGTGTCGAGCAGGCCGTCGAGGTCGAGCAGCTCCGGACGCTTCGCGACGGCGTCGGCGGTCAGCGCCCAGCCGGCGCTCGCGACGACGGGATCGGCATCCTGGATCCACAGCACCCGGAGCTCGTCGGCGTGGGGCCCCTTCTTCACGATGTAGTTCACGAGCCAGTCGTGGACTTTCACCGCACCGGCTTCGCGCAGCATCGCGTCGAGGTCCGCGGCGCTGTACGCCTTGGGCCGGCTGATGAGGAGCGCCACGAGCCGCGAGGGCGTCTCGCCGGTCGCCCACAGCCGCAGCGCGAGGTCCTGGTCGGTCTTCAGCGGCTTCGCCACCCCGCGCAGCTTGGTGAGGTTGACGCCGTGATCGTCGCCGTGCCGCTCGTTGACCTCGCGCATGCGGGGGTCTTCGAGGGCCGCGAGCTCCGCCCGGATCGCCTCGACCGTGGTGTCCGCCATGTTCTCCTCCATGAGTCGGAAGAAGCCTACGACGGCCGACTCGACGTAGGTTGAAGGGATGGCAGGCGCTGGTCACCACAGGCGACGCGGCCCCCTGGGCGAGTTCGCCCACGGGGCGGCGCTGCTCGGCCGCGGATTCTCGTACTGGCGTCGCAGGCCCGGCACGATGGCGCTCGGCCTCATCCCCGCCGCGATCGTGGGGGCGCTGTTCCTCGCGGGGCTCATCACGCTCGGCGCATTCCTGCCCGCGATCACCGAGGCCATGACGCCGTTCGCGGACGGCTGGCCAGGTGTCTGGGCGACGGTGATCCGCGTCACCGTGGGCACCGCACTGATGGGAGCCGCCCTGGTGCTCGTCGCGGTGTCGTTCACCGCGCTGACGCTCCTGATCGGCGAACCGTTCTACGAGCGGATCTGGCGAGCCGTCGAAGCCGAGCTCGGGACGGCTGACATCGACGCGCCGTACGGTTTCTGGCGTTCGGTCGCCGACACCCTGGCGCTCCTGGCCCGGGGCCTCGGGGTGGCGGCACTGGCGGCACTCATCGGTCTCGTGCCGGTCGTGGGCGGCATCCTCGCCACGGTCTTCGCCGTGCTGTTCACGGGGCACCTTCTCGCCACCGAGCTCACCTCGCGCGCACTCACCGCTCGCGGGATTCCGCCTGCTGCCCGGCGTGCCCTGATGAAGCGGCATCGCGCCCGTGTGCTCGGGTTCGGCGTCGCGACGCAGCTGTGCTTCATGGTTCCGCTCGGAGCAGTCGGGACGATGCCGGCCGCCGTGGCGGGCGCCACCGTGCTCGCGCGGTCACTGCTCGAGCCGGCTGTGGTCCCGGCGACCGGCCGCAGCTGAGCCCGGACGCACGATCGCGCCGGCCCCGCAGCGTGGCTGCGAGACCGGCGCGAGGGCCGTTGCGTCAGACGCGGTCGGTGCGACGACGCGCGACCGCGACGTAGATGCCGAGCACGATGACGGCGCCGATGATCGAGCCGATGATGCCGGAAGGCTGCAGGAAGCCGCCGTTGGGGTCCGCACCGAAGATGAGGAACCCGAGGAAGCCGCCTACGAACGAGCCGACGATTCCGAGGACGATGGTCATCAGGATGCCGATGCTCTGCTTGCCGGGGATGATGGCCCGAGCGAGAAGGCCTGCGATGAGGCCGATGATGATGAGGCCGAGGATGGTCCAGAGCATGATGTCTCCTTCATGTGATTCACGCCGCTTTGTGGACGACGCGCCGGGTGGTGCGCCGCTCAGGCTAGCAACGGCCCGGATTGCACGGCTCTGGCCTTGACAGACCCTTCCTTTCGGCGGTACGCGCGTCCGAGAGCCTCCTGCAAGGCACCGGACGCCCACATTTCGCTGGTTTGCACAACATGACGAAACATCTCAGGGCGCCTGTCGCCGCCGTCACCGGCTCAGCCACGCTCAGTTCATGAGCAACCTCATCGACACCTCGTCGCTGGCTGACGCGCTGTTCGCGCGCCAGAGCGTGCGACTGCTCGACGTGCGGTGGCGGCTCGATGCCCCAGAAGGGCGACCCGCCTACCTCGAGCGCCACATCCCGACGGCGGTATACGTCGATCTCGAACACGAGCTCTCGCGGCCCGGCAATCCGCAGGACGGGCGCTATCCGCTGCCCGACGTCGGCGAGCTCGAGACCTCGGCGCGGCGCTGGGGCATCAACGACGGCGAGCTCGTCGTGGCCTACGACGACAATGATGGGGTTGCGGCCGCCCGGGCGTGGTGGCTGCTGCGCCGGCGGGGAGTCGACATCCGCGTGCTCGACGGCGGCATCCGCTCGTGGATCGGCGCCGGGCTGCCGCTGCAGACCGGCGACTTCGTCCCGCGGCCCGGGAACGTGCGGCTGGCGAACGTCGACCCCGGCACCGTCACCCTGAGCGAGACCGCTCGCGCGCCGCATCTCGGCCACCTCGTCGATGCCCGCGCTCCGCACCACTACCGCGGCCGCGTGCAGGGTCAGGATCCCTACGCCGGGCACATCCCCGGGGCCGTGAACATCCCGACCGTCGCCCACATCGGCCCGGACGGCACGCTGCGCCACCCCGAGCTCATCCGGCAGACGTTGCGCAGCGCCGGCATCGACGACGACCGGCCCGTCGTGCTCTACTGCGGCGCCGGCATCGCCTCAGCCCTCTCGGCCCTGGCCTTCGCCGAGGCGGGGATCGAGACCCGGGTCTTCCCCGGGTCGTGGAGCCAGTGGTCCCGCACGCCCGGAGTTCCGGTCGCGGTCGGCGCGGCACCCGGCGACCTGTTCAGCCGCGAGCTCTGACCCGCCGCCCGCAGCGAGCGCGCCAGTTTCCTGCGAGCGCTGCGTCGCGCGACGGCGCGGTCGCAGCGAACTGTGGCGGTCGCCCAGAGCACGCGTGCACAACGTCGGCGATCCGCGACGACACGCCGGGAATCGGATGCCGCACCCGGCGTGTCCGCGGGAATCGCCGACGTTGTGCACATCGAGGCGGTCGGAGACCGGGTCAGGGCTGCTGCCAGGCCATCCGGTTCGCCCAGGCGTGGCGGTAGTAGTCGGCGAGCGCGAGCTCGGAAGCTGCGGCCTCGTCGACCACGACCGTGGCGTGCGGATGCAGCTGGATCGCCGAGCCGGGCTGCATCGCCGACAGCGGACCTTCCAGAGCCGCTGCCACCGCCCGGGCCTTGCGCTCGCCGAACGCGAGCAGCACGAGGTGCCGCGCGCGCAGGATGGTGCCGATCCCCTGGGTGATGCAGTGCATCGGGACGTCGTCGGGTGAGTCGAAGAACCGGGCGTTGTCGCTGCGCGTGGCCTCGGTCAGCGTCTTCACTCGGGTCAGCGAGGCGAGCGAGGACCCGGGCTCGTTGAAGCCGATGTGGCCGGTGCGGCCGAGGCCGAGGATCTGCAGGTCGACGCCGCCGGCGGCGAGGATGGCGGCCTCGTATTCCTCTCCCGCGGTGTCGATGGTCGCGGCATCGCCGTTCGGGACGTGCACGAGGGACGGATCAAGGCCGAGCGGCTCGACCACCTCTCGCGTGATGACCGAGCGGTAGCTCTCGGGATGCCCGGCCGGCAGCCCGACGTACTCGTCCAGCGCGAAGCCACGGACGTGGCGGACGTCGATCGACTCGTCGCGGATCCGCTGCGCGAGCGCGCGGTAGGTGCTCAGCGGCGTCGACCCGGTGGCGAGGCCCAGCACGGGCTGCGGCGTGGAGCGCAGCAGCTGGACGATGGTGTCGGCGACCAGGGCGCCCGCGGCATCCTGATCCTCGACGATGATGACTTCGGCCACGGCCTACTTCACGCTCCCTGCGGTGAGACCGCCCACGAGACGCTTCTCGATGAGCATGAACAGGACGACGACGGGGATGATCGCGACGAGCGAGACGCCGAAGACGTAGTGCCAGCTGGTCTCGTACTGCCCGACGAACTTGGTGAGCGCGACCGAGAGGGGCTGGTTGCCGGCGGTCGAGAGGATCACGAGCGAGGCGGCGAACTCGTTCCAGCAGGCGACGAACGTGAAGACGATCGCCGTGACGATGCCGGGCCAGACCAGGGGGAGGTTGATCTTGAAGAGCACCGTGAGCCGGCCGGCGCCGTCGATCTGGGCCGCCTCGTCGACCTCCTTCGGGATGCCCGCGAAGAAGGAGTGCATGATCCACACCGCGAACGACAGGTTGAACGCCGCGTTGATGAAGATCATCGCCGCCCAGGTGTCGACCAGGCCGAGGCTGACGAACTGACGGAACAGGCCCGAGGTGAGCACGGCCGGCTGCAGCATCTGCGTGATGATCACGAGGAACAGGAAGAACATGCGGCCCGGGAACAGGTACCGCGCCGTGTAGTAAGCCGCGGGCATGGCCACCAGGAGCACGAGCAGCGTCGCGACGACGGCGATGATGATCGTCGAGATCGTGTTCTGCAGCAGCGGCGTCTCGGGCGTGGACCACATGTTGACGTAGTTCTCCCAGTGCCATTCTGTGGGGAAGTACGTCGGTTCGACCGAGCGGATCTGCGCCTTGGTCTTGACCGAGCCGAAGAACATGATCGTGTACGGCAGCACGAAGATCAGCAGCACGACGAAGCCCGCGACCATGCGCAACACGACCTTGCCGAGCGGCACCTGGTCTTCGGTGTACCGGCGACGGCGAGCGGATGCCGCGGCCGGCGCGGCCCGGTCGGGAGCCGGTGCGGGAGGGGCGGTGAGCGTCATCGTCAGACCTCCTTCATCGGCTTGACGATCTTCACGTAGGCCGCGACGATCAGCATCACGATCAGGAAGGCCACGACCGACAGGGCGCTGGCGACGTCGACCTTCTGCTGGTTCTGGATGTATTTGAAGATCATCGTCATGATCGTGTCGGCGTCGTAGCCGGGTATCGAGCCGGTCATGACCTTGAGGATCGGCAGCGAGTTGAACACGTTGATGATGTTGATCAGCACGGCGACGGCGATGGCGCCGCGCAGCTGCGGCAGGATCACCGAGAAGTAGGTGCGGGTCGGGCTGGCGCCGTCCATCTTGGCGGCCTCGAGCACCTCGCCGGGCACTGTCTGCAGGCCGGCGAGGATCGTGTAGGTGGTGAACGGCAGCGACACGAACACGGCGACGACGATCGACCAGGCGAAGGCGGTCTGCGGATTGCGGGTCCAGCCGAAGCCCTCGGGGGTGTCGACGAGGCCGACGTCGACGAGGAACTTGTTGATGATGCCGAAGTACGGCTCCAGGCCGTAGTAGACGACCATCGTGGTCATGACGACCGAGGCGGCCCACGGGATGATCACGGCCAGGCGCACGATGCGCCGGCCGGGGAAGGCCTTGTTGAGGATCTGGGACAGGCCGAGCGAGATGATGACGGTCGCCGCCACCACCACGACGACCCACACGATCGTCCGCAGGAAGATCGGCCCGAAGTGGGGGAACGAGAAGACCTCGATGTAGTTGTCGAAGCCGACCGAGCCCTTGTCGAGGCCCGACACCGAGATGTCACGGGTGGAGTTGTAGAACATCACCGCGGCGGGGAAGACCACCACGCCCGCGATCAGCAGCAGGCAGGGTGCGATCCAGGGCAGTGCGTGAAGGAGATCGCGCCCGCTGGCCTTGGGCTTGTGGGGCTTGGTGCGCGGCCCGCCGGAGCGGGGGCGGCCCTCGGCCGCCCCCGCCTGGGGGATCGACGACGCGTCGGTCGTGGTGCTCATGATTCGGCGGTCACCGATCTCTCCGGGTTCGGTCGTGCGAGGTCGTGCGTCAGCCGGCGTCGGTCTGAGCCTGGACCTCGGTCAGCACTTCCTGTGCGGACTTCGTCTGGATCTGACCGAAGAGGGCCTTGAACGCGCCGTCGGCAGCCGACCACTGGGGGTTGGTGCTGGGGTAGAACTTCGCGTTGGGCAGCACGTCCAGGAACGGCTTGAGCGATTCCTCACCGCCGAGCGCCTCGGCGCCGGACTTGGTGGTGGGCAGGAAGCCCTCGGTCTGCACCCACGGCACGTACACGTCGGCCGAGTAGTAGTAGTCGAGGAACTTGGTGATGGCTTCCTTCTTGTCGCCGTCGTTCTCGAAGGCCATCAGCTGGTCCATGACGCCGACCGTGATCGGGTCGCCGCTCTCGGTCGGGATCGGGACGATCGAGTAGTCGAGGTCGGGGTTGCCCTCTTCGATCTGACCGACGGTCGGCGGCAGGCCCACCTGCATGCCGATCTTGCCCTGGACGAAGATGTCCATCAGCGGCGAGCGGTCCGTCGAGCCGGGGTCGGCCTGCGTCGCGCCGGCGTCGATCATCTTCTTGATCTGCTCGGCACCGGGAAGGTTCGACGGGTCGTCGATGGTGATCGCGTCGGCGTCGCCGAACGTGCCGCCGCCGCCCCACAGCCACACAGCGGCCTCGGCCTGAGCCTCCTCCGAGCCGAGCGGCATGCCGTAGCCGGCGACGCCGCCGCCGAGCGCGGACACCTTCACCGCGGCATCCAGCAGCTCGTCCCACGTCGTGGGCGCTGCCGCGACGCCGGCCTGCTCGAGCAGGGCGTTGTTGACGAACAGCGCGCGTGCGGACGCGATGAGCGGCAGCGCGTAGGCGGTGCCGTCGACCTCGGCGTTGGCGACGAAGGACTCCTGGAAGTCGCTGAAGGTCTCGGGCGAGACGACCTCTTCGGCGGGGTAGAGCAGCTCGTCGGCGGCGAAGCCGGCGAACGGTCCGCCGTTGTAGATGTCGGGGGCTTCGCCACCCTGGATCTTGGTGGCGATGACGCTCTCGAGGTTGTCCCACGACTGCACCTCGAGGTTGACCGAGATGTCGGGGTTCTCGTCCTCGAACCCGGCGATGACGTCTTCCCACAGCCCCTGGGTCGCGTCCGAGTAGCTGGGGACGAGGAGGTCGAGGGTCGTGCCGTCGGAGTCGGCGTCTCCGGATCCGCCGCCGCCGAACCCGCACGATGCGAGCGTGAGCGTGGCTGTGGCGGCGATCGCGATCGTTGCTCCCGCGCGTAGCGACTTCTTCATTCGTGTTTCCTCACTGTGTGGTGGATCACGGGCGCCGCTGTCGCCGCGCCGGTGCGGATGGCGGAGATCCGCCGATGCGTGAATCTGACGGAATGTCGTCAAACCAATCAGTACGCGTCATGCAATGGTCACGATGATGTCCTGCCGCACTCCCTGCGTCAAGTCGTTTCACGCGATCGTTACCGAAATTGTTCGGATGCCTCGCAAACTCCAATACGTCAGACACTTGATCGCTGGACAGATGTCCCAATCATTTGCAATCATGTAATCGCCCCATCTGCACCACCCGGAGGACCTTCATGACCACTCACATGGCGCGCGAGCTCGCGTCTCAGCCCGACACCTGGGCGCGCGCAGCCGGCCTGCGCGCGGAGCAGTCCCTCCTTCCGGCGCACGGGGCGCGCATCGCGGTCGCCGGCTGCGGCACCTCGTGGTTCATGGCGCAGTCCTACGCGTGGCTGCGGGAAGCGGGCGGGTACGGCGAGACCGACGCCTTCGCGGCATCCGAGGCGTTCGTCGATCGCGGGTACGACGCGGTGGTGGCCCTCACACGCTCCGGCACGACGACCGAGGTCCTCGAGCTCGTGGAACGACTCCGCGGGCGCGTGCGCACGGTCGGCGTCGTCGGCGACGCGGACTCGCCGCTCGTCGAACTCGTCGACGATGTCGTGACGCTGCCGTTCGCCGACGAGGAGTCCGTCGTCCAGACCCGGTTCGCCACCACGGCGCTGGCGCTCTTCCGCGCGTCGCTCGGCGAAGATCTCGGCCGGGCCGTCGACGACGCCCGCCGGGCGATCGACGGCGACCTCGACCCGGCCCTCATCGAGGCCGAGCAGTTCACGTTCCTCGGGACGGGCTGGACGGTCGGCCTCGCCCACGAGGCGGCGCTGAAGATGCGCGAGGCGTCCCAGTCCTGGACCGAGTCCTACCCGGCGATGGAGTACCGTCACGGTCCGATCGCCATCGCCGCCCCCGGGCGCGTGACGTGGCACTTCGGCGCCCCGCCCGCGGGCCTGGCCGACGACGTGGCCGCGACCGGTGCGCACTTCGAGGCCGACGCTCTCGACCCGATGGCCCAGCTCGTGAGCGCCCAGCGCGTGGCGCTCGCCCGCGCGCTGGCGCGCGGGCTGAACCCGGACTCGCCACGCAGCCTGACCCGCTCGGTCATCCTCGGGAGCTGACACGGTGACTTCCCCCGACAGATCGCGACCCGGTCTCGGTGCCGGCGAGGTGGTGCTGGCGTTCGACGTCGGCGGCACCGACACCAAGTCCGCGCTCGTCGACGCGGACGGCGTGGTGCGGGGACTCCGCCGCACCCCGACGCCGCTGGACGGCCCGCGGTCGGCCGAGTCGGTCGTGGCCCACGTCGCCGAGCTCGGCGACGCGCTGCGCAGCGCTCACCCCGGGACGACGCCGGTCGCGGCGGGGCTGCTCGTGCCCGGCATCGTCGATGCGGAGCGGGGCATCGGGGTGTACACGAGCAATCTCGGCTGGCGCGACGAGCCGATCCGCGATCTGGCGTCGGCGGCCTTGGACCTTCCTGTCGCGTTCCACCACGACGTGACGGCGGCGAGCTGGGCCGAGCATCGCCTCGGCGCGGCACGGGCGTTCGACGACGTCGTTGTGCTCATCATCGGCACCGGCATCGCCGGGTCGCTCATCCTCGGCGGACGTCCCCACCTGGGCGGCGGCTACGCCGGCGAGATCGGGCACTCGCCCGTGGCGGAGGAGCCGCCGTGCGTGTGCGGCGGGCGGGGATGCCTCGAAGCCATCGCCTCCACCGGGGCCATCGCTCGCCGCTACTCCGAGCGAGCGGGCGTGACCGTCTCGGGCGCGCGCGAGGTGCTCGAGCGTGCCGCGGCGGGGGATGCCGAAGCCGACGCCGTCTGGAACAGCGCGCTCGATGCCCTGGCGTTCTCGCTGGCGCAGATCACCGCGACGGTCGCTCCCGGCGCCATCGTCATCGGCGGCGGCCTCTCCCGGGCGGGCGACGCCCTCTTCGTGCCGCTGAGCGAGCGGCTGGACGCACGCCTGAGCTTCCACCGCCGCCCGCCGCTGCTTCCGGCCCAGCTGGGCGACGACGCCGGGCTGCTCGGCGCGGCCCTGATCGCGCGGGAGCGCGTGACCCGATGATCCTGACCCTCACGCCCAATCCGGCCGTCGACATCACGTGGCACGTGGATCATCTGACGCCGGGCGGCACGCACCGCGTTCCGCCGGCCGTCGCGCGGGCCGGGGGAAAGGGACTCAACGTGGCTCGCGTGCTGCACGCCTCGGGCGTTCCGGTCATCGCGCTGACGACGGCCGGCGGCGCGACCGGCGACCAGTTCCGCACCGAGCTCGCCGCGGCAGGCGTTCCGTGCGAGCTGGTGGCCACGGCATCCGCCACCCGCCTGTCCGCCGCGATCGTCGACGCCGGCAGCGGCGAGACGGTCGTGCTGAACGAGGTCGGCGCAGCCATGACCGCCGAAGAGGCCGCCGAGCTCGTCGCGACCGCTCTGCGGCTCGGGCGCGCCGCCGGGGTCGTCGCGATCAGCGGCAGCCTGCGCGACGGCTTCGGCCCGGACGAACTCGCCTCCCTCGTGGCATCGCTCGCCGGCGTGACGCGGGTCGTCGTCGACACCAGCGGTCCGGGGATGCTCGCGGCCGCACGCGCCGGAGCCCACGTGCTCAAGCCCAACCGAGAAGAGCTCGCCGCCGCGACGGGCCTCGCCGACCCCCTGGCCGGAGCGCACGCCCTGCTCGAGCTCGGCGCCGGACTCATCGTCGTCTCGCTCGGCACCGAGGGGCTCATGGTCGTGCCGCGCGACGGCGCGCCCGTTCGCGCCCGCCTGCCCCGGGTGCTGCACGGCAACCCGACCGGCGCCGGCGATGCCGCGGTCGCCGCAATCGCCGCCGCCCTCTCGGCGGGAGACGACCTCTTCTCCGACACCGCCGCTGCGCATCGCGCCCGGCTCGAGCTCGCCCGGCGGGCCACCGCCTGGTCGGCGGCGGCCGTGCTCATGCCCCAGGCCGGCGAGCTGAGCCCCGAGCACACGCGACTCGCCGGCGAGGTCGAGCTCACCACGATCGACGGGGACCCCCGATGACCCTCACTCCCACCCGGGTTCTCCTGGACGACGCGCGCGCGGCACGTCGCGGCATCGGCGCATTCAACGTCGTGCACCTCGAGACCGCCGAGGCGCTGATCGGCGGTGCCGAAGACGCCGGGCTGCCCGTCATCCTGCAGTTGTCGGAGAACTGCGTGGGCTACCACGGCGCGTTCGAGCCGATCGCCGTCGCCGTCCTCGCCGCCGCCGAGGCGTCGACCGTGCGTGTGGCGGTGCACCTCGACCACGCCGAGGAGGTCGAGCTCGCCTACCGCGCGATCGACCACGGCTTCGGCTCCGTCATGTACGACGGCGCGAAGCTCGAGTTCGCCGACAACGTCGCGAACACCCGGCTCGTGGTCGCGCGCGCGAACGCTGCCGACGTGCTCGTCGAGGCGGAGCTGGGTGAGATCGGCGGCAAGGACGGCGCCCACGCGCCCGGCGTGCGCACCGATCCCGCCGAGGCGAGCCGGTTCGTCGCCGAGACCGGCGTCGAAGCGCTGGCCGTCGCCGTCGGCTCGTCGCACGCGATGACGGAGCGCGTCGCCTCACTCGACCTGGACCTGATCGGACGGCTGGCCGCGGCGGTGCCGGTGCCGCTGGTGCTGCACGGTTCGTCCGGGGTTCCCGACGAGACGATCGTCGCCGGGATCCGCGCCGGACTGACGAAGATCAACGTGTCGACACACCTGAACGCCGCGTTCACCGCCGCGATACGCTCGCACCTGGCTCGGCATCCTGAGATCGTCGACTCCCGGAAGTACGTCGCAGCGGGCCGGGCCGCCGTACGCGAAGAGACTGCCCGGCTCCTCGCGCTGTTCGCCTCGGCCGACAAGGAGACCCGATGAACCGTGCCGACCGGCTCAGCGCCGTGCTCGATCTGCTCGCCGAGAACGGCCAGGTCGAGGTGGAGCAGATCGTCGAGCTGCTCGACGTCTCCCCCGCCACCGCGCGGCGGGACCTCGACGCCCTGGCCGAGCAGCAGCTCCTCACCCGCACGCGCGGGGGCGCCGTCGCCCACTCCGTCGCGTACGACCTGCCGATCCGGTACAAGAACCAGCAGAATCCCGAGGCGAAGGCGGCGATCGCCCGTGCGGCGAGCGCGATGGTTCCGCGCGGCGCCGTGATCGGGCTGTGCGGCGGCACGACGGCGACGGCCATCGCGGATGCGCTCATGTCGCGCGGCGACATCATGGAGCCCTCGCACGAGCCGAGCCTCACCGTCGTGACGAATGCCATCAACATCGCCATGCAGCTCGCGATGCGACCGCAGATCAAGACGGTCGTCACCGGCGGGGTCGTGCACGCGCGGTCGTACGAGCTCGTGGGCGCCTATGTCGACGCCGTGCTCGGCTCGATCACGCTCGACCTCGCCTTCGTAGGCGTCAACGGCATCGATCCGGTCCTCGGACCCACGTCGCACGACGAGCGCGAGGCGGCCGTGAACGCGCTGATGGCGTCGCGAGCGACGCACGCCGTGCTCGTCGCCGACTCGTCCAAGATCGACAAGCGCGCGTTCGCCGCGATCGGGCATCGCCGCATCTTCTCGACACTGATCACGGATGCCGCGGCCACGGCCGATCAGCGGCAGCGCCTGACCGACAGCGGCTACGAGGTCGTCATCGCGTAGCCTGCTCAGCTGTTGAACTGGGCGAGCTGCAGCAGGTTGCCGCAGGTGTCGTCGAGCACGGCGACGGTGACCGGGCCCATCGACGTCGGCGGCTGGGTGAAGACGACACCCTGCTCGACCAGGCGGTCGTGCTCGGCCTGCACGTTGTCCACGCCCAGCGTGCAGTAGGGCAGCCCGTCCGCGATCAGCGCGTCGGTGAACGCGACCGCGGCGGGATGGTCCTTCGGCTCGAGCGAGATCTGCGTGCCGTCGGGGCGGGCAGCTTCGACGACCGTGAGCCAGCGGAAGTCGCCGACGGGGATGTCGCTCGCCACGGCCAAGCCGAGCTTCTGCGTGTAGAACTCGAGGGCGCGCTGCTGATCGTCGACGAAGATCGACACGGTCTGGAGCTTCATTGGGATGCCTTTCGGAGGGGCCACCGCTGGGAGATCTCAGCGAGTGGCGCGGTGTCGATGGTGTGGAGCTTGTAGCGCCCCCGCCGTTCGGTGCGGATGAGGCCGGCCGCCTCCAGCACGTCCAGGTGCTGCGAGACCGCCTGCCGGGAGGGCGTCAGGTCGTGGTTCATCGCGAGCCGCGAGCACAGCTCGAACAGCGTCTGCTCGTTGCGCTGCATCAGCTCGTCGAGAAGCAGGCGCCGTGTCTCATCGGCGATTGCCTTGTAGACGTCGGCCACGGGCTCACCGTATGCAAGTATCCACTTGCCTGTCAACCCCGCGCATTCGAGGTGCACGAGCGTATTCACAGGTGCCGCACGTCTCCGCCGTGAGAGCGCGGGATATGACAGCCTTCAAGGAGCACGTGCTCGCGCGCGCCGGCGACTCGCCCTCACCAAGGAGACCCCATGACCGCACCCCTGGATCCCCGACCGGCGGAGCCCGCCGCCCCCGGCGTCAGCTCCGGCCGTCGCACCCTGCTCTACATCATCGTCGTCGGTCTCGCCGCGGCTGCGCTCGTCAGCGCCGGCTTCGTCGTCTTCGGCGACCAGAGCGCCATCGTCGCGCGCGCGCTGTGGACCGTGCTGATCCTCATGGCCTTCGCCCTCATCGTGCTCGCCGAGACGCGGTACCGCCCGGCCGAGAGCTGGATCGTGCCGCTGCGCGTCGGCGGCTGGGTCCTGTCGGCGTTCGTGGCGATGTTCAACACGTGGGACTACCGCACCGAGCTTTCGGACACCGTCTTCCTCCTGCCCGTCACGATCATCTCGATCATCGTCATCCAGCTCGCGGTGCTGTTCATCCAGCTCCACGGTCGCGCGTTCTGGAAGGACCCCTCGCCGATCGTCAGGATCTCGTCGCTGATCGCGACCGCCGGCGCGGCCGTGCTCGCCATAATGATCGTGCTGCCGCTCACCCTGCGGCCCGACGACCTCTTCGGCGAGACCTACTGGCGCATCGTCGCCGCCCTCGCGATCATCGGCGCGGTCGCGGCCATCATCAGTCCTCTCGTCCGCGCCATCACGCGCCCGCGCGAGCCTCGCCCGGCCTACGCACCCCAGCAGGGCTACACCGCGCCCGCCGTTCCGGTCGCGCCGGGCTACGGCGGTCCTGCAGCTCCGGCCGCGCAGGGGTACACCGGTCAGGCGGCCCCCGCAACCCCCGCGTCACCCGCTACCCCCGGGTACACCGCCCCGTCGGCTCCCGTCGCTCCCGAGTACACGGCACCGGCCGCGCCAGTGGCACCGGCAGCGCCCGCATACCCGCAGGCCTCCGCGCCGCTCCCGCCGTGGCCGACGTACTACGGCACGAACGTCCCGCTGCCCGTCATGCCCGACGGCCAGCCCGACTTCGAGGCCTACCGCACGGGCCGCCCCTCCCCGGGCTCACGCTCGTACTGACCCCTCCTAGCCGAAGGCCCCGAACGCCCTTGCGACCGGGGCCTTCGGCATCCCCGTCTCTTCTTCCCGCCCACCCGCCGAAACCGCACGAATGCACCGGAACCAGTGCGAGAACGGTGCATTCGTGCGGTCTCGGCGTCACGCCGATTCCGGATGCCGCCGACCGGCGTGTCCCGCGCGCGTTGTCGACGCCGTGCACGGCGCCCGACCCAGACCTGCCCAAGCGCCGAGATGCCACTTGATGCGGCCATCGCCGCGGTTGAGCCGCCGCGAGTGGCAACTGGGTGGAACCCCGGACGCTCATGCGACCGGGGCCTTCGGCATCCCGGGTCCTCCGCCCGCCCGCCGAAACCGCACGAATGCACCAGAACCGTTGCGAAGACGATGCGTTCGTGCGGTCTCGCGAAGAAGCGGCTACGCGGAGGGCAGGGAGACCGCGACCGTGAGCCCGCCTCCGGGCCGGGGACGGATCGCGAGACTCCCGTCGTGCGCCTGGGCGATGCTCTTGACGATCGCGAGGCCGAGACCCACGCCGGCTTGATCCTTGCGGATGCGCTCCGTGCCGCGCTGGAACGGCTCGGCCAGGGTCGTCAGCAGGGCCGGCGCGAGATCGTCCCCGGTGTTCTCGACGGTCAGGGTGGCGAGCCCGTCTTGAGCGGATGCCGTCACCCGGACGCCCCCGCCTGAGGGCAGGTTGTGCACGATGGCGTTGTGCAGGAGGTTCGTCGCCAGCTGCAGCAGCAGGGCCGGCGAGCCCGAGACGGGCGTGACGTCGCCGGAGGTCGTGACCATGACACCTCGGGCTTCGGCGAGGGGAAGAAGCGTCTCGGCGGCCTGCTCGGCGACCAGCGACAGGTCGACCCGCTCGCGCGCGAACGAGCGCTGGTCGGCGCGGCTGAGCAGCAGGAGCGCCTCGGTCAGCTCGATCGCACGCGCGTTCACCTCCTGCAGCCGGTCGATGAGGAGGTCGACGTCGCGGTCCGGGTCGTTGCGGGCCACCTCGAGCAGCGCCTGCGAGATCGCGAGTGGAGTGCGCAGCTCGTGCGAGGCGTTCGCGGCGAATCGCTTCTGCTCGGCCACGTGGGCCTCGAGGCGGGCGAGCATCGCGTCGAAGGTGTCGGCGAGCTCGCGGAACTCGTCGTTCCGTCCCGGAAGCTCGATCCGCTGCGACAGCGAGTCGTCCGTGACGCGGCGCGCGGCATCCGTGATCCGCGTCAGCGGAGCCAGCATCCGACCGGCGAGGATCCACCCGCCCAGCAGTCCGAACGCCAGCAGGAAGACGAGCGCCCACGCCGCCGGCCCGACGAAGGCACGCACGAGATCGCCGCGGTTCGGGATGAACGGGCCGCCCACGTTGATCGGTCCGGCGGGCACGTAGCGCAGCAGGAACATCCACACCACCGAGAGCAGGAGCACCCCCGCGACCATCAGGAATCCCGCGTAGCTGAGGGTGAGTTTGAGGCGGACGCTCGGCCCGGGCTCCCTAACCACGCGCGTCCCCGTCGTCGATGCGGTAGCCGACACCGGCGACCGTCGCGATCAGCCACGGCTCGCCCAGTCGCTTGCGCAGCGCGGAGACGGTGATGCGCACCGCGTTCGTGAACGGATCGGCGTTCTCGTCCCACGCGCGCTCGAGCAGCTGCTCGGCGCTCACGACGCCGCCCTCCGCCGCGACCAGCACCTCGAGCACCGCGAACTGCTTGCGGGTCAGGGCGACGTAGCGGCCGTCGCGGAACACCTCGCGGCGGAACGGGTCGAGCCGGAGCCCCGCCATCTCGTGGACCGGCGGCCTGCTGTGCGCGCGACGGCGGTCGAGGGCGCGCAGTCGCAGCACGAGCTCGCGCAGCTCGAAGGGCTTCGTGAGGTAGTCGTCGGCACCGAGCTCGAACCCCGACGCCTTGTCATCGAGCCGGTCCGCCGCGGTGAGCATGAGAATCGGGATGCCGCTCCCCGACGCCACGATCGCCTCGGCCACGTCGTCGCCCGACGGTCCCGGGATGTCGCGATCGAGGACGGCGATGTCGTACGCATTGATGCTCAGCAGCTCGAGCGCGGTGTCGCCGTCGCCCGCGATGTCGGCCGCGATCGCCTCGAGGCGGAGCCCGTCGCGGACCGCCTCCGCCAGGAGGGGCTCGTCCTCGACCACCAGCACACGCATGAGCCCATGCTACGAACCGCGCATATCGTCCGCGTATCGAGAACCGCATACGGCCTCGCAACGCGCCGCTTCGTTGACTGGGCGCATGACGAAGAATCGACAGGCGATCCGGCGCGCACGGGCAGGGGTCGTCCTCGGGGCGCTCGGCGTCGCGGCGGTGATCACGGGCACGCTGGCGATGCAGACCGCATCGACGGCGGCATCCGCGCCGTCCGCCCCATCCAGCATTTCTGCCGCGCCGATGGCACCGCCGACGGGCGAGATCCCACGCGGCGGAGCCGGCGTGCTGACCGAGAGCGACGGCTTGCTCCCGCCTGCCGTCTCGGTCTTCGACGACCGGTATCCGGCAGTGGGCAACCTCGAGCCCGCGCTGCTCGCGGCAGTGCGGCAGGCTGCGACCGATGCCGCGGACGAGGGCGTCGAGTTCGTCGTCAACAGCGGCTGGCGTTCCGCGCTGTACCAGGACAAGCTGCTGCGCGACGCCGTGTCGGAGTACGGCTCCGAGGAGGAGGCGGCGCGGTGGGTCGCGACTGCGGACACCTCTGCCCACGTGTCCGGCGATGCCGTCGACATCGGCTCGGACGACGCCCAGTCGTGGCTGGCCGATCACGGCTCCCGCTACGGCCTGTGCCGGATCTACGACAACGAGCCGTGGCACTTCGAACTGCGTCCGGCCGCGATCGACCAGGGCTGCCCTGCGACATACGACGATCCCACCCAGGATCCGAGGATGCAGCGATGACCGCTGTGGCCCGGCCGGCGGCCGGCGTTCCGTCGGCGCTGACCGCGACGCTGTTCGCGGTCTACCTCGCGGTGCTCACATGGCTCGTGGTGTTCAAGCTGCAGCTGCCCCACATCGGGCCGGACTCGGCGCGCGCACTCAAGCTGATCCCGTTCGTCGCCACGTCCAGCGCAGGAGCCAGCGCCACGTGGGAGGTCCTCGCGAACATCGTCGTTTTCGTCCCGTTCGGCGTGTACCTGGGCCTGCTCGTCCCGTCCTGGCCGTGGTGGAAGGCGGCGGGCGCGGCGGCCGGCGCGAGCGCGGCACTGGAGGTCGCGCAGTTCGTGCTGGCCACGGGGAAGACCGATGTCACCGACATCCTCATGAATGCGGCCGGAGGGCTGGCCGGGTTCGGCCTCGCTCTGGTGACGCGCCGGGCGTTCGCGGGTCGGGCCGCCGGCGCGCTGACCGGTGTCCTGACCATGGGGACCGTGCTCGTGCTGCTCGCGGCAGCGACGGTCGTCCTGGGGCCGCCGGGCGGTACCGCGCCGCCACGCGGGCCCGGGGTGATCGGCATCCACCCCTGACGCGCCGCGCGGCGGCGAAGGGCTCAGTCGAAAACGCGCAGCAGGCGCCGTTGGGACTGCTCGATGTGACGGCGCATGGCACCCTCGGCGGCATCCGGATCACCCGCGGCGATCGCGCCGACGATCGCCGCGTGCTCCCGCACCGTATCGGGCACGTACGAGCCGGTATACGCGAGACGGAACGTATGAAGGTGGCAGTGGGCACGGGCATAGGCCAGTCGGAGCGTCTCGTTCCTGGCGGCGACGAACACCCGGTCGTGCAGCCGGACGTCGTGGCGTGACAGCACGGCGTACGCGTCGTCCTCGTCGACGGCGGTGCGAGCGAGATCGATCTCGCCGCGGAGCACGTCGATGTCCTCCTGAGACCGGCGCTGCGCCGCGCGCGCGGCGCCGCCGGGCTCGAGCAGCAGCCGCAGTTCGAACAGGTCGACCAGCTCGTCACGGCTGAGCAGATCCGTCGTCCGGTACCCCTTGAGCGGATGCTTGTCGACGAGGCCGTCGGATTCGAGCCGGGCCAGCGCCTCGCGGATCGGAGTCGGCGAGACGTCGAACCGCCGCGCGAGCTCTCCGGCGTTGAGGCGGGCGTCCGGAGGGATGGTGCCGTCCATGATCGCCTGCTGCAGCAGGCCGTAGATCTCGTCGCCGAGCATGACGCGTGCGCTCTGGCCGAGAGCGGGCAGTTGGTCCATCGCCACGGGTACCTCCATCGTCATCGACTTGACAGGACGAGCATCTGGGATCACTATAGCGTTTGAAAGATCAAATACGATCTTTCAAATCACATTCAGTCATGGAGGACTTGGGATGAGAAACACACAGCGAGCGCGGGCAGGAGCGGCGCTTCTCGCCGCAGCCGCCCTGTTCACCCTCACCGCCTGCACGTCCGCGGCGGACAACGGCTCCGGCGATGGCGGCGCTGCGGGCGGACTGTCCGACGTCAAGGTCGCGCTGGTCCCCGGTGGCGCGCACCCCTACTTCCAGCCGTGGATCGAAGCCGGCGAGGAAGCAGCGGAGGAGTTCGGTCTCGGCGAGGTCATCTTCAACGAGACCGCCGAGTGGGATCAGACCAAGCAGAACGACGTCATCAACTCGCTCGTCGCCAACGGGTACAACGCATTCGGCATCTTCGGCGTCTCCCCCAGCGACATCAACTCGACGTTCGAGAAGCTCAAGGGCGCCGGCATCGCGGTCGGCTCGATCGCCTCCTGCCCGGCGGGCGACGAGAACCTCGCCGACTTCTGCCTGTCCACCGACACCGAGGAAGCCGCCTACCAGGCCGCAGTCGCGACGATCGAGGCGATCGGCGGCGAAGGCAACATCGTGCACATGACGGGCAACAACGTCGACTCGAACACGCAGCGCCGCATCACCGGCGTGGAGCGCGCCGTCGAGGAGACCGGCGGCAAGGTCACGCTGCTGCAGAACATCACCGACGTCGACACCGACCTCGCCACCGCGCAGAAGGCGGCATCCGACCTCCTGGCGGCCAACGGCGCCGAGATCGACGGAATCGTCACGACGGCGTACAACCCCGCCGTCGCCAGCGCCGAGGCCATCGCCGAGTCGGGTCTGCCCATCCAGCTCGTGGCGATCGACGATGACGAGATCATCCTCGAGGGCATCCGCGACGGCTCGGTCTACGGCACGGTCGCGCAGAACCCGGCCGGTCAGGCATACGTCGGCAGCTGGGTTCTCGCTCAGCTCGCCAGCGGCGCCTGCGAGGTCGCCGACCCCGGCGTGGTCGTCGACTCCGGCTCGTTCGTCGTGACGAAGGACAACGTCGAGACGTACGGCGACGAGCAGCGCGCGTTCGCCGAGGACACGCTCAAGAAGTTCGAGGACGAGCTGCTCACCTGCAGCTGATCCGTCCCCCACACCAGGAGATATGCCATGGGCCACACGATCACCGCCGCCAGCGCGAGACTCGTCGACATCGCCGTCGAGACAGAACGGACCGATGCCGTACAGAGCTTCGTCAAGCAGGAGACGATCTTCGTCGACGTCACCACCAGCGACGGGCTTCACGGCCGGGGCTACTCCTACACGATCGGAACGGGGGGTCGCGCAGTGCTCTCCATGCTGCGCGACCACCTGATTCCGCTCCTGATCGGCGAGGAAGCGGACCGGATCGAGGCTGTCTGGCACCGCCTCTTCGCCTCCACCCGCGCCACCACGACCGGCGCGATCACGTCCCTCGCCCTCGCTGCGGTGGACACGGCGCTGTGGGACGTCGCATGTCAGCGCGCCGCCCTGCCGCTGTGGCGTCTCGCCGGCGGCTTCCGCCGCGACGTGCCGCTCTACGACACCGAGGGCGGCTGGCTGCACCTGTCGACGGAGGCGCTCGTCGAAGGCGCGCTCGCGTCGCAGCGCACGGGACTCAACGGCGTCAAGGTCAAGGTGGGCAAGCCCCGCGGCTCCGAAGACCTCGAGCGGCTGCAGGCCGTCCGCGACGCCGTCGGCGACGACTTCGACATCATGGTCGACGCCAACCAGTCGATGACGTCCGCCGAGGCGATCCGTCGCGCGCACCTATGGAAGGACCTCGATCTCGGGTGGATCGAGGAGCCGCTCCCCGCCGACGACATCGAGGGCCACGCCCGGTTGACGCGATCCACGAGCACCCCGATCGCCGTCGGCGAGTCGATGTACTCGATCGCGCAGTTCCGCGAGTACCTCGACCGAGGTGCCGCCAGCATCGTCCAGGTCGACGTCGCCAGGGTCGGCGGCATCACGCCCTGGCTCAAGGTCGCGCACATGGCGGAGGCGTACAACGTCAGCGTGTGCCCCCACTTCCTCATGGAGATCCACGTGAGTCTCGTCGCCGCGGTGCCCAACGGGCGCTACGTCGAGCACATCCCGCAGCTGCGGGCCATCACCCGCACCGAGATGAGCATCGAGGACGGCCGCGCGCTGGCCCCGGAGTCCATCGGGCTCGGGATCGACTGGGACGACGACGCCATCGACGACAGGGTCGTGGAATGAACTCCGAACGCCTCCGCCACGCGGTGCAGGCCGAGCTGCGTTCGCCGCGGCCCCTGCTGGTCGTCCTGATCATCGTTCTCACGATCGTCTTCGCGATCCTCAAGCCGGCGTTCCTCAACGGCCCCTTCGTCATCGCACCCCTGCTGACGTCGATCGCGATCTTCACCGTCGTCGGGCTGTCGCAGATGGTCGTGCTCTCGGTGGGCCACATGAACCTGGCGGTCGGCCAGCTCGCCGGCATGGGCGCACTGATCACGGGGGCCTGCTTCGACAACCTCGGGCTGCCCCTCATCGTGGGCGTGCCGGTCGGGCTGCTCGCCGGCGCCGTTCTGGGCGCGCTCGCGGGCTGGATCATCGCCCGCACCGGCGTGAACTCCTTCATCGTCACGCTGGCCATGAGCTTCACGCTCATGGGCCTGATCCCCGTGCTCTACAAGCAGTGGAGCGTCGGCAACGCCTTCAGCGTCAAGCCGGCCGGGCTCGAGGAGATCGGCCGCGGCACGTTCGCAGACATCTGCTTCGGCGACGTGTGCGGCTCGGACGCCGTGCCGCTCATGATCCTTCCCGCCCTCGCCTGCATGGCGATCATCGGATACTTCTACGCGGCCACCCGCACCGGCCGCGAGGTGCTCGTCACCGGCAGCAATCCGCTCACCGCGGAGCTGTCCGGAGTGCCCACCGCCCGCCGCGTCATCCTGGCCCACGCGCTCTCCGGTGTGCTCGCCGCCGTCGCGGGCATCATGCTCGGCGCCAGCACGGGTTCGTTCACCCCGGCCATCGGCGGCGAATTCATGCTGCCCTCGTTCCTCGGGCCGATCCTCGGCGGCACGCTGCTCGCCGGCGGTGTGGTGTCGGTCATCGGCACGGCGCTGGGCATCACCCTGACCGCCGTGATCCGCAAGGGCCTCGAGCTGTTCGGCGTCGGCCTCGAGACCCTCAACGTGCTGCTCGGCGTGATCCTGCTGGCTGCGCTCGCAACGGACCGGCTTCGCGGCGTCTTCGCCCGGAAGCGCGCTCCTCGCGAAGAGGAATCGGCGGCGACCCTCGCCGCCGAGCTGAAGGATGCGGAGGGAGTCCGATGAGAAAGCTCGTCAGCGCCAACAACCTGCTGCTCATCGGCGTCGTCATCGTCGGCGCCGCGATCCTCGCCGTCGCGAGCTCGGGCCAGTTCCTCAGCCCCGTCTCGATCACCAGCTTCTTCCGTTTCGTCAGCGTCCCGATCCTCATCGGCCTCGCGCAGATGGTCACGCTCTGCGTCGGCCAGCTGAACCTCGCGGTCGGCGCCATCGGCGGGGTCGCCGCGTGCCTCTCCGGCGTCATGATCTCCTCGTGGGGAGTCAACCCCTGGATCGGCGCGCTTTTCGCGGTCGTGACCGGCGCGGTCCTGGGTCTGGTCAACGGACTCCTCATCGTGGGCACGCGCATCAACGGGTTCATCGTCACCCTCGCGATGTCGCAGATCCTCATCGGCCTCCAGTACGCCCTGGTCGGCACGAGCACCATCAGCCGCAGCGCGTGGCCGGAGGTCGCCGCCTTCGGGCGAGCCGAGATTCTCGGCATCCCGGTGATCTTCATCATGACGCTGCTCGTCGCAGCCGTCATCGCCCTCTTCTTCGCCCAGTCGGTCACCGGCCGTCAGCTGCTCGCCAGCGGCGGCAACTCGTCGGCGGCCCAGCTCGCCGGCATCTCGATCGACCGCTCGATCGTGATCGCCCACGCCCTGTCGGGCCTGCTCTGCGGTGTCGCGGCGTTCGTGAGCATCTCGTTCCTCCCAGGCGTGAACACGACGGTCGGCGGCGACTGGCTGCTGCCGAGCTTCGCCGCCCCGATCATCGGCGGAGTCGCGCTGGTCGGCGGGTCGGTCGCCGTCCTGGGCACGGTGCTCGCCGCCATGGTCGTGCGCCTCGTCGATGCGGCCAGCCCGATCTTCAAGTTCGACGCCGCGGTCGTCAACTTCGTGGTCGGCGCCGTGGTCCTCGGAACCGTCGCCCTCGGTCGACTGCGCGAAGTCCAGACCGCCCGACGCGTGAGCCAGCTGCGCGCACGCCGAGCCGAAGCCGCACTCGCGGAGGTGAACCGATGACCGCTGCACTCGAAGTCCGGGGACTGCGCAAGACCTTCCCCGGCGTCGTCGCGCTGGCCGATGCCAACCTCGTCGTCGAGCGTGGGTCGATCCACGCCCTGATGGGCGAGAACGGCGCAGGCAAATCGACCCTGATCAAGATCGTGACGGGCGTCCAGCCCGCCGATTCGGGCGTCCTCCTGCTCGACGGCGAGGCCGTGTCGTTCTCGAATCCGCTCGAGGCCATGAAGGCCGGCGTCGGCGTCGTGCACCAGGAGCGCAACGTCGTTCGCGGCTTCACCGTCGGCGAGAACATCGCACTGTCGGGGATGCCGCGCCGATCCGGGCGCGTCGACTGGCCCGGGGTCTGGCGTGAGGCGAAGCGCTGCCTCGACCTGCTCGAGCTCGACATCGATCCCCGCACTCCGATGCGGGACCTGTCGGCCGCCCAGACCCAGCTGGTCGAGATCGCGCGCGGCCTCTACCGCGATGCCCGCGTGCTGCTCCTCGACGAGCCGACGGCCTCGCTCAGCGTGGACGAGGCCGAGCGGCTGTACCAGGTCGTGCACCAGCTGAGCGCGAAGGGCACCGCGATCGTGCTCGTGAGCCACAAGCTCGACGAGGTGTTCACCCACTGCGACGCCATCACGGTGCTGCGGGACGGCAGCACGGTCATGGAGTCGCAGCCGATCAGCCTGACCACGCGCGACGAGGTCATCAGCCGGATGGTCGGTCGTTCGCTGGCGACCCTCGAGGCCGAGCAGCGCATCGTGGACCGGACCGGAGCTCCGGCGCTCGAGCTGCGCGGCGTCAGCACCGACGCCGGTCACCGCGAGGTGTCGCTGGCCGTGCACCCGGGTGAGATCCTCGGCATGTACGGACTGGTCGGCGCGGGACGCACCGAGCTCGCCCGCTCCATCCTGGGGCTCGATCGCGTGATCGCGGGCGAGGTGCGGGTGCAGGGCGAGCCCGTGCAGATCCGCTCGGTACGCGATGCCCTGGGCCGTTTCCGCATCGGCTACGTCACCGAGAACCGCAAGGAGGAGGGGGTCTTCCTCCTGCAGCCGATCACGCGGAACATCGCGGTGACGGTGTGGTCCACGCTCAGCCGCTTCCTCGGGTTCGTGCCGTACCGCAGCGAGCGCTCGACCGTGCAGACCTACGTCGACGCGCTCGACATCAAGATCTCGTCCCAGGACCAGCTGGCAGGGCAGCTCTCGGGCGGCAATCAGCAGAAGGTGTCGCTGGCCAAGTGGCTGGCGGCCCAGACGCGGATCCTCATCATCGATGAGCCGACGGTCGGCATCGACGTGCGCACCAAGCGTGCGTTCTACGAGCTGATCTGGAAGCTGGCCGACGAGGGCCTGGCGATCCTGCTGATCTCCAGCGACCTCGCCGAGATGGTCACACTCGCCGACCGGGTCGTGGTGATGGATCAGTTCATCGTCCGCGGCGAGGTCGACAACACCCACGACTACGACGCCATGAGCAAGGCGATCATCGACCACATCCACGGCACGGAGACCCACGTATGACCCGCATCACCGACGTCGAGATCCATGACCTCCGGTTCCCGACTTCGAAGACCGCCGACGGGTCGGACGCGATGAATCAGGATGCCGACTACTCGGCCGCCTACGTCGTGCTGGTCACCGATGAGCAGGTCCAGGGCGGGACGCTGCGCGGCCACGGATTCACGTTCACCATCGGACGCGGCAACGAGCTCTGCGCCCAGGCCGCGGGGCTCTACGCCGAGCGGCTGATCGGGCTCGACCTGGACAGCGTCGTCGACGACCTCGGCGGCGTCTACCGGATGCTGACCTCGGACTCGCAGCTGCGCTGGCTCGGCCCGGAGAAGGGCGTCGTGCACCTGGCGCTGGCCGCTGTGATGAATGCAGCATGGGACCTCGCCGCGCGCCGGGCCGGCAAGCCGCTGTGGCGCTATCTCGCCGAGCTCGACAGCAAGACGCTCGTCGATGCGCTCGATCTGCGCTACCTGTCGGACGAGCTCACGCGCGATCAGGCGCTCGCGATGCTCCGGGCGTCCGAGCCGCTGCGCGCGGCCAGGATCGCCGAGCTGGATGCCGCCGGCGGCTACCCCTGCTACACGACGAGCGCCGGATGGCTCGGCTACGACGACGACAAGATGGTGCGCCTGCTGCGCGAGGCCGTCGACGAGGGGTACCGCCACGTCAAGCTGAAAGTGGGTCGCGACCTGGCCGAGGACCGCCGCCGGGTCGCGCTCGCGCGCCAGACGGTCGGCCCGGACATCAAGCTCATGATCGACGCGAACCAGATGTGGGACGTCCCCGAGGCCATCGACTGGGTCCGCGAGCTGCAGGAGTACGACCTGCACTGGATCGAGGAGCCCACGAGCCCCGACGACGTGCTCGGCCATGCCGCCATCCGCCGGGGCGTCGCTCCGACCGGCGTCGCGACCGGTGAGCACGGCATGAACCGGGTGCTGTTCAAGCAGCTCCTCCAGGCGGAGGCGATCGACTTCTGCCAGATCGACTCGGCCCGGCTCGCGAGCATCAACGAGATCCTGCCCGTGTATCTCATGGCGGCGGGACGCGGCATCCCGGTCTGTCCTCACGCCGGTGGCGTGGGACTGTGCGAGCTCGTCCAGCACCTGTCGATCTTCGACTACGTGGCGATCACCGGGACGACCGAGGACCGCATCACCGAGTACGTCGATCACCTGCACGAGCACTTCACGGATCCGTGCATCGTGGAGAGCGCCCGGTATCGGATGCCGCAGCTTCCGGGCTACAGCGCGCAGATCTTCGCGGATTCGATCGCGACGTACCGCTTCCCCGAGGGCACGTACTGGGTGGCCGACGCGTCCTGACCCGACGGCAGTGGCAGACTCGTGCCATGGTCTCCATCCCGGAAGCGCGGCAGCTTCTCGAGGCGTACTTCGCCGAGCATCCGCCGGCGATCTCCGGCGACCTCTACATCGCACCGGAGTGGTACGAGGACGCGCAGGACTACCTGCCCGTGTGGGGTTCGCGGCAGTTCTACATCGACGGCGACACCTCGTTCGCCCGGTGGGACAACCTCGCGGTGTTCGTCGATCGCACCACCGGCGCCGTCCGGGTGGAGCTGCACACGCTGAACTTCGACAAGATCCGGCGCATGACCCCCGTCGCCGCGCCGGCCTGACTTCTCCGGCCGGCGTCGGCGACGGCGCGGCTTACGCCAGCCGTTCCAGCAGGGCGCGGGCCACGGACTCCGACGACTGCGGGTTCTGACCGGTCACCAGGTCGCCGTCGACGACGACGTGGTCCGCCCACGGCTCGGCCGCTTCGACCACGACGCCGCGCTCGCGCAGTGTCGACTCGAGCAGCCACGGCGCGCGATCGGCCAGACCCGCCTGGATCTCTTCGGCGTCGGTGAAGGCGGCGACCCGCCGGCCCGAGGCGGCCAGGGTTCCGTCGGGGCGAGCGGCGGCGAGCAGCGCGGCCACACCATGGCAGACGAGCGCGAGCGGCAGCCCGGCGTCCAGTGCGCTCACGAGGAGCCGGCCGGAGTCCTGGTCGACGGCGAGATCCTCCATCGGGGCGTGCCCGCCGGGATAGAAGACCGCGTCGTACTCGGACAGGTCGACTCGCGCGAGATCGAGCGGTGCGGCGAGACCTGCGATGGCGGCGAGCGCCGCGCGGTCGTCCTCTTCGTCCGCCCCGAACGAGGCCGGGTCGGCGACGGGAGCCAGGCCGCCGGGCGTCGCGAGGGCGACGGCGTGACCGGCCGCCGTCAGCACGCGGTACGGGGCCAGCAGTTCCTCTGCCCAATAGCCGGTGGGGTGTGCGGTGCCGTCGGACAGTGTCCAGGTGCGCGCGGCGCTGACGACGAAGAGGACAGAAGACATCGGGGCTCCTTCGGAGAGGGTGCGTCGCCCGGTCGGCCGACACAGAAGAGAACAGATGCCACTTCCCTCGCCTTCCGATACCTTCACGATGTGAGCTATAGCGATTCTGATGGGTTGTCGAGCCTGCCATTGTGGCGGACCTTCCTAGCCGTGCACATGACCGGGTCGCTGTCGGCGGCCGCCCGGTCTATGGGCATCACGCAGCCCGCCGTCTCCGCGCAGCTCCAGTCGCTCGAGCGCTTGGTGGGCGAACGGCTCTTCGACCGGGGCGCCCGTGGCGTCACGCCGACCCCGCGGGCCGACGAGCTCGCGACCCGGCTCGCGGTCCCTTTCGGGGCTCTCGCCGACGCTCTCGCAGGCGCTCGCCCGGCGGAGGCGCCGCACGAGCAGCCCGTCCGGCTCGGCGGCGCGTCCGAAGTCCTCGGCGAGGTCGTGGCCCCGGTGGTCGGTCCGCTGATCGCCGACGGCCTGCGCCTGCAGATCGTCCCGGGCCTGACTGACGCGCTCGTCGATGCGCTCCGTAGCGGCTCCCTCGATCTGGTCATCGCCTCCCAGCGCCCTCGCGGGCGCGCGCTCGTCGCCGCTCCACTGGTGGACGAGACTTTCGTCCTCGTCGCGAGCCCGGCGATGGCGGCTGGACTGCCGGCGGGAAGAGCAAGCGCGCTCCGCGCCGCCGACCTTTCGCGCGTGCCTCTACTGGCGTACGCGCATGATCTGCCGGTCCTGCGACGCTATTGGCGGCACGTCTTCGGTGACCGGCTGGAACGTGAACCGGCGCTGATCTTCCCCGACCTTCGCGCGCTGCGGGACGCCGCTATCGGCGGCGCGGGCGTCACGGCGCTTCCCAGCTACCTCTGCCGCGCCGCGCTGGACTCCGGCGCCCTGGTCGAACTGAATCCCACGGACGACCCGCCCATCAACACGCTGTATCTGCTGCGCCGCCCCGGCGGTCGGGCACTGCCGCACGTGCAGCGCGTCATCGACATGCTCCGCGGGCCGGTCGCCGCATCAGTGGCCGGCGACCGCTGAGAGGGTCCGTCCGATCTCGAGCCAGACCTCAGTCCGACCACGTGCGCACGGCGCCGGCGATGGCTTCTGCCGTCGCACGGTCCGGCTGGGCTCCGACGCCGCCGGCACCCCGCGTGGACGCGGTGCCGCAGGCGACGCCGAGCGCCAGGCTGCGATCCGTCGCGAGTCCCGAGAGCCGGCCGGCCAAGAAACCCGCGGCCAGACTGTCGCCCGCGCCCACGGTGTCGACGAGCACACCCGAGACCTCCGGAACGGCAGCATGCACACGGCTCACGGCGACGGAGTCCAGCGTCGCGGCGAGCGCGCCATCCGCTCCGAGCTTGCGCACCACGATCGCGCCGGCGGGCATCCGCTCCAGGAGAGCGCGGACAGCGGATTCGGGATCCGAGAGTCCCGTGATGCCCTCGAGCTCCTGCTCGTTGCCGAAGAAGACGTCGGTGTGCGCGATGACCTCCAGGATGCCGCGGTCCCACGTCTGGTCCGGGTCAAAGTTGCCGTCCAGCGACGTCGATAGACCGGCGGCCCGGGCACGGGCGAACAGCGGGGCGGCGTCCCCCCAGAGCGCGTGCTGCAGAAAGTAGCTGCCGACGTGCAGGTGCGCGGCGCCGGCGAAGTCTTCGGGAACGTCGGTCGCTGCGGTCATCCCGATCGAGCCCATCGCGGTCAGGATCGCCCGGTCGCCGTCCGGCCGCGTGAGGTGCGTGGATGAGCCGGTCGGCACAGAAGCGTCTACCCGGATGCGCGAGACGTCCATCCCGCGATCGGTCAGGGTGCGCACGATGTAGTCGCCGAAGTCATCCCGGCCGACGACGCCGACCATCGTGGTCGGCACGCCGGCAGCCGCGGCTCCGCATGCGGTGATCGCGGAGGAGCTGCCCATGGTGAGCTCAGTGAAGGGAACGAGCTGCTCGTGCTGGCCGAACCGGATCGCCTCTTCGGTGAGGCCGACAATGAGGTCGACGCACAGCTCGCCGACCACGAGCAGCCGATCCGTCACGGCGCCAGCGGCTTCAGCCATTGGGCCCACACTCCTTCGCACGTCACGTCGTTCCGCTCGCACCAGGAGCGGACGGATGCCTCAGCCGCCCGCATCGCCGACTCCATGTTCTCGCGTCCGCGGTCCGAGCCGTGCACCTTCACGAGGTGCCAGGTCGATACGGCGGCCGCGGCATCCGCTCCGCTCGTCGCACTCGCGCCGGTCGGAGTGTGCACGGCGATGACGTCACCGTCACCGAGCGAGAGCTCCCCCGCCACCTCAGCGGCCACCTCGACGAGCAGTTCGCCCACCGCGGCGTGAGGCGGGACCGCGACCGTGATGACCGGCATCAGCTCGTGGCGAGGACGGAGCGGTTGAGGAACGGCGGAGTGTCGGGGTTGCGCCCCACCTCGCGTGCGAGAGCGAGTGCGAGGCGGTGAGCCAGCACGAGGTTCGCCTGCGGGTCGAGGTCGTCCGTGTAGACAGTGGCACCGGTCGCGCGCACGTCATCGGCGATCACGTCTGGCAGATCTCCCAGCACCCAGACGAGCGAGTCGGGACCTGCGCACGAGATGGGGCCATGCTGGTACTCCCAGACCGGGTAGGCCTCGGTCCACGCGCCCGCGGACTCGCGCACCTTGAGCGCCGCCTCGTGGGCGAGCCCGACGCTCCAGCGGTGGCCGAGGAAGACGATGTGCTTCACGCGAGCGGGGTCCGCCGGAAGAGGAAGCTCGAGCGCGGTCCGGGCGTCGTCGACGAGGGTGTCGGGGATGAGCCCGATCGAGGCGCGCAACGTGGTGAGGACCGTCGTCGCGAAGCGCGTCTGCACGATGGAGGTCTCGTCGGCGAAGCCGAGGTGGATGACGCGGTCGCACAGCTCGCCCAACGGGGTGTCCAGGTCGCCCAGGATCGCGGTGACGCGGTGTGAGTCCTTGAAGCGCTCGACGATCTCGACGACATCGGCGGTCGTTCCCGAGCGTGAGATGACCACGATGTGCTCGTCGTCGTCCACCCAGTTCAACTCGGTGGGGATCGCGGCGCGGGTGCGGCCGAGTCCGGCGTCATTGCGCAGATAGGCGTAGGAGTCGCCGATGTAGTACGACGTGCCGCAGCCGATGACGATGACGTTCTCACCGTGCCGGGGAAGGAGATCGAGCTGCTCCGCAGGAAGCGCGATCGCCTGCGACCACATCTCGGGCTGGCTCGTCAGCTCCTGCTCCGTCACCAAGCCCAAAGCGGTTGCGTGATCGTTCATGCGGGTTCCTCCTGGATCGGACTCGACCCCGAGGGAACGAGCGAGTGAGCACATTCAACCAGAAATGAGCAGGCAGTGGAAGTTCTTGACTATTTGACGGAGATGGGTGAATACTTTCCATCCAAGAGGCGCAACGCAGCACCGCGGTCGCGCCGCACAGAATCCGAAGGGATCGCAGCGTGAATCTCACCACCAAGCGTGTTGTCGGCGGGGCGGCCATGCTCGCCGCCGGAGCACTCGCACTCTCCGGCTGCGCCGGTTTCGGCGGCGGGGGCGGCAACGACGACGCCGACTCGCAGTCGCTCACGTTCACCACGTGGGGCAGTGAAGCCGAGGAGATCCAGTTCACGGAGCTCATCGAGCAGTTCGAGACCGAGAACGAGGGCGTCGACATCAAGCTGAACGTCGTGCCCTACGACCAGATGTTCTCCAACATCGACGCGCAGCTCGCCTCGGGCGACGCTCCCGACCTGTTCCGCGTCGACTACGGCAACCTGGGCGTCTACTCGAGCCAGGACCAGCTCCTCGATCTCAGCGAGTACTTCACCGAGGACGAGGTGGATGACTTCGTACCCGCCATGTGGGAGGCCGTCTCATACGAGGGAGCCCCCTACGGCGTGCCCCACCAGACCGATGTGTCGGCCCTGCTGATCAACACGGCGATGGTCGAGTCGGCCGGCGTCGACCCGTCGACCTTCCCGACCACCCAGGAAGACGCCTGGACGTGGGACGAATTCGCGGAGGTCGCCGAGCAGCTGCGCGCCGGACTGCCGGAGGACAAGTACCCGTTCGTCTACAACTGGCAGCTGGGCGGCGCGCCGCGCTGGCTGAGCTGGCTGTTCCAGTCGGGCGGCACCTTCATCAGCGAGGACGGCACCGAGCCGACCATCGACTCCGCCGAGGGCGAGAAGGCGCTCGACTTCACGAAGAGCTTCTTCGAGAACAACTGGGTTCCGCCGACCAGCTCCACCAAGGGCACGGTCTACGCCGACAACCTGTTCACCGAGCAGAGCGCGGCCATGGCCTTCGTCGGATCGTTCCTCGTTCCCGACCAGGAGTTCCTCAACGAGTTCGAGTGGACCGCCATCCCGATGCCCCGCGACGAGCGCGGCGCGACCGATCTGGGCGGCAACGCACTCGTCGCCACGAAGGACGCCGCCAACCCCGAGCTGGCTGCGGACTTCCTGAAATTCATGGTCTCGGCAGACGCCATGTCGTCGTTCTGCGCGGCCACGAACGAGCTCCCGACGCGTCTGGACCTCGCCGGCGACGCGATCACCTTCGAGATCCGTCCCGACGTCATGCCCGTCTTCGTCGACCAGGCCGCGACCATCGAGGCGAGCGACGTCAAGCAGCTGACCTCTCCGGCCATGGCCGCGATCAACACCGCGCTGCAGGACCAGCTCGAGGCGGCCTTCATCGGCGGTCAGTCCACCGCGGACACCCTGGCCAACCTCACCACGGCGATCCAGGAAGCGATCAACTGATGAGCGTCGTGACCGCACCCGACCGGACGGATGCTCCGGCGCCCGTCCGGCCGGGTGCGGCGCGCC
Source organism: Microbacterium sp. Root166 (assembly GCF_001427145.1). Taxonomy (GTDB): domain Bacteria; phylum Actinomycetota; class Actinomycetes; order Actinomycetales; family Microbacteriaceae; genus Microbacterium. The sequence continues at coordinate 438,045 of NZ_LMGL01000001.1, forward strand.
GCACCGCGCGCCTGAAGGAGTCCCTGACCGGATGGGCGTTCATCAGCCCGAACCTGATCCTGCTCGCGCTGTTCCTCTTCTTCCCGATCCTGTGGGCGATCCAGCTCTCGTTCCAGGAGACGCGGGGCTTCGGCGATCCGGAGTGGGTGGGCCTCGCCAACTACACCCGGATGATGACCGACCCGGTGTTCTGGCTCAGCATGGGCAACACCATCGTCTTCACGATCGTGACCGTGCCGGTCGTGATGGCGGCCGGTCTCGGCCTCGCCGTGCTGGTCAACTCGGTCCTACCCGCCCGGGGGATCTGGCGCACCATCATCGTGCTTCCCATGGTGATCTCGGGCGTCGCGTCCGGGATGATCGCGGTCGCGCTCTTCTACGAGAGCAACGGGCTCATCAACAAGGTCCTCGCCGCGATGAACCTCGAGCCGATCTCCTGGCAGTCCGACGGAACGGCGGCGATGATCTCCGTCATGATCGTCGCGGTCTGGCTGCGGGTCGGGTTCAACATGATCATCTACCTCGCCGGCCTCCAGGGAATCTCTCCTGAGCTGTACGAGGCCGCCCGCATCGACGGCGCGAGCCGGTGGCAGCAGTTCCGCTCGGTCACCATCCCGCTGGTGGGGCCCAGCTCGTTCTTCCTCCTGATCATGAACGTGATCGCGTCGTTCCAGGTGTTCGACCTCATCTTCGTGATGACCGGCGGCGGACCGGGCAATGCCACCTCCGTGCTCGTGACGTACGCCTACCGCAACGGCTTCCAGATCCGCGAGCCCGGCTACGGCGCGGCGATCGGCATCGTCATCCTTCTCATCACGCTCGTCTTCACCTTCATCCAGTGGAAGACCAGCCGTACCCGCGACATGGTCGAGTAGGGACCCCCGATGGCTCAGACAACCACCCTCCTCCAGATCGCCGAGACGGACATGCTCGGCGAGCGGAAGGCGAAGCGCCTGCAGCGACGTCGTCGCCGCTCGCAGGGCGACCGCAAGGGCATCGTGCTGAGGACGATCGTCGCGATCGTCGTCTGCGTGATCGTCGTCTTCCCGCTCTACTGGATGGTGGTGATGGCCTTCTCGCCCCGGGGCGAGGTGTTCTCCGAAGAGCTGCGCTTCTGGCCGAGCGAGATCACCTTCGACAACTTCGACCGGATCTTCCGGCGGTTCAACGTCGGCCTCTGGTTCCAGAACTCCGTCGTCATCGGCCTGTTCGTCACGGCGCTCACGGTGTTCGTGAACCTGCTCGCCGGGTACGCGTTCGCGAGGCTCCACTTCCGCGGCCGGAACACGCTGTTCCTCCTCACGCTCGCGACGATGATGATCCCCGTGCAGGCGATCATGGTCGCCCAGTTCAAGCTGGTGTCGGGACTGGGCATCTACGGCACCTACTGGGGGGTCATACTCCCGGGCGCGGCGGCGGCCTTCGGCATCTTCCTGGCACGGCAGTTCTTCATCGGCATCCCGGAAGAGATCATCGAGGCGGCGAGGATCGACGGCGCCGGACAGATGCGGATCTTCCTGCAGGTGGTGCTGCCACTGTGCAAGCCCCTGATCGCCGTGCTGACCCTGCTCACGCTCATGTCGAGCTGGAACGACTTCGCCTGGCCGCTCATCGCGCTGAAGGACAACGAGCTCTTCACGTTGCCGATCGGCCTGCTGTACCTGAAGAATCAGACGTCGCCGGACTACGAGTCGATCATGGCGCTCGCCCTCATCTCGGTCCTGCCGATGGTCATCCTCTTCCTGGTCTTCCAGCGCTACTTCGTCCAGGGCTTCGCCCGGAGCGGGATCAAATGACACTGACGTACCTGTGCACGCTGGGGCTGCCCGACCAGTGGTTCGCCGAGCTCGCCGAGCGCGTTCCCGGCGTGCGGATCCACCGGCTGGCCGCCGGCGAGCAGCCGACCGCCGAGCTGCTCGCCGATGTGGATCTGCTTCACACCAGCGAATGGTTTCCGGATGCCGCGGCCGTGCCGTCGCTGCGATGTGTGCAGCTCGACACCTCCGGCGTCGACCACGTGCGGCAGACGTCGCTGTGGGACACCGACATCCCGATCGCCACGCTCGGCGGGATCGCGCCGGTGCCGATGGCGGAGTACGCCCTGATGACGATCCTCGAGCTCGCACATCGGATGCCGCTCATCCAGCAGCTGCGCGACGGGCGGGTGTGGCCCTCCAACGCCGACCGCCTCGCCCGGCTGACGCCGCGCCAGCTGGCCGGTGCGACCGTCGGCGTCGTGGGGTACGGCCGCATCGGGCGCGAGATCTCTCGCCTGGCTTCGCCGTTCGGGATGCGGGTGCTCGGTGTGAAGCGGACCGTCTCGCCCACCGCCGCGAGCGGGAAATTCGACACCGGCCGGAGCACGGCGGACGAGGACCCGACCGAGGTGTTCCCGATGGACCGTCTGGACGACGTGCTCGCGCAGAGCGACATCCTGGTCGTGGTCGTACCGCTTACGGCGCTGACCCGCGGGATGATCGGCGCGGCCGAGCTCGATCAGCTCCCGCCCGGGGCGCTCGTGGTCAACATCGCGCGCGGCGGCATCGTCGACGAGCAGGCGCTGCTCGAGCGCCTGCGTGACGGCCGGATCGCGGGAGCGGCGCTCGATGTCTTCGACGACGAGCCCCTCCCGGCCGACTCGCCGTGGTGGTCGGAACCGCATACCCTCGTCACGCCGCACGTCGCCGGGCTCGCTCCGCAATATCATGCACAGACACTCGACCTCGTGGTCGAGAACCTGACCAGGCTCGCCGCGGGGCAGCCGGTACTGAATGAGGTCGACCGTGTCTCCGGCTACTGAACCCCTGCTCGGCGCCAAGCGCCAGCGCGAGCTGCTCAACTACATCCGCGCCTACGGTGCCGGATCGGTGACCGAGATGTCGCGCCTGCTGGGCGTCAGCGCGTCCACGGTGCGGCGCGACCTCAACGAACTTCAGGACAAGGGGCTGATCGAGCGCGTGCACGGCGGAGCCGCGCACGTGAGCGATGACGTCGAGCCGCTGCGCCCGCTGCGCGAGATCGCCTTCGCCGACGAGAAGCGACGCATCGGGCAAGCCGCCGCGTCACTGGTGTCCGACAACTCGACGGTGCTGATCACCGGAGGCACGACGACCGAGGCGATGCTCCCGTTCCTCGGCATGGCCACCGGCCTGACCGTGCTCACGAACAGCCTCAGCGTCGTCAATCGCCTGTCGCAGTACAGCGACATCGCCATCATCGTGCTCGGTGGCGTGCTCCGCCGGCAGGAGATGAGCCTGCTCGGCCACCTCACGATCGCGGGGCTGGACGAGTTCGGCATCGATCAGGTGTTCTCGGGCGCGTTCGGCATCGACCCCGACATCGGCGTCACGGGCACCAACCTCAACGAGACGCAGACGGACCGGTCGCTGATCTCCTCCGCTCGCGAGCTCGTCCTGCTCGCCGACCACAGCAAGCTCGCCCAGCGCGGCCCCGCCCGCCTGGTGCCGACGACTGCGGTGACGACACTGGTCACCGATGAGGGCGCCGACCCCGAAATCCTCGCGCGCTTCCGCGCGGCGGGGGTGACCGTCCGGACATGCTGACCACTGCTTCCCGCCTGCTGCAGGCGGGGGATGGCGGGAGCCTGCCCGCTATCGCCGCTTTCAACGTCATCACCCTCGAATACGCCGAGGGAATCGTCGCGGGCGCCGAGCGCGCCGGCCTCCCGGTGCTCCTCTCCGTCAGTCACAACGCGGTGCGCTTCCACGGAGCACTGGCACCGTTGGCGGCCGGGTGCCTCGCGCTGGCCGAGTCCGCCGGTGTGCCGGTCGGCCTGCACCTGGACCACTGCGAAGACGCGGATCTCGTCGTGGAGGCCGCGGGTCTCGGGTTCGGATCGGCGATGTTCGACGCCTCCACGCTCCCCTATGACGACAACGTCGCCGCGACGGCGGCCGTTGCGGAGCGCGGCCGTGAACTGGGGATCTGGATCGAGGCAGAGCTCGGTGAGATCGGCGGCAAGGACGGAGCCCACGCTCCCGGCGTCCGCACCGATCCGCTCGAGGCCGCGCAGTTCGTCGAAGCCACCGGCGTAGACGGGCTGGCCGTCGCGGTCGGCACGTCCCACGCGATGACCGAGCCCACCGCGCGCGCCGACACCGACCTGATCACCCGGATCGCCGCTGCGGTCCCCGTCCCTCTGGTGCTCCACGGCTCGTCCGGCGTCTCGGACGCCGGCATCCGGGCAGCCGTGGGCGCCGGCATCCGCAAGGTGAATGTCGGCACGCAGCTGTCGGCCGCCTACACCGGCGCTCTGATCGCGAGCCTCGGTCCCGGCCCCGACCCGCGCAAGGCGCTGCACGCCGCCCGCGAGGCGATCGCGGCGGATGTCGAACGCCTGCTGCGGGTCATCACGAACCCCTCCATCTCCTGAGCTCTCGAAAGGAGCATCCATGTCCGCAACCGTGAGCGGCCCGTCGTCCCACGAGGGCGAACCCACTGCCGCCCAGCTTCTCGAAGCCGGCGACATCGTCGGTCTCATGCGCGCTTGCCATGACCGTCGCCTCGAGCGCGAGGGCATCCCGATGGTCATCGGCTTCGTCGATGAGCGCGGCGCCATCCCCGCTTCCACAGACCCGAGGCAGCTCGCCGAAGGCGCCGTCTACGCCGAGGTGTTCGACCGGTACACCGCCGCGCTCGTGCCGTTCGCCCGCGACGAGGACGAAGGTGCGGTCATCGCCGCGATGCAGGTCGTCGCGTACACCCACTTCGCGCCCGGTGCGGCGCCGATCACCGAAGGAGCCTGACGTGACCCAGCCGTCTTTCACCGCCCAGCGCGAGCAGCTTCAGCGCGGGCACTTCATCCGTGTCGTCAACTACCACTCGACGCCGCGAGGCGCTCGCGGCGAGCTGGCGAAGGAGCTCGCCGGCTTCGCGCGGGACTACGCCCCGGTCACCCTCGAGGATCTCGACCGCCTGTTCGAGACGGGAACGTGGCACAAAGACAAGCCGGGACTCATCCCGGTGTTCTACGAGGGCTACCGCAACTCGGCGACGGTGGCCGCTCCGCTGTGCGACGAGTTCGGGCTCACCGGATGGTTCCCCATCGCCACGTCCTTCGTCGACTGCGATCCCGAGTACCAGGAGGCCTTTGCGCGCGCCCACTGGATCTCGCTGGTCGAGGAGGACACGCAGGGCGGCCGAATCGCCATGAACTGGGACGAGGTGCACGACCTCTCGCGCACGCACGTCATCTACCCGCACACCGCTCACCACGAGGGCTTCGACACCGTGCTGTCGGACGCTGACATCGAGCGGGAGGTCGTGGAGTCCAAGCGGCAGCTCGAGGCCGTCACCGGCCAGATCGCGCCGGCGTTCGTCTGGCTCCACGGCTCCTCCTACGGACAGAGTCCGCGCCATGACGCGGCGGTGAAGGATGCCGGCTACCGCTACCAGTTCGCCAACACGATGATCCACCGCGTCAACTGAGGGACGCCGAAGGAGCGCCGCCCGCGGGGCGGCGCTCCTTTTCGTGCTGTCAGAGCGTCGGCACGCCCAGATGGCGGATGGCGCCGGAAGCGTCGCGCCAGGTGAGCTCGGTCGTCCCTCCATCACGGGTCGACGAGGCGGATCGTGCGGTGCCGGGCTGGACGGTGTCGGAAGCGATACCGGCGTCGATGACGGCACCGGCGGCATCCTCGGGGAAGCCCGGGCCATCGACGGCCTCGAACCACCCGCGCGACGGATAGTCGGATGTGCACGAGACGAGGTGCGACCGTGCGCCGTCGACGCGCTCGACGGTCACGAACAGCGCGCCCTCGTCGTGCGTCGCGTGGAACCGCGCGACGGCGGTCGCGGCATCCGTCACGCGTCTTTGGAAGCCTGGTCCGGGCGACCAGAACCAGCTCTGCAGCACACCGTCCTCGGTGAGGGCCAGCACCTCGAGATGGTTCGGGCCAAGAGCGGACTGCAGGATCTGCGCGTCGACGTAGCGGTGCCCGGCAGCGAAGGCGAGTCCCGCGCTCCAGGACCCGGGCGGCACGTCGGGGGTTTCGAGCGGGTCCGTGTCGAGGTCGGCGTTGAACCAGAACACCCAGAGTCCGTCGCGGGCGTCACAGGCCAGCAGCTCCAGGTTTCCCCGGACGCCGTAGACGCCCTGGACCAGGCTCACCGGCCCGGCAGTCGGGCGCTCAGGGCCGACGAGATGAGGTTGTCGTGAAAGCATATGGACATTCTTGCTCATTTCTGCGCATTTGTGACAGACTGCTGACAAGCCATCTGGTCCGAAGGAGAATCATGAGAATCGCCCGCGCCGTCATCGACGGAAGCCCCCGCATCGTGGTGAAGGACGCGGCCACCGTCCGCGTCGCACCCCTTGTCGGTCCGGCTGACGCACTCCAGGCGATCGACGCCGTGCGCTCCGGCGCATCGGCCGAGTGGGAAGTCGTGGACGAGAGCTCGCTCAGCCTCACCTCGCCGGTCGCGACGGCCGGGAAGATGATCGCCGTCGGCCTGAACTACGCCGACCACACCAGCGAGACGGGCTTCACCCAGCCCGAGCGCCCGCTCACCTTCGCGAAGTACACCACCTCCCTCACCGGCCCGGACGACGACATCGTCATCCCGGGTCACCTCACCCGCCAGGTGGACTACGAGGCCGAGCTGACCGTCCTCATCGGCCGCCGGTGCGGCGGCACGACGCCCGCCACGCTCGACGACATCGCCGCCTACACAGTCGCCAACGACGTCTCGGCCCGCGACGTCCAGTTCGGCGACGTGCAGTGGACGCGCGGCAAGTCGTTCGACACCTTCACGCCGCTCGGGCCCTGGCTCGTCACCGCAGACGAATTCGGCGACCCGGCCGGCCACCGCATCTACACGACGGTCAACGGCGAGACGCTGCAGGACGACTCCACGTCCGAGCTCATCTTCGACATCCCCGCACTCCTCGCGTTCATCTCCGACGGAGTGACCCTCGAGCCGGGCGATCTGATCCTCACGGGCACCCCCGCAGGGGCCGGGGCCTTCCGCACACCCCCGCGCTACCTCCAAGATGGCGACGAGGTCGTCTGCGGCGTCGAGGGAATCGGCGAGCTCCGCAACCGCGTCACCGTCCGCTGACCGCTTCGACACAGGAGAAACGAATCATGGCCACTGACGCCCGCGTTCTCGTCCTCATCGGCGCCGGATCCGCCGTCTTCACCCGCGGCCTCCTCGCCGACCTCATCGGCGCCGACGACCTCGGCAGCTGGGAGATCCGGCTCGTCGACGTCGACACCGAGAACCTGAACATCGCCGCGGACCTCGCCGAGCAGATGGTGGCCGCCCGTGGCGCGGGCGACAAGATCCGCGTCACGCGCAGCACCGATCGCCGTGCAGTCCTCCCCGGCGCCGACTTCATCGTCACCTGCGTCGGCGTCGGCGGACGCCCGGCGTGGCAGCTGGATCACGAGATCGTCCAGAAGCACGGGATCTACCAGCCGGTCGGCGACTCGATCATGCCCGGCGGGATCTCGCGGCTGCTGCGCACGACGCCGGTCCTCGTCGAGATCGCGCACGACATCGCAGAGCTCGCCCCCGACGCCTTCTTCTTCAACTACTCCAACCCGATGACCGCCAACGTGCAGGCCATCCACCAGGAGACCGGCCTGGACGTCGTCGGCCTCTGCCACGGCATGCACCACATCCAGCGGGAGCTGGCGCAGCTGATCGATGCACCGTTCGAGCGCACCTCGACGCTGTACGCCGGCATCAACCACCTGACGTTCATCTACGACTTCCGCCTCGACGGCAAGGACGCCTGGCCGCAGATCCGCGAGCGCGTGCACCGCGAGCTGGCCGAGGCGCCGGACCCCGCCGACATCGGCAACATCTTCTACGAGAAGCCGACCGCATGGCACAACCCGTTCGCATGGGAGCTGTTCGACCGCTACGGCGCCTTCGCCGCAGCCGGCGACCGCCATGTCGTTGAGTTCTTCCCGGAGCGCTTCTGGCAGGGCGACTACTACGGCAAGAAGCTCGGCATCGACGCGTTCTCGCTGCCCGAGATCCTCGAGTGGGGCGAGGACCGCTACCAGGGCATGCGCCGGCAGGCCACCGGCGAGGAGCCGCTCGACGAGTCGATCTTCCACCGCTCCGGCGGCGAGCAGGAGCAGCTCATCGCGATCATCCGCTCGATCACCCTCGACTCCCGTGAGATGTTCAGCTGCAACGTCATCAACAACGGGCTCGTACCGGGACTGCCGGACTGGTCGGCCGTCGAGATCCCGGGCGTGGCAACGGCCCGCGGCATCCGTCCCATCTCGGTCCCGGATCTCGGCAAGCCGCTCACGTCGATCCTCGCCCGCCGGCTGACCTCGGTCGACCTCGCCGTCGAAGCCGCGCTCCAGGGCGACCGCAACCTCGTCATCGAGGCGATGATCGCCGACGGCGCCCTCTTCGACGCCGACAAGGCCGCCGCTCTCACCGACGACCTCATCGCCGCTCAGGCGCAGCACCTGCCGAGGTTCTCATGAGCGCCCGCAATATCGGCAAGGAGGAGCGCGAGGCCGCAGCCGCGACAGCGCCGGCCGCCGCTTCGGCCGCGGCGACCGACTCGGCGCTCGGCGTTCCCACGGCCGAGTGGGGCGAGGGGCTGCGGAGCCAGGTGTGGTTCGGCGACCCCGGCAAGACCGGGTTCATGCACCGCTCGTGGCTGCGCAGCGAGGGCCTTCCGGACGACACCTTCGAGGGTCGCCCGGTCATCGGCATCGCCAACTCGTGGTCCGAGTTGACCAGCTGCAACATCCACCTCCGCGCCCTGGCCGAGCACGTCAAGCGCGGCGTCTGGCAGGCCGGCGGGGTGCCCTTCGAGTTCCCGACGACGTCCGCGGGCGAGCCGCTCGTGCGGCCGACGGCGATGCTGCTGCGCAACCTCATGGCGATGGATCTCGAGGAGACCCTTCGCATGAATCCGCTCGACGGCGTCGTGCTGCTCGCCGGGTGCGACAAGACCACTCCCGCGTACCTCATGGGCGCGGCATCCGTCGACCTGCCCACCCTGCTGATCACCGGCGGGCCCATGCTCAACGGCAAGTACCGCGGCACCGACATCGGCTCGGGCACCTCGGTATGGCGCTTCACCGAGGCCTACCGCGCCGGCCAGATCTCGGCCGACGACGTGCGCGAGGCGGAGGGATGCATGGCCCGCAGCCAGGGCCACTGCATGACGATGGGAACCGCGTCGACCATGGCATGCGTGTCGGAGTACATGGGCATGCAGCTGCCCGGCACGGCGGCGCTCGGCGCGAACGACTCCCGCCGCGCGACCGCCGCCCACCTCGCCGGCCGCCGCATCGTCGAGATGGTCGCCGAAGATCTGCGGCCCTCGAAGATCCTCACGCGCGAGGCGTTCGAGAACGGCGTGCGCGCCAACGCCGCCCTCGGCGGATCGACGAATGCGGTCATCCACCTCCTCGCCCTCGCCCGTCGCGTCGGCGTCGAGCTGACGCTGGACGACTTCGACACGCTCGTGCGCGACATCCCGGTCCTGGCCGACATGATGCCCTCGGGCCGGTTCCTCATGGAGGAGTTCCAGGATGCCGGCGGCACGGCAGGCCTCGCAGAGACCCTCGGCGACCTCCTGCACCGCGACACGCTGACCGTCACCGGCGGAACGCTCGGCGAGAACTACGCCGGCGCCGAGGTCTGGAACCGCGAGGTCATCCGTCCGCTCGACAACCCGGTCAAGCCGGTCGGCTCGGGCATCGCGGTGCTGCGCGGCAATCTGGCCCCGCGCGGCGCGGTGATCAAGCAGTCGGCGGCGTCACCCGAGCTCATGGTCCACACCGGCCGGGCGTTGGTGTGGGACTCCCTCCAGCAGTACCTCGCACAGGCCGACGACCCCGATCTCGACGTCACGCCCGACGACATCCTCATCGTCCGCAACGTCGGGCCGAAGGGGTACCCGGGCATGCCCGAGGTCGGCAACATGCCGCTGCCGCAGAAGATCCTCGAAGCGGGCGTGATGGACATGGTCCGCATCTCGGATGCCCGGATGAGCGGCACCTCGTACGGCACCGTCGTGCTGCACGTCGCGCCGGAGGCCGCTGCCGGTGGACCGCTCGGGCTGGTGCGCACCGGCGACGTCGTGACGCTCGACGTGCCGAACCGCACGCTGTCGATGGCCGTCGACGACGACGAACTCGAACGCCGTCGCGAAGGATGGGCGCCGCCCGTCGTCGCCGGCAGCGACCGCGGCTGGACCCGTCTGTACGTCGAGCACGTCGTGCAGGCCGACGAAGGGTGCGACCTCGACTTCCTGCAGGGCCGCAGCGGCGCCGCCGTCGGGCCGCAGGCGTTCTGAATGACGACGCGCACGGTCCTGGTCATCGGCGCGACGGGCATCCTCGCACCGGCGGCCGGTGTGCTGCGCGAGCGGGGTGATGAGGTGATCGGGATGTCGCGCCACGGCGCAGACGGAACGATCGCCGTCGATGCGCAGCGGTGCAATGAGCTCGCCGCAACACTGGCAGACAAGCGGTGGGACGACGCGCTCGTCTACGGCCGGGCCGTCACGGACTCCTCGCTCGGGTACCTGCGTGCGGCGACGCCGGGCCGGTGCGTGCTCGTGCGGACGTCGGCCGCGGCCGATCCGGCGCACGGCATCCTGATCGTGCCGCGAGACACCGTGCAGCTGGGCTGGACGGCAGGCTCCGAGCACCGCTGGCACACGCCGGAAGAGGTCTCGGAGGCGGCGCTGACCGCGCTCGACGACGGCGATCCCCGCACACTGGGGACCGTGCGACCGTGGAGCGACCGACCGTGATCGTCGCGCTCGCGCTCTCCCCCAGCCTCGACGTCACCTACGAGGTCGACGAGCTCCGACGGGGGGAGATCACTCGCCCGACCACGGTGACACGGGTCGCCGGCGGCAAGGCGCTGAACGTCGTCCGCGTCGCGCATGCGCTCGGCGCGCCGGTGCAGGCAGTCGCGGCGCTCGGAGGTCACAGCGGCGCCTGGGTCGCGGAGCTGCTCGCAGCGGACGGAGTCCCAGCCGACATCATCACCCTCGCCGCAGAGACTCGCGTGAGCTCGGCGATCGTCGAAACGGGCGACGCGACCTCGAGCACCGACCTGTACGAACCGGCGACACCGCTTCGCGCTGCAGAATGGACCGCGTTCAGCGGTGCAGCCGTCACGGCCGCAGGCGATCGCGGTGCGTGGGTGGCGATCTCGGGGTCGCTCCCGGCCGGGGTCGGCGCGGACGACGTGGCCGGATTGCTCCATGCGCTGCGCGACTCAGGCGCTCGGGTAGCGGTCGACAGCTCCGGGGGAGGGCTGCGTGCGATGGCGCCCGCAGCCGACCTGATCAAGGTGAACCGTTCCGAGGCCGAGGCCCTGCTCGGCGAGATCCACCCCGATGCGGCGAGCGCTGCCCGTTCCCTCCACGAGCGGTACGGCTGCGATGCCGTCGTCACCGACGGAGTGCGCGGCGGCGCTGCCGTCTTCGACTCACACGAGTACGAGGTTCCCCGGCCGGGAGCGCTCGGCCGGTACCCCGCGGGCAGCGGCGACGCATTCCTCGGCGGACTTCTGACCGGCCTCGACCGCGGGGATGCGGCATCCGATGCTCTCGACCTTGCACGAGATGCGGCCGAACGCAACGCGCGCGTGGCCGGCCAGGGCATCCTGGAGCCATGAGCCCCTTCGACACGATCGTGGTCGGCGCGGGTATCGCCGGCCTCGCCGCCGCCCGCGCTCTGACGGATGCCGGTCGGAAGGTCGTCGTGCTCGAGGCGCGGGACCGCATCGGCGGCCGGGTCTGGACCGACCGCAGCGACGGGTTCGTCACCGACCTGGGTGCATCGTGGATCCACGGCGTCACCGACTCCCCCGTGGCTGTTGCGGCCGAGGCCTTCGGCATGCGGATGGTCGAGTTCACCGTCGGCGGGTATCAGCCCGACAGCCGCCCGATCGCCTACTACGGTCCGGACGGCACACGACTGACGGATGCCGCGGCCCGCCGTTTCGCCGACGACATCCGCGCGGTCGATGCCGCACTCGCGGGATTCGTGGCCGGTTCGGCTCCCGATGCCTCGTACCGCGACGTCACGGAGCAGGCGCTGGCCGCACAGGGGTGGGACGCCGAACGGACCGAGCGCGCGCGCGAGTTCCTCGAGCACCGCTCGGAGGAGCAGTACGGCGCCTGGATCGAAGACCTCGCCGCGCACGGACTCGACGACGACTCGATCGCGGGGGACGAAGTGATCTTCCCCGACGGCTACGACCGGCTGGCAGCCGGCCTCGCGGCCGATCTCGACGTGCGCCTCGGGACCGTCGTCTCGCGCGTCGCCTGGGCGGAGGGTGGGGTGACGGTGACGACGGATCGCGGCACGTTCTCGGCGAGGGATGCCGTCATCACCGTGCCCGTCGGAGTGCTGAAGTCGCCGGGCTTCGCGTTCGACCCGCCGCTGCCCGAGCCCAACGCGGGCGCGCTGGGCCGGCTCGAGATGAACGCCTTCGAGAAGGTCGTGCTGCGGTTTCCGGCGAAGTTCTGGGACGACGACGTCTACGCGATCCGGCAGCAGGGACCCGAGAGCCGCTGGTGGCACTCCTGGTACGACCTGACCGCGCTGCACGGAACCCCGGCCCTGCTGACGTTCGCCGCCGGGCCCGCAGCGGTCGCGACCCGTTCCTGGGACGACGACCGGATCGTCGAGTCCGTCCTCGCGCAGCTGCGGCGCCTGTTCGGCGCTCGTGTCGAGCAGCCGTCCCACGTGCACGTCACGCGGTGGCAGGACGATCCGTTCACGCTCGGCTCGTACGCCTACATGACGGTGGGCTCGACCACCGACGACCACGATGTGCTGGCAATGCCGATCGGCGGCATCCTCCACCTGGCCGGTGAAGCGACCTGGACCGACGACCCGGCGACGGTCACCGCGGCGATGGAGTCGGGGCGACGGGCAGCCGAGCGGATTCTCGGCCGCTCGATTTGAGACTTGAGACTCTCAGTCTCTAAAGTGACGAGAGTGCGAAGCCGGGGGGCGATTCGCACATGACGAGCCGCGCCGGATGCGCACCGTGCGGAACGGGTCGGTGCCGGGCTCTGGGGAGCCCGGCACCGCAACTCCCCGCTGCCTCGGCGAGGACGCAGGCAACGCGCTGTCGACGCAGCGATAATCGGAGCGTGCGGCAGTCCGAACCCCGATCACGGAAGCCCGCCAGCGAAACCCGGGCGCGGCTGCTGGCGGTCGCTGTCGACCGCGTCAGAGGCGAGGGCCTCCTGCTCGATTACTCGAACATCGAGCTGGAAGATCTGATTCGCGTCTCCGGCGTTCCGCGCTCGACCGTGTTCCGCATCTGGCCCGACCGCGTCGCCTTCGTGGCCGATCTCGTACGCGCGCTCTTCGAGGCCGATCCGGGATTCCAGACCGGGTTCGACGGCGAGACCCTCGAGCTTCTGGAAGGCACGCTCGCGCAAGCGGGCGACCGGGCACGATCCCAGGAGGATCAGCAGATCGCGCTGAGATCCATGGTGCAGGCGACGGTGGCTCACAACATCGTCGCAGTCGACGGATCTGTCGCGTGGCGCGCGTACAGGACGATGTCTGCAGCCCTTGCCAGCGGCGACTCCGTGCCGGGGGGCGCTGAGATCCGCGCGCTCCTCAGCGAGATCGAGGGCGCGTACGTCGATCGGATGGCAGTGATGTACGCGCGCGTGAACGGCGCCATCGGATTCCGGATGCGTCAAGGAGTCACAGAACGCGACCTTGCGGTCGCCATCATGTCCGTCATCGACGGCATGAGCGATCATCGCCGCATCGATCCGGCGTTCGTCGATGAACCTCGCTTCGTCGACATGGGGGCCGAAGGCGCGCAAGGGTGGCATCTCGCAGCCCTAGCCGTGTACGGCGTCTACTCCTGCTTGACCGAGCCGGTATCGAACGACACTGCGTGAGGGCTGACCGAGCGTTCCGGCATTCGCGAAGACCATGCACGGCAGGGCAGCGGCAGGTCCGACTCTTTCCTATCGACCGGTGGCGTCAGTCGTTGACCATCGGAGGTAGGCGAAGGGAGCGGCCGGCGGTCCGTCGTCGCGGGCCTCCCCTTCGGGCTGCTGATCCCTGCCTTCCACGATCACCCGTGCCCCGCTCAAGAGAGCGGCGCGGGCCAGTGCGTCCGCCGCCGGAACCGAGGCGATCACCGTCGCAGACAGCGAGTCCTCCTCGCCCAGCGACACCCAAGGCGGCGCATCGAGCGCGTCCAGTGAGCCGCCGGCGTCCGCCAGCCGCGCATCGAGGATCAAGGTGTCGACCTGAGCGGCCTGGAGCGCTTCGACGACCTCTTGGCGCCCCTCCGCGGCTGCGCGATGATCGCCGGCCGCTGCACGATCCCGCACGTCGGCGGCGGCATCCCGCAGCGTCCGCTCGATGGCGGCGTGGATCGAGTCCTCGAGAACGCTGTCATCGGACCCGTCCGCGCGGGTGTTCGCGTCGACCTCGACGAGGAGCTGCTTCGACTCGCGGTTGAGCCGATCGGTCAGCAGCTTGCGCGCGCGCATGTCGCCGGACAGGACGATGAAGGCCGGATGCCGCTGCCGGACGAGCTCGTCGACGACCTCGGCGACCTCGGTCTGGTTGTGCTTCCAGACTTCCTCGCTGCGTCGCTGAATGCCCGCCTGAGCCATGTTGCCCGCACGCACCTTGGTGATGTCGGTCGTGTCGCCCTCGATCTCCTCCGTCAGTTCCGGATGCCGCGTGCCGGAGCGCTCGAGATGCACGGTCGCGCCGTCACGGCTGGTCTCGACCACGAGATAGAGCACGCTCTCGTACTCCTCCTGCAGCAGCGGGAGAAGATGAGGAACCGGTCCATGGCCGAGCCGCTCAGGCCCGGTCCGTGCTCCGGCGAAGCTCTCGTCGACCTCGACCCGACCGTTGCGGATGAGCAGGAATCGGGCGGACGGACTCGCGAACCCGGTGCGCCGGGCGACCGCAGCAGTGGCGGCGTCCACGTCCGCTTCGGGTGCGTCGACCTCTTCGAGCCGGTCGCGGACGGAGCGCTGGCGCGCGAGTTCTTCCGGCTCGGGCTGGTCGCTCGGGCCGTCGATGTACGCGAACGTCCACGGCCCGGGATCCGCGATGAGCTCACTCACTCGGCCGATGTCAGGCATCGGATGCCTCCCGGGTGCCGTCGGCCGGCTCGCCGGCGTCATCGTCGGTCAGCTCGCCTCCGAACGCGCGCTCGACGTCGGGAGCATCGGTGTCGTCGGGGAGGGGTTCCGTCTCACGGAAGGGTTCGACGTGCGAAGTGCCGCCATGCCCCTGCACCATGGCGCGCGTCTCCTGCTCCATCTGCTCGTCGAGCGCGGGGCGTGCTTCGTGTTGCCTCGTTGTGAGTCAGTCATGTCTCTTCCTCCTGTTCGCCTTCCAGGCTTTCCCGGGTGCGAGAAGAGGCGCGACAGGGTTGACAAACCCGTGGCGACGGGCCAGGCGTGGAGTCCTGCCGAGTCGCTGGTGTCCCCCAAAGTGGGGACAGACACGCTCAGGTGCTTCGCGTAACCTCGATACAAGGTGTCCCCAGCACCTCGAGTGACGTGCCTACGGCACTCACTCTTCATCGCCAGACCGAGCGTCCGCAAGGACTGCTCCATCTCGACGGTGACAGGCCCCGCGAGTCCCCAGCTCCGGGGCCTTCTCCATTCCCGCGAGAAGCGTGTTCGCGAGCCTCTTACGCGCCATCGGCTTTTCTGGCTAGACTCACAAAGCGTTCACTGATCGTTCACCGGTCGCGCGATGTCCAGCTTGGGGCCGGACACCGCAGATGTATCACCAAAGCGGCCGTGATGCTCAGAGAACGTATCCGTGGGGGGGCCCACGGATCACTGGGGACAATCTGGGGATGCATCGATGCTTCGATGGTCGCGCGTTTTCGCGCTTTCAAATAATGGGGACAAGCGGTGAGCGCCGTCGAAAGCGCGCTCCCGGTCGGCCTGCGCGCTCTGCCCGTGCCGACTCTGGGCACCATCACCGCGCTTTCGCCGGGCGACCGAGCGGCGCCGCCGAGCACGGGCGTCACGCCCCGGTCGACGCCGACGCTGCAACGCCGTCTGCTGTGGGAACGGCGTTATGCCCGTCGACTGCGTGCCACCGACACCGGGGTGGTCCTCGTGGCCACGTCGGCGGCGACCTTCCTGCAGATGCCACTGTCTGCACCCCTGGGTCTGGTCGCAGCGCCGATCGTCTTGGTGCTGATCCCGGTGGTCGCCGCAGCGTTCTGGCTCGTCTTGCTGACCGCCTTCCACACGCGCGAGCGCCAGGTCATGGGAGCAGGGGCGACCGAGTACAAGCGCGTCGCCCACGCGTCCGGACTGGCCTTCGGCATCCTGGCGATCGCATTCGTCGTCTTCCAGTGGCAGGGGATCCGCGCCCAGCTCATGATCGCGGCGCCGCTCGGACTGCTGGGACTGCTGATCGGACGCTGGTCGTGGCGGCGGTGGCTTCGACTCCAGCGTCGCTTCGGGCACTACGTGTCGCGCACGCTGGTTGCGGGCAGCCGGGATGATGTCGAGTACGTCATCCGCACCCTCCAGCGCGACGGGCAGCTCGGGTACCTCGTGATCGGGACGACGGTCGCCGACTCCACCGATCAGGCGGTCATCGTCGACGGACACTCCTACAGCTCCGTCGGCGATCTCTCGAGCGTCGCGCAGACGGCGAGCGCACTGGGCGCGGACTCGATCATCATCGCGAGCCGACCCGATACGGATCCGGAGTACATCAAGCGCCTCAGCTGGGAGATCGAGGGAACCGCCGCCGAGCTCATCCTGTCGAGCCGGCTCGCGGACGTCGCCGGTCCCAGGATTTCGCTGCGTCCGGTCGACGGGCTTCCACTCATCCACGTGAACATTCCGGTGTTCGAAGGCGGCCGGCACACCCTGAAGCGGGCGATGGACATCGTCCTCGCGGCTGTCGCGCTCATCCCGATCGCGCTGATCACCCCGTTCATCGCGCTCGCGATCCGCATCGACTCGCGCGGTCCGATCTTCTTCCGGCAGACGCGCATCGGCCGCGACGGCCAGGAGTTCTTCATGATGAAGTTCCGGACGATGCGCGTGGGCGCCGAGTCGGAACTGGCCATGCTGCAGGCGCAGAACGAGGGATCCGGGCTCCTGTTCAAAATGAAGCAGGATCCGAGGATCACGCGGGTCGGGACGATCCTGCGCAAGTACTCTCTGGACGAGCTGCCGCAATTCTGGAACGTGTTCCGCGGCGATATGAGCGTCGTCGGCCCGCGGCCGCCACTTCCCCAGGAGGTGCGCGAGTACGACGGCAAGGTCTACCGGCGTCTATTCATCAAACCGGGCATCACCGGGCTCTGGCAGGTCAGTGGCCGCAGCGATCTTTCGTGGGAGGAGAGTGTACGGCTGGATCTCCTCTACGTGGAGAACTGGTCCGTCGTGACCGACCTGATGATCATGTGGCGCACCGCTAAGGTCATGATCCGCCCAGATGGCGCATACTGAGCCCATCGGCGAGTCCGGCGGGAGCCCCGTTCGCCGTGCGCGCTTCACACTCTGAACTTGGAAGGCCTTTCTCTCATCGTGGTTTCTACTGTCCGAATTCTCGGAACCCATGGGGTCCCCGCCGGTTATGGCGGATTCGAAACCGCAGCGGAGAACATCGGGCTGTACCTGCGAGACCGCGGGTGGGCTGTCGAGGTGTACTGCCAGCTCTCGGGCTCCGGTCCCATCGAGACCGACGAATGGAACGGACTGAAGCGGACGCTGATCCACGAGCCGAAGGAAGGATGGCGCGGAACGTCCGCCTTCGACCTCACGTCCGTGCGGCACGCGGTGGCCGCGCACGAGCCGGGCGATGTCTGGCTGACCTTCGGCTACAACACCGGCGTCTTCGACGTGGTGCCACGACTGCGCGGCATACCGAATGTCATCAACATGGACGGCATGGAGTGGACTCGCAGACGTTGGGGCCTGATCAAGCAGGGCATCCTGCTCGCCAATGAGCGGCTCGCCGGCTGGGTCGGCGATGTGCTCATCGCGGATCACCCGGTGATAGCGACCTATCTTCGGCGTCACTTCGGACGCCGGCGCGTGCACACGATCACGTATGGCGCACACGAGGTGACGGAGGCGACCGCTCAGCCTGTCGAAGAACTCGGTCTCCGTCCCGGTCGGTATGCGATGGTCGTCTGCCGCCCGATTCCCGAGAACTCCATTCTCGAGATCGTCACCGCCTGGTCCGCTCAGGAGCGCGGGATGCCGCTGGTGGTGGTCGGGCCGTACGGCCAGGAGGATCCGTACCACGTCCAGGTGCAGGCAGCGGCGTCCTCCGAGGTCGTGTTCCCCGGCGCGATCTTCGAGCAGGATCGGCTGCAGTCGCTGCGCTTCCACTCCGCGCTGTACATCCACGGGCACACCGTCGGGGGCACCAACCCCTCTCTCGTCGAGGCGATGGCCGCAGGAAACGCGATCGTGGCGCACGACAATGCTTACAACAGCTGGGTGGCCGGCCCCGAGAACGCATACTTCTCGGATGCCGAGGACCTGGCCCCCCTGCTCACGTCCTTGTTGGCCGATGAAGGCCGGCGCCTGAGGATGGGCCAGGCCAGTCGCGCTCGATTCCGAGCCGAGTTCACTTGGAGCAAGATCGGCGGCGAGTACGAGCGCGCACTGCTCACGGCACTCGAGCGCCATGGGCACGCGCCCCAGAAGATCGGAGTCACCCCGTGATCGATGTCGCCGTTGTCGGGCTCGGCAAGATGGGCCTGTCGCATCTCGCGATGATCAAGGCCCACCCAGATGTGAATCTCGTCGGGGTGTGCGATGCGACCGGGTATCTCCTCGACATCCTCGCGAAGTACACGGGCGTGAAGACCTTCAAAGACCTCGACAGGATGCTCGACGAGGCCGAACCTCAGGCGATCATCATCGCAACACCGACGCACCTCCACGCCGGCATGATCCGATCAGCGCTGGAGCGCGGCATCCACGTCTTCTGCGAGAAGCCGCTGGTCATCGATCCGGGCGAGAGCGTCGTGCTCGCCGAGGCTGCCGCCGCGCGGGGACTCGTCACACAAGTGGGCTACCACAACCGCTTCGTGGGCGCCTTCCGCGAGGTCCAGCGGCTCCTCGAACTCGGCGCCATCGGGCCCGTCAACACCGCCTTGGCGGAGGCGTACGGCCCCGTGGTGCTCAAGCCCTCGGGTCGCACGTGGCGCAGTCAGCGTTCGACCGGTGGCGGCTGCCTCTACGACTACGCCGCTCATCCGCTCAACCTCCTCACGTGGTATCTCGGAGCGCCCGAGTCCGTCAGCGGCAGCCAGCTGACGAGCATCTTCTCCGCTCAGATCGATGACGCCGTCGCCAGTACCCTCCACTACCCGGGCGGGACCGCGCAGATCGTCGCGAACTGGTCCGATGAGTCGCAGCGGAAGATGACCACGAAGGTCACACTGTGGGGTACGCACGGACGGATCTACGCGGACCGGCAGGAGATCCAGGTCTACCTGCGCGACACGGCGCCGATCCCCGAGGGTTACCGGGTCGGCTGGAACGTTCGGTACACCACCGAGCTCAGTGAGGCGCCCTGGTTCTACCTCCGAGGGGAGGAGTACAGTGCTCAGCTGGATTCGTTCGTCAAGCGAGTGATCGCAGGACAGGCCGACGGCGAGAACGACTTCACCTCGGCTGCGCTGACCGATCGGGTCATCTCGATGATCAGCGAGGACTCGGCGCGCGAAGAGACGCGCCTCACATCGGAGGTGTCCGCCACCTCACCGACGCCGGCACCGGCGTCGCGGCGCCGGATCGGCGCCGCGCTTCGCCGACTTCGGGTAGGGAAATGATGACAACGACTGCTGCACCCACAATGGACCGGCTCCTGTTCGGCGACAACCAGTTCTTCGGCGTGAACCACATGTCCGAGGAGAAGGCCCGCGCTCAGCAGATGCGGTTCCAGGACCTCGACTCCATCATGCGCGTGCTCGATGACGCATACGACGAGGGCGTCAGGACGTTCATGTGCACGACGCACGACCGCATCGCGGAGGTCACTGACCGCGTGCGGGCGAACCCCGAGCGCTATGCGCAGATGAAGTTCTTCCCGTGCATGCCTTATGCGCACAAGTACGCCAATGCGGTGACCGAGGACGGGTTCCTGGGCGCGATCCGCAAGTTCCTTCCCGAGGAGGGATTGCTCGACAGCATCGCGCGCGGCACCTCGTCACTGGCCCGCAAAGACATCGAGGGCGTGTCCACGCTGCTCGTCGACGCCGAGCTCAAGATGTTCGCCGGCCTGGAGACGCCGGTGATCTGGATGCAGAACGTCGTCGTCGATCTGCTGTCGGGGCTCGGCTTCACTGACGCGCTGCGGATCTTCGCCGATCACGTCCGCAAGCGCTACAACGCCGAGCCGGGATTCATCACGATGAATCTGCCGCGCTTGCTGGATGACCTGGATCGGGCCGGCGTCGAGAACCCGATCGTCTGCTCGAACATCAACAAGCTGGGGTTCCGCATGTCGGGCGGCGTCGACGCATACCTCGACGCAATGGACAAGCGTCCGTTCCGCGCCGTCGCGATGTCCGTTTTCGCCAGTGGCGCTCTGCCCGCACGTGAGGCGATCGAATGGGTGTGCGGGCTCCCCAACCTGGAGTCCATCGTCTTCGGCGCGTCCAGCCGCGGCAACATCGCCTCGACCGTGAACCTCGTGGACGAGTACTGGGCATCGCGCTGAGATGTCTCCCACCGGCGAAGAGCAGGCGGCCTCTCGCACTGTGCTGATCGCGAACCCGTCGGCGGATCTGTACGGTTCGGATCGCATGGTGCTCGAAGCCGTACGGGGGCTGACGGGGCTCGGCTGGCGAACCGTCGTCACCTGCTCCATCGACGGCCCGCTCGTGGCGCAGCTGCGCACCGCCGGGGCGGAGGTGCGGATACTTCCCGTCCCCGTGGTGCGCAAGAGCGCGCTGAGCGGGCGGGGCATGCTGGCGCTCACGCGCGAGGTCTTCACACAGCTTCCCGCCATGCGGCGTCTCATCAAGGACGTTCGGCCAGACGTGGTGCTCGCCAACACGGTGACGATTCCGTTCTGGACCCTCGCTGCACGCTGGTGCCGGCGGCCCGTCGTGGTGTACGTCCACGAGGCCGAATCCGCGCTCTCGCGCCCCGCGCGCACGCTGCTGACGGCTCCGCTGCGTTTTGCGAACGGGATCATCTTCAATTCGGAGACGAGCCGGCGCGTGTCCGGATCGGCGTGGCTCGAGAAACGCGACCGTGCACGCGTCGTGTCCAACGGCGTGCAGGCGCCCGCCGCCCCCAGTCCTGCCCGCGAGTCCCTCGACGGGCCGATGCGGATCGTCTATGTGGGGCGCCTGTCCCCTCGCAAGGGCGTCGATCTCGTCGTCCGAGCGGCAGCGCGCCTGCGGGATTCGGGCATAGAGCCCCGCGTGGAACTCGTGGGGGCGGTCTTTCCCGGCTACGAGTGGTACGAAGAAGAGCTCCGCGGGCTCGTCGCAGAGCTCGACCTCGGTGACATGGTGAGCTTCACGGGATTCCGCGAGGTGGTCTGGGACGAATTCGCCGCTTCGGACGTAGCGGTCGTTCCGTCACGGTTGGACGAGTCGTTCGGCAACGTCGTCATCGAGGCGCTCATGAGTGAACGTGCGGTCGTCGTGGCAGACCACACCGGGCTGCGAGAGGCGGCCGACGGCTTCGCGTCGGCCGTGCGGGTCGTGCCCGATGACGAGATGGCGCTGACCGAGGGACTGCGGCGCGTTCACGAGCACTGGGGCGACTTTCGCGGGCACGCCACTGCCGACGCCGAGCGCGCACGCCGGCTCTACGGCACCGGCACGTTCCACAGGCGTCTCTCGTCGGCCCTGGCCGAGCGCGCGACTGCCCCGCACTGAGGTTGCAGATCGGAATGTCGTCATTCCGAGATGAAGGGTGCGCGATCCGCCTTCGTGGCAGTATGCTGAGCCTGCTGGGGGTGTGGATCACTTTGGGGGTGATCCATCGAAAGTGCTCCGCTTCGCGCGGCGCCGGGGGAACCTCCAGCTCAAGACTGGGGAGTCTGCAATCGTGGGGATTGTACGAGCGTGCGCATCTATTGCCGCAGCACTGCTGTGCGTGAGCCTTGTCGCGTGCTCGAACGCATCGCCCGACGAGAGCACATCTGCGCCGGTGTCGAGCGCGTCAGCCTCGGCACCGGCGACGGATGAAACCCCGAGCCCGAACCCGAGCGACTCCGCGACCGAGGGGTCCGCCGCTCCCGACATCGACGCCGATCAGCCCGTTGCGAAGGTGATGCGGCCCGGATCCACCGAGGCGCCCAGTCACACGGCAGAACCCGCGTCCACGTCCGAGCCGGTCAGCTACACCGACGGCGTCACGCTGCAGATCATGGACGTCACCTGGGCCGAGGAGACCTCTCAAGGCCCAGGCAGCTTCCCGGGCCGCCCGTACGCCCGATTGACTCTCCGCTTGGCGAACGCATCCGACACCGCCATCGACCTCGGCACCGCCGTGCTCACGCTTCTCGATCAGACGAGCGGAGCGGTTCCCCGGGTCTACGCGGCGGAGGCCGACGTACAGGACTTCTCCGGCACCCTCGAGCCCGGTGAGACCACCACCGCCGTCTACGCCTTTGCGGTGCCTGATGAGTCCCGTTCCCAGATCACGCTCGTCGTCGACTTCGACGCGACGCACACATCCGCCGTCTTCCGCGGAGCTCTGAGCTGAGATGCCTTCGATCCAGGGTCACCCGTTCACAGCACCCGCATCACCTACCCGAGGAAGCTCCATGTCAGGCAACACCCCGGCACCACGGAGCACTCGTCTCCGCCGCACACTCGCTTCGCTGACGACCGCCGCCATCGTCCTCTCGGCCCTGGCGATGGTGGTCATGCCGCCTGAGCGGGCGACGGCCGCAGAGACCCCGGCGCTGCCCGCCACGGTGACTGCAGATGTGCTGCCCACCTGGCAGATCAACGGCGTGGTCTGGAGCCAGACCGTGGTCGGGAACACGGTGTACGTCACCGGCAGCTTCAGCAAGGCGCGCCCCCCCGGAGTGGCCGTCGGCGGCGCCGGCGAGATCGCCGCGAACAACGTGTTCGCGTTCGACATCCGCACGGGCAACCCGATCCCGAACTTCTCCCACTCCTTCGACGGACAGGGGCTCACGGTACGCGCGGCACCCGACGGCAGAACGGTCTACTTCGGCGGCGACTTCACCGCGGTCGATGGTCAGGCCCGTTCGCATGTCGCCGCCTTCGACGTCGCGTCCGGTGCGCTCCTCTCGTGGGCGCCCCGGACCGACGGCCAGGTGCGGGGCTTCGCCTTCTCGGGGACAAAGGTCTTCGTCGGCGGCAACTTCCGCTCCAGCGGCGGGCAGCCCCGCACCCAGCTGGCCGCCTGGGATTCCACGACGGAGGCGATCACCCCGTGGGCGCCCACGGCCACGGGCGACGGCTTCGTGTGGGACATGGTCTCCAGCCCGGACAGCTCGCGCATCATCGTCGCCGGAGGGTTCACGGAGCTGAACGGGCAGCCGGCCTACGGCATGGGCTCGATCGACGCGTCCACCGGCGCGGTGTTGCCTTGGGCTGCGGTCGACAGGATCAGGTCCGCCGGGCTGAACGGCGCGATCTCCAGCCTGAGCACCGACGGCGTGCAGGTCTACGGCACCGGCTACGCGTTCGGCGCCGGCGCATCGTTCGAGGGAACGTTCGCCGCGGACCCCTACACGGGCGAGATCAAGTGGGTGAACGACTGCCTCGGCGACACGTACTCGAGCTACCCGCAGGATCAGGTCCTCTACTCCGTCGGCCACCGCCACGATTGCACCGTCGTCGGCGGCTTCCCCGACACGAACCCGCGCGCCCGGTGGCAGAAGGCCACGGCCGAACCGACCTTCCCGATCGGCACGATCACGAAGAAGGACGCCTACGGCTGGGACTTCACGGGTCTTCCCTACTCCGGCCTGCTGCACTGGTACCCGGACCTCGAGTTCGGCACCTACACGTCCGCGAAGCAGGCAGCGTGGTCGGTCACCGGCAACGCGGACTACATCGTGCTCGGCGGTGAGTTCCCCAAGGTGAACACCACGGCACAGCAGGGTCTCGTGCGCTTCGCGAAGCGGGCGAGCTCGCCCCACGTCGTCGGCCCCATCAACAACGCCTCCTTCACGCCGGCGCCGTACTCGAACGAGTCGGGAGTCGTGGAGGTGCCCTTCGGCAGCGTGTGGGACCGCGACAGCGCGACGATCACCTATGACGTCTTCCGCAGCCCGGCGACGAAGATCGCGACGTTCACCCGCAGCGACAGCGAGTTCTGGTCGCTGCCGAACCTGAGCGTCACCGACACGGGACAGGTCCCCGGCAGTCAGGTCCGGTACCAGGTGCGGGCCAAGGATGCCGACGGCAACGTCCAGTGGAGCGCCTGGTCGCCCTACATCACGGTGTCCGCGGCTGCTCCCTCGGTCTACCGGTCGGCGATCCGCGACAGCGGCGCCACGCACTACTGGCGCCTGGGCGAGGCATCCGGAAAGCTCTACGACGACATCGGAGACGCGCCCGGAACACTGCTGAGCCTGACCCTCGGCACGGGTGGCGCGATCCTGAACGATACCGACAAGGCCGTGACGTCAGCGGGTGGCAGCAACCCCCGCATGACGACGACCGACGCCGTTCCCGCGGGCACGGCGACGACCGTCGAAGCGTGGGTGAAGACCACCAGCACGCGTGGCGGACGGATCGTCGGCTACGGCGACTCCGCCACCGGCACATCGACGTCGGGCAACACCGACCGTGTGCTCTACCTCGACACGTCGGGTCGCGTCAACTTCGCGATCCACAGCGGCTCGTACCGGACGATCTACAGCCGCTCCGGCATCAACGACGGTCAGTGGCACCACGTCGTCGGCACCGTCGGCGCCGGCGGGATGGAACTGTACGTCGACGGCGAGCGCGTCGGCCGCGACCAGAGCTACACGACTCCGAAGGCGCTGCTCGGCTACTGGCGGATCGGCGCGGACCAGATGACGGGCTTCGCGAACCGGCCGAGCGACGCGGCGCTGGCGGGCAGCATCGACGACGTGGCGGTGTACGACAAGGCGCTCGCGAAGAGCGAGGTGCAGTCGCACTTCCTCGCCAGCTCCCGCGCTGCGGGCTGGACCGCTGCGCCGACCGATGCCTACGGCGCAGACGTCTCGACCGACCAGCCCGACCTGTACTGGCGCCTCAACGAGACGGCCGGGACCACCATCGGCGACTTCGCCGCCGGCGGCACGACGGGCACGCAGGCAGGCACCGTCACCCGCAGCCAGGCCGGCGCGATCACCGGCGACACCGCGATGCGCTTCAACGGCACTTCTGCGGTCGTCGTCGCACAGGAAGCGTGGAACGCGCCGAGTGCGTATTCGGCCGAGGTCTGGTTCAAGTCCACCAGCACGAGCGGCGGCAAGCTGATCGGGTTCGGCAACACGACCAGCGGCCTGAGCAGCAGTTATGACCGCCACATCGTCCTGCAGAGCAACGGCCGGCTGAACTTCGGAGTCGACAACGGCTCGCGCGTGACGATCGTCAGTCCGACCGCCTACAACGACGGTCAATGGCACCACGTCGTCGCGACGCAGGGTTCGCAGGGGATGAGGCTCTGGGTCGATGCGCAGCTCGTGGCCAGCAACGACGTCACCGGGTCGCAGAACTACCGGGGCCATTGGCGGATCGGTGGCGACCGCACCTTCGGCAGCACATCGAGCAACTACCTCAACGGAACGCTGGACGAGGCCGCGGTGTACCCCACCGCCCTCACTGAGGAGCGCATCCGCTCGCACTACGCGGCCAGCGGACGCACCCCGAACAACCGGGCTCCGGTCGCGGCGTTCACCGAGGTGACCGACGAACTGGCGGTCTCGGTCGATGCGACCGGGTCGACCGACCCCGACGGCGACATCGTCACCTACCAGTGGACGTTCGGCGATGGTTCGGTCGCGACGGGTATGACCGCTTCGCACACGTACGAGACAGCCGGCACTTACTCCGTGATGCTGAAGGTCACAGATGCCACATCGCTCGTGAGCACCGCGACGCACTCGGTCGTCGTCGCCCCCAACGTCGCTCCCGTCGCGGCGTTCACGTCGACGCCCACGAACCTCTCGGTGACTTTCGACGCCGCCGGGTCCTCGGATGCCGACGGCACGATCGCCGGCTACGAGTGGGACTTCGGCGACGGCGAGACGGGCACCGGCGCAGCGGTCACGCATGTCTACGACGCCGCGGGAACGTACTCCGTGGAGCTCACCGTCACGGACGACGACGGCGCCGCCTCCACCGAGACGAAGTCGATCACGACGATCGCGGCTCCGAACCAGGCACCCGTCGCTGCCTTCTCCGCGGCGAAGGACCTGCTCGTCGCCTCGTTCGACGCGTCGGGTTCGTCCGATCCCGACGGGACGATCGCCTCTTACGCCTGGGCGTTCGGAGACGGCGCCTCCGGCACCGGCGTGGCGGTGCAGCACACGTACGCGGCCGCCGGCACCTACTCGGTCACCCTTACCGTCACCGACAACCGCGGCGCGACCTCTGCGCTCACCCAGGATGTCGCGGTCGTCGCCAACCAAGCACCGACCGCGTCGTTCACTCCGACGGTGACGAATCTCACCGTGGCCGTCGACGCTTCGGCGTCGACCGACCCCGACGGAACGATCGCCACGTACGCGTGGGACTACGGCGACGGCACCGCCGGTGCCGGGGTCACCTCATCCCACGCCTATGCGGCGGCCGGGACCTACACCGTGGCCCTGTCGGTCACCGACGACCGGGGCCTCGTCGCCACGGCCAGCGCGCAGGTCACGGTCACCGCACCCCTGGTGTGGGCCAAGGACACCTTCGAGCGCGTCGCCTCCAACGGCTGGGGCGCCTCGGAGATCGGTGGCACGTGGACGATGAACCCGAGCACCACCACGGCGCTCGGCAAGTTCTCCGTGTCCGGCGGGCTCGCGAAGGTCAACCTGTCAGCGGGCAACAGCTACACCGCTTCACTGCCGGCCGCCGCGCCGTCGACGAACACCGAGGAGCGCTTCACCGTCGCGCTGGGTCAGGCTGCGACCGGAGGCGGTTACTACTTCTCGGCGATCGGCAGGCAGATCGACAATCAGACCGACTACCGTGCCAAGTTCCGGGTGGCTGCCAACGGGGCTGTCGCCGTGTGGCTCACCCGCACGGTCGGCGGTGCCGAGACGGTCCTGAACAGCCTGACCATCCCAGGCATGTCCGTCACGGGAGCAGACTCGCTCGACGTCCGCGTTCAGGTGACGGGCACGAACGCGACGACCGTCAAGGCGAAGATCTGGCGCACCGGGACGGCAGAACCGGCGAACTGGGTGCTCACGGCATCCGACAGCACTCCCGTACTGCAGGCACCCGGCTATGTCGGCATCAACAGCTACCTGTCGGGCAGTGCCACCGCTCCGCTGGTGTACAGCTACGACAACTTCTGGGCAGGACCCGCCCAGCCGTAGCGCGAAAGCCGACGAGGGCCCGGCACGCTGATCGCGTGCCGGGCCCTCGTCTCTTCAGCTGTGTCGAGCAGTCCGCTGTATCAGCGGAACAGCGCCCCCATCGAGGCCGTGCCCGTTCCGAGGAAACCGACGACCGATGCCGGCGGAGCGAGGGCGACGGTCGCTGCCTGGGGCGCGAGATCACCGAGCACGCGGCCACTCTGGTCGGTCACCGCGCGTCCTTCGAGCGCGAGCGAACGTGCGTCCTGTCCGGTCGTCGACTGGTAGGCGCCGAACGTCGAGAAGACGTACGGGTTGACATTGGCCGCACCGCGCGACCAGACGACGAACCATGTGGGCGCGTTGGCGGCGTTGCGCTGGATGACGTTGCCGTTGGAGCGGATGTTCAGGTCGCTGGCGGCGTACTGGTGCGAGTAGTCCTCGACGCAGACGGTGCAGTTGCCCGAGCTGCTCGCGATGACGTTGTTCCCGATCGAGATGTCGCGGATGACCCACGGCATCGTCGGGTCCGGGAAGGGCTGACGCGGGTCGTGACCCGGCACCGACGGGTCGCTGGCACTGCGCTCATCCTGAACGATGTTGAGCACGCGGTTGCCGCCGACGATCGTGTTGTTCCAGATGTTGACGCCGCCGGTGTTGTTGATCTTCATCGCGTTGCCCGCGTTGCGCAGGACGAGGTTGTTGACGAAGTCGATCTTCTGCGACAGCTCGAGGAACACCCCGGCGCCGGCGTTCTCGACGAAGTCCGATCCGGAGATGTCGATGTCGTACACCGACTGATCCGTCCACAGTCCCGGTCCGTTGTTCCGCAGGAACGCGGAGCCGGTGACGGTGAGGCCACGCGTCTTCGCGATCTTCAGGCCGCCCGAGACCGGGGCGTGGTTGAAGTGCTCGCTGTTGTTCTCGACGGCGAGCAGTCCGTCGACGGCCAACCGGTCGGCGAGGTTCGCGCCGAGGCCCATGAGGCCGTTCCGAGCCAGCGTGACGTCGCGAACGACCGCGTCGGCGGCGCCCACGAACAGGCCGGTCGACGCCGAATCCTGGATCTGAACGTTCTCGATCGAGATCTTCGGAGCCTCGACGGTGACTGTGCCCATCATCCAGACGGACGTCGCGTAGTTACGGACGCCGATGCCGCGGATGGCCGTGCCCTCGCCTCGCAGCGACAGAGCCTTGGTGAGCGTGCTCGCTCGGACATCGTGCCCCTGCGGGCTCGATCCGAGGTAGAGCCGGTCATTGGCGGTGTCGGTGAAGAACGTTCCCGGCGTGAGCGCGGCGAGCGACCCGACCTCGCGCTGTGCGATGCCGTCGATCCAGACCTGCTCGGGGTGAGCGGCCATGGGATAGGCGGGGTCGAGCCATCTCCAGCCCGCCGCAGTGCCATCGGCCTCACCCTTGGTGAACGAAGGTGTGGAGTCGAAGTCGTGGGTCCAGCTGCCGCTGTACCACGCGTTGCCGGAGGGGCTCCACGCGGAGATCTTCTCCGAGCCGTCGAGCCAGACGGATTCGTTTGGGTACGGCTGGATCGTGACGCGCTTCCCGTTCGGAACGGTCACGCTCTGGTGGTATTCGCCGCCACGGAGGACGATCACCGTGCCGTTCGGCGATCGGTCGACCGCTGTCTGGACCGAGTTGTACGGTGCGGCGAGGGTGCCGCTGCCTGCGCCGGCATCGGCGTCGACGTAGACGGCGCCCGCGGGGACCGGGTACTGCGTCGTCCCCACCGCGGCCGCGCCCGTGTCGGTGCGAGCCCACTGCTCGCTCCACGTCGGGTCGCTGGGGCTCGGGGGCTCAGGCGTCGTCGTCGGCGGCGGGGTGGGCTCCGGGGTAGGGGTCGGAGTGGGCTCCGGCGTCGGAGTGGGCTCCGGCGAAGGAGTGGGGTCCGGGGTCGGAGTGGGCTCGGGGGTCGGAGTGGGCTCCGGGGTCGGATCGGGCGTTCCGCCGAGGTCGCTCACGGTGAGATCGTCGAAGCGCACGGCCTGCGCGGGAGAGCTCGACGAGAGATAGGCGCGGACGCCGACGGCGCCGGCGGCGACGATCCGGCGGGAATCGGCATCCTTCACCGACAGCTGCCACGCTGTCGACGGAGCATCAGCGGCCGTGACACGAGCGTCGATCGCGACGGTGTCGCCCGCGATCTGCATCTCGAGTCGGAAGGGGACTCCGGCCTCGACCTGGAAGTCAGGCACGAAGAGCCGGCCGAGGGACTGCTGCTCCCGCCCGTTGACACGCAGCGCTTCCAGAAGCACCCGGCCGAGCGGATCGACTCTCGCCTGCACCTGATAGAAGCCCGCCTGGGTCCGGCGCGACTGGAAACTGAGGTAGATCCCTCCGCCCACCTGCGGCAGCTGGTCGAGGGTGAACTCCACACCGCCCGAGACGTCCGCGAGCGAGACGTTCGCCGCACGCGCCGACACCGAGGTGCCCGGCGTGCGCACCGTCGCTCGCGCCTCGCCGGCCGCGACAGAGAACGCCGACGGATCCGACAGGTTGTACGAGCCGCCGCTCGTCGTCGTACCGAGGCCGGCCGCGACATCGCGGCTCATGTCGTCGGCGAACAGGGCGGGCGTGTCAGAGGCGGTTGTCGCGTTCAGGGGGGCCTGGGCTGCGGCGGCGGCGTTGGGTACACCGATCACCAGCGCCAAAGCCGCGACGATAGAGGGAATTGTGGATCTCAAAGGGGGGCTCCAACGGGTTCGGGTTCTCGTTGCGGGTAGTGATGGCGTGCGCCACCCTCGGGGGTACCCGGAAAAAGATCTCGAAACGATAACATCCCCACCTGCGTGTCGCCTTGACATGAGACCTTTCTCACGCCAGGCCCGTGGACGGCTAGCCCAGCGCCTTCATCTTGCGGAACCACACCGTGACCGCCGCGGCGAGATAAAGCACCGCCGCCAGGGCGAGCAGCGAATAGACCAGCATGAACGCCTGCGGCACGCCCCAGAGCACGAACGCCAGGCACCACACACCGTAATCGGTCGGCAGGCCCAGCAGGGAACGACCGAGCGAGGAGCCTCCGGCTTCCGCCGACTGCGGCACGCCGCGCTTTCCACGCAGGAGATCGTTGAGGATCATTCCGAAGAACGTCACGGTGGACACGATGGCGAACCCGAGCGGCACGAGCAGCCACAGCGCATCCGGCAGGTCGAAGAAGCGGTACGCGCCGATCGCGACGGCGATGTGCAGCGAGACCAGCTTCGCCGAGTCCAGGATGTGATCGAGCCATTCGCCCGCCAGCGATCCACCGCCGCGCAGGCGTGCGACCTGGCCGTCAGCGCTGTCCCAGGCATAGCCGAGAGCGAGAAGGAGCCACACGACGACGGCGAGCGCGAACGACGGCGGCACCGTGGCAAGAAGGACGATTCCGGTGAAGGTCAGTCCGGCGCTGATCAGCGAGACCTGGTTCGGGGTCAGGCCGATCGAGTACGCCGCTGCGGCGAAGACGCGTCCCAACGGCCGGTTGACGAAGATCGAGTATGCCGGAGCACCTCGCCCCCGCCCTTTCTGGGCGGCGGCGAGGCGCTCGTAGGCGGCTGTGTACGTCAGGGCGTCACTCCTGCCGCTCGGTAGTCGTCGAAGAGGATGCTGAACGGCACGTTCGAGAGCGTGCTGCCGGCGTAGGTGCTGATGCCCGTGTGCCCGGCGACCTGCAGACCGGCGGTCGCGTCGGTGGTGCTCAGCTGCCAGGCCGCAGGCTCCGTCGTCCCCTGCGCCCAGATCTTGCTGCGCAGAGTCGTCGGGCTCGTGCCGAAGACCTGCACACGGACGTTGTACTTCACCCCGGGCGTGAGCGTCACGCCGGCGAGGTCCTGCCAGACGATGACGGTCCCGCCACGCGACAGCTGGGCCTGGACAGCACCGTTCGTGCCGATCAGCCAGCGTGCGCGGTAGTCCTCCGCGCCGACGACGCGGCCCAGCGCCGAGATGTACACGCGACCGCCCGCGGGGACCGCCGGCGCACTGAACGAGAACGTCAGGTCGGTGCTGGTGGCCGTTGCAGTGTTCAGTGTCGCGGTCAGTGTCTGACCTGCCGCGAGCGTGGTGAACTTCGCCGCGCCGTTGTCGATCGCGATGCTCGCCGGTCCCAGGTTCTGCGTCCAGGTTCCGCCCGTCGGAGCAGCTCCGAGCGCACCCGCCGCGCGCCCGAAGTCATCGAGTGCGAACGGCGCTCCCGCAGGAGCCACGACGGTGACCGGCTTGGTGATGGTGTTGGTAGCGCCGAGGTTGTCGGTCACCGTCAATTCGACCGTGTATGTTCCGCCAGCGGCATACGTCCGCGATGCGGTCGCTCCGGTGCCCGTGGATCCGTCTCCGAACTTCCAGGCGTAGGAGGCGATCGTCCCGTCGTCCGTGGAAGCGGACCCGTCGACCGAGACCGTGAGGTTGGTCGGCGTGGCGGTGAACGCCGCGACGGGGTTCTGGTTGACCGGGCCGCCGGCAGTCACCGTCACCGGCTTGGTGATCGTGCCCGTCGCACCGTCGTCATCCGTCACCGTCAGCTTGACGGAGTAGGTACCCGCCGACGCATACTCGTGTGCCGTCGGCGTGACGCCGGTGGCTGTGCCACCGTCGCCGTACTCCCAGGCGTAGGACGCGATCGTGCCGTCGGAGTCCGTGGACGTCGAGGCATCGACCGTGGCCGAGAGGCCGTTGGGCGTCGCGGTGAAGGCCGCGACCGGAGCCGCGTTCGCAGGCGGGTTCGGCCCGCCTGCGGTCGATCCCGCCCACAGGTTGTCGAACCGCGTCTGGAACGGGACGTTCGAGACGGACCCGCCCAGGTACACGCCCAGACCGATGTGACCGGCGGCCTGAAGCGCCGCTGTCGAGTCGGTCGTGGACGAGGTCCAGGCGGCCGGCTCCGTGGTGCCGACCTTCCAGACCTTGACCCGGATCGTGGTGGGCGAGACTCCGGTCGCTTCGGTGCGAACGTGCAGTGCTTCGCCCGCTGCGAGGTTCAGCGAGGTGCCCACGTTGGTGAGGACCGCGCCGGTCTGCTGCAGCTGGACGGTGACCGCGCCGTTCGCCGCGACGATGACCCGCGACTTGTAGTCGACCGTCCCGACACGACGCGCGAACATCGTGTAGTAGGCGCTTCCGCCGACCGGACGCTGCGGCAAGGCGACGTCCACGTCGAGCGCGGTGTCGGTCGATGCGACGCTCGGCAGGTACGCGTACCGCTGGACCCCTCCGGCGGTCTGCACGAAGGTTCCGGCCGAGCCGTTGACCAGGTAGTTGGACGCGGGGTTGGCCAGCTGCCAGGCGCCACCGACGTCCGCGGTCCCCAAGCCGCTCGCGACCGTCCGGTTGAACGCGTCGCTCGCATAGGTGACTGCTCCCACGGGTGCGGTCACATTCACTGCGGCCGTCGTGGTCGTCGAGGCGCCCTCGTTGTCGACGACGGTGAGGGTGATCGTGTATCCGCCGTCCGCAGCGTAGGTGTGCGACCTCGTGACACCGGTCTCCGTGGCCGTGCCGTCGCCCCAGTTCCAGCTGTAGCTCGCGATCGTTCCGTCGCCGTCGTTCGATCCCGAGGCGTCGGCGTTGACCGTCCGCCCGTTGACTGCGGAGGTGAAGGAAGCCGTCGGCGCCTGGTTGGCGACCGCGTTGACCACGGTCTGCTCGGTCGCCGTGGCGCCGTCGTCGTCGGTCACGGTCAGGGTCACCGTATAATTGCCCGCCGATCCATAGGTGTGCGTCGCGGTCTCGCCCGATCCCGCCGGTGAGCCATCGCCCCAGTTCCAGCTGTAACCGGTGATCGTGCCGTCGGGGTCATCCGACGCGGAGGCGTCGACATCCACCTTCAGCTTGGTCGGCACGGCCGTGAAGTCGGCCGTCGGAGGCACGTTGGCCGGCTCCCCGGTCGATCCGAGTCCGTAGTGGGCAGCGACATCAGTGGGCGAGATCGGACCCAGGTAGACCGCGACCTCATCGATGGTTCCGTCGAACTCCCAGTCACCCGGGCCCCACGTGACGTCACCGCCGACGTGCCAGTACCCGGTGTAGTCCTGGGCGTTCGTCTGACCGTTCGTCCCCTTGAGAGCACCGTCGACGTAAAGGCGCATGCCTTCGGCCCCCTGCGTCGCCACGACGTGGTGCCATTGGCCGTCGTTGTACGAGTCGGAGGTCTGCAGCGTGTCACCGAAGCCCACCCAGACGCCGTAGATCAGCTTGCCGTCCGGCGTCATGTAGACGTGGCGGTCGTAGCCGCTGGAGTTGCCGTCCGAGCTGTTGCCGAAGCCGATGAGCTTTCCACCGGTCGTCGTCGACGTCTTGAACCACGCCTCGAGCGAGTACGAACGCGGGTTGGTGAACGAGTTCTGGCTGATCACCTGGCCGCCTGCGAACGTCGCCGCGGTGTTGGACACACCGGTCAGCGCGCCGGTCGTGCCCTTGGCGACGGCACCGAAGTAGGTGCCGCGCTGGTTCGATCCGGACGCGTCCTCCGCCACGCTGCCCGACGACTCGCCGAGACGCCAGTACAGGGCGGGCTCGAGATCGTAGACGGCGGCGCCGTAGGCGTCGGCCGGAGGCGTGGAGCCGACCAGCGTGCGTCCCGAGGCGTTGTAATGCGCCGCGGTCTGCTGCTTCGTGAGCGGGGCGCCGTAGACCGCGACCTCGTCGATTTGACCGTCGAAGAACGCGTTGCCCGACCAGGGGCTGTCGCCTCCGACTCGCCAGTAGCCGTTGTACGGCTGCGCCGAGGTGATGTCGGTCCGCTGCGCGACGCGCACTCCGTCGATGTAGAGGATCATCCCGTTCTCGCTCATGCCGGCGGTCATGTGGTGCCACTGACCGTCGTTGAACGTGCTGCCCGACGAGATCGTCTGCGACGAACCGGGGTAGACGCCGAACGTGATCTGGCCGCTGGGCTCCATATAGACGTGACGGTCGTAGTTCGACGACGTGCCGGTCGAGCTGTTGCCGAAGCCGATGATCTTGCCGCCGGAGTTCGTCGTGGTCTTGAACCACGCCTCGAGACCGAAGCTGTTCGGACCCGCGATCGCGTTCGTCGTCGAGGCGAAGCCATCCGAGTTGCCGTTGAAGTCCGAGCTCGCACGGGGCTCGCCCAGGATCGCTCCCTCGGTTTCCCGGGTGACGCCGCCGCGAACGGCGAGATCCGATGCCCCTGCCCAGTCGTAAGAGACGGTCGACGACGAGTCATCCAGCGGCCAGTAGCTCAGCGGGGTGTCGGTGAGCACCGCGCTGCGATACGCGCTGGCGGTCGTCGTTCCGGACGCGGTCACCGAGACGGTCGCACCGGTGATCGAGTGATTCTGGGCGTCGGTCGCCCGGATCTGGTACGTGTACGAGGTGCCGTTGGTCACACTGGTGTCGACGAAGGCCATCGGGGGAAGTCCCCAGTCAGGGGACTTCGACCGCACGTTCTCGAAGGTCTTGATCACGACGTTGTTGCGCAGCACCTCGTACTTGAGGAACTCGCTGTCGCGGTCGTAGTTCAGCGGCCAGCTGACCCGGATCGATCCGCCGCTCAGCGCGAGCGCGGTCGGCTGCCAGGCCGTGTTCCACAGGATGGGCCCCTGCGCGTTGGTCGACTTGGAGGGGACGGCGAAACGCACCAGTCCCTGCTGGCCGGTGTTGTTCACGCGCGTGAACTCGCCGCCGAACACGACATAGTCACCGCCGGCCGTGACGGTCCACGGGCCCTGCCACGCGCCGCTCACGTTGGCGGCGTTGAACGTGGGGTACCAGTGGAGCAGCTTCGGTGCAGGGTTGCCGCCGAAGTCGTAGTAGCCGAGATTGAGGCCGTACGGAGTGATCCGTTCCACGTCCCGCGTCACTGCGGTGCCGCGGTAGAAGGTCCACGGGTCGCTCTGCGGGAATCCGCCGACGAGGCTGCCGCAGTAGTGGGGATGGCCGGCCTGATAGACGGTGTCGCCGAAGGGATGCACGTCGTAGAGGTCGCCGTGGCAGTCGTTCACCCACGTGAGATCGCCTGTCGCCCACGAGGAACGGAAACTGCCCTCGAGGTTGCCGCCCTCGCCGAACACGTAGCCGGTGCCGTAGATGTCGTCGCCGCTGGACTTGAGCGAGAGGATGGCGGCGTCGTTGCCGGCGTTGCGGATCACGTTGTTGGTCGCGAAGGGCAGGAGCGAACCATCGGCTGCACTGACCATCGCGAGCCCGTAGCCCGGGTTGCTGCTGTTGTTGAGCGTCTGGAAGTTTCCGCCGATCACGACCTTCGCGCCGTCCGGCGAGACGACCACGACGCGACCCTGGCGGCCTTCGAGAACGGGTGCCCACGGCTGCAGACTGCCGTCGCGGTTGATCGCGGCTGCGCCGAAGCGGTCTTGTCCGCCCACGCGGCCGAACGTGCCGGCGATGTACACGGTGGTGTTCGTCGCGTCGACGCCGATCGTCGTGCCGTTCGAGTTCGGGTTGAAGGACGACAGCGCCCCGCTCGGCAGTTCGAACGCTGCGACGCGATTGCGGTTGCTGCCGTTGACGGTGGTGAAATCGCCGACGATGTACAGCCGCGTGCCGTCCGGGGACGCCTCGACCTGTCGCACCTGCGCGTTGATGGTCGGAGCGAACGATGTGATCAGCGCCCCGGTCGTGAGGTTGAACGCGAGCAGGTTCGAGCGTGGCGTCTCGTTGGTTCCGGCTGCCGCGCCCGCGGGCCGGGCGCTCGAGAAAGAGCCGGCGGCGTACACGACGTTGCCCACGATCTCCTGGTCCCACACGATGCCGTTGATCTGCACCGTGGGCAGGGCATCGCCCGTGACCGTGGGCGGATCACCCTCCGGTGGACTCACGTCGGCGTTCGCGGCCGGCGCCGTGAACGCCAGCGAGCCGATGATCAGTGCGATCGAAGTCGTGATGGCGGCGATTGCCGACCGCTTGCGACCATTGCCGGATTCAGCGAAAACGCCCATCCTTGCATCTCCCCAGATGATGGACCGCGACGCACTACACCCCTGTAGCTTGCGCGAAAATTCCCCAGTTTACATCGCGTTGCCGGGCCGAGGCCCGACGAAGACGACGTCTGGCGTAGTCGCCAGCAGGTCGACGATAACACGGATGTCCCCCTCCGGGGCATCCGGAACTGCGAAGAAGAAAGTCGCGGTCGCGGTCGCGCCCGGCGCGATAGTGGTGGGCCACACGGTCGCATCGTCATCGGTGACGGCGACCGCGGGGACCCGCTCGTCTCCGCCGTACGTCAGGTTCACGTTCGATCCGCCGGTGTCCAGCGGAGTCGCGCCGTTGTTCGAAATCCGCACCGACACCGCGACGGCTGGACCGCTCGACTCTCCGGGCAGCTCGCGCCCGGCCGTGACCGCCTCGACCGACGTCACGTCGACGACGACGTCCTCCACGGGCTCTGCGGGCTCATCGAGGGCCACCTCGACCGGCTCATCGGGTTTCGAGACCGAATCCGTCGCCCCGGGAGTCGGCGCTGTGAACTCGGTCGGCTGCGGAGACGCCGTGGCGGTCGCCGTCGCCGTCGAGGGGGCGGTCGGCGTGGAGCCGGTCGCCTCGGCGGCCGGACGGAAGCTGATCATCGCCCACACCAGCAGGCCGAGGACGATCGCCGCTGCGAGGCCGATTCCGACCCAGGCCTTCCAGCCCATCCGCCGGCGTGGATCTTCACGCGTGTCAGCCATGATCGTGCTCCCCTTGCACTGAATCGCCGCGCTTCCCCCGAACCGCGATCGTCGCCATCCTATGTCA
Organism: Microbacterium sp. Root166; assembly: GCF_001427145.1. Taxonomy (GTDB): domain Bacteria; phylum Actinomycetota; class Actinomycetes; order Actinomycetales; family Microbacteriaceae; genus Microbacterium. Next base: position 475,217 of record NZ_LMGL01000001.1, read on the forward strand.
CCGCCGCCCGGGGAACACTCGGAGTCCGCTGAAGGTCGTGAGGGGCGGAGGGGTCATCGGCGTGCCGGGATCGATGCGTCAGGAGAGTCGCGATCACCAGGAACTGGATGAACGGCATCGCACTGTCGACGAGTCCACTCTCGGTGACCGATCGCATCACCAAGAGGACGAGGAGCGGAAGCAGAACACCCCGTCGAGAACTGGAGATCAGGGCCGCGATGAGACACCACGCGACCAGTCCGGCCGCCAGCGCAGTTCCCAGCAGGCCCGTCTGCGCAAGCAGCGACGCCCAGCTGCTGTCGAGGACCTGCTCGTCGCGCCACTGGATGTCGACCTTGACCTGTTTCACCGACAGTCCGAGCCCGATCCACTTCTCCCAGGACGCCCAATCCCAGCCGAGCACCACCTTCCAGGCATCGAACCGCGAGTCGAGGGCGGACGTCGTGTCCGTCGACCCGCCCCGCGTTGCGAGGTCGCTCACGATGCCGGTGAACAGAGCGATCGCGTACGCGAGCGGCAGTCCACCGAGGAGCAGGTAGACCACGCCGCGGTTGCGGATCCCATTCGTGATCACGGCGACGGCGATCGTCACGATCACGCCCAGCAGCGCTGTCCGCGAGCCGCTGGCGATCAGGATCGCCAGGAGGACGACGGCGGCCGACATGCTCCATGGCCGCACTCTCGTGCGCAGCATGAGCACGACGAGCGCCACGAGCGGCGGTCCTGCCAGTCCGGCGAGCTCGTTCGGATGGATCTCAGGCACGCCACCGCCGAGCCGGCCCTCGGAGGCGAGAGACGGGAGTCCGGTGACGGCGGCGACGATCGCGATCAGGCCCATCGCCGCCATGAGCGACCCCAGCCCGATGTGCCAGGGTACGCAGGAGAGCAGAAGCAGGACGGTGACCATCACCATCACCACACGGATGACGAGCACGAGGGTGGCGCTCACGTTGCCTGAGACGACCGAAGCGAGCAGCGACACCAGCAGGATCACGAACAGGATGCCGGCAGGGCCGAGGCCGATCGGAACCTTCGTCGTGGTGTGCACCCACAGCAGGAACGCACCGCCGAGCGTGATCAGCGCCACGAGTGCCTTCGCGATCACGACCGAGTCGATCCCGCCTTCGTAGACCATCGCGCTGCGCCACGGAATGACGCTGATGATCAGCAGGAGGAAGATGAGCCCGACGACGAACATCCGCTCACGGCTCGGCTTCCTGCCGTCCCCGTGATGCGGCGGCGGGCGATCAGCGGCGCGCACGGCCTTCGTCATCGGCGAACTGCACGGACGTCGTGGCGGCCGGGTCGCCCGGCCGATCGGAGCCGGCGACGGATTCCCTGGGACCCGAGGCCGGATTCCGCTCTTCGGCGCTGTGCCACGCGGCCGCCACATGATCGAATTCGTCGATGTCGCCCGAAGCGGGCCCACCCGGGACCAGGACGGCGTCGACGCGGTCGGACTCGCGCCAGGACTCGGCCGCCGCACCGACCGAGCGGGAAGCCGCCTGCGTGATCAGAACGCCGAGCGGTCGGATGCCCATGACTCGCAGGCGGGTGGCGACCGCCACCAGCTCCGTCGCCGACGTGGCGTTGCGTCGCACCGAGAGCAGCACATGGGCGCCCGTCTGCGCGGCCGCCTCGATCAGGCCCGATGCGCCTGGGTCGGCGACCAGCAGCACGATGTCGAAGTCGGCGGCGAGACGCAGGATCGCCCGCGGCAGCTCGCGCTCGAGAGTCGCCGTAGGAATAGGACTCGTGGATGCATAGATCACCGCTCCGGATTCGGCGGAGGATGCGACGGCCGTAGCGGCGGATCTCGCCACGAGCGCGTCGGCCAGCGAGCGGAAGTCGCCGTCCTTGCTGATCTCGGCGCGCGTGTCGAGCACACCGACTCGTCGCCCGGCGGCAGCGTATGCCTCGAGCAGACCGTTCAGCTCGTCCTGGTCGACTCCTCCCTCGGACACCGGCACGAGCAGAAGTCTTGAGAGCCCGCGGCCGCCCAGGGTCGAGAGGTTGTTGAGCGCATCCGCGTACGCAGCATCGGCAGCGGCCTCCGCGCGCTTGCGGAACCTCGCGAGCGGCACTCGGGACGGCCGGGGGATCTGGCCGACGACGGGCAGGCCGGATGCGCGACGCACGTCGGAGATCGTGCTGATCCGCCGACTGGTCGTCGTCCGGTAGACCGCGACGATCGCACCCAGGGCGAATCCCCCGATGAGCCCGAGTCCGGTGATCGCGAGAACCTGCGGAGACGTCGGAGCGAGAGGTTCGACAGCGGGAAGGACCTGCTCGAGGATGACCTGGTAGCGCTCGTCGTCGCCGGAGTTCTCGGTGCCCTCGATGAGCAGCGAAAGATTGGCGGCCGCTGCGTTGGCGAGGTCGGCGGCGAGCTTCGCGGTGGGAGCATCCGCCCGCACGGCGAGAAGAACGGTATCGGCCGTGTTCTCGGCCGAGAGCATGCGCCTAATGTCGCGGTCGGTGTAGTCGTCCGCGCTCAGTCCGAGTTCCTCACGGACGCCCTCGATCACGCTCGGGCTGTCGACCAGAGCCGGGTAGGTCTTGATGCGCGCGAGGCTGAACTGGTTGCGCTCGAACAGCGAGGCTTCGGTCGAATCGACCTGAAGGAGCAGGCCGGAAGTCGCCGTGTAGGTCTCGGGAAGCAGCTTCGCGACGCCGTACGCCGCGCCGGCCCCGATCAGCGCTGCGAGAAGGATGATGAGCCATCCTTCACGCAGAATCCGCCCATAAGGAACGTCCTCCACCGACACCACCCCCTTGCCTGAGATGCCAGACGAATCTTGAACCTATCACTCGCCTCCGGGAGTTCCCTGACGGTCCGGATCCCCGGTCTCCCGTGCATTCGCGGCCAGCCACCGCAGACCGACCCCACCCAAGAGCGAGGCGACAGCGAGGCCGAAGGGGAGCGCCGCAGGCGCCAGACCGGCGATCAGCATGACGGCTGCAGCCAGCAGACCGAGGATCGTGTCGATGAGTCGGATCGCGAACACAGCGGTCTGCCGACCCGTCGCCGCACCGAGTGCGCCGTAGGGAGTCACCGCGGCCACCGACGCGCCGTAGACGATCCAGCCCAGCACGGCGACGACATCCAGCTCCTCGCCGAAGATCAGTGGGCCCACCACCGGCGCCAGGGCGACCGCCACAGCACCCATGACGACAGTGAGCCCCAGCAGCACGAGGACGACTCGGTCGGCCTCGCGCAGCGAGCCGGAAGCCCCCTCGCGGTGCTGGCCGGCGAAGCGCACGAAGAGGAAGGATGAGAAGCCGCCGACCACCAGGATCAGCGGCGACGTGTACGTGCGAGCGAGTTCCAGTTCACCGACGGCGACCAGGCCGGCCGCCGCCAGGACGAGAAGCCGGACCCCGGTGAACATGAGCGGACGAAGAGTCTGCTGGAGCCCGCGCCATGCGCCGTACCGCCACACCGTGCCGTAGTCGGCGCCCGCGAAGCCGACGAGGACGCGATCCTTCCGCGCGACCAGGAACCATCCGATGACGGACGCAGCCGTCTGGCCCGCGGCGATCGCTCCGACGAATGCTGCGAGGCTCAGCGGCTGCGACAGCCACACACCTCCCAGCACGAGCAGTGTGACCATCAGCCCCGCGAGATCGATCACCGCCACCCGCACGAACGCCATGTCGGCCATGAGCAGTCGCCGCACGATCTCCTCCACCGCGAACGCGCCGAGCGCGAGGGCGAACAGGAGCGCCTCAAGCGGGGAGACGAATCCGATCACGGAAACAACGACGCCGGAGACCACGGCGAGCGAGACGGCGGCGAGCGCAAGCGTGCCCTGGAGCGCCGCGCGGATTTTCGGTTCCGAGCGATCGACGACGACGAGGGTGTCTCCGACCACGCCGGTGATCACCGCCGTGCCGAGCACGATCACGCCATAGAGGATGGCGAACTGCCCGAAGGTCTCGACACCGAGTATCCGAGACACCATGATCTGCAGAATCAGGCTGATCGCGGCCTGGGTCGATTGCGCGGCGATCGCGCCGACAGCCTTTCGCCTCACGGTCCCCCCATTCCGACCTGCCGCGTCCATCCTGCCAGGCAGCGCCCGGTCGGCTTCGGATCGAATCCTTGCCGCAGCTCCGTCCCAGTGCCATGATGGCGCTACAGCGCGGCTGGGGAGTTGCGCGACTGGGGAGTCACCATGCGCGAAGACGCGCGGGAATCGTTCGTGCTCAAGAGGCTGGCCGCCGGCGTCGTCTGGGGGCTGGCCGTCGGCTCGCTGAGTCTCGTCGCGGCGGCTCCCGCTCAGGCCGCGCCGCCGGCGGTGACCCTCGTCTCGCCCGCCGACGGCGCAGCCGTCGGCACCAGCACACCGCTGGTCGTGTCGGTGGCGGATGCCGACGGGGATGCCGCCAGCGTGACCTTCGAGGGCCGGAAGAAGGGGCTCACCGTCCCCGGACCCACGAGCAGTGAGCCTTTCTCGATCGCGGTGGTTCCGGACACGCAGAACTACACCTACAACAACCGCTGGCCCACCATGAACCAGCAGTCGCAGTGGCTGGTCGACAACCGTGAGCGCCTCGACCTCGCCTTCACCGTCCACGTCGGCGACCTCGTGAGCGAGTACACGAATCCTGCGCAATGGCAGCTCGTTTCGGCGGCGCTGAAGATCCTCGACGACGCGAACATGCCGAACTCCGTCGTGCCGGGAAATCACGACTTCGACAACGCGACCGGTGCAGTCGGACCGTTCGACCAGTACTTTCCGGTGAGCCGCTACGCAGACGCAGTCTGGAACACGGCGAGCACCCGCTACGGCGGTCACCTCGGTCAGAGCCAGTTCGGCGCGGACCCGATCGACCGGCGCAACTTCGACAACTACGCCCTCTTCACCGCCGGAGGAACGGACTTCCTCGTCCTCAATCTCGAGTGGGAGGCTCCGACCTACGCGCTCGAGTGGGCGGATCGCGTGCTGGCCGCTCATCCCGATCGCACCGTGATCATGGTCACACACAGCTTCCTGACGGTCTCCGGCAGCAGGTGGACGGGCACGCAGCGACCGGGTGGAACCTCACAGGCGCAGCTGTGGAACAACTTCGTCTCGACGCACTGCCAGATCCGCGTAGTGATCGCCGGACACGAGCACAACGGCAACGAGGGCGAGGCATCCCGCACCGACGCGAACACGTGCGGCCGGCCGGTCCATCAGCTCATGACCGATTACCAGGACCGTCCGAACGGCGGGGACGGGTGGCTGCGGTATTACACGTTCGACCCCGCGGCCAACACGATGACCGCTACGACCTACTCGCCCAAGCTGGACCGGTACGAAACGGACGCCAACTCGTCGTTCGTCCTGCCGTTCGAGCTCACCCCGCCGGTTCCCGCGCCCTTCGAGACCATCGGAACAGCGACGGTCAGCGGTGGGACGGCGACCGCGACCTGGGGCGCACTGGCCGCAGACACCGCGTACGAGTGGCGTGCTGTGGTCTCCGCCGGAGGCGACACCATCACCTCTCCCGTCTACACCCTGCGCACCGCCCCGCTGCCGCCGCGCCTGACCGACACCTTCACTCGCACCACGGCCTCGGGCTGGGGGACCGCCGACACGGGACAGACGTGGGTTCCGGCATCCGGAGCATCGTCGTTCACCGTGGACGGCGCGAACGGGCGGATCACGACCGCGCCCGGGCAGAGTCGCTCGGTCGATGCGACCGTGTTCCGGTCGACGGATCTGGCGGTCGACGCAGAGCTGACCACCTCCGTCGCGCCGGGCGGTTCGGGGGGATACATCTCTCTCCTCGGCAGAGACACCGGTTCCAGCGATTACCGAGCGACTGTCCAGCTGTCGACCACGACGACCGCCGTGACACTCCGGCGCGTGGTGAACGGTGCCGAGACGGTGCTCGCGACTCAGCGCATCAGCGGAGGTGTCACTGCCGGCACGGTGGTGCGGGTCCGGTTCGAGCTGAGCGGGACGGCGCCGACGACTCTGCGCGCCAAAGTCTGGACCGGCGCGGTCGAGCCGTCCGCGTGGAGCGCGACCACGACGGACGCGACTGCGGCGCTGCAGACGAGCGGCGGGGTCGGCGCCTATGTGTACCTTTCGAGCACCGCGGGGGCGAGCGTCAGCACGCTTCTCGCTTCATACTCCGCGGTGGGCGGCACAGGGAGTCCCCCACTCCCTGCGAATACTCCGCCCACCGCGGTCATCTCCACACCCGCGATCACCGGCCGCGCCGTGACGGTCAACGGTTCCGGCTCCACCGACACCGACGGCACSATCGCCACACACGCCTGGAACTGGGGAGACGGCACACCSGCCGAGACCGGYGCATCGAARTCKCACACCTACGCCGCCGACGGCACCTACGTGATCACCCTCACCGTCACCGACGACAAGGGCGCCACCCACAGCACCACCCGCAGCGTCACCGTCACCCAACCGCCACCGATCCAGGCGCTCGTCGCCGACGACTTCGGCAGATCAGTGACCAACGGATGGGGGGCGGCCGAGGTCGGCGGCGCCTGGACCGCGACTGGAACCGCTTCGCGATTCGCCGTGGCCGACGGCGTGGGCCTGCTCCGGCTGACGACGCCGGGAACATCCGCGCAGGTGCAAGCCGCCGCGACACCTGCGGCATCCGCAGAAGTCCGCCTGAACCTCTCATGGGATCGAACGGCGGCGGCCGGCGCGCTCTACACAGTGATCTCGCCACGAGCGGTGAGTTCCTCGGCGGACTACCGGCTCAAGGTCTACGTGAGCGGAACTGTCCCCTACCTGGACCTCATCCGTCGTACCGGCGGAGTGGAGACGCTGCTGAGCCGCACCGCGCTGCCCGACCGGATCACCACGGCGGGCACCTGGTACAGCGTCGCCGTACGGGCGACGACCGTCAACGGCGTCACCACCCTGTCGGCGAAGCTGTGGCCGAGAGCCGCAGCGGAGCCCTCGACATGGCAGGCGACGACCACGGACTCGACTGCCGCGCTGCAGACGACCGGGACCATGCTCCTCTGGAGCTACATGTCCGGCAGCGCGACGGCTCCGGTCGCCACGTCGTTCGACGGCATCCGCTTCACTTCGGTCACACCATGATCACGACCGAAATCAGGTGCATTGCGGACGTGCATGGGAGTAGACTTCCGACGTCGTGTTCTTTGGGAGAACAGGACATTTCTGGGGAAACAGGCGATGGGGATCGCCCAACTGAGTTCTGGGGGCTCATTCAATGGCTCAGCGTATCGGCTATGCCGCGGGTGCTTTCGACCTTTTCCACGTCGGACACCTGAACATTCTTCGTCACGCGAAGGAGAACTGCGATGTGCTCATCGCAGGCGTCGTGAGCGACGAGATGCTGCGTGCGGTGAAAGGCGTCGACCCGGTCATTCCGACCCTGGAGCGCGCCGAGATCGTCCGGCACATCAGCTTCGTCGACCGCGTCCACATCGAGACCGTTCCGGACAAGCTCGCGGTCTGGGGTGAAGTCGGTTTCACGCACTTCTTCAAGGGCGACGACTGGCGCGGCACGGAGAAGGGTGTGCGCCTTGAGCGCGACTTCGCCGCAGTGGGGGTCGAGGTCGTCTACTTCCCCTACACCGTCCACACGTCGAGCACCGCGCTGCGGCGCGCACTCGATGCCATTTCCGGGTCTGACCGCGGCGAGCTCGTTGAGCGCGCCGCGGCGACCCGTCTCTGACTTCCGCCTCTGACGGCGGAAGCCCGGAGCGAGCCGTCCTTCGGGACGCTCACGACCGGGCGGCTCCACCTCGATCTGCCATCGCGTCGCCCCCCTGGGCGCGATCGGCAGGCATTCCCCCATATCGGGGTGGAGCCGGCACCAACCGGTGGGTGCGGGTGCATCCAAATCATGTGCGGGCACGGAACAAGTCACCAGCGGGTGACAGGCACTCGCCATGAGGAGGGGAAAGTCCAATGAAGCGCATTCTCGCTACCGGGGCCATCGTTGCACTCGCCGTGTTCGGCGTCGCCGGCACCGCCAACGCCGCACCCGCCGATGCCGCGTGCTTCGGTCAGATCCACAAGACCATCAACACGGAAGGCGCGCTCGGCTTCACGAACGTCGGAGACGTCGTGAAGGCGATCGGCGGCCAGGCGAAGAACGCCACCGCGACCGGGCTCTGCGACTGAGGTCAGAGCTGATTCTCGCCGCACCGCGCGGCGGATGGCGAACGAAAAGCCCCGGGCGACCGGGGCTTTTTCGTGCCATCCAATACCTACCCTTTGCTCGATGTCGCCCGTAGCGGCGGTCGTGCGGTCAGCGCGGATGTGCCGTCGACGCGCGGGGAACCAGGCTCGGGAACGCCAGCCTCACCGCGGTGTTCGTCGGCTCGTGGAGCAGGTCGAATGCCGTCGCAGCGATCTGGTCGAAAGGCACTCGAACGGATGTCAATGGAACGGAGAGCCGGCTGGCGAGGGGGATGTCGTTGTAGCCGACGATGGAGACGTCTTCGCCGATCGTCAGCCCGGCGTTGCCGGCGGCGCTGACGACTCCGAGCGCGATGTTGTCGTTCGCGGCGAAGATGGCTGTGGGCGGGCTCGGCTGGCCGAAGAGGAGCTCACCGGCGATGACGCCGTCGTCGACACCGTAGCCGCCCGAGACGACCCGTCGCGCGTCGAGCTCGAGGCGAGCCTCTGCTGCGGCGCGGCGAGCTCCGGCGAGTCGCGAGCGAGCGCTGGAGGTGAAGTCGGGGCCCGTGACGACGGCGATCTCGCGGTGTCCGAGGTCGACGAGATGACGGACGGCGAGATAGCCCCCCATCTCATCGTCTCCGAGCGATGAAGGGCTCACGCCATCCGTGCGGAGGACCAGCACATGAGGGATGCCGCGTTCCCGCAGCGACGCCGGGAGCGTGTCGTCCAGGCGGGCAGTGGCCAGCATGACGGCGTCCACCCCCCTGTCGAGGAGTGTCTCCGTCGCCCGGCGCTCGTCATCCGGCTCGTCGCCGGCAGTGGCGACGACGGCGAAGTACCCGCGTGACCGGGCGACGCGCTCGATCGCCTCGAACATCAGCGCCATCACGGTGTCGGTCAGCCGCGGCACGAGTACGCCGATCGTGCCTGTCGCGCCGCGGCGGAGGCCGGAGGCGGCGGCATTGCGGCGATAGCCGAGGGAGTCCGCCGTCTGCCTCACGCGATCGGCTGTCGCGGAGCGCGAGCTCGGCGTGCGGTCGTCGAGGATCCGGCTGACGGTCGAGATGCTCACACCGGCGGCTTCGGCGACGTCGCGAAGAGTCACTGAACGCCTGTCCATTGCTGCAGCCTCCGATCGACGCTTCGGCGAGTCTATTGCGCCGCCCTCGCGCGGATCGCGAGAGCCGCGCGGAGCGATTTTCGCCGCAGGAGTTGACATGACAGCATCCTAGTCGCATACTTGCAATCGTTCCTGCAAACGTTCCCGATAACGTTCCCATGGGATCGGGCCCTCGACGAAGAGAAACAAGGAAAGGCAGATCATGACTCTCGACATCCGCGGACTGAACCCCGCTCCCGTCACTCCGTTCACCGAAGACGGCGACGTCGACTTCGCGGCCATCGAGCGCCTCGGCTCCTGGCTGGGCTCGATCGACGGCGTGAAGAGCCTCGTCGTCCTCGGCCACGCCGGTGAGGGAACCTTCCTCACCGACGAGGAGCAGCTCGATGTCATCCGCGCGTTCGTCGCTTCGACGGATGGCCGCGTGCCGGTCATCGCGGGCATCACCAAAGAGGGCAACAAGACGGCAGCACTTGAGGCGAAGGCCGCTGTCGCGGCCGGCGCAGCCGCCGGCCTGGTGTACCCCTCGCACGGCTGGCTGCGGTTCGGATACCAGAAGGGCGCCCCGCAGACCCGGTACCAGGAGATCTACGACGAGTCGGGCCTGCCGCTCATCCTGTTCCAGTACCCCGATAACACCAAGGCCACCTACGACCTCGACACGCAGCTCGAGATCGCCGGGCAGGAGGGTGTCTTCGCCACGAAGAACGGCGTCCGCAACATGCGCCGCTGGTACACCGAGATCCCCGCACTTCGCGCCGCCTATCCCGACCTGCAGATCCTCTCGTGCCACGACGAGTACCTGCTCCCCACGATGTTCGACGTCGACGGCCTCCTGGTCGGCTACGGCAACATCGCCCCCGAGCCGCTCATCGAACTGATCGCCGCCGGCAAGGCCAAGGACTATGAAGCGGCTCACGCGATCCACGAGCGTCTGCTGCCGGTGACGAAGAACGTGTACCACCGCGGCTCGCACATGGAGGGCACCGTTGCCCTCAAGTGGGGCCTGGTCAACCGCGGCATCCTCGACCACGCAACGGTCCGCACTCCCCTGCTCCCGCTGCCCGACGGCGCCCCCGCCGAGATCGCGGCCGCTTTCGCCTCCGCCGGACTGGGCACCGTCACCGTCCCGGCCTGAACCCCAACGGGGTGGCGGCGCCGTGCCGCCGCCACCCCGCCCCAGAACATCCGCCACCGAGTGGCGCACAGTCAACGACGACTCGCGGCTCTGCCGCCCTCCAATGAAGGAGACCACCATGAGCGAGCGCACCACCACCCGTCACACCTCCACCACACCCGGCACTGGCTACGGCCGCGTCTCGACTGAGACGATGAAGAACATCGTCGACACGCGCAGGACCCGCCGGAGTTTCTGGCAGCAGCTGGCCCTCATCGGGCCCGCGTTCGTCGCGGGCGCCTGGCAGTTCGGTCCCGGCAACCTCACCACCGCAGTCCAGGCGGGAAGCGGCTACCAGTACGCCCTGATCTGGGTCATCGTCGTCTCGACGATCCTCATGATCTTCCTCACCGACATGAGCGTCAGGCTCGGCATCAAGTCGCCCGTGTCGCTCATCGCCTCGATCAAGGACCATCTCGGAAAATGGGTCGGCGTCGTCGCCGGCATCGGCATCTTCCTGATCACGCTCTGCTTCTCGGTCGGAAACGCCGTCGGCTCGGGTCTCGGCCTGTCGATGCTGTTCGGCGGCAACCCCGTCATGTGGACGATCGTCTGCACCGTCGCCGTGGCAGCACTTCTCCTGCTGCGCAACGTCTACCGAGTCGTCGAGAAGGTGCTCGTCGCGATCGTGGCGCTCATGGCGATCGCATTCATCGTGTCGGCGTTCCTCTCCAACCCGTCATGGGCGGCCGCGGCATCCGGTCTGATCCCCACCGTCCCGGACGGGGCCTGGCTGCTGATCGTGGCGCTGGTCGGAACGAACTTCTCCATCAACGCCGCGTTCTACACGTCGTACGGGACCAAGGAGCGAGGTCGCACCGAAGCGGACTACCGCGACGTCACGATCGTGGACACCGTCCCCGGCATCGTCGCACCCGGCATCATGACGGCCCTCGTGATCGTCGTCGCTGCGGCTGTCCTGGGCAAGACCGGCGAGGCGGCACCGACCATCGTCGCCCTTGCGGGCATCTTCGAACCCCTCGCGGGCCCGATCGGCTCCACCGTGTTCGCCCTCGGATTCTTCGGAGCCGCCTTCTCGTCGATGATCGCCAACGCGACTGCCGGCGGCACCATGCTCTCGGACGGTCTCGGCCGAGGTGCTTCATCCAGTTCACTCACCGCCAAGCTCATCAGCGCGAGCATCCTGGCGTTCGGGATCGTGATCACTCTGATCTTCCAGGCATCGCCCGTCGAGCTCATCGTCATCGCCCAGGCGCTCACGATCTTCGTCGCACCCGTGCTGGCGGCGCTCATCATCATCATGGCCAACCGGTCCTCGCTGATGGGCGACATGAAGAACCATTGGTGGCAGAACCTGCTCGGGATCATCGGCCTCGCCGCGGTCCTCGCCCTATCGGTCCGCCTCTTCGTGACGCTTTTCCTCGGCTGAGGCTGAGGCGACGAGGCTATTAGCCCGCCAGATGGGCCTTTCGGACGCACAGGCTCCGGAAGGCCCATCTTGCGGATTACATCCAGAGTGCCGCGGTGGGCACCGGTCGGGACGCGACAGGACGATCCGAACTGCATCTCAAGCGGCCGTGGACGACCGCGAAACTCCAGGAAAACTGCGGAGACGGAGGGATTTGAACTCCGTCGGGGTGGTCAGCTTGTACAGACGATGAGGGTGTTTCAGGCGGTTTTACGCGTTTCGCGCGGAGTTTGAATGTGGCTCAAGGGACGTCTGCGGCCACCAGGGTTTTCTCAAATCTTTCTCACGCTCGCAGTCCGCGCGATGGTCCACCTTGCTCTGTCCCAAGCCTAATCTTGGCCCTCGCAGCACGGGCGCCTACGGTGAGATTTGAACCCTTATGGGATCACCTTTCGGAGGTGCGCGGAGGTGAACTTTCCGCGTCATTCCGCGGATCTCGACCTTTCGGGAGTGCGCAGCGATGCACCGCTTCTTTCGACGGTTTTTCCCATCATTCCGCACGTCGCTCCGTCGCGTCCTTCTTCCTGGAGCATGCCGAGGTGATGCCACACCCCGGGTGGCCCTACGTCCGTTACGCGAAGACCGATCGCCATTGCCAGCTTTGATTACAGGCAGATGCCCCGGTCCGCGTGAGCGGTCCGGGGCATCCTCTTGCGGCTGTCGACTTAGAAGTCGAATTCGCCGATGTTGTCGGCGTTGAACTCGAACGGGTCGCCGAGCAGGACCGCGCCGTCGGCGCCGACCTCGAAGTCGCCCAGCTTGCCGGCCTCGAAGGTGTCGCCTTCCTCGCCGGTGATCTCACCGGTGATCAGGGCCTGCGTGGCGTACGCGGCGAGGTAGCCGAGGTCGGCCGGGTTCCACAGCGCGAACGCGGTGACGGTGCCGTCCTCGACGTACTCGCGCATCTGGTTCGGGGTGCCCAGGCCGGTCAGGGCGACCTGGCCCTTGTACTCAGAGGTCGACAGGTAGCGTGCCGCTGCGGCGATGCCGACCGTCGTGGGCGAGACGATGCCCTTGAGCTCGGGGTAGGTCTGCAGCAGGGCCGCGGTCTTGTCGAACGAGGTCTGGTCGTCGTCGTCGCCGTAGACGACCTCGACGAGCTCGACGTTCGGGTGGTTGGCCGCCAGCTCCTCCTCCATCATCTCGATCCACGCGTTCTGGTTCGTCGCGTTGGCCGAGGCGGAGAGGATCGCGATCTGGCCCTCGTCGCCGATCTGCTCGGTGATGAGGTCGACCTGCACCTTGGCGATGCCCTCGGAGGTGGCCTGGTTGATGAACAGGTCGCGGCACTCGGGGTTGGTGTCGGAGTCGAACGTGACGACCTTGACGCCCGCCTCGCGGGCCTCGTCGAGCGCGTCGCACAGCGCCTCGGGGTCGTTCGCCGAGACGATGAGGCCACCGGTGCCCTGCTGGGCGGCGGTCTGGATGTACTGCACCTGCGACGTCGGCGACGCCTCGGTGGGGCCGACCTCCTCGAACGTGCCGCCGAACTCCTCGGTGGCCTCTTCGGCCCCGCCGGTGGAGGTGTCGAAGTACGGGTTGCCGAGGTTCTTGGGCAGCATCGTGATCGACAGGTTCGCGTCGCCGTCGCCCCCGCCGGTGTCATCGCCGCCGGTGCCGCCACCGGTGCAGCCGGTCGCGACGAGGGCGACGCCCATGGTGAGGGCCGCGGCAGCGAATGCCATGCGCCCCTTGCGCTGAAGTCCGAACATCATTGTTTCCTTCCTTGGTGCAGTAAGCGGGTGCGTAGCTGCGGTGGTGTGTGGTGCGCGGGTGGTCACGCCGGGTCGGCTGACTCGGCGGATCGCCCCTTTTTCTTCCCGATCGCTGCGGCCCTGCGGACCTGCAGCCATGCGAGCAGGCTGGACGAGATAACGGAGACGATGAGCAGGAGGCCCGTTATGACGTTGATGATGTCGCTGCTCACGCTCGCCAGGCGCAGGGCGCTGCCGAGGGTGCCGATGAGAAGCACACCGGCGATCACGCCGTGCAGCGCGCCGCGGCCGCCGAAGATGGAGACGCCACCGAGCAGCACCGCCGCGATCACCTGCAGCTCCATGCCCATGGCGTTGTCGCCTCGGGCGTTGGAGTAGAGCAGCGTGAAGTAGACGCCGGCGAAGCCCGAGACCGCGCCGCTCAGGACGAACAGCTGGAACTTGGTGCGTCCGACGTCGATCCCCGAGAACCCCGCCGCCTCCTTGCTCAGGCCGATGGCGTAGAGCGAGCGGCCGAACGGGGTGAAGTGCAGCAGCACGGCGAAGATGATCGCGAGGATCACGAACGGGATCATGATCACCGGGATCGGGGTGCCCGGGATGTTGGCCTTCGCGAGGTCTGTCCACTCCTCGGGGAACTCGGTGATCGCAGTGGTGCCGAGGAGGCCGACCGCGATGCCGCGGAACAGCGCAAGGGTACCGATCGTGACGGCGAGCGACGGGAGGCCGACCACGGTGATGAGGAACCCGTTGAACGCGCCTGCGACGGTGCCGACCGCGATCGCCGCGAGGGCGGCGAGCGGAAACGGTACGCCAGACTGGGTCAGCAGCCCCGTCATGACGCTCGAGAGGCCGACGATGCTCGCGACCGAGAGGTCGATCTCCTCCGTGATGATGATCAAGGTCATCGGGAGGGCGATCAGCAGGATCGGCGCGATGTCGCGCAGCAGGTAGGTCACCGTGAGCGGGCTGTCGAAGTTGCGCACGCTCGCGAGGGCGACGACCACGACGAGGATCAGGAGCGCGATGATCGCGGCCTCGCGCGTGAGCAGGAAGCGACGCCAGGCGGGCTTGGCGTGGGCCTTATAGACCCGGGCGGTCGCGGCATCCGTCAGAGCGGTCATCGGGTCTCCTCCCGCTGGGCGACGAGTCGTCGGTGCTGCCGGACCGCGAGCACCCGGTCGAGCACGATGGCGCCGAGGATCAGCACGCCCACGACGGCGCGCTGCCAGAAGTCGTCGATGCCGAGGATCGGCAAGGCCCGGTTGATCGTGAGCAGCAGGAAGGCGCCGATGGCGGCGCCCCAGACGGTGCCCACGCCACCCGAGATCGCGACGCCGCCGATGACGGCCGCGCCGATGGCCTGCAGCTCCCAGCCGAATCCGGCGCCAGAGCTGACGGTGCCGTAGCGGGCGGCGTAGAGGACGCCGGCCAGTCCCGCGAGCGCACCGCTGGTGACGAAGGCGCCGATGACACGGCGCGTGACCCGCAGACCGTACAGGTGTGCGGCGGCGGGATCGGATCCGATCGCGTACAGCTCGCGGCCGCTGCGCAGATTGCGCAGGTACCAGGCCGCCACGACGAGGACGACGACGGCGATGATCGTGAGGATCGGGATGCCGAGGATCCGGTCCGTGCCGAGCGCCCGGAAGTCCGACGGCAGGTCGGAGGCGTTGATCCGGTCGCTGCCGGTCCAGGCGACGTTGATGCCGCGGTAGACGTACATCGTGCCGAGCGTGATGACCAGGGCGGGGACGCGGGCGAACGCGACGAGCGCGCCATTGATCAGTCCCAGCAGTCCGCCAAGGAGCACGCCAGCGGCGAAGACCCCGATGATCGGGACGCCCGGGATGTCGACGAACATCGTGCCGGTCAGGTAAGCGGTCAGGCCGACGATGGATCCGACCGAGAGGTCGACGTTGCGCGTGATGATGACGATCGCGGATCCGACCGCGACCAGCAGCAGCAGCGACGGCGTGAGTAGCAGGTCGCGGAACCCGTCGCCTGAGAACAGGAACGTCGGGTTGCTGACGGTCGCGAAGACGATCACCAGGAGAAGGGCGATCAGGATGCCGGTCTCCCGGGCGGTCGCGATGCGCTTGACGAGCTTGGACGCGGCGCTCGATCCGGGCGTGACGACCGGGGTGGCGGTGGCGGTCATCGGGCGACCTCCGCGTCGGCGGTGGCGGCGTACATGACGGCCTCCGGGGTCGCCTCCGCACGGGTGAACTCGCCGGTCAGGCGGCCCTCCCGCATGACGAGGACACGGTCGGCCATTCCCAGCACCTCCGGCAGCTCGGACGAGATCATGAGGATCGCCATGCCCTGCTGGGCGAGCTGGCTGAGCAGGCGGTGGACTTCGGCCTTCGTGCCGACGTCGATGCCGCGCGTGGGCTCATCGACGATGAGCACCTTCGGTTCGGTGGCGAGCCACTTGCCGAGCACGACCTTCTGCTGGTTTCCGCCCGAGAGGGTGCCGGCCTCGGCATCCAGTGCTGCGGTCTTGACCTCGAGACGGCTGGCCCAGACCTGCGCGGCCTCGTTCTCGAGTCCCGACCACAGCAGCCCCCACTTGGAGAGCTTCGAGCGGATCGCGAGCGTGATGTTGCGCGAGACGCCGTCCTCGAGGACGAGGCCCTGCTTTCGGCGGTCCTCGGGGACGAGCGCGATGCCGCGGTTGGTGGCGAGGCGGGGGTTGCCCTTCGGGAGGTTCCGGCCCGCGAGGGTCACTGCGCCGGACTCGTAGACGTCGACGCCGAAGACGGCGCGGGCGACCTCACTGCGCCCGGCTCCGACGAGGCCGGCCAGTCCGACGATCTCACCGGCCCGCAGCGTGAACGAGATGTCGCGGAAGACACCCTTGCGAGTGAGGCCTTCGACCTCGAGCACGACATCGCCGACTTCGGCAGGCAGCTTCGGGAAGAGCTCGGTCACGTCGCGGCCGACCATCTGCCGCACCAGCTCGTCGACGGTGGTGTCGGCGATGGGCGTCGTGTCGATGTACGAGCCGTCGCGCATGACCGTGACCGTGTCGCACAGCGCGAACACCTCGTCGAAGCGGTGCGAGATGAACAGCAGCGCACGGCCCTCGTCGCGCAGGCTGCGTGCCACGGCGAACAGCCGCTCGACCTCGACGCCCGAGAGCGCCGCGGTGGGCTCGTCCATGATCAGCACGCGGGCGTCGAGCGAGATGGCCTTGGCGATCTCGATGATCTGCTGGTCGGCGATCGAGAGGCCGTCGGTGACACGGTCGGGATCGAGGGTGACTCCGAGGCGCTGGAAGATCTCGACCGCCTCGGTGCGCATCGCCTTGCGGTCGATGCGTCCCAGCGCGGCGGTGGGCTGACGCCCCATGAAGATGTTCTCGGTGACCGAGAGATCGGGGAAGAGCGTCGGCTCCTGGTAGATCACGGCGATCCCCGCACCCTTGGACTGCGCCGTGCTGGTGAAGTCCACTGGCTCGCCGTCGAGGAGGAAGTCGCCGGCGTCGCGGCGGTAGAGCCCGGCGACGATCTTGACGAGCGTCGACTTGCCGGCGCCGTTCTCTCCGATCAGGGCATGGATCGAGCCGCGGTGCAGGGTCAGGCTTCCGGAGCGCAGTGCGACGACTGGACCGAACGACTTCACCACCCGGCGAAGCTCGAGCGCGGGGTGCTGCGCGGCGGATGCGACATCTGCTGCCACGGCGGCCTCCTCGTTGAGGTGAAAATGGATGAATCGATTCAGGCGGGTTTCAGGCTACTCTAAGTACGCAGACGGAACCGGTCAAGTCACGCGACAAGACCGGACCGCGAACCGACGAAGAAGTGGGGGTGTCCGTGCCGGTCAGCATTCGCGACGTCGCCGTGCGGGCGGGCGTGTCCGTCGGAACCGTCTCCAATGTGCTCAACCGCCCGGACGAGGTGTCTGCCGATTCGGTCGATCGCGTGAGCCGGGCGATCGAGGAACTCGGCTACGTCCGCAACGATGCCGCCCGCAAACTCCGTGCCGGCGTGAGCACCACCGTGGGCTTCGTCGTGCTCGACGGGCAGAACCCGTTCTACAACGAGGTCGTGCGCGGGGCCGAGGACGAGGCGACCAAGCACGGCATCGCGATCCTGTACGGCAACACCGATGAGGACATCGGCCGCGAAAAGCTCTACCTCGATCTCTTCGAGGAGCAGCAGGTCCGCGGGCTGCTGATCGCTCCTTACGGCGACGTCACGGCCCGACTTCAGCGGCTGCGCGCACGAGGGATCGCCGCCGTGCTGGTCGACCGCTTCAGCGGTGACGGGCGGTTCTCGTCGGTCTCCGTCGACAGCGTCGTGGGCGGGCGCATGGCCGTGGAGCACCTCATCGAGGGCGGCCGGCGTCGCATCGCCTTCGTGGGCGGCCCGTTCGACATCCGGCAGGTCACCGACCGCCTCGCCGGCGCCCGCGTGGCCGCCGAGAACGCCAACACCTCCGTCGAGGTCGAGGTCGTCGCCACCGCCGCCATGACCGTCGAGGACGGTGTCGCGGCAGGGGCCCGCATTCTGGCGCGCCCACGCCGCGAGTGGCCCGATGCCCTCTTCGCGGCCAACGACCTGCTGGCGCTGGGACTGCTGCAGTCGCTGGTCGTGGACGGACGGATGCTGGTGCCCCACGACATCGCCATCATCGGGTTCGACGACATCGCGTTCGCCGCGGCGGCCGCTGTGCCGCTCTCGTCGATCCGCCAGCCAAGTCGCATGATCGGGCGCACCGCGCTGCGGATCGTGCTCGAGGAGGCGTCGGACTCCGAGAGCCTCGCCCGTCAGACAGTGTTCCAGCCCGAGCTCGTTGTGCGGGCGTCGTCGCGTCAGCACGAACGTGGTCCTTACTCGTCATTGCGCGGAACTTGACATTTCTACGGGGCGCCGTCGTGCATCACCTCCTTCATCGGTCTCCCCCCGGGACGGCGGCAAACCTCGACGATGGAGAAAGGGATCTGGAGTCGTAGGTGACCTCACGATTACGAGGAGTCGCCTGGCACGGCGGCATGGGGTCGCTTGTGAGAAGTTGTGCGGATTTCCGCGGTTCATGGTCGTTCGGGTCGCGGGTGATGGTCACAGACGGCAGCCCGAACCAGTGCAGAAGTGGGCAAATTGTGGGCACGCATCACGCGAGCTTCATGCTGCGCATGGACAAGCGAAAGTCGAGCGGGAGTTGGCGGCACCCCAGCCAGCCGACGCCTGGTAATCGGTGGCTGCTAGCGCAGCGCAGTGGATGGCGGCGAGAAATGCCGTCCACAAGGCGTCTGGCCGGGCAGTGACGCCATGATGACGAAGAACGCGGGAGAGCGCGCGGAAGAGGTCATGATCTCCTACGATGACATTCCTGTTGGCTCCGATGTGCGACTTTTCGCTCGCAGTTTCAGCGGCAAGCTGCGCGACCGTCAGAGGAGTATCCGACCGACTAATCACCGCATCGGCGAGGTCCTGCAGGTTGGGGCGGATGTCGTCGAGGTGAACTACTTCGGTGTGGTCGAGCTGCTCGAGGGCTTCCGCGACGCGCTCACCAAGACCGAGCGCGCGAAGGTCCTCGTCTTCGCATCGAACGCGACCACCACCACGCCCGCCGTGCCCGGCCGCGCCATCCGCGCGATGCTCGCCGGGCACTCCGAGAGAGCCGTCCGGGCTACCCGCATCTTCGGCAATAGCGCGCCCGCGATGGCGTACGGCGCCGCGAAGATCGCAGTGAGCCGCTGGGTGCGCCGACAGGCGGTGACTGCGCGGTGGGCGGGGGCGGGGATCCGTCTCAACGCGCTCGCCCCCGGCGCTATTCTCACGCCGCTCCTCCAGAAGCAACTGGCCATGCCCTCCGAGGCGAAGGCGATCCATTCGTTCCCGGTGCCGATCGGCGGCTTCGGGGTGCCGGGCCAGCTGGCCGACTGGGTGGTCTTCGTGCTCTCCGACGCCGCCGACTTCCTGTGCGGCAGCATCGTGTTCGTCGACGGCGGGTCCGACGCGTGGTTCCGGGCGGACGACTGGCCTCGTGCCGTGCCGGCACGGAGGGTGCCGTGGTATCTCAAGCGCATGCTGGCGTTCGCAGAGCGAAGGTGACCGCCTCTGCACTGCGGTGCGGCCAGAATGGACAGATGTCTCTTCCTCGACTGATGCGTGCCGTGCGCAACATCGACAACACCGGACCCGCGGGATTGCAAGTGACGGAGATCCCCGTCCCGGCACCTGCCGCCGATCAGGCCCTCATCGAGGTGCACTGCGCCGGCGTGACCTTCCCGGATGTCTTGCAGACCCGCGGCGACTACCAACTGCGGATCCCGCTCCCGTTCACGATCGGCTGCGAGTTCGCGGGGGTGGTGGTGGCTGCGGGACCGGACGCCGGCGTGACGCCCGGGCAGCGCGTCGCCGCGATCGGCGCCTTCGGTGCGTTCGCGGAGTACGCTCTTGTCGGCCGCAAGCAGGTTCTGCCGCTGCCCGACGAGATTTCGTTCGAGGATGCTGCGGCCCTGCCGATGAACGTTCTCACGGCTGATTTCGCCCTGGCCCATCGCGGCGGCATCCGCGCCGGCGAGTCGGTCCTCGTGCACGGCGCCGCCGGCGGGCTCGGCACGGCGCTCGTGCAGCGGGCGAAGCTCGCATCGGCCCGGGTGATCGCGGTCGTCTCTTCCGACGAGAAGGCCGCCGTGGCCCGCGCCGCCGGAGCCGACGAGACGATCGCACCGGACGGATTCCTGCAGGCGGTCCGTGAGCTCACCGACGGCAGGGGCGTCGACATCGTCGCGGATCCTGTCGGCGGAGACCGTTTCACGGACTCACTGCGCAGCCTGGCCACCGACGGGCGCCTGCTCGTTCTCGGATTCACCGGGCGCAGCATCCCGACGGTCAAGGTCAATCGCCTTCTACTGACGAACACCGCAGTCATCGGCGTCGCGTGGGGCGGGCTCATGGCGACCGGCGCTATCTCACCGCGCGACCAGTGGGAATCGCTGCGCGAGGCGATCGGCTCGGGGGCGTTCCGCCCGCCGGCCACTGCCATTCACTCGCTCGCCGACGCGCCCGCTGCGGTCGCCAGCCTCGACGACCGCAGCGCCGTCGGAAAGCTGATCATCCGGACACGCGAGGACTGAGCGCCCGCCGCGCCGGCCATCTCCATCCGGTCGGCGTCAGCGCGGCGCGGTCGAGCGCGCGGCGAACGCGGCGACGCGCTCGCGCGCATCCGGCGTGTCGAACGCGGCTCCGATGCTGCGGGCCTCCTCAGCCAGCTGCGCCGCGAACGTACGGTCCTCGCGCGTGCGCACGAGCCGCTTGGCGTGCCCGTACGCGCCCGCGGCACCATCGGCCCACGCCCGCGCGATCTCGTGCGCGCGAACAGCGACAGAGTCGTCCGGCACGATCTCGGCAACCATGCCCCACTCGCGGGCTTCATCGGCCGGCAGCATCCGATCGCTCAGGAGCAGCTGCAGCGCGCGCCGCTGGCCGACCGCCGCAGCGAGGTGCGCTGAGACCGACAAGTCGGGGGTGAGGCCCACCTGGGCGTACCGGCTGCCGATGCGCGAGCTCTCCCCCACGACCGCGTAGTCACTGGAGAGCAGGATGCCGATGCCCCCGCCCGCGGTGGCTCCGTGAGCGGCAGCGACCACGGGGATCGCGGATTCCGTCAAGGCGAGGATGCCGACGTTGATGAGCGCGGCAAGCTCCTCGAGCTGGGGGCCACGGGTCATGGTGGCCGCCATGGCGACGACGTCGCCGCCGGCGCAGAAGGCCGGACCCGCGGCATCCACGATTATTGCCCGCACGTCGTCGCGGGAGACAGCCTCCGTCGTCGCGGCCACCCACGCGTGCGCCATCTGCGTGTCGAACGCGTTGAGCCTGTGCGGCCGGTTCAGGGTCAGACGAGCGATGCCCGCCTCGAACGACACGCGCACCGGCGACGTGGGGACGGCGAGATCGGCGGTCACTTCGGTGCCATCCGGATTGCGCCGTCCAGGCGGATCGTCTCGCCGTTGAGGTAGCCGTTATCGACGATCGACATCACGAGCGCGGCATACTCGTCCGGCCGGCCCAGGCGCTGCGGGTACGGCACCTGCTGGCCGAGCGAGTCCTGCGCCGCCTGCGGGAGTTCCGCGAGCATCGGCGTCTCCATGATGCCCGGCGCAATCGTGCACACCCGGATGCCGTAACGGGCGAGCTCGCGCGCAAGCGGCAGCGTCATCGCGTGCACGCCGCCCTTCGACGCAGCGTAGGCGGGCTGGCCGATCTGCCCATCGAACGCGGCGACCGACGCCGTGTTCACGATCACCCCACGACTGCCGTCGGCCTCGGGCTCAGCCCGGGCCATGGCCGCGGCTGCCTGAGAGACAACGTTGTAGGTGCCGACGAGGTTGATCTGGACGGTCTTCGCGAACCCCGCGAGCGGCGAGGGCACACCCTCGCGGTCCAGCACCTTCGCGGGCGGGGCGATGCCCGCGCAGTTCACCACCACGCGCAGCGGGCCTAAGGCAGTGGCGGCGTCGACTGCGGCGGCGACGGCCGCCGGGTCGGTGACATCCGCGGCGGCGAACACGCCCCCGAGCTCTCCCGCGACCGCGGCGCCGGGCGACGAAGGCAGGTCGACGATGACGACCTTCGCCCCTGCCGCTGCGAGGCGCTTCGCAGTGGCGAGGCCCAGACCGCTCGCGCCGCCGGTGACCAGTGCGCTGGAACCGCTGATCGACATGTGCTCTCCTTCGAGCCGCCTGGAACTGCGGCATCATCATGGGCCGAGGTGGCGAGCATATCAAAAATCAGTAAACTGATCGGGTCGATGAGGAGGTGCGGATGCCTGACCAGGCCAGCGTGCGGGTGGCGCAGCCCGAAGAGGACGGCGTCGGAATCGTCGAGATCCTCCGCGGGCCAGAGAGCTATCTCACCGTGTTCGTCCTGCGGGATCTGCTCAACGGACTGCAGACGCTGGACGCCGACCCCGCCTGCGGGGCGATCATCGTCCGCAGCGAAGGCAAGCACTTCTGCGCTGGGCGCGACTGGGACACCGCGCGCGACCCCGAAGACACCGCCGAGGCGATCTACGCTGTCGCCCCAGAGCTGCTCGAACTGCGCACGCCCTGGATCGCCGAGCTGACCGGCGGGAGCATCGGCGTGGGCATGGGGCTCGCCCTCTGCGCCGACTACCGTGTGGCCGCCGACACCGCGTACCTGTGGCCGAAGTTCGTCAAGATCGGCATTCATCACGGGTTCGGCCTCACCGCGACCCTCCCGTGGCTCGTCGGACCACAGCGCGCCACCGAACTGCTCTCGCTCGGCGCACGCATCGGGATGGAGCAGGCTCTCCGGTGGGGGTTGGTCGACCGGGTCGCGCCGTCGGAGGCGATCGCGAATGCCGCGCACACCCTCGCGGCGGAGCTGGCCGCGCAGCCCCGCGAGGCGCTCGCGGCGATCCGCGACACGATGAGGTCCCCGCTGCGCGCGCGGTTCGCAGAGGCGATCGTGCATGAGCGCACGACGCAGACTGCACTGCACGACTCGAAGGACTTCCAGCAGGCGACGGGCGGCGGGTACCGCTACCAGACAAGCTGAGCGCGCCCGCTCCGCACGACTGCCTCTATTCCGATCAGCCGGTCCTCGGCACCGTCCCGCCGGTCGCGTACCCGTGGGGCGTGACCCAGGACGAGGACGATCAGGTTGTACTCAGCCTTCGAGCGCCAGGTACTCGAGTTGCGCACGCACCGACGCCCGCGCAGCCGGAAGCACGCCCTCCGGAGCATGGGTGTATGCCGCGGCGATCACGCGCTGGACCAAGTCGACGTCGCCCGGGTCCGCCCGGCGACCGGAGATCACGCTGCGGACCAGCTCCAGCTTGTCGCGACGATGGGCGAGATAGATCTCGCAGATCGCGGCGAGGTCGGGTAGCGCAGGGCCATGCGCCGGGAGCACGTGGAGACGCCCTAGGCGGCGCAGCCGCTCGATCGAGCTCAGGTAGTTCGAGAGCGACCCGTCGGGGTGGGCGATGACTGTGGTGCCGCGTCCGAGAATGGTGTCGCCGGTGAGGATTGACGGGCACGACCCGGCACCCTGGTCGGGACCGGCGTCACCCGGGAGCACGAAGCAGACCGAGTCGGAGGTGTGACCGGGCGTCGCCACGACCTCGATCTCCGCGCCGGCCGCAGCGACGACGTCGCCGCCGCGGAGCGGGTCGCCGCCGATGCACCACCGCTCATCCACCGCGCGTGCGACGGCCCCAGTCTTCGCGGCGAGCTGCGCCACCGCGTCGGAGTGGTCGTGGTGGCCATGGGTCAGGAGAATCAGCTCGACGGTGCCGAAGCGTTCGATCTCGGCCAGGTGCCCCTCGTCGAGCGGGCCGGGGTCGACCACGACGACGCGCGGCGATCCAGGCGCGCGCACCACATAGGTGTTGGTGCCGTCGAGCGTCATGGGTCCGGCGTTGGGTGCGCGCACGCAGGTGGCCAGGCGCGTGAGTCGTCGGCCGGTGCTCATCATCGTTCAGCGACTGCTGACGGTCCCGAACAGGCGCGCGATGGGGGCGAGCACGAGGGGGCGTGCGGCGACCCAGGCTACGGCGATCACGGCGAGCGAGGCGACGAAGAACCAGAAGCCGGTCCAGTTGTCGGCGTACGCGCTCGGATCCACCGAACCCTGCGCGGCGTACATGTGGTTGAGGTTGCGCAGCGCACCGGTCGCGAAGACCAGGAAGACATGCACCGCGATGAACGCCACGAAGTACAGCATGGTCGGGAAGTGGACCGCGCGCGCCCACTCGATGGGATACGCCTTGTTCAGCCCCGCCGCGTTCTTCGGCCAGAACCCGCTCATCCGCACGCCGGTCGCGATCGCGAGGGGCGCGGCTATGAAGACGGTGGTGAAGTAGGCCAGCTGCTGCAGTGCGTTGTAGTTGACCCAGCCGTTCTCGGTCGGCCAGTCCAGGGAGATGTACTGCAGGGCCGCGCTGACGGCGTTGGGAAAGACCTCCCACGCCGTGGGCACGATGCGCACCCACTGCCCAGAGACGAAGAGCAGAACGATGAACACGAGTCCGTTCAGCACCCACAGCACGTCGAGCGACTGGTGGAACCAGACCGTGAGGCTCACCTTTCCCTGTGCTCCACCCCGCCGCGGCGTCAAGTACGCCGGTGGCTTCTTCTGCGCACGCACCTGCAGGCCGGAGCGGATGATCAGCACCATGAGGAAGACGTTGAAGAAGTGCTGCCACCCCAGCCACGCCGGGAAGCCGACCGGTGCGCCCGCGGGCAGGTGGTACTCGCCCGGGTACGCGGCGAGGAAGTCCACCCCCCATGGCGTCGAGAGCAGCCACCGCACCGCGAACACCGCCATTGCGGCCGCGAACAGCAGCCCGGCGCCGCCGACCGCGACCGCGCCGGCCCACTGCGCTCTGGTGAACGGGCCGATCCGCTTCGGTTCCGGCTGGGCCGTGGCGCGCGACGCCGCGTGGGCGCCCGCCCATACGGTGCGGGGAAGGGACAGCGGCTGCGAGAGAGGAGAGCCTGTGGAGGTAGCGGGCGCTCTGGTGTGGGCTGCGGATGGCGTCACCCCGGCCGCGGGCACCTCGGGAGCCTCCGCGATCGGGGCGGGCGCGCCATTCGTATCCGCGGCGGTTGCGGCGGGCGCGGGCGCGGCCGGTGCGGACCCGGCCGGTGGCCAGGGCTCGCCGCCCGAGGCCCTGGGAAGCCCTCGTCGCAGCGGCGTCGCGTCGCCGGGAGGCGTCATTTCGGGTTGCGCGACCGCGGGGGAAGCGGCCACAGGCGCCGCGCTCGCGGCCAAGGGGGTCGGCGAAGGTGTCGCGGTGGTGCGCACGGCGACGAGAACCGAGGATGCCTGCGGCCACGGCTCGCCGCCGGGCGCACGCGGCAGACCACGGCGCACGACACCTCCCCCGGCCCCGGGTGCGGCGAGCACCTGGGGCGTTTCGACCGGCTCGTTCCTCCCCGGCTCGACGACCGGAATGACTTCGGGAACGATGGTCACGGCGGGGCCGTGGCCGTTCCTCGCCGGGGCGGCGCCGTCCGGCGGCCAGGGCTCACCGCCGGGAATGCGCGGAAGACCGCGCCGCAGCGTCGAACCGAAGGTCACCATGGCGGACTATGCCTTCTTCGCCTCGAGAGCCGCGATCAGCTGCGGCACCACCGTGAAAAGGTCGCCCACCACTCCGAAGTCGGCGACTTCGAAGATCGGGGCGTCGGGGTCCTTGTTGATGGCGACGATCGTCTTCGCGGTCTGCATGCCGGCCTTGTGCTGGATGGCGCCTGAGATGCCCAGGGCGACGTACAGCTGAGGCGAGACCGAAACCCCCGTCTGGCCGACCTGGTGGGCGTAGGGGATGTATCCCGCGTCGACGGCCGCTCGCGAAGCCCCGACCGCCGCGCCAAGCGCGTCGGCGAGCTGCTCGACCAAGGCGAAGCTGTCCGGAGAGCCGAGTCCGCGCCCGCCGGATACGACCTTCGCAGCGCCGCGCAGCTCCGGACGCGTCGACGCTACTGCGGACTCCTCGACCGCGTCGATGCGAGCAGCCGGCAAGCCGGACGGCGTCACCGCGAGGGGTTCGACCGTCGCCTGGGCGGACTGCGCCCTCGCGTCGATCGCGCCCTGGCGGACGGTGATCACGAGTGGCCCGAACGTCGCGGCACTTGTGACGTTGTAGGCGCCGCCGTACACCGAGTGACGGGCGACAACCCCATCGTCGTCCCGGTGGACGCCTACGGCGTCGACCGCCAGCGCGGAGCGTGTGCGAGCAGCGAGGCGGCCGGCGACGTCACGGCCCTCTGTGGAGTTCGAGATCAGCACGGCCTCGGGGCGCACGAGCTCCACGGCCGCGGCGACCGCGTCGACGGCGGGTACTCCGAGTGAGCCCCGGTCGTCCGACGCGGTGAGAACCACCCCGGCGCCCAGGGCCGCAGCGGCCTGAGCGAGATCGTCGAGCCGGTCGTCGGGCGCGACCACGACCGCGATCGGTGAGCCCACCGCTGCGGCCGCGCCGAGAAGGCCGGCCGAGCTTCTCGCGAGCACGCCGCCCGGCTCGACGTCGAGGAGGACCAGGATCGAATCCGCTGAGAATGCCACTGTCATGCTCCGTTCACGCGAGCCGGTTGTCGACGAGGTACTGCGCAAGCCTGTCGCCGCCGTCTCCCTCATCAGTGATCTTCACGCCCGCGGCTCGGGGCGGCTTCTCGGCGATGTCGACCATGATCGAGCGCGCGACGCCGGATTCGTCGGCGTCGAGGCGGAGGTCGGCGAGCGTCAGGGTCTCGAACGGCTTCTTCTTCGCCGCCATGATCCCCTTGAAGTTCGGAAATCGGGCGTCGGGGAGCGCTTCGGTGATCGAGATGACCGCCGGCAGGGGGCTCGTGACCTGCATCGTCGCCCCGTCCGACACTCGCACTCCCGACACGCTTGCGTCGGCGATCGTCACCTCGGACAGCCCTGTCGCCGCCGGCACAGCGAGCAGCTCCGCGACCATGGCGGGGATCACGCCGGCGGTGCCGTCGGTCGAGAGGTTGCCACCGATGACGAGATCGAAGCCGGTTCGCTGTACGGCGGCGGCGAGCACCTGCGCCGTCAGGCCGAGGTCCGCGCCCCGCAGCGCGGGGTCCGCGATCTGGACCGCCGAGGAGGCGCCCATCGCGAGCCCCTTCCGTACGGTGGCGGCGGCGCTCTCGGCGGTCATCGACAACACCACGATCTCGGTGCCGGGCACGGTGTCGGCAAAGGAAAGTGCGACCTCGAGGGCACGCTCGCCGATCTCGTCGAGCACGGCCTCGGACGCGCCGCGCTCAGCGAGGCCGGTCTCGAGCGACAGCTTCCGTTCACCGTAGGTGTCGGGAACTTCCTTGACGAGAACCACGATCTTCATCGCGGGCTCCTGGCGGCGGCATCCGGCATGAGAACTCCTTTTGTCTGAATATCAAATATACATTATCGGCTTTCGGGGTTGAGCTCGTAAGGTGAGGATACTGATCAAAAATCGCATGGGCTGATGCGACCACGAGCGAGGAGAACGGCGTGAGTGCGATGTTCCGGTCGTTGCGTGCTCGCAACTACCGGATCTGGTTCCTCGCCGGCATCGTGTCCAACGTCGGCACATGGGTCCAGTCGACGGCGATGAACTGGTTCATTCTGACGGAGCTCACCGATGGTGACGCGACGGCGGTCGGCATCGCTCTCGGCCTGCAGTTCGCGCCGCCGCTGCTTCTGCTGCCTCTGACCGGCTGGCTGCCCGATCGCTTCGACCGACGCCGCCTCATCATCGTGATCGATTCGCTCCTGCTGCTCCTGGTCGCGGGGATGGGAGCGATCACCGTCGCAGGCGGGATGACGCTGGCGCTGATGTACGGCCTGTGCCTGGTGTTCGGCATCCTGAACGCGTGCGACATTCCGGCACGCCAGACGTTCGTCACGGATCTCGTCCGGCAGGACGACCTCGCCAACGCGATTGCGCTGAACTCGGCCTCGTACAATCTCGGGCGTCTGGGGGGTCCGGCTGCGGCAGGCGCACTCCTCGTCCTCGTCGGAGCCGGGTGGGCGTTCGTCGCGAACGGGGTGACCTACCTCGCCCTCATCGTCGGGCTCCTCCTGATCCGGCCGCGCGAGCTGGTGCCCCGTGCACGGCCGCCGCGCCCCCCGAGTGTGTGGGGCGGAGTGCGATACCTGGCGAAGCGCCCGGACCTCATTTTCGTCTGCGCCACCATCTTCGTGGTGGGCGCCTTCACGATCAACATCCCGCTGACTTCGTCGATCATGGTCGCGACCTTCGGTGGCGATGCTGCAGATTTCGGCATCGTGAACTCCATCGTCGCAATCGGCTCACTCGCGGGTGCGCTCTACGCCGCAAGGGCGAAGCGGGCGAGGCTCGGCGTCATGGTCGCCGCTTTCGCCCTGCTCATGGTTGCGGCGATCGGAGGCGCGCTCGCTCCCGACATCCGCTGGTACACGGTCGCCGTCGTCTTGACGGGTTTCGCGGTCATCCTGGCGCTGGCGACCGCCAACGGGTACGTGCAGTCCACGACGCACGTGCTGGTGCGCGGTCGGGTGCTTGCCGCCTACATGGCAGTGCTGATGGGAAGTTCGACGGTGGGATCCCCGCTACTGGGCGTGATCGCCGACACGTGGGGCGGGCACTGGTCGGTCGCCGTCGGTGCGGTGGCCGCCGGCGCGGCGACCATCGCAGGCGTCGCATGGCTGCGCTGGGGCCCGCGCACCGAACTCCCGCCGGTGAACTCGGCGACGGCGGGCGCGCCGTCCTTGCCAGAGCCCCTCATCCCCGGCTCCGCTCTCGAAGCAGGGAGCCCGTTCACCGGCCCGAGCAGGGTGGTCGATGGAGAAGAGGATGATGACGAGGGAGAGCCCACAGGCACGCGGAAACCTGTTTTTGATACTTGACATTTTATCAAAAATGACGTTTGCTGAGCCGAGATGAGGAGGGGATTCGATGGGGAACCTTGCAGTCGTGAGTTACGCCGACCTGCCGTTGCTGACCCCCGGCCGTGACGAACGGCACGCATGGGAGCACTGGGGGGCGGGCGACCCGCTCGGGACGTTGAACCGCATCACCCCCTCCGTCCGACGCGACGCCGTGGCCACCGTGCGCACCGGCGAGACGATCAACCTCGACCTTCCGCTCGACGAGCCCTACCCCACCCTGTTCGGCCGACGGCCCTACCAGCACACCTTCACCGGCCCGAGCAAGCGGGACTTCATCGACGATCGCATCGACGATCTGTTTCCGCAGGCCTCCACGCAGTGGGACGGATTCCGCCACCTGTTGATCCCCGACCACGGCTGGTTCGGCGGGGTTCAGATCGACTTCGAGACCGATCGCGACACCATCGGCATTCAGCACTGGTCGGCGGGAATCATCGGTCGTGGCCTGCTGGTCGACGTCGCCGAGCGCACCATCGCCGCCCTCGCCGAGGATCCCTCCGCTCCGATCGACCCCATCGAGGCCGATGAACTGCAGGCCGCGATCGACGCCACGGGAGAAACGCTGCGCCCGGGCGACATCCTGTGCGTCCGCACCGGGTGGATGCAGTACTACCACAACGCCGACGCCGCAGAGCGCGAAGCCGTCGCGGGCCGCTTCACCTGGCCCGGCCTCTCTGGATCGAGTGAGATGGCAGAGCTGCTCTGGGACGGCGGCATCGCCGCCGTCGCAGCCGACAACCCCGGCGTCGAGGCCGCCCCGGGGCGTCGCGGGTCAGGAAGCCTGCACCGTCGCGCCCTGGCACTGCTGGGGATGCCGTTCGGCGAACTCTTCGACTTCGACGCCCTCGACGCCGCGCTCCGCGCCCAGGACAGGTCGTCGTTTCTCTTCATGGCCGTCCCTCTCAACATCCCCGGCGGGGTCGGTTCGACCGGCAACGCCGTGGCGATGCTCTGACCGTTCGCAGACAGAAAGAAGAAGCATGATCGACACGCCGTACAGCCAGCGCCTCCAAGGACTGCGGATCGTTGTCGCCGGAGGTGGCGGCGCCATCGGCGCGCCCATCGCGCTCGCGTGCGCCGCACAGGGCGCGCGCGTGGTGATCGCGGACATCTCGGACGGGTACGCACAGGAGACCGTCGACGCGATCGTCGCTGCCGGCGGCGAGGCGCACGCGGTGCACATCGACGTGGCCGACCTCGGGTCCATCTCCGCCGGCATGGACGAGGCGAAGACGGCCCTGGGCGGAATCGACGCCTTGGTCAATTCGACCGGCGTGAGCGGCTCGGCCAACACGCTCGAGGTGACCGAAGAGCACTGGGATCGTATTCACACCATCAACCTCAAAGGCGCGTTCTTCGTCATTCAGGCGGCGGCGCGGGTCATGGCCGAGCAGGGCACCGGCGGCGCGATCGTCACGATCACCTCGACGAATGCCGAACGCGGCGTCCTCGGCCATGTCCCGTACGGCGCGACGAAGGGGGCCCTCCGCCAGATGGTGTTCGGGCTCGCCGCCGATCTCGCCGAGCACAACATCCGGGTGAACAACGTGGGCCCCGGGATGATGGCCACCACGATGCGCAACGACGGCGAGTCCACAGAGCGCACGCATGTCCCCCGCAAGGTGCTCCGTCGGCGCCTCCCCACGGGCGCCGACGTCGCCAAGATGGTCACCTATCTGCTGAGCGACGACGGCGAGTACGTGACGGCGACCAACCTGTACGTCGACGGCGGCGCCCTGTCGGGCCTGTTCTGACACCTGCCCAAGGAGAAACGACCATGACCGATACCAAGAATGTCTTCCGTCAGGTGCTGGGTCAGTACCCCACCGGTGTGACGGCCGTGACGGCCCGCACGGCCGACGGAACGCCGGTCGGCATGGCCGTCGGCTCGTTCACCTCGGTTTCAATGGATCCCCCCATCGTGGGTTTCCTGCCGACCAAGACGTCGAGCTCGTGGCCGAAGATCGAGGCCGCCGGTTCGTTCTGCGTGAACGTGCTCACGTCGGCCCAAGAGAACGTGTGCCGGGCCCTGTCCGCCCGCGGCGAGGACAAGTTCGCCGGCCTGTCGTGGACAGACGGCGTCACCGGCGCCCCGGCCATCGAAGGCGCCCTCGCATGGATCGAATGCACTGTGCGCGACGTGCTCGACGCCGGCGACCATTACATGGTGCTCGGCGATGTCGTCGACCTCCGCATGGGAACGCCGGCATTGCCGCTCGTCTTCTTCCGCGGCGGCTACGGGAAGTTCAGCTCCGGTCCGCTGGTGGCCGAAGACTTCCACGACCAGCACCAGGTGCGGCTCGTCAACGCCGTCCGCGATCAGATGCAGGCGATCGCCTCCGAGCTCGGCGTGGAGGCGAGTGCCACGGCGGAGATCGACGGCAGGCTCGTGCTCGTGGCAACGACGTGGTCTCCGTTCAGCGACCGCGCCGCGGTGCGCGCCGGCGACCGCGTTCCCTTCCGGCCGCCCTTCGCCCTGCCGTTCGCGGTCTGGGGCACCCCGGAACGTCGTCAGCAGTGGCTCCAGGGAGTGCCCGACGATCAGCGCGGGGCAGCCCAGACGGTCCTCGACATCTCCGCGGAGCGCGGCTGGGCCGTGTCGGTTCGTCCGGAGCCTTCTGCCGACGCGGTGCAGCGCATGATCGCGGCCAACTTCCACGAGCCGCTGACCGTCGGCCCGGACGGAATCGACCCGCGCAACGTGAGCGTTCCGGTGCTCGGCCCGGACGGCTCGGTGCGACTGTCCCTCGCGCTGTCGGGAATGAAGGCCGAGTTCGCTCGCCACCATCTCGCCGACGCCGCGGACCGCCTGGTCATGGCCGCCCGAAAGGCCGAACGAGCGGTCGCGAACCAGCGGACGGACGACTGACGGCGCCGCATACTCACCACCGACGAAGAAGCGGGCCTCCCTTCCGGGGGCCCGCTTCTCGTGTCCGCTGTGTCAATCAGACGCCGGCAGCGCCTTGGCGGCCTTCACGGTGAGTTCGATTCCGTCAGCGGCGAGCGTTCCTGGGCCGGCCTTGACGCACAGCAGCTCGAGATCGCCCGAGTCGTCGGAGTAGCGCTTGCCGACGAGTACCTCGCCGGCGAGACCGGACGCGGCCGAATCGACCGGCGCCTCGATCGTGACGGGCGCGCCGCCGTGCGTGAGCTCGATCTCTCCGGCGCCGCGGATCACGACGAACTGAGCGGGTGAGACGCCGCTCGCCAGCTTGAGTCCTGGTTTGATCTGCATGGTGGTTTCTTTCCTTCCTGAATCGCGGGCGGCGACGCCACACGAATGAGTTGTGGTCTGAGAAAGCGACGCGCGCTGGGTCAGCCGTACATCCCGACGTTCGAGCCCACATCCTTGGTGAACAGGATCTCGTTGTCTAGTCCGGCGGCGTCCGTCGGCAGCCGCACGGATGCCGTGCCCGAGGTCGTGGTGACGTCGGACTGGTTGACGACTTCGACGGCCACCTCGGCGATCCATTCGTCGCCCGCAGCACGGATGCCGGTCACGCGACCCTGGACTCGATTGGTGTCGCCGACGATGTTGGGGCGGTGCAGCCGGGCTGTGAACGATTCGAGGGTGCCGTGGTCGCCCATCCAGTCGGTCACGAGCTGGATCATCCAGCAGAAGCGCTGCGGACCGAAGTCGAAGCTGCCCTCCTGCGCGCGTTCCTTACGGGCGTACTCGGGGTCGGCCCGGCCTCCCGCACCGACGTCCACCGCACCGGGAGCCACTTTCCGCGCGCGACGTGTGCTCAGCGCCCCGTGAGCGAACAGGTACAGCTCGGTGCGGGTGAATGTGCCCTTCGCGAGTTCGGGCAGCTCATCGTCGACAGCCACCTCCGCGCCGTAGCGCGGCATCCCACCCCGGCGCTCGCGCGACCACACCAGGGGGTCCGGCGCTATCTGCGCACCGGGGTCGCGGTCTGCAGCTTCGACGCCGCGACCTTGGTTCGGGAAGCGGAGCATGTCATTGTGCAGCGTCGCGATCTTCTCACCGCGATGGTTGAAGTACTCGGTGCGGCCGGTGCAGACGAGCGCGTCGGGGATCTGGCGGAGCGACTTGCGCGTCACCGACTCGGGTGTCTCGATGGCGCGCACGCGGTCTCCCACCCAGATGGGACGGTGCCACTGGATGCGCGCGCCGCCGTAGAGGATGGTGAGGGCGCTCATCGGCACCGATCCCGGGGCGAGATGACCCCAGATGGATGCCATCGCGCCGAAGTTGATCGAGAAAATGAAGGCCGGGGATGCGACGAGCTGGTGGAACCGCGCGCCGTCGGCGTAGTCCTCGTCTCGGTACAGCGGGTTGTAGTCGCCGACGCCGTCGGAGAAGCGCTGCACCCACTCGGGAGTGACGGTGCGCCACGCGCGGGGGGTCAGCGGCACGCCCAGGCCGTCGCGGAACTCTCGTTCGAACTCATCCAGCGTCGTTATCGTCGCCGTCATGCGACTGCCTCCTTCGGTTTCGCAGTTTCGGCTGTGCGCGGTCCATGCCGCAGGTATACCCACGGGCGCGCGCCGAGGGTGATGCGGTGGCGGGCTCCGGGCGGGCCGGGGTGGTAAGGGTGGTGTTCGTCGCCGTGCCACGCCAACACGGTGGGATCGGCGCCCACGACGTGGGAGTGGAACTCGTCGGGCCCTTCCACCTCGCCGTTGCCCGCGCCCGCGAGTCTCGCCAGCGTGACCCAGGTCGGCGGCATGAAGTCCCACGCGCCCTCGGCGTGGCGTGCGAGCGCGGCATCCGCGGTGATCCAGGCATGGTCGACAACCTCGTAGTCGTCGGTGCGCACGTCGCCTTCGACGAATTCCGCCCGGTAGAACCGCGTGTCGAACCGCGCGC
Source organism: Microbacterium sp. Root166 (assembly GCF_001427145.1). Classification (GTDB taxonomy): domain Bacteria; phylum Actinomycetota; class Actinomycetes; order Actinomycetales; family Microbacteriaceae; genus Microbacterium. Next base: position 509,034 of record NZ_LMGL01000001.1, read on the forward strand.
GGGCGGTGGCCGGTGGAAGCCACTTCGACAGTGGCTGAAGCTCCTCTGGTGCGATGACCAGGCCGCACTCCTCCGCCGCCTCGCGGACCGCCGCCGCACGGAGCGGATCGGCGTTGTCGCGATCGGCAGACGACACGGTGCCGCCCGGAAAGACCCACATTCCTGGAAACGCCGGCGAATCAGGCGATCGGCGCAGCATCAGCACCTCGGTACCCGCCGGGCCGAGGCGTGTGATCACGATGGTCGCAGCTTCGCGCGCAGCATCCATGGTCATCCTCTCATCTCGCCATCGTCAGGAAGAGGCCATATGCCCGCGCGACGACCGCACCGTCGACGGAGATGGTCGCGCGCACATGGGTCTTGCGCCCATCAACCCGCTCGACGTTCGCGCGCAGGTCGAGTGGAGCGCCGAGCGGCGCCGCGGCGACATAGTCGATCTCGAGTCGTGCGGTGAACGACGGGCGTCCGAGGTGGAAGAGCAGAGCCCCCATGGCGTGATCCAACAGCGTCGCGACTGTTCCGCCATGCACACGTCCCGGAGGACCTGTGTACGCCGGCCCGAGCGCCACGCGGCCCACATGCTCCTCGCCGTCCATCATCATGTCGATGGGCGGTGCGATGGGATTGAAGCTCGACCACGCCCGACCTGCCGGACTCGCCGTATCGCCGCCGGTCAAGTGGATCAGCAGCCGCTTCTGCTCCGGGTCGAGCACGTAGGACCACGGCAGAACGTCGTCGAGCGTGTGCTGTGACAGCTCCTCCACGATCTCCTCGAGGCGATCCGCTGCGGCCGCTGTGTGGGCGCCGGGATGAGATCGTACGGCCGTGTCCGCGAGCTCCCTCAGGGCCGCGGTGAGCCGGAGCGCGTCATCGACGTGACCGGCTTCGAGAACTCGTTCCGGCGTCATCGCGTCGTCCCTGTGCTGAGTAGGCGACCGGCCCCGGTCGGCACGCGCGCGCCGGTCTCGTGCACCTTGGCGCCGTCGAGATCCAGAATGGCGTCGATGCTGTCACGGACGCCCTCCGGGGTGAGGTGGGGATCACGGATGCCGGGCGTGCGCACCGTCACCAGCCGTGACACGCCACCGCCCGAGGCCGCGAGCACCTCGCCGGTGAACGCGCAATCGCGCGAGGCGAGGAACGCCGCGACGGGGGCGACGAGCTCAGCCGGCATGGTGCGCTTCATGGTCTCGGCGAACCCCGGCGGCAGCGCGTCGCCGGTGGCGTCGACCATCCTGGTCCCCGCCCCGGGAGCGATCGCATTGACGAGGATGCCGCTTCCCTCGCCGACGACGGCCAGGTTGTGGGTGAGCGCGAGGACGGCACCCTTCGCACTGCCGTAGGGCACCATGCCGGGCACGCCCCACAGCGCGGACGACACTGTGTTCACGATGCGCGGGGCAGCGCTGCGCTCGAGGTGAGGCCAGGCGGCGCGTGCCAGCTCGAGCGAGCCGAACAGATGAACGTCGAGGAACCGCTGCACGGTCGCGCGGTCGATGGCGGGGAAGTCGTGCACTGCGAAGTTGCCCGCATTGCAGATGAGGGCGTCGATGCCGCCGAAGGCGCTTACCGTCTCGTCCACGATGCGGGCCACGCCGTCTGGGTCGGCCACCGAGGCCCGCACGGCGAACGCCTCGCCGCCGGCCGCCAGGATGTCGGCGACCGTCTCGACCGCGGGATCTTCCGCGGTCTGCGCGGCTCCGTCGACGCTGGCGCCGAGGTCGACGACGCACACGCGCGCTCCGCGCTGCGCCAGCAGGAGGGCCTCCGCGCGACCGATACCGCGCCCCCCGCCGGTGACGATGACGGATGCCCCGACCACATCGATCTCGTCAGACATCCGCGTGCTCCTCCTCTGCCACGACGGCCACACCGGCTACGACCAGTCCGTCGATGCGCTCCTCGGACCAACCCAGCCCGGACAAAACGAACCGGGTATCGGAGCCCTGCGCGCGCGCGGCATGCGCCTCGTCGAGCGACTCGCGCGCATAGCGGGGCACAGGCGCGGGCTGAAGGTGCCCGCCGACCCTCCGCAAGACGCCTCGCGCCGCCATATGTGGGTGGGACGCGGCATCCCTCAGCGTCATCGCGGGGGCGACGCAGGCATCGACGCCGTCGAAAGCCTGGAGCCACTCTGATTGAGAACGTTCGGCAAAGGCCGCCGCGAACAGTGCGGAGAGCTCGGGCCACCGAGCCTTGTCCCGTTGTGGGGCGTCGGCGGGGTCGATGCCGAGCACCCGCAACAGCGCCGCATAGAAGACGGGCTCAATCGCGCCGACCGTCAGCCACCGCCCGTCGGCCGTCTCGTAGGCGCGGTAGAAGTGAGCCCCGCCGTCGATCGTGTTCGTGCCTCGCTCTCCCCACACGTCGCGCTCGGCGAGGCCGTAGAAGAGCGCGCCGAGGTAGGCGGCACCGTCGACCATCGCCGCGTCGATGATCTCGCCTTCACCCGTGGCCCGAGCGCGCATCACGGCGCAGACGACGCCGAATGCGAGGATCATGCCTCCCCCGCCATAGTCCGCGACGAGGTTGAGCGGAGGCACGGGCGCGCGTCCGGGCTCGCCGATCGCGTCGAGGAGGCCGGTGAGCCCGAGGTAGTTGATGTCGTGCCCCGCCGCGAGCGCGAGCGGGCCGTCCTGGCCCCAGCCTGTCATGCGTCCGACGACGAGGGCGGGGTGCGCCGCGAGGAGGTCTGCGGGGTCGAGACCCATGCGCTCCAGCACCCCCGGCCTGAATCCCTCGAGCAGCACGTCCGCGCTCGCCACCATCTCGCGGAGCGCCGCGACGCCGCGCGGGTCCTTGAGGTCGAGCACGACCGTCCGCCGGGAGCGGCCGAACACGTCGGAGGCCGGGTCCAGGCGATCGGGAACCCCGGGTCGGTCGATGCGGATGACCTCCGCGCCATTGTCGGCGAGCAGGGTGGCCGCGAGGGGCAAGGGGCCCTGGGCTGCGAGCTCGATCACCCGGACGCCGGCGAGCGGGCCGGTACGGCCGGTCACGGCCTGGCCTCGCCCGCGCCGACCGGAACGTCGGCCGCCCAGATGGACCCCTTCCCGCCGCGCACGGAGGCGTCGAAGTCCCACACCTCGAAGCCGCAGCAGACGTAGAGCGTGCGTCGGTCCTCGCCACCCAGGCCGCATGCCGTGGTGCGGCCGCCGCGCTCCGCGTCGATGGTCACACGGGCGGTGATCTCCCCGCCCTCGACCACCCGGATCGCCGCGCCGCCGCCGGGCTGTGCCACCCACACCGCACCCTCGGCGTCGAAGCAGACGCCGTCGGGAAGCAGATCGAGTTCAGCGAAGACCCGCGGCGCTGTGAGGGTGCCGTCGGACGCGCGATCGAACGCGATGAGCCGCTTCTCGGGCGCCTCGGCGGTGACCACCGTGCCTCCGTCAGCGCTGATGGTGATGCCGTTGGCCGCCGTGAGCAGGCCCGCTTCCTCAAGCTCGCGTACCGATCCGCCGGTCTCGACGAGCAGGATGGCGGTCTGCACCGGCTCCTCCTTCTTCCACAGGTCGTACCCCAGCTGCGTGACATACGCGCGACCCTCGGCGTCGACGACCATGTCGTTGACGGGACCGGGCGCGAAGGGCCGGAGATCCGCGTAGACCTCGGCGCGCTCTCCGTCCCACACGAGGACTACCCGCTCGAACATCGAGTTCGCGATGAGGCGGCCGTCCGGCAGGAAGCCGATGCCCACCGTCACCACACGGGCGCCGTCGAGCCCGACCCGATCGGAGAAGTCGGCGAAGACCGACCACGAGCCGTCCGGCGCGACGCGGATGACGCGCGCGGCATACATGTCGGAGAAGTACAACGCGCCGTCGTGCCACCGCGGGCACTCCGTCCAGCTGAAGCCGGTCGCGACCTGGGCGGCCGAATAGTCCTGCACCACTTCGTGCATGTCGCTCCTACTTCCTGCGGGGTTCGGTCATGGGCACGGTCATCTGCGCGCCGGCTCGGTGCCGATCACGCCGGCCTCGAGCAGCGCCGCGATGTCGGCGTCGCCGAGTCCGAGCACCTCAGTCAGAACGACGGCGTTGTGCTGACCGAGTCCCGGCGGAGGGGTGCGCGACCAACGGTCGATGCCGTCGATCTGCAACGGGAGCGTGGGGACGGGCAGCGTGCCGGCCACGTCGTGCGCGATCTCTTCGTAGTAACGCGTGGCCTGCACCTGTGGGTCGTCGTGGGTGAACCGCGCATCGACCGCGAAGGCGACCGGGATGCCCAGCCCCCGCAGCGCATCGCGCAACGCCTCGCCGTCCTGGGTCGTGGTCCAGGCTGCCAGCAGCCCGTCGAGCTCCTCCCGATGCTCCCGGCGTCCCTCGAAGGTGGCGAAGCGCGGATCGGTCGCCCACGGCACGTCGCAGGCGAGCGAGACAAGGCCCTGCCACTGGGCGTCGTCCAGCACCGAGAACGCGAGGCCCTGAGACGCGCCGCCGGCCGGGTACACCCCTTGCGGTGCGGCGGTGGAGGCGTGGTTGCCGTCGCGGCCGAGCAACTCGCCGGTGCGGCTGTACACGATGGCCTGCTCTGCGGCGAGCACCACAGCGCCCTCGGCGAGCGCGGCCTCGACCAGCGTGCCTTGTCCGTCGGCGCGCGCCGCGTGCAGCGCGGCCAGCGTCGCGAAGGCGGCATTGAACCCGCCCATCGGGTCACCGGGACCGTTCGGGTTGAGGGGCGGCCGGTCGGCGTAGCCGGTGCGGGCGCACAGGCCCGAGAACTGCTCGACGGTCTGCGCGTATGCGACCTGGTCTCGGCGCGGCCCGGTGAGGCCATAGGCGGGCATGCGCACCATGACGAGACGCGGGTTGAGTTCGTGTACGCCGGGCCAGTCCAGTCCAGCGCTCTCCAGTACGCGCGGGGCATAGTTCTCGATGAGCACGTCGCTGGAACGGATCAGCTCGTCCACGAGCGCTTTCCCCTCGGGGTGGGTGAAGTCGAGCGTGACACCGCGCTTGTTGTGGTTGTTGGCTAGGTAGTAGTGGCTCACCTCCCACCACTGCTCAGGGCGATGCTTCATTCGCAGCGCCCCCATCATCGAGCGCGCGCCGTCCATGCGGCGGGTGGATTCGACCTTCACGACCTCGGCGCCGTAGGCGGCGAGCACCTCGCTGGCGAGCGCTCCTGCCCACCACGATCCGAAGTCCGCGACGCGCACGCCGTCGAGCGCCGGGTCGAACCTCGCGGGCCGGGCGGCGAACCCGAGGTCTGCAGCGCTCACGGTTGCGGCCGCAGCACGGCTGGTTCCGGGCCGGTCGCCGTCGAACAGGTAGGGCGCGACGGGGTGCACGCCGACGCCGTCCGGGGCAGGTCGGAAGAACTTGCGGGCTACGATCTGGGGGTCCTCCAGGATGCTGCAGCCGTCATGGACGGGGGCGACGGGCACGCGGAACACCGTCGCCGTTTCGAGGATCTCCTCCACGGTGTGGGCGCTGGTCCACGCTCGCACCATGTCGTTCCACTCGTTCCCACTGTCGTAGCGGCCCGCCGCCGAGCGGAATCGCTCGTCGGCGAGCATCTCAGGACGGTCGATCATCACGAGGAAGTCCTCGAGGTTCTGGGCCGATCCCAGGTTGAATCCGACCCAGCCGTCGCTCGCCGGCTCGACCGACGGCAGCAGCCGACGTCGTGCGCGAGGAGTGGCGGGCGTGTCCTCCGACAGCGACGAGCCCAGGTCGATGAAATTGTTCGTGGCGCAGATGCCGACGGCCAACAGGGAGCAGTCCGTGACGCTTGCGCGTCCGAGGGTGAGCGCTGCGAGAGACGCGGTGGCCGCGACCGCGCCCGCGAGCCACAGCGTCTCGCCGCTGCCCGTGCGCACGGCGTGGCGGTCGTCGTCGCCGCGCAGATGCACCGAGCCCGACTCGGCCTGGAGGGTGAACTCCGTCCACGGCTGATCCGAGCGAGGCCCGGTCATCCCGCGGGGCGTGATGAGAACGAGCGCGCGATCGGAGCCGATACGGGCGATCTCCTCTGCTGCCGGAGGGACCGCGCATTCCCACACGACGACGTCGGCGCAGGCCGCAAGGGCGGCGAACACCTCAAATGACGTGTCGTCCACCACCAGCTTGTCGGCATCGAGATAGCCGCGCAGCTCGTCGCGGACGTCTTCGGTCCACCACTCTGGCGCCTCGGGACGCACCACGACGACGTCGGCACCGGCATCGGCCAGTTGCCGACCCGCGAACCCGCCGGCGATGCCGCGGGAGCGCTCGACCACGACGAGACCGGCAAGAGGAGACGCCCCGCTCACTCGGACGACTCCGGCCAGTCCACGAATCGCTCGCGGAAGTCGCCTTCGCGCGCGGCGGTCAGCACGGCGCTGCCGAGCTCGCGCAACAGGTCCCGCGACGCGCCGAAGCGCAGCCGCTGCGCTTTGGTGCGTCGGTAGAAGTGGTGCAGCGGGTACTCCTTGATGAAACCGACCCCGCCGTGCAGCTGCACCGCGTCCTTGGATACCCGCTCCCCCGCCTCGGATGCTTGCCAGGCGGCCATGAGCGACGTTCGGATGGTGTCGTGGCCGTGCGCGGCGCGCCAGAGCCCTGACCACACCAGCAGCGAGGTCGCCTCGATATCCAATCGCATGTCGGCGGCGCGGTGCTGCACGGCCTGGAAAGCGCCGATGGGGCGGCCGAACTGATTGCGCGTCTTCGCGTTCTGCACGGTCAGATCCAGAGACCGGCGTGCGGCGCCCAGGATGTCGGCCGCCCGCAGCAGCCGGTCGACGGCTCGCCACTCCTGCCAGTCCGCCTGGGTCAGGCGCCCGATCTCCTCGCCGTCGGCGCCTGCCCCCAGCACCTCGTCAGTCCGCTCCGCATCGAACACGGGGACAGGATCGATGCGGACGGATGCTGCGTCCACGGCCCGGACGACTACCTCGTCTCCGTCCTGCGTGGCGACGACGAGCACGCTTGCCGCACTTGCCCACTCCACCAGACGCGGGCGATCGACGCCTCGGGTGGCGTCGACGACGACGACGATCGCGCCTTCGGAGATCTGCTCGAGCAGCGCCGCTTCGGCACCACCGGCCCGGGCAACGAGGTTCGCTGACGACATCACGGCGCGCAATGGCGTCGGCACGCCGAAGTAGCCCAGCCGTTCCACCACGAGCCCGAGCTCGACGAGGGTCGATTCCTCATCGGTTTCGAAGCCGAGGAATGTCCACCCCAGCTCGACGAACAGGGCGTACAGACGCACGTCGTAGCCGCCCGACAAAGCCACTGTCGCATCGATCGTGTCGATGTCGGCGTGCTTCTCGAGTGCGGCGTTCGCCGCGGCGACCAACTCCTGTTGGATCTCCGACAGACGCGTGTCCACGCGATTCCTTCCCTCAGCGATTCCGCGGCAGCCCGAGGGCACGCTGCGCGATGATGTCGCGCTGCACCTCGTTGGTGCCCGCGGCGAACTTACGTACCGGGGACTCCCGGTAGTCGAGCTCCGGGAGGCCATGCACCGGCGCTCCGGGTGAGCCCACCGAGCGCAGCCCCTCTGGCCCGATGAGATCGAGGATCACGCTGGGAAGCTCCTGGAACGTCTCGGAGCTCCACACCTTGGCCATCGAGGCCTCCGACGCCAGCGGCTCCTGGCGGGCGATGAGCGACGCCACCTGCGCCGACATCAGCCGGACGATCTCGACGCGCGCGGCGAGCATGCCGACCTCGACCCGAACGAGGTCGTCGTCCGCGGGACGCTGACCGTCGGCATCCGCTTCTTCCGACCACCGGATGATCTCGTCGAGCTCCCGAACCTGCAGGTTGGCGTTGAGGTTTCGTTCCAGATCGAGAGAGAGCGCGATGACGGCCCAGCCGCCGTCCTCCTCGCCCACGCGGTTCGCAAGCGGCACCCGGACATTGTCGAAGAAGACCTCGTTGGTGCGGTAGTCGGCCTGCGTGATCATGGGGCGGATCGTGATGCCGGGTGTGTCGATGGGCACGATGAGCAGCGTGATGCCGCGATGACGCGAGTCGGGTGCGCCGGTGCGCACGGCGAGCCAGATGTGAGTCGCGTACTGCGCGCCCGTCGTGTACACCTTCTGGCCATTGACGACGTACTCGTCGCCCTCGAGCACGGCCCGTGTCTGCAGCGCCGCGAGGTCCGTTCCCGCACCCGGTTCACTGAACCCCAAGCAGAACTCGATGTCGCCTGCGAGGATGCCGCCGAGGTACTGGCGCTTGTGCTCTTCGGAGCCGGCGCGCATGAGCGTCGGGCCGATCATCGTGACCGACATGAGCATCTCGGGGAGCTTGCGCCACGACAGCTCTTCGATCACGAGCCACTGCGCCAGGTAGCCGAGGTCGCGGCCGCCGAACTCCTCCGGCCAGGCGATGCCCAGCCAGCCGTCGCGGCCGAGGCGCTGGATGAAGCGCCGGCGCTCGGCGATCTCTTCGGGCGCCATCGCGTGGTCGGGCCGCACCAGCGGCGGGACGGCAGGCGTGAAGCCCTCCGCGTGCAGGTCGTCGAGATACGCGCGGAACTCGGCCAGGACCTCGCGCTCGGCGCGTTCGATTCCGAACTCCATCGGCTATCGCCCCTCGTACGGACGCGGTTCGCGCTTCTCGGCGAACGAAGCCGCGGCTTCCGCGTGATCGGTGGAAAGCATGGTGAGGGCCTCGAGCGCGTATCCCTCGGAGGCGTACTGCGCGATCGCCGCCTTCAGCCGGTTGTTGAGAGCGCGCTTGGTCCAGCGGAAGGCGAGCGGTGGAAGCATCGCCAGTTCCCGCGCCTGCGACAGCGCGCGCTCGAGCACCTCGTCCCGCGCCACCGCCTCGTCGGCGAGGCCCCACTCGACGACCTCCTCGCCCCGCAGCAGCCGCCCGGTGAGCACGAGGGAGCGCGCGCGACGGGCGCCGATGAGCTCGCCGAGGAGAACCGCCTGCGGCGCGACGAGCCCCCGCATGACGTGCGGATCGCCCACCTTGGCGTCGTCCGCCACGACGACGTAGTCGCAGAGCATCGCGATCCGCAGTCCCGCGCCGACGGCATGACCGTTCACTGCGGCGACCACGGGTACATCGACCTCGAGGAGGGCGGTCATGAAGTCGGTCGCCCGATCGACGGGCAGGCGCTTGACCCACGCCGGGTTCGCCGAAGGGTCCATTCGCCGGGAGCGCTCGCCCATGACCTTGACGTCGCCGCCGGCCGAGAAGACCTTGCCGCGCCCGACCAGGACGACGGCGCGCACCGTCGGGTCCTCGCGCACGATGCGGAAGAACTCCAGGAGCTCCGGCGTCATGGCCGTGGTCGGGTTCGGGCCATCGGGGTCGGCACCGAGGGTGACGACGGCCACGCCGTCGTCGACGCCGACCTCGATGGCCTGGAACGCGGGATACCCCGGCACCGGCGACTCCTGGAACACTCGGTCCTCAGACTCACTCACCATGGGGGGCTCCTTCAGTGGGGATGGTCTCTCGAGCGGATGGGTCAGCGGATGGCAGTCGTCCCGAACAGGGCCGGCTGCGAGACGTCCGACACGAACTTGATCTCTCGGAACGTCACGTCAGCCGTTCCCGCCACTGCGGAGACAGGATACGTCGGCATGACGCCCCCTCGACCCCATGCCTCGGGTACGAACGCGTCGATGCGCGGGCGACCCAGGTCTGCGCTGTGGAACGTCCAGTCTGCTCCCGCCTGGACGAGCTTGGGCCCGAGCGGCGTGTGTGCGATGTTGACGTTCGCATTGAGACCGAACGACGTTCCGTTCGTCGGCCACGGCTCCACCATGCGGACCTTCAGAATCGTCCTGCCCTCGTCCTCGACGTCGAGGACGGTCTCGTCGGCCCATCGGCGCAGACTCACCCGGTCCGCGACGCGGAGCCGGTAGCCCCAGCCCTCGGCGAGGGCCTTCGCCGCCTCGGCGTTGTCGGTGCGACCCTCGATGAGGAACACGCGGGGACGGAAGCCGGCACGGCAGACGAGTCGCGTCTCGGCCAGCGTGACCGGTCCCCACGGGGTCTCGGGAAGATGCAGCCCACGCCAGGAAACGAAGCTCGGGTTGGTCGGTGCCAGCGCCGGCGGGATCTGCTCCTCGAGCGAACCCATCGGGATCTCCGCGAAGACCTGTATGAGCTCGGCCCGCTCGAACGTGATGGGCTCGACATCGAGGTGGGGCATCACCGGGGCGTCCGCGAGCAGGAGCTCGGGGTCGAGCTTGCCGAACTCTGCATAGTCGGCGATGTGCTTGATCGTCTCGGAGCTGCCCGTGATCTTGGGCGCAGCGGTCTGCGACATGGCTTACACCTTCCTCATACCCGTGGCGACCGGCGCAGCCAGCTCCTCGGGAGTCTTGAACTGGGGCATCACGTAGGTCGCGAAGTTCCGAAGGCTCTCCATGACTTCCTCGTGCGACAGGACCTCTGATGCCTGGATGACGAAGTTCATGCCGTCGACGCCGATCGACTCCCAGTGCTTGACGACCTCGATGATCCGATCGGGCTCCCCGATCGCCAGGCCCTCGGGGATGCCCGTCGCGTCACCGGGGCCGAGCGCCTCCTGGCGCAGGGTGGGTAGGAATCCGCCGATCTGGTACAGCGGCGATGGGTACACCTCTTTGACGGGTACCGTGTGGGCCGTGTTGTGATTGAAGGTGTCGAGCATCACTCGCCCGCGCTGAGCAGCCGTCTCGTCCAGACCGCAGTGCATGAAGTTCACCACGTGCACCTGCTCATTGACCGCGGGACCGATCGGCTCGCAGTTCTGGATGCGCCGGCGGTAGTTCTTGATCTTCTCTTCCTGAGCCTTGTAGTTGCCGATGCTCAAGCCGAAGACGCCCAAGCCGCGGTCGGCCGCATCGAACTCCGTGCCGGGGCTCGTCACCGCGACCCACAGCGGCGGGTGCGGATCCTGCAGCGGCTGGGGCACGATGGCCCGTTCCGGCATCTTGAAGAACCGCCCGTTGGGGTTCGAGTACGAGGGGTCGGTCCACATCTTCGGCAACGCCCGCACGTACTCGTCCCATGACTGCTTCGTGTCATGCGGCTCGGCGGCGTACCCACCCAGTTCGAGCCAGGTGTTGGAGCGTCCGGTGCCGACATCGAGCCGGCCGTTGGACACGATGTCGAGCACCGCGGCACGCTCGGCGATGTGCGCCGGGTGGTTCACGGGGGGCGTGCACACCACGATGCCGTGACCGACTCGGATGCGCTTGGTGCGCACCGCTGCCGCGGTGAGGAACACCTCGGGCGCCGTCGAGAACGAATGCGGCGGAGAGAAGTGGTGCTCAACCGCCCACATGTGGTCGAAGCCCAGTTCGTCGGCGAGGGTGATCTGGTCGAGGGCGTCGTCGTAGATCTTCTTGACGTCCTCGCGGGTCGAGCCGGGAGGTCCTCCGAGCTCGAAGAGCAGACCGAACTTCATGAGTGGCCTTCTTTCTGTGGATTCAGGGTGCCGGAGACGATCATCGGCCCGCGCGCTCGTCCTGCGCGTCGAGGATCCGCTTCATGTTCGAGTACATGAACTTTTCCAGCACATCCTCAGGGAGGTCGAGATTGCGCGCGTCGGTGACGGCCTTGGTGAGGTTGATGAGCGGGTAGTCGGTGCCGAAGATGACCTTCTCGGCACCGGGCTGGGCGTGCCAACGGCCGTTCATGAACTCCAGCAGCTCTTTCGGGTAGCGCTTGGGCGACCACGCTGAGGTGCAGATGTAGAGGTTCTTGTGCTTTGCCGCGAGGTGCGTCATCATGCCGACCCACGGGTCGCCGATGTGGTGGCCGACGACGGTGAGCTCCGGGAAGGCGAGGCAGACGTCGTCGAGGTGAAGCGGGTAGTTGGGGTACGTCGGCCAGAGCGGGCCCGGCATGCCGATGTAGGTGAATACGAACAGGTCCAGCTCGACGCACTTGGCGAACAGCGGGTAGAACCAGCGGTCGTTCGGCGGCAGGCCGTACGGGCTGGGAAGGATGTGCACGCCTCGGATGCCGTACTTCTCCTTGTGCTCCTCGAGGATGCGCGGGTTCTCCATCACGTCCCAGAAAGTGGCGGGCCCCTGCTTCGGGGGCAGGATCGTGCCGGCATGCTCGTACTGCCCGGGGAACTGCTTCATGATGTCGACGTGCTCGACGATGCGGCTGTCGAGCTCTTCGCGCGTGCTCTGGTAGTACAACGACGCTTGGAAGATCGCCAGCTCCACGTTGTTGTCCACGAGCTCCTGGCGGCTCTCGGCGGCCGTGGCCGGCTTCGTGACGGGCTTGTCGCCGCCCTGGTCGAAGAAGCGCATGGCGCGGGCACGCTGGGGATCCTGGCGCCACGACTCCTGGTCACCGAAGGTGTCGGCGGTGGTCGCCGCCCATCCCGGGTGATAGAAGGCGTCGATGACGGGTCCGTTGTAGGGCACGTTTTCTCCTGTTCAGTGGGTCTTGATCGTGACGTCGGCGTCAAGGTCGGTCGCGGGCTCGGCGGGCTGTGCCATCAGCTCGAGGACGCGTGCGAGGTACTCGCGATACTCGCCCGATGCCGCGGCCGCGTACTGCTGGACGCCTTCGGCTCGGACGCCGGAGGTGAGGTCGCTGAGCGCGCTGGCATCCACGAGGTTCTTCACCATGCCCAGCGCTCCCGCCGGCGAGTAGCGCAGCTCGGCGATGATTCCCTGCACGGTCTCGTCCAACGTGCCGGGATCGCACACCCGTGCGATCATCCCGCGCCGGCACGCTTCTTCGGCTCCGATCCAGCGACCGGTGAAGAGAAGGTCGCGCGCGACCGCCGGACCGAGAAGGCGAGGGAGCATCACTGTCGTGCCGGCGTCGGGCAGGAAGCCGATGCGGGTGAAGGTGAAGCGCATGCGCGCATCACTCTCGACGACGACCATGTCGCTTGCGAGAGCAACCGCAGCCCCCGCCCCCACAGCGGCACCCCGCACACCGGCGACGACGATCTGGGGCATGGCCCGCAGAGCCAGGATGGTGCCCGACATGCGCTGCCAATAGTCGGTGACGTAGTCGTCGGGAAGGCCGTCCGCCAGTTCCCGCAGGTCACCGCCACTCGAGAACACTCGTCCTGCGCCACTCAGCACGACGAAGCGCAGGTCCGTGCGCCGAGCGATCTGTGACAGCACGAACGCGAGCTCGTGATACATCGTGCGAGAAACCGCGTTGCGGGTCTCCGCATGGTCGAGGGTGACGTGAATCGTGTCGCCGTCGGTGCGGACACGAACCCGGTCCGTGCCGACGACCGTCATCGATTCATTCACGCATTCATCATTTCTGATCAAACATCAAATGTCAAACCTCGACCGGAGGCGAGATGAGCGGAAAGTGGCAGGCCACCGAATGGGTATCGGAGACCGGCGTGAGGCGCGGCTCGACCCGCGCGCAGATCTCCTGCGCGAGCGGGCAGCGTGTGCGGAACCGGCAACCCGACGGCGGGTTCACCGGCGACGGCGGATCGCCGGCGATCGCCGCTCGCGGCTCCGGGGCGAACGGGTCGGGTTCCGGGATCGACTCGAGCAGCGCGAGCGTATACGGGTGGGCCGGTGCCCCGTACAGCGATTCCGAGTCGCCGATCTCGACGACCTTGCCGAGATACATCACCATCACGCGGTCGGAGATGTTCTTCACCACGGCAAGGTCGTGCGCGATGAAGAGGATTGACAGGTCGAACTCCGCCTGCAGGTCCTCGAGCATGTTCAGCACCGTCGCGCGCAGCGACACGTCCAAGGACGAAACGGGCTCATCGCACACGAGCACCTTGGCGCCCGCGACGAGCGCGCGCGCGATCGCCACGCGCTGACACTGCCCACCCGACAGCTGCGTCGGCTTGCGGTCGCCGTAGTCGTCGGGGTTCAGCCCCACCGCGCGCAGCACGTCATCCGCTCGGGCAAGTCGCTCCGCGCGAGTCCCGCGCCGCCAGATCGTCAGCGGTTCGGCCACGATCTGCCGCACAGTCCGGCGCGGGTTGAGGGACGACACGGGGTCCTGGAACACCATCTGGAGTTCCGGACGTAGCCGTCTCACCTGCTCGGGGTTGAGTGTGGTCAGATCCGTGCCTTCGAAGGTCACCGACCCCGACTTCGGCGCCGGCAGTTGCAGCACGGCGCGTGCCATCGTCGACTTGCCGCACCCGGACTCACCCACGACGCCGAGGGTCTCGCCCGCCTTCAGGTCGAAGCTCACCTCGGACACCGCATACACGGTTCCCGACCGTGTGGCGTACTCGACGACGAGATCCTCGACCGCCAGCCGCACCTCGGAATTCGAATGCACACTCATGCCGGCTCCTCGATCAGCTGGTGCGCCACCGCGGCGGCGGCGGCGATCTCCTCGTCCTTCGCGGCCGCGCGCGCCTCGGTCTCGGCGCGGGCTGCCTCGTACTCCGGGGTCCCGACCGGAAACCAGCACCGATACAGATGCTGTGCATCGTCCTGGCTCGCGATGAGGGGCGGAGCGACGGTGCGGCACTTATCCTGCGCAGCGGGGCAGCGCGCCGCGAAGCGGCAGCCGGCCGGCGGAGCCGCGAGGTTCGGAGGGTGCCCCGGGATCGCCTTCAACCGGGTGTGGCTCGGCTGGTCGAGCTTGGGAAGCGCGTCCAGCAGGGCGCGGGTGTACGGCATCTTCACGTCGGTGAACAGCGATCGGGTGGGCGCACTCTCGACCACCTGGCCGGCGTACATCACCACGATGTGGTCGGTACGGGTCGCAACGACGCCGAGATCGTGGGTGACCAGGACCATCGTCATCTGCCGCTCGCGCTGCTGAGCGGCGAGGAGATCGAGGATCTGCATCTGGACGGTGACGTCGAGGGCTGTCGTCGGCTCATCGGCGAACAGCAACCGCGGATTTCCCGCGAGGGAGATCGCGATGCCCACGCGCTGGCGCATCCCGCCCGACATCTGATGCGGGTAGACCTTCATGCGTCGCTCGGGTTCGGGGATCCCGACGCTGCGCAGCAGTTCCACGCCACGTGCGCCGGCCTGCCTCGTCGACAGCTTCGGATGATGCCGGCGCACCGTCTCGATCACTTGAGCGCCGATCTTCTTCACCGGGTTGAGAGAGGTGAGTGGATCCTGCAGCACCATCGCGATCTCGCTGCCCCACATGCGCCGCATCTTCTTGCGCGGCAGACTCGCGAGGTCCGTGCCGTCGAAGACGATCTCGCCGGTGCGCTCCACTCGGGTGCCCGGCGAGACGAGTCCCATGATCGAGCGCGCGAGCACGGACTTGCCCGAACCAGACTCCCCCACGACGCCGAGCGTCTGGCCGAATCGGGCCGTGATGCTCACGTCGTCGACGGCGGTGACCGGGTTCTCGCCGGCCGTGAACACGGTTGTGAGGTGGCGCACGTCCAGGATGACGTCGCCCACCGTAGTGGTGGATGCGGGTGTGTCGTTGCGGAGGCCGGCAGTCACAGGGTCACTTCCGTTCGTCCCGCGGTCCGGCCGCGGAGGTAGTCGCCGATGAAGTTGAAGGACAGCACCGTGAGCAACAGCACCAGCGAGGGGAAGAGGACGATGTAGGGGGCGCTGTACAGTAGTGTGCGACCGCCCGCGATCATGCTCCCCCAGCTGGCGGTTGGCGGTTGGATTCCGAAACCGAGGAAGCTCAGCGACCCCTCGGCGACCATGACGACCGCTACGACCACGAACGCGTAGGCGAGGATCGACGGCAGCACGTTCGGCAACACTTCGCGCGCCAGAGTCCGTTGACGACGAGATCCGAGCACGGTCGCCGCGGTGACGAAATCGCGCTGGGTCCACACCAGGGTGTTCGCTCGCGCAAGGCGCGTGAACGTGGGGACCATGACCGCGCCGAGTCCCACGATCAGCACCGGTGCGCTGGATCCACGGATGGCGACGAGCACCATGATGAAGATCAGGGACGGAAAAGCGAGCACGATGTCCACGAGGACGCTGATCACGCTGTCGATCCAGCCACGGTAGTACCCGGCCAGGAGGCCCAGTGCCAGGCCCAGGGTGAGCCCGAGCGCGACGGCGACGAATCCGACCTGCAGCGATGCCTGGGCACCCCACACCAGGCGCGACAGCATGTCGCGGCCGAGTTGATCCGTGCCGAGAGGATGCCCGGGCATCGGCGGTGCTGCGATGTTCTCGTAGTCGGGCGTGTTCGGGTCTGGCAGCGGAAGGAGCGGAGCCAGTATCGCCGCCAGGACGATCATGGCCGACCAGGCCAACGCAATCCAGACGGAGACGGGCACGCGGGCACCGCGCCGAATCGGCTTGACGGGCACCAGTACTTCAGAGACCGGCGCCTCCTCGGCGATCGTTTCGGTGTCAACCACGATCGGACCTCACTCTCGGGTCGAGCACTAGATAGAGCAGATCGATGACGATGTTGACGAACACGTAGAACACTGCGATCACGGCCACGATCGCTTGGATCATGATGAAGTCGCGCGCGCTGATGGAATCGACCAGAAGCCGCCCGACGCCCGGCAGGGCGAAGAGCGTCTCGATGACCACGGCACTGCCGATGAGACGCGCGGTGTTGATGCCGGCGAGCGTGACGAGCGAGAAGGACGACGGGCGGAACACCTGGCGGAAGAGGATGTTCGGAGTCGACATCCCCTTGGCCTGCGCGGCGAGCACGAAGTCCTCCTTCATCGTCGACTGCATGTCGCCGCGCAGCAGCCGCTGATAGACACCCGCCGGCTCAAGCGACAGCGCGAGCGCGGGAAGGATCATCGTCGACAGGTTCGGGCCAAGGCCCTCGCTCAGCGGGATGAAGCCCGAGGCCGGCAGCCAGCCGAGCGTGACTGCGAAGACGAACACAAGGAACAGGCCGACGACGAAGTGCGGCGCCGAGATGGCGGCGAACGACCAAGCCGTGCTCACGCGGTCGACCATGCCGTTCGGACGATAGACGGCCCACACCGCGAGGATCACGGCCGTCACGAGCGCGATCACCTGCACCATCAGCATGAGCTCGATGGATACGGGAAGACGCTGCAGGATCGCCTCGCCGACCGGCTGACCAGTGCGGTACGACGTTCCCAGGTCCCCCTGCAGGGCCGAAGTGACCCAGTCCACGTACCGCACCATGACCGGCTCGTCGAGGCGCAGTTCGGCTCGCAGCTGGGCGATCTGATCGGGGGTGGCGTCCTCGCCGAGGATGGCCTGCGCAGGGTCGCCAGGAAGGAAGTCGAGCATCAGCGAGACCAGGAACGTCACCGCGACCAGAACGATCAGCAAGTGACCGATCTTCTTGGCGGTGAATCCCACCCAGCGCGGCGGCACGAAACGGCGCCTGACCGTCCGCGTGGAGATGGTTGCGGTCGCGGGCGGGCCAGACCGCTTGGTGGTGGGCGGTGCGATCGACGGCGGTTGGGCTGTCATCCGTTCGACACCTCTCTGTGTTCGTGGATAAAGAAAAATATATCTGATCAAGCATCGAATGTGAATCCAATCCCGGGTAGCGCGTGCTAGCTCGGATGTCGCGAGGGCACTACATGGACTTCCGTCCATGCGTTGCTATCGTTCTCCTCGACAGCATTCGATACCTGATCAAGGACTCGACGATGGCCACAACCCACGCACGGCTCGATCGCCCGGCGGCTCGACCCAAGCTCGCCGACGAGGTAGCCGACTCGCTGCGTCAAGCAATCCTGCAGGGCGCATACGAGAAGGACGCGAAACTCGGGATGGAGGAACTCGCCGAGGAGCTCGGCGTCAGCATCATGCCCGTGCGCGAAGCGCTCATCGCGCTGAGCAACGAGGGACTGGTCAACGCAGAGCCTCGCCGCGGATTCCGCGCGAATCCGCTCACCCAAGCCGACCTGGACGACATCTTCCAGATCCAGGCGCAGCTGGGCGGGGTGCTCGCCGCGCGGGCCGCCCGGGAGGCTACCCCAGAGGACGTCGAGACGCTGCGGGTTCTCCACGCCGAGCTCGAGGAGGCGAGCAGACTGCCGGCCGGTGAAGAGCGCTCCGCCCGACTCGAGCATCTCAATGGCGCCTTCCACCGTCACATCAACAAGATCCCGACGGGAGACCGGCTCCGCTGGTTCCTTCGCCTGACGAACCGGTTTGTTCGGCGCGACCTGTTCGACTCCGTCCCCGGCATGACGGAGGGCGCGCTGCGCGACCATCCCGCGATCATCGACGCGATCGCCGCGGGCGACTCCCAGGCCGCGAGAAATCTCATGGAGGCGCATTTCATCCAGGGATCCGACCTCGTGGGCTATACCCTTCCGGCAGATACGCAGTAGCGGCGCGACCTTCGTGCGGCAACCCGGGAGCTCACCAGCTTCGGCCGCCGTTGCAGTGGATCACGGCACCTGTCGTGTACGACGCCGCATCCGACGCGAGATAGAGCACCGCTGCCGAGACCTCCTCCGGCCCGCCGATCCGCCCCATCGGAATGCCGCCGCTTTCCAGCAGCGAGCGGCCGTAAGCGAAGCGCGGCTGCCCGTCCTCGGTCACGATCCCAGGGCACACCGCATTCACTCGGATGAGCGGGCCGCATTCCTCCGCGAGGTGGCGCGTCAGCATCCACAGTGCCGCCTTGCTGGACGAATACCCCGGCAGGCCAGGAGTGGTGCGGAAGGCGGCGCCCGACAGGACATTGATGACGGATGCCGATCGCCCGGCTTCGATCGACGGCTTCAGGAGCCGCCCGGTGAGCTCCAGCGGGCCGAAGAGGTTCGTATCGAACACTTCACGGAAGACTTCCCGCGGAATGTCGAAGGTGTGGATGTCTCGCGTCGCGCCCGTGAGGTGGGCGTTGTTGACCAGCACATCGACGATCTCGTAGCGCCCGTGGACGGCATCCGCGATCCGTTCCGGACCGTCCGCTGCAGAGACGTCCCCGACGACCGTCGTCACTTCGCCGCCGGGGACCAGCTCGAGGAGCCCCTCTCGCGCGGCGATCAGCTGGTCTCTCTTCCGACCGGTGATGACGACGTGCGCTCCCGCCTGAAGCAGCGCCGCGGCGATCTCGAGGCCGATGTTCTTCGACCCGCCTGATACCACGGCGACCCTCCCATCGAGCCGGAATGCGTCGCCCGCGAGGCCGCGCGGCTTATGGATGCCGGCGATGCCCGTCGCAGCGTCGCTCATTCCGCAACACTCGTGACGGGGAGGTGCTCGATGGCCTCCGACATCGTGTCCATCTGCGAGACCGGCTCGCCCACCACCCGCAGAGCCGGGAACCGGCGAAACAGCGCGGCGAGCGACACCTGGAGCTCCAGGCGCGCGAGCGGCGCGCCCAAACAGGAATGCACTCCATAGCTCAGTGTCAGATGCGGGTTGTCCTCGCGCCTCAAGTCGAGCTCGAGCGGGCGTTCGAACACGCTGTCGTCGTGATTCGCGGCGTTGCGGTTGATCAGCACGATCTCGTCTTCTCGGATCGTGATGTCGCCGACCACGATGTCCTCCAGCGCCACGAAAGGCATTCCGATGTTTCGGACTCCGCTGCCCACCGACTGCCGGCCGTGCCGCAGGAGCTCCTCGACGACGGGGATGACGCGCCCGTCGATGTCATCGAGGAAGTACGAGAGCTGCGCCGGGTGACGAAGGAGAGCCAAGGCGCCGTTGCCGATGAAGTTCGCCGTGTTGTCGAAGCCCGCCACCAGGATCAGCATCGCGATCGAGATCATCTCATCGTCGGTGAGCGCGCCCTCCCCTTCCGGAACGTTCGCGAGTGCGGACAGCAGGTCGTCACCGTCGGCGCCGCGCTTGCGAGCGATCTCCGCGCGCAGGTACGCGACGCACTCCGCCTCTACCGCCGCCACCTCCGCCGCGCCCAGCGAGGCGCCGGTGCCGAAGAGCACCTGGTTCCAGCGGAGGAAATCGGCGGCCATCGTGCGATCCGCTCCCAGCACCCTGGTGAGCGCGAAGATCGGCACCGGGACTGCGTACTCCTCGACCAGGTCGAAGTCTGGTCCGCGCTGCTCGATCTCATCCAGCAGGCGTTCGCACTCGACCTCGATCTCGGCCTGCAGCGCGCGGATCTGGCGCGGCGCGAACCACTTGCCGACGGAACGGCGAAGCCGCGCGTGCTCGGGATCGTCCTTGAACAGCAGGGTGCGGGTGAGGTACTCGGGGAACCTCGCCTTGTAGGGGATGTCTTCGCGGCTCACGAGCGGCTCGCGCCCGACACGCGGATCGGCCAGCAGCTGACGTGCCAGCTCGTGACTCAGGACCATCCACACGTCTCCGCCGGTGGGGACGGAGACGCGCGCCAGCGGTGCCTCGTCGAGGATGGCCGTGGCCTCCTCCAGCGTGGTCGGGGTGTCGTACACGGCACTTTGGTTCGACGTCATCGTCACTCCTGTGTCTGGGCGGGAGCGATGGCCACCACCGTGGAAGGGATTGCGGTTCAAGCCATGAGTTCGTCGCGCAGGGAGGCGAGGCGATCGAGCGTCTCGGCGTATTCCTCGACGATCTGGAGGATGATCTGGTTGCACGACTTGATCGCGTTCATGCGGCTGACGCCCTGGCCCACGGGCCCGCCGACGAGCTCCCACACGCCCGCGCGCCGGGCGCGGGCGGTGTATTCGGAGTACAGCATCTGCTGCAACGGCATCGGGAGATTGCCGGGACTCTCGGGGCTGTCCCACGCCTCGGTCCACGGTGTGCGGATCTGACGGTTGTACTTGCCCGTCTGCGACTTCGAGCGCACGGTGTCGCTCGAAGTCATTTCGAGCATGCGCTCTTTCACGCGCTGGTCGGTGGACGATTCCTGCGACGTGAGCCAGATCGAACCCGTCCAGATCCCTTCGGCACCCAGCGCCATCGCGGCAGCCATCTGCCGGCCGGTCGCGATGCCGCCCGCGGCGAGAACGGGGGTGCCGTCGGCGGCGTCCACCACGTCCGGGGTCAACACCATCGAGCCGATGTCGCCGGTATGGGCGGCGGCCTCGTATGACTGGGCGATGTAGACGTCGATGCCGGTGCCGGCGCTCTTGGCGATGTGCTCGGGCTTTCCGACCAGCGCACCGACCTTGGCACCGTTCGCGTGCGCGCGCTCGATGGTCTCCAACGGGGGCGCGCCCAGGCCGCTGACGAGGAACGGGATGTCGTGGGCGAAGACGGCCTCCAGCTGGGCCGCGCCGTACGAGGCGCTCAGGCCTTTGGCGCCGAGGCGGCGGGCGGCGTCTATCGGCACCGGTACGTGATACCGATCCATGAGGGCCTCAGCGAACGCCCGGTGTCCGTCAGGGATGAGTTTGTCGAGATCGTCGACGAGGCTCGACGTGTCCGTGAGGCCCCGCTCGCGGTCGGCGGTCTTGGCCGGCATCACCACATCGATGCCGAACGGCACGTCGCCGCACTGCTCCTTCAGCCATGCGATCTCGACGTCGATCTCCTCGGGCGACATCGCCACCACGCCGAGCACACCCATCCCGCCTGCCTTGGAGACGGCCGCCACGACATCGCGGCAGTGACTGAAGGCGAAGATCGGGTACTCGATGCCGAAGTCACGACTGAGCTTGTTCATGTGCGGTACATCCTCGGACGCTCGGAAAGATTTGATATTCGATCATAATCGGTGGATGCTGAGGTCTCAACCCCGTCGCGCGCCACAGGCAGAGTCAGCGACCCTCGAACCCCGGGGTGCGCTTCTCCATGAATGCGGCGGTCGCCTCGCGATGATCGTCGGATAGGAACGTCACGGCTTCGCTCCATAGTCCGTGGTCGAGGACGAGCTCGACCTTCTCGCGCACGATGCGGTTCAGCGTCGACTTGGTGCCCTGCACGGCAAGCGGAGCGAGCGCTGCGAGCTTGGCGACGACGCCCCGCGCCTCCTGGTCGACGGCGTCGGCCGGGACCGCTCGGTAGACCAGCCCCCACTCCGCCGCCAGCGCACCCGTCACTCGTTCACCGGTCAGAAGGTGGAACCGGGCACGGCCGAGCCCGGCCAGGAGCGGCCACATCACGGCGCCGCCGTCGCCGGCGACGACCCCGATGTTCACGTGGGTGTCGGCGAGCACCGCGTCGTCCGCGGCGATCACGACGTCCGAGAACAGTGCGATCGTCGCCCCGAGTCCCATCGCATAGCCGCGTACGGCGGCAACGATGGGCTGCGGCACGGCCAGCAGCGCGTCGACGAGCTCGCGCCCGCCCATGACGGCGAGCGCACGCTCGGCGGCGGTCGGGGGCACTGCCGGCGTCTGGAAGTCGGCGACGTCGGCGCCGGAGCAGAACGAGCGACCCTCGCCCCGGATCAGCACCACGCGCACGTCCTTGTTCTGCCTGGCCTGTTCCAGCGCGGCGACGAACTCCCGGTGCATGCGGCCGGTGACGGCGTTGTGCCGCGTCGGACGGTTGAAGGAGATCGTCATCACCCCGTCGGCGACATGGATCAGAACCGGCTGCTCCTCGGCGTCGGTCATGGTTTCTCCTTCTCCGGGGTGCGTGAACCCATGTCGTCCACGGCGCGGGCGCGCGCCGCGGCACGCTGGGGGTCGGAGACCGCAAGGTGCTGCAGGTCTACCTCGACATCGAGATTCGCGGCGAGCAGGCGCCGGCCTTCGGCCCACAGCATCCGCTTGGTGAGTCCGTAAGCCCGCCCCGGGGTGGAGGCCAGCCGCGTCGCCAGAGCGACAGCCGGCGGGACCGGGGCATCGGCGATGGCTTCGAACACGCCGCAGGCTAGCGCCTCGTCGGCCAGCATCGGCTCACCGCCCGCCAGCCATCGCAACGCCCGGGCTTCGCCGAGCACGCGCGCGGCGAGGTAGCCGACGCCGGAATCCGGCACCAGGCCGATCGTGGCGAACGCCGGCACGAGCTTCGCGGCGGGTGCGGCGATCCGGGCGTCGGCCGCGAGTGCGAGCGCGAGTCCCGCCCCAGCCACGGGGCCATTGACGGCCGCGATGACCGGCTTCTCCAACGCCGTGAGCGCGAGCACCATCGGGTGATAGGTGGCACGCAGGCCTTCGCGGGCGACGTCGCCGGTGCGTGTGTCGCGCAGATCGGCCCCGGCACAGAATCCCCGGCCGGCACCGGTCAAGACAACGGCGCGCACATCGGGCTGCGCGGCGCGGGCGAGGGTGCGGGTGAGCTCGTGCGACAGCGCCACGGAGAGTGCGTTCATCGCCTCGGGTCGGTTCAGCGTGACCACGAGGACGCCGTCCTCGAGGCTGGTGAGCACGATGCCGTCCGTCATCACCGCTCCGCCGAGAGGATCGCGGTGACCTGGCTGGACAGCTGACCGCCGTTGCCGTGGGCGAGTGCGGTCGTCACGCCGGCGACCTGGCGCTCTCCCGCCTCTCCGCGCACCTGACGCACGGCCTCGATGAGGGCGAAGATTCCGTACATGCCGGGGTGGCAGAAGGACAGTCCGCCGCCGTTCGTGTTGACCGGCAGCGCGCCGCCGGGTGCGATGCGCCCGCTCTCGACGAAGGCCCCGCCTTCGCCTTTCGCGCAGAAGCCGAGGTCCTCGAGGAACAGGATCGGATTGATGGTGAACGCGTCGTACAGCTGGAGCACATCGATGTCGGCCGGGGTCAGCCCCGCCATCTCGAACGCCCGCCTGCCGGACTCGCGCGCCGAGGTCGTCGTCAGGTCCGCCATCTGCGAGATCGATCGGTGCGAGTGCGCCTCCCCCGCGCCCAGCACGTACACGGGCGCTTTGGCGCGATCCGTGTACGCGTCCGCGCGGGTCATGACCAGGGCACCGCCGCCGTCGGTGATGAGGCAGCAGTCGAGGGTCGTGAAGGGAGTGGCGACGACGCGCGCCGACAGTACGTCGTCGATCGTGAGCGCGTCACGCTTGAAGGCCTTCGGGTTCAGCTGCGCCCAGCGCCTGGCGGCGACCGCGACCTCGGCGAGCTGCTCGCGCGTCGTGCCGAACTCGTGCATGTGACGTGCTGCGGCCAGGGCGTAGCCGGTCACGGGATGCACCGGGCGGGCCGGAGCCTCGTAGCTGGGCACCTCCGGCGGGTACGGCCGACGACCCGGCCGCCGCGCATCGGTGCGCTGCGTGCTGCCGTAAGCGATGACGGCGACGTTGCAGGCACCGGCCTCGAGGGCGAGGGCTGCGTGGTGCACATGGCTGACGAACGAGCTGCCGCCGATCATCGTGCCGTCGGTGAACGACGGAGCGATGCCGAGGTACTCGCCGACGTCGAGGTTCGACATCATGCGGCCGGGGACGGCAGTGAACAACCCGTCGACCTCCGACTTCGCGATGCCGGCGTCGGCGAGTGCGCCGGCCACCGCCTCGCCGAGCAGATCGAGCGGGTAGCGATCGGGGCCGACCTCGCCGAGCTCGGACTCCGCCACTCCGCGGATCACGGCGGCGCCACGCAACATGTGCGTCATCCCTGCTTCTCCTCGGTGAAGACGAAGCGTGGCTCCGCCTCGGGGTCGCTCGTGTCGACCGCTCCGCGCACGCGCGAGCCGATCGCGTACGCTCCGGTGTCGTCGGTCGACGAGCCCATCACACGGAAGCCCTCGTCGAAGTCGACCAGCAGGACGTAGCGGCCGCCACCCTCGCGAGTCGGCAGGAACGTCTGGGAGTACACGACGCCGGCACCGATGCTGTCCCGCCACTCGAGCTCGAGCGACCCGCAGTGCGGGCACAGCACGCGCGGGTAGAACACGGCACGCTCGCACGAGGTGCAGTACTGGAACGGGATACGCCCTTCCCCCCGGCGCCGGACGAAGCCGGCCCAGGGCGCGGGTTCCGCCGGAGCGAGATCCGCGGCGCTCATCGGTCCGCCTCCGCCGTACCGGTGATGACGACGCGGCGATGCCCGTCGGCTGCGACCGCCTCGACGGTGACCTCGAAACTGCGGCGGGCGGATGCCGCGGCATCCGTCTCCTGCACGGTCACGGTCACGGTGTCGCCAGGCCAGACCTGACCGACGTAGCGCACCGCGAAGCGACGCAGGGCGAGCGGACCGACCGCTTCAGCCAGCGCCGCGCCGGCGAGCCCGGCTGTAAACAGGCCGTGCGCGAAGACAGACGGGTAGCCGGCCGCCTGCGCGAACCCTTCGTCGTGGTGAATCGGGTTGAAGTCGCCGCCGGCGCCGGCGTAGCGCACGAGATGCGTGCGGGTGACCGGACCGAAGTCCTTCTCGAGCACGACGTCGCCTACGCTCATGCGCTGCTCTCCTCGTCGACGGCGCCGAACTGGATGATGTTCGAGGTGTAGCGCTGCACGATCTCGCCGTCGCGCGCGAAGTCGGTGCGCACACGGATGACCGCCATGGGTCCCCGGCTTCCCTGCTTCTCGAGGACGGACTCGACTGTGGTGACCACCTCGAGCTCGTCGCCGGCGACGACAGGCGACAAGTACTCCCACTCTCCCCCGCCTGCCAGCACGCGCTTGAGGTCGAGTCCCAGCGCGGGCGACGATGCAGGACCCGACCAGTGCGCACTCGCGGTGCTGAACGTAGGGGCCGCGAGGACCCCCGAGAGACCTGCGTCTGCCGCCGCTGCCGCATCGTGGAACAGCGGATCGGTCGCCTGCACCGCACGGGCGAACTCGGCGACCTTGCCCTCCTCTACGAGGAATCGGAAGGGCTGTGCAGTCGTGCCGACGAGCTCGGTGAGCCGACTCACGACGCGTCGCCCGTCCGTTCGAACACGATGAGGGCGTCCGCGGCCACCGCGCGGCCATCGTGGACGCACACGGGGTTCACATCGATCTCGGCGATCTCGGGGACGTCGATTGCGAGGCGCCCGACGGCGACCGCGGTGTGCGCCAGTTGCGAGAGCTCTTGCGCGTCGAGCCCGCGCGCGGCCGAGGTGATCCGGCCGTCGAGGAGGTCCGCGATCGTGCGGACGGCCATCTCGTGCGAGAAGGGCGCGTGCAGCAAGACGGCGGCCGCCATGATCTCGACCGCGACGCCACCCAGGCCCACCGCGACGACTGGACCGAAGACCGGATCCCGACGCATGCCGACCGTGAGCTCCAGGCGCGCGGGGACCATCTCCTGGGCGAGTACGCCGACGATCTCGGCGTGCGGGGCCCGGCGGGCCACCTCCGCGAGCATGTCGGCCGTGGCATCGTCCACGTCGACCGCGCGCACGCCGAGCCGGATCGCTCCGTACTCGGTCTTGTGCGGCAGGTCGTAACTCATGGCCTTGAGCGCGACGGGGGCGCCGTGCTCAGCCGCGAAGGTCGCGGCATCCGCCGCCGCCTCGACCAGGCGCTCACGCGTCACGACGACGCCGTACGCCGCGAGAAGTGCCTTCGCGTCGTGCTCGAGCATCGTGGCCCGGCCGGCGGCCGGGGCGAGCAGGCGCGTGAGGTCGACGGGGCGGGTGGCGCCGGCGCCGGGCTCATCCAGCGGCGTGCGCCTAGAGTGACGCGCGACGGCCGCGAGGGAGCGCATGAGGCGGTGGGGGTCGAGGTACATCGGCACGCCTGCGGCCTGGAACTTCTCCATGTATCCCGTGGTCAGCACGAAGAACGGCTTGTCAGTCGACTGGTAGGTCTCGACGATGCGGTCGTTCGAGGGGTAGTCCCCCTGCCACGTCACGACGGCCATGCAGTCGAACGTGTCGAGATCGCGGACCGCGTCGAGTACGAGTCCGAACGAGTGCGGGGACGCGGTGCCCTGCGCCGTGATGTCGACCGGATTCTCGATGCTGCCGTAGAAGGGCTGAGGCATGACCGCGGTGATGCGCTCAACCGCATCGGCCGGCGGAGCAGGCACCTCCAGACCTGATGAGGCCGCAGCATCCGTCAGCAGAACGCCGGCGCCTCCCGATGCTGTGACGATGGCGACCTCGCCCACGGGGGCGCGGCGGCCGTCCTGGAAGGCCAGGCCAAGGTCTATCAGCTCTTCCATGGAGTAGGCGATATGAATGCCGTACTGACGGCACACCGCATCCAGCACGTCGGACGAGCCCGTGACGGACGCCGTGTGACTCATCGCCGCCCGCGCGGCCTCCTCGGTGCGCCCGGCCTTCAGCAGCGCGATCGGCTTGTCGAGCTCGTGGGCGCGGCGCGCGGCGCGGATGAGCGTCTCCGGTTCTTTCAGCGATTCGCTGAAGACAAGCACGGTGCCCACTTCGTCGCGCTCGACGAGATGCTCGACGGCATGCGCGAGCACGACGCCGGCCTCGTTGCCGGTTGAGACGAAGTATCCGAGGCGAATGCCGGCACGCAGCGAGGCGTTCGTGAGGTACGACGCGAAGCCGCCGCTCTGCGACACGAGCGCGACGGGCCCCGGCTCAGGCAGCGTTACTGCGCCCGACATCGCGAAGTTGGCCATGACCCCCTCGTGGAGGTTCATGAACCCGATGCAGTTGGGGCCCAGCACGCGGATGCCGGTCGACTCGATGATGCGAGCGAGTTCGGCCTGGCGTTCGATGCCCTCGGGCCCGGACTCGGAGAAGCCCGAGCTCAAGAGGGTGACGCCGCCGACGCCTTTCGCTGCGAGCCGGGCCACGGTCGGCACGGCCTGCTCGGCCGGAACGGCAACGACGGCCATGTCGACGCCGTCGGGAAGCGCGTCGACATCAGCCACAACGGGAAGACCCGCCAGCACGTCGGCACGGGGATTGACCGGATGGATCTCGCCGGGGAACAGCCGCGCGATGTTGTCGAGGAGCTGGGTGCCGATGCGCCCCGGCTTGTCAGAGGCACCGACGACCGCGATCGAGCGCGGCGAGAGCAGCCGGGTGAGGTCCGACGAGGTGACGGTGAAAGCTTCGGCGCTCATCGGACCATCATCGATCCGCCGTCTACCGAGAGCACCTGGCCGGTCATGTAGCTGGAGGCCGAGCTAGCGAGGAACAGGTACGCCGGCGCGATCTCCTCGGGCTCCGCGAAGCGGCGGAGCGTGCTCTTCGAGGGGTCGGCGCCGAACTTCGGGTCAGTCATCACGGTGCGCGTCATGTCGGTGAGGGCTGCCGGTGCTACGGCGTTGACGAGGATGTTGTATCGGCCCAGCTCTTTGGCGGCACTGCGCATGAGACCGAGCATGCCGGACTTGGCGGCTGCGTAGTTGACCTGACCGATCGACCCGTTCTGCGCCGTCGACGAAGACGTGAAGATGATGCGCCCGCCACCGGCCTCGATCATGGGCTCGACGACCTCCTGGAGCCAGTAGAAGGAGGCGTTGAGGTGCACCCCCACCACCTGATCCCACTGTTCGTCGGTCATCTTGCGGATCATGGCTGGACGGGTGATGCCCGCGTTGCTGATCAACACTCGGATCCCACCGAGGCTGTCGGTGACCGCCCCGACTGCCGCCCGCACACTCTCGCGCTTCGAGACGTCGCACGCCACGGCGACCGCGCGGCCGCCGCCGGCTTCGATCTCGCGGACCACAGCCTGGGCCGCGGCCTCCTGGACGTCGATGACAGCGACGTTAGCGCCTTGCGCGGCGAACGCGAGGGCGATCGAACGGCCGATGCCCTGGGCTGCTCCGGTGACGGCGACGACAGCGCCCTCGAACTCTGACGGGGACCACGGACTCATGGGGCAGCTCCTTCGATGCTGAATCCGATTCGGGTGGAATCGAGCAGTTCATTCGTAGTCTGTGCGGTGTTACAGTGTCAAATACTTGATCATGAAATTGGCCCGCCCAATTATGGGTTTTGAATCTCTGACCTGGAAAAACTTGCGGGTTACAAATGTGCCTTCGGCGCATCGTCCACGAGTCGGGACAGCCCATCGGGTCGCACTGCGGAGTCCGTGTGACCCCAGCACCAGGTTCCGCGATGAATCCGGTTCATGCATAATCGAAGTCCAGCACACGCACGAAGGAGTCGCATGCAGGCCCTCATCGACGAGACACAGCAGGAGTTCCGCGAACTCGCGAACGACATCGCGGCGTCCATCGGGATCGCGAATCCGTCTGATATCGACGGTGCCGATCCCCTCGCGGGATGGAGCACCCTCCAGTCGTCAGGACTGCTCGAACTGCGCGAGCGCACCGACGAAGTTCCGCTGGCGGGCGGTGTCGAGATCGCGCTGCTGTCGCAGGCGCTGGGCGCCGCGCTCGCGCCAGCCCCGTACCTGGCCGGCGGCGCGCTGGCCGTGGATCTCATCAGCCGCTCCGGCGATGTCGGCGGATGGCTGCCGGGCCTCCTCGCAGGAGACGACCACTACAGCCTGCTCATGCACCCGGGCCTCGAGGCGATCGGCGATACGGCCGGTGACCGTGGCGTGCTGTGGGGAGCATCCCGGGAGGCCGGATTCGCACTGTGCGTGCTCCGCGATGACGACGGCGGGACGTTCATCGCGCGCCGGGCGATCTCGGGCGCACGCCGGCTCAACTCGATCTCGCTGACCAACGAGCTCTGGGAGCCCACCGACGACGGTGAGTGGGAGCGGGGCGGCGCCCTGACGCAGGACGACCTGGACCGTTTCACCGCGCTCGCGCTCACCGGCCTCGCGGCCGACGCCGCGGGAACGCTGCGCGCGGCACTCGCCGGAGTCGTCGAGTACTCGAAGCAGCGCGTCGCTTACGGCGTGCATATCGGATCCTTCCAGGCTGTGCAGCACATCGCAGCCGAGGCGCACGTGGCGATCGAGGCGATCGCCGCCGCCGTGAACTACGCGGCGTGGTCGGTGGACGAGCTCGCGCCCGGCGAGGCACTCCTCGCGGCACGCACCGCGAAGGCCATCGCCGCACGCAACGCCCTCCCCACCGCCGAGGCCGTGATGCAGCTCTACGGCGGAATCGGCCAGACCTGGGAGCACATCGCCCACTTCTACACGCGCCGCGCCATGTTCGACTCCATGCTCTTCGGCGGAGAAGAAACCCAGCTGCGCGCGATCGCGGACGCCCGACTCGGAGGAGAGTGACATGGACTATCGCGACAGCCCGGAAGAGGCCGAGTACCGAGCAACGCTTCGTGCATGGCTGACCGACAACGTGCCGCCCCGCCACGAGGGCGAGCGCAGCAACGCCGACCTCGCCGCCGAGCGCCTCGCTTGGCACCGCAGCCTGTACGAGGGCGGTTACATCGGACAGTCGTGGCCCGTCGAGTGGGGTGGCAAAGGGCTCAGCCCCACGATGGACGCGATCCTCAACGAGGAGAACGGCAACGCCGACGCGCCGTCGCTGCCCGCCATGGTCGGCTATATCGGCCGCGCCCTCCAGATGTTCGGGAACGACGAGCAGCGTGCGCGGTTCATCCCGCCGACCCTGAGCGGCGAGATCCAGTGGTGCCAGGGCTTCAGCGAGCCGGGCGCGGGGTCGGACCTCGCTTCGCTCACGACCAAGGCGGTGCGCGAGGGGGACGAGTACGTCATCTCCGGTCACAAGATGTGGACCTCGGCCGGCCAATGGGCCGACTGGTGTCTGGTGCTGGCGCGCACCGACCCCGACGTTCCCAAGCACAAGGGGATCTCGGCGTTCCTCGTGCCGATGGACTCCGCCGGCCTCGTACTGCAGCCGATCGTGCTGGCCAACGGCGATCCCGAGACGAGCGAGGTCTTCTACGACGGCGTTCGGGTCCCTGCGTCGGCCCTGGTCGGCGAAGAGGGCGACGGCTGGAAGATCGCGATGACCACGGTCGCTTACGAGCGCGGACCGTCGGACGTGGGCGCGATCTCGACGCTCAACAAGCAGCTGGCGAGCCTCGAGCGACACGCAGCCGCGATCGGCGCCACCGACGACCCCCGTCTGCGGCTCGAGCTCGCGCGGGCTTACGTGCGAGGCGAGGTCGTTCGCCTTGTCGCCCTCGAGCAGCTCAGCTCGCGTGCTACCGGTAAGCTCGTCGGCGAGGAGGGCTCGGTGGCGAAGATACTGCAGACCGAGGCGAGCCAGGAGCTTGCGCATCTCGCGCTGAAGCTCCACGGCGCCGACATCCTCACCGGACGAGCGCCCGAAGTCGTGAGTCAGTACTTCCAGACCCGCCCCATGAGCGTGTACGGCGGCTCCGCGCAGATTCAACGGAACATCATCGCCTCGCGCATCCTCGGCATGCCGCGCAGCTGAGCGGAGCACGACGATCACTGCCGCCACCAGCAGGTCCGCCCCCGCCGCGCCTACGACCGGCGCAGCGTTGGACGCAGCCGCCCAATTGTTCGTCGAGCACGGCTACCAGGGCACCGCCATGTCCGATATCGCCCGTCGAGCGGGGATGAGCGTCGGCACGCTGTACAACCGATTCCCGAGCAAGGAGGACCTCTTCCTGGAAGTGTTCCAGTCCTACGGTCGGCGGCAGGCGGAACGAGTGCGCGACGCCATCGCGAGCGCGCGCAGCGCCGGTGTCGTCGACGACGTAGCACTCTTCGTCGCCGGCACGCACGCCTATCTCGTCGGCGCCTTCCGCGAGGCCGCGCTGGGCCGGCTTTTCCAGACCATCGGCACCACCGACATCGACGTCTCGTCGATCCGCTCCGGCCAGGAGATCTGGGTGGAGCGCAACGCCCGCCAGCTGGGCCTCGCGATGGGCACCCCCCGCGCGGACGCGATTGCCGCCGCTATCACGGGAGCCCTCGGCGGCTGGGTGCGCGGCGTTCAGAGCTGCCACGACGACGAGCAGGCGCAGGCCTACATCGCCGAGGTCGTCTCGATCGAGCGGGCGATGCTCCGCGCCGTCATGGGCTGATCGCCTCATCGAGAAGCGCGGCTTGCGGCGAGCTGTCACCAGCGTTCGCGAGGCTCGTCCGGCGCGCCGCCTGCCGATGCGACGACCGCCTGGCGGCCGTCTCCACCTGCATACAGGGGTCTTCCTCGGTCGGCCGCTGAATCGGCGCCACGCGGTCGTGGATCAGCCATGCTGGAGCGGATACCGCTCGAGCACCGAGGCAGCCATCGCCGGGTCCACCTTGAAGAAGATGTTAATCCGCAGGATCCGCCCGTCGGACGCGAACGTGTATTCGAACAGCTCGTCGATCTCGCGCCGACGCGCGCCGCGAAGGAAGACCTCGTGGCAGCGCATGAACGCGTGCGAGCCGTCGTCGCTGACGTGGATGGGTCCCGAATCGATGTGCCACTCGGTGAAGGACGGGATGATCTCGCGCAGCGTCGCGAGGTACGCATCGCGGCCGGTTCGGGTGTCGGGGCCGCCGTACCAGAGCACGATGCGCTCGACGTCCTCGTGCAGCAGCGGGACGAGCTCATCGAACCGGTGCGCGTGCACGTTGTCCCAGAACGACCGGATGGTCGCTCGCCGTGCCTCGGCGCCGGCGGCGTCGATGCTCATACGGTCCCGGGCTTCGTGATCGGCAGGTGCACGACGCGGACGCGGGTGTACTCGTGAAGGCCCAGACGTCCGTTCTCAACTCCGAGGCCCGAGTGCTTGTGCCCGCCGAACGGCAGCGTGGGCGAGAGCGCCAGGTGAGCGTTCACCCAGACGGTGCCCGCCTCGAGTCTGCCGGCGACGGCTGCGGCGGCATCCGTGTCCGTTCCCCAGACCGATGCGCCGAGCCCGTAGTCTCCCGCGTTCGCCCGCTCGACAGCCTCATCGACGTGACGGTAGCGGATCACCGGGAGTGCGGGACCGAACTGCTCCTGCGTCTCGAGCTCCGTGCCCGAAGACAGATCCGCGACGATCGTGGGTTCGTAGAAGTAGCCGTCGCGGTCGATGCGCCTGCCGCCGGACGCGACGCGGGCTCCATTGCGTGCTGCATCGTCGACGAGCATCTCGACGCGGTCGCGCTGGGCCTCGTTCGCGAGGGGTCCGAGGCGCACGCCGTCGTCGAAGCCGTTGCCGACGACCGTTTCGGCGGCGATCGCGGCGAGAGCCGCCACGAGCTCCTCGTAGACGTCGTCGTGAGCGTAGATGCGCTTGATCGCGGTGCAGACCTGGCCGTTGTTCGCGAAGGCCGCCGTGAACAGCCGGGGCGCGATGTCGGCCACGTCGGCATCCGGGAGCACGATCGCGGGATCGTTGCCGCCGAGCTCGAGCGTGACGCGCTTGAGTTCGCGTCCAGCGGCCACGGAGACCTTGCGCCCCGTCTCAACCGATCCCGTCATCGTGACCTTGCGGGGAATCGGATGCTGCGTCATGGCAGCGCCGAGTTCATCACCGCCCGTGATCACAGTGAGCACGCCAGGCGGAAGGATGTCGGCGACGAGCTCGCCCAGGCGTGCGGTCGCGACCGGCGTGAAGGGCGACGGCTTCAGCACCATCGTGTTGCCCGCCAGCAGTGCCGGCACGAACTTCCACGACGCCAGCCCCAGCGGCACATTCCACGGGGTGATCGCGGCGATCACGCCGATGGGCTCACGCCGCAGTTCGACGATCTTCTCCTCGGTGCGCTCGATCACTTCCGGCTCGAGGTCATACTCCGACAGCGCTGCGATCCAGCGCAGCACCGTGCCGACCTCGCCGCGCGCATTCGCGAGCGGCTTGCCCTGTTCGTGAGTGAGCAGCGACGCGAGCTCGTCCGTATGCTCTTCCAGGCGACGACCGACGTCGCGCAGCATCGCGACCCGGTCGGCGTGGGAGCGCGCCGCCCACCCGGGCTGCGCGGCGGCCGCCGCGGCGAACGCGTCGTCGAGATCAGCCAGCGTCGCGTCCGCGACGGTCGCGAAGACCTGGCCGGTCGCGGGATCCTCCACCTCGATGCGCCCGCGGGTCTCGCGAGCGACCCCGTTGATGACGAGCGTCATCTCGATCAGTTCGGCTACAGCGTCCATTCAGCGAACTCCACTCCTGCCAGGTAGCCGCCGTCGACGACGATGTTCTGGGCGTTGATCCGCGATCCCGCGTCGCTCAGCACGAAGCGCATCACCGATGTGATCTCGGACGGGACGATGGGCTCGCCCACGATGTCGTTCATGCGCTCGCGGGTCGCATCCGACATGGCACCCTCGAACGCGGCCCGCAGGCGCGTGTCGACGAGGCCGGGGCCGACGGAGTTCACCCGGATACCTCGGGGCAGCAGCTTCGTCGCGAGCACGCTGGTGTACGCCCACACCGCTTCCTTCGATATGCCGTACACCGGGCGGTCCTGGATCTCGCTCGTCGTTCGCAGCCAATCCAGGCCGGCCTCGAAAGAGCCCGCGGCGAGCAGGCGTCGGTAGGCGTCCGCGCGATCCTTCCAGCGGTGGCCCGCCATCGAGCCGATGCTGAGCACCGCTCCTCCAGCCGGGATCTTCGGCACCAGCACGTCGGTCAGCGCGCGCATGCCGAGGTAGTTGACCGCAAACACGGTCTCGTCCGGCGCCGAACCGCCGCCGGGGATGCCCGCACAGTTGACCAGCGCATCGAGGGAGGGGATCCCGGATGCAGCAGCCTCTATCTGCGCGGGATCGGCCAGGTCGATGCGGATGAACTCATCGACCTCCACACTGGGATCCGCCACGTCGAGCGCCACGACCTCGACGCCGTTCCGTCTCACTTCGCTCACGAACTGCGCACCCATTCCCGTGGATGCCCCGGTCACGACATAGCGCACTCGCGCTCCCGTCTTCTTCGTCGGTCAGGCGTCTTCGCTCGCCTTGAGGAGTGCGGGGCACCGAACCGGTCGGCGCCCCGCGGCCCTCAGGCGTCAGGTCACTGCTCGATCCACGCGGTGTCGAGGTACACCATCGTGCTTCCCTGATAAGG
Source organism: Microbacterium sp. Root166 (assembly GCF_001427145.1). GTDB lineage: Bacteria > Actinomycetota > Actinomycetes > Actinomycetales > Microbacteriaceae > Microbacterium. Next base: position 543,397 of record NZ_LMGL01000001.1, read on the forward strand.
GTGATCGGGCGTGCCGAGATGAAGCTTGGTGCTGTGCGCCATCGCGGCGGTGTACGGCGATGTCCAGAACAGCATGGAGTTGTCGTGGATGATCTCGGCGACGTCCTGCCAGGCCTGGTTGCGATCTTCCAGGGTCAGCTCGTCACGAGCGCGCAGCAGCGCCTCGTCCAGTTCGGGATAAGTGACCTCGCCCCAGTTCGTGCCACCGGAGTAGTAGCGCGTCCACACCGTCGGGAATCCCGCCGACGCGGTCGAGCCGAGGAAGATGCCGTAGTCGCCGGCTGCCTGCCGCTGCGCGAGGGTGGCGGCATCCACCGATGCCAGTGTGACGTTCAGGCCGATCTCGCTGAACTGCTGCTGGTAGTAGGTGGCCTGGTCGGTCAGCGTCTGGAAGTAGACGAGTTCCGTGTCAGGACTTCCACCCTCGTCCAGGTACTCCTGGACGAGCGCCTTGGCCTTCTTCATATCCTGGTCGTTCGTCATTCCTTCCGCGCACGCGGGCGAGCCCTGAGCGAACGGAACACAGGAAGGGTCGGCGTTCCAGATCTGGGTGCCGCCGAACAGCACCTGAGCCGTCACCTCGGGATCGAGCGCCATCGTCATGGCCTCACGGACGCGCTCGTCGCTGCCCGGCTCCGTCGTGCCGTTGGGAATCAGAGCCTGCCCGCCGGTCGGCACCGGAAGCAGCACCAGGTTCGGAAGATCAGCGACGGCATTCCATGCGTTGCCCTGGATGAGACCGAGATCCTGACCGCCTGAGACCAGCGCGTCGGTACGCGTCTGCGAGTCGACCATGACCGTGTAGACGACGCCGTCGAGATACGGCTTGCCGTCATCCCAGTAGTCGTCGTTCTTCGCCAGCACGAGCTTGTCGTCGGGGACCCAGGACTCGAAGATGAAGGGACCGGCCCCGACAGGGTTGGAGTTGAACGCAGCGGGATCCGCGAGAGCCTTTGGTGAGCCGATGAGGCTCGCCGATGACGAACCTGTGAGCGCGAGCGGGAAAGAGCCGCTCGGCGCGGACAGCGTGATCGTGACCTCATACTCCCCCGTCGCGTCCATCGTCTCGATTCCCGAGAGCATCGCCTTGGCGGTGCTCGTCGAGTCGGGTGCGATGTGACGCTGGAGGTTGAAGATGACGGCCTCGGCGTTCAGAGGTTCGCCATCGGTGAATGTCACGCCGTCGCGCAGTTCGAGCGTCCACACCTTGGCGTCGTCCGACGAGATCGACTTCGCCAGCTTCGGGTAGACCTCGTCCGTGAGGTCGTCGCGCATCAGCAGCGTGTCCATCACCTGCGCAGCGCGCTCGATGCCGGTGCCCACGTTCGCAAGCTTCACGGGGTCGAAGCCCGGCATCTCGCCCAGAGCGGCGACCTGCGCCACACCGCCCGGCATGATCTCGGCCGCCGCGCTCGGCTCTGCGGGAGTGCCGCTGTCAGAGCCCGCACACGCGCTCAGCGTGAGCGCGAAGACCGCTGCCGCTCCCGCAAGTCCCAGGCGAATCCGCTTGTTCTTCATCGAGCATCCTTTCGGCCGCCCCACATTGCACGGCGCTTCCCGGCCGCTGCTCTGCGGCGTCACGATCAGTCTGGCGGATTTTTGATCAAAAGTCACCCCGTTGCATGATAAACATCATGTAACGAATTCCGCTCGGCGGGAGCGGCTCTTGTCACACCGATCGGGGCTGGAGGCCGATCAGGCCATTCTTCGTCCACGCGGCGAGCTGCGCGTCGGCCACCCCCAGCATCTCGCCCAGCACGCGCGCGTTGTCACGCCCGAGCGTGGGTGCCGGAGTCCGGGGCACGCACGGCGTTCGTGAGAGCCGCACCGGCGACGACGGATAGGGCTTCAGGCCGACCCACTCCCGGTCCTGCTCGTGGAACGCATCGGCGAGGAACTGGTCGGCGAGGATATCGGCAGCCGACGCCACCCGTGCCGCCGGCACCCCCGCAGCGCGCAGCTCGGACGCGGTGCCGGCCGCCTCACGCGTCGCGCAGCGCGCGGCTGCCCAGGCGCGCACCTCGTCCGCCCACTCCATGCGCATCTCGGCGGCGTCCCATGCGGGATCAGCACCGCCCAGGACCCGCGCCACCGCCGCCCACTCGGCGTCGTCCGTCGCCGAGAGCACGATCCATTCGTCCTCGCCGGCAGCGGCGAAGCACCCGCTCGGCGACGCACCCGGCACGGTGCTCCCCCTCCGCTCGGGAACGGCGCCCCGCAGCTGGGTCGCGAGCAGCTCGGCGCCCACGTGCGTGACGAGGGCCTCCAGCTGCGCGACTTCGATGCATCCGCCGTGCCCTGTTCGCCTCCGGTCCCGGAGCACGAGGGCGGCCGCGAGGGCGCCGAGAAGACCGGCGTTCGGGTCGGCGTGCTGCTGTGCGATCACCTGAGGAATGCCGTCGGGGTACCCGCACCGGCTGGTGAGGCCGGCCACCGCCTCGGTCACCAGCGCGGTGGCCCGGAAGTGAGACCACGGCCCCTCGCGACCCATCCCGGGCATCGAGACGATGACGAGATCCGGCCGCGCCAGTCGCAGCGCGTCGTCGGTGAGGCCCAGGTTTCCCATCACGCGGGGCGTGAAGTTCTCCACGAGCACGTCGGCAGAAGCGACCAGCTGGAGAAGGATGCTGCGGCACTCGGCATCCGTCAAGTCCAGCGTGATGCCGAGCTTGCCCTCGTTGACGCCGTTGAACATGGGCGAGGTCTCCCACAGCTGCTCGACGGCTTCGTCCGGCCCGGTGAAGAACCGCCGTGCGGTGCGCACCCAGTCCGTGCGTCCGACGGACTCGACCTTGATGACCTGGGCGCCCAGGTCCGCCAGGAGCTGGGTCGTGTAGGGTCCGGCCCACCCCGCCGTGAGGTCGACGACACGGGTCCCCTCGAAGGGGAGCGATGACGTTGTGGCGTCGCCCGCGGCCGGCGACTCGCGCACCGCATCCAACCAGTCGGCGTCCACGGCGGCGTCGTGCTCGCCGGGTCGGGGCGCGACCGCAGCGGCCGTCCAGGGAAGATGCGGAATGCGCACCGGCGCGCCTGTCGCCCTCACCACGACCGCTTCGCGGCCCATGCGCACCGGGAGCCGGTCGAACCAGTCGCGGGCGACGAGCTGCGGAAGCTCGAGCACCTCGTCCAAGGTCGTCACCTCGCCCACCAGATGGCCGAGCAGCTGCGCGAGTTCCATCAGCTCTCGCTTCTCACGCGTGACCAGCAGCGCCGCGAGCCGTTGGAGATCGTCGGAATTGGACGGCCGTCCCTCTCGCGCGGACGGGTCGGCGCCGACGGCGTCCTCGCCGAAGACAACGGCCCACAGCGACGCCCAGGCCCGCGCGGCGGACGAGCTGACGCTGACGTGGCCGTCTGCGGTCGCGAAGACCCCCCAGGACTGCCCGGGCTCCGTCGTCCGGCGGGGGCGGAGACGCCCCGTGCAGGCGTATCCCGTCACATCGAACATCGTGGAGCCGAGCGCGACGTCGATCTCGCGCACCTCGACGAGCTGTCCGCCTCCGCCCGCTTCGGCGACAATCAGCGCCGCGATGGCGGCGAGCGCCCCCGCCGCGCCGCTGAGGTGCGCGACGTAGTCACCACCTGCCGCCACCGGCGGGCCGTCGGAGGCGCCCTGCACACTCATCCATCCGGCCATCGCCATGAGCGTCGGATCCGTGGCGGGTTCGCCGGCCCGCGGCCCCGTCACCCCGAACGGTGTGATCGCCACGAGCGGGGTTCCCGGGCAGCGCGCCGCGAACTCGCGCGGATCCACGCCCAGCGCGTCCGCGTCGGCGCCGACAGCAGAAGTCAGCACGAGGTCCGCGGCTTCCTGCAGGCGGTGGAGCCGCCGCAGGGCGCCGGGATCGCCCGGGTCGATGCCCACGCTGCGCTTTCCCGCGTCGCCGTGCAGACGACGCGCCTCGACGTCGACGTCGACGGGTGCGTCTTCGCCAGCGACTCCGACGCGATCGACGCGCACCACATCGGCTCCGAATCCCGCCAGCAGGCGCGCGCACCACCTCGCAGCGAGATCGGAGCCGAGCTCGAGCACGCGGACTCCGGCGAGTGCGCGCGGCGTCCGGTCGTCGGTCACGCTCGCGCGGCCCCTACCGGGCTCCCGCCTCGGGGTTCAAGGAACTCGGCGTCGCCGTCGCCGCGTCGCCGCTGGATCTCCAGGCGCAGCTCCAGCGCGGCGTCGACCAGCTCTTGCGGCACCGGGGGCGCAATACGCCGGAGCAGTGCGCGGTTGTCGCGGATGACCTCCTGCGGCATGGCAGCGATCTCGCGAGCCGCCGCCAGTGCGGTGTCGAGCAGCTCGCCGTCGTCGCAGACGCGGTTGACGAGGCCCATGTCGTACGCGCGCTGGCCCGGCACCTTCATGCCGAAGGCGAGCTCCTGCGCCGCGGCGCGGCTCAGATTCATCCAGAAGCCGGTCTGCCAGCCGTGGAGGATTCCGCGGGGTACCTCGGCGATCTGGAACGTGGCCGAGCGCGACGCCACGCTGAAGTCGACGGCCCGGGTCCCGAGGTAGAACCCCGCGCCGCCGGCGTAACCGTTGACGGCCGCGACCAGCGGCTTGGGCGAGTTGTTCTCCATGAACAGGTCGGTGTTGGCCGACGTCGCCTGGTCCTGCAGCCGGGCGCCCGCCTCGGCGCCCTCCTTGATGTCTCGGCCCGCGCAGAACGCGCGGCCGGTGCCGGTGATGACGGCAACCCGGAGGTCGTCGTCCTCGGCGAGGGTGCGGTACGCCTCACGGAGCTGGCCGAGCATGACGGCCCCCATGGCGTTCATGCGCTCCGGGCGGTTGAGCCGGATGACGGCGACTTCACCGGATCGCTCGAACTCGACGAACGTCTCTTCGGCGTCTGTCATTGCGGATTCCTTTCGTCGGGGGCCGACTGGCCCTGGGCGGACGGCCACCGCGGCGTCCGTTTCTCGAGGAAGGCGCACGCGCCCTCGCGCGCGTCGGCCGAGCGGACGGCCTCCATGAGGATGGGCCGCTGCTTCTCGAAGAACTCCGACTCCGCCCAGTCGGCGGAGTCGTCGATGATGCGCTTGGTCGCGGCGACGGCCACGGGCGAGTTGGCGGCGATGACGGCGGCGAGCGCATGCGCGGCGGGGAGGGCTTCGCCGTCGTCGACGACCCGGTTGAGCACTCCCCACGCACCGAGCTGTGCGGCCGTCACGGTGACGCCGGTGAGAAGCAGCTCGACGGCAACGCTGCGCGGGGCGCGCTGCAGAAGCCGGAGGATGCCGCCTCCGCCCGCCACCAGGCCCCGCGACACCTCCGGGAGCATGAAGCGCGTCGACCGGCCCGCCACGATGAGGTCGCAAGCCAGGGCGATCTCGAACCCACCGCCGGCGGCGAAGCCCTCGACGGCGGCGATGAGCGGCTTGCTCGCAGGACGCTCGACGATGCCCGCGAAACCGCGTTCTGTCATCGGCGAGTCGTCCGGGGATCCGAGATTCTTGAGGTCGTTGCCCGCGCAGAATCCCGCACCCGCACCGTGCAGGATCCCGACGCTGAGCGTCGCGTCCGTGTCGAGTTCATCGAGCGCTGCATGGATGCCACGCGCGACGGCGCCGTTGACGGCGTTGCGCGCGCTCGGCCGATTGAGGGTGATCACGAGGGTGCGGCCGTTCCTGGTCGTCATCACCTCGGGCACCGCGGCGTCCGGCATCACGGCTGCACCACCTTCCCGCCCCGCGAGCCGCGAGGCTCGGTTCCGCTGAGACCGTGAACCTCGAGGTCGTCCACCGTCTCCGAGTCGATGCCGAGCCAGTCGTCGAGCACAGCTCGGGTGTCGGCCCCGAGCGTGGGGGCCGGCTTCCGCGGCACGATGGGTGACCCCGACAGCCGGAACGGCGCTGAGGGGTACGCATGCTCTCCGACGAAAGCCCTGTCGGTGCGATGGAAGAATCCCGATGCTGCGAGCTGAGGGTCCGAAAGCACCTCGCGGGCCGACTGCACCGACGCCGCCGCGACGCCCTCGGCTTGCAGCGCGTTCGCCGCCGAGCGGCGGTCGCGGGCTGCGACGAAGTGCGCGACGGCTTCCGGCGCCGCCGAGCCGACGACCCGCTCGAGGGCCGCCGCATCTGTCGTGGACACCACCACCCATTCGTCGGCGCCGGCCGCGGGCCAGCAGCCGGACACGACGGCGCCCGGCATCGAGTTGCCGCGCCGGGGCGGCTCCTGTCCGGTCGCCTGGAACTCGAGCAGGTCGAACGAAAGGTGGTGTGTCATCGCCTCCACCTGGGCGATCTCGATGTGCTGCCCGCGCCCCGTCCGCCGCGCCGCGCGCAGGGCGCCGATCACCGCCCACGCGGCGACCAGGCCCGCGTTGGGGTCGGCGGGGCTCGTCTGGATCACTTGCGGAGGCCCGTCGGGGTGGCCGCCCCGCCCGGTGAGCCCGGCCATGGCCTCGGTGACGAGCGCGGTGCTGCGGAATGCTCCCCAGGGTCCGCCGGCACCGAAGCCCGGCATGGAGACCATCACCGCGCCGGGATTGAGCTCGTGGATCGCATCGTACGAGAGGCCGAAGGACGCCATCACGCGCGGAGTGAAGTTCTCGATCACGATGTCGGCCGCGAAGGCGAGCCGGCGGGCGATGTCGCGACAGCGTTCATCGGCCAGGTCGAGCGTGATGCCGCGCTTGGACTCGTTGACGCTGTTCCACAGCGGCGACATCTCCCACAGCCAGTCGGGGTCGCCCACTCCCCCGGTGAACATGCGGCGTGCCGTGCGCCACCAGTCGGTGCGAGTGATCGACTCCACCTTGACGACGTCGGCTCCGAGGTCAGCCAGCAGCTCCGTGGCGTAGGGCCCCGCCCAGCCCATTGTGAAGTCCAGCACCCGCACCCCCCGCAGCGGCGGCTCGGACTGGTCGGGCTCGGCGGTGGCCGCCAGGCCGATTCTGCCGGAGGATCCGCGCGACGCGCGAGCGGCGAGTGGAGGCGGCGCGAAGACCGTTCCGGTACCCGGGCGCGCGGCCCGGACCTCTGCGAGCACGTCCGCGGTGTGCTCTCCGAGCGCAGGCGCGCGGAGTCCGCCGTAAGCTGCCGTGCGCCACGGCGTGTCGGAGAATCGGACCGGCGGACCGGGCTCGCGAACCCGCTGCGAGGGGTAGTCCACGTCGTCGAAGAAGCCGCGAGCATCGTGCTGTGGCGAGTCCAGCACCTCCGGGATCGTGAGGACTTCGCCGACGATATGGCCGAGCAGCTGGCACAGCTCGACGAGGTCACGCTTGTCGCGGCTGGCGATCAGGGCACTGAGCGCAGCGCGCACCTCCTCGCCGCTGGCCGCGACGGTCGGGTCGATCACCCACTCCGGCACCTCGTCGCCGAACACCGGGATCCACAGTTCCTCCCACGCGATCATCGCCGAGCGGGCCGCGGCGATGTGGCCGTCGCGCGTGGCGAGTATCGCCCAAGGCTCGGCGGGATCGTTCGCGCGGCGGACACGCTCCACGCCGGTGTACGAGTATGCGACGGTGTCGAAGATCTGCGTCGCGACGGCCACCTCCAGCGCCCGCACGTCGACGTGCTGCCCCCGCCCATCGCAGTCACGGGCCGTGAGCGCCGCCGAGATCCCGACGACCGCGGCGTTGCCGGACAGGTAGGACACGGCATCCGTTCCCGTCGACATCGGCTCGCGCCCGCGCTCGCCCTGCACGGCCATGAGGCCCGAGAGCGCGGCGATGACGAAGTCGTCCGCCGCGTGGCCGGCATACGGCCCTCGATCACCGAACGGGGTCAAGGAGGCGTGCACCAGATGCCGGTGACGGGAGGCGATCTCGTCAGATCCGAGGTTCAGCGCCGTCCGCTGCTCCGCGCCTGCGGACTCGATGAGGACATCGGATGCCGCGAGCAGCCGCTCGAGCGCGGCCGCATCCGCCGGCGAGTCGGTGTCCAGCAGCACCGAGCGCTTCCCGGAGTTGCAGGCGGCGAAGCCTGTCGTGATGTCGGCGCCGAGACCCGCGCCGAGGTCACGCAGCGGATCGCGCCAGCGGACGGTCTCCACCTTGATGACGTCCGCGCCGAGGCCCGCGAACACCCGCGCAGCGTACCCACCGGCGATACCGGTCGAAAGGTCCACGACGCGCAGCCCTGCCCATATGCCTGCACGTGTGCCGGCAGGGCCGCTCAAGGATGGATCCTCACGGTCTCCTCGATCGTCGCCCGCTCGGTGCGGAACGCGTTCGCAGGGTGTGCGAGATCTTCGAAGCCCAGTGCGATGCCGCACACGAGGTGGCGGTCTTCCGGGATGGCGAGAACGCTGCGCACCGCACGCGGACGCAGCACCACCGCCGCCTGTGCGATGGCGCCGATGCTGAGGCTCTGCGCAGCGTTCAGCACATTGGCGACGAATCCGCCGCAATCGACGTAGCCGTACGGACCGAGGGCCGCCGGGCTCGAGACGATCGCGACGTGGGGCGCCCCGAAGAACTCGTAGTTCCGCAGCATCTGCCGGGTGCGCCCCGGCCGGTCGCCGCGCTCGATACCCAGCGCGTTGTACAGCGCATATCCCGAGCCGCGACGACGGTCGGCGTACTCGTTCTCGTAGCTTGCAGGCGGAGGGATGTCGCTGCCTCCCGCGGGGTTCGAGCGCACGTCCTCCAGAAGGGCATCAGCGAGCCGCCGGGTCGTCAGCGGTCCTGTCAAGTCGACCCGCCACGACTGCGCGTTGCACCAGGACGCCGTCTGCTGCGCGACGACGAACACGCGCTCGAGCCGGTCTGCGGGTACAGGGTCGGGGAGGAAGGCGCGCACGCTGTGACGGGCGAAGGCGAGATCGGCGAAATTCAGTGTGCTGACGTCGTCGGCAGTGGAGGTCATGGTCCAGTTATATGAGATTTGGCAAGTAGTTGCAAGCGGCAAGTATTGTGGTCACGTGCGATCGCAGCTCAGGCATCCAGTGCTGGATTACTTCCGCATCCTGGAACTCCGGGCGCGCGGCACGGCCGTGCGGGACCGGGTGGCCGATGAGACCGGGCTGCCGATCACCCCCCTCGACAACGCCGCGCTGGTGGTCATCGAGCGCGAGCGCGATCTCACCATCTCGCGCTTCGCCGCGGCGACCGGCGTGAGCGTGGCACGGGCCAGTCGCCAGGCGACCAGGCTCGAGGATCTCGGCCTGATCTCACGGGCGACCTCCCCGCACGACGGGCGCGCCGCAGTGCTCGTCCTCTCGACCGCCGGGGAGGAGGTCCGCAGCCGCTGGGGAAACCGCTGGCCTGCGGACTACGAGGCCGCCCTCGCTCCTCTTGACGCCACAGCCCGCGAGGCGTTCTGGACCAGCGTGACGCGCCTGCACGCCGACCTCGCCCTGCAGCCCGAGCTGGGCCGGCTGAGCACGGGCGTCCCGCCGGCCGTGGGCGCAAGCGACATCTCGGCGCTCGTGGCCTTCGCCCAATGGGCCGCGCCGATCGTCTATCACCCCTCGTATGCCCGCGCGCTGATCGAGCGCACCGGCGCGCGGCTGAGCCCGCAGTCGCTCTACCTCCTGCGGGTGTGCGCGGGATCGCCGCCCATGGACCTCGGCGACCTGGCTGCGCGGGCGCACATCGACCCCTCGTCCGTGAGTCGTCATATCGCGAAGCTGGCGGAGGACGCGCTCGTCGTCCGCTCTCCCAACCCGGCCGACGGGCGAAGCACGGTCACGGAGGTGACCGTCGGCGGTCGCCACCTGCTCCAGATCATGGAAGCGCTCGAGCTGGCGCCGATCGGGCGCGCCCTGAGGTCGTGGGATCCCGCGACCCTCGACGCGACGCTGGCGTCTCTGGCCGTCCTGGCGGACGGACTGTTCGAGCAGTCACTGGCTGGCCCGGTTGATCTTTGATCAGCTAGGGTAGGCGCAGGCACCCGCCCGCACACTTCGACGAAGAGGAGCACCGTGGCGTCACTGGAATGGCCGATACGCCGGTCGCTGCTCGCGTACGTCGAGGAACTCGACGACGGCGAGGTCACCGTGTCGGACGGTGCAGAGAACTCCCCCACAGGGTTCCGGTTCCCTCACGAGGGCACGAACGACGGGGTGCTCCGGTTCCGTGGCTCAGTGATGGTCACCGGCTATGAAGGCGCACTCACCTTTCCGGTCGTCGCCCCCTGGATCGAGCCCGATGGCGACGCCTTCCAGCTGACGATCCAGGATCCCGGCGATCCGGGCGGCCGCATGCGCCTCGTCTCGATCGCATCCCTCGAACCGCAGCTGGACGGCTCCACGTTCGCCACCGGGGTGGCACTCGCGCCGCCGGGGTCGCAGCTTCTGCAGTTCGGCCCGTACATCGCCGGCACCCCGTTCGACGACATGCGGATCATGGTGTGAGCACAGACCGGACGAGGGCGCTCGCCGGAGTCCGAAGCCTCATCGGCCCGGTGGGACTGTGGGCCGGCGGATTGACCCGTGCCCCCGCCGGCGTGCCTTCGGCAGCGGCGAGAGTCGCGGAGCGTGCCGGCTTCGGCGCGCTCTGGGGAGGCGAAGTCCTCAACGGCCGCGACATCTTCGAGGTGCACGCCGAGATGCTGTCGGCGACGACGTCGCTGACCACCGCCACCGGCATCGCGAACATGCAGGTGCGGGATGCCGCCACCGCCGCACGGCGCGTCTGGGCGCTGCACGACAGCCACCCCTCGCGTTTCATCGCCGGGTTCGGTACGAGCCATCGCGAACTCACGAACGCGTCGACCGCCCCCTCCGTCCTCGACACGGCTGCCGAGTATCTGCGCGCGTTCCGCGCCGCATACGGCGACCCGGTCACACCTCCGGTGCTGCTGGCCGCGCTCGGACCGCGGATGCTGCAGCTCAGCGCCGAACGGGCTGACGGCGCGCACACGTACTTCGCTTCACCCGCACACACCGCCGAGGCCCGCGCCGCGCTGGGCCCGGACCCCATGCTCGTGCCCCAGATCGCCGCCGTCTTCGCTCGACACGGGGAGGTGCCGGAGGCCGCGCGACGCCACGTGACTGCCCTCCTCGCCAAGCGCAACTATGCGCGCAGTGTCATGCGGATGGGCCTGAACCCCGCGGATGCCGAGACGGTGGCCCGCGCTCTCGTCGCTGTCGGCGACGCCGATGCGATCGCCGAGGCGATCATGGCGCATCTCGATGCTGGAGCCGACCACGTCGCGGTGCAGCTCGTGGGCGTCGCTGCGGAGGATCTGCCTGCCTGGGAAGGCCAGTTGACCGCGCTATGCAGTGCGGTGCGAAGGGTGGCGGCATGACCGAGGATGCGGGGCAGATCCTGCTCGTCGAGGACAGCGGTCCGGTGCGGATGCTGACGCTCAACAGGCCCGCGTCGCTCAATGCCATCTCGCGCCCGCTGGGGAACGCGCTGATCGAGCAGTTCCGCGCAGCCGACACCGATCCCGACGTACGCGTCGTCGTGCTGACAGGTGCCGGTCGCGCCTTCAGTGCCGGGGGCGACCTCAAGGAACGGATCTCGGACAACGAAACGCCCGCACAGCGTGAGCGATTCACCCACGAACTGCTGGAGCGGCGGCGCTCGACGCTTTCGATCGCGGCCATCAACGGTCTCGCATACGGGGGCGGCCTCGAACTCGTGCTGAGCTGCGACTTCGCGATCGCGGCGGCCGAAGCACGGTTCGCGCTCCCCGAGGCGACGCGCGGCATCTTGGCGAGCGGAGGCGGAATCGTCCGGCTCCCGCAGGTCATCGGACGGCAGCGAGCCCTGCGCTTGGCGACGACGGGCGAATCCATCGACGCCGAGACCGCCCTGGCGTGGGGCCTCGTGTCGGAGGTCGTACCCGGCGAACGGTTGCGGCCGGCCGCGCTCGAGCTGGCGGAGCGGGTCGCCGCCGCCGCACCGCTCGCGGTCGAGGCGACCCGCCGGATCATGCTCGCCCTCGAGCACGACGAGCGTGCGTGGGAGCTCAACTCGGGTCTCCGGCGCGACGTGGGCGCTTCGGCCGACGCACTCGAGGGGCGTCGGGCGTTCTCAGATAAGCGTCCGCCGCGGTGGGAGGACCGCTGACCGCTCCGCTCGGCAATCACGCTGTGGTGTCACTGCGAAAGCCACGCCTCGTCGAGGTAGACCATGGTGCTGCCCTCCCACGGGTGGCCCGTGACTCCGAGGTGCAGATCCGTGGAGTGGGCCATGGCCATCTGGTAGGGGGCGATCCACACCAGGACGGCGTCGTCGCGGAGGATGCCGGCGACCTCCTGCCAGGCGGCGTTGCGGTCGTCGAGGTCGACGGAATCGCGCGCCTCGAGCAGGGCGGCATCCAGTTCCGGGATCGCTACGCGACCCCAGTTCTGCCCGCCGGAGTAGTAGCGGCTCCACACTGTCGGGAATCCGGAGGATGCCGTCGAACCCTGAAGCAGCTCGTAGTCGCCGTTCGCCTGCGCCTGCGTGTGAGCGGCGGTGTCGACCGCCCGCAGGTTGGCCGTGATGCCGACCTCTGCGAGCTGCGACTGCACGTACTGCGCCTCGGTGGCGAACGAGGGGATGGCGTAGTGGACGTAGTCGACGACAGGTTCGCCGTGCTCGTCCGTGTACGACTCGACGAGCTCGCGGGCCTTGTCGAGGTCCTGGGGGTACGTCGCGCCATCGAGGCAGGCCGGCGAGCCCACCGGGAACGGAGTGCAGTCGGTCGTCCCGTCCCAGTTGTCGGTGCCGCCGAACAGCACGCCTGCGGTGGTGTCACCGTTGAAGGTGTACAGCAGCGCCTCCCGCAGTCGCTGGTCGCCGAACGGCCCCCTCGACGCGTTGGGGATCACAGCCTCACCACCCGTGGGAATCGGCTTGAGCTCGATGGAGGGGATGTCGCCGACCTGAGCCCACGCTGACCCCGGTACCAGGGCAAGGTCCGTCCCGCCGGAGATGAGATCGTCCGTACGGGTCTGCGGATCCACGCGCACGTGGTACTCCACCCCATCGAGGTACGGCTTGCCCTCGTCCCAATAGGCTTCGTTCTTGACCAGCGTGAGCGTGTCGTCCCGGACCCAGGACTCGAGAGCGAACGGACCTGCGCCGACCGGCTCGGAGTTGAAGGTCTCGGGGTCGGCCAGCGCCGTCGGCGACCCGATGAGACTGGCCGGCGACGAACCGGTCAACGCCAGCGGAAACGAGCCGCTCGGCTGCTTCAGGGTGAACGTGACCTCGTGCTCCCCACTGGCCTCCATCGTGTCGATCGCCGACAGCATCGCTTTAGCCGTGCTGGTGGAGTCCGGTGCGATGTGACGCTGGATGTTGAAGACGACGGCTTCCGCGTCGAGCGGTGTGCCGTCGGTGAATTCGACTCCGTCACGGAGCTCGAGGACCCACGTCTGCCCGTCCGTCGACGAAATGCCCTTGGCGAGCTTGGGAGACACTTCATCGGTGAGCTCGTCACGATAGAGCAGGGTGTCCATGATCGCAGCCGCACGCTCCAGCCCGGAGCCGACGTTCGTGACCTTCACGGGGTCGAAGCCCTGCATCTCCGTCAGGGACGCGATCTGCACGACGCCGCCGGTCTGGATCTCCGCCGCGGAAGTGGGCTGTTCGGGGTCACCGACCGCACCACCTCCTCCGCAGCCACTGAGCACCACGACTGCGGCGGTCAGACCGATGGCCATCGACAGGGCGGCAGGACGCGATCTCGGCATGGGTGCTCCTTGGATGAGGACATCGACGTCCACTTATCTTTGATCAGATTAGTGTCGCTTGCGAGCACCAGGCAAGCCAGACTTCCCGATTATCTGATGTTCCACAAGCTGATTGCCCTGACGGGACGACAACGCGAATCGGAACTTTTCAGCGTGATTGAGGGATTCCGGCGAGACCCGAGCTCGCGGGTGGAAACCTGCTGTAGATCATGTAGCGAGCAGGATCAGCCGACCCGGTGAAAGAGTTCCACGCCTGCCTCTATGCGGCGCTCCGCGCGACCGGTCGTGACCAGGCGGCGCAGGCGCGCGAACCCGTCGGCGAACGCGAGGAACAGCTCATCACCCTCGAGGTCGGTCAGCGTCGCCGATCCGCCGTGCCAGGGCATCCGGGAGACAACCTCGAACGCCGTCCGCGGCGTCGCGTCGAGCGCCCTCTCCGCGACGCCGAGCTTGGCCTCGGCATATGCCAGATGATCGTCGATCATTGCGAGGGGATCCTCGACGAGCGGTCCGTGGCCTGGGAGGCACACGCTGATCTCGCCGGCTTCACTGCGCAAGCGCTCGATCCCGGCGACATAGTCGGACAGCGGATCGGGTGGCGTGAACGCCCGAACGGTCACGTGCGGGTTGCCGTGCCCGCGCGGCAGCAGCGCATCGCCGGAGAAGAGGATCCCCGTCGCCCGCTCCAAGAGGCAAACGTGACCGGGAGTGTGCCCGGGGGTCTCGAGGATATCGAAGCTGCGCGCCCCCACGTGGATGGAGTCATCCCCGGTCAGCCAGCGCGGATCGGGGACGTCGAAGGCGCGATCGGGCTCCTTGCTCGAAACGATGCGCTGCGCCTCGTGCGGCGGGAAGCCGTGGCCCTCGTACCAGCGGACAGCGGATGCCTCATCAGGAAGCCCTTGATATCCGGCGAGGGATTCCACGGTCGCACGCTCGGCTCGATGCAGCGCGACCGTCGCGCCCGTCTGGGACGCGAGCCGCCGGGCGAAACCGGCATGGTCTCGGTGAGCGTGAGTGAGGACGATGGTCGACACGGCGATGGGGTCGACACCGGATGCTGCGAACAGCGCGTCCAGGTGCGCTCCCTCGTCGTGCCACCACGCGGTGTCCACGAGTGCGGCCTCGCCGCCGTCGACGATCAGGTAGGCGTTGTTCGACAGTCGGTACCGGCCGCTCACCACCTCGTTCGTGGCACGCCAGATCCCCGGAAGCACCTCCGCCACCGGGGACCCGACGGTCGTCTCGGTCACGCGTAGAGGTGCACCTTCGCGTCGAGCGACACCACGCGCCCGGTCGCGTCGATGACGAGCGGGTTGAGGTCGATGGACTCGATGCGTCCATCGCGCAGCATCAGCGCGGACAGGGCGTCCAGCACGGCCCGGAATGCCTCGTGCCCGGCGACACTCGGGGCATACCGCGCGAGGGCCACCTCCTGCTGGCGCCGCGAGAGGGGCAGCAGCCGAAGTCCCACGTCCTTGTCCTCCACCCCGGATCCGCCGGGACCGACCGCGAGGAGCGTCTCGCCGTCCGCGCCGCGCGAAAGCCCCACGAAGTACTCGTCCGAGAAGACGACCCGCTCCGAGAAGGTGACTGGCGAGTCGAAGAGCGCTCGCAGGTACTCCGTCGCGGCGACCGCGGCGTCGGCACTCGGGATATGCGTGAGCACACCACCCGCCTTTGCGCGGTGCGCGAGCCCGGCCTCGGCCTTCGCGACCAGCGGGAAGCGCGCCTCGGCGAGCGCCGCGGCCGGATCGGCATCGCGGGCGACCACCCAGTCCTCCGGCCAGGCCAGCGGCACGCTGGCAAGGAGCGCCCGCATCTCGTCGCCCAAGACCACGCGGGTCTCAGGGGCATCGCGTGCCGCGGTCACCGCCGGCACCGGTCCCGCATCACCGCGGGACCACGTCGACAGCGCCTGGAGCTTGGAGATCGTCTGACGCATGCCGAGACCGACGACGACGTCGGGCCCGAGAACCTGCGAGGCGAGCAGCCCGCGGCGGTCGATGCCCGTTCCGAGCACGGCGAGCTTGCCGGCCTCCTGCGTGAGGCGTGCCCCCTCGGTGATCCATGCGTACTGCGCGGCGAGCTCCTTATCGGGCACGTCGAAGATCTGCACCGCGATGTCGATATTCGGGTCGGCCACGAACGTCGACACGAGGCGACGGAACTCCTCGGGCGCGCCGAGGAGCCCGGCCCCCATGTCGAACGGGTTGAGCGGCGCGTCGGCGTGACCCTCGCCGGCGAGTGCCACCACCGTCTCGCGCGTGGGCTGCGGCACGGCGATGTCGCTGCCGGCGACCTCGTCACTGAAGGTGATGCCCAGCCCGCCGCTGCCGGTGTAGACGCCCACGCGTCCATCGCCCCAGCGCCGGAAGCCCCCGCTCTGCAGTCCCTCCAGGCTCGACGCGAGGTCATCGAGATTGGTGACCAGGGTGACGCCGTACTGCTCGGCGACGCCGCGTACGAGGCGCAGCGGGGTCGCGATCGCGCCTGTGTGAGACGCGGCGAGAGCCTGCCCCTGCTCCGAGCGGCCGGCGAACTGCATCACGAGGGGCTTGCCGGCCTCGGCGGCGCGTCGCGCGAGGGCAGCAAACCCCTGGAGCGACCCGATGCTCTCCACGTAGAGGCCGATCGCCGACACCTCGGGGTCCTCCAGCAGGACGGTCGCGAGGGTGACGTAGTCCATGACCGCGCCGCCACCCAGTGTGAACGCCGAGTGCAGCCCGATACGGCGCTCGATCACGGTGTTCGTCATCTGGATCAGCACCGCGCCGGACTGGCTGACCAGCGCGACCCTTCCGGGGATGATCTCGCCGCGCAGCGACCCGTCGAGAACGTTCACACCGTGTATCGGCGCAAGGAAGCCGATCGACTGGGGACCGAACAGCGGGATGCCGGTCGTACGCGACCACTCCGCGAGGCGTAGCTGGTCGGCGGCATTGCCCTGCTCGGCGAAGCCGCCACTGAAGACGATCACACCGCGCGCACCGCGCGCGGCCAGCTCGTCGAGCGTCGCCAGGACGATCTCGCGCTTGACCAGCAGCCATACGATCCCGAGTTCGCCGTCGACATCGCCGAGGGTCTCGGCCACCGAGTAGCCGTACACGGTGCCGCCGCGCGGATTGACGAGGTTGAGCGCGCCCTGCCATGGGCGATCGAAGCGCTCGATGGAATCCAGGATCAGGCGGGTCGTGCCGGCCGATTCGTTCGCGCCGACGATCGTGATCGCCGGGGTCTGCCACATCCGGGCGAGAGCGGCATCCCATCCCGTCTGAACTGCTGACTCCAACGTCATCGCTTGCCTCCGTAACGCTTCAGGACGTCTTTGCCGACGATCATCTTCTGCAGCTCGATGACCCCTTGCCCGACCTCGTAGAACTTGCCCTCCCGATAGAGGCGCTCGAGCACCATTTCGTGGGTGAACCCGTACGCGCCGCACACCTGCATGGCAAGGCTTGTAACCTCGCGTGCCATGCGGGAGCAGATGATGCGCGTGGATGCCGCGATGGTCTTGAGATTCGGATCGCGTCGATCCACCGCCTCGGCTGCCGCGTGCACGACCGCGCGCGCTCCGTCCACCTGCGCGGCCATCTCGCCGAGGATGCCCTGGATCGTCGGGAACTTCACCCCGATCGGCTCGCCGCGATGCTCGCGGCTGAGCGCGTAGGTCGCAGCCTCTTCGAGGGCACGGCGTCCTATCCCGATCGTGATCGCGCTCGCGCGCACCTTCGCCTCGGATTCTGTGCCGACCATGATGTCGAATCCGCCGTCCTCGGCGCCGAGCAGTGCAGTCGTGGGCACGCGGACGTCGATCGAGACCGGCGCGGTCCCCTGGCCGCCGAACGCCAGCATCTTGATCGGGGGTCCGGGCTGCCAGCCGGGGTCGCTGGTGTCGACCAGGAACGCACCGAGCCGCCGCTCGCTCGTCTTGGCGAAGACGAGCGCGACGTCGGCATACGGCGCGAACGAGGTGAACATCTTCGAGCCGGTGAGCACCCACTCATCGCCGTCGCGGCGCGCCCACGTCTGAATCTGCTGCGGGTCGGACCCCGTCTGGGGCTCGGTGAACGACCATGCGCCGAGCAGCCCGCCGCTGACGAGGCCCGTGCCCCACCGCTCCTTCTGCTCAGGGGTGCCGAATCGGTCGATCGCCGTCGCCACCTGCACGGTCGGGCCGGAGTAGAGCGCAGCGCACGCGCCGTGGCTGGCCACTTCTTCTATGCCCTCCACATACGCGCGGAAGGAGCCGACGTGGCCGGCCTCTTCGTCGACGAACGGCATGGTGGGGAGCCCCAGCTCGCACAGCAGCTCCCACAGTTCGCGAGAGAACTCCTGGGTGCGGTCCACGTGGGTGGCGAGGTCGCGGATGCGCTCCTTCCCCACCTCTCGCAAGATGTCGAGCAGGTCGGGGTCAAGCGGACGGGATTCGACGATCACAGGGGGCCTTCTGCGTCGGGCCGTGTCAGAGCACGGCGATGGGAGAGAGCGGGCTTCCGGTTCCGCCGCGCAGGCGCAGCGGAAGAGCGACGAAGAGGAAGGACGTCGCTCCCCGGCGGCTGAGCTCTTCGAGGTCGAGGAACTCCAACAGGTAGATGCCGCAGTCGCGGATGAGGAACTGGTGCACGGGGCACACGGTGCCGGGCGCCCACGGAATCACCTCGACGCCGCTGTTGTCGGCGCCCACCAGCGTGACATCGTGCCGCGCCAGGTACTCTGATGCGTTCAGCCCGATGCCGGGGCGGTCCCCGTGATACCCGGCGCCCTCCTCGCCATAGGCGGTGATCCAGCCGGTGCGGATGAGGACGGCGTCGCCCGCCTGAAGGCCGATGCCCTGGGCATCCAGCGCGGCGGCGATGTCCGCGGCGGTGATCTCATAGCCCGGATCGAGTCGCGTGACGCCCATGCGGCGCGGAAGGTCGACGAGCACACCGCGCGTGATGAGCGGCGGCGCCTTGTCGATGCCCAGCTTGCGCAGCCCGTTCGAGCGCACCTCGGTGTGCGAGTAGCCGTTGTAGAGGGTGTCGTCGTACCAGACGTGGCCCAGGGCGTCCAGGTGCGTGGTCCCGCCGTGCACGGCGAGGCTCATGTGGTCGGTCGCCGACTGGAAGCCGTGCGGCGCCGTCATACCCGAGAGGAAGTCGCCGGCGTCGCGCATCATGAAGTGCTGCGGCTCGGCGCCGTTTCGCGGGGCGTCCCGGTCGCCGATGACCTGTCCGAGCGGCACGATCTCGCCGGACTGCGCGAGCGCGAGCGCAGCGAGAACTGCGTCGGGCGTCACGTGGTTGGCCGCGCCGAGTTCGTCGCTCTCGCCCCACCGGCCCCAATTGCTGAAGCCGGGGCGGGACGGGGCATCACCGTCGGCTGATCGCGGCGAGAACTGCGGCGTACTCACGATCTGCTCCGTTTCGTTCTGCTTCGAACCTCTTGATCGAGCTTATATGATCAAAGATCAAGTGATGTGAAGGAACTCATATGGACATCGTCGTCGATTCGGGCGGAGTGCACATCGCGGCGCCCGAGACGCTCACCTCGTTCTCAGTGCTCAGCAGCCTGCCCCTCGACGAGATCGACGCTGCTCTGCGTGCCGCCGAACTCGGCCACGTGCACGACGGGCACGCATGGATCTCGGCCCACCGCCTCGAGACGCGCGCCGCCGCGCTGGTCACCGAGCAGAGCTGGACCGGGAAATACCGAGGCATGCTCGCCTACGCCGTCTCCCGCGGATGGTGGGACGAGGAACACTCGCTCATCCGGGCGCACGTGCGCCGCGCCTGACCCTTCGGCTCGCTGCATCACGAAAGGAAGCCGCATGTCCGCCACCTCCCTCGACGTCGGCGTCGAATACCCGTTCTCGGCGCGGCCGGCCTCCGAGGCAGCCGCCCAGCTTCATCGTGTGGCCGCCGACCGACCCATGACGCGCGTCACCATGCCGTTCGGCGGCGACGTCTGGGTGGTGCATCGCAACGCCGCCGCCCGCGAAGTGCTGACTGATGCGCGATTCGTCCGCGAGCCCTTCCGCACCGGGCGCCGCGAGGTGCCGTACTTCGTGCAATTCCCTGCTTTCCTCACCACCACGCTGCAGTTCGAGGACCCGCCGCAGCACACGAAGCTCCGCCGCCTCGTGCAGCGTGCGATTTCTCCGGCGGCCGTCAAGGCGATGCGCGAATCGGCCGCGGACTACGCCGACGAACTGCTCGCGACGATGGCGACAAAGGGGCACCGCGCGAATCTCGTGTCGGAGTACGCGCTTCCCCTCCCGATCCAGATGCTGTCGAACCTGCTAGGGGTTCCCGCCGGTGATCGCGCCGACTTCGAGCGGTGGGCGTCGTCGACGCTGGCGGTCGCGGGCGTTGCGCCTGAGGACATCGCGCGCGACATGGCCGATCTGCATGCTTACCTCGCCAGCCTCATCGCCGCCCGCCGGGCGCGCCCGCGCGAGGACCTCATCTCGAGCCTGGCGCGCGCGCAGGACTCGGACGAGTCACTCGCCGACGGAGAGATCCTGACGATCGCCATGCTGCTGCTCGTCGCCGGCTTCGACAACACCGCGAACTTCATCACGATCGGCGTCTCGTCGCTGTTGCACAACCCCGATCAGCTCGCGGCGTTCCGCGAGGACCCTGCCGGACTCGCAGCGTCGACGGTGGAAGAGGTGCTGCGCCACGGGCGGTTCTCGCTCGGCACCCCAGTCGCGGGCATCGGCGGCCTGGTGCCGTTCGTCGCGACGGAAGAGATCGAGATCGACGGCGTGGTGATCGCGGAAGGCGAGGCCATCCTGATCGATCCAGCATCGGTCAACCACGACGGCGTGGCGGCCGACCACGACGATCGCCTCGACGTCACCCGCGAGCAGAACCCTCACCTCACGCTCAGCTACGGACTGCATCACTGCCTCGGCGCGCCGCTTGCCCGCATGGAGATGCAGGTCGCCCTGGAGCGCTTGTTCACGCGATTCCCGCACCTGTCGCTCGACGGCGACCCCGTGGTCAACGCGAACCACCTCAGCCGGCCCATCGTGGAGCTGAACGTGACCTGGTGACCGCGGCTCCGTTCCGATGACCGGGACGACCACCTTCACGCGCGCACAACGGGGTGCGAGGATCCGGCCATGACAGAAACGATCGAAGATGCTCGTTGGTCCCGCGAAGAACTCGAGGGCGCCTATCAGAACTGGTACAGGACGATAAATGCCGCGGCGGCCGGCGAGGCGAGCTGGCAGGAGTTCGTCGCGCTGTACACCGCCGACGTGGTCTACCACGATCAGATCCAGGGGGATCTCGTCGGGCGCGACGCCGTCTCGGAGTGGGCGACCACGGCGCTGGAAACCTTCCCCGGCGACCGATTCCGCTTCCCCGAGATCTGGCACGCGATCGACGAGACGCAGGGGCTCGTCATCGCCCAGATCAAGAACGAGATGGTCGACCCTGGCGACGGCGTTGTGTCGTGGGAGCCGCACATCAGCGTGCTGACCTACGCCGGCAACGGGACGTTCTCGGCGCAGACTGACGCGTACGACGTCGATCGCTTCCTCACCATGATCAAGAGGTGGGGAACGCGCGCCATGAAGGCCGGCACGCTCGACGCGGAGCAGCGCAACTGGTATGCGGTGGTCTACCCCGAGACTGTGCCCAGTGAGGCCACGGTCTGAGACCGGCCCCCGCTGAAAGCTGAGGCGAAGACCCGGACGGCATCGCCGTCCGGGTCTCTTCAGCGGCAGCGTGCCCGGCCAGCACCCCGCTGCCTCCCCGTCAGTGCATCGTCGGGATCACGAAGCTCGCGCCCTCCTTGATACCCGAGGGCCAGCGGCTCGTGACCGTCTTGGTCTTCGTGTAGAAGCGGAAGGCGTCCGGGCCGTGCTGGTTCAGGTCGCCGAAGCCCGACTTCTTCCATCCGCCGAACGTGTGATAAGCGATCGGCACCGGGATCGGGACATTGACGCCCACCATGCCGACGTTGACGCGGGCGGTGAAGTCCCGAGCGGCGTCGCCGTCGCGCGTGAAGATCGCGACGCCGTTACCGAATTCGTGGTCGCTCGCCATCGCGAGCGCCTCTTCGTAGTCCGCTGCGCGGGCGATCACGAGAACGGGTCCGAAGACCTCTTCACGATAGATCGTCATGTCGGTGGTGACGTGGTCGAACAAGGTCGGGCCGAGGTAGAACCCATTCTCGTGGCCGGGCACGACGTGTCCGCGCCCGTCGGCGAGCAGCGTCGCGCCCTCGTCGATCCCGGTCTGGATGTAGCCGCTCACGCGCTCTACGGCGTCGCGGCTGACGAGGGGGCCGTAGTCCACGTCGGCGGCGAGCGCGGGACCGATCCTGAGGTGCCCGACCCGCTCGGCGAGCTTCGCCGCGAGGGCGTCCGCCGTCTCGTCACCGACCGGCACTGCGACCGAGATCGCCATGCAGCGTTCACCGGCGGACCCGTACCCTGCGCCGATCAGCGCGTCGGCAACCTGGTCGAGATCGGCGTCGGGCATCACGATCATGTGATTCTTGGCACCACCGAAACACTGCGCTCGCTTGCCGTGCTGGGCGGCGGACGTGTAGATGTAGTGCGCGATCGGGGTGGAGCCCACGAACCCGATCGCCTTGACGCGGTCGTCTTCGAGGAGCGTGTCCACGGCCTCCTTGTCTCCGTTGACGACGTTGAACACGCCGGCAGGAATCCCTGCCTCGAGGAAGAGTTCCGCGATCCTGAGCGGCACCGAGGGGTCGCGCTCACTGGGCTTGAGCACGAAGGCGTTTCCTGCCGCAAGGGCCGGCCCCGCCTTCCACAACGGGATCATCGCGGGGAAGTTGAACGGCGTGATCCCCGCCACCACTCCCAGCGGCTGGCGCATCGAGTAGACGTCGATGCCGGTTCCGGCGGCCGACGTGTATTCGCCTTTCAGGAGGTGGGGCGCACCGATGCAGAACTCGATCACCTCCACGCCGCGTTGGATGTCGCCGCGGGCGTCGTCGATCGTCTTTCCGTGCTCGCTCGAGAGCAGCCGCGCGAGGGCCTCGATGTCCCGCTTGATCAGGTCGACGAATCGCATGAGCACGCGCGCGCGGCGCTGAGGGTTGGCAGCCCCCCACGCGAGCTGGGCATGCTCCGCATCGGCGATGACTGCGCGCACTTCGTCCGCGCTCGCCAGCGGCACCCGTGCCTGCACCTGTCCGCTGCTGGGGTCGAAGACGTCGGCGAAGCGCCCGGACGTCCCTCCGACATGGCGGCCGCCGATGAAGTGCGTGAGTTCACGGACCATGAGTGGTCTCTTCCTATCTGACCGCAACGCGGTCGCTGTCGTGGTATTCGTTCGGCCTCAGCGGTGCTGGAACACCGCGGGCCGCTTGTCGAGGAAGGCGGCCATGCCCTCCTTCTGATCGGCGAGCGAGAACAGCGAGGCGAAGATGTGGCGCTCGAGCCGCAGGCCCTCGGCCAGGGCGCTCTCCTGCGACGCTCTCAGCATCTCCTTGGCGGCGTAGGCGACCGGGAGCGATCTCGATGCCACCGTCTCGGCGATGTCCGCTGCGGCGGCTTCCAGCTCTGCGGCGGGCACGACGCGCGAGACCAGCCCGGCGCGTTCGGCCTCTTCGGCGCGCAGTGAACGACCGGTCAGGATCATGTCGGCGGCTTTCGGAAGCCCGATCGCACGCGTGAGCCGCTGCGTCCCACCGAGGCCGGGGATCACACCGAGCGTCAGTTCGGGCAGCCCGAAGCTGGCGGTGTCGGCAGCGAGAATGATGTCGCACATCAGCGCGAGCTCGCAGCCGCCACCGAGCGCGTACCCCGCGACGGCGGCGATGAGCGGGGTGCGGACGCGGGCGAACCGCTCCAATGCGGCGTAGGGGCTCGCGAGCCTCATCGCGACCGAGCTCTTGCCCGCCATCTCTGCGATGTCCGCGCCGGCGGCGAACGCACGCTCGGACCCGGTGATCACTATCGCGCCGATCCCGTCGTCTGCGTCGAGGCGCTCTGCGGCGTCGGCCACCTCGGTGACGAGCTGTGAGTTCAGCGCGTTAAGGGCGTGGGGTCGATCGAGGGTGATCCACCCGACTCGGCCGGTCGTGGACACCCGGATCGTCGTATAGCGCAGGTGGTCAGGCGGTGTCACACCGGAGACCTGCGCGGCGTCCGCGGCGTGCTCAGCGATGGCGTGCTTTGTCATTCGGGCGCCTCCGGATGGGATCAGGCGCTCACCGCGTCGTGGAGCACGACGGCGAGCTTCTGGGATGTGTCGGCCAGCCGGCGCGGGTCTACGCGGACGTCACCGGCGAGGGCGCGGCGTACCGCGGCGAAGTCTGCAGGCGAGTTGACGCAGTCGGCGGCGATGAGGCGCCCCTCCCGCAGGTAGAGGAACGCGACGCGGTCGGCACCGGGGTCGCCGCGCACGACGACCTGGTCGTGGCCGCTGGACAGCCCCGCGATCTGCAGCTTGAGGTCGCCCTGGTCCGACCAGAACCACGGCACGCTGCGGTAGGGCACCGGCGCGCCGAGGATCGTCTGGGCGGCGTGATTGGCCTGCTCGACGGCGTTGTTGACGCTCTCGAGCCGCACACGGGTGAGCAGGGGATCGATGGGGTACGGGCTCGGCAGATTCGCGCAGTCGCCGATCGCTATGGTCCAGCCGTCAGACGCGAGCGAATGGTCGTCGACCACGATGCCGTTGTCGACGTGCAGGCCGAGCTGGTGCGCGAGCTCCACCCGTGGCGCGACACCGACTCCGAGGGCGATGAGCTGCGCGGGGATCATGGTGCCGTCCGCCAGATCGACGCCCGACACTTCGCCGTTGTCGCCCGTCCGAATTCCCACGATCCGCGCATCCAGCATCACCGCGATGCCACGGCGCCGCGTGGCGCCCACGTAATAGGCGCTGGTCTCGGCGCCCACCGCGCGCCCCATCAGCTGCGGCGCGGCCTCGAGCACCGTGACCCGGCGACCGAGCTTCTTCGCGCTGGCGGCGACCTCCAGCCCGATGAATCCGCCGCCGATGACGACGACGTCGTCAGCCACCGCCAACCGCGCGCCCAATCGCTCCGCGTCCGCCGCAACGCGCAGGGTGATGACGCCGTCCGCGTCCACGCCCCGGAGAGGAAGACGCCGCGCGGAGGCGCCCACCGCGAGCACGAGCCGGTCGCACGTGATCGTGCGGCCCGTCGCCGTCTGGACGACCCCGCCGATCGATGTGCGGCGGGCCGACTCGACCCGCTCACCCATCAGCACTTTGATCCCGCTGTCGGAGAAGAATTCCGATGAACGGAACTCCAGCCCGCCGAGCGACTGGTCCCCGAGCAGGTAGCCCTTCGAGAGGGGCGGTCGCTGGTACGGCAGGTGGGGCTCGTCGCCCACGATCGTTATCGGCTGATCGTACCCGGCATCGCGCAGGGTCGTGGCGAGCTGAACGGCCGCCTGACCAGCGCCCACGATGAGCACGCCGGTGTCGAAGTCCGCATCCTCGACGGGTTCATACGCCATGCTGCGCCTCCATGATCTCGGACCTCAGCGATCGCCGGAGGAGCTTGCCCGTCTCGTTGTAGGGCAGCGCCTCCCGGAAGAGCACGCGCTCCGGAACTCGGGTGCTCCGCAGTTGTGAAGCCACCCAGCGCTTCAGCTCGTCCTCCGTGACCTCGCGTCCGGCTGCCGCGACCACCGCCGCGACAGCCACCTCGCCCCACTGGTTGTCGTGCACGCCGACCACGGCCGCTTCCGCCACCGCGTCATGCGCCGTGAGCACCTCTTCGATCTCTCCGGGCGACAGGTTCTCGCCGCCGCGGACGATCACGTCGTCGAGGCGCCCGTCGACGAAGACATAGCCGTCCGCGTCGATCCATCCGGCGTCGTTGGTGTGGAACCATCCGTTCGCGTCGGTCACCGAGGAGTGGGAGTACTCCCCCGACACCTGCGGTCCGCGCACCCACAGCTCGCCGCGCTCGTCGGGGCCGAGCACATGCCCGGAGTCGTCGCACGCGATGAGTTCGACCGACGGCAGCGGCCGACCGACCGATCCGAGACGGCGGCGCACGGCCGGGTCCTCCGAGGCGATCGCCTGACGATGATCGTCCGGTCCGAGCACTGCGATCGAGGACGTGGTCTCGGTCAGCCCATAGCCGTTGACGAAGTCGACGTGCGGCAAGAGCTCGAGCGAGCGGGTGACCACGGCCAGCGGCATCCGTCCTCCGCCGTACGAGAGGTTGCGCAGATCCGGGAGGGTCTCGCCGGTCCGCTCGAGTACCTCGACGATGCGCGCCAGCATGGTCGGCACGACCATCGCGTGCGTGATGCGCTGCTCGCGCGCGATCCGCACCCACTCGGCAGCGTCGAAGTTGGGCAGGTAGACGATGCGTCGCCCGCTGTACAGGGCGGTGAGCAGTCCCGCGACGCCGGCGATGTGGTACGGCGGCACCGCGACCAGCTGGGCTTCGCCGGGGTCCGAGGAGAGGAAGTCGACCGACCCCAGGACGTAGGACGTCAGGTGGCGGTGACGGAGGATGGCGACCTTCGGCTTGCCCGTCGTGCCGCTCGTGTGCAGGAGCACGGCGGGCAGTTCGTCATCGTCGGGCGCGTCGCCCTCGAGCGGCGCGGTGTCGCGCACGGCCGATCGGAATCCGCCTACGTCGAACGGCAGGAAGGCCGCCCCCGCAACCTCGTCGCCGAGGGCGAGCACATCCGCCTCGGCCACCAGCAGAGCGGGGCTCTGCTCCTCGAGAATGGCACCCAGGGGCCGCGCGGCCAGACGGTAGCTCACCGGCACGAAGGCCGTGCCGGCGAGCGCGGCGCCGAAGAGCGCCACGGGGTAGGCCTCGGACGCGACTGTGACGTAGACGACGGCCCGGCGGCCGTTCGTCCGGGCGAGGCTTGCGGCTCGGCGCGCTTCCTGGCGCAGGACGGAGTAGGTCATCCCCCCGGTGCGGTCACCCACGATGACGCGATCGGGATCGGCGTCCGCGAGCATGTCCAGCAGCATGAACACATTCATCCGCGGCTCCTTCTCGGCCTCGAGCGGGTGGGGGACCGACCTTCGTCATGCGTCGGCAGAGCAAACAATATCATTTATCGAATATCGGGGCGGCTCGATGTCGCATCCGGTCACCCGAGAACGTCCACCCCGCCCACGATCACGCGCCGCGGCAGGAGCGGCGCTCGTCGGTCGCATACCGTCCGCTCGAGGTCGTCGTCGACCACGATCAGATCGGCCGGTGCGCCGATCCGCGGGGGCGCGCCCAGTGCGCGCAGCGCTTGGCTCCACGAGAGCCGCTGCCGCTCGACGACCACCTGTCCCGCGACGCTGCGCCGCTCCACAGCGTCGCGCAGCCACCGAGCCGGATCGAGCGGCCCGTATGGCGCATCGCTGGAGAATCGCACGCTCACGCCGGCGTCATGCAGATCTCGCAGCGGATACAGCGCCGGCAGATCGGCCGGATCGACGTCGCGCAGGTAGGCGTCCCCGCGCTCGGACAAGAACCCGGGTTGAGTCACCACCGCGACCCGCTGCGCCGCGAGCCGCTCGACGACGCTCGGCGGCAGGACCGAGCCGTGCTCCACACGATCGCCGGCGCGCACGCCGGCGAGCTCGAACGCCAGCACCAGCAGATGCGCGCTGGCGGCAGTCACGCAGTGCACCGCCACGGGTCGTCGAGCCGCGTGGATCCGCGCGATGTCGGCCGTGAGCGTGTCGAGGTCGGGGAGCGCGCTCTCGTCGAGCACGAGCTTGAACGCCCCCACGCGCAGACGCCGGACATCGGTGCTCCAGCCGAGAGGAGCACCGAGGAGGGTGACGCGCTGCGGCAGGTCACCGTTGCGGATCGCTCCCTCCAGCAGCCGCAGCGAGGAGTCGTCCAGGTCGGGCGTGGCATCCGTGACCGACGTGATGCCGTGCCGCAGCAGCCGGCTGCCCACCGCCGCCAGGTCGGGTTCGCGTCGCGGCACCCGTTCGCGCAGCCAGGCGTCCGCCCGCCAGAGCCGCCCTGTGGGGACGCCGCGCGAGTCCCGTTCGATCCCCGCGTGATCGAGCGGTCCGAGGCGTCCCAGCGCTGCGTGGTTGAGGATCCACAGCATTCCGGTGCGGTGCTGCACGCGCACCGGGGCGTCCGCGCGCAGTGCGTCGAGCGCATCCGCGTCCAGATCACCCGCGAACGATTCGTGGGCACCGGTCACCCGCAGCCATCCGTCGGGGCCGGCGGCGCTGCCGCGAATCGCTTCGCGCCACTGCTCGGCGGACATATCGGCCGGACAGACGACGGATGCCGCGGCCGCCGCCATCGCGAGCAGGTGCAGGTGTCTGTCGTGTATCCCCGCGATGACACGCGCGCCGCGCGGCTCAGCGGCGACTCGTCCCTCGCGTTCGGCGACGGATGCCTTCACGCTCGCGATGCGCCCGCCGTGGATCTCGACGTCGACGAGACGCCGGGAGTGCGGACCCCACGTCACGCCGACCAGCCGGGACTCGGCGGGACGCGACGTCACCGCGGCACCTCGGGAGACGGCCGCCCTGCGGTGCCGCGGAACGCGCCGTGCTCGAGCGTCGCCTGAACCACGGCGGTCATCGAGCAGTCCCACACCACGCCGCCGTCGGTGGCCGACGCCGCGAGCGCCGCGGCCGTCACCCCGGTCAGCGGGTCGGCGATCGCGTCACCGGCGAAGACCGGCGCGCCCGATGCATCGACCGCGAGCAGGCCGGCCGCAGCCGCGACATCGTCGCCGAAGCCCACTCTCTCGCTTCCCCGTCCCGCGGCCGTGATGGACACCCATGTGCCTCCACGGCGCGCGTGGGCCTCGGCATCCAGCCCCCACGCACGCAGTGCGCGGGGTCTCGAGGCCTCGATCACGATGTCGGCCGCGGCGACGAGGTCGCGCAGCATCGCGCGGTCGGCGCCCGCATCCGGATCGACGAGGCGCAGCTCATGATCCTGATGCAGCTCGGCATGCAACCTCGGGTCGCCCCGGCGTGATCCGTCCGGCCGCCCGATGGCCTCGATCGTGGTGACCCGTGCGCCGGCTCTGCCCAGCAGGCAGGCCGCAAGCGGGCCTGCCCACATCGCGCTGAAATCGACGACTCGCAATCCGGCGACCGGCCGCGCCCGACGGACGTGCACCTCAGTCGGCACCCCCCGGATCGCTGAGGACTCGGGGGCGTCCTCCCACGGCATCCATCGCACCGGCGCCCCCGCGATCCCGAAGGTCTCGAACACCTCCGCGATCTCCTCGGCCTCATGCTGCGCGGCCCAGGCCGCGAGCTCGCGCCACGGCACCGTCGGTTCCCGGATGGCGGCACCGACGGCCGCTGCAAGAAGCCACGCGTCGTCCTCGCGCGCGGCAGTCACAGCGATCCACCCGTCCCGGCTCGGCAGCAGCCGACTGCCGCCGCCCGCCGAGACCCGCCCTGCGCGGCGGAGTTCGCGGTGCCGGCTGCGCTGACCGAGGAGCGCCGCTCCGTCGGACGATACGGCGAAGCCGCCGAGTGCGCCGGCTTCGGCTACGCGGCGGGCCATGGCATCGGCCACGATCGGGGCGGTGCCGGGCGGCAGCAGCGGCGGCCCGTCAGAACGGCCGGTCAGGTGTCCGATGCCGGTGCGGGCCCATGCCTCTGCGAGGTCTGCGGCGGACTGGTCGACCGGCCCTTCCCCCGCCCACGGCCGGACAAGGCGAGCGCCGCCCCTCGACATGCCTACCATCGTAGACACCGGCCATCGGCAAGAGGAGAAGCATGTCCCACACCGTGCAAGCGGCCTCCGACGTCCTGGCGGATCGGCTGGCACCGCCTGCCCCGCTCGCGTTTCCGGCGACCGCGATGTGGATCGGCGAGGCCCCGGACGAGGCTGCGGCGGCGGCCTCGCTGCGCGCACGTCAGCGCGTCGTCGTCGGAGTGATGCGCGGGGCCGGCGCCCCGTCGGCCGAAATGGTCGCGGCCTGCGACCTCATCATCGCGGCCGAGGAGGGGCATCCCTCCTCCGTCGCCGCTGCGGACCCCGCAGCCGAAGCGAATCGAGTTCTCGCGGCCATCGGCCGCAGTCCGAAGGCGGCGACGGCGCTGGCCGACGTGCTGCGAGCGACCGAGTCGGCTTCTGTGATCGATGCCCTCCACGTGGAGTCCCTCGCGTACTCCGCGCTGCTCGCCGGCTCGGAATTCCACGCGTGGCTTGAGGGGCGCGGAACCCGGACTGCCGTCATACCCGACCGCGCGCCGGTGCGCGTCGAGCGCAGCGGCGAGGAACTGCACGTCACGTTCGATCACGCCGAGCGCCGCAACGCGTACTCCGCAGCGATGCGCGACGGACTCGTCGACGCCCTGAGCCTGGCCGAAGCGGACGACACGATCGCCTGCATCGTGCTCGCGGGCGAAGGCCCATCGTTCTGCGCGGGGGGGGACCTGGCCGAATTCGGAACGAACTCCGACGGCGCACAGAGTCACCTGCTGCGCACGCGAAGCGGTGCAGCAGCACCGCTTCATCGCCTCACGGCGCGCGTGGAGGCGATCGTGCACGGCGCCTGCATCGGCGCCGGCATCGAACTTCCGGCCTTCGCGGCGACGGTGCGCGTCCGCGGCGAGGCCACGTTCCGCCTGCCCGAGGTGCAGATGGGCCTCATCCCCGGCGCGGGCGGAACTGTCAGCGTCCCGCGTCGCATCGGCCGCCACCGCACGTACTGGCTCGCCGTCACCGGAGCGGCGATCGACGCGGCGACCGCGTTGCGATGGGGCCTGGCTGACGCAGTCGAGCCCGCGTGACGGGACTCGCCGCGGTTCGCGACCCCGGCACTCCCAGCGAGACCGCGGGTACCCGTGGGACCCCGGCGCGTCGGTCATACGGGCGCCACGACCTCCGCGATGTGTCGCGCCGCCCGGTACCCCCACACCATTCCGGTGCCGATCGGAGCGCCCGGGCCCGGGTAGATCGCCCCGGTCACGTTCGCGGCGGTGTTGCCGGCAGCGTAGAGGCCCTCGATCGGAGTCCCGTCGACGCGCACCACGCGTGCCGCCTCGTCGATGCACAGTCCGCCCTTGGTACCCAGGTCGCCGAGCACGATCTGGACCGCGTGGAAGGGCGGCTGGTCGAACGGGTGAAGTGCCTTGGAGCGGTCGAACCGCACGAAGAACAGATCGTATGGGTCTTCGGCTCGGTGGAACTCGGTGTCGGCTCCGGCGGCGGCGTCGGCGTCGTACCGTGTCAGCGTCGCGACCAGCGCATCCACCGGCACGCCGATGAGCTCGGCCAGTTCCGGTGCGGAGTGCGCACTGACCCAGAGCCCCGCCTCGCGGAAGGCGGCTTCGTCGGGCGCGGGCTGCATATACGACGGTGGGCTCGGATGGCGTGAGTCGAGGATCCACCACACGCGCTGGTAGCCGCCGCGCTTGTCGTAGTAGTCCTTGAGAGCGTGCCCCATGCGGTCATAAGGCTGGAGCTCGTTGGCGAACCGCTTGCCGTCCGGACCGACGAAGATGCCGTCCTGGATGCCGACATTGAATGCTGCACGTCCGTTGGGGAAGAGCACCGCCGGCATCCACCATGCCTCATCGAGGAGGTCGGTGGCCGCGCCCAGGGCGATCCCGGCAGAGATGAGGTCACCTGTGTTCACACCGACGGGACCGGCGGTCCAGTCGCTCCCAGGGAGGTTGTGCTGGTCGCGGCGCGCCTGGGCATCCGATTCGAATCCGCCTGCAGCGAGCACGACGCCGCGCCGCGCGGCGATGCGGCGCGGACCGTCGGCGGCGTCGACCACCACGCCGACGACCCTGCCGTCGACCTCCACGAGCTCAGTCACGGGTGAGGACGCGCGAAGTTCGACGTTGTCGACGTCCTTGAGAGCGCGGAGGAACCGGCCGATGAGCGCCTGGCCGCCGACGAGCGTGTCCGCCGGGTGACCGGCGGTGAGTCCGAACGTGTCGACCGCGACGGTCGCGCGCAGCTGATCGACCGCGTCGCCCAGGTCTGCCCTCTCTACGGGAGCCGGAAAGAGCCCGCGCCCGAGATCGAATCGGCCCTTGCCCGGGAAGTAATCCGGGAACGGCGTGTGGATGAACCGCAGCCACGGGCTGGTGTCGGTGAGGAACCGCACCAGCTCGGGACCCGTTTCGACGTACGTGCGCTGCAGGTTCTCGGGCGTTCGCCCGCCGACCAGCGCCGTGAGGTACTCGAGGCCCAGTTCGACGGAGTCGTCGACACCGGCCTCGCGGACCACGTGGTTGCCCGGCAGCCAGATGCCTGCGCCGGAGTAGGCGGTCGTCCCGCCGAAGGCCCCGCTCTTCTCGAGCACCAGCACGTCGAGGCCGGACCGGCCGGCGGTGTAGGCGGCGCTCAGGCCCGCGGCGCCTGACCCGACGACGACGACCTCGGCCTCGTCGTCCCACTCGAGAGAGGTCATTGGGCTTCCTTGCTCTGGTCGGTGTCTTGGATATGCACGTCTTCGCTCGACCAGATAGCGCGCATCGAGGTGATCCGGCCCGATGCGTCGAAGGTCATGACGTCGATGGGCGCGGTCGTGATGCACCGTCCCGGTACGAGGACGTCGACTTCGAAGCGGAAGGCGGCGGTGTAGCCGGTGGCGCGGAAGTCCTTCAGACGGGTTCGCCGGTCGAGCACCGAAAGGGGTCGGTAGAAGTCGACGATCGCATCGCGCCCTTCGTGGGGCGCCGTACCGGCCGGGTCCTCAACGGTCGCATCGGGGGCGTAGAGGTCGGCGATCTGGTCGGGAGTCCCGTCGGAGATCGCAGCGAGATACCGCTCGACGGTGTCGCGCATCTGATCCCTGGAGGGAAGGGTCGTATCTGTCATGGGCTCGGTCGCGGCACGCCGAACGCAGCGGGAGCGCTGCCGCGGTGATCCGCGGTCAGCGCTCCCCCACGTTCACAGCGCGTTGAGGCGCTCCTGCAGGCTGGTGATCTGCTCGTCGCTCAGCTGCCCGCCCGAGAGCTTGATGATCTGCAGAACGGGCATGCCCATCGCCATCTTGATCATCGGGTGCTTGCGCAGGTCGGGAACGACCTCGTCGAAGATCACCTCCGCCTCGGGGTCCTTCAGGATGTCGCCGAGCTTGGTCTTGGCGAGGTCGTACTTTCCGGCCATCTCTGGTCCTGCCTTCACATCGTCGTTGATGCGTCCCTGCGGGTGCAGGGACGTTGCTGCGGGCCCGATCGGGGCCCGACGTTTTCGCGTTTCGCAACTATCGTTGCGACTTCTTCCGAGGTCCGGAAGTCACAGCTGGGTCGGTGGGATCGTGACGTGGATGATCTGACCGTCGCCCACCTTGACCTGACAGGACAGGCGCGAGCAGTCCAGTCGGTCCGCCGCGGTCGTGTCGAGCATGTCGTCCTCGAAGTCGGCGAGCGGACCGCAGTCGGCCAGGTCCCTCTCGTCGACGTAGACGTGACACGTCGCGCATGACAGGGTGCCCCCGCACTGGGCGAGAATGCCGCGGACTCCGTTCTTCGTCGCCAGCTGCATCACAGACTGACCCGGCTCGGCAAGTAGCTCCCGCACCGTGCCATCCGGCTGCGTGTAGACGACGCTTCCCATCCGATTCCCTTCCCAGCGGTCCTACCAGGCCACGGGGAGATCCGTGACCGGAATCGTCAGAACGTGCATGTTGCGCACGATCTCGCCGTTCAGCCGAAGCGTCGGCAGACGACGGAACAGCTCTGCGATGCCGACCTGCATCTCCATGCGCGCAAGGGGTGCCCCGAGGCAGCTGTGGATTCCGTAGCTGAGCATCATCTGCGGGCTGTCCTCACGCAGAATATCAAATATCTGCGACTCGGTGAAGACGGCCGGGTCGTGGTTGACGCTCGCAGGATCGACGTAGACGGCTTCCCCGGCCTTGACCAGTACGCCATCGAGCTCGACGTCCTCGGTGGCCACCATGGGAACAGTGCCCATACCGCCGGCCATCGGGGACCCCACCTCGAACATCGCGTGACGCAGGATCTCCTCTACTGCGGGCCCGACCCGTCCGTCGAGGTCCTCCAGCAGCCGAAGACGCTGGTCGTCGTTGCGCAGGAGCGCCGACACACCGGCCGCCAGGAACCCGGCGGTGTTGTCGAAGCCGGCAACCAGGAGGATCATCGCGATCGGCATGATCTCGGCGTCCGTCAGGGTGTCATCCTTGTCGCGAGCGTTCGCGAGCGATGACAGCAGGTCCTCGCGCGGCTCCTCGCGGCGGGCGGCGATGAGTTCGAGCAGGTAGGAGTACAACTCCATCCCGTTCATCATCACCTCCTCCTCGGGGGTGTCCAGCGACAACACCGTCGTCGCCCATCTGATGAACTTCGGCTGGTCCTCCACGGGGACTCCGATGAACTCGCTGAGCACGCGGATGGGCAGCGGGGTGGCATAGTCTTCGGCGAGATTCGCGGTGTCGCCCTTGCCGATCATCTCGTCGATGAGCTCATTCGCGATCTCCGTGGTGCGCTCGCGCAGGGCCTGAACGCGACGCGGGGAGATGGCGACCTGGACGAGACGGCGCAGCTTCTTGTGCTCTTCACCGTCCGCGAACTGCAGCGTGTCGAGCAGGAACTCCGGGAACTCGAAGGCCGCCGGAACGACCCGCTCACGTCGTGCGAACGGACCGCGCACGAACCGCGGGTCGGTCAGCACCTTCTGCGCGACGTCGTACCGGTGGATGGCCCACGCCTCGTCGCCGTACTGCATGGCCACGCGGGTGAGCGGCCGGTCGACGGCGATGCGCTGCTGGTGGGCGACGGCCTCGGGGGCGGGACGGAGGTCGAACGGATAGGTGGTCAGGCTGTCAGACATCGGTGTCCTCTTGTGGGTTGTGGATAGTGCGGGCTGGGTTCGCCGCGGTCACTCGGGAATCTCGACCAGCTGCGGGAAATTCAGGTCGAGGTCCATGATCTGGTCGATCTGTGCGGCGACGTCCTCGACGGTCTGGTCCTGCTGGACGATGCCCATCGCCTGCGTGAACACCTGACGGGCGACCGATCCGCCCGCCGTGAAGATGATCTCTCCGGTGATCGCCTGTGCGTCGGGGTGGGCGAGGTAGGCCACCACGGGCGAGATCTGCTCCGGAAGCACGGCCTCCTTCATCCACTCGATCACATCCTCGGGGATGGAGCCGCTGGTCGCGTCGAGCATGCGGGTGGCGGCGCCGGGCGAGATGGCGTTGGCCGTGATGCCGTGGGGCGCTCCTTCGATCGCCAGCGTGCGCGTCAGCGACACCAATGCGCCCTTGGAGCCGGCGTAGGCCACGAGCCCCGACACCCCGAGGAACGCGGGCGAGATCGTATTGATGACCCGGCCCGTCCCCGACTTCTTCAGGTGTTCCCACGCAGCCTGCGTGACGAGGAAGGGGCCGAAATAGTGGACGTTGAGGTACTTCTGCAGATCCTCGGTCGTCGTCTCTTCGAACGATGCCTGCGAAACGATGCCGGCGTTGTTGACGACGACGTCCACGCCTCCGAAAGCGTTCACGGCCGCATCGACGATCGCCTGGGCGCCCTCGGCGGTGCTGACGTCTGCGCGGACGGCGACAGCCGAGCCGCCGGACTCCGCGATCTCCTTGACGACGTCCGCAGCGGGGTCGTCCCCGGCCAGTCCGCCGTCGATTCCGGATCCCAGATCCGCGACGACGACGTTCGCGCCGCGGGACGCGAAGAGCAGGGCGTGTGCGCGGCCGATGCCGCGCCCGCCCCCGGTGATGATGATGTTCCGGCCGGTGAAGTCGAGTTCGGTCATGAGTTGTCCCACATTCTCGGGTAAGGGGATGGATGAAGCGGGCGGGTCAGGGCCGGGCGGCGCCGGCGCCGACGGGGACCTGGACGGTCCAGACCGTGCCCTCGGATTCTTCGACGGACTTCTCCCTGTCCATGACCTCCTGGCCGGCGGTGATGAACAGCGTCCGGCGGTCCTCGCCTCCGAGCGCACAGGCGACCGCGATCCCGTCTTCCCACGGCAGCCGCACGACGTAGTCCATGACGCCGTCGGCGGTCACATGGACCACGTGCTCCGATCCCGGCAGTCCGTACCACACGCCGCCCGCTTCATCGACGGCGATGCCGTCCGGACCGACACCGGGCGAGATCGCCGGGCTGGGCGCGATCAGGCGCCGATTGACGGCCTCGCCTGCCTCGTCGAGGTCGAACGCGGTGATCTTCACGCCGAAGTTCTCGGCCGTGACGACCGTCTTGCCATCCGCGGTGATTCCGATGCCGTTCGCGCCCCCGAACGTGCCGGCCGACTCGAGAACGCGCGCCGACCCGTCGGGCTCGATGACGATGATCGGAGAATCCTCGGGCAGCTCGCCTGCCCAGAGGTCGAAGCCCATCTGGGTGATGTAAGCGCGCCCGTGCTCGTCGACGACCATGTCGTTGATGGGGCTCTGAGCGACCTCACGCAGGTCGGCGTAGACGTCGAGCGCATCGCCGTCCCACACGAGTACGACCTTCTCGTTCATCGAATTGATGAGCAGTCGTCCGTCGGGCAGCCATCCGGTGCCGATCGTGACGAGCTCTGCCCCGTCGATCGTCTTCCGGCTGGTGGCATCGACGATCGTCTCGATCGATCCGTCGTCGCCGATGCGGACGACGCGGCCGGCATACATGTCCGACAGGTACAGCGAGCCATCGTGCCATCGGGGCGCTTCGGGCCAGCTGAGGCCACCGGAGACGAGAGGTGCAACGGGCAGAACTTCGGCTCCGTCGAACGGTCCTTCGGTCATCTGACTATTCCTCCTTGAACAGACGCGCGGATATTGCACAACGGGTGTTTAGCAACAGTCGTTGCGACTGTAGGTCCGCACC
Organism: Microbacterium sp. Root166; assembly: GCF_001427145.1. Lineage (GTDB taxonomy): Bacteria > Actinomycetota > Actinomycetes > Actinomycetales > Microbacteriaceae > Microbacterium. Next base: position 579,718 of record NZ_LMGL01000001.1, read on the forward strand.
GGTCGGCTGTCAAGCCACGGAACGCGCCGCCGCCTCCGAGCGTCGCGATACGCGACGTGTAGTGTTCCTGATGCCCGATCAACGAGGGGGACGTTTGGCCCGCACACCCAGGCCCGCCACGCTCGAGCAGGCGCGCGCGATCGTCGACGCCGCCGCGCGGCTGTTCGCCGAGCGTGGCTACCACGCCACGTCCATGCGCGACATCGCCCAGGAGTTCTCCCTGAACCCTGGGAGCCTCTATCTCTACATCCGGTCGAAGGAACAGCTCCTCCAGTCCGTCTGCGAGTTCGTGCTGGACCTGCTCGAGCGCAACCTCGACGATGTCGAATCTCTCGGCACCGATACGACGACCGCGCTGCGCCTCATCGCCCGTGGAGAGCTGGGCATTCACGTCGAGCACCGCGACTGGTATCGCGTCTACGACACCGAATACCGCCATCTCACCGGCGACGCGCTCGAGAGGGTTCTCAAGGGACGCCGCCGTCTGGACGAGAGACTTCAGGACATCCTTCGAGAAGGTGAACGGCGCGGCGTCCTGCGCTCCCTGGCCCCGGAGCCGATTGCGAGTGCGGCCTTCAGCGAGAATCTGCACCGCGTGTTCGAGCGCGTGGGGTCGACCGGGGGCATCTCGGTCTCGCAGTTCGCGGACGCCTACACGGAGATGGTGCTGGAGGGCTGGCGACCGAGGGCCGCCGAGACCCAGTGACTGGCCGCGCCCCAATCGTCGGAGAGCAGATAGCCCCTCGCGCGATCGACGAGTCCTTCCACCGGTGAAAGCGCACCTCCGATCATCGATGCCACCGAGCGGATCGTGAAACCGGACAACGGACGCAGAGTGTCGAGCGGCAGACCCGCCTCGGCAAGTGCTGATGCCAATGCAGCCTTGCCCCGGGGGTCGATCAGCCAATCCCGCACCGTCTGCTCGGCTGTCAGCTCCGCGCCCTGCTGATCGTGCACGAACGCCTCGTCGATCATCGCGCCGCTCCTTTCGGGCGCCGTCCCCCGCGGACGACCCAGTCCCCATCGACCGCTCAACAGCCCATCGATGGGTGCTGATGCGGAACATGCTACCGCGCGCTAGCGGTTCGGGGAAGATCTTCACAGCCGTCTCTGGGCGACCTAGCGAGCGACGAGCTCGGCGCCTTCCCGAGCGAGGCTTGCAGCGATCTCGATCAGCTGGTCCTCCTGTCCTCCGACGAGCCGGCGTCGCCCCGCCTCGCGGAGCACGAGCGCCCCGGAGACGCCGTAGCGCGCGGCTTGCCGCTCCGCGTGCTTGAGGAAGCTGGAGTACACCCCGGCGTAACCCATCGTCAGCGAGAGCCGGTCGAGGCGGCAGTCGTCGTCCATGATCGGACGCACGATGTCTTCGGCGACGTCCATCATCGCGATCGGGTCCACGCCGGTGCGGTATCCGAGACGTTCGGCGACGATCGCGAGCGCCTCCGTGGGCGTGTTCCCGGCGCCGGCGCCCAGTCGACGGGTGCACGCGTCGATCTGGACCGCGCCCGAGCGGATCGCGATCACCGAGTTGGCCACCGCGAGCGCGAGGTTCTCGTGCCCGTGGAAGCCGACCTGCGCATCGTCACCGAGCTCGGCGACCAGAGCCTGGACGCGAGCGGCCACCTCGTCCAGCACGAGTGCGCCCGCCGAGTCGACGACATAGACGCATTGGCATCCGGCATCCGCCATGATCCGCGCCTGCGCGGCGAGGGCGTCCGGCGCGACGCTGTGAGACATCATCAAGAAGCCCACGGTCTCGAGCCCGAGTTCGCGGGCCATGCCGAAATGCTGGATCGAGACGTCCGCTTCCGTGGCGTGGGTGGCGATGCGGCAGACCGCCGCACCGCGGTCGGCCGCGGCCTGGATGTGATCCTTGGTTCCGAGCCCCGGCAGCATCAGGAACGCGATCTTCGCCTGCGTCGCCGTGCGCACGGCGACATCGATGAGATCGAGGTCCAGCGAGGCCCCGAATCCGTAGTTGAAGGAAGCCCCCCCGAGCCCGTCGCCATGGCTGACTTCGATGACCGGAACGCCGGCGTCGTCCAGACCCGCGACGACGTCACGGACCTGGTCCGCGGTGAATCGATGCCGCATCGCGTGTGACCCGTCGCGCAGCGTCGAGTCGGTGATGCGGAAGTCGAGGTTCTCGCTGAAGGGCATGATCACTCCGTCTCTGCCGGGACCGACTCGTCGAGCAGGCGACGCGCGATCGCCTCGCCCGCACTCGTGGCGGCGGCGGTCATGATGTCGAGATTGCCCGCATACGGCGGGAGGAAGTCGCCGGCGCCGGTGACCTCCAGAAAGACCGCGACGCGCGCAGGCGAACCTGTGTCGGGATCGGCCTCGAAGAACTGCGGATCGGCGCGAAGACGGTAGCCCGGCACGTACCCGGCGACCTGCTCGACGCGCGCGCGGATGGCCCTGTCGATCGCATCGGTGTCCGCGTCGTCCGGGATCTGACAGAAGACGGTGTCCTGCATGAGCATCGGCGGTTCGGCCGGGTTCAGGATGATGATGGCTTTGCCACGGCCCGCCCGGCCGATGGATTCGATGCCCTTGGCGGTCGTCCGGGTGAATTCGTCGATGTTCGCGCGGGTGCCCGGCCCCGCCGACGGCGAGGCGACGCTCGCGACGATCTCGGCATACGGCACGTCCACGACATCAGAGACCGCGGCGACGATCGGAATCGTCGCCTGGCCACCGCACGTGATGAGGCTCACGTTGGGCTCGGATGCCGCGTCCGAGAGGTTCACCGCCGGGACGATGGCGGGGCCGAGCGCGGCGGGGGTGAGATCCACAGCCGGGATGCCGAGATCCTTGTACTTTGGGGCGTTCGCGATGTGCGCGTAGGCCGATGTCGCCTCGAAGACGATGTCGGGCAGCTCGTCCTGTGCGAGGAGCCAATCGACGCCCTCGTACGATGCCGTGAGGCCGTGGTCGCGAGCACGGCGCAGCCCTTCGCTGTCGGGATCGACCCCGATCATCCACTTGGGCTCGATGACGTCCGAGCGCAGCAGCTTGTACATCAGATCGGTGCCGATGTTGCCCGATCCGACGATCGCTGCGGTGACCTTGTTCATTCCTGTCCTCTCGCCGGCCGTGGCCGGATCATTCGAAGTCGACATCGACCGGGCTCAGCCCCTCGAAGCGCGCGCTGACCCGGTCTCCCGGGCGCACGTCGATGGCCCGGGTGCACGAGCCCGACAGCACGAGGTGCCCGGCTTCGAGCGGCACGCCGAACTCGCCGAGCGCATTCGCGAGCCACGCGACCGCCTCGGCCGGATGCCCGAGCACGTCCGCCGTCGACCCTTCGGCCACGAGCTCACCGTTGACGAGCAGCGTCGCGGTGCGCGGGTCGCGGATGACGTCCGGGGGGTACTGATGCCCGCCGAGAAGCACTGCGGCCGACGAGGCGTTGTCGGCGATGGTGTCCATCAGCCCTATGCGCCAGTTCTCGATGCGACTGTCGATCAGCTCCAGGCACGGCAGCACGTGACTGGTCGCCGCCTCCACGTCTTCACGCGTGATGCCCGGACCGCGTAGCTCCGCCCCGAGCACGAAGGCGATCTCCACCTCGACCCGCGGCTGCACGTAGCCGCTCAGTGACACCGGCCGGCCGGCGTCGGGCACCATCGTGTCGAGGAGATGCCCGAAGTCAGGGATGTCGACGCCCATCATCTGCTGCATCGCCGGCGACGTCAGGCCGATCTTGTGTCCGACGATGCGGGCGCCGCCGTCGATCTCGCGCCGGATGTTGATGCTCTGGATCTCGTAGGCGTCCGCGACCTCGAGGCCCGGCTGGGACTCGGTCAGCGGACGGACGGCTCGTACACCCACCCGGGCATCCCAGAGTCGGCCGGCCAGTTCGTGCCTCATTGCAGCGTCGATCACGCGCTCATGCTGACACGACGCGCGCACGGGGTACGCAGCGATGTCCCGCTGATCGGGACGGGCTCGGGCGCTGTCCACGTGGCGATCACGAAGCGGGGAGGGGCGCCCACTCGCTGCCCGTGACCCGCCTGGAGATCTGGGTGGCGACATACTGCACGTTGCGGCGGACCTGCGTTGTGTCGACCTGACGGGCCGGGCCCGACACCGAGATCGCCGCTTCGACGACGCCGACGTCGAACACGGGCGCCGCGATGCACGTGAGCCCCGGAACCGCCTCGCCGCGATCCATGGCGTAGCCCAGCTGCCGGATCCTCGCCAACTCGGCGGTGAAGGCGTCGGGATCGACGATGGTGGCGGTCGTCCGAGGGGTGAGCCCGACGCGGAGGAAGTCCGTCAGCACCTTCGCGGGCGCGTGAGCGAGCATCGCCTTGCCGACCCCCGTGCAGTGCGCGGGCAGACGCCCGCCGACCCGCGACGGCAGACGCCCGGCGAGCGCTCCGCCGACCTTGTCGAGATAGACGACGTCCTGTCCGTCGAGCACGGCGAGATGCACGACGAACCTGCCGGACTCGCTGAGCTGCTGCATGAAGGGCCTCGCTGCGGCCACGATGTGACTGCGGTGCGCGACCAGCGATCCGAGCTCGAAGATCGCCAGACCCAGCCGGTAATCGGCATCGACGCGCTCGAGCCAGCGCGCCGCGGTGAGCTGCTGCAGGATGCGGTGCACCGACGAACGCGGGAGTCCGGTGCGCGCCACGATGTCGGCGAGGTTCTGACTCTCCCGCGACGCGAACGCCGAGAGGATCAGCGTCACGCGGTCCACCATCGCGGCAGGCGTGTCGCTCACGGCGTCATCATTCCTGGACGACCCGACTGTTCGGCATCCGATTCCCTGCCTTCTCAGCCCGCCGGCTCCGCGTCCGCCGGGCGGCCGAGGAACTCGCACACCACTCGCGCGAAGGCCACGGGGCGCTCGATCATGACCCAGTGGCCGGCGTTCGACATGACGTGCAGCTCGGAGCGGCGCAACAGCCGCAGGGGAAGGAAGGCGCTCTCGAGCGGCGTGACACGGTCATCGCGACCGTAGACGAGGAGCGTTTCGCTTCTGACCTCGCCCAGGCGCGCCCAGAGCGGCACCGCGGGGGTGGCGCCCGTGGCCATGGCGCGCATGGCGGCGGCGTAGAAGGACCGCGTGAATGCCAGCGCCTGAGGCGTGCTCGCCGTCTCCCACCGGGCCTGTATGCGCTCCTCCGTGACGAACGAGAGGTCGCCGACCATCGATTGCATCCATGCGACCAGGCGCTCGCGTGTCGGGTCGGCCGTGAACTCCACGAGCCGGCGAATACCTTCCGTCGGCTGCGGGCCGAACAGCGGGAACGTCGCACCGCCCGGTCCCATGGCGACGATCCGGTCGACGAGCTCGGGGTGCTCGATCGCGAGCCGGAACGCGATCATGCCGCCGAGCGAGTTACCCAGCACGTGTACGCGGTCCACTCCTTCGGCCTCGAGCACCCGTCGGATCGCCGCGATCGCGATAAGCGCGTAGTCGCCGTCGAGCTCGGGAACGTAGCTCGTGCCATACCCCGGGAGATCAGGCGCGATGATGCGATGCTGCGCGCCGATCGGCGGGAGGAGGTCGCCGAAGTTCGCCCATGCGCTCACGCCGGGACCGGATCCGTGCAGAAGGAGCAGCGCAGGACCGTCGCCGAAGACGTGGTAGTGGACAGGCTCGTCGCCCTCGAGCGTTCGCGAGGTCGCGTCGAAGTCCGCTGCGGCGCCGGTCATGCAGTGATCACGCTGTCCGATGGGGCATCGACGTCGAGTCCGGCCACGTCCATCGTCTCCAGGTACGTGCTGGAGTCGGGGTCGACGTCGGGAAAATCGCCGTACCAGGTCATCCCATATCCGAAGTCCTGCTGTTCCCACACCTGCGTCGGGTGATCGGGATCGACGAATGGGTAGCCGCCCGAATACAGCTCGACGCGGTAGTTCGAGCCGGGATCCCGCACGTAGAGGTACATCGCCTGACCGATGCCGTGCTTGCCCGGACCGGCGTCGATCTGGATGTCGAGGTCGCGCAGCTTGTCCACTGCCGTCAGCACGTCGTGCAAGTTCTCCAGTGAGAAGGCGACGTGGTGGAACTGCGAGTTCTTGCCGTTCATCGAGGCGCCGATCGCGATGTCGTGCATCTTCGAGTTCACCGACAGCCACGACACCATGGGCACGTCGGGGTTGCCGGGAAGCACCATCGCCTCACGGCGTTTCATGCCCAGCGCGCTGCGCAGCCAGCCCTCGGCCTCGGCCATCATCTCCGGAGCCGCCTGCACGTTGAGGTGGTCAATGCGCTGCACGCCCAGCCCCCTGCGGCGGGAGCTGTTGCCGTGGAGCTTCGAACGGATGCCCTCGGGGGCGGTCGGCCGCTCGATGTCGTAGAAGAGCTCGATCGGGTGCTCGCCGCCGGGAAGGAGGAACCGGATCGCCTCGCCGCGACCGACCTCGGCGCCGGCGGTGACGTGGCGCACGTCGATGCCGTCTTCCACGAACTGGTCGTGAAAGAGTTCCACGTCCTGCGGACGGCTCACGCGGAGGCTCATGGTGTTGACCTTCGCCTCATCCTGGCGGGTGAGCACGAGCGAGTGGTGGACGTGCTCCTGATATCCGCGGAGGTATGCGGCGCCGTCATCTTCGGCGGTGACCTCCATGCCGAAGATGTCGCGGAAGAACCACAGCGACTTCTCGAGGTCCGGGGTGCCGATGTTGACGCCGCCGGCGTGCGAGATCGTGGGTCCGGGGTCGTAGGCGGGACGGGGTGCCATGAGCACTCTCCTTCGAGTTCGGTGGTCGTGGGTCAGGGTAAGTCGGGTCGGGCTACATCATGACGAAGGCACCGGCGGGAAGTTCCGCGCCGCCTTCGAGGGTGGTCGATGCCGAGAACACGCCGCCGGGCGAGTGGATCGCGTGCTGAAGTCCGGTGTTGATGTCGCGGAAGTACTGCTGCAGCGGATTCGAGCGGCGGATCGAGTTGCCCCCGGACCGCGCGAATATGTCGTTCGCGGCGCGCGCGGCGCGCCATGCGCAGCTCACCTGGTTGCGGCGCGCTATCGCGCGGTCGACGAGCGTGATCTCCTGCCCCGCCGCGACCAGGTCGTACATCTGCGTGACGGTGTCGATGAGGAGCGCGCGCGAGGCGGCGATATCGGATGCCGCAGACCCGACCGCGTAGGTCGTGTGCGGCTCATGGAGATAGCCCTTGCCGTCCCAGCCGTGACGCGCCTTCTGCTGCTCGAGGAAGATGCGCAGCATCCCCTCGGCCATGCCGATCACGGCCGAGGTGATGCCGATCGGGAAGATCGAGTAGAAGGGGAGGTTGTACAGCGGCTCCGGGCGGATGCCCGTGGCTCCGCCCATGACGTGGGAGCCGATGGTGCGGTACGCGGGCACGAAGACGTTCTCGACGACGAGATCCTTCGATCCGGTGCCGTGGAGGCCCATCACGTCCCAGGAGTCGTCCTCGATGCGGTAATCACTGCGCGGGAGCACGATGTGCATGCCGCGTGGCGGCTGAGCCGGCTTGCCCTCGGACGTGCCGAGCATGACGCCCAGGAACGCCCACTCGCAGTGATCGGTTCCGCTGGAGAATGGCCAGCGCCCCGAGACGGTGTAGCCGGAGCCGTCCTCGGCGGGGATGGCGAGGCCGCCCGGCGCGTAGGGCGAGGCGATCCAGGTGTCTTGGTCCTGGCCCCACACTTCGTGCTGCAGCCGCGGATCCATGAGTGCCATCTCCCAGGGGTGCACGCCGACCACGCCGGTGATCCACCCCGCCGACGGCGAGTAGTTCGCCGTGGCCATGACCGCCTCGGCGAAGTCGGCCGGATGCACCTGGATGCCCCCGTGCTCCTCGGGCTGCAGCAGCCGGATCGTGCCGGCCTCGCGGATGATACGCACCGCGTCATCAGAGAGTCGCCCGGACCGGTTGCTCTCGTCTACGGTCTCGGCCAGTGCGGGCCCGGAGTCGATGATCTTCTGCACGACAGGGTGCGTCATTGCGTAGTGTCCTCTCGCGGTGCGACGGTGCACGTCCCCCGCCGGACGATGGCGGGATCTCGACATTACGGGCGGGAAGGCGCAGATCGCGCTGGGGTGTCCCGCTCAGCGGGAAGCCTAAACACTCGTTGCGCTATCGTCAACTCCCACCTCGCGACAGAAGGTGGAACGCGTTGCTTTGCTTGGGCACCAGGCGAAACCATCGACGCGCATCGCTCGTTGCATTTTCCAGTGAGCGGGATACGATGTTGCGCTAACGGAGCCCAGCGAGGTTTGCTTTCTGATCCCCAAGGGGCGGAGCGCACGTGCGACTACCGCGCGGTTCCGGGTCGATCGGTCGAAGGAGACGGACATGTCCATTGCTGAAGCACCGGGTGCGCGCATCATCGAGACCACGGCGCCGCCCTCGAGGTTCGCTCGAGGATGGCATTGTCTCGGTCTCGCCGAATCGTTTCGCGACGGCAAACCGCGCGGCATCCAGGCGTTCGGGACGAAGCTCGTGGTTTTCGCCGACTCCACCGGTGCACTCAGCGTCCTCAACGGCTACTGCCCCCACATGGGCGGCGACCTCACGATGGGCACAGTGAAAGGCGACGCGATCGCCTGCCCGTTCCATGACTGGCGATGGGGCGGCAACGGCCGGTGCGCCGGCATCCCCTACTCCAAGCGCGTGCCCCCGCGCGCCCGCACCAAAGCCTGGACCACGCTCGAGCGCAACGGGCAGCTCTTCGTGTGGAACGACCCCGAGGGCAACCCGCCCCCCGACGACGTGACGATCCCCGAGATCTCCGCGTTCGGCGACCCCGAGTGGACGATGTGGACGTGGGATTCGGTGCTGATCGACGGATCCAACTGCCGCGAGATCGTCGACAACGTCGTCGACATGGCGCACTTCTTCTACGTGCACTACTCGTTCCCGACGTACTTCAAGAACGTCCTCGAAGGGCACACCGCCTCGCAGATCATGACCTCGTCGTCGCGCGAAGATGTCATGCTGTTCCCGGGCCGCAAGCCCGGCACGTCGACCAGCCGCTCCGAAGCCGCCTACTACGGGCCGTCGTACATGATCGACTACCTCTGGAGCGAGTCGCCGACACACAAGTCGGAGTCCGTGCTCATTAACTGCCACTACCCCGTGACCCCGACGAGCTTCATGCTTCAGTGGGGCATCATGGTGAAGAAGTCGCCCGGCATGACCGACGAGATGGCCGAAGCCGTCGCCAGGGCCACTGCCGACGGCGTTGCGGTCGGCTTCAAGCAGGACGTCGAGATCTGGCAGAACAAGGCCAAGATCGAGAACCCGCTCCTGTGCGAGGAGGACGGTCCGATCTACCAGCTGCGGCGCTGGTACGAGCAGTTCTATGTCGATGCGGACCAGGTCACCGAGCAGATGGTCGAGCGATTCGAATTCGAGATCGACACGAACCGCGCCGTGCAGTTCTGGCGGGACGAGGTCACCGAGAATCTCAACGCGCACCACCTGCTGAAGATCGGCGAAGACGGCAAGATGCACGCCGTCGAGTCGTTCGAGGACGCCTGATGCCCCCCCGCCTTTCCATCGAGGAGGAGCAGTTCGTCAGCTGTGGCGCCGGCGGGGAGCAGCTCGACATGACGCCGTTCGCCTGCCCGAGCTGCGACAACCGGGTGCTGGTGCGCAAGAACGGCCCGGCTCAGACATCCGTGCAGTGGACGGAGCACCTGCGGTGCCCCGTGCTGCGCTCGGCGTCGACGGCGGCCGAACGAGCCCTGATCGACAGCTGCCCCACCCTGAACAACGCCATCGACGAGGCCGTCCTCGCGGGAGACATCCGTCTGTCTGCGCAGCTCGACGTGCCCCAGGAGTAGAGACACACGCAGTGAACATCGCGATCGCAGTGGAGACGGACATCGACGAGACAGAGGAGGTCGTCCTCGCAGAAGTTGCGGCGAGCGGACCCGGGCACCGGCTCACGGTCCGCGAGGTGATCGTCGAGACGGAGGACGCTCGATCGATCGTCTTCGACATCCCGGAGGCCTCGACCGAGGCGTTCGCCTACCGGCCGGGCCAGTTCCTCACCTTGCGCGTGGTGCTTCCCGGCGGCTCCGCCGTCGCAAGGTGCTATTCGCTCAGCAGCACACCCGGCCTCGACGCCGCTCCCAAGATCACCGTGAAGCGGATCGCGGGCGGCGCGGCATCAGGCTGGCTGTGCGAGAGCCTCGAGGCGGGAGCGCAGCTGGACGTGCTTCCGCCGACCGGGATCTTCACGGTGCGCGACACGTCTCGCGATCTCCTGCTGTTCGCCGGCGGGAGCGGCATCACCCCGGTGCTTTCGATCCTGCGCGATGCGCTGCACAACGGGACCAAGCGTGTGATCCTCGCCTACGCCAATCGCGACGAGCGCTCCGTGATCTTCGCGGAGGAGCTGAAGCACCTCGCTCGAGAGTTCCCCGACCGGCTGCTCACGATCCACCTGCTCGAAAGCGTCCAAGGTCTGCCGTCGGCGACCCTCCTGGCGGGGATCGCCCGCATGGCAGACCTCGAAGGGTCGACCGCGTTCGTCTGCGGTCCAGGTCCGTTCATGGACGCGGTGGAGCGCGTGCTGCGCGAGGCCGGCATGCCGCGCGATCACATCGTGATCGAGCGCTTCGTCTCGCTATCGGCCGATCCCTTCGCCGCCGTGGACGTCGAGGCGGTGCAGGCCGCGGAGGCGGCAGGCGACGCGATACCCCTCACCGTGGAACTCGACGGCGAACAGCACGAGCTCGCCTGGCCTTCGGGCGTGACGCTGCTGGACTTCCTCCGGTCCAAGCAGATCGAGGCGCCGTTCTCCTGCCGCGAAGGGGCCTGCAGCGCTTGCTCCTGCCGCGTGCTCTCGGGAAGCGTGTCGATGATCAACAACCAGATCCTCGAGAAGGAAGACCTGGACGAGGGCTGGATCCTCGGCTGCCAGTCCGTCGTCAACGGCGACGAGCCGGTATCCGTCACGTACGACTGAGGCGCCGTCCCGTCACGCGGGGCGATGAAGCGGAGCGAAGGCGTCCAGCCAGTGGTCGCTGAGTGCCGGCCCGCACAGCCAGTCCTCCATCGCGTCGAACCCGCCGGCGTCGAGCCGATGCAGGACCGAGTGCTGTCGCCGCGTGGCCGACACCAGCCCTGCCTCGCAGAGGACGCGCAGATGCCGTGATGCCGAGAACCGCGTGAGGCCGATGGACTCCGCCACGCGCGAAATGGACACTCCCGCGGGCTCGTCCTCCACGCACCCGCGCAGCAGATCGACGATGGCGATCCGATCGGCATTGGCCAGCGCAGCGAAGACGCGCCGGAGGCCGCGCTCTTCCTCGGATATATCCTGCCCGTAGGTCATGCACACTCCCGAATGGTTTGATCTTTGATCAGATTACTCTATTCGTTCCGCATCTTCATGGAGCTCCCGATCAGCGGGACCGGCCATGGCGGGGATCGGAGCGCGATGCATGCTGGCGGCTCATCCAGTTCAAGGAAGTGCTGATGCCTATGGCCGTCGTTCCCTATCGTCCGTGAGGAACACAGCGCCGACGTGGTCGTCATCGGGATCGGCGCGGCCGGCGCAGCCGCGGCGATCGCCGCCCACGATGCCGGCGCCTCGGTCATCGTCCTGGAGAAGACGGACGCTGCCCACGCCGGCGGCAACACGCGCGTCTCAGGCGGCTCATGGTTCCACCACGACGATCCGGATGGAATCGCCCGGTATCTGCGGGCACTGTCCGGCGAGCGCGTCCTCCCCGAGCCGTCGTGCAGGCTGGGCGCACGGGACCCGCACCGTCACGGAATGGATATCAACTCTCGGCGTGGATGTCGGCATCCCCGGCGAGTTCGCTCCCGAGTACCCGGAGCTGAGCGGCAGCGAGGCCTTCGGCGGCTACCGCAGCGTGGACGGCGTCATGGGCGATGGGCACCTCCACCGCGCCCTGTTGCGCGCACTCGCGGACCGCGGCATCCCCATTCGATACGACTCCCGCGCCGTCGACCTGGTCACTGACCAGCACGCTGCCGCGGTGGTCGGCGTCCGCACCGAGGACGGTGCTGTGCTGCTCGCCCGCGGCGGTGTGATTCTCGCGACCGGCGGGCTCGAGGCCGACGCCGAACTTGTTCGCGAGCACCTCGGTCTCGAAGACGCATCGATCTGGGGCAGCCCCGCCTGCACGGGCGACGGACTGCGCATGGCCCAGCGCATCGGCGCCGACCTGTGGCACACCGACAACATGATGGCCGTCACAGGCATCACGCCCCCTGGAGCGCGGCATGGACTGTTCGCGATGATGCTGCGACGACGCGGGTACATCTGGGCCGACACGAACGGCGAACGTTTCGTCAACGAGACGGCACCCGCCGGACACGGCCAGGCGCTCATCGACGGACAGTACAGGCTCAAGCCCGACCGGCCTACATGGGTCGTCTTCGACGAGGCCACGCGTCGCGCCGGCCCGATCAGCCCCGACGCCTCCGTCTACCCCGTCGGTTGGTCGGTCGTGATGGACGGGTACGCCTGGAGCGCCGACAACCTCGCCGAGATCACTGCGGGCCGGGTGCTGCGCGCCCACACGATCGACGAGCTCGCCGACGCGATGGGCGTCCCCGCGCCTGCCCTGGGCGAGTCGGTCGCCGCCTACAACGCCGACTGCGCAGCGGGGCTCGATGATCGCTTCGGCCGCGCGGCGGCAACACTGGACCCTCTGGCCGAAGGCCCGTTCCACGCGTTCCTCAGCAAACCCGTGCTCGCCTGGACCAGCGGCGGGCCGCGCCACGACGAGTACGCGCGTGTCCTGCGCACCTCGCAGGAGCCCCTCGCCGGGCTCTATGCGGCCGGCGGCGTCAGTTCGACCTACAGCTGGGCGAACGACGGCGGCTTCCACATCGCCGACGCCATCGTCTTCGGTCGTATCGCCGGCGAGCATGCGGCCGTCCGCGCGCGCCAGCAGAGCGCCGCCACAGGCGCAGGAGTCCACTGACCGGGATGCGACGTTGTCGCCGCGCGGGGCCGGGCACTTTCCTGAAAGCACTCGCGCAGACATTCCCACGCCTGCCGGCTCAGACCATCCCCGCCGCACCGACGCGGCTCATCCGAAGGAGCGCAATGACGCGTCACCGTCCACTCCACCGAGGTCGCAGCATGCTGCGAGGCTCGCTCGTGCTCATCGGGGTCGCCGCTCTGGCCCTCGCCGGCTGTTCATCGACCGGGCAGTCCAGCGACGACCAGTCCACCGGCTCCACCGACGAGATCGTGACCGGCGGCGTCGCGGAGGTCGCCACCGGGGCCGAGATGCCCGGGTTCGACCCTGTGAAGGTGCGGGGCGTCGGCGCGGGAACCGAGAAAGTCGTCCAAGTGCTCGACATCCTGATGGACTACGACGAGGTGTCGGGCGAGATCACGCCGCGCCTCGCCGAGTCGATGGTCAGCGACGACGGCATCACGTGGGTCATGACGCTGCGCGATGGAGTCACGTTCACCGACGGCGAGCCGCTGAACGCCGAGGCGGTGCTCTTCAACCTCGAGCGTCACATCGCCCCTGACTCGGTGAGCGCGGCGAAGGCGTCGCTCGCGCCGGTGCAGCGGATGGAGGCGACCGGCGAATATGAGGTGACCTTCACGCTCGCGCAGGCGAGCGGCTCGTTCCCACTGGCGTTCACGTGGGCCTCGCCGGCCGGACTCATCGGCTCGCCCAAGGCGCTCGCAGACGCCGAGGCCTTCAACATTGCACCGGTCGGCGCCGGTCCTTTCACGGTGAAGTCGTGGACGCCGGACGACGAGCTGGTCCTCACTCGCAACGTCGACTACTGGGACGAGGGCAAACCGTACCTCGACGGCCTGGTGTTCCGCGTCCTGCCAGACTTGCAGACCCGGGCCGACGAGCTGGTGTCGGGAACGATCGACAGCGCGCTCGTGCCATCGATCCGCTGGAACGCCATCGGCGCCGATCCAAATGTCGAGATCGTGCCGGTGGAGGGCATCGCTCAGGTCATCGTGCCGAACGCCTCCAAGGGCGCCGGCGCCGACGAGCGGGTGCGCGCGGCGATGGCGATGGCGCTGAACGGCGAGACCACGGCTCAGGTGCTGTTCGGCGGCACCGAGTACTGGGACGGCGATACGACGTGCCTGCCATGGGCGACGGGGTCGCCGATCTGCGTCAACGGGTCGGTCTACGAGCAGGACCTCGACGAGGCCAGTCAGCTTGTCGCCGACTTCGTCGCCGACGGAGGCGACACGACCATGACGATGACCTACCACCAGGGCCTCGTGGATCAGGCGACCTACTACCAGCAGCAGCTCACCGAGATCGGCCTCGACGTCGAGCTCGACCCGGTCGACGTGGCCGCCTACTTCCAGGCCGAGGCGACGGGCGACTATGACATCTTCGTCGGGTCCGGTGGTTACCCCTACCTGTTCAGTCGGCTGTACTCCGGCTCAGCGCTGCAGTGGGGTCGGGTCGCGTACCCGGAGCTCGATGAGCTCCTGCTGCATGCGCGCGACGACCTGTCGCTCGGCGAGCGGAACGAGGCGTGGAGCGGGGTGGTGAAGTTCCTGCACGACAACGCCGTACTGCAATGGCCGGCCCCGTACACCTCGGGAGTGGGCTATTCGACGTCGCTGCACTTCGGCGACACCGGCGACTACAAGGGAAGCCTGATCGTGTACTTCGACGACGCGTGGTTGTCTTCCTGACACGCTCATGAATGCGCCCGCACCTCGATCGGGGTGCGGGCGCATCCATCTGTTCCTCGAACGACTGGTCTACCAGCTGATGCGCAGCCGGGGGTGCCCATCTGTTCGGATGCCGCCGCCCCGTCAACCGCGTTTGCGCTGGAGGAACCCGAGCAGCCGGGCACGCTGCTCAGGGTCAGAGCCAGCCGCGCGCTCCCACCGCTGAGTAGCCTCCAGTGGCGTCTCCTCCGCGGGTCCGAGCCCGTCGATGAACTCCTTCGCGGCAGCCTGACTGAGAGGGGCGAGTTCGGCGAGCTTCGCACAGAAGGCCTCGACCGCGGCGTCCAACTCGTCATCGCTGTGCACCCAGTCGACGAGCCGCGCTGCCCGGGCGTCGTGCGCGGAGAACACCTCGGACGCGATCAGCAGCCGTTTGGCCACCGATGGCCCGCACAGGTGGGCAAGTCGACGCACCGACGTCGATGGATAGATGACCCCGAATCGTGCCGGAGTGACCGCAATGGATGAAGTGGAGGAGGCGAGGCGGAAGTCGCACGCGCAGGCGATCATGGCACCGCCGCCCACGCACTGGCCCCGCAGCACCGCGACAGTGGGGGTCTGAGCATGAGTGATCGCGCGTTCGGCGTCGGTGGTGAGCTCGGATGGGTTGACTCCCTGTCTATCCGCCCATGCGGCTACTAGATCCACCCCGGTCGAGAAGTCGCTGCCATCGCCCCTAATCTCGATAACCCGCACTGAATCGTCCGCGTCCAGTCGCTGTACCTCTGCGGCGAGATGGGACCACATGGCGGCGTCAAGTGCGTTCTTTCGAGTCGGGCTGCTGAGGGTAATTTGAGCGACCGGACCGACGCGGTTCGAGAGGATTCGTCCGGTCACGAGCAGCCCTTCACTGCGCCTCGCTCGATCAGCGCATCGACCTTTGCATCACTCCAGCCGAGCTCGATCAAGATCTCGCGGGAAGAGTCACCCAACCGCGGGGGATACGCGGCGATGCGGGGACGCTTGCCATCGAACCGCAACGGGGCCGCCAACAGTGGGCGGGAACGGGTTGCGTCCGCTGTCGCTACCTCGTTTACGAGCTTCAGCGCAGCAACCTGCTCTTGTGCCAGCGCATCGGCCACACCGAGAACGGGACCTGCGGGAAGCCCTGCACTGGTCAGTCGGTCAACCCACTGACGCACGGTGGCAGTTTCCAACCGCTTCTCTAATTCCGCTGTGAGCCGCTCACGGTTTTCAACGCGAGCGGCGGGACTCGCGAACTCGGGCCTGCCCATCAGTTCCTCTGCCCCGATGACCTCGCACAGCCAGCGCCAGTGTCGCTGGCTGCTCGCGGCGAGAACAATCTCGCCATCGGCGGCGCGATAGGCCCCGTATGGCTGAATGCTCGGATGCATGTTGCCTTGCGGTTCCGGGTTCTCACCGGTCGACAGCCCCTTTTGGGCCTGGAACACTAGCGAGTACAGCGCGGTTTCAAGGAGTGACGTCTCGACACGCACACCTTCATCCTTCCTAGCCAGGATGGCGGCGAGAACGCCTATGACCGACACAAGACCCGTCATGAAATCGACGATGGGCACGCCGACTCGATAGAACGCGCCGGCGGATGGGCCAGTCACGGACATCAGACCTGACATCGCCTGAGCAATCTGATCGAGTCCAGCGGAGTTCCGCAGGGGACCATCAGAACCGAACCCACTGACGCTCGCGACCACCAAGTGCGGATTGGCCGCCCGAAGCGCTGCGGCGTCGAGACCCATTGCGCCCATTACCCCGGGCCGAAAGCTCTCTATCAGAACGTCGGAAGTACCTATCAGCGAGCGGAGGATCTCCCCCGCCGCGGGGTCCCGGAAGTCGAGCGCGAGCGCCCGCTTCCCGTGGTTCGCCGACGCAAAGTAGAGGCTTTCATCCCCATCGAATGGACCCCACGCGCGCGCCGGATCACCGTCGAGTGGTTCCACTTTGATGACTGCCGCGCCGAGATCAGACAGGAGGCTGGCGCACAGCGGCCCAGCCAGCGCCCGAGACAGATCCAAGACTCGGATTCCGTGCAGCGGTCTGAAACTCTCTGACGACATCTTCAACCCCTCCATCGAACGGCTCGGGTAGTATTTGATCATATATCGGCGAAACCTTGCGACCAGAACTTCCGGGATCACATCGGCTGGCCGCGATCGCTCGACTGAAGGAGACCTGCCGATGCGGCGAACGATGCTGAAGTCCAAGATCCACCGGGCTACGGTGACCGGCAGCGATTTGAACTATGTGGGCTCCATCACCATCGATCCCCAACTCCTCGCGGCAGCCGACATCCTGGTTAACGAGCAAGTCCACGTGCTCGACGTCGACAACGGCGCCCGCTTCGTGACCTACGCCCTCGAGGGGGTCCCCGGATCGGGCGAGGTCCAAATCAACGGAGCGGCCGCGCGGCTCGTGCACCACGGCGACATCGTGATCGTGGTTTCGTACGCCGAATACGAGGTCGCCGAGCTCGGGGACTTCGACCCGCGTGTCATTCACGTAGACCGGACCAATGCGATCATCACCGTCGACCACGCCGTCGGCGAGTTGGCGACGAGCGCGTCAGAAACATGAGCGCTCACCCCGTCCCGCTCCAGCCGTCCGGCGACCGGCAGCGCATCACGATCGGAACCCTCGCCGAGTTGAAGGACGCACGCACCTCGATCGTGATGGTCACCGCCTACGACTTTCCGGGCGCGCTGGCCGCCGAGGCTGCCGGCGTCGACGTGGTGCTCGTGGGCGACTCCGGTGCGATGACGGTGCTCGGCTACGAGAGCACGGTACCCGTCACAGTCGATGAGATGCTCATGCTGACGGCCGCCACCCGGCGCGGACTCCGAACTCCTCTGCTCGTCGGCGATCTGCCCTTCGGCAGCTACGAGCGCTCCGACGAGCAGGCCGTCGCGACCGCGCAGCGATTCGTCAAAGAAGCAGGGTGCGACGCCGTGAAGCTTGAGCGCGGCGGCACATCGGTCGCACGCGCGCGCGCGATCATCGGGGCGGGGATCCCTGTGATGGGCCACGTCGGCCTCACGCCGCAGACGGCCGCGGCCTCCGGCGGCTTCCGTTCTCGGGGCCGCCATGCGGATGAGGCACTCGAGGTGTGCCAGAGCGCGCTGGCTCTGCAGCGTGCAGGCTGCTTCGCGGTCGTCTTCGAGGCGATCCCCTCTCCCGTCACGGCGGCCGTGATGCCGCGGATGACCGTGCCCGTCATCGGAATCGGCGCTGGTCCGACGACGGACGGTCAGGTGCTCGTCCTGCACGATCTGGTCGGCATGTACGAGGGGCACAGTCCGCGCTTCGTCAAGCGCTACGCGGACGTCGGCTCGCTGATGCGGGATGCTGTGGCCGATTACGCGCACGACGTCCGCACGGGGGCGTACCCACTCGCAGAGCACTGCTACGGCATGCCGGACAATGAAGCGGATCGACTGCGAGATCTCCTCAACTTGATGTGACCCTGGGAGGGCTCTGCCGGTCGCGGAAACCGCGCGCTCAGACCGATCAGGTGGTCTCGCGGCGCACCAGCTGAACCTCGGCAGACGGTCCCGCCGAGGGAGGTGTGCCGCCCTCGACTGCGGCCACCGCAACGAGTGCCAGGTAGCGACCGAGGCCCGCAGCGTCCACGCGAACGCTGGAGACGGCAGGGACGAGAAGGCTCGCCAACGGCGTATCGTCGTGGCCGACAATGGCTAGCTGATCGGGAATTGCGATTCCCTGCCTCAGCGCAGCGGCGACGACGATGGCCGCCACGTCGTCGTTGTACGCCACGACGGAGTCGGCTCCTGCAACGACCCACCCGCGGACGGAATCGCGAGCGTTGCCGGCGTTCACCGTAGCGACCGCCACGAGATCCGCGTCGGCACGATCGCGCAGCGTCGCGGCCGCAACCTGTCGACGCTGCTCGGCGAGGCCCGCGAGCCGTTGGTCGTCGGGCCCGGCGAACACGATCCGCCTGCGTCCCTGCGCCAGGAGGTGCTCGACCTGAACACGTGACCCATCCGCGAACAGCTGATTCTGCTCGAACTCCAATGAGCCACGATCGGGTACCAGCGCAATCGCACCAGACGACGCGATTGCAGCGTAGTGATCATCGGGCAGGGGCGTCAGCGAGAGAACGACATCCGGATTGAGGCTCTCCCAGAGCGGGACTGCCTGGCCGTCGGGGTGCGGGCTGGTCGTCACCAGTGAGTACCCCGCCCGGTCCAACGTCAGCGATGCCTCGTCGATGTTCGCGCGCATCGAATGACCCAGCGGCCAATCCGGCAGCACCAGGAGCACGATCCGACTGCGACCGCTTGCCAGAGCGCGAGCCGCGGTGTGCGGTCGATAACCCAGCTGTTGCGCCTCGTCAAGGACACGGCGCTTGGTCGCCTCCGAGATGCTCTGACCGGGGGTGCTGTTGAGCACGAAGCCGACAGTCGCGCGAGACAGCCCGAGCGATCGAGCAACATCGGCTGCGGTCACGCGCCTACTCACCCGCTTTGTCTGAGCGCTCATCGATCTCCTGTCGATCCGCCTGCACTCTACTCTCGCGCTCGAGAATGGATGCGCCCGGCCCGCGCACGCCCTGGGCGCGGCGGAAGCGTCGCTCCACGCGAGAGACGGATGTTCCGGGGTGCAGGGTGGGGTTAGTGCGCGAACGGGAACCGAGCAGGTGGGAGCGCGTGCTCGCCTGCGCGACGCCCGCTGAAGACGCAGTCCGCAAGCGAGAGACCCGACACGTACCCATTCGCGCAGATGCCCACCGCGTTGCGTCCGGCCGCATAGAGGCCGTCTATCGACGTTCCATCCTCACGCAGCACGGCGCCCGTGCGCTCGTCGACGAGCAGACCGCCCAGGGTGAGGCCAGGGAGCGGGTAGTACATGACGTTACGGGCCGAGATGTCGATCGCGTAGAACGGTGCGCGCTCGATGGGCGCACAATACTCCGGCGCCTTATGGAACGGGTCGCCGAGTTTCGAACGCAGCCCGAAGTTGTAGGCGTCCACCGAGGAGCGTAGACCCGCCGAGTCCACGCCGATCTTCGCCGCGAGGCTGGTGAGCGTGGCAGCCCTGCTGTGGCCGAACAGGAAGAGGGGGATGAGCTGCAGAAGCTGGAAGGACTGTGTCTGGGTGCGCAGCTGCGAACGCGCGCGCCGCCACGTCGACGAATCGCAGACCAGCCATCCTCGGCCGTCATGGTGGCGCATCATGACGTCGCCGTGCGCGGCGCCGTACAGATCCTCATTAGCTATGCGGGTTCCATCCTGACCGATCGCGACACCTTCGAGCAGGGCACTCGGAGGTGTGAGGAATCGCCATGCGGTGACGTTGCCCATCTTGCCCGTGGCGGCGCCGACGGCTTGACCCAGGCGGATCCCCGCCCCGTCGTCACCAGGTGTGCCGAGCGGGCTGATGTCGACGAACTGGGGTGCGTGTTCACGGACCCACTGTGAGTTGTGTATGAAGCCACCGGCGGCCAGGATGACGGCTTCGGCACGCGCAGTATGCGGCTGCGCTCTCCGCTCCCACAGAGCGTCAGCTCGGTCGTTGAACAGACGGCCGATGGGAGGCATCCAGTTCCCGATTTTCCCGCCCCACGTTAGCAGGCGTCGGTGCCTCGAGGCGCCCCTAGCCTCGGACGACAGTGACCGGAACCTAACCCCGACAACTCGCGATCCGTCGAGGACGAGTTCTTCGACCCGCGCCGCGGTGATCGATTCCACGCCTTTCGCTGCGGCAGACGCCGCGAGCGCCGCCCACATCGCCTTGCCAGAGGACAGGCCCTTCGCGAGCGCCCTGTGCCCGCGGGGAGCGGGCACCGAGATCTCGGGGTACGGATGTGCCTTCTCATTACCCGAGTAGTAGAGATAATGCTTGTCGGTGGGGTACGAGGTCTTGTACTCCGGCACGCCGTCGGCGAAACGGACTCCCTGGGACTCGAGCCAAGCGATCATGTCGACGCTGGTGTCGCAGAATCTGCGGAGTGTCTCTGACGAGACCGCGTCCCCGATCTCATGTGCGAGGTACCGGTACATCTCATCCACAGGGTCGTCGTACCCGGCGGACCGCTGGTAGGGCGTCCCGCCGCCCGCATACACTACGCCTCCTGAGAGCGCGCTCGCTCCCCCGCCGTAAGCGCGGTCGATGACGAGCACTCGTGCGCCGCGGTCAGCTGCTTCGATCGCGGCGCATGCGCCGGCCGCGCCGTACCCCACGACGATCACGTCGAATTCGAGCGGATCGCGCGGTCCATCTTCTCCGCGCTTCATGCCGGCATCACGGACTTCATCTGACGGGCGACGAAGCGTGTGGCCCCGCCCGGGCTGATCCTCACCAGCGCGTCGAGCATCGTCGCGTCCCGTCCCACCAGGATTCGGAAGCGCCCCTTCTCGAGGCCCGCGACGATTTTGCGGCCGGCGACAGCGGGCGTCGAGGCGCGTACAGTGCGCGTTCCCGCGTCGATCATCTGCACACCGGAGTTTCCCGTCAGGTCGGTGCTGACGTTCCCTGGGAAGATCGTGCAGACTTCGACTCCGGAATCGTGGAGTTCTGCGTAGAGGCCTTCGCTGAACTGCTTCACGGCCGCTTTGCTTGCTCCATACATCGTCTGTGACGCGAAGGGGATCAGCGCGGACAGGCTCGACATGTTCGCCACGAGAGCGCGGGGACGTTCCCGCAGCAGGGGAAGGAAGGCGCGACAGATGTTGACGGTACCGTCGAAATTGATCCGCATCACTCGGTCGCTCTCGGCTGAATCGAGATCGGCGACGTAGGCGAACCGATGGATGACGCCGGCGATGTTGACCACACCGTCCACAGCTCCGTGGCGGGCGATCACCTGCTCCGGCAGCGCATTCACCGCTGTCCGGTCGGTGACGTCGACGACGTGTGTGGACAGTCGGTCGCCGGCGGCGGCGAGCCGGGAGGTTTCGGCGAGCCCTTCCGGTCTCACGTCGACGACGGCTACCTCCGCGCCCTTGCGGATGAGGCCCACCGCGACCTCACGGCCCATCCCGTTGCCCCCTCCGGTGACGACGAAGACTCGGTTTGCGATTTGCATGTCAACTCCTTCGTTGATCGCGGCCTTTCTAGAGGCCAGCGCGCGAGAGGTTGCAGTGCCTCCCGAGGCGGTTGGGTCCAACCAAGCAGACCCGGGCCGGGGGCGCGCGACGCCCTCCCGGTCAGCGGGACGCACACCGTACGCCGCGCGTCGAGGTATAGTGCCGGCACCGGAGCCCCAATCGCTGGAGCCGCACTTCCCGTGCGGAAACCGCGTCGCAGATCCCGCTCAACGGCGGCTGGGCATCACCCCACGGATGCCTCCTATACGCCCATGACCAAGGTCGGGCCGCCCACGCAGACCATCCCGCGCCCGAATCCCGTCAGCGATGGTGGTTCGCGGTCTTGCTTGCCAGCACCCTGATAACAACGATATTCTCGGCAGCGGCGAAGCTGGCAGCCATCGCCCCGGAAGCCAGGAGTGGCAACTCCGGATCGTCGCGGCCGTGGCGGCTTTGACCTTCACCGTGCGTCGCGGCGACAACTCCCAGCGGCCGTCAAGCGCGGTCCTGTCGCGGGATGACCACCCGCTCGATGACCACCAGTGCTGCGGCGGCGGCCGGGACTGCCACGAGTGCGCCGAGGATGCCGCCCAGGGCTGCGCCGGCAAGGGCCGACACGATGACCAGAACGCCGGGAACGGCGACCGCGCGGGCCATGACGCGTGGCGTCAGGACGTACGCCTCGACTTGCAGGTAGACGAGCAGGATCCCAGCGGCGACCAGCGCCCCGACGGGGTTGACGGAGAGCGTGGCGAGGACGGCGATGGACGCTCCAATGAGAGGTCCCACGATGGGGATGAGCGCTCCGATGAATGCAATGACGGCGAGCAGAAGCGGTGCCGGACTTCCCAGGAAGCTCATCAGCAGGAAGGTGAACGTCGCGTTGGCGAACGCCAGCACCGCCTGACCCGCGACGTACCTTCCGACGGAAAGCAGGATCTCCTCGACCGTGGCGACCACCTGTGCTCGGCGCGATCGGGCGATGAGGGCATACGCCTTCGTCTTGATGCGAGGCAGGGTGAGCGAGAAGTAGAGGGTGAGGATGCCGACGGCGATGATGCCGGTCACGGCGTCGATGATGCCGGTGCCGATCCTGAGGATGCCGCCGGCGAGCGCGAGGACCTGATCGGGGTCAGCAACGAAGGCGAGGACGCCGTCCAGAAGGCCGTGCATGTCGATGGTGCCGCCCCCACCAACTATCGGTGGGCGTTGTGCGGAAGTTTGGCCTCGGGTTCGATCGTCACGCCTTGCGCCACTATGCCGCATCGACGTGGCTGCGGTTGGGGACGCCGGTGAATGAAGTCGCCGAGTATCTCGGCGACGACGCGCGCACAGTGTTGGCCGTGTACGCGCACATCCTCGGTGAGGATCAGCGTCGCGCTCATGCGCAACGACTCGCCCTCGCGGAGGGACACGGACCCACGGGGGACACCTGGGGGACACCTAGAACAGAATCGGGCCGTAGATCCGGCCCTGCTCGCTTCTAGCGCCGCGCACAAATCCGTGGGCTAACCAGGCATTTTGTGGCGGAGACGGAGGGATTTGAACCCTCGGTCCCCGTGAGGGGACTCCACCTTAGCAGGGTGGTGCACTAGGCCGAACTATGCGACGTCTCCAGGCATCCGCCCGCAGAACGCGCGGATGCACTCGGCAATCATACCCGGTGCGGCAGGACTGCACGCACGAGCTCTCAGCCAACACTCACGCCGCGATTCGCCCGCGGCGTAGACGATCCGAGGAGCCCTGTCAGGCGACGAATCGCGCGCCGACGAGCCGCTCGGACTCACTCCACAGCCGAGGGCCGTCGTCGACGCTGCTGAACGGCATCCAGAACTTCAGCAGGGCGGGCGGGCCGGCCGTCACCCGTTTCGGTCCGTAGAACTGGTCGCCGTGCGAGTCGGGACCGGTGGCGGCGAGGAGAGCCGGCTGCGCGGCGCTTTCGACGCTGCCGGCCAGGCCGACCCGTGACAGCAGGCGGATCACACGACGTCCGCCCATCTCCCGCGGCCGCCCCAGGTCGGGCTGGGCAGCGAGGAGGTTGGTGGGAGAGACTCCCGGGTGGGCGAGATTGCTCGAGACACCCCAACCGCCTGCCTTGCTGCGCGCATCGAGCTCACGAGCGAACAGCGCCACCGCGATCTTGGACTGGACGTAAGCCCTCATCACGTCGTACGAGCTCTCCCAGTTCAGGTCTTGCCAGTTGATGGCGCCGCTGCGGGCGGCAATGCTCGTCTGGTGCGTCACGCGGCCGCGCCCCGCCCGCAGAAGCGGCAGCAGCCCGGTGGTGAGCGCGAAGTGACCGAGGTGATTGGTGCCGAACTGCAGCTCGAACCCGTCCTTCGTCACCTGTCGCTCCGGCGGCTGCATCACGCCGGCGTTGTTGATCAGGAGGTCGATGGGACGCCCTTCGGCGTTGAGTTCCCTGACGAGTTCGGCCACCGAGTCGAGTGAGGACAGGTTGAGCGCGCGGGTCTGGATCTTTGCGCTCTCGATCTCCGTTCGGATGCGGTCGGCAGCGGCCTCACCTTTGGAGAGCGTGCGGACCGGCATGACCACTTCAGCACCGGCCCGCGCGAGACGCGTGGCGATGACATGCCCGATTCCGTCGCTTGCTCCCGTCACGACGGCGAGCTTTCCGGTCAGGTTCGGGACCTCGGTAGTGCGTGGCATGAGAGCTTCCTTCGTTGCGCGGCGGCCGGTGATCGGCATGTAAGCCATGCTCGGTCGTCGCGGCGAAGCGATTCAGTGCCTACTCATCCACTGTTCGCCGGTCCACCCTTCGCGACCAGCGCGCATTCATGACACGCGCTGTCCGCTGATGACAGCGAGCAGCTGGAGCTTCTCCTGACTCTCGCTCCCGGGGGCGGCGGTGTAGACGAGGAGACGATGTGACTGCTCAGGATCGAGCAGCGTCTGGCAGCTGAGTTCGAGCTCCCCCACTTCGGGATGGAGGAAGCGCTTCAGGTTCGGCGACGATACACCGACCTCATGTGTCTCCCACAGCGCCCGGAACTCCTCGCTCTGCTCGTTGAGCAGGTGCGCAAGCTGCGCCGCCCGGGAGTCGGCGCCGCGTATCCCGACGATCTCTCTCAGCCCCGAGACGTAGACCCTCGACAGGACGGCTCGCTCTTCCGGCGGGTACGCCTCACGGGCCGCCGGCTCGACGAACCACCGATAGCCGAGACTGCGAGAGGGACCGGTGTAGCGAGACACGTCGCCGAGGAGGGCAACGCCCAGCGCGCTCTGCCGGAGCGTCTCGCCGAGTTCGGTGACGATCTCGGCAGGAGTGTCTTGCAAGCGGTCCAGGATGCGCAGCATGCCCGGACTGACGTGATCGCTGGTGGCACCCCGGGCGGGCGGGTTGTGTCCCGCCAGCCGGAACACATGGTCGCGTTCGCTCAGCGACAGGTGGAGACCCTGGGCGATCGACGCCACCATCTGCTCAGACGGCTGCGGACCGGTCCCCCGTTCGAGACGCGCGTAGTAGTCGGTCGACATATGGCAGAGCGCCGCAACCTCCTCTCGCCGCAAGCCGTCGGTTCGCCGCCGATGACCGCGAGGCATCCCCACATCCTCAGGCTGCAACGACGCTCGCCTGGTGCGAAGAAACTCCCCCAAGCCCTGGCGATCCATCACGTGTCTCCCTTCCCCGCGGAACGACGGCCAAAGGCCTTCCTCGTTCCTATCGCGGGCGCTCGTTCCTCGCCAGGACCTGACGATCCACCCCTCGCGCTCACATCAGCGAGGAGGGGACGAGCTGCACAGCAAAAGGAAGCCCTCAGGCCGGTTCCAGTTCCCGCTTCCAGGGCAGGTCGGCCCCGGCCCGCGAAACCGTGATCGCCGCGGCCCGAGCGGCCGCCTGCCCGAATTCCTCGAGCTCGTGGCGCCGCAGGTCGGCGCTTCCCCGCTCGAGGAGGGAGTGGATCAGCGACGCCATGAAGGTGTCGCCGGCGCCGATCGTGTCGACCGCATCGACCGCGGTCGCAGGAACCCTGACGCGCCCGGCGCCGCTCGCCATGATGGCGCCCGCTGCTCCGAGCGTCATGACGACGAGGCGAGGGCCGAGTTGCAGGACCGCATCGACGGCGGCGTCGACGGAGAGACCCGGGTAGAGCCACGCCGCATCTTGATCGCTCAGCTTCACGACCGTGGCCAGCCGCGCGATCGCCTCGAAGGTGGCGACGGTCGCCGCATGCTCTCCCACCAGGTCCGGCCGGATGTTCGGATCGAACGTGATCTCCGCGGCATCCGCTTGCGTGAGTGCACGGAGCACGGACGACGCTCCCGGCTCCATGAACGCGGCGATCGACCCGGTGTGGACGATCCGCGCGGCCGTCGTGGGCGGCTCGAAACGGTCCCAATGGACGTCGAAGGTGTACTCCGCGTGGCCGTCCGCGTCGATCGCGGCCGCAGCCACCGACGTGGCGGCCCCGACCAGCGACTCGGGCAGCACCTCGACACCGGACGCCCGCAGGTGCTCGATGATCGCGTTCCCGCGCGCGTCGTCCGCCACCTGCGTCAGGAGCGAGACCGCCACCCCGCGGCGCCCGAGGCCGAGCGCGACGTTGGCGGGACTGCCGCCCACATGCTCGATGGCCACGGTCCCGTCGTCGACGACGTCGATGAGCGCCTCGCCGATCACGAGCACATCGCGCACGGCGGGGCGCGCCCCGGCCGCGCTCATCGCGTGACCGGGGTCAGGAAGTGCAGATCGCTCCCCGCGCCCTCGATGTGCTGCACGAGCACCTCGTTGAACGCACGCCCCGGCTCGGCCCCGAGGTGGGCCTCGAACGCCGCGCGATCCCGGTAGATCTCGAACACCACGAACTCGGCCGGCGACTCCTCGCGGCGGTAGACGTCGAAGGTCACATTGCCGGGCTCGGCGCGCACGGTCTGGGCGTAGTCCGTGATGAGCCCCTCGACCACAGCGACCGAATCCGCCCGCGCCGTGAACTCGGCGTAGAGGACGACGGGTTCGGCATCCTGATCCGCGGCGGTCATGCCTGTGCCGCGCCGGTCATGATGGCGACCGCGTCCGTCATGGAGTGCGACTGCGGCGTGATGGTCGCTGCCCGCTTTCCGAGACGCTGGATGTGGATGCGGTCCGCGACCTGGAACACGTGCGGCATGTTGTGCGAGATGAGGATGACGGGAACTCCCTGCTCGCGCAGCCGCCCGATCAGCTCGAGCACCTGGTTCGACTCGCGCACACCGAGAGCCGCCGTGGGCTCGTCCAGCACGACGACCTTCGAGCCGAAGGCCGCGGCACGCGCGACGGCGACGGCCTGGCGCTGACCGCCGGACAGGTTCTCGACCGCGACGCTGACGTCCTGCAGCGTCGAGATGCCGAGCTTCTGCACCTGGTCGCGGGCCTCCTTGCGCATGCCGGAGATGTCCAGCGCGCGGAAGACCGACCCGGCGATGCCGGACTTGCGTCGTTCCCGCCCGAGGAAGAGGTTGGCGGCGACGTCCAGCGCGGGCGAGACGGCGAGGTTTTGGTAGACCGTCTCGATGCCCGCCGCGCGCGCATCCTGCGGGCGCTTGAAGTGGACTTCCTGACCGTCGAGCAGAATGGTGCCCTCGTCCGGGATGTAGGCGCCCGTGAGGCACTTCACCAGCGTGGACTTGCCTGCGCCGTTGTCGCCGATGATCGCGAGGACCTCTCCGGCGTGCAGCTGGAGGCTGACACCGTCGAGGCCGACGACGCGGCCGAACGTCTTGACCAGGCGCCGCGCTTCGAGCACGGGCGTCTGCGGCGGCGTAGGCGCCGGGGTGACGGCGTCTTCGATGAGGCTCACTTGCGTACCTTTCTGATCCACTGATCCACCGCGACGGCGACGATGACCAGGATGCCGATGGCCAGCGTCTGGTAGAGACCGTCGACGCCCGCGAGGAAGAGGCCGTTGCGGAACAC
The DNA here is from genome assembly GCF_001427145.1 of Microbacterium sp. Root166. Taxonomy (GTDB): domain Bacteria; phylum Actinomycetota; class Actinomycetes; order Actinomycetales; family Microbacteriaceae; genus Microbacterium. The sequence continues at coordinate 607,311 of NZ_LMGL01000001.1, forward strand.
GCCGACGATGATGGCGCCCAGCAGGGTGCCCCAGATCAATCCGCGCCCACCGAAGAGGGACGTGCCGCCGATGACGACGGCGGTGATGGAGTCGAGGTTGAGGTCGGCGCCGGCGTTGGGGCTGGCTGCTCCCGATCGCCCGATCTGGATCCACGCCGCAACCGCGAGCACCGCTCCGGCGGCGATGTAGACGCTCATGAGCACGCGCCCGGTCGAGATACCGGCGAGACGCGCGGACTCGGCGTCGTCGCCCACCGCGTAGACGTGGCGGCCCCAGGCGGTCCGGCCCAGGATGTACGCGACGATGGCGTAGAGGACGAGCATGATGATCACGCCGACGGTGAGCCTCACGTCTCCGAGGGGGATGGCGGTCCCCGTCCACGTGAGGAGCTCCGGCATCTCGGCTCGCCGGATCGTCTGCCCGCCGCTATAGAGAAGCGTGAGCGCGACGAACACGTTGAACGTACCCAGCGTCGCGATGAACGGGGGGAGCTTGACCCTCGTGACGAGGAAGCCGTTCAGTGCACCCGCGGCCAGAGCCGCGAGCAGGCCGGCGAACAGCGCCAGTGGTGCCGGAAGCCCGTTGTGGTACGCCGTCTGCGCCATGACCATCGAGGCGAGGATCATCGCGGCGCCGACGGAGAGGTCGATGCCCGCGGTGAGGATGATGAGGGTCTGCGCGATGGCGACCGTGCCGACGACGGACACCTGGTCGAGGACGAGCGACAGGTTCGCCGGGGCGAAGAATCGGGGGTTGATGCTCCCGAACACGATGATCGCGAGGACCAGCACGATGGCCGGGCTGATCGCGGGATAGCGGTGGAGCACACCGCGGATGCGGTCCAGCGGTGTACGCCGGTCGAGGAACTCGGCCGCGAGGTCGAGAGTCGAGGTGGGCGGTACTTGTTGTTGGGTCACAGGTTCACTTCCGTCGGTACGACGCGTCATCGCGCGTGATGTGGGGTGAGGATGCCGCGCCCGGCGCGGCCGGTACGCGGCATCCTCACTCGAGAGGGGTGTTTACTCGCCGCCCCAGCAGATCTCCGCGGCCTCGGCCGTGTCGATGGACTCGACGCCGTCGACCGGGCTGTCGGTGACCAGGGCCACACCGGTGTTGAAGAAGTCCAGTCCGTCGGACGTCTCGGGGGCGGTGCCGGTCTCGACCAGCTGCACGATCGCCTCGACTCCGAGCTCGGCCATCTTCACCGGGTACTGCTGGCTCGTCGCGTCGATGATGCCGTCGGCGACCTGACCGACGCCAGCGCAGCCGCCGTCGATCGAGACGACGATGACGTCCTCGGGGCTCTTGCCCGCGGCTTCGAGCGCCTGGTGCGCGCCGTAGGCGGCCGGCTCGTTGATCGTGTAGACGACGTTGATGTCGGGGTTCTTCGCGAGCAGGTTCTCCATCGCGGTCCGGCCGCCGTCCTCGGCGCCCTGCGACGCCTCGTTTCCGACGAGCGTGTAGCTGCCGCCCTGGCCGCCCGAGTAGGTGCCGGTCGACTCCTCGTCGCCGTTCACCGTCTCGTCGGCGAGGTCGATGCCCATGCCGTCGAGGAAGCCCTGGTCGCGGTTGTAGTCGACGCTCACGGCCTTGTCGTCGAAGAGATCGATCATGCCGATGACGGCATCCTCTCCGGCGAGCGTCTCCGCGGTCCACTGGCCGATGTACTGGCCGGCGAGGAAGTTGTCGGTGGCGAACGTGATGTCCACCGCGTCCGCGGGGTCCGGCACGGTGTCCAGCGCGATGACGAACAGGCCGGCGTCGCGCGCCTTCTGCACGGCGTCGAGCACGGCGGGGCCGTTCGGCGTGATCAGGATGCCCGCGTCGCCCTTCGAGATCGCGGCCTCGATGGCCTGGATCTGGGTGTCCTCGTCGCCATCCTCCTTGCCGGCGGCGAGCGTCAGGTTCACGCCGCTCTCTTCGGCCGCGGCCTGAGCGCCTTCCTGCATGGCCACGAAGAAGGGGTTGGAGTTGGTCTTCACGATCAGCGACACACCGATGCCGTCGGCATCGGCATCCGCGGAGCTTCCACCGGCTGCGCCGTTGCCCGCACATCCCGTGAGCCCCAGAACGGCCACAGCAGAAACCGCGGCGAACGTGAGCGCGGAGCGCTTCGCCTTCATGTGATTCCTCATTGAATTCCTCTCGGCAGGTCGTCGTCGACATGACAACGATGTCAGTTAAGGATTTAGTCGACTTGTTCGCTAGTGTCAAGTGCGAACAAGGAGCGAAACCAAACCGTGACATCGATGTCGAACTCACCGCGCGTGACCATGAAGCAGGTCGCCGCCCTCGCCGGCGTGGGGATCAAGACGGTGTCCCGCGTACTGAACAACGAGCCGAACGTGGCCCCCGAGACGGCGGATCGAGTGAACGCCGCAGTGCGCGCGTTGGACTACCACCTCGACCTTCAGGCGGGCAGCCTGCGCCGGATGGACGGCCGTACGCGGACCCTCGGGCTTCTCGTGGGCAGCGTCGACAACCCGTTCTCCGGCGCCATCCACCGCGCCGTCGAAGACGCCGCCGTGGAGCGCGGCATCGCCGTGTTCGCCTCCAGCCTCGACGACGACCCGCGCCGAGAGGAGTCCGCCGTCCGGGCATTTCTTCAGCGTCGCGTCGACGGACTCGTCCTCACCACGGCGCGACCCCGGCCCGACTATGTCACGACGCTCGGCGACCGCGGCATCCCGGCGGTCTTCGTCGACCGAAGGCCCATCGATGTCGAGCTCGACAGCGTGACCAGCGACAACCGCGAGGGCGCGGCCAAGGCGACGGCGCACCTGATCGCCCGCGGGCACCGGCGCATCGCGCTGCTGGCGGACCGCAGCGACCTTCAGACCGCTCACGAGCGTCGGGAAGGCTTCCTCGAGGCCATCGGCCAGGCCGGGATCCCGACATCAGAGACCCTCACCGTGATGGATCTCCACGACGCGGCCTCCGCGGAGGAGGCGACAGCGCGCCTGCTGACGGGCCCCGACAGGCCGACGGCGGTCTTCAGCGCCCAGAACCTTGTCACGGTGGGAGCCGTGCACGCCCTGCGCGCCGCCGGCCTGCAGCATTCCGTCGCCCTCATCGGGTTCGACGACATCCCCCTGGCCGACCTCCTCGAGCCGGGCGTGACCGTCGTCGCGCAGCACCCCTACGAGATCGGCAGGGTCGCCATCGAGCACGTGTTCGCGCGGCTCGAAGGCGACTCCGGCCCTGCTCGCCACACGGTGATCCCCACCACGCTCATCCCTCGCGGCAGCGGAGAGATCCGCCCCTCGTAGCCTCCGCGTTTCGGCTGCCATCGTTGTCGGCATCCGATCTGGGCTCTTGCATTGTCCGCTGGACAGTGTCTAGCATCGCTCCCGTCCGCATGACATCGATGTCAGTCGGCTGCGACAGGCAGCCACGCACAAGGGAGAGCGAGTGAAGGACTCCACGATGACGCACCACCGGAGAGCCGGAATGCGTCCAGGAACGAAGAAGCAGGCGGCCGTCGCGGTCGCTGCGACCATGGCCCTCATCACGACGTTGGGCATGGCCGCCCCCGCAGCATCCGCCGAGGTGCCACCGGGCGATGAGGCGTATCGCCCGCTCGTCCACTTCTCACCGGAGAAGAACTGGATGAACGACCCCAACGGTCTCGTCTACGCCGACGGGCTGTATCACCTGTACTTCCAGCACAACCCCAGCGGCACCCGGTGGGGCAACATGAGCTGGGGTCACGCGACCAGCAGCGACCTGCTCACGTGGACCGAGCAGCCGATCGCGATCCCGCAGACGTTCAACGAGCAGGGCCAGGCGATCGAGAGCATCTTCTCTGGGTCCGTCGTGATCGACGAGAACAACACGTCCGGGTTCGGCGAGGGCGGCGAAGCGCCGCTCGTCGCGATCTACACGAGCGCCTACGAGGCTGCTCACCCGACGCTCGCCGGTCGGCAGGCGCAGTCGCTGGCGTACAGCCTGGACGGCGGCTACACCTGGGAGAAGTACGCGAACAACCCGGTCCTCGACCGCGCGTCGGCGAACTTCCGCGACCCGAAGGTCTTCTGGTACGACGGTCCCGCCGGGCAGTACTGGGTGATGGCGGCCGTCGAGGCGACCGACCACAAGGTCGTGCTCTACAAGAGCTCCAACCTGCGCGACTGGGAGCACCTGTCCGACTTCGGGCCCGCCAACTCCACGAGCGGGATCTGGGAGTGCCCCGACCTGTTCGAGCTGCCCGTCGACGGTGACCCGAACAACACCAAGTGGGTGATGGTCGTCAACCTCAACCCCGGCGCGGTCGCCGGAGGCAGCGGGGGCCAGTACTTCGTCGGCGAGTTCGACGGGACCACATTCACCAGCGAGAGCACCGAGGGCGCTCAAGCGCTTCCTGAGGGCGACGTGCTCGCCGGCTTCGACGGCGGCACGTTCGAAGGCTGGACCGTGTCCAACGAGCCGGGCAACTGGCTGAACGGACCGTGGGGCCTTCAGCCCCCGGCCGGCACCCTCCCCGGCCAGAACACCGTCACGGGCTTCGTCGGCGCCGGACTGGTGAACGGCTTCTACGACGGCGACTGGCCGATCGGCACCCTCGAGTCGCCGGCGTTCACCGTCTCGGACGACTACGTCAACCTGCTCGTCGGCGGCGGCCGGCACCCCCACGTCGCGGGATCCCAGTTGACCAACGATCCGCCGGCCGGCACCACGATCTTCGACTTCGAGCTGCCCGACGGCCAGACCCTGGCCGACTCGGGCTGGCAGATCACGGGCGACTTCGCCACGGATCCGGCGCGCAATCCCTCGACCAACGGAGGTGAGCAGTACCTCGGCGCCAAGCGGCTGAACACCTGGGAAGGCGGACCGCGCGGCGACGACAACGTCGGCGAGCTGCTCTCCCCCGAGTTCACGCTCGACGGCGATTACGTCTCGTTCCTGATCGGCGGAGGCAAGCGCACCGACGGCACGCTTCAGGCGGAGCTCGTCGTCGACGGCGCCGTGGTCAGGACCAAGACCGGCCCGGAGTCGGGCGCTCTCAACTGGGCGTCGTGGGACGTGTCCGAGTTCGCGGGCGAGCAGGCGCAGATCCGGATCCGCGACGAGGCGACCGGCGGGTGGGGCCACCTCACCTTCGACCACGTCGTGGTCGGCGATGTCGAGTCGAAGCTGCGCAGCGACGAGACGTCCGTGAACCTCGTCGTGGACGGCGAGATCGTCCGGTCCGCCACCGGCTCGGACAGCGAGCACCTCGACTGGACCAGCTGGGACGTGAGGGAGTTCGCCGGGAAGCAGGCGACCGTCCGCGTCGTCGACAACAACCGCGGTGGGTGGGGGCACATCCTGATCGACCAGGTCATGACATCGGATGCCGCGGCCCCCACGCGCCTGGAGAGCTACGACTGGCTCGACTGGGGCCGCGACTACTACGCGACCGTCTCGTACTTCGGCACGCCGGACAGCACGACGCGCATCATGCAGGGCTGGATGAACAACTGGGACTACGCCAACGACATCCCCACGTCGCCCTGGCGCAGCTCGATGACCCTGCCCCGCGAGGTCTCGCTCACCGAGACGCCCGAGGGACCGCGGCTCACGCAGAAGGTCGTCTCCCAGATCGACGAGCAGCTGCGGACCGACGTCGCACAGACGCGCTCCGACGTGGCCGTGACGGGCGACACCGGGCTGGACCTGTCGGGCGAGGTCGTCAAGATCGACCTGACGCTGCAGCCCGGTGACGCCGACCGCGCCGGCATCGTCGTCTTCGGCGACGGCGAGACGGGCACCCGCATCGGCTACGACGCGAACACCGAACGCGTCTTCGTCGACCGCCGCGACTCGGGCAACGTGGGCTTCCACCCCGCGTTCGCCTCGGTCGAGGACGCGCCCGTCGCGCTCGACGAGGACGGGACCGTCACCCTGGAGCTGTATCTCGACCGGGCATCGGTGGAGCTGTTCGCCGCCGACGGCCGCGTCACGATCACGGACCAGGTCTTCCCGAACGCCGGGGCGGACGACATCACGGCGTGGTCCGAGGGCGGCAGCGCGATGATCCAGGCGATCACCGTCACCCCGATCACGCCGACGATGTGGAAGGTCCCCGCACCGCTGGAGGTACCGGGTGCTCCGACGGAGGTCACCGCGACGGCCACGGCCGACGGGGCGACGGTGGCGTGGACCGCGCCGGCGGAGGACGGCGGCGCACCGGTCAGCGAGTACCGGGTCTACCGCGAGGGGGTCGAGGCCCCCGTCGCGACGGCGTCGACGACGTCTGCTGCGGTCACCGGCCTGGCGCCGGGAACGAGCGCCCGGTTCGCCGTCAGCGCCGTCAACAGCGCCGGCGAGGGACCGAAGTCGGAGTGGAGCGCGGCGGTCGTCGTCCCCGACGGGGCGGCGTTCGCCCCCGCCAAGGGAGTCCTGTCGCACGACAACGGATGGGACACCGGGCTGGCCGACGGCGACTACAACGTCACCATGAACCTGTGGTGGGGTCAGAACGCGACGGAGTTCCGTCTGTTCGAGAACGGCGTGCTCGTCGCGGCCGTGCCGCTGCCGTACGGCGGATTCTCCGCTCAGCGCGCGAGCGTGCCGGTGTCGGGCAAGCCGAACGGGACGTACGTGTACACCGGTGAGCTCGTCAACTCGAAGGGCGTGACAGCGACGACGAGCCTCAAGGTGAAAGTCAGCGACGCCGCCCCGGCGAAGCCCGTCCTGAGCCATGACAACCACGACGGCGACCGCACGTTCACGCTCACCGCCAACCTCTGGTGGGGCACCAACGCGACGTCGTACCGCTTCCTGGAAGGCGATGCCGTGATCGGCGAGGGTGTGCTCACGGCGAACACGCCGGGTCCGCAGAGCGCCCTGCTCGACGTGGTCGGTGCGACGAAGGGCAAGCACGTCTATCGGGTGGAGTTCGCCAATGCGGCCGGCTCCACGGTGAGCGCACCGGTCACCGTGACCGTGCGGCGCTAGCCGGCGAGACACGACATCGTGCCCGGGGCAACCGCCTGCCCCGGGCACGAGCAGCGCATCAGACGACGCGCGCCATGAGAAGTCAGGACAGGCCGCGGAAGAAGGAGCGGATGTCGTCGGCGAGCAGCTGCGGCTCCTCCATGGCGGGGAAGTGGCCACCCACCGAGTACTCGGTCCAGTGGCCGACCGCATTCCACGGGTCCATCGCGCGTCGCACGAGCGGGTGCGTGTTGAACACGACCCAGCCGGTCGGCACGCCGGCGGCCATGGCGATCGGGAGTCCGGAATGCTCCGCCTCGTAGTAGAACTGCGCGCTCGAGGCGCCGCTGCGGGTGAACCAGTACAGGCTGACGTTCGTGAGCAGCTGATCGCGGTCGACGGTCTCATCCGGCGACCGGTACCCGTCGTCCGTCGCGGTCTTGAACTTCTCGACGATCCACGCCAGCTGAGCGATCGGTGAGTCCGTCAGCGCAGGCCCGATCGTGTCAGGACGATGGTCCTGCATCGCGAGATAGCCCTTCTCAGCTGCGGCCTCGGTGCGCATCGCCTCAACCTCGGCGATCTCGGCCGCGGACAGTCCGTCCGGGTGGTAGGGGAACTTGTCGCCGAGCAGTCCGAGCACGAGGCGATCGGCACCGAGGTGCATGCCGATGACGCGCTCCGGGTAGACGGCGGCGAGGCGTCCGGAGGTGCCGGCACCGACGTCGGTGCCGTGCACCGCGAACCGCTCATAGCCCAGACGCGTCATGATCTCGGCATAGGCGTCCGCCGTCCGCGACAGCTCCCAGCCGGTGCCGGACAACGGTGTCGAGAGGCCGAATCCGGGCAGCGAGGGGATGACGACGTGGAAGTCGTCCGCGAGCAGCGGGATCAGTCGCTGGTAGTCGACGAATGAGCTCGGCCAGCCGTGGTTCAGGACCAGCGGGACGGCATCCGGATTCGCCGACCGCACGTGCACGACATGGAAGGTCTGGCCGTCCACGACGGTCAGCACCTGTTCGAACGCGTTGAGCCTCGCCTCCTGCGCACGCCAGTCGAACCCGTCGCGCCAGTAGTCGGCGAGCTCCTGCAGGTACACCAGCGGGATGCCGCGGCTGAAGTCGGCGCGATCGTCTCGGCCGGGTGTCGGGTGCGGCCAGCGCGTGTGCTCCAGCCGGAGGCGGAGGTCGTCGATGTCCGTCTGCGCGATGTCGACATGGAAGGGGGTCAGTGCGTTGCTCTGGATCATGACTTCCACTGTTCCGATCAACGCGGAAGATCAGCTTCCGCGATTGCTGAGATGATCGGACCATGCTGGAGACCTCGGCCCGCCTGCTCGAGCTGCTCTCACTGCTCCAGGTCAGGCGCGACTGGACGAGCTCAGAGCTCGCCGACCGCCTGAAGGTGAGCACGCGGACCGTGCGCGCCGACATCGGCAAGCTGCGCTCGCTCGGCTATCCGGTGGACGCGCGTCCCGGCGTCGCGGGCGGGTACCGGCTGGCCGCGGGCACCGCGATGCCGCCGCTGCTTCTCGACGACGACGAGGCCGTCGCCGTCGCGGTCGGGCTGGGAGCGGTCGCGACCTGGCGGCTGGGCGTCGCGGAGACATCGCTCACCGCGCTCGCGAAGCTCGAGCAGGTGATGCCCTCGCGCCTGCGCCGGCGGGTCGACGCGGTCCGCGGGGCGACGAGCGTCGTCCCGGGAGCCGAGCCGCCACTGGACCTGACGGTGCTCAGCGCGGTCGCGACAGCGATCCGCGGCCACGAACGGATCCGCTTCGGCTACACCAAGCCCGGGGGCAGTGAGGAGGGGCGCCACGCCGAGCCGCAGCGACTCGTGAACTGGGGGGCGCTCTGGTATCTGTTCGCCTGGGATCTCGACCGCGACGACTGGCGGGTGTTCCGCGTCGATCGCATGGTGCCGCGCGGACCGACGGGTGTCCGTTTCCGGCCACGAGTGATTCCCGAGGCCGATCTCGTCCGGCACGTCGTCGGACGCGTCATGCGGGCAGGCTGGACCTACCGGGCGCGGGTGCTGGTGCACGCGTCCGCCGCAGAAGTCGCCGCGAAGATCGTCGTTCCCGTCGACATCGAGGCGATCGACGAGTCGACGTGCCGAATCGAGGTGGGGTCGGACGACCCGGACCGCCTCGCGCTGTGGATGGCACAGCTCGGCGTCGACATCGAGGTGATCGAGGGAGATGAGCTGAGCCTCGCGCTCGACCGCCTCGCGGCGAGGTTCCGCCGCGCGACCGACGGCGCGCCGACTGCATGACCACGACATCGTGCCCGGGGCAACCGCCTGCCCCGGGCACGAGCCGGTGTCAACGGGTCAGCAGGTGACGCCGTCGTAGGCGACGGTGTACTCCCGCGTCACGGTCTCGCCGTCGACCACGGCGGTCGCGACGACCGTCACGGTCCCGGGCTCGACCATCGCACGGCGCGTGGTGAACGCGTGCGCCGAGCGCTTGCCCGGGTCGATGGCGGCGACGGTCTTGGCGCCGAACGGCGTCTGGACCGCGAGGCCGACCGGCATCTCGCTGTCGTTCGTCGCCGAGACGACCAGCGTGACCTTGCCGGCGACGCAGCGACCGGTGACCGCGAACGCGACGTCGATCGCCGGCGGCGCCGCGGCGGCCCACGCCTGGAACTCGAGGATCCCGCTCGAGCCCCCGCCGCTCGCCGTGCCCCATGCCTGCATGACGGCGCGCAGCTTCGTCGTGGTGACCGCGGCGAACGTGACCTCGTTGATCGTCGTCGACGAGCGGCCGTAGGCGCCGTCGGCGGCGACATCCACCCACTGCCCTGTCGCCAGGTCGACGTACTGCAGCTTCCACTCCTTCGGCGGGATCATGCCCGCGTTGGCGGTGTCGGCCGCATCGCGGAAGAACAGCACCCCGGCCTTGTCGACGGTGACGACGCGGTCCCATTCGAGCTGGACCCACTGCTCTCCGACGTTCGGCCAGGTGCCCCACGAGGCGCCCGTGAGCGACTCGTCGTTGACCGCGTTGACCGAGTTCCACCCGGAGGTGTACGAGGCGGTCGGCGTCGCGATCGGCGCGATGTTGCCCTCGAGGGGAGCCGTCGACGACAGCGGCACCGACACCGTGGACAGCGCCGAGACGTTGCCCGCGGCATCCTTCGATCGCAGATACACGACGTGCCGCTGCTCGTCCATCACCACCGCGCCGGTGTAGGCCTGCCACCCGGTGGGAGCGTCGACGGCGTACTCGATGCCCGTGATCCCCGATCCGGCGTCGGCGGCAGTCGCACTCACGGTGCGGGCCGCGACGTCGAACGTGCCGGCGACGCTGGGCTTGGTCGCGTCGATGCGGACGGTGAGGGATGCCTCGGCCGACGTGTTGCCCGCGGCATCCGTCGCCCGTGCCGTGACCGCGTGCGAGCCGTCGCCCGTCACCGCCGCCTCGGCGAAGCGCACGTTGTCGGTGGCCTGCCACGCGCCGCCGTCGACGGCGACCTCGATGCGCGTGCGCACATCCCGGTCATCGGTGGCGGTGGCCCGCGCGGTCACGGGTGAGAGGTACCACCCGTTCGCACCCTCGACCCCGGTCGCCGTCAGCGCCACCTCGGGCGCCGCGACGTCGAGGGTCTCGCCGAGGACCTGCAGCTCGCTCAGGCCGACAGCTGCGGAGATCGTCCCATCGGACTGCGCGGTGAGCACGGCACGGATGCCGGTGGCCACGACCGCGTCGAACGTCACGGCGTTGGGCGCCTCTCGCTCGGTCGGGTAGCCGCTCGCTCCGGTGACGTCCCGCCACTCGTCGTCGACGAGCACCTGCACGGTCCACGACTCAGGAGCCGCGGTGCCCTCGCCCGCGTCCGGTCCGGCGACGTCGCTCCAGAAGTGCGCCGTCACGCCGTCGACCCGCACGGGCTCGGCCCACGTGTAGCCGGCCCAGGTCGTGTCGGCGTCGCCGGTCGACCGCCACACCGGGTGCTCAGACCCGGTGTACGCGATCGCGCCGTCGTTCAGCGCGGCCGTCGATGACCCCTCGGCCGTCGATTCGGCAGCGGCGTCGCCGGTGAGCGCCAGGTTGGCACGCCACGGGCTCTCACCGAGCACGGTCACCGTCGCGGTCGCGCGGCCCCCGGCATACCCCTCGACGAAGCCGCCGACGGTGAACTCACCCGCTGCGGCGAAGTCCGCCGGGTCCACGGCATCCCAGCGCACGGGCGTCGCCACGGACTCGGCGCCGTACTGCAGCGCCACGGTCTCGGGCAGCTCGGGTGCGGTGCCGACGACGGTCTGCACCTCGACCGGCGCGACGGCGTCGGGCTGTGCCGCGTGCACCTCCCACTCCTCGACGGCGAGCGCCGAGTACTGCGGAGGCGTCGCCGAGTTCGGCGAGGCGTTGAGCACGGCGCGCAGCCGCGTGGTCGTCACGGCGCCGAAGGTCACTTGATGCACCGCGGTGGTCGTGGTCGGGTAGCCGCTCGGGTTCGGGACGTCCTTCCAGACGCCGGCATCCCAGTACTGCAGCACCCACGACGACGGATCCGAGACGCCGTTGCCGGTGCCGGGCGCCAGGTCGCGCCAGAACTTGATGCGGGCACGGTCCACGCGCACCGGGGCGTCCCAGTCGTACTGGATCCACTGCTGCGCGGGGCGCGTGCCCGTCCAGCTGCCCCACATGTCCGGCGGCAGCGGGTTGGGGCGGATGATCTCGTCGTTGAGCGCCTTGATCCAGTACTGCGTCGGGATCGGCTCGTTCGACGCGGATGCCGTGGCCCACGGTGCCACGTTCGACCGTGGCGTCAGGTTCACACCGCGCTCGGGCGTCGTGACGACGGGCAGGATGCGCGCCGGGGTCTGGGTGTCGTCCCACTCGAGCTTGTCGATGGCGACCGAGCGGCGGAAGTGGTTGCCGCCGACGGCGTCGGCCGTGTGGTACGCCATGTACCACTGCCCCTGGAACTCGGCGATCGCCGGGTGGCTCGTGGTCGACGAGACCGGAGCCAGGATGCGGCCGCGGTAGGTCCACGGTCCGAGCGGGCTCGAGGCCGTCGAGTACGAGATGCATGCGTGGTAGTTCGCGGGTGTGCACGTGCTCGTGGGCCCGGCGTTGTTGCCGGCGTACGCCAGGTAGTAGGTGTCGTCGCGCTCGAACAGCCACGGGGCCTCGAAGAACCCGGTGATGCCGCCGGAGATCGTGGCGTGGGTGCCGATGCGGGTCTTCATGTCGGCCTGCAGCTCGGTGGCCATGAGTCGCCCGAAGCTGCCCCAGTACATCCACACGCGGCCGCCGTCGACGAGGACGGTCGGGTCGATGTTGTGGGCGTCGTTGCCCAGGATGCTCTGCGAGACGATGGGGCCGCCGGCGTGGTCGGTCCATGGGCCGAGCGGGGTGTCGGAGACCGCCACGCCGATGCCGAACTTGTCGGCCGAGGCGCTCGCCGCCTCGTGGACGGGCACGTACCAGTAGAAGCGCCCGTCTACGCCCTTCACGACCTGGCCGGCATAGGCGCGGCCGGGCGTCGCCCAGTCGAACACGGTCTCAGGGCGCATCAGCGAGGGGTGGTGCTGCCACGTGCCGCTGTCGACGTCGCTGGTCGAGAACGCCTGCCACTCGTTCATGATGAAGTCGTTGGTGGTGGCGCCCGCCTCGTCGCGGCCGGCGTGGATGTACAGGGTCTCGCCGTCGGCGAGCAGGCTGGGGTCGGCGGAGTACACCGACCCGTCGCCGATGATCGGGTTCTGCGTCGCCGCGACGGCCGGCGACAGGGGCACGAGCGACACGATCAGCGCCCCCACGGCCGCCGCCGCCAGAGCGGCGACGGTCCTCTTCGTTCTCAAGACCACGGTGTCCTCGTTCCTGGTGCGGGTGATGCGGTGAAAAGTCAGGCGGATGCCCCGCGCCGGCGGCGCAGGGTGAAGAAGGTGACGATGCCCGCCAGCCCGAGGGCTGCCGCGGCGACGATGCCGATCACCACGGGGGTCGCGATGACTGTCGCAGCGGGTTCGTCCGCAGCGGTCGCCGGAGCCTCGGCCTCGCCGGCCGTTGTGTCGCCGGCGCTGCTGAGCGAGCTCGAGATCTGCCGGCCCCCCGCACTCGCGGTGAACTCGACCGACCCGGCGTCGGTGCCGAGCGGCAGCGAGACCATCGTCGTGCCGGTGCCGTCGTCGCCGATGGTCACGGTCCCGACGACGGTTTCAGGTGACGCGATCGCCACCTCCCACACGGCTCCGGCCTCGGCGCCGACGATGGTCACCGGGATCGGATCGCCGACGGCGGCCTGGCGGACGCCGACGTGCAGTGCCGGCTGGGCAGCGGCATCCGTCGAGTGAAGAACAGCGGATGCCGCCGCCCCGGCGTGTGCGGGAGAGGCGGCGACCGGTGCGAGCACGAGGCCCGCGGCGATCGCGAGTGCGGCGACGGCGGACCGGCGCCGATCCGGTGAGGAGGTCATGGGAGATCCCTTCGGAGGAGGTGAGGGGGAGCGCCGGCGCGAGGCCGGCGCTCCCCCGTCGATCAGCAGGTGAAGGCGTCGTGGGCGACGACCGATTCCTCGGTCACCGTCTCCCCGTCGATCTCACCGGTGACGGCGACTCCGAACGATCCGGCCGGGACGTTCTTCACGCGGGTGGTGAACGCCGCCGAGGCCTTGGCCCCGGGCCGGATCACCGCGAACGTCTTCGAGCCGTAGGCCGAGGTCAGCGCGACCTTGACCGGCTCGTCGCCGTTGTTGGTGACGGTGGCCACGAGCGTCGACTTGCCGGCGATGCACCGGTTCGCGACGGTGGTCTCGACGTCGAACTTCGCCGCGGCTCCGGCGACCTCGAAGACCTGCCACTCCTTGATGCCCAGGCTTCCCTGGCCCTCGGTGGTGCCCTTGGCGTCGAGCACGAGCCGGAGTCCGGTCGTCGTGACGGGTTCGAAGGTCACCGTGTTGAAGGTGTCGACCGCGACGCCGTACGCCGACGTGGCCACGACATCGACCCAGGCACCGGCACCATCCCGGTACTGCGCCTTCCACGACTCGGGCACCGCGATGCCCGCACCGCCGGCGTCGAGGTTGCTGATGAAATACACCCCGAGGTCGCCGACCGTGACCGGCTCGGTCCAGTCGTACTGGACCCACTGGTCGGTGATCTGCGGCCAGGCGCCCCACACGTTGACGTTGTCGTTCGGGTTCACGTCGCCCGACGAGGTGGGAGCCACATCGTCGTTGAGACCGTCGACCGAGTTCCAGCCCGCCGTGTACGAGGCGGTCGGGGTGGCCAGCAGCGCCATGTTGCGGCGGTGCGTGCCGTCCGACTCGGGCACCTCGACGGCCTGCGACGCCGAGGCGTTGCCGGCGTTGTCGGTCGCCCGCAGGTGCACGGTCGTCGCCTCGAGCCCGACCAGGATCGTCCCGGTGTAGGCCGTCCACTCCGTCGCGTCGTCGATGCGGAACTGCAGCCCCGCGACCCCCGATCCGGCGTCCGTGGCGGTCGCCTTGACCGTCCTCGCCGTGGCATCGGCGACCGGCGTGACCGTCGGGGCCGTGGCGTCGATCTTGAACGCCGTCTCGACGATCGCCGACACGTTGCCCGCGTCATCGGTCGCCCGGGCCCGCACCGTGTGCGTGCCGTCGCCGTTCACCGGGACCGCCGCCGTGTACGCCGTCCACGCTCCCGCGTCGACCGAGATCTCGATCGTCGGAGTCGTGTCGCGGTTGTCGGTGGCCGAGGCCGTGACCGAGACGGCACCGGTGTGCCAGCCGCCGGCGGGAGCGGCCGGGGTGAACCCGATGCTCGCCACCGGAACGGTGGTGTCGGGGCCTTCGCCGCCGCCCTCGCCGACCGTCACGGTCGCGGTGGCCGCCTTGGTTCCGGCGATCGTGCTCTGCACCGTGCCGGCGACCGTGAACTCGCCGTCGGTGGCGTAGTCCGCGGCGTCCACGGCCTCCCACTGCACCGGCAGATCCTCACGGGAGCCGTCGTTGTACAGCACGCCGATCGTGGCGGGCAGCTGCGGCGCGACACCGGTCGGGGTCTTCACCGCGGCCGCGTCGACCGAGTTGATCTGACCCGGTGCGGTGGCACGGACCCAGACCGACGCCTTGGCCGGCACGGGCGAGCCCGCGACGATGCCGACGACGTCGAAGGTGCCCTCCGAGGCCACCTGCTCCTCGGTGATCGGACCCCACGCGACGAGCTCCGCGGAGCGGCTGCCGTCGGCGAAGATCGCGTCGACCCGCTCGGGCAGCGCCGGGATCGTCCCGACCGCCGTCCGCACGTCGATCGGCTCGATGCCGGCCGGAGCCTCGGCGAACACGCGCCACTCGCTCACGGCCACGCCGGCGTAGGGCTCTGCGCCCGTCCCCGGTCCTGCGGCGCTGAGCACCAGGCGCAGGCGCGTCGTCGACACGGCGTCGAACGTCGTGAGGTTGGTCGCCGTGCGGGCGATGCCGTACTGGTCGGCACCGGTCACATCGACCCACGTGGTGCCGTTCCAGTACTGCGCCTTCCACGCCTTCGGGATGTTGACGCCCGCGCCCGAGGCCGGGTTGGTCTGGTCGGCCCAGAATGCCACCTCGACGCTGTCCACGCGGACCGGGGTCGGCCACGTGTACTGCAGCCAGCGGGTCGCCGGGCGTGCGCCCGACCACGTGCCCCACAGGTCGGTCTGCTGACCGCCCGAGTGCAGCACGCGTCCGTCGTTGACGGCGTTGACGTTGTTCCAGCTCGCCGTGTACTCGGCCGTGGGCGTGGCACCCGGGGCGACGTTCGTGCCCTGGGTCGCCACCGAGCCGGTGACCGTCACGTCCTTGGTCGTGGTCAGCTCGCCGTCGGTCGACGTCAGGCGCAGCACGTACTGGCCCGCTGCGGTGAACCGGGCGATGGTCGACGGCGACGTCGGGGCGTCGAACAGCGCGAGGCCGCCGGCCGGGGCCGAGACCACGCTCCACTGCGAGGTCAGGTCGCCCATGGGCAGGCCGTCATCCTTGGCGGAGCCGACGAGGTCGGCCTGACCGGGGATCGCGACACCGGGCTTGAGCCAGGCGTCCACGAGCGGAGCCTGGTTCGTGCTGGGCGGCGCCTCGACGCCGGTGCTGAAGACCTGGACCTCCTTGACACCGGTCTTGAACCCGGCGGCGTGCGTCACCGTGAGTCGCACGGCATCGCCGGTGACCTCGGGGAACTGGATGTGGTTCAGGTTGCCGCGCGGGTAGACGGGCGTGCGTGCCTGCGACGGCACCGGGTGCCACTCTCCGCCCGAGCGGTACTCGACCGCGTACATCGACGGCTCGGCGTACCCGGCGACCGTGGCCGACGAGGACGTCTTGTAGAAGTACGCGCGCACGTCGTCGAACGTCTGCGGCGAGCCCAGCTCGATGATGAGCGAGTCCTTCGCGTTCGGCGATCCGGCCGTGCCCCAGAAAGGCTCGTTGATCGTGTTCCCGTTGACCGCCGCAGCCGGTGCGCGGTTCGCCGCCGAGTGGGTGGCCGTCACGGCCTTGCCCACGGCGAGGTTGGCGCTGCCGGTGCTCTGGTCGGCGACATCCGCTCCCGCCTTGGCGAACAGGTCGACGACCCGTGCGTCGTTGCCGAACCGCACCTCCTGCGGCGCCTGCACGGAACTCGTCGTCGCCGTGGTGACGGTCAGGCCGTCCTCGGCGGTGACCTCACCGGTCGCGGGGTCGTAGACGACCTTGCCCAGACCGTCGACCGTGAACGCCAGCACGCCGTCGAGGAACACCGAGTAGCCCTCGGGCACCGCGTCGCCGTAGTGGCGCGTCCCTCCGGGTGCGTCCCACGTGACCGTGAGGTCCTTGTCGCGGTAGCGGATGTTGTTCGCGGTGAAGTGATCCCAGTCGATGTCGATCGGGTCGAGCTCGATCTTCGCGTCGGTGCGCGGGCGCAGGCCCATTGCGTCCTCGATCATCGTGAAGTTCGTCGCGCCCAGGATCGTGTGGTGGATCCAGGAGCGATAGCCGATCCGCGCCGGGTCGGCCGAGCCGTCCGACCAGAACTCGTTCTGGTCCGGAAGGCGGTTGTCACCGCCGTTCTGGTAGTGCGCCCAGGCGTTCCAGTACAGGAGCTTCTTGTACCACTCCTCATCGATCGCGTCGGTGGGGTAGTCGCGCAGCACGGAGCTCAGCATCCGGAACGTCACCGTCGAGTTGATGACCGAAAAGTTGTTGCTGCCCGGGTCGCCCTCGGCCGCGGCCTCGGCCTTGTCGGCCTGGTTCGCGGTGTAGAAGGGGAAGATCGGGTACTCCCTGTCGTCGGCGTACAGGCGCAGCGCGTCGACGTAGTCGTCGGCGTAGTCCGCGTCGCCCGGCTTCGGCATGAGGCCGACGGCGTAGGGGTAGTAGTTGTTGATCTCCTTCCAGGGCACGTGCTCGCCGTTGTCGGCCATCGCGTGCTCGAGGAGGTTGGTCTCGGGGTTCCACAGGACCTCGAGGATCTTGTCCTTCACGTTCTCGGCGAACGCGTCCATCTCGTCGGCCTTGGCGATGTTGCCCGCCAGGCGGTACGCCTCGGACGCCGCCTTCGCGTTCGAGTACAGGTACGCGTTCTCGGCGCGGTCCTGGTTGCCGGCACGCCAGTCGAACGACACCGCATCGGCGTCGTTGCCCGTCATGGCGCCCCAGTTGTACTCGATGAGGCCGTTGTCGTTGCCGTCGTAGGCGTCGATGAGGCCCTCGACGTCGAACTCGGCGTACTCGGCCAGGTTCTCGGCGATCGCGGTGGGGCCGCCGTGCAGCTGGTACGAGCGCCACGCGGCCTCGGAGATGTACTGCGTGTAGCTGTTGGACCAGTTGGCCGGGTCGCCGGGGTTGTCGGTGAACTTGTAGCTCTTCGACGTCTCGCCCGCCGAGACCCAGGGGCCGTACGAGTAGATCGGGTCGCGGAAGTACTTGAGGTCGTCGATGAACATGCCCGTCGTCAGGACGATGGCGTTGTTGTAGCCGAGCACGCCCTCCATGGACGTCGGGAACTGGTAGTCGTTGCCCGGGATGTCGGCATCCAGGTAGTTGAACCGCATCAGCCACCAGCGGTAGTAGAGCGTCTTGTCGATGTTGTCTTCGGGCGTGTCCAGGTACGGGATGTTGTCGGCCCACCACTGGTTGTACGCGGTGACGTGCGTTGAGTACGCGGCCGCCGGCGTCGCGGCGCGGTACGCGTCGTAGTCGGTGTGGGATGCCGGGATCTCGCTGGTGACCAGGCCGAGCTGGACCTTCGCCGTGGCCGAGCCGCCGGCGGGCACGCTGAGCGTGCGCGTGAGGGAACCGGCATCCGGGGCGAAGCCGTCGCCCGAGAAGCGCGGGAAGATCGTCGTGAGGTTGTTCAGCGCGGCGACGGTGCCGGTGAGCTCCGCTCCCTCGACGGTCGTCGCATACGGCGAGGTCGCGCGGAGAGTGACGGTCTGCGCGGCGCCGGTGGCCTTGACCTCGAGGTTGGTCACGAGCACATTGGCGTCGGTGATGAACTTCGTCTGGACGATCTCGAGGCCGCTCGCGGCGTTGCGGTGGACGCTCCGCCAGTAGCTGGGGGTCTGCTTGCGCTGGGCGGTGTCCTCGGTGAGGGTCACGTTCGCACCGCCGACCTGCGCGGCGATCGTGTAGCCGCCGCGGTTGTCGATCGACTCCCAGTAGGCCAGCTGTCCCTGGAACCCGAGGGTGCCGGGAGTGTGGGTCTTCATGAAGGCCGCGCGACCGCGCGAGAAGAGCCACTGGTTGTTGTCGTCGAAGCTTCCGGCGGTGCCGGTGCGAGCCAGCATCGCGTCCATCCAGAAGTCCTTGGCGGGGCTGACGCCTGCGCCGGCGGCGAGGTCCGCCTGGAGGATCGACTGCAGCTGGTTGCCGGGCGTGTAGGTCACCCCCGTGCTCGGCACCGGGGTCGGGCTGCCCGTGAACGACGGATAGCCGATGTCGGCGTTGTCTGCGGCCGCCGGGCTCACGACGAGCAGACAGCTGCCCATCACGGCGGCGGCGCTGAGCGCCGCCACGGTCGTCCGCGTTCTGTTTCGGGTGGTTGTCCAGTCCACGTCGCCTGTCCTCTCACGCACCGCTCATCCGCGAGCGGTGTCACATATGAGGTGGACGTTATCGGTAACAGATTTCTCCCGCAACCCTTTTCGAAGTTTTCGAAATGAGCAACGTCTCATCGTCGAAAACCCCGCGGCTGCGGCCGAAGCCGGACCGAAAGCTATTCCGGGACGGTGCAGGTCGTCTGAGCCGCGGTCTGCCCGGCGATCTCGGACGGCAGGTCGACGCGGGTCTCGGGAACGACCGGCTCGACGGGAGCGGCGGATGCCGAACCGGACGGCGCGGGCTCGGGCGTCGTCGCCGGCGTGGGCGGCTGGACCGCCTCGCCGGTGACCTCTACGCCGTAGCCCTGGCTGGCGTCGCCGGTCAGCGTGAGGGGCTGGTTGGCCTGCAGCGCCGCGAAGAGCACTGCCGCGGCATCCTTCACGGGAAGCACCCGGCTGGCACCGTCGCCCGAGGCGTACCGCGTCGGGTACTGCACGAACACGATGTCCTCGTAGGGGACGTCCTTCACGGCCATCGCGATCTGCGCCATAAGAGTCGGATTGGTCAGCGACTGGCTCAGCACGAGCTGCTCCTGCTGCACCTGGCTGATCGCGGTGGTCGCCAGGTTGAGCAGCCGGCCGGGATCGGCCAGCACCGCGTCGGACTGGAGCTTGCGCACCATCGACGACATGAACTGCTGCTGGTTCGAGATGCGGCCGAGGTCCGAGCCGTCGCCGATGCCGTGGCGGACGCGCAGGAACTGGAGCGCCTGAACGCCCTGGAGCGTGTGCGTGCCGGCCGTGAGCGAGAGCCCCGTGTGCGTGTCGCTGATGTCGCCGGCGACGCACACGTCGACGCCGCCGATGGCGTCGGACATGTTGATCACGCCGGTCCAGCGTATGGCCGCGGCGAAGTCGATCTTGTCGCCGATGAGCGCCTCGACGGTCTTCGCGGTGCAGGCCAGGCCGCCGTACTCGTACGACGCGTTGATCATCTGCGCGCTCATGGCCGAGAACTCGCCGCCCTCGGGGTCGGGGCAGGCGGGGATCGGCACCACCATGTCGCGCGGGAACGAGACGACCGTCACCCGGCGAGGCTCGTCCGAGATGTGCACGAGCATGGTGACGTCGTTGCGCTCGCCCTCGGTGTCGCCCTTCTGGCAGGCACCGGAGAGGGCCGCGTTCGCGCCCTCGCACGAATCCGTCCCCACTACGAGCAGGTTCACGCCGCCCTCGATCGCGCCGAGGGACGGCGGAATCGGCTCGTTCTCGTCGAGCACGACGGCGTTGGCGTTCACGGCGGTGGCGGCGTCGGCGAGGTTGAACGCGAGCAGCCCGGTCGCGCTGACTCCCACCACGCCGACGGCGACGGCGACCATCGCGATGAACGAGAAGATCGGATGCCGCTCCCGCCGTATCGCGTGACGCGCGAGCGGTGCCGCCCCCGTTACGTCGGGGCGCTTCCTGCTGGCCATCAGCTCTTGGCCCTCAGATTGCCGGCCGAGCAGGTCTGGTCTGCGGCGGATGTGCCGGGGATGTCATCGGGCAGCTCGACGACCGCCTCGGTCGGCTCGGGGACGGGCGTGCCGGATGCGTCAGGGACGGGCGTCGCCTCGGGCGCAGGAGTCGTCGGCTCGACGGTCGTCACGCCGCCGCCGCGGTTCGGATCGTTGGTCACCTTGATCGGCTCGTTGGCGGCGAGCGCGGCCCACAGCTCGGCTGCCGCGTCCTCGTTCGGGACGACGCGGTTGGGATCGGCCGGGTCGGCATAGACCGGGTACTGCACGAAGACGATCTCCTCGAACGGCACGTTCTTGACCGCGAGCGCGATCTGCACGAGAGTCATGGGGTTCGCGAGCGACTCGCTCGGCGTGATGTTGTCGACGGCCGTGGTGGCGAGCTTGTACAGCTTGGCCGGGTCGGAGAGCGTCTCTTCGCTCACGAGCTTGCGGGCGAGGCTCGACATGTACTGCTGCTGGTTGCTGATGCGCGCCAGGTCGCTGCCGTTCTCGAGGCCGTAGCGCGTGCGCAGGAACTGAAGCGCCTCGACGCCCTGGATCGTGCGAGGGCCGGCGGGCCAGTCGATGCCGGTGTTCCGGTCGCGCATGCCGCCGTTGCCGATGCACACGTCGACGCCGCCCAGCGCGTCGGTGATGTTGATGACGTTCCCGAAGCTGACCTTCGCGGCGCCGATCAGGCTCTGGCCACTGAGGCTCGACACCGTCTTCGCGACGCACGACAGGCCGCCGTGGGTGTAGATGCTGTTGATCTGCGCCTTGCTCATCGCCGAGGTCTGGCTGCCGTCCTCGCGGGTGCACTGCGGCACCTCGATCATCAGGTCGCGCGGGAACGAGATCACCGTGACGCGACGCGGGTTGTTCGAGATGTGGACGAGCATGTTGACATCGTTGAGCTGACCCTCGGAGTCCGCTCCCGTGCAGCGCGCGCCGAACAGGTACTTGAACTCCTCTTCGCACTCGTCGGTGCCGACGAGCAGCAGATCGACGCCGCCCTCGATCGCCCCGATGTCCGGCGGGACCGGCTTCTGGCCCTCGAGCGCGACGGCCTCGTCGGCGATGCCCGCCGAGAGGTCATAGGCCGCGTATGCCGCGACTCCGGCGCCCGAGACGAGGACGACGGCGACGATCACGCCGATGATCTTCATGATCAGCGAGAACGGGTGCGGCGAGGTGAGCTCCCCGTGCCGAGCGACCG
Source organism: Microbacterium sp. Root166 (assembly GCF_001427145.1). Classification (GTDB taxonomy): domain Bacteria; phylum Actinomycetota; class Actinomycetes; order Actinomycetales; family Microbacteriaceae; genus Microbacterium. The sequence continues at coordinate 628,928 of NZ_LMGL01000001.1, forward strand.
TGCGACGGCCGCGCGATGCGGGCTTTGTCGTCTCGGTCACTCGGGGTCCTCTCGGTGCGGGGAAACCCTCAGTCTGCGGAGGGTGTGGGATTCGAACCCACGGGACATTGCTGCCCACTGGTTTTCAAGACCAGGTCCATCGGCCGCTCGGACAACCCTCCCGACCGACGACTCCCGGAGGAGGCATCCGTCGAACAGTCGTCGAGTCTAGCCGAGGCGCTGTCGCCCCATTCTTCCAGTGGCGCCTGAGCAAGCTCTGAAAGGCGCGCTAGAGAGCGCGGAGCACGGCCGCGACGCCGCCCGCCTCGACCGAAGCGGTCACCTCGCCCGCGGCATCCCGAACCTCCTGCGGGCCCTGCTCCATCGCCACCGCGCGGCCGCCGTTCTCGAGCGCCCACCGGAACATGCCGAGGTCGTTGCGGCCGTCGCCGATCACCATGACCTGAGCGGGATCGATGCCCAGCTCGGTGCGCACGAGCTCGAGGCTGGTGCTCTTGTCGACGCCCTGCGGCGCGATGTCGAGCCACGCCGTCCAGCCCACCGCATACGTGACCTGGGTGAGGCCGATGCGGTCGACGAGATCGACGAAGTCCTGCTCGCCCTGCTCGGGCGCCACGACCACGACGCGGCAGACCCGCTGGGCGCTGAGCTCGGCGAACGGCACCTGCAGGGCGTTGATGAGGTTCCAGTCGTCGAGGTGCTCGGTGAACAGCCGGCGGCCGTCCGGCAGCTCGACCAGGTACCGCGCGTCGGGCAGGTGCTCGAGCAGGAGCGTGAGCACCTCGGTGGGGTCGAACGTCTCGACATGCCACCGGTCGTACTGCTGACCGTCCTCGTCCATGCGCTTGAGCACGACGGCCCCGTTGGAGCAGACGACGTAGTCGGGCGAGATGGCAAGCGCGTCGAGGATGCCGTGGGTGCCCTCCCAGCTGCGCCCCGTCGCGATCATGACCTCGTGACCCGACCGGCGTGCGTGCTCGACTGCGTCGACCACGCCCGGGCTCAGCGACTCGTCCTCGAGGATCACGGTGCCGTCGATGTCGAGCACGATGAGGAGCTGCTCGACACGCGCTTCCTGCTCGGTGTCGCGCGCGACCTGCTCGACGAGCCCTGCCGCCGCGTCGGGTCCGACGACTTCGACGGATCCGGTCGAGGGCAGGTGGGCCTCGCTCACGCGATCGGCTCCATGACCTCGAGGCCGCCGAGGAAGGGACGCAGCACTTCGGGCACGGTGACCGAGCCGTCTTCGCGCTGGTGCGTCTCGAGCAGGGCGACGATCCACCGCGTGGTCGCGAGCGTGCCGTTGAGCGTCGCGACGTGCTCGGTCTTGCCGCTCCCCTTGCCGGGCTCGGCGGGAAGGCGGCGACGGATGTCGAGCCGGCGCGCCTGGTAGGTCGTGCAGTTCGAGGTCGAGGTCAGCTCGCGGTAGGCGTTCTGCGTCGGCACCCACGCCTCGACGTCGTACTTGCGCGCCGCGCTGGAGCCGAGGTCGCCCGCGGCGACGTCGATCACCCGGTAGCTGAGGCCCAGATCCTGCAGCAGGGCCTCTTGGAGAGCGACCAGCCGCAGGTGCTCGGCCTCGGCATCCGCTGCCGTCGTATAGACGAACATCTCGAGCTTGTTGAACTGGTGCACGCGGATGATGCCGCGGGTGTCCTTGCCGTAGGAGCCGGCCTCGCGGCGGTAGCACGTCGACCAGCCGGCGTAGCGCTTCGCGCCCTTGCCGAGGTCGAGGATCTCGTCCATGTGATACCCGGCGAGGGGGACCTCGCTGGTGCCGACGAGATAGAGGTCGTCGTCTTCGAGGTGGTACACCTCGGCGGAGTGCTGACCGAGGAACCCGGTGCCGCGCATGACCTCGGGACGCACCAGCGTCGGGGGGATCAGCGGGATGAAACCGGCCTGCAGCGCGCGGTCGAGTGCGAGGTTCATGAGCGCGATCTCGAGGCGCGCGCCGATGCCGGTGAGGAAGTAGAACCGGCTGCCCGAGACCTTGGTGCCGCGCTCCATGTCGATGGCGCCGAGCAGCTCGCCCAGGGCGAGGTGGTCGCGCGCTTCGAAGTCGAAGGCGGGCACCTCGCCGTGCGTGCGCAGGGTGACGAAGTCCTCTTCGCCGCCGGCGGGCACGCCGTCGATGACGATGTTCTCGATCCTGGCCAGTGCTTCATCGGATGCCGCTTCCGCGACTCCGACGGCGTGATGGGCCTGCTTGACCCGCTCGCTGAGGTCCTTGGCCTCGGCGACCAGGGCGGCCTTCTCGTCCTTGGGCGCCTGAGCGACCCGCTTGCCGTGCGCGTTCTGCGCGGCCCGGAGCTCTTCGAACGCCGTGATCGCCGCGCGACGCTCGCGATCGGCATCCAGTGCCGCATCGACCGTGTCGGGCGACTCTCCCCGGGCCTCCTGCGAGCGCTTGACCAGCTCGGGATTCTCACGGAGGAATGCGGGATCGATCACCCTGCAAGCTTAGTCGCCGCCCGAGTGGCGCTTCTCTGCCCGGTGCGAGGGCGTTTCCGTCCGATTCCCGGCGCGGGGTCATACGCTGTAGACATGCCGACCCCTCCCGACGACCGCGACGCCGGCTCGCCGGACGAGGACGCACCCGTACCCGCTCACCCCGCCGACGCGATCTATGTCGACGGACCCGACACCGCAGAGCTCGAGGCGGTCGACGAGGCCATCGAGGAGCAGCTCGAGGAGGCGGAGTCCGGATCCGGGCCGCGAACGTCCCCGGCGGGTGAGGGTTCCGGAAAGCCGGATGCGCCCGATCCGGCGGAGGCAGCCGAACCCGACCAGGTCATCCGCGAGCCCGAGGACGTCGAGCCCGACACGACCGACGGCGAGACCGGCGAGGCACGGCGGGTCGGCCGCGAGGGCGAGACGGAGCCGATCACGGGCGGCGAGGAGCGGCCGAGCCCCAAGGCAGCGCTCATCTACAACCCCATCAAGGCCGACGGCGACGTGATGCGCGAGACGCTCACGCGCCTGTCCGCGGAGGCCGGCTGGTCCGAGCCCCTGTTCTACGAGACCACCGTCGACGATCTCGGCGACGACGTGACCCGCCAGGCGCTCGAGGCCGGAGCAGACGCTGTGCTCGTCGCCGGCGGCGACGGGACCGTCCGCGCGGTCTCGGAGGCGATGAGCGGATCAGGCGTGCCGCTGTCGATCGTGCCGAGCGGCACAGGCAACCTGCTGGCGCGCAACCTGAAGCTGCCGCTCACCGAGCCCGAAGCCATGATGCGGGCGGTCTTCGACGGTGAGACCCTTCCGATGGACATCGGCTGGACCGAGCTGAAGCGGTCCGACGGCGAGGTCGAGGAGCGGGCATTCGTCGTGATGGGGGGCATCGGCCTCGACGCCGCGATGATCGCGAACACCAGCGCTCAGCTGAAGAAGACCGTCGGCTGGGTGGCCTACGTCGACGGCGCGGCCCGCTCGCTGGCATCCGCAAAGCCCTTCCGCGTGATGTACCAGCTGCCCGGAGCTCGCCTGCATTCAGCACGTGTGCAGAGCGTGCTGTTCGCCAACTGCGGGTCGCTGCCGGCGGGGCTCGAGCTCATCCCCGAGGCATCCATCGTCGACGGAGCACTGGACATCGTCATCATCCAGCCCAAGGGAGCGCTCGGGTGGATCTTCGTCTGGCGCCGAGTCGCGTGGGACAACAGCTTCCTCCGCAAGTTCCGCGCGGGGCGGCGAGTGCTTGCCCTGCGCACCAAGGACAACGCGGTGCGGTACTCCCGGGGCACCGGCATCGAGCTCGCCACGCACGACGCCCAGCCGGTGCAGCTCGACGGCGATGAGTTCGGCGAGGCCATCTCGGTGCGCACCCGCGTCGACCCCGGAGCCCTGCTCGTCGTGATCCCGCAGGCGCACGACGTCGGCGACCTTTAGCCCCGGCCGCACGGCCGACGCACGGATCGGCCACGTCCCCGAGGGCAGTGGCCGATCCGCGCGTCCAGGCGACTCCGAGGATCAGGGGAGCAGAGCCTCCTGCCACTCGATGAGATCGGCGATCTTCTCGACCAGCGTCGGGTCCTGGAGCCCGTGCGCCTTGCCGAACGCCTGCTGCAGCACGGCGACCGCGGTCGCGTGATCGTCCGCCGCGGCGGACGCCTCTGCGGCGTCCAGGTAGGCGCTGACGTCGCCCGACAGCTTCTCGACGCGGACCGAGCCGTCCTCGAGTCCGGCCACGACCTCGTCGACCTCGTCGAACGTGACGCAGTCGCCTCCGCCGGTCACGACGCCGGCGGTCCACTCGATGCCGCCGAGGATGTGCTCGAGGAAGAGCGGGTCGCTCCATGACACGTCGGTGTGACCGGCACCCTCGTACCAGGACCGGCCGCCTTCGAAGTTGTGGCACCAGGCCAGCGGGTGGTCCGCACCCATGGCCCCGTTCCCGGGGTTGTAGGTCGACTCGTCGAGCGTGATCAGCACATGGACGTCTTCACGAGGGTTGGTCGTGAAGTTGTACCACTCGTCGAAGCGGACCCACTCGGTCGGCAGCATCGTGGTTGACGGGTGGCCCGGGCTCTCGACTCGCATCGTCGCGGTCTGCTGCGCGGGGTGGTTGCGGAACCGCGCGCCGCCGCCGGTCAGCTCGCTGTACCAGGGCACAGTGTGCATCGAGTCGGTGGCCGCGTGGAGGCCGACGTAACCGCCGCCGGAGCGGATGTACGCCTGGAACGCGGCGAGCTCGGCGTCGTTGAGCAGCCGCGGACGGTTGGGGTCGAGGTTATTGGTCGCATCGACGGGCGAGGCGAAGATGATCGTCGCGTACTGGGACAGGTCCTCACCGGAGGTGAACGGCGAGGAAGTGAGCGTCAGCGTCGGCTGCCGGCTGTCCCAGACGTCGACCGAGAAGCCGTTGGCCTCACCGAGGTCGATGATCGCGTTGGTCGTGTCGTCGATGTGCGAGTGGCGGAAGCCGAGGGTCTGCCCCACGACGAGGACCTTGTACGGGTCATCGTCGGCGGCGAGCGCCGGGACCGCGGCGATGCCGAGCGTGAGCGTGAGCCCGGCGACGGCGACGCCGGTGACCCCGCGACGGAGGTGTCTGTTCATGTGGTCGTTCTCCCCTTCGAGCTGGACCTGCTGTCATCGGCGACCAATATGTTGCTTCCGCCGACATATATCTGGGCTCGACGATAGGGGCCTCATCCGAGGGGTGTCAACGGTGGTGCGGCGGGCCGGCGACGGTGGGACCGGTGTCTTTTGCCCGCCGTCGGCCGAACTCGCGGCCGGTTCGATCAGAGCGCTTTCGCCATATGCCTGACCAGGCGCACGCAGGCGGCTTCGGGCGCCGAATGCGGGCCGGTGGTGCAGCCGTGCCGGACGAAGCGATCGAGGGGAGCGCTCCCACTTGCCGACGACCACGATGAGCCGGGATTAACTTCCACCGCCGGATTCGTCGGCCCTGACACCGTGGCCGAGCGTGCCACGGGTGCCCCCTGAGTCACAGATTCAGGAGACACGCCGTGCGACCCGTCGCCAACTCGTGAGTCGATGCCGTTTCTCCTGCATCTTCAACGCGAGGCGCGTGACCGGCCCCTGCTGCCGGCGTCCACGGAAGGATGGAGGGGTGACGTCCCCGTCGATCGTCTGGTTCCGTGATGACCTGCGCCTGGCAGACAACCCCGCGCTGCGCGCGGCGCTCGACCGCGGCGAGCCGGTCATCGGCCTGTACGTCCTCGACGAGGAGTCGCCCAGCATCCGCCCCCTCGGCGGTGCGGCCCGCTGGTGGCTGCACCATTCGCTGACTTCGCTCCGCGAACGCCTGCGTGAACGCGGCGGCGACCTGGTGCTGCGGCGCGGACCGGCGTCCCGCGTCGTGGCGCAGACCGTGACGGATGCCGCGGCCGGCGCGGTGTTCTGGAACCGCCGCTACGGCGGGCCCGAGCGCGACGTCGATGCCTTCCTCAAGACGTCGCTGCGCGCCGATGGGGTCGACGTCGCCTCCTTCGCGGCGTCCCTCCTCTTCGAGCCGTGGACCGTCACGACCGGCGCCGGCACGCACTTCTCGGTCTATTCGCCGTTCTGGCGGGCCTGCCTGGCGCTGCCCGCGCCGCGAGCGCCGCTGCCCGAGCCGAGGGAGGTCGCGGGGCCGCGGCATCCGCTCGGTTCTGATGAGCTCGAGGACTGGGACCTGCGGCCCGCCCGGCCGGACTGGGCGGGCGGACTCCGCGAGACGTGGGAGCCGGGCGAGCCCGCGGCCCGGCGACGACTGCGGGAGTTCCTGTCGGACGACCTCGACTCGTACGACCGCGCCCGGGACGAGCCGGCGGCAGGCGGGACGTCGCTGCTCTCGCCGAGGCTGCGGTGGGGCGAGCTCAGCCCCCACACCGTCTGGCATCAGGCGCTCGAGGACGGGCGGGGTGGCCGGTTCCTGTCGGAGCTCGGATGGCGCGAGTTCGCGTGGCACACGCTCTTCCACTTCCCCGGCCTCGCCACGAAGAACCTGCGTCGCGAGTTCGACGCCTTCCCGTGGCCGCGGCTGCATCCGACGCAGCTCGAGGCGTGGCAGCACGGCCGCACCGGCGTCGCCCTGGTCGACGCGGGCATGCGCGAGCTGTGGCACACCGGCTACATGCACAACCGGGTGCGGATGGTCGCGGCATCCTTCCTCGTGAAGAACCTGCTGATCGACTGGCGACACGGGGAGGAGTGGTTCTGGGACACGCTGGTCGACGCGGATGCCGCGAACAACCCCTTCAACTGGCAATGGGTCGCGGGGTCCGGCGCCGACGCGGCACCCTACTTCCGGATCTTCAACCCCGAGCTGCAGGCGAAGAAGTTCGATGCGGACGGGCACTACGTGCGGCAGTGGGCGCCGGAGCACCTCGGCGACGACCCGCCCGAGCCCATCGTCGACCTGCGCGCGACCCGGCAGGCCGCCCTGGACGCGTACGACGTGGTGAAGCGGGCGCCGCGGGGCTGATCCCGGTGAAGCAGGCGCGAACAACTGAAGCACGCCGATCAGCGGCATGTCTCGCTCGCCGGCGCCTGCCTCACCGCGTACGACGTGGTGAAGCAAGGCGCCGCGGGACCCCGTCATCGAGGCACGCACGACTGGGCGAAGCACGCGCTACCGGTTGAAGCACGCGCGACCAGCTGAAGCACGCCGATCACCGGCATGCCTCAGTCGCCGGCGCCTGCCTCGGCGGGGACGCTGTGGGTGAGACCGACGGCGTCGACCCGCAGCACCACCGCATTGCCGGGCAGGAGCAGGGGCATCGGCAGACCGAGACCCATCAGCACGGCGCCCGGCAGCGTGACGCCCCCGGCGATCCACGGCGGGGCGGCGTCCTGCAGCACCGAGAACGGCGCACCGATGTCGAGCACCGCGACGCGGTAGCGGCGCTCCGGGTCCAGCCCGGCGAGCCGCAGCGGCGCAGGCAGCGCAGTGTCGGTCGCATCGAGCACGACGTACGAGAAGACCGCCGTCCCGAGATCCGGAGCCACGACCCCGTGCACCAGCACCGAGTCGTCGGCGCCGTCGAGCCGCACCACGCGTCCCGAGTGCAGCAGCGTCCGAAGGTCCTTGTGCACCGAGACCCACCGGTGCACCGCCTCGAGATCCTCGGGCGCCACCCGCGTCAGGTCGGACTCGATGCCGGCGTGCCCGAACAGTGCCGTCACCAGGCGCAACCCCAGCCCCGCCACGCGGCCCGTCGTGTGCGCACGGGCGTCGCCGACGTGCGCGCCGAGGTACTCCGGCGGGACGAGCACGCCCGTCCACCGTTGGATCGCCTGGCGCACGAGCGGATCGTTGGTGTCGCTGGTCCAGACGCGGTCGACGCGACGCAGCATCTCGAGGTCGATCCGGCCGCCGCCCGACGCGCACGACTCGATCTCGACGCCGGGATGCGCCGCGCGCAGGCGATCGATCAGCCGGTACAGCCCGAGCACCTGGGGCCGCGAGGCGTCGACCAGCAGATCCCGGTTGTGATCCCACTTGAGATACGCGATCGCGTACTCGGTGAGCAGGGCGTCGAGACGCTCGAAGAGGTGCTGCTCGACCTCGGGCAGCGACAGATCGAGCACGTGCTGCCAGCGCCAGGTGACGGTGTCCGAGGGCGTCAACAGCCACTCCGGATGCCGCCGCACGAGGTCAGAGTCGAGACTGGCCATCTCGGGCTCGACCCACAGCCCGAACTCCATGCCCGCGGCGTTCACGCGCTCGATGAGCGGCCCGAGACCGTCCGGCCAGCGGATCGGGTCGACGGTCCAGTCGCCGAGCGCACGCCGGTCGTCGGTGCGGCCGAGGGACCAGCCGTCGTCGAGCACGAACCGCTCGACGCCGACCTCGGCCGCGCGCTCGACGAGCGGCTCGAGGCGCTCGAGGGAGTGCTCGAAGTAGACGGCCTCCCAGGTGTTGAGGGTGACCGGTCGCGGCCGGTCGATGGTCGACCACGAGCGGATCCAGGGGTGCAGCCGGTCGGACAGGCCGTCGAGCCCGGCATCCGACCACGTCGCGACGATCGTCGGCGTCGCATACTCCGATCCCGGGGCGAGCGGCCCCGGGGTCACGCGCTCCCCCGCCCCGAGCACCGACGGCCCGAGGTCGGACCGCTCGAACCACTGCCGGGTGTCGCCGCTCCAGGCGACGTGCGTCGACCACACCTCGCCGGATGCAAAGCCGAAGCCCGGGGTGCCGGCGACCATGAGGAAGGGGTCGTCATGCCCGCCGCGGCCGTGCCGGGTCTCACGCAGCCAGACACCCTGGCCCGGCTGCGTGCGCTGCGGGCGGCGCTCCCCCGCCCAGCGGCCCGAGAAGTCGAGCACCTCGCGAGCGCGGTCGGGCACGGGCAGCACCACGTCGCCCGCCGTCAGCAGCAGCGGCTCGGCACCGTCGTTGCGCACGACGTGCGAGAGCAGCAGCACGCCCTGCGCCGTGAGCTCGAGGCGGGTCGTGATGACGGCATCCGCCACCGCACTGCGCACGACGATCACGTCGCCGTCGCGCGTCGTCGACAGCTGCCGGGGCGCAGTGCGCACCTCGGGCAGGGAGACACCGGGATGCCCCGTCCATCCGTCACTGAGGGACGGCAGCAGTGTGAGCCGCAGCGGCACGTCGACCGAACTGGGCGGCACCGCCGGCACCACGGCGTCGGCGAGCGCGGTGCGGTCGGCGGGCGAGAGGGCGCCCGCGTCGCGGCCCCAGTGGACCACGGCGGGAACGCCCGCGCCGCGGGAGTCGAGCACGAGGCTGACTCCCGCGGCGCGGAGGTGATGGATCACGCGGCGGACTCTACTCCGCGACCGGGATCGACTGCGCCTTGAGGGTGCTGATCGTCGACGCCTGAGCCGCCTCGAGCGCCTCGAGCAGCGTGCCCTGACCCGTGACCGCCTTCTGGAAGCCGTCCGAGACGTCCGCGTAGGTCTGGGTCATGGTCGGGCCCCACACGAAGTCGGGGTTGACCTGACCGGCCGCCTCGGCGAACACGTCGTAGATCTTCTGGCCGCCGTAGAACTCGACGCCCTCCTGCAGCGAGGGCAGGTCGAGGCCGGCCGTCGTCGCGGGGTAGATGTTCGCCGATTCGTTCAGCGCGGTCAGCGCCTCGTCCGACGTGTTCAGCCACAGCGCGAACTGGGTGGCCTCGTAGAGGTGCTCCGTGCCCTTGAACACGGCAATCGACGAGCCGCCCCAGTTGCCGGAGGCGGTGTCGCCGGCCTCCCACTGCGGGGAGGGCGCGACCGACCAGTTGCCGGCGGTGTCGGGTGCGCCCGACGAGATCGAGTTGGCGCCCCAGACGGCGGAGTTCCAGGTCCAGACCTCGCCCGAGTTGTAGGCGTTGTTCCACTCCTCGGTCCAGGCCGGGTACGTGGCGACGAGGTCCTCGTCGAGGAGCTCCTGCCAGTAGGCCGCGACCGTCTCCGAGGTGTCGCCGGTCAAATCGACGGTCCACTCGTCGCCGTCGTTGGTGAACCAGTCGCCGTTGCCCTGCCACACGAAGCCCGCGAACTGGTTGATGTCGGCGGTCGAGAAGTTGGTGATGTAGCCACCGGCCTCGCGCACCTTGACGGCGGCGGCCTTGTACTCCTCCCACGTCGTGGGGACGGCGATGCCGTTCTGCTCGAACAGGTCCGAGCGGTAGAACAGCGCCATGGGACCGGAGTCCTGCGGCACGCCGTAGACGCCGTCCTCGCTGCCCAGGGTGACCTGGCCCCAGGTCCAGGGGATGAACTGCTCTTCGGCGGCGACGATGTCCTCGCACGCGGCGAGGTTCTCGAGGCCGTCCTGCACGCGGAAGCTCGACAGCGCGTCGTACTCGATCTGGCCGAGGTCGGGCGCGTTGCCCGCCTCGAGCTGGCTGAAGAAGCTCTTGTACGTTCCGCCGTTGCCGTTGGGACCGGTCTGGACCTCGACCTGGATGTCGGGGTTCTCCTCGTTCCACAGCGCGACGACGTCTTCGATGCCGGGGATCCAGGACGTGAACTCGAGCGTCACGTCGCCTTCGGATGGGGCGCAGGACGCGGCATCCGCGCCGCCGTCGGTGCCTCCGCCGCCGGCGCAACCGGCGAGCGTGAGCGCGCTGAGCAGTGCGACGCCTGTGACGACTGCCCTCTTGGAGTGCTGCATGATCTTCCTTACTGATCGGGTGATGCGGGATTTCAGGGATGCCGGGGCGCGAGCCGTCGGCGTGGATTCACTTCACGGACCCGGTGCCGAGTCCGTTGCGCCAGAAGCGCTGAAGCAGGAGGAACGCGATGATGAGCGGCACGATCGACAGGAACGAGCCGACGAGGACGTAGGTGCGGAGCTCGGGGATCTGGTTGAGCTGGGTGTTCCACGAGTAGAGGCCGAACGTGACGGGGAAGAGCTCCTGGCTGCGCAGCATGATCAGCGGCAGGAAGAAGTTGTTCCAGATCGAGACGAACTGGAACAGGAACACCGTGACGAGGGCGGGGGTCATGAGGCGCATCGAGATCGTGAAGAACGTGCGCACCTCCCCCGCGCCGTCGATGCGTCCGGCCTCGATGAGCTCGTCGGGCACGCTCGCCGCTGCGTAGATGCGGCTGAGATAGACGCCGAACGGGCTCACGATGCTGGGCAGCAGGACCGCCCAGAACGTGTTGGTGAGGTTGACCTGGCTGAACAGCAGGAACAACGGCAGCGCCAGCGCCGTGGCCGGCACGAGCACACCGCCGAGCACCACGTTGAAGAACACCTCGCGGCCCCGGAACCGGTACTTCGCCAGCGCGTAGCCGCACATCCCGGCCACGACCGTCGCGAGCAGCGCGCCGATGCCGGCGTAGCCGAGGCTGTTGACCAGCCAGCGCAGGTAGATGCCGTCGTTGTACGCGAACAGGTCGCCGACGTTCGCGAAGAAGTTCCAGTCCGAGAACCACAGCGCGTTCGTGGTGAGGAGGTCGCCGCGGTCCTTGGTGGAGGCGATGAACAGCCACCAGATCGGCACCAGGAAGTAGAGCGTGAACACGCCCATGACGACGAGGGCGGCGCCGCGGGACAGGATGCTCTCGCGGGGTCCGCGTGAGGGGTTGAGGTCGTCGGCGGTCGCGCCGCGCGTGCGGGTGAGCATGCTCATGAGTCGGCCGCCTTCCGCTGGGTGATCTTCAAGAACGTGAATGACAGGACGAAGGTCGCGAGCGCCAGCACGACCGAGAAGGCCGCGGCAAGGTGCGTGTTGGGGATCGAGCTCGTCGCGTAGATCGTCATGTTGGGCGTGTAGGTGCTCGATACGGCCGCGCTGAATGAGCGGAACACCTGCGGTTCGGCGAGGAGCTGGAGGGTGCCGATGATCGAGAACACGGCGGTGAGGATGAGGGCGGGCGCGATCATCGGGATCTTGATCGACCACGCGATGCGGAGCTGTCCGGCGCCGTCGAGGCGCGCGGCCTCGTAGACCTCGGACGGGATCGCGAGGAGCGCCGAGTAGATGATCAGCATGTTGTAGCCGACGAACACCCAGGTCACGACGTTGGCGATCGACCAGAGCACGAGCTCGGGCGAGAGGAAGTCGATCGTCCGGGTGACGTCGGTGAACGGCGACAGGTTGGGGGAGTACAGGAAGCCCCACATGATGGCCGCGATGACGCCGGGCACCGCGTACGGCGCGAAGAAGGCGAGGCGGAAGAACTTCTTGCCCTTGAGCACGGGCGAGTCCAGCAGCAGTGCGAACAGGAGCGCGAGGCCGAGCATGATCGGCACCTGCACGACGCCGAACACCAGCACGCGGCCGACGGAGTCCCAGAACGGCGCGTTCTGGAAGACCAGCGCGTACTGCGTCAGGCCGCCGAACACCTCCTCGGGGGCGCCGTAGGTGCCGTCGCGCTGCACGACGAGGAGCGACTGCCAGACGGCGTACCCGATGGGGATCAGGTAGAAGAGCAGGAACAGCACGCCGAACGGACCGGTGAAGATCGCGATCGCGCCCTTGTGCGGCGTGCGACGTCGCTCGGGCTTAGCCGGGCGGGGAGCGCGCGCCTTGCGGTCGCTCCGCGTCACGAGGACTTCTGTGGCGGTCATGCGGCCGCCTCCTCTCTGATGATGCGCACGGCGCCGCCGGGAACATCGACGTTCCCTGCGACCGGCATCTCTGTGATGAGTTCGTGTCCGGACACCTCGACGGATGCAGCGGCATCCCCGTGGTTGACGACGAACAGATACGAGGCATCCGCCGCCCGGCGGCGCACGATCTCGATCGCGCCGCCGCCGCCGGTCACCCTCGCGGCAGGACGGACGCCCGCCTCCTCCGCGATCCGGCCCATCAGATCGCGGTAGCCCGCCGGCTCGAGCTGGGTAGCCAGGTACCAGGCCGCGCCATCGCCCCACGCGTTGCGGGTGATCGCGGGGCTGCCCGCGGAAGGACCGTCGGTGAAGGATGCCGCGACCGCCGCGGTCGTGGGCTGGGCGCGCTCCGACCACAGGGTCGAGGTCGAGCCGTCGTCGAGCTGCAGGGTCGTGCCGGGCGCGACGGGCGCGAACTCCTCGACGCGGATGCCGAGCGCCTCTCGGAAGGGTCCGGTGTAGCCGCCGGTCCAGACGCGGTCGTCCTGGTCGACGGTGCCGGAGTAGAAGGTGATCAGCGCCGTGCCGCCCGCCGCGATCCAGTCGGTGACGACGGCGGCCTCGGCCGCGCGGACCAGATGCAGGCCCGGGACGACCACGAGCGCGTAGGCGTCGAGGGCGGCGCCCGGGGCGACGATGTCGACCGTGAGGCCGAGCGCGTGCAGTGCTCCGTACGCCGCGTGGACCTGATCGAGATAGCCGAGCGACTGGCTGGGGCGCGAATCGGTCTGCGTCGCCCACCACGACTCCCACGAGAACACGAGGGCGGCCTGCGCCTCGACGCGGGAGCCCGCCACCTCGCCGAGACGATCGACGATGGCGCCCAGCTCGACGACCTCGCGCCACACGGCGGAATCGGTGCCGGCGTGGGGAAGCATCGCGGAGTGGAACTTCTCGCTGCCCTGGACCGAAGCGCGCCACTGGAAGAAGCACACGCCGTCCGCCCCGCGGGCGACGTGGGTGAGCGAGTTGCGGATGATCTCGCCCTGGGCCTTCGGCTTGTTCAGCGGCTGCCAGTTGACTGCGCCGGTGGAGTGCTCCATGAGGATCCAGGGAGCACCCTGTCCGAGCCCGCGCGACAGGTCTGCGGCGAAGGCCAGCTCGGCGGTCGGGTCGGCCAGCCGATGATCGAGGTAGTGGTCGTTGGCGATGACGTCCATGTCGTCCGCCCACGACCAGTAGTCGAGGTTCTCGATGTGCGCGGTGACCATGAAGTTCGTCGTGACCGGGATCGCGCTGACTCCTCGCAGCACGTCGGCCTCGGCGCGGTAGTAGCCGAGGAGCTCGTCCGAGCTGAAGCGGTGGAAATCGAGCATCTGGCCCGGGTTGCGCGTGGAGAGCGTGGCGCGGGGCGGCAGGATCTCGTCCCATTCGCCGTAGGTCTGGCTCCAGAACGCCGTGCCCCACGCCGCATTGAGCGCGTCGAGGGTGTCGTACCGGGCGCGGAGCCACTCGCGGAAGGACGTGGCCGATGCGTCGCAGTAGCAGAGGGCGTTGTGGCAGCCGAGCTCGTTGGAGACGTGCCACAGCGCGACCGCGGGGTGATCGCCGTAGCGACGGCCGACGGCATCCACCAGCCGCAGCGCGGCCTCGCGGAACGCCGGCGAACTCGGGCACCACGCCTGGCGACCGCCGGGATAGCGGCGGGTGCCGTCCTCGGCGATCGGCAGGATGTCGGGCTCGGCGCGCGTCAGCCACGCCGGCGGGGATGCCGTGCCCGTGCCGAGGTTGACCCGGATGCCGGCCGCGTGGAGCCGGCCGATGATGTCGTCGAGGGCGGCGAAGTCGTATGCGCCCCGGCGAGGTTCGAGGTGCGACCAGCCGAAGATGTTGACGGCCACGAGGTCGACGCCGGCTTCGCCCATGAGGCGGATGTCTTCGTCCCACACGTCGGGCGTCCACTGCTCGGGGTTGTAGTCACACCCGAACGCGATGCCGTCGTGCTCGAAGGGGCGGGCCGCGGACGTCATGTTCTCCTCAGATCTGTGAACGTGCACAGATCTGAGCGAACGTCTCGGCGCTGAGATTCTGTGAACGTGTACACACTAAGCACGGCTCACCGTGTTGTCAACAGTTCCCACAAGGGATGTGCGCGTGCACATACGATGGGGCACGTGGACAGCAACGGTCGCAGGCGACGCGCAACGGTGAAGGATGTCGCGACCGAGGCCGGCGTGTCACGGGGCACGGTCAGCCGCGTGCTCAACGGGCAGCCCTACGTCTCGGACGAGGCCCGCGCCGCGATCGACGCCGCGATCGCCAAGGTCGGATTCGTGCCCAACCGGGCGGCCCGCAGCCTCGTGATGCAGAGCTCCCAGGCCATCGGCCTCATCGTGCACGAGCCGCACTCGCTCTTCGTCGAGGACCCCAACATCGGCTCGATCCTCCTCGGCGCCAACGCCGCGCTCTCCGAGGCCGACTACCAGCTGTCGTTCCTCATCGCCGACAGCACCCGCGACATCGAACGGCTGGCGCGCTACCTCAGCGGCGGTCTCATCGACGGCGTGATCATCGTCTCGGCGCGGGTCGGCGACCCGATCACGCGCGCCGTCGCCAACCTCGATCTGCCCGCGGCATTCGTGGGACACCCGGGCGACATCGGCGAAGCCGCGTACGTCGCGATCGACAACCACGGCGCCGCACGCGAGATCACGACCCGCCTGGCCGCAACCGGCCGCCGTCGGATCGGCATGATCGCCTCGGCCCTGGACCGCGACTCCGGCTCGGACCGCTTGGCCGGGTTCACCGAAGCGCTCGGCGCCGGGTTCGATCCGGATCTCGTCGAGCGGGTGCCGCTGTACTCCTACTCGGACGGCCAGGCCGGCATGCGCGCCCTGCTCGAGCGGGCGCCCGACATCGACGGAGTCTTCGCCTCGAGCGACGCGGTGGCGGCCGGGGCGATGGATGTGCTGCAGGCGGCCGGAAAGGTCATCCCCCGCGACGTCGGCGTCGTCGGCTTCGACGACAGCTCTTGGGCGCTGCGGTGCGACCCGCCGCTGTCGACCGTGCACCAGCCGGCCACCGAGCTCGGCCGCGCCGCCGCCGAGTCGGTGCTGCGCCAGCTGCGGGGTGAGGACCCCGAGTCCGGCGGGCGGGTGCTGGAGTGCCCGGTCGTCTGGCGCGGCTCGGCCTGAGAACGCAAAACGGGCGCGCCGCCTCCGAGGAGACGACGCACCCGTCGGTGCTGATCGGTCAGTCGGTGCCGAGAACCCGACGCCGGGCGAACAGGACGAGTCCTGCGCCGGCGGCGAGCACGAGAGCACCGGCGGCCACGAGACCACTGACGACCAGAGGGTTCTGACCGGTCACAGCGAGACTCTCAGTACCGGATGCCGCGGCTGCGAGCTCACCCGAGCCGGCCGGAGTCGCGGAGCTGCTGGGCTGGCTCGAGCCGCCTGGCTCGGCCGGGTCGGACGGAGCCGCGGGGGAAGTCGGCTCGGTCGGCAGCGTGGGGATCGGCGCCGGAGGTGCCGGCGGGACGGGAACCGTGGGATCGGTCGGCTCACCGGGGTTGCCCCCGTTACCGGGGTTTCCGTTACCGGGGTTGCCATTACCGGGGTTTCCCGCGTTACCGGCGTTGCCCTGGTCACCCTCGTTGCCTTGGTTGCCGTTGCCCGGGTTCCCGGCGTTGCCCGCGTTGCCCTGGTCACCGGCGTTGCCCGCATTGCCCTGGTCACCGCCATTGCCTTGGTTGCCGTTGCCCGGGTTCCCGGCGTTGCCCGCGTTGCCCTGGTTACCGGCGTTGCCCGCGTTGCCCTGGTCACCCTCATTGCCCTGGTTGCCGTTGCCCGGGTTCCCGGCGTCGCCCTCGTTGCCCTGGTTACCGGCGTTGCCCGCGTTGCCCTGATTCCCGGCGTTGCCCGCGTTGCCCGCGTTGCCCTGGTCACCCTCATTGCCCTGGTTGCCGTTGTCCGGGTTCCCGGCGTCGCCCTCGTTGCCCTGGTTCCCGGCGTTGCCCTGGTTCCCGGCGTTGCCCGCGTCGCCCGCATCGCCCTCGTTGCCCTGGTTCCCGGCGTTGCCAGCGTTCCCGGCGTCGCCCGCGTTGCCCTGGTTCCCGGCGTTGCCCGCGTTGCCCTGGTTACCGGCGTTGCCCGCGTTGCCCTGGTCACCGCCATTGCCCTGGTTGCCGTTGCCGGGGTTCCCGGCGTTGCCCGCGTTGCCCTGGTTCCCGGCGTTGCCCTGGTTCCCGGCGTTGCCAGCATTGCCCTGGCCAGCATTGCCCTGGCCGGCGTTGCCGGCGTTGCCCTGGTTGCCGGCGTTACCAGCATTGCCCTGGCCGGCGTTTCCGGCGTTGCCGGCGTTGCCCTGGTTGCCCGGCGTCGCGGGCGTGGCCGGCGTGCCGGCTGTGCCCGGCGTGGCCGGCGTAGTTTCTGAAGCCCCGGCGGCGCCGGGACCGGCGGCGACAGCCGCGGGGACGACACCGAACACACCGGCGACGATGATCGATCCAGTGATCAGCGCCGTCTTCATGGGACCGATCCCACGACCTTGCGAATTGAACATCAGATACCCCCCGTTGCGGGCACGCCGAACGTGCCCTGCGTTGGGACGGCGTCAGCCACGCCCCAGGAGCATGTGGCCCAGCCGTCCTCGATGCGGGCGGCGACTATGTTGTCGCGCAGCCCTGGCCCCCCTGACCCGGCATCTCTTCGCTAATAAGACCACACGAAGACCTTGTCCCCCAAACGGGGGACACCGCTTTCGGTCAATCCTCAGGCGATGCTGAGGAATGGATGCGCGCGAATGGATGCTCAGGAATAGGGGCAGCGCGTGCGCGGTTCGGGTTTCACGATGACTTCCGACGCCCTGGCCCTGTCCGTGCTCGACCTCGTTCCCGTGCGAGCCGGGCAGACCAGCGCCCAGGCGGTCGCGGCATCCCTGGCCCTCGCCGGGCGTGCGGATGCCCTCGGCTTCCGCCGGTACTGGTTCGCCGAGCACCACAACATGCCGGCGGTGGCCTCGACGACACCCCCGGTGTTGGTCGCCGCAGCAGCCGCCCGCACCGCCCGCATCCGCCTGGGGTCCGGCGGCGTGATGCTCCCCAACCACTCCCCGCTGGTGGTCGCCGAGCAGTTCGCCGCCCTCGAGGCGCTCGCTCCCGGCCGCATCGACCTCGGCCTCGGCCGGGCGCCCGGATCGGACCCGGTCATCACGCAGCTGCTGCGCCAGAGCGGCACGACGAGCGACGTCGAGCGGTTCCCCGACCACGTCCGCGACATCGTGTCGCTCGTCTCGCCCGACGGAGCCACCGTGCGCTTCACCTCGGGCGGAACCTACGACGTCCACGCGACACCGGCGGCGACCACGGTTCCCGAAGTGTGGCTGCTCGGCTCGAGCGACTACTCGGCGCAGCTCGCGGCATCCGTCGGTCTGCCGTACGTCTTCGCGAACCACTTCTCGGGCCAGGGCCTCGAGCGCGCGCTCGACCTGTACCGCACGACGTACCAGCCCAGCGAGGCGCACCCCGAGCCGCGCACCTTCCTCACCGCCAATGTGCTCGCTGCTACGACGGCCGAGGAGGCTGAAGCGCGCGCCCTACCGAACCTGCGCATGATGGCGCGGCTGCGCGGCAACCGGCCGCTCATCGCGCTCGAGACCGTCGAGCAGTCCATCGCCGGCGCCGCCGACTTCGACGGGCTCGGAGATTCCCTGATGGCCTCGGCGCGTCAGGGGTGGTTCGTCGGCACCGGAGCGACCGTGGCCTCAGAGCTGCGCGCCTTCGCCGCGAAGCACGGCGTCGACGAGGTCATGATCTCGCCGATCGCGGGCTCGTACGACGAAGAGCCGATGGATGCCGCACCCGGCCGCGTCCAGACGCTCGAGCTGCTCGCCGCCGAACTCCACCTGTCCTGACGACGCTCATCGGTCCGAAGCACGCAAGAGTCGCCGAAGCAGGCCGATCATCCGCATGCTTCGACGGCGCGGGCATGCCTCGACCTGCCTGTCCTCTACCAGGCGATGAGCTTGAGCGGCGTGACCTCGATCATCACGGAGTACTTCTCGGCCATCGTCGCGGTGGTGAGGTTCAGCCGCTGAAGCCACGCGTCGTATTTCGCGGTGTAGGCGTCGCCGATCCGCTCGACCCAGGCCGACGACGGGTCGGGTGAGATGGCCGCGGTGCCGCGCAGCACCGTGAGCTGCTCGCCGTCGTGCCCCGCCTCGAGGTGCAGCAGCACCCGATCGTTCTCGCGGAGGTTGCGCACCTTCGCGGTCGCCGGCTCGCTCATGATGAGCGCACGGCCGTCGCGCCACAGGAACCAGATCGGCACAGCGTGCGGGAACCCGTCACGCCCGATCGTGCCGAACCACGCGACCTGTTCGGTCTCGAGCCGCCGGAGCGTCCTGGCGTGGACCTCGTTCCCGGGATCGAACGCGAACGCGTCGCCCACGCCGGTCATGACTCGTCGGGCTCGCCGCTGAGCAGACCGCGCAGCCAGTCGCGGGCCTCGACGAACACGTCGTCGGAGTAGCGGTCGGGGTAGCGGACCACGGCGCGATCGGCGCGCGGGTACGAGCCGAGGAACACGACCTTGGGGCTGAAGCGGCGCAGCCCCAGCAGCGCGTCGGCCATGCGCTCGTCCTCGATGTGCCCGTCGGCGTCGATCACGAACCGGTAGCGTCCGAGGGCGTCGCCGATGGGCCGCGACGCCAAGAGCGAGAGGTTGATGCCGCGCGTCGCGAACTGCTCGAGCATCTCGAGCAGCGCGCCGGGGTGGTCGTCGGGCAGCTCGACCATGAGGGACGTCTTGTCGGCGCCGGTGGGCGGCGGCGGCGAGACGGTGCGCGAGACGAGCACGAAGCGCGTGACGGCATCGGGGTTGTCGCCGATGGCCGAGGCGAGCAGCTCGAGCGGGTGGTGCTCGAGGATCCCGGGCGGCGCGATCGCGGCATCCGCGTCGCTCGACCCGTCGATCAGGCCCATCGCGCTGGCGACGTTGCTGGCGGCCGGGATGTGCGCGTGCGCGGGCAGCGTGCGTCCGAGCCACTGCAGGCACTGGGCATAGGCGACCGGGTGCGCGGCGATGACCGAGACGTCCTCGAGCCGTGCGCCGGGCCTGCCGACCAGGACGAACTCGACGGGCACGAGGTATTCGCCGACGATGCGCAGTCCGGGCACGGTGGCCAGGGCATCCTGCGCGGTCGACACTCCCCCGTCGACCGAGTTCTCGATCGCGATCATCGCGGCGTCCGACCGGCCTTGGATCACGTCGGCGAGCGCCTCGCCGACGTTGCGGACCGAGCGCCACTCCTGGCCGCGCGCCTCGGGAACCTGCGCGAGCGCGGCCTCCGTGAAGGTGCCGGCCGGGCCCAGATAGCTGTAGGTGCGGCGGGGCGCGGCGTCGAAAGTCACGGGGGCCAGCCTAGCGACCGCCGGTAACCGTCCGACTCTCCCGGTGCGCGTGCCCGCCGGGACAGGCAGACTGGGACCATGACTCGCGCCGGACAGCCTGCCGAAGCATCGGATCTCATCGACATCGATGAGCTGATCTCCGCCTACTACGACGTAAAGCCCGACCCTGGAGTGCCCGAGCAGAGAGTGGCGTTCGGCACGAGCGGCCATCGCGGCTCGTCGCTGGCGGCGAGCTTCAACGAGGTGCACATCCTCGCCACCACCCAGGCGATCGTCGACTACCGCACCGCCCAGGGCATCGGCGGACCGCTGTTCCTGGGGCGCGACACGCACGGGCTGTCCCTGCCGGCCGAGCGCAGCGCCATCGAGGTGCTGGTCGCGAACGGCGTCGACGTGCGCGTGGACTCCCGCGACTCGTGGGTGCCGACCCCGGCTCTGAGCCACGCGATCCTCGCGTACAACAAGGGACGGGATGCCGCCGACCCCGGCCGCGCGGACGGCATCGTCGTCACGCCCAGCCACAACCCTCCGCGCGACGGCGGCTTCAAGTACAACCCGCCGAACGGCGGCCCCGCCGACACCGACGCGACCGGCTGGATCGCCGACCGCGCCAACCAGCTCATCGCCTCGGGTCTCGACGGCGTCGCCCGGAAGGCGTTCAAGGACCTCGATGCCGACGCGATCGGCGACTACGACTTCCGCGACGCGTACGTGCGCGACCTGGCCGAGATCATCGACGTCGAGGCAATCCGCCGTGCGGGAGTGCGCATCGGCGCCGACCCGCTGGGCGGGGCCTCCGTCGAGTACTGGGCCCTGATCGCCGAGATGCACGGACTCGACCTCACCGTCGTGAACCCCGACGTCGACCCGACGTGGAAGTTCATGACGCTCGACTGGGACGAGAAGATCCGCATGGATCCGTCCTCGCCCTCGGCGATGGCATCGCTCGTCGCCCGCCGTGACGAGTACGACATCCTCACGGGCAACGACGCCGACGCCGACCGGCACGGCATCGTCACGCCCGACGCGGGCCTGATGAACCCGAACCACTTCCTCGCCGTCGCGATCGACTACCTGTACGCGAACCGGCCGGGATGGCCGGCGGATGCCGCGATCGGCAAGACGCTCGTCTCGTCGATGATCATCGACCGCGTCGCCGAGTCGCTCGGCCGTCGCCTGCTGGAGGTCCCGGTCGGGTTCAAGTGGTTCGTGCCGGGCCTGCTGGACGGGTCGGTCGCGTTCGGCGGCGAGGAGTCGGCGGGCGCCTCGTTCCTCCGCAAGGACGGCACCGTGTGGACGACCGACAAGGACGGCATCCTGCTCTGCCTGCTGGCGGCCGAGATCCTCGCGGTGACCGGCAAGACGCCCTCGCAGCGGTACGCCGAGCTCGAGCAGCAGTTCGGATCGTCCGCGTACCAGCGGGTCGACGCCCCGGCCACGCCCGCCCAGAAGGCGGCGCTCGGCAAGCTCGCCCCCGAGGCGGTGACGGCCACCGAGCTGGCCGGCGAGCCGATCACGGCTAAGCTCTCGCACGCGCCGGGCAACGGCGCCGCGATCGGCGGCCTGAAAGTTCAGACCGAGCATGCCTGGTTCGCTGCCCGGCCCTCCGGCACCGAGGACGTCTACAAGCTCTACGCCGAGTCCCTCCGCGGGCCCGAGCACCTCGCGGCCGTCCAGGAGGAGGCCCGCGCGGTCGTCACCGAGGCCCTCGGCGGCGCCTGACGGCGAACCCGCGGGGTCCGGCATCCCGAATCGGATGCCGGACCCCGCGGCGCACTACCTGACGGTGACCTTCACCGCCTTGGATGACGTGGCACCGGCCGCGTTGGAGAACTCGGCGACGTAGGAGTACGTGCCGGGTGCGCGGCCGGCGATCGCCGTCGCGGTCTTCTGGGCGTTCGGGGATGCCGCCACCAGGGACTGCTCGTCGATCAGCACGCCGTTTTCGTACAGCCGGTACGTCGTCCCGTTCGTCCCCCACCAGAGGTTGGCGGTGACCACGTAATTGCCGTCCTTGTCCCCGTTGTCGTGCGAGACGACGGGCTGGGCCGGAGCGGCATCCTTCACCCGGACGGTCGTCGACGTCGTGGCCGTCGTGCCCGCGGCGTTCACCAGCTCGCCGGTGTAGACATACGTGCCGTTCTCCTTGCCCGCGATGTCGACGGTCGACATCTGCGCGTCCGGCGAGCTCGGCTCGAGCAGCGTGGTCGAGATCAGCTCGCCGTTCTCGTAGAGACGGAAGACCGACCCGTTCACGCCGTGCCAGAGGTTCATCGAGATGGTGAACGTGCCGTCGTGCAGGCCGTCGGCCCATCCGCTGTTCGCCGACAGGACGCCTCGGGCCGGAGCCTTCGTCGCGCCTTCGTCCTCGAATACCAGCAGCGGCACCTCGACGGCGGTCACCAGCCCGTCGTGGTTGACAGCCCGCACCGTGAAGGTGTGCGGTCCGGCGAGCCCGTCGAGATCGATCGCCTCACCCGGCGCGACCGGCTCGCCGTCGAACGCGATGTCGAGCGTGCGGATGCCGGACTCGGGATCCGCCGCTGACACCTCGACCGTGAAGGTGCTGCTGTCGGCCAGGAGCGCACCGCTCTCGGGAAGGCCCGACAGCACCGGGGCGGTGTCGTCAGAGCCGGCCGCAGGACCGCCGGTCACCGCGATCGACGGCAGCGGCGCGGCATCCATCCCGTCCCCGATGAAGAAGCTCGGGTGCGGAGGCTGGTTGTAGCCGGTGTTCTGCCAGGCGACCGCCACGCGGTACTGCATGTCGTGCATCAGCGTGGGGATGCGCAGCTCGGTCTCGTCGACCGTCGAGTAGATCCGCAGCTCGGTCGAGTCGGCCGAGCGCCAGGCGATCTCCTCGCGCCAGTCGCCGAACAGATCGGCCTGCACATTGGGCGTGCCCTTGGTGCTGTTGTTCGTGCGCGCCCCGTCGTCCGACAGGAGGGTCTCCTGCTGACCCGTCTCCCAGTTCCACTTCGAGATCGTGGGCACACCGGCGCCCTCGGCATCGACGAAGTCGTGGTCGACGATCTCGCGGAGCGGGTCGCCGTCGAACCAGGCGAGGAAGTTCGCGGCCGGGATGGTGGTGCCGATCCGCTCGCCCGACGCGGACATCAGGTTGCCTTCACGCGAGTTCCACGCGGCGTCGCCGCCGACCGCCCAGCCCTCGGCCCCCGCGTGGCGGGGATCGATGTCGCCGGCCGCCGCGCGACCGGTGTCGACGGTGGCGGGGATGCCCCACAGCACCTCCCCGGTGCGCGCGTCGCGGAAGGTGGCCCCGCGGTTGCCGGAGGCGCTCATCGTCTCGTGCGCCGAGAAGATCTCGAGGCCCGGGCGCGACGGGTCGAGGTCCGACACGTGCTGCGCGTCACCGTGGCCGAGCCCGGTGGCGTAGAGCAGCTCGCCGTCGTCGTCGATCGTGGCTGAGCCGTAGATGACTTCGTCTTTGCTGTCACCGTCGACGTCTGCCACCGACAGGGAGTGGTATCCCTCGCCGTACAGCGCCTCGGCGCCCTCGTCGTTCGAGTCGATCACCCAGCGCTGCGAGAGGCTCTCGCCGTCGAAGTCGTAGGCCGCCACGACCGCACGGGTGTAGTAGCCACGGCTGAACAGCACGCTCGGCTTCTCGCCGTCGAGGTAGGCCACGCCTGCCAGGAACCGGTCGACCCGGTTGCCGTAGGTGTCGCCCCACGCGCCGACGTCGCCGCGCGGCGGGGTGTAGTCGATCGTGTCGATCGCTGCGCCGGTGGCTCCGTCGAACACCGTGAGGTACTCCGGTCCGGTGAGCACGTAGCCCGAGCTGTTGCGATGGTCGGCGCTGGCGCTGCCGATCGGCTGACCCGCGCCGTCGATCGTGCCGTCGCCCGTCTTCAGCGCGACCTCGGCCGCCCCGTCGCCGTCCAGGTCGTAGACCATGAAGTGCGTGTAGTGGGCGCCGGCGCGGATGTTCACGCCGAGATCGATCCGCCACAGGCGCGTGCCGTCCTGCCGGTACGCGTCGATGTACACATTGCCGGTGTAGCCGCCCTGCGAGTTGTCCTTCGCGTTGGAGGGATACCACTTGACGAAGTACTCGTACTGCCCGTCGCCGTCCACGTCGCCGACGCTGACGTCGTTCGCCGAGTACGTGTACGGCTGACCGTCCTTCGTGTAGGCGTCGGCCGGCTTGTCGAGCGCGAGCGACCGGTAGGCGGCCGTCTGCACGTCGAACTCGTCGGTCTCGGTGGTCTCCACGTCGCTCAGCACCTTCGTGACGAAGTACGTGGACTCGGCCGTGCCGGTCTCGTCGAGGTAGTTCGTCGACGCGGTGATGGGCTCCTCGGTCACCTTCTGACCGTCGCGGTAGACGTGGAACGCCACCGAGGCGGGGTCGGTGCCGAGCAGTCGCCACGTCACCAGCACACCGTCATCGGTCTGCATCGCGTGCGGCGCGCGGTCGAGGTACTCCGCCTGACGCTGCAGGATCGTGACGGCGTCGGTCTCGAGCTGAGCGGATGCCGCGCCCGCCCCGCCCTCGTTCACACCGACGACCGTGTAGAAGTACGGGATCGTCGTGAGCACCGAGGTGTCGGTGAACCGGTTCGTGCCCGCGATGCCCACGAGGTCGCCCTGCTCCCCCTCGACCTCCGAGCGGAAGACGAGGTAGTACCGCGCGTCGACGGGCGCCGCCCAGGCGATCTCGAGCTCGCGCTTGTCGATCCGCTCGACGGACAGGTCGGTCGGAGCGGACGGGACCGCCGCGTCGGCGTCGACGAACGACACCTCGACGGCAGGGGAGGGCACCGACTCGAGGCCGGTCTGGTCGACCGCGGTCACGTGATAGCTGTAGTCGAGACCGACGCGAGCGCTGGTGTCGACGAACGCCGGCTCGTCGACGGCGCCGATCAGCACGGGCTCCTCGTCGAACGGCGACTGCCGGTACAGGTTCCAGGTGAGGCCGGCCTCGGCATCCCACTCCAGAGACACGCTCGGCGCGTTCGGGTCGGTGTCGAGCCCGGAGACGCTCAGTCCCGTCGGCCCGAGGAGGATCGGCGTCACCTCGAGGCCGTTGAAGCGGGAGCCCGCGGCATTGCCGTAGGCCTCGACGTTGAGCTGGCCGTCGGTCACGAGGAACGGCCCGCGCAGCGTCGCGTTCACCGAGCCGCGCCCGGCGTTGCCCGAACCTGCGGCACGCCCTTCCACGCGGAAGCTGGTCGACGAGGTGCCGATCCAGTCGCCCGAATACGTCTTCACCGAGTACGTGCCGTTGGGCACGTCGAGGGCGAAGGTGGAGCTGCTGCCGGGCAGGACGAAGTCGCGCACGAGGTCGTTGGCGGCGCCGTCCGCGCTGCCGCGGTCGCGGCCGGCGGTGGACGCCAGCGGCGTCTCGAACCCGTAGCCGCGCGCTTCGGTGTAGCCCATGTCGGGCGTCACCTCGGTGTAGCCCGGCATCAGCGGGTTGCCGGCGAGCTGCATGTCGAACTTGTACAGCGCCTGCTTCGTGGTGAAGGTCACGGTCTCGCTCGGCGCGGAGTCGCCACGGCCGTTGACAGCCACGACGCGGTACCGGTAGCCCGTGCCTTCGGCCAGCCCCTGCACGATGGAGCTGTTCTGGGTCACCATGCCCACCAGCGTCCACTCCGGCGCGGGGTCGGCGACGGCTTGGCGGTAGATCTTGTAGATGTCGGCCGTCGGCGAGGCATCCCACTGCAGCGTCGCCCCGCCGTTGCTGATCGCACCGGCGACCAGGTTCTGCGGCGCCACGGGCACTTCGGCGGGCGGCTCGATGTCGACGACCTCCTGCGACAGCGGGTCGTCGAGCTGGGCGACGTCCTGCGCGATCAGGCGTGCGAGCTGGATGGCGCCGTACTCCTGGAAGTGGGTGTCGTCCACCGTCCCCGCGGGCCGATTCGGGAACACGCCCGGGTCGACGTGCAGGAACACGGCCTTCGCCGCCTCGGGGCCGATCTCGTTCAGGTAGGCGCGCGACGAGGCCGACAGGTCGACCAGCAGCACGTCCTCCTCGACGGCGAGCTCGGTCATCTTCGCCACGTACTCGGGGAAGCTGACGTTGAAGATCCCGGTCGCCGGGTCGAAGCTCCGGCGAGAGACGGGCGTCACCAGGATCGGCGTCGCACCGCGCTGACGCGCGCCCTCGACGTAGACGCGAAGGTACTCCTTGTAGTCCTCCGGGCTCGCGTAGCGATCGTCCACGCCCTGAGTGGCGTCGTTGTGGCCGAACTGGATGAACAGGTAGTCGTCGGGACGGATGGCGCGCAGCACCTCGTCGAGGCGGCCCTGGGTGATGAAGTTCTTCGACGATCGCCCGCCGATCGCGTGGTTGGCGAAGGCGATGTCGTCGGCGAAGAAGCGCTCGAGCATCTGACCCCAGCCGGCCTGCGGGGCATAGGCGATCGGGTCGTACGTCTGCACCGTCGAGTCGCCCGTGATGTACGCCGTCGTGAGCGCGCCGGCGAGACGCGCGGGCAGGCGGGTGATGGTGAGAGCGTTCAGGGATGCCGCGTCCCCGGCGAACTGAAGGGTGAGGACCCCGTCGACCAGGGCGATCGTGAACGCCATCTCGAGGTAGGAGCCCGCCGGCTGCGGGTTCGCGAGCACCTTGCCGATGGACTCGGCGGTGATCGTGGTGGTGGTGGCGTTCTGCTGGTCGCCGGCGATCAGCTGCACGGAGTAGTCGCCTGCTCCGAGCGCGACCTCGAAGGTCGAGCCCGCGACGGCGACGAAGTCGCTGCGCAGTGCGTCGTCCGTGCCGCGGTCGACGTCGGCGTCGGCTGAGGGAGCGGTCGTGAAGCCGTAGCCCCACTCCTCGAGGTACGGCGTCGTGCTCACGACGGGCAGTGCTCCCTCGGCGACGGCACCGGGGCCGAAGTCGAAGGTCACGACGTCGCCCTCCGGAAGGGGCGCCGGCGCGGAGTAGACGGGCGACTCCACGGCGGTCGATGCCAACCCTGCCTCATTCCGGGCGGTCACGCGATACGTCCACGCAACCCCGGTGTCGACGCCCGTGTCGGTGTAGCCGGGCACCTCGAGCGTGGCGAGCGGGGCGAATTCGGCCGAGCCCGCCGGAGCCCGCTCCACGAGGTAGGTCTCGGCGTTCGCGACGGCCGACCACGTCAGCGCGACGCTGTCCGCCGTGACCGTTCCGACGGCGAGATCGGCGGGCTCCGCCGGCACGGCGAGTGCCGGGATGACACCGCTCAGAACGGTCGCGCTCGGGGCCGACGGACGGTCGTACGCGCTGACGGCCACGACCGCGTAGGCGTACGAGCCGCCGACGGCGATCGATGCGTCGGAGTACGACGTCGTCGTCACACCCTCCGCGATCGGGGCGAAGTCTCCTACCGAGTCGTCGGCGGCGACGTCTGCGCGCAGCACCGTGTAGGTCGCGGCATCCGTCACCGCCTGCCACGTGAGATCGACGGCGTTGTACGCGACGCGTGCGGCGGCCGGATCGGCCGGAGCCGCAGGGATCAGCGGCGCGACTTCGATGCCGTTGACGACCCCGCCGATGCCGGTGCCGGCGATGCCGACGGTGAGCTGCCCGTCGTCGACGACCGTCGGGAACGACTGGGTGGTGACGGCCTGACGCGCCGTCACGCGGCCCGCCTCGACGCCCTCGAGCGACACGGTCGTCGCGGTGGTGGAGGTGCCCGCCAGCTGATCCCCGCTGTGGATCTTCACGGTGTAGGCGCCGTCCGGCAGATCGACGAGGAACTGCCAGTTCGCACCCGCCACCCAGTCGTTGGCGAGCGGATCCGGCGGCGTCGTCGAGCCGGTGCGGTCGCGGAAGATCATCGATGCACCGTCGGCCAGCACGACGCCGAAACCGCGCTCGGGCCCGTACACGGTGCCGGGGTGGACGCGCTCGAAGCCTTCGGCCAGCGGCGAGGCAGGACCCCCGAAGTCGAAGAGGTAGGCCCCGTCGGCGTTCGGCTCGACGGCGAGGGCCGCGCCCGGCACGGCGGAGAGCAGGGCTCCCACCACGGCGACGGTGGCGGCGCCGGCAACGATCCGGCGGGCGTGGCCGCGAGAGGTGAGTGGGATGGTGAACGTCTCGTGCTCGGATGCTGCGCGCTGGGGGCGCTCAGACGAATGGGGCACGGTTCCTCCTTGTGGCTGCATCGACATAGGAGCGAACGGATGCCGCGGCGATGCGGCATCCTCTCGCGGGACGACGCCGAGACTGGGCTCTGGTGTCGTCCTGTTCACCCGGAGCGCGGCGGGTCGCCCGGCATCGAGAGGAAAACGTATTCCAGCTCGACCTGAGGAGTCTCACACAGCGCCACGACGGTTGGCAAGAACTCTTTGAAACGTTTCGCTCCGGATCCCGCGAGCCACGGCTGATCGACACGATGATCCCGGCGCATACGTGGAAAGCGCCTACCATGGGTCGCACCGACCTCAACGGCAGCGCCGCCGCGGGCGGCAGACGAAGGCAGGACCACGAGATGAAACGAGTCGGCATCCGCGACGTCGCCGAGCGGGCGGGCGTCTCGATCAGCACGGTGTCCAACGCGCTGAATCGTCCGCATCTCGTGAGCGAGCAGCTCGTGCATCGGGTCCGTTCCGCAGCCGACCAGCTCGGCTACGTCCCGCTGCAGGCGGCCCAGCAGCTTCGAGCCGGGCGGAGCGGACTCCTGGGCCTGACCGTCATCAACATCGCCAACCCGTTCTTCGCGGACATGGTCGCCGGTGCCGAGGACGCGGCGTCGGCCGCGGGCCTGCGCGTGCTCGTCGGCAACTCGAGCGATGACATCGCGAAGGAGCGCGACCACCTCGAGCTCTTCGAGCGCGTACAGGTCGAGGGCGCGCTCGTGAGCCCGTTCGGGCCCCTCGAGCCGTGGCTCGAGCGGCTGCGCCGGCGCGGCATCCCCGCCGTGCTGGTCGACGCGGTCGACGACACCGGCCAGCTCCCCTCGGTGTCCTTCGACGATGTCGCGGGCGGCCGACTCGCCGCCGAGCACCTGCTCGCCACCGGTCGCCGACGGCTCGCATTCGTCGGTGCGCGTGAGGAGGTGCGCCAGGTGCGCGAGCGGCTGGAGGGCGCGCGGGCGGCCGTCGCCGCGTGCCCCGGTGCGACCCTCGAGCCCATCTGGACCACGCGGACGACCTCGGAGCGCGGCCGAGCCTTCGGGGAGGAGCTCGCCGGGCGCGACCCGTCCACCCGGCCGAACGGGCTCGTCGCCTCCAACGACCACCTCGCGATCGGACTCGTCCACGGGCTCATCTCGGGCGGGATGCGGGTGCCGGACGACGTCGCCGTGGTCGGCTACGACGACATCGAGTTCGCCGCGATCGCCGCCGTGCCCCTCACGTCGGTGCGGCAGCCGGCGCGGACGATGGGGCGAACGGCGGCCGAGCTCCTGATAGCCCGCATTGCAGGGACGGCCGGGGCCGACCTCGGCAACATCGTCTATCAGCCCGAGCTCATCGTGCGAGCGTCGACCGCCGGCCGCGGCGACGCCTGAGGCGCACGTCGTCCGGTCGCACGGGCCGCGGGCCGAGCCGCGGCATCCGTCTGTACCATTGACGCATGCGGCAGAAAGCGTTTACCCGCGCCCTCGACATCGTCGACGGCGCGCATCCCGCCCGGTCGGTGCTGCGCCTTCTCGCCCGGCGGCCAGGACGCCTCTCGCTCGCTCTCCTGGGCTTCTCGCTCAAGGAGATCCCGCTCTGGTTCCTGCCGGTGATCACGGCCGCCATCATCGACCTCGTCGCCGACGGCGGCGAGGTCTCGACGGTGCTGTGGTGGTTCGGGCTGGCGGTCGTCCTGCTCGTGCAGAACTACCCGAACCACATCCTCTACACGCGCAACTTCATGACCGTCGTGCGCGACACCGGCGCGGACCTGCGCAACGCCCTCGCCGCCCACCTGCAGAGCCTGTCGATCGGCTATCACACGCGGATGAGCTCGTCGATCGTGCAGACCAAGGTGGTGCGCGACGTCGAGAACATCGAGCTGATGCTGCAGCAGGTCACCCATCCGCTGCTGTCGTCGATCATGGTCCTCATCGGAGCCGTCGCGATGACCGCGATCATGGTGCCGCAGTTCCTCCCGGTGTATGCGCTGGCCGTGCCCATCGCGCTCATCCTGCGGTGGGCGCTCAGCCGACGGTCCCGCGCGCGCAACGAGACGTTCCGCCGCGAGATGGAGGGCTTCGCCGCACGTGTGGGCGAGATGGCCTCGCTCATTCCGGTGACCCGCGCGCACGGGCTCGAGGACGCCGCCGTCACGCGCGTCGCCCATGGCGCCGAGAACGTCCGCCGCGCGGGCCTGCACCTCGACATGCTCAACGGCCATGTCGCATCGATCTCGTGGGTCACGATGCAGCTGCTGGGAGTGGGATGCCTGGTCCTCGCCGCCGTCTTCTCGCTCACCGGGATCCTTCCGATCACGCCCGGTGAGGTCGTGCTGCTCTCGACCTACTTCGCGCTGCTCACCCAGGGCCTCACGCAGCTGCTCATGCTGATCCCGGTCGGCGCCCGCGGCCTCGAATCCGTGCGGTCGATCGCGGAGGTCATCCAGGAGCCGGACCTCGAACAGAACGAGGGCAAGCGCCCCGTCGGCGCCGTCACCGGCCGGCTGACCCTCGAGGGCGTGACGCATCGGTACCCCGGAGCCGAGACCGATGCGGTGCGCGGGATCGACCTCGACATCGCCTCCGGCCAGACGGTGGCCTTCGTGGGGTCGTCGGGGTCGGGCAAGTCGACGCTGCTCAACCTCGTGCTCGGCTTCGTGCGACCGACGGCCGGACGCATCCTGCTCGACGGCGAGGACATGCAGGCACTCGATCTGCGCACGGTCCGCCGGCACGTCTCCGTGGTGCCGCAGGAGTCGGTGCTGTTCGAGGGCACGATCCGCGAGAACGTGTCATACGGGATGCCGCAGCTCGACGACGCCCGGATCCACGCCGCGCTGCGCGACGCCAATGCCCTCGAGTTCGTCGAGGCGCAGCCGCAGGGGTGGGACACCGTCGTCGGCGAGCGCGGCGCCCGCCTGTCGGGCGGACAGCGTCAGCGCCTCGCGATCGCCCGGGCGCTGGTGCGGGATCCGCGGATCCTGCTGCTCGACGAGGCGACCTCGGCGCTCGACCCCGAGTCGGAGGAGCTCGTCAAGGAGGCCCTGGGACGACTCATGGCCGGCCGCACGACGCTCGTCGTGGCCCACCGCCTGTCGACCATCCGCCGAGCGGACCGGATCGTGGTGCTCGAGCAGGGCCGCATCGTCGAGCAGGGCGACCACGAGGAGCTCCTCGCACGCCGTGGCCGTTACGCCCACCTGCACGCGACTCAGGTCGGATAGCGTTTTCCTCCGAAACGTTTTAGAGTGGATCGTGACGCTAGGGAGGCCCGCATGCGGTTCGATACCGCGACGCCCGGACGACTCGTCCTGCGCGACGGCGACGTCGCCCTGGCCGAGTACGTCTACGAGCCGGACGACGCCCCCGTCGAATCGCCCCGGCCCTACGCCACGCTGCGCACCCGCGCCGGCCGGGACGTCACCGCCTACCGGCCGGACGACCACGTGTGGCACAAGGGCCTGTCGCTGGCGCTGCCCTACGTCGGCGACGCCAACTTCTGGGGCGGACCGACCTACGTGCACGACGAGGGGTACGTCCAGCTCCCGAACAACGGCGCCCAGGTGCATCGCGGGTTCGCGGCATCCGACACCCCGCTGGCCGATGCCGTCGCCGGGCTCGCCCGGGTCGACGAGCAGCTGGACTGGGTGACTGCGGACGGCACGACGATCCTCACCGAGGCCCGCACGCTGACCGCGACCGGCATCGACGACGAGTCCTGGGCGCTGACGTGGAGCTCCCGGCTGACGAATGTCTCCGACGCCCCGCTCGCGTTCGGATCGCCCACCTCGCACGGCCGGCCCGACGCCGGCTACGCCGGCATCTTCTGGCGCGGCCCGGCGGACTTCACCGGCGGCACGATCACCGGCCCCTCGGGCGCCGTCGGCGACGCGGCCCGAGGGTCGGCCTCGCCCTGGCTGGCGTACACGTCCCCGGACGGCGGAGCCGGCGTCGTCGTGCTCGACGCCCGGTCGGACGAGTCGCCGTGGTTCGCGCGAAGCGAGGAGTACGCAGGCCTCTGCCCCGCGCCGTTCTTCTACGACGAGACCGTGCTCGAGCCCGCGGCGACCCTGCACCTCGGCGCAGTGGTGATCGTGGGTGGAGCGGATGCCGCGGCCCACGCGCCGATCACGGGCGCCAACCTGGTCGCGGCGGTGCGATCCGAAGCCGACGTTCCCGGCACCGTCGACCCGGGCCCCGCCGCTCCCCCGACGGAGGACCAGGCATGACCGCCACTCGCTCATTGCGCTGCGCCCTCGTCGGGACCGGCGCCGTCGCGAACCTCCACGCTCGCGCGGTCGCCGCGCATCCCCGCGCCGACCTGGTCGCGGTGACCGATCTCTCGCAGACGGCGGCCGACGCGTTCGCGCAGCGGCACGGGATCCCCACGGTCCACCCCGACCTCGAGAGCCTGCTGGCGGCCGAGCACCCGGATGTCGTGCTGATCTGCACGCCGCCCGCGGTCCACCGCGAGCAGTCGCTCGCCGCCTTCGCCGCCGGCGCGCACGTCATCGTCGAGAAGCCTCCGGCCCCCTCGCTCGACGAGCTCGACGACATGCGCACCGCCGCAGCGGAGGCTGGGCGCGAGCTCGCCGTCGTCTTCCAGCAGCGCACCGGCACCGCGGCCGCCCACGTACGCCGCCTTCTGCAGGACGGCTCCCTGGGCCGTCCGCTGCTGGCACAGTGCCAGACGCTGTGGTTCCGCGACGCCGAGTACTTCGCCGTCCCCTGGCGGGGCAAGTGGGAGACCGAGGGCGGCGGCACGACGCTGGGGCACGGCATCCATCAACTCGATCTGCTGACGTTCCTGCTCGGTGACTGGGCGCGCGTCGAAGCGCGGCTGTGGCGCCTCGACCGCGAGACCGAGACCGAGGACGTCTCGACGGCCACGGTCGTCTTCGAGGGCGGAGTCGTTGCCCAGGTCGTCTCGAGCACCGTCTCCCCCCGCGAGACGAGCTCCATCCGCATCGACACGCAGAAGGCCACGATCACCGTGGACCACCTGTACGGCCACGGGCACGAGAATTGGCGGATCACCCCGGCGCCGCACATCACCGAGGCCGAGGCGGACACCTGGGCGCTGCCCGAACTCGAGGAGCGCAGCGATCACGGCCCGCTGCTGCGGGACGTCTTCGACGCCCTGCTCGACGGGACGCCGCTGCCGCCGACCGCCGACGCACCGGCGCGCACGCTCGAGCTCGTCGCCGCGATCTACGCATCGGCCGCAGCGGACGGTGCGCTCATCACACCGGGCGACCTCGTCGCGCATCCGACGCATCGCCGCGGCTTCGCGAGCCCCGTGAGCGATCTGCGCCCTGCCGACGAGCGCCGCGGCTGAGTCTCGCCGCAGCCCCCGCAGAAGGAGAGCTATGTCGACGCCGACCTCCATCGTCCGCACCGTCCGTCTGCACGACTCGCGGCCCCCGCTGACCGTGCCGACCATGAGCAAT
This sequence comes from Microbacterium sp. Root166, assembly GCF_001427145.1. Taxonomy (GTDB): domain Bacteria; phylum Actinomycetota; class Actinomycetes; order Actinomycetales; family Microbacteriaceae; genus Microbacterium. Next base: position 662,336 of record NZ_LMGL01000001.1, read on the forward strand.
GAGATCGATCAGCACCCTCGCGTCCGTCTGAACAGCCGGTGGATCGAGATCGACGGAGCGCCCGGGATCCCGGTGACCGGCGAGCTGCACTTCAGCCGCATCCCGAGTGAGCGGTGGGAGGAGACGCTGCGCGTGATGGTCGCCTCGGGCCTCACATCGGTGTCGACCTACCTGTTCTGGATCCACCACGAACCCGAGCGAGGCGAGATCTCGTTCGAGGGCGACCTCGACATCGCCCGCTTCATCGAGACCGCCGAGCGGGTCGGTGTCGATGTCGTCCTCCGCATCGGTCCGTGGTGCCACGGCGAGGTGCGCAACGGCGGTCATCCCGACTGGGTCATCGCAGCCGCGCCCGCCGCGCGGACGAACGACCCGGACTACCTCGCCCTCGCCGCGGGCTGGTACGCGGCTGTGGCGGAGCAGGTCGCGAGATTCTGCGGTCCGGACGGCCGGGTGATCGGCATCCAGATCGAGAACGAGCTCTACGATCAGCCCGACCACATCGCCACCCTCAAGCAGCTCGCGCGAGACGTGGGGCTCTCGGCGCCGCTGTGGACCGCGACCGGATGGGGCGGCGCGCTGCTTCCCGCCCACGAGGTGTTCCCGCTGTACAGCGGATACGCCGACGGCTTCTGGGCCGGGCAGGGGTCGACATGGGACGACAGCTTCCGCGACCACTTCCGCTTCACCCACGAGTGGGACGACCCGGGCGTGGGCGGCGACTTCCGCGAAGAGGGGGCCGAGATCGTCGTGCGCGCGATCGACCCGGAGTTCCCTCCCGCCACGTGCGAGCTCGGCGGCGGGATGGCGACGGCGTACCACCGGCGGCCGATCGCACGCGGACGCGACATCGCCGCGCTCGCGAACGTCAAGATCGGCAACGGCTCGGCGTGGCAGGGCTTCTACATGTTCGCCGGGGGCATCAACCCCGCCGACCATCTGCAGGAGACCCATGCGACCGGGTACCCCAACGATCTGCCGCGGTTCGACTACGACTTCCAGGCGCCGATCGGCGCGTCCGGCCGGCCGGGAGCGAGCCTCGGCCTCCTGCGCGATCACAATGCGTTCCTGTCCGCCTTCGGGAGCCGCCTCGCCGACATGTACAGCTCGCTGCCCGACGACGCCCCGGTCGACATCCACGACCGCGAGTCGCTGCGCTGGGCGGTGCGCACGGACGGCCACAGCGGGTTCCTGTTCATCAACACGCATCAGCCGCACGAACCCCTCTCCGGCAGCTCCGGCGTCCGGTTCCGGATCGATCTCGCCGGCGAGCAGGTCACCGTGCCCGATCGGGCGATCGACATCCCCAGCGGTCTCATCGCGCGCTGGCCGCTGCGTCTCGAGCTCGCCGGCACACGCATCGAATGGGCGACGGCATCCGTCGCAGGCGTGGTCGGCGGGAAGATCCCGACGATCGTCCTCCGCGCGCACGACGGGATTCCCGCGCGCATACAACTCACGACCGGCGCCCGAGTCATCTCGGGCGGCGAAGAGTTCATCGCCGGTGAGCCCTTCGACCTCGAGCCGGGGCAATCGCTCCTCGTGGACGACGCGCTGCGCGTGCTCACCGTCGACAAGCGGCAGGCGGAGAGGCTCTGGTACCTCGGCGATGACCTCATCGACTCCGCGGACGCGGTCTGGCGCGAACCCGGCGGGCTCGTCCTCCGCGCCGAGCAGCCCCCGACCGCGCATCGCTGGAACGGTGACCGATTCGAACCGCTCGAGGTCACGACGTCATCGGCTCCCGGCATCCAACCGGTCGATCTCATCAGCCTTCGCACCGCGGGGGACCCGCCGACTCGGTACGGCGAGTTCATGGGGCGCTCGTCGGCTCCCTCCGACGCGCAGATCGACGAGCTCGCCGCGGTGTGGAGAGTCGCCGCCCTCGATTCCGGCGCCCACTCCCCGGGAGACCGCGTCGAGCTCGTGATCGAGTGGGAAGGCGATGTCGCACAGCTGCGCCGGGACGGGGTGCCGATCCGCGATCGGTTCTGGGACGGTCTGCCGTGGCGCATCGACGTGACGCACATCGATCCCGCGGCCGAGCTCACCCTCCACGTGGTTCCCCTCACCGCCGGGAGCGAGATCGATCTCGATGCGGAAGCTCGTGCGCGTGTCGAGCGGGGCGGGCGTCTGTGCGCGATCCACGAGGTGACGCGCGTGGTCTCGGCCCGGTGGACCGGGACTCCGCGGTGAGCGGTTACTGAATCGTTCAAATCTTTTTCGGCACAGGCCTTGCGAAACGTTTTTCTGCGAGGTACCGTACCGGGACAGCGCTTTCCTCAACCTTGCACCCCGAGGGATCGCGACACCGCACCAACGACACGGACGTCTCAGCGGGCATGGGAACGCAGACGTTCAAAGAGAGGACAAGGATGTTCAGCAACAAGCGGACCATCGCCGCCATCGCCTTGGCGACCGGCGCGGCTCTGGCGCTGGCCGGTTGCGCCGGCGGCGAAGGCGGAGCCGAGCCGGCTTCGACCTACGACCCCGACGAGAAGGTCACGCTCGACCTGGCGTTCTGGGGCAACGACGTGCGCGCCGAGCTCTACAACGAGGCGATCGCAGCGTTCAACGAGGAGTACCCGAACATCACGGTGAACTCGTCCTTCCTCGGATTCCCCGAGTTCTGGGAGAAGCGCCAGACCGAGGCTGCCGGCGGCGGCCTGCCCGACGTCATGCAGTTCGACTACTCATACCTGCGCCAGTACTCGCAGAACGAACTGCTGCTGGACCTGGACCCGTACCTCGGCGGCATCATCGAGACCGACCCGCTCCCGCAGAACATCCTGGACATCGGCGTCGTCGACGGCGTGACCACGGGCATCCCGACCTCGACCAACGCGTGGGGCCTGTTCACCAACCCCGTCCTGCTCGAGCAGGCCGGCGTGGAGAACTTCGAAGGCGGCACGTGGGAGGACTACACCGACTGGATGGGCGAGGTCACCGAGGCCTCCGGCGGTGCATTCTGGGGTGGCAGCGACTACACCGGCCGCATCCAGAACTTCGAGCTGCAGCTGCGCGCCGAGGGCAAGAACCTCTTCAATGAAGACGGCACCGCCGGCTTCGACGAGGAGCGCCTCGCCGAGTTCTGGGAGCAGGGCGCCGCGATCCGCGACGGCATCGGCGTTCCCCAGCAGCGCGTCGAGGAGGTCGTCCCGCTCGGACCCTTCGACACCGCCAACACGGCCAGCGAGCTCACGTGGGACAACTTCGGCTCGGGCTACCTCGGCAACCTCGGCGAGAGCTACACCGAGCTCAACCTGGTCGCTCCCCCCATCACGGAGGAAGGCGCGAAGGACCTCTACCTGAAGCCGTCCATGCTGCACGCGATCTCGGCCGGCACCGACCACCCCGAAGCCGCCGCAACGCTGGTGAACTTCCTGGTGAACTCGCCGCAGTCGGGTGAGATCTTCGGCACCAACCGCGGACTCCCGGCATCGGAGACGGCGCTCGCGGCTGCCGAGCTCGACCCGCTCAGCACCCAGGTCAAGGAGTACGAGGCATCGATCGCCGACCGCCTCGGCGACGCCCCGCCGGTGCCGATCGTCGGCTACGGCACGCTCGAGGAGAAGTTCCGCCAGATCGGCGCCGAGCTGAACTTCGGCACGATCACCGTGGACGAGGCCGTGGACCAGTTCTTCGGCGAGATGGACGTCGTCCTCAACCAGTAGTACCTTCCGGGGGCCGGTCGTGAGTCACGACCGGCCCCCGGTCACAACCTTCCAGCCCAACCCCCGCGAGAGGTCGACGTGAGCACCACAGCGACGAGAGTGATCGTGACCGGACGCAAGTCCACCAAACGATCCCTGTTCCGCCGGAGCAGCCCCGAGAACCTGGACCGTCCCGAAGCGCGGCGCCGCGCCCGCAAGGAGACCCTCGCCGGGTACGGGTTCCTGATCCCCTGGCTGATCGGCTTCTTCGGCCTGACGCTGATCCCGATGGCGTACTCGCTGTACCTGTCGTTCACGAAGTACAACATCTTCACCGCCCCGCAGTGGATCGGCCTCGACAACTACATCCGGCTCTTCACGAACGACCCGACGTTCGTGCAGTCCGCGCAGATCACGCTGATCTACGTGCTGGTCGGCACCCCGATCACCCTCGCCTGCGCCCTCGGCGTCGCGATGCTGCTGAACTACCGCGACAAGGGCGCCGGGTTCTTCCGGTCCTCGTTCTACGCCCCGTCGCTGATCGGCGGCTCGGTCTCGGTCGCGATCGTCTGGAAGGCGATGTTCAACGAGGAGGGGCCGGTCAACAGCATCCTGTCCTCGATCGGCATCAACCTGGGCGGCTGGGTCGGCAACCCCGACCTGGTGCTGCCCATGATGATCCTGCTGTCGATCTGGCAGTTCGGGGCCACCATGGTGATCTTCCTCGCCGGCCTCAAGCAGATTCCCAAAGAGCTCTACGAGGCCGCCGAGGTCGACGGCGCCGGCGCCTATCGCCGCTTCCGCGCCGTCACGATCCCCATGCTCTCGCCGGTGATCTTCTTCAACCTGCTGCTGGGCCTGATCGGCGCGTTCCAGGTGTTCGCGTCGGCGTACATCATCTCCAACGGCTCCGGCGGCCCCGCCGGTATGACGAACTTCATCACCCTGTACCTCTACAAGCGCGGCTTCTCCGACGGCCAGATGGGCTACGCCGCCGCGATCGCCTGGGTGCTGCTCGTCGTCGTCGCCGTGATCGCCTTCATCCTGTTCCGCACCCAGCGCTCCTGGGTGCACTACTCGGGAGACAACCGATGAGCACCACATCCTTCGGCGAACCGGCCATCGCCACGCTCGAGAACCAGGTCGACGCCACCCCGCAGACGCCGCGCCGCAAGGTCAAGCGCAAGACCTGGCAGACGATCATCTGGCTCGTCGTGCTCCTGGCCATCACCGCCGTCGTCCTGTACCCGCTGGTCTGGCTGCTGCTGTCCACGTTCAAGCCGAACTCGGAGTTCGGCCAGAACCCGGGCCTGTTCCCGCAGAACCCGACGCTGGAGAACTACGCCAAGGTGTCCGAGGGCATCGCCGGCGTGCCGATGTGGCGGTTCTTCGCGAACTCCCTCATCATCGCCGTCGGCTCCGTGATCGGAACCGTGCTCTCCTCGGCTCTGGCCGCGTACGCGTTCGCGCGCATCCAGTTCAAGGGCCTGGGCGTGCTGTTCGCCGCGATGATCGGCACGCTGCTGCTGCCGTTCCACGTGCTGATCATCCCGCAGTACATCCTGTTCCAGCGGCTCGACATGATCGACACGTTCATCCCGCTGCTGCTGCCGAAGTTCCTCGCCACCGAGGCGTTCTTCGTCTTCCTGCTCGTGCAGTTCATCCGGCAGATGCCGCGCGACATGGACGAAGCGGCCCGCATCGACGGCGCCGGGCACATGCGGATCTTCTGGTCGATCATCCTGCCGCTGATCAAGCCCGCGCTCATCACCTGCGCGATCTTCGCGTTCATCTGGTCGTGGAACGACTTCCTCGGCCCCCTGCTCTACCTCACCAGCCCCGAGAACTACCCGCTGCCGATCGCGCTGCGCCTCTACAACGACCAGTCCTCCACGAGCGACTACGGCGCCACCGTCACCGCCTCGTTCATCGCGCTGCTGCCGGTGCTGCTGTTCTTCCTGGTCTTCCAGCGCTTCCTCGTCGACGGCGTCGCCACCCAGGGCCTGAAGGGCTGAGGCCATGGGCGCCATCACGACCAAGCGCGAGTACAAGGCGGCGCGCCGCGCGGATGCCTCGGGCAGCGGCCCCACCCTCGAGGAGCGCCCCGCCGCCCGGTTCCCCGGTGCCACAGGCGCGTTCGCCCTGTTCGGCGAGGTTCTGCTCGTCGGCGTGCTCGTCACCGTCGCCGGGCTCGCTGTGGTCACTCTTCCCGCGGCGCTGGCCGCCGGCATCCGCCACCTGCGCCGGTACCTGAACGCCGAGGCGTCCCCGGCCCGCCTGTTCTGGCGGGACGTGCGCTCGGCGCTGCCGGGCGGCCTCGTGGTGGGCACGGTCGCCCTGCTCGTGGCAGGCATCCTGACCATCGACATCGTGCTGGCGAACTCAGGCGCACTTCCCGGCGGCGCCGCGATCGGCGTCATCGGGTGGATCGGCGCGATCGCCGGGGCCACGCTGCTTCTCGCGATGGCGGGCGCCTGGACGCCCGAGTCCGGCTGGCGCGGAGCCCTGCGCGACGCCCGCACGGCGCTCGGCGCCGACCTCGGCGGCGCGCTGTTCCTCGCGGCCACCGCGGTGTTCGTCGGCGTCGCCGTCTGGATGCTCGTGCCGCTCATCCTGCCCGCGCTGGGCTGCGCCGCACTGGCCGTCGTCGCGATCCCGGCGCGCCGGCGCACCGCGCGCTGACCCCGACCACACGACCAGACCGACCGAGGAGCGAACTGCTGTGCTGTACGGCGCCGACTACAACCCCGACCAGTGGCCCGAAGAGGTCTGGGACGACGACGTCCGCCTGATGCGCGAGGCCGGCGTCAACATCGTCAGCCTGGGCATCTTCGCCTGGTCGCGGATCCAGCCGTCCGAGGACGTGTGGGACTTCGCCTGGCTCGACACCGTGATCGGCAAGCTCCACGCCGGCGGCATCCAGGTGAATCTGGCCACCGCGACCGCCTCGCCGCCGCCGTGGGTCAGCGCGAGCTACCCCGACACACTGCCGGCCGACGAGAGCGGCGCCTCGTACTGGCCGGGCAGCCGCCAGCACTTCGCCCCCTCGTCGCCGACCTACCGCCGGCTGGCGGGCGAGCTCGTGCGCCGCCTCGCGGAGCGTTATGCGGGGCACCCCGCGATCGTGATGTGGCACGTCGGCAACGAGTTCGGCTGCCACCTGCCGATGGACTTCTCGGACTCGGCGCGCGACGCGTACCGGGTGTGGCTGCGAGCGCGGTATGCCTCGATCGACGCCCTGAACGACGCGTGGGGCACGAACTTCTGGTCGCAGCGCTACGGCTCGTTCGACGAGATCTTCCCGCCGCGACTGGCTCCCTACAGCCACAACCCGTCGTCGATGCTCGACTACCGGCGCTTCACGTCCGACATGCTCCTCGAGTGCTACCTCGTGGAGCGCGAGATCCTGCAGGCCGCCGGCGCCACGCAGCCGATCACGACGAACTTCATGGGACCGTTCAAGCCCGCGGACTATCGCCGGTGGGCGCCGTTCATGGACGTCATCGCCGACGACTGCTACCCGGATCCCACGAACCCGAACAGGGTGCGCGATGCCGCGTTCCAGCGCGATCTGGTCCGCTCCCTCAAGCGCGGGGTGCCGTGGATGCTGTGGGAGCAGGCGACGGATGCCGTCAACTGGCGTCCCTCGAATCCCGGCAAGCGACCCGGCGCGCTGATGGCCGAGACCGCGCAGTCCATCGGCCGCGGGGCCGACGGCATCATGTTCTTCCAGTGGCGGCAGTCCCGCGCCGGCAGCGAGAAGTTCCACTCCGCGATGCTCCCGCACGCCGGAACGCGGACGCGTACGTGGGAGGCCGTGACCGACCTCGGCGCCCGGCTCACGGCGCTCGGCGATCTGCCTGCACCCGGCCGCGACGCGCGCGTCGCCCTCGTGTTCGACTGGGAGAGCTGGTGGGCGGTCGAGGAGCGCGACCACCCGACCCAGGTCGACTACCTCGCGCTCGTGCTCGAGTGGTACGGCGCCTTCCACGCACGCGGCATCCAGGTCGACGTCGTCGGCGCCGAGGACATCGACGAGGGCTACGACCTCACGGTCGCCCCCGCGCTGTACCTGCTGCGCGACGAAGGCGCGGCCGCGCTCGTCCGCTTCGTCGAGGCCGGCGGCACGCTGCTGGCGGGCCCGTTCACCGACATCGTCGACCAGCACGACCAGTTCCGCACGGGCGGGTTCCTCACCCAGCTGGGCCCCGTGCTCGGCGTCCGGTTCGAGGACTTCGGCGCCCTCGGGGGCGCCAGCACCGGCGGCACCGGCGTCGGCGCTCAGGTCGCGAGCACGACCGGCCCGGGCGGGACCGTCTCGTTCGGCCTGGACGGCGCCTCGCTGCCCGGCCGCCTGTTCGCCGAGCGCGTCCACTCCGAGGGCGCGACCGTCGTCGCCGCATTCGAGACCGGCCTGGCCGCCGGGTCACCGGCGCTCACCCGTCGCGCGCACGGCGCCGGCGAGGCCTGGTACGTCGCCACGCAGCCCGTCGGCGAGGCGCTCGACGCCGTCGTCGCCGCGGTGGTCGAGGCAGCCGGTGTCCGCCCCGTCGTCGCGGGGCTGCCCGTCGGTGTCGAGGCGGCGCGGCGCGGCGACCTGGTCACGCTCATCAACCACGGGGACGATCGCGTCGAGATCGCCCTCGAAGGGACGGATGCCGAGACCGGCGCCGTCGTCGATCGCGTGGTGCTCGACTCGCAGGAGGTCGCGTTCGTCTACGCTCCCTTAGCCGCCGACGAGGACGTGCCGAGCGAGGAGCCGGCTGACGCCGAGCTGTCCGCCGCGCGGTGAGCCGCGGCATCCGGATTCATGCCATCAGCCGAGAGGACACCATGACCGCCTCCGCCCGCCTCGACCCCCGCGACGAGATCGCCGGCATCGACCGGCGCCTGTTCGGTGGGTTCGTCGAGCACCTCGGCCGGCACATCTACGACGGGATCTTCGAGCCCGGGCATCCGTCGGCGGGCTCCGACGGCTTCCGCGCCGATGTGATCGAGCTCGTGAAGGAGCTCGGGGTCACGACGATCCGGTATCCCGGGGGCAACTTCGTGTCGGGCTACAACTGGGAGGACGGGATCGGTCCGAAGGCGGAGCGGCCGCGCCGGCTCGACCTGGCGTGGCACGCGACCGAGACCAACCAGGTCGGGCTGCACGAGTTCCAGGCGTGGCTGGATCGAGTGGGCTCGGACCTCATGCTCGCCGTCAACCTCGGCACGCGGGGCACGCCCGAGGCGCTCGACCTGCTCGAGTACGCCAACACGTCCGTCGAGACCGCCCGGACGACCGAGCGCGCCGCGAACGGCCGCGAGAGCCCGTTCGCGGTGAAGATGTGGTGCCTCGGCAACGAGATGGACGGCTTCTGGCAGCTCGGCCACCGCAGCGCCGCGGACTACGGCAAGCTCGCCTCGCGCACGGCCAAGGCGATGCGCATGCTCGACCCCTCGATCGAGCTGGTGGTGTGCGGCTCGTCGAGCCGCACGATGCCGACCTTCGGCGCGTGGGAACGCGAGGTCCTCGAGCACACGTTCGACGACGTCGACTTCATCTCGTGCCACGCCTACTACCAGGAGGACGACGGGAACGCGCAGGAGTTCCTGGCCTCGGGCGTCGACATGGCGCTGTTCATCGAGCAGGTCGTCGCTACGGCCGACCACGTCGCCGCGGTCAGGCAGAGCGACAAGCGCATCATGGTCTCGTTCGACGAGTGGAACGTCTGGTACATGTCGCGCTGGCAGGAGGAGGCGCTGACGTACGGACCCGACGAGTGGCCGGTCGCGCCCCGCCAGCTCGAGGACCGCTACAACGCGCTCGACGCCGTCGTCTTCGGCGACCTGATGATCACGCTGCTGCAGCACGCCGACCGGGTGCGCTCGGCCTCGCTCGCGCAGCTCGTGAACGTCATCGCGCCGATCATGACCGAGCCGGGCGGCCCGGCCTGGCGTCAGACCACCTTCTTCCCGTTCTCGATCACCGCGCGCCTGGCCCAGGGCCGGGCCGTGCGCGTTCCGCTCGAATCGGCGTCGTTCCGCAGCGAGCGCTTCGGCGACGTGGCCGCCCTCAACGCCGTCGCGACCGTCGACGACGAGGGCGCGACGCTGTTCGTCGTGAACCGATCGACGACGGATGCCGCGGCCCTGCGCCTCGACCTCGCTCCGCTGGCCGCCGCGCTCGGCCGCGAGCTGCGCGTGGTCGAGAGCCATGTGCTGCACGAGGACGACCTGTACGCCGCGAACGCGCTCGAGGACCCCGAGCGCGTCGGCGTCCGTCCTCTCGACGGAGCCGCGGTGGCGGCATCCGTCCTGACCGCCGATCTGCCCCCGGTGTCATGGACAGCCGTACGCCTCGCCTGAGCCAGGCCGGGCCGGGCCTGTCGGCGGGAAAGCGCTTGCGCGTCCCCGTTTCCCGTGGCACAATATTGGAAAGCGCTTACCCGCAATGAACGCATCACGCGGGAATCTCCCCGAAGACCCTCGACGAAAGCAGCACCCCATGTCTGACACCACGATCGCTCCGGCCGCGGCCGAGGGCTCGGCCACCCGTCCCGCCGTGCGCGAGGTCGGCATCATCATGAACGGCGTCTCGGGCCGCATGGGCTACCGCCAGCACCTCGTGCGCTCGATCCTCGCGATCCGCGAGCAGGGCGGCATCGAGCTGCCCGACGGCACGAAGCTCACCGTCAAGCCGCTGCTCGTCGGCCGCAGCGAGGCCAAGCTCGCCGAGCTCGCCGCCAAGCACGGCATCGAGGACTACACGACCGACCTCGACGCGGCACTCGCCGACCCGCGCTGGGAGATCTACGCCGACTTCCTCGTGACGAAGGCCCGCGCCTCCGCGCTGCGCAAGGCGATCGCCGCCGGCAAGACGATCTACACCGAGAAGCCCACCGCCGAGACCGTCGGCGAGGCCCTCGAGCTCGCCCGCCTCGCACAGGAGGCCGGCGTCAAGACCGGCGTCGTGCACGACAAGCTCTACCTGCCCGGCCTGCAGAAGCTCAAGCGCCTCATCGACTCCGGCTTCTTCGGCCGCATCCTCTCGGTCCGCGGCGAGTTCGGCTACTGGGTCTTCGAGGGCGACTGGCAGCCCGCCCAGCGTCCGAGCTGGAACTACCGCGCCGAGGACGGCGGCGGCATCATCGTCGACATGTTCCCGCACTGGAACTACGTGCTCGAGAACCTCTTCGGCGAGATCAAGTCGGTCTACGCGCAGGCATCAGTGCACATCGCCGACCGCTGGGACGAGAAGGGCGAGCACTACACCGCCACCGCCGAGGACGCCGCGTACGGCATCTTCGAGCTCGAGGGCGGCGTGGTCGCGCAGATCAACTCCTCGTGGACCGTTCGCGTGAACCGCGACGAGCTCGTCGAGTTCCACGTCGACGGCACGCACGGCTCGGCCGTCGTGGGCCTGTTCGGCGCGAAGATCCAGCACCGCAACGCCACGCCGAAGCCGGTGTGGAACCCCGACCTGGCCGACAGCCACGACTACGACGCCGACTGGGCCGAGGTCCCCACCAACGAGGTGTTCCAGAACGGCTTCAAGCAGCAGTGGGAGGAGTTCCTCGTCTCGTTCGCCGAGGGCACCGACTACGAGTTCGACCTCCTGGCGGGCGCCCGCGGCGTGCTGCTGGCCGAGGCCGGTCTGCAGTCCAGCAGCGAGGGCCGCAAGGTCGAGCTGCCCAAGCTGTCGCTGAGCTGAACGAACCGAGCCGCACACGATGACCGATCTCACGCTCCTGTCGGCGGAGGGCGCGACCACCAAGGTCGCGCTCTCCCCCGCCCCGGGCTACGCCAAGCCCACCGGGCCGCTGCGCAGCCGCGTCGCCTACGCCGCCGCCCACGTCGTGCCGAAGACCTCGGCCGACAACACTCCCGGCCAGCCGGCCGACGTGGACTGGGACGCGACGCTGGACTTCCGCCGCTCGGTGTACTCGTGGGGCCTCGGCGTCGCCGACGCCATGGACACGGCCCAGCGCAACATGGGCCTGGACGCCACGGCGACCCGCGAGCTCATCGCGCGCTCGGCCGAGGTCGCCCGGGAAGAGGGCGGCTCGGTCGTGGTGGGCGTCAACACCGACCACGTCGACGAGCAGGCCATCAGCGTCGACCAGGTGATCGACGCCTACAAGGAGCAGCTGCACTTCACCGAGGAGCAGGGCGCGGGCCCCGTGCTCATGGCCTCTCGCCACCTCGCCCGTGCCGCGCAGAGCGCCGACGACTACCGCCGCGTCTACCGCGAGGTGCTGGCCTCGGCCACCGCACCCGTGGTGCTGCACTGGCTGGGCACCGCGTTCGACCCGTCGCTCGAGGGCTACTTCGGCTCGACCGACTGGCGCGAGGCATCCGCCGTTCTCCTCGAGGTCATCGGCGAGAACACCGACAAGGTCGCGGGCGTGAAGATGAGCCTGCTGGATGCCGCGTCCGAGGTGTCGGTGCGCGAGCGCCTTCCCGAGGGCGTGCGCATGTTCACCGGCGACGACTTCAATTACGTCGGGCTCATCGGCGGCGCCGACGTTCCCGCCGCGACCCAGCCCGATCGCGACCCGGCGAGCAGCCGCCAGCACTCCGACGCGCTGCTCGGCGCCTTCGCCGCGCTCACGCCGGTCGCCTCCGCGGCGATCCAGGCGCTGGATGCCGGCGACCCGTCGCGTTACCTCGAGATCCTCGGTCCGACCGAGGAGCTCAGCCGCCAGATCTTCGCGGCCCCGACGTTCTACTACAAGACCGGCGTGGCGTTCCTGGCGTGGCTGAACGGCCACCAGCCGGCGTTCCAGATGGTGGGCGGGCTGCACTCGGCCCGCAGTCTCCCCCACCTGTCCCGTATCGTCGAGCTCGCCAACGCCTCGCTCGCCCTCGAGAAGCCCGAGCTCGCCGCCGAGCGGTGGAACGGGATGCTGCGACTGAACGGAGTGGACGCATGACCGCCGTCGATCCCCGCCTCTCGATCAACCAGGCGACCATCAAGCACGCCGACCTCGCGACGGCGCTGCGCGTGACCGCCGAAGCCGGCGTGCAGGCCATCGGCCTGTGGCGCGAGCCGGTCAACGAGGTCGGCCTCGCCACCGCGGCGCAGATGCTCACCGACTCCGGCCTGCGTTTCACGACGCACTGCCGCGGCGGCTTCTTCACCCTGCCGGCCGGGCCGGCACGCGTGGCGGCACTCGACGACAACCGCCGCGCGATCGAAGAGACCGCGACCCTGGCCGCCGCCGGCGCCGCGGGCTCCACCGCCGTGCTGGTGCTGGTCGCCGGCGGCCTGCCGGAGGGGTCGCGCGACCTCATCGGTGCGCGCGAGCGCGTCCGCGACGCGATCGGCGAGCTGTCGACGGATGCCGCGGCCGCCGGTGTCACGCTGGCGATCGAGCCGCTGCATCCGATGTACGCCACCGACCGTGCCGTCGTCTCGACGCTCGGGCAGGCGCTCGACATCGCCGCGGACTTCGACCCCTCGGTGGTCGGCGCGGCCGTCGACACGTTCCACGTCTTCTGGGACCCGCAGGTGCTCGAGCAGATCGCGCGCGCGGGCCGCGAAGGACGCATCGCGACGTACCAGGTCTGCGACTGGAAGACGCCGCTGGCGGCAGACCCGCTGCTCAGCCGCCACTACACCGGCGAGGGCGTCATCGACTTCGCCTCGCTCACGCAGGCTGTGGAGGCCACCGGGTACGACCGCGACATCGAGGTCGAGATCTTCAACGCCGATGTGTGGGCCACCGACCCGCTCGAGGCGGTGCGGCGCACCGCTGCGACGTTCGGCTCGGCCGTGTCGCCGCACCTACGCGTGCCGGTCGCGGGCTGAGGCCGGCGTGCGTGCGGTGAGACTCGGGCTTGCGCCTGACACTCGTGGCGACGCCGTGAGTCTCAGGCGATTTCGCGGGTCTCACCCGCCCGTGGTGAACCGGGCGCCGGAGTGAGCCGCGTGCTCGTCTTCTCGGGCGGCGGCGACTACGCCGATCCGTGGCATCCCTTCGCCGAGACGAGCGCACGGGTCGCCGAGATCCTGGCGGCGGCCGGTCACAACGACGTGACGGTCGTCGACAGTCTGGCCGAGCTCGAGGCCGAACTCCCGGATGCCGAGGTGCTCGTCGTCAACGCGGGCGGCGGGCCGGAGCCGCACCCCCTCGACGCTGAGCTCGCGCGCATCCTGGGTGCGTACGACGGACCGCTGGTCGCGCTCCACGTCGCCGCGACGCTCCTGCCCGAGTCCGACGCGTGGGAGCGGATGCTCGGCGGACGATGGGTGCGCGGTCGGTCCATGCACCCGCCGCGGGGGCCGCTGACCGTGCGGGCCGTGTCGCGGCATCCGATCGTCGACGGCCTGGCATCGAGCGCGACCGTCGACGAGGCGTACTCGTGGCTGCGGGTCGCGGCGTCGTCCGAGGTGCTGCTCGTCCACGATCTCGAGGGCGGCGCGCAGCCGATGTGCTGGATCGCGGAGTCGGACGGCCGCCGGGTCGCCTACGACGGACTCGGCCATGACCTCGAGGCCTACGAGGCTCCCGTCGCCGTCACGGTGCTCGGGCGACTGGTCGCCTGGGTCGCCGCCTGACCTGTCGCCCACGCGAGTCGCCAAGACACGCCGACCAGCCGCGCGGGTATCCGGCGTGTCTTGGCGACTCGGTGTTCAGGCAGCGGGTCGCCGCGGAGTGACCCGCACGCAGACCTCGGAAAACGGTTCCTGCCGCGCCCTGTCTGGGCTGACTTGCCCCTAGACTCGGCCTGATGAGCGAGACGTACGCGCCACCCCGAGGCGCCGCTACCCTGCACGACGTCGCCCGCGAAGCCGGAGTGTCGCTGGCCACTGCGTCGCGCGTGCTCAACGGCTCGACCCGCAAGGTCGCCGAGAGCTATCGTGACCGGGTCGAGGCCGCCGCCGAGAAGCTCGGCTACACCGCCAACCTCTCTGCCCAGGCGATCGCCCGCGGCACCTCCGCGATCGTGGCGCTGCTCGTCGCCGACATCGCCGACCCGTACTTCGGCCAGCTCGCGTCGGGCGTCGCCCGCGGCGCCGACGAGGCCGGGCTGATCGTCACCATCGCCATCACCGAGCGCGACCCGCAGCGCGAGGTGCGCCTGGTGCGCGCTCTGCGCGGCCAGCGTCCGCGCGGCCTGATCCTCGCCGCCTCGCGCACCGAGGGCCCCGACGCCGCCGGTCTGAAGGCCGAGCTCGACGCCTTCTCGGGCACCGGCGGGCGCGTCGTCATGCTCGGCACGGGCGCCGACGGCGTGCGCTCGATCGGGCTCGACAATCACGGCGGAGCCGCGCAGCTGGGCGCCGAACTCGCCGCCCTCGGATACCGCGACGCGGTGATCGTCGCCGCCGCCGAGGGCATCCGCACCTCCGACGACCGCATCGCCGGGTTCACGCAGGGCTTCACGGGCGGCGGCGGCTCGATCCGCGGCATCCGTCGTGGCGGCTTCACGCGCGATGCCGGGTACGCCGCCGGTCAGGAGCTCCTCGCCGAGGGATTGGATGCCGGCACCGTTGTCTTCGGCATCAGCGACGTGGTCGCCATCGGCGTCATGTCCGCGATCCGCGACGCGGGCCGCGAGATCGGCACCGACATCGCGGTCGCCGGCTTCGACGACATCGCCACGGGCCGCGACATCCGTCCCGGACTCACGACGGTGCGCGTTCCGCTCGAGGAGCTCGGCTTCCAGGCGCTCACCGCCGCCGTCACGGCGGACTGGGATGCCGCGGCCGAACCGCCCCTTCCCCTCGAGGTCATCGTCCGCGGCAGCACCCCGCCGCGCGCCTGATCCAGCCGTGGGAGAACGGATGCCGCGACCGCCGAAGGGCGTGACGATCGCCGACGTCGCCGCCCAGGCGGGGGTCTCGCTGTCGACCGTTTCGCGCGCGCTGAACGGCAACCCCACGGTCGATCCGGCACTGGCCGAACGGGTGCGGGAGGCCGCGGCATCCCTCGACTACCGCGCGAGCCCGCTGGCGCGCAGCCTCGTGCTGGGGCGCACGCAGACCATCGCCGTCGTCGTGCCCGACCTCGGCAACCCCACGTTCCAGCAGGTGCTGCGCGGCCTCAGTCGCGCCGCCGCCGCGGACGACTACCACGTGCTCGTCGCCGACTCCGGCGAGTCCGTCGACGAGGAGCGCCTGCTCGCGGTCGAGACCCGCCGCCGCACCGACGGGATCGTGCTGTGCGCGCCGCGCATGCCGCAGGACGAGCTCGAGCGGCTGGTGGGTGGTGTCAGGCCCGTCGTGCTCGTCAACCGCGAGGCCGGACCGGGCGTGCCGTCGGTGCGCGCCGACTACCGGTCCGCGCTGGCCGACGAGCTCGCGCATCTGCACGGGCTCGGCCACCGCAGCATCGTCTACCTCGCCGGCATCGAGCGCAGCATCGCCAACGCCGCCCGCCTCGAGGCCATCGAGCAGTTCCGTGCCGAGCATCCCGACGTCCGGGTCGCCGAGCTGGCCGGCGGCGTCGACTTCGACGCCGGGGCTGCGGCCGCGCCGGCCGTGCTGGCCTCCGGCGCCACCGCGGTGCTCGCCTTCAATGACCTGGTGGCGATGGGGTTGCAGAGTGCCGTTCAGGCCGCCGGATGCCGCGTCCCCGACGACCTCTCCATCGTCGGGTTCGACGACATCCCGTTCGCCCGGCATACGACGCCGGCCCTGACCACTGCCGCGGTACCGGCCGCCGAGCTCGGCGCGCAGGCGTGGCAGCAGCTGCGGCGACTGCTCGACGCGGACGAGCCCGGGGATCCTCTCGTGCTGGCGCCGACGCTTACCGTGCGCGGGAGCTCGGGCCCGGCCCCGGCGTAGCTTGGTCACTTATCGCTAGTCAAACTAGCGAACCGGACGTATCCTTCGACAATGGGTCGACTCCCGGGGCCGTCTTGGTCCAGATAGTGAGAGTCCGCGTCGACGGTCAGATGTTCATCCTCGACCCGGACCAGGATGCCGCCGAGCTGCAGCGGCAGATCATCGAGGCCGTCCAGCAGGGCGCCGGCTTCGTCGGATTCCGAACGGTCGGACGATCGACGATCTCCGTGCTCATCTCGCCCGGCATCGGCGTTCGGTTCGAGACACTGGAACGCTCCGAGGAGCAGCTGCGGGAGTGGGAAGAGAACCCCCCGTACATTGAGCCGGGCGACAGCGCCTACGACGATCTCATGTTCTGAAACCGCCCCGTCGCCGGCCGCGGGCGTGGCGCACAGAGCGAGCGCTGCACTTTCCTGCGACTGCTGCGTCGCGCGACGCCGCGATCGCAGGAAACTGGCGCGCTCGCGTGATCTCCAGACCGACATGCGGTGCCGACTGATCTCAGGCGGGCTCCTCGTCCAGTCGCCGTTGGATCGTCGTGATGTGCTTGCCCAGATCGCCCGAGGCCAACAGGCCGGAGCCGAGCGGACCCGCCGAATCTTCGCCGACCAGCGGCAGTTGCCGGAGCGCCGCGGCGACAGCATCGCTCATGTGCTCGACTTGCCACTCGAGTTCGGCTTCGGCGGATTCGGGACGGCCGGCGGCCAAGCCGGCGGCCTTTGCGGCGTATGCAGCGGCGCCCAGCGCGTGCGCACCCATGTGCGCCACCCCCGCAGCCTGGGCCGCGGCCCGCGCCGCCGCGATGCCCGCCGGAGTCGTCGCCGAGTGTGCCGCACGACCGGCGGTGAAACGCCGTTTGATCTCACCGGCTGCCGTGAGGTCGCCTCGCGAGAATGCCCGCGCCCGCGCGATCGCATCGCGTGGTCGGTCATCGTCGGGCGCCTCCGACTCGAAAAGGGCGAGCACTCGCTCGGCGCAGTCGGCCGCCCATGCAGCGACCAGGCGCCGATCGGATTCGCTGAGCGACTGCGGGGACGCCATCTCAGCACTCTCGCACAGACGGCTGCGTCACCGTGAGGACCTCTGATGCCTGGCGTTAGGGCGGGACGGCATCCGTGGCATCCATCGCGTCACACGATAGTCCCTCACGCGCCACCGCATCACGCTCCGTGCTACCCTGAGAAAACGTTTCCCGAGCGCCGGAGACGTTCCTTGAGGAGTGAGATGAGCCACCGCCGGTACGCCGTCGTCGGAGCGGGCCACAGGTCCCAGATGTACGTCGACGCGATCACGGGCCCGTACGCCGACCGAGCCGAGCTCGTCGCGATCTGCGAACCCAACCCCGTCCGCGCCGCCTACTACGTCGAGCGCACCATCGCCGCCGGCTCACCGGCCCCGGCGGTCTACGGACCGGACGATCTCGAGGCCATGATCCGGGCCGAGCGCGTGGACCGGGTGATCGTGTGCGCGCGCGATGACCTGCACGCGACCCTAATCGTGCGGTCGCTGGATGCCGGAGCCGACGTCGTCGTCGAGAAGCCGCTCACGATCGACGCCGAGTCGGCCGCGGCCATCGAGGACGCCATCGAGCGCACCGGCCGTGAGGTCGTCATCACCTTCAACTACCGCTACTCGCCCCGCAACAGCGCCCTGCGCGCCCTGCTGCAGGAGGGCACCATCGGCGAGGTGACCTCGATCGACTTCTCCTGGGTGCTCGACACGAAGCACGGAGCGGATTACTTCCGCCGCTGGCACCGCGAGAAGGAGCACTCCGGCGGTCTGCTGGTGCACAAGGCCAGCCACCATTTCGACCTCGTCAACTGGTGGCTGCGATCCACTCCGTCGCGCGTCTTCGCGTCGGGCGGCCTGCGCTTCTACGGCGCCGACAACGCCCGCTCCCGCGGACTCGGCGAGCGCCCGGCGCGGGGCACCCACGACGGAGCCGACGCCTTCGAGCTCGACCTGCGCACCGACGAGCGCCTGGCCGCCCTGTACCTCGGGGCCGAGGAGCACGACGGCTACCTGCGCGATCGCGACGTCTTCGGCGAGGGCATCACGATCGAGGACAACCTCGCCCTCGTCGTCGACTACGCCTCCGGCGCCACCCTCAGCTACTCGCTCAATGCCCACTCGCCGTGGGAGGGCTACCGGGTCGCGGTCAACGGCACGCTCGGTCGCGCCGAGCTCGAGGTCGTCGAGCGGGGAGCAGTGCTCGAGGCCGAGGCGCTGCATCCGGTGCTCGATCCCAGCGCCGTGGACGCCGGTTCGTCCGGATCGCTGCGACCCGAGGGCGAGCGCCTCATCGTGCAGCGGCACTGGGAAGCGGCGTACGAGGTGCCGATCGAGAGCTCCAGCGACGGCCACGGCGGCGGCGACGCGCTGCTGCTGGCCGACGTGTTCGAGGGTCCCGGCGACGACCCGCTCGCCCGCCCCGCAGACTGGCGCGACGGCGTCCGCTCGATCTCGGTTGGCATCGCCGGCAACCGCTCGCTCGAGACCGGCCTGCCCGTCCGCGTGGCCGAGCTCGGCATCCGCCTCCTGGCCGAACCTGCCACGACGTCCGCGTCATGAGCCGCATCGTCGTCACCGGCGGCGCCGGCCGGCTCGGTCGCAGCCTGGTCGCCGGGCTCCACGGCGCCGGTCACGAGCTCGTCTCGCTCGACCGCGAGCTCTCGGGGGCGCCGGAACTGGACGGGATCGAGCAGATCGCGGTCGACCTCACCGATCCGCAGGCGGCGTCCGCGGCCATCGCCGGCGCTCGTGCCGACGCGCTCGTGCACCTCGCCGCGATCGCCGTTCCTTTCAGCGCGCCGGAGGACGTGATCCTGACGACGAACGCGGCGCTCGCACTGAACGTGCTGTCGGCGGGCGTCGAGGCGGGCATCGACCGGATCGTCGCGGCCTCGAGCCCCACTGTGCTCGGCTATGGGGCCCCGGCCGGCTGGCTGCCCGACCGCTTCCCGCTCGACGAGCAGACGACGCCGAAGCCCTGGCACGCGTACGGCCTGTCCAAGCTGCTGATCGAGCAGACCGTCGCGATGCTCGCACGCCAGACCGGCGACGCCACGCGGTTCGGCGTCTTCCGCCCGTGCTTCGTCATCGCCCCCGAGGAGTGGGCGGGCGCGCCGACGCAGCAGGGCCACACCGTGCGCGAGCGCCTCGACGACCCCGCGCTGGCGGCCCCGGCGCTGTTCAACTACGTCGATGCGCGGGATGTCGCGACCTTCGTCGACGTGCTGCTCGAGGCGCTGCCGTCCATTCCCAACGCCGAGGTCTTCTTCGTCGGCGCCGACGACGCGCTCGCCCGACGTCCGCTGGCCCAGCTCATGCCCCGGTTCGTCGAGGGGTCCGATGAACTCGCCGCCACCCTCACCGGCACCTCCCCCGCGTTCAGCAATGCCAAAGCACGTCGCGTGCTGGGATGGCGCCCGCAGCATAATTGGTCTGATGAGTTGCTCGCCGCTGGCGAGAAAGAACGCCCCGCCCAAACCCGAAAGGACGTGCTGGCGTGAACTTCGACGGCATCCTCTTCTTCCCCGTGACGCCGTTCGACACCGCCGACCGGATCGATGACGATCTGCTGCGCGAGCACGTCTCGACGACCCTCGACCATGCCCCCGGCGGCGTCTTCCCCGCCTGCGGCACCGGCGAGTTCCACGCCCTGTCCGAGCGCGAGGCGGCGCACGTCGTCGCGGTCACGACCGAGGTCGTGGCGGGTCGCGTGCCCGTCGTCGCCGGCACCGGCGGCCCGCTCGGGCACGCGACCGCGCTCGCAAAGTCGGCGGCGGATGCCGGAGCCGACGCCCTCCTCGTCCTTCCGCCGTACCTCGTCGGCGGCTCGCAGGCGGGGCTGCGGGCCTACGTCGAGGCGGTGGCCGCGGCATCCCCTCTTCCTGTCGTGATCTACCACCGCGGCACCGCGCAGTACTCGGTCGACACCGTGCGCGCTCTCGCGGCGAACCCCAAGGTCGTCGGGTTCAAGGACGGCGTCGGCGACGTCGGCCTTGCGCAGCAGATCGTGCGCGCGGTCGCCGAGACCGGGCGCGAGGACTTCGCGTTCTTCAACGGCCTGCTGACCGCCGAGCTCACGCAGGGCGCGTACCGGGGCATCGGCATCCCGCTGTACTCGTCCGCCGCGTTCGCGATGATCCCCGAGGTGGCGAACGCTCACTACCGCGCGTACGTCGACGGCGACGAGGACCGGCGCCTGGCACTGCTGGACGGGTTCTACTCCCCGCTGGTGCGGCTGCGCGACGAGACCCCCGGCTTCGGCGTCTCGCTCATCAAGACCGGCCTGCGCCTCGGCGGCCTGCCGGTCGGCTCGGTGCGCGCGCCGCTGGTCGACCCGACGCCCGAGCAGGAGGAGCGGCTCGCCGGCATCCTCGAGGCAGGACGCGCGCTGCTGTGACCACGATCGCCTCGTTCGACGCCCGCCTGCTGCGCGTGCCGCTCACCCGGCCGTGGGCTGCCGACGTGACGTCGGTCGGCGTGGTCGCCACGCACGTGGTGCGCTCGGACGGCGCCGAGGGCTGGGGCTTCTCGTGGACGCCGCAGATCGGCGCCGAGGCCGTGCACGCCCTGCTCGCGAACGACATCACGAAGTTCGCGATCGGACGACCGGCCGATCCGGGATCCGAGTGGCTGGACCTCTGGCGGCACCTCCACGAGGCCGGAGGCGGCGGGCTCACCACCATCGCGATGGCCGGTCTGAACACGGCACTGTGGGATGCCGAGATCCGCGCCGCCGGAACTTCGCTGACCGGCTTCCTCGGTGCGCAGCGCGACCGCGTCCGCGCGTACGGCAGCGGCGTGAATCTGCACTACAGCGCCGAGGAGCTCGTCGCTCAGGCGCGGCGCTGGGTGGACTCCGGGTTCGACGCCGTCAAGGTCAAGGTCGGCAAGCCCGACGTCGCCGAAGACCTCGACCGCCTGCGCGCGGTGCGCGAGGTGCTCGGCCCCGACCGGGCGCTCATGATCGACGCGAACCAGCGCTGGGAGCTCGACCAGGCAACGCGCGCGCTCGAGGTGCTCGCAGACGTCGCGCCCGCGTGGATCGAAGAGCCCCTGCGCGCCGACGACCTCTTCGGGCACGGCGAGCTGGCCACGCGCCTGCGAGCCTCGAGCGGCATCCCGATCGCCGTGGGCGAGAACCTGCACAATGTCTTCCGCTTCGACGACTTCCTGCGCACCGGGGCCGCGCAGATCGTGCAGCCCAACATCGTGCGCGTCGGCGGCATCACCCCCTTCCTCGGCATCGCGGCCATCGCGGCCGAGTACGGCGCCGCCGTGCACCCGCACCTGCTGCCCGAGCTCTCCGGGCAGCTCGCCCTCACCCTCCGCGCCGTCGACGGCGTCCCCGAGCCGATGGCCGAGGACGTCGAGGATGCCGGCTTCGGCGATCTCGGCGCGCTCGCCGATCCGTCGCCCGTGCGCATCGCCGACGGCACCCTGACCGACGTGCCCCACGCCGGGCTCGGCATCCGCTTCTCATGAAATCCCCAAAGGAACTCCGATGACCACCACCACCGCTGAACTCGACGCCCTCGCCGACGCGGCGGCCGCCGCTGCTCCCGTGTGGCGGGAAGCGGATGCCGCGACCCGGGCTTCCTGGCTGCGTGCCGCCGCCGATGCCCTCGACGCCCACATCGACGAGCTCGTCGCGATCGCCGACGAGGAGACCCGCCTGGGCGAGACCCGCCTGCGCGGCGAGGTCGGCCGCACCACCGGTCAGCTGCGGCTGTTCGCGACCGCCGTCGAGGAGGGCTCGTACCTCGAGCTCACGGTCGACGACGCCGATCCGTCGGCGGTTCCGCCGCGCCCGGAGCTGCGCCGCACCCTCACCGGCGTCGGTCCCGTCGCCGTGTTCTCGGCCTCGAACTTCCCGTTCGCGTTCTCGGTCGCCGGCGGCGACACGGCCTCGGCGCTGGCCGCCGGCAACCCGGTGATCGTCAAGGCTCACTCCGGCCACCCGCGCCTGTCGCAGCGCACCGCGGCCGTCGTGGCCGAGGCGCTCACGTCCGCCGGGGCGCCCGAGGGATCGCTCGGCCTCGTCGAGGGCCGCGAGGCGGGCAACGCGCTGGTGCAGCATCCGCTCATCCAGGCCGCCGGTTTCACCGGCTCGGTCGGCGGTGGCCGCGCCCTCTTCGACCTGGCCTCGGGACGCCCCGACCCGATCCCGTTCTACGGCGAGCTCGGCTCGGTGAACCCCGTCGTCATCACCGCGGCGGCGCTGGCGGCTCGGGGCGAGGTGCTCGCGGAGGGCCTCGTCGCCTCGTTCACGCTCGGGGTCGGCCAGTTCTGCACCAAGCCGGGCGTGGTGTTCGTCCCTGCGGATGCCGGCTTCGAGCAGCTCGTCGCCGCGGCCGTCGCCGGGGCCAAGGGCGGCGCGCTGCTGACCGACCGCATCACCGCGGGCTTCCCGGAGGGCATCGCGCATCTCGAGGCGGACCCTTCGGTCGCGATCATCGCCCGCGGCGAGGACGGCATCGGCGCCCAGCCGGTGGTGCTGACGACGGATGCCGCGTCCGTCGCCGCCCGCCCCGAGACGCTGCTCGAGGAATGCTTCGGACCGGTCACGCTGCTCGTGCGCTACTCGTCCGACGACGAGCTGCTCGCGGCGCTGCGCGCCGTGCCCGGGTCACTCACCGGAACGATCCACAGCGAAGCCGGCGACGACGTGAACGCCGTGCTCGCGGTGCTCGAGCGCAAGGTCGGGCGCGTGCTCTTCGCCGGCTGGCCGACCGGGGTCGCCGTCACGTGGTCACAGCACCACGGCGGACCGTGGCCCGCCACGACCTCGCTGCACACGTCGGTCGGCGTGACGGCCGTGCGCCGGTTCCTGCGTCCGGTCGTGTTCCAGGACGCGCCCGCGCACCTGCTGCCGCCGCAGCTGCGCGACGAAGAGCTCGCCCGCCTGCCGCATCGCCGCAACGGCGTGCTGCGAGTGCCCTGACCTGCGTCTCCCGCGCCGACTTGCCACAGGACGCCGGATCCCGGCTCTCGTAGGCCGCGAATTCTGGCAACTCGGCGGCAGAGCGGACCCGGGTCGCGGCCTCGGCCTCGGTCTCGGGCGCGATGCGGCCTCCGGCTCGGCGCGAGCGCGGGCGCGAGACACGCCAATCCGCCTGAGGCGGCCGGCGACGCCAGGAGTATCAGGTGCCGCGGGGAGTCTCAGCCCAGCGCGCTCGCGAGGGCGGCGCCCGCCTCGGTGAGCCACCGCGCCGGGTCGGTCATCGCCGCAGCGCCTGAGCCGGCGAGGTCGGTCAGCGACGCGGTCGCTGCGAATGACGTCAGCTCGACGTCCGGCGCGATGCGGCCCGCGACCAGTGCCACGGGCACCCCGGTCTCGGCGGCGATCGCACCCACGCGCGCCGGCACCTTGCCCGCGGCGGACTGGCCGTCGTACGATCCTTCGCCGGTGATGACGACGGATGCCGCGCCCACCGCCGCATCCAGACCCACCAGTTCCGCGACCGCGGCCGAGCCGGGCACGAGGGTGGCGCCCCACGCGAGCAGTCCGAACCCGGTGCCGCCAGCGGCTCCCGCGCCGGGCGTCTCGGGATCGGCGGGGAGCAGGTCACCGAGGCGCGCGAGCGCGGCGTCGAGCGCCAGCACCTCCGCGTTCGAGGCGCCCTTCTGCGGACCGAAGACGGCGGCCGCGCCCCACGCGCCGACGAGCGGATTGGTCACGTCGGTGAGCACCGAGACCCCGCCGGCCGGAAGCGCCGGCAGGCCGGAGAGGTCGGCGACGGCGACGTGGGCAAGGCCCCGACCGCCGGGGACGACTGGCGTGCCGGACGCGTCTGTGAAGCGGGCGCCCAGGGCGGTGAGGGCCCCGAGGCCACCGTCGGTCGAGGCGCTCGAGCCGATGCCCAGCACGAGCCGGCTCACGCCGTAGGCGAGAGCGGCGGCGATGGCCTGACCGAAGCCGGTGGTGTCGGCATCCATCGCCCGCAGTTTGGGAGGGGTGCCGAGCAGCTCGATCCCACTGGTGCTCGCAAGCTCGACGACGCCGATGCCGTCGGGGTCGGCCGCCGTCGGCGGCAGCAGCAGCCAGGTGGCGTCGATGGTCCGGCCGTGGGGTCCCGTGACACGGACGGGCATGCGGCGCGAGCCCGCAACGGCGGTCTCGAACGCATCGAGCGTGCCTTCGCCGCCGTCGGCCATCGGCACCAGGCGGATCGCGTCATGGGGGCGGACCCGGTTCCATCCGGCACCGAGCGCGGTGGCCGCAGGGGCCGCGCCGATCGTCCCCTTGAAGGAGTCCGGGGCGACCACGACGGTGTGCACCATGTCGTCATTCTCCTCGGTTCGGCCGCGACGCGCTCGGAAAGCGCTCTCCGCTCATCGTACCGGGTCTGCCGCCCTCGACCGAAGGGCGCTCTCCGTCACAGATTCAGGAAACACGCCGCGCAGCAGTTCGACAGCGCCGCGGTTCGCGGCGTGTCTCCTGCATCTGGTTCTGCACGGGGGGTGTCGGCGTGCAACGCGACCGACCGCCACCCCTGGCCCGAGGACCGCTCCGACGACCAGGATGTCGGCATGAGCGATGAGCACAATGTCGTCCGCATGTGGCGCGGAGTCATCCGCACGGACGACCGCGATGAGTACGTCGAGTACGTCGAGCGCACGGGCATCGAGCAGTACCGCTCGACTCCGGGCAACCGCGACGCCTGGACCCTGACGCGCGACCTGGGTGACGGCCTCACCGAGATCGTGACGATCTCGCGATGGGACAGCCTCGACAGCGTCCGAGGGTTCGCCGGCGACGACATCGACAAGGCGGTGTATTACCCGGAGGACGATCGCTTCCTCGTCGAGCGGGACGACACCGTGCGCCACTACCTCCAGCGCAGCTGAGGCACCGGGCCTCGGCATCCGTCAGCCGTTCGTCTGTGCGAAACCGACCTTCCTGGGCGCCACCGACCTCGGAATCGCACAGACGAACCCGGGCGCAGCGCCCGCTTCAGCCCGCCACGAGGGGGAACCGCCGCCGCAGGACGATCCGCTGCACCAGCGTCCACACCACGGTCGTCGTGAGGTACAGCGCGGCCGCGAGCGGCACGAACAGCGCGAAGACCGCGGTCGTGAACTGCAGCGCACCCATCGCGCGGAGGAATCCGGGGTTCGCCAGCGGCGAGGCATCCGCGTCATCGGTCACCGGCACGGGCGGGCGGAAGGCCCGCCGCGTGACCTCGGCGGAGACCACGATGACGGCGATGAGCACACCGAACACCGCAAACGTCGCAGCGGTCGCCGTGCCTGCGGCGAGCGCGCCGACGACGCTCGCACCGAGCGGCACCCCGAGCAGCTGTTCCGTGAGCAGCCCATTGGCGTGGCCAGAGATCGCCGGATACGCGAACAGGGCGTACACGATCGCGATGACCGGCGCCTGGGCGAGAAGCGGCAGGCACCCCGCGAACGGCGAGGTGTTCTCGTCGGAGTAGAGCTTCATCGTCTCGCGCTGCAGCCGCTCGCGGTCGCGTCCGTACCGTTTCTGCAGGGCTCGGAGTTTCGGCGCGAGGCGGCTGCGGGTCTGCTCGGCGCGTGCCTGCGACACTCCCGCGGGCACGAGCGCCGCGCGGACGAGCAGGGTGACAAGCAGAACGGATGCCGCGGCCGCGGCTCCGCCCGCGAGCGGTTCGAGCAGGGCGATGAGCTGCATCAGCCCGGCATAGGCCGCGTCGAGGATCGCGGCGATGGGTGGGAAGGCGTAGATGTCCATAAGTTTCCGTCCGGTCGGTGTCGGGTGGGCGCGTGGCCACGAAGACACAGGCGAACGCCGAGGACACCCCGGAGGACGGGGAGGGGGCGGAAGCGGGTCAGGCGGCCGAGGCCGCGTACCCGGGAGCTCGCGGGCGAGCATGGCCCGCGGCATCCGGATGGCTCTGCGCCAGCTGGACGGAAACGTCGATCGCCCGCTGCGGATGGGGCGCGGAGCCGATGGCCGAGGCCGGGAGCTCGACCAACGAGAGGCTGATCGCGATGACCGCCACGGCGACGGCAGCTGCGGCGAACGCGATGGCGCTCGGCTCGCGGACGGCGGCCACGCCGAGGATCTCGAGGAGCAGGCGCAGGACGACGCCGATCGACTCGGTCATGCGCACCTCCTTCTGACCTGTTCCGCCCACGGTAGCACCGGCGGTTCGGCGGGTGCCGGCGACGGTGCGCTACGGCATGCGGTTCACTCGTAGGTGTCGGTCCAGGACGCGATGTCCACGCCGTGGTTGTCGGGAGACGCGAGCGACCACCAGGCGGGTGCGTAGGAATCGTCGACGAGCCGGCCGCCGGCGGCGAGCGCGGCATCCACTCGCGCCCGCGCCTGGTCGGCCGGCACGAAGATGTCGAAGTGCGTCCGGCCACGCGACGGAGTGTCACCACTGATCGGGTTGAAGGCGAGCTGCGGTCCGCAGCGCAGCGGGTCGACAGCATCGGTGTCGCCGAAGTCCTCGTAGCCGAGTGCGGCGGTGAAGAACGGTCGCACGTCGGCTTCGGAGTGCTGGGCGACGTAGATGCCGACCGACTGCGCGAGCGAGGGGTCGGGCGTCAGACGCAGTTCGGCGACTGCCTCGGAGACGGCGGCGGCGAACTCCGCGGCCGCCGCAGGGATGCCTTCGGGGTCGCGATACGGGATGCGCACGACGACCGCCTCGGGACGCACGTCGATATCGGGAAGGATGCCGCACCTCCCGGCAGCGGCGACGACGGGAGCCACGAGGCTCGCGGCGTGGGCGACCGACGTCGCCGTGAAGACGGCCTGCGGGCCCGTGCCCGTGACCCGCCAGTCCGCCACCCCGGGCGCTCGGTGGAACTCAGCGGCGGAGACCAGGTCGGGTCCGCGTGTCGACTCAGCCATGTGCGCCTTCTTCCCTGTCGTCGGATGAGGCCGTGACGCCGCCGAAGGACAGCTCGTTCCCGTCCGGGTCGCCGTACACGACCTTGCGCATCCCATCGTCGTACTTCTCGACTCGGGACGGCTCGATCCCGCGATCCGAGATCGCCGAAGTCATGCCGTCGATGTCATCGACCATCAGCATGGTCAGCGACCCACCCGCGCGCTCGGGAAGCAGCTCGATGTAGACGTAGCAGTGCGGCGCGACTTCCCAGACGGCTTCCCGCTCATTGGGGAAGAAGCTCGGTTCTGAGCCGAGAACAATGCCGTACCAGCGGAGCGAGCGCGCGAAGTCACTCACCGGGAATCCTGCGAAGAGGTCCGCCATGCCGCAGATGCTACTCCGGGTATCAAGGCCTCGGCAGGCGATCTCGCGCACCCCAGGCGGTCGGAACGTCGACTTCGGGGGCGGAATCGGGTCGGCTAGCATTCGGGGATGACGAAAGCGGCTCCCATCGACGTCTCGATCGGCAGTGACGGGATTCGCCTCGGCCAGTTCATGAAGTTCGCCGGGCTCCTCGACTCCGGCGGCGACGTCAAAGAGGCCATCATCGACGGCTACGTCACGGTGAACGGCGAAGTCGATCGCCGCCGAGGACGCCAGCTGCAGATCGGCGACGTCGTCGGCTTCGAGGGACGCAGGGTGCGCGTCAGCCCCTGACGGACTGGACCGGATCATGCCCGGTCGGGGATGACAAGCCCCTCCCCCACGGCCCCGCGGTGTTCGATCCTCGGTTCATGAGCGATCGAGACGACATGAAGCAGCCCCTCGACCACCGGCCGCCGGCCGACGAACGCGACGACGCGATGGACGTCCCGGAGCCGAGCTATCCCGGCACCGGAGGCGCGGCGGCACCGTCCGGAGTGTCCCCCGACACCGCCGCGGAACCCGAGGAGCCAAGACGTCACGGCCTCGACAAGCCGCCGCGAAGCGGAGCCTGAGCACAGCCTCCACCTCAGCGGCGGCTGGTGATGAGGTACCTTTCGTCGGCGGTCGGGCCGCCCCAATACGCCGGGTCATCGAGCATCCGGAGCTGCGCATCTTCCCGCCGGTCCTTGACGAGCCGGAAGCACTCATCGGCCTTGAGCCCGACACCGGTCTGCCATCGACCCTCGACGAGGATCAGCGCGCCGTTCGGAGCCAGCAGCTCGATCCAGCGGTCCAGGGCTGCGGCGGGGTCGGGCATCGCCCAGAGAACGTGGCGTGCGAGAACGACATCGAACGACCCCGCGGCGAGCGGCGGATCGGCGGCATCCGCAACCGTGAAGACCGGCTTCAGCGAAGCTTCCCGGGTCTTCTGCCGCGCTCGGCGGATCATCTCTGACGAGAAGTCGACACCGCTCACCAGGTGACCACCCTCCTCGGCGAGAAGAAGCGAAAGCGTCCCGGTTCCGCACCCGAGGTCGGCGACTCGACGCCCACGGCCGTCGATCAAGGGAAGCAGCAGATCGGCCCACGCCTTGCGGACGTGCGGATCCTTGAGTCCGTGGTCGGCGGCTTCATCGAAGTCGGCGGCCTCGGCATCCCACATGCTCCGTCCGTCGTCCGTCATGCACCTGATCTTTCCACCGGGCGCGGACGTCGCCCGGAAGCAGTCCGGCTCACCATACGAGCTGGTCGCGACGGCGAGCGAGGTACGCCTGCTCGGCGGGGTTGCCGGCGAGGTGGATGGCCCTGTCGTACGCCGCGCGGGACTCGTCGCTCCGCCCGATCCGCCTCAGAAGGTCGGCTCGCGCGGCGTGGAAGGCGTGGTATCCGTCGAGATCCTCGCCGAGTCGGTCGATCTCGGCGAGCGCCACATCGGGCCCGTCCACCTCGGCGACCGCGATCGCGCGGTTGAGGCGCACGATCGGGGAGGGATCGATCCGCACCAGGCGGTCGTAGAGGGCGACGATCTGGGACCAGTCGGTGTCGCGAGGGGACGGGGCGTAGGTGTGGACCGCGTTGATCGCGGCCAGGAGCTGATACCGGCCCGGCGGCTCCGCGCCGGCCGCGACCGCGGCGATCCGGTCGCGGACCAGAGCATGACCCTCCGCGATGAGAGCGCGGTTCCAGGCGCTGCGATCCTGTTCGTCAAGTGTCACCAGCTCACCGGCACGGGACACGCGCGCGGCTCGCCGGGCGTCGGCCAGGAGCATCAGGGCGAGGAGGCCGGTCACCTCGCCGTCGTCGGGAAGCAGCGCGTGCAGGAGGCGGCCCAGACGGATGGCCTCGTCGGTCAGGTCCGCGCGCAGCGGGTCGTCCCCCGCGGTGGCCAGATACCCCTCGTTGAAGACGAGGTAGATCACCGTGAGCACACCGTCGACACGCTCCCGGACGTCGGTGTCCGAGGGCATCCTGAACGCAAGCTGCTCTGCCTTGATCCGCGCCTTCGCGCGCGTGATCCGCCGCGCCATCGTGGTCTCCGGCAGCAGGAAGGCGTGGGCGATCTCGGCGACGGTGAGCCCACCGAGCAGGCGCAACGTCAGCGCGACCCGGGCTTCCACGGCGAGTGCGGGATGACAGCAGATCAAGATCAGGCGGAGCCGGTCGTCTTCCACCGGCCCGGTCGGCTCGTGGGGGGTGTCGTCGGACAGCATGTGGGCCGCCTGGTGCTTGCCGTCGCGCAGGGACTCCCGACGCAGCCGGTCGATCGCCTTGCGGGTAGCGGTCGTCGTGAGCCACGCGCCGGGGCTGGGCGGTACGCCGTCGCGCGGCCACCGTTCCACCGC
The DNA here is from genome assembly GCF_001427145.1 of Microbacterium sp. Root166. GTDB lineage: Bacteria > Actinomycetota > Actinomycetes > Actinomycetales > Microbacteriaceae > Microbacterium. The sequence goes on from NZ_LMGL01000001.1 coordinate 692,370, forward strand.
GGCGACATAGGCATCGGATGCCGCATCCTCGGCGAGGTCGAGATCACCGAAGCGCGGGAGAGGCCCGCCACCACCCGCGCCCACTCCTCGCGGTGGGCGCGGGCGACGGCATCCTCGACGGGGGAATCGGTCAGGACGCGTGCCGTTCGACGATCTCCGCCATGTCGGACGGGAACCGGTGGACCTCCTGCGGCCAGTCGAGTGCGACCGCGAGCCGCCCTGCCCAGTAGCGTGCGGCGTCGTCGTCCTGCACCTCCACGACGGTGAACCCGCCCAGGTGCTCCTTGGACTCGACGAAGGGCCCGTCGGTGAAGACCGGCTGCCCGTTCTCGCTGACGACGCTGCAGACCGCGGTGGACGCGTCGATTCCGCCGTCGGCGTACAGGAAGATGCCCGCCTCTTTCATCTCCTCGAGCAGAGCGCGCGAGGCCTCGCTCTTGGCGCGCAGCTCGTCGGCGGTGTGGAGGGGCACCCACTCATCGTTGAATGCGATCAGATACTTCGGCACGTCCGTCTCCTCTTGTCGGGACCAGGGCCGCATGGCGGCCCATCATTGCGGCGACCCGGATATGGGTCTACCTGATCCACGAACAACGATGCTCGGATACGACACGAAGCGCGAGACTTTTTCACGAGCCTCCGTCTCATCCCGATGATCGAGGCGTCGGGGTTACTACCAGATGATGCCGCCGCCGACCGAGATGCCGGCCCACGTGAGCGCGATGAAGATCGCGGCGAAGACGACCGGCGCGATGCCCTTGCCGTTGCGCGCGAGTCCCTTGAGGAGGGCGATCACGGCGAGGACGGTTGCGACGATGGAGAGTCCACCACCCAGGATCAGCCCGATGAAGAACGGGATGGGCATGAGCACCAGGCCGGCCAGGGCGACCCAGAACGCGGCCCAGGCAGTGGGATTGGAGCGACGTTCGACGGAAGAAGTCATGTGTCGATCCTTCCAGACGGATCGTCCCCGCGAGCCCGCACCCGGCGTAGTGGTGCCTACCGGCGCAGCTCCTCCCGCTGGCCGGTCGCCGCGGCACCGGCATGGACGGCGGAGACACGGGGCCAGGTCCAAGCGGAGCGCAGGATGAAGGCCAGCAGCAGCACCTCGATACCGATGGAGAGGCCGTAGAAGAACGCCCACTCCCACGTCGCCCCTGCCGCGTTGAACAGGGTGTAGGGGATGTAGAGCGATGCGACGATGAGGTTCACGACGCGGCTCACTCGGGCTGGCAGCGTGATCGAGAGCATCACCATCACGGCCGGGATCGCCACCGACGCGAGCATGACGGTCAACAGCGTCGAACTGACGTCGAACCTCCAGACGAGTCCGTTCAGGATGCCGTCGACGACGCCTGGCTTGTAGAAGTTGAGGATGTCGACGTAGACGTACAGGAACATGAAGCTGGTCCATGCGGCGGCAAGCTTGGCCCGGACCGGAACCGGCGGGTTATCGAGCTGGTTGGCCGCATTCGTGCTGAGGGTCATCGGTTCTTCCTTCCGAAGTTGCGTTGGTCCACCGCGGCGGTGAACCGTACGTCGTACACCGTACGTCGTACACCGTACTATGCAACGTACGCTGTACGATTGTCAAGCCGTTCAAGCGAGCGAGGAGACCTGTGCCTGACAACGAACAGCGCCGAATCGCGTCAGAAACCGGTCTGAGCAAGCAACGCGTGGTGATCGAGGCGGTACGGCTCGCCGACCGCGAAGGCGTCGACGGTCTGAGCATGCGCCGGCTCGCCAGCGCGCTGGGCGCAGGGGCGATGTCGCTCTACCACTACGTGGCGAACAAGGATGAGTTGCTCGACGCGATGATCGACGTCGTGTTCACGGAGATCGAGCTTCCGCCTGCCGAGACCGACTGGCAGTCCGCCATGCGACACGAGGCCGTTTCCACTCAACGGGTTCTCGCACGCCACCCGTGGGCGATCAGCCTGATGGAATCCCGGACGACGCCGGGACCCGCGAACCTCCGCCACCGCGAAGCGGTCACCGCCTGCCTGCGAAGGGCCGGCTTCTCGGTGCTCACGGCGACCCACGCCAACTGGCTGCTCAACAGCTATGTCTACGGCTACGCCCTGCAGGCGGCCAGCCTGCCGTTCGGCAGCGCTGACGAGCTCGCGGAGATGACCGAAGACGTCTACCTACCTCAGCTTCCTCCGGACGAGTTCCCCTACCTCAACGAGTCCGCCGCGGGGCTCATCGCCGCCGGCTACGACCCGACCGAGGAGTTCCTCTTCGGGCTCGACCTCATCCTCGACGCCCTCGAGCCGCTGCGAACCCCCGCGTAGCGACGCCCTTCGTTCACGGCGCGTCCGCGAGGATCTTCTCGATCACGATGCGGGACGTGCGGGCCTCGCGTTCCGGGTCGTGCGAACCCGCGGCACCGGCCAGGAGCAGCATCGCCTTCCAGAGTGCCCACGCTCGCCCGCGCGCCCACACGGCGTCATCCCACGGCAGCGCACGCCGAAACACGCGGCGGGCTGAGTCGTCGAACATCGTCCATGCGATGGCCAGGTCGCATGCCGGATCACCGACGCCCGACGTGCCGAAGTCGATGACGGCGTGGAGCCGACCTTCCCGAAGAAGCAGATTGCCGGGAGCGATGTCGCCGTGAAACCGGACAGCGGGCGCGCTGCTGCGCGTGTCGGATGCCGCATCCCATACGGCGCGCGCCGCGACCGTGTCGATCACTCCGTCCAGCTTCACCAATGAGCGCTGCACTTCTTCGTCGTAGACCCGCGGGTGCGCGCCCCGCCAGAAACTGTGCGGACCCGCTGCCGGGCCGTCGCTCGCATCGACAGCGGCCAGGGCCATGAGGAACCGGGCCACGTCGCCGGCGAAGGTGTCGAGGTCGGTGATCGCCTCCACCGTCGCCGGCACGCCGTCGATCCATCGATAGATCGACCATGGCCGGTTGAACTCCGGCACCGGCAGCCCCCGCTCCACCGGTTCCGGCACCGCGAACGGCACCAGCGGAGAGATCACCGGGAGCCAGCGCTGCTCCTTCGCAACGGCCGCCGCGTAGCCATCCGCACTCGGCAGGCGAACCAGCAGGTCATCGCCGAGCCGGAATGTGCGGTTGTCCCATCCGCCGGGCACCACCCGACGGATGGTCAAGTCGCACCATCGAGGGAATTGGGTCGTCACCAGGCGCTGCACGAGCGCTTCGTCGATCACCATTCACTCTGTCCCATCGGTCTGCGGACGGGAGACCTACGCGGGTCGCAGGTGTTGATCCAGGAAGGCTTCGATCCGGGCTTGGAAGTGCAGGGTCACTGCCGGATCGCCCCACCAGATCAGATGGCCGAACTGATCGACGGTGAGCAGTTCTGAGTGCGGTATTCGATCATGGGTGTTCACGGAGTTGGCGTACCCGATATCGCCGTCGTAGCGACTGCCGACGATGAGCGTCGGCGCCTGAATCCCGTCGAACGGAAGGTCGCCCAGCTCCTCCTGGACCTTCAGATCGTTCATCACGCCGGGAAAGCGTGGAAGTGCCGGCACCATGGCGTCACTCATTGCGAGCACTTGGCGTTTCTGGTCAGGGTCAGCGAGCACCTGAGCGATCAAGCGCTCTCCCTCGGCTTCGCTGTACGTCGTCTCGGTCTTCACGAAGTCGCGCATGCTGAGCGCGGTCATCGCGTGCATCGTGCGATTGATCAGGAAGTACGCGATGTTCTGGTACTTCGGGGTCATCACGAGTCTCCCGAGCGCCGTGCCTGTCTGATCAGCCGACAGGCCGGTCCGCTGCGAGATGGCCGACAGCAGCACGACCGCCGCGGTCCGCTGCGGATGCCTCGCCGCGAACTGGATCGCCGCGGGCCCGCCCGCGGAGAGCCCGGTGACGGCGACGCGTTCGATACCGAGCGTGTCCAGCAGCGCCGCGGCCAGGTCGGCTTGCCGCTCAGGGCTGCCGTGATCGCCGAGAGGCGTGCCGAGATATCCGGGGCGATCGGGCGTCAGCACTCGGTACCCGGCTGAAACGAGGTGTTCGAGGAAGAACCAGCCGTTATGGCCGACGTTTCCGCCGTGGAAGTGCAGCACGACCGGCCCGTCACCCCGGACTCCGTACTCGACCGGGCCGGCCGCAGTGTGGACGATCGCGCTGTCCGCCGAAGCTCGCTCGGTCACTTCTTGCAACCAGCGCCGGTACCAGCTCCTCAGTGCCAGCGAGACGAGCGCGAGCGCTGCGGCGAGACCGGCCACAATCCGCAAGATCCGCAACATCAGAGGTCCTCCCCGGCGTCGGTCAGGGGCGGCGTCAGCGCGACGGCGCAGTCCATCCCTGAACCGTACGACGGACGGAGGTGCAAGTCGAGGAGCGAGGCAACGCGCTGCGCGCGAGCTCGGGAATGCGGGGACGTCCGGGCGGCTGGGCTCACATGTAGGTGGCGACGAGCTTGTCGAGGGACTCCTCGAGGCCCTTCTTCGAGAGCGCGAGCTGCTCGAGGTCGACGTAGCCGAGTTCCGTCACGGTGAGTCGAGTCGCGTCTTCCCCGATCGACTCGAACGTCATGACATGCCGCACGTCGCGCGGGATGCCCGCGGCCCCGATCGTGGCGGGGTCGATCGTGGTGCCGTGCGCGTCGGCGATGTTGTGGATGAACTCGAGACGGTGCGGTGCGTCCACGAGCGTGTACGCCCACGTGCTGTACATCGCTGGGAACCCCCAGTCGGGGGCGCTCATGCACACGAGGGATGTGCCGCCGACGCGCACGTCGAGCTCGGCGACCGTGCACGTGAAGCCGTTCGGGCCCCACCAGCGCATCACACGGTCGGGTTCGGTCCACGACTCCCAGGCCACCTCGATGGGGGCGGGGATGTCGCGGCTCACGACGAGATCGTGGGTCCCGTGCTGGGTCGTGTCGTCCATCGTGGCTCCTCCGCTGCAAGCCGCGGCCGCTGCAACCCGCGGCCGCGGCATCCGTGTCACTTCGATGATCGAAGCGTACTTTACTACGATGATCAAAGTCAATGCCGTAGACTCGTCGCATGAAGCGAGCTGAAGGGCGGTCGACCTGCCCCACCAACTTCACCGTTGAGGCGTTCGGTGACAGCTGGTCGCTGCTGATCATGCGCGACCTCCTCACGCTGGGCAAGCACACTTTCGGGGAGTTCCTTCGGTCCGAGGAGCGCATCGGGCCGAGCGTGCTCGCCGACCGCCTCGCCCGACTCGAGCGCAGCGGAATCATCGTGCGCACCCCGAGCGAGACGGATGCCCGCAAAGTGACCTACTCGGCGACGGAGCGCGGGATCGCGGCGATCCCGCTCCTGTACGAGGCGGCGCGATGGGGCATGGGCGGCGTTCCCATAGAGGAGGACGATCCGTGGGACGCGGTCATGGCGATGGACCGCGGCGAGGTGCTCGACGCGTGGCAGCGGGCCGTGCGCGAGGGTGGGTCGCTCTTCGGGGGCGCGGAGAGTGCATTCGCGCGGCTGAGCGCGAGGGCACACGCGGTCGTGTGAGGCGATCGGACTCGACCCGCAAACCCCGACGCCTCGAGATGCGATCCGGCTATGGGTGGTTGAGCGACTCCAGGAGATGCTCGTTGCGCTTGACGATCAACCGTCTCAGGTACGGCACCAGAACCAAGCGCTCGACCATCCGCCCGAGCACCGGTGATCCCACGGTCGTTCAGGCACGACGCTCCGGAAGCGATCGGGCCGAAGCCTCCTTCCAGGCGCCGGGTTGTTGCTGCGCGATACGCTCAGCCGCGTGATGATGATCCGGCCAGCCGTGCCAGATGATCTGGTTGCAATCAATGCCGTGCACCAGGCATGCGATCGGCGGGAGTGGGATCAGCCAATTGGGGACGACGGTGATGACCGTCTCGTCGCGGTGGCGGTCGTTGACGACGTGATCGTCGCAGCAGCCAAGACGCATCTTCAAGCCGAACCCAAGGGTGGTGCGCCCGCAGGCCACTACCTCGGGGGCGTCAGTGTGCACCCGGGATACCGTCGCCGCGGGATCGGGTTCGCCCTGACCCGTGCGCGGATCGAATGGGTGTGGGCGCGATCAGACACGGTGTACTACTTCACGGACGACGACAACGCGGCGTCCATGCGGTTGCACGCGGGGTTCGGCTTTCACGAGGTCGCCAGATTGCCGACCATCCTCGGCGCGCGTGCGAACGGCGAGAGTCTCGTGCTGTTCCGGGCCATTCGGCCGGCACAGTTTCTGGCCTGACCGCAAAGACGCCCGCGGGCCGATCCTTGAAAGCGCGTCGCTCTGCTCAGCGGTTCGCGAGCTGAAGTCTCTCTTCGCTGCGAGCATCGAAGAGGTCGAAGAACACCTTGGCGTCGTCCACCGTGCCATTCGCGATTGTCAGGGCACCAGATTGTTCTCCGGAATCGAGCATTCGGTGGGCGTCGACGAGCACGATGCCGGTGATGAGCTGCTTCGGAGCCGTGATGGTGAGGGTGACGTTTTCGGGAGTCCCCTCGGTGACTTCGAGCACGCCGTTGCGGACGATCAGCCCGACGTTCTCGCCAGTGTCCGCGACTTCGACAGCGATTGCGGTCGAGATTCCCGCGGCCTTGACCGGGTCGATTCGGAATCGGAGGCTCTCCAGCAGCGCCGAACCTGGCATCGCGGCGATCTGGTCGGGGGCGTTGATCTGGATCGCGAGGGAGTAGTCGATTGTGCCATCGAGCTCGCGGGCGGCCGTCAAGTAGAAGTTGCGCCAGTTCGAGTTGGGGGTTCCGTAGCCGAGGGTACGGAGCGCAGCGGCTTTGAGCGCCCGCGCGTGGGTGTCAGTCGGATCGATCCGGACGAGGTGGCTGACCAGTTCCGCCGCCCACTGGTGATCGCCGGCATCCGCCGCCTTCTTTGCCTCAACGAAAACGGCGTCGCGTCCCCCGATCAGGTCGACATAGCGGCGCGAAGACTCGCGGATGTTCAGCGGCGCAAGCGTCGTCGGGTCCGCGTTGAACCAGCCCAATTCGCCGACATAGATCTGGCGGACAGAGTGCGGCACGCCGCCGTAGAAGTTGCCGAGCCATTCGCTCTGGGCGAGGTCTCCCGGAAGCTCGACCTTCTCGACCAGGTCGTCCGGCAGCAGCCCCTTGTTGATCCAGCGGATCGTCTGGTCGTATACGTATGAGATCGCGTCGCGGTAGTCGGCGAGCACCTTCGCGACCTCGGCACGCCCGGCGACGGGGCGACCGTGGGAGGGGATCATGAAGTCCGCGGGCAGGGGGCGAAGGTTCTTGTCGATCGACTTGAACCACGCCTGCGGGTCCCGGTACCGGCTGCCGCGGATCGAGTGCAGGTTGGGGAAGGACTCGCCCTGGATGACCTCGGCGGACTGCAGCACACCCAGGTCGGGGAACCAGGTGACGATCTCGTCGATCGCCTCCGACGGAGCCCAGAAGATCTCCATCCGCACCCCTGCGACGGTGAGTTCCAGCTTGTCGTCGACGAGTGTGTTCGGAGTCACCAGTGACATGGTCTCCATGACGAAGTCGGGGCCGAGGCCGCCGTTGACGCGTCCCTCCGGTCCGACCTCAAGGAGGCTGCCCAGTGAGTAGTCGGCGCGGACGGCGATGATCGGCCCGTCGCCGGAGATCGAGTTGGCGATGATGTTGCTCATGAAGTCCCGGTGGGCGATGACCTTCACTTCACCGCTGTCCGCCTGTTCCTGCGTGATGAACGCCTTCACCCCCGCGTTGTGGTCGGTGTGCCAATGCGAGTAGATGATCGCCTTGATCGGTTTGTCCGAGATGGTCCGCAGCACCTCGTGCTGACGGCGGCCCTTCTCGACATCTTCGGGTGGGTCGATCAGGATCAGCCCGTCGTCGCCCTCGACCACGGTCATCGCCGACAGCGCGTAGCCGAAGATCTGGAACACGCCCTTGCCGAGGATCTCAAAGATCCCGGCATCCATCGTCCGGGAATGTTCCGTCATCTCGGGCGGGACCGTGTCCGCGAATTCGGTGTACGCAGTGTTCTCGCCGGAAGGGGTGAATCGGATGCCTTCATCAGCACCCAACCAGTACTTCGACATCAATTCACCAATCTTCGGAAAAGCAAAATCGGGCATCGAGTGACACCCGCAGGCCGCAAGACCACTGATTCCCGAGCCTACCCAGCCAACCGGCGATCCGGCCGGTTGACCTCCTGTGCACGGCTGCTCGGCGGGCGCATTTCAACCAGGCAAGAGCGGCCCATCGTTGAGCGGCCGCTGAACCGGACCTTGCATGCCTGATCGTGGATCGTGTTCCGCGCGGGCCGGAGTCGCTCAGCCGCGTGGTCGGTGTGCTCCGCCGGAGGCCGCCGAGCGTACTGTGTGAGATACACCGATGGGGGTGAGCTGGATGCGGGCTCGAAAGCTTGCGGGACGGCCCGAGGCGGTCGCGGAACAAATGAACAGCCGCCGCGTCGTGGCAGCCGTGGCTCTCGGCGCCCTGTGTGGGCTCGCCTGGGCGGCATCCTTTCGCGCGGTGATGAGCGAGTTCGCCGGCCGTGGGTCGACCGTCAGCTGGCTCGACACGTTCGCTGCCATTCTGCTTCCGGGTGTGATCGTCGGCGGCCTACTGGGGTGGGCGCACACGATTCGCCTGACCGGGGGGCGCCGCGGCTGGCGTTGGCTCGGTGCCGCGCCGGCACTGTTCGCCATCGCACCGATGCTCCTCCCGGATGGCCTCATGGTGTTTGTCACGCAGGGTTTAGGTGGTGGAGGTGTGGCGGTCGCGCTGCTCGCCATCGGCGGAGGATTCGCCATCTCGGGTCGAGGCCGACTCTGGGCGCGCATCGCGTGCGGTGTGATCAGCTCCCTACTGATTGTCGGCGTGACGCTCACGACGTTCGACATCGCGGGAGCACGCCTCGCGGTGACCGAGGCGCGCGGCGTCTGGGTCGCATTGCTCACGTTCTCGCTACTTACCCTGCTCGCGCTTGCGGGATCGATCCCGTTCCGGCCCGTGATCGAGGCTCACCCCGCCGACGATGACAGGGTTGCGGCACCCGAACCACGAGATGAAACTCGATGAGCGATCGCCCGAGTCAGCGGCGCAGCAGTGCGGACGAGACCACACCAACAGAGCAGAAGACGCGGTATCAAGGGGAGCGCCCGTTTGCCCATCCTTTGGCGGTTTTCGGCTCCGAAGCAGCCCGCCGCCTCGCGAAGCACGACGATGTGCTCCGCGCATGACGATCTCTCAGCTCCGATGGCGCGGGCTCACGACTGCCGCGATCGGGTTAGCGGCACTCGCCCTCGCGTCCTGCACAGCGTCGCCCACACCCCAGGCTTCGTCGCCGGCTTCGGTCGCGACACCCGCTGGAACGACCCCGGGTGCTACAACCGAGGTGACCGGTGCGGAAGTGGCCGCCCACGTCGCGGCGATGCTGGAGGCCGACAGTCTCGAGGATGCGTGTCTGAACGACGACATCGGTTGGGCGTGCAATGTTGTGGAGATAGTTCCGCTCACTCCGACCGATATCGAAGTGGTGGTCACCGCGCCAGCTGATGGCATCCACCCTGCCGGTATCGCCATGGGTTTCAAGAACTTCACCGCCGGAGGCGAGAACTCGCCCCTTCCCGATCTGAAGACGGTGATCGTTCTGGACGAATCAGGTGCAGAGATCTACCGCGCTACGGAATGACATCAGCGTGCGCGACGAACCATGCGCGAGCGAGCGCCGACGCGGTAGTCCGCGAACGACGACAACTGTCGGTCCGCCGCGGATGTCAAACCACTGGAGCGCGGATGCGCGTAGACCGTCCAGGAATTTCGTAAGACGATTACGTCATGAGTACCGGGGATACCATCAACGGCGTGCCGATCTCGGAGGAGCAGATCGCAGCGTGGGCTGCCGAAGCTGAGGCCGGCTACGACGTCGAGGCCCTCAAGCGTCGCGGTCGAGGCCGCCCCGGCCGTGGCGCCGAACCGGCGCAGGTTATCGCGCTGCGGCTGACGCCGGAAGAACTCGCCGCGCTCGATGCTCGCGCCGCGCAGGAGCACAAATCGCGGTCAGAGCTGATCCGCGAAGCCATCGCGGCATACGCCGCGTAAAGATTCACGACTCCGCGCTCAAGCACGGCATCCTGCCCGAGGACATCATCCAAGCCGCATCCTGGCCGCTATGGATCAGGTTTGGCCCATCCACTGATGGCCCTGAATGTCTCTGACGTAGTCGCCGTCGTATTGGTGAACAGTTGTTGACGTGGCCCCACTCGTCCTGCTCGATCGCTTCGACATTTTCGTCGGGGAAGAACTCGGCCGCTGCGAGCTCCAGTGCCTGGGCTTCTGCTTTTGGCCTCGAGGTGGGTGAGCTCGGTGTTAGCCGGACGGGGTAGAGAGCATCCGACCAGGAGCACCGTCAGGGGGAGCCCGATGGCGACCGCGGCAAGGGGATGCTTCATGCAGCCAATCATGGCGTGGGCGCATTCCCCAGCTTGAATACCTGTCGTCTGAAAGGATCCCAGACCGCTGAGCATCGCTTCATGTGGGGCTCGCACACTGCTGGTTCGATCGCAGGTTGCTCCCGGGTGACTACCCGGGCGGGCTAGCACTGCCACCACGGCCCTTCGTCCGGCTGACGAGGTACGACAATCGACCCGTTCCGCAGGTCACTCGTCCGTGTCTGGGTCCTTCGCGCAGTTGGAGAACGTGAGCACGTCGATGATCGGCTCACCAGTGTCGTGGTCAGTCACTGACGTGACCGAGACAACGAGGCCGGACTCGACGTGGCGCAGGTCCACGTACGGGATGTCGGTGATCGGGTCCGTGTCTGTCTGGTCGACGTAGTCATCGCCAAGAGCGGCGGGGAGGCCATCGATGAAAGCTTCGCCGTCGAATCCCTCCGGCATCCGGAAACCCCAGTGCCCGGTGTAGGTCACCCCCGCCGTGTCACTGCTACCCGGTTTGAACATATCGCCGCAGGTGAGGAGCGAGCCTTTGCCCCAGTCTCGTGTTGTCGCCGCGGACAGGAGCTCGGCGACCGGTTCCATGACTGCGTGCGCCTCTGCTTTGACCGTCGACAGGTCAGGGAGCGGCGGCGCAGTGAGTGCCCTGATACCGGCGATGCCGCCTAGCAAGACGGCTGTTCCGGCAAGGATGAGTCCGACCTGTATGACAGGCTTCAGGGGTTTGCGCATGGTAATCCGTCGAGCGTATCTGCATGAGCGGGCCACATCCGCGTCGGGGACGGCGCCCTCGGTATTTCACGTTCCTGGGTTGCCGAGACGTGCGCCAGCTGACTAGCTCGGATGCTCGCGGCAGGATCCAGATCAGTGCTTATGCTCCGCGAGGACCTCCGCCCTCATTCAGTAGTCGAGTATCACTTGGCGGTGGGCTCCGCTGTGGGCGCTGCTCGCATCGGTTGCCAGCTGGGTGCTCCCGCAGCTGCTGTTCACTCTCACCGCACGCCTCGGCGGGACATTCATCGACGTGGGTTGTGCTTCGCGCGCTGGGTTTCCTCGCGGGCACCCTCGGGCTCGGCATTGTGGCCCTCGTGCTTGCTTCTCGTGTGCGAAGCCGCGACGTGGAAGTGCTCCGCTCAGCCTGACCTGCACTCGTTCACGGCGACGAACTCCTCGCCCGGTTCAGGATTGTCGTGCGTGCCCACTGATTCTCCCCGGGCTCATCGTTCAACGGGTAGGAAGATTCGGCTGGCGGGAGCCACGCGAGTCAGGGCTCGGTGGACACCATGGGGCTGTCGGGGGATGCGAACGTGTCTGCGTCACCCGCGGCATACTCAATGCTCATTACAACTCCCGCGCGCTGCGAACCGACAATTTCCGCAACACGGTCGCTCAACTCAAGGCGTCGGGGGTCATCGACAGCGAGCGACAGTCCCGTTTCTGCCCATTCGCTACACCACGGCACCTTGTACTCCTGCGGGTGGAGCACGAACGAGTCGCTTTCCCATGAGAGCTCGAGTACTTCGTTGATCGCGGTGGCGAAGTCGTCGAGGATCGGTTCGCATTCTGCGCCCTCGGCGTAGTCGCCCCACTGGATGCACCCAGACAGAACGGCCGCGCCGCCGATGACAAGGGCGGACGCCAAGAGACGTGTTGCACGCACACCGGCAAATGTAGCCCGTCGCGCCGTCCGTCGCGTCCTAAGCACGCCATCAAGGGTGCGGTCATCGCCGGAGACCGCGATCACTCACCGATCCTCCTGAGTACAGACCTCATCGCGATCCGAGGGGAGTGGCGGTCGCTGGTAGCGTTCGGCGGGGCGGCGCTACCGTCTAAGCGTGAGCGCGCTCCGGTGCCGAGTAGCGTGCGGACGAGCTGAGACATGAGCACGCATTCGCGCGTGTGACGGAATGGCGGGGTGGACACTGCATGAGCGGTTCTGGCGTTACTGAGATGGCCGGCCCTGTTTTTGGCTTCACGATCGCATCGCTGATGTTCTGGCTCGGAGTGGGATTTCTGCCGTTCACCACGCAGGTGGCGATGTGGTTCCGCGCGCGACTGCAGGCAGACCCGGTGGTGGGCTCAATGGGCGGCAAGGCCGCGGCCGAGAACATGACTCCTGGCCAAGTGGTGCTCTTCTCAATCGGGGCGATTGTCATCGGCTCGATCATCTTGTGGAACGTGGGTCGTTCGATCAGTGAGGATCTCGCCAGCTCGGGCATCCAAGCGGCACCCCTACTTCTTCTGATGATCTTCGCTGGGTCCGCAGGCGTCGTCGGTGGCGTCGTGCTTGCGCGCCTTGGCGCGACCACTCAGGCACGCGGACGGAGCTGGATGGTGCCCGTAGGGATCATCCTGGCGATCGTCGGCTTGGCAGCATCGATCTCTGCGATCGGCATGGTGCTCGGGGCTGCTGGATAGCAAGCCGCCCGGGATTGTCTGTACTCGATGCTGAGAGCCGAATCGGCAGGCTCGGCCCGCAGGGCGATCCTCTCGCGGGCAGTGAACTATCTATGTTCGTGAACCGCTTGCCGTGGCAACTTTGCGTGGCGTTGGCTGTTGCGCGGGCCCCAGCGGCGTTGTGGGGTCAGCGGTTGATTGCGCTGACATCCCGTTTCTTGGCCGGGCTAGTCGCCATCTTCGAGGTCGTACCGGTGAAAGTACCAGGCGCGTTCGTCGTCCAAGCGGTGCTCGCCGACGCGGACGCCGCGTTCCCATTCGTAGCTGCGTCCGGCATGCACGTCCGATCGTCGACGCTGAAGGCCAGGCAGTGCCCACTCCAGGTCGATCATGCTCGGTGTCATCCGTTTGCGGTGGGACTCAAGCGTCCACAGGTCCATCTCCTCTACCCACGTCATCCCGAGCAGGGGTGAGTAGTCCAGTTGATCGGGGACGAGGGAGAGGTCGAGTCGGGCCAGGTGGCGGAGATTGAGAAGGAACTCATAGGAGTCGGCATGCTGCCGTTTCTCAGCACCGCCACCGAGTTTCAGCTGCCGCAGATTTGTCAACGCGCCTACGGCGGAGTAGTCGTGAACCCGCCAAGCGCCACCAACCTGGAGCGACTCGAGCTGGGTAAGAGGGCGGAGCGGCTCAAGCGTTGTAACGGAGGTCGCCGACTCCAGTTCGAGTTCGAGAAGTTCACTCATACCTGCCAACACGGTGAGGTCGTCGTACACGCCCCAGCTGACCGCGAGACGTCGCAACTGGGTTTGGGTTGCCAGAGAGTTGAAGAGTCGCTTGGGCATTCGCATCGGGAAGGCGAGGTCCCAGATGTCCGTGGGACCGGCTGCGAAGAACTCGGACCAGTCGTCGAGGAGCCGGGCTTGCTGACGATCCGTGAAGCCGTGCATTTGCGACGCGCCGATCGCAACTGTGGTCTGGCCCGCGTACTCTTCCGGCCGTTCGAGTACGACAACACCACGGCGCTGAACGCTCATTCAGCCAGGCGCCTGCTCAGGCGGCATCGCAGCAGTTCGCCGGACGATGCGATGGGGTGCACAGCAACGGATCCTACTGAAATGCACCAGCCGAGTTGCAGCTTCTGCCCAAACTTGGTCCTGGCGAAGCGCAGTGCGAAACGGGATCCACCATCGTGCGCAGAAGCCGTTGAGCCCGAGGGCCGATCCGTCTGCCAGATCGCTGCGCAGGTCGAGCTTCGACGCTATTGAGGTATGAAGGTTATGGCCTCACACGGCTGAAGCTCGATCGATTTGCCAGTAGCGCAGACCGACTTCGTCGAATCTAGTCTCGAGCGCCTCGAGACCGGAGGAAACTTTCCACGTGCGCTCGGCTCCTGTTATCGGCAAGAGCCAAAGGAAGTCGACATGGCGGTCGCCGACGTGGCAGGTCTGAAGATCGCCGCCGAAGGGGTATGGCAACGAGATCAAGAAGTGGTCGCAGCTCGAGCCCGGCAACCACGGCTCACCAATTGGCACTGTGTGACCGAGCCCGAGTTTGCCTGCGCGGTTGTAGTAGACCGCCATAGCGAGGAGCTCAATTGCCCGGTCCTCGGGTTGTGCCGTGCAGAGGATGAACTCAATACCGAAGTTCTCGTTTGAAGTCTGCGCCCAACCGCCGATCGACACATAGATCCAGAGATCGGCGGCCGAGGAAGGGGAAGGAGCGCCTGATCACGTGGAAGTGCGGGTTTTGCTCCATGATCGGGCCGGCGGGCCAGTCGAATCGCTCGACTTTCCGTCCCTCGAAGAACAGCCGAACGTGCGACTCCAGGACGCCACAGGTATCGTCACACGGTGGAAAGTCGGCCACATCGGGAGCCTAGTTGCCCGACCTGTTGTTGCGCGCCGCGGGCCCGGTGACCGTGCGATCCCGCTCGCGATAGATGAGTAGTTCCTGCACGTGGTCCGCTTGAGCCTCGATCGTGCCGCGCGGATTCCGTGCGAAGGCGCCGTTGCCGGGCAGGAGCATCGTCAGCCAGAAGATCGCCCAGAGCAGGCGGTAGTCCTCGAAGCGGTTCGTCTCTTCGCCTGACAATCCGACTGCCGCTACCAGACCTTGCGGGTCGTACACCGATGCCATCCGGCTGGCGATGTGCTCGACGTGATCCGCGAGCTCGAAGGCCGGTTCAGTGAGGCCGCCGTCCTCGAAGTCCACCAACCGGCAGTTCGTTCCGTCCCAGAGCACATTGGCCGGGTTCAGATCGGCAATTCCCATCGCGGTCAGCCTCGGAAGCGGAACAGCGTCAGAGGTTGCCAGATGCGCACTCGCACCGTCGATCGCTCGGCGAACGAGATCAGGGTCCACGCACTCGCGCAGGTCGCTGGGTCGCGCAACTGCGTCCCGCAGGGCGTCCGCGATCACGGTGGGGCCGAACCGGCGCTCGGGCAGCCCGGCTTCCTTGATCCAGGCTAGTGGGACGGCGTAGACGCGGCGCAACGTCCGACCTAGTGCCTCGATCTGTTCATCGGTCGCCGGCTCGAGCGGCAAGGGATCGCCGACTAAGCGTTCCATCACCACCACGGGAGCATCGCCGTCGAACTCACGGCTGATCGGGCGTGGGGCAATACCGGGGGCGTGGGTCGCCAACAGCGACAGACACTTCCACTCGCGATCCGCCTCGGCGTCATCCCAACTCACGAAGGTCTTGCGCACGCGTGACCCAGAGAGGATGAGCCCATGGGTGTGTCTCTGCACCAGTCGAACCTATCGCCGCGCACGTGACTGCTTCATATCGATGGATACAGTTGCCGGTCGCTAAGCGGTCCTTCAGCGCACCTCCTGCGCGGCCCTTTCCCGGGCGGCGACCTCCTCGCGCGTGCGGCGCAAGAGCTCGCGGTAGACCGTGGCCCGGGAGACGCTGAAGAGCTCGGCGATCTCGGACTGCGTGTACCGCCCGCCGTCGTGCAGCTCGAGCAGGTGGGCTCGCTGGGTCTTGGATAGCTTCGGCGGCTTGCCCTTCAGACGCCCCTTCGCCCGCGCGACGGCCATGCCCTCGCGGGTGCGCATGCTGATCAAGTCGGCCTCGAACTCGGCGACCATCCCGAGCACATTGAAGAGCAGCCGACCCACCGGGTCGGTCGGGTCGTACCTGCTGCCTCCGAGACTCAATGCCACTCCCTTCGCAGTGAGCTCATCGGCGATGTCTCGCGCGTCGCGCAGCGAACGCGCGAGGCGGTCCAGCTTCGTCACGACGAGTGTGTCGCCGCTTCGCACGGCCGCGAGCGCTTCTCGCAGCCCGGGTCGCGCGCGGTTCGTACCCGTCATCCCGTGGTCGACGTAGACGGGCACGAACGGCACGGACTTGCGTGGGTCGCGAATGCTCGAATGGCTGGTCAGCGCCGCTTTGCGCGCATACCCAGCCCGCTGAAGATGCACGCCGAGGTGCCCCATCCGCGAGGCGAACGACGGCGCGCGAAGTCGCGTCAGCCGACCCGCGGCCCAGTGCTCTCGCGCACCACCAGCCGGCACGGCACCGACTCGATGCCCGAGCCCGTCGTCGACTCGATCGCCTCGACGACCCTGGCGACGGCCCGTTCGCCCAGCGCATCGAAATCCTGGCGCACCGTCGTCAGCGGCGGGCGATAGTCGCTCGCATCCGCGACGTCATCGAACCCGACCACGCTCACGTCGCCTGGCACGTCCGCACCCGACTCGGCGAGCGCACGCAGCAGACCCAACGCCATCTGGTCGTTCGCGCAGAACACCGCCGTCGCCGCGGCCGAGCGCAGCGCCTCGCCGGCGCGGAATCCGGATGCCGCAGACCAGTCGCCGCGGATCACCTCCGGCACCGTCGCCCCGGCCGCGGCGAGCGCCTCGCGCCAGCCCCGCTCGCGCTCGGCAGCCGCGAACGAACCGGCCGGGCCGGCCACGTGCCACACCGTCTCATGGCCGAGTCCGAGGAGGTGCTCGACTGCAGCCCGTGCGCCATCAGCGTGGGCGGACTGCACGATCGCGAAGCGGTCGTCGGGATCGGAGTCGACCACCACGAGCCGCAGTCCGGCCGGGATCGACGCCCCGCGCGCGGCCGTGGTCGCTTCGTTCAGCACGACGGCGCCGTCCACCCCCTGGTCGACCAGCCGGGTGAACGCGGCCGAGACATCGCCCCGCTCGCACAGGGTGACGACAGTGAGCGCATAGCCCCGGGCGGACGCGGCATCCGCCACCGCTTGCAGCATGCGGGAGTTGCCGACCGTCGCGAGCGTCGACACCAGCAGCCCGATGGTCTGAGTACGCCCGGTGCGCAGCGCCCGCGCGGCGCGGTGCGGACGGTAGCCGAGCTGCGCCATCGCGGCCTCGACGCGAGACCGAGTGCCGGGATCGACACGCGGACTGCCGTTCACGACCCGAGAGACCGTCTGCCCCGAGACGCCTGACAGGGCCGCGACGTCGGCCATCGATACCCGCCGCTCCATGTCCGATCCCTTCGCCCAGCCTCAATCCATGTTGACGTTACCACGCACGGTTGCTACCGTGTTGACGTGAACACATCTTTGGTCGAAGAGCTGGGCGCCGGCGTCGTCAAGCGATCCACGCGCCTCGCCGACGGTCGCGAGCTGATCTACTACGACGACCCGGGCACCACGCTGGGCGCCGACCGAGCGATCGACGCCCGCGAGCTCGCACCTCGCCCCGAGACTGCGACAATGCGCCGCGACGTGCTCACCGGCGACTGGGTCTCGATTGCGGCAGCCCGCCAGAACCGCGCCTTCCTGCCGCCCGCGCATCTCGACCCGCTCTCGCCGCAGACGCCGACGAATCCGTCCGAGATCCCGTCGCGCTACGACGTCGCGGTGTTCGAGAACAAGTCGCCCTCGTTCGGCCCCGCTCTGCGCCAGGCTCACGGGGACGCCCCGGCAGCGCTCGATGCTCCGAGCGACCTCGACGATCTCGACGCCCCCGGCCTCGGCCGCACGCGCACCTCTGTCGGCCGCTGCGAGGTCGTGTGCTTCAGCCCCGAGCACGAGGGCTCGTTCGGCTCGCTGACCCCCACCCGGGCGCGCACCGTCATCGAAGCGTGGGCCGACCGCACCGCCGCGCTCTCGGCACTGCCCGGGGTCGAGCAGGTCTTCCCGTTCGAGAACCGCGGCGAGGCGATCGGTGTGACCCTGCCTCACCCGCACGGACAGATCTACTCCTACCCGTACATCACCCCGCGCACCACGACGCTGCTCACGTCGATCGACCGCGAAGGACCCGACCTGTTCGCGCGGATCCTCGACTTCGAGCGCGCCTCCGAGCGCGTGATCCTCCAGGGCGAACACTGGACGGCCTTCGTCCCCTTCGCCGCGCGCTGGCCGCTCGAGGTGCACCTGCTCCCCCACCGTCACGTCGCCGACCTCGCCGAGACCTCCGCGGACGAGCGAGACGAGCTCGCACCCCTGTACCTGCGCCTCCTGCGCGGCATCGACGCCGTCTACGACAGCCCCACCCCCTACATCGCCGCGTGGCACCAGGCCCCGGTGAACCGCGGTCGCGACACCGTCCGGCTGCACCTCCAGCTGACCTCGCCCCGGCGCGCCGCCGACAAGCTGAAGTTCCTCGCCGGCTCGGAAGCGGCGATGGGCGCCTGGATCGGCGACGTTCCGCCCGAGGCCGCCGCCGCCCGACTGCGCGAAGCCGTCATGTCGATCCCCGAGGAGTCCCTGTGACCGACACCGCCCACGTCTCCACCGCCGA
The DNA here is from genome assembly GCF_001427145.1 of Microbacterium sp. Root166. GTDB lineage: Bacteria > Actinomycetota > Actinomycetes > Actinomycetales > Microbacteriaceae > Microbacterium. The sequence goes on from NZ_LMGL01000001.1 coordinate 710,876, forward strand.
TGTCGCCCGCTCGCTGTTCATCGAGCGCTTCGGCGCCGAGCCCGTCGGCACGTGGTCGGCTCCCGGTCGGGTGAACCTGATCGGCGAGCACACCGACTACAACGACGGGTTCGTGCTGCCCTTCGCGATCCAGCACCGCACCCACGTCGCACTCGCCCCCCGCGAAGACGGCCGCATCCGGGTCGCGTCGACCTTCGACGACGCCGCAGTCGAGCTCGCACTCGACGAGCTCGACGGCCTCTTCCCGGGCCGGCGCGACGAGGTGCCCGAGTGGGCGCGCTACCCGCTGGGCGTCGCCTGGGCGCTGCTCGCGGCATCCGGTGCGAATCCCGCCGATGCCACCGGCGTGGACCTCGCCTTCGCGTCCAGCGTGCCGATCGGCGCCGGCCTGTCGTCGTCAGCGGCGATCGAGGGAGCCACGGCCGTCGCTCTGGCCGAGACCTGGGGTCTCTCGCTCGACCGGGTCGCCCTGGCCCAGGCAGGCCGTCGTGCCGAGAACGAGGCCGTCGGCGCGCCCACCGGCATCATGGACCAGATGGCGGCCCTCCTCGGTCGCGCCGACGCGGCGATCTTCCTCGACTGCCGCTCGCTCGAGACCCAGGTCGTCGACCTCGGCTTCGCTCAGGCGGGCCTCGAGGTCGTCGTGATCGACACCGGCGTCAAGCACTCCCACGCCACCGGCGGCTACGGGGAACGCCGTGCGGCCTGCGAGCGCGGCGCCGCGGCCCTGGGCGTCCCGGCGCTGCGCGACGTCACGGTGGACGACCTCGAGCGCCTCGCGGGCCTCGTCGACGACGTCACCTTCCGCCGCGTCCGCCATGTCGTGACCGAGAACGAGCGTGTGATCGAGACGGTCCGCACGCTGAGCGAGCAGGGCCCGACCGCGATCGGCGAGCTGCTCGTCGCCTCGCACGCGTCCATGCGCGACGACTTCGAGATCTCGGTGCCCGAGCTCGACACCGCGGTCGAGGCGGCGCTGTCGGCCGGCGCCGTCGGTGCGCGCATGACCGGCGGCGGCTTCGGCGGCGCCGCGATCGCGCTCGTCGCGCGAGACAGGGTCGAGCAGGTCCGAGATGCCGCGATAGCCGCGTTCTCGGCATCCGGATTCACCGCCCCGACCGTCTTCACCGTCGTGCCGTCCGCGGGGGCCGGGCGCGACTGAGCGCCTTCACCGAACCCGGGAATTCACCGACGCCTCATCGTCAACCCCTGGCGGGATCCGGATGCCCCGGCCTACGTTCGATCGTGGGCCGGGGCATCCGATTCTCGTGCCCGGAAGGAGCGTCCCGTGGCGTACATCACCGTCGGCACCGAGAACTCGGCTGACATCGAGCTCTACTACACCGATCAGGGGTCGGGTCAGCCCGTCGTGCTGATCCACGGCTTCCCGCTGAACGGCGAGTCGTGGGGCAAGCAGCAGGCGGCGCTTCTGGATGCCGGCTACCGCGTGATCGCGTACGACCGGCGCGGCTTCGGCGCCTCGTCGGCCGCCGGCGAGGGCTACGACTACGACACGTTCGCCGCGGACCTGCACGCGCTCATGGAGGACCTCGATCTGAAGGAGGCCGTGCTCGTCGGGTTCTCGATGGGCACCGGGGAGGTCGCGCGCTACCTCTCGCGCTACGGCAGCGCGCGCGTCGCCAAGGCGGCGTTCCTCGGCTCGCTCGAGCCGTACCTGCTGAAGACCGAGGACAACCCCGAGGGCGCGGGCCCGCAGGAGTTCTTCGACGGGATCGCCGCCGACGTGCGCGCCGACCGCTACGCCTTCGTCCGGGGATTCTTCAAGGACTTCTACAACCTCGATGACACCCTCGGCTCGCGCATCTCGCAGGAGGCCGTCGACGCCAGCGTCGAGGTCGCGAACCGGGCGAGCAACGCCGGCATCTCGGCCGCGCCGCTCACGTGGCCGACCGACTTCCGCGGCGACATCAAGTCCGTCGACGTCCCCGCGCTCATCCTGCACGGCACCGCCGACAACATCCTGCCGATCGACGCCACGGCCCGGCGGTTCCGCGAGATGCTGCCCGACGCCACCTATGTCGAGCTCGAAGGCGCGCCGCACGGCCTGCTGTGGACCCACGGCGATGAGGTCAACGAGGCGCTGCTCGCGTTCCTGCGGGCGTAGCCTCCGCCGATTCACCGAGAATCACCCTGGCGCCTGAGAAACGCGGCGTCGCCCGCAGTCTCAGGCGAGAAACGCATTCTCACGAGGGTGAGCCCCTTCAGAGACGACGGATGCCCCGGCCACGCGGGCCGGGGCATCCGTCGTTCCCAGATCAGACGCGGGCTGTCCGGCGCCGCACGACCAGGGCAGCCCCGACCAGCACGAGCGCGGTCGCCCCGAGCAGAGTCCCCATCACGGCGCCGGAGTCACCGCCCGTCGCGGCGAGCGCCCGCGTGACGGAGAGGTCGGTCCACCCGATGACGTTGCCCTCGGCATCCAGGACCACGAGGCGGTGCGCTCCCGGCTGGACCCCCGCCGGAAGGACCACCGTGACGGTCCCGTCGGCCGCGACGACGTGCGATCCGAGCGAGATCGGCGTGGAGTGCAGCCAGACCCAGACCGTGCGGCCGGCGTGCTGCGTGCCGACGTAGACGGTGACGCGCTGTCCCGCGGTGGCCGAGTCGGCGGCGTCGACCGAGCCGCGCGTCGCGGGGGTGAGCTGCGCGTCGGCCACCGGTCCGGGCGCACCCGTCCCCGGGGTCACAGGCGAGGTCGGCGTCGGCGTCGGCGTACCCGGACCGCCGGTCGCCTCGCACGGCAGTGTGCCCGAGCGCAGCGAGAAGCCGTCGGTGTCGGCGTCGTCGGCGTAGAACGTCGGCTTGGCGCCGGCCGTGCATACCGCGTCGTCCGCCACTGCGAACCCCTCATTGGCGACGTTGGCCGCGTTCGCCGGCCGCTCGAACACGTGCGTCGCGGCGAAGGCACCGGTCGGCCCGTCGAGCTCGTAGAACGCGATCCGGCCGTCGCAGGCCTCGTCGCACACCACCCAGAGCCCGCCGCGATCGGCGTCGTACTGCACATCGGCGACGAGCGCGAACGTGGTCGCGATCGTGGCGAGGCGGGCGAACGTGCCGTCGGCCATCAGCGCGTACGCATAGACGGATGCCGTGCCCTCCACGCCCACGAAGAACAGGCCGCCGCCGTGGCCGGGGTAGTCGGCCGGGTCGTAGGCGCTGCCCGTCACGGCGTCGACGAAGCCGTCGGCGGTGAGTGCGGCATCCGGAACCCACGTGATGCCCTCGAGGCCCGCGTTCGCCCCGAGACCGGGGAAGTCGGCGGCCAGGTTCCATTCGTGGATCGCTGTCAGCTCGGTCGCCGCGCCACTCGCGTCGAAGCGCAGCACCGCCGGGCGACTGAGCGAGCTGGCGTCGTTGTTGCGCTCGGTCGAGACGTAGACACCGTTCGCCGAGTCCCCGCCGGCGACGGTCACGCCCTCGGCGTCGACCGCACCGGTGCCGCCGGGGTAGCGCAGCGTCTTGCCCGCCGCCCATCCGTCGGCAGTGGCCGGCGCCCAGTCGCCCGCACCGCCGGCGACCAGCTTGTAGAGCAGACCGTCGCCATTCTGCACCGCCCACAGCGTGCCGAGCGCGGCCGAGCCGGACGGCTCGTAGTCGAGGCCGCTCAGGTCGCCCGAGAAGGTGTCCTCGGAGTCGAGTACGCGGACGTCGGGCGATCCCGGCCATGCCTCGTCGATGACGACGCCGGCGCACAGGTTCTGCGTGCCCTTCGTCGCGCCGGTGGTCGCCTCGAAGGCGCCCTTCGGGTCGGGGCAGCGGCCGTAGGTCTGCGCGGCGTGCGCGTTCCACGAGTGCGAGTCGAGCAGAGACGTGCCGTCGGCGGCGAACAGCCGCACCGCGTCCGCTCCGCCCAGCCCGTAGCCCAGGGCGTCGACGATGAAGTACGCCCCGGCGGCGATGGTGGTGCCGGCAGGAACGACGTACGCGTGGTCGACCTCGCTGTCGCGGATCACCAGACCCGAGGCATCCACCGCACTCGTGCCGACGTTGACCAGCTCGACCCAGTCCTCGCCGCCGTCGGCGGGCTGGCTCTCGACCTCGTTGATCACGACAGGCAGCGCACAGTTGTTCGGCCCGCCCTTGGTCGACACGGTCGTCGTGGCGAAGGCGCCGGTGCCGTCGGGGCATCGACCGTACGACACGGCCGAATGGATGCCCCATCTGTAGGTCGCGAGTTCGGTCACGCCGTCGGGCAGGTACAGGTGCACTTCGTCGGCGTTGCCGAGTCCGAAGTCGAAGCCGGCCGGGTTCGATCCGCTGGCCTGATCGATGACGAGGAAACCGCCGGGCGCAATGATCGAGCCGGCCGGAAGCGCCCACGGGACGCGCGTCGCGTCGTTGTCGCGGAACAGCGCGCCGGAGAGGTCGACCGGGGCAGCGCCCACGTTGAAGACCTCGACCCAGTCGGTGTCGTCGCCGTTGCTTTCGACCTCGTTCACCACGATCGACGCGGCCGCGACGGGCGGGGTGCAGTCGTTCACGGCGCCCTTCGTCGTCGCTGCGGTCACGTCGAACGCGCCGACGCCGTCGGGGCAGCGGCCGTACGTGGTGGCCGCGTGCGTGGTCCACGAGTAGGCGTCGATCGCGGTGCCTGCTGCGTCGGTCAGGCGGACCGAGTCCGCACCCCCGAGTCCGAACCCGAGGTCCGCTCCCTCGATCACGAGGCGCGCGCCACCCGCGAGCGCGGTGCCGGCCGGGATCGAGTACACGTGCGTGTCGTCGTTGTCGAGCACCCGAAGGCCCGAGAGGTCGACGGTGACCTTGGCGGTGTTGATGAGCTCGACCCAGTCGCCCGGCGTTCCGGCATCCGATTCGATCTCGTTGATCACGACCGCGTCGGCCGCGTCGAGCGTGCACACGTTCGCCGCGCCCTTCGACGCCGCCACCGTCGTGACGAAGGCGCCGGTGCCGTCGGGGCAGCGGCCCGCGCTCGGCGACGGGTGCGCCGTCCAGCTGTGCGCGTCGAGCAGCGTCGCCCCGTCGGCGGCGAACACGCGCGCCGAGTCGGCGGCGCCGAGCCCGAACCCATCGGCGCCGACATTCGTGTCGATGGCGTAGAAGGCACCGGCCGCGAGGATCGTGCCGGCGGGAACCATGGCGATGTGCGTGTCGTCGTTGTCCTTGACCTGGAACCCCGAGATGTCGGCCGGCTCGGTGCCTGCGTTCGTCAGCTCGATCCAGTCGGCGGCCGTCTCGACCTCGTTCACGACGATGAGCGGCGGCTCGGCCGCGTGGGCCGGTGCGGCCACGAGGGACGGCACGACGACGACCGCGAGGGCGGCGAGCGCGGCCGGGAGGGCGCGCAGGCGCGCGCGGACGGGCGAGGGAGAAGGCATCGGGTGTGCACCTTGCTGTGGGGGCGGAACGATCCCCGCCAGCGTCTCGGCCCCCGGCGACGGGCAGGTGAACGACGGATGGCCGCCCGGCCCCGCGGCGGTTACCGGCCGATGCGCCGAGCGCGGACACGACGGATGCCCCGGCCGCGCGGGCCGGGGCATCCGTCGCTCTTCACTGCTGCTGCGGGGCGTTCGCCATCGCGATGAGGCCGTCGATCATCTCCGGGTTGATCGCGCCGTTGGAGTCACCGGCGGCGAACATGCCGGCCCGGCCGATCGGGAACGACTCCATCATCTTCGAGGCGTCGACGCCCTCGGGCATGATCGCCTCGACGCCCTCCATTCCGCCCATCATCTGGGCGATCGCAGCCTGCACCATCTGCCCGACCACCGGGTGGGCCATCACCTCGCCGATCGACGACGTGCGCGACAGCGGCAGCACGATCGGGTCGCCGTCGACGGCCACCGTGACGGACGAGCGGATGTCGCGGCTCGACGCCGCGACGTCGACGACGTACTCGCCGCCCTCGACGACCCAGGCGTCGAGACGGATGTCCCAGTAGGCGAGGTCGCTGCGGCGCACCGTGAGCGCGACCTCGCGCGTCTCGCCCGGCTCGAGGGCGACCGACGCGAACGCCTTGAGCTCGCGGGCGGGCCGGTGGATCTTCCCCTCCGGCACCGACGTGTACACCTGCACGACCTCGCGGCCGGCGCGGTCACCGGTGTTGGTCACTGCGACGAGCACCTCGAGGTCGCCGTCCGCGTTCACCGAGGCCGCGGCATCCCCGTAGGCGAACGTCGTGTACGACAGGCCGTGGCCGAACGGGTACGCGACGTCCATGCGGCGCGCGTCGTACCAGCGGTAGCCCACGAACAGTCCCTCGCCGTAGCGGACGTGCGAGAACTCGCCGGGGAAGTCGAGGAACGCGGGGGTGTCCTCGAGGCGGCGCGGGATGGTCTCGGTCAGCTTCGCCGAGGGGTTCACGACGCCGAAGAGCACGTCGGCGGTGGCGCCGCCGCCGGCCTGGCCGAGCAACCACCCCTCGAGGATCGCCGGTACCCGATCGGCGAACGGCAGCGCCACGACGCCGCCGTTCGAGAGCACCACGACCACGATCGGGTTGACCTCGAGCACGGCGTCGAGCAGGGCCAGCTGCTCGGCCGGCAGGTCGATGTCGGTGCGGTCGTAGCCCTCGGACTCCAGGCGCGCGGGCAGTCCGAGGAACACGACGGCCACCTCGGCAGCGGATGCCGCGGCCACCGCCTCGTCGCGGAGCGACGCCGTCTGCTCGGGCTCGACGTGCGGCGCGACGCTGAAGCCCTGGGCGTACGCGACGTCTCCGGCGGCGAGCGCGCGGATCTCGTCGAGCGCGGAGTCGACCCGCGTCGGGTTGATCATCGACGACCCGGCGCCCTGGTAGCGCGGCTTCGCGGCGAACTCGCCGAGCACGGCGATGCGGGCGTCGCGGGCGAGCGGCAGAGCGCCGTCGTCGTTCTTGAGCAGCACGATCGAACGGCCCGCCGCCTCCCGCGCGAGCCCATGGTGGGCGTCGACGTCGAGGGGACCTTCGACGGCCCCGGCGCCGGCCTGCGCCTTGCGCACGAGGTCCAGGATCCGGCCGGCCGCGGCATCCACCACCGACTCGTCGAGCGAGCCGTCCTGCACCGCCGCGACGATCTGGGCATCGGTGACGCCGTTCGACGACGGCATCTCGAGGTCCATGCCCGCGGCGAGGCCGGGAACGCGCTCGTTGACGGCACCCCAGTCCGAGACCACGACGCCGTCGAAGCCCCACTCGTCGCGCAGCACGCTGGTCAGCAGCCACGGGTCCTCCGACGCGTAGACGCCGTTGATGCGGTTGTACGAGCACATCACCGTCCACGGCTGGGCGTCCTCGACGACCCGCTGGAAGCCGCGCAGATAGATCTCGCGCAGCGGCCGGGCGTCGACGTCGGACGAGGACCGCATGCGGTCGTCCTCCTGGTTGTTCGCCGCGAAGTGCTTCAGCGAGGTGCCCACGCCCTTCGATTGGATGCCGCGCACCAGCGCCGCCCCCAGCACGCCGGAGACGATCGGGTCCTCCGACAGGTACTCGAAGTTGCGGCCGCACAGCGGCGAGCGCTTGATGTTGATGCCGGGACCGAGCAGCACCGCGACCTTCTCGATCGACGTCTCGGTGCCGAGCGCCTCGCCGACGCGCTGCACGAGCTCGACGTCCCACGACGAGCCGAGTCCGACCGCGGGCGGGAAGCACGTGGCGGGCACGCTGTCGCCGATGCCGAGGTGGTCGCCGCCCTCACGCTGCTTGCGCAGGCCGTGCGGGCCGTCGGTGACCATGATGCTCGGGATGCCGGCGCGCTCGACGGGCTTGGTGTACCAGAAGCTCGCGCCGCTCGTGAGGGACGCCTTCTCTTCGAGCGTGAGGTCGGTGACGGATGCCGGGAGCACGGCGGTGGTCGTGGTGTCGGTCATGGGGTCATCCTTTCGTGGATGGGGTCGGTGGTGGAGGTGCCCGTGGATCAGCGGCTGGACTTGATGGGCCACACCGCGAAGGCGCCGAGGATGCTGAGCACGATGCCGACCGGGAACAGCCCGATGTAGCCGACGCCGAGCACGATGCCGCCGGCGACGGCCGGAGCGAGGGTCTGCGGCAGGGTCGCGGCGATGTTCACGACGCCGAGGTCCTTCGCGAAGGACTTCGCCGACGGCAGCACCTGGCTCATGAGCGCGGTGTCGACGGCCTGGAACATGCCGAAGCCGAAGCCCGAGATGAAGGTCATGAGCATCCACGCCTCGATCGTCGGCGAGACCATCGGGATGATCATGGCCAGCCCGACGAACACCGACGATCCGAAGATGAACGGCTTGCGGCGGCCGATGCGGTCCGACAGCGGGCCGGAGATGATCGTCGAGATCAGGATGCCGACGAGGCTCAGCAGCCCGAGGATCGGGATGACGGTGGCCGGATCCTCGACGCCGAGGTAGTCGGTGAGGATGAAGAACTGGTACCCGGTGACGGCGAAGTAGCCCGTGTACAGGAGCAGCCGGCCGGTGAACGCCCAGAAGAAGTCGGGGTGCTTGACCGGGTTGACCCAGAACGTGCGCAGGAAGTCGACGAGCCGGAACGGCTCGGGCTGGATGCGGACACTGGAGTGGTCGGGGTTGAAGATCACGAACAGCGTCAGGGTGACCAGCGAGATGACGGCGAAGATGATGTACCCCGCCGCGATGCTGTTCAGGAACATCGACCCGATGATCGAGCCGCCGAGCGCGCCGACCATCAGGCCGATGCCCGAGAGCGCGGCGAAGGTGCCACGGCGGGCGAGCGGCACGCGGTCGGGCATGACGGCGCTGAGCGGACCCTGCGCGAAGTTGTACGAGATCTGCACGAGCGTCCAGGCGATGACCATGCCCACGAGCGAGTCGGCGAAGGCGAGGCCCGTGAGCGCGAGGCCGCCGGCGAGGCTGCCGAGGACGATCCAGGGCGCGCGGCGGCCGAACCGCGAGCGGGTGCGGTCCGAGAGCTGACCGGCGATGGGCTGGGCGAGGATCGACGCGAACGAGCCGATCGTCGTGACGATGAGCAGGTTGACGACCTTGTTCGGCTCGTCGAACTCGGTGATCTGGGCGGGCAACAGGATGCCCGGGACGGCGCCCCAGATGAGGAAGATGCCGAGGTTGGCGGGGACGATCCACCACAGCAGGCGTCGGAGGCCCTTGATCGGCGCGGGCGGATCATCGTTGCCGGCAGCGGTCGCGATGAAGGTGTTCTCGGTCATCGGGGCGCCGGGCTGCGCCTCGGGCTGCGTGGCCAGGGTGGGTTCTGACGGCGTCGTCATGGTGTCGTCCTGTCGTGTGGGAGGCGCTCCTCATCGAGCGCAGCAAAACCATATGCCACTCGGTATTGAGAAATCAAGCGTCATTCGGGTTTACTGTCCCCATGGTCGAAAGCCGCAGGGAACGCAGGGGTTCGTACGCGAAGGGCGTGGCGAAGCGCGAGGAGATCCTCGAGCGCGCGCTCGACGTGATCGCGCGTGAGGGCTACCAGGGGGCCTCGGTGAAAGAGCTCGCGGATGCCGTCGGCCTCAGCCAGGCCGGACTCCTCCACTACTTCGACAGCAAGGAGGACCTCTTCACGGCGATCCTCCGCAAGCGCGACGAGGTCGACTCGGCGGGGTTCGGCCTCGCCGACGACGACCGCACGATTTCGGGCGAGGAGCTGCGCGGGGGTTACGTCGGACTCGTCCGCCACAACGCCGACGTCCCCGGCCTGGTGCAGCTCTTCGCACGCCTGTCGGTCGACGCCGCCGACCCCGACCATGCCGCGCACGAGTACTTCGTCTCGCGCGGCCAGAGCCTGCGCGAGGTCTTCTCCACCGCGATCGCCGCGCAGCAGGCCGCCGGGCGGATCACCGCCGCCATCGATCCCACGACCCTCGCCCGGATCTTCCAGGCCGTGACGGACGGGCTGCAGGTGCAGTGGATGCTCGAGCCCGACGTCGACATGGCAGGAACGGTCGACGCACTCTTCGACGCGCTCGACCCGGCGCGGGCCGGCACAGACCCCGAACGAAAGGCGGCACCTCGTGGCGCAGCATCCTGACGGCCCCGTCGTCACCATCACAGCAGGTGACGTCCGCGGATTCTGGCGCGGCGAGCCGGGCACGCGCGAGCGCTCGGCGGCGTTCCTCGGCATCCCGTTCGCGCAGGCGCCCGTCGGCGCGCTGCGCTTCGCGGCGCCGGTGCCGCCGGAGCCGTGGAGCGGCGTGCGCGATGCCGTGGACTTCGGCGCGACCGCGAACCGCCACGACCCGGGCGACACGCTGATCCCCGAGCCCGTGGTCCCGGGCGAGGCGACCCTGAACGTCAACGTCTTCACCGCGGTGCCCGGCGAGCGCGAGGCCCGCCTGCCCGTGCTCGTCTGGATCCACGGCGGCGGCTACACCGCCGGGTCGCCCGCGAGCCCCTGGTACGACGGCCGGGCCTTCAACCGCGACGGCGTCGTCACCGTCTCGATCTCGTACCGGCTCGGCTTCGACGGATTCGGGCACATCGCCGGCGCTCCCTCGAACCGCGCAGTGCGCGACTGGCTCGCCGGGCTCGAGTGGGTGCGCGAGAACATCGAGGCCTTCGGCGGCGACCCCGGGCGCGTGACCATCGCAGGCCAGTCGGCCGGCGGCGGCGCCGTGCTCACGCTGCTCGGGATGCCGTCGGCGCAGCACCTCTTCCACTCGGCGTGGGCGGCGTCGGCCGCGCTCGCGGACGTTGCTCCGGAGCGCGCGCGGACGCTGTCGGCCAAGCTCGCCAACCTCGCCGGCGTCGCGCCGACGCGGGACGGCTTCGCGTCGGTAACTGAGGAGACCCTCCACGAGCTGCAGGAGAAGGCCCTCTCGGGTGACGGCGGCGATCCGCTCGACGGCGTCCTGTCGCTGCTGCAGGACGGTCTGCCGCTCGGCCCCGAGGTCGACGGCGACCTGCTCGCCCGGCCGACCCTCGACTCGCTCCGGGCCGGCGTCGGCGCCGACAAGCCGCTCGTTCTGGGCGCGACCGACGACGAGTTCACGATGATCACCGACTCCGCGCAGGCCAAGCTGCGGTTCATCCCCGCGAGCCTGGCGCTGGCGAAGCTGCAGCTGGCCCGGGCTCCTCGCCGGGCGTACCTCGCCGCGAACACCGCGCAGCGCCGCAAGGGCACCGCCGCGATGCTCGGGCGATACGCCACCGACGTGGTGTTCCGCCGGACCGTCGTGCGAGTGGCCGAGGCCCGTCGCCAGGCTGCGGCGGACGCCGAACTGGGCGCGGCGCCGGCCGCGGCATCCGCAATCGCTCCGACGTGGGCGTACCGGTTCTCGTGGCCGTCGCCGACCCGGCGCTGGGCACTCCACTGCCTCGACGTTCCGTTCTTCTTCGACTGCCTCGACGGCCCGCGCGTCGGGGTCATCGCCGGCGATGCCCCGCCGCGGCGCCTGGCCGACGCCGTGCACGGCGCGGCGGTGTCGTTCATGCGCGCCGGTGACCCCGGCTGGCCGGACTGGGCCCCGAACCCCGGCACGACCCGGGTGTTCGGCGGCGACGCTTCGCGCCCCGACGTCATGCCCGACGGCTACGCCTCGGTCGCCGCGCTCGTCTGACCCCGCCCGCCCGCAGTGAGAATTACCTCTCCGCCCGAGAACCCCGGCGTCGCCGCGAGTCTCAGGCGCCAGGGTGAGTCTCACGGAGCGCCGGGCAGGGTCGGCCGGCGGGCTACGCCAGCGCGGCGATGACCTCGCGCTCGAACAGCTGCACGCCCGACCGGTCGTACGCGGCCTCGGGGAAGTAGTGGATCGCGTAGCCGAGCCCGTGCTTCTCGCGCTCGGCGAGCCGCTCGGCCACCTGCTCGACCGACCCGAAGGCGGGCGACGCGAGGTAGTCCTGCTCGATGGCGTCCGCGCGCTCCTGCCCGACATGCGGCAGCAGGCGCGCCTTCACGGCGGCGAGGCGATCGGATGCCTCGGCCTCGGTCTCGCCGACGATGGTGTTGAAGTTGGCGGACCTCGTGATCGAGCCGAAGTCGCGGCCGAGGGCGTCGCAGTGGCCGCGCAGGATCTCGCTCTTGCGGTCCCAGACCTCGAGCGTGCCGTTGAAGTTCGTGTACGCGGCGTACTTGGCCGCGATCTTGAGCGTGACCTTCTCGCCGCCGCCGGCGATCCACAGCGGGATCCCGCCCTCCTGCAGCGGAAGCGGCCGCACGATCGCACCGTCGACCTGGTAGTGCTTGCCGTCGAGGGTGGCGCTGCCTGTCGTCCACGCCTGGTGCATGATGTCCACGCCCTCGCGCAGCATCCCGAGCCGGTCTCGCACCTCCGGGAAGCCGTAGCCGTACGCACGCCACTCGTGCTCGTACCAGCCGCCGCCGATGCCCATCTCGGTGCGGCCGCCGGAGATCGCGTCCACGGTCGCGGCGACCTTCGCGAGGTAGGCGGGGTTGCGGTAGGCCATGCAGGTGCACATCTGCCCGAGGCGGATGCGGCTGGTCGAGGCGGCGAAGGCGCTCATCAGGGTCCAGGCCTCGTGCGTCGCCTCCTCCGACGGCACCGGAGTCGTGTGGAAGTGGTCGTAGACCCAGAGCGACTCCCACGGTCCCTCGTCGGCGAGCTGGGCGAGGGTCGCCATCACCCGCCACTGATCGGCGTCGTCGATGCCGACGAGATCGAATCGCCAGCCCTGGGGGATGAAGGTTCCGAAGCGCATCCCCCCAGCCTAAGAGGGTGCCTGCTCCCCGGCTCGGAAGACGGCGGCGTGAGGCATCCGTTCGGTCATCACGGCGATCGCGGCGGGGTTGTCGTCGACGAGCACGGCGTCGCGGCCGAGCGCCGAAGCGACAGCGCCGGTGGTGCCGCTGCCGGCGAAGAAGTCGAGCACCCGGTCGCCCGGCCGTGAGGAGGCCTGGACGATCCGGCGCAGGATGCCCTCGGGCTTCTGCGTCGGGTACCCGGTCTTCTCGCGCCCGGTCGTCGGCACGATCGTGTGCCACCAGACGTCGGTGGGGAGCTTGCCGCGCGCGGCCTTCTCGGGCGTGACGAGCCCGGGCGCCATGTACGGCTCGCGGTCCACGGCCTCGGAGTCGAACCAGTACCGGTCCGGATTCTTCACGTACACCAGGATCGTGTCGTGCTTCGTGGGCCACCGCTTGCGCGTCTTCGCGCCGTAGTCGTACGCCCAGATCAGCTCATTGAGGAAGCGGTCGCGGCCGACGAGCGCGTCGAGCAGCACCTTGGCGTAGTGCGCCTCGCGGTAGTCGAGGTGCAGGTAGAGCGTGCCGTCGTCGGCGAGCAGCCGCCACGCCTCGAGCAGCCGCGGCTCGAGGAAGCCCCAGTAGTCGTCGAACGTGTCGCCGTAGGCGCGCAGGTCTCCGCGCAGCCGCTCGTACTCGCGGCCGTGGAATCCCTTGCGGATCACGGCGTTCGTCGCGGGATCATCCCCCGGCGCGCGGGCGGTCTCGAGCGCGCGCTCCTGGCGCCGCCCGGTGTTGAACGGCGGGTCGAGGTAGATCAGCGTGAACGACCCGTCGTCGAAGCCGCGGAGCACCTCGAGGTTGTCGCCCTGGTGGATTTCGACGGAACCGGATGCCGCGGCATCCCGTCTCTCGTCCGTCACGGCACGCGACGCAGCCAGGCGTCGGTCTCGAACTTCGAGGCCACGAGTGCTTCCGCCTCGGCGTATTCCTCTTCGGTGATATTGCCGGGGACGGCACCGTACAGCTTCGCGAAGGTGTCCTTGAAGCGCTCGATGATCTCCTCGCGCGGCAGTCCGGTCTGGCGCCGCAGCGGATCGACCCGCTTGGCGGCCGAGACGGTGCCCTTGTCGCTGAGCTTCTCTCGCCCGATGCGCAGCACCTCGGTCATCATCTGACCGTCCATGTCGTAGCTGAGCGTCGCGTGGTGCAGCACGCCGCCGTTGGCGAGGCGCTTCTGGGCTGCTCCGCCGATCTTGCCCTGCGGTGAGGCGATGTCGTTGAGCGGCTGGTAGGTGGCCTCGATTCCGAGCGAGCGCAGCGCCTGCAGCACCCAGTCGTCGAGGAAGGCGTAGGAATCGGCGAAGGTGAGGCCCGCGACGAGGGATGCCGGGACGTACAGCGAGTACGTCACTATCGAGTTCGCCGCCATGAGCATGGCGCCGCCGCCCGAGATGCGCCGCACGACGTCGAAGCCGTGGCGGGCCGCGCCCTCGGGGTCGACCTCGTTGCGCAGCGACTGGAACGACCCGATGACGACGGCGGACTCGTTCCACTCCCACAGCCGCAGCGTCGGCCGCCGCCGCCCGTCGCCGACGCGCGTGGTCAGCACCTCGTCGAGCGCGAGGTTCATGCGCGGCGAGACCGGCGCCTCGTGCACGATCTCCCAGTCGAAGTCGCGCCAGCCGGGCGCGGTGACGAGGGCGCGGCGCACGGCGGTGCCGACGGCCTCGGGCGTGAAGCCCAGCAGCTGCGCGCCCTCGGGCAGCGCCGCGCGGACGGCCGTCGCGATCGCCGTGACGTCGGCCTCGATCGGCAGGCCGTTGACGGCCGCGTCGATGTCATCGAGCGCCGAGTCCGGCTCGAGGAAGAAGTCGCCCGCGAGGTGGAAGTCCGCGATGCGGCCGTCGCGCTCCTCGAGGTCGACGACGACCAGCTTTCCTCCGGGCACCTTGTATTCGCCGTGCATGGGTTCAGCCTAGGCGGCGCCGCCGCCGCCCCGGCCCGCACCCTCGGTCGTTGAGCGAGCGGAGCGAGACGAAACGCCCGGACTACCCAGCGCGTTTCGTCTCGCTCGTTCCTCGCTCGCTCAACGACCGGTCGTCAGGAGGTGCAGGCCTTTCCGTTCAGGTGGAACTGCCACGGCTCGGTCACGGCGCCCGTGACCTGCAGGAGCGCATTCGGTGCGTTGCCGGGCCGCGCGTTCGCCGTCACCGTGACCGTCGCACCGTCCTGCGCGAACGTTCCGCGAGTGGCCTTGCGCACGACCTGGCCGTCCGGGAACGCGAACTCCAGGCTGCCGGGCGCCGAGGTGCGGATCTTCGCCGCGAAACCGTCGCCCGAGGCATCGGCATCCCATTCGACGTGGCAGTCGAGCGCCGCGATCGGCGGGTTCGCCAGGGCGATGAGCTCGCGCGCCTGCTCGACGAACCACTGGCCGGCGGCCGGGTCCTCCATGCCGCGCTCGGGATCGAGCGGGCCCTCGGTGCCGCGGAAGCACTTGCCGTCCGACTCGCCGGGCACCTTGATCCACAGGTAGGCGTCGACCAGCGGCGTGCCGGTCTCGGTCGACGGGCGCAGTCCCAGGCCGCGGTCCGGCGGGTTGCACCAGTCCTCGTGCGCCGGGTACACGCCCGCCGGGTACTGCCACGGGCCGAGTCCGTTGCGGCTCGTGTCGATCACGAACTTGGTGGTCGGCTCGACGCCGCCGAGGATCGACGCGTACCGCGAGTCGACCCCGGCGGTGTTCAGCGTGGGGTCGGCGTTGCCCGAGCTCCACTCGCCGTACTGCGACATGGCGCCGCCCTGCCAGTCGGTGGCCGGGCCGCCGTTCCAGTACTGGTTGCCGCACGAGCCGTAGTCGCCGGGGTTGACCTCGGTGACGTAGGCGATGCAGGACGAGATCCAGGTGCCGAAGTACGTCGAGTTCGCCGTGAACTGGTAGTTCGAGGCGTTCAGGAAGAACCCGTCCGCACGCTGCACGCCGCCCTTGAGGAGGCGGTCGGTGATCTCGCCGACGTTCAGCCAGCTCGCGCCGGTGCCGTCGAGGTAGACCGAGGTGCTCGCCAGCGCGCCGAGTGCGTCGACCGCGTGATTGAGCTGCGTGTAGCGGTCGCTCGCGGCGGTGGCGGCGGGCACCTCTGCGGGCTGGCACCACTCGAGGTTGCCGTCGAGGGTCGTGTAGTGGGGGATGATCCCGAGTCCGTCGGGCTCGAGGATCACGGTCGCCGCGCGGTCGCCGATGCCGGCCGCGAACCCGTCGATCCACGCTTTGTACTCGGCGGTGCCGAGGGCGCCGCCCGCGGAGTACTGGGCGCAGTCACGGAACGGCAGGTTGTACGCCACGAGGACGGGCATCTTCCCCTTCGCGTCGGCCGCGTCGACCACGGCGTCGACGGCGGCTTCGACCTCGGCCGGGGTGCCCGAGGTGAACCAGTCCGCCGAGGGGATGGATCCGAGCAGCTGGGCGTCCGCCCGCGCCTGCCCGGTCAGCGATTGAGCCGCCTCGAGCGTGGTGCTCCAGGGGTTGAGGTAGAGGTCCGAGCCGGCGAGGTCGCCCTCTTCCGCAGTGGCGGCGGAAGCCGACAAAGGGATCGCGATGGCCGCAGCCAGAGCGGCGACGGCGCCGAGGGCCACAACCCTCCGGCGCGACGAACGGGGGGATGGATAGGTCATGGGGGAATCTGCTCCTTGGGTCATCGTCGACCGACACCCGCGACATCGTTGCCGGGGCCGACAGTCGTGGGAGCGCTCCCACGACAGTCACTGGTGACAGGATGACGCAACCCGCCGTCGGCGTCAATGGAGAAAGGCCGGGGCGGGCCTCAGGCGCGGACGGGGAAGCGGCGGTCCAGCCAGGCGAGCAGGTCGGCGCGCACGTCGGCCTGGGTGACGTCGTTGAAGATCTCGTGCCGGGCGCCGGGGTACACCAGCGTCGTCACGTCGGTCAGTCCCGAGCGCGTGCGGTAGGCGTCGGCGAGCTTGTGCACACTGACCGGTCCGCCGACCGTGTCGTCGCGCCCGACCATCAGCAGGACCGGGATGTCGACGCCGAGGTTCTTGCGCGGCTTGCCGATCAGCCGCAGGGTGTCGATCGGCCCGAACAGCTTCATCAGCGGCTCGTCGGTCGTCAGCGGGTCGTCGAGGAAGGCCCGCCCGACGCTGAGGTCGGAGGCGAGCCACTCGGTGCCCATGGCGTCCGGGCCCTTCCAGGGCGAGTTGAGGTCACCGGAGTTGAGCGAGCCCGGCCAGCGCAGCGCGCTGCCGCTGAGCACGACCGCGTCGTAGGCGTCGGGGTGGTCGTTGACGAGCATCTGCGTGATGAACGAGCCCCACGAGTGGCCGAGGATGACGAGGGGCAGACCGGGGTTCTCGTCGCGGATGAGCTGCGTCAGCTGCCACACGCCGGCGATCGCGGCCATGAGGCCGCCGGGTCCGAGGCGCCCGAGCTTGGTCGCATCGCCTCCGTGGTGCCCCATGCCGGTGCGGCCGTGGCCACGCCGGTCGTCGGCGTAGACGGTGTATCCGTCGGCGGTCAGGGCATCAATCAGCGCGGCATACCGGCCCGCATGCTCGCCGACCCCGTGGAGCAGCTGGACCACGGCCCGAGGCTCGTTCTTCGCGGGATGGACGTCGTAGACGATCGCGATTCCATGCGCATCGGTGAACTCAGGCATGCGGTGAAGTCTATGGCGCAGCGGATGCCGAGGCCCGGCGCCGCGGCATCCGCAATTCCCTTAGCCAAACTAATGAGCTAAGCTAAGTAATTGCATGAGCGCTACGACGACAGACACGAAGCCGGCAGACCACCTCGACGACCATTCCGCGGCGGCCTCGCAGCTGCGTATCGCGACCTTCCGCCTCGCCCGGCGCCTGCGCACCCAGCGCGCGGTCGACTCGATGAGCGACGGCCAGTTCGCGGTGCTCGCGGCCCTGTGGGTGCACGGCTCACACACCCTCGGCGAGCTCGCCGAGCGCGAGCGCGTGTCGGCCCCGTCGATGAATCGCACGGTCAACTGCCTGCAGGAGTCGGGCTACATCACCCGCTCGGCCGACGAGTCCGACGGTCGGAAGGTGCAGATCTCGCTCACCGACGAGGGCCGTGCCGTCGTCGACGAGACCGCTCGTCGCCGTGACGCCTGGGTCGAGTCCGCGCTCGCCGGCCTCTCGCCCGACGAGCGCGAGACGCTCGCGAAGGCCGCCGAGATCATGCAGAGGCTGGTGGCCCTGTGAGCGCGATGTTCCGGTCGTTCTCGATCTTCAACTACCGGGTGTGGTTCATCGGCGCCCTCGTCTCGAACGTCGGCGCGTGGATGCAGGCGACGGCGCTCAGCTGGGTCGTCCTCACCGAGCTCACCGACAACGACGCCGCGGCCATGGGCATCACGATGGCCCTGCAGTTCGCGCCGCCGCTGCTGCTGGTCGGCGTGACCGGCTGGGTCGCCGACCGGTTCGATCGCCGCCATCTGCTGATGCTGACCCAGGGGCTGCTGCTGCTCCTCGGCCTCGGCATCGGCGCTCTGCTGCTGCTGGGCATGATGACCCTGCCGATCATGTACGCCTTCGCGCTCGCACTCGGCGTCATCGCCGCGTTCGACAACCCTGCGCGGCAGGCGTTCGTCTCCGACCTCGTCTCACGCGAGGTCGCGTCCAACGCCGTCGCGCTCAACGCCGCCTCGTTCAACGGCGCCCGCATGATCGGCCCCGCGGTCGCCGGCATCGTCATCGTCGCCGTCGGCACGGGCTGGGTGTTCCTGGTCAACGCCGTCACCTTCCTCGCGATGATCGCCGCGCTCATGCTGATCCGCACCGACCAGCTCATCCCGCGCGTGAAGGCGCCGGGGGCCTCGCGCCTGGCCGACGGCTTCCGCTACGTCGCCAAGCGGCCCGACCTCATCGTGACGTTCGCGATGGTCTTCCTGGTCGGCGCGTTCGGCATGAACTTCCCGATCTTCGCCTCGACGATGGCGCTGGAGTTCGGCCAGGAGGCCGACGGCTACGGCCTGCTGAGCTCGATCCTCGCGGTGGGCTCGCTCGCCGGCGCGCTCATGGCGGCACGCCGCGATCGGGCGCGCATCCGCGTCGTGATCGGCGGCACGCTGCTCTTCGCCGGCGCCGCCGCCGTGTCGGCCTTCATGCCCACGTACTGGGCATATGCCGTCACGCTCATGTTCACCGGCTTCGCCGTCGTCACGATGCTCACGACGGCCAACGGGTACGTCCAGACGACCACCGACCCGGTCCTGCGCGGCCGCGTCCTGGCCCTGTACATGGCGATCCTCATGGGCGGCACGCCCATCGGCGCTCCGATCGTCGGATGGGTGGCCGACGAGTACGGGCCGCGCACCGCGATCCTGCTCGGAGCGATCGCGGGCCTGGTGGCCTTCGGCATCGGCGCCACCTGGCTCATCGTGTCCGGGCGTCTGCACCGCCACGAAGAACGGCGCTTCCTGCTCACGATCGACGAGACGCGGCCGCTCTCGGTCGTGCAGCCGGCGCCCGAGGAGTTCAGCGACGAGGTCGCCTCGACGACTCCGGTGCGCGTGCCGAACGACGAGCTGCGCAACCGCCGCGCGAGCTGACCTCAGCGCGGCTCGCGGGCCCCGATCCGCACGAGGTGCTCGTTCACGAAACGCCCCTCAGGGTCGTGCCGCTCGAACACCGCGCGCGCATCCGCCAGCCGGGGGTGCGCGCGCTCCATCGCTGCGCGGTCGAACCCGTGGCGCTTTCCCCAGTGCGGCCGGGCGCGGTACGGCTCGAGGGCGTTCTCGATCCGCGGCAGCACGGCGGCCACGCCGGCCGGGTCGTTGCGCCACGTGAAGTGGATCGCGACGACGTCCTGACCCGATGCCGGGCTGAGCCACAGGTCGTCGGCCGCCGCGGTGCGCAGCTCGCTCACGAACAGCAGCGGCCGGATGTCGTCGCCGAGGCCGAGCATGGCCCGCAGCGCCGCCGGAGCGTGCTCGCGCGCCACGAAGTACTCGCTCTGGATCTCGTCCCCGAACGAGGGCGTGCCGTCGAGCCGGAAATGCGGCAGCCGCAGCATCCACGGCCCCGGCACCCCGCGCAGCTCGGTGACGTCGGCGAGCCCTCCCAAGGGCTCGGCGTCGATGTCGCGGACGCCGTCGAGCAGCACGTCGGCAACGGCATCGTCGTCCGCCCCGAGCCGGGACTTCACCCACACGAACCCGACCGATCCCGGCTCCCAGCGCGTGAAGACGGAAACGCTGTAGCCGCTCCCGGTGACGCTCTCGAGGGCGCCGAGCGCGGCATCCCACGAGACATCGCGGTACACGTCCTGCCGCATCCGGTAGGAGGGCTGCGTCTCGAGATCGAGCGACACCACCACGCCGAACGCGCCGAGCCCGACCGCCAGGGCCGCGAAGTCCGGGTCGCCGAGGCGGATCTCGCGCACGTCGCCGGCAGCATCGACGAAGCGGATGCCGCGCACCGACGTCGTGAGCACGCCGTTGGCGTCTCCCGAGCCGTGCGTTCCGGTCGCGGTCGCCCCGGCCACCGAGATGTGGGGCAGCGACCCGAGGTTGGGCAGCGCCCGTCCGCGCTCGTCCAGCCAGGCTGCGAGCACGCCGTAGCGGGTGCCGGCGGCGACCCTCACCTCGTCGCCGTGCAGCTCGAAGCCGCCCTCGAGCCCCGCCAGGTCGATCAGGGTGCCGTCGGTGTCGGGCAGGTCGGTGAAGGAGTGGCGCGTGCCCAGGGCGTGCACGCGACCCGTGCCGGTCATCGCGCGGCGTACGTCGTCTTCGGTCCGGGCCGCGACGATGCGCGGCGCGGCGTAGTCGTACGTGCCGGCCCAGTTGCGGGTCACAAGCGGGCGCCCGTCGACTCGCGCACCACGAGCTCGGGCTGGAAGACGACCTGCTCGCGCTCGCCCGCGCCCTCGACCTCGGCCAGCAGCAGCTCGACGGCGCGGTGGCCGATCAGCTCACTGGGCTGGCGGATCGACGACAGCGGCACGACCGTCGCGGCGGAGAAGTCGATGTCGTCGTAGCCGATGAGGGCGATGTCGCCCGGCACAGCGACGTCGCCGCGCATCACGAGCGCCTGCAGCACGCCCACGGCGAGCAGGTCGTTGGCGGCGAAGACGGCGTCGGGCCGGTCGCCGGGCTCACGGTCGCGCAGCACCTCGCCCGCTGCCCGCCCCTCGAGCACGCTCAGCGCTGCCGTCTCGAGCACTTCGAGCGAGGCATCCGCATACTCGGCGACCGCGCGGCGGGCGCCCTCGAGGCGATCGGCGACCTGCCGCACGCTCGCCGGGCCGCCGATGAAGGCGATCCGCCGGCGGCCGATCTCGAGCAGATGGCGTACGGCGAGCTCGCCGCCGGCCACGTCGTCCACAGACACGGAGGAGAAGTCGGCGCCGTCGCTGGGACGATCGACGAGCACCGTCGGGATGCCGCGTGCCCGGAGCTTCTCGAGCCGTCCCGACACGTCGGCGACCGGCGTGATGAGCACGCCGTGCACGCGCTGCTGCTCGAAGAGGTCGAGATAGCCGGACTCGCGGTCGGCGTCGGCGTCGCTGTTGCCGAGCAGGATCGACAGGTCGCCCGTCGCCGCACGCCGCTCAGCGCCGCGCGCGACGTCGGTGAAGAAGGGGTTGCGGACGTCGAGCACGATCAGGCCGATGCTGCGGCTGCGTCCGGCGCGCAGCTGGCGGGCGGCGTCGTTGCGCACGAACCCGAGCTCTTCGATGGCGGCCTGCACGCGCTCGACCGTGGCGGGAGCGACCTTGTCAGGACGGTTGAGGACGTTCGAGACGGTGCCCACCGACACACGCGCGAGTGCGGCGACGTCCTTGACGCTGATCGTCACCGGCAGGTCCTTTCCGTTCGCGCCCTCCCGGGCGCCGACTGGCACGACTGTACACCGCGCCCCGTTCCGAGGCGGAAAGCGTTTCGCCTTGACACGGACGGCAGGGTCCGCTTACGGTGGTCCCAACGGAATGAAACGATTCAGTCCGCTCCTCGACGCCGAGGACCAGCGAACCAGAGAACCATGCCCCGCATCGCCTTCGAGCTCCAGGTCAAGCCCGAGCTTCTCGACGAGTACATCCATCGCCACACGCCGGTGTGGTCCGAGATGCTCGCCGAGATCGCCGCCGCCGGCCGCCGCAACTACACGCTCTTCCTCGCCGACGGCGGCCGCCTGATCGGCTACTACGAGACCGACGACGACGCCGCTGCGCAGGCCTACCTCGCGAACTCCGAGGTCGCCGCGCGCTGGGAGGCCGACATGGGCCGGTTCTTCGTCGACCTGGGCGGCCGGCCCGACCAGGCCGCCACGGCGCTCACCGAGATCTTCCACCTCGAAGACCAGCTCGCCGCGGCCGCGGCATCCGATGACGAAAGCGAACGATCGTGACCACTCTCTCCCCCGAGATCCTCGACCAGCTGGCCGGCCAGGGCATCGAGCTGCCTTCGTGGGCGTTCGGCAACTCCGGCACGCGGTTCCGCGTGTGGACCACCGAGGGCACGCCCCGCGACCCGTACGAGAAGATCGCGGACGCCGCCAAGGTGAACGAGTACACGGCCCTCGCGCCGAGCGTCGCGCTGCACATCCCGTGGGACAAGGTCGACTCCTACGACGACCTGCGCAGCCACGCGGAGGGCCTCGGCGTCGCGCTGGGCACGATCAACTCGAACACGTTCCAGGACGAGGACTACAAGTTCGGGGCGCTCACCCACCACGACGACCGCATCCGCCGCAAGGCCGTCGACCACCACCTCGAGTGCATCGACATCATGGACGCGACCGGTTCGCGCGACCTCAAGATCTGGCTCGCCGAGGGCTCGAACTACCCGGGCCAGACCGACATGCGCGCGCGCCAGGACCGACTCCAGGACTCGCTGCAGCAGATCTACGACCGCCTCGGCGACGACCAGCGCCTGGTGCTCGAGTACAAGTTCTTCGAGCCGTCGTTCTACCACACCGACGTTCCCGACTGGGGGACCTCCTACGCGCAGGTGGCTTCGCTCGGCGACAAGGCGATGGTGTGCCTCGACACCGGCCACCACGCGCCGGGCACCAACATCGAGTTCATCGTCATGCAGCTGCTGCGCCTCGGCAAGCTCGGCTCGTTCGACTTCAACTCGCGCTTCTACGCCGACGACGACCTGATCGTCGGGGCCGCCGACCCGTTCCAGCTGTTCCGCATCGTCTTCGAGGTCGTCCGCGGCGGCGGTCTCAACAACCCCGACGTCGCGTTCATGCTGGATCAGTGCCACAACGTCGAAGACAAGATCCCCGGCCAGATCCGGTCGGTGCTCAACGTCCAGGAGATGACGGCGCGCGCCCTGCTCGTCGACCGTGAGGCTCTCGACGTCGCGCAGCGCGAGAACGACGTGCTCGCGGCCAACGCGGTGTTCATGGACGCCTTCTACACCGACGTGCGCCCGGCGCTCGCGCAGTGGCGCGAGTCGCGGGGCCTGCCCGCCGACCCCATGGCCGCTTACGCCGCCTCCGGCCACCAGCAGCGGCTCGCCGCCGAGCGCGTGGGCGGCACCCAGGCCGGCTGGGGCGCCTGAGCCTCCCGGCCCCTCCCGAAACCATGACTCGCCAAGACACGCCGACCGCCCGCTCGACAGGCGGCGTGTTCTGGCGACTCGAGTCCAGGATGCTGCGATGACCGAGCCGTACTCCGACGCCGCCGGGCTCGTGCGCGTCTACCCCGCGCATGAGCCGAACGGCACGGGCCTGGTGTGGGCGCACGGCGGCGGCTTCGGCGCCGGCGACCTCGACATGCCCGAGGCCGACGGCGTCGCGCGCGCCCTGGCCGCCCGGGGGACGACCGTGGTCTCGGTCGACTACCGCCTCGCGGGCGAAGGATGCCGCTACCCGGCCCCCTCCGACGACGTCATCGCCGCGTGGACTTGGGCGGCCGACAGCGCCGAGCGGCTCGGCATCGACGCGGGGGGCCTGGCCATCGGCGGCGCGAGCGCCGGAGCGAACCTGGTCACCGGAGCCACGCTGCGGCTGATCGAGCACGGTGCCGCCGTGCTTCCCGCGCTCGTGGTGCTGGCGTACCCGACGCTGCTGGCGGTGCAGCCCGAGCCCGGCCCCGAGCTTCGTGCGGCACTGGACGCCGACCCCGACGCCGACCGATTCGGACCGGATGCCGTTCGCGGCATGTACCAGGACTACCTCGGCGGCCCGGTCGACGACGCCCCGCTCGCGGTCGTCCCAGGCCGGGCGACGGCCGCCGACCTCGCCGACTTCCCCCCGACGCTCATGATCAACGGCGACGTCGACGAGCTGCGTGTCTCGGGCGAGGTCTTCGCGGCCACGCTGCTCGCCGCCGGCCGCGACATCGAGCTCGTCACCGAGCCCGGCACGACGCACGGCCATCTCAACCGGCCGGATCTGCCCGCGGCATCCATCTCCCTCGACCGCATCGCGACCCGCCTCGCGGCGCTGCCCATCCGCCTCCTCCCCAGTCGCCAGAACACGCCGACACCGTGACCGCCCATCCGGCGTGTCCTGGCGACTCACCCAGAACCCAGACCGAAGGAATCACCTCATGACCAACCAGGCAGCTGCCGACCTGATCGCCCGGTCGAACCGCCTCGGCGCCGACCCGAAGAACACCAACTACGCCGGCGGCAACACGTCGGCCAAGGGCACCGACACCGACCCGGTCACGGGCGAGCCCGTCGAGCTGCTGTGGGTCAAGGGCTCCGGCGGCGACCTCGGCACGCTGACCGAGACCGGTCTGGCCGTGCTGCGACTGGACCGCATGCGCGCGCTCGTCGACGTGTACCCGGGGCTCGACCGCGAGGACGAGATGGTCGCCGCGTTCGACTACTGCCTGCACGGCAAGGGCGGCGCCGCGCCGTCGATCGACACCGCCATGCACGGTCTCGTCGACGCCGCGCACGTGGACCACCTGCACCCCGACTCGGGCATCGCGATCGCCACCTCCGCCGACGGAGAGGCCCTCACCCCGACGATCTTCGGCGAGAAGGTCGTGTGGGTTCCGTGGCGCCGGCCGGGCTTCCAGCTCGGGCTCGACATCGCCGAGATCAAGAAGCAGAACCCCGCCGCGATCGGCTGCATCCTCGGCGGCCACGGCATCACCGCCTGGGGTGAAACCTCCGACGAGGCCGAGGCCAACTCACTGTGGATCATCGAGACCGCCCAGGCGTACCTCGACGCGAACGGCTCGGCGGAGCCGTTCGGCGCCGTCCGAACCGGGTTCGAAGCGCTGGCCGAGGACGAGCGCCGCGCCAAGGCCGCCGCCCTCGCACCGACGATCCGCGGCCTGGCTTCGACCGACAAGCCCATGGTCGGCCACTTCACCGACTCCGACGTCGTGCTCGACTTCCTCGCCTCCGCGAACGCACCGCGCCTGGCCGAGCTCGGCACCAGTTGCCCCGACCACTTCCTGCGCACCAAGGTCAAGCCGATGCTGCTCGACCTGCCCGCCGGCACGTCGGTCGAGGCATCCCTCGCCCGTCTGGTCGAGCTGCACGAGGCCTACCGCGCCGACTACCAGGCGTACTACGACGCCCACGCGACGGCTGAGTCGCCCGCGATCCGGGGTGCGGACCCGCTCATCGTGCTGGTGCCCGGCGTCGGCATGTTCTCGTTCGGCGCGAACAAGCAGACCGCCCGCGTCGCCGGCGAGTTCTACGTCAACGCCATCAACGTGATGCGCGGCGCCGAGTCGATCTCGACCTACTCCCCCATCTCGGATGCCGAGAAGTTCCGCATCGAGTACTGGGCTCTCGAAGAGGCGAAACTGCAGCGGATGCCGAAGCCGAAGACCCACCAGGGACGCATCGCGTTCGTCACCGGCGCCGCCTCCGGCATCGGCAAGGCCATCGCGACCCGCCTCGCAGCCGAGGGAGCGTGCGTGGTCGTGGCCGACCTCGATCTCGAGAAGGCGCAGGCCGCCGCGGCCGAGCTGGGCGGGACGGATGTCGCGATCGGCGTCGCCGCGAACGTCGCCGACGCCGCCGGCGTCCAGGCCGCGATCGATGCCACCGTGCTCGCCTTCGGCGGCATCGACCTCGTCGTGAACAACGCCGGGCTGTCGCTGTCGAAGCCGCTGCTGGAGACCACCGAGAAGGACTGGGACCTGCAGCACGACGTGATGGCGAAGGGCTCGTTCCTCGTCGCCAAGGCGGCGGCCAAGGCCCTCATCGAGCAGAAGATGGGCGGCGACGTCATCTACATCTCGTCGAAGAACTCCGTCTTCGCCGGTCCGAACAACATCGCGTACTCGGCGACCAAGGCCGACCAGGCGCACCAGGTGCGTCTGCTCGCGGTCGAGCTCGGCGAGCACGGCGTGCGGGTCAACGGCATCAACCCCGACGGCGTCGTGCGCGGCTCGGGCATCTTCGCCGCCGGCTGGGGCGCCAACCGCGCCGCGACGTACGGCGTCAAGGAAGAGGACCTCGGCCAGTACTACGCCAACCGCACGATCCTCAAGCGCGAGGTCGTGCCCGAGAACGTCGCCGACGCCGTATACGTGCTGACCGGCCCCGAGCTGAGCCGCACGACGGGCCTGCACATCCCGGTCGACTCCGGCGTCGCCGCCGCGTTCCTCCGATGACGCCGGCCTCGACGCGTTTCGTCTCGTCGCTTCGCTCCTCGCTCAACGACCGGACCGGTTCGGTCGTTGAGCGAGCGAAGCGAGACGAAACGCAAGGATCCCACCGATGACCGAGGTCTCCGGCGGCGCGGTCGCGGCCGTCGACCTCGGCGCGACGAGCGGGCGCGTCATGATCGGGCGCGTCAGCGACGGCATGCTGCAGCTCGAGGCCGTCTCGCGGTTCCCGAACGGCCCGGTCGCCGGGCCCGACGGCCTGCACTGGGACTTCTCGGCGCTGTATCGCCACATCCTCGACGGACTCCGCGACGCCGTCGCCCGCGAGCCCGGCCTCGCGAGCGTCGGGATCGACTCGTGGGCCGTCGACTACGGTCTGGTATCCGGCGGCGAGCTGGTCTCCGAGCCGTTCCACTACCGCGACGACCGCACCGCGCGCGGGGTCGAGGCCGTGCACGACCGGGTTCCCTTCGCAGAGCTCTACCGGCGCAACGGCCTGCAGTTCCTGCCGTTCAACACGCTGTACCAGTACGTGACCGAGACCGGCCTCGACGAGGCCGACGTGGCGCTGCTCATCCCCGACCTGGTCGCGTTCCTCCTCACCGGCGCGATCGTCGCCGAGCACACCAATGCCTCGACCACCGGACTCGTCGACGTCCGCACCGGGCAGTGGGACCTCGAGCTCGCCGAGCGCCTCGGGATCCCGGCATCCGTCCTCCCTCCCCTCGTCGAGCCGGGCGAGCGCCTCGGTGCGCTGGCTGCCGCGGCCCGAGACCACGTCGGCGCGGCGCTCGAGGTCGTCGCGGTCGGCTCGCACGACACGGCCTCGGCGATCGTCGCCGTGCCGCTGAGTTCGCCGAACGCGGCCTACATCTCGTGCGGCACGTGGGGCCTGGTCGGCGTCGAGCTCGACGAGCCGGTCGTCACCGACGCGGCGCGCGAGGCGAACTTCACGAACGAGGGCGGTGTCGACGGGCGCGTTCGCTTCCTCCACAACGTGACCGGGCTATGGCTGCTGAGCGAGTCCGTCCGGGCGTGGGAGGCCGAGGACGGCGCCGCCATCGATCTCCCGCAGCTGCTCGATGCCGCGGCCGGCGTCCCCGGCGACGTCCCCCTCTTCGACGCCAACGACCCGCGCCTCGCCGCGCCCGGCGACATGCCCGCGCGCATCGCCGCCGTCCTCGCCGAGGCCGGCGCCGACGTGCCTGCGACCAGAGCAGCCTTCGCGCGCACCATCGTCGAGAGCATCGCGGCCGCCTTCGCCCGTGCCGTGCACACGGCCGGTCGGCTCACCGACCGCGAGATCGACGTCGTCCACATCGTCGGCGGCGGAGCCCTGAACCGCCTGCTGTGCCAGGCGACGGCCGACCGCTCGGGACTGCCGGTGCTCGCCGGGCCGGTCGAGGCCACGGCGCTGGGCAACGTCCTGGTGCAGGCGCGCGCGCACGGCTGGTTCGGACCGGAGGCCTCGCTCGAGACGCTGCGTGAGGCCGTGGTCGCCGCGTTCCCGCCGGAGCGGTTCGAGCCGACGGCAGAATAGGACGGGCCGCGGCGCGAGCCGCCCCGCGAGAGGAGCACGATGACCGTCTACGCCGCCGCCTTCGACTGGGCCCGGCGCCACGTCGATGCCGGGCGTCTGCCCACCGCCGTGCTCGGCATCGCGACCGCCGAGGGCACCGTCGCCCTCGACGCGTTCGGCGCCACCGGCACCCGCAAGGCGAAGGTCGACGACCACTACCGGCTGTTCTCGATCACCAAGCCGCTGGTCGGACTCGTCGCGGCGCGCGCGATCGAGCGCGGACTGCTCGCCCCCGGCACGCCGCTCGCGGCCGCGCTGCCGGACTTCGGGCATCGCCGCGACGACCTCGTGCGCCTGCGGCACCTCGCGAGCCACACGTCGGGCATCGCGGAGCCGGCGATGGACGCAGCAGGCCTCCGCGAGCGTCTGGTGAATGCCGACAGGGACTTCGTCGCCGGCACGATGTCGCGGTACTCCACCATCGCGTTCGAGGGCATCGCCGCGCTCACCGAGCACGCCACCGGAAGGACGTGGCACGCGGACATCGCCGAATGGGCGCCCGCGCTCGGCGCCGACGGGCTGACCCTCGACGAGGCATGCGACCCCCATGAGGTGACGGATGCCGCGGCCGGCGGCCTCGACATCGAGGCGTTCGCGGCTCTGCGGCACCCCGGCGCCGGACTGCTCGGGCGCGCGGGCGACCTGCTCGCCCTCGCCTCGGAGCTGCTGCGCATCGGGAGCGGCGAGACCGGCGGCGTCGTGCACCCGCGCACGCTCGAGATGATGCTCCGCCCCCTCACGGGCGACATCCCGCGCCTCGACCCCTATCCCGCTGCGGTCGGACAGGACTGGGGGTTCACGTGGAACCTGCGCACGCGCGCGCCCAGCCTGATCGATCGCGACGCCTACGGGCACGGCGGGTGGGCGGGCACCGAGCTGTGGATCCATCCGACCGCGGGCGTGGCGTGGGTGCTCATGACGAACCAGGCCGACCGGGTCGTGAACATCGACGAGCTCGACAATGCGGTGATCACCGCCCTCTGAGGGGATGAACGGCGCACGCCGCCGACCGCCCCGTCAACCCCTGCCCTCGGCGCTTCCGCGCGCCTAGCGTGGGGGTATGAGCGACGAACGCCGGGCTGAGGACGCGCCCATCGAACAGGACGCCCCGATCGGCGGGGACGAGAACACCGAGGATCAGCTCGAGGCCGACAACCCGGCCGAGGAGGAGACCCTCAAGACCCTCGACCCCGACGCACCCCCGGCCTGACCGGCCCGGTGTCGGTTCGTCAGTGATCGCCGTTTCGCAAGACGGATCCGACTGATTCCCGCTTGCGAACTGGCGATCTCTTGCGAAGTGGCGACACGCGACCCGGGCGTCAGGCCTCGCGCGTGATCGTGACCTTCACGTGCAGGTGGCTCTTGAAGGGCCCGGCGTACACGCCGCGCAGCGGGGGGACGTCGCCGTAGTCGCGGCCGCGGCCGACGAGCACGTGCCGGTCGCCGATCTCGATGTTGTTCGTCGGATCGAAGCCCTGCCATTCGCCGGCGAACCACTCGATCCAGGCGTGCGACTCCCCCGTGACCGCGACGCCGACGTCGGCGGACGGGCGCGGGTGCAGATACCCCGAGACGTACCGGGCGGGGATGCCGACCTCGCGCAGCGCACCGAGCGTGATGTGCGCGATGTCCTGGCACACGCCCTTGCGGGCGACCCAGGCGTCCTGCGCGGTCGAGTGCACTCCGGTGATGCCGTGCATGTACTCGACGGCGTCGCCGATGCCCGTCGCGATGGCGTGCGCCGCGCGTCCCGGGTGGTCGTGCTTGGCCGCGATCGAGCGCGCCAGGTCGGCCACCTCCTCGTGCGGCCGGGTGCGGCCCGTCTGCACGAGCTGCTCGACGGTCTCGATCGACCGGTTCGATTCGCGCGCCAGGCCGTGCCACGACACGTCGACGTGCTCGAGCGGGCGGGGACGCACCTCGACGAGCGACTTCGCCGTGATGGTCAGCGCCGCGTGGGGCGACAGCACGTCGAACGCGGCCACGCGCGTGCCGAAGTAGTCGACGTACTGGTTGACGGATGTCGAGGGCTCGATGTCGAGCGACGAGTTCAGCACGAACTGGCTGTCGGTCGACCCGGGCAGCATGCGCGCCTCGTTGTACGAGGCTGACACGTCGCCCTGGTAGCTGAACCCGGTCTGGTGCTCGATCCGGAGGCGCTTCACGAGATCTCTCCGATCCAGCTGGGCTCGGCCTGCGTCGGGAAGAACCGCCCGCGGATCGCCTCGGAGGCCTCCCGCGTCACGGTCTGGACCCGCTGCATGTGCTGCGGCAGCTCGCCGAGGATCTCGCCGACCGGGCGGTATTCGAGGTCGTTGCGGATCTGACCGAGCGCGCGCAGCACGGTGTTCGAGTGGCCGACACGGTCGGCGCGGGGGTCGATGGCGCTCATGCACTCCTCGGCGCGCTGGATGGAGTAGATGATCGAGCGCGGGAACAGGCGGTCGAGCAGCAGGAACTCGGCGGCATTGCGGGCGCTGGGCATGCCGCGATAGGTGCGCAGGTACGCCTCGTAGGCGCCGCACGACCGCAGGATCGTGGTCCACGACGGTCCGGATGCCTCGGTCAGCGAGCGGGTGGCGAGCAGGCGCGCCGTCATGTCGGTGCGCTCGATGCTGCGGCCCAGGGTGAAGAACTGCCAGGCCTCGTCGCGGCTCGTGGACGAGTCGACGATGCCCACGGCGAGCGCCGCGCGTTCGCGCACCCACTGGAAGAACTCGTGCACCTTGTCGGTCTGCAGGCGGCGCGGCATCCGGGCGTTCGTGGTGTTGAGCGTCTCCCAGAGCTCCGTCGAGACGATCTCGCGCGCGCGGCGGGCGTTCTCGCGCGAGGCCGTGAGCGCGTAGGCGATGCTCGACGGGTTCATGCGGTCGACCGCGAGGCTGGCCAGGACGTCACCCCGGCGGACGTGCTCGACCCCTTCGGGCGGCTTCGAGCCCATCACACTGAGCAGCGAGCGGCAGGCGGTGTCTTCGTCGATCCAGGGGTCTTCGAGCAGCAACTGGAGGTGCACGTCGAGGATGCGGGCGGTGCCGTCGCTGCGCTCGATGTAGCGGCCGATCCAGAAGAGCGACTCGGCGATGCGGCTCAGCATGGCGAGCCCTCCACCGCTTCGTCCTCCGCGGCCTGCTGCTGCTGCTCCTGCTGCTCGGTGCGCGTCATCGAGCGGTCCTGCGGAGAGTGCGCCGGCTGCGGCTGCCCGTCGTAGATGATCGGGATGGATGCCGTGATCGTCGCAGCCTGATCGGCCACCAGACCCGAGACGCCCAGCCCTTGCCCGTACTCGACGTGCGCGGGAGCCGAGCCGCCGATGACCCAGGTGTCCTTCGACCCGCCGCCCTGGCTGGAGTTCACGACGAGCTGTCCTTCCGGAAGCGCGACGCGGGTGAGGCCGCCGGGCAGCACCCAGACGTCCTCGCCGTCGTTGACCGCGAAGGGCCGGAGGTCGGCGTGGCGCGGCCGCATCCCGTCCTCGACGAGCGTCGGGATGGTCGAGAGCATCACGACCGGCTGCGCGATCCAGCCGCGCGGGTCTGCGCGCAGCTGCTTGCGGAGCTTGTCGAGCTCGGAGGGCGAGGCATCCGGTCCCACCACGAGGCCTTTGCCGCCCGACCCGTCGACCGGCTTGACCACGAGTTCGTCGAGGCGGTCGAGCACCTCTTCGAGGGCGCCCGGGTCCTCGAGCCGCCACGTGTCGACGTTCTTGAGGATGGGCTCTTCGGCCAGGTAGTAGCGGATGAGATCGGGCACGTAGGTGTAGAGGAGCTTGTCGTCCGCGACGCCGTTGCCGACCGCGTTGGCGATCGTCACGTTGCCCAGCCGCGCGGCGAGCATGAGCCCGGGGGCGCCGAGCATCGAGTCGGCGCGGAACTGCAGCGGGTCGAGGAAGTCGTCGTCGACGCGGCGGTAGATGACGTCGACGCGCTTGGGGCCGCGGGTGGTGCGCATGAACACCTTGCCGCCGACGCACAGCAGGTCGCGGCCCTCGACGAGCTCGACGCCCATGAGGCGCGCGAGCAGCGTGTGCTCGAAGTACGCCGAGTTGTAGACGCCGGGCGTGAGCACGACGACGTTGGGCTCCTCGATGCCCGCGGGGGCCGAGGCGCGGAGGGCGGCGAGCAGCTTGTTCGGGTAGTCGCCGACCGGCCGCACGCGCATCGAGACGAACAGCTCGGGAAGCGTCTGGGCCATCACGCGGCGGTTCGAGATGACGTAGCTGACGCCCGACGGCACGCGCACGTTGTCTTCGAGCACGCGCATCTCGCCGTGCTCATCGCGGATCAGGTCGATGCCCGAGACCTGGATGCGCACGCCGTTGGCGGAGTGGATGCCGGCGGCCTGCCGGTAGAAGTACTGCGACGACGCGATGAGCCCTGCCGGCAGAACCTCGTCGCGCACGCAGTGCTGGCGGCCGTACGCGTCATCGAGGAACGCCTCGAGCGCGCGCACGCGCTGCTTGACGCCCCGCTCGATCCGCGACCACTCCTCGTACGTGATGACGCGGGGCACGGCATCCAGCGGGAAGGGACGCTCCTCGCCGGCGAAGTCGAAGGTCACGCCCTGCGCGAGGTACGAGCTGGCCAGCGAGTCGGTGCGTCCGCGCAGCTCTTCCTGCGTCATCTGGGCGAGGGCCTGGTAGAGCTCGCGATAGGCGTCGCGCGACTCCGCGAGCGCGCCCGGATGGGCGGGGCTGCCGAACATCTCGTCGAACGCGGGGACTCCGGAGGCGGTCTTGCGCGGCGCCAGAGTGGAGCCGTAGCCGTCGAAGAGATCTCCCATGCAATGAGCCTAGTCGGGGCGTGTTGCCTGAGTGTTTCCCCCGCGCGACCCCAGCCGCGCGCGCCGGATCTACAGTGGGCATCGTGAAGCAGTCGCGCGGGGAACGCGGCATCCCGTCGCCGCTGACGTGGGCTGCCGGTGTGGCCTCCGTCGCGCTCGGCGCCGGACTCGCCGACCTGATCGCTGCCCCCTGGGCGCCCGGCGCCGGCCCGTTCGTCGTGATCGGCGGCGCGCTCATCGA
Organism: Microbacterium sp. Root166; assembly: GCF_001427145.1. Taxonomy (GTDB): domain Bacteria; phylum Actinomycetota; class Actinomycetes; order Actinomycetales; family Microbacteriaceae; genus Microbacterium. The sequence continues at coordinate 743,610 of NZ_LMGL01000001.1, forward strand.
CCTCGCCCCGTCCTGGGCGAAGGACACCGCGATCGCGCTCTTCGGCACCGCCGACAAGATCGCGCTTCTCGTCGGCATCGGCCTGGTCGTGCTCGTGCTCGCCGCGACCGCCGGCTGGCTCCAAGCGCGTCGGCCGCCGTGGGGGCTCGTCGTCGTCGCGGCCTTCGGCGCGATCGGCGGGGTCGTCGCCATGACGCGCCCCGACGCCGGCCCGCTGTGGTGGCTTCCGTCGGTACTCGCGGGCGCCATCGGCGCCGTCACCCTGTGGTGGCTGATCCGGATGCTGCGGCCCGCGCCCGCGCTGACCCCATTGCCCGCGACCTCGAGCGCAGACCAGGCCGTCTTCGGTCCGCCGGTCGAGCAGCCCGCACCGAGTCGCCGGGCGTTCCTGGTGTGGTCGGGCGCCGCGACCGCCGCGGGCATCCTGGCCGCCGTCGCCGCCGGAGCCATCCGAGCCGGCAGCAGCGCCGTCGCCGCCATCCGCGACGTGGTCCTGCCCGCCCCCCGTGTGGCGGCGCCGCCGGTCCCGGCATCGGCCGAGCTCGGCATCCCGGGGCTCGCCCCCGTCATCACGCCGAACGACTCGTTCTACCGGATCGACACGGCCCTCATCGTGCCCACGGTCGACCCGACGAGCTGGCGGCTGCGCATCCACGGCATGGTCGAGGAGGAGGTCGAGCTGACGTGGGACGAGCTGCTCGCGCTGCCGCTCGAGGAGAGCCGCACGACGCTCGCGTGCGTGTCCAACGAGGTCGGCGGAACGCTGATCGGCACCGCGCTGTGGCTGGGCTACCCGATCCGCGAACTGCTGGCGCGCGCCCGCCCGACGGCGGAGGCCGACATGGTCCTCTCCCGCTCGGTCGACGGGTTCACGGCATCCACTCCCCTGGAAGCCCTCACCGACGACCGCGAGTCGATCCTGGCTGTCGGGATGAACGGGGTTCCGCTGCCGCTGGAGCACGGCTTCCCGGTGCGCATGGTGGTGCCGGGACTGTACGGCTACGTGTCGGCCACGAAGTGGGTCGTCGACCTCGAGGTGACCCGGTTCGATCGGGCGCGGGCGTACTGGACCGACCGCGGGTGGTCGGAGCGCGGCCCCATCAAGCTGCAGTCGCGCATCGACGTGCCCCGCAAAGCGCAGGGGCTCAAGTCGGGCGACACCGTCATCGCGGGCGTCGCCTGGCAGCAGCAGGTGGGAGTCGCCGGTGTCGAGGTCCAGATCGACGACGGGCCGTGGCAGCAGGCCGAGCTGGCCACGGCCATCTCGGACGACACGTGGGTGCAGTGGAGCCTGCCGTGGAAGGCCACGGCGGGCGATCACCTGCTGCGCTGCCGCGCCACGAGCAAGGCGGGCGAGGTGCAGACGGAGGATCGAGCCCACCCCGCGCCCGACGGCGCCACCGGATGGCACGAGCGCTTCCTGACCGTTTTCGACTAAGGTGGGCCAGGCCCCCGAAATTGTGAGACCGGTCCCACCGTTCTCGACACTAATCGGAGTGCTCGCTTGTCAGAATCGCTCGAAGAATTCGCCACCCGGCTGCTCGCGCTCGCGACGGTCGAAGCTGACACCGGTGCCCGGCGCCTGCCGCCCGAACGCGAGCTCTGCGACGCGCTCGGAATGAGCCGCGGCGCGCTGCGCGAACAGCTCGCCGTGCTCGAGCGCCTGGGGTTCATGCATCGCACGCAGGGGCGTGGCACGTACCTCGACACCCCCTCGTACGGCTTCGTGCGCACCTACTTCACCGTCGCCCGGTCGATGGGCTACATCACCGGCACGCACGTCGCCGAAGCTCGGGTGCTGCTCGAAGAGGCCGTCGCCGAGTCCGCTGCCCGCAGCGCGACGGACGAGCAGGTGGCCGGACTTCGTGAAGCGGTGGCGCGCATGGTGACCGGCGAGGAGTCCGGCGACCTCGATGCCATCCACCTGGCCGACGCGGACTTCCACCGTCGCCTGCTGCGGATCGTCGACAATCCCGTGCTGCAGTTCCTGCAGGAGGGGCTGCGCCGCGCGCTCGACGAGGACATGCGCGCGCGGCGCGTCTCGGTCACGCGCGATCAGGCGGGGCTGGTGTTCGACAACTCGCACGACGACATCGTCCAGGCCATCGCCGACCGCGACCCCGATGCGGCACGTCTCGCGATGCGCCGCCACTTCGGCATCTCGGCGGAGTGCGAGGCCGCGACGGAATCCACCGGAACGGCGCCCGTTCCGACGCAGTGACCCGGGCTCAGCGCGCGAGGACGACCCGGAGCTGCTCGACGGCCCAGTCGAGCTCGGTCGCCCGCACGACGAGCGGCGGGGCGATGCGGATCGTCTGACCGTGCGTGTCCTTGACCAGCACGCCCCGCGCGATCAGCCGCTCGGCGATCTCGCGGCCGGTGCCGACGGCGGGGTCGATGTCGACGCCCGCCCAGAGGCCGGCCAGGCGCACCGCGGTGACCCCGTGCCCGACGAGTCCGGCCAGCGCCGCCTCGAGGTGCTCGCCGAGCGCCTTCGCGCGCGTCTGGAACTCGCCGGTCGCGAGCATCTCGACGACCCGTAGCCCGACCGCCGTCGCCAGCGGATTGCCGCCGAACGTCGAGCCGTGCTCACCCGGCTGGATCACGCCGAGGACGCCACGGTCGGCGACCACTGCGGACAGGGGCAGGATGCCGCCGCCCAGCGCCTTGCCGAGCAGGTACACGTCCGGCACGACGTCCTCGCGGTCGCACGCGAAGGTCTCGCCGACGCGGCCGAGGCCGGACTGGATCTCATCGGCGATGAACAGCACGTTGTGGCGCGTGCAGATCTCGCGCACGGCGCGCAGGAAGCCCTCGGGCGGGAGCACGACGCCGGCCTCGCCCTGGATGGGCTCGATGAGGACTGCGGCGGTGGACGGCGTGATGGCCGCCTCGATCGCCGCGGCATCTCCGAACGGCACCTGCACGAAGCCCGGCGTGAACGGGCCGAAGCCGTCGCGCGCCTGGTCGTCGTCGCTGAAGCCGACGATGGTGGTGGTGCGGCCGTGGAAGTTGCCGTGCGCGACGACGACGGTCGCGGCATCCGTCTCGATGCCCTTCACGCGGTATCCCCACGCGCGTGCGACCTTGATGCCGGTCTCGACGGCCTCGGCGCCGGTGTTCATCGGCAGCACGAGCTCCTTGCCGCACAGCTCGGCCAGGGCGGCCGCGAACGGGCCGAGGCGGTCGTTGTGGTACGCGCGGCTGGTGAGGGTGAGGCGGTTCAGCTGCTCCTGCGCGGCGGCGAGGAGGGCCGGATGCCCGTGACCGAAGTTCAGGGCCGAGTAGGCCGAGAGCAGGTCGAGGTAGCGCTTGCCCTCGACGTCCGTCACCCACGCGCCTTCGCCGCGCGAGATGACGACCGGCAGCGGGTGGTAGTTGTGGGCGACGTGCTCGTTCTCGTCGGCGATGATGCGGGCCATCGCACTGTCGACGGATGCCTGGGTGAGGGTCATGACCGGGCCTTTCAGCGACGAAGCTCGAGCGTGCAGCACTTGATGCCGCCGCCGCCGAGCAGCAGCTCGGACAGGTCGACGAGCACGGGGTTGTAGCCGCGCTCGCGCAGCTGCGCCTCGAAGCCCTTCGCGCGCGGGGAGATGATGACGTTGAGGCCGTCGCTCGCCGAGTTCAGGCCGAACACGGCGCCGTCCTCGTCGGCGACGAGGATCGCGTCGGGGTAGCGCTCCTCGAGGATCGCGCGGCTGGCGTCGTCGAACGCGCCGGGCAGGTACGCGATGTTGGCCTTCTCGACGCCGCCGAGCCCCTCCACGGGATCGAGCACCGAGAGCGCGGTGTCGAGGTGGTAGAAGCGCGGGTCGACGAGGTTGAGGCTCACCACCTCCTTGCCGAACACCTCGGTCAGCTCGCGGTGGCTGTCGCCGGTGGAGCGGAAGCCGGTGCCGGCGAGGATCGTGTCGCCGACGAGCAGGAAGTCGCCCTCGCCCTCGTTGACCTCGACCGGCGCGGCGACCTGGAAGCCGTTCGCGGCGAACCACTCCATGAACGCCGGGCCCTCGGGCACGCGCTCCTGGAAGCGGAACTTCGCGCCGTACGCGACGTTGCCGATGATGAACCCGCCGTTGGCCGTGTAGACCATGTCGGGCAGGCCCTCGATCGGGTCGATCAGCTGGACGTCGTGCCCGAGCGCGATGTAGGTGTCATACAGCGTCTGCCACTGCGCGACGGCCTTGGCGGTGTCGGTCGGGTTCGCCGGCTCCATCCACGGGTTGATCGTGTAGCTGACCGTGAAGTGCTCGGGGCGGCACATGAGGTAGCTGCGGTGCTGCTGAATGCGCGTGACGGCGCTCTCGGCGGTGGGGTTCGGCGCGGTGTTCTGCGTGGACATCTTGCTCCTTGCGAAGGGGCGGCGGACGCTGTCCAGAGGCCCGACGGAGCTGGGGAAGCCGACGACTCGGGCACGCCGGGACCATTCTCTCACGACACCTGGGAACGACCTGGGATCTCGCTCAGCCGGCGATGACCACGACCTTGCCGACCGTGTGGCCGGCGTCGACGTGCGCGAGCGCGTCCCGGGCCTCGTCGAACGGGTAGGTGTGCTCGATCACGGGCTTGAGGGCTCCGGATGCCGCGAGCCCCACGAGCTCGGTCAGCACATCGGCCTTCGCCACCGCCGCCAGCGGACGCAGCCGGCGCTTCGACCCGATCGAGCGGATCGAGGCGGCGAGGATCCGGCCGATCGGCCCGAGCACGCGGCCGCCTTCGCCCGAGACGAGGACGACGGATCCGCCGTCGCGCACGAGCCCCTGCAGCGAGCGCAGCGGCGCGGTGCCGGCGATGTCGATGACGGCGTCGAACCGCCCCTCGCCGAGCTCGGGCGATCCCGGCTGGACCTCGCGGTAGTCGAAGGTGCGCGCCGCGCCGAGGCCCTCGACCAGCGCGCGGTTCCGCGAGCCGCACAGCGCCCACACCTCGGCGCCTCGCAGCGCGGCCAGCTGCACGGCGTACGTGCCGACCCCGCCCGAGGCCCCGATCACGAGCACGCGATGACCGGAGCCCACCCCGCCGCGGTCGAGCGCCTGCCACGCCGTGCCCCCGGCGACCGGGAGGGCGGCGGCGACCGCGGCAGCCAGCTCGGCGGGGCGGACCACCAGGCGCTTCTCCGGCGCGAGGGCGAAGGGCGCGAGCCCGCCGCCGGCGGGGAGCTCCCCCACGACTTCGTCGCCGACCGCGAAGCCGGCGACGCCTTCACCGACCGCGACGACGGTGGCTGCGGCATCCATTCCCCGCACGCCCTGTCGCGGGCGCCGGAAGCCGAACACCGTGCGGACGAGCAGCGGCTCGCCGCGCATCACGCGGATGTCGCCGTTGTTGAGCCCGGTGGCGCGAAGGCGCAGCAGCACCTCGCCGCGACCGGGCGCGGGAACCGCGGTCTGCTCGAGCGAGACGACGTCGGGGGCGCCGAAGCGGGCCTGCCGCCAGGCGGACATGGTGCTCGGGATCGTGGCTGCGGGCTGGCGGGTGGTGTCGGTCATGTCATGCCTCCGGGTACTGGAACACGGTGTCGAGGCCCACGCCGAACTCGCGCGAGATCTGGAAGGCGAGCTCGAGCGACGGCGAGTAGCGCCCCTGCTCGATCGCGATGAGGGTCTGGCGGGTGACGCCGATGCGCTTGGCGAGCTCGGCCTGGGTGAGCCCGTCCTCCTCCCGGAGGGCGCGGATCGTGTTGGTGACCCGGGTGGGCTTGACCATCAGACGAGGCCCCGACGGTAGGCGACGACGCTGGCGATGCCCCCGACGATGGACGACAGCGCGAAGCCGTAGAACATCGTGTTGGCGATCCAGAACCAGTCGAGCGTGAACGCGCACTCGACGATCACCCCGAGGCCGGCGATGACGAGGAACGCCTGCCCCACGCGCGTCGACATGTGGGCGATGTCGCGGTCGCGCTGGTCGGACTTGCCGACGCCGTCGGGGTCCCTCATGCCGGCGAGGATGCCCCACACGATGCTGATCAGGATCGCGACGACGATGCTGCCGCCGATCGTCCACAGCATGACCGGCACCCAGTCGATCTCGGCCACCGGCCGGCTCGCCGCCTGCTGCAGCACGATCACGGTGTAGATCGCTACGCCGATCACGCCCACGATGAGGCTCGCCCAGATGTTGCGCTCTTCGTAAGCCATGTCACTCTCCGCATGTCTAAAATGTTTGACACGTGAAGAGTACGTCCGCCGCGGGTCGGATGTCAAGAATTGTTTACATCGGTCGCGGCGTTCGCGCCCCTCGGCTCCCGCAGCCCGGCGACTGCGTCAGATGACGGCTTCGGACCACCGGTCGGGGTTGCCGAAGCGGTGCGCGGTGATGGTGATCGACTGCTCGTGCAGGAACGGCAGCAGCTCGAGGCGCCCCGCGGTGGTCACGTCGTTGTCGTAGACGGCGAGGTCGGGATCCCCGGCGACGGCGACCGACAGCGCCCGATGCAGCTCGGCGACCGACTCGCGGCCGCCGATCAGCCGCACGCGGGACGGCCTGCCGCCCGACGTGTCACCCGCCGCAGCGGCCAGCAGGTCGTCGCTCGGCGCGACCAGTCGCTCGAGCCACTCGTCGTCGGTCTCCACGTAGACCGCGACGCCGACGTCGCTCAGCGCCCGGCGCACCGCAGCCGGAAGCCCGACCGGGGCGCTCAGCGTCAGCGCGGATCCGGCCCTCACGCCCGCGATCGCCACGCGGAGCAGGCTCTGCCAGGTGGCGTCGCCGGTCGCTCGCAGCGCGACTTCGGCGATGGGCCGGTAGCGAAACAGGTTGCGCTCCACCCCGAGGCCCGAGACGTCCTTGACCTGACCGAACTCGCGGTCCCACGCGATCGCGTCCGACAGCGCGGCGCGGCGCAGCCACTCGAACCCGTCGTAGTCCAGCGACGGCTGCGCGGCCTCGATGATCGACGTGATGCGCGAGTCCAGACCTCGCAGGTGCAGCGTGGCAGAGGATGCGCCACCCGACGTGGGCCGCCACGAGCCGAGGCCGACGAGGTAGTTCGGTCCGCCGGCCTTGGTGCCGGCGCCGACCGAGGAGCGCTTCCAGCCGCCGAAGGGCTGCCGCTGCACGATGGCGCCGGTGATCCCCCGATTGACGTACAGGTTGCCGGCCTCGACGCGGTCCAGCCATGTCGCGAGGTCGTCGGGGTTCTGCGTGTAGAGGCCCGCGGTCAGCCCGTACGCGACGGCGTTCTGCAGCTCGATGGCATGCGATAGCGAGGTGGCGTGCATGACGCCGAGGACGGGTCCGAAGAACTCCTCGCGATGGAAGCGCGAACCCGGCTGCACGCCGGTGCGGATGCCGGGCGCCCACATGCGCCCCGCGTAATCCGGTCCGGCGTCGACGGGCTTCGGCTCGACGAGCCACTTCTCACCATCGTCGAGGGTGGTGAGCGCCCACTCGAGCTTGCCGTGCGGCGGCTCGACGACGGGTCCGACCTCGGACAGCGGATCGGTGGGCGGGCCGATGCGCAGCGAGGTCGCGGCATCCACGAGCTGACGCGCGAACCGCTTCGAGTGGCCGACCGGACCGACGAGGATCGCGAGCGACGCCGCCGAGCACTTCTGCCCGGCGTGACCGAACGCGCTCTTGATGAGATCGGATGCCGCCAGGTCGAGGTCCGCCGACGGCATGACGATCATCGCGTTCTTGCCGCTGGTCTCGGCCAGCAACGGCAATTCAGGACGCCAGGAGCGGAACAGCTCGGCCGTCTCGAACGACCCGGTGAGGATCACCCGGTCGACCTCGGGGTGGGAGATGAGGGCCTGACCGAGCCCGCCCTCGTCGATGTCGACCAGGGCCAGCACGTCGCGGGGCACGCCGGCCTCCCACAGCGCCTCGGCGAGCACGGCCGCGCAGCGACGGGCCTGGGGTGCGGGCTTGAACACGACGCCCGATCCGGCCGCGAGGGCGGCCAGCACTCCGCCGGCGGGGATCGCCACAGGGAAGTTCCACGGCGGCACGACCAGCGTGAGCCGCGCCGGCTCGAAGACGGCCCCGCTCACCCGGTCGAGCTCGCGGGCGGTGGCCGCGTAGTAGTTCGCGAAGTCCACGGCCTCGCTCACCTCGACGTCGGCCTCGGCGAACACCTTGCCCGTCTCAGAGGCGGCGACCTCGATCAGCTCGCCGCGCCGCGCCTCGAGCGCACGCCCGGCGGCCAGCAGGATCGCCGAACGCTCGGCCGCAGGCGTCGCACCCCAGCGCTCCGCGGCACCGGTGACGGTGCGGATCACGGCCTCGAGAGCCTCGGGATCGTCGATCCGGGCCGCGGCGATGGTGTCGTCGCCCGCTCGCGAGACGTGGATGCGTCGCAAGATGCCCTTGGCCCAGGCCCGGTTCGCGGGCAGGGCGGGGTCGGTGTCGGGAGCGTTGCGGAAGCCCGGCGCACCGGCAGCGCGCTCGGCGCTCTCGCGCGGCGCGAACACGGCGGTTTCGACGAACGCCTCGCCGCCGAACGCCTGCTCCACCGGCAGCCCGGCCTCCGCTTCGGCCGGATCCCCCGCGGCGGAGCGGGCGATGCCGAGGACGGCCTGGGTAAGCCCGGCCTGCTCGCCGGTGGAGGAGCCGCGCAGGCTCGCCCGGGTGAGGGATGCGTCGGCCGGCGCGGCCGAGCGGTCCTGGGTGCGATGGGCGCCGAGGGTCAGCTCGGGATCGGCGGCCCGGCGCAGGGACGCGAGGAACCGGTCGCGCTCCCGATCGAACAGCGCGGGCTCGTCGGCCAGCTCGAACGCGGCGGAGAGGAAGTTCTCGCTCGACGCGTTCTCTTCCAGCCGGCGCACCAGGTAGCTGATGGCGACGTCGAACTCGTCGGGCCGGACCACCGGCACATAGAGCAGCACGTGGCCGACCTCGCGAACGACCGCGGCGACCTGGCCCTGGGCCATGCCCAGGAGCATCTCGAACTCGACGTCCTCGCGCACTCCGGTCTCGCCGGCGAGCAGCCAGGCATACGCGATGTCGAACATGTTGTGCCCGGCCACCCCGACGCGGACGGCCGCCGTGTTCTCGGGCCGCAGCGCGAAGTCGAGGCAGCGGACGTAGTTCGCGTCCGAGTCGACCTTCGCGTCGTACGTGGCCAGCGACCAGCCGTGCATGACGGCGTCGACGTGCTCCATGGCGAGGTTGGCGCCCTTGACGAGCCGCACCTTGATGCGCGCGCCGCCCTTCGCCACACGCTGCTGGGCCCATGCCGTGAGCTGCTGCAGCGCCGGAAGCGCGTCGGGCAGATACGCCTGGAGCACGATGCCCGCCTCGAGGTTACGCAGGCGCGGGTCTTCCAGGATCTTCGTGAACACCGCGATCGTCAGATCGAGGTCGCGGTACTCCTCCATGTCGAGGTTGATGAAGGTGCCATCGGTCGATGCCGTCAGATAGAGCGGCGTGAGCCGTGTGACGACCTTCTTCACGACCTCGTCGAACGCCCACATCGAGATGTGGCTGGCGATGGCCGAAACCTTCACCGAGACGTAGTCGACGTCGTCGCGGCGGATGAGGTCGTGAATGCCCTCGAGGCGGCGGAGCGCCTCCTGCTCGCCCAGCACGGCCTCGCCGAGAAGGTTGAGATTGAGCCGTGCGCCGGACTCGCGGATCTCGGCGAGCGCCGGTCCGAGCTTGTCGGGCCGCGCGTCGACGACGAGGTGGCCGACCATCTCGCGCAGCACGCGGCGGGCGATCGGCACGACGGGCGCGGGGAGCACCGGCGCCATCACTCCGCCGACCCGGACGGCGCCGCGGAGGTACCAGGGCAGGAAGCCGGGGACCAGCGGTGCGACACGGCTCAGATTGGATGCCGCGGCCGTCAGGCTCTCCGGACGCATCACGCCGTCGACGAAGCCGATCGTGAAGGGCAGCCCGTTGGGGTCTTTGAGAACGCCGGCCAGTCGCTCGGCAGCGGGGTCCACGTCGACCTCGGCGCTCTCGGTGATCCACCGCTGCGCCAGCATCACGGCCCGGCCGGCGAGATCATCGCGGGGTGCCGTGAGGTCGGTGTCCCCCGGATAAGGGTCGGTCACCATGCCGTCCAGCCTAAGGCCGCCCGCCCGGTGCGACACCGCTCCTGTGGAGCGATTGTCTCACCGGGCAGACAGCGATTCTCAGGCGCGATCGCGACGGGTGGGCGGGGGCACGGTGTCGTCCTGGACGACACCGTCGGTGCGATCGGTGTCCGCCGGCGGCCGCGTGATCGGGGCGTCCGTCGTGGTCCCGGCATCCTGACGGTAGGCGCCATCGTCGCGGCCGGTCACACCGTCGGGCGCGGCGGGGATGCCGTCGTCGGCCATGGCGCGACTGTCGCGCGCCTCGTCGCGTCGCACGTCGTCGTTGCTCACCGACTGCCGGTTGTCCCGGGCGGCTCCGGTCACGAACGGGTCGACCTCGTCGGCCTTGCGCAGCGTCTGCTCCTGGTGCTCGCGGTGCTTCTGCGCCTCGGCCTCGTGCTCTCCGACGGTGTCGGCGAGGCGACGCGCCTCGACGTCCGCCTGGGCGGCGCGCGCCTGCGCCTGCTGCGCGGCTGCGGCGGCGGATGCGGCATCCGCTTTCGCCTGTACGGCACGCGCCTCGTTCTCGCGTGCCGCCATCTCGCGCTCGCGCGCCTCGGCGCGCAGCTTCTCGGCCTTCTCGTGCTCGGCCTGCCGTCGCTTCTCGGCCTGACCTCGGCGGGTGAGCAGCAGCGTCACGACCACGATGATGGCGATGACGAGGATGCCGACGATGATCCATATGAGCGTCGCGGTGTCCATGGGTTCCTCCTCCATGCGCACGCGGCGGGGGCTGCCGGGGGCGCATCCTGAACGAAACCCCATCCGGAGCGCTCCGGCAAAGCCCTTGCGCGCGAACCCGCGGTCCGGTAGCCGTGCGGGCGGCGAGCGCCCATAGGCTGGTGCCCGTGTCCGACTCGCCCGAAGAAACGCGCGTGCCGAAGCGCCGTTTCGACTGGCTGCGCGCGGCGGGCGACCGGGTACCGACCAAGTGGTTCGCCGGCATCTTCATCGCGCTGTTCCTTGCCGCCACTGCGGCCTTCGGCGGACTGGCGACCGCGGCACCGCCGGAGATCGACCGGCTCGAGCCCGGCGAGGCTCACATCACCGATCAGCGGTCGCTCACCATCCAGCGGGCGGTTCTGATCGACGAACTGCCTGAAGCCGGCGTCTATCCGGAACCGGGTCAGCGCGTCTTCGCGCTGGTCGCCGATGTGGAGAACCGCTGGGACCGGCCTGCGTCGGTCACCAGCCGCGATGCCATCCGCGGATCCTTCTCGGTCGACGGCATCGAGCCGGAAACCACGATGCAGGCGGCACGGCTGGAGGACGAGTCCTTGGTCATCGCCCTGCAGCCGGGAGTGTCGACCAAGATCGTGTTCGCCTGGGCGGTCGATGCAGACCAGTTCACCGGCGGCGAGAGAGTCGACGTCGCTCTCAACGACATGTCGCTGTACACGGGCTCCTTCGTCATCGAGGGGCAGTCCTGGGACAGCCCCGTGACCACTGCCGCGGTCACCGTCGAGATCGAGGACGTGGGGGCAGGAGCAGAATGAGCGCGCGCATGGACTCGTTCCCGCGATGGGCTGCGTGGGCGATCGGGGCGGGGCTCCTCGTCGCCGCGTGGTTCGTCGCTCTCGTGACCCCCGGCGAGGATCAGACGCAGTCGCCGTTCCCCATCACCGTCGCCGTCGGCGAGGAGGGCGTCGGCCGCAACATCGCGGCGACCGTGACCGACATCCGCCGCGTCGGTGAACTGACGGGCGGCGACTGGTCCGACGAAGGGAACTGGCTCGTCGTGGACCTCGACGTCGAGTCGGTGGTCTCGGAGTTCGGCGTGCTCCTGAGCTTCGCCGAGATCTCGGTCGATGGTGTCCGCTACGGCGCCAGCGAGCGCCCGGACTCGCTGCGACAGGAGGGGCTCGCGGCAGGCATCCCACGGTCCGGCAGCCTCGCGTTCGAACTGCCGGACGATCTGGAAAGCGGCGAGGCGGTGCTCCAGCTCGCCATCGACGGCGACACACGTCTGGACTCGGTGATCGTGGTGCCGTTCGACCTGGCCGACGTGCCGTTCTCGGCCGCCGGCGAGCTCCGCGAGACGGGCTGGACCCACCCATGACCGGATGGTGGCGGACCAACGCCGTCGCGCTGGTGGCACTCGGGGTGCTCGCGCCGACGCTGGTCGGAGTCGTCGCGTGGAACGAGTCGTCCAGCAGCGCGAGCGGGCGCCCGATCCACGTCGCGTCGGATGACTCCGTGACCTATGCCGGCGCGACGATCGGCCCGGCGACCGCTGAGTACCGCGACGACCCGCTGGCGCCGCAGGACACGCGGGTCGTCTCCGTCCGGCTTCGAGTCGACCCCGGGATCCCGGCGATCGAGTGCCGCGAGCCGCAGCTGCGGGAGATCGGCGGCGCAGAGCGCACCTGGGCGGCGGCATCCTACGAGCTCGACCGCGGGTGGGATGCCGAGAACCCCACCTCGTGCGTGGCGGAAGCGACCGAGTCCTACACGATGGTCGTGGACTACATCGTGCCCGAGGGCGCCTCGGGCATATTCGCGATCGAACTGACGTCTGCCGAATCGTGGCCGGACTTCGTCAGTGCCGTCGTAGAGCCCTGACTCGCGGACAGCCGGCCGATCACGCCGTCGTACGCACTCGCGACGAGAGCGATCCGGAGCGGTTCCATCAGCACGGGCACGATGAGGAAGATCAGTTGGTCGTTGACGAGCCAGAAGTCGTCGATGTCGTGCGGTCCGATCAGGCGCACAAGACCCCACTCCAGGGTTCCCTCCAGCAGAAGGAGGACCGTATAGAGCAGGATGTAGCCGCCGATCAGCACCGGACCCGCTCGCCACATCAGTCCCAGGGTGCGCGTGATCGGCGTGAACCGCGAGACGAAGTCGGACCACACATCGGCGAGCCTCGCGCGCACGCGCCCGGGCAGCGACCGCCAGCCGGTGCGAGCCCGCTCGACGACGGTTCCGCGGATCAGTGCGGGCGCAACCGGGTCCGGCGCGACGGCCCGGCCGTAGACGACACCGGCGATCGTCAGCCAGGCGAGCGGCAGCAGCACGATCCCGCCGACCTCGCCGAGCAGCCACTCCACGCCTTCCCAGGCCCACGCGAGCGGCACGAAGGCAGAGGCGATGGTGGCGCGGAGGTCTTCGAGCCACACCATCGCCTGGCGCGTGTCGACCCACGCGGTGATCCCACCGAGGACGTCCGAGATCACCACGACGGCGAAGAAGATCCACACCGCCTCGAGATACACGGCGCCGACGGCGAGGCCGCGGGGCAGCTGTTCGCGGTGCCTCTTCCACAGCCACCGCAGCACGAACGCGGCCACGGCGATCGCGACCGTGACGGGAGTGATCGTGATCTCGCCCGCGAGCCCATCACCGGCCGCTGACTCGCCCGCGACGATGGCGACCAGGTCGAGCTCTGTGCTCACCTCGAGCACGCGCGTCGTGTACGCGACGGCGTCCTCTCGCAGATAGCCCCACGCCGCATAGAAGGCGAAGAACGGCAGGATGCCGGCCAGCAGCGCGTCCACGAACGAGCGGCGTCGCTCAGCGGCATCCGCCGGCAGCGGGGCGATGGCGAGCAGCTCGCGCATGCCGTCCCGCAGGACCAGAAGCATGGCGACAAGCGCCACCAGGCGCGCCAGGATCGCGAGGGGGAACAGCAGCGAGCCGGCGACGGCGCTGTAGGCGCCGACGAACCCTGCGACCTCGATGACCACGTACCGCACGAGGATGCCGCCGAGGTACAAGGCCAGCAGCGCGGGCCAGTGCCGCAGCAGCAGCCGGCCTGCGAGCTGGACGACGGCGATCACGCCACCACGCTAGCGGCCCCCGGGCTAGTTCCAGACGCTCGGCGCGTCGGCACGGGTGGGCGGCAGAGCGGATGCCGCAGCCCAGTCGTGCACCCAGGCATCCACCTCGGCGATGCCGTCCGGGTATCCCACGGCGCTGAAGAGCTCCTCGTGCGTGAGCGTCCCGCCGCTGCGCTTCATGAGGCGCGCCCGCACGATGACGCGGGCGTAGACCTCGCCGCCGACGACGGCCCGGTGCTCGAGGTAGACCGCCTTGTCGTCGTGGCCGACCATGCGCGACTCGATGTCGAAGCGCTGCCAGAGCTCGAGCGACTTGCGGAAGGTGACCGTCTCGCTCGAGACGACGGCGTACCAGCCGCGCTCCTTCATGACGTCCCAGAGCCCGGTGCGCACCAGCAGGTCCCATCGGCCCAGGTCGAACAGCGACAGGTAGCGGCCGTTGTTCATGTGCATCAGCAGGTCGATGTCGGTCGGCAGCGTCGTCAGGCGGATGCGGCTGATCCCGGTCGGACCGATGCGCCCTTCGCGGCTCACCCGGCGGCGCGCGGTCAGCATCACGAGCAGGGTCCGCCAGATCACGTTCACGGAGGCGATGGTAGCGATCCACGACGCTTCGCGACATTCGGTTGTCGGGTTCCGACAGCAGCCGATCGGCCGCGCGCAAGCCCCCCGCCTCGATTTCGCGTCGTGGGAGGGCGAGCGTAGAGTCTCGCCATGGAAGCCGAACTCCAGACCGACATCGTCGTCCGTCCGGTCCGCGACGTGGACGCAGAGGCCCTGGGCCGTGTGCACGCCACCGCGTGGCACGAGACCTACGACCACCTCATCAGCAAGGCGGCCCTCGAGGCCGTGTCGCCGAAGCGCCTCGCCGAGCTGTGGACCCACTGGGCCGCGCAGGGACCCGAGTTCAAGATGTACGCCGCGCTGGTCGGCGGCGAGATCGTCGGGTTCGCCGGTTCCGGCCCCGCCCGCGACAAGGACGCCCCGCGCTTCCGCGAGCTGTACTTCATCTACCTGCTCGACGCGCACCACGGCACGGGCATCGGCCAGAAGCTGTTCGACGCCGTCGTGGACGCCGACGAGCCGCTCTACCTGTGGGTCGCCGACGACAACCCGCGCGCGCACCGCTTCTACACGCGCAACGGCTTCTCGCTCGACGGCGCCACCCACACCGAGCCGTTCCTCGGTGAGACGCTCACCGAGGTGCGCTTCGTCCGCTGAGCGCGCCTGACGTGCTGCAGGTCTGGGCCCTCGACGGGATCCCCGAGATCACGCCGGGCACCGATCTGGTCGAGGTCATCGCCGAGTCCGTCGCGGAGTCGCTGGCCGACGGGGACATCCTCGTCGTCACGTCCAAGATCGTGTCGAAGGCCGAGGGCCGCATTTTCGCGGCGGCCGACCGCGAAGACGCGATCACTGCCGAGACGGAACGGGTCGTCGCCTCACGCCCGACGCCGAACGGCGGCGTCACCCGCATCGTGCAGAGCCGGCTGGGCATCGTCTCGGCCGCCGCAGGGGTGGACGCCTCGAACACGCCCGAGGGCACGATCCTCCTGCTCCCCGAAGACCCGGATGCCTCGGCCCGGCTGATCGCGGCGGGCCTGCGCGAACGGCTGGGCGTTCGCGTCGGCGTGCTGATCTCCGACACCCTGGGCCGCGCCTGGCGCGAGGGCCAGACCGACCACGCCATCGGCGCCGGCGGCGTGCACGTGTTCGAGGATCTGCGCGGCTCGGTGGATGCCGAGGGCCGCCCGCTCGTCGTCACGATGCCGTGCGTGGCCGATGAGCTCGCGGCCGCGGCCGACCTCGTCAAGGGCAAGGTCGACCGCAGGCCGATCGCGGTCGTGCGCGGCCGCGCCGATCTCGTGGGTCCACTCGATCTTCCGGGCGCCCGCTCCATCGTGCGTCCCCTCGAGCGCGACATGTTCCGGCTCGGAGCCGACGAGGCCTATGCCGAGGGGTTCGCGGCGGGCGCGGCATCCGCCCCCTCCTGAACCCCCCGACGCGTCAGACTCCCGCCGGCTCGAGCTTCGACAGCCGCAGCCAGGTCTCCACGACGGTGTCGGGGTTGAGCGACATCGACTCGATGCCCTGCTCGACGAGCCAGTCGGCGAGGTCGGGGTGGTCGCTGGGACCTTGCCCGCAGATGCCGATGTACTTGCCCTGCCGGCGGCAGCCCTCGATGGCCATCGACAGCATCTTGAGCACCGCGGGGTCGCGCTCATCGAAGGTCTGGGCCACGAGCGACGAGTCGCGGTCGAGGCCCAGCGTGAGCTGCGTCATGTCGTTGGATCCGATGGAGAACCCGTCGAAGTACTCGAGGAACTCGTCGGCCAGCACGGCGTTGGAGGGCAGCTCGCACATCATGATGACCTTCAGGCCGTTCTCGCCGCGGCGCAGCCCGTTCTCGGCGAGCAGGTCGATGACGGCGCTCGCCTCGCCCAGCGTGCGCACGAACGGCACCATGATCTGCACGTTGGTGAGGCCCATCTCGTCGCGGACGAATCGCAGCGCCTCGCACTCCATGTCGAAGCACTCGCGGAACTCGGGCGAGATGTAGCGCGACGCCCCCCGGTACCCGATCATCGGGTTCTCCTCGTGGGGCTCGTACGCCTCGCCGCCGACGAGGTTGGCGTACTCGTTGGACTTGAAGTCGCTGAGGCGCACGATCACCGGCTCGGGTGCGAAGGCAGCCGCGATCATCGAGACCCCCTCGGCGACACGGCGCACGAAGTACTCGCGCGGCGAGTCGTAGGCCGCGATGCGCCCGGCGACATCCGTCCGCAGCGCGTCGGGGAGGGTGTCGAACTCCAGCAGTGCGCGGGGATGGATGCCGATCTGCCGGTTGATGATGAACTCCAGCCGCGCGAGTCCGACGCCCTTGTGCGGCAGCTTCGCGAACGCGAAGGCCTGGTCGGGCGTGCCGACGTTCATCATGATCTTGACCGGTGCCTCCGGCATCCGATCCAGATGGGTCTCGAGCTCTTCGAAGGCGAGCATCCCCTCGTACACGAAGCCCTCATCGCCCTCGGCGCACGAGACGGTGACCGGCGCGCCGTCGGCGAGGACGGTCGTGGCGTCGCCGGTGCCGACGACGGCGGGGATGCCGAGCTCGCGGGCGATGATCGCCGCATGGCACGTGCGGCCGCCGCGGTTCGTCACGATGGCGGCCGCGCGCTTCATGATCGGCTCCCAGTCGGGATCGGTCATGTCGGCGACGAGCACGTCGCCGTCGCGGAACGCCGCCATCTGGTCGACCGAGGTGAGCACCCGCACCGGGCCCGCGCCGATGCGCTGGCCGATCGCACGGCCGATCGTCGCGATCGGACCGCTCTCGGAGAGCACGTAGCGCCGCATGACGTTTCCGTCCTCGCGGGAGACGACCGTCTCGGGGCGCGCCTGCAGGATGTACAGCTTGCCGTCGAGGCCGTCCTTGCCCCACTCGATGTCCATGGGCCGGCCGTAGTGCTCCTCGATCGTGAGCGCGTGCCGGCCGAGCTCTTCGATCTCGTCGTCGGTGATGCTGAAGCGCACGCGCTCGGCGGCCGGGACGTCGCGGAACACCGTGCTCGCCCCGACGTCGGTGCTGTCGGCGTACCGCATCGCGATCGCCTTCTCGCCGACGGAGCGCTTGAGGATCGCCGGTCGTCCCGCGCGCAGCGACGGCTTGTGGACGTAGAACTCGTCGGGGTTCACGGCACCCTGCACGACCGCCTCGCCGAGCCCGTACGAGCTGGTGATGAACACGGCCCGGTCGAAGCCCGACTCGGTGTCGACGGTGAAGAGCACCCCGGAGGCGCCGATGTCGGAGCGGACCATCCGCTGCACGCCTGCCGAGAGAGCCACATCGTGGTGCTCGAACCCGTGGTGCACGCGGTACGCGATCGCGCGGTCGTTGTAGAGCGAGGCGAAGACGCTGCGGATCGCGGCGAGGATGCTGTCGATGCCGCCGATGTTGAGGAACGTCTCCTGCTGCCCCGCGAAGCTCGCCTCGGGGAGGTCCTCGGCGGTGGCGGACGAGCGCACCGCCCACGTCACCGCGTCGGGGTCGGGGTCGCCTTCGAGCAGCTTCGCGTACGACGAGCGGATGTCGCGCTCGACGTCGGCCGGGAACGGCTGCTCCTCGATCCACGAGCGGACCGTGGAGCCGACGCGCGACAGCTCGGCGACGTCGTCGGTGTCGAGCTCGTCGACCGCGGACCGGATGCGGTCATAGAGCCCGTCCGCTTCGAGGAACGTGCGGAAGGCGTCGGCCGTCGTGGCGAAGCCGCCCGGCACGCGGACCCCTGCGCCGGCCAGGTGCGAGACCATCTCGCCCAGGGAGGCGTTCTTGCCTCCGACCTGGAGGAGGTCTGACATGCCGATCTCGTGGAACCACAGGACATTGCTCATGTTGGATCTCATTCGGGTTGGGTCACGCCCGCAGATGCATGGTCTGCATGATGACGGCCGACATCTCCTCGACGCTCTTGGTCGCGGAGTTCAGGAAGGGGACACGATTGCGTCGGTAGAGGTCTTCGGCGCGGCGCAGCTCGAGGGTGCACTGCTCGAGGCTCGCGTAGCGCGAATCGGGTCGGCGCTCGTGCCGCACCTGGCTCAGCCGCAGCGGCGTCGTCGTCAGGCCGAAGCATCGGCTCGCGTACGGCGCGACCGACCGCGGCAGGCCGTCGGTGGGGAAGTCGTCGTCGGTGAGCGGGTAGTTCGCCACCAGGAGGCCGTACTGCAGCGCCAGGTACATCGTGGTCGGGGTCTTGCCGCAGCGGCTGGGCGCGACGATGACCACATCGGCGATGTCGAGGGCGCGCCGGCTCTGGCCGTCGTCGTGCTCGATCGCGTACTCCACCGCGCGCATGCGGGCGAAGTAGCGCTCCACGTCGCCGACGCCGTGGAACTGGCCCAGCTGCTCCGAAGCGGTCACGCCGAGCGCCCGCTCGAGCTCGACCAGGTGGCCGGCCAGCAGGTCGATGATCTCGGCGTGCGCACCGCCGATGACTGCTCGGAGGCCTGCCGCCTTGACGGTCGTGAAGACGATCGGCGCACCGCCTGCCGCGGCGGCGCGGTCGATCTCGGCGACGACATTCCGGGCACCCTCGATCGTGTCGACGAAGGGGATCGTGTGGCGGACGAATCCGACGGCGGGGAAGTTCGCGAGCAGCGCGTTGCCCACGGTCTCGGCGGTGATGCCGGTGCTGTCCGAGACGAAGTACGCACGGCGCTTCACGGTGGGCGGGGCTTCGCGACCGCTCGCGATCGGCAGCCCAGGATCGATCATGCGGTGCACCCGCTAGGGGTGCCGGATACGCAAGATCGCCTCATAGGGCGACTTTACGAGCGCTCCAGGTCATCTTCCGTCGAGTCTGACTTTCAAGAATCGACCTTCTTGCGTCGTCGGCAGAATTTCGCCGGCGATGGCCCGCTCAGCGGCCGGAGACGTTGCCGAACAGTCGCGCGATCGGTGCCAGCACCAGCGGGCGAGCGGCGACCCACGCCGCCACGATGACGAGCATCGACACCGCGAAGATCCAGAAGCCGGTCCAGTTCATCATGTACGCATCGGGGTCGACGGACCCCTGGGCGGCGTACATGTGGTTGAGGTTGCGGAGCGCACCGGTGGCGAACACGAGGACGACGTGGACGAAGATGAACGCCACGAAGTAGAGCATCACCGGGAAGTGCACCGCTCGCGCCCACTCGACCGGGTAGACCCGGTTCAGCGTCTTGGCGTTCTTCGGCCAGATGCCGCTCATGCGCACACCGGTGATGACCGCGAGCGGGGCCGCGATGAACACGGTCGCGAAGTAGGCGAGCTGCTGCAGCGAGTTGTAGTTGACCCAGCCGTTCTCGGTCGGCCAGTCGAGCGAGACGTACTGCAGGGCGGCGCTGACGGCGTTCGGGAACACCTCCCAGGACGTCGGCACGATCCGCATCCACTGGCCCGTGATGACCAGCAGCACGACGAAGAGCACGCCGTTGACGACCCAGAGCAGATCGAGGGCCTGGTGGAACCACAGCGTGAGGCTGATCTTGCGCCGCTTGTTGCCGCGTGGCGACCAGAACACGCTCGGCCTCTTCTCGGACCGCACGCGCAGGCCCGATCGGATGATCAGGACCATCAGGAAGACGTTGAAGAAGTGCTGCCACCCCAGCCAGGCGGGGAACCCGACGGGGGCGCCCTCGGGCAGGTGGTACTCGCCGGGATAGGTCGCCAGGAAGTCCACTCCCCAGTCGGTGCTCAGCAGCCAGCGCACGGCGAAGACGGCCATGAGCCCCGCGAAGAGCAATCCGCCGCCGCCGACGATGACGGCGCCGGCCCACTGCAGCTTCGTGAAGGGTCCGATGCGCGTCGGCTCGGGCTTCGGCTCGGGCCGGTACGAAGCCGCACGACCCGCCCACACCGCGCGGGTGAAGGGGAGGGGCGTGCTGACGTCGAAAGCGGGAACGGACGCTTCGGCTCCTTCGTCGCTCAGCGCACCTGCCGCGACGTCGGTCGAGAGCTCCCCCGCTGCCGGCGCTGCCGCAGTGGCGGGCTGGCCGACGGCCGGAGCCGTTGCGGCGGGCGCTTCGGCTGCGGGCTCAACGGCCTTGGCGGCCACGAGTCCGGGCGGAGGCCACGCCTCGCCACCGGGAGTGCGGGGCAGTCCGCGGCGGATCGAGGGACCGGTATCAGCCGAAGGGGCAGCGGGTGCGGGAGCCGAGGAGGGGACCGTCGCAGCGGATGCCGCGGTCACGGCCGTCGCGGCCGGTTCCGTCGCGGCGGTCGCGGCGCCGACGGGCTCGCTCGCGGCGGCAGCGGGAGCGGCGGCGTCCGCCGAGGCGACCGATCCTGCGCCGGCGGGCGGCCAGGGCTCGCCCCCGGCGACACGGGGCAGACCCCGGCGGATCGGGCGCGCGGCCGTCGCAGTTTCGGGCGTCGCCCGCAGATCGGTCTGCGGCGATTGCGCCGAACTGCGGCTGTCGTCGACGGGTGCAGCGGATGCCGCGACCGCGGTGCTTGCGGCGGCCACGGTCTCGGAGACGGGCTCGGCGACGGTCGAGCCATTGCCGTCGGGCAGGCCGGCCGGCGCCGGTGCCGCCCCGGCGGGCGGCCAGGGCTCTCCTCCGGGCGTGCGGGGCAGACCTCGGCGAATGGCCGTCTCAAATGTCGCCACGCCCGTCAGGCCTTCTTCGCCTCGAGCGCCGCGATCAGCTGCGGCACCACGGTGAACAGGTCACCCACGACGCCGTAATCGGCGATCTCGAAGATCGGGGCATCCCCGTCCTTGTTGATCGCGACGATCGTCTTCGCGGTCTGCATGCCGGCCTTGTGCTGGATGGCGCCCGAGATCCCGAGGGCGACGTACAGCTGCGGCGAGACCGAGACGCCGGTCTGGCCGACCTGGTACGACTGCGGCACGTAGCCGGCGTCGACGGCAGCGCGGGACGCGCCGATCGCAGCACCCAGCGCGTCGGCGAGCTGCTCGACCAGTGCGAACTTCTCCTCCGAGCCGAGGCCCCGCCCGCCCGAGACGACCTTGGTGGCCCCGCGCAGCTCCGGCCGCGACGAGGAGGTGACGGCTTCCTGGACGTCCGCCACCGAGGCGGCCCGGCGGTTCGAGGGCGTGACGCTCAGCTGCTCGACCTCGGGCGAGGCGACGGCCTCGGCGCGCGCGTCGACGGCACCCTGGCGCACGGTGACCACGGGTGCACCCCAGGTGACCGCGGCATCGACGTTGTACGCACCGCCGTAGACCGAGTGGTGGGCCACCACGCCTTCGGCGTCGCGCGAGACGCCCACGGCGTCGACGCAGAGCCCAGAGCGCGTGCGGGCGGCGAACCGCGCGGCGACTTCACGGCCCCCGATGGAGTGCGAGGCGAGCACGGCGTCGGGGCGCACGAGCGCGGCAGCGGCGGTCAGCGCGTCGACGGCGGGGACGACGAGCCCCTCGCCGGGCGAGGCGACCAGAACGGATGCCGCGCCCAGGGCTGCGGCATCCGCTGCGAGCTTCTCGTCACCCACGATCAGCGCGACCGGCGTGCCCACCTGGGCGGCTGCGCCGAGCAGGCCCGCGGCGGACTTGGCGAGTGCGCCCGAGGGCGTGACGTCGAGGAGGACGAGGATCGAGTCGTCGGGGAAAGTCATGTCAGCCACCTCACGCGAGCCGGTTCTGGATGAGGAACTCGGCGAGCTTCTCGCCGGCATCCCCCTCGTCGACGATCTTGACGCCCGCCTCGCGCGGCGGCTTCTCGCTCAGCGAGATCACGATCGAGCGCGAAGCCCCGGGGTCGTGCGGCTCGATCCCGAGGTCCTCGAGCGAGACCGTCTCGAACGGCTTCTTCTTCGCGGCCATGATGCCCTTGAAGTTCGGGAACCGCGCGTCGGGAAGCGCCTCCGTGATCGAGATGACGGCGGGCAGCGGCGCCGAGACCCGAGCGGTGGCGTCCTCGGTCGCGCGGACTCCGGCGACCTCGGTCTCTCCGATCTCGACCGAGCTCAGGTACGTGGCCGCGGGGACGTCGAGCAGCTCGGCGACCATCGAGGCGATCACGCCGCCCGAGCCGTCGGTGGACTGGTTGCCGGCGATGACCAGGTCGTAGCCGGTGCGCTTCACCGCGGCGGCGAGCACTTCGGCGGTGAGGCCCAGGTCGGCGCCGAGCAGCGTCTCGTCGATCACCTGCACGGCCGAGCTCGCGCCCATCGCGAGGCCCTTGCGCACCGTGGCCGAGGCGGACTCGGCGGCCATCGACAGCACGACCACCTCGGTGCCCGGGTGCGCGTCGGCATAGGACAGCGCGACCTCGAGGGCCCGCTCGCCGATCTCGTCGAGCACCGATTCGCTCGCCGCGCGATCGGCGAGGCCGGTCTCGAGACTGAGCTTGCGATCCCCGTATGTATCCGGGACTTCCTTGACCAGGACGACGATCTTCATTGCCATCTCCTCACGCTGCGGTTGAGTCTAGGGCGCCCGTCTGCGAGCGCCCAATCGGTTGAAACGCCCGCGTAACGGACCGTCGCCACCCGGTGGAAAGGCCGCCAGCCGGTACGGTGGGAGCAAGGAGGTCCGCCCGTGTCAGCGCCACGACGACTGCCCGTCGACCCGATCGCCGAGGCCAAGCGACAGTGGGTCGACCACGGGTGGGAGCCCGCCGCCGCGGGCATGACCGCCGTCACCTCCGTCATCCGCGCGCAGCAGCTCATGTTCGCCCGCATCGATGCGACGCTCAAGCCCTTCGGCCTGTCGTTCGCGCGGTACGAGATGCTGCGCCTCCTCGCCTTCACCAGGGCAGGACGGATGCCGATGGCCAGTGCCATCGCACGTTTGCAGGTGCACCCCACGAGCGTCACGAACACGGTCGACCGGCTCGCCCGCGACGGGCTCGTCTCACGCGAGCCGCATCCGATCGACGGACGCGCGGCGATGCTCGTGATCACCGACGCCGGGCGCGACCTGGTCGAGGACGCCACCGACGCCCTCAACAGCGGCGTGTTCGAGAGCGTCGGCCTGAGCGACGATGACACCGCCGAACTCGTGCGGATCATCGCGCGATTCCGCAAGGATGCCGGAGACTTCACCGACCCGCGTCCCCAGCCCGACCCGCTCTGACACGCATTCAGCGGTTCTCGAAGCCGGGGGCGCGCTTCTCGCGGAAGGCGGCCATGCCCTCCTTCTGGTCGGCGGTGTCGAACAGGCTCGCGAACACGTGACGCTCCAGGCGCAGGCCCTCGGCGAGCGGGACCTCCATCGCGGAGTCCAGCACTGCCTTCGCGGCGTACAGCGACGGCAGGCTCTTCGCGGCGATGGCCTCGGCCGTCTTCGCGGCCTCGTCGAGCAGGTCGGCCGCGGGCACGACGCGTGAGACGAGTCCGGAGCGCTCGGCCTCCGCGGCATCCATCATCCGTCCGGTGAGAATGAGCTCGGCGGCCTTGTAGTACCCGACCGCCCGGATGAGCCGCTGCGATCCGCCCATGCCGGGGATCACGCCGAGGTTGATCTCGGGCTGACCGAACTTCGCGGTGTCGGCGGCGAGGATGATGTCGCACATCATCGCGAGCTCGCACCCGCCGCCGAGGGCGTAGCCCGAGACCGCCGCGATCACCGGCGTGCGCGTTGCCGCGAACTGCGCCCAGCCGCCGAAGTGGTCGCCCATCAGCATCTCGAGTCCGTTCTTGGACTCCATCTCCTTGATGTCGGCGCCGGCGGCGAACGCGCGCTCCGAGCCGGTGAGCACGATGGCGCCGATCCCTTCGTCGCCGTCGAAGGCGGATGCCGCGGCCACGACATCCCTCATCGTCTGGGTGTTCAGCGCGTTGAGCGCCTCGGGGCGGTTCAGCGTGATCCAGCCGACCCGTCCGCGGGTCTCGACGAGGATCGTCTCGTACTCGGTCATGTGACTTCTTCCTTCATCTCGCCGGCCCTGAACATCTCACATCTCACCAGAACAGGTGTTCCGCCGTGGACAGGACCATTGCGCGCCGGTTCGGCCTGCGCTCGCCAGAACGCCTGATCTGGGCAGAGTCGCTCAGGCGCTGTCTTCGCGGATCGTGTTGATGATGCCCGAGAAGTCCTGGCCGGCGCCCGGCCCGTCGGCGTACTGCCGGTAGATCTCGCGGGCGAGCATCCCCATGCGGGCCTCGACGCCCGTCGACGTGATCGCGTGCTCGGCGAGGCCGAGGTCCTTATTCATCAGCGCGCCGGCGAAGCCCGGCTGGTAGTCGCGGTTGGCGGGGCTCGTCGGCACCGGACCGGGCACGGGGCAGTTCGTCGTCAGCGCCCAGCACTGTCCCGAGGCGTTGGAGGCCACGTCGTACAGCGCCTGGTGCGACAGCCCGAGGCGCTCACCCAGCACGAAGGCCTCGGCGACGGCGATCTGCGACACCGCGAGGATCATGTTGTTGCAGACCTTGGCGGCCTGGCCCAGCCCGGCACCGCCGCAGTGGACGACCCGGCGGCCCATGGCCTCGAGCACGGGTCGCGCCGCCTCGAAGTCTTCGTCAGCGCCGCCGACCATGAACGCGAGGGTCGCGTTCTCCGCGCCGACCACGCCGCCCGAGACCGGGGCATCGAGCGACCGGTGACCGGCGGCCTCGGCCAGTTCGTGCGCGGCGCGGGCCTCGTCGACAGCGATCGTCGACGAGTCGATGAACAGCGTGCCCGGCGCCGCCACGGCGAGCAGCCCCTCGGCACCGTCGACGCCGTTGTAGGCATCCAGCACCTGCCGGCCCGACTGGAACATCGTGATCACGATCTCGGCGGAGGCTGCTCTGACGGCCGCAGGCCCGGAGTCGGCGACGGCGAGGCCGCCGGAGGCCGCGGCATCCATCGCTCCCTGGAAGACGTCGAAGCCGACGACCTCGTGACCCGCGGCTGCCAGGTTGCGGGCCATGGGCAGGCCCATGTGGCCGAGTCCGAGGAAGGCGATGCGCATGTCAGGCTCCCAGCAGTTCGCGGCCGATGATGACGCGCATGATCTCGTTCGTGCCCTCGAGGATCTGGTGCACGCGCAGATCGCGCACGACCTTCTCGATGCCGTAGTCGTGGAGGTACCCGTAGCCGCCGTGCAGCTGCAGGGCCTCGTTGGCGATCTTGAAGCCGGCGTCCGTCGCGTAGCGCTTGGCCATCGCGCACTGCATCGAAACGTCGGGAGCCTTCGCGTCCATGGCGGCGGCGGCATCCCTCACCAGTGCGCGCGCGGCGCGCAGCTCGGTGGCCATGTCGGCGAGGGTGAAGACCACCGACTGCTTCTCGGCAAGGGGCTCGCCGAAGGTGAACCGCTCGTGCACGTAGCGGATCGCCTGGTCAAGCGCCCACTGCGCGCCGCCGAGCGAGCACGCCGCGATGTTCACGCGGCCGCCGTTGAGCGCCGACATCGCGATCTTGAAGCCCTGCCCCTCGGCGCCGAGCATGCTCGTCGCCGGCACGCGCACCTCATCGAACAGGACCTGTCGCGTGGGCTGCGCGTTCCAGCCCATCTTCTTCTCGTTCGCTCCGAACGACAGTCCCGCGGCGTCGGCCGGAACGAGGAACGCGGTGATGCCGCGCGCGCCCGGTTCCCCGGTGCGCGCCATGACCACATAGACGGATGCCTCGCCCGCACCCGAGATGAACTGCTTGACGCCCGTCAGCACGAACTCGTCACCCTCGCGGATCGCCGTCGTCGTGATGGCGGCGGCGTCGGAGCCCGCCCCGGGTTCGGTGAGGCAGTAGCTGCCGAAGCCCTGCATAGACGTGAGGAGCGGCAGCCACTCCTCACGCTGGGCATCGGCGCCGTAGGTGTCGATCATCCACGCGACCATGTTGTGGATGGAGATGTACGCGGCGATCGCGGGGTCGCCGACGGCGAGCTCCTCGAAGATCGCGGCGGCGTCCGCGCGTGAGAGGCCGGTGCCGCCGAAGTCATCGCGCACGTAGATGCCGCCGAGACCGAGCTGGCCGGCCAGGTGCAGCGTGTCGCGCGGGAACGTCTTGTTCTCGTCCCACTCGAGCGCGTGCGGCGCGAGCTCGGACTGCGCGAAGTCCCGCACCGCTTCGAGGATGGCCGCGCGCTCGTCGTCGGACAGCGCCGGGGTGGGGGTGATCGTCATGGACATCGTTGCTCCTTCAGCCTCATCGCTTCGCCCTCGTGGGGCATCGTGATGAAAGTCACCGTGCCGTCTTTGGCACGGTGCTGATTTTACATGGACGTCCATGTAAATGCGAGGGAGACCGAATATCGGCTCGAGCGGTCAGCTTCCGTCGCGAAGGTCACCGAGGGTGCGCTGCTCGAACGCGATCTCTGCGAACTCGACGTCGCACCCCTCGCCCATCGGGCTCTGCGCCTCGAACCCGAACTGGGCGACCGACGTGTCGGGCAGCGCGAAGTACCGGACGAACGCCCACCTCGACCCGTCCGTCGAAGCGTGGAAGGCGTAGGCCGAGCCGATCCGCGCAATGCGCACCCACAGTTCCTCTGCCTCGACGGTGAAGCCGTTGGCGTCATCGGAAACTCCGCGCGTGACGACCGAGACGGCCATCGGCTCCCGGTCGGGCGAGTACTCGAAGCACAGCTTCGCCCAGTGCTGCTCATCGACCCAGATCAGCAGCACGCCGGCGTCGAAGGTGGCTCGGAATCCCACCCGCACGCGGGCCGAGAGGACGAAGTCGCCGGCAGGCGGCGTGCCGAGCAGCCTCACGGCGTCGAGCTGCGCACTGCCGTCACCGGCGGGGTCCGCGAAGAGGTCGCTGCGCTCGGCCGCGCGGGTCGCCACCTCGTTCGCGCCCACCCGCCAGTCGGGGTGCGCCGACGACAGCGGGAACGGCAGGCCGGAGATCGTGTGAGAGACAGTCATAGCGACGAGTATTCCGGGTGCGGACGCGGCGACCCCGGGCACTGGAGTGCGCCCGGGGTCGGTCGGCTCAGCGTCCTACTCGTCCCACGGCGCGAAGGCGCGCAGTTCGATCTGCCCGTTCCGGGCCATCGGATGCCGCGACGCGATGTCGATCGCCTCGTCGAGATCGGCCACCTCGAGGATGTCGAAGCCCAGGATCACCTCGCTCGTCTCGGCGAACGGACCCCGCGTCGTGAGGACCTTGCCGCCGCGAACGCGCACCACCGTCGACTCGGCGGGCGGCGCCAGGACCTCGCCGATGACCCGCTTGCCGCTGGCGTCGAGCGGGTCGACCCATAGGTCGATGTCGGACTCATCCGGCGACGAGTCGGGCTGCGGGTCGCTGACGACGAACATCATGTACTTCATGGTCTGATCCTTCCGTGGCGGGGCGGCCACACACCACCCTCACTTCGGGCGTCGCACGGCCCACGGCGAAGTCGACACTTCGTCTCAGATTCTTTCCGCGTACGGTCGACCGCCGGCTGTGGATGGATACCGGATGCGGCATCCCGCCGCCGATAGGTTCATCCCATGCGCGCACGACACGTCCCCGCCTCGCTCGTCGGAGTTGCCCTGTTGCTGACGGGCTGCGCCCCCGCCTTGTCACCGGCCGCGGCGCCCTCGCAATCGGCGATCGCGGAGTCCCCGACTCCGACGCCCACGCCCGCTCCCCCCGGTGAGCTGATCATCGGGATCGAGGGCGTCACGTACACGAACGACGGCGAGATGACCGAGTTCTCATACGCGGACGACGGAGAGGCTCTTGTCGTGCTCGTCGAAGATCTGACGGGGGAAGAGCCGCAGGCCGAGGAGATCGACCTCTACGGAGAACCGTGGGGCACTCGGCACACGTGGGATGAGGTAGTCGTCACCGTCACCACCGACGGGAGCGCGAGCGTCAGCCTCCTCGCGCCGTCCGTGGGCGACGTTCCGGTCGAGACGCTGGAGGGTTTGTCCGTCGGCTCAAGCCGCGCGGCGGTCATCGCCGCGGGCGGTCGTGACGGTTGGGATGCCGACCAAGACGGGATCGCCGACTATCTCGACCTCGGGGAGTTGAAGGTTGCAGATACTCAGTCGCTCCAGCGGCCTGGCGAGGTCGGAATCGTCTTCGTCACCGTGCAGGTCGATGACGGTGCCGTCGTCAGGATCCAGGCGCCGGCGAACGACTTCTCGGACATTTGACCGTCGCCTAGAAGGCGTCGAGCAGCCCCGCCCCGAACACGAGGAACGCCGCTGCGGTCGCCAACCCCAGCGTGACCGCCACCACAGCGACGACCAGGATGTTGCCCGCCACGGCGAGGAGGAGCGCTCCGGCGGCCGAGATTCCACGGGCGGACGTCTGGATCGGGCTGGTCGCTGTCATGCCTTCGACGCTACGGAGCACGTCAGCGCAGGGCGTCGGCCTGAGGTATCACGCGCATCCCCCGGAGGGATGATCCCGTGGCCCGGCGCCGTCGAACGCCGGCGCGGTGAAACGGGCGGGCGAAACCGCAGCCCGGAGCCGTCGAGCCCCCGAACTGAGCGATTTCGCCCGCCCGTTTCTCAGCGATGCACGAACAGCCCGCTAGTAGATCAGCACCGGCACCGGCACCACCGACCGCGAGTCTGCGAAGCCGGCGCCGCCGTCGAACGAGATGCGCAGCAGGTGCACGCCCCGGGCGAGCGCGGGCAGAGCCACCTTCACCTTCCCGTTGTCGGCCGCCGTCAGCTCTACCGTCGCGACGACCGTGCCGCGATCGGTCACGGTGACCGTGCCGACCGGAGCGGCGCCGTCCGCCGAGACGACCTTTCCGACGACGTTCACGGTCGAGCCCTGCTTCGCCACGAGCCGGTCCGGCGCCGCGAGCACCGCCGTGCGCGCGTCGGCCTTGTCGACCAGCACGACCGCGGAGCGCGCCGGGATCGTGACCTGGCCGGTCGCGGCATCCCACTGCGTCGTCTTCACCACGGCATCCGCACCCCCGGCCTGGATCGCGTTCAGCGCGAACCCTCGACCGGCGAGCTCGGGCAGAGTCTGCGTCGCAGACTCGGGCGAGGCGTTGAAGACGACCAGCGCTCCCTCGAGCTCGGGGTCGACGTCCTCACCCACGAGGTCGTCGATGAGCATGATGAGCACGCCCGGCGTGGCGCCGGGGCCGCTGCCCGGGAACGACACCTTCTCCTGGATGAGCTCGGCCGATCCGAGGCGGAGCAGCCCCACCTCTTCCCTCACCCGCAGCAGCTCGAGAGCGGATGCCTCGGCCGCCGCGATGTCGGTGGCTGCGGGCTTGAGCGTCGGGTCCTCGAGCAGGGGCTTCATCGTCGGCCACTTGTCGACGTTGTCCGCCGCGCGCGGCAGGCCCGAGCCGAAGGTCGACTCCTGTCCGGTCCAGTCGATGCGGTTGAACCAGTCGCCCGAGTTGTAGCTGTTGCGGTCGAGCGACTTCGAACGCAGCAGCTCCGTGCCGGCGTGCCAGAACGACGGGGTCTGCGAGAACGTCGTCGTCGCGAGCGACAGCGTGTTCATGCGCACACGGTCCGCCATCGAGGTGTCCACCGGCAGCTTCAGCACCGACAGGTCGTAGAGCGTCTCGTTGTCGTGAGCGTCCACGTACGTGATGATCTCGTCGGGCTGGTCGGCGTAACCGGCCGGAGCGCCGCGGTAATCGAGCTCGTCGCCCGCCTTGACAGTCCCGTCCGACGCGGTCAGCGTGAAGTCGCGCAGGTTGCCCGCGAGACCCAGCTTCACCAGATCGGTCTGGTGCGCGAGGTCCGCCAGCGCCTGCTCGGGCGTGCCGTTGATGGGCGCGCCGTTCGGGTCGGTGCCGAGGCCGGTTCCGAAGCCCTGCTGCTGGAAGGTCTCGCCGGCCACCGGGCTGCCGCCGTGCACGGCGTCGCGGAGACGGTCGGTGAACGTGCCGATCCCGGTGCCGCCCAACTGTCCCTGCGTGGCCTGCTCGAAGAGGGCGTTGTTCGCGACCTCGCCGAAGTTCCAGCCCTCGCCGTAGAGGTAGATGGCGGTGCCGTCGACGCCGTCCTTCTTGAGCGTCAGCTCGTCGAGAGCGGCCCGGATCTCGAGCATGTTCGCCTTCGAGTGGTGGCCCATGAGGTCGAAGCGGAAGCCGTCGACCTTGTAGTCGCGCGCCCACGTGACGACGGAGTCGACCATGAGCTTCTGCGCGACCTCGTGCTCGGTCGCCACGTTCTGGCAGCAGGTCGAGGTCTCGACGTTTCCGGCCAGGTTCAGGCGGTGGTAGTAGCCCGGCACGACCTGGTCGAGCACCGACTTGTCGGCCTGGCCCGCCGCGGCGGTGTGGTTGTACACCTCGTCGAGCACGACCTGCAGGTCCATGTCGTGCAGGGCACCCACCATCTCGCGGAACTCGTGCACCCGCGCGCCGCCCTCGGGGTCGACGGCGTATGAGCCCTCGGGAGCCGAGTAGTGGTACGGGTCGTAGCCCCAGTTGAAGCCGTCGGCGTCGACGACCTTCTCGATGCACGCCTGCTGCTCTTCGCTGCCGGGTCCGAACGAGGCCAGGTCGCAGTCGGGCACGGCCTGGGCGGACCGGTCCTCTTCGATCGAGGCGATGTCGAACGACGGAAGCAGGTGCACCGTGTTGATGCCGGCATCCGCGAGCTCACGCAGCTGAGCGGTGCCCGCGCTGTCGCGCGTGAATGCCCGGTACGTGCCGCGCTCCTCCTCGGACACCGTCTCATCGGTGATCGAGAAGTCCCGGATGTGCAGCTCGTAGATCGCGCGATCGACGGGCCTGTCGATGACCGGAGCCTTCGCCTTCTCCCACTGCTTCGGCTTCCACTGCTTGTCGGCAAGGTCGATCGCCACCGAGCGCTCCGAGTTCAGCGTCAGCGCGAGCGAGTACGGGTCGGTGACCTGGTTCGTCTCGATCTCCCCCGTGGTCGGGGCGTAGACCGCGAGCTCCCACAGGTACTCGTCGCCCTTCAGCGCCTTCGCACCCGCAACGCTCCAGATTCCGGATGCCGCGTCCCACGTCGCCCCGTGGCGCACCGGGTCGCCGTCGGCGCCGGCCTCCCACGTGAGCAGCGTCGCGGACTGCGCGGTCGGCGCCCACACCCGGAAGACCGGCGCGCCCTTCGTGAACGTCACGCCCAGCGTCACGTCGGAGACCGCGTCGGCGTAGAGGTCGTCGAGGACGCCCGGGATCTGCACCCCGGTGTACGCCTTGAGGATGCCGCCGGCATCGCGCTGCGACACCGTGAGCTGACCCTTCAGCAGGGCCGCGGCATCCGCTCCGTCGATGCGCAGGGCGGTGAAGCCGGCGAGCGCGGGGAAGCGCTCTTTCTGCTCGGCGGTGAGGCCGCCGTCGATCCGGGCGAGGTCGATGGCGTCGCCGCCGCTGATCTCGCCGTCGGCGAGGGCGAGGGTCGCGTCGGCCGAGGCGTGCAGCTGCCACGAGGCATCCGCTGCCGTCGAGCCCAGATCTGCCGGCCAGGCGATGGTCTCGGCGTCGATCCAGTGCGCGCGCAGTTCACCGGTGCCCGCGAGCGGCGGGTCGCTGGCCTTCACCGTGAGGACGTGCGTCTCGAGGTTGTAGCGGAAGGTGACGACCTTGCCCTCGGTGGCGCTGAACGTGATGTTCGCGCCGCCGGGTGCGCCACCGGCGCCGTAGTTCTCGTCCCAGCTGAGGTTGTGCGCGACCTTGACCTCGTACGAGCCCGTGGGCAGGTCGTCGGTCGTGAACTGGAAGACGCCGTCCGCGTTGCGGTCGAACATCATGGTCGCGACGCACTGGGGCTGCCAGTCGTCGGTGCAGCCGAGCTCCTTCTGCAGCGAGCCGGGCAGCGTGATGACGGGCCCGTCGGCCGTCGACCAGATGTTCTTCGTGCGCGAGTCGAAGTAGAAGGTGATGGCTCCACCGTCGTGGGACAGCGCGATGTCGGACCCGCCCGGCGCTCCGCCGGTGCCGTAGTTCTCGGCCCAGCTGCCCTCGGTGGCGATCTTGTAGAAGTAGTCGCCTGCGGCGAGGTCGGGAAGCGCAAGGCGCCAGATGTCGCCCTCGGCCTTCACCATCTGGACGTTCGCGCACGGGGGCTGCCAGTCCTCCGGGCACCCTGCCTCGGAGTTGAAGCTGCCGGGCACGCTCACCGAGCCGTACTCCTTGGGCTCCTGCGGCTCGGGCTCTTCAGGCTGCTCGGGCTCTTCGGGCTCCTCGGGGACGGTCACGTTGACGCGGTGGCCGACGGAGGCGTAGGTGGATGCCGCGGAACGCTGGCCCGCGGCATCCGTCGACACCGCCCGGTACTCGACCAGCGTGCCCGCCGCGAGCCCCGCCGTGTCGTGGAAGACGCGGGGCGACGTGTCCTCGGCCGTGCCGAGGGCGTGCCACTCGTCGTCGCCGACCACGCGCCACGAGAAGCTCGTCTCGGCCCAGACGCTGTCGGGGATGTCGGCACCGATGGGCGTGACTCCGCTCAGCCCGGCGCCCGCTTCGGGCACGGTGACCGTGATCGCGCCCGCCTCGGTGGGCGCGGTGACCGGGCCGTCGGCCGTGAAGACGACCGACGACAGCGCAGGCACGGTAACCGAGCCGACCCCGGCTGCGTCCGTCGTGAACGCCGCGCCTCCGCCGTACAGCGGCGCGAAGGCGGCGTCCGTCGTCAGCGTCGAGATCGACACCGTCTTGGCGGCGGTGGAGTTGTTGGTGGCGACGAGGTACTCGACCTTGTCGCCGCGGTCGACGCGGCTGAACGCGTAGACGCCGGACGCGTCGTCGGCGAGGCGCTCGATCTGCGCGCCCGTCGACAGCGCCGGGTGCTCGGAGCGCAGCGCCGACAGCGCGGCGATGTGCTCGTACAGCGGGGCGTCGGTGGTGTAGCGGTCGACGCTGCCGGCCTGCTCGCCGGTGACGAGCGGCTGGTTCGCGTACGCGGCGGTCTCGGTGGCGAACAGCGTCTGGCGGGCGTCTTTGTCGCCGCCGGCGCCGGCGAAGCCCTGCTCGTCGCCGTAGTAGACGACGGGCTGGCCGCGCGTCAAGTACATCAGCTCGTGCGCGAGCTCATCACGCTGGAGCGCGTCGGCGCCGGCGAGGAAGTAGCCGATGCGGCCCATGTCGTGGTTGCCGAGGAAGGTCGGCAGCGCCGTGGCCGACGAGTCCGGGGTGGTGTACATGTCGTCGCCGGCGAACAGCGTCTGCAGCGCGGTCGGCTTGCCTGACACGCCGCCCTTCGCGTACGCGGTGGCCTGCGCCTGGAACGTGAAGTCGAGCACGGAGTTCATGTCGGAGTTCCGTACGTACGGCGAGAGCTTGGCAGGGTCCGCGTCGTACACCTCGCCGAACATGAAGAACTCGTCCTTGCCCTGGGCGTGGGCGTAGTCGAGGACTTCGGCCGACCACTCCTCCCAGAACTCGAAGTTCACGTGCTTGGCGGTGTCGATGCGGAAGCCGTCGATGCCGAGGTCGATCCAGTCCTGGTAGACGTCGACGAAGCCGCTCACGACCGTCGGATGCTCGGTCATGAGGTCGTCGAGTCCGACGAAGTCGCCGAAGGTGACGGACTCGCCGGCCCAGGTCGAGTCACCGCGGTTGTGGTACAGCGTGGGGTCGTTCAGCCACGCCGGAACCTTGACCTCGGCGTCCTCTGCCGGGATGACCGGCGTGTACGGGAAGCTGGTCGCCGGATCGAGGTCGGGGAACTGGCCGGTCCCGGCATACGTGCCCGGATCGAAGGCGACGCCGGTCGCATCGAGGTACGGGCTCGTCGCCTGCGGGACGTAGGCCTGCGTGCCTTCTTCGTATCCGATGACGTCGGCGGTGTGGTTCGTGATGATGTCGAAGTAGACCTTGATGCCCCGTGCCTGGGCGTCGGTGATCAGGGCCTTGAGCTCGTCGTTCGTGCCGAGGTGCGGGTCGATCTGGGTGAAGTCGGTGATCCAGTACCCGTGGTAGCCGGCGCTGGCGTCGGTGCCGGTGCCTTGGACCGGGCGGTTCTTGAAGCTCGGCGTCAGCCACAGCGCCGTGGTGCCGAGCCCGTCGATGTAGTCGAGCTTCTCGCGCAGGCCGGCCAGATCGCCGCCGTGGTAGAAGCCCTTGTCGGTCGGGTCGAAGCCGTGCTCGAGCCGGTCGCCCTCGATCCCCGCGGTGTCGTTGGCGGGGTCGCCGTTGGCGAAGCGGTCGGTCATGACGAAGTAGAACTGCTCGTCGCTGCCGGGCTGGCGCACGGGGTCGGCGACGAGCGTGCTGTCGTCCTCGGTGTACCCGGCACGCAGCGACTGCGCCTCGACGCCGACGCGCTTGGTGTTGTCGTCGAACACGAACCGCAGTGTCGCGGGTCCTGCGATCTCGAGCGGGATGTCGTTGCCGTCGATGCCGTACGCCTCGGTCCACGCGTTGTCGACGGCGACCTTGTACGCCCACGACCCGGCCGGCACCTCGAAGGTCTTGGCGTAGACGCCGGGCGTGCCGGTGGCGACGAGGTCGGTGACGTCGCAGTCGGGCTGCCAGTCGCCCGGGCAGCCGAGCTCCTGCTGCAGCGAGCCGACGAGTGCGAAGCTGCGTTCGGCGGCGGCGGCGGGCGCCGCGGCGACGATGCCCCCGGTGAGGATCAGGGCCGACGCGGTGAGGATCGCGGCGGAACGGCGGACACGTGCGGATGTCGGCTTCGACACGGAAGTACTCCTGGGGGAGAGAGGGCACGGCGACGTGCCAGTGGTGCAGTGTGTCGCCGACGCTAGCAGCGGATGCCCGAAAACTGCAAGCGCTTACATCATGAGAATGCGCTCATTCTGGGCGTCCCGAGCATGCGCTGGTCCCGCGGCGGATGCCTGAGCGCAACCGCTTGCACTGCGTGCGGCATGACCAGTTCGACAGAGATCGCCACTTTGCGAGACCGCACGGTGCGTAATGGTGTTGCGAAGTGGCGATCTCCTGCGAAGTGGCGACGCGCCTCAGGCAGCGCCGCGCTCCCCCGGGGTCCCGTACGTGCTGCGCTGCTCGATGACGGCGAGCGTGCACCGCGAGATGCACGCGAGCTTGCCGGCCTCGTCGACGATGCGGACCTCCCACACCTGCGAGCGACGCCCGATCGCCACCGGGGTCGCCGTCGCCGTCACCCAGCCGGTGAAGACCGGGCGGATGTGGTTGGCGTTGATCTCCTGTCCGACCACGTGGAAGGTGTCGCGATCGACCGCGAGGTAGCCGGCCCACGAGGCGAGGGTCTCGGCGAGCGCGACCGACGCACCGCCGTGCAGGACGCCGGCGGGCTGCACGGTGCGGCCGTCCACCGGCATCCGTCCCACCAGCGCGTCGTCGCGCAGCTCGACGATCTCGATGCCGAGGTTCTCGATCAGGGTTCCCTCGGCCATCGCGGCCAGGTCGATGCCGGCGACGTCGCCGACCCAGAGGCTCACTCGGCGGCCTCCTCCGCACGCTCGGCGGCCGCCGTCACGGCGGCGTCGGGCACATAGCCCTCGATGTGCCGCTCGTCGGGTCCGTTGTACTCCGACAGCGGGCGGATGAGCGCGTTCGAGGCGAGCTGCTCCATGATGTGCGCCGTCCACCCGGTCACGCGGGCCGCGACGAAGAGCGGCGTGAAGGTGAGCGTGTCGAAGCCCATCAGGTTGTACGCCGGGCCCGAGGGGTAGTCGAGGTTCGGGTAGATGCCCTTGCGGCCGACGAACTCGGACTCGAGCGTGTCGTAGAGAGCCGCGACATCGGGGCGGTCGTAGTGCTCGACGAGCGTGTCGAGCGCGGCCTTCATCGTGGGCACCCGCGAGTCGCCGCGCTTGTAGACGCGGTGGCCGAAGCCCATGATCTTGCGCTTCTCGGCGAGCGCCTCGTCGAGCCACGGTCCGACGTTCTCGGCGGTGCCGATCTCGTCGAAGATGTGCAGCACCGCCTCGTTGGCGCCGCCGTGCAGCGGACCCTTGAGGGCGCCGATCGCTCCGACGACGGCCGAGTACAGGTCGCTGAGGGTCGAGGCGATGACCCGGCCGGTGAACGTCGAGGCGTTGAACGAGTGCTCGGCGTACAGGATCATCGAGCGGTTGAAGGCGTCGACGACGACCTCGTGCGACTCCTCGCCGAAGGTCATCCAGAGGAAGTTCGCCGCGTAGTCGAGGTCATCGCGCGGGGCAACGGGCTGCTGGCCGCGACGGCGGCGCTGGCCGTAGGCCACGATGGCGGGCAGGACCGCGAAGAGACGGATGCTGCGTGCGAGGTTCTCCTCGGCGCTGCCGCTCACCTCGAGCACCGAGCCGGTGCCGGCGAGGTCGCGCGCGCCGATGAGGCTGACGGCCGTGCGCACCTCGTCCATCGGGTGCGCGTCGACGGGCACCAGGTCGATCGCGGCGCGCACGTCGGCCGGAAGCGACCGGTACGCGCGCTCGGTCGCCCGGAGCTGCGCCAGCTGCACGTCGTTGGGCAGCTCGCCGTGCCACAGCAGGTACGCCACGGCCTCGAACGACTGGGTCGCGGCGAGCTCCTGCACGGGGTAGCCGCGGTACAGCAGCGAGTTCGTCTCGGGGTTGACCTTCGACACGGCGGTGTAGTCGACGACGACCCCGGCGAGGCCCTTCTTGATGTCGGTCATGTGGTGCTCCTTGGCTCTGGGGCGGTCGTGGCGCTCAGC
This sequence comes from Microbacterium sp. Root166, assembly GCF_001427145.1. GTDB lineage: Bacteria > Actinomycetota > Actinomycetes > Actinomycetales > Microbacteriaceae > Microbacterium. The sequence goes on from NZ_LMGL01000001.1 coordinate 780,350, forward strand.
GCTCGATCTGGAAGTCGAAGACGTTCTGGTCGAAGTGGTTGTACTGCTCGTAGTCGATGAGGTCGTACAGGTCGGCCCGGTGCTGCATCTCCCCCAGCTTGGAGGTCAGGTGTCCCTCGTCGTTCAGGGTGTCGAGGGCGCGGGATGCCGCTCCCATCGCGATGCGCAGCAGCGAGACCGGCCAGATCACGATGTTGACGCCCGCGTCGCGCAGCTGATCGGACGAGAAGAGCTCGCTCTTCCCGAACTCGGTCATGTTCGCGAGGATCGGCACATCCAGAGCATTGCGCATCGCCTCGAACTCGGCCAGGTCCCGCATGGCCTCGGGGAAGATCGCGTCCGCTCCGGCATCCACCAGCGCCTTCGCCCGGTCGATCGCGGCATCCATCCCCTCGACGGCCCGGATGTCGGTCCGGGCCATGATCAGGAAGTTCGGATCACGGCGTGCGTCGACGGCGGCCCGGATGCGCTTGACGGCGGTGTCCTCGTCGACGACGGCCTTGCCGTCGAGGTGCCCGCAGCGCTTCGGGTTGATCTGGTCCTCGATGTGCGTGCCGGCGAGCCCGGCGTCCTCGAGCGTCTGGATCGTGCGCGCGACGTTCATGGGCTCGCCGAACCCGGTGTCGGCGTCGATGATCGCGGGCAGGTCGGTCATCCGGGCGATCTGCTGCCCGCGTCCGGCGACCTCCGTGAGCGTCGTCAGGCCGATGTCGGGAAGGCCGAGATCGGCGCTCAGGACGGCGCCCGAGATGTAGACGCCCTCGAAGCCCTTCCGCTCGATGAGCCGGGCCGACAGCGGATTGAACGCCCCCGGGAAGCGCAGCAGCTCACCCGAAGCGAGCCGCTCGCGGAAGACGCGGCGTTTCTCGGCGGCGGAGACGGTGGAGTACAGCATCAGAAGAGGCCCTTGGGCGCCGGCGCGGCGGCGAGCACGCCGAACTCCGCGACGATGTTCAGCTGCTGCACCTCTTCGGCCGTCAGCTCGGGCAGGCGCTCGGCGAGGCCGAGGAACCGCTCGATCTCGTCGGTCGAGAGCACGGGCTCGGCGAGGATCCGGAACTTGCGGATGTAGTCCTCGCGGGCGAACGGCCGGGCGCCGAGCGGGTGCGCGTCGGCGACGGCGATCTCGTCCTCGATGACCGTGCCGTCGGTGAGCGTGATGACCACGCGGCCGCCGAAGGCCTTCTCGTTCGGGTCGTCGGAGTGGTAGCGGCGCGTCCACTCGGCATCCTCCGCCGTGGTGATCTTCTGCCACAGCGCGACGGTGTCTTCGCGGCCCGCGCGCTCGGGGGCGTACGACTGCACGTGGTGCCAGCCGCCGTCCTGCAGTGCGACGGCGAAGATGTATGGGATCGAGTGGTCGAGCGTCTCGCGCGAGGCCTTCGGGTCGTACTTCTGCGGGTCGTTGGCGCCCGAGCCGATCACGTAGTGCGTGTGGTGCGAGGTGTGCAGCACGATCGACTCGACGTTGCTCGGGTCGACGACCTCGGGGTGCTCGCCGTGGAGCTTGCGGGCGAGGTCGATCCAGGCCTGCGCCTGGTACTCGGCCGAGTGCTCCTTCGTGTACGAATCGAGGATGCCGCGCTTGGCCTCGCCGGCGCCGGGCAGGGGCACGTCGTACGAGGCATCCGGTCCGTCGAGCATCCACGCGATGACGCCGTCTTCGCCTTCGTATATCGGGCTCGGCGAGGTCTCGCCGCGCATCGCGCGGTCGACGGCCTCGACGGCGAGCTTGCCGGCGAAGGCCGGGGCGTGCGCCTTCCACGTGGAGATCTCGCCCTTGCGCGACTGGCGGGTCGCTGTGGTGGTGTGCAGCGCCTGGCCGACGGCCTGGTAGATCGTCTCGACGTCGAGGCCGAGGAGGGTGCCGATGCCCGCGGCGGCCGAGGGGCCGAGGTGGGCGACGTGGTCGATCTTGTGCTTGTGCAGGCAGATGGCCCGCACGAGGTCGATCTGGATCTCGTACCCCGTCGCGAGGCCGCGCACGAGCGCCGCCCCGTCGGCGCCGACGTGCTGGGCGACGGCGAGGATCGGCGGGATGTTGTCGCCGGGGTGGGAGTAGTCCGCCGCGAGGAAGGTGTCGTGGTAGTCGAGCTCGCGCACGGCGACCCCGTTCGCCCACGCCGCCCACTCCGGCGAGGTGCGGCGCTCGAGCGCGCAGCCGAAGATCGTCGCGCCCTCGCCGCCGACCGACACGGCGTGATCGAGTGCCTGCTGGCGCGCTGCGCTCACCGGCGAGCGGGTGAGGGATGCCGCGGCCACGGCCGCGTTGTCGATGACGCGGTTGATGATCATGTCGACGACGTCGGCGTCGACCTCGACCGGATCGGCGGCGACCTCGGCGATGTGCCAGGCGAGCTGCCCTTCGCGCGCGAGGTTCTCGTCGCTGCGGTGGACGCGGAGGTGGTGGATGACGGTCATGATCGTCCTTCGGTGAGGGATTCGAGGATGTTGGTGAGCGCGTTGTGCAGGTGCACGTGCGTGGCGTGCGCGGCCAGGTCGGCGTCGCGCGCGGCGATCGCCGAGGCGATCAGGCGATGCTCGGCGACGGATGCCGCGAGCCGGTCGGGGTTGTCACGCGCGAGCCGGCGCACGCGCACGAGGTGGGTGCGCACGGTCCGCAGGGCCGCGGTGAGGTAGTCGTTGGCGACGGAGGCGTCGAGCTCCTCGTCGAAGCGTCGGATGACGGCGTAGTACGCGTCGAGCCCGTCCCGGCCGATGAGGTCGGCGTCGGCGAACTCGCTCGCGAGCTCACCGAAGGCCGCGGCATCCCCTCGCTCTGCGGCGAGCCGGGCCGCGGACTCCTCCAGCGCACGACGCAGCTCGAAGATCTCGCGGATGTCGCCGGCGTCGATCGCCGTGACGACCGTGACGCGAGCGGACTGCTGGGCGACGAGACCGTCGGCGGCGAGACGCCCGAGCGCTTCGCGCAGCGGCGTGCGGCTGACCCCGAGGCGGGCGGCCTGCTCGACCTCGCCGAGGACGGTGCCCGGCGGCAGAGCGCCGTCCTGGATCTCGTCGAGGAGCGTCGAGTAGGCCCGGTCACTTGCTCTCATCGTGCGCACCTCCTCGATCGACAACGACTCATTGTATACATAAGCGGACCTAGCAGACCAGTCGGCTCCCTTTCCGGGGTAATTCGTATACAAAGCGTGTTCGTCGGCGGTCAGATCGCAACACAGTATTCACAAATCTGTGAAACGGGCGTAGCGTCGGCCGCATGACCGACGTCATCCGCACCTCCGCCTTGACCAAGCACTACGGACGGGTCCACGCCCTCGACGGGCTCGACCTGGCCGTCGGCGAGGGACAGGTCCACGGCTTCCTCGGACCGAACGGGGCCGGCAAGTCGACCACGATCCGGGTGCTCCTGGGCCTCGCGAAGGCGACCGGAGGTGCGGCATCCGTGTTCGGAGCCGATCCGTGGCGCGATGCCGTCGCGCTCCACCGTCGCATCGCCTACGTGCCGGGGGACATCAGCGTGTGGCCGAACCTCTCCGGGGGCGAGGCGATCGACCTCATGGCGCGACTGCGCGGGGCATCCGTACGCGGCGCAGAGTATCGCGGCGAGCGCGAGCGGCTGAGCGAGGCATTCCAGTTCGACCCGCGCAAGAAGGGTCGCGCGTACTCGAAGGGCAACAGGCAGAAGGTCGCCCTCATCGCCGCGTTCGCCGTGCCGGCCGATCTGTACATCCTCGACGAGCCGACGAGCGGGCTGGACCCGCTCATGGAGGTGATGTTCCGGCGCGAGATCGCCCGCGTCCGGGCCGCGGGTGCCACCGTGCTGCTGTCGAGCCACATCCTGTCCGAGGTCGAGCAGCTGTGCGACCGGGTCTCGATCATTCGTGCGGGAAAGATCGTCGAGTCCGGCACGCTCGACGAGCTGCGCCATCTCACGCGCACCGAGATCTCGTTCGAAGGCTCGGATGCCGCGGCCGCAGCCGGCATCGCGGGAGCCCACGATCCCCTGCTCGAGGACGGCCGCGTGAGGTTCACCGTCGACAGCGACGCCGTCGCCGGCATGCTGCCCGAGCTCGCCCGGCGCGAGGTCGCCGGTCTGCGGATCAACCCGCCATCGCTGGAGGAGCTCTTCCTGCGCCACTACGGCGATGACCTCTCGAACGACGCGCAGCGCCACGAGCACCCGGCCGGCGTCGCGAGCGACGACGAGCTCGAAGGCGCCCGATGAACGCGTTCGGCGCGCTCCTGCGGCTGCGTCTGCGGCGCGACGCGGTGCAGCTGACGATCTGGACGCTCGGGATGCTGCTGCTCGCCTACGGATCGGCGGCGGGGGTGACCGAGAACTTCGGGACCCTCGAGGAACGGACGTCACTGCTCTCGCTGGCCGTCGCCAACCCGGTGATCCTGCTGTTCCGCGGCCTGCCCTCCGGGACGGACGAGGGATCGTTCATCGTGTTCCTCGTGCTGCCGTTCCTCGCGATGACGGCGGCGCTCATGGCATCCTTCCTCGCCGTGCGCCACACGAGGGCCGAAGAGGAGTCGGGCCGGGCCGAGCAGGTGGCGGCGACGACCGCCGGCCGATGGATGCCTGTCGCGGCGACCCTGGTCCACGGCATCCTGTCGTCTGCCCTGCTCGGAGCCGCCGCAGCGCTGGCGTTCCTGCTGAGCGGGCTGACACCGGCCGGAAGCCTGCTGACGGGCACCTCGATCGCGATCGTCGGCGTCGTCTTCCTGTCGGTCGGGCTGCTGTCTGCGCAGCTGTTCTTCAGCGCCCGCGCGGCCAACTCGCTGACCGTGGCCGTTCTGGTCGGGACGTTCATCGTCGGCGGTGTCGGCAACGCCGTCGGCACGGCCGACGACTCCCTGACGCGCATGACGAGCAGCGGCCTCGCGTGGGTGTCGCCCTTCGTGTGGGCGGAGAATGTTCGCCCCTTCGCCGACGACGACGTTCGGCCCCTGCTGCTCGCACTCGGCGCGTCCGCCGTGCTCGTGACCGTCTCGCTCGCGCTCCAGGCGGCGCGCGATGTCGGGTCGGGAGTGTTCGCGGCGCGCCCCGCGCGTGCAGAGGCAACGGCGCTCCTCTCCGGTCCAGCGGGGCTGGTGTGGCGGCTGAGCGCCGGCTCACTCGTGGCATGGGCCGTAGGGGCCGCGGTCATCGGCCTGCTGTCCACCTCCCTCGCCTCGGTCGTCCAGGAGGTGGCGTCGGACAACCCGGCTGTGCAGGCGATCCTGCAGCAGCTCGCCGCCGAGGGCTCGATGGATCAGGGGCTCATCGTGACGTTCTTCGTGATGGTCGGCGTGCTGGCGGCCTGCTTCGGCGTGCAGACGGTGCAGCGGGCGCGGCAGGAGGAGACGCACGGCACAGCCGAGGCGACGCTCGGGACTCCGGTCGACCGGGCCGCCTGGCTCGGCGCCTTCCTGGTCGTCGCCCTCGTTGGCATCGCGATCATCGTCGCCGCCGCGGTCGCTGCGGCGACGGTGGCGCTCGCGGTGAGCGGCGGGGACTCGTCATTGGCCGCGGACGCGCTCCTCGTGGGTGCCGGTCAGGGCATCGCTGCGATGGTGTTCACGGTGATCACGGCGATCGTCTTCACTCTCGCCCCGCGCCTCACGATCGGCCTGGGCTGGGCGCTCGTCCTGGTCGCGGCCTGCCTGGCGCTGTTCGGCACGATCTTCGGACTCGACGACGACATCGTCGCGCTCTCGCCGTTCGCCGCGGTGCCGGTCCCCGACGGCAGCGGCATCGACGGCAACGGGGTCGGATGGCTGGTGATCGTCGCGGTGGCCGGGGCAGCGGCATCCCTCACCCTGATGCGGCGACGCGAGCTGGCACCCGGAGGATAGGTTCGAGACGGGGAGGTGCGATGACGGTGGAGCATCCGGGTGTGGACGCCGCCGAGCAGGCGGCGGCACTGCTCGCGGCCGCGGGCATGGCGCGCATGCCCGCGCGCGTGATGATGGCGCTGGTCGGCTCTCCCGACGAGGGGTACACCGCTGCGGAGCTCGCCGATCGCCTCGGAGTCTCGGCGGCGGCGGTCTCGGGCGCCGTTCGCTACCTCGTGTCGATGCGCCTGATCCAGCGGCTGTCCCGGCCGGGTGACCGCCGGGACAGGTACGACCTCACCGACGACGCCTGGTCGGGCATGATCACGTCCAACGCACCGCTCTACGCCGCGCTCGCCGCACACATGGATCGCATCGCGGATGAGAACGAGCACGCGCCGATCTCGGTGGCGCGAGCGCGTGAGATCGCCGACTTCCTGCGATTCCTCACCGAACGGATGCCGCAGCTGACCACCGAGTGGCGGGCGCAGCGCGAGCCGGGCACCGGGTAGCCGAGCATCCCGTCATGCGCACCCGGCTGCTCGTCTGTGCGAGATCGTCGTTCCGCGGGAGTCCCGAGGTCGATTTCGCACAGATGAACGGGGTCGGGCAGCGCGAGCCGGGCTCCGGGGCCGGGTAGCCTTGCCCGAGTGACCGACCGCTACATCGTTGCCACCGACGGCGCCTGCAAGGGCAATCCCGGACCGGCCGGATGGGCCTGGGTCGGCGAGGACGGCCACTGGGCCGCCGGCTCGATCCCCGTCGGCACCAACAACATCGGCGAGCTGATGGGCCTGCTCAAGGCCATCGAGGACCACCCCGACGTCGAGCACCTCGTCGTGCAGGCCGACTCGAAGTACGCGATCGACACGTACACGAAGTGGATGGACGGACACCGCCGCCGCGGCTGGAAGACCTCGACCGGCGCGCCCACGAAGAACATCGACCTGCTCGAGCAGCTGATCACGGCGCGTGACGCGCGCCGGGCCGTCGGGCTGCCGGACGTCGAGCTCGAGCACGTGCGCGGTCACTCCGGGCACGTCCTCAACGCGTGGGCCGACGAGCGGGCCGTCCGGGCGTCCGAGCACGCCGCGAAGGGCGTCGCGAGCGCGTGGTCGTCGCTCGGTGGCAAGGAGCTGCTCGACGTGTCGTCGGCCCCGAAGAACGGCCGCTGAGCCCGGGACATTTCGTCTCGTCGCTGCGCTCCTCGCTCAACGACCGAGGGCAGCGCCGCGGCTCACGCGCCGGCGGCGGCCAGGTGCTCCTCGAGCGCGTCGACGGCCGGGCGCTGGCCCTTCACGAGCTTCTCGCGGGCCTCGGGCAGCGGCATCCACTCGACCCTGTCGACCTCCGGAGAGGACGCCGTCTTCCCGGAGCGCGGCGGCCACTCCAGGTCGAACTCGCCGAACTCCAGGTCGTCCAGCGAGAGGCCGGCGCCGTCGGCCACGAACACGGTGACCCGCTTGCCCGACGAGTAGGCGTAGGTGCCGAGCTCGGCGTAGGGCACGTCCGGCGCGTCGATGCCGAGCTCCTCACGGAACTCCCGGCGCGCGGCATCCAGTGCCGGCTCTTCCCCGTCGGCGAACTCGCCCTTCGGGATCGACCACGCGCCGGCATCCTTCGCGGCCCAGTACGGTCCGCCCATGTGCGCGATGAGCACTTCGGGGTCAGGATCGAGCCGGTACAGCAGGATGCCGGCGCTCGTGGTCGCCACAGCGTCAGACCACGCGGGTCTTCGGCGACACCGTGTAGGTGTCTTCGGGGTCGTCGTTGACGGCGCCGGCGAGGGCGGTGTCGATCGCGGCCATCGTGTCGGCGTCGAGAACGACACCCGAGGCCTTGACGGTGTCGGCCAGCTGCTCGGGACGCGACGCGCCGACCAGCGCGGCCGCGACGTTCTTGTTCTGCAGCACCCACGCCACGGCGAGCTGCGGCATCGAGAGCCCGGCGTCGGCGGCGATGGGCTTGAGGCGCTGCACGGCCTCGAGCACCTCGTCCCGCAGGAAGCTCTTGATGAATCCGGCGCCGCTCTTCTCGTCGGTGGCGCGCGAGCCCTCGGGCACGGGCTGGCCGGGCAGGTACTTGCCGCTGAGCACGCCCTGCGCCATCGGCGACCAGACGATCTGCGAGATGCCGAGCTCCTCGGACGCCGGCACGACCTTGCCCTCGATCACGCGCCACAGCATCGAGTACTGCGGCTGGTTCGAGATGAGCTGGATGCCGTAGCTCTTGGCCAGCGCCGCGCCCTCGCGCAGCTGCTCGGCGGTCCACTCCGAGACGCCGATGTAGAGCGCCTTGCCCTGGCGGACGACGTCGGCGAACGCCTGGAACGTCTCCTCGATGGGCGTCTCGTAGTCGTAGCGGTGCGCCTGGTACAGGTCGACGTAGTCGGTGCCGAGGCGCTGCAGCGAGCCGTTGATCGACTCCATGATGTGCTTGCGCGAGAGGCCGGTGTCGTTGGGGCCCTTGGGACCGGTGGGCCAGTAGACCTTGGTGAAGATCTCGAGCGACTCGCGCCGCTGACCCGCGAGGGCCTTGCCGAGCACGGTCTCGGCGGCGGTGTTCGCGTAGACGTCCGCGGTGTCGAAGGTCGTGATGCCGGCATCCAATGCCGCATGCACCGTCGCGATGGCCGCACTGTCGTCGACCTGCGAGCCGTGCGTCACCCAGTTGCCGTACGTGATCTCCGAGACCTTGAGACCGCTGTTGCCGAGATACCGATAATTCACCATCCCTCCACGCTAGCGGCGGGACGGATGCCGAGGGCCGGTGCTCAGGTCTCGAGCGGGGTGACCGCGGCGACGGCTTCGTCGTCCTCGGTCGCGACGAGCTGCCCGCAGGCTCCGTCGATCTCCTTGCCGCGGGTGTCGCGCAGCGTCGTCGGGATGCCGGCCTCGTTGAGACGGCGCACGAACTCGTTCTGCACCGGAACCTCGGACGCGGTCCAGATCGATCCCGGCGTCGGGTTCAGCGGGATCGGGTTCACGTGCACCCAGCCGCGGCCGCGGGCGTTGAGCTTCTCGGCCAGCAGGTCGGCGCGCCACGCGTGGTCGTTCATGTCCTTGATGAGCGCGTACTCGATGGACACGCGGCGCCCGGTCTTGTCGAAGTAGTCGCGGGCGGCGTCGAGGGCCTCGTCGACCTTCCACCGCGAGTTCACCGGGATGAGCTCGTCCCGCAGCTTGTCGTCGGGCGCATGCAGCGACAGCGCGAAGGTCACCGGGATGTCCTCGTTCGAGAGCTTGGTGATCGCGGGCACGAGGCCGACCGTCGACACCGTGATGCCGCGGGCGCTCATGCCGAGGCCGTGGTCCTTGTCGGTCATCACGCGGACGGCCTGCATGACGCGGGCGTAGTTGGCCAGCGGCTCGCCCATGCCCATGAACACGATGTTCGAGACGCGGTCGGCGGAGTGGTCGTCCTTCTTCTTGCCGCCCAGGCCGCCGTCGGCGATGAGGCGGTTGGCGCGCACGATCTGCTCGACGATCTCGGCCGCCGACATGTTGCGCGTGAGGCCGGCCTGACCGGTGGCGCAGAACGGGCAGTTCATGCCGCAGCCGGCCTGCGACGACACGCACAGCGTGATGCGGCCGGGGTAGCGCATGAGCACCGACTCGACGAGCGCGCCGTCGTGCAGCTTCCAGAGGAACTTGATGGTGTCGCCGCGGTCGGTCTCGAGGCGCTTCACCTCGGTGAGCAGCGGCGGCAGCATGCCGTGGACGAACTCGTCGCGACCGTCCGCCGGGAGGTCGGTCATCTCCGCGGGATCGTGGGTCCAGTGCTGGAAGTAGTGCTTCTCGAGCTGCTTGGCGCGGAAGCCCGGCAGGCCCAGCTCCTTGACCTTCTCGACGCGCTGCTCGGGGGTGAGGTCGGCCAGGTGCACCGGCGGCTTGCCGCGCTTGGGGCTGGCGAACTGCAGGAGCGGCCGGCCCTCGGCATCCTTCTTCTGGGACCACCCCTCGGTCGCCGGACGAACCTGTCGGGGCTTCGTGGCGCGCACGGGGGGCTGGGTGGTCATGGATTCGAGGGTACGGGACGCGCCTGAGCGGATGCCGGAGGACTAGCGTGAGCGTGTGGCACACGCGTGGGAGCGGTGATGGATGCCGCGGAGCGGGCCGAACTGGGTGAACTGCGTCGGCGCGCCTTCGGACCCGCGCCCGACATCGAGGCGGACGCGGTCTCACTGGCGCGCCTGATCGAGCTCGAGGAGCTCGCGCTGCACGAGCGGGAGCCGCTCGCCCGGGAGGTCGACGCGGAGCCCGAGGTGGTCGCGCCCGAAACGCCGCCCGCGTCGAGCACTGCTGCGGAGTTGCCTGCACCGGCGCACGACGCAGCGGTCTCCGATGCCGACGTCCCTGAGGTTTCGCCGCAGCCGGCGCCCGCCCCGACCTCCCGCCGGGGCCGCGTCGCGTTCGCCGCCGTCGTCGGCGTGGCCGCGATCGCCGCGGCCGGGGTGTGGTTGAGCGGTCCCGGTGACCCGTCACCCGTCGCCGCCCCGAACGCCACGCCGACGTTGTGGGCCGAGGCCAGTCCACCGTCGTACGAGGGGCGGGAGCAGTTCTCGTTCGCGCAGGACTCGGATGCCGTCGAAGTCATGCGCATCTGGCTGGGCGGGTACTTCGGGCAGACCATCGATGCGTCGGGCGACGAGTACGTGCCGGACTTCCCGACGAGCGGCGTCGTCACCTGGGCGTCGCCGCTCGGCGAGTACTACGGCTGGGACCTGTGGATCGCCGGAGCGGACGGCATGATCCAGCGCGAGCACTGCCTGCTCATCGAGCAGGGCTCCGAGCGGCGCTCACGCTGCGTCCCGGCGGCGCTGCGACCCAACGCCGCCCTGATCGTCTCGGTGCCGTTCGCGGTCGTCATACCGGAGGAGCGTCCGAGCGTGCTCGACGACGGCGAGCGCCTCGGGTTCTGGTGGGGCGAGGACGACGCCATCGTGGTGCTCGTGGGGGACGACCCCGCTCTCTGAACCCACCGGCACTATCGTGTGCACGTGGTCCCCCTCGACAACCTCCTCGCCTTCACGCTCGCAGCCGTCGTGCTCATCATCATCCCCGGCCCGAGCGTGCTGTTCACGATCGGACGGGCACTGGCGCTCGGGCGCATCGGCGGGCTGCTCAGCGTGCTGGGCAACGCGCTCGGCCTCCTGCCGGTGATCGGCCTGGTCGCGCTGGGCGTGGGCGGCCTCGTGGCGCAGTCGGTCGTGCTGTTCACGATCGTGAAGGTCGCCGGCGCGGGCTACCTCGTGTATCTCGGCATCCAGGCGATCCGGCACCGCTATCGCACGGCGGCCGAAGCCGGCGGCGGTGTGGCACCGCGTTCGGCCTGGCGCCAGCTCGGCGAAGGCTTCGTCGTGGGGATCACCAACCCGAAGACCATCGCGTTCTTCGTCGCGGTGCTGCCCCAGTTCGTGGATCTGTCCGCGGGCGCCGTGCCGCTCCAGATGATCCAGCTGGGGCTCGTGTTCTTCGCGATCGCGCTCATCTCGGACGGCGCGTGGGCGCTGGCCGCCGCGGGCGCACGCACGTGGTTCGGCAAGTCGCCGAAGCGGATCGCGACGCTCTCCGGCATCGGCGGCGGTCTCATGATCGGGCTCGGCGGACTGCTGCTCTTCACCGGCAACGAGCACTGATCCTCACTCGGGCGGGGCGGATGCCGCGGTCCCGAGGTTCACGAGATTGCCGTCGCAGTCCCGCGCCTGCGCGACCCGCTCACCCCACGGCATGTCGGCCGGCTCCTGCTCGGCCATGCCGCCCGCGGCGATGAAGGCGGCGTACGCCGCGTCGACGTCATCCACGTAGAACCAGAGTGCGACCCGGTCGCCGACGGTCGCGGCATCCGGAACCCGGCCGATGCCGAGCGAAGCCGGCCCGAGTTCCAGCGCGACGTAGTCGTCATCGTCGCCGCTCGCGAAGCGGTAGACCACGGTCGCGTCGAGCGCCGTCTCGTAGAAGCGGACCAGCCGCGGCAGGTCGCGCGTGTTGAGGATCGGGAAGAGGCTCTGCACCGCCATGGCGCACACCCTAGCCCGTGCCGGTCAGCCCAGGAAGATGTCGGGGAAGAGCTGGTCGTCCGGAGTCCCCGGCACCGCCGCATAGCCCGAGAAGTCGGTCACCCCAGCCTCGGCCAGCACCTCTTCGACGATGAGCGTCTGGCCGGTGTACTCCGCGGCCGGCTTGAGGAAGACCTCGTAGGCGGCATCCGCGTACACCTCCGGCGTGCGGCTGACCTTCATCATCGCGTCGCCACCCAGCGCGAACTGCACGGCCGCCGTCGCGATCGTCGTCGCCGGCCACAGCGTGTTGGCCGCGATGCCGAGCTTCGCGAACTCCACCGCCATGCCGAGCGTCGCCATCGTCATGCCGTACTTGGCCATCGTGTAGCCGGTGTGGGCGCCGAGCCACTTCGGCGCGAGGTTGAGCGGCGGCGACAGGGAGAGGATGTGCGGGTTGGCGGAGTCCTTGAGGATCGGCGCCGCCGCGCGCGAGAGCATGAAGGTGCCGCGGACGTTGACGTCCTGCATGAGGTCGTACTTCTTCGCCGGCAGGTCGAGCGAGCGCGACAGGTCGATGACGCTGGCGTTGTTGAGCACGATGTCGATCCCGCCGAACTCGCCCTGGGTCTTGAGCACCGCCTCGGTGACGTCGTCGTCGTTGCGGACGTCGCCCACGATCGGCAGCGCCTGGCCGCCGGCCTCGCGGATCTGCTCGGCCGCCGAGTGCACCGTGCCCTCGAGCTTGGGGTGCGGCGAGTCGGTCTTGGCGAGCAGCGCGATGTTGGCGCCGTCGCGGGCGGCGCGCAGCGCGATGGCCAGGCCGATGCCGCGGCTGCCGCCGGACATCAGGATGGTCTTGCCCGCGAGTGGGCCCACGCGCCCGGAGGCTCCGAGCGACGCGCCAGCGGCGCTTGGAGTGGGCGTGGGGAGCTTGTCGGTCATCTCGGTTCTCCTCATGGTCAGCTGCGCGCTGCGCGCTTGGCGGATGCCGCGGCGAATGCCGCGATGCGGGCCTGCGCTTCGCGGGTCTCGAAGTGCGAGCCTATGGACTCCGCCTCGTCCTCGAGGTTCTCGGCGAACGAGCGCCCGGCGCCGATGCGCACGAGTCGCTTCGCATTGCCGAAGGCGGCCGTGGCGTTGGAGAGCCAGAACTGCGCGATCTCTTCCGCACGTCCGGCGATCTCCTCGGCAGGGAGCACCTCGGCCACCAGTCCCCACTCGAGCGCCTCGGCGGCGGAGAGCGTGCGGTCCTGCAGCAGCAGCTGGAGCGCCCGGCGCTGGCCGATCGCGGCGGGCAGCAGCGTCGACACGCCCAGGTCGGGGGTGAGGCCGATGTTCGCGTACTTGCTGACGAACTTCGCCGAGTCGGCCGCCACGATGTAGTCGGCCGTGAGCATCAGGCCGAGGCCCCCGCCGGCGACAGCGCCCTGCACGGCCGCAACGATGGGCTTGTCGGACAGCGCGAGCGTGCGGATGCCCTCGTGGATGACGTGCGCCGCTCCCGTGACGTCGGCGGCGGAGGCCCCCGAGGTCGCCATCGCGACGACGTCGCCGCCCGCGCAGAACGCCGGGCCTGCGGCATCCAAGATCACCGCCCCCACTGCGGGGTCGCTCGTGACCTCACGGGCGACGTCGCGCCAGCGCGCGCCCATCTCGAAGTCCATGGCGTTGAGGTACGCCGGACGGTTGAAGGTCACGCGCGCGAGGCCCGCGTCGACGTGGAGGAGGATCGAGTCGCTCATGTGAGTCCTTACTTGGGAGCCATACGGATCGCGCCGTCGAGACGGATCGTCTCGCCGTTCAGGTAGCCGTTGTCGACGATCGCCATCACCAGACGCGCGTACTCGTCGGGCTTGCCGAGGCGCTGCGGGTACGGCACCTGCTGACCCAGCGAGTCCTGCGCGGCCTGGGGTAGCCCCATCAGCATGGGCGTCTCCATGATCCCCGGAGCGATCGTCAGGACCCGGATGCCGTACCGTGCGAGTTCGCGCGCGATCGGGAGCGTCATGGCGTGCACGCCGCCCTTGCTCGCGGCGTACGCGGGCTGACCGATCTGGCCGTCGAAGGCCGCGACGCTCGCGGTGTTGACGATGACGCCCCGGTCGCCGTCGGCCGTGGCGTCGGTGCGGGCCATGACGGCCGAGGCCTGGGCGACGACGTTGTAGGTGCCGATGAGATTGACGCGGATGATCTTCTCGAAGCCGGCGAGCGGGGTGGGCTCGCGCTCGCGGTCGAGCACCTTCGCCGGCGGGGCGATGCCGGCGCAGTTGACGACCACGCGCAGCGGTCCCGCCGCGATGGCCATGTCGACGGCGGCGGCGACCTGCTCGGGATCCGTGACGTCAGCCGGGGCGAACGTGCCCCCGAGCTCGGCGGCGACGTCGGCACCCGCAGAGCCCGGGAGGTCGACGATCGTGACGGCGGCGCCCGCGGCGCTGAGGCGTCGCGCGGTGGCGAGACCGAGTCCGCTCGCGCCGCCGGTGACGAGCGCCGAGGCGTCGGTGAGGTCCATGTGCTCTCCTTCGAACCAAGACATTGCATCCCACCATAGGCGGGACTCAGTCTCACGACGAAACCGGTGCCCGCCCCACGGATGTCACGACCCAGGCTAGACGTTGGCGCCTCCCGGTGACACGGCGTCGTCGACCGAGTGCGCAGCGTTCGTGTTGGATGGAGCGATGTCGATTCCGATCGGTGATGTCCCCATCCCGCACCGGGTCCGCGAGCTCGCGCGGGGGGCCGGCATCCTGCCGGTCTGGCGGAACGGCTATGGCGGGCTCACCTTCCGCACGAACGACGGCAGGTACATCAAGTTCGGACGGCGCAATGCCGAGTCGTCACTGGCCGACGAGACGGTTCGCCTCGAATGGGCCGGTCGATGGATCCGTGTGCCGCATGTGCTGGAATCCGGCGCCGACGACACCCATGAGTGGCTGGTGACGCGCGCGATACCCGGAGAGAGCGCCGTCTCGCCGCGCTGGCTGGCCGACCCGGCGAAGGCCGTGCGGGCGGTGGGCGAAGGGCTGCGGGCGCTGCACGACGCGCTGCCGGTCGCCGAGTGCCCGTTCGAGTGGGACGTGCCGTCCAGGATCGCCAATGCGGCGGGCCGAGGCATCCGTGTTCCGAGCGCTCTGGCTGAAGCGCCGCCCATCGACCTGCTGGTCGTGTGTCATGCGGACGCCTGTTGCCCGAACACGCTCCTCCACGAGGACGGGCGGTGGGCGGCCCACGTCGACCTCGGTCTGCTCGGCACCGGCGACCGCTGGGCGGACATAGCCGTGGCGTCGATGAGCACCGAATGGAACTATGGACCCGGATGGGAGGAATCCCTTCTCGAGGCCTACGGCGTCGCGCCAGACGGCGAGCGCCTTTCGTACTACCGAGATCTCTGGAACGCGACATGACCGAGCACGACGGCATCACCGGAACCGTCACCGATATCGACGGAGCGCCGAACCTGGTGCTGACACGGACGTTCGCAGCCCCCGCGGCCGAGGTGTGGCGGGAACTGACCGAGTCGGACCGTCTGGAGCGCTGGATCGGGCGCTGGGAGGGCGACCCCCAGAGCGGACGCGTCGTCTTCTTCATGACCGCCGAGGGTGAGGAGCCGATCCCCGAGGAGTACACGATCCTCGAGTGCGACCCGCCCCGCCGCTTCGCGGGAGACACCTCTGCCGGCACCGGTTCGTGGCATCTGTGGTTCGAGCTGATCGACAAGGGCGAGGCGACGCTGCTGGTGTTCGGGCAGCGGCTCAATCCGGGCGAGGACGTCGGCTCGATCGGGCCCGGCTGGGAGTACTACCTCGACCGTCTCGTCGCCGTGCACAAGGGACGGGATGCCGGCACCGTCGCGTGGGATCGCTACTTCCCCGCGATGCAGGCGGCCTATCAGTCGCTGGTCGCCGCAGGCTGACCCGGCCGGCTCACTCGGCGCGGCTCACTCCGGTCCGGCTCACTCCGGTCCGAGGATGAAGTTCCATGTGCCTGCGGCGATCGCCGAGGCTACGGCGACGAGCGCGATCCCCAACCCCAGCGCCATGAGTCCCCACTCCGGCCACCCGAAGTGCGACTCGCGAGCCCAGGTGCGCGGGCCCGGCGCCCCGAAGCCCCGGGCCTCCATCGCCGTGGCGAGCTTGGACCCCCGCCGGATCGAGAGCACCAGCAGCGCGAACGCCATGCCGAAGAAGCGCCGCAGCCGGCCGCGGTCCGCCACCCCGCGCGCCCGGCGCGCGAGTTCGAGCGCCCGCCAGTCGTCGAGGAACAGGCCGACCATGCGCAGCCCGGCGAGTGCGCCGAGCACGAAACGCGCCGGCAGCCGGACGATCTGAGCCAGGCCGTCGGCGAGATCGGTGGGGTCCACGGTGACGAACAGCACGACCGACGGCAACGCGATCGCGAGCACCCGCAGCATCGTGGCGAGCGCCAGTTCGAGCGACCCCTCGCTGATCTGCACGAGGAACCAGTCGACGTAGACCTCGCCGGAGGTCTGCCCGTACAGCGCGATGGTGACCGCAGTCAGCGGCGCGGCGAGCCAGACCGGCCAGGTGCGCGCCCAGAACTCGCGCCAGCCGAGCCCCGCGAACGGCAGCAGCAGGCACTCCAGGACCAGGGCGACCGCGGCCGACACCCAGTCCAGCGTGAGGATGAGCGGCAGCGCGATCAGCGCGCTCGCGCCGAGCTTCGCGACGGGGTTGATGCGCGAGACGGCACCCGTCCGCGCCCGCGAATCGAGGAGCGTCATCGCGTCACCCCGGTCAGCTCGTACTGCTCGGCGTGGAGCGCGGGCGCGACCTCCGGGTCGTGGGTGATGGTGACGATCGCGCTGCCCTCGTCACGCAGGCCTGCGAGGAGGGCGACGAGTTCGGCCCAGGTGCGCGCGTCCTGCCCGAACGTCGGCTCGTCGAGGACCAGCACCCGGGGCCGGGTGGCGAGGGATGCCGCGACCGTGAGTCGTCGCTTCTCCCCGCCTGACAGCGTGTAGGGGTTGGCCTCCGCGAGGCGGTCCAGGCGCAGCCGCACCAGCAGGTCGTCCACTCGCTCCGAGGTCTCGGCCGGGGAGAGGCCGAGGGCGCGGGGGCCCACCTCGAGCTCAGCCCGCACCGTCGACGCGAGCAGCTGATGCTCCGGGTCCTGGAACACCGTGCCGATGCGGGTCAGCAGGTCTCGGGATGACCAGCGGATGGGTGTCGGGGATGCCCCGGCCGCCAGCTCCGGCGCGGCGACCACATCCCCCGCGGCGGCGGGGATGAGCCCGGCGAGCGTGAGGCCGAGCGTCGACTTTCCGGCACCGTTGCGGCCCGTGATGGCGAGCACCGCGCCCTCGCGGACATCCAGATCGATGCCGGCCGCGACGGGCTCGCCCTTCACCCGCTGGACGCTGAGCCCGCGCGCCGACACCAGCGGCGCACCGCTCGCGCGTATCGGTGCGGGCGGCAGTGCCGGCGGGATGCCGGGAACCCAGACTCCTGCCGCCGCAAGCGCCGGGCCGTTGCCTCCCAGGACCTCGGCGGGGACGCCGTCGGCGATCACGCCGCCCTCGCCGAGCACGATGACCCGCGTCACCAGCGGGAGCCAGACGTCGACCCGATGCTCGACCACGACGAGGGTGGCATCGTGGGCCTGGAGCATGCGACCGACCGCGTCGCGCACATCGGCCACTCCGACCGGATCGAGGTTCGCCGTCGGCTCGTCCAGCAGCACCAGGCCGGGTCGCATGGCCAGCGCTCCCGCGAGCGCGAGCCGCTGCTTCTGCCCGCCCGAGAGTGCCTTGGTGGGGCGATCGAGCGGAACATCGAGCCCGACCGCGTCGAGGGCATCGCCCACACGGCGCCAGATCTCGTCGCGCGGGACGCCGAGGTTCTCGCAGCCGAACGCGACGTCGTCGCCCACGCGCGCCAGGATCACCTGCGCATCAGGATCCTGCAGCACCAGACCTGCCCGCCCGCGCACCTGGGCCGCGGGCATGCCGTCGAGCAGCAGGGCGCCTTCGGACTCGCCCTCCTCAGCGCCGCCGAGCACGCCCGCGAGGCCGTGCAGCATCGTGGACTTGCCCGACCCGGACGCCCCGAGAAGGAGCACTCGCTCTCCGGGCTCGATGCGGAAAGAAGCATCCCGCACCGCCCAGGCGTGCCGCGAGGCGTGACGCCAGCCCCAGCCGCGGGCTTCGACCGCGGCGGGACCGGCCTCGAAAGCGCTCACGCTAGACGCGAGCGCGTGCCTCGCGTCCGGACGCGAAGCGATCCAGCGCGCCGGTCGCCGCGAGGCCGCGCGCGAGCACCCACGACAGCGCGCCGGCGATGACGGCGCCCGACAGGATGGTGCTGATCAGGTAGATGACCGTGAACTGCAGGTCGGCTCCGGGGAACCACAGCAACAGGTTGTTGATGCCGCCGGCGAGCGCGGCACCGGCACCGGCCAGCACGGCCACGGGGAGGGTCCAGCGCTTGTAGAAGAAGAGCAGGAAGATCAGCTCGGCACCGAGGCCCTGAACGAGGCCGGCCTCGATGGTGAGGAAGCCGCCCCACGTGTTTCCGACGAGCGCGGAGACTACAGCGGCAAGCGTCTCGGTGTAGAGCGCGGCGCCGGGCTTCCGGATGATGAGCGCGCCGAGCACGCCCGCGAACAGCCACGGGCCGTCGAGCAGCCCCTGGACGCCGGGAAGCAGCGGATCGAGCAGGGTCTTCGGACCCAGGTAGCCGATGTTCCACAGCAGGAACACGAGGCCCGATGCGACGCCGATGACGCTGGCGACGACGATGTCGACGACACGCCAGCGGAACCGGTTCTCCGGCGGTGCGGCGGGTGCCTGCGTGGACGTTTCGGTGGACGCGGACGCGTGCATTTCTTTCTCCTCCCTGCGCCGGCATGATCCGGATCAGGTTCGACGGTCGAAGCGTGGATCGCTCCCTCTCAGCCCGGCTCACCGGACTCCCGTGGTTATGCCGACGAGTATACGGCGCTTCGGGGAGGTATCTTGAGCGGGTGACTCTGGATGACCCCCCTGCTCCGACGCGCCGTGCGCGCCGGGCTCAGACGGGTGCATCCGAGGTCGTCGGCGAGAGCGCGACGACACGCGAGAGCGTCCTCACGCTCGAGCCCGAGACGGCTGCTCCGAGCAGCTCGACGGGTTCGCTGACCTCCGCCCCGACCCCGGCCGGGCCGTCGCCCAGCACCACGCCCCTCGGCCAGTTCGCCGGCCCGCGCGCGACCGGGAAGGCCGCCGCGAGCGGACACGTCGCGCTCGCCTGGGTCGACGAGCGGACGCTCTCGCGTCCCGGCGCTCCGGCCGACCTCGCCGCGGCGTCCACCGCCTACATCCCGGTCGGGACCGACCTGCTGGCCGATCCGCCGCGCCGCTCGCCGCTGCGCGCCGGGGTGGTCGTGCCGACCCTCGTGATCGCCGGCCTGGTCGGCGCCTACGCCGGCACCACCCTGCTGTGGCCGCTGCACGAGGTGGCGCCCACCGTGTCGGCCGTGCAGGTGCAGCCCGTCGCCGCGCCCGCGGCCGCATTGCCCTGGCCGGCGGTCGGAAGCGCAGCCGTCGTCGTCGACGGGGTGGGGCCCGCCGTCGCCTCGGCAGCGGACCCGGCGTCGATCGCCAGCATCACGAAGATCGTCACGGCCCTGGTCGTGCTCGACGCGATGCCCCTCGCCGCCGGTGAGCAGGGGCCCGACTACCGATTCACGCGCAGCGACTCGACCGCGTACTGGAACTACCTGCGCAACGGCGAGTCCGCGCTCGACGTCCCCGTCGGCGGCTCGCTGACGCAGTACCAGATGCTCGAGGGCATGCTCATCGGCTCGGCGAACAACTACGCCGACCGCCTCGCGAGCACCCTCTATCCATCCGACGAGGTGTTCGCCCGCGCCGCGATGACCTGGCTCACCGCGCACGGCGTCTCGGGCGTCACGATCGTCGAGCCCTCGGGGATCGACCCCGACAACACCGCGACGCCGGAGGCTCTGCTGACGCTGGCCGAGAAGGCGCTGGAGCACCCGGTGCTCGCCGAGATCGTCGCCAAGCCCGTGGTCGAACTCCCCGGGGCGGGCACGGTCAAGAACGGCAACGGCCTGCTCGCCGACCCGGGCGTCCTCGGTCTCAAGACGGGCACCCTCGACTCGTCGAACCTGCTGTCGGCGAAGCAGATCACGGTCGGAGACGTCCCGATCCGCCTCTACGCCTCGGTGCTCGGACAGCCCGACAACGAGGCGCGGCTCGCGGCATCCCGAGCTCTGTACTCCTATCTCGAACAGGACCTCCAGGTGGAGCCCTCGGTGACCGCCGGAACGCTGGCGGGGACGGTCGAGACGCCGTGGGGCGAGAGCGTGAACGTCGTCGCGGCCGGCGACGCGAGCGTGGTGCTGTGGAACGGCGGCTCAGGCGGGGTCACGAGCACCTTCGACCTCGGCGACGCCCGCACCGACGGCGCGAAGGTCGGCGAGCTCGAGGTGGACGGCCCGCTGAACGACGCGACGGTCGACCTGCTGCTCGCCGACGAGATCGAGGGCCCGAGCATCTGGTGGCGTCTCACCCACCCGCTCCACCTCTTCGGCCTGGCCGACTGAACGCGATCGCCGCGGAACGGAGCCTCCCAGGTCAGGCGAACCGGACGGCCTGCTGCAGTCTCGTGCGCGCGTCGAACACCTCGTTGCCCCCGACCGGGCGGACGCCGGTGATGCCTCGGCGCAGGACGGTCGACAGCGCTCCGCGCGACACGACGGCGACCGGTGTCCCCCGCACCTTGCCGATCTCGTCGATCGCCTGCTGGACGTCGTCGTCGGGAAGCACGACGATGGCTCCGCTGAACCGGACCCCGGCGGCTCGCGCCATCCCGCGCATGCTCGCCACCAGCGACGCGATCGGGGTGCCGGCGACGCCGTCGCCGATGAGCTCGCCACGGCGCAGCCGCACCGGACCGCCGAAGTCCTCGGACAGGATGCCGTAGAGCCCGCTCGGGCCGAGGACGATGTGGTCGATCTTCCCGTCGGGATCGGCGGCGGCGCCGCGTCCCCTCGCCGGCGCGACGTCGTGCCAGACGGTGTAGCCCATGCCCAGGTCGGCGACGATGCGCGCGGTCTCCTCCTCGGCGAGGGCATCGGCGAGGAGCCGCCGCAGCTGCTGCGGAGCCGAGCGCACCAGAGCGGGGTCGTAGGGGTCGGCGAGGTCGACGCCGCGGCCCGCCCACTCGCGGATCAGCGTGAGGTACCGCTCGCGCCGCCACCCGCCCGGGTGCCCGTACGACCGTGCGCGAGGTCGCGTGTCGGGGCGAGGGGCCGGCGCGCGCCAGCCCGACCACTCAGGGGCCGGCGCTTCGCCGAACCCGTGGCCTCGGTCGTACGCCTCGCGGGCCGCGGTCGTGCCGACCAGCTCCCAGGCCCGCTGCACCTGGATGAACACGGCCGCGTCGCCGCCCGTGTCGGGGTGGGTCTGCCGCAGCCGCAGGCGGTACGCGCGTCGCAGGTCCTCCTCGGACGCGCCGGGGTCCACGCCGAGCACCTGGTACGCCGACGCGGACAGCGGACTGTCGAACACGCACCCTCCCGGAGTCTTCGGCCGCGCCTGCGGCGGAGTTCAGGCTATGCCACGTTCCCGGTGTGCCCGGCGGTTCCGGTCAGCTCCACAGCGGCGTCGCAGGCTGGAAGGCGAGAGCGGATGCCGCGACATCCGCCGGCAGTTCCGCCAAGGTCGCCGGCTGCCAGCGGGGCGAGCGGTCCTTGTCGATGACCTGCGCGCGGATGCCCTCGGGCAGATCGGGCTGGGAGGTGGCGAACCACATCACGAGGCCGTACTCCTGCTCGAGGGCCGCCCGCAGTCCGGGCAGGCCGCGCGACCGGCGCACCGATGCGAGCGTCACGGCGAGTCCGGTGGGCGACAGCTCGCCGAGCAGATCGGCGGTGGCCGATGCCTCGGGCTCGGGACGTGCGCGCAGCCGCTCGATGATCTCGAGCACGGTCTCCGCCGAGAAGGCGTCGTCGATCCACGGGCGGGCCCGCTCGAGCTTCGGCGACGCGGGCGTCTCGTCGAACAGGAGGACGATCTCCGTGGGGCTCGACGGGTCGGCCCGCGTCTCGAGCGCCTCGCGCAGGTCGTCGAGGTTCTCGGAGGGGACGTAGTAGTCGGCGAACCCGGCGTAGATCGCGTCCGAGGCGTCCATCACCGCGCCGGTCAGCCCGAGGTACTCGCCGAGGCGGCCGGGTGCGTGGGCGAGCAGCCAGGTTCCGCCGACGTCGGGCGTGAAGCCGATGCGGGTCTCGGGCATGGCGAGCTGCGATCGCTCGGTCACCACGCGGATCGCCGCGTGACCGGCGACACCGATGCCGCCGCCCATGGTGACACCGTCGGCGAGCGCGACGATCGGCTTCGGGTACTCCCGGATGCGGGCGTTCAGCGCGTACTCGTCGCGGAAGAAGAGCGCCGACTCGTCGGCATGGCCGCCCATCACGCGCTCGGCGAGGCCTCGCACGTCACCGCCCGCGCACAGGCCCCGCTCGCCTGCGCCGTCGAGGACGATGACATCGACCTCGGTGTCGGACTGCCAGGCGTCGAGCGCGGCGTGGAGCTGATGGATCATGCCGAGGTCGAGCGCGTTGATCGCGCGCGGTCGGTTGAGCGTGAGGCGTCCGAGCCCGCCCCGGGCGTGGACGAGGACGGTGGGCTCGGCGGGGTCGGTCACGCCCGCAACGTTACCGGCCGCCGTGGCGGCGCGACTTTTCCGCACGCGGCGGCGCCGTTTCCGCAAGGATATGGAAAAGCTTCCCGACGACGAGAGGGTTCGGCATGCCCGAAGGACAGGTGCTGGAATTCTCCGGCGTGACCAAGCGCTTCGGCGCCGTCACCGCGGTCTCCGGTCTCACCGCACGCGTCGAGCCGGGAGTCGTGACCGGGTTCCTCGGACCCAACGGCGCGGGCAAGACGACGTCGCTGCGCATTCTCCTCGGACTGGTCCGGGCCACCGACGGCGCTGCCACGATCGGCGGTGAGCGTTACGCCAAGCTCGCCAACCCGATGCAGACCGTCGGCGCGGTTCTCGAGGCATCCAGCTTCCACCCCGGCCGGACGGGCGCGGCCCACCTGAACGTCTACGCGCAGGCCGGACGCATCCCCAAGGGTCGCGTCGACGAAGTGCTCGGACTGGTCGGGCTCGACGACGCCGCCGGACGCAAGGTCGGCGGCTACTCGCTGGGCATGCGGCAGCGCCTCGGCCTGGCGTACGCGCTGCTCGGCGACCCGGGGGTCCTCGTGCTGGACGAGCCGACGAACGGCCTCGACCCCGAGGGGATCAAGTGGATCCGCGGCTTCCTCCGCGAGCTCGCCCGTGAAGGGCGCACGGTCTTCGTCTCGTCGCACCTGCTCTCCGAGGTGCAGCAGACGGTCGACTCCCTGCTGATCATCTCGCGCGGGCGGCTCGTCTTCCAGGGCGGCCTCGAGGACCTGGCCGATCCGGAGGAGCAGGCGACCGTCGTCGATGCGCCGGATCGTGCAGCACTCGCGGAGGCGCTTCGCGCCTCGGAGCTGCCGTTCGAGGTGCTGCGGTCCGGACTGACCGTCCGCGGCGTCGATCCGATCGAGGTCGGCCGGGCCGCCGCGGCGAGCGGCATCGCCCTGTCGTCGCTGCAGCGTCGTGGCCCGGTGCTCGAAGAGGTGTTCCTCGACCTCGTCGACGGGATCCGGGTGCACCCGAGCGCCGCGGGCGAGCCCGCCGATGCTGCGGGCGTCACCGCGATCGAGGCCGGCGCGGCCGGGATCGCAGCCGAGGCCGCACTCGCCGACGCTGAGCCTGACGGCGTCGACGAAGTGATCGCTGCCGCTCCGGTGGCCGAGAGCGAGGACGCCGAGGCCGAGCACGTCGCCGACGCACCGGCCGCTGCCGCCGTCCTCGAGTCGACGGGGACAGACGGAGAGTCGGATGCCGCGCCCGCCGTGGCCGGTGACCCCGAACTCGAAGAGCCCGAGCCGTCGCCGGAGACCGTCGCCCCGGCATCCTTCGCGGTCGCCTCCACCGGCGTGATCGACATCATCCCGACCGATGTGGGCCCCGAGCCCGAAGCGGAGCACGGCGCGGACGAGGGCGTCGAGGCCGAGGACGAGGCCGAGGAGGACGCGGACGAACCCGCCGAGCAGGTCGAAGCCGAGCCCGAGCAGGACCCCGCCGATCCCGACGACGTCGAGGAGCACGTCGTCTCCGACGCCGACGACCGCCCTTGGGAGGACTACGTCAAGACCGACGCCGACGTCGAGGCCGACCGTTTCTTCGCCGGCTTCACCGAGAGCCCCGGGCCCTCCGGGGACGACGCGGCGACGGCTGATCCGGACGCCGATGAACCACCCGGAGACGATCAAGCCGCGGACGACGGCGCCGTCACCGGAGACCACGAAGGGAGCGAGCAGCGATGAGCCTCGCCGCAGCCACGCGCTCCGAGACCACCAAGCAGTTCTCCACGTCGATGTGGTGGATCCTCGCCCTCGTCCTCGCCGTCTACGTCGGCTTCACCGCCGCGGTCCTCGGCTTCGTGTTCGCCGCGGCGGCCACCGGGTCGCTGCCCGGCGACGCTCCGCCGATGCCGGAAGAGGGCCTCGCCGGGGTCCTGTACAGCACCGCCACGGCGGTCGGCTACGTCTTCCCGCTCCTCATCGGCACGCTCATCGTCACGGCCGAGTTCCGCCACAAGACCCTCACGCCGACCTTCCTCGCGACCCCCCAGCGCGGGCTCGTGCTGTGGGCCAAGATGCTCGCCGGCCTGCTGCTCGGCGTGCTCTACGGCGTGATCGGGATCGCGGCATCCGTCGGCGCCTCCGCCGGCTTCCTCGCGGGCTGGGGGCTGAACACGGAGTTCGACTCCGTCGACACGTGGGCGCAGATCGGCCGCATGCTGATCGCCTACGTGCTCTGGGTCCTGATCGGCATCGGCGTTGGCGCGGTCGTGCGCAACCAGGTCGGCGCGATCGTCGGCGTACTGGTGTTCACGCAGTTCCTCGAGCCCGTGGGCCGGGCCGCGGCCGCGTTCGTGGACGGGCTGTCCGAGGTCACCCAGTTCCTCCCGGGAGCCGCCAGCGACGCACTCGTGGGCGCCAGCGTCTTCGCCATGAGCACGCCGCCCGGCGGCGTGGCGACGCTCGAATGGTGGCAGGGCGGCCTCGTGCTGCTCGGCTACGCCGTCGTGCTGGTCGTCGTCGGGCACCTGGTCAGCTGGCGCCGCGACGTCAGCTGACGCGAGCGTTCGCCGGGTCGAGCCCACGTCGACCCCACGTGGGGAGCGGGCTCGTCAGACGGCGGGCGCGGGGCTGGGCGCCTTGCGCGCCCGCGGCTTCTTGACGGTCGGGATCGTGGCGGTCTCGGCGGCGATGTCGACGACGTCGGCGGCCTGCTCGGCCCCCTCGACCTGCAGCGACTGAACGAGCGCGAGGCCGTGACGCGTGGTGAGGATGACGCGTTGGAACTGCGGATGCCCGTCGAGGTCGATGACGACGCTCGGCCGGCGACGGCGGATGATCGCGAAGTCCTCGCCGCCGGCGGACTTCCACGTGCCCATGGCGACCACACCGCGCAGATGCGTGCCGGGGCTGGGAACACCGCGGAGCCAGGTCCACGCGTCGTCTGTGAGCTGCACCTTCGCGATGGTCGACCGCTCGATCACGACATTCCCCTTGCGGAATGCCATGACCCGTTCGGCGCCGGAGAGCACCACTTCGAGCTGCGTCGAGTCGAGCAGCAGGGTGACCATGGCCCTAGTCTGCCAGCGCGAGCGGCGGTTCGTGGGGCCATTTGCTCACAGGAGGGCAACGATCCCCGGCGCCGCCCGTGGTGCGCGGTGCGAGACTGGTTCGGTGACCTCCCTGGCATCCGACGTCGTCCCCCGCGCGGACGTCGGGCGCGCACTCGATCGCGCAGCCGGCGGCGAGCGCATCGAGGCCGCGGATGCACGGGCGCTCCTGGGGGCTTCCGGGCCGGATCTCGACCGTCTGCTCGAGCGCGCAGGAGCCGTTCGCGACGCGGGGCTCGCGGCATCCGATCGACCCGGCGTGATCACGTACTCGCGCAAGGTGTTCGTCCCGCTGACCACGCTGTGCCGGGACCGCTGCCACTACTGCGTGTTCGTGGACACCCCCGGCCAGCTGCTCAAGAAGCACAAGCCGGCGTACATGTCGCCCGACCAGGTGCTCGCCGTCGTGCGGCAGGGTCAAGCGATGGGCTGCAAGGAGGTGCTGCTGACGCTCGGCGACCGGCCGGAGGACCGCTGGCCCGAGGCCCGCGCCTGGCTCGACGAGCACGGCTTCGCGTCGACGCTCGACTACGTCGGGCACATCGCCCGGCTCGTGACCGCCGAGACCGGTCTGCTCGCGCACCTCAACCCCGGCGTGATGAGCGCCGAAGAACTGCGGATGCTGCGCCCCACCGCCCCCTCGATGGGCATGATGCTCGAGACGACCTCGCGGCGCCTCTTCGAGGAGCCGGGGCAGGTGCACTTCGGGTCGCCCGACAAGGACCCTGCCCTGCGCCTCAGCGTGATCGACGCCGCGGGACGCGAGCGGATCCCCTTCACCACCGGGATCCTGGTCGGTATCGGCGAGACCCTTGAGGACCGCGCCGAGTCGCTCATCGCGATCCGTGACGCCCACGAGCGGCACATGGTCGGCGGGCAGGGCCACGTGCAGGAGGTCATCGTCCAGAACTTCCGCGCCAAGCCGCGCACGGCGATGCAGGGCGCGCCTGACGCCGAGCTGCTCGAGTACGTCGCGGCGGTGGCCGTGGCCCGGCTCGTGATGGGACCGCGGATGCGGATCCAGGTGCCGCCCAACCTGTCCGACCCCGCGGAGTTCGAGCTGCTGATCCGCGCCGGCGCCGACGACTGGGGCGGCGTCTCGCCGCTCACAGCCGACCACGTCAATCCCGAGCGTCCCTGGCCGCACCTCGACGACCTCGCCGCCCGCACCGCCGAGCTCGGCTTCGAGCTGCGCGAGCGGCTGACGGCGCAGCCCGAGTTCGTGGTCGACGCGGCCACCTGGATCGACCCGGTCCTACAGCCGGCCGTGGCTGCGCTCGCCGATCCCGAGACCGGCCTCGCCGCGATCGGCGTCGGAAATTCAGGAGAAACGCCGCGGCGACCCGCCCACGACGGGCCCGGGGCACCGGATCTCCTGAATTCTCGACGCTCCGGCGTCGCGAGTCTCGCGGAGGCCGCGGCAGCCGACCCGCTCGCCCTCGACGACGCCGAGTGGGTGACGCTGCTCGAGGCGACGGGCGCCGACCTCGACGCTCTCACCGCGGCGGCCGACGACGTCCGCCGCTACACCGTCGGCGAGGCCGTGAGCCTCGTCGTGAACCGCAACCTCACCTCGTCCGGCCTGCGCCGCGTCAGGGCCGAAGATCCGGCGACATTCACGCTCGACGATGTCGGCGCCATCGCGGCCGACGCGTGGGACCTCGGCGCCACCGAGCTGTGCGTGCAGGGGCTCCTCCCCCGTGACGCCGACCCGGCCGGGTACCTCGACATCGGCCGCGCCGTGAAGGCGGCGGCCCCCGGCATCCATCTCCATGCCTACCGTCCGCAGGACGTGCGCGACCTCGCCGACCGCGGCGGACTCGGGCTCGACGGCGCGCTCGCCGCGCTGCGCGAGGCGGGCGTCGACACGGTGCCGGGCACCGGAGTCAAAGTGCTGAGCGAGCGCGTCCGCGGGCTCGTGGCGCCCGGCGACCTCGAGATCGACGCCTGGATCGAGGGAATCGTCGCCGCGCATCGCGCCGGCCTGCGCTCGACCTCGGTGATCTTCTACGGCCACGTCGAGACCGCGGCCGAGCGCATCGCCCACCTGCGAACTCTCCGGGTGATCCAGGACGAGACGCGCGGCTTCACCGAGTTCGTCCCCATCCCCCTGCCCGGCGCTGCCGGCGGGGTCCCGCTCGTCGTCGCGCGTGCGCCGATCGACGAGCACCGGGCGATGGTGGCGGTGTCGCGGCTGCTGCTGTCGGGCAGCATCCCGCATATCCAGATCCCGTGGACGCGCGTCGAGCGCGCAGCAGCCGCTGTCCTGCTGCAGTCCGGAGGGGATGATCTCGGCGGCACCCTGCTCGACGGTCGCGTGAAGCCCGAGGCGGGCA
This sequence comes from Microbacterium sp. Root166, assembly GCF_001427145.1. GTDB lineage: Bacteria > Actinomycetota > Actinomycetes > Actinomycetales > Microbacteriaceae > Microbacterium. Next base: position 808,232 of record NZ_LMGL01000001.1, read on the forward strand.
TCGAGCACGGTCAGGAGCTGCCCGTGGCGGATGCCGAGGCCATCGCCGCGCGTCTGTTCCGGCCGTTCCGCCTGCGCTCGACGGACTACCGCGAGTCGCCCCGGCCCGGGAGCCCGCGGTGAACACCACGCGGGTCGAGGTCGCGATCGTCGGCGCCGGGTTCGCCGGCCTCGGCATGGCGATCGCGCTCCGCCGCGCCGGGCGCGAGGACTTCGTCGTGCTCGAGCGGGGCACCTCCGTCGGCGGCACCTGGCGCGACAACACGTACCCCGGCGTCGCGTGCGACGTGCCCTCGCACCTGTACGGCTTCACGTCGCACCCCAACCCGAACTGGTCGGGGACCTACGCGACCGGGGCCGAGATTCACGCGTACCTCGAGCACGTCGCGGCGACCGAGGGCCTCGGCGATCGCCTGCGCCTGGGCACCGCGATGCAGTCGGCGGACTGGGATGCCGAGCACGAGGTCTGGCGGATCGGCACCTCGGCGGGAACGGTGCTCAGCGACTCGCTCGTTCTGGCGTGCGGCCGGCTCACCGAGCCGTCGATCCCCGGGATCGCCGGCCTCGGCACGTTCACCGGCCCCCTGTTCCACTCCGCCCGCTGGGACCACACCGCCGAGCTCGCCGGCGCCCGCGTCGCCGTCGTCGGCACCGGCGCGAGCGCGGTGCAGCTGGTGCCCGAACTCGCGGCGATCGCCGCGCACGTCACGGTGTTCCAGCGCTCCCCGGCATGGATCGTCCCGCGCGGCGGCGAGGTCTATCCCCCGGAGCTCCGCGCGCGGTTCGCCGCCGCCCCGGAGCAGCTCGCCGGCCTTCGCGCCGAGCTGTTCGCCGAGGGCGAGGCCCGCTTCGCCTCGCGGTCCGGCGATGCCGAGGCTGCGGCATCCGCTCAGGCGATCGCGCTCGCCCACCTCGAGGCGCACGTCGCCGACCCCGCGCTGCGCGCCGCGCTCACCCCCGACTACGCCTTCGGCTGCAAGCGGGTGCTGCTCTCGGACGACTTCTATCCCGCCGTCGCCTCCGACCGCGTGACGCTCGTGCCCGAGGCGCTCACCGAGGTCGCGGGGTCGACGGTCAGGGGCGCGGACGGCTCACTGCACGAGGTCGATGCCATCGTGCTCGCGACGGGCTTCGCCTCGACACAGCAGCCGTATGCCGAGCTCATCCGCGGCGAGCACGGCGCGACACTCGACGGCCACTGGTCGCACGGCATGACGTCGTTCGCCTCGACCGTGGTCGCCGGCTTCCCGAACCTGTTCGTCCTCAACGGCCCGAACGCGTCGCTCGGCCACTCGTCGTCCGTGTTGATGATCGAGGAGCAGGCGGCCTACACCGCCCGCGCCCTCGACCTGCGCGAGAGCGCCGGGGGCGTGCTGCGCGTGCAGGCGTCGGCTGAGGCGGCTTACACCGATGAGATCGCAGCGGCCGCGGCATCCACTCCCTGGATCGCCGGGGGATGCCGCAACTGGTACGTCGACGAGCGCTCGGGGCGGCTGACACTGCTGTGGCCCGGGACGGTCGATGCCTTCCGGGCGCGGCTGGCCCGCGCGGACGGCTCGGAGTTCGAGGCGCTTCCGGCGCCCCTCGAGAGGAGACTGGCATGACCATCCCGCTGCGCTTCGGCTACAAGGCGTCCGCCGAGCAGTTCGGCCCGACCGAGCTGCTCGACTACGCGATCCTCGCCGAGGAGGTCGGGTTCGACTCGGTCTTCATCTCGGACCACCTGCAGCCCTGGCTGCACGAGGGCGGTCACGCCCCGGCATCCGTCCCCTGGCTCGGCGCGCTCGGCGCGCGCACCTCGAAGGTGCTGATCGGCACGTCGGTGCTGACGCCGACGTTCCGGTACAACCCCACCGTGGTCGCGCAGGACTTCGCGACGCTCGGGGTTCTGAACCCCGGCCGGGTGATCCTGGGCGTCGGCACCGGCGAGGCGCTGAACGAGGCCAATCTCGGCCTCGCGTGGCCTGATCCGCCCGAGCGGTTCCAGCGGCTCAAGGAAGCGATCGGCTTGATCAAGCGCCTGTGGTCCGAGGATCGGGTGAACTTCGAGGGCACGTACTACACCGCGCGCAACACCACGATCTACGACCGGCCCGAGCAGCCGGTGCCGATCTACATCGGCGCCGCCGGCCCGGCCGCGACCCGCCTCGCGGGACGCATCGCGGACGGCTTCATCACCACGAGCGGAAAGAAGCAGGAGCTCTACACCGAGACCCTGCTGCCGGCGCTGCGCGAGGGGCTGGAGAAGGCGGACCGGGCGCCCGATGCCATCGACACGCTCATCGAGGTGAAGGTCTCGCTCGATCGGACGGTCGACGCAGCGCGCGAGAAGACCCGGTTCTGGGCGCCGCTCGCGCTCACGCCCGAGGAGAAGATGGGCGTTGACGACCCGATCGAGATGCAGCGCCTCGGCGAGCAGCTCCCGATCGAGCGGACCGCTTCGCGCTTCATCGTGTCGGACGACCCCGACGAGCACGTCGAGAAGATCGGCTGGTACATCGATCTCGGCTTCCGCCACCTCGTGTTCCACGACCCGGGGCACGATCAGGCGGCGTTCCTGCGCCGCTACGGCGAGGAGATCCTGCCGCGGCTGCGCGCGAAGTACGGCGCGTGACGGGCTGGTTCCGGCGGCGCTCGCGCGGGCAGGCGTCGGACGGGTCGCCCACGCCCAGCCCGTCGCCGGGTCCGTCGCCCACACCGCCCGCCCGGTGGATCGTCGTGGTGCCGGTCAAGCCGTCCGCGCGCGGAAAGTCGCGGCTCGAGGTCCCCGGCGTCGACCGCAGCGACCTCGCCCGCGCGATCGCGCTCGACACCCTGGCGGCGGCGACGGCGTGCGAGGCCGTGCTGCAGGTGGTCGTGGTGACCGACGACCCGGCGCTCGCGCGCGAGGCCGCCATGATCCCGGCGCTCCGGTTCGTGCCCGAGGGGGAGAGCCGCGGACTCGACGCGGCCGTGGCCACGGGCGTCGCGGCGGTGGACCCGCAGGGACGGATGCCGCGCGCCGCGCTGCTCGGGGACCTGCCGTCGCTGCGACCGGACGACCTCGCCGCAGCGCTGCGGGCCGCGGCATCCGTCGATCGTGCCGTGGTCGCCGACGCCGAAGGCACCGGCTCGACGCTGGTCACGGCGGGGCCGGGCGTGGAATGGGAGTCGTCGTTCGGCGACGGGTCCTTCGCCCGGCACGTCGCCTCCGGCTGCACGGCTTTGGAGATCCCGGATGCCTCGACCCTGCGCCGCGACGTCGACACCGCCGATCAGCTCGAGACCGCGGTGTCGCTCGGCGTCGGCCCCCGCACCGCTGCCGCCCTCGGCGCGTGACCCTTGCTCCGCAGTCAGGATCTGCTGCGAACTCGGCAGTGAAGCTGCGGAAACTGACTGCCGAACGGAATGTGCCGCACTCCGGCGCTACTAGCCTGGCGGCATGAGCGACTACGAAGTGCTGGAGATGGGCGGGCTCGACCAGTGGCGGGCGCACTACGGCGGTTTCCGGCCCGACAGCTCGCGCGACGGCCGGCGCATCGTCGACCACGACATGACGATGCAGTTCATCGGCATGTCCGCGAATGCCCTGGAGCCGGGCGAAGAGGCCGGCTACTGGCACACCCACTCCCGCGTCGAGGAGCTCTACGTCTTCCTCGAGGGCGAAGGCCAGATGGGGCTCGACGACGAGGTCGTCGACGTGCACCCGGGTTCGGTCGTGCGGGTCGGCCAGAACATCTGGCGCACCTGGCGCGCGACCCCCGACAGCCCGGGACAGCTGCGGTGGCTGTGCATCCGGGCGGGCGGGTACGAGCTGCCCCACTTCCCCGACGACGGCGAGCGCGACAACGACCGCCCGTCGCCCTGGGTCGACTGAAACGGCACGGCTCGGTCTCAGAGCAGCAGGTACACCGCTCCGACGACGGTGAACACGATCACGAGCCGCTCGAAGACCCGCTGGTCGATGCGATCGGCGATCCAGCGGCCGAGCAGCGCGCCGACCACGACGAGGGGGACGAGCACCGCGTCCAGCGCCAGCCCCGGCACGGTGATGATGCCCAGCCCGATCGAGAAGGGCACCTTGAAGAGGTTCACGATCGCGAAGAACCAGGCAGCGGTCCCGAGGAACTCCTTCACCGGGAAGCGGGCCGCGAGGAAGTACATCGACATGACGGGCCCGGCAGCGTTGGCGACCATCGTGGTGAAGCCGCCGAGGGTCCCGTAGGTCGCGGCCGCGACGCGGTGCGGCCCGTCGTCGGCCACCGCGGCCCCGAACCGCCGCCGCAGCATCGTCACGGCGATGACGAGGAGCAGGATCACCCCGATCGTGCGCTTCACCCAGGCGTCGTCGGCGAACGCCAGGAACACGACGCCCGCGAGCACGCCCACGACCACCGCGGGCGCCAGTCGCAGCAGCGCCTTCCAGTTCGCGTGCCGCCGGTACATGGCGACGGCGAACAGGTCGGCGACGATCAGCAGCAGCAGCAGCGTCCCCGTCGACTGCCTCGCGGGCAGCACCGCCGCGAAGAGGGCGACCGCGATCGTCCCGGCCCCCGGGATCCCCGTCTTCGACAGTCCGACGATCAGCGCGGCCACGGCGAGCGCGGCCCACGCGAACCAGGTCAGCTCGGGCACGTCAGAGGCCGGCCGTCACGAGCGCGGCCTCGGCGAGAGCCGCCGAGCGCGCGGCATCCGTCATCCACAACGGCGTGACGAGCGAGCGGATGCCGAGCCCCGCGACCGCGGCGGCGAGAGGTTCGTCCTCCTCGGCGATCAGCCAGGCGTCGAGCAGGCCGTCCGCGCCGCGCGAGCCGTAGTGCTCGGCCACGGCGGAGGCCGACGTCTCGACGCCGATCGCCGCCAGGCAGACATCGGCCATGCCGCGCACGACGCGTCCGCCGATCACCGGCGACAGCCCGACCACGGGCGCACGCCCGGCGCGCAGCGCATCCCTGATCCCCGGCACGGAAAGGATCGGACCGATCGAGACCACCGGGTTCGAGGGCGCCAGCAGCACCACGTCGGCTTCGGCGATCGCCTCCAGCACACCGGGAGCGGGCACGGCCGAGGAGATGCCGGGATTGTCGAAGCGGACGGGCTCGAGCGTCGCGCGGAAGCGCGTCCACCACTCCTGAAAGTGCATCGAGCGGATGCCGTCACCCTCGCGCACCGTCACCACGGTGTCGACCTCGGCATCGGTCATCGGCAGCAGCCGTGCGCCCAGGTCCCATCGGGCCGCCATGCGCTCGAGCACCTGCGAGGGCGCGAGCCCCTCGCGCAGCCAGCCGGTGCGGGCGAGGTGGGTGCCCAGGTCGAGGTCGCCGAGCGTGAACCAGGGCCATCCCGCGCCCCAGGCCCGCAGCTCCTCGTTCACCCGCTCGGTGTCGCCGGCCCGGCCCCAGCCGCGTTGGGCGTCGTTCACGCCGGCCAGCGCGTAGGTGATCGAGTCGACGTCGGGCTGCAATCGCACGCCCGACAGCCACAGGTCGTCGCCGGTGTTCACGACCACGGTCAGCGCGGCGGCGGTGTCGTCGATCCCGCGTTCCCGCAGGGCCGTTCTCATGCCGAGCACGAAGCGGGAGCCGCCCACGCCGCCCGCGAGGACGACGACGCGAGGCGCCGGAGTCATGCCCGCACTCGCGGTCAGTCCTGCCGGGGCAGACGCAGCACGCCGGTGCGCGGGGCGAACTCGTCGGCCGCGTGCGGCAGCGAGAACCGGGCGACCGCGTCGATGAGGGCGGCGACGGTCTGCGTCTCGGCGACGACGTCGACCTCGAGGCCGGCGCGCTCGGCGTCCTTCGCGGTGCGCGGACCGATGGCCGCGATCAGGGTCGTCTCGGGGACGTCGGGGAACTGCTCGTGCACCTGCTGGGCGACCGACCCGCTGGTGACGAGGATCGCATTGATGCGCCCGGAGCGGACGTCCTCGGCGATGCGGTCCGTCACGGGCACGCCGACGGTCCGGTACGCGACCACGCTGCGGACCCGGTGTCCTGCGGCGGCGAGCATCTCGGTCAGCACGGGCTTGGCGATCTCACTGCGGAGCGTCAGGATGTCGCGGGCCTCGGGCTCGAGCGCGATGAGCTGCTCGGCCATGCCCGCCGCAGAGTTGTCGCGTTCGGGGACGAGGTCGACACGGTAGCCGACCGCCTGAAGAGCTGCCGCGGTGGTCTCGCCGACGGCGGCGATCTTCGTGGTCGCCGGCACGACCGCGCGGTACGCGTAGAGCACATCGACGGTCGTCGCGCTGGTGACCGTGAGCCAGTCGAAGACACCTGACGCGAGGTCGGCGAGCGACTTCTCGAGTGCGGCGATGTCTTCGGTGGGAGCGAAGTTGATGAGCGGGGCGATGACGGGCGTCGCGCCCTGGCTGCGCAGAGTGGCTGCGACACCGTCGCCCCAGGGACCGCCGCGGGGCACGAGGACGCGCCAGCCCGTGAGGGGCTTGGCGGGCACGTGCTGGTGGGCTGTGTTCATTGGGGTCGACTCTCGTGGTGCTCAGTCGGCCGCCCCGGAGTCCGAGCAGCCGATGCGCGAACTGAATCGGGTTCGCTCGATCGACAGCATCCGCACCATTGCACTGCCTCTGCTTCCGAGCATACCCCTGGTCCTGCCGGAGTGTCCGTTCGGTGTCCGGTCGCCCGGAGCCTCAGCGGGTGTAGAGCCGCACGAAGCCCCAGACGATTCCGCCGACGAGGGCCGCGGCCGCCACGACGGCCGCAGAGGCCAGCGCCGGGTTGCGTCGCTGGAAGGTCTTGGCCTTCGAGATGGAGTCGTCGATCGCCACAGCCACCCGGCGCGGGACGTTCCCCTTGACCTCGATGGCCGCGAGCGCCGCCTTGAGTTCGGCACGGGCCTGTTCGACCGGGTCGGTGATTCCGAGCTTCACCGCGGTGCGGGGCAGGGGCACGGGCGCGTCAGAACTCATCGCGCACCTCCTTCACGTCTTGGGCGATCGCCTGGACCGGGTTCTGGCGCGCTCCGATCTTGCGGAAGCGCAGGATGCCGAGCAGCGCCAGGATCGCCGTCACGATGAGCATCGCGAAGAAGACGACGAGCGCGGACAGCCACACCGGCCACCACGATGACAGCCCGGCGATGATGAAGGTGCCGAGGACCGGCACCGCCCAGAACAGCACGAACAGCGCGGCGAACATCCACAGCGCACCCCAGCCGCCGTCCTTCGCCGTGCGGGCCGCCCACTTCTTGGCGGCTTCGACCTCGGCGATGACGAGGTTGCGGACGAGTTCGGGGATGTCACCGATCAGGGTGAGCAGGCTGTCGTCGGCGCGGTCCTTGAATCCACGCGGCGAGGTCACGTCACGCCCCGCCTCGGCCCGCGGCGGGCGTGTCTCCGGTCGCGTCGTCGATCAGGTCGTCGACGGCGTCCTTCGCAGCCTTCGCGGAGGTCTTGGCGGCGGTGCCGACGTCGTCGGCCTGATCCTTGCTCACCTTGATGGCGGCATCGAGCTTCTGGCCCGGGCTGCCCTTGGACGTGGCGGCGCGGGTGACTTTGACGGCCGAGTCCCACAGCGTGCTGGGCAGGGCCATCGCGGTCGATGCCGCGAAGTCCTTCACCTTGCCGACCTGCTCCTGCACCGGGTCCATGTTCCAGACCTTCAGCCACTGGCCTTTGATCTGTTCGTAGCGTTCGCGACCGGCTCTAGTGCCGAGTACGTACCCGATGGCGATTCCGATGACGAGTCCTGCTTTGCCCCTCATGGGGTCTCCTCACGCTCGGTGGTGCGCCTGATGACCATCCCAGGGTAGCCCTGTATTCCGATTCCGGCATCCACCCTTGACAAGCGCCGTGGCGAGGCGTTCAGTTCGAGCGGGAAGCCCCGAACAGCGCCGCCCGGCGCACGCTCTCAGCCTGCTCCCGTGCGTCGGCGACGACCCGCTCCAGCCCGCTCCCCGACAGCCAGGCGCCGAGCGCGGCGAGGCCGGGACGGGCCCGCACGGCGTCGCGCACGGCGTCGGTGCGTTCGCGCAGACCGAACGCCGAGTCGGGTGCAGCGAGGACGAACGAGCCGTGGTGCACCGCGCGGATCGACTGCTCGCCGAGGGCGACGCCCAGGAGAGCGGATGCCTCGGCCCGGCCGAGCGCGGCGATGTCAGCGGGCGCGAGCCCGTCGGTGGCGGCGGCAGCGCCGCGCTGCGCGTCGAACGCGACGCTCAGCACGTGACGTGATGTCCCGGCGGCCGTGGCCAGCCACTCCCATCGAGCGGTCTGGTGGACGAGTCCCGAGGCGCGCAGCGCCCCGGGGACGGCGTAGACCTCGACTCCAGCCGACGCGTCGAGCGCGGGCTCGTCGACCACGAGCGTGACGATGTCGCGGCGGGGCGCGGCATCCGTCATCGACTCGTCGAGCGCAGCGGGCAGATGCGGGGAGAGCAGGCCGCGAGCGGTGACGTCGTCGGTCGCGACGAACAGCGCATCGGCGGGAGCGAGGGGGACGACGTCGGCGTGCGCCTCGTGCCCGACCACCCAGCGGCCCTTCTCGTCGGGGGCGATCGAATCCACCCGCACGCCGGTGTGGAGCGTCGCGCCGAGCGAGCCGAGGCGCTCCACCAGGGCGTCGACGATCCGGCCGAGCCCGCCCTCGAGGCTCTGGTAGGAGGCTTTCCGGCGATCGACGAGCACATCGGCCACGGCTCCGCCGAGGGAGCCGGTGCGGGTGAGGGCGGCGCCGAGACCGGGTGCCGCGATGGTCACGTCCACATGCTCGGGGCGGATGCCGAAGCGGCCGGCGGTCAGCGGGGCCACCATGCGCTCGAGCACCGCATCGCCCATGCGGGTGCGCACGAGCTTGGCGAGGTTGCGCTCCTTGCCGATCGTGAGCGGCGGGCGCAGCCGGTCGAGGTAGGCGCGCCAGGCGCCGTTCCAGCCGATGAAGCGGCGGACGCCGGCATCCCACGGATTCGCGGGGATGCCGAGCAGCGACTGGGCCGGGACGGGTGCCGCGCCGCCCTTGGCGAGCCCGGTGATCCACACGCCGGAGGCACGAGCCTCGACGACGCTCGCGCCGAGACCGAGCTCGTCGACCAGTGCGCTCATCGCTCCCCCGGCCGACCAGCAGGTCGCACCCGTGTCGACCGGCAGTCCGTCGAGCTGCACCGTCGCGATGGTTCCGCCGAAGCGGTCGGACGCCTCGAGCACGGTGACCGGCATCCCGACCTTGGCGCATTCGAGCGCGGCGGCGAGGCCCGCGATGCCGCCGCCGATCACCACGACGTGCGTGCGATGGGCGTGGGTGGCGAGTTCGTCGAGGAGTTCAGGGCCGTCGGTCACGGCATCCATCCTCCCATCCGCCGTGGAGAGGACCCTGGGCGATCAGGCGGTCTCTGCGCGCTGCTGCCGCGCCTCGGCGCGCGTCCGCGGCGCGGCGGCGGTGGCCGAAGTGACGCGGCCGTCGTGCAGCTCGATGACGCGGTCCGCCCGCTGCACGAGCAGCGGGTCGTGGGTGGAGACGACGGCGGCAAGGCCCTGGGTATGGACGAGGTCGCCGATGAGGTCCATCACGGTGGCGGCGGTGCGGGAGTCGAGCTGTCCGGTCGGCTCGTCGGCGATGAGCACGCGGGGGCGGGCGGCGATCGCGCGCGCGATGCCCACGCGCTGCTGCTGGCCGCCCGAGAGCTCGCCGGGGCGCTGGGCCGCGTGATCGGCCAGGCCCACCAGCCGGAGGGCGTCGGCGACGCGCTCGTCGCGCTCGGCAGCGGGCGTGCGCGAGATGCGGAGCGGCAGCTCGACGTTCTCCGCCGCCGAGAGGATCGGGATGAGGCCGAAGGACTGGAACACGAACCCGAGGCGCTCGCGCCGCAGCTCGGCCAGGGCATCCTCGTCGAGGTCGGTGGCGTCGACCTCGCCGATCCACACCCGGCCGGACGTGGGCCGGTCGAGGCCGCCCAGCAGGTTGAGGAGCGTGGTCTTGCCGGCACCCGAGGCGCCGCGCACGACGACGAGCTCGCCCTCGGCCACCTCGATGTCGATGTCGACGCACGCGTGCACCTCGCCGGCGGCGGAGCGGAAGGTGCGCGAGAGCTGCTCGCCACGGAGCGCGATGCTCATGAGGACTCCTCGGTCGGCGCGGGTTCGGTCGTTGCAGGCGCGTCGGCCTCCGGCGCCTCGGCTCGCCTGCCGGGCCACACGCCGACGTGGTCGGGCTCGAGCGCCAGGCGCACGCGCTCGCGCAGGTCGAGCGCGGTGACGAACTCGTCGGGCAGCTGGAGGCGGCCGACGCGGTCGACCACCGCGTACTCTTCGGCGACGTGCTGTTCGGCGCCGTGCTCGTCGGTGCGGGTCGAGCGCAGCACCTCGGTCGAGGTGCGTCCGTCGCGGATCTGGACTGTGCGGGCGACGTGCTCCGAGACCGACGGGTCGTGCGTCACGATGAGCGTCGTCACCCCGAGCTCGCGGTTCACCGAGCGCATGGCCTCGAGCACGTGGGCGCTCGTGGTGTCGTCGAGCTCGCCGGTGGGCTCGTCGGCCAGGAGCACGCGCGGGCGGTTCGCGATGCCCACCGCGATGGCGACGCGCTGCTGCTCGCCGCCTGACATCTCGGCGGGCCGGCGGTCGGCGCAGTGCCCCACCTCGAGCAGCTCGAGCAGCTCGGCGACCCTGGTGCGGCGCGCGGCCGAGCCGCGCACGTCGCGCGTGATCGACAGCGCCGCGGCGACGTTCTCACTCGCCGAGAGGTACGGCAGCAGGTTGCGGGACGTCTGCTGCCAGACGAAGCCCACGCTGCGGCGCCGGAACTCGACGCGCTCCTTCTCCTTCATGGTGAGGAGGTCGTGGCCGGCGACGTGCGCGACGCCCGCCGTGGGCTGGTCGAGGCTCGACAGGATCGACAGCAGCGTCGACTTGCCCGAGCCCGAGGCTCCGACGACGGCGACGAGCTCGCCGGGGTCGACGCGCAGGTTCAGGCCCTGCAGCGCCTGGACCTCGACGCCCGGGCCGCTGCCCGAGGAGACCTTGAAGATCCGCACGAGGTCGACGCACAGGATGTCGGCGTCAGATGCACTCACGACGGCCATGCTCCCATCCTTTCCACGATTGCTAGCCCTCCTCGACGGTGCGCAGGGCACCGGCGGCGCGGATGCGCCGGGAGACGAGCAGGGTGAGGGCGGTGAGCGCGGCCGCGACGACCACGAATCCGCCGAGGGTCAGCGCCAGGATCGCCGGATCAACCCGGTAGGCAGGTGCGACGGACGAGCCGGTGAACGGCCGCAGGTCGACGGCGGCGAGCACGACGAGCGGCACCAGGGCGCCGAAGATCGTGCCGGCGATGATCGCCGCGACCGTGGGCGGCCCGATCTCCCAGAGCGCGAGCGAGGTCGACGCGCGGCGCGGGGCACCGAGCGTCCGCAGCAGCGCGAGCACGCGGGCGCGAGCGCCGGCCACCAGCGACAGCGTCATGACGATGGCGAGGGCACTGAGCAGCGCGGCGACCGCCGTAGCCGCGAGGAGCGCGAACCGCACTCCCTGCACGGCGGGGCCCGACTCGATGCGCGACGCGATCTCATCCGCGGTGTCGATGCGGACGTCCTGACCCAGGACCTCGACCAGCCCGGCCTCGACCGCGGACGGCGAGGCACCGTCGTCGAGCCGCACGAGCACGGTGCGGTCGGCCGGATCCCGCCCGAGCACCTCCTCGGCGTACGAGGCGTCGAGTGAGACCCAGTTCTCGCGCGTCCCGATCGGAACCGGTCCGCTGGTCACGCCGACGACCTCGGCGTCGACCCCGCCGAGCCGCAGTTCGGTCGAGCCGTCGATCAGCTCGGCGGTGAGTCCGGAGACGACGATCGGCATGGTGCCGCCGTCGACGGGCTCGAGCGAGACGCCGGGCGGCAGCATCCCGGGCCCGTCGCCCTGCACCGCGCGCAGCTCGGCCGCGTCGACGACGAAGGCCGAGGTGGCGCGCTTCTGTCCGTTGATGTCGAGGGTCGCCGGTTCCGCGCCGGAGATGCCGGTGGCTGCCGCGACGCCGTCGATGTCCTGGACACGGTCCATCTGCTCGCGCGTGAAGCTCGCGCCGGTGACCCGCATGTCGGCGCCGATCTGCGCGCGGGACGCCTCGGTGATCCCGCTCTGGAGGGCGGAGAGAAGGATGCCGGACGACACGGCGACCGAGACCCCGACCACCAGGGCGAGCACCGGCGTGAGGCCGATCGCCGGTTCGCGCAGCGCGCGGGCGGACCCGAGGAAGCCGTCAAGCCCGACGGCACGGCGGGCGCGGGCGTGGAGCGCGGCGAGCGGCAGCGGGTACACCCGCAGCGTGATCAGGCACGCGACGAGCGAGAGCAGGAGAGGTGTGGCGGCGAGCAGCGGATCGACCCCGGCGCTGTAGCCGCGCACGAACAGCAGCACGAGGCCGACGACGGCCAGACCCACGACCACGCCCTCGACGATGAGCCGCAGGCGCGAGCCGGTGCGGCCGAGGTCGGCGCGGGCCGGTCGCTCGGCGACGGAAGGCGCGAGCAGGATGAGGATGACGACCGGAGTGAGCCCGATGAGCAGCGCGGCGCCGATGCCCGCAGCGCTGGGAGGGTTTCCCAGAACGATCGCGGCGGCGACGGCGATCGCGCCGGCGCCGAGGAGGGCGGGAAGCAGCCCGACGAGCACGCCCTCGGTACCCAGGATCGCCCGGAGCTGGCCGGCCGATGCCCCCCGGGCCGAGAGCAGACGCAGGCTCGGGCGCCGCCGCTCGAGGATGAGCCGGCAGCCGAGGAGCAGGACGGCGGCGGCGACGCCGACCGGTCCGGCGACGAGCATCGCGATCACACCCTCGGTGGACGCCCGCTGCGCGAGCGCGAGCTCGATCTCGCTCGTGACATCGGCGTCGAACCGCAGCGAGAGGATGCCGACGCCGTCCGCCGAGGAGCCGATCGTGTGCGACACCGAGGTGAGCTGACGCAGTGCCGCGACGGTCTGCTCGGCGTCGGCGGCGTCCACGCCGTCGACGTCCGTCGGGTACCAGACCCGGGTCGTGTAGACCCCGGGCACGTGGGCGGTGGCCAGCGACGCGGGATGCGCGAAAGCGGTGCCGGTGGTGCGGCGCGGCGAGTTGCCGTCGTCGAAGATCTTCGGCTCGAGCACCGAGGGGACGTGCTGCCAGTAGTCGGCGTCGGGGTCGACGGCCTCGAACACACCGACCAGGACCACCTCCATCGGCCCCGAGAAGGCCGTGATGGTCCGGGACTCTCCGACCGCCCACTCCAGCTGGCTCGCGGTCTCGGTGGAGAGGACGACCTCGACGGACGACGAGCCGCTCGCATCCGCCGGCGCGGCGGGCTCGGGCAGCCGGCCCTCAACGATGCGGATCTCGTCCTCGTAGCCCGGCGCGAAGGCGACGGTGAGCTCCTGCGTGCGCGGCGACTCAGCGAGCGGATTGTCGCTGCTCAGGGTGACGACGCGCGCCTCGCCCAGGATCGAGGGCAGCGGCTCGGCGCCCGCACGGATGCCGTCGACCGCAGCGGCGAAAGACCCCCACACCTCTTCGGTCGTGAGCTCGGCCGGGATGTCGCTCGGCAGCTGGGGAGCGCCCGGCACGTCGGCGATCACGTCGCGCTCGGTGGCCGAGAGCCCTCCGAGCCGGTCGCGCAGCGCGGCGTCGCCGAGGATGCCGAGGGCCAGCGGAGCAGCGGACGCGATGAGTGCCAGGATCAGGACGAGAGCTGCGACGACGGCGCCGCCACCCGCGTGCGACCGCAGATGGTGCGCGACCAGGGCGGGGACGGACACGCGACGGGTCATCGCGACTCCTCTCCGACGGTCGCGCCGCGGGCGGCCCGGTGCGTGCCGATGGCGGAGGCCGTCACGACGACGGCGAGACCGGCGGCGAGCGCCACGAGGCCGATCGCGAGCGGGAGCCACGAGAAGGTGAGGCCGGAGGCGAGCGGAAGGATGCCGGGGGTCACCGCCCGCACCAGAGCCGGCACGACGAGCCAGGCCACCAGCACGCCGGCGCCGGCGCCGAGCGCCAGAGCGGCTGCGAACACGCCGCCGAGCTCGCCCGCGCGCATGCGGGCCTGGCGTGCCGGGGTCACGCCCAGCGCGCGCAGGACGCCGAGCTCGCGGCGGCGGGCGATGGCGAGGGTCTGCACGATGCCGAAGGCCGCGACCAGCGAGAGCGCGATCGAGCCGATCGTGGCGATCCACCAGCCGCCCACGAGAGCGCCGACGACGTCGGCCGCCACTCCGGGAGCCGCCGTCGTGACGGGGCGGTCACCGAGCACGGCGCTGAGTTCGTCGTCGGCGGTGAGCTCGCCGGTGGCCCAGACGGCGTTCGGCGGGACGATCGAGGTGCCGCGCTGCAGTTGCGAGGTGAGCAGGGTCTCCATAGGCACGAACAGTGCGAGCGGCGTCGCAGCGCCCGGGACGGCCTCGACGACGGACGAGACCGTCGCCGCTCCCTGACGTCCGGTGCCGGCGTAGCGGAACTCGACCGGATCCCCGACGCCGATGCCGAGGCGCGATGCCAGGGCATCGGTCACGACGGCTTCCACCGGCGGCGCGTCGGCATCGGCATCCGCGGCGGGGTCCGCCTCGGCCAGCACCCCTCCGTCGGCGAGCCACACCACGGCGTCCAGGTCGCCGCCGGCGCCGAGCGTCGCCGATCCGGCGACATCGAGCGGCTCTGCGCCGACGGCCTCCACGGTGTCGAGCGTGACGGTGATGTCGACCCCCGCGATGCTCGGGCCGAGCCCCGCGGCGATGGCGAGCAGACGCCACGGCGCGGTCCCAGCGGGGAGCGCACCCTCGCCCGCGTACGCGGGGGTGCCGGCATCCGTCTCGACCGCTCCATCGAGCTGCACCGCGGTGGGCGTCCCTGTCGCGTCGAGCACGACGGCCACCAGGCCGAGCGACGCCGGGTTGCCGGCCTGCGCATCGACCGTGGCGGTCACCCGGATGCCGGTGGCCTGGGCGCCGAGCGGAACGGGGTCGCTCTCCACCGCGCCCGACGCCGGGTCCGCCGCGGCGATCAGCGCCTCCTTGTCGATGAGTCCGCCGGCCGGCGTCACGACCGGTGCGATCATCTCGGCCGGGACGGAGACGAGCTGAGCCTCGGTCGAGCCGATCTCGATCGGCGTCTCGAGGGCGGGGGCCGCGGCATCCACTCCCGTCACTGCGGCCGCATCCGCGACGTCGGACGGCGACGCTGACTGCGGCTCGAGGTCGACGCGCAGATCGGCGCCGGCACGCACCGCGGCCGAGTCGTCGGTCATGGCCTGCCAGCTTCCGGCGTAGGCCGACGCGAACACGGCCTGCGCAGACGTCAGCGCCACGAGCATCACGGCGACGGCGTAGATCTGCAGCCGCCGCGCCACCTGGCGTGCGGGGTAGCCCGGCACGAGCGACCGGCCACGCGCGGCAGGGCCGGCGAGCGCGGCCGACCCCGCGCCGAAGACGGCGAGGGCGAGCAGCGCGGCGGTCATCAGCATGACCGCCGGCGCGATCGCGACGATCGGATCGAAGCCGCTGCCGCGGGCGAGGGGCAGCTGCCAGACCACGAGTCCGGCCGCGAGGAGGACGATCACCACGGCGGCGGCCGTCGTCGCCCGCGCGCCGCGAGCCGATCCGCTGCGCTTCTCACCCCGGCGTAGCGCGACGACGAACACCACCGCGAGGATCACGGTGGTGGCGAGGATCCACGGCCACTGCGCGGGAACGGCGGCGGGGGAGGTGCCCAGGACGACGAGCACCGCCGCCGAGACCGCGACGCCGACGAGCGCGCCGACGACGGCGACCACCATCCCCTCGAGCGCGTCGGCCGCCCAGGCCTGCGGGCTCGAGAACCCGCGCCCGCGGATCGCGGCCGTCTCGTGCTCGCGCGCGGCGGCGATGAGCCGGGCGAGCTGCGCGACGCCGGTGCCGGCGAGGATCGCGATGAGCAGCACGAGCGCGGGCGCGGCCGACGCGAGGGCGACGGCACCCGTCTCGACCTGCGCCTGCACCACCGCGGGCTCCACGCCCGGTGGCGGCGGATCGCCGGCCATCTCGACGGACCGTGCCAGCCACACCAGTACGAGCGACACCGTCGCGGCGGCGGAAGCGACGGTGACCGCGGCGGTCGCCAGCAGCCCCGTGCGCGCCCAGGCGCGCGCAAGGAGCAGGCGCGCGGTGGAAAGCGCGCGACGATCGGGCATAGACCGGTCCTCCCGCGGCTCGGGCGCGGCGTCGCGCTTTCAGTTCTGACAACCTAACCGAAAGAGCCCGGCTCGGTGGGGTCCCGGGCCGCGCGGCCGGGTGCCAGACTGGGCGCCATGACGCTCCACATCACGGGCGACGACGCCGCCGACGCGCTCCTCACCGAAGACCCGCTCGCCCTCCTCATCGGCATGCTGCTGGACCAGCAGGTCGCGATGGAGACGGCGTTCGCTGGTCCGCTGAAGATCTCCGAGCGCGCCGGAACCCTCGACGCCGCCGCGATCGCCACCTTCGACGCCGACGCTTTCGCCGAGCTGTTCAAGGCCACCCCCGCCGTGCACCGCTTCCCCGGTTCGATGGCCGGCCGCGTGCAGGAGCTGTGCGCCACGGTCGACCGCGAGTGGGGCGGCCAGGCGGCGGCGATCTGGACGGACGGCGACCCCGACGGCCCGACCGTCCTGAAGAGGCTGAAGGGCCTGCCCGGCTTCGGCGAGCAGAAGGCGAAGATCTTCCTGGCGCTGCTGGGCAAGCAGTACGGGTTCACCGGAGACGGCTGGCGCGAGGCATCCTCTCCCTACGGCGAAGACGGCTCGTTCCGGAGCGTCGCCGACATCGTCTCGCCCGAGTCGCTGACCAAGGTGCGCGAGCACAAGCGCGCCATGAAGGCCGCGGCCAAGTCCGGCGGCGGAGGAGTCTGATGCAGAAGACAGGCGGAAGCGTGGCCGCGTTCATCGCGGGAGTCACGCCGGCGAAGCGGCAGCGGGATGCCGAGACCATGGTCGCGCTGATGCGCGAGGTCACCGGACGCGAGCCCGAGCTATGGGGCACGATCGTCGGGTTCGGCTCGTGCCATTACAGGTACCCGACCAAGACCGAGGGCGACGTTCCGATCGCCGCTTTCGCGCCGCGCAAGCAGGCCACTACCGTCTATCTGCTCGACACCGGTGCGCACGCGGACGACCTCGCTGCGCTCGGACCGCACGAGACGGGGGCCGGATGCCTCTACATCAAGGACCTCGAGACGATCGACACGGCGGTGCTGCGCGAGATGATCGCCGAGGACTACCGCCGCGTCGTCGCCGGCGAGACGGGGTCCGTGGAGTTCACCGTCACGGACTGACTCTCGCTCGCGTCGGTGGAAGGCACTTTCCACACGTCCTCGATGCAGCGCGGGGCGACGCCCTAGGCTGAGACGACCTGGGCCCTCGCGGCCCGCTCGAGGAAGGTCGACCGTGCTGCTGCCGTTCCTGATCGTCGGAGGCGTCGGCCTCGTCGTGCTCCTCATCTCGCTGATCCTCGGCGACATCTTCGACCACTTCGACATCGGCGACGGCGCCATCTCGGGCACCGCACTCGGCATCGCGGCCGTCGTGTTCGGCGCGTCCGGCGTGCTGACCCTGACCTCCGGGCTCGACGTGGTGTGGGCGTACGTGCTGGCGATCGTGCTCGCGATCGGCGCCTACGTCGTCGCCGCTCTCTTCGTGAAGCGGCTGACCAAGAGTTCCGACGGCGTGCCGACGACGGCGGTCGGGCTCACCGGAGTCACGCGCTCGACGGTTTCGGCATCCGGAGGCGAAGTCAGCCTCGACGGCCCGGGAGAAGTCGAGCGCCGCCTCGCGTACGCCGACGAGACCATCGCCGAGGGCGTGCGCATCCGCGTCATCGAGCACTCCGGCACTCGCGTCAAGATCATCGCCGACTGACCCTCGCTCTTTCTTCACCTCCTCGCCAACGGAAGGCTCCGCATGCTCGATCCGCTCCTCGTCCAGGTCATCGCCGTCATCGCGCTCGTCATCGCGGCGCTGGCGCTCCTCGTCTTCATCGCGCGCCGCATCCGCCGCGTTCCCCCGAACGAGGCGCTCGTCATCGTCGGCCGCGGCGCCGGCAAGCCGCGCGAGGGTGACTCGGGAGTCGGTCAGCGCGTCGTGATCGGCGGGCGCACGTTCGTGTGGCCGATCCTGCAGCAGGGCTTCTCGATCTCGCTCGAGCAGCGCCAGATCGGCATCACGGTCGAGGGCGTCGACAAGAACCGCATCAAGATCGCCATCAAGGCGTCCATCAACTTCAAGGTGTCGGGCACCGAGGACGGCGTCCGCCGTGCCGCCCAGCGCTTCCTCTCGCAGCAGGGCGCACTGACCGAGATCATCAAGGAGTCACTCGAGGGCTCGCTGCGCTCGATCATCGGCGACATGACGATCGAGCAGATCATCTCCGATCGCAAGGGCCTGTCCGACCGCGTGGTCGCCGAGACGAAGACCGACCTCGTCGAGCAGGGCCTCCAGGTCGACCTGCTGAACATCAGCGACATCTCGACGCCCGGCAGCGACTATCTCGCCAACCTCGGTCGCGCCGAGGCCGCCCGCGCGCGCCAGGTCGCCGAGATCAGCGAGGCCGAGGCATCCCGCGCCAGCGAGTTCGCGCGCATCGACGCCGCCGAGCAGATCGCCGAGCGCCAGAAGGCGCTGAGCCTCAAGCAGGCCACGATCAAGGCGGAGACCGATCGTGCGAACGCCGAGGCGCAGGCCTCCGGCCAGCTCGCGACCGCCGAGCAGGACAAGCTCGTCGCCGTGCAGGAGCGCGAGGCGCTCACCGAGCAGGCGCTCGTGACGCAGGAGCGCCTCGACATCGAGATCCGCAAGCCCGCCGAGGCAGAGGCCTACGCCGAGGTGCAGCGCGCCACCGCCCTGCGCGACGCCGCGAACGCCGCCACCGAGGCCGACGCCTTCAAGCGCACCAAGATCGCCGAGGCCAACAAGGTCGCCGCCGTCCAAGATGCTGAGGCCAACGCCGCCGCCGTGCGCTTCTCGGGTGAGGCCGAGCGTGACAAGCAGGTCGCGCTCGCGGCCGGTATCAAGGCGCAGGGTGAGGCGCGTGCATCGGCGATTCAGGCGGAGGGCCTCGCCGAGGCCGCGTCGACCGACGCCAAGGCGCTCGCGCTGCAGAAGTACGGCGAAGCGGCTCTCGCGCAGGAGCTCATCTCGCGCCTGCCCGAGATCGTGCGTGCGGCGGCCGAGCCGATCGCCTCGATCGACAAGCTCACCGTGGTCTCGACCGACGGCGCCTCCGAGATGACCAAGACCGTCGGCAAGGTGCTCGGAGAGGGCACCGAGGTCGTGAAGAACCTCACCGGACTCGACCTCACGACGCTGATGCAGGCGTTCGCGCTCAAGCAGGCCGGTGTCACGCTTCCCGTCGAGGCGGAGACGGTGGTCAAGGCGAAGCGGGCGGCCGCCGCGGTCGTGGATGGCGACGGGGCGGCGAACTAGTCCTTCAGCGCAGCACGCGCCCGCCGGCGGCGAGAACCAGACGACGCGGCAGGATGCCGGCGACCTTCGCAGTGATGGCGTTCACTCGGCCTGACGCGAAGCTCGCAGGCCCGTGGCGCCGGTCGAGCTCGCGCAGGGTTCGGGCCACGACCTGCTGGGGTGTCTGGAAGCGGCCGGATGCGGCATCCGGAGCACCACCTGCCACGTCGAAGAACTCGGTCGCGGTGGCTCCGGGGCTGACGGCGAGCACGCGCAGGCCCGAGCGGCGGGTCTCGTAGGCGAGCGCCTCGGTGAGGCTGAGGACGTACGCCTTCGTAGCCCCGTAGACGGCCATGTTCGGGCAGGGCTGGTAGGCCGCGACGCTCGCGATGTTGACGAGCGCGCCGGTGCCGGCGGACACGAGATCGGGGAGGAACTCGCGCGTCAGCGCCGTGAGCGTCCCGATGTTGAGCTGCACCATCTGCGCCGTGCGTTCCGGGTCGGCCTCGAGGAGCGCACCGCGCATGCCGAACCCGGCGTTGTTGATGAGCGTCTGGATCGTCAGGCCTCGATCGACGAGGGCCGCCCGGACGGATGCCGCGGCATCCGGTGTCGCGAGATCCATCGCGACCGCGGTCGCGGTCACGCCGTACTCGGTGCCGAGGCGGTCGGCGAGGTCGTCCAGCCGGTCCGCGCGCCGGGCGACCAGGACGACGTCGGCGCCGCGGGCTGCGAGCTCCTCGGCGAACTCCTCGCCGAGCCCTGCGCTCGCACCGGTGATGAGAGCGGTGGTCCCGCGATAGGTCATGGTCATGACCTCAGGCTAAGCACTCCACAGGTGGCACAGACGACAGATGCCCCGGCCCGCTGGAGGCTGGGCCCACGCGCCCGGAGGCTCCGAGCGACGCGCCAGCGGCGCTTGGAGTGGGCGTGGGGACCGTTGTGGATCGGGTCAGGCGCCCTTGAGCCGCTCCGACAGGAAGCCCACGAGGCCCTCGAGCGGCACGCGCTCCTGCGCCATGGTGTCGCGATCGCGGACGGTCACGGCGTTGTCGTCGAGCGAGTCGAAGTCGACCGTGACGCAGAACGGCGTGCCGATCTCGTCCTGGCGGCGGTAGCGTCGGCCGATGGCTCCGGCGTCGTCGAAGTCCGTGTTCCAGCCCTGCGCGCGCAGCTCATCGCCGACCGAGCGCGCCAGCGGCGACAGGCGCTCGTTGCGGGAGAGCGGCAGCACGGCGACCTTCACCGGCGCGAGGCGCGGGTCGAGCTTGAGCACCGTGCGGGTGTCGGTGCCGCCCTTCGCGTTCGGCGCCTCCTCCTCGTGGTACGCGTCGACGAGGAACGCCATCATGGCCCGCGTGAGGCCGAACGACGGCTCGATGACGTACGGCGTGTACTTCTCGCCCGACGCCTGGTCGAAGTACGTCAGGCTCTGGCCCGACGCCTCGGTGTGGCTCGAGAGGTCGTAGTCGGTGCGGTTGGCGACGCCCATGAGCTCGCCCCACTCCTTGCCGGTGAAGCCGAAGCGGTACTCGACGTCGATCGTGCCGGCGGAGTAGTGCGCGCGGTCGTCCTCGGGGACGTCGAAGCGGCGCAGGTTGTCGGCGTCGATGCCCAGGTCGATGAACCAGTTCCAGCACGCCTCGACCCAGTGGTCGAACCACTCGCCGGCCTCGGCGGGCGGCGTGAAGAACTCGATCTCCATCTGCTCGAACTCGCGGGTGCGGAAGATGAAGTTTCCGGGCGTGATCTCGTTGCGGAACGCCTTGCCCACCTGGCCGACGCCGAACGGCGGCTTCTTGCGGCTGGCGGTGAGCACGTTCGAGAAGTTGATGAAGATGCCCTGGGCCGTCTCTGGACGCAGGAAGTGCAGGCCCGACTCGTCGTCGACCACGCCGAGGTACGTCTTCACGAGACCCGAGAACGCCTTCGGCTCGGTGTACTGGCCCTTGTTGCCGCAGTTGGGGCAGGGCACGTCGGCCAGGCCGTTCTCGGCCGCGCGACCCTTGCGAGCCTCGAAGTCCTCGATGAGGTTGTCGGCGCGGAAGCGCTTGTGGCACTGCAGGCACTCCACGAGAGGGTCGGTGAAGGTGGCGACGTGGCCGGAGGCCTCCCACACGCGCTTGGGGAGGATCACCGACGAGTCGAGGCCGACCATGTCGCCGCGACCGCGCACGAACGTCTGCCACCACTGGCGGCGGATGTTCTCCTTGAGCTCCGTGCCGAGTGGGCCGTAGTCCCATGCCGAGCGGGATCCGCCGTAGATCTCACCGGCCTGGAACACGAACCCGCGGTGACGGGCGAGGGCGATGACTTTGTCGAGGCGGGACTGCTCGGCCACGGTGGCTCCAATGGTCGGGATGGGTTTTCTGCCTGATGCGGCGAGCGCCGCGGCATCCGTCGATTCTAGTCGGGCGATGACGGATGCCTCGACGGGCCCGGCTGGACGGGATCGGGGGTCTCCGCAGCCGGCGTGCGGCGCGTCCCGGTATCCGTATTCCGCCTCTCATCAGGCGAATCGGATGTCGGAACCCCCGCGTAGCGTGGAGTCATGTCGACGCCCGATGCCCTGTTCTGCGAAGACGCGGAGCGCATCGTCGACGAGCTTCACCGGCTGCGCCGGGACGAGGCATCCCTCGCGGCACGCAAAGCCGACCTCATCGATCGGCTGCGTCGGGCGAACGTCGCGCACGAAGAGCTCATCGTCGTGGGTGTCGATCGCGCCGACGAGCGCGCCGACCTCGTCGAGCGCTCCACTCGCGCGCAGGTCGCATGCGCGCTGCGGCTGGCGGAGCGCACCGCCGGGCGGCTGATCGACGAGGCGCGCGTGCTGGCCTCGGACCTCCCCGCCACCTCCGCAGCCCTCACCTCGGGCGAGCTCTCGTGGGCGCACGCCCGCGCGATCATCGAAGAGGCCGAGTCGCTGCCGCCCGAGGCCGTCGGCGCTTTCGAGACGGCCGTCCTGGGCGGGCGGCTCGACATCCCGGCCGGCCGCTTCGCCGCGTGCTGCCGACGGATCCGCGAGCACGTGCACCCCGATTCGATCGAGCGACGGGCGACGGATGCCGCGGCCTCCCGCTGCGTGACAGTGCAGCCTGCGCGCGACGGCATGGCCTGGCTCATGACCTACCTTCCGGTCATGCAGGCCGAGCTCGCCCACATGATCCTCACCGGCGTGGCCATGGATGAGCAGGCTGCCGGCGACCCTCGCACACGCGATCAGCTGCGCGCGGACGCGCTCGTCGATGCGCTGCTGCGCTCCGCGCGCCCGGCGTCGGTGGCCGATGCGGCCGATGCCGCGGCATCCCTTCCGGGTGTGAAGGTGAACGTGTCGATCACCGTTCCCGCGCTGACGCTGCTCGGTCACAGCGATGAGCCGGCGGTCCTCGACGGCTACGGCCCCATCCCCCTCGACACCGCCATGGTGCTCGCCGCTCAGGCGACGTCGTGGCGGCGCATCCTCACCCACCCGGTGAGCGGCGTCGTGCTCGTGCACGATCGCCAGACGTATCGTCCGCCTGCCGCGCTGCGCGCGTGGCTGGCTGATCGCGACGGCACCTGCCGCTTCCCGGGGTGCGGTCGCAGGGCCTCAGGCTGCGACGTCGACCACTGCGTCGCGTGGGAAGACGGCGGCTGCACCGATCACGACAACCTCGCCCACCTCTGCCGGCGTCATCACCGGCTCAAGCACCACACCAAGTGGTGGGCGCGGTTCGAAGACGACCTGCTGGTGTGGACCGGCCCGACCGGTCACGAGTACGCGACCGCTGGGCGGGACGACCGCGCGCCACCGGCCTGACTGGCGGGTGGCGCGCGGGTGGCGGCAAAAATATTGCCGCGATTGAGGTTCTGGTGTCAGCGGACGAACTTGATCGACATCGGGTACTGGTACCACTCGCCCTTGTTCGCCTTGATGGCGGCGATGATGCAGAACACGATATTGAGGATGTACGCGGCGAAGATGATGAAGAAGCCGATGAGCACGATGCTCAGCACGCCGCCGACGATGTAGGCGATGAGCAGCGTCAGCTGGAAGTTCAGTGCGGTGGCCGTGTGCGAGCGCACGAACGGTCCGCGGTCCTTCAGCACGAGGTAGCCGATGAGCGCGGGCAGGAAGTTGAAGAAGATCCCGCCGACGTTGACGAGCGTCGCCCAGAGCTTCTCGTCCGAGGGAGACAACGGGGCGGGCTGGTTCGCGTTGTACGGCTGCTGCGGGTGCGGAGGAGGCGTGGTCACCGGCCCAGCTTACGGCCACACCGGCATCCGCCCATGGGTGCCAGCCCCCGGATTTCAGGTCAGATCTCGCGCAGGGCGTCGCGTGCGACCTCGGCGATCGACGTGTGACCCGACAGCCCGAGCGTGATGTCGAGCTCGGCGAGGATGTTGCGCACGACTTCGCGTACGCCCTCCTCGCCGGCGAGGCCGAGTCCGTAAGCGTAGGGGCGGCCGATCGCGACGGCCGTGGCGCCCAGCGCCAAGGCGATGAACGCGTCGGAGCCCTGACGCACTCCCGAGTCGAAGACCACGGGCACGCGGCCGTCGACGCGATCCACGACAGACGGGAGCGCCTCGAGCGTCGGCACCGACTGATCGATCTGGCGGCCGCCGTGGTTCGAGACCCACACCCCGTCGACGCCGGCGTCGATGGCGCGCGAGGCGTCCTCCGGGTGCACGATTCCCTTCAGCAGGATCGGCAGGCTCGTCCACTCGCGAGCTTTCGCGAGGTCGTCCCACGTGAGCGCGGGCGTCGAGAACACGTCGAGGAACGTCTCCACCGCGGCACGCGGCAGCGGCGACCTGAGGTTCTCACGCAGCCCGGCTCCGGTGAGCGCCGCCCCCTTGCGGGCGATCTTCACGCCCGCGGCGACCGTCTTCGGGGTGAGCTTGACCGGCGCGGCGGGCGGGGCGGCGGCATCCGGTCCCTTCCTCACCCTGTCGCGCACGAGCTGCTGGAAGACCGGATCGCTCGTGTACTGGGCGATGCCCATGCCGCGCGTGAACGGCAGGTACGCCAGGTCGAGATCGCGGGTGCGCCAGCCGAGCAGGTGGGTGTCGAGCGTCACGACGATGGCTTCGCATCCGGATGCCTCGGCCCGCCGCAGCAGCGACGCGTTCAGGTCGTCGTCGGCCGACCAGTAGAGCTGGAACAGGCGTGCACCGCCGGGCGCGGCATCCCGGACCGCCTCCATGGGGAACGAGGCCTGATTGCTGAGCGTGTAGGGAACGCCGAAGGATGCCGCGGCCCGCGCGACCGCGAGGTCGGCGTCGTCGTGCGCCATCTCCATGACGCCCAGCGGAGCCAGCAGCAGGGGCGTCGGCCGGCGACGTCCGAGGAAGTCGATCGACAGGTCGCGCTCCAAGACGTCGCGCAGCGGCCGGGGCCAGATCTGCCAGCGGCCGAAGGCCCGGGTATTGGCGCGCATGGTGCGCTCGGCGCCGGCGCCACCGGCGATGTACGCGAACGCCTCGGCGCTCAGGGCACGGCGCGCGGCGTCCTTGAGCTGAGCGGCATCGACCGGCACTCGGGGGCGGGTTCCGCTTATCCCAGCGCGGTAGACCTCGGACTGGGTGCGGCGGGAGATCCCCCGGGCGGCGGCGGGATCATGCGGAGCATCTGGGCCCACGCGCCCGGAGGCTCCGCGCGACGCGTCCGCGGCGCGGGGAGGGGGCGTGGGGGCGCTCGGAGACATGCGCTCAGCCTAGGCCGAGGTCAACCGGAAATTCCGTGTCCGCCGAGTGGCCCATAGCGCATTGGTTGGACTATCGATAAGGTCCGACGCAATAGGCACGGCGTTCGCGACATTGGGGGAACATTGAAGCGCATCATCGTCGCCGCTACGACAGCGACGCTCGTCATCGGTCTTGCAACGGTCAGCACAGCTCCAGCGATGGCGGCGCCACCCACGGCGACGTGGAGCGGATCCGCCGGCGCGGATGTCATCGAAGCGGAGATCGACGCCCTCGGAGTCGATCTCGTCGGCATCGGCGTCGCAGCGAGCGACGCTCGCACCGGCTCGACGGTCACCCCGCGCTCCGACGCCATCTCAAGCAACCTGCGGGCGGCGGTCGTCGGATTGCCTATCACCGTCGCGAGCAACAGGCAGTCTGCGCCGCCGGACGCGGGAGCACCCCTTGTCGATGACCTTCTCGCGGTCAACACACCTCTGCTCAACATCGGCGCACTCAGCACAACGGACGAAGCGAACTGGAACGGCGACAACGCCTGCGTGACGACCGGACCGCTGGCGCGCGCGACGACCGAAGTCGCCTCCGTAGACGTCCTGCCCGGCCTGCTTCTGCTCGACAGCGTGGTGTCGCTCGGAGTCTCGCGCTCCGAGGGCGAGACCGGCCTCGCGCTGAACACCGGCCTCAATCACGGCGTCCAGAGCACCGCGACCGGCGCCGTCGACCAGATCAGCATCCTCGGGGGAGCGGTCACCGTCGATGTGCTCGGAGCGACGACGCTCACTGCCACCGCCCCGGGCACCACGATCGGATCGGTCGACTACAACCCCGGCGCCGTGACGGTCACGATCGGTGGTGTGGAGACCCCGCTGACCGAGGCGGACCCCGAGATCAGCGTCACCCTGGTCGGTCTCGGCGATGTCACGGTTCGGCTCAACCCGACTCCGACGATCACCGATCTCAGCGCGACCTCGGTGGCGGCAACCTCGTCGCTGCTGACGATCGAGGTGACGGTTTTCGATCCGCTCCCGTTGCTTCCCCCCATTGCAGAGGTCTCGGTCGATGTCCTCCCCCTGCAGGCTTCCGCGACCGCTCCCGCAGGTGGCATCGACTGCCCGCCGACCGCCCCGGTCATCGTCACCCCGGCCGAGGGCGCCACGACCGGTCCGCTGCCTGCGATCACCGGTACGGCCTTCCCGAACGCGACGGTCCAGGTCTTCGTCGACGGCACTTCGATCGGAACGACCACCGCCGACGCCGGCGGCAACTGGTCGATCACCCCGACGACTCCCCTCACCAACGGCCCGCACGCGGCCACCGCGATCCAGACGGTCGCGGGCCAGTCCTCGCTGACATCTCCTCCGAGGAACTTCGTCGTCGATGCCGTCGCCCCGGCTCCGCCCGTCATCGTCACGCCGGTGAACGGGTCGGTGACGAGCGACAGCACCCCGAACGTCACCGGCACCGCCGAGGCGAACTCGACCGTCACGGTCAGCATCGACGGCACCGTCGCGGGCACGACCCTGACCGACGGGGCCGGCAACTGGACCTTCACCCCGCCGAGCCCGCTGACCGACGGCCCGCACACAGCGGTCGCGACGGCGACGGATGCCGTGGGCAACGTCAGCGGTCCCTCCAACACCGTGAACTTCACGGTCGACACCATCGCTCCGGCTGCGCCCGTCGTCGTCGCACCCGCGGACGGCTCCGCCACGAACGACACCACACCGTTGGTCACCGGCACCGCCGCGCCCAACACCACGGTCACTGTGTTCATGGACGGCACTTCGATCGGCACGACACCCTCAGACGGCAGCGGCAACTGGTCGCTGACCTCGCCGGCGCTCGCCGAGGGAAGTCACACCGTGCGGGCGACCTCGACGGACGCGGCGGGCAACGTCAGCCCGTCGTCGCCGACCAACACCTTCGTGGTCGACACCACGGTCCCCGTGGCACCCGTGATCCTGACTCCCGTCACGGGCACGGTCACCAGTGACAACACGCCCACCATCACCGGCACGGCCGAGGCGAACTCGACCGTCACCGTCCGCATCGACGGCAGCCCGGCCGGCACCGCCGTCGCCGACGGCAGCGGCAACTGGAACTTCACCACCGGCATCATTCTCGATGGCCCCCACACGGCCGCCGCCACCTCAACCGACGCAGCCGGCAACGTCAGCATCGACTCGAACACCGTCAGCTTCACCGTCGACACGCTCGCGCCGGCGCCGCCGGTCATCGAGACCCCCGTCACCGGCACGATCACGAACGACAACACGCCGCCCATCTCCGGCACGGCAGAGCCGAACTCGACGGTGACGGTCACCATCGACGGCATCGTCGCCGGCACTCCGACGGCTGACGGAAGCGGCAACTGGACGCTCACGCCGGCTACCCTCGCCGACGGCCCGCACAGCGCCGTCGCCACCTCGACGGACGCGGCGGGCAACGTCAGCCTGCCCTCGAACACCGTCAGCTTCACCGTCGACACGGCCGCTCCCCTTGCCCCGCTCGTCGTCAACCCGGCAAACGGCTCGGTGACGAACGACACCACACCGCTGGTCACCGGCACCGCGGAGCCGAACTCCATGGTGACCGTCACCATCGACGGCGACCTCGCCGGCAACGCTCAGGCCGACGGCGCCGGCAACTGGTCTCTGGTCTCACCGGTCCTGACCGAGGGAACGCACACGGTGTTCGCCGTCTCGACCGATGCCGCGGGCAACGTCAGCCCGCCGTCACCGACGAACACCTTCGACGTCGATGCCACGGCCCCTGCGCCGCCCACCGTGATCACGCCCGCCGACGGCTCGGTGACCAACGACACCACACCGCTGGTGACCGGCACCGCCGAGGCGAACGCCACCGTGACCGTCCTCATGGACGGCGCCTCGATCGGAACGACCGTCGCTGACGGCAGTGGCAACTGGTCCATGACGTCGCCCTCGCTCACCCAGGGAACGCACTTCGTCCGCGCCAACTACGTGGACGGGGCCGGAAACACCAGTGCCGACTCGGCCACCAACACCTTCCTGGTCGACAGCATCGCCCCTGTCGCGCCGGTCGTGACCACGCCCGCTAACGGCTCCATCACGAACGACACGACACCGCTGATCACCGGCACCGCCGAGGCGAACTCGACGGTGGAAGTGTTCATCGACGACGTCTCCGTCGGCACGGCCCCCGCCGACGGAAGCGGCGCCTGGTCGCTGACCTCGCCCGTGCTGACGGAAGGATCCCACTCCGTCCACGCCACCTCCACCGACGCCGCCGGAAACACCAGCGTCGACTCGAACACGAACACCTTCATCGTCGACAGCGTCGCCCCGGCGGCACCGGTGCTGGTGACACCGGCGAACGGGTCCGTCACCAGTGACAACACCCCGGACGTGACCGGCACCGCCGAGCCGCTCTCGACCGTCACGGTCCGCATCGACGGCGTCGTCGCCGGCACCGCGCCGGTGGATGCGCTGGGCAACTGGACCATCACCACCGGGATCCTGCTCGACGGGCCGCACACCGCCGTCGCCACCGCGTCCGATGCGGCCGGCAACGTCAGCCCGGACTCGAACACGAACACCTTCACCGTCGACACCCTCGACCCGGCACCGCCCGTGATCGTGACCCCGGCGAACGGCTCCGTGACCGGCGACAACACTCCGGCGATCACCGGGACCGCCGAAGCGAACTCGATCGTGACCGTCGTCATCGACGGCACTCCCGCCGGCACCACGACGACCGACTCGCTGGGGAACTGGACCTTCACGCCCCCCGCACCGCTGTCCGACGGACCGCACAGCGCGGTCGCCACCGCGACGGACGCGGCGGGCAACGTGAGCCCGGACTCGAACACCGTGACGTTCACCGTGGACACCGTCGCACCCGCGGCTCCGGTCATCACCAGCCCGACCAACGGCTCGACGACGACCGACACCACTCCGCCGATCACGGGCACCGCCGAGCCCGGCTCGACGGTGACGGTCATCGTCGACGGCACCCCGATCGGCACCGCGCCGACGGACGGCAACGGCAATTGGACTCTGACGCCCACGACGCCGCTGCCGAACGGTCAGCACACCATCACGGCAACCGCAACAGATCCCGCCGGCAACACCGGCCCTGCATCGGCACCGGTCGTCTTCACCATCGCGGCGGCAGGTGCCGACAGCGGCGGGCTCCCGGCGACGGGCGGGACCATCCCGTGGCCGGGACTGCTTATCGGCTCGCTGCTCGTCGCCGTGGGCGCCATCGCGGTCACGGCACGGCGGCGGCGCGTGATCGCCTGACAGAGCCCGAGCACAAGACCAGAAGGGGCGGGCGAGGCGAGGTGCGGGCGACGTCGCCTCGTCCGCACCCGGGTCAGGTCTGACGGCGGATGAACCGCATCAGCCACGCGATGACGGCGAGGATCAGCAGCACGAGGCCGATCCAGAGCAGGAACTGAACCGCCTCGACGAACACGCCGAGCAGCAGCAGCACGATGCCGATGATCAGAAGGGTCACTGCAAGTCCGGTCATGCCCCCACGATCCCGGGATCGACGGCGGACGTCGAGTGCCTTGACAAGTCGCCTAAGACCCGAATCCGCACCAGTCGGCGACCCAGGTGAGGATCCGTCCCCGCAGCTCTTCGGGTGCAGCGAGCTCGATCTCGCCGTCCTCACCGTCGATCTGCACGGCGAGGTCGAAGATCGTGCCGCGCTTGTCCTCCTGCACGGCGTGGGCATCGCAGCGGAACGGCACGAGCGGCAGTTCGACGACGATCGGTGCGCTCTCGCCCTCGGCGAACTCGATACCGAGCGGGTAGTCGTCGCCTGCCACCCCGGCGAAGGTCAGCAGATTGGTCGTCTGGATCGAGTGGATGCCGGCACCGCCGGCGCCGGTCGGTGTGAGGGTCAGCGTCAACTGAGCCGGCTCGCCGGCGGTTGAGGGCGTGAATTCCGTGAACGCGACATCTGCGGCCTGCGAGAGCAGCACGACCCGGCACTCCCGCTCGTGCAGCGGCGCGATCACGTCGAGCGGATCCGGCAGCGGTGCCGACGCCGCTCCGGCGACGCCGCCCAGGGTGTACCCGAACACGACACTCGGCCGGACCGTCGCGTCCGCGTCGATCTCGTCGCACGCGACCGGAGGCAGCTGCACCCGGATGCCGACCTGCCGGCCGGGTGCGATCACCGTCTCGCGCTCCGATGTCCGCGTCGCCGCCCCGTCGAATCGGGGGTCGCTCACTTCGAGCCCCGAGACGACCAGCGTCTCATCGCTGTCGTTGCGCACGAGCACCTGTGCGACGCGCCCTGCGACGTCGGAGCGCAGCTGCTGCAGCTCGGCCGAGACGCCGTCCGGATAGCCGCCGGTGGCGAGCACCGCGCCGGACGGCACCGGCGGCTCGGTGGCGGGCGCGCACCCGGCGAGCAGGGCCGCGATCACCATGACGGTCGTCGCCGCGATGCGCCGGGGTCGCCCGTTCATCTCAGCGCGTGACCGTCTCGCGCAGGACGGTGAACTCGTCGAGGGCGTCCAGATCGACCTGCACGCCGAGCCCCGGACCCGCCGGAACCCGCACGTGTCCGTCGTCGAGCACGGCCGGCTCGGTCACGATGTCGCGCGTGTAGAACCGGCTCGACGCCGAGATGTCGCCGGGCAGGGTGAAGCCCGGCAGCGCGGCGAGCGCGGCGTTCGCCGCGCGGCCGATGCCGGTCTCGAGCATCCCGCCGCACCACACCGGGATTCCGGCATCCCGGCACAGATCGTGGATCGCGAGGGCCTCGAGGTAGCCGCCCACTCGCCCGGCCTTGATGTTGATGATCGACGCCGAGCCGAGCGCGAGAGCATCGATCGCCGCTTTCGCCGAGACGATCGACTCGTCCAGGCACACCGGCGTGCTCAGCCGGCGTGCGAGCGCGGCGTGATCGACGAGGTCGTCCTCCTGCAGGGGCTGCTCGATCAGCAGCAGGTCGAACCGATCGAGCTCGGCGAGGGTGTCGCCATCCGCCAGCGTGTAGGCCGAGTTGGCGTCGACCTGAAGGGCGATCGTGCCGAACGCCTCGCGCACCGCGGCGGTGTCGGCGATGTCGCGGCCGGGCTTGATCTTGATCTTGATGCGCGCGTAGCCCTCCTCGAGGTACCCCGCGACAGTGTCGACGAGCGCGGCCGGGTCCCGCTGGATGCCCACCGACACCCCGCTCGGCACGCGATCCCGCACTGCCCCGAGGTATTCGCCGAGCTCGCGGCCCTCGCTGCGCAGCGACGCGTCGAGAACGGCGAGCTCGAGACCGGCCTTCACCATGCGGTGCCCGACGAAGGGCCGGAGCACGCCGGCGACGCCCTCGGGGGAGACGCTCGGCTCCGCGAGCAGCGCGGGGATCAGCCACCGCACGGCGACGTCCCACGCGCTCTGCGTGTACTCGCTCGAGTACAGCGGCGCGGCGCCGGTCACGATCTCGCCCCACCCCTCTGCGCCGCCGGTCAGGGCGCGGACCACGATGACCTCGCGCACGGTCTCGGTGCCGAACGACGTGGTGAACGGGGCCACGAGCGGCAGGTTGAGAACCCGCAGCTCGAACCCCTCAAGAGCGACGGATGCCGCGGGCGAGGCGATGGGCATGCGCTCAGGCTACGCCCGGCACAGGCTCCCGGGTCAGTGCGCCAGACGCATCGGCGGAGCTTCGACGACCGCCGGCACGAAGGTGCCGCGCGCGCGGCGCGGACCGCCCCGACGGCTCGCGGCGCGTCCGTCACGGCGCAGCGAGGCGACCAGTTCGACCCTCAGTGTGCCCAGGTGCGTGCGCATGACTCTCTCCTTCTTGCGTCTCTGCAAGGGGAGAGTGCGAAAGCGCCGTTTTAGTACGCGGTTTCAGGCAGAAAGTTCTGCGAACGCCCGGACCGGGAAGGTTCCGAACCCTTCGACCGCCGGCGGAGCGGCTGTGAATCGGGCGCCGCGCGGCGGCAGCGAGCCGAGATTCGTGAGGTGCTCGACGACGTGCACCCCGGCGCCGAGCAGCAGCGAGTGGGCCGGACGCTCGCCGCCGGACTCGGTGTCGTCGATGTTGAGCGAGTCGATCCCGACGAGCACCGCGCCGGCGTCGATCAGCCACTGCGCCCCTTCGCCCGTGAGGTACGGCGCGCCGTGGGCGTACTCGGGCTGCCCGAACCAGCGGTCCCAGCCCGTGTGCAGCAGCACCGCCGCGCCACGCACGTCGCGATCGGCGAGCGTCTCGGGACGGATGCCGCGGCGATCCGGCGTCCAGGAGTCCTCGAGGTGGAAGACCTCGGCGCGCAGGCCCACGAGCGTGCTGAGCTCCAGCCCCGCGAGATCCGGGCCCTCCGCGTAGCGGTGGAACGGACTGTCGAGGTACGTGCCGGTGTTGCCGATCATCGTGAGGATGTCCATCGCGAACTCGGTGCCCGGCGCGTACTTCGCCCGCGAGTCCTCCCGGGTCAGGTGCGGGGCGATCGTGGGCGCGGGCAGGCCCGGGTAGGTCACGAGCCCCGCGCGGATCGGGTGGCTGAGGTCGACGATGCGCGGCCGGGGCGCGGCATCCGTCTCGATCCCGCGGCTGCCGCGGTGCGCCTCCTCCACGATGCGAACCCCTCGCAGGTCGACCTCATCGACGAGCGCGAGCCCGAGGTGGCCGATCAGCAGCCGGCCGATCTCGGCCTCCGAGGCGTCGGCCGACGGAAGGTCGAGCCGGAACCCCGTGCCGGAAAGCTCTCCCCCGTTGGCGAAGCGGATGTCGAAATCGAAGTGCGCGCGGTACTCGGGCATGAGCGTCAGCCTAGGGTTGTGCCGGCCGCCCGCGGCTCCGGATTTCGGACTTTGGCACCCTTGCCGGACGAGGACGGCAGGATTCCTCCGCCGTTCGCGCGAGACTCCGGTCTCCGGATCCGGTGAACGCGCTAGGGCCTGACGAGGAGGTAGCCGCGCTCGTCGTCGAAGCCGCCGATCACGAGGCCCTCAGCGAGGTGCGCGACCAGGCCGTCACGGACGCGGACGCGCCAGGCCGCGGCATCCGAGGGATTCTGCCGGCGCAGCGTCTCGATGTCGTGAGGCACCGCGACCGAGGCGACCACGCGGTCATCGGCCGGAGTCGCGACCGGCGGGGCGGCGAGCGCCCACGACACCATGATGCGGTCGGTCTCGTCGCCGCGGTTGATGCCGTCGTCCATCGCGCCGTAGTGGTTCACGAGGTACTCGGTCACCCGCGTGCCGAGCACCCGCAGGTTGAAGTGCGCGTTGCGCGCCACGAGCGGGTCGAAGGTCCAGGTGATGTGACCGACGCCGTGCGTGAGCGCCCACTCGCGCTGGTGCTGCTTGAGCAGGCGACCGAGGCCCTGGCTCTGGCTGCCCGGCAGCACGCCGGTGATGTGGCTGTGCATCGAGCGGGCGGCGGGCTCGGCGAAGAACGCGACGGATGCCCCGATCATCCGGTCGCCGTCGTACAGTCCGACGGCGTAGTTGCCGGCATGGGCGAGCGCGCGCAGCAGGTTGGGCGGCATGCCGCCGCGGTCGCCTCCCCACACGTCGGCGAGCACCTGCGAGGCGGTGAAGACCTCCTCGACGCTGTGCAGCGGGCGGATCTCGATGCCGGGAGGCGTCACGGTGTCGGCCATGCGATTCACGGTACTCCGGACCCCGTCGTCCGGGGCGCCGATAGCCTTGACCGATGGGCTCCAGGGACGAGGACGCGAGAAGACGCCTCACCCGGATGCCGCGGCAGGGCGCGATCGTGGCGGTGCTCGCCACCGCCGGCCTCGCGTCGTCGTTCATGTTCACGCTCATGGTGCCGATCCAGTCGAAGCTGCCCGAGCTGCTCGACGCGAGCCGCGAAGACACCGCCTGGGTCGTGACCTCGACCCTGCTCGCGGCCGCCGTCATCACCCCGATCTCGGGGCGGCTCGGCGACATGTACGGCAAGCGCCGGATCCTGCTCGTGCTCGTCTCGGTCATGATCGTCGGCTCCGTCGTCGCGGCCCTGTCGACCGGCATCATCGGCGTCATCGTCGGCCGGACGCTGCAGGGGGCGATCGTCGGCGTCGTGCCCCTCGGCATCTCGATCATGCGCGACGTCCTCCACGAGGACCGCGTCGATTCCGCCATCGCCTTCATGAGCGCGACCCTCGGCGTCGGGGGCGCGCTCGGCCTGCCGATCAGCGCGCTCGTCACCGAGCGCAGCGACTGGCACGTGCTCTTCTGGATGGCAGCGGGGCTCGGGGCGATCGTGTTCGCGCTCGTACTGTGGATCGTGCCCGTGAGCGTGCTGCGCACCGCCGGCCGGTTCGACTACATCGGCGCGGCCGGTCTCGCCGTCGGCCTCATCGGCGTGCTGCTGGCGATCTCGCGCGGCAACGAGTGGGGCTGGAGCTCGCCGCCCGTGCTCGCCTTCGGTCTCGGCGGCCTGGTGGTGCTGCTCGCCTGGGGCTGGTTCGAGCTGCGCATCGACGAGCCGCTGCTCGACCTCCGCGTCGCTGCCCGCCCGGCCGTGCTGCTCACGAACATCGCCTCGATCGCGATGGGCTTCTCGCTGTTCGCGTCGAACGTCGTCTATCCCCAGATGCTCGAGCTGCCGGTCGCGACCGGCGGGTTCGGGCTGTCGCTCCTGGCCGCGAGCCTCGTCGTGATGCCGTCGGGCCTGGTGATGATGGTGCTCTCGCCGGTCGCGGGCCGCATCGCCGTCCGCACCGGCCCGAAGCTCCTGCTCCTCCTGGGAGCGATCTCGCTGATCGCCGCCTATGGCTTCACCCTGCTGTTCTCGTCCGAGGTCTGGCATCTCGTCGTCGCCAACATCCTCATCGGCGCTGGCATCGGCTTCGGCTACGCCTCGATGCCGATGCTGATCATGCGCTCCGTGCCGCAGAGCGAGACCGGCGCCTCGAACGGCCTCAACGCGCTGTTCCGCTCTCTTGGCACGAGCACCGCGGCGGCGGTCATCGGGGCCGTTCTCGCCACCTACACCGTCGACTACGGAGGGGTGCCGGTACCCACCTCCGAGGGGTTCACGCTGTCGCTGATCCTCGGCGGGGCAGCGGCCATCGTGGCGTTGGCCGTGGCTTTCTTCATCCCCAAGCGCCGCTCGCCGCAGGAGCGGCACCCGTCCCTTCCCCAGTAGCGGGGTGCTGACACCCGCGGGCACCTGCCGCTAGCCTGACGTCATCCACCGGGGGGCGGCGACGGGAGCCATGATGGATCAGCGCGACGATCAGCAGCCGGATCAGGTGCCGGTCGGCGTTCCGGAAGGCGCCACCGCGGCCGCGGCATCCGGAACCGCCTCCGGTGCTCTCGCCGCCGAACGCAGCGGCACCGACGCCGCGGCGACGACCGGGCGGGGCACGAACGACGCGCGCTTCTTCGGGCAGCCGTGGGACCTCATGCACATCTTCTTCGTGGAGATGTGGGAGCGGTTCAGCTTCTACGGCATGCAGGGCATCCTGCTCCTGTACATGTACTACTCCGCCACCGAAGGCGGGTTGGGGATGCCGGAGGCCGTGGCGACCGGGATCGTCGGCGCCTACGGCGGCTCGGTCTACCTGTCGACCATCCTCGGGGCGTGGATCGCCGACCGCCTGCTGGGCTCGGAACGGGTGCTGTTCTACAGCGCCATCGTCATCATGGCCGGGCACATCGGACTCGCCGTCCTCCCCGGCTTCTGGGGACTCGGAGTCGGGCTCGTCCTGGTCGCCGTGGGGTCGGGCGGGCTGAAGGCCAACGCCACGTCGGTGGTGGGCACGCTGTACTCGCCGACCGACACCCGGCGCGACGCCGGCTTCTCGCTCTTCTACCTCGGCATCAACCTCGGCGCCCTGCTCGGCCCGATCCTGACCGGCGCGGCCCAGGTCGCGTGGGGCTTCCACGCCGGGTTCCTGCTCGCCGCGATCGGCATGGCCATCGGGCTCACGCAGTACTCGTTCGGCCGCCGCAATCTGCCGGCCGAGTCGAAGAAGGTCCCCAACCCGCTGCCCACGAGCCGGCGCGGACTCATGATCGGCATCGCGCTCGCCGGGATCGCGCTCATCGTCGTGCTGGTGCTGGCGGGCATCATCCGGGCCGACAACCTCGCAGGCGTGGTGATCCTCGTCACCCTCGGTGCGACCGTCGCCTATTTCGCGGTGATCCTGGCGAGCAAGCGCATCTCGGACGTCGAGCGCTCACGCGTGTTCGGCTTCATCCCGCTGTTCATCGTGAGCGTCGGGTTCTGGTCGCTGTATCAGCAGCAGTTCACGGTGCTGACCATCTACTCCGACAAGAAGCTCGACCGCATGATCTTCGGGTGGGAGATGCCGGTCCCGTTCGTGCAGTCGATCAACCCGATCTTCATCATCATCCTGTCCGGGGTGTTCGCGGCGCTGTGGACGAAGCTCGGCACGCGTCAGCCGTCGACCCCCGTGAAGTTCGGCCTCGGCGTCATCGTCATGGGCATCGCGTTCCTGCTGTTCCTGCCCTTCGCGAACGGCGGCGCGAATTCGACGCCGCTGCTGGCGATCGTCGGCATCCTGTTCGTGTTCACCGTGGCGGAGCTGCTGATCTCGCCCGTCGGACTGTCGGTGTCGACGAAGCTCGCACCGAACGCGTTCCACACGCAGATGGTGGCGCTCTTCTTCCTCTCCGTCGCCCTCGGCACCGCGATCGCCGGCTGGCTCGCCCAGTTCTACGATCCCGACAACGAGGTCCCGTACTTCTCGATCCTGGGCGCCATCGCGATCGTGCTCGGCATCGCGCTGCTGGCCTCGGTGAAGCCGGTTCTCACGCTGATGAGGGGCGTGCGCTAGCACGCCCCTCATCAGGCAGTCCGTTCGCTAGACCCGGTCGTCGCCTTCGGAGTACGGCGCGGCGGGGGTGTCGTAGCCCGGCACGCCGAGGTCGTCATCGGCCATGTAGCCGGGGCTCGCGAGCTCCTCGCCGGTCCCGCTCGTGGCCATCGTCTCGTCCGTGAAGGACCCGGCCGTCGTTCCGCCGGCGCGCTCGGGCACGCCGTCGTGGATCTCGCCGCGCCAGCCGCCGGTCTCGCGGCCGCGCTCCTCGATGAACTCCTTGAAGCGGCGCAGGTCCATCTCGGCCTGCCGCTCATCGAGGTCGAGCGCGGCGCCGACGCGCTCGACGAACGTCTCGGGAAGCCACATCATCTCGAGGCTGACGTGAGTGCCGGTGCCCTCACTGAGGCCGAAGCGCACACTGCCGCTGTGGCTCTTGCCGTCCACGCTCGCCCACGCGATGATCTCGTCCGGCACCTGCTCGGTGATCTCGGCCTCGAACTCGCGGCGGACGCCGCCGATGCTCACGACCCAGTGGGTGGTGGCGTCGTCGCGCTGCGTCACCTCTTTGACGGCGTGCAGGAACTCGGGGAAGGACTCGAACTGCGTCCACTGGTTGTACACCGCGCGGATCGGTGCGTCGACATCGATCTCAGCGGTCATCGTGCTGGGTTTCATGATGTTCCTCCCTGGATCTGTTGCGGTTCCTCCACGCTAGGCAAGGCCGCCCCTCCGGGCGCAGGGGGTTGACGATCGCGCGCACGCCGTCTAACCGTGTCATCCGTCCCGCTGTGCCCGGCGGCCGGCGAGCATCACCCCGATGGCGCCGATCACCGCTGCGGCGAGCATGGCGGATGCCGAGACCGCCGTCGTGGCGGTGGGCGTGACATCACCGCCCGCGAGGCCGCCGATCCACGGGCCGACCGCGATGCCGACGTTGAAGAGCACGACGATGCCGGCGCTGGCCAGGGTCCGCGTCCGCTCGGTCGACACCCGCATCAGGGTGGTCTGCAGCAGCGGGAACATCGCGCCGATGGCGAAGCCCCACACCACGAGCGCGCCGATCACGGCGACGAGGTTCGACGCGGCAACCGTGAGCACCACGAACACCGCGACGAAGAGCGCCAGTATGGCGTTGAGGGACGCCCGCGGATAGCGGTCGGCCAGGAACCCGGCCGCCACGACCCCGACCATCCCGGCGGCCCCGTAGACGAACAGCAGCGCCGCCGCCCATTCCGCCTCGACCGACGCCGAAACCTCGAGATAAGGGCGGATGTAGGTGAACGAGGCGAACTGGGCGATCGCGATGAGGATCGACGCCACCCCGAACGCGGCGAGCGCCGGCAGCGAGGGATCGCGCCAGAACCCGCGATCGCGTCCGCCCGCGACCGGCGCGGGCGGGACGTGCCGCGGCATCCCCTTCATGACGACGATGCCGATCCCGAGGGCGACGGCTCCGAGCACGACGAAGGTGACGCGCCATCCCCAGGCCTGCGCGAGCACGGTCGCGAGTGGCAGCCCCGCCACCGTGGCGGCCGTGCCGCCCGCCGTCACGATCGCGAGCCCGCGCCCCAGGTGCGAGGGGGTGAGCAGCGCGCTGGCGTACACGATCACGACGGCCCAGAAGACCCCGTGCGCGGTGGCGGCGGCGACACGGGCGGCGACGGCGAAGCCGTACGCCGGAGCGAACGCGGTCGCGACGTTGGCGAGCGCGAACGCGGCCAGGGCGACTCCGATGACGAGACGCCGGTCCCACCGGGCGGTCGCCCTCGCGAGTG
This sequence comes from Microbacterium sp. Root166, assembly GCF_001427145.1. GTDB lineage: Bacteria > Actinomycetota > Actinomycetes > Actinomycetales > Microbacteriaceae > Microbacterium. The sequence goes on from NZ_LMGL01000001.1 coordinate 846,808, forward strand.
GGATGCTCGTGATGATCACGGTCAGCGCCCACACCGAGATCAGCAGCCCGATCTGCATCGGCGGCACGCTGAGATCCGCTGACATCTCGGGCATCAGGCCGGCGGGGAGGGACTCGGCGGTCACGGTCACGAGCACGCCGAAGCTGAGGATCAGGAGCGCCTGCAGAGGGAAGCGGGTCGGCGGAGCGGATGCCGCGACCGCAGCGGTTGAGATCGTCATGGTGCGAGGCTAAACTTTGACATTAATGTCAATGTCAAGCTTCCTGGAGGAATCCGCGTGAAGATCGGCGAGCTGGCGGATCGGACCGGCATTCCCACCCGAATGCTGCGGTACTACGAGCAGCAGGGCCTCCTCGAGTCCGAGCGGTCGACGAACGGGTATCGCGCCTACACCGAGGCCGATGTCGAACGGGCGTCGCGGGTGCGCGGACTCATCCAGTCGGGGCTCTCGACCCGCATGACCCGCGTGGTGCTCGACCTCGAGCGCCAGTGCGCACTGGCCGCCCCGCCGGTCTGTTCACGCGCGCTGGCCGAGGAGCTCGCCGACGAGCTCGAGGCGCTGGAGTCGCGCCTGGCGTGCCTCACCAAGAGCCGCGACGCCGTCGCGGAGTATCTCCATCGCACCCGCAACGGCGACCTGATCCGGCAGAACGCGGCTGCGTAGCGGCATCCGCTCGCCCCACCGGCGCGGCGACTCGCCCGCGACAGGGCAGAATCAGTGCATGGCCGCGCACAGCCCCCACCTCCTGCCCGATCACGCCTGCCTGATCGTCCACGGCAGCGACCGCCCGGGGATCGTCGCCGCCGTCTCGGCGCTCATCACCCGCAATCAGGGCAACATCGTCGCGTTCGACCAGTACTCCGACGACCCCACCGGCGGGGCGTACTTCCAGCGGGTCGTGTTCCACCGCCCCGATCTGGCCGCGGCACTTCCCGCGATCGAGGCCGACCTCGCCCGCACCCTCGAGGGCAGCGACCTCGCCTGGACGATCACCGATCAGTCCGTCCCGAAGCGCATGGCGATCCTGGCGTCGAAGCAGGACCATTGCCTGCTCGATCTGCTGTGGCGTCACCGTCGCGGCGATCTGCCCGTGACGATCCCGATGGTGGTCTCTAACCACACCACGGCCGCCGAGGACGTCCGCTCGTTCGGGGTGCCGTTCTTCCACGTCCCCTCGACGCCCGGTCCCGACAAGTCCGCGTCGGAGGCCGAGATCCTCAAGCTCCTCGCCGGCAACGTCGACTTCGTCGTGCTCGCGCGCTACATGCAGATCCTGTCGTCGGACTTCCTGCAGAAGCTCGAGGTGCCGGTGATCAACATCCACCACTCGTTCCTCCCGGCGTTCATCGGCGCCGAGCCGTACAAGAAGGCCAAGGACCGGGGCGTCAAGCTCATCGGCGCGACCTCGCACTACGTCACGGACGACCTCGACGAGGGTCCGATCATCGACCAGGACACCATCCGCGTCACCCACGCCGACAGCGTCTCGGAGCTCGCGCGGCGCGGCGCCGACGTCGAGCGCCAGGTGCTCTCGCGCGCCGTGCTGTGGCACGCGCAGGACCGCGTCATCCGCCACGGCAACCACACCATCGTCTTTTGAAGCGATGCGGGTCTACCCGCTGAAGGCGTCGAGGAAGCGGTCGCGGAACTCGTCCATGCGCCACACCGGCGCGGCGTCCGAGGGATGCACGCCGTCCTCCCAGCCCCACGAGCCGATGGCCTCCAGCACTTCGGCGTCCGCCGCGATGATCGAGACCGGCACGTCGTTCCCGGCGTCGGGACCGCTGACGATGCGCGCGGGCTGGTGGTCCCCGACCACCAAGAGAACCGCGTCCGACTCGAACGTCTCGAGGTACGAGAACATCGCGCCCAGCGTGTACTCGACGGAGTCCGCGTAGAGCTCCCTGGCGCGCTCCGCGTCCGACCAGGCGACGACGGCGGCCTCCCCCTGCGAGGCCTGCGGCTCGAAGACCGATCCGTCGCCGAGGTCGTCCCACGGCACCAGCCGCGGCAAGGGCGTCCACGGCGTGTGCGACGAGACGAGATCGATCTCGGCCATCACCGGCGCTGAGTCCACCGCCGTCGCGTGCTCGTGGAAGGCCTTCCAGGTGAATTGGTCCGGCATCCGTGCGTACCCGAAGGAGGGGCCGCGGTATCCCATGTTGCGGGCATCCAGCACGGCGTCGAACCCGTAGAACGACTCTCCCGCTTCCCACGGCCGCGTGTTCGACGGCACGACCGCCATCGTGTACCAGCCTGCCGTCCGGAATGCGCGCGTCAGGGTCAGTCGGTCCTCCGGGAGAAGCCGCGCGTACTTCTGCTGCGAGTCCACCCACAGGCCGCTCTGCAGCGTTGCGTGCGCGAGCCAGCTCTCGCCGCCGAAGGTGGGCGAGGTGAGGAAGGCGCTCTGAGCGGCATAGCCCGTGCGCGCGAGTCCGCTCTCCCCCTCGGCGAGCACTCGGGCGATGCCGTCGGTGAAGTCTGCGGGCTCGACGGCGGTGCGGCCGTAGCTCTCGACGAACACGATGATCACGTCCCTGCTCTCGAGCGCGGTGAGCAGATCACCCGGCGGCACGGCCGAGGACGAGTCCGCCGCCAGCTCGCGCTCGAACGCCGCCCGCGCACGCTGGCTCGCCACAGCGAGAGCCGACGTCTGCACCAGCGCATCTCCGGCGCGCGAGGCCGCGACCGGAACCCCGGGAACCACCTCGGCGCCCACGATGGCGCAGACGATCCAGGCCGACGCCGCCACGGCGAGCGCGATGCGGCCGTCGCGCCCGGCGTCGCGCAGGCCGCCGCCGACGCGAACCGCCGCGCGCGTCATCGCCACGACGGCGAGAACGACGAGTACTCCGACGACCGCGAGAACGGATGCCGCACCCACCGGCCCCATGACATCGGCGACGACGCCGGATGCCGCCACCAGGGCGCCGCCGTCCTCGACCAGGTTGAAGGGGCGATCGACCGTCGCCACGAAGGCGGCGTCCAAGATCGCGACGACCGTCCCCGCGATCACGACCACCGCGAACACCGCTGCCGCGGCGACGCGCAGCGAGGGTCGGGCGAGAGCGACGAGCAGGAGCAGCACGGCGATGGACTCGGCGGGGAGCCCGAACAGCGCCCTGGCGCCCGTCGCGCCCAGTGCGCCCGGGATGAGCGGCACCACGACGAGCGCCGCGCAGGCGACCGCGGTCAGCGCCACGGCTCGCCGCCTGCGACGATCCGCTGCGGCGGGCAGCTCGATGGCCGGGAGGTCAGGGGCCGGAGCCATCGGTGGCCGTCTCCTCGAAACGGTCCGAGAGCGCGTACCTCAGCAGGACGACGTCGGCGATCCGGCGGGTCTCTGCGAGCCGCGCGCGTCTGCTCGCCGTCCACGGGAAGCTCCCCGACCCGACGAAGCGGGGGGCAGCGGACTCGCCGACGAAGAACGGCGCGATGACGAGCTGCAGCTCGTCGGCGAGGTCGTCCACGAGGAACTGCGTGTGCAGGCGGCCACCGCCCTCGACCATCAGCCGACGAACGCCCCGGTCGGCCAGGTCGGTCGCCACGTCCCGCATGGTCACCGCGTCGCCGAGCGCGACGATCGTGGCCACCTCGCCCAGCGCCGCCGCGATCCGGCCGGCGGCGGGACGCGGGCAGTAGACGAGCTTGTCCGAGTCGCCGGCCGTGAAGAACGACGATGCCGGGGGCAGATCGCCGCTCGCGGTCACCGTGACCTTCGACGGCGATGCCGTGCGGCCGGCGGCGAGCCGCTGCATCCGTCGCTCGGCGCTCCGCACCAGCAGACGAGGATCGTCCCGCCGCACCGTCGACGCCCCGACCATGATGGCGTCGCTGTCGGCGCGCAGCTGGTCCACCCGGTCGAAGTCCTGGGCGTTGGACATCGCGAGGCGTCGCGGAGTGTCGCTGTCGAGGTAGCCGTCGATCGACATCGCGCAGCTCAGGGTGATGTACGGCCGCGTCATGAGTGCACCGGCCCTGAGAGCACCTCGGCACGGCGACGCCTGCGCAGCAGCGCCACCGCGAGGAGCGCGGCTCCCGGCGCGAGCGCGATGGTCGCCAGCACGCCGTACGCGGTCGCCGCGGTGATGCCCGCCGCCGCGCCGAGCCCCGCCGCGCCGAAGGCCCACGCTGCGGCGCCTTCGCGCGGACCCCACCCGCCGATGCTCAACGGGATGGACGACGCGAGCACGGCGATGACCGCCGCGGCCGTCATGCGCTCGGGCGTCGCCTCGATGCCCGTCGCGGCGCAGGCGACCAGGAAGGTGGCGACGTGCGCGACGACCACGACCGCAGACGCCACCACGACGCCCACCACCGCCCCCACGCTGCCGAATGCCGAGCGCAGGATCGTCAGCTCGCGGCGCAGTGCCCGGCGGGCACGCGAACTCAGCCTGGTGATCACCGCGGTCGCGGCGACCAGCCCGATCGACACGAGGATCAGAGTGACGGCCGGAGGGTAGGCCGAGAAGCCCAGCGATACCAGAACCCCCAGAGCGAGGACGAGCTGCACGACCTGGCCCGCGGCGCGTTCGGCCGCGACCGCTCGGGAGGCCTGCGCCACGTGATCGACGCTCTGGCCGTGCGAGACCGCTCGGCTCACGTCGCCGACCACGCCTCCCGGCAGGACGGTGTTCAGGAACTGCGACCGGTAGTACGCGCCGACGGACTCGCGCCAGCCGAGCCGCAGTCCCAGGCGCCTGGCCAGGATCCGCCACCTCCACGCCGCGGCCAGGGTGGCCACCGCCGCGAGGGCCGTCGCCGCCGCGATCGCGGCCGGGGAGATCGCGGCGAACCCGCGCACGAACGGCTCCGCGCCGACGAGCACGACCAGCGCGACGACGATGGCCGCGCCGATCACCGCGCGACCCCACCGACCCCACCGGCGGGTCGGCGATGCGGGCATCACGGTCTGAGCCGCCACGGCGCTCACGGCGGCCATGCGAGCAGGTCCTCATGCTGCACGGTGACTCGGAGGGCTCCGGAGGCGAGCTGCCCGGCCCGGCGAGCGGCATACTCCGCTGCCTGCTCGACCAGGTCGGGGCGCTGTTCCACGGCGGCGGCGAGCCAGCCGTCGATCCACTCCTCGATGAGCGCGGGCTGCCGATCGTCGAGCCGCCACGGCGAGGCCGCGACGCGGACGTTCCACCCCGCGTCGCGGAAGTGCCCGGCGACGGCGGCTGCGGCATCCGGTCCCAGCAGGCCGCGGCCGTGCACCGTCCGCCGCTGGTGCTCGTTGAACGCCGCCTCGAAGGCGTCGTCGCCGGGATCGGCGGGATCGATCGTCACCCGGCCGGTCACCGACAGGGCGAACAGGGCTGGCACGCGGGCAGCGACGCAGGCGCCGACGATCGCCGCCACCTCATCGTCGGACAGCACGTCCAGGAGCGCGGACGCCGTGACGAGGGAGGCGCCGGCGAGCTGATCCTCGTGGATCTCGGCGAGCTCCCCGACCCTCGTGGTCATCCCGATCGGCGTTCCGTCGGCGGCGTTCACCGGCACGCTGGCCGCGTGCGCCAGCAGTTCGGCGTTCCAGTCGTGCAGCACCCAGGCCTGCGGCCCCGGCAGCAGCGGCGCCAGCCAGCGGACCATGGATCCGGTGCCGCAGCCGAGATCGTGGACGGTGACCGGCGCGCGGAGCAGCCGGGCCGCGCGGTTCGCCAGTGGGATGGACCGTGAGCGGGCATCGGCCTTCTCGCGCAGGGTCAGCCAGTCCGCCGACACGGGGATGACGACGCTCATGTGAGTGCCGCCAGCACCGTGTGCACGTCTTTCGCGGTGTCGCTCCACTCGCGACGGTGAGGGGCGGCCCGCGTCGCTGCGGCCGACATCCTGGTGCGGAGCGCGGGGTCCTCGATCCAGCGCCGCAGCGCGAGGGCGAGTGCCGCGGGATCCTGGGGGGGCACGAGGATCGCCGCATCGGCCGGCTGGGCCGCCTCGGGGATGCCGCCGACCCGGCTCGCGATGACCGGGATGCCGCGACGCAGGGCGTCTCCGACGGCGATGCCGTAGCTCTCGGTGCGCGACGGCGCGACCAGCACGTCCGCCCGATCGTAGGCGCCGTCGAGCTCCTTCCGGCCGAGCACGCCCGCCCACGCGATGCGCTCCGACAGTCCGGCCCGTGCCGCGTCCGCGGCCACGCGATCCGCGAACCCGGGCGCGACGGCGCCGGAGCCAGCGATCGTGCACGTCCACGTCGCACCGGATCCCAGCTCGATCAGGGCTTGGATCAGCGTGTCCTGGCCCTTGTGCGGCGCGACCGTGCCGACGCACAGGAGCGATCCACCGGTCGGCGTGCCTTCCGCGATCGGTGCGACGTCCGCACCGGGCGTGGCCACCGAGGTGTGCTCGGCTGTGCCCAGACCTCGCTGAACCAGCTCGTCGCGCAGCCAGACGCTGACCGCGATGATGCGGTGCGCGGGGGCCAGCGCCCTGCGCTCGGCGTCGACGGCGCGCGCGTCGGCATCCGGGAAGGCCGCGACGAGCATGTGCGCCAGGAGGACGACGCGCAGCCGCCTCGCCGCGATTCCGACCGCGGCGGGCAGGTACGTGGCGACCAGGCCGTCGACGAGGACGAGCCCGCCGGCCGGAAGCTCGCCGAACGGGTCGGGTACGGAGAAAACTTCCCTGTCCACCTCGACGAGACGCACGTCCCAGCCGAGCGCGCGCAGGCCGGCGGCCACCCGCTGGTCGTACACGTTGCCGCCGCTCACGCGGTCGGGGTGGTCGAACCCTGCGGGCACGACGAGCCAGACGATCGGCGTCGTCACAGCTCGACCTCGAACGAGGCCCACGCGATGTGCGACTCGCGCAGCGTGACCTCGAGTCCGGTGAGGTGGCCATCCCCGAGAGATCCGGCACGCACCGCGGCGATGAGCCGCTCCGCGATGACGCTGCACAGTCGCTCAGTCGTCGTGTTGACGCCCGCGAACTCCGGCTCGTCATCGAGATTCCGGTACGACAATGCGGCCAGGATGCCGTGCAGCGCCTCCGATGCGCGTCCGATGTCGACGACCACGCCGTCTGCGTCGAGGTCGGCCGCACGGAAGGTCGCATCGACGACGTAGGTCGCGCCGTGCAGTCGCTGCGCCGGCCCGAAGACCTCGCCGGTGAAACTGTGCGCGATCATCATGTGGTCCCGAACCGTCACGGAATAGCTCATCCCGCATCCCTCCAGTCGATGGTGTGGCACAGCCCCGGCGAAGACCCCGACGCGATCTCGGCCATGACGACCGGAAGGTCGCGCCAGGACGAGTCACCGGTCAGCAGCGCGTCGAAGGCCGGGTCGCGCAGCAGCCCCAGCGCCAGCGCCAGCCGGTCGGCCGTCGACCGGCTCCCGCGCCGACGCGGGGCGACCATTCCCACCTGGCTGGACCGGATCGACAGCCTGCGGGAGTGGAAGTCCCCGCCGAGCCGGACGCTGACGGCCCGATCGCCGAACCAGCTGGCCTCGATGATCTCGCCCTCTGTCCCCGCCGTCTCGATCGCCAGCTGCAGGCCGTCGCCGGAACCGCTGGCATCGACCACGATGTCGCGATCACGAGGCGCATGGTCCGGATGGGCGTAAGCGACGCCGAGTCGCTCGCACACGTCCGCTTTCGCCCGGTCGATGTCGACGACCGTGACCTCGACTCCGGGGACGCCCCGTGCGAGCCGCGCCACCGAGCACCCGATCATCCCCGCACCGATCACCGTGAGGCGATCCCCGACGAGTGGGGCGGCATCCCAGAGGATGTTCACGGCCGTCTCAACCGCACCCGCGAGCACCGCCCGCCGCGGCGGCACGTCGTCCGGCACGACGTGCACCGCCGACTCCGGAACCACAAAGGCCGACTGATGCGGGTGGAGTGCGAAGACGGCCCTGCCCGCGAGGGCGGGCGGCCCCTGCTCGACGACGCCGACGTTCAGGTAGCCGTACTTCACCGGTCCGCCGAAGTCGCCCTGCTGGAACGGTGCCCGCATGCGCAGCCGCTCGCTCTCGGGCACCTCGCCGCGGAACACCACCGACTCCGTCCCACGGCTGATGCCGCTCCACAGAGTCCGGACGAGAACCTCGCCGTCCACGGGCGCGTCCACGACCTCACTGCGGAGGGATCCTGTGCCGGGGCTCTCCACCCAGAACGCCGTCGCCTTCATCGGCGGCACACCCGCGTCGCTGAGATCAAGGCCCTCGCCGGACGCACCTGCCAGGTGGTATCCATGACCGAGGAAGGGAGCTCTCCATGCCGAAGATCCATCTGGCTCCCCTCCTGTCGCTCGCGGCGGGCACGCTGGGCCTGGTCGCCCTCGACCGGCTGTCTTCGCTCTCGGCGGCCGGATGGACCGCCGGATTCCTCTACCTTGTCGTGTCGGACGGACTCCTCGCCAGGGGGTTGCACCGCAGCGGGATGTCCGAGATCGGCTGGGGCAACTGGGCCACGACGCTCCGTTCCACGCTCGTCGCCCTTGTCACGGCGCTGGTGGCGACCTCGTTCACGGCGCCGGTGCCGGTCGCATTGCTGACCGTGCTGGCCGCGGTCTCCCTGGCGCTCGATGCGGTCGACGGCTGGCTCGCCCGCCGCACCCACAGCGTGAGCGACCTGGGCGCGCGGTTCGACATGGAGGTCGACGCGTTCCTGCTGCTCGTCCTGAGCGCGTACCTCGCACCGGAGCTGGGCTGGTGGGTGCTGCTGATCGGCCTGCTGCGGTACGCCTTCGTGGTGGCGGGCTGGCTTCTGCCCTGGATGCGGGCGACCCTGCCGCCGCGCTACTGGCGGAAGGTGGTCACGGCCGTCGCCGGGATCGCACTGGTGGCTGCGGCATCCGGAATCCTTCCCCCGTGGGCGTCGGCCGGCGCTGTCCTGATCGCCCTCGCCCTGCTGGTGGAGTCGTTCGGGAGGGACGTGCTGTGGCTCTTCGCCCGTCGGCACCGCAGCACCGCCCGCCCGGCTGCGGGCCAGAAGACGAAGGGAGCCGTCCGATGACCGATCGCTCTCGGGGAGGCCTGTGGGCCCTGCGCATCCTGAGCGCCGTGCTGCTGCTGGCGGCAGGCGGCATCCATCTGTATCTGATCTTCAACGGCGTCGGCGGCGTGCTGGGGGTCATGTTCTTCCTCAACGCGCTGGCCGGACTCGTGCTCGCGATCGCGATGCTGGTGCTGCGCGGGCGCCTGCTGCAGTTCGCGGCGGTGCTGAGCCTGCTGTTCATGATCGCGACGCTGCTGGCACTCGTGCTCGCACTGACCGTGGGGCTCTTCGGGATCACCACCGACTGGGACTTCACGCTCGTGCGCGAGACCGTGATCGTCGAGTCGATCGGCGTGGTCGTGCTCGCGATCACGACCGTCGCGGTGCTGCGGGCCAAGCTCTAGAAGACGTACTCCATCAGTTCAGTCCCCAGGGTGCGGAACGCCTCGTGCGCGCGCAGGCGGTGCATGATCGACAGGTCGTCGAAGCACACGATGAGTGCATACGAGACGCCCGCACGGGGGCCCGCCAGGACACCGGCTTCGACCCGGATGCCGGCATCCCGGCCCGTCTTGTTGATGAAGAGCAGCCCGTACTCGTCATCGTCGTGGGCGAAGGGGTCCAGCCCCGTCGCCGAGGCGACGAGCGAGAGATCGTGGTTCAGGCTCAGCCACTCCGCGACCTGCGCGCTCACGCTCGGTGAGACGACCTGCGAGTTCACCAGGGCGGCGAACACTTCGGCGAGCTCACCGGCGGACCCGAGCGCGAAGTGCGGGGCGTCGTCGGGCCCGCGCTCGTCGCGCATGCGGTCCAGCAGCGCCGACCGGGTCATGCCCAGGTCCTCGAGCCGCGCCCGCACCGCCGGCAGACCCACTCGCGAGAGCAACGCGTTGGTCGCCAGTGCATCGCCGGTGGATGCCGTCAGCACCGCGAGGTCGCACAGCGGCAGCGCCGGCGCCTTGAGGTGCTGCCAGACCCCGCCGTCGCGGACCGGGGGGATGTGCGCCCGGTCGATGATCTCGAGCGGGTCGAGCACGCCCGACTCGAACTCCGCCGCCACCTCGATGAGCAGCGGCACCACCCCGAGCCCGGCGACGGGCAGCGTCACGAAGTCGTCCCCGGCAAGCACCGCCGTGCCGCGGTCCAGGTCCGTGATGCGCACCGACACCTTCGCACCGGATGCCGCCAGCTCCTCGAGCGCCTTGAGCGTCGAGGTGAACGTCCGGCGACCGGCGTTCGCCCGCTTGAGCGGTCGCCGGTTCGAGCTCCGTCGCGCCCCCCGCAGCGACTCGGCGTCCCTTCTGGGCTCGGTGCCCACAGGTGGGGTCCTTCCGGTGATGGGGTGGGTTACGGGATCGGGGTGCTCTCGGACGGGCGCTGCCCGCCCCCTCACCAGATGGTGACGCGCTGGTTCTCGTCGAGCCAGAGCTCGTCGGACTCCGTCACGCCGAACGCGTCGTAGAACGCGTCGATGTTACGCACGATCTGGTTGCAGCGGAACTCATTGGGCGAGTGCGGGTCGACCGTCAGGAGGCGGATGGTCTCGGCATCCCGTCCCTTCTGCTGCCAGATCTGCGCCCAGCTGAGCAGCAGGCGCTGCACGCCCGTGAACCCGTCGATGACCGGCGCCTCTTCGCCGCCGAGCGAGAGCTCGTACGCCTTCAGCGCGATGCCCAGCCCGCCGAGGTCGCCGATGTTCTCGCCGACCGTGAGCGATCCGTTCACGGTGTGGTCGCCGTCGAGCCCCAGCGGGGAGAGCGCGTCGAACTGGGCGATGAGCACGGTCGTGCGCTCTTCGAACGCAGTGCGGTCGTCGTCGGTCCACCAGTCCCGCAGCGATCCGTCGCCGTCGAACCGGCTGCCCTGGTCGTCGAAGCCGTGCCCGATCTCGTGACCGATGACCGCGCCGATCCCGCCGTAGTTGGCGGCGGCGTCGCGATCGGCCTCGAAGAACGGGTACTGCAGGATCGCCGCGGGGAAGACGATCTCGTTCATCAACGGGTTGTAGTACGCGTTGACGGTCTGCGGGGTCATGTACCACTCGTCGCGGTCGATCGGCTGACCGACCTTGCCGAGCTGACGGTCGTGCTCCCAGATGTGGGCGCGGCGGACGTTGCCGATCAGGTCGGCGGCGTCGATCTCGAGCGCGGAGTAGTCCTTCCACTTCACGGGGAAGCCGATCTTGGGCGTGAACGCGTCGAGCTTCGCCAGAGCGCGCTGACGGGTCTCGGGCGTCATCCACTCCAGGCCGGTGATCGACTGGCGGTACGCCTCGATCAGGTTGGCGACCAGCTCATCCATCTCCGCCTTCGCGGTGGGCGGGAAGTGCCGCTCGACGTACACCTTGCCGATCGCCTCGCCGAGGGCCGCCTCGGCGAGACCGACGCCGCGCTTCCACCGCTCGCGGTTCACCGGCACGCCGGTGAGCTGCGTGCCGTAGAAGGCGAAGTTCTCGGCGACGAACTCCTCCGACAGGAAGGCCGCCGAGCCGTGCACGATCGAGAAGCGCAGCCAAGCCTTCCAGTCCTCGAGCCGGTCCTCGCGCAGCAGCGCGCCGAGCCCCTCGAGGAAGCTGGGCTGGTACACGTTGATCTCGGTGAACACCGCGCCGTGCTCGGGAGCCAGTCCCTCGAGCCATGGGCTGAGGTCCATGCCCGCGAGCGCCTGGACGTCATCCCACGGCAGCAGGTTGTAGGTCGCGACGGCGTCGCGGCTCTTGACGTTGTCCCAGTGGTGCGTGGCCAGCTCTGTCTCGAGCGCGACGACGCGGTCGGCGGATGCCGCGGCCTCGTCCACCCCGGCGAGCTCGAGCATTTTCTGCACGTGGGCGCGGAACGCCGTGCGCGTCGCCTCGAAGTTCTCGAGCCGGTAGTAGCTCTCGTCGGGAAGCGACAGGCCGCCCTGGATGAAGAACGGCACGTACCGGGTCGGGTTGCCCGGGTCGGGCTCGATGTACAGGTGGATGAGGCCGGCTGCGCCGTCGCGCTCGAGGGCGCCGATGGTGCGGAGGAAACCGGGGATGTCGGTCACCGCATCGACGGCGGCGAGCGCGTCGCGCAGCGGGGCGGCGCCCAGCGCCTCGACCCGCTCGGTATCCATGAAGCTCGTGTAGAGGTCGCCGATCTTGCGGGTCTCGGTACCCGGCTCGGCATCCCTGGACTCCTCGACGATGGCGTGGACGTCCTTCTCGGCCTGCTCGGCGATGAGGTGGAACGAGCCCCAGCGGGCCTTGTCGTCGGGGATCTCGGTGCGTTCCAGCCACGCTCCGTTGACGTGGCGGAAGAGGTCGTCCTGCGGGCGGATCTCGGCGCTGAGCTCCTCGAGCGCGAGACCGGAACGGGGGGCGTCGGTCATGCGTCCCAGGATATGCGCACACTCGTCGCAGCCGGCCAGGCTCGGTCGTTGAGCGAGCACAGCGAGACGAAACGCGCCGTCCGGCGCCCGGCCTAGGCTCGAAGCGTGACGAGCATGCCCGCGACGCTGAACCGCGACATCCTGCGGCTCGCCGTCCCGGCGCTGGGCGCTCTCGTCGCCGAGCCGCTGTTCCTGCTCGTGGACTCCGCCCTCGTCGGGCACCTGGGCGTCACTCCCCTCGCGGGCCTCGGCATTGCGTCCGCCGTGCTGCAGACGATCGTCGGGCTCATGGTCTTCCTGGCGTACTCGACGACTCCGGCCGTGGCGCGGCGGTTCGGCGCCGGCGATCCGACGCGCGCCGTCTCGGTCGGCATCGACGGCATGTGGCTCGCGCTCGGGCTCGGCGCCGCGCTCGCGCTCGGCGGCTACCTCGCCACCCCGCTGCTGGTCGGGCTGTTCGGAGCGGATGCCGCGGTCGCCGAGCAGGCCGAGATCTACCTCGGGATCTCGATGTGGGGTCTCCCGGCGATGCTGATCGTGTTCGCGGCGACCGGGCTGCTCCGCGGCATGCAGGACACCGTCACCCCGCTGTGGATCGCCGGCATCGGCTTCGCCGCGAACGCCGGCCTCAACTGGCTCTTCATCTACGGCTTCGGGTGGGGCATCGCCGGGTCCGCGGTCGGCACGGTGCTCGCCCAGTGGGGAATGGTCGGCGCCTACGTGCTGGTCGTCGGCCGGCTGGCACGCCGGCACGCGGCATCCGTCCGACCCCACCGCGAGGGCGTGCGCGGCTCGGCGCGCTCCGGCGGCTGGCTGTTCCTGCGCACCGTGTCGCTGCGCATCGCGCTGCTCGCGACGGTCGCGGTCGCGACCATGCTCGGCACTGAGGAGCTCGCCGGCTGGCAGGTCGCGTTCACGATCTTCTCGACGGCGGCGTTCGCCCTCGACGCCCTGGCGATCGCGGCGCAGGCCCTCATCGGCAAGGGCCTGGGCGCCGACGACATCCCGCTCGTGCGGCGCGTGCTCGGCCGGACTCTGGCGTGGGGCGCGTGGTTCGGCGTCATCGTCGGGGTCGCGATCGGTGCGCTGTCGGGAGTCATCGGGCTCCTCTTCACCGGCGACCCCGCCGTCGCCGCCCTGGTGCAGCCGGCGCTCATCGTGCTGGCGATCGCGCAGCCCGTCTGCGGCATCGTGTTCGTGCTCGACGGCGTGCTGATCGGCGCGGGCGACGCCAAGTACCTGGCGATCGCCGGCGGCCTCAACCTCATCCCCTACCTGCCCGCGCTGGTGCTCGTCGGGGTGCTCCAGCCGCCCGGGGCCGCCGGCCTGGCATGGCTGTCGGTGGCGTTCTTCGGGGTGTACATGCTCGCGCGGCTCGCGACGCTGGGCTGGCGCGTGCGCGGCGCCGCCTGGATGACCGCCGGGGCGTGAGGATGCCGGGGCTCACGCCCAGCGACGGCACCACTCGTACATGACCACCGCGCCGGCGGCGCCGGCGTTGATCGACCGCGTCGAGCCGTACTGGGTGATCTCGACGACCGCGGATGCCGCGGCGAGAGCCTCGGGCGAGAGCCCGGGACCCTCCTGGCCGAACAGCAGCACGCACCGCTCGGGAAGATCGGCGTGATCGAGCGGCACCGAGCCGTCGACGTTGTCGATCGCGATGATCGGCAGGGCGGCGGCATCCGCCCACTGCGTGAAGGCCGCGACGTCCTCGTGGTGCCGCACGTGCTGATAGCGGTCGGTGACCATCGCCCCACGGCGGTTCCAGCGGCGCTTGCCGACGATGTGCACCTCGGCGGCGAGGAACGCGTTCGCGCTGCGCACGATCGAGCCGATGTTCATGTCGTGCTGCCAGTTCTCGATCGCCACGTGGAAGCCGTGCCGGCGCCGGTCGAGCTCGGCGACGATGGCGTCCATGCTCCAGTACCGGAACTCGTCCGCGACGTTGCGCGTGTCGCCGTGTCCGAGCAGTTCGCGGTCGTAGCGCGGGTCATCCGGCCACGCGTCCGGGTCGCCGGGCCACGGCCCCACGCCGTACGGCAGCGTCGGCTCGGGCTCGGGGGCGGCGGGCTCGGTCACCGGGTCAGGCTACCCGGCTCCGAACCAGCCGAGAGTGCAGGAATCGCAACCCGGGCAGCGCGGACACGTCGTTCGTGCACTCTCGGCGTTGTCTCGCCGCGAGACCCTCGGAACACTTTTCGGCGCACCGAAATATGCCCTAGTATTTCGGTATGCCGAAAAATCCTCTGGTCGACGAAGACCGGATGCCGCAGCCCGCAGCCGACGCGAAGGCCCTGCGTCGCGCCCGCAAGGCGACGGTGCCGCGTGCGGCATGGCTGATCGGTCCCGCCCTGGTCGCGGGCGTGGCCTACCTCGACCCGGGCAATGTCGCGAGCAACATGACCGCCGGCGCGGTCTATGGGTACCTCCTGGTCTGGGTCGTGGTGCTCGGCAACGTGATGGCGTGGCTGATCCAGTACCTGTCCGCCAAGCTCGGCATCGTCACGGGCAAGAGCCTGCCCGAGACCCTCGGCGAGCGCATCGGCAGCGCGTGGGGACGCCGCGCGTATTGGCTGCAGGCCGAGCTCGTCGCCATGGCCACCGATATCGCCGAGGTGATCGGCGGGGCCGTCGCCCTCAACCTGCTGTTCGATGTGCCGCTGCTGTGGGGCGGCGTCATCACGGGCACGGTGTCGATCGCGCTGCTGCTGCTGCAGTCCAAGCGCGGTCCGCGCACGTTCGAGTTCGTCGTGATCGGCCTCGTCGCGATCATCGCGATCGGCTTCACGTACGGCGTCTTCATCGCTCCGCCCGACCCCGCCGGCGTCGTCGGCGGACTGGTGCCGCGGTTCGAGGACACCGGCTCGGTGCTCCTGGCCGCCTCGATCCTCGGCGCGACGATCATGCCCCACGCGATCTACGCGCACAGTGCGCTCGCCCGCGATCGCTTCGCCCCGGCGGCGGCCATGAGCCCTGCACGCACGGCTCCCCTCCAGGACGACGGCCCCGGCGCCCGCATCCCGGCCCCGCTCGAAGAGCTCCGCGGCATCTCGACCTCGCGCCTGCTGCGCGCGACGAAGTGGGACGTCACGATCGCGATGCTCATCGCGGGCACCGTGAACCTCTGCATCCTCCTGCTGGCCGCGGCCAACCTCGCCGGGGTTCCGGGAACCGACACGCTCGAGGGCGCGTACGCGGCGCTCGACGCGGGCCTCGGCCCGGCCGTCGCGACGCTGTTCGCGGTGGGCCTGCTCGCGAGCGGCCTGGCCTCGACGTCGGTCGGCGCGTACGCGGGCGCCGAGATCATGCACGGGCTCCTGCGCATCAAGGTGCCGCTGCTGGCCCGGCGCCTGGTCACCCTCATCCCGGCGCTCATCATCCTCGCCGCCGGGATCGACCCGACGCTCGCACTCGTGCTGAGCCAGGTCGTGCTGTCGTTCGGCATCCCCTTCGCCCTCATCCCCCTCGTCGCACTGACGGCGAAGGCCGACGTGCTCGGCGGGTTCAAGAACCGCGTCCTGACGACGGCAGCGGGGGTCGCGGCATCCGTGTTCCTCATCGCGCTCAACGGGATCCTGCTGTGGTTGGTGCTCACGGGCGCGTGAGCCCTGCCCGGTAGCCTGACGAGGTGGCCTCTCCCGCGATCGACGACTACCTCAAGACGATCTACCACCACACCGAGTGGCAGACCGAGCCGATCACGCCGTCGCAGCTGGCCGGCGAACTGGGGCTCGCGCCGTCGAGCGTCACCGAGATGGTCCGCAAGCTCGCCGCTCAGGGCCTCGTCACGCACCGTCCGTACGGACCCATCACGCTGACGGATGCCGGAGCGCTCCGCGCCGCCGCGATCATCCGCCGCCACCGCCTCATCGAGACCTGGCTGGTCGGCGAGTTCGGCTACGCGTGGGACGAGGTGCACGACGAGGCCGAGATCCTCGAGCACTCGATCAGCGACCGCCTGCTCGAGGGCATCGACGAGCGGCTGGGCCGGCCGCGGTTCGATCCGCACGGAGACGCGATTCCGGATGCCGCCGGCCAGGTGCAGCGCGAGCCGTTCGTGCTGCTCGCCGCCGCCGCCGCTGGTCACACCGGACGCGTCCTGCGGGTGAGCGACCGCGACCCGGCGCTGCTGCGCGCGGTGGAGGCGGCCGGGGTCGAAGTCGGCGCGGAGGCGACCGTGCTCGAGGGGCCGGGGCTGCGCGTCGGCGGGTCGGACATCGCTCTTCCGTCCGCCGCGGCCGACGCCGTCTGGCTCAGCGCGTGAGGGCGTTTCCCATCCCCTCTTGACATGGCTCCATCCCGGGTGGAGGATCCGCGGTGGGGAGTCCTCTGGGGAGGATCTGACCGCTCGGATGGGTCCGGGCGCGTCACGGATGTCGTGGGCATCCGTACTTTCGGCACGGACGGACGGGGGAATCGAACGCGTGCCGCGTCCGACCGCGACGACAGGTCTCACTCGATGACGAGGGCCTCCATCAAGGGGGATCCATCACCATGGAGGGGAACATGTCCAGAAGAACAGTGGCGATCGCGCTGGGGTCAGCGCTCGTCGCGGCGGGGTTGCTGGCAGCGCCGGCCGCATCCGCCGACATCCGCACCGGAAGCGCAGAGACCGAGTGTCAATCGGCCGGCTTCGACACCGGCGTCAAGCTCGACACCGGGGCTCCCGGTTCCTACGAATACGATGGGATCGGGCCCTGGGAGCCGGACGGCAAGCCCATCATCCTCAGCGTCACCATCACCGACAGTCACACCTTCGCCTGGACAGCCGCGCCGTCGATCGAGGCCGTCCTTGTGAAAGCGGGATCGGTGCACATCGCCTATCCGGGCGGATCCGCCGGCGGCGGAGACCTTGTCGCGGACCACGACCACAAGAACGGAATCAGTCACCTCACGTTCTGCTGGGGCGACGACCCGTACGACCCGTACGAGGAGCTCACGGTCACGAAGACCGTCGAGACCTCGTATGTCAGGGACCACGACTGGTCCCTGAGCAAGAGCGCGGACCCCGCCGAGGTGTGGCTGTACGCCCCCGGCGGCGCGGGGTCGGGATCGGCCGACGTCGACTGGACCGTGATGGTCGGGTATGACGGAGCGACCGACTCGGGTCACACGGTGAGTGGAATCGTGACGGTCGAGAACACAGGCAGTGCGGCGGCGGCGGTCACCGACCTCGTCGACACGATGACGACGGATGCTCCGCACGAGATCGCGCTCGACTGCGGTGAGGTCGACCTCAGTGGCGACGCTCTCGTGATCCTCGCGGCCGGAGACTCGTTCTCGTGCGACTACTCGATGGCGACGGCCGGCCCGGTGTCGGGCTCGAACACCGCCGTAGCCACGACGGTCAGCGGCGGTTCCTACAGTTCGGGCGCTGAGCCCATCGCATGGGGAGACCCTGTCGAGGAGTCCGACCGGACCGTGACCGTGACGGATGTGAGCGACGTGGGCGGAACGCAGGACGCCTCGTTCACCGCACCCGACGGCGGCAGCATCGATTACTCCGACACCTTCACGTGGTCGGACTACGAGACCTGCGGCGACCACGTCTACGACAACACCGCGACACTGACGAGTGAAGGCTCGGATCCATACGAGCCGGCCGTCGTGCTGGACGAGGTCACCGAGTCGGTCACGGTGCACGTGCAGTGCCTCGTGTTCGACGGCGAGACCGCATGGGCGGCCAACGCCGGACCGGGAACGCTACCGTACAACATCAAGAAGGGCGGCAACTGGGCAACGTACGTCCAGTACCCGAACACGGCTCCCGTGGTGAAGACGTACAACGTCTACGCCGGGCAGAACATGCTCGCCGGCACAGCGACAGTGAGCCCGACCGTCGGTGGCAAGGTGACGGTGACGGTCGACCTGATGGGCGACTGGGAGTTCGCGGAGGTCGCGTCCAACATGAAGATCCAGACGTACTCGAGTGCGCCGAGCGGCAACCCGTCGCCCGGATTGTTCGCGTACAAGACGACCTGCATGACGGATCCGTGCACGTCCGGCCCCATTCCGGTCGCCAAGTACTACGGAATCCACATGGACGTCGGCGTCTGGGTCCCCGACCCGGGGTTCGGACTCTGACGAACGAGCGTTGAACGCCTGCGGGGAGTCGGTGACGGCTCCCCGCAGTCGTGTCCGACGCACGACTCAACTGTTCACGTGACGCCCCTAGGCTGGGCGCATGCGTACCCGGGCAGAGATCGAGTGCTGGCTGACCGACATGGACGGCGTGCTCGTGCACGAGAACACGCCCATCCCCGGAGCGTCCGCGCTGCTGGAGCAGTGGCGCGACACCGGGACGCCGTTCCTCGTCCTGACGAACAACTCGATCTTCACGCCGCGCGACCTGAGCGCGAGGCTTCGCGCGTCGGGGCTCATCGTGCCCGAGGAGTCGATCTGGACGTCGGCCCTCGCGACGGCGGACTTCCTGCGGTCGCAGATGCCCGGCGGCACCGCGTTCGTGATCGGCGAGGCCGGTCTCACGACGGCGCTGCACGAGGCCGGCTTCATCATGACCGAGACCGACCCCGACTACGTCGTCGTCGGCGAGACCCGCAACTACTCGTTCGAGGCGATCACCAAGGCCATTCGCTTCATCGGCGCGGGCGCGCGGTTCATCGCGACCAACCCCGACGCCACGGGTCCGTCGATCGATGGCGTCCTTCCCGCGACGGGCGCGATCACCGCGCTCATCACGAAGGCCACCGGCATGGAGCCGTACGTCGTCGGCAAGCCGAACCCGATGATGTTCCGATCGGCGCTCAACCGCATCGGCGCCCACTCCGAGAACACCGGCATGATCGGCGACCGCATGGACACCGACGTCGTCGCCGGCATCGAGGCCGGCCTGCATACGATCCTCGTGCTCACCGGCATCAGCGATCCCGCCGAGATCCAGCGATACCCGTTCCGGCCCGACGAGATCCTCAACTCGGTCGCCGATCTCCTGGTCACCGAACCCATCGAGAGCGAAGAGGCGGACATCCTCTGATGGGAGCCCTCGACGACGGCGAGAAGGTGGAAGCACCGGATGCCGCGACCTGGCGCGCCTGGCTGGAGGCGAACCACCGCACCTCGAAGGGCGCCTGGCTCGTGCGTCCGCGCAAGGACTCGGGGCTGACACTCGTCGGCTATGAGGACGCGATCCGCCACGCCCTGTGCTTCGGCTGGATCGACGGTCCGGTGCGCACGTTCGACGCCGAGCGCGGGGGCCTGTGGTTCGCGCCGCGCCGGCCGTCCAGCGGCTGGGCCGCCACGAACAAGGCGCGGCTCATCGAACTCGAGGCCGCGGGTCTCATGACCGAGGCCGGCACCCGAGCGGTCGAGCTGGCCAAGGCGAACGGATCGTGGACCGTGCTCGACAACGCCGAGGCGATGATCGAGCCCGACGATCTCGTGGCCGCCCTGGACGCAGAGCCTGCGGCCCGGACTGCCTGGGACGCGTTTCCGCCGTCGGCCCGCAAGATCGGCATCGCCGCGGTCGACTCGGCGCGGCGTCCCGAGACGCGTGCGGCGCGCATCGCGAAGGTCGTCGCGGATGCCGCGGAGGGGAAGCGCCCATGATCATCTCGGAGCTCGAGCGGAACCTGCTCTTCGCGGTGTCCACGCTCATCGTGCTGGGCACGCTGACCGTGTTCATCTGGCAGCTCGTGCGCAGCCGCAATCGCGACCGCGACGACGACCAGGGCTGAGCCTCCTGCCGCCGAGTGCGGCACTTTCCGGCGAGCGCTGCGTCGCGCGACGGCGCGCTCGCAGGAAACTGGCGCGCTCGCGAAGCGCGGGCTACTGCGGGGCGAGCCCGAGGTCGTCGAGGTCGATCGCCGCGAGCCACTGCAGGCCCTCGGCCTCGACCGCGGCCTGGGCGCCGGTCTTGCGGTCGACGATCACCGCGACGGCGATGGGCTCGGCACCCTCGCGGCGCAGCGCCTCGACGGCCTTGAGCGCGGACTGGCCCGTGGTCGAAGTGTCCTCGAGGACGACGACGCGCTTGCCCGCGACATCCGCTCCCTCCACCTGACGACCGCGACCGTGGTCCTTCGGCTCCTTGCGGACGACGAAGGCGTCCAGCGGCTCAGGCGTGCGCGCCGACTCGTGCATGACGGCGTTCGCGATGGGGTCCGCGCCGAGCGTGAGACCGCCGACCGCGACGATGCCGTCGACGCCGCGGACGAGGTCGAGCATGATGCGGCCGATCGCGGGCGCTGCCCGATGGTCGAGAGTGAGCTTGCGCATGTCGACGTAGTACGTCGCCTTCTTGCCACTCGAGAGCGTGAAGTCGCCGTGGAACACCGCCTCGGCCTTGATCAGCGCGATCAGGTTCTGGCGGTCGGACTCGAGCTCGGGCGTGGAGGCGGCGGTCATGGGTTCGAGTCTATTGATGCGGCTCGGTCGTGACCGAGCCTGCGTCGTCGCCGAAACCGGACCTACCCGCCGAGCTCCGCGGGGTGGGTGAGCCGCCACCAGTCGGTGGGGGGCTCGATGTCGCCCTTCACGACGATGTCGACCGTCTCGGTGTGCGGGCCGGCGGTCCAGGTGATGCTGCCCGCCACTTCACCGTCCGCGTAGCTCTCGGGAGCCGTGGTGTCCATCTCGACCGTGATCGCGGTGTCGGACCACGTGAAGATCGACGCGTCGCGGGCCAGCACCAGGTCGGCGGTGCCACCCCAGGCGGTGGTGAACGAGCCCACCTGCTGGCCGCGTGCGGCGAGCGGGACGTCATGGAAGCCGGCGCGGATGCTGTCGAGCTGGGCGAGCACGTCGGCGTTGACCGACTCGCGGGATGCCCCGCCGAGCACCACGCCGATCACGCTGAGACGCTCGGCGATGCCCGGCTCGACCTCGACGTCCACGAGCGCCGAGTACAGCAGATTGTGCGTGCCGGGGCCGAGGTTGCCGGTTTTGAGGCCGGTGATGCCGCCGGTGCCGAGCAGCGCGTTGGTGTTGAACATCCGGTCGTACCCGTCGAACGACAGCGACGGGGTGGCCGCGATCAGGGAGATGACCGGGTCCGCCGACGCCAGCTTGCCGATCGCGATCAGGTCCGTCAGCGTGCTCGTGTTGCGGGCGCTCATCCCGGTCGGTTCGACGATGGTCGTGCCGGTGAGTCCACGGGCAGCGAGCCAAGCTCGCGCCGCTTCGAGGAATCGCCCCTGCGAGCCGAACGCCCACGTCGAAACGGCCTCGGCGTAGTTGCTGGCCGACGGGACGAGCATCGTCGCCAGCGCCTGGCGCTGCGTCATCGTGCTGCCCGTGGGCATGGCCGCGATGGTGGCCCCCATCACGTAGTACTTGTCGTAGAGGTCGTTGTCGGCCTCGCTGAAGGTGAGGGTGGGGCCGGGGTCCGTCGCGTGCGCGAGCGGCTTGGCGTCGAGGATCACCATCGCGGTGATCAGCTTCGTCAGACTGGCGAGCGGGCGGGGCTCGTCCGTGCCCGTCGTCGACCAGATCCCGCTCGCGCCAGGGCCGAGATACTCGTCGCCACCGCTCACGCTGATCGCCGACGCGGCCGCCGACGGGACAGCGAGGACGGCGGCGGGCGCGGGCGTCACACCCGGAGTCTGCGAGGTCTCGACGGGCGCAGCCAGCGGAGCGTTCAATGCCCAGCCGGTGTAGCCACCCGCAGCCAGCAGCAGCACGGCGATGATCGCGACGGTGATGAGCAGAGCGCGCCTGCGGCGACGACGACGGGCCGCCCGGACCTCGGCCTGGGCTCCGGCGTCCGGCTCGGGCATCTCGTCGCGCATCAGCTCCGTGAGGTCGGCGAACTCGTCCGGCGCCTGCTGATCGGTCGTCATCGAGGCGCGGCCGGTCGGAGCATGATTCACTTTCTCATGCCGGGCGGGGGCAGGACGGGCGTGATCCCGCGCTGTGGACAACCGCGGGCGCGCGTCCACGTCGCACGCCGCGCCTAGGCTTGATCCCATGCGTCTGGCCACCTGGAACGTCAACTCGATCCGCGCCCGCGTCGACCGGATCGTCGACTTCGCGGTGCGCGAGCACATCGACGTGCTCGCCATGCAGGAGATCAAGTGCAAGGTCGAGCAGTTCCCGTTCGAACGGTTCGAAGAGGCGGGGTTCCACGTCGAGGCCCACGGCTTCTCGCAGTGGAACGGCGTTGCGATCGCGAGCCGCGAGCCGGTCGAGAACGTCCGCACGGCCTTCCCCGGAATGCCCGGCTTCGAGAAGGGCGTCGAGTCCCTGGATGCCCCGCAGGAGGCACGCGCGATCGGCGCCACCGTGGGCGGTGTCGAGGTCTGGAGCCTGTACGTGCCCAACGGCCGCGCGCTCGGCGACCCGCATTACTTCTACAAGCTCGACTGGCTGGCAGCGCTCGAGCAGTACACGCGCGAGTCGCTGATCGCCGACCCCGACCTGGCGCTCGCACTGGTCGGCGACTTCAACATCGCACCGACGGATGCCGACAACGGCGTGCCTCAGATCGTCCAGGGCTTCTCGACCCACGTCTCGCCGCCCGAGCGCGAGGCGTTCGCCGCACTCGAGCGAGCCGGCCTGCTCGACGTCGTGCGCCCGTTGGTGCCGACCGGCTTCACGTACTGGGACTACAAGCAGCTCCGCTTCCCCCGCAACGAGGGGATGCGCATCGACTTCATCCTCGGCTCACCTGCGGTCGCGAATGCCGTCACCGGCGCCGTGATCCACCGCAACGAGCGCAAAGGCGAATTGCCCAGCGACCACGTGCCGGTCGTGGTCGACCTCGACCTCACAGGGCCGGACGACGACGACCGCCCGATGATCTTCTAGTCGCCGCGTCCGGGGCGCCGCGCGTGCGCGACGCGCCCGTCGGCCCGGCGTGTTGTGACGACCCGAGGCCCCGAACCGCGTCCGACGTCAGCTCAGACGACGACGCTTAGCCGCGGCGAATGCGAGCCCGCCGACGAGCAGAAGGATCGCCCCGATGAACGTCGTACCCGCGACGTCCACTCCGGTCGCGGGGAGGCCCGAGTCGCTTCCGCCACCGGCGCCACCGCCACCACCGCCACCGGAATCCTCCGGAGCGTAGGTGTTCGTCGCCGTGACCGCCGTGACCGTGTCGGCGCCGATCGTCACCGAGCTCGGCGAGAACGCGACGCCGACGAAGTCGAAGCCCTCGGCTTCGGGTGCCGTCACCTCACTGAAGGTCACGACCGTGCCGACCGGCAGATCCGTCGGACCGTTGACCACGCCGCCGGTGGCGGGAAGCTGGAACACCTGGCTCGCCGGCACACCACCCACCGACCACGACGCCGTCACCTCGAACACCGTGCCGTCGGGGAAGTCCGCCGCTGTCACCCCGCTGAGTGCCTTCTGCAGCGAGAACCCGCCCGTCTCGACGGGCTCCGGCGCGTAGGTGTTCGTCGCTGTGACGGCCGTGACCGTGTCGGCTCCGATCGTCACCGACGTCGGCGAGAACGCGACGCCGACGAAATCGAAGCCCGCGGCATCCGGCGCGGTCGCCTCAGTGAAGGTCACCACCGTGCCGACCGGCAGATCCGTCGGGCCCGCGACCATGCTGCCGTCGACGGGAAGCTCGAACACCTGGCTCGTCGGCACATCCTCGACCGACCACGACGCCGTCACCTCGAAGACCGTTCCGTCGGGGAAGTCCGCCGGCGTCACGCCCACCAGCGCCTTCTGCAGCGTGAACCCGCCCGGCTCCACCAGTGAGCAGGGGAGCAGACCGAGGAAGAGGTTCGTGTGGATCTCCTCGCCGTTCTGGAGCGCACTGAACGAGGAAGCGATGAGCTGGCCCTCGAACTCCTTCCCGCCCTCAGCGGACGGCGGGAAGATCACGTGGGCGTCGGGCGCGTAGATCGACCCGCGCACGGGGCGATCAGGCGCGACGATGGTGACGTCTCCGGTGATGTCGCTCAGATCGAACAGGAGGTAGCTGATGCCTTCGTTGCCGGGCGCGTCCTTCCCGGCATTCGCATAGGAGGGCAGAGTGAGCACGCCGCCCACGACGTCGGCCGGCGAGACCTTGACGATCAGAGGTGCCTGCGCGGAGAAGCTGGACATCGTGAAGACGTTCGCGTCTCCCAGCCCGGCCCACAGGTCGACGAGGGCGATCTGGTTCGGACCGGATGCATTGAGCGCGACGTTCGGCGTGCCGCCGGGCACGACGTTCGGCGCGACGTAGTCGGTCTCGGAGAGGAGCGCGGCACCGGTGTCTTCGGGGAAGTACGCCCCGAAATCCGTCAGCGCGGTGTCGAAGGTCGCCTCACCGGCGCCGCCGTTCCAGAGCTGCGCCCGGGAATCGAGCTGTGGGCTCTGGTTGCCACCGGTACTCGGGTAGTACGTCGTGCCTGCGCTGTCGAAGGACGGGCCGAACACGTAGCCCGCGGGGGTCGTCTGATCGATGATCTTGGCGCCGCCGACGGGCAGGCCGTCCTGGACCTGCACCTGGACGATCTTGGGCGTCGCCGGGTCGCTTGCGAACCGGTTCAGCAGGACGCGATTGTCGACCCCATCGATCTGCGGAAGGTCGTAGTCGGCGTTCCCGCCGATGCCGCCGTGGTAGATGGGGTACTGCAGGTTCGCGTTGCCGCGAGGGTCCCCGAAGGTCGCCGTCCCCCCGATCGCCAGCGTCCCCTCGATCTCGGGGTTGGAGAGGATCGCGTCGCCGGTCGTGTAGATCGTGTACGCCGCCTCGGACCCGAGAGGAACGGACGCCCCCATCGGATTGGCACCCGCGGGCGTGCACTCGTTCGCGATCGCCGCGGTCGGCGCGCCGATGACGACGACACCCGCCGCCAGCACCATGGCGCCCACGGAAAGCACCGCGGCCGAGCGTGCACGGATCAAGCGTCGACGAAGCGACATGTCCCTCCCCAGGGTCAGCGCTCCGGGCGAGATCATCGTCTGCAGATGCGGAGCGCTCTTCGAACCTAACCGGGCACGACGGAATTCGCTAGTTGGCCTAACAACCTAAGGCGCTTCAGACGCCGCGGTCTTCGGCTCCCATGTCTCCGGTCGCCGGAACGCCGGGCAGCGGGCCGTAGCGCAGCAGGATCGCGCCCTTCTGCGACACCACGGGCGGTGCGAGCAGCTCCAGGTTCGCCGGTGCGGCCCCGTCGGGGAACACCTTCTTCCCCTGGCCGAGCACGATGGGGTAGACCCACAGCACGAGCTCGTCATAGAGCTGCTCGGCGAGCAGGGTCTGCGCGAGATCGACGCTGCCGATGATGTGGATGTTCTCGTGCCGGGCGCGCAGCGCGTCCATCTCCGTGCGCAGGTCGGGGCCGAGCTGCGTCGTGCCCGCCCACTCGAGGTTCAGCGTGCCGCGCGAGGCGACGTACTTCGGCACGCGGTTGAACACCTCGGCGATGGCGTTATCGGGACCGGTGTGATGCGGCCAGTACGAGGCGAAGATGTCGTACGTGCGGCGGCCGAGCACCAGCGCATCGAGGTCGGCGATCCCGGCGCCGACGGTCTCGCCGACGAGATCGTCCATGAGCGGCGCCTGCCAGCCGCCGAAGGGGAACCCACCGCTCGGGTCCTCCTCCGGCCCACCCGGCGCCTGCGCGACGAGGTCGAGGGTCGTGAACAGATCGATCTGGATGAGGCCGGGCATGGTATTCCTTTCAGGCGGCGAGCGCCGAATCGCCCGCGGGGTCGATGTGGAAGGTCGCTGCGAAGCGCTCGAGCAGCATCGCGTCACCCGAGACGACGGCGAGCACGTCCTGGTCGATGGCTTCTGCAGGGGTCAGTTCACCGGAGATCACCCGACGGATGCCGGGACCCGCCGCGATGACGACGTCGGGCTCCCCCACCGGGATCTTCCCGCCGACGGGGGGCGCGGGCGGCGCGAGCTGAGCGATCCGCAGCTCCACGCCCTCGACCTGCACTCGCAGCGCGACATCCCCGACGTGCACCTCGTAGTCCGCGGGCGGCAGCGAGGCCGCGGCATCCGCTCGGAATGCCGTTCGCAGCGCCATGGTCAGCGAGTCGGGGGTCACGATGTCGTCGGGCCCGGGATCGCCCATCTGCGCGAAGCCCCACCGTCCGAGCGCCAGCACGATCGGCTCGAGCCGGCGGCCGTACGGCGTGAGCTCGTACACGAGACCGCAGTTCAGCAGCGGCACGCGGCGGACGACACCGCCCTCCTGCAGCTCCTTGAGCCGCGTGGAGAGGATGTTCGTGGGGATC
The DNA here is from genome assembly GCF_001427145.1 of Microbacterium sp. Root166. GTDB lineage: Bacteria > Actinomycetota > Actinomycetes > Actinomycetales > Microbacteriaceae > Microbacterium. Next base: position 873,259 of record NZ_LMGL01000001.1, read on the forward strand.
CTGGGCAGTCCCTGCTTGAGGTCGGTGTAGCGGCGCGGCCCGACGAGCAGATCGCGGACGATGAGCATCGCCCACCGTTCGCCGATCAGCTCGACGGCGGTCGTGACGCCGCAGTACTGCCCGTAGCTGCGCGAGGCCATCTAGGCCTTGGCCTGCTCCGCCAGGTAGACGTCCGGCCCCTGCTCGGCCGCCTGCGGCTCCATGAAGACGAACTCGATGCCGTTGCCGTCCGGGTCCTCGAGGTCGCGGCTGTACATGAAGCCGTAGTCCTTGGCCTCGCCGGGCTCGGTGCCGCCGTTGGCGACGCCGGCCTCGACGATCGTGTCGACGGCCTCGCGGGAGTCGCGGCTGATCGCGATGAGCACCTGGGCGTGCGTGCGCGGGTCGACGATCGGCTTGTCGGTGAACGTGGCGAAGTACTCCTTGGTGAGCACCATGAACTGGATGTTGTCGCCCCAGACGACGCACGCGGCGTTCTCGTCCGTGAAGAGCGGGTTGATGTCGCAGCCGAGCGCCGTGTAGAACGCCTTCGACTTCTCGAGGTCTGCCGTGGGGATGTTGACGAAGATGTGGGTCATGGGAGTGATACTTGCAAAAAACAACCTCGCTTGTCAATAGCAAGCAGGATCTAGGTCGTCAGCGCGATGAGGTCGCGGAAAGCCTGCAGGAACTCGGTGAGGAACTCTCGAGTCGAGGCGTTCGTCACCGTCCCGTCGTCGGCGATGAGTCCGTCCTCGTAGTGGAGGTAGGCCTCAGGGTCGCCGAGGACCAGCGCCCCCTGCGAGATCAGGATCGCCTTCAGGTGGTTCTGCGCGACGGCGGTCGAGATGTCGCCCTCGCTGGTGCCGGTCACCGCGGTCGGGCGCCCCGGGAACGAGCTCTCGCCGTCGGGCCGCGACGCCCAGTCGATGGCGTTCTTGAGCACGCCCGGGATGGAGCGGTTGTACTCCGGCGTCACGAAGAGGAGGCCGTCGGCCTCGTCGATCGCGCGCTTGAACGCCCGGCCCACCTGCGGGTAGTCCTGCGGCGACTGCATCTCGGCTCCGAAGAACGGCAGGTCGCCGATCTCGACGTCGTTCAGCCGCAGTCCGGCGTCGTGGGCGAGGCCGGTGAGCGCGTTGGCGAGTCGGCGGTTGAGCGACGGCTGTGAGACGCTGCCGACGATGAGGGCGACGGTGTACGGATCTTGGGTCGTGGTCATGGCTGCTCCTGTCGTCGTCATCCATCCCATGCCGGTGGCCGCGATCCGGCCACCCCCTTGTGCTGAGCGCCCAGGGCGGGCAGGGTCCGCCTCACGGGGGATGCCGCGCCCCGCCCTCCCCCGTAGCGTGGAGGGATGTCCGACACGACCTCTGCCCGGCGACGCGAGCGCCCGTCGCCGAGCCAGCTGCGAAACGATGTCTGGCTCGCGCTGGCGCTCCTCCTCGGGGCGGTGCTGAGTGCCGCGCTCGGGTCGGTCGCCGGCTTCTACGGCGACGACACCTCGCAGGACATGCGGTGGGTCCTGCTCTACTCGTTCGGGCTCACTGCTCCCCTGGCCGTGCGGCGTCGCCTTCCGGAACTCGTCGCTGTGGCGGTCGCGCTCGTCTTCTTCGCCGGCGTCACCTTCCGCATCCCCGAGGTCTACGTCGGCAACATCGCGCTGTTCATCGCCATCTATACGGTCGGCGCCTGGGTCGACAGCCGCCGCCGGGCGATGTACGTCCGCATCGGGATCATCGTCGGGATGTTCGTGTGGCTCCTGGTCACGACATTCCAATCGGCCACCGCCCCGACCGACGACGGCCTGTCCCGCGAGGGCCTCTTCTCCCCCTTCGTGGCCTTCATGCTCATCCAGTTCCTGATCAACGCCGCGTTCTTCGGCGGGGCGTACTACATGGGCGACCGCGCCTACGCGGCGGCGCTCGAGCGGGGCGCGCTCGAAGAGCGCACGCGCGAGCTCGAGAACGAGCGCGAGGTCACCGCGGCGCAGGCCGTCGCGCTGGATCGCGTCCGCATCGCGCGCGAGCTGCACGACGTCGTCGCCCATCACGTCTCGGCGATGGGCGTACAGGCAGGTGCCGCGCGGGCGGTGATGGACCGCGATCCCGAGGCCGCGCGCGGCGCGCTCGCCGGGATCGAGACATCCGCTCGCTCCGCTCTCGAGGACCTCCGGCACCTCCTCGAGACCCTGCGCACCCCCGACGGCGATCCGCCGAACGCCTCGACCGTCAGCCTCGCCGGCCTCGCCGAGCTCGCCGCCCACGCGACCGAGAACGGCCTGCCCACGACCCTGACCGTCGTCGGCGAGGAGACGCCGGTGCCGGACCTCGTCCAGGTGAACCTGTACCGCGTCGCGCAGGAGGCGCTCACGAACGCACGCCGCCACGGCGGACCGGATGCCGCGGCCGACGTCCGCCTGCGCTACGACGCCGACGCGGTCGAGCTCGAGGTCGTCAACTCCGGGCGGGTCGCCCCCGCGCTGCGACCGGGCCTCGGCCTGGTCGGGATGCGCGAGCGCGCCGCTGCGTCGGGCGGAACGCTCGAGGCGGCCCCGCGTGCGCGCGGCGGATTCCTCGTACGACTGAGCGTCCCGCTGGCCGAGCGGGTCGGCGCGTGAGCGGGATGCCGATCCGCGTGCTCCTCGCGGACGACCACGCGGTCATGCGCGCGGGGTTCCGCATGATCCTCGAGTCCGCGGACGACATCGAGGTCGTCGGCGAGGCCGCCACGGGCGTGGAGGCGGTGGCCGCGGCATCCGCTCTGCACCCCGACGTGGTGTGCATGGACGTGCAGATGCCCGACATGGACGGGCTCGAGGCGACCCGGCGGATCGTCGCCGACCCGGCCGTGCTGTCAGCCGTCGTGATCGTGACGACCTTCGACCGCGACGACTATCTCTTCACGTCCCTGTCGGCGGGCGCGAGCGGGTTCCTGCTCAAGAACGCCGGCCCCGAGGAACTCATCAGCGCGGTGAGGGTCGCGGCCGCCGGCGATGCCCTGCTCGCGCCCGAGGTCACCCGGCGCGTGATCGCGAGGTTCACCGACGCCGAGCCGGCGTCGGGAGCCGCCCGGACGGCGACTCCCGACGGGATGCCCGAGCTCACCGAACGCGAGAACGAGGTGCTCCAGCTGGTGGCGCAGGCGATGAGCAATGCCGAGATCGCCGAGCGCCTCTACATCGGCGAGGCCACGGTGAAGACGCACGTGTCGAACCTGCTGCAGAAGCTCGGCGCCCGCGACCGCGTCGCCGCGGTCGTCTACGCCCACCGCCACGGCATCGCGTAGGCGCGTTTCGTCTCGGTCGCTGCGCTCCCTCGCTCAACGACCGAAAATGTGCCGGTCGTTGAGCGAGCGAAGGTTCACCGGTCGTTGAGCGAGCGAAGCGAGACGAAACGCCCCCGACTCAGGCCGCGACGGGGACCTGCGCGTAGCGGTCGACGAGCGCGCCGAAGGCCTCGAGGTACCCGACGAGGAACTCGGCGGTCTGGTCGTTGGTGACCTCGCCGGAGTCGGTGAACAGACCCGGCGTGGTCTGCACGTAGCCCTCGGGCTGACCCAGCGTCGGAGCGTTGTAGTGGCTGAGGATCGCCTTGAGGTGCTGCTGGGCGGCGGCGGTCGCGATGCCGCCGGCAGAGGTTCCGATCACTGCGGTGGGCTTGCCGTTGAACGAGCCCTGACCCCACGGTCGCGCGGCCCAGTCCAGGGCGTTCTTCAGCACGCCGGGGATGGACCGGCTGTACTCGGGCGTGACGATGATCACGCCGTCGACGTCGTCGATGGCCTGCTTGAAGTCCCGGGCCACCTGGGGATAATCGGCGTCGAAGTCCGGGCTGTAGAAGGGGAGGTCCTTGATCGGGATCTCGACCAGGGTGGTGCCCTCGGGCGCGAGACGCTCGAGCGCCTTCGCGAGGCGGCGGTTGATCGACGTCGACGAGATGCTGCCGACGATGTAGCCGATGGTGCGATCCGACATGTGAGTTGCTCCTTGAAAACAGAAAGGTCCCCAGTGGGGACCACCGTGGACGTTCCATTCACGTGAACGCACCGGCAGCCGATATCTATTCCCGTGCATACGAATGCGACCGAGGATGGAAAGGATTCCGCCCTGCGGGGGAGGCGCGGGCGCCCGGTCATCCCTAGCGTGGAAGCACACGGGGGACGTGGACACAGGAGGAGCACGATGCTGCAGCTGACCGGGATCACCAAGAGCTACGGAGGGCGACGGGTGCTCGACGATGTCGCGTTCGACGTCGTGCCGGGCCGCCTCACCGGATTCGTCGGCGGCAACGGCGCCGGCAAGACCACGACGATGCGGATCGTGCTCGGCGTGCTGGGCAAGGACGCCGGCACGGTCACCCTCGACGGCGCCGAGGTCACGGCATCCGACCGACGCCGTTTCGGCTACATGCCCGAGGAGCGCGGGCTCTACCCGAAGATGAAGGTGCTCGAGCACATCGTGTATCTCGCGCGGCTGCACGGCTTCTCGAAGACGGATGCCGCGGCCCGCGCCACCGCGCTGCTCGAGCAGCTTGGACTCGGCGAGCGACTGAACGACAACGTCGAGACGCTCTCCCTCGGCAACCAGCAGCGCGCGCAGATCGCCGCCGCTCTGGTGCACGATCCCGAGGTGCTGATCCTCGACGAGCCCTTCTCGGGCCTCGACCCGCTCGCCGTCGACGTCGTCGCCGGCGTGCTGCAGGCCCGCGCCGCGGCCGGGGCGGCCGTGCTCTTCTCCTCGCACCAGCTCGACGTGGTCGAGCGGCTGTGCGACGACCTCGTCATCATCGCGGGCGGGACGATCCGGGCGGCCGGTGCGCGCGACGCGCTGCGCGCCAAGCACTCCACGCGGCGGTTCGAGCTCGTCTCGACCGGCGACGCCGGGTGGCTGCGCTCCGAGCCCGGTGTGGAGGTCCTCGACTTCGACGGCGGCTACGCCGTCTTCGACGCCGACACCGACGACACCGCGCAGCGCGTCCTGCGCCGGGCCGTCGACCAGGGCGACGTCGCCAGCTTCGCCCCGCAGCATCCCACCCTCGCCCAGATCTTCAAGGAGGTCATCCAGTGACCGTCTCGACCCGTAACAACGCTCCCGCCCTCGGCACCGCCCAGGGGATCTGGCTCGTCGCAGAGCGCGAGATCGGCTCGAAGCTGCGCAGCAAGGCGTTCGTCATCTCGACGGCGATCCTTTTCGTCGGCGCCCTGGCACTGGTGCTGTGGGGCGGCTTCTCGGCCGCCAACGCCACCGGCACCCCCGTCGCCGTCACCACGGACGCCACGCAGTTCGTCGCGAACGCCCAGGGACTCGACGTCACCGAAGTGGCGGACCGCGCCGAGGCCGAGGCGCTCGTCTCGGATGGCGAGGTCGACGCCGCCATCGTGGCGGACGCCGGCTCGCCCGTCGGCGTGGCGGTGATCGCCGAGTCGGACGTGCCGACGCAGCTCATGCTGCAGCTCGCCGTGACGCCGCCGGTCGAGCTGCTGAACCCCGAAGAGGGCAACGCCGCGATGGGCTACGTCGCCGCCATCGGGTTCGGCGTGGTGTTCCTGTTCGCCGCCTCGATGTTCGGCGGCACGATCGCGCAGAGCGTGGTCGAAGAGAAGCAGACCCGCGTCGTCGAGCTGCTCATCTCGGCGATCCCGGTGCGCTCGCTGCTGGCGGGCAAGGTGATCGGCAACACCGTCCTCGCCATGGCGCAGATCCTGATACTCGCCGCGATCGCGATCGTCGGGCTGACGGTGACGGATCAGACCGCCCTGCTGCAGGGCCTCGGCGGTCCCATCGCCTGGTTCGCGGTGTTCTTCCTGTTCGGGTTCATCCTGCTCGCGTCGCTGTTCGCGGCTGCGGCGTCGATGGTCTCGCGCCAGGAGGACATCGGCTCGACCACGACCCCGCTCACGATGCTCGTGATGGCGCCGTACTTCCTGGTGATCTTCTTCTTCGACAACCCGCTCGTGCTGGGGATCATGTCGTACGTGCCGTTCTCGGCTCCAGTGGGCATGCCGATGCGCCTGTTCCTGGGCGAGGCGCAGTGGTGGGAGCCGCTGCTGTCGCTCGCGATCCTCATCGCGACCTGCGTCGCGGCGATCCTCGTGGGCGCCCGCATCTACGAGAACTCGCTGCTGCGCATGGGCGGCCGCGTGAAGCTCTCGGAGGCGCTCGCCGGCTGAGCGTCCCCGGTCGTTGAGCGAGCGCAGCGAGACGAAACGCGTGACGCACGTTTCGTCTCGCTCGCTGCGCCCCCTCGCTCAGCGACCGGGTCTTACAGCCTTTCGACGACGGTCGCGACGCCCATGCCGCCGCCGATGCAGAGGGTGGCCAGGCCGTAGCGGCCGCCGCTGCGCTCGAGCTCGTCGATGAGGGTGCCGAGGATCATCGCCCCAGTCGCGCCGAGCGGGTGGCCCATCGCGATCGCCCCGCCGTTGACGTTGACGCGCTCGTGCGGGAAGTCGTCGAGGTCGCGCATGAGGCGCAGCGCCACGGAGGCGAAGGCCTCGTTGATCTCGACCAGATCGATGTCGTGGATGCCGAGCCCGGCCCGCTCGAGCGCCAGACGCGACGCGGGTCCGGGACCGGTGAGCATGATCGTCGGCTCGGTGCTCACGACGGCAGCGGAACGGATCCGTGCGCGGGGCGTAAGCCCGTGGCGCTCCCCCGCCGCCTCGCTGCCGACCAGCACCAGCGCGGCGCCGTCGACGATGCCCGACGAGTTGCCGGCATGGTGCACGTGGTCGATCGCGCCCGCTTCGGGGTAGGCGCGCAGCGCGATCTCGTCGAAGCCCGAGCGCCCCATCTCGGCGAACGCCGGCTTCAGCGCCGACAGCGTCTCGACGCTCGTGCCGGGGCGGATGGTCTCGTCCCGGTCGAGCAGCACCGAGCCGTCGGCGGCGCGAACGGGGATCACGGACCGGTCGAAGCGGCCTTCGGCCCACGCGCGGGCCGCTCGCTCGTGGGATGCCGCGGCGAAGGCGTCGACGTCCTCGCGGGAGTAGCCCTCCAGCGTCGCGATGAGGTCGGCGCTGATGCCCTGGGGAACCCCGTCGGGGGTCACGGCGGCAGCGGTCTCCTTCGACCACGGCCCGCCGTCGCTGCCCATCGGCACGCGGCTCATCGACTCGACGCCGCCGGCGAGGAAGAGGTCCTCCCAGCCGGAGCGCACCCGCGCGGCGGCCTGGTTGACGGCCTCGAGTCCCGAGCCGCAGAAGCGGTTGAGCTGCACGCCGGGCACGGTGTCGGGCAGTCCTGCGGCGAGCGCCGCGACCTTGGCGATGTCGGACCCCTGGTCGCCGATCGGCGTCACGCAGCCGAGGACGAGGTCATCGATTCCGGCGGGATCGAGGTGCGGGTGCCGCTCGCGCAGCGCTGCCACCAGCCCGACCACCAGCTCGTGGGGCTGCACGCCGTGCAGCGACCCCGTCGCTTTGCCGCGGCCGCGAGGCGTGCGCACGGCGTCGTATACGAACGCCTCGGTCATCGCGTCTCCTTCGACTCGCTGCGTCAATCGTGCCACTCCCGCAGGGACCTGGGCCCGGTCGCGGGTTACCGGGGAGCGGGCGGGTTGCGGTCGGGGTGGAGCGCGATGAACAGCGAGTACGTGTCGCCGTCGGCGTCGGGGCCTCGCTGCTTGAACTCCTGCACCAGGTCGTAGAGCCGCTGCTCGAGCTCCGCCTTGTGCGCCGCGTCGAGTTTCAGCCCCATCCACGTCGTGTCGAGCTCCTCGTCGGTGAGGCCCTCGATCTGCTGTAGGAACGTCTCGACGAGCACGGTGCTGCCGCCCGGCATCGAGGTGCGCCAGGACAGCCCTGTCGCGCGGTACGGGACCTCGCGCGCCCCCTGTGCGCCGGTGCGCTCGGGATCGGATGCCAGGTAGCCCGTCTGCACGAGCGTGCGGACGTGGTGCAGCATCGTGCCCGGGTTCACGCCGAGGAGCTCGGCGAGCTCCTTGTTGGTGCGGGCCTCGAACGCGCAGAGGCGGAGCACGCGCAGCCGCAGCGGCGAACTCAGTGCGCGCATGCGCGCCTCGGCTTCGGGATCGCCCGGCCGCAGCTCGATGCGCTCCTCTGTGTACTCCACCACGGGTCCAGGCTAGACCAGTGATTGACAATTCTCAATCGGTCACCGAAACTGATTGGCATGTCTCAATCACCAGAGCAGGACGGCGTCGCCGATGTCGACGACGATGTCCTCGCCGAAGCCCGCGCCGAGGCCGCCGGGACCTCCACCGCCGCCCGCGCAGACGCCGGTGCCGACGCGGATCAGCCGGATGCCGAGCAGTCGGCAACGGACACCAAGGGCTCGCTCTGGCGCGACCGCAACTTCCTCACCATGTGGGGTGGGCAGACGCTGAGCCAGTTCGGCGCGCAGATCACCGAGCTGGCCGTGCCCGTCCTCGCCGTCCTGCTCCTCAACGCCACCGAGTTCCAGGTCGGCGTCCTCAACGCCGCCAATGTCGCCGCGTTCCTGCTCGTCGGACTCCCGGCCGGCGCCTGGATCGACCGCATGCGCAAGCGTCACGTCATGATCGCCGCGGATCTCGTCCGCGCCGTCGCGCTCGCCCTCGTCCCGCTGCTGTGGGTGGCCGGCCTGCTGCAGATGTGGCAGCTAATCGTGATCGCCGCGATCGTCGGCATCGCCACCGTGTTCTTCGACGTCTCGTACCAGAGCATCGTGCCGTCACTCGTACGGCCGCATCAGATCGCCGAGGCGAATGGCAAGCTCCAGTCCTCGTACGAGATCGCGAACATCGCCGGACCCGGCTTCGGCGGCTGGCTCATCGGCGTGATCACCGCGCCGCTCGCCGTGCTCGCCACGGCCGGCACCTACGTGATCTCGGCGATCGCGCTGATGTTCACGCGCGACCGTGAAGCGGTCCGTCCGGCCGAAGACCGTGGCCCGATCCTGCGCGAGATCTGGGAGGGCCTCCACTTCGTCTTCACCGAGAAGCTGCTGCGCCGGATCGTCGCCACGACCGGCACCTCGAACTTCTTCAACACGGTCTCGACGACGCTGCTCCCGCTGTTCCTTCTGCGCGAACTCGGGTTCTCGCCCGCGGCGCTCGGTCTGATCTTCTCGCTCGCGTCCATCGGCGGCCTGCTCGGTGCCATCGCGACTCCTCACATCGTGAAGCGGATCGGCGAGGCACGGGCCATCCCGATCAGCGCGATCGGCTTCAGCATCGTCGCCTCGCTCCTGCCGGTGGCCGCGCTCGTGCCGGAGTTCGCCTTCCCGCTCCTCGTGGCGCAGTTCTTCGTCGGCAGCTTCACGGTGCTGCTCTACAACATCACGCAGGTGACCTTCCGGCAGCGGATCACACCGGCCCGCCTGCTCGGGCGCATGAACGCCTCGGTGCGCTTCGTGGTGTGGGGCGTCATGCCGATCGCCGCGCTGCTCGCCGGCGTCCTCGGCGCGTGGCTGGGCGTCGTGCCGGTGATGTGGATCGGCGCCATCGGCCAGCTCTTCTCGGCGTGCTTCGTGGTGTTCGCACCCTTCTGGACGATGCGAGAGCTTCCCGACGCGCACACGAACGCCGGAGCGAACGCTGGCACGACGGAGGACTGACCGAATGCGAGCATGACGACGCCGGTTCGCGCAAGTCTGCCCTCTGAGCATCCCGGGGATGGTTGAGTGTCAGCATGAGCGCGCGCATCGTCTCGATCGGCACCGCGGTTCCGCCGACCCGCGTCCCACAGGAGCGGGTCCGCGACTTCTTCGCGGGCCAGCCCGGAGTGGACCGCCTCACCCAGCGCCTCATCCGCGCGGCCTTCGACGCCGCCGCGATCGACCAGCGGCACACGGTGCTCACCGAGCTCGCCGACCTGGGTGAGCCGGTCCTGGCGGGGGACGGACCGTTCGTCGATCCCTCCGGAACGCTGCGCCGGCCGACGACCGGCACGCGCAACGACATCTACTCCCGGGTGACGCCGGGCCTCTGCGCGCAGTCCGCTCGGGTCGCGCTCGAGGACGCGGCGGTGGACGCGGCATCCGTCACGCATGTGATCACCGTCTCGTGCACCGGGTTCTTCGCCCCGGGTCCGGACTACCGGCTGGTGCGCGACCTCGGGATCCCGACCACCGCGGAGCGCTACCACCTGGGGTTCATCGGCTGCGCTGCGGCGCTTCCGGGCATCCGCCTCGCCACCCGCATCGCGGCGGCCCAGCCCGAGGCCGTGGTGCTGGTGGTCTGCGTCGAGCTCTGCTCGCTGCACATCCGCCCCTCCGCCGACCCGCAGCAGATCGTGGCGGCATCCGTCTTCGCCGATGGTGCGGCGGCCGCGGTGATCACCGCCGACCCCTCGGTCGGAAGGCCCGGCGGCCTTCACCTCGACCGCTTCACCACCGCTCTCACGACCGAGGGCGAGAGCGACATGGTGTGGACGATCGGCGACCACGGCTTCGAGATGACCCTCTCGGCCGAGGTGCCGCGCATCGTCGGACGCGAGATCCGTGGGGCCGTCGACCGGTTCCTCGGCGACGATGGACAGCCCGACGCCTGGGCCGTGCACCCGGGCGGGCGAAGCGTGCTCGACCGGGTCGAGGCCGGCCTCGAACTCGAGCCCGGTGCGATCGACGCCTCCCGCGAGGTGCTGCGCGAATACGGCAACATGTCGAGCGCGACGATCCTGTTCATCCTCCGCCGCCTGCTGCTCGACGACTCGATCGGCGACGGATCCCGGGTCGCCGGTCTCGCCTTCGGCCCTGGGCTCACCGTCGAGTCGGCCCTCATGACGAAGCGGGTGCCGGTGCGCGCCGACGCCTCCGCCGGTGCCGTGACCGCCGCCGCGGGACGCGCATGACCCTGGCGGTCCGCGACCTCGAGCTCGAAGAGCTCATGGACGACCCGCACTGCGACCCGGCGCGGCTCGAAGCGACCCTGCGCCGGTTCGGCACGATCAACCGACTCGTGTCGGGCTGGGGCACCGTCTACCGTGCGACGCTCGCACCGCACCTGCGGTCGCTCGGACGTCCGGCGCGTGTGCTCGACCTGGGGTCGGGCGGCGGCGACCTCGTGCTGCGGCTCGCCGGGCTCGCCGCGCGCGACGGCCTCGAGGTGGAATGGGTCGGCGTGGATCCCGACCCGCGCGCGCACGCCGTCGCGACCGAGAGCGCGGCGCCGCCGAACGTCCGGTTCCGGTGCACGGATGCCGCGACCCTCGTCGCGGCGGGTGAGGCGTTCGACGTCGTGCTGTCCAACCACGTCCTGCACCACCTCGGCCCGCAGCTCGGCGGATTCCTCAGCGAGTCCCGGCAGCTCTCGCGCGGCCTGGTGCTGCACGCCGACATCGAGCGCCGCCGGCTGGCGTACGGGCTCTACGCCGTGGGGATCACGCCCTTCGCCCCCGGAACCTTCCTGCGCACCGACGGGCTCCGCTCGATCCGGCGAAGCTTCACCCGGGCCGAGCTCGCACTCGAGCTCGACCGGCACGGCGGCAGCGAGTGGTCGGTGCAGCGCCCGGTCCCGTTCCGGCTGGTCGCCGTCGGGCAGGGCAGGGCCGACGGCCCACGCGGAGCATCCGGTGCCTGACGTCCTGATCGTCGGCGCCGGACCTGTCGGGCTGCTACTCGCAGGCGAGCTCGCACGCCGGGGAGTGGACGTCGAGATCCTCGAGAAGCGCCCGGCGATCGGCGGCGGCACGCGCGCGATCGGCGTGCACGCCCCCGTGCTCGCCGCGCTCGAGGAGTCGGGCGTGACGGAGCGGCTGCTCGCCGGCGCGACCCGGGTTCCGCGGGGCGAGGCGCGGTCGGCGGGCCGGCTGCTCGGCGTGGTGCGGTTCGACCGGCTGTCGGCCCGGTTCCCGTTCGTGGCGACCCTGCCGCAGGCCGCGACCGAGGCGGTGCTGGCAGCGGATGCCCCGACCCCGCGCCGTGCGACGACCGTCACCGCGGTCGTGCGGCGCACAGACGGCGGGCGCGTCCGGCTGGAGGGCGGGCTCGAGCTCACGGCGCCGATCGTCGTGATCGCCTCCGGCTGGAGCGGGCGCGACCTCGCCTACCGTCCCGGCGCCGTGCCGGTGCGGCAGTACCGCGATCGGTATCTCATGACGGATGCCGCGACCGGCGCCCGCGCGGACGCCGAGCTCGCCGTGGTGCACCTGGACGCGCACGGCGTGCTCGAGTCCTTCCCACTTCCGGGCGGCGTGCGGCGCTTCGTCGCGTGGGACCGACCCGGCGCGGACCCGGGCCCCGAGGCGAGGACGGCCCGGCTGCGGGCGGCGCTCGAGGCGCGCGGCGAGGGCCACGCCGCCGCGGCCGTCACGTCGGCGACCTCGTTCGGCGTGCGCCGGGTCGTCGCACCACGGCTGCGCAACGGCCGCGTGCTCGTGGTCGGCGACGCCGCGCACGAGGTCAGCCCGATCGGCGGCCAGGGCATGAACCTCGGCCTGCTCGACGCGGCCACGCTCGCGCCGCTGCTGGCGACCTGGGTCCGCACCAGCTCGGCGCCGGACGCCGAGCTGCGCCGGTGGGAACGCGTTCGGGTCGCGTCGGCGCGCACGGCCGCAGGCCTGGCCGCGGCGAACACGGCGCTCGGGCGGCCTCTCGGTCCAGTCGGCGACGCGGTACGCCGCGCGACGGTGCGCGCGATGCTCGCCCCGCCGATGGGCGGCGTGTTCGCCCGCGCGTACTCGATGGGCTTCGACCGCAGCGCCTGAGCCTGACCCCGCCAGCCCGTCGAGTTGCCAGTCCGGGTCGCTTCGGCGCGCCGAGACCGACCTCGAGTGGCAACTCGGCGCGCACGCCGTGCCCGATCCCGGCCCGCCAACCCACACGCCGAGACCGCACGAACGCACCGAAATTCGCGCTCGGACGGTGCGTTCGTGCGTTCTCGGCAGGTTGAGCGGGCCGGGCGGAACCGGAAGGTCAGCCGGTCAGAGCAGTGCCGGTCGCCACCAGCTGGGCGGCGAGCAGCAGGGCGGCGAGCATCACGAGCCGGAACAGCGCACGGCTCGGGGGCCGCACGAGGGCCCGCACCACCGTCACGACGGCCAGCACCGCGACGCCGGCGAAGAAGACCCAGGCGAGCGGCGGCACCGCGGCGAGGTCGCCGGCCGGCCCGAGCAGCACGGCGACCGCTCCGGCGAGCACGGCGCCTGCGGCGAGCACGGCCGAGGCGCGCGGCCCGATCCGGTGCGGGAACCCACGGACGCCGGTCCGCTCGTCGTCGTCGAGGTCGGGCAGCACGTTCGTGAGATGCACGGCCGATCCGAGTGCGGCGCCCGCGATCCACGCCCAGCCCGGGGCGAACGCCGGGTCCGGCGCGGACAGGGTCGCCAGGGACGGGAACAGGCCGAAGCTCACGATGAACGGCACGAGCGAGAAGGCGGTGGACTTCAGCCCGGCGTTGTACGACCACGCCGAGCCCAGCAGCAGCGCATGGGCGGCCAGCATCCGCCATCCCAGAGGTGCCGACAGGGCGAGCGCGAGAAGAAGCGAAGCGGATGCCGCGACCCACGCCGCGCGCAGGCTCACGTCGCCGCGGGCGATGGGCTTGTCGGTGCGGCCGACCGCGCGATCGCGCGCGGCGTCGAGGGCGTCGTTCGAGATGCCTATCGACACCTGGCCGGCGAGGACCGAGAGCGTCAGCAGCGCGAGCCGCCACAGCTCGAGCCCGATCGACAGGCCCAGCGCCAGCGCCAGGGTGGTGACCACGAGCGTCGGCCCCGGGTGCGTGGACCCCCACAGAGCCCGGACGATGCGCATGCCCGATGCTCTCACGCCTCGGCGCGGGCGCTCATACAGGACCCGGGTCAGTCCTCGAGGACCGCCTCGACGACGTCGTCGTCCTCGGGCGATTCGGGGACCGGCGACTGCCCTTCGCTCACCAGGGTGAGCCCGGATCCGTCGGCCGCGACATCCACCCGCACTACGTCGCCGTCGTGCACCCCGCCGCCGAGGATGGCCATGGCGAGGCGGTCCTGGATCTGCGACTGGATGAGCCGGCGCAGCGGCCGCGCGCCGAACAGCGGGTCGTAGCCGCGCTCGGCCAGCCAGCCGCGTGCATCCGGCGTGACGGCGAGCGTGAGCCGGCGGTCCTTGAGCCGGCGCTGCAGCGCGTAGACGGCGAGCTCGACGATCTGGGCGAGGTCGTCCTCGGTGAGCGCCTGGAAGATCACGATGTCGTCGAGGCGGTTCACGAACTCGGGCTTGAAGGCCTGGCGCACCAGGCCCTGAACCTGCTCGCGCTTCTGCTCGGTCGACAGCGTCGGGTCGATGAGGATCGGCGAGCCGAGGTTCGAGGTGAGGATCAGGATCACGTTCTTGAAGTCGACCGTGCGTCCCTGGCCGTCGGTGAGACGCCCGTCGTCCATGACCTGCAGCAGCACGTCGAACACCTCGGGGTGCGCCTTCTCGACCTCGTCGAGCAGCACGACGCTGTACGGACGCCGCCGCACGGCTTCGGTGAGCTGGCCGCCCTGCTCGTAGCCGATGTACCCCGGAGGGGCGCCGACCAGCCGCGACACGGTGTGCTTCTCGCCGTACTCCGACATGTCGATGCGCACCATGGCGTGCTCGTCGTCGAAGAGGAACTCGGCGAGGGACTTCGCGAGCTCGGTCTTGCCGACGCCGGTGGGACCGAGGAAGAGGAACGACCCGGTCGGCCGTCCGGGGTCGCTGATCCCCGCGCGGGAGCGGCGCACGGCGTCGGAGACGGCCTTCACGGCGTCCTTCTGCCCGATCAGCCGCCGGCCGAGCTCGGCTTCGAGGTGCAGCAGCTTCTCGGTCTCGCCCTGCAGCAGCCGCCCGACCGGGATGCCGGTCCACGCCGCGATGACGGCGGCGATGTCCTCGTCCGTCACCTGGTCGTTGACCATGCGCTCCCCCGCCGGCTCTTCGCGCTCGGCATCGACGAGCTGCCGCTCGAGGGCCGGGATCTCGGCGTAGAGCAGACGCGACGCCTTCTCGAGGTTGCCCTCGCGCTGCGCGCGCTCGGCCTCCATGCGGGCGGCGTCGAGCTTAGTCTTCAGGTCGCCGACGCGGTTGAGCGAAGCACGCTCGCGCTCCCACCGCTCCTGCAGCTCGCTGAGGCGCTCCTGCTCGCTGCCGAGCTGCTGCCGCAGTGCGGCCAGGCGCTCCTTCGAGGCGTCGTCCTTCTCCTTCTTGAGCGCGAGCTCCTCCAGCTTCAGCCGGTCGACGTGCCGGCGCAGCTCGTCGATCTCGAGCGGCGCCGAGTCGATCTCCATACGCAGCCGCGAGGCCGCCTCGTCGATGAGGTCGATCGCCTTGTCGGGCAGCTGACGGCTCGGGATGTAGCGGTGGCTGAGGGATGCCGCGGCGACGAGCGCGGCATCCGCGATGGCCACCTTGTGGTGGGCCTCGTACCGTTCCTTGAGGCCGCGGAGGATCGCGACCGTGTCTTCGACCGAGGGCTCGCCGACGTAGACCTGCTGGAAGCGGCGCTCGAGCGCGGCATCCTTCTCGATGAACTCGCGGTACTCGTTGAGCGTGGTGGCGCCGATCATGCGCAGCTCGCCGCGCGCGAGCATGGGCTTGAGCATGTTGGATGCCGCGACCGACCCCTCGCCGCCGCCCGCGCCCATGAGCACGTGCAGCTCGTCGATGAACGTGATGATGCGGCCGTCGGAGTCGGTGATCTCCTTGAGGACGTTCTTGAGGCGCTCCTCGAACTGCCCGCGGTACATCGCTCCCGCGACGAGAGCGGAGATGTCGAGGGTGACGAGCTCCTTGTCCTTGAGCGACTCGGCCACGTCGCCTGCGACGATCCGCTGCGCGAGCCCCTCGACGACGGCGGTCTTGCCGACGCCGGGTTCACCGATCAGCACCGGGTTGTTCTTGGTGCGGCGGGTGAGCACCTGACTCACGCGCCGGATCTCGCTGTCGCGCCCGATGACGGGATCGAGTTTGCCCTGCCGGGCACGGTCGGTCAGGTTGATGCCGAACTGCTCGAGGGCGCTGCGCGCGTCTTCCTGGCCCGGCTGCTGCGTGGCGTTCATCTGTCTCCTGAAATCTGCTCACGTGAAACTTGAGTCGTGATGGCTCAAGTTTAGCAGTCGACGGATGCCGCGGCAATGCCGAACGCCGGTACGCTGAGCGGCGGAGAGCCATGGACGAAACGACGACCGAGCCGACGCCGCACTACCGGGTCGAGGGCTTCGCCGACCAGCGCCTCTGCGTCGTTCCGCAGCCGCAGGTGGATGCCGCGTTGGCCCGGCCGGGCACGCGGAGGTTGACGGTGACCGATGCCGGCTACTTCCCCGCTGCTGCCGGTCATCGCCGGGTGCGGGGCAAGGGGGCGCCCGAGACGATCGTCCTGCTCTGCGTGGCCGGACGCGGCACGGCCACGATCGCCGGCGATACCTTCACGCTCACCCCCTCGGCGTGCATCGTCATCCCGGCGGGCGCGCCCCATGTCTACGAGACCTCCTACGCCGATCCGTGGAGCATCTGGTGGATGCACGTGCGGGGCAGCGACGTCGCCGAGCTCACCGGACCGCTGCTGGGTCAGCAGGTGCCCCTGACGCATCTCCGGGCTCTCGACAGGGTGGTCGCGCTGTTCGACGAGCTCGTCTCGTCGCTGGATCGCCGGCTGTCGCCCGCCCAGCTCCTCACCGCATCGGGAATCGCGTGGCATCTGCTGACCCGCATCGCCGCGGACAGCGTGCTGCCCTCGGAGGGATCACCGCTCGAGCGGGCCATGCGCCATCTCGAAGCGCGCATGGACAGCAGCATCCGGGTCGGCGAGCTCGCCGCCATCGTCGGCCTGTCACCGTCGCATCTGAGCGCCCTGTTCCATCAGGCGACCGGCAGCGGGCCGGGTGCGTTCCAGACCTCGCTGCGCATGTCGCGTGCCCGCGAGCTGCTCGACACCACGTCGCTCAGCATCCGTGAAGTCGCCGGCGCCGTCGGCTACACGGACTCGCTCTACTTCTCGCGGCACTTCCGGCGGCTGCACGGCGTGAACCCGTCCACGTACCGTTCGCAGCACAAGGGCTGAGCGCCTACGGGTCGATCCCGCGGATCGTCCATCCGGCGCTGACGGCGGCGCCGGGCGCGATCGTCAGGAGGTCGCGCCCCGAGTTGAGGGCATCCGGTGGGCAGGTCATCGGCTCCACCGCCACCGCGTGCCGGTGCGTCGCATTGCCTGGGCTGTCGGCGGTGTAGACCTGCACCCACGGGCACCGGTCATCCCAGGCGACTTCGACCCCGGAGCCGTCGGCGGCTCGCGCGCGCACGCGCGCCGTGCCGGCGGCATCGCGCCGGAGCTGCGTGAACGCGTGGTTGATCTCCGTTGCGCCCAGCGCGCGAGGTTCACGGAAGTCCCAGCGGCCGTCGCCCTCGGCCACGTGCGCCGAGCCGGTGGGGAGCAGCCGGTCCGGAGACACCAGGAGCACCTCCGCCCCGGGCAGCTCGAGCTCCCAGGCATCGATGGCGCCCGGCCCGCTGTCCCCGGCCAGGACGTAGGGGTGTCCACCCAGTCCGAAGGGGGCGTCGCTCGCGCTCTCGTTGACCGCGACGATCTCCTGCGTTAGACCGTCCGCGGAGAGGGTGAAGGTCACCTCCAGCCGGACGAGCCACGGGTAGCCCGGCTGCGGCGGGATGACCGCGCGCAGCATCAGCTCGTCCGGTCCTGCCGAGACGGCGGCGAAGTCCAGCCACGCGACGAGACCATGGGCGGCGGTGCCGCGCTCCGGCTCGTTGACCGGCAGCTGGTGCCGGACGCCGCCGAACTCGTACGCGCCGTCCGCCGTCCGGTTCGGCCACGGTGCGAGGAGCGCACCGCTCATCGACGGCCGCACCTCATCGGCGGCGAACGGCGTGATCAGATCGCGGTCACCGAGGCGCAGCATCCGCAGGCTCGCCCCGACGCTCGCGACGCGCGCCTCATAGCCTGCCGCGCGCAGCACGTGCTGCGTTCCGGAGAGCGGGCTGCGCACGTCAGCCGTCCTGGGGCTCGCGCGCGAACAGCAGCAGCTCGGGAAGGCTCGTGGCGAAGTAGTCGGTCACACCGTCCTCACGGACGGCCGCCGGCGGCACGTAGCGCGGGCGCGTCTCGCCGAGCGTGGCGGGCGGGTCGCTCTCGGGCATGCCGAGCGCGGCGCGGGTGGCATCCCAGGCCGCGACGGCCTGGCCTTCGCCGCCCTCCCACGGGCGGAAGGTCCGGGTGCTCAGGATCTCGAGGGCGTCGGCGGCGAACCCCTCCGCGACCAGCAGACGGATGTACTCGATCGTGAAGTCGTCGCGCGTGAGGACGAATGCTTCGACGCCGCGCAGAGCGCTCAGGCGCGTTGCCGTGCTCTCGCCGAGCCGCGCGGCGAGCTGATCCTGCTCGTACCGCAGACGCGCATCGCCTGGGGCCGCCTCGACGGCCCGCGCATACAGCTCGCGCGCCTGCCGGTCGTCGTGGGCGACGTTGTAGGCGGCCAAAGCCGCATTGCGCAGGAGCACCGGTTCAGCGAGCCCAAGCTCGATCGCACGGTTCCACCCCTCGAGCGCCTCGCGGCGACGCCCGTGCGCGTAGAGCAGCATGGCCCGCAGCGAGAGCGCGACGGCGTCATCGGGTTCGGCCGCCAGCGCCGTGTCCAGGGCCGCGAGCGCGTCGAGTCCGGAGGGGAATGCCCACGTCCGGTCGGACCGGCGGGCACGCTCGCGCTCGGCGGCCGCGTCGCCAGCCCGGCCGAGCCCATCGAGGATCGCGGCGGCCTCGTAGTGCGCGATCGGACGCACGTTGCCGGCGCCGGTGACCGGAGCGGCGACGGCTCGCTGCAGCAGCTCGAGCGCCGCGTCGACGGCACCGGCACGCGCGTGGTCCCGCGCGACATCGAGCAGCAGCGCGGCATCGGCCGCCAGTGGCCGCCCGGCGAGCGCACGCAGGGTGGCGTCGAGCGGATCGTCGACGAGGGCGCGCTCGACCAGCTTCTCGGCCTCGGAGACCCGGCCGGTCCGGCCCAGGACGATCGCCCGGAGCGCTGCCCGGCGCGTGTCGTGGCCGACGACGCCGTCCAGGGTGTCCAGCACGCGCAGCGCCGCCCGATTGTGCCCACGCCGGGCCAGGGAGCGTGCCAGCTCGAGCCCGGCGGCGGCCGCCCACGCGGCATCCCATCCGGCTTTGCCGAAGGCCTGCTCCGCTTCGACGTCGCGTCCGAGCCGCTGCAGGATGAGGCCGGTGAGGTAGAACACCTCGGCGTCCGGCGGGTTGGCGTTGCGGCGCGTGAGCCGGGCGAGCGCGATCTGCGCACGGTCGAGGGCTTGCTCGTACCGGCCGGCGCGGTAGTGGTCATCGGCCAGGACGAGGTTCGTGCGCGCGTCACCCGGATCCCGCTCCAGAGCCGCCTGCCAGTAGGGCAGCGGCGAACGGGTCGGGTGCCGGTACTGGCTCAGGTGCAGGCCCGTGAGATAGAGCTCCTCCACCGAGTCGATGTCCTCGGGAAGCGGGGGCTCGTCGGCGACCCAGGGCTCTTCGTCCGAGACGTCGACCGGCTGCCACTGCACGAGGATGCGTCCGGCGTCGTCATGCAGCTCGACGGAGATCGCGTCGGCAGGATCGACGTCGGTCGACGCGAGCGAGACCGGGACACCGGGGACCATGTCCTCGGTCACGGACGCGACGACGACACCGCCACGCAGGATGCGCAGGGTCGCGCCGGGCTGCGAGGCCGTGACGGCGACCGTGGCGCCGACCCCACCGTCACGGTCCACGTGCACGGCGGCGTCCGGCGTGGCCTGGTGCGCGGGGCCCATGGCCGGGATCGGGTACCAGTACTGCGTGAAGACCTTCGTCTCGCCGGGCATGAGCCACGAGAAGTCGGGCTGGTTGTCGGTGTAGACGCCCGCCATGAGCTCGACGTACGGCCCATCGGCGTCGGTGAGCTGGTCGTCCCACGCGTGGCCGAAAGGCGCGTTCCCCCAGGTCCACTGCTTCTTGCCCGGCGAGACGCGCCGCTCGGCCCAGTGCACGAAGCCCGCCCCGGCGGCATGGTCGTAGCCGCCGAAGAAGTCCTGCTGCGAGTCCACGATCATGTACGACGTGGGCGCGGGGATGTTCCGGTAGAAGTCGATGCGATCGGCACCCGGCTGCTCTGCGGCCAGCGCCGGGTAGTCGACGTTGTAGTACGGCCGGTCGGCCGCAGGGAATGCGGTCAGCGCCCGTCGCGCGTGGTCGGCGACGTAGCGCACGTCCTCGGGGAAGAACGACTGGTAATCGTCATGCACGCGCGCCGCGACGTTGGCCCACCATAGGAATGTCTGCCGCTCGCTCGTGCGGTTGTGCAGCCGGACGACGAGTTCCACCACCGAGCTGCCGGGCCGCAGGCGCACGCCGTGCTGGGCGGACATGCGGGTGAACGGGTCGTGGTCGTGGCACCACACGGTCACCGAGCCGTCGTCGGACTGCTCGATGAGCGTCTCGACCGGCAGGTAGGTGGCAGGGCGATGGTGCTGCGGCCAATTGAACTCGACGCCGCCGCTGATCCACGGCCCGGCGAGACCGACGAGCGCCGGCTTGATGACGTTGTTGCGATAGAAGAAGTCGTAGTCCGTCGTCTTGTCGTAGCCGACGTGGATGCGGCCGCCGAGCTCCGGCAGCACCACGAGTCGCACGAACTCGTTCTCGAGGTGCACCGCCTGCCACGCGCGCGGCGCCGGCTCGTCGGAGATCTGCTCGGTGAACGGCAGCGGATAGACCTTGCCGCTCGAGCCCTGGTAGACCCGCTGGTCCAGGTACATCGGGTACACGCTGGGCGCGGCGGGCTCGTAGGTGCGGATCGTCAGCGGCTCGCTCCACGCGACGGCCCCACCCTGGTCGAGCTGCGCCCTCAGGTCGGCGGGCGCGTCGGGAAGAACGATCTGGTCGGTGCTCATTCGTCCGATGCTAGGCGGGCATAGGGCGCGAGGATATGGGCAGAACTCCGCCACGCATGGACGAAACGATGATCGTCCTTCGGCTGTTCAGCGTCGACGATCGCCGATCTCGTCCAGGGCGTCGGCGTACGCACGCCGCAGTGTGTCACCCACCCACTCGGTGCCCTTGTAGACGTTGCGCTCGCCGATGTCGTCGGTCAGCCCGCCGGCGGCGAGCTGATCGATCACGCGGGTCTCGGTCGCGACCACCTTGAGGCCCCCGCCCGTCTCGCGCAGCTGCTCGGCGTACCGCCGCAGCACGTCGACGAGCGAGAGACCGATCTGATCGGTTCCGCGGAGGCGCACGATGACGATCGCATCGCGCGAGTGCCGGTTCACCTCCGGCAGCTGCTTCTCGAAGATGGGCGTGCTCGCGAAGAACAGGCTGCCGTACGGCTGAAGGATCAGCACTCGCCCGGCGGGCACCGACTTCGGCGGATCCGACTCGCGGAGGCGCCCGTCGGTCTCGAGATGCACCGCGCGCACGCGGACCCGGTTGGACTGCTGGGCGACGTAGAGGATGATGCCGAGTCCCGCACCGGCGAGGACGGCGAACTGCAGCGGGATGATCAGCGTCAGGCCGAAGGTGACCGCCATGATCGCCGTGGGAAGCGGCCCCGACTTCACGACCGAGTAGATGCGGCTGGGCTTCACGGCGCCGATGCCGACGACGATCAGCAGACCCGCGAGGGCCGGCATGGCCACGTAGGCGACGACATCGGATGCCGCGAACAGCAGCACCGCCATCACCGCGCCGGCCACGAACAGGGCGAGCCGGGTCTTGGCGCCCGACTGCACGAGGATCGACGAGCCCGCCATCGATCCGCCGACGGGCATGCCGCGCAGGAGGCCGGAGAGGATGTTGCCCGCGCCCTGTCCGATGAAGTCGCGGTTGGTGTCGGGCGGGCGGCCGTCCACGGTCGGGATGCCCGCCGACACCGCCGCGCCCTGCACGAGTCCGATGAACGCGAGCGAGACCGCCGGCACGATGAGCGCGGGCACGTCGGCCAGGCTCGGCAGCACCGGGGACGGCAGCCCTCGCGGCACCTCGACGATGTCACGCAGCTGTGTGACGGGGTCGCCCACCCAGAGGTTGAGCAGCACGGCGCAGACCGAGCCGACCACCACGGCGAGCACCAGGCCGAGACTGCCGACGCGCGTCTGCCGGAGCACCACGATGAGCAGGATCGTGATGGTGCCGACGATGACCGAGGCGATGCTCCAGGCGTTGATGTGCAGCAGGACGTCGAACATCTTCAGCAGCCGGTTGGCGCCGCGCGCGTCGTAGCCCGTGAAGTTCGACAGCTGCCCGAGCACGATGTTCACGCCGATCGCCGTGATGAAGCCCGTCATCACGGCCGTGGGGACGAAGCTCACCAGGCGTCCGGCACGCGCCAGACCGGCGATGACCATGACGATGCCCGTGAGCACCGCGAGCGTGAACAGCGCGCGGTCGGGGTCGGGGCGGCTGTCGAGACCGGCATCCGACACGACCAGGGCCATGGCGCTCGTCGCCTGCACCGCCATGAAGGCGCTGCTGGTGAAGCATGCGGCGCCGACGAGCCCGAACATGTAGCCGTAGAGCCCGGCGAGCGGGTTCACCCCGGCGAGCAGGCCGGCGGCCAGGCCGTCGGGCACCGCTTCGACGCCGAGCACGACGCCGGACATCACATCCTTGCCGAGCGTCTTGCGGGAGAACCACCGCCTCGGATCGATGCGCACCGTCACACCGTAGCGAAGCCCGGCGCGCGGGACCTCGCCCGGTGCGGGTGGTGTCAGGCGACCGGCTCGAGCATCTCGACCTCAGCCCCGGCGGCCTGCATCGCCTCACGCGTGCAGCAGAACCGTGCGCGGTAGGCCGTGGGGGTGGTATCGAGCACGCGGGCGAAGTTCTGCCGCAGCACGGCGGCCGACCCGAAGCCGCTCTCGTAGGCGACGCGATCGAGGCCCAGATCGGTCTTCTCGAGCAGGCGCTGCGCATGGATGATCCGCTGCCGGGCCAGCCAGGCCGCCGGCGTCGCGCCGTAGTCGGACTTGAAGCGACGGGCGAACGTGCGCGGCGACATGTGCGCCTTGGCAGCGAGCTGGTCGACCGTGAGCTCGAGCCGGAGGTTCTCGACCATCCAGTCGGTCACCGGTGACAGCGACAGCGACGCGACCTCGGGCAGCGGACGATCGATGAACTGCGCCTGGCCCCCGTCGCGCTGCGGCGGCACGACCATGCGCCGCGCGATCTTGTTGGTGAGCTCGGCGCCGAGCTCCTGGCGCAGGAGGTGCAGGCAGGCGTCGAGGCCCGCGGCGGTGCCGGCGCTCGTGATGACCTTGCCGTCCTGCACGTAGAGCACATCTGGGTCGACGTCGACGCGCGGGTACATCTTCGCCATGATGTCGGCGTACATCCAGTGCGTGGTGGCCCGGCGGCCGTCGAGCACGCCGGCCGCGCCCAGGATGAAGGAGCCGCTGCACACGCTCAGCACCCACGCGTCGCGCGCCACGGCGGCCCGCACCGCGTCGAGCACGCGCTCGTCGGTGTTGTCCCAGTACTGCCGGGGCGTGGGGGAGACGACGACGAGATCGGCCTCGTACGCGAACGCCAGGTCGAGGTCCACGTTGATCGAGAAGCCCATCTTCGACTGCACGACGCCGGGGTTCGGCGTCACGATGCGGAAGTCGAAGTTGGGGATGCCGTCATCCGACCGGTCGAGCCCGAAGGCCTCGCAGGCGACCCCGAATTCAAAGGGCGCGAACCCGTCCTGAACGATCACGGCGACCGTCTTCATGTCGTACCTCCGGGCTCGAACCGCCATGGCAGTTTTCGTGCGATGTGTGTCCATCCTGCCACTGTTGGCAGTTCCACCGCAAGCGTAGCGTTACTGCCATGTTCCTGGTGATTCTTCTTACAGCCCTGGCCGCTGTCGCGGTCGCCTCCACGATCACGGCCCTTCGCAACGACGGCTACCACCGTCTCCCCACCGATCCCGCCCGCCTGCCCCACCCCTGACGCGGTGACGGTTCGTCTCGACCGAGACGGACCGTCGTCAGCGGGCGGTGACCCGCTCGTAGACCTCGACCATCGCCGCCGTCCGCGAGGACTGGCGGAACCGGTCGCGGATCGACGGGTCGACGGACCGGGGCGTGCCGGCCACGATGTCCGCGGCCGCGACGCGCAGCGCTTCCGCCAGCGCGGCGGTCGAGGCATCCGCCGTCTGACCCTCGCCGACCACCCAGAAGCCCGAGCCCAGCTCGGCGCCGATGTCGGGGTCGCTGATGATCGACGGCGTGCCGAGCGACGCGGCCTCGAATGGCGTCATCCCCTGCGTCTCGAAGCCGATCGAGGTCTGCACGAGCGCATCGGCGCGGGCGATGCGGCGCAGCGTCTCGGGGTACGAGAGCCGCCCCGCGAACTGGACGATCGACTCCAGCCCGCGCTGGGCGACCAGCCGCTGCGCGGCCCGCAGCTGCCCGCCGCCGCCGATCACCTCGACCTCGGCCTGTACGCCCGAGTCGGCGAGCGCCTCGAGGAACGGCAGCAGGCGCTTCTCGGGGCTCATGCGCCCGAGCCACACGAACCGCGGCGGTCCGCTCTCACGCTCGGCGGGCGCCGCAGCCCGTGCCGCGTCGAGGATCTCGTCGTCGATGCCGTTCCAGATGACGTCCACTCCACCGCCGCGCCGGGGCACGACCGCGTGCTGCTCGAGGCGCCGGGCGAAGTGCGACGAGGGTGCGGTCACGGCATCCGATCGGGCGGCGAACCGGCGCAGGAATGCCCAGCCGTCCCGTCCGGCGGCCGGAACGCGGATGGCCCGGCGCTGCCAGGCGTTGAGAGCGCGCAGCACCAGCGACGGGAACGGCGCGGTGGCCTCGATGCCGACGTCCACGCGGTTGTGCATCGTGTGCACGACCGGTAGGCCGTGCCGCGCGGCGTACCGGTGGCCGGTGAACGCCCCCCAGAAGTCCGCCTGCACGTGCACGACGTCCACGGGTGGGCGGACGGCGAGCGCGGCATCCACCCACCGGTCGGTGCGCCGGCCCGGCCATGACATCGAGTACTCGCGGTCGACGGTGATCGGAACGGACGGGATGTCGAGGTACGCGGCATCCGGAGCGAAGGAGCGACCGCGCGGACCGTGCACGGCCGGCGCGACGATCGTCACGGTGTGGCCGGCCTGCTCGAGGAACCGTCGCTGCAGTCGCATCGAGACCTGAGCTCCGCCGAGAGTCTCGACGTGCTGGTCGCCGAACATCACGACGTGCACGGGGCTACTCGGGCAGGGGTTCGTCGCGGTAGAGCGCCTCGAAGGTGTCGAGCGTGCGCTTCATGTCGTGCACCTTGACCCCTTCGAGCGACGCCTGCTGCATGCTCAGGCGCTCCTCGGGGGACTGGGTGAGCACCGTGGTGAGCTTGGCGACGAGGTCGTCGACGTTGCCGGGCTCGAACAGGTAGCCGTTCTCGCCGTCGTGCACGAGGTGCGGGAGGGCCACGGCGTCGGCGGCGACGATCGGCAGGCCGGAGGCCATCGCCTCCATCGTCGCGATGGACTGCAGCTCGGCGATCGAGGCGATGACGAACAGGCTGGCGTTGGTGAGCAGCCCGCGCAGCTCTTCGTCGGTGGTGTGCCCGTGGAAGCTCACCCGGTCGGCGAGGCCGAGCTCGACCATGAGCTCCTCGAGGTTGCGGCGCTGGTCGCCCTTGCCGACGATGTCGAACCGGACGTCGAGCGCCGGGTCGAGCTTCGCGACCGCGCGGAGCACGACGTCGATCTGCTTCTCGGTCGTCAAGCGGCCGACGAAGACCAGCCGGTGGGCGTCTCGCGGCGTGAGGTCGGGCTGGTAGTTCGACGCGTCGATCCCGCAGCTGATCGGGATGACGCCCTTGATGTCGATCGTGTGCTCGAGGAAGTCGGCGGCCTTGCGCGTCGGTGTGGTGACGGCGCGGGTCATGTCGAACGTGCGCTTGGCGTCGGCCCACGCGAGCTTGATCGCGTAGCGGGTCCAGGATGCCGGCAGCACCGTGAAGTCGAGCACGTTCTCGGCCATCACGTGGTTGGTGGCGACGATCGGGATGCCGCGCTTGCGCCCCTCGCGCGTGAGGGCGCGGCCGATCACGATGTGGGACTGGCTGTGCACGACGTCGGGCTTCACCCGGTCGAGCACGCGCCGCGAGTAGTGCTTGGCACGGAACGGCAGCACGAACGTGAGCCAGTCGTGCGGATACCAGCGCCACGCCGGGATGCGGTGCATCGTCATCGGCTGGCCCTCGATCACCTCGGTGAACGTGCCGTGCCGGCGGTGCGTGTCACTCGGAGCCATGACGTGCACATCATGGCCGCGTGCGACGAGACCGGCGGCGAGGCGCTCGGCGAACCGGGCGGCGCCGTTCACGTGAGGGAGGAAGGTGTCGGCGCCGATCAGGATGGTGAGCGGGCGCGTGCTCCCTGCCTCGGCGGAGGTCTCTGCGGGCGTCTCGGACGGGGTCACGGGATGCTGGGGGCCTGTCTGTGGGGTACGCGGCGGACGAAGGGGGAGGTGGGTCGCGCGGCATCAACTGTACCCGAGGGGCCTCTGTCGGCCCCGTACCCTGGATGGCATGCCACGACTGCAGGCCGATGCCGACACGACGCTCTGGGTGGGCGTGACCGAATCGCTCGGGTTCCGCGGCCGGCGCCACTGCAAGGCGGCGATCCGGATGCTGCTGTCCCAGGCCAACACCGCGATGGGCGCCCCCGAGCGTCCCGGCAGCGGAATGGCCGCGTGGGCGATGAGCCAGGCGGCTCCGCTGCTGATGCGCCGCGCTGCGGGCCGCGTGCTCGTGTGGGTGTGGAAGGCGGACCCGGAGCTCGTCGTGGTCATGGCCCAGGTGCAGGAGGCGACATCGCAGATGCGGGTCGCCCGGGCCATGATGCCGATGGAGTACGACGACACCGCGAGCTTCCGGAGCCCCTACCTCGGCGTGGGCGAGAAGCTCGAGATGCCGCTGCCGCCGGATCCGCGCACGCCGCCCTTCGCGACCTACACGTGGGACACCGGCACGCATTTCGTGACGGTCACCGCCGTCTGCCCCGACCGCGAGCGCTTCGGCACCGTGATCGGCTCGGTCGACGACCTCGCCCGCACGGTGCGGATCGTCGACGACCTCGCCGTCGGTCAGGCGCCCGGCGTGCTGCGCATCGAACCCGGCGGCAACGGAGGACCGGCATGACCGACGTGACCCACCCCGCCGACCACCGGCCCCTGCGCATCGGAGTGCAGCTCGCGCCGCAGCACGGCTCGTATGCGGCGTACCGCGACGCGGTGCTGCGCGCCGAGGACCTCGGCGTCGACGTCATCTTCAACTGGGACCACTTCTTCCCCCTCACCTCCCCCTTCGAGGCCGATCACTTCGAGGCATGGACGGTGCTCGCCGCGATCGCCGAGCAGACCGAACGGGTCGAGTTCGGCCCGCTGGTCAACTGCAGCTCGTACCGCAACGCCGACCTTCAGGCCGACATGGCCCGCACCGTCGACCACATCAGCGCCGGGCCCGACGGCACCGGCCGGCTGATCTTCGGCACCGGCTCGGGATGGGCCGAGCCGGACTACGTCGAGTACGGCTACGAGTTCGGCACCGTGGGCTCGCGGCTCGACGCACTGGCGGACGACCTGGTGCGCATCCGCTCGCGCTGGGATCGGCTGAACCCTCCGCCCACCCGCAGGATCCCGATCCTCATCGGCGGCCAGGGCGAGCGCAAGACGCTGCGGCTGGTGGCCCAGCACGCCGACATCTGGCACACCTTCACCAAGCTCGACGACATGCCGCGCAAGATCGGCGTGATGCACGAGTGGTGCGCGAAGGAAGGCCGGGACCCCGCCGAGATCGAGCTGTCGAGCGGGTACACGATCCGCGGCTTCGGGCCTCTGACGGAGACGGATGCCCCGGCCCGCCTCTTCGAGCTCGGCTTCCGTCTGATCATCCCGGCCATCGACGGGCCCGACTACGATCTGTCCCCGCTGCATCCGCTGCTCGAGTGGCGGGACCGGGTGAACAGCGAGCGCTGAGCGAATCATCCCCGAGGGGTGACGGCATCCGCCGCCCTTTCCTCCACGCTGGGCTCTGACCATCTCGCAGTCCGCGCCAAGGAGGGCCATGTCCGCTCACGTCGTGGAAGTGGTCGTCACGGGCCGGCTCGGACCCTCATTGATCGCGGCGCTCGACGGCTACGATGTGACGACCCGCGACGACGGGACGTCGAGCGTCACCGGCATGGTCGCGGACCAGTCCGGACTGCGCGGACTGCTCGGCGTCTTCGACGATCTGAACATCGAAGTCGTGTCCGTCAACCGCGTGACCCCCGCCTAAGGAGCCAAGGCTTGCTAACCATCGCCGAATCGGGACCCTTCTGGCCGATCGTCCTGATCGCGGCCGTGGTCATCGACATCATGGCGCTCATCCTCGTGCCCCGCGGCGACCGCAAGCCCACGGCGGCCATGGCGTGGCTGCTGCTGATCCTCCTGCTGCCGTTCATCGGCATGCTGCTGTTCCTGCTGATCGGCAGCTTCCGCCTGCCGCAGAAGCGGCGCGACGAGCAGACGCGCATCAACGGCGTGATCCGCGACTCCGTCCACTCGCAGCACCTCGAGACCATGAGCGCGGACTGGCCACGCTGGTTCCAGCGCGTCGTCCAGCAGAACGAGGCGCTCACCGCGCTTCCGGCCAGCGAGGGCAACCGGGCGACGCTCCACGGCGACTACCAGGGATCGATCGACGCCATGGCGGCCGAGATCGACACGGCGACGACCTTCGTGAACGTCGAGTTCTTCATCGTCGCGTGGGACGACACCACGCGCGGCTTCTTCGCCGCCATGGAGCGCGCCGTCGCCCGCGGCGTGACGGTCCGCATGCTCATCGACTACGTCTCGACGCGCCGCCTCAAGAACTCCACCGCGACGCTCGCCGAGCTCGACCGCATCGGCGTGAAGTGGGAGTGGATGCTGCCGGTCATGCCTCTCAAGGGCAAGTACCAGCGCCCCGACCTGCGCAACCACCGCAAGATCGTCGTCGTGGACGGCCGCGTCGGATTCATGGGGTCGCAGAACCTGATCTCGCGCGATTACGACTCACCCAAGAACATCAAGCGCGGCCTGATGTGGCAGGAGCTGGTCACCCGGCTGAGTGGGCCCGCCGTGGCATCCCTCAACGCGGTCTTCCTGTCGGACTGGCTCATCGAGACGGGCGAGGACCTCCGTCCGGTGGCGCACGTGCCGGCCTCGCAGATCGAGCACTCCACGGCGGACGACGCCCTGCTGTGCCAGGTCGTGCCCAGCGGCCCCGGCTACCCGACCGAGAACAACCTGCGGCTCTTCCTCTCGCTCATCTACGGCGCGACCGAGAAGGTCATCATCACGAGCCCGTACTTCGTCCCCGACGAGGCGATGGTCTACGCGATCACGACCGCCTGCCAGCGCGGCCTCGAGGTGCAGCTGTTCGTGTCCGAGATCGGCGACCAGGGCCTGGTCTACCACGCGCAGCGCTCGTACTACACGCCGCTGCTCGAGGCCGGGGTGCGGATCTTCATGTACCCGCCGCCGTACATCCTGCACGCCAAGCACTTCTCGATCGACGACGACATCGCCGTGATCGGCTCGAGCAACATGGACATCCGGTCGTTCAGCCTCAACAGCGAGGTCTCGATGCTGGTGCGCGGCGAGTCCTTCGTCGCCGCGATGCGCGAGGTCGAGCAGGGCTACCGCGACGCCGGCCGCGAGCTCACTCTCGAGGAGTGGCGCAACCAGCCGAACAAGGCGACCTTCCTCGACGGGCTCGCGCGCCTGACCTCCGCCCTGAACTGACCCCCGCGGGAGGGGTCAGACCTTGAGGTCCTGCTTCGGCACGACGACCTCGCGGATGATCAGGAGGATCGAGGCCATCACCGGCAGCGCCACCAGCACGCCGATGATGCCCATGAGCGCCCCGCCGACGAGTGCGCCGATCAGCACCAGCGCGGCCGGGATGGCGACCTGCTTGTTCATCACCCGCGGACTGACGACGTACGACTCGATCTGGATGTAGATCAGGTAGCAGACGGCGAAGATCAGTGCGGGAACCGGCCCGGTGAAGAGCGCGACACCGGTGCCGATCACGAGGAAGATGACCGAGCCGAACAACGGGATGAGGGTGACGACGAAGGCGATCGTCGCCATCAGCGCCGGGAAGGGCAGCCGGATCGCGATGTGCAGGACGAAGACGACGCCCGCGTTGATCGCGGCGAGGATGACGGAGCCGATGAGCGCTCCGCCCACCGAGTCGGTGATCCGCTCCGTCATGCTGCTCAGCCGGGGCCGGCTGTGCGCAGGCGCCAATGAGTAGAACGCCGCCTTGATGCCCGACAGCGACGCCAAGAAGTAGAGCGTGAGCGCCACCACGATGAAGGATGCCGTGATGGCGCTGATGATCCCGATGCCCACGGCGAGCACGCCACCGCTCACGGCGGCGATGGTCGCCGGACTCGACACCCAGTCGGCGAGCTGATGCATTGCATCGAGGATGGCTCCCTGCGCGTCGCGGTCGAGCGTGGCGAACCATTCGGTGTCGGGGATGCCGATGATCGCCTCCGGGATCGCCTCGACGAACTCGCCGATCTGCGCCAGCACCGGAGGAAGCACCCAAATGAGGAAGGCGGCGAAGAGCAGGATGAATCCGCCGAAGACGATGACGATCGCCACGCCCCGCTTCATCCCCTGGCGCTCGAGTCGCCGCACGATCGGGTCCAGCCCGACGGCGAGGAACATCGCCAGGACGATGTAGACGAGGATCGTCGAGATCGATCCGAGCGCGCTCGCGAGGATGAGGGCGCCGATCACGCCGATCGTCGTCAGGAACCCGAGCGCGAGCGGCTTGTCCAGCATCGCGAGGACGCCGACGAACCTGCCCGGCCGGGCGACGAGGGGATCGGGAGCCATGGGCGCCTCGACGAGCGGAGCCGCGGCATCCGTCCCGTCCGCGTCGTGCGGATCCTGGGTACCCCCGACGGCGTGTTCGGTCATGTCGTCATGATGTCCGGGCGGCGAGGGCGCGACGTCACCCCACGCGGGCGATCTCCTTGGCGTCGATGAGGCCGAGCTCCACGGCCCGCTCGATCGCGGCATCCCGGCCCGACACGCCCAGCTTGCGGTAGATGTGCCCGAGGTGCGTCTTGACGGTGTTCGTCGACACGAAGCAGCGCACCGCGATGTCGGCGATCGTCAGCCGGCTCGGCAGGAAGGCCAGCAGCTCCAGCTCGCGAGGCGTGAGGTCGTCGATGAGGCGCCTGCTGCGGACCACGACCCCGGAGCGGGTGCGGGCGACCACGAGCCGGCTGAACTCGGTGCGCGGCCCGACGAGCTCCTCGATGAGGTCGGCGACGACAGGACCCGACCGCATGAACGGGTCGATGATCCCCTCGGGTCCCGCGATCGCGAGGGCGTTCTCGAGGTGGTCTCGGGCGCGCGGCCGGCGATTCTCGAGCGCCGACAGCCAGCCCAGAAGGATCTCGAACTCGATCGAGGCTAGCGGATGGAGGGCGTCCGGCTCGAAGCGCAGCTGTCCGAGGCGAGCGCGGGCGGCGGCGGGCTGACCCAGCGTGAGCAGCGCGGCGACCTCTTCGAAGGCGATCGGCGACCACGGTCCGGGCGGAGCTCCGGAGGGGACCCCGGGCGTGCCCTCGAGTCGCGCCCTGCGCATCGCGAGCGCCGCCAGTGCCCGACGGATGAGCGGCGGCGGCGGACCCGCCGGCTCGACCGACTTCTCGACCCGGTCGGCCGCGGGATCGGCGAGCAGGGAGACCAGGTGCGCGACCCACATGAGCTGCGTCCGCTGGTTCGCGGACGCACGGAGCTCGCCCTCGGCCAGCGAGATGGCTCCCACGTCGGGCTCGCCGCGCTGGATCGCGACCAGCGCGCGGGCGAGGTAGGCATCGGCGGGAGCCGGATGGGCGAGCAGGCCGGATTCCCGCGCCATGCCGAGCGCTTCGTCCGCACGGCTCGCGGCGGCCGTCAGCCGACCCGTCAGCGCGTCGGTGAGCGCGATGCTGCCGAGCAGGTGGACCCGGAACGGGCTGTACGCGAAGGCGCTCGATGTGGCCGTCGCCGCGAATGCCGCGCGTGCCTGGTCGAAGTCGCCGAGGAAGAGGTGGGCACGGCCCATCGATCCCTGCGCGAGGTAGGTCAGCAGAGGCCGGGCGGTCAGGCCGAGCAGGTCGGGCGGCTCGGCATCCGGATGCTCGGCCAGCAGCGCGACGGCCTCCTGGGCGGCGTGGAGGAAGGCCTCCGGGTAGGGCCGGAACTGCACGCACGCCGCCAGGAACGCCAGCGCGACCTGCCGCTGGCCGATGGAGAGCGTGTCGCCGGCGAGGAGGGCCCGGATGGTGTCGACGGCGACCATCCCCCGCCCGCTCATCCCCGCGGCGATCGCACGCAGCAGCTCGACGTCGGGATCGGTCGCGCGGATCTCGACCGGCACGCGGTCCAGCCACTGCGCGAGCGCGGTGGCCCGCACCTCCTCGAAGACCTCGCGGCCGCTCGCGAGCACGTGTGCCATCACGCGCTCCCAGCGCCGCGCGCGGATGAGGTACTCCACGGCGTCCTGAGCGTCACCCTCGCCGAGGAACCAGTCCGCCGCGGCCTCGAGCAGCCGGGGCTCCGCATGGGAGTCGGCGGCCCGCAGCCGGTAGCGCAGGAGGTCGCGGAAGAGCCGGTGGAAGCGATACCAGCCGGGCCGCTCCGGCACGGCGACGAGGAACATCGAGTCTCGCTCGAGCCCGGCGATGAACGCGGCGCCGTCGACTCCGGCGACGGCCTCGGCCAGTCCCGCGCAGATCTCGTCGAGCACCGCCAGCCGGATCAGCGCGTCGCGCCGTTCGGGCTCGAGGGCGTCCAGCACCTCCTCGCTGAGGTAGTCGACGACCAGCCGGTCGGTGTCGGCGAACGTGTCCACGGTGCGTTCGGGGTCGGTCGAGAACCGCAGGGTGAGCGCCGTCAGCTGCACGCCGACCGCCCAGCCCTCCGTCCTGGCGGTCACCGCGGCGACGGCCCTCTCGGTCACGCGCTTGCCGGCGATCCGCTCGATCACGCGAGCCGTGGTGGCGTCGTCGAACGCGAGCTCGCGCTGCCGGATCTCGATGAGCCCGTGCTCCAGCCGGTGGCGGCTCCACCCGAGCTGCAGGTCCACGCGCGACGAGAAGACGGCGTGCGCATTCTCGGGCAGGAGGTCCACGAGACGCCACAGATCGGCCAGCAGCGGCGTGCCCGAGATGCGGTCGAGGTCATCGAAGACGAGGACGACGGTGCCGGCATCCGCGAGCCCTCCGGCCAGATCCTCGAGGAAGGCCTCGCCGAGACGACGCTCCGAGGCCTCGACGGGAGTGGCGGGAGCGCGGAAGCCGGGGGCGACTGCACGGATGCCGGAGACCAGGCGCACCGCGAACGCGAGGGGCTCATCGTCGGCAGAGGTGATGTCGAACCAGGCGACCGCGATGTCGGGGCGTGCCTGCGCCCACTGCGACAGCAGGACGCTCTTGCCGGCGCCGGCGGGGGCGACGATGAGCGACAGCGGCGCGGACGTGCCGGTGTCGAGTTGCTTCCGCAGCGCCGGCCGATCGACAGCGTGCGGAGGGATCCTACGTACTTCCCTCACGGAGAGCCTCCCAGGCGAGCGGGCGTGAGCTCGGGGGAATCATCCCACAGGGGTGACGTCACCGCGAGAAGGAGGCCGTCATAATGTGCGGCACCCGCACGGCGCGAGCACCGCACGAGGAGGTGCCATGAACGATCAGATCGTCGAGATCGTGGTCGGCGGTCCGCTCGATCCCGAGCTCATCGCGGCTCTCGACGGGTTCGAGATCGCTCCTGCCGCGGACGGCTGCACCAGCATGGTCGGCGCCATCCCGGATCAGGCGAAGCTGCTGGGACTGATCGAGATGCTGGACGAGCGGCACGTCGATGTGGTGTCGGTCAACTTCCTCACCGACGACGCGGCGTGATTCTCACCCCGCACGGGTGACGTCGCACCAGCGGCCGCCTCATACGTTTTCGTTACGACGGACGTTCGGTCCGCCCTGACGATTGGCAGCGCAAATGGATCTCTGGAGTTTGGTCGCCTGGTTCTTCTGGGTCTTCGTTTTCGTGGCGTACCTGATGGTGCTGTTCTCGATCCTCGGCGACCTGTTCCGCGACCACACGCTGGGCGGCGGCTGGAAGGCGGTGTGGATCATCTTCCTGATCTTCGTGCCGTTCCTCACCGCGCTGGTCTACCTCATCGCCCGCGGCTCGGGCATGCAGAAGCGCTCGGTCGAGCAGTACGCCGAGCTGCGCAAGCAGCAGGACGCGTACATCCGCACGGCCGCCGGCTCGTCCAGCCCGACGGACGACATCGCCAAGGCCAAGAGCCTGCTCGACTCCGGCGCGATCTCCGACGCCGAGTTCACCGCACTGAAGACCAAGGCACTCGCGGGCTGAGGCCCGCAGGAGGAGGATGACGACATGACGACATTCGATTACGGCCCGATCGAGTTCTACGCGATCGCCTTCGACGGCGACAAGCCCGGCCCGGGAGTGCTCCAGGCGATCGACGACCTGGTGGCTTCTGGCACGGTCAACGTTCTCGACCTGGTGTACGCCACCCGCTCCCCCGAGGGCGAACTGACGGTGGTGGAGCTGTCCGACACGACCGACGACGCCGGCGTCCCCGCCCTCGACCTCGCCGGCCTGGCGGGAGTCGAGGACATCGAGGTGCTGGCCGAGAACGTTCCCCCGGGAGCATCCGCGGCGATCCTGGTCGTCGAACTGCTGTGGGCGAAGTCGTTCGCCGCCGCTCTCTACGATGCGGGCGGTGCGGTGATCGCCCGTGAAACCATCCCGGCGCCGATCGTGAACGCTTTCCTCGCCGAGAACGTCGACTGAAGGAGACAGACATGATGCGCAGAGCAGGCCGTCCCGGCCTCATCGGAATGGCGGCTCGCACCGCCGTCGTCGCCGGCACCGCCACCGCGGTGTCGGGCAACGTCCAGCGGCGCCAGCAGGGCCGCGCCGACGCGAAGTACGACCAGCAGCAGTACGAGGCCCAGCAGCAGCAGGCTGCGATGGATGCCGCAGCCGCACAGGCCGTCGCCAACGCCCAGCCGGCCTACGCGCCGCCGCCCCCCGCTGCCGCACCCGCGGGCAACGACATGATGGCCCAGCTCACGCAGCTGGCGACCCTGCACTCGCAGGGCATCCTGTCGGACGAGGAGTTCGCAGCGGCCAAGGCCAAGCTGCTTTCCTGACCTACTTCGATCGAGGAGGGCCGCACCCGCGAGGGTGCGGCCTTCTTCCGTCTCAGGACTGGGCGGGGCCCGGTCCGCCGGGCTCGTCGGGGTGCGCCGGGCGCTGGGCCGCGCTCAGCGCCTCGACCTGGGCGAGCAGCTGCCGCACCTGGGCGCGCGTCGCGGGCTCGGCGTCATCGCGCCCGCGCGCCGCGCGCTCGAACACCCAGGACGCGAGCGTCGCCGTGATGATTCCGGCCAGCGCGATCCCCGAGAACATCACGCCGGTTCCGACCAGGCGCCCGACGACCGTGACGGGGTAGTAGTCGCCGAAGCCGGTCGTGGTGATCGTGACGCAGGACCACCACACGGCGTCGCCGAAGGAGGTGATGTTGGCGTCGGGCGCGTCGCGCTCGGCTTCCAGCACGGCGAGCGATGCGATGTAGATGAGGAGCATGCCGGCGCCGGCGCCGTAGACCATGATCTGCGTCCGCAGCCGCGTGCCCGCAGACGGCTTCATGCCGGGAACCCGGGTGAGCACGCGCAGCAGGAGCACCAGCCGGAACACGGGGACGAGCGCGATGGCGAGCGTGCCCAGGTGCGTGCGGAACCACTTCACCCGGTCGGACGCGAGCGACAGCCGGACCAGGTAGTCGATGATGAAGAGCGCCCAGGTCGCGAAGATGATCACGGTCATGAGCAGATGCGCGGGGCCCGACAGACCGCCGATCACGCGCCACGAGAAGGCGACGAGATAGGCCAGCGACGCCAGCATGAGGGGCACCTGCGTACGGCGCTGCCAGGTCGTTTCATCCACAGGCGAATTCTGCACCACCCGGACGCGGGCCCTGCGCTGGCGCGCCCTGCGCCGTCAGAGGAGCCTGCGGTGTCCTCCCGGCGCGGTGGCGGCGGCATCCGGTGGAGGAACAGCGGTGCGGTCCCCCGAGAGCCACCGCAGCCAGTGCGCACCCGGATCGCCCTCGAGCACCAGAGCCCTGACGAACAGGGTCAGCGGAATCGAGAGGATGGCCCCGAGCGGTCCGATGACGAACGTCCAGAAGATCACCGAGAAGAAGCTCAGCGTGAGGCTGAGGTCGACCGCGTCGCTGACGAACTTGGGCTGGACCAGCACCTGCAGGACGACGTTGACGACGCAGTACACGGCGATCACGGCGAGGAGGAGCGGCCAGCCGCCGACGACGAAGGCGAGGACCGCGGGCGGGATGAGCCCGAGAATGAACCCGATGTTGGGGACGAAGTTGGTGACGAACGCGAGGATCGCCCACACCAGCGGGGCGGGGACTCCGAGCCACCACAGCGCGAGGCCGTCGATCACGGCGACGACGGCGCCGAAGCTGGCGTTGACGACGTAGTACCGCCGCACTCCCGAGTTCAGGTGGCGGATGCGGGCGAGCACCGGCGCCTTCGCGGCACCGAACACGCGCCCGGCTTCGCGATAGCGCGCGGCGTCGGCGGCCATGAAGATGATGTACGCGAACACGAAGAACAGCGCCGTCGCGACGCCGAGCACCGTCCCGCCGAGCTTCGAGACGAGGCCGACCAGGGTTTCCGGATCGAGCACGGACCCCACCGCCGAGGACGCCTCCTGGTCGAGGCCGACCTCCTGCAGCCATGCGAGGAACCCCTCCCCGCTGGAACGGAGCTCGTCGGCGAAGTCGGCGACCAGCTGCGCGAACTGACGGCCCGCGAGCCACAGCAGCGCCCCCATGGCGACCAGCACGAGATAGGCCACGACGATGACGGCCGTCGTTCCCGTCCACCGCGGCCAGCCACGACGCTCGAGCGGACCACGGAGCGGCTCGCAGATCACGACGAGCACGATGGCGAGGGCGAGCGGCCCGACGATCTCGCGCGCGAGCGAGACGCCGGCGAGCAGCACGACGACGGCGGCCAGGCCGATCAGGGTGCGCAGGCTCGGCGAGAGGGCCGGCGGCGGCGTGGAGGGCACGGATCGGGTCACGCGGCCAGGGTACCCACGGCTGGCGGCAGCCTCGGGATTTCCCCGGCCGAGCCCTCCCGCGCGCCGCCCGCTGGTGCCACACTGACCACATGGCAACCACGACGGACGTCCGGCCCCTGGCCGAGAGCTGGTCAGCACCCCCGACGCTCGAGGACCACCTCGGCGAAGGACGAGCGGCGCGCGAGCGCGTGCCCCGCGAACAGCTCGCCGTGCTGCCCGACGGCGTCCGCGACCCGATGGCGATCCTCGACGAGCAGGACTCTACGCGGGTTCCCGAGCTGGTCCCGATCCGCTCGGAGCGCATGGCCGCGAGCGCCTTCGCGTTCTACCGGGGCACGGCCGCCCTCATGGCGGCCGACCTCGCGCGCTCGCCCAGCAGCGGTCTCGACGTCGGGTCATGCGGCGATGCCCACGTGTCGAACTTCGGACTCTTCGCCTCGCCGCAGCGCACCCTCGTCTTCGACCTCAACGACTTCGACGAGTCGGCGTGGGCTCCGTGGGAATGGGACGTGAAACGGCTCGTCACGAGCATCGTGATCGCCGGGCAGTCCACGAACCGGGACGAGAAGGTGGTGGAGGATGCCGCCCTCGGCGCCGTCAGGACGTACGCCCGCGCCCTGCGCAGCGGCGCCAGGCGCAGTCCGCTGAAGCGCTACTACGACCACTTCGACGCGGATGCCGCCGAAGAGGCGGTCGATCCCGAGTCGGCCGAGGCCCTCCACCGCGCGATCAAGGACGCCGAGAAGCGCACGGCGGCGCGAGCGGTGCGCAAGTTGACGACCGTCGATCCCGGCGGCCGGCTGCTCTTCATAGAGCAGCCGCCCACGATGACGCATGTGGACCCGCGGATCGAAGCCCGCATCAACGAGTACATCGCGCTGTACCTGTCGTCGGCGAACGTCGACATCCGCGTGCTGATGCAGAAGTACCACGTCACCGATATCGCGCGCCGCGTGGTCGGGGTCGGCAGCGTCGGCACACGGTGCTATCTCATCTCGAACGCGGACGGCGACGGGAACGCCCTCCTGCTGCAGGCGAAGGAGGCAAGTCAGAGCGTGCTCGTCCAGTACGGCGGCATCGCGCAGCCGGAGGCCGTCGCCGACTTCATCGAGCGGCAGGGCGAGGGCGGCAGGGTGGTGGCGATGCAGCGGATCCTGCAGGCCGTCTCGGACCCGTTCCTCGGCCACCTGCGCGGCACCCCCGTCGAAGGCGGTCCGGAGCGGTCCTTCTACGTGCGGCAGTTCCACGACAAGAAGGGCGGATTCGACATGGACACGCTCGAGGACTCGGCATTCCGCTGGTACGCCGACGCGTGCGCGACGACCCTCGCGCGCGCTCACGGTCAGTCGCCGAACGCCTCCGTGGTCTCGGGCTACGTGGGCGGCGGCCGCGTCGCAGGCGCGGCGATCCTCGAGTGGTCGTACCGCTACGCCGACCTGTCGCGCGCGGACTGGCAGCTGTTCCGCCGCCATCGCGGGCTGGATGTCTCGGACTGACCACAGCCCGGCGCCCGGACGCTTCCGGACGGCCGGAGAAGGGCGGGCCGTACACTGACAGCCATGACCGATGCCGAGCCCCGTGCGGCAACCCGATCGCAGACGGACGTCGTCATCGACGGCATCAAGAGCATGCTCACCCGCGGCGAGCTGCGTGCGGGTTCGCGACTGCCGATCGAGAAGGATCTCGCGGCGCAGCTCGGGGTGTCGCGCGGGTCGCTGCGGGAAGGCGTCCGCGCGCTGGCGACCCTCGGCGTGCTCGAGACCCGGCAGGGCGACGGCACGTACGTGACCTCGCTCGATCCCGGCGTGCTGCTCAGCCCGCTGGGCTTCCTCGCCGACCTTCAGCAGCCGGCGCACGCCGCCGATCTCCTCGCCGTGCGCCGCGTGCTCGAGGCGGAGAGCGTCTCACTGGCGGCGACTCGGCTCACCGACGCGGATCTCGGCCGGCTCGAGGACGTGCTGCGGGGAGTGGATGCCCTGCTGGCCAGCGACCCCGATGTCGATCTCGAGCAGTTCGTCCAGGCCGACACCGACTTCCACGCGATCATCGCGGCGGCCAGCGGCAACCCGGCTCTCGCGGCGATCATCGACAGCCTCGTCGGGCGCACCTTCCGCGCGCGACTGTGGCGGGCCATCTCCCATCGCGGATCGCTGCTGGAGACGCAGACCGAGCACCGCGCGATCCTCGCAGAGCTCCTGAAGCGCGATCCCGAGAGGGCGCGCATCCGCATGTCGGTGCACCTGCTCGGGGTCGAGCAGTTCAGCGCCGCGCACGCTGACGAGGACCCGAAGGCCGTCTGACCTGCGAGCCTGCCCTTCCTGCGGTCAGGCTAAGCGAGCGCGTCGGGGATCAGCCCCGCTGCCGCCAGGTCGCGCCACAGCGCCTCCGGCACGTCGGCGGCTGATCGCTGCGCATTGGAGTCGATCTGCCCGCGACCACGCGCGCCGAGCACGACCGAGACGACGGTGGGGTGACGGCGGACGTAGGCGATCGCCGCCTCGGGCAGCGTCACGCCGTGGGCCTCGCAGACGTCGGCGATCGCGTGGGCCCGTGCGAGCATCTCGGGGGGCGCGGGGGCGTAGTCGAAGAGGGCGTCAGCGGCCGGGCGCGGCTTGCCGAGGAGGCCCGAGTTGTACACGCCCGCCGCAACGATGGAGACGTTCCGCTCCTGCGCGAGCGGCAGGAGCTCGTCCAGCGCCGAGTCGTCGAGCAGCGTGAAGCGGCCCGCGCACATGAGGATGTCCACGTCCGCACGACGAATCAGTTCTGCAAGGGGAGCGGCGTAGTTCATGCCGGCGCCGACTGCTGAGACGACGCCCTGCTCGCGCAGCTCGATGAGGGCGCCGATGCCCTCGGTCGAGGCCTGCTCGAAGTGATTCTCGGGGTCGTGCAGGTACAGGATGTCGAATCGGTCGAGCCCGGTGCGTTCGAGCGAATCCTCGACCGACCGGAGGATGCCGTCGCGACTGAAGTCCCACTGACGCACCAGGTCGGCCGGCACGTCGAAGCCCTCGGTGTCATGGCCTGCGGCCCCGTCGGGGTCGGGAACGAGCAGTCGTCCGACCTTCGTCGACACCGCGAACGCGTCGCGCGGACGCCCGCGGAGCTGCTCGCCCAGACGACGCTCGGACACCCCGACGCCGTAGTGCGGCGCGGTGTCGAAATAGCGGATGCCGCACTCCCACGCGGCGTCGACGGTTTCGACGACCTCCTCCTCCGTCGTGGTGCGGTAGAGGTTGCCCAGCTGGGCGGCGCCGAGGCCGAGCTCGGTGAGCTCGAGGCCGGTGCGCGTGGTTCGGGTCTGCATCTCGTTCCCTCCATCGGGTGCGACGATCAGTTTAGACGAGTCATTGGATGAATGGCAGTCCTGAGGGGCCCATCTCTTCAGCAGAGCGCCGGATTCCCCGCCTTCGAGCCCGCGGGGTTGCCCATTCTTACGGATACCAGGTGAGAAAGGCCCGGTGATGGTGCACAATGGGTTCTGGCTAATTCATCTGACTTTTGAGATCGAGGCTCCTCCATGACGGAAACAGTCGACGCGGTCACGCAGATCGGCATCGTGCCGGTGGTCGTCATCGACGACGCCGCCCGTGCCGTGGACCTCGTGCACGCGCTGATGGAGGGCGGCATCGCGTGCGCCGAGTTCACGCTGCGCACGCCCGCCGGGCTCGTCGCGCTCGAGGCGGCGGCCGGGGTCCCGGGCTTCACGCCGGGTGCCGGAACGGTGCTCACCCGCGAGGACGCCCGGGCCGCAACGAGCGCGGGCGCCGCCTTCGCGGTGAGCCCGGGCTATGACGCCGACGTGGCCCGCGCGGTCATCGACGGCGGCGCCACCATGGTTCCCGGCGTTGCGACGCCGACCGAGGTCCAGCGTGCGATCGCCGACGGGTTCACCCACGTGAAGGTGTTCCCCGCCGGGCTCCTGGGCGGGCCCGCGTACCTCGATGCGCTCGCCGGCCCGTTCCCCGGCCTGCGCTTCCTGCCCAGCGGCGGAGTCGGCGAGGCCGATCTCAGCGCGTACGCCTCGCGCCCGCACGTCTTCGCGGTGAGCGGCAGCTGGATGGTCCCCCGCGACGCGATCGCGAGCGGCGACTTCGAGCTGATCGCCCGTCGCAGCCGCGCAGCGGCCGACGCTCTGCAGCTCGCCCGCGGGGGTGCACGATGACCGGCCTCATCACCATCGGCGAGAGCATGGGCCTCATCCGCGGCGACGGCATCGGCGGCCTCGAGCACCTCAGCGCCGCGCGCGTGGACACCGGCGGCGCCGAGGGCAACGTCGCGATCGGCGTCGCCCGTCTCGGCGGATCGACGACCTGGCTCGGGCGCGTCGGCGACGACGCTCTGGGCCGCCGGATCGCGGGCGATCTCCGCTCGGAGTCCGTCACCGTGCACGCGGTGGTCGACCCGCGCGCGCCGACCGGACTCATGCTGAAGACCAGCCCCCGCGCCGGTACGACCGTCGTGGACTACTACCGGCGGGGCAGCGCAGGCAGCCGCCTCACGCCGGCCGACCTCGACGGCGCCGACCTCGAGTCTCACGGCATCCTCCACATCACCGGCATCACCCTCGGCCTCTCGGAGTCGGCCCGTGAGACCGTGTTCGCCGCCGTGGCGCGCGCTCGCGCCGCCGGGATGCTCGTGTCGTTCGCGATCAACCACCGCTCGCGGATCTGGCACGCCGACGAGGCCCGCGCCCACTACCTGGCCGTCGCCCGCTCGGCCGACATCGTCTTCGCGAGCGCCGAAGAGGCCGAGCTCCTCGTGTCGGGCGCGACGCCCGCCGACCTCGCGCAGGCGCTCGCCGACCTGGGCCCCGGCGAAGTCATCGTCACGCTCGGGGCCGAAGGATCGGTCGCCGTGATCGACGGAGAGGCCCACACGGTCGCCGCCGTCCCGATCACCGCGATCGACACCGTCGGCGCCGGCGACGGATTCGCGGCCGGGTATCTCGCCGACCGGCTGGCCGGAGCATCCGCCGTCGACCGCCTCCGCACCGCCGCCGCCTCCGGCGCGCTCGCCTGCACGCATCCGGGTGACTGGCAGGGCGCGCCGCGCCGCGCCGACATCGCGGGCCTCACCGCCGGCGACCCCGTCATCCGCTGACCCGAACCACCATCCTCGAAGGAGACCCCATGACCCTCGGACGCCTCGGCGACGCCGGGAACGAGATTCCCGTCTTGCACTACGACGGCCGCGCCTACGACCTGCGCCCGCTCACCGCCGACATCGACGGCGCGTTCCTCGCGTCGGGCGGCGCGGCCTCGGCCCTCGCCGCCCTCAACCGCGGCGACCTGGTGGAGGTTCCGGATGCCGCGGCCCTGCGCGTCGCGCCCCCGATCGCGTCCCCCGGCAAGATCGTGTGCATCGGCCTCAACTACCGCGACCACGCGGAGGAGACCGGTGCCGCCATCCCGGAAGAGCCCGTCGTGTTCATGAAGGACCCGAGCACGATCGTGGGCCCCTTCGACGAGGTCTACATCCCGCGCAAGTCCGTCAAGACCGACTGGGAGGTCGAGCTCGGCGTCGTGATCGGCAAGACCGCCCGGTACCTCTCCTCTCCCGAAGAAGCCGACTCGGTGATCGCCGGCTACGTGCTCTCGCATGATGTGTCGGAGCGCGAGTTCCAGCTCGAGCGCGGCGGCCAGTGGGACAAGGGCAAGAGCTGCGAGACGTTCAACCCGCTCGGGCCGGTGCTGGTGCCGGCATCCGAGGTGGCCGACCCGCAGTCCCTCGGCCTGCGGCTCTGGGTCAACGGCGAGCTGCGTCAGGACGGCAGCACCGCGAACATGATCTTCGACGTCCGCCACGTCATCTGGTACCTGTCGCAGTTCATGGTCCTGCGGCCCGGCGACCTCATCAACACCGGCACCCCGGCCGGCGTCGCCCTCGGCATCGAG
Source organism: Microbacterium sp. Root166 (assembly GCF_001427145.1). GTDB lineage: Bacteria > Actinomycetota > Actinomycetes > Actinomycetales > Microbacteriaceae > Microbacterium. The sequence continues at coordinate 916,219 of NZ_LMGL01000001.1, forward strand.
GGCAACCCGTACCTCCGCGACGGCGATGTCGTCGAGCTCGAGATCGACGGCCTCGGTCGCAGCAGCCAGAAGATGGTGCAGGCATGAGCGGCGCGTTCGACGGCCTCACGGTCGCGGTCACCGGTGGCGCCTCCGGCATCGGTCTCGCGACCGCCCTGGCGTTCGCCGAGCAGGGCGCGTCGGTCGCCGTGCTCGACATCAATCCGAGCGGCGCCCCCGAGCCGCTGTTCGGCGTCGTCGCCGATGTGAGCGACCGCGCGTCGGTCACCGCGGCCGTCGAGGCGGTCGTCGCGCGCTTCGGCGGACTCGACATCCTCATCAACAACGCGGGCGTCAGCGCGATCGGCACCGTCGAGGAGCAGAGCGACGAGGACTGGGCGCGGGTGCTCGACATCAACGTCACCGGCATCGCACGCACGAGCAGCGCGGCCCTGCCGCACCTGCGCAAGTCCGGCCACGCCGCCATCGTCAACCTGTGCTCGGTCGCCGCGCTCAACGGCCTGCCGCAGCGCGCGCTGTACTCGGCCACCAAGGGCGCCGTGCTCTCGCTGACCTACGCAATGGCCACCGACCACGTGAAGGAGGGCGTGCGGGTCAACGCCGTCAGCCCCGGCACGGTGGCGACCCCGTTCGTCGACAACTTCCTCAAGAAGTTCGACGACCCGGTCAAGGAGCGCGCCGCACTCGACGCCCGCCAGGCCACGGGACGCATGGTCACGCCCGAAGAGGTCGCCGGCGCGATCCTCTACCTGGCGCACCCCGCCTCGACCTCGACGACCGGCACGGTGCTCGAGGTCGACGGCGGTCTCACGCACCTGCGCGTACGCAGCAGCTGAGACCGCTCCGCAGACGAGCGCCCGAGCGGCGAGTCCTCCCCGTCTCGCCCTCGGGCGCTTCTGCGTCCCCGCGCCGTGGTGAACGGTCGCAACACGCCGCTACCGCCGGACGTTCGACGGCGTGTTGCGTCCGTTCAGGCGTCGCCGTGGCCGCGTGGGCTCAGAGACCCTCGACGCGTCCGACGATGTTGACGCGGATGCCGATTCGGTCGAACATCGCGGCCTTCGCGACGAGACCCTTGTCGGCCGTCTCGGCGTCGGGCGCGTAGACGAGCTGCGCGTGGTTGGCCTTGTGCCGCGCCATGAACTGGTCGCGCGACACGTCGTGGAGCACGACGTGCGCGATCGGCCACTCCGGGTTGGTGGCGTCCTTGCGGCGCTGCGTCTCCTCTGCCGGGAGCTCGACGACGGTGCCCCGGAAGATGTCGGCCTGCAGGATGCCGTCGGCGATGAAGACGCGCGAGATGACGACCTCGCCCGGCTTCGAGACGCCGTTGATCGTCGCGCCTCCGGCCGGGAAGAACACCGGTCCCTGACGCCAGCCCTCGGCCTTGTCCCAGCCGCCGAGGTGCGAGGCCGGGACCGAGCCCGAGATCTCGTAGACCCAGACGAACTCGCCGTCGTAGTCCTCGCCCCAGCGCACGTCGTGCAGGGTGTTGTCCGGCACCAGGCCCATCGCCGTCCAGACGCGGTCGGTGATGAGCGCGTCCACGGCGACCCCCTCATCGGCTTCGTTGAAGTGCGGGAGCGCGCGACCGGCGAAGAGCTCGCGCGACCCGTCCCTCGAGAGCACGGGCGGGCGCTCGGTGGAGTTCAGGACGCCTTCGGCGAGATCGGATGCCGGCACCAGATCCTTCAGACCCTGCTGGTACTGGATGCCGACCGCGTCCAGCCCGAAGTCGTCGGCGATGCGCAGGGCGGCCACGTACATCTTCAGCTGCCAGCGCACCTGCGCTTCGGTCAGCTCGGTCTTCTCGTCGGAGCCGAAGCGGAACGTCATGCCGCGATCGATGAGCCAGTCGCGGGCGGCGTCGGCCTCGGCATCCGTCACGGTCAGCATCTCGGCGTACAGCGCCGACTGAGAAAGACGCTCCTTGTAGATCCCGGTCGCGTTGAGCAGCTCGTCGTCGAAGATCGCGTTGTACATGCCCATGCAGCCCTCATCGAAGACGCCGATGATCGCCTTGTCGGCGAGGAGCTGATCCCCGAGCGCCCGGCCGAGCTCGACCTCGGGCGTGCCGGGCAGCTGCGGCAGGGGCCTCACGTGCGACTCGTCGTGGGTGATGCGCCCGGTCTCGGTCCACTCCTTGAGGCCGGCCTTGAACCAGTCGTCGGTGAAGTCGACGGACCAGATGGTGGAGTACTCCCGGCCCATCTTCGTCATGCCGGCGTTGAGGCCGAGGAGTCCGACGAGTCCCGGCCAGTCGCCCGCGAAGTTGGCGACGGTGAGGATGGGACCGCCGTGGGTGCGCAGGCCCGCGAGGACATGGTGCGAGTACTGCCACACGGCCTCGGCGACGATCAGCGGCGCGTCGGCGGGGATGGTCTTGAAGACCTCGAGCCCCATCCGCTGGCTCGAGATGAACCCGTGCCCCGTGTCGGGGTCGATGCCGTTGGCGCGCACGACGGTCCAGCCGAGCTCGCCGAGGGCGGCCGTGACGTCGGCCTCCATCTGCGCCTGCGTCGGCCAGCCCGCGCTGTTGGCGGACTCACGCAGATCGCCGCTCGCGATGAGGTAGGCGGTCTTGGGCGGTACCGTCGTCCGCTCGCGGGTGGTGGGCAGCGAGTAGGTGCTCATGAGGTCTCCTGAAGGGCGGGTTCTGCGGTCGGGGTGATCGTGGGGACAGGGCCGGGATCGTCAGTGCGCGTGAGCTCGGCGTCGATCTCGGCCCCGGTGGGCATCGACTCGGCCGCTCCGTGCCGGCCGACGGAGATCGACGCGGCGACCGCTGCCGCGTGCAGGGCGGAGTCGAGGTCGGCCCCGGCGGCCAGTCGTGCGGCCAGAACGCCGGTGAACGTGTCGCCTGCAGCGGTGGTGTCGACCGCGTCCGCTCGCCGTGCCGAGACACGACCGACGATCGCGCCGCCCGTGGCGACGAGCGCGCCGCGGACTCCTCGCGTCAGCACGACGGTGCCGGCATGAGCGCTGAGCGCGATCGCCGCACGCTCGGGGTCGGCGTCACCGGACAGCAGCACGGCCTCGCCCTCGTTCGGGATGAGAAGGTCGGCCAGCGCGATGATCTCGTCCAGACCGGCGCGGGCCGGTGCCGGCGTCACGACCGTCATGACGCCACGGGACCGCGCGAACTCGAGCGCTTCGCGCACGAGCGCCTCGGGACGCTCGAGCTGGACGACGAGGTGGGATGCCGCGGCGATGAGGTCACGGTCGGCGTCCTCGAGCATGTTCCGGCCGTTGGCCCCCGGCACGACCACGATCGCGTTCTCGCCGTCGTCCGTCACGGTGATCTGCGCGATGCCGGTCGGATCGTTGACGATGCGCACTCCCGCGACGTCCACGCCTTCGTCCTGCAGCCAGGTGCGCAGGCGAACGCCGAAGTCGTCGGCTCCCACGGCGCCGATGAAGGCCACGGAGGCTCCGGCGCGGGCCGCGGCGATGGCCTGGTTCAGCCCTTTGCCCCCCGGTCCCGTCCGGAACGACGAGCCGAAGATGGTCTCGCCCGGCTCGACGCGCCGCGGCTGCCTGACGACGAGGTCCATGTTCGCGCTTCCCAGCACGGCGATGCTTCCCATGGCACTGTCCATCGACGCGGATCAGGCGCGATAGGCCGCGAGGACGCGGTCGATCTCGGCGAGCGCGTCGACATCGGGCTCCACCAGAGCCATCCGGCAGACACCGTCCGCGACGCCCATGCTGCGGTACGCCGCCTTCATACGCGCCATGTCGCCGCCGATCACCGAGACGACGTCGTCGACAGCTGCCTGAGCGCGCTCGATCTCCGCCGAGTCCCCGCTGTCCGCCGCACGCGCGAGAGCGCGGAACGGCGCCGGCAGCACCGACGAGACGCCCGACACCACCCCCTGGGCGCCGACTTCGCCGGCAGCCACGAGCTCGCGGTCAGCCCCGGTGTAGATCACGAACTCGGCCGGCACCACCGCGCGATACGCCGCGAGCTCGTCCAGCGACAGCTCGCTGACCTTCGCGCCGATGACGTTCGGCAGCTGCGCCAGGCGGACGAGCAGCTCCGGGCTGACCTCGATGCCGCTGCGCTTCGGATACACGTAGATGAAGAGCGTGCCGTCGCCGATCGCCTCCGACACCGCGGCGAAATAGTCGTAGACGGCATCGTCGGTCGCGGCCAGGTAATAGGGCGTCAGAGCCGCGAACTCCGTCGCACCGAGCCGTCGAGCGATGCCCACGCGGCGGACGGCCTCGAACGCGCTGGGCTGCCCGACATGCACGATCACGCGCATCGCATCCGAGAGCTCCTCGATCGCCGCTCGAACCAGCGCCTCGAACTCCGCATCGTCGATCGCCGGGAACTCGCCCGTCGTGCCGAGGATGAAGGCGCCTTCGTTGCCCGACTGGGCCACGTAGCGGAAGATCGCGCGGCTGCCGGGCTCATCCAGGGTCCCGTCCGCGTGGAAGCTGGTCGGGATGGCGGTCACGATGTCTCGGCGGGTCACTTCTTCTTCTCCGTTGGGCCGGGGGCGGGCAGGTCGATGTCGTCGAGCGTGCGGACCACGCCCGTTCGGGGATCGGGCAGGGCGTCGATCGCCTGGTGCTTCTGCTCGATGTCCGCGACGAGTTCGTCGTCGAGGATCGACTCGGCGAGAGAGGCGCGCTTGTCGAGTGGGCGGCGGGCGTTGCGCACCGCGGGAACGACGATGGACAGGACGGCGAGCGCGAGCAGGATGATCGCGATCGGGCTCACGACCTCGAAGAAGGGCTTCGTCGGGAGGATCGCGAGGGTGCGCGCCAGGTTCTCCTCTGCGAGCGGCCCGAGCAGCAGGCCGAGCACGACCGGACCGGCGGGCACCGACATCCGCTTCAGCACCAGGCCGATGACGCCGAACCCGAGCATCGTGAGCACGGTCGACAGGCTGTTCGACGTCGCGAACGTGCCGATGATGCAGAAGATCAGGATGCCGCTCCACAGGTACGGCTGCGGCACATCGAGCAGCTTCACCATGCCGCGCATGCGCACCAGGCTGAGGCCGAGCGACAGCAGGGTCGCGATCAGCATGATGGCCGTGATCGAGACGACCAGGTCGGGGCGATCGGCGAACAGGCTCGGACCGGGGGTGATGCCCCAGATGATCATCGAGCCGATCATCACCGCCATGACCGAGTCGCCCGGGATGCCGAGCGCCATCGTCGTGGTGAGCGACCCGCCGAGCGTCGCCGACGATGCGGTGTCGGACGCCGTGATGCCCTCGATCGATCCCTTGCCGAACTGCTCGGGCGTCTTGGACACCTTGCGCGCGCGCTCCCAGCCGATGAGGCCGGCGATGTCGCCGCCCGCTGCGGGCACGAGGCCGACGCCGAGACCGACGCCGCCGGAGACCGCGAGAGCACGGCGGGTCTGCAGCAGTTCCGATCTGTTCGGCCACCAGCGGCCGAGGCTCGAGATGGGCCGGACCTTCGACTGGTGGTAGGTCAGCAGCTGGTCGAACAGCTCGGCGATGCCGAAGAGGCCGATGATGACCGCGATGAAGTTGAAGCCCTCGACGAGCTCGAGGACGCCGAAGGTGAAGCGGCGGTCGCCGGTCGCCGAGTACAGCCCGACGGTGCCGAGCATGAGGCCGAACAGGCCGGCGAGGATGCCCTTGAGCATCGACTTGGACGAGATGCCGATCATGATCGCGATGCCGAAGACGACGAGCGCGAACAGCTCGGGAGACTTGAAGTAGTCGCGGGCGAAGGTCGCGACGGGAACCGCCGCGACCGCGAACAGCACCAGCGAGGCCAGGATGCCGATGGCCGAGACGATCGCCGAGATCGTCAGCGCGAGACCGGCGCGGCCCTGCTTCGCCATCGGGTAACCGTCGAGGGTGGTGGCGATCGAGGCCGGAGTGCCCGGCGTGTTGACGAGGATCGCGGGCACGCGGTCGCCGAAGTTGGCGGCGACGTAGATGGTGAGGAGGACCGCCAGGCCCTGGACGGGCTCGAGCGTCATGGTGAAGCCTGCGGCCAGGGCGACGGCCATCGTGGCCGTGATCCCCGGGAAGGCGCCGACGAGGAAGCCCAGGAGCAGGCCGATCAGCATGTACAGCAGGATGGAGATGTCGAGGAGAGCCCCGATGCCATCGACGATTGCGTTCACAGCGGGATCCTCAGCAGCATTCCGAACAGGACGTAGATGAAGGCCGTGACCGCCAGCGGGTAGATCACGAGGCCGAGCCAGCGGCGCTGGCCGTAGACCAGCAGCAGCGCGAACATGTACAGCGCCGTGATGATCGGGAAGATCTCGATGCGGTAGCCGAATGCGACGATGGCCGAGATCGTCCACAGTGCGACGTACACGATGGTGAGCGCGCAGGTGATCGCCACCCGCATCACCCCACCGGGCTGGATGCGCTCGAGTTCTTCGCGCGAGGGCGCCGGGCGCGTGAGGGCGATCACGAGCAGGGCGATCGACACGGCGACGCCGGCGGTTCCCAGCATGAGGGGCCAGAAGCGGGCATCGATCTGCCCGGGCGCAGCGGCCTGCCGCAGCTCGATCTGCGTGCCCAGCGCGAGGTACGTCGCGGTGAGCACCAGGGCGGTGGCAGCGAAGGCGATCTCGATCGCCCGCGACGGGCGCGCGGTGTCGCTGTCGGCGGTGTCGACGACGGTGTCGGGAGTAGACATGGTTCCTCCGGTGCGGGGGCGAGGATGCGTCCTCGCCCCCGCGGACGGGTCAGCCCAGGAGGTCCTGGAACAGGGCGAACTGCTCGTTCACGAAGTCGGTGAACTCGGCGGAGTCGCGGTAGACGACGAGGTTGCCGGCGTCGTCCTGGAACTGCTGGTAGCTGTCGCTCTCTACGGCTTCGGCGATCGCCGACTCGAGCTTCTCGCGGACGTCGTCCGGCAGGCCGGCGGGCGCGTAGATGCCGCCCCAGCCACCGAAGAGGACCTCGCTGCCGATGGCCTCCTCGGCCGTCGGCACGTCCTCGGCGTCCGGGTGACGCTCGTCGTTCAGCACCGCGAGGATGCGGACGGCGTCACCCTGGGCCAGGGCCTCGCCGAGACCGGACACCGCGGCATCCGTCTCACCGGAGGCGGCAGCAGCCACCGCGGTGGCGCCGCCGTCGTACGGAACGGGCGTGAAGGTGCCGTCGGTCTCGGTCGCGAGACCGATCGTCGCCGCCTCCCAGATGGAGCCGGCACCGGAGTTCGCGACGGTCACGCCGCCGGCCGTCGCCTTGTCGACGAGGTCCTCGAGCGTCTGGACGTCGCTGTTCGCCCCGACGGTGACGACTCCGGGAGCGAGCATGATCTGGCCCAGGAGGTCGTAGTTCTCCGGTAGGACGTTCGCGCCCTGGGTCGTATTGAGCATGGCGATCTCGACCGGGCCGAAGCCGATCACGTACCCGTCGGCGGGCTGCCCCGCGACGTACTCCATCGCGAGGGCGCCGGCCGCGCCGGGCATGTTCTCGGGGATCACGCTGACGTCGAGGATCTTCTCGAGCTCGGTGGCGAGAGCGCGCGAGGACAGGTCGGATCCACCGCCCGGGTTCGCCTGGATGATCAGCCGGATGTCCTTCTCGGGGAACGTCGTCTCGGCGACAGCGCCGTCCTCGGTGGGTTCGGGGTCATCGCTCACGCGGGTGCAGGCGGAGATCGTCATGGCGGTGACGGTGAGTGCGAGCGCGGCGGCGGCGACTCGGGTGATGCGCGTGCGGGGCATCATCGCTCCTCTGGTGCAGGTCGACCTTGTTGTCGATGACGCCACGGTACAGCGTTGACTGTTAACAGTCAACGCTTTGTCACGATTCTTCGGCGACCTCCACCAGACGAGATGCCAGCTCCTCGGTCATCCGATCGTGGGCGCCCTGCAGATGCGCCGCGAGGACGCCCGCGGCGACTGCGAGGTCGGAGGTACGCATCACGGCGTACAGCCGATCGTGGTCGGCAGCCGAGTCGTGAAGGTCTTCATCGTGGTTGATGGTGACATCCAGCAGCGCCTCGAAAGTCGGCAGGTACTGGCGCCATGCGCCTTCGAGACGGGGGTGATCGGCCAGCTCGTAGATCTGCGAGTGGAAGTCGAGGTCCGCGGCGAGGAACGCCGCGTGATCACCGGCGTCCGCTGCCAGCGTCATGCGGGTCACAGCGTCGCGCATGGCCCGCCAGCGGGTGTCGTCGCTCACGCGCATGGCCCGCTCGAGGGCCAGCTGCTCCAGCGCCGCGCGGAGGCTGTAGAGCTGTTCGACATCGTCCTCGGTGAGGCCGACGACGTAGATCCCCCGCGGCTTCTGGATGCGCACGAGCTTCTCGAAGGCGAGCTGCGTCACGGCGTCGCGGACCGGGCCGCGGCTGACCTCGAACTCCTCGGCCAGCGCCTCCTCGGTCATGCGGTCACCCGCGCGCAGTTCGCCGCGCACGATGCGCTGGCGCAGGATGTCCGCGACCTGCTGTCCCAGCGAGACCGCGCGTTCCACCGATCGAGCCATTCCGTCTCCTGTCGACGGTTGACAGAATACGACGAATCCATCGAGAGTGACGGATTGGTTCAGACGGATCCGCCGTCGGAGGGCTCGGCATCCGTCCCGTCGTCGCCGCGATCGAGCTGGTGACGCGGCCGCCAGACCACGAGCTCGGTGGCCCGGCGCACACGGGTGCCGTGGCGCAGGGTCACGACGGCGCCCGTCGCTCCGGCGGCGAACACGCGGGCGCCCGGGCGCCGCTCGAGCTCGGTGCGCACGCGATCCTCGAGGTCGCGCACGCGGACGTGCAGCTCGCGGACGCGGTCCTCGAGCTCGAGGATGCGGGCGATCGCGGGCAGGCCGATCCCCTCGGCCGACATGCGTGCGACCTCGCGCAGCTGCGCGACGTGGTGGATGGAGTACCGGCGCGAGCCTCCGGGGGTGCGGTCGGGCACCACGAGGCCGAGACGGTCGTATTGGCGCAGAGTCTGCGGGTGCATGCCCGACAGCTCGGCGGCGACGGCGATCGCGAAGATCGGGGCGTCGTCGTCCACCTCACGCTGCTCACCCATTGCCGTCACCTCCTCCTCCTCCTATTCTCCGGTTCATCTGTGCGATATCGACCTCAAGACATCCGCGGAAGGTCCATTTCGCACAGACGAACGCGCGGGAGCCGTCTAGCCGCGCGCCTTGGACATCAGGTCGGCCCGCGGGTTCTCCTTGGGCTCGAGGTCGTGGTACCGCTCGAGCGCCTCGCGCGCGGCGTCGTCGAGGTGCGAGGGCACTGCGACCTGCACCTCGGCCAGGAGATCTCCCGTGCCCTTCTGTGTCTGGACTCCGCGGCCCTTTACGCGCAGCACGCGCCCCGACGGGGTGCCCGGCGCGACGCGCAGCTTGACGGGATCCCCGCCGAGCGTGGGGACCTCGATCGTCGCGCCCAGCGCCGCCTCGGTGAAGGTCACCGGCACCGTGACGCGCAGATTGAGCCCGTCGCGGACGAACACCGGGTGCGGCCGCACGGCCACCTGCACCACGACGTCGCCAGGCTCGCCGCCGTCCGGCGACGGCCTGCCGCGGCCGCGGAGACGGATCTTCTGGCCGTCCGAGACGCCCGCGGGGATCTTGACCTTGAACGGCTTCCCGTCCTCGCCCTGAAGCGTGATGGTCTCGCCCTTGGCGGCGGTGATGAAGTCGATCGTGGTGCGCGCCGTCACGTCCGCACCGCGCGACGGTCCGCCGCGGCCCCGGTAGCCGCCGGTCGACTGGCCGAACCGGCCCGAGCCGAACCCGCCGCCCTGCTGCTGGTTGAACATCGCGAAGATGTCGTCGAAGTCCTCGGCCTGGCCACGCCCGCCGCGGCCCTGATTGAACATGCTGAACACGTCCTCGAAGCCGCCGTTGCCGCCCTGGCCGGCCGCGGTGAAGCGCGCTCCCGAGCCCATCGCCCGGATCTGGTCGTACTCCTTGCGCTGCTCGGCGTCGGAGAGCACCGAGTAGGCCTCGCTGATCTCCTTGAACTTCGCCTCGGCCGCCGCGTCTCCGGGCTTGGAGTCGGGGTGGTAGGTGCGCGCGAGCTTGCGGTAGGTCTTCTTCAGGTCAGCGTCGTTGACGTCCTTGGCGACGCCGAGGATCTTGTAGAAGTCCTTGTCGAACCAGTCCTGACTGGCCATGGATGCTCCTCCTCGGGCTTACTCGACGGGCACCGCGACGACGACCTTCGCCGGGCGGAGCTCGACGGACCCGAGGCGGTAGCCGATCTCGACGACCTCCAGGACGGTGGGTGCATCGACCCCGGGGGTCGGCGCCTGGAAGATGGCCTCGTGCTGCTGCGGGTCGAACAGTTCGCCCGCCGCCCCGTAGGTGGTCAGTCCCATGCGCTCGGCGACGCCGCGCAGCTTCTCGGCGATGGCGACGAAGGGCGTGCCCTCGACGAGGTCGCCGTGCTTCTCGGCGCGATCGAGGTCGTCGAGCACGGGCAGGAGGCCCTTGGCCACCGAGCCCTTGGCGCGCTCGATCTCGATCTCGCGCTGCTCCTCGGTGCGCCGACGGTAGTTGGCGTACTCGGCCTGCAGCCGCTTGAGGTCGTTCAGCAGCGCCGACTCGAGGTCGGCGATGACGGCGTCCTCGGCCGCGGCATCCGCGTTCTGAGGCGAGCCCAGGATGTCGTCGACCGTGAGCTCCTCGCCCTCGGCCTCATTCGTCGCTTCGGGGTCCACCTGCGGGTCGGACCCGGAAGCCTGGGCTTCCGGGTCCTCGCCGGCGGGGACCTCGTTCTCGAAGTCCTTGTCCGTCATGATTACTTCTTCTCGTCCTCGTCGTCGATGACCTCGGCGTCGACGACATCCTCATCGGATGCCGACGAGCCCTGGTCGCCGGCCGGAGCGTCGGTCTCGGCATCCGGAGTCGCCTGCGCGGCCTGGCTCGAGGCGTAGATGGCCTCGCCGAGCTTGCCCTGGCTCTGGTTCAGCTTGTCGAACGCGGTCTTGACCGCGTCGTCGTCGTCACCGGCGAGCGCCGTCTTGAGCGCGTCGACATCGGCCTGGACGTCGGTCTTGACGTCCTCGGGCAGCTTGTCGTCGTTCTCCTTGATGAGCTTCTCGATCGAGTACGAGAGGGTCTCGGCCTGGTTGCGGATCTCGGCGGACTCGCGGCGCTTCTTGTCTTCGGCCGCGTTCTCCTCGGCCTCGCGGACCATGCGCTCGATGTCCTCCTTGGGCAGCGACGAGCCGCCCGTGATGGTCATCGACTGCTCCTTGCCGGTGCCCTTGTCCTTCGCGGACACGTGCACGATGCCGTTCGCGTCGAGGTCGAAGGTGACCTCGATCTGCGGGATGCCGCGCGGGGCCGGCGCGATGCCGGTCAGCTCGAACGTGCCCAGCGGCTTGTTGTCGCGGGTGAACTCGCGCTCGCCCTGGAAGACCTGGATCGCGACCGACGGCTGGTTGTCGTCGGCGGTCGTGAAGGTCTCGCTGCGCTTGGTCGGGATGGCGGTGTTGCGCTCGATGAGCTTCGTCATGATGCCGCCCTTGGTCTCGATGCCGAGGCTCAGGGGGGTGACGTCGATCAGCAGGACGTCCTTGCGCTCGCCCTTGAGGACGCCGGCCTGCAGGGCAGCGCCCACGGCGACGACCTCATCGGGGTTGACGCCCTTGTTCGCCTCCTTGCCGGCCTCCTGCTTGACGAGCTCGGCGACGGCGGGCATGCGGGTCGAACCGCCGACCAGCACGACGTGGTCGATGTCGGCGACCTTGATGCCGGCCTCGCGGATGACGTCCTCGAACGGCTTCTTGGTGCGGTCGAGCAGGTCCTTGGTGAGGTCCTCGAACTTGGCGCGCGTGATGGTCTCGCTCAGCGACACCGGGCCCGAGTCCGTCAGAGAAAGGTAGGGCAGGTTGACCGAGGTGGAGGTCGAGGAGGAGAGCTCCTTCTTCGCCTGCTCCGCGGCCTCCTTCAGACGCTGCAGCGCGATCTTGTCGCCCGAGACGTCCACGCCGGTGGTGTCCTTGAACTGCTTGATGAAGTAGTCGACGAGGCGCTGGTCCCAGTCGTCGCCACCGAGGCGGTTGTCGCCGGCGGTCGAGCGCACCTGGATCGTCGAGAAGTCGTCGTCCTTGCCCACTTCGAGCAGCGAGACGTCGAACGTACCGCCACCGAGGTCGAAGACGAGGATGAGCTCGTCCTCCTTGCCCTTGTCGAGGCCGTACGCGAGTGCCGCGGCGGTGGGCTCATTGATGATGCGCAGGACGTTGAGGCCCGCGATCTCGCCGGCCTCCTTGGTGGCCTGACGCTCGGCGTCGTTGAAGTACGCGGGGACCGTGATGACGGCATCCGTCACGGTGTCGCCGAGGTAGGACTCGGCGTCGCGCTTGAGCTTCTGGAGGATGCGCGCGGAGATCTCCTGCGGCGTCCACTTCTTGCCGTCGACCTCGAAGGTCCAGTCGGTGCCCATGTGGCGCTTGACCGAGGCGACGGTGCGGTCGACGTTGGTGACGGCCTGGCGCTTGGCCGTCTCGCCGACGAGCACCTCGCCGTCCTTGGTGAAGGCGACGACCGAGGGGGTCGTGCGGAAGCCTTCGGCGTTGGCGATGACCTTGGGCTCGCCGCCCTCGAGGACGCTGACGACCGAGTTGGTCGTACCGAGGTCGATTCCGACAGCACGTGCCATGTGTATCTCTCCTTCGTATGGGCGAAGCGGATGCCTCGGCCCGTGGGTGATGGGAAGCCTGGGCGGATCACAGAAGGTGAGCCGCGATGACTCAACGTTACTCGGGCCCCTGCGAGGTGTCAAATGAAGTTGATACGAGGCGACTCAACTTCGCATCCTCGGTCGGTGCGGCCAGGATGGACCGGTGACTCTGCCCTGGGATTTCCACCCGCTCCACGGCGAACGCGTGACGCTCGACGCGCTGCGCGACGACGACTACGACGCGCTGCTCACGATGCAGTCCGACCCGGAGGTCTGCCGATACCTCCTGTACGAGGCACGCAGCCCCGAGAAGGTGCGTGAAGTGCTGACACGGGATGCCGCGGCCCTCCGCCTCGCAGAGAAGGGCGACTACCTCCAGCCGGCGATCCGCGACGAGCAGGGCGTGTTCGTCGGCACGATGTACTTCACCCTCGCCTCGATCGAGGACCGGACGGCCGAGATCGGCTGGATCCTGGCGCCCCACGGCCAGGGCAAGGGCTATGCGACGGAAGCGGCGGGGGTCCTGCTCGACCTCGCGTTCGGCGAGCTCGGGCTGCACCGCGTGTACGCCGAGCTGGACCCGCGGAACGCGGCATCCGTCGCGATCTGCACCCGTCTCGGGATGCGACACGAGGCGCACCACATCGAGCACATGTGGCTCAAGGGCGAGTGGACCGACACCGGCCACTACGCGATCCTCGAGCGGGAGTGGGCCGCACGCGCGTAGCGCCGATCAGCCGAGGATCGATCCCTCGGCGGCTGCGGAGGCCTTCGGATCCGGCAGCCGCCGCATGCGCAGCGCATTCAGGATGCCGAGCACGCCCGCGAAGATCGGGATGAGCAGCGCGACCTGCAGCGCGAACGGGCGGGCCTCGGTGTTGATGCGCACGACCTCCGCCGACACCTCGGGCGACTCGTCGGCGAGCATCTCCTCGAGACCGGTGTTCGACATCAGCTCGGCATCCTCTTCGAGCACGGTCGAGACCTGCTGCTGGTCCGCCGTCAGCACGGGGCTCGCCTCCGCGAGCGCGGTGAAGCTCGACGCCAGCGTCGCCAGCAGGATCGCCCCGGCGAACGCGAGCCCGAACGACAGCCCGAAGGACCCCGCCGCCGAGTTCACCCCGGCCGCCTCGCTCACGCGCTCATCCGACACCGGCGAGAGCGTGTAGTTGTTGAGCTGCGAGACGAGCAGGCCGAGGCCGGATCCGCTGATGATGAGCGGCACAACGAGGTACCAGCCCGAATCGGCGATGGGGACGATCGGCTCGAGGATGACCAGCCCGGCGACGGTGAGGACGAAGCCCCAGAGGATCAGATTCGCCGGCCGCCCCTTGGCCCGCTTCCCCGCGATCATCGCCACGGCGAACATGCTCAGCGACAGCGGTGCGATCGAGATACCTGCCCACAGCGCGTTGTACTCCAGGACCATCTGGAGGTAGAGGGGAAGCACGATCATGGTTCCGCCGAGCGCGATCTGCTGCAGGAGCTGGCCGCTCACGCCGGTGCGGAACGGCTTGGAGCGGAAGAGCGCGGGGTCGAGCAGGACGGGCTTTCCCCGCTTCTTGCGGGAGTTGAGCCACCACGCGAGTCCGCCGAGCGCAACCGCGCCGAGGCCGATGATCAGGGCGACGTAGCCGCCTCCCTCCTGCCACACGAGGATGCCGAGCACCACCCCGCCCATGCCGATGACCGAGAGCCCCGCGCCCACGAGATCGATGGATCGGTCCCCGGTGTATTTCACGTCCTTCACGAGACCGAGACCGAGGAGCACCACGAGGATGACGACCGCTTCCAGGGCGAAGGCGACCCGGTACGACCAGAACGTCGTGATGAACCCGCCGAGCAGCGGGCCCACGGCCGCCGCGATGGCCGCAGACGCCCCGACGAGCGCGTAGACCCGCTTCTGGTGATCCCCGGCGAAGTTGCCGTGGATGAGCGACTGCATCGAAGGCAGGAGCAGAGCCGCGCCGATGCCGCCGATCACGGCCCAGAAGATGATGACGGCGGTGAGGCTCTGCGCGAAGGTCATCGCCACCGCGCCGACCGCGTAGCCGAGCAGACCGAGGGTGTACGCCAGCTTCCGGCCGATGAGGTCGCCCATCTTGCCGCCGATGAGGATGAAGGCCGCCGACACGAGTGCTTCGAGCGCGATGGCGCCCTGGACTCCGCTCGCAGTCGTGCCCAGTTCCGTGACCACCGCGGAGATCGACACGTTCATGATCGACGTGTCCACCACGAGCACGAACATCGCCATCGCGAGGAGGATCGCGAGGCGGCCGTTGAACGCTGCCGCGGGCGAGGGCTCGGCTGTCATGAACGAAGCAAAGCACAGGCCGCGGGCGGGCATCTAGAGGCGGGGACGACATTCGGTCCCGCGTCTGGGCTCAGCGGAGCCGGCGCCGGGTAGCCTAGCCAGGCGTCGCGACGAGGCGACGCGCCGCTCGGCGCCATCCGCCGTTCACCGAAGGGTCCTAGCGTGACCGACATGAGTGCGCCCGAACCTCCCGCCGTCAGTCCCGGCGGTTCCGATCCGCGATTCTCCACCGCGGCCCTCGCGGCGCAGCCCGACGACCGCCCTGTTCCCCGCAAGCGGGTGATCTCGTGGGCGCTGTGGGATTGGGCCACCCAGCCGTTCAACACCGTGCTGCTCACGTTCGTGTGGGTGCCGAGCTTCCTGGTGTCGCCGTTCTTCCTCGATCCGGCCGTCGCGCAGTCGGGGATGGTCGAGGGCGAGAGCATCGACTGCGACACGGCGACGAACACGGCGACCGAGTACTGCCGGGCGCTCGGCGAGCTCGACGCCAATCTCGGCTGGGGCATCATGGCCGCCGGCATCCTGATCGCGCTGCTCGCGCCCGTGCTCGGCCAGCGCGCCGATGCCACCGGACGCAAGAAGGCGATGCTCGGAATCTTCACCGGGCTGCTCATCGCGTGCCAGCTGGGCATGGTGTTCGTCGCCGGCATCCCGTCGTTCTTCTGGTTCGGCGTCGCGATGATCGCGTTCGGCAGCATCGTCGGCGAGATCGCCGGCGCCAACTACAACGCGCTGCTCGTCTCGGTGTCGACACCGCGGACGGTCGGGCGGGTGTCCGGCCTCGGCTGGGGATTCGGCTACCTGGGCGGCATCATCGCCCTTGCGATCGTCGTCGGCCTCATCCTGGGCGGTGTGCTGGACGGCACCGAGCCGCTGACCTTCCAGCTCATCGCGGCCGGCGCGACGGTGTGGACGCTGCTCTTCGCCATCCCGATCTTCCTCAACGTCCCCGAGCCGCCGCCCAGCCGCGACTCCAAGCGCGTGAACTTCTTCAAGGGCTACGTGGAGCTCTTCCGCTCGATCGCCCGGCTGTGGCGGGAGCACCGGTCGACCTTCTGGTTCCTGCTCGCCTCGGCCGTCTACCGGGACGGCCTGGCCGCCGTGTTCACCTTCGGCTCGGTCATCGCCGCCCGCGTCTTCGGCTTCGGCTTCACCGACCTCGTGATCTTCGGCATCGCGCTGAACCTCGTGGCCGGCATCTCGACGATCTTCGCCGGCCGGCTGGACGACCGCTTCGGACCGAAGCCCGTCATCCTCTTCGCGATCGGCGGGATCATCGCGTGCTGCCTCGCCGTCTTCGTCGGAGCAGGAGCCGGCAAGTCGCTGTTCTGGGTGGTCGGCATCGTGCTCGCCGCGCTGGTCGGACCGGCGCAGGCGGCGTCGAGGTCGTTCCTCGCCCGGGTCACGCCCGCCGGCCACGAGGGCGAGATCTTCGGCCTCTACGCCACGACCGGCCGGGCCGCGAGCTGGCTCGCGCCGCTGCTGTGGGGCATCTTCATCGCCGCGGCCGCGCACCAGACCCTCTACGGGATCCTGGCGATCGCCCTCGTGCTCGCCGTCGGGTTCGTCCTGCTCGTGTTCGTCAAGGCGCCCCCGCGCGTCCGCGACTGAGTCAGGAGCGCGGCCATGAGTCGGCCAGCTTGGTGAGCAGTCGCGCCAGGTCGTCCCGCTCCTGGTCGGTGAATCCGGCGAGCGCGGTGTCGATCGCATCGCGGCGCTCCCCGCGGAATCCCCGGACGAGCGCGGATCCGGCATCGGTCAGCGCGACCCGGGTGCGCCGGGCGTCCTCCGGGTCGGCCTCGCGGCGCACCAGGTCGAACTGGACGGCCTGCTGCACCAGTCGGGAGGCGCGCGGCTGATCGACGCCGACGGCGTCCGCGATCTCACCCACCGACAGGGGATGGGATGCCGCGGCCAGCGCCTCGAGCAGGCGCATGCGTGCCGGTCCGCCGATGCGCGCGGCGCCGACCCAGGGCGGACCGGCGTGGCCGTGCGCGTGCGGGCCGCCGCGCCCCCAGGGTGGGCCGCCGTGGCCGTGGCCGCCGTGCGGCGCTCCGTGCAGACCGGGGCCCATCGGGCGCCCTGAGCCGTCGGCATCCCACGGTGGGCGCGGCATCCGCCGGCCGCGCAGTCGGGCGAGCGCCGCGGCGATCGCGTCGGCGGGGTCGGCGGGGCTCTGCGGCATGGGACCAATTTACATGCGACTTGACATGAATCAGGAATGCATGTCACACTGCATATACATGCACAAAGACATACATCACGGGCGGCGCCCGACGCCGCCGGAAACGGACCCCGACATGACTGACGAAAACGAACTCCCCGACATCCCCGCGAACCACGTCCCGGCCGGCGACCTGCCGACCGACCGACGACCGCTCGGCTACTGGCTGCGCGCCGTCGACGCCCTCCTCACCCGCCAGTTCGACGCCGCGTTCGCCGCCGAGAACATCACCCGCCGCGAGTGGATGCTGCTCAATCTGGTGGCCGGCGACGTCGATGCTCCCGGATGGGCGGAGCGCCTGGCCCGCAAGGGCAAGCGCCTGCGTCGCCTCGAAGACCTCGGCTGGGCCGAGGAGCAGGGCGACGGCACCTGGGCCCTCACCGACGCCGGGCGCGATGCGCATCAGCGGCTCGGCGACATCGTGAACGGCATCCGCTCACGCGTGGCCGGCGCCGTGTCCCCCGAGGACTACGCGACGACCATGGCCTCGCTCGAGGCCATCGCCCGCGAGCTCGGCTGGGACGAGGGCGACCCCTTTCCCGGAGGCCGGGGCCGTGGTCGCGGCTGGGGCGGGCGCTTCGGCGGCCCGCGTCCCTTCCGCCCGGAAATCCGGTTCGGGTTCGGCCCGAACCTGCACCACGGCTTCGAGCCCGGCAGGCCGGGTCGCCCCGGGACCGACCCGCACCACGGCACGTCGCACGAAGACAGCTGGGGCGGACACGGCCACGGTGACCCCGGATGCCGCGGCCACCACCACGGCCGGCACGGTCACGGCCGGCACGGCTTCCCGCACCACGGCGACCACGAGCACGGCCATCACGGCCACGGCTCCGAGCAGGCGTACGAGCGCGGCTTCGACGCCGGGTTCGCCCGGGGGCAGGAGTCCGGCGCCGCCTGACCGCCCCGTCACCCGATGAACGGTCGCAACACGCCGCCACGCCCTCCGCGTGGCGGCGTTGCGTCCGTTCGTCTCGCACGGCGTAACACGCCCGCCACAACCAGGCGCAAGAATTGGCCCCATGGCAACCCCGGCACTCCTCGCGATCTCCCACGGCACCGCATCGCCCGCGGGCCAGGCGGCCGTCGCCGCGCTCGTCGCCGCGGTCGCCGAACACCTGCCCGACGTGACGGTGCGGCTCGGCCACGTCGACGTGCAGCAGCCGGATGTCGCGGCATCCCTCGACGCTCTTCCGCCCGACCAGCCCGTCGTGATCGTGCCGCTCCTGCTGTCGGCGGGATACCACGTGCGCATCGACCTGAAGGAGCAGTCGGCCGGCCGCGGCAACGTCTCCATCGCCGCGGCGCTCGGGCCCGACCGGCGGCTGGTCGATGCTCTGCTCGCGCGCCTCGCCCCGCTCGAGCCCGCGCCGTCCGACGCCGTGGTGCTGGCCGTCGCCGGGTCGAGCGACGAACGCGCCAACGACGACTGCCGCGAGATCGGCGCGATGCTCGGCGAGCGCCTCGATCGCGAGGTGTCGATCGGATTCCTCGCTGCCGCGGACCCGCGCGTCGGAGCCGCGGTCGAGGCGGCGCGCCAGGGCGCCGAACGCGTCGTCGTCGCCGACTACCTGCTCGCGCCGGGGTACTTCCACGACCTGGCGACCAAGCTGGCGGACGGCTCGCCGGTCGCCCGTCCGCTGCTCGACGACGACGCCCCGCCGACCGCGCTCGTCGAGATCGTTGTCGACCGCTACCGCGCCGCCTGCTGAGTGCGGCGCCGACCCGCCGATGCGCCCGGCGCAAGTGTGTGACGCTCTGTGACGCACGGTGACAGACCTTGACACCCGGATAGGTCGCACCCGCTAGCACTCATAACCTCGCGGAATGGAACTCATTCGAGTTCCGCCGGGGACGCCCGGACATTCGGAGGCCACCGTGACCATCAGCGACACCGATTCGCCCGCCGCAGGCGCACCCGCTGCCGCGCGCGCCCGTCCGCCGCGCCCATCGTCGAAGCCGAACGGGCAGTGGAAGATCGACGGCACCGCCCCGCTCAACGGCAACGAGGAGTGGAAGCAGGTCGACAACGGCCTGGCCGTGCGCGAGCGCATCGAGAAGACGTACTCCAAGGGCGGCTTCGCCTCGATCGACCCGACCGACCTGCACGGCCGCTTCCGCGTGTGGGGCCTCTACACGCAGCGCAAGCCCGGTATCGACGGCGGGCGTACCGCGACCCTCGAGCCGCACGAGCTCGAGGACGAGTTCTTCATGCTGCGCGTCCGCATCGACGGCGGCCAGCTCACCACCGAGCAGCTGCGCGTCATCGCGAGCGTCTCGAACGACTTCGGGCGCGGCACCGCCGATCTCACCGACCGCCAGAACGTCCAGCTGCACTGGGTCGAGGTCGAGTCGATGCCCGAGATCTGGCGCCGCCTCGAGGCTGTGGGCCTGGGCACCACGGAGGCGTGCGGCGACGTGCCGCGCGTCGTGCTGGGGTCCCCCGTCGCCGGCATCGCCGCCGACGAGCTGATCGACCCCACGCCGCAGATCGACGAGATCACGTCGCGCTTCATCGGCGACGAGTCGCTGGCGAATCTGCCCCGCAAGTTCAAGTCGGCGATCACCGGGCACCCGAGCCAGGACGTCGTCCACGAGATCAACGATGTCGCGTTCGTCGCGGTCGACCACCCCGAGCTGGGCATCGGCTACGACCTCTGGGTCGGTGGCGGACTGTCCACGACCCCCCGCCTCGGCGAGCGCCTGGGCGTCTTCGTGGCACCGGAGCAGGTGGCGGATGCCTGGCACGGCGTCGCCCAGATCTTCCGCGACTACGGCTACCGGCGCCTGCGCAACAAGGCGCGCCTGAAGTTCCTGCTCGCCGAGTGGGGCACCGAGAAGTTCCGCCAGGTGCTGCAGGACGAGTACCTCGGCTACGCGCTGCCCGACGGCCCTGCCGCGCCGAAGCCGAAGACGCAGGGCGACCACATCGGCGTGCACCGTCAGAAGGACGGCCGCTTCTTCATCGGTGCGACCCCGATCGTCGGCCGCGTCTCGGGCCCGATCCTCGCGCAGCTCGCCGACCTGATCGAGGCGCACGGCTCGACCCGCCTGCGCACGACGCCGCACCAGAAGATCGTGATCCTCGACATCCCCGAAGACCGGGTGGAGTCGCTCATCGCCGGCCTCGACGAGCTCGGCCTCTCTGCCCGCCCGAGCCTCATCCGCCGCGGCACCATCGCGTGCACGGGCATCGAGTTCTGCAAGCTCGCGATCGTCGAGACCAAGGCGTACGCGACGGCGGCCGTTCTCGCCCTCGAGGAGCGTCTCGCGCAGTTCGAGCTGCCGCATCCGATCTCCCTCCACGTCAACGGCTGCCCGAACTCGTGCGCCCGCATCCAGACCGCCGACATCGGCCTGAAGGGCCAGCTCGTCACGATCGACGGCGAGCAGGTTCCCGGCTATCAGGTCCACCTCGGCGGCGGGCTCGTGAACGCCGACCGCGACGAGGCCGGCCTCGGACGCACCGTGCGCGGGCTGAAGGTCGCCGCGGACGGCATCGCCGACTACACCGAGCGCGTCGTCAAGCGCTTCCTGGTCGAGCGCGACATCGCCGCCGACGAGACGTTCGCCCAGTGGGCGCACCGCGCCGACGAGGAGGCCCTCCAGTGAGCGTCTCCCTCGCACCCCGCGTCGCCGTCAAGCGCACCCGCGAAGAGCTCAAGGCCCTCGCGGAGCAGGGCAACGTCGAGCTCGGCAGCCTGACCGAGAACGAGGCCTCCCCCGCAGAGGTCGTCGCCTGGGTGGCGAAGAACTTCGGAGCGGATGCCGCGGCCGTCGCCTGCTCGATGGCCGATGCCGCGCTGCCCCACCTCGTGGCCGAGCAGCTCCCCGGCGTCGACGTGCTCTTCCTCGACACCGGCTACCACTTCGCCGAGACCCGGTTCACGCGCGACGAGGTCGGCCGCGTGCTCGACGTGCGCATCGTCGACGTGCTGCCCGAGCAGACCGTCGCCCAGCAGGACGCCGAGTTCGGCGCCAAGCTGCACGACCGCGATCCCGCACTGTGCTGCGAGCGCCGCAAGGTCGCGCCGCTGAAGGACGCCCTCGGCGGCTACGAGCTGTGGTTCACCGGAGTCCGCCGCGAAGAGGCGCCGACCCGCGCCAACACCCCGCTGGTCCAGTGGGACGAGCGCAACGGACTCGTCAAGGTCAACCCGGTCGCGGCGTGGACCTTCGACGACCTCCTCGACTACGCCGGCGACCACAAGGTGCCGGTGAACCTGCTGGTGAGCAACGGCTACCCCTCGATCGGCTGCGAGCCGTGCACCAAGCCGGTCGCCGCAGGCGAAGACCCCCGGTCGGGCCGCTGGGCCGGCCTCTCGAAGACGGAATGCGGGCTCCACGTATGACCGACACGATCGCGCGTCCCGCGACGCACCTCGACACGCTCGACCTCCTCGAGGCCGAGGCCATCCACGTCATCCGCGAGGTCGTCGCGGAGTTCGAGCGGCCCGTGCTGCTGTTCTCCGGCGGCAAGGACTCGGTGCTCGTGCTGCACCTCGCGACCAAGGCGTTCGCGCCGGGCAAGGTGCCGTTCCCGGTGCTGCACGTGGACACGGGCCACAACTTCCCGGAGGTCATCGCCTTCCGCGACGAGACCGTGAAGCGTCTCGGCATCCGTCTCGAAGTGGCCAAGGTGCAGGACTACATCGACGACGGCCGGCTCCACGAGCGCGCCGACGGCACCCGCAATCCGCTCCAGACGCTGCCGCTGCTCGACGCGATCGCCGCGGGCCGCCACGATGCCGTCTTCGGCGGCGCACGCCGCGACGAGGACAAGGCCCGGGCCAAGGAGCGCATCATCTCGCTGCGCGACGAGTTCGGCCAGTGGGATCCGCGCAACCAGCGCCCCGAGCTGTGGAGCCTGTACAACGGCCGTCACACCCCCGGCCAGCACGTGCGCGCCTTCCCGATCTCGAACTGGACCGAGCTCGACGTCTGGCGCTACATCGAGCGCGAGGACATCGCCCTTCCGCCGCTGTACTTCGCGCACGAGCGCGAGGTCTATGCGCGCGACGGCATGTGGCGCCCGGTCGGCGAGTTCTCGCCGCCGCGCGCCGACGAGACCGTCGAGGTCCGCACGGTCCGGTACCGCACTGTGGGCGACATGAGCTGCACCGGCGCCGTCGATTCGGATGCCGCGGACATCGGCGCCATCGTCGCCGAGGTCGCCGTCTCCACCCTCACCGAGCGCGGCGCCACGCGCGCCGACGACCGCCTCAGCGAGGCGGCCATGGAGGATCGCAAGAAGGACGGGTACTTCTGATGACCACGCTGACATCCGAAGGGACGCTGTTCCGCTTCGCGACGGCGGGATCGGTCGACGACGGCAAGTCCACGCTCGTCGGGCGCCTGCTGCACGACTCGAAGGCGATCCTCGCCGACCAGCTCGAGCAGGTCGCGCGCACCTCGGCCGAGCGCGGCTTCGCCCATGGTGAGTTCGACTTCGCCCTGCTGACCGACGGCCTGCGCGCCGAGCGCGAGCAGGGCATCACCATCGACGTCGCCTACCGCTACTTCTCGACGGGGGCCCGCTCGTTCGTCCTCGCCGACTGCCCCGGTCACGTGCAGTACACGCGCAACATGGTCACCGGTGCGACCACCGCCGACGCCGTCGTCGTGCTCGTCGACGGTCGCAAGGGCGTGCTCGAGCAGACGCGTCGTCACCTCGCGGTCGTCGCACTGCTGCGGGTGCCGCACGTCATCGTCGCGGTGAACAAGATCGACCTGGTCGGGTACTCCGAAGAGATCTTCGCGGATGTCGCGGCCCAGGCCCGCTCCGTCGCGACCGAGCTCGGCATCCTGGATCTGCACGTGCTGCCCGTGTCGGCGCTCGAGGGCGACAACATCGTCGACCGCTCCGCTCGCACCCCCTGGTACGAGGGTCCCGCGCTGCTCGAGCTGCTCGAGACCCTGCCCGCGGCCGACGAGGTCGAGCAGGCGCTCGAGCCGCTTCGCCTGCCGGTGCAGCTGGTCCTCCGCCCCCAGGGCGGCCTGGCTCCCGAGCTGGCCGCGGACCCGATCGAGGCCGAGCGGCTGCGCGACTACCGTGCCGTCGCCGGGCGCATCTCGTCCGGCACCGTGAGCGTGGGCGACCGGGTCGAGATCTTCCCGTCCGGCATCGCGACCACGGTCACCGGCATCCGCTCTGCCGGCACGCCCGTCGAGACCGCCGTCGCGCCGGAGTCGGTCTCGCTCGAATTCGCCGACGACCTCGACACCGCGCGCGGCGCCGTCGTCGTGGCCGCCGGAACGCTTCCCACCGGCCGCAAGGAGGTCGACGCCGAGCTGTTCCAGCTCGACGCGCGCACCCTCGCCGCGGGCAGTCGCGTGCTCGTCAAGCACGGCACCACCACGGTGCAGGCGATCGTGTCCGAGATCGAGTCGCGCTACGACCTCGATTCGCTCACGCACGAGCCGGCAGCGGCGCTCGCGACCAACGACATCGGCCGCGTGCGTCTGCGCCTGGCCGCCGAGCTGCCCCTCGAGCCGTACAGCTCGAGCCGTCACGGGGGCTCGTTCCTCGTGATCCATCCGTCCGACGGCGCCACCCTGGCCGCCGGCATCGCGCGCAACTGACGCGCACACCCATCCAGTGACAACGACTGCCTAAGGAGGCGAACCGTGAACACCATCCGCACTGCGACGACGATCACCACTCTGGGACTTGTCGCCGTCATGATGGCCGGCTGCGCCTCCGCCGCAGGCAGTACACCCGAGACCGAAGAGGTCGGCGCGCTGCGCCTCGGCTACTTCGCCAACGTCACCCACGCGCCCGCGCTGGTCGGCCTCGAGGAGGGCCTCTTCGAAGACGCGCTCGGCGACATCGACATCGAGACCTCGGTCTTCAACGCCGGCCCGGCCGCGATCGAGGCGCTGACCGCCGGCGCGATCGATGCCACGTACATCGGACCGAACCCGTCCATCAACACGTTCATCCAGTCCGGCGGCGCCTCGGCGCGCATCGTCGCCGGCGCCGCGACCGGCGGTGCCGCGCTCGTGGTGGCCGACGGCATCGACAGCCCCGAAGACCTCGCCGGTCTGACGCTGGCCACGCCGCAGCTCGGCAACACGCAGGACGTCGCGCTGCGCGTGTGGCTCGACGAGCAGGGCTACACGACCGACACCTCCGGCGGCGGGGGCGTCTCGGTGACGCCGACGGACAACGCGCAGACGCTGACGCTCTTCCAGCAGGGCGAGGTCGACGGCGCCTGGCTGCCGGAGCCGTGGGTGTCACGCCTGGTCGTCGATGAGGGCGCGAGCGTCCTGGTCGATGAGGCGAACCTGTGGGAGAACGGCGAGTTCCCGACCACCGTGCTGCTGGTGCGCGCCGAGTTCCTCGAGGAGCACCCGGATGTCGTGGAGCAGCTGCTCGAGGGGCACGTCGCGGCGGTCGATTGGATCGCGGACAATCCGGAAGAGGCCCCGGGCGTGATCAACGGCGCTATCGAGGCCGAGACCGGGAAGCCGCTCAGCGACGCCGTCATCGAGCGTGCGCTCGAGCACGTCACGTTCTCGGCCGACCCGCACGCCGACACGTTCGAGACTCTCGTCGAGAACGGGCTCAAGGCCGGCACGCAGAAGGAGGGCTCGATCGAGGGGCTCTTCGACCTGCGGCTGCTCAACGGCCTGCTCGAGGCGGCGGGTACGGAGACCATCTCGGCCGCCGGGCTCGGTGAGGACTCGCCGTGACCTCAGCCTCCCGCCAGGCACGCGGTGCCGCGTCGTCGCCTTCGGGCGACGGCGCGGCGCCGCGCCCGGCCGTACCCAACCTCCTGGGCCCCAGCTTCGACGGCGTGACGCCGGTTCTGCAGCCCACTCCGCCGCCGCCGCCGGCGGTGCGCATCGACGGCGTCTCCAAGCGCTTCGGCGACGGGCCGCTCGTGCTCGACGACGTCGCGCTCGACATCGCACCCGGTGAGTTCGTCTGCCTTCTGGGCGCCTCGGGCTGCGGCAAGTCCACGCTGCTCAATCTGATCGCGGGGCTCGACCGGCCGACGTCCGGCAGCATCCAGACTCCGGCCGAGGGCTCCTCCGTCATGTTCCAGGAGTCCGCGCTCATGCCGTGGCTCACCGCCCGCAAGAACGTCGAGCTCGCCCTGCGCCTGCGCGGCGTCCCGCGCGGCGAACGCCGCGAGAAGGCCCTCGCGCTCCTCGACACCGTCAACCTCGCCGACGCCGCCGAGAAGCGGCCTCACGAGCTGTCCGGCGGCATGCGCCAGCGTGTCGCGCTGGCCCGCGCTCTCGCCCAGGACCGGCCGGTCCTCCTCATGGACGAGCCCTTCGCCGCGCTCGACGCCATCACCCGCGACCTGCTGCACGAAGAGCTCGAGCGCGTGTGGCGGGCGACGGGCCGCACGATCGTCTTCGTCACCCACAACGTCCGCGAGGCCGCGCGCCTCGGCCAGCGCGTCGTGCTGCTCTCGAGCCGCCCGGGCAAGGTCGCCGGCGAGTGGCGCATCGCGCAGACCGTCGGCCGGCGCATCGAGTCGCCCGAAGTCGCGGCGCTCTCGGTGGAGATCACCGAGCAGCTGCGTAAGGAGATCCGCCGAAATGCCGCGTGACATCACAGCCACCACGAACGCCCGGATCGAGGCATCCGCTCACGAAGACCTGCGCAGCCTCGAGGCGGGCCTCGACCGCCTGCAGACGGATGCCGCGACCCGTCCGAGCCGGTGGCGCGTCATCGCCGCGAGCGTCGTGCCGCCGATCATCTTCGTGCTGCTGCTGCTGGTGGTGTGGCAGCTCTACGTCGTCATCGCCCAGCCGCGTCCCGACATCGTGCCGAGTCCGCTCGACGTGATCGCCGCGCTCGGCGACGCGTGGGAGACCGGCCGCCTGCAGCTCGCCGTCACCACCAGCCTCGAGCGGGGCATCGTCGGCTTCCTCATCGCCATCGCCGTGGGCACGCCCATCGGGCTGCTGCTGGCCGAGGTGCGTCCGATCCGCCGCGCCGTCGGCCCCATTATCTCCGGCCTGCAGGTGCTGCCGTCGGTCGCCTGGGTGCCTGCCGCGATCATCTGGTTCGGCCTGTCCGACGCCACCGTCTACTTCGTCATCCTGATGGGCGCCATCCCGTCGATCGTGAACGGGCTCATCGCCGGTGTCGACCAGGTGCCGCCGCAGCTGCGCCGGGTGGGAACGGTCCTCGGTGCCACACGCTGGCAGCTCGCGACCGCGGTGATCCTTCCCGCGTCGCTGCCGGGCTACGTGGCCGGGCTCAAGCAGGGCTGGGCGTTCTCGTGGCGCTCACTCATGGCGGCCGAGATCATCGCGACCGGCGGCACGATCGGCTTCGGGCTGGGCTCGATGCTCGACCAGAGCCGTGAGCTCGCCGATCTCGCGGGCGTGCTTGGCACCATCATCGTGATCCTCGCGATCGGCATCCTGATCGAACTGGTCTTCTTCGGTCCGCTCGAGCGTCGCCTGCTGCGTCGTCGCGGACTCCTCGGCGCGGGAGGTGCGCGATGAGCCGGGGAAAGGTCTGGCTCGTCGGGGCCGGCCCCGGCGACCCGGGACTGCTCACCGTCAAGGGGCTCCGCGCGCTCGAGCGCGCCGATGTCATCGTGGCCGACCGCCTCGGCGCCCGCGCGGTGCTCGACGGCCTCGCCGCCGAGGGCGTCGTGCTCTCCGCCGAGGTCGTCGACGTCGGCAAGCGCCCCGGCCACCACGCCGTGCCGCAGGACGCGATCAACGCCCTCCTCGTGCAGCTCGCGCAGGACGGGCAGCAGGTCGTCCGTCTCAAGGGCGGCGATCCCTACGTCTTCGGCCGCGGAGGCGAAGAGCTCGCCGCGTGCCAGGAGGCCGGCGTCGAGGCCGAGGTGGTGCCGGGCATCACGAGCGCCATCTCGGTGCCCGCGATCGCCGGCATCCCGCTCACCCACCGCGGTGTCGCGACGGCGTTCACCGTCGTGACCGGCCACGATCAGATCCGCGCCCTCGGCGGCAGCCGCGATCACACCGTCGTCCTGCTGATGGGCGTGGGCACTCTCGCGCACTCCGCTCTCGTCCTCGCCGGCGGCGACCGCGGGGCCGACTGCCCCGTGGCGATCGTCGAGGACGGCTTCGGTCCCGGCCAGCGCGTCACCGTCGGCACCCTCGCGACCATCGCGCAGCAGGCCGCGCTGCGCGGCGTGCGATCGCCCGCCGTCGTCGTCGTGGGCGACGTCGTGCGCCTCAGCCCCTTCGCCCCCGCCGAGATCGCGACCCTCGATCTGTCGGCCTTCGACCCGCTCGCTCCGCCCGCATCACCCTCGGGCTCCGCCACCCGAAAGGCATCCTCGTGACCTCCTCGTCCCTGCTGAACCTCCGCGTCGCGATCGTCGGCGCGGGCCCTGCCGGCATCTACGCCGGCAACATCCTCGCCAATTCGGTTCAGGATGCCGGCGGCTCGGTCGCCATCGATCTCTTCGAGTCGCTGCCCGCACCGTACGGGCTGATCCGCTACGGCGTGGCACCCGACCACCCGCGCATCAAGGGCATCGTCACGTCGCTGCACGAGATGCTCGACGCCGGCACGATCCGCTTCATCGGCAATGTCGAGGTGGGCCGCGACATCGCACTCGAAGAGCTGCACGAACGGTACGACGCCGTGATCCTCGCGACCGGTGCGATCCGCGACGCCGATCTTCCGATCCCCGGCATCGACCTGCCCGGCTCGTTCGGCGCGGCCGACTTCGTCGCCTGGTTCGACGGGCACCCTGACGTGCCCGCCGACTGGACCCTCGACGGATCGCAGGTCGCCGTCATCGGCAACGGCAACGTCGCCCTCGACGTCGCGCGCATCCTGGCGAAGCACGCCGAAGACCTGCGCTCGACCGAGATCGCCGACAACGTGCTGGCGGGGCTCGAGGCCTCGGCCGTGACGGACGTCCACGTATTCGGCCGCCGCGGTCCCGCCGACATCAAGTTCACGCCCATCGAGCTGCGCGAGCTGGGCGAGGTGCCGAACGTCGACATCGTCGTGCACGACGAGGACTTCGCCTACCTCGAGGGCGTCGCGCCCGCGAACAACCAGATGAAGGTGATGCTGCGGGTGCTCGAGAGCTGGCGCACGCGCGAGCCGTCCGGCGCGAGCCGGCGGCTGCATCTGCACTTCTACCACGCACCGCTCGAGGTGCTCGGATCCGACCGGGTCGAGGGCCTGCGCTTCGAGCGCACCGAGCCGACCGGCGACGGCGGCGTCCGGGGCACCGGCGAGATCCGCGAGTTCCCGATCCAGCAGGTCTACCGCGCGGTCGGCTACTACGGCACCCCCGTGGTCGACGCGCCGTTCGACGACGTCCGCGGCGTCATCCCGAACGACGAGGGGCGTGTCACCGTCCCCACGACCCCTCCGCTCGCCGCTGACGCGTCGGGCGGAGCCTCCGGTCGCGTGGGCCCAGAAGCGGCTTCGCCGGTCACCGGCCTCTACGCGACGGGCTGGATCAAGCGCGGACCGGTCGGCCTCATCGGCCACACCAAGTCCGATGCGATAGAGACCATCGCCCACCTCGTCGCCGACGCGACGGAGGGGCGCCTGACCGCTCCCGACGTGGGCGGCGATGTGCTGGACCTGCTCGGCGAACGCGACGTCGCCTTCACGACGTGGAACGGCTGGCTCGCCCTCGACGCCCATGAGCGCGAGCTCGGCGCCGGGCACCGCTACACGCGCGAGCGCGTCAAGGTCGTCCCGCGCGATGAGCAGGTCGCGATCTCGCGCAGCAATTCGCTCATCCAGTCATGACCTACGTCATCGCACTGCCGTGCGTCGATGTGAAGGACCGAGCCTGCATCGACGAATGCCCGGTGGACTGCATCTACGAAGGCGACCGGTCGCTGTACATCCACCCCGACGAGTGCGTGGACTGCGGCGCCTGC
>NZ_LMGL01000001.1:945240-1753123 GCF_001427145.1 Microbacterium sp. Root166
GCAGGACTACTACAAGGCCAACGTCGAGTTCTTCGACGACATCGGCTCACCCGGCGGCGCCGCCAAGGTCGGCGTGATCCACAAGGACCACCCCGTCATCTCCGAACTGCCTCCGCAGGGTCAGGATCATGCCTGACCGGGCATACTCGGCCTCACCGGCGTCGCTGACATCGGTCGAGGTGGATGCGCTCGTGATCGGCGGTGGTCCGGCGGGCCTGTCCGCAGCGCTCAACCTGGGCCATTCGCGCGCGTCGGTCGTGGTCCTCGACGCCGGTCGGCCGCGCAATGCGGCGACCGTCCGATCGCACGGGTTTCTGACGCGCGACGGCATGCCGTCACAGGAGCTGCGTCGGCTGGCTCGCGCCGAGCTCGCCTCCTACCCCACCGTCAAGCTCTTCGACCGCACGACGGTGTCGGCGCTGCTGCCGACGGATTCCGCCCGCGGCATGCGCTTCATCGCCGCCCTGCAGGGCCGCGGCGCCGGTGCGCCCGCCGTCGCCGCGCGGTCGGTCGTGATCGCCACCGGGCTGCGCGAGACGCTGCCTTCGATCGCGAACCTTCGCGCGTTCTACGGCCTCAGCGTGTTCAGCTGCGCGGCCTGTGATCCGTGGGAGCTGCAGGATCGTCCGCTCGGCCTGATCGGCGAAACCCCCGACCTCGCCGCGCGGGCGCGCCTGATCGCCCGTTGGACCGACCGGCTGACGGTCTTCACCAACGGCGCGGATGTCGTCGCAGCCGACGAGGAAGCCGAGCTCGCAGCATCCGGAATCGTCGTCGAGCGCAACGTGATCGCCGAGCTCGCGGGTCAAGGCGGGGCGGTCACCGCGGTGCGCCTCATCGACGGCTCGAGCGTGGCGATCGAGGGCGGGTTCGTGCGGCCTCGGTGGCAGCCGTCCTTGGGCTTCCTCTCCCCGCTGACCGTCGAACGCGACGCGGACGGCGGCCTCGTGGTCGACGCGGCCGGTCGCACGTCGCTGCCGGGGTTGTACGCCGTCGGCGACGCCGCCGCCGCGGGGCCGCAGCAGCTCATCGTGTCGGCCGGTCAGGGCGCTCGGGCGGCGGCCTCGCTCGCGCACGACCTGGTGGGTGTGCGGACGGCCTACTGACGCGGAGTCAGGGGGTGTCCGCGTACACCGACACCGTGGAGCCGTCCACGACGAACTGCAGCGCTGTCCCTTCGGGGAATCGCTCGAGCAGCTCAGCGGGCATGTCGGCGTTCACGAGGAGCGCAGTGGTGGCGTCGAAGTCCCCGGCGGTGCACCCCGCGGTGAGGATTCCCGGGCCCTCCGTGCCCTGCAGCCTGTCGGTGCGCGTCATGTAGAGGCAGAAGGTGCCCTCGACGTCGGTCCAGTCGTCCGGCACGTAGATGGGCGTCACGCCGAGGAGCTCGTCGTAGATCACGGCGCCCCCACGCTCCGGGCCGAAGAAGCCCTCGGGCCACTCCGCTTCCGGATCGGCGTCGAGCACCGCCACTCGGTCGTGCCGGTCGACGGTGGCCATCGTCAGTGCGGCACCCACGACGGCCGCGAGGAACAGTGCGAGCGCGGCCACGGTGATCCGGCCCATCCGGCTCCGCAGGAACGCTCGGAAGGGGGATGCCGCGACCGGCGCGACCTCGGGGTCGGGGGCCGGCAGGTCCGCACCCTCCGCGGGCGACGCGGTCTCGGCGCCGGCGGGCGGATCATCCGTCAGCTCCGGCTCGGCGGAGAACTCCTCCGTCGAGGGCTGAGTCGCCGGGCTCTCCTGGCCTGCGAGGCCGGGGCCGGGGCCGAGCGCGCTCTCATCGACGGGCACGGCGGCGGCGCGCCCTTCGAGCTCGTTCAGGCGCGCGAGCGCGGCAGGATCGAGACTGATGTCGGCGTCCGGCCCGTAGGCACGTTCACGCAGCATCCGAAGCTCGTCGACCGGGTGATCGTCCATCGGATCCGTCCTGGCACCGGCTGTTCGTCGCACGGTGTGAGAACATCCTCGCCCTTGTCGCGGGCGTTGCCTAGACGACCGGATGCCGTCGTGCGGGCTGCCGCTATGCCCCGCGGGATCCGGCGTCGGTCGAACCGACGTCGGTGCGGTGGAAGTTCTGGAACGACCGCGACGCGGTGGGTCCGCGCTGCCCCTGGTACCTGTTTCCGTACGGACCCGATCCGTAGGGATTCTCGGCGGGAGACGACAGCCGGAAGAAGCAGAGCTGTCCGATCTTCATGCCCGGCCAGAGTGTGATCGGCAGCGTGGCGACGTTGGACAGCTCGAGCGTCACATGACCCGAGAAGCCGGGATCGATGAAGCCGGCGGTCGAGTGCGTGAGCAGGCCGAGTCGGCCGAGCGACGACTTGCCCTCCAGCCGGGCGGCGACGTCGTCGGGCAGCGACACGAGCTCGAAGGTCGACCCGAGCGCGAACTCTCCGGGGTGCAGGATGAACGGCTCGTCGGGGGCGACCTCGATCATGTGCGTCAGGTCGGGCTGGTCCTGCGCGGGATCGATGAACGGGTACTTGTGGTTGTCGAACAGCCGGAAGTAGCGGTCGAGCCGGACGTCGACGCTCGAGGGCTGCACCATCTCGGGCTGCCACGGGTCGACCCCGATTCGTCCCGCGTCGATCTCGAGTCGGATGTCACGGTCGGAGAGCAGCACGCGCCCAGCCTAGCGGCGGGACCCCGCCTGTCCGGATGAGTGTGACGAGAGAGCGGATGCCGCGGCCCTCGGCATCCGCTCTGTTATTCTGTCCAGGCGCCGCAAGGTCTGCCCGGGGATGTAGTTCAATGGCAGAACTTCAGCTTCCCAAGCTGATAGCGCGGGTTCGATTCCCGTCATCCCCTCCAAAGCTCCGACATACGGCCGAAGGCCGTGGGTCGGAGCTTTCGTGTTGATGCCGTAGGAACCGACCCGCTTCGGGTGGTCCCGCTCCGCGAGAGGCTCCGTGCAGCGCGGAGCGATGCATGGAGTAGCGGAGTGGCCGATTCCCGTCATCCCCTCCAACGCCCTCATGAGTAGCATGCAACGCATGCCGATCAAGCTCGAGAACGTCGCCATAGCGGTCCGAGACCTCGAAGAGACGATCGCCTTCTTCACCGACCTGGGCCTCACCGTCATCGGCCGCGACACCGTCAGCGGCGAATGGACCGACACCGCGGTCGGGCTCGACGGCAACCACGCCAAGATCGCGATGCTCCAGACGCCCGACGGGCAGGGGCGGCTCGAGCTGTTCGAGTACATCCATCCTGAGGCGATCGAGACCGAGCCCACGCTGCCCAACGAGATCGGCATGCATCGCGTCGCCTTCTCCGTCGACGACATCGACGAGGCACTCGCGATCGCCGCGAGACACGGGTGCCGTCCGCTGCGCGGTGTCGCCACCTATCAAGACGTGTACAAGCTCACCTACGTGCGCGGCCCGAGCGGCATCATCGTCATGCTCGCGGAGGAGCTGAAGAAGGGCTGAGCTCAGTCGTGCGGCGGGCGCCGCAGGCGCTTGACGTCGGTGCGGCGCTTCTTGGCGTCCAGCCGCCGTTCCCTGGAGCCCCGCGTCGGGGCCGTCGGTCGCCTCGGCGGCGAAGGCGGCCGCAGCGCTTCCGCGACGAGGGCGGCAAGGCGGTCGCGAGCGGCATCCCGGTTGCGCAGCTGCGCACGATACTCGGATGCCGCGATCGTCAGGACACCGTCCACCAGGCGTCCACTCAGGCGTTCGAGAAGGCGCTCCCGCTGCAGCGGAGACAGCACGGCTGAGCCTGCGACATCCCAGACGAGCTCGGCTCGGGAGTCGGCGGTGTTGACTCCCTGGCCGCCGGGGCCCGATGAGCGCGAGAACCGCCACGACAGCTCGGATTCGGGGATCGTGGTCCCCGAGGTGACCCGAAGTCCGGGACGGTGGGCGGCGGGCATGCTTCCATCATCCTCCGGTGTTCGAGCGACGAACGAAGAGCCGGGGTCAGCCGCCGCCCGCGTCGTACGGCCCGTGGCGCCGCTGGTCGGTGGCCCCGTAG
Organism: Microbacterium sp. Root166; assembly: GCF_001427145.1. Lineage (GTDB taxonomy): Bacteria > Actinomycetota > Actinomycetes > Actinomycetales > Microbacteriaceae > Microbacterium. The sequence goes on from NZ_LMGL01000001.1 coordinate 949,219, forward strand.
TGCTGCGAGGCGGGATCAGCGCCCGGCGCGCCACCGTGACCGCGGCGCGTCTCGTACGTCTCGGTCTCGGGCCGGAAGAAACGCGTGATCCGGAACCACAGTGATGTCTTCTCGCTCATATGCGCTCCTAACGCGTGGCACGAAGCTACCAGCATCGTCCTCCATTACACGGTCGAGGCGTGCCAAGGGAACCCCCCTGAAGTCAGGGCGCACACCGGGGAACCGCCTTGCTAATGTTCCGATCCATGAGCACGATTGCCCTCTATGTGAACGGCGGCCGCTTCGAACTCGCCGACCACTACACAGCGGACGATCTCGGCATGTACCTGCGCAGTCCGAAGGCGGGCTTCCTCGAGCTCCAGCTCGCGCACGGCGGCACGGTGCGCTTCGGCATCACTCCTGGCCTGGCCTGGGCGGTCGAGGAGATCCCGTGAACGCCGATGGGCGCCGTTCGTAGGTGAAGGCCCCCGCGTAGCGGAATACCTCGCCGAGCAGCGGTGCGGTGATCCGCACGTCGACGCACTGCCGAGCGGCGCCGGCCGGATCCATGCGCTCGTCCAGGTGCATGACGGCAAGCCGCGGCAATGGCAGACGAAGGCGACCGATCCACAGCGCCAGCCGCGTCGACCGCATCCGCAGCCCGCCATCTATGACGGACAGCCGGATGCCGACCTCCAGGCCGCGTCTCTTCCCGAGCCGGTCGACCAGAGCGCCGCCGGCGACCTCCATGGTGTCTTCCATGATGCGCACGCGTTCCCCGAACGCGAAGGTCCGCACAGCGCTGAGCGTGCCGTCCGCCGCGGCGGAGTTGACGACCGTGAAGGGCACCCCGTGGCCGTACTCGGGAAAGAGGACGTTCCGTCGAGCCATCACCGACAACAGGGGGCGCAGCATCCGGATCCGTGAACCCGCCTCCTCATAAACGCCCGTCCCGACCCCGGCCTCTCCGGGAGCGAGCGGCCCGAAGTACCGCTGAAGCCGTGGATCGAGCCGCGAAAACTCATCGCCCAGCACACGCTGGTAGACGGAAGGCGCGGGCACGGCCACAGGTTACGCGAAACCCGCCTGTTGCCTTCCGCGTGCGTTTGTGTCCGAGCGCTGTCCGCGGCGTGGATCGACCGTGGGTTCGCTGTTGCCGACGCCTTCGTAGCGTTGCCATCAGTCGAAAAACATCCACCGCAGAACAGGAACTCGCACCATGAGCACGACCGACCTTCAGGCCACGAAGCCCGAGCCCGTCCGTAACCGGGCGCGCATCATCGTCCCGCTCGCGGGCCTCCTGGTCGCCGCTGCGATCACGGTCGGCTCTGGCGCGGACTTCGTCGCCAACTCGGTGAACACCGGCAACGCGTACAGCACCGGCACCCTGCTGCAGACCAACTCCAAGGCCGACAGTGCGATCTTCAACCTCACGAACCTCAAGCCGGGCGACACCGTCAACGGCAAGGTCACGATCACCAACTCCGGCACGCTCGCCGCGGCCATGAAGCTGAACGAGAACGCCGTCAACGGCTTCGCCACCAAGGCGAACCTGGCGCTCACGATCACCGCGACCGGCACGGCCACTCCGGTCTGGTCCGGCACGCTCGGCGACCTCACCGCCGCCGGACCGCTCGACCTCGGCACCTTCGCTGCCGGCGAGGCGCGCGAGTACACGTTCAGCGTGACGCTGGCGCAGGCCGCGACGAACGCCGAGCAGGGCAAGACCGCCACCGCGACCTACACGTGGAACGCCACGCAGACAGCCGCCACGACCACCAACCAGTAATCCAGACCTGGGGGATAGGGAGCGAACATGAGCGCCGCGACGAAGGCTAAGACTCTGGGCAACGTGGGGATCACCGTTGCCGCCATCCTCGCCCTCGGCGTCGCGGCGCTCATGTTCGTGCCGGGGGTGCTCGGCTTCGACCGCTACGTGATCACGGGCGGCTCGATGTCGGGCACCTTCGAGCGCGGCGCCCTCGTGTTCGAGCGCCAAGTGCCGGTCTCCGACCTGCGTGTCGGCGACGTCATCACCTACCTTCCCCCCGCAGATTCGGGTGTGACCGAACTGGTCACGCACCGGATCTCGTCGATCGAGCCCAGCCCCGACGCTGCCGGCGCCCTCATGTTCCAGACCAAGGGCGATGCGAACGCGAACGTCGACCCGTGGACGTTCACGCTCGCCGATACCGTGCAACCGCGCGTCGAGGGCTGGGTTCCCGAAGTCGGCTGGGTCTTCATCGCCCTGGCCGAACCCATGATCAGGATGCTGGCGATCGGGGTCCCCGCCGCGATCATCGCCGCGCTCAGCCTGTTCGACCTCGTGCGGGCCACTCGGCGTCGCCGGCCGTCCGCCATCGCGGCCCCCCTCAGTGGCTCGCCGGTGGCCGGCATCCCCGCCACAGCCTGACCGCGCTCTGCGCGGCACCGGTCTCCGCCCCCCCACCTCGGGAGATCCGCCATGATCCGCCACCGCACGCACCTGCGGGACGCGCTGCCCGCTTGGGTCGCCACCGCCGGCATCGTCATCGTCTCCGCCGCCCACCTGGCCGCGGCATCCACCGGCGATCTCGTCCGTGATCCCGTGGTCCTCATCGCGCTCGCTCTGGGCCTCGGCGGGCTGCTCGCCGCGCTGCGGTTCGCGGCCGCGGGATGCTTCGAATCCCGGCTCGCGATGATCCTCGTCGCCGCAGCATCGGTCGTCCTGGCGCTGCTCACCCACACGATCGGCGCACCGGGCACGCCCGCACTCCGCTGGAGTGCGATCGACGTCGCACTCCTCCTGCTCGCGGCCTGCCTGGCGGCCGTCACGTGGCGCGCCACCGCATCGATGGCCGCCGCCGGAGACTGCTCCCGCTGATTGTGGATCCGGTGAGGCCGTCCTGTGGCCTTGCTGTAACCGACCGCCACGTAGCGTCGGGAACGACCCGATCGCACGAGGAGAAACGATGACCGCGGCCGCACTTCGCACAGCGGTGCTCGTCGCGCTCGCGGCGGTCCTGTTCGTCGCTGTCACGCCCTTCGGTCCCGGCTTCTCCTCCGCCGCGTTCACCGCGCAGACCGTCAACTCGGGCAACCGCATCGGAGCGGCCGCCGACTGGACGCCACCGACCGTGAGCGTGCGGTCATCGGCCACGCCGCTGCGCGACATCGCGACGATCACCGCCGATGCCTCGGATGCCGAGACCGGCGTCCGCGACGTCGTCATCTCGGTGCAGGCCGCCGGCGCCACCACGTGGACGACGCTCTGCACCAAGGCCGTCGCCCCCTACAGCTGCTCCTGGGACACCCGCACCGTCGCAGACGGCTCGTACAGCCTGCGCGCCGTCGCCACCGACAACTCGAGCTACGTCACGACCTCCGCGCTCGTCCCGGCGACCGTCGGCAACACCGTCGGCGTCACCCTGGCCGACCCGGGCGACGCGGTGCGCGGCACCGTCGCACTCCCGACCACGCTGACCAACACCGGCGCCGGTCCGTACACGGTGCGCGTCGAGTACGCGGTCGCGGACTCCGAGCAGTGGAAGACGCTCTGCACCACCGCCGTCGCGCCGTACAGCTGCGCGTGGGTGACCACCGGCATCGCCAACGACTTCTACGACCTGCGCTCGGTCGTCACCGCTCCCGGCGTCGCCGCCACCGTCTCACCCGTGGTCGAGGCCGTGCTGGTCGACAACGCGGCCCCGTCCATCACGATGGCCGATCCCGGCTCGCCGCTGCGCGGCACCGTCACGCTCACGGCGACTGCGACCGACGACCACTCCGGCGTGACCGCCGTCACGATCCAGTACGCGCCGAACGGCTCGTCCTCGTGGCAGACCGCGTGCTCCATCGTCACCTCGCCCTACTCGTGCCGCTTCGACACGACGAAGCTCGCGGGCGGCAGCTACTCGTTCCGGGCGACGGCAGCGGATGCCGCGGGCAACGCCGCGACCTCCGGCACGGTCGGCGGGCGCACGGTCGACAACTCGGTCGCCTCGGTGGCCGTCGAGGACCCCGGCGCCTTCCTCTCGGGCACCGCGATCCTTACGGCGACCGCCGCCTCGACGGCCGGAGTCGCCAGCGTCGCCATCCAGGTCGCCCCGAGCGGCACGAGCAGCTGGACGACCGTGTGCTCCGACGCCAGCACGCCGTACACCTGCGCCTGGAACACCAAGACGGTCGCCGACGGCCTCTACGACCTCCGCGCCGTCCTCACCGACAGCGTCGGCACGCAGACCACCTCCGCGATCCTGACGCAGCGGCGCGTTGACAACCGCCCGCTGCGCGGTCTCGATGTCCAGATGTTGAACGGCAGCTCCTCGGTTGGTCGCCTGCAGACCGGCGACATGATGACCTTCACGTACAGCGCGCAGGTCAACCCCGCGAGCATCACGTCCGGCTGGAACGGGGCCGCTCTGCCGGTCACGCTCCGCCTGCGCGACGGCAACCTCCTGGGGACGGGCAGCATGGGCGACACCGTCGACATCCAGCGCTCGGGAGCGGTCGTGAACCTCGGGTCGGTGAACCTCAAGGGCGACTACGTCCGTCTCCTGCGGACGACGACCTTCGCCGCAACGATGACCGCGACGACCGCGACCGTGAACGGCCTTCCGGTCACCGTGGTGACGATCAATCTGGGCGCGGTCGCCACCAGCGGCGGCTCGCTGCGCACGGCCGCCACCTCGGCCAACGCGGTGTGGACGCCGTCCGCGCTGGCCACGGACCTTTCGGGATCGACCTCGTCCACCACCCCGGTGACCGAGTCCGGTGCCCTCGACAAGGAGTTCTGACATGAGCGAGAGCGGCAGCGGCGACACCCCCGGGCGTCCTGTCCCGGATCCGCACGACGACGTCGATAGCATCGACGTTGTGGGGCAGCGCATCCTGGTCGTGGAAGACGACGACGGCATCGCGGTCCCACTCGTTCGCACCCTGACCCGTGAGGGCTACGAAGTCGAGCGCGTCGCCGAAGGCGCGACGGCCGTCGAACGGGGCATCGCCGGCGGATTCAGCCTGGTCGTCCTCGACCTGGGTCTGCCCGACATGGACGGCCTCGACGTGTGCCGGCGCCTGCGCGAGCACGATTTCACCGGCGGCATCATCATCCTCACCGCACGTGACGGCGAACTGGATCGGGTCGTCGGACTCGACGTCGGCGCCGACGACTACATCGCCAAGCCGTTCGCACTGGCCGAGCTGCTCGCGCGCCTGCGCGCGCTGCTCCGCCGCAGCGCCGCCGCGGTCACCCCGGCACCTGCCGCCGAAGTCCCGATCGCGGCATCCGCCACCGCTCTCACCGTCGACCCCGACGCGCGCCGTGCCTTCGCGGGCGGCCGCGAGATCGCGCTCAGCACGAAGGAGTTCGACCTGCTCGCCCATCTCGATCGCCATCGCGGCGTCGTGGTGACCCGCGAGCGCGTGATGGACGACGTGTGGGACGAGAACTGGTTCGGTTCGACGAAGACGCTGGACGTGACGATCGCCCGCCTGCGGCAGAAGCTCGAGGACTCCGGCGCGGGGGTGCGCATCACCACGATCCGCGGGGTCGGCTTCCGGCTGGACGACGGGATGGCGGATGCGTGAACGCCTCGTGCTGGCGTTCGTCGCGCTGGCTGTCGCGATCATCGCCCTGTACGGCATCCCGCGCGCGTACATCATCGCCGATCTGATCGAGACGAGCGAGGAGCGCCGGGTGGTCCGGCTCGCCGACTTCCTGGCCGTGCTCATGGCCGAGCGCGAGGCCGAGAGCGAGGTCACCGAGGAGTTCCTGCTGCCCATGCTCGAAGAGGGCGAGCGCGTGACCTTCACCGCCGCCGACGGCACGGTGGTCCAGGCGGGCGCGGCGCCGGCCGCCGATGACATCACCTCCACCGCCGAGGTCGAAGGCGGGGGCACCGTCGAGTTCAGCAGGTCCGGCGAGATCATCTCGGGCCGCGTGCAGGAGGCGGTGATGCCGGTCGTCGTGATCGGCGTCGTGCTGCTGGTCCTGTCGGCGGCCGCGGGCGTCCTGCTCGCGCGGCGGCTGTCCCGGCCGTTCGTGCGCCTGGCCGGAGTCGCGCGTGACTTCGGCACCGGATCGCTCGATCACGACACCGAGGACTTCCGGATCCCCGAGGCACGGGCCATCGACGAGGCATTGCGCACCAGTGCGCGCACCCTCGAGGAGCGCATCCGCCGCGAGCACGAGTTCGCCGCCAACGCCTCGCATCAGCTGCGCACGCCGATCACCGCGCTGCGCCTCGAGCTCGAGGACCTGTCGCTGTGGCCCGAGACCCCGGAGCCTGTCCGCGAGCAGCTCGGCCATGCCCTCCACGAGATCGACCGGCTCTCGGACGCCATCGCCGAGCTTCTCGAACTCGCCCGCGGGGGCACCCCCGGCGCCGATGAGTGGGTCGGCCTCGACGGGATGCTGGAGCAGGCCGGCGAGCGCTGGCGTGCACAGGCCGACACCAGTCGCCGCGCCATCACCGTGGAGCCGGATGCCGTGCGCAGCGTGAACGCGCCGGCGCCGGCGTCGCAGATCCTCGATGTGCTCATCCACAACGCGCTGCAGCACGGCAAGGGCCGCGTCACCGTCTCGGGCGTCCCCGGCAAGGGCTACGTCACGGTCCACGTGTCGGACGAAGGGCCGCGGCCCCGCGGCAACTCGATCTTCCAGCGCACTCCGGGCAAGAGCACCGGCGGAGGCGAGGGCATCGGACTGGCACTGTCGGCAGAGCTCGCCGAAGCGCTCGGCGGGCACCTGCTGCTCGAATCGGCCGCGAAGACGACGTTCGCGCTCATCCTTCCGCAGCAGAACGCCTCGGCCTGACCGTCACGCGACGGGTGTCGCCGCTTCGCGTGCCGCTCGCGCCGAGGACCGCACGGCGCCGATGCTCGCCAGGATCACGAGCGCGATGCCCATGAGCTCGAGCGCGGTGAGGTGCTGGCCGAGCAGCACGAACCCGGCGAGTGCGGCCGTCGCCGGGGCCAGGCTCATCAGGATCGCGAACACCGCGGCCGGCAGTCGCCGCAGCGCGACCAGCTCGAACGCGTAGGGAATCGCCGACGAGAGCACGGCGACCGCGGCTCCGAGCGCGACGAGTTCCAGCCGCAGCAGGGCGGTCCCGGCATCCGCGATCCCGAAAGGCAGGGCGATCAGCGCGCCGACGGTCATGGCGAGAGCGAGTCCGTCGAGCTTGGGGAAGGCCGCGCCCACGCGAGCGGAGGCCAGGATGTAGAACGCCCAGCTGCCCGCGGCGCCGAGCGCGAAGAGCACGCCGATCGGATCCAGGCGATCCCAGCCTCCGCCGGCGAGCGCCACCACGCCGGCCAGCGCGAGCAGCGCCCACAGCCACGACGACGCGCGCCTGCTGGCCACGATCGACAGCACGAGCGGACCGAGCACCTCGATGGTGACGGTGATCCCCAGCGGGAGCCGCTCGAGGGCCAGGTAGAACAGCCCGTTCATGAGTGCCAGCACCAGCCCGAACCAGACGACGCCGCGCCAGTCCGCACCGGAGTGGCCGCGCAGAGCGGGCCGGGCGATCGCGAGCAGGAGCAGCGCCGAGAACACCAGGCGCAGCATCACCATGCCGAGCGGACCAACCTCGGGGAAGAGCAGCACCGCCAGCGAGGCGCCGATCTCCTGGCATGCGAGCCCGGCGACGACGAGGAGAATCGCGGGCGTTGCCGCCCCGCGCACGGCCATCGGCTACGCCGGCGGTGCTGCGCAGATCGCGCGCGCCGTGATCTCGGCGTGGTACTGCTCGGCCGTCCACGGCAGTCCGGCCTCGAAAACAGTTCCACCGTCGGCGGCCGCGGCCTTCGAGGCAATGGCGGCGAGCTCCCAGGCCAGGTACGCGCCGAGCTCGGGGGCGCCGGCGGAGTTGTTGAGCACGACGGCGACGGTCAGGCCGCTCTTCGGGTCGGCGAACGCCGCCGTGGTGTAGCCGGGCACCGAGCCGTACTGGCCGATCAGCGAGCCGGCCTGGACGGCGCCGCCGGCGGCCGTGAACCAGGACGGGCCGTCGGCGGCAATCGCCTTGGGGTCGCCGAACCGGTCGTCCACACCGGGGTGCAGGGCGCCCGTGGCGAGGGCCTGCGCGTAGCGGCCCAGGTCGTCGATGTCGGTCACGGCACCGCTGTCGGTGAAGAGCACGGATTGCGAGAGCGCGCCCATGTCGAGCGGCTGCACGCAGTCGCGAAGGCCGCCTTCGACAGGCGGCGAGTACAGGCCGGCCAGCACCGCGTCGGCGGACGGCTTGGCCAGCTCGGTCTCGTCGAGTCCGAGGGGGGCGGCGACGTAGCGCTCGATCAGTTCGTCGGCCGGCATCCCCATGGCGCGCTCCAGCGCCAGGCCGAGCAGCACGTAGCCGGTGTCGGAGTCGCGGTATGCCGAGCCCGGCTCGGACGCGCGCCCCTGGCCGAGTCCGAAGGCCGCCAGTTCACGGGGCGCCCAGCTGCGGCTGGGGTTGCCGATCCACGACGACATCAGCTGCGGACCGTGCGCACCGATGCCCGAGGTGCTGTCGCACAGCTGCTCGAGTGTCACGTCCGACATTCCGGGAACGCTCGCGACCCACTCCGACAGACTGTCGCCGAGCCTCACCTTGCCCTCGGCCGCCGCCGAATAGAGGACGTCGCAGATCATCGCGCGCGTGACCTTGCCCGCCCGGAACTGCATCTCGGGAGTCACCTCGCCCCCGCTGCCCGGGGACTGCGTGCCGACGCCGGTCACCCAGCTGCCGGCCCACGGCGCCCACACGCCGACGATCGCGCCCGAGGCTCCGCTGGAGGTCATCGCGTTCGCGAGGGCGGCCTCCAGCTGCTCGACGGAACCGTCGGGCAGGGTCACTTCGGCCTGCGGGGGAAGGTCGATGACGACCTCGGACTCGGGGGCGCATCCGGCGAGGCCGAGTGCGAGCGCCACAACGGCCGCGATGGCGACGGCGGCGTGCCGCGCTCTGCGTTGACCCTGCATGCTCACCCCCCGTGGTGGTCTATGAATTCAAACACACGACCGCTTGCGCGCCGCATCCGTCTCTAGGCTGATGTCATGCCCTACGAGTTCGATGACTCCGTGGTCGCCGGTGTGCTTCACCACATGAACGTCGATCATGCCGATGACAGTCTGCTGATCACTCGCGCCTTCGCGGGTGGGCTTGACATCGCGTCGGCGAGCATGACCGGCTTCGACGGAGACGGCGGGACGTGGCAGGCCGTCACGGCCGACGGGTCGGCGAACGAGCTCCGCGTCCCGTGGCCGGGCGGTTCCATCAGCGAGCGTCCCGACGTGCGGCGCCAGATCGTGGCGCTGTACGACGAGGCCTGCCGCCGTCTGGGCGTGGAACCACGGGCGCACGCCTGAGAAAATATGTCAGGTTAGGTCACCCTAAATCTCCTAGACTGACCCCATGAGCGACCCGATCCCGTTCTCCGCCGCGCTGCGCGACCGCTCCAGTCGTGCGCACTCGTCGAGCGAGCACGCCGGCTTCATGGCCGACCTGATGACCGGCGAGGGAACGCGTGAGGACTACGTCGCCCTCGTGGCGCAGCACTGGTTCATCTACGAGGCGCTCGAGCGCACGGCCGGCCAGATGCGCAACGACCCCGTCGCCTCGGTCTTCATCAGCGACAAGCTCACCCGGCTTCCCGCCCTCGAGGCGGACCTCGACTTCCTCGTCGGCGCGGACTGGCGCAAGAGCATCGCGCCGCTGCCGACGACCCGCCGCTACGTCGATCGCATCAACGAGGTCGGCGCCACCTGGGCCGGCGGTTTCGTCGCCCACCACTACACGCGCTACCTGGGCGATCTGTCCGGCGGCAAGTTCATCGGACGCCTGATGTCGCGCCGCTTCGGCTTCGAGACCAACGGCATCGGGTTCTACCTCTTCGACGACATCGCCGACCCGAAGGCCTTCAAAGAGGTCTATCGCGAGCAGCTCGACGCCGCGCCGTGGGATGCCGCCGAGCAGGAGCGCGTGATCGACGAGGTCCTCCTCGCCTACAGCTTCAACACGCAGCTCTTCGACGACCTCGCCGAGGCGAAGGCAGGCCAGGTCGCCTGAGCCCCGGCCGGGTCGCGCGTTTCGTCTCGCTCCGCTCGCTCAACGACCGGACTGCGCTGCTGCAGCCGCCTGTGCGCGCACGCCGGCCATGAATCGTGCGACATCGGGATCGACGCGGATGTCGCTCGGCCGCAGCGGCCGCGACAGGTAGAGCCCGTCGAGCGATGTCAGGCGGGACAGCGCGACGTAGGTCTGCCCGGGCGCGAAGGCGCCGGAACCGAGATCGATGACGGCGCGCTCGTACGTCTTGCCCTGCGACTTGTGGATCGTGACGGCCCACGCCAGACGCAGCGGGAACTGGGTGAACTCGGCGACGATCTCGCGCGACAGCGACTTCGACCCGGCGTCGTAGGCGTAGCGGAACCTCTCCCACACGGCCGGTTCGACGTCGAACTCCTCGCCGTCGACGTCGACGCGGACGGTGCCGCCTGCGATGCGGGTGACCGTGCCGATGGTGCCGTTGACCCAGCGCGGCGGCTCACCGAAGCCCTGCGTGTCATTGCGCAGGAACATCACCTGCGCGCCGACCTTCAGCTTGAGATCGACGTCGGCCGGGTACGAGGCATCCCCTCGCCCGAAGTCACCGGTGATCTCGGCGTTCGCCGTCTGCTCACGCCCGACGAGCTCGTTGAGATGGCGGCGGTTGATGTTGTTGACGATGTCGTTGCGCGTGGCGAGCGTGATGATCGGGTGCTCGCCATCGGCCGGATCCGGCGGCGTCCGTGCACCGGTGTCGTTGAGGATCTGCGCGATGTCGGCGGTGACCCGCCCGTACCGCACGGCGTTGAGCATGGCCTTGAACGCGGGATCGGACTGCCGGTGGATGTCGACGAGCTCGCGGATGTGCAGGTCGGCTCCGTACGAGCCGATGTCGATGATGCCGTCGCCGGCGGTCTCGCCGACCCACACCTTCGCGTCGAAGAACCAGAACGAGCGATAGTGGTCGCGGATGTAGCGCAGCTCGTCGCCGCGCGGCGGCACCGGTGCGAGCTGGTACGGATCGCCGAACATCACGATCTGGACGCCGCCGAACGGCTCGGCCCGCCGGCCGCGCGCCTGCCGCAGCGACCGGTCGATCGCGTCCATCAGGTCGGCGTTCACCATCGAGATCTCGTCGATGACGAGGGTGTCGATCGCGTTGAGGATCTTGCGGGCGGCGTCGGACTGGTCGATCTCGCCCTGCGCGATGAGCCCGATCGGCAGCCGGAAGAGCGAATGGATCGTCTGACCCTCGACGTTCAATGCGGCCACGCCGGTCGGCGCACACACCGCGATCTGCTTGCTCGTGTTCCAGGCCAGGTGCTGCAGGAGCGTCGACTTGCCGGTGCCGGCTCGGCCGGTGACGAACACATGCTCGCGGGTGTCTTCGATGAGCCGGAACAGCGCCTCCTGTTCTGCGGAGAGAGGCGGCGTGGTCACCGATTCATGTTAGCCAGCGGATGCCGCGTCCCGGCCCTGCGCGGCGCGATCGGTGGACGATGGGGCTCCGTCCAACGGTGACGCGTCCGCCGGCGGCTCGGCATCCCGCCACCGGCCCGTCCCCGCGACGACCTCGTCCATGATCGCGCGGAACCGCGGGCAGGTCGTGATGTCGTGCGACCGGCACCGCAGCGCGTGCTCGGTCATTCGGCGCGATCGCTCCATGTCCGCCATGCGCCGGTCGAGATCGGCGAGATGATCCTCGAGCACTCGATGACGCTCGGGTGCCTGCTCGTCGAGGAGGACGCCGATCTGCTCGAGGCTCATGCCGGCGGCCTTGCTGCGCACGATCACCCCGATGCGCACCAGGTCGTCGTCGGAGTAGCGGCGCCGGTCGCCGCCGTCGCGATCGGGACGCAGCAGGCCGACGCCCTCCCAGTGCCGCAGCACGTGGGTGGGCAGGTCGAACCGGGCCGCGGCATCCCCGATCGACACCTCGCTTGACTTCATGTCGACATGAAGTCACAGGATCGAGCCCTACGCAAGTTCGAGAGAGGAAACCCATGTACGACGCGATCGTGATCGGAGGCGGCCCGGCGGGTCTGCAGGCCGCCCTCACCCTGGGACGCATGCACCGGTCGGTGCTGCTGCTGGACTCCGGCGACTACCGCAACGGCACCGTGGCGCACGCGCACAATCTGCTGACCAATGACGGGGTCGCCCCCGCCGACCTCCGGAGCCGCGCGCGAACGGAACTCGCGAAGTACCCGACCGTGCGCCTGCGAGACGCCGCCGTCGACAGTGTGACGCCGTCCGGCGAAGGCTTCACGGTCACGCTCACGGGCGGCCCCGAGGCGCACGCGGCCCGGATCATCTTCGCCACCGGCATGCGCGACGAGCTGCCCCCGATCCCCGGTCTCGCGGCCGAGTGGGGCCGGCGCGTGGCGCAGTGCCCGTTCTGTCACGGGCACGAGTTCGCGGGCGAGACGGTCGCCGTGGCGATCGCCGGCGAGCACGCGCAGATGATCCGCCTGATGCTCGACCCCATGGTCGCCGAGGTCGTCCCGCTCGATCCCGCCGACCTCGCGGCCGTCGACTCGGAACCCGACGGACTCGTGCTGCGGATGCGCGACGGCTCCACGCGCGCCGTCGCGGGGATGTTCATCGGCGCGACGCCGTCCCAGCGCGCCCCGTTCGCCGAGCGCCTCGGCTGCCGGACGCTGCCGAGCGGCGGCATCGAGATCGATGACATCGGTCGCACATCCGTGCCCGGCGTCTACGCCGCAGGCGACATGGCCCACCTCGCGACCGCCGCGGGGCCGATGGTCTCGCTCGCGGCCGCCATCGCGGCAGGGCAGCTGGCGGCGGTGGCGGTCGTGCGCGATCAGATCGCGTCGCGGATGGCGCCCGCCGGTCACGCCGTGTGAACAGAGGTGAGAGGCCTTCGACCGGTTCTTCCTAGACTGGGGACGTGGACCAGGGTTCGGTGGGCACGACGGAGGGTCGCGGTTCTGCGCCGTCGACCGCATCCGCGAGCCCCGGGCCCTCGGCATCCGGAATGATCCAGCCGCCGCGCAAGCCGGTCCGCCGCCGTTCCCTGGCACTGGATCTCACGCTCCTCGGCATCGTCGGGGTGCTGCTCGTGGGCGCGGTCGCTGCGGCGTTCGGCGTCATCCAGCGCGAGTTCTACAGTCCGACCGCGTTCGTCGAGCGCTATCTCGCGCTCCTGTCGAACGGGCAGGCCGCCGAGGCGCTCACGCTGCCCGGTGTGGCCGTGGACTCCGCCGCGCTGGACGCCGCGGGACTCCCGGCGACGGCATCCGAAGCGCTCCTCCGAGAAGCGGCGCTGGCCACCCTCACCGACGTCACGGTCGTGTCGGAGACCGCCGAAGGCGATCTCACCCGCGTCACGGTCGAGTACCAGGCGGGCGGCTACCCGGGCAGCACGACGTTCGAGATCGAGCGCGACGGCACCGTGGGGATCGCGCCGACGTGGCGCTTCGCGACCAGCCCGCTCGCCGTCATGGACCTCGTCGTCAAGGGGTCGATGCAGTTCCAGGTCAACGGCTTCGAGATCGACAAGCGGCAGGTCTCCATCGACGGAGTGGATGCCGACCCGCTCGCCCCGCTGCCGCTGCTGGTGTTCTCTCCCGGCCTCTACTCGGTGTCCGTCGACACCGCCATCTCGGCGACGCCCGGTGTGGCCGTGCTCTCGGACAGTCCCTTCCACGAAGTGCCGGTCGAGGTGCAGGCCGAGGCCACCGACGAGTTCATCGCCGTCGTGCAGGAGAAGGTCGAGCAGTTCCTGTCGACGTGTGCGACGCAGGACGTGCTTCAGCCGACGGCATGCCCGTTCGGCTTCGTCGTGCAGGACCGGGTCGACTCGGCGCCGCAGTGGTCCATCACGACGCAGCCGACCGTCGACGTCGCGCCGGACGGCGCCGGGTGGAAGATCCTGCCTACCGAGGCCGTGGCGCATATCGAGGTCGACGTGCAGTCGCTCTTCGACGGCGAGATCGAGCGCGTCAGCCAAGACGTCCCGTTCATCGTCAACGGCACGATCACCGTCGGCCCGGACGGGAAGGCCACCATCGTGGTCAGCGGTCCCGACACGAACTGACCCGGTCAGCCCCCGCTGCGGGCGTCGCGTTCGGCCAGTTCGGCGAGCTTGGCGTTGTACGCCTCGAGCTCGGCGTCGCCGGTGCGATCGGCGTGACGGTCGCGGCGCCTGGTCTCGCGCGAATCGCTCCGGCTCCACTGGATCGCCACGGTGATCGCCAGGATCAGCGTCGGGATCTCGCCGATGGACCAGGCGACGCCACCCCCCGCGTACTGGTCCTCGAGCGGCGTCGCACCCCACGTGCGGCCCATCGACCCGAACCACTCCGAGACCATGAGCCCGGACTGCATCATGATCGCGATGCCGAAGAAGGCGTGCATCGCCATGATGCCGATGAGCAGCAGCAGGCGTCCCGGGTAGGGCAGCCGGTACGGCACCGGGTCGATGCCGATGAGCGTCAGCACGAAGAGGTAGCCGGTGAAGAGGAAGTGCGCGACCATCCACTCGTGCCCGAGGTGGTCGTACAGCGACCAGCGGAACAGGTCGGTGTAATAGAAGATCCAGAGCGACCCGATGAACAGGCCTGCGGCGACGAACGGGTTGGTGAGCACCCGCGCGACCGGCGAGTGCACCGCCCACAGGATCCATTCGCGTCCGCCGCGGGTGCCGTCGTCGCGCTTGCGGATCGCGCGTGCCGCGAGTGTGACGGGCGCTCCCGCCACCAGCAGCAGCGGGATCGCCATGGTCAGGAGCATGTGCCCGACCATGTGCATGCTGAACAGGTAGTCCTGGTAGACGTTGATCACGCCGCCGGTGACCCAGACGAGCAGCGCCAGCCCGGCCACCCACATGATGGTGCGGTACAGCGGCCAGTCGTCGCCGCGCCGGCGCAGGCGCCAGACGCCGGCCAGGTAGAAGAAGACTCCGAACCCGGCGGCGACCGCCCACAGCAGGTCGATGTTCCACGCCGTGAGCCACCGCTCCGGGGTGAGCTCGACCGGCAGCGGCGCGCCGGTGAGGATCTCCGCCGGTGTGCGGATGAACGTCGGCGCCGCGGCGTTCGGCGGCGGGGTGCGGGCCAGGGCGGCCGCGGCACCGCTGGCCGCGCCCATGAGCACGATCTCGAAGACGATGAGGCTCCAGAACGTGCGGGCAGCGGCATCCTCCCGCAGTCGGCCGATGAGCTTCAGCCGGTACCACGCGCCGAAGAGGCCGAGCCCGACGAGCGCGACGATCTTGACGCCGAGGATGAGCCCGTAGGGGGAGAGCAGAGCCTCCCAGGTCTGCAGCCCGATCGCCGCGCGCACGGTGCCCGAGACGGCGACGACGACGAACGCGGCGAGCGCGATGCTCGAGTAGCGCGCGAGCACCGCGGCCAGGCGCGGGCGGTCGAGCAGCGGCCGCACCAGCACCATGAGCATGAGCCCGCCGAGCCACACCGCCGCCGCGATGATGTGCAGGATGAGGGCGGTCATCGCCTCGTGGTGGTTGGCCTCTTCGCCCGAGTGCCCCTGCGTGCCCATCGGCACGAGCGCCGCGAGGGCGAGGATCGCGACGAACAGCGTCGCCGTCCACGAGCGCACCGCGAAGGTCAGCACCGTCAGGCCGGCGCCCGCGACCGTCGTGATCAGCCAGGTGCGGCCGACCTCGGTCTCGACGACGAACCGGCCGAGCTGCGCGCCGAACTCGGGGCCCGCGTCGATCGCCGGGTTGAAGGTGACGATGAAGGTGAGGAAGCCGGTCGCAGCGGCGGCGATGGTGAAGACGGCGGCCGACACGGATGCCGCGTCCAGCGCCAGGTCGAACTCGCGCTCGCCCGCCCGCAGCGCGAAGAGCGCGGTGACGAGCCCGCCGACCATGCCGGCGGCCGACAGGTTGACGAACAGCTTGACCGTCGGCAGGCCCCAGCGGGCGATGGGTCCGGGATCGGCGATCGCCAGCGGCGCCGCCCCGCCGCCGTACGCCAGCGCCCAGACCAGCACGACGAGGGCGGTCACGACGAGGATCAGGGGCCCCGCGACCCGCAGCGCGCGGGGAGGGGCCGTGGGGATCACCGTTCCAGCCTAGGCGCGACCACGCGGTGCGCGTTCATCGGCCGCCGACCGCAGACAGCAGAGGAGGGATGCCGCAGACGCGGCATCCCTCCTCTTATGTGGTCGTCGTTACTTGACGGCGGCCTTGAGCTTCGAGCCCGCGGTGACCTTGACGCGCTGGCCGGCGGGGATCTTGATCTCCGCACCCGTCTGCGGGTTGCGGCCCGTGCGAGCCGACGTCTCGACGCGCTCGAACGAGATCCAGCCCGGGATCGAGACCTTGCTGCCCTTGGCAACGGCGTCGGAGACGGTGGAGAAGAGGGAGTCGAGCACGCCCGACACGGCGGACTGGCTCTGGCCGGTCGCGCTGGCGATGCTCGCGACGAGTTCGGTCTTGGTGATGGACTTGTCAGCCATGGGGATTGTCCTCCGAAAGCGGCGGAGTCGCCGCTTGTTTCATTTCTCGGACCGGGCGGCTCGCGCCCCCCGGCTGGTCGGATCGACCACGGCCGAATGTACCCGACAACGCGCCCATATCCGCGTATTTCCGGGGTTTTCGGCACCTTCTATCGGCGTGTCGGGGGCGAAAGTGGCCAGTGTGACCCCTGTGACCGCCTTTTTCGGTCATGAACGGTCCGATCCGGACACGTTCGATCCGACGGCCGGAGGCTCCGTTCGACCGGCGTTCGTGCCTCAGACGCGGTGTGCCGCGAGCACTCCGCGAGCCGTACGGGCGAACGCCGGGGCCACGCGCTCCTGGCCGTCGAGGTAGCCGCCGACCAGTGCCGCGTCGCGCAGCAGGACGAGCGAGGCGGCCGCATCGGCGGGGTCGTCCAGTCCCGCGGCGGTGGCCAGCTGCTCGAGCGTCGCGCGGAACCACTCGCGGTGATCGGCGATGAGCTCGCGCACCGGGCCGGCGTCGGGGTACTCGGCGGCGGCGTTGATGAAGGGGCACCCGCGCGTGTGCCGATCGCGGATGTCCTGCTCGATCCCGCCGATGACGAGCTCGAGCAGCACATCGGGATCGGATGACGCGGCGCCCGCCTGTGCGAAGAGCTCGCGCAGCTGCCGGTCCTCGCCCTGCAGGTACGCGAGCACGAGGCCTTCCTTGCCGTCGAACTGCTTGTACATGGTCGCGCGCGTGACTCCGGCGGCGTCGATGATGCGGTCGACGCCGACCGAGTGGATGCCCTCGCTGTAGAAGAGGTCGGTCGCGGCATCCAGCAGGCGCTGCCTGGCGGGCGAGAGGCGTCTGCCTGCTTCGGGGACTGTGGTGCTCATGGGTCTCCTCCGGTGTCCATCGTGCCACCCCAGACGATTTCAAGAATCTTCGGGAAATGGTCTTGCGTAGATAGAACGTTCGGTCTACTATCTCAACTGTACCACCCACACCACCGACAAGGAGAAAGAAATGAACACCACGACCAAGACCCCCATCGTCCTGATCCACGGCCTGTGGATGACCCCGAAGAGCTGGGACACCTGGGCCGAGCGCTTCCGCGCCGCTGGCCACCAGGTCATCGTCCCGGGCTGGCCCGGGATCGATGACCGCACTGTCGAGGACATCCGCCGCAATCCCGCGGCGCTGAAGGGCATCGGCCTCAAGCAGATCGCCGACAACTACGAACGCATCATCCGCGGGCTGCCCGAGAAGCCGATCATCATCGGACACTCGTTCGGCGGCGTCCTCACCCAGATGCTCGCGGACCGCGGCCTCGGCGTCGCCTACGTCGGCGTCGCCCCGGGACAGACGGCCGGCGTCACGGCGCTGCCACTGTCGACCCTGTGGACCGGCACGCCGATCCTCGCGAACCCGTTCGGCCGCAACGGCGCCAAGCCGCTGTCCAAGCGGCACTTCCACTTCACCTTCGGCAACGACCTGCCCCGTGAGGAGTCGGACGCCCTGTGGGAGGAGTACGCGGTGAACTCGTACAACCGGGTCTTCTTCGAGGGCGTGCTCTCGGTGCTCAACGAGAAGGGCGGCGTCACCCACGTCGACTACGCCCGCGCCGACCGCGCCCCGCTCCTCATCATCACCGGCGAGATCGACAACGTCGTGCCGCCGGCGATCGGCGAGGCCATCGTGAAGAAGTACAAGAAGTCGGGCAGCCCTGCGGTCGTCGACTACAAGACGTACCCGGGTCGCACCCACCGCCTGGTCAGCCAGGACGGCTGGGAAGAGATCGCCGACTACGCCCTCGAGTGGGCGACCGCCCACGCGACCAGCTCTGTCGCGAGCTAGGCCTGGTCGGCGCCGAAGAAGTCGCGTGCCGTCGCCAGCTGGGCAAGCGCCATCAGGCCGGCGACGGCGAGGTAGATCAGCCCGATCGTGTCGGCGCCGTAGGCGATCGTCACCCCGGTCGCCAGCACGACCAGCCAGATCGAGGCCCACGCCCAGCGCTGCCTGATCCGGTACGGGAAGAGAAGCACCAGCAAGGCCAGCGCGTTGACGACCGCGTAGGCGATGAACATCCGGCCCTCGTCCGGCGACGAGGCCACCAAGAAGATCGCGACCAGATGATTGAGCAGCATCCCGGTGTTGAGCACGATCAGCACGATCCAGCCGGCCTTCGCCAGTCCAGTTCTCATGTCGCGAGTGTAGGACCGCCTGCCACACCGGGGATAGACGGTCGAGCGCTAGTCGTGCAGGCGGCGGAGCGCGGTGACCACGTCGGCATGCCAGCGACGTGCAGCAGGCAGCACTCCGGTGAAGATGGCGGTGTCGTGCGTGACTCCGAGGTACTGCACGGTGCTCGCGTCGACGCCGGCCGTCCGCAGGGCAGCGCCGTACGCGACACCGTCGCCGCGGAGGGGGTCGTACTCGGCGGTGAGGATCACCGTCGGGGGCAGCCCCTCGTGCGAGGCGGCGAGGAGCGGGGAGGCGTAGGGCTCGCGGGCCCGCGCCTTGTCGGGCAGGTAGGTGCGCACCACCGAGCGCAGCTCGCGCAGGGCTATCACGCTCGGGATGCCGAGGGCCCGCGTCGCCCGCAGATCGAGATGCTTGCCGGTGAGGTCGACCACCGGCACCTCGAGGATCTGCAGCCGGAGCGGGTAACCCGCCCGGTCGCGGTTGACGAGGGTGAGCGCCGCCGCGATGTTGGCGCCCGCCGAAGCTCCGGCCACGCCGATCCGCTCCGGGTCCATGCCGAGCTCGTCCGCCTCGGCGAACAGCCACTGCAGCGCGGCGTAGGCCTGCTCGACGGCTACCGGGTAACGCTGCTCGGGGGCGAGGGCGTAGTCGACCGCGACGATCGCGACGCCGGATTCGTCCGCGCGGCGGCGGAACGCGGCATCCGTTGTGGGGTAGTCGATGCTCCCGATGCGGAAGGCGCCCCCGAAGAACGCCAGCACCGCCGGCGTCGCGGTGCCGGACCCCGACGCATCCGGGTAGTAGACGCGCACGCGGACGGCGGGATGCCCGGGCACCTCGACCCGATGCTCGGTGGTGCGGATGCCGGGACCCGGCGTTCCGACGGCCTTGAGCTCGGAGCGATCCCAGGCCAGTGCCGCCTTGCGATGACGGGCCCGAGCCGACGCGCGCGCACCCGTCTTGACGGACGAGCGCTCGGCCGGCGTCAGCGGTCCGTCAGCCGTCGGCTCGGGAGCCTCACCGGCCGACCGGGGCGATTCGCGCGAGAACGGCCACAGCGACGCGATTCGCGCTCGCACCTGACGCACGTTCTTGTCGAGAAGGTATCGCCGGTGCACGCGGAGGCGCTCGGCGAAGAACGGATCCAGCGGCATCCGGTCTCTCCTTGTCGCTCGGGACCTTCGAGTGTACGAGCCCCGGAGACTACTGTTGCGGCATGCCGGTCCTCAGCGTCGTCGCGGGAGTGCTGCTCGTGGTGATCGCGCTGAACGACGTCTTCCACACGCTCCTGCGTCCGACGGCGACCGGCCGGCTCTCGACGTTCATCTTCCGCGCGGTGTGGCGGCTCACCCGTCACCGTCGGAGCGTGGCGACGGCCAGCGGGCCGCTCACCATCCTCGCCACGGTGACCGTCTGGCTGCTCCTGATCACCGTGGGGTGGGCACTGATCTACCTGCCGTGGATTCCGGACGGCTTCTCGTACTCGGGCGTCGACCCCGACGACTACAGCCGGTTCGGCGAGGCCATGGCCTTCTCGCTCGTCGCGCTCACGACCCTCGGGCTCGGCGACGTGGTGCCCGCCGCTCCCCTGCTGCGATTGATCACGCCTCTTGAGGCGCTGACCGGCTTCGCGATGCTCTCCGCTGCCGTCTCCTGGTTCATGCAGCTGTACCCGGCGCTCTCCCGGCGGCGGGCGTTCGCGATCGAGCTGACGAGCCTCCATGAGGCCGGGCTCACGGTGGGACTGGGCGAACTCAGCGACGAGCGCGCGGCATCCATCATCCGATCGGTGTCGCGCTCCCTCGCCGAGGTCACCGCCGACCTGGTGCAGAACACCGAGATCTTCTACTTCACCGAGAAGGACGACACACTGTCCGCCCCGCGCGCCCTGCACTTCGCCCTCGAGCTGCGCGACGCGGCCGAGGGGTCGACCAGCCCCGATGTGCGGGCCGAGGGGCGAGTGCTCGCGCGCGGGATCGATGAGCTGACCCGCGTGCTGCGGAGCCAGTATCCGCATCTCAAGGGTGAGTCGCCCGACGAGGTGTTCGGCAGCGCGGCGCGCGGCCACGGCCACCTGCCCGATGAGGTTGCCGGCACGGACGGCCGCTAGAACGGCCGGTGGGAACGACGAAGGGCGAGGTTCCGAGGAACCCCGCCCTTCGCGGAATGCTGTGCTGTGCTTACCAGCTCGACTTGGTCACGCCGGGCAGCTCGCCACGGTGTGCCATGTCACGGAAGCGGACACGCGAGATGCCGAACTTCGTGAGGACACCGCGGGGGCGGCCGTCGATGACGTCGCGCGAGCGGACGCGGGCAGGCGACGCGTTGCGGGGCAGCTTCTGCAGGCCCACGCGAGCGGCTTCGCGCTGCTCGTCGGTCGACTCCGGCGAGACAAGCGCCTTCTTCAGCTCGGCGCGCTTGGCGGCGTAGCGGTCCACGACCACCTTGCGCTGCTCGTTGCGTGCGATCTTGCTCTTCTTAGCCATGGATCAACGCTCCTCTCGGAATTCGACGTGCTTGCGGATGACCGGGTCGTACTTCTTGAGCACGATGCGGTCGGGGTTGTTGCGGCGGTTCTTGCGCGTGACGTAGGTGTAACCCGTGCCGGCGGTCGAACGCAGCTTGATGATCGGACGAACGTCCTGAGCCTTCTTAGCCATCAGAGCTTCACACCCCTTGCGAGCATGTCCTTGACAACGGACTCGATGCCACGAGCGTCAATGACCTTGATGCCCTTGGCCGAGACGTTGAGCTTGATGTTGCGACCCAGCGACGGAACGAAGTAGGTCTTCTTCTGCACGTTCGGGTCGAAGCGGCGCTTCGTCCGGCGGTGCGAGTGCGAGATGTTGTGACCGAAGCCGGGAACAGCTCCAGTCACCTGGCACACTGCTGCCATAGTGATGTCTCCTTAGTACCGTGAGGCCGGACGGCCCCACCCAAGATCCCTTGTCTGCACCCCGCGCCACAGAGGACCGTTTCCGGTCTTCGGAGGAGTTGGGATGCGAACTGCGTGCTGGAGTGCGCGCAGACAAAGAGTCAGTCTAGCACGGACGGCGTGTCGCTCCCGCGCTGCGGCCTCTCCACAGGGCACGGTGCGGCGCCGCGCTCTGCGCTGAGCGTCTCAATCGGTTCGGGGAGCAACGACCCTGGGAGGTCGGACGGATCCTGCATACTGACCGCATGGTGAGCTTCGCCGACAAGCCGGTCCTCGACCTCACGGTCAAGGAGTGGGAGGAGTACCTCGAGGGAGAGCCGAGCGCGGACGGCGTGCGCCTGAAGCTGCGCAAGAAGAACTCCTCCGCTCCGGGCATGACGTGGACCGAGGCGCTGGACGTGGCGCTCTGCTTCGGCTGGATCGACGGACAGGTGGCTCGCCTCGACGACGACTACGTCCTCCATGCGTTCTCACCCCGGCGCAGGAACAGCCCCTGGTCGCAGATCAATCGCGATCACGTCGCCCGGCTCACGACTGAGGGCCGGATGCGCGAGGGCGGGATCGCCGAGATCGAACGCGCCAAGGCGGACGGACGGTGGGAGGCGGCATACCGACAGAAGGATGCCGCTCCGCCGCCCGAGCTGCAGGAAGCCCTCGACGCCAACCCGGCCGCAGCGGCGTTCGTGGCCGGTCTGACGAAGGCCGAGCGGTTCCGGATCTACTTCCGTCTCAACTCGATCAAGACTCCGGCCGTGCGGATGGCGCGCGTCAGAGACGTCGTCGACAAGGCCGCGCTCGGCATCCAGCACTACCGCTGACGACGCGCCACTGGCGGACGGGGATCCCCTATGGGTAAGAGATCACCGTCACACTTTCGCTGAGCTGTTCGCGCGTTCCATCCCCGACTTGGACTTCGGGGAACTGGAACGTCCCGGCCTCTATGCGCGTGCCGCTCTTTAGCGTGAGTCCGGCTCCAAGCCCTCCACCGCAGCCCATCTGCTCCCACTCATCGTCGCGGATGTGAATGACGCAGAGTGTGTCGTCGGCCCCTCGCGCGATATAGAGCTCAGCGCCTTCCACTTCCCCAACGAACCGCGTTGTGTCGGCATCGATGTCAGCCTGAGCCGAGGCATCAGGAACGACATCCCGGTCGGTCTGCTCGGCTTCGAACTCTGGAAGCGTCGTTGCCGCACATCCGGCCAGCAGCAATGCAGCGGGCAGGATGAGCAGCAGCTTCGTTGACGATCGCATGACCGCACCCTACAAGCGGGCCTCCGAACTGGAGCGTCCATTGGCCGATCGGCGCTGAGGACCGCTATCCGCGCGTCGCCACCTCGGGCACGTCCAGCACAGCAGCCGAATCGCCCACACGAACCGATCGCGTATCGGGTCCCGCCGAATACGGTGGAGCGATGCAGATTCGCGCAGCGGTGATGGTCGGTACCTTGCTTCTCGCTTCTTCCCTGACCGCGTGTGCCACCCCCGCACCCGGTGCCGGGGTGCCGGCATCCGGCGAGCCAAGCGAGCCATCTGCGGTGAGCGAGCCGACCCCCACTCCTACGCCCAGCACGGACGCGGCGGCGCTCGCACAGGCGCAGGCCTGGCTCGACGCGGCGACGCTCCCGCCCGGAGCCGTGCGCTCAGAGAAGCGTCTGAGCGGCTTCAGCTCCTACACGGGGTGGCCATGTGGCCCGTACGAGGAGCTCGAAGCGTTCTGGACGATCCCCAGCGCCACGGTGAGCGCCACCGCGAACTGGCTGCGCGAGCATCCGACCGCCGATCTCATCACCACGTCGCCCATGCCGGTGTCCGATGACCCGGTGATCGACTCCGCCATCGTCGGCTACATCCCGAGACCCGACGCTCAAGAAGGAATCGTGTACACGATCGGGAAGTCCGGCGACGGCGTCGCGGTGAGAGCCGAGATCGCAGCCCAGACCGACTCGGCCGAGTGCCCGCCGCTCCCTGACGGCGCAGGGTACGGAGCACCGGGACAGGGCTGAGCGCCGCTCTCAGTCTTGGTCGGATCGCACGGTGGCGCAGAGCTCATCGCTGCGCCAGGATCACGGGATGAGCACCGTCATCACCGACGTCGACGAGAGTCACCTGCGGCGATGCGTCGCGCTCGCGATTCAGGCGCTCGAGAAAGGCGACGATCCGTTCGGCTCCGTCCTCGTCGACGCGGACGGGACCATGCTGGCCGAGGCGATGAACCGCGAGCAATCGGATGCCGATCCCACCGCGCATCCTGAGCTCACGCTCGTGAGATGGGCCATCGCCCACCTCACCCCGGAACAGCGTGCCACGTCGACGATCTACACGTCGGGTGAGCACTGCCCCATGTGCGCGGCCGCCCAGGGGTGGGCCGGCGTGGGGCGCGTCGTCGCTGCGGCCTCCACAAGGCAGCTCGCGGAGTGGCGGGCGTCGTGGGGTCTACCGCCGGGTCCCGTGGCGGCACTGCCGATCACGGATGTCGCGCCCGGCGTCGTCGTCACAGTTCCGGTCGCGCCCTTCGACGCCGAGATGCGCGAGGTGCACCGACGCGCGGCCGCGCGTCAGGATCGGTGACTCGTCGCAGTCCTCGACGCGACCGCTACTGACGCGCCGTGCGACGCCGTCGCACGGCGGCGGCGGTGACCGCGACGACGACCGCCACCGATGCAAGCCAGAGCCAGACGTTCGTATCGATCCCGATGAGCGAACGCTGGAATGTCTCGCACACGGAGGCTCCGCTGAGTGGTGCATCCGCACACCAACCCCCGCGGACCACCGGCGCGAAGAGGATTGAGGCCCCGAGCAACCCTGCCGCACCGAGCCAGATGATCGTGGCTGGTGATCGCAGGGCTGCCGTCATTTCTCAGTTGACTACGCAGGGATGCCGAGCGTGGTCAGCAAGGAACTGACTCGGCTGCTGATCCCTGCCAGCTGCCAAGAGCCGATCAAGACGGCGATGAAGGCGAACCACGCGATCGTGCCGAGTGGGCTCCGGCGCACGATCCGGTGAATGAGCAGACCGAGCACCGTGATGATGGCGATCGTGGCGCCGGCGACCGACGCGAACGCCATCCGCACGTAGTCCGCCGCGTCAGGCGCGGAGTAGCTCATGAAGATCGCGGTGATCGCAAAGGGAACGACCATGACGCCCACGACGAGGATCACGCCGGCCGAAAAGCCCCAGAGCCCGGTCCCCGGCATCGGTCGCTGCACGGTCTCGCGCGCGGGCAGAGTCTCGCTCATGGGCCGAGCCTAGAGGCTCGATGACCGGCGAGCCAGAACCAGCCCCTTGGTTCAGAGCGCGGCGACCGCGGCAGTCAGGATGCCGGTGTCGTAGACGATCCGATGGCCGTCGCTCAGTACCCGCCGCGTACCGGGGTCGAGCGGGACAGCGGCCCAGTCGGACGCTGCGAAGCCCAACTCGACCTGCAGGCCGGAGGGCAGCCGCATCCGTCGCTCCTTCACCGGCCCCCACTCCTTCGACCTGATCAGTCGGGCCCGCGGGCGCAGCTGGCGAAACCAGCCGACGTCCGTGAGGGGATCGGACCTGTCGGCGAGGACGATGATGTCGACATCGCTGCCCATCCGCTCGGCGCCGCGCGCATACGATCCGACGACTGCAACCGCGACGACGTCATCTCGGCCCGCTGCCCAGATGGCGATGTCCTCGATCACCGCAGCCGCGTCGCGGCGGCGCCCCTTCAGCCTGGTCGTCATCCCGGCGCCTCAGATCGCACTCATCACGGCACGAAGGGGTCGGTGTTGTTGATGCCGAGCTCGAAGAGCTCCCCACCCCACCCGATCTGGGCGATTGCGATCCCGATGACGGACGCGACAGCCACGGCGATGACCGCGCGCAAGAGCCCCTGGCGGCCATAGGCAGCCCACCCGAGGGTCAGGAGGACGGCCAATCCGACGAAGTGGGCGAGCACCAGCGGGATGCCGCCGAACATCTCGCCGAAGCCGGCCATTGTGTTGTCGGCAGAAAGCGCCTTTGGCTGCTCTGTCTGCGCCTCCCACTGCGCGAAGCCGTACCAGTTCCACGCAATGACCGCGGCGGGGATGCCGAGGACGGCCACGACCCAGAAGAGCGTCCGGTCTCTGTCGGAAGGGGCCGCGGCAGCCGGCATCCGTTCTCCGTCCGTCTCTTCCTCGGGCACCGGTCGCGCGTCCGCCCTAGTCGAGGGTCCGGTCGTACGTCACCACTCGCACGCCGCCGTCGAGATCGACGGTGTCGACCGGGCGAAACAGGCTCGGTGCGAACGGCCCGTCGAACAGCGGCACCCCCGTCCCGATGATCGACGGGTTCTGCTTCAGGATGAGGCGATCGATCTCGGGCAGGAGGACAGCTGCGAGCTTGCCGCCACCTACGAGCCAGATGTCCATCCCCGGCTGACTCTTGAGATCGCGGACGAAATCGGCAGGGTCAGAGTTGACGACCTCCACTCCGGGATCTGGGCTGGTCGTCATGCTGCGCGAGAACACGATGTGACGCAGGTGCGGATACGCGTTCGTCATGCCGGCCTCGAGACCGAGCTGGTATGGCGAGGGACCTTCCACGACGGTGTCGAATGCGACGGCCGGTCCATCGATTCCGAGGACCGCCCGGGCGGGCGCCGGCAGAGTCTCGGGAAAGTTCGCCGCCATGAACTGCACGAGGTCAGGGGTGATGCGGAAGTAGTCCGCGCCGCTCGGGTCGCCGCGGTCGGGACCCGCGATGAACCCATCCAAGGTGGTGGCGACGTAGTAGACGAGCTTGCGCATGCGGTCCTTCCATTCGTCTTGATCGGCGCTCATCAGTCTGGCATCGGCGGGTCGGCGGACGACCGCTTCCTCTTCTGCCTATCCGCCCAGAGAGTCCCGCACCTTCCTGGGCAGCCCCGCCACCACGAGCTCATAGGAACGATCGATCGCCTCGCACAGCTCGTCGTCGGGGATGCCGCCGCGGGTGCTGAGCGTGTTCCACCCCGAGCGTCCGATGTACGCCGCGACCGCGGCATCCTCCGGATACCGGATCAACCACTCGTCGGCCTCATCACGCGTCGTCGCGGACTTGACGCCGATCGAGGCGCCGCCGCCGAGGAACACGAAGATCTTGCCGCGCTCGAGCGGGCCGACCTTGAACACGACGTCACCCTCCCAGGGCTCGTCCTCCCACGCGCCGGGCTTCGCGGCGCAGTAGGCGTGGATCTCGTCAGGGCTCACGCGAGCGCTCCGGCCGGGGGGATCGTCTTGCGCATCACGGTCTTGCTCTTGCCGATGTGCCGCTCGAACGTGAAGCCGGCCTTCTCGAACATCGCCCTCGTGCCGTTGTGCAGGAACGACGATGACGTCTTCTTGCCGGGGACGAGCTCGTTCGGAAACGACACCACCTCGCCGCCGCCGGCCTGGGCGATCAGCTCGAGCGCGCCGTCGAGCGCCTCACGCGCCACCCCCGACCGGCGGTGATCGCGATCGACGAAGAAGCAGGTGATGCGCCACGGCGCCGGGTTGGCCTCGCCCGCGTCGTACTGCTTGCGGTGGTAGATGTTCGGCAGCTCGACGGGGCTCCCGAACTCGCACCACGCGATCGCGTCGTCGCCGTCGAACACGAGCGCGGCGTGGGCTACGCCCTCCTCGACCAGCCTCAGCTTGAACGTGGGGCCGTCATACTCCCGCTTGACGGTGTGCTCGGTGTCGTCGTGGAAGTAAGAGCAGTAGCAGCCACCCCACACCCCGTTGTGCTTCTGAGCGAGTGCCAGCCATGCCGGGAACGTCTCGGGCGTGAGCGCCCTGACCACGTGCGACCCCGCCGCGCCCACTTCACCGTCTCCACCTGGTGCCATGCCGTCATCCTGTCAGCGTCACCGGCCGCTGTCACCGGCTCGACGTCCGGCCGCTGGTATCCTTCCGGGGGCCGCAAGACAGATCGAGGAGGTGATACCCATGAACGATTCGACGTGGGTGCTCCTCTCTGGGGCCACAGTCGGGCGATAGATCGTCCGGGAGCGCCGCAAACGCAGCACTTCCGAAAGGCACGATCAATGCGATTCACCTCTGAACAGCATCTGTCCGGCGACGTCATCGAACGTCGATTCACGCTGGGCGACATTCCCGGCATCCTGTGGATGCCCGCTGCCGCGACGGCAGCCGCACCTGTCCCCCTCATCCTCATGGGCCACCCGGGCGGCCTGAACGGCATGTACCCCCGACTGGAGGCACGGGCCCGGTCCGCCGCGGACCAGGGATTCGCCGCCGTCACGATCGAACTGCCCGGAGGCGGCGAGCGCCCGCCGCTGGCCGCCGCGGAACAGGCCCGGGCCGACCTTCACCGGGCCTTGGCGGCCGGCGAGCCGGTGGACGAGGTCGTCGACCGGCTCGTCCTTCCTCTCGTGGAAGCGGCGGTGCCGGAGTGGCAGCGAACCCTCGACGCCGTCCTCTCCCTTCCCGAGGTCGGCGGGCCGGTCGGCTTGTCGGGCGGCGTCATCGGCATCGGCATCCGTCTCGCCGCTGTCGAACCGCGCATCGCAGCCGCAGGGCTCTTCGCGGGAAGCTACGTACCTCGCTCGATGTTCGAGGAGGCGCGGAGGATCACCATCCCGCTGCACGTGCTCCTGCAGTGGGACGACGAGGGCAACGACCGGCAGCTCGCGCTGGACCTGTTCGATGCCTTCGGCTCGGCGGAGAAGACGTTGCAGGCCAACATGGGCGGTCACCGCGGTGTTCCGGCCCACGCGGGTGAGGATGCCGCCCGGTTCTTCGCCCGGCACCTTCGGCCGTCGTCTACGCCCGAGTAGCCGCGCTCGAGACCGCCCAGAGTGCACGAACGACCGCGTGAGACCCGAACGCCCGTCGTTCGTGCACTCTCGACGACATCCCCACGCCGCGGCCCAGCGCGACCGCCCGTCAGTCCACCGGCCCGGCGCCGCGCCCCCAGCGGAACGCCGAGACCGTCGGATCGCCGGGGATCCAGAACCGCCACGGGAACACCGCGGTCCCCGCCTCGCCGGCGACCCCGACCCGCGGGCCCGTCGCCACCCCCGCGATCGGCTCGGTCCGCAGCCACAGCTCGGCGACCGCGCCGTGCCACGGCTCCCCGGTGATCGCGTCGATGCCGTCGTGCAGCGGATGCCGCAGCCCGATCGCGTCGCCGAGCCGCCCGGGTCCGCGCGCCAGGTCGCGCGCAGTGCGGGCTGCCGGACGGCGGGCGGCCGCGGCATCCGCCCCCTCGACGATCTCCCCGCCGCGCAGCAGGATTCCGCCGGCAGTGCCCTCGGGCCCGCACACCACGTTCACACACGAGTGGATGCCGTGGCTCAGGTACACGTAGAGATGACCGGGCTCGCCCCACATCGTGGCATTGCGGGCGGTGAGCCCCATGCGCGCGTGCGAGCCGAGGTCGGCCACCGGGCCGGTGCCGAGCCCGTGATACGCCTCGACCTCGGTCAGCCGCACGGTGACCGACGCGCCCCACACAACGGTGCGCAGGTGCGCCCCGAGCAGGCGCGGCGCGACGTCGGCGGGGAGCCCGAGCAGGTCGTCGCGGCGAGCGCGGCGCAGGTCGGGGGCGGGCATGCCGGGATTCTACGCAATACCCGGGTCACCCTTGCGGGGCGATCCGGTCCGGCGCCCGACGCCATACCCTTCGTCCATGAAGCGCTGGTTCGTCCTGGCCATCCTCGGGGTCTCGCAGTTCGTCATGGTGCTCGACAGCACGGTGATGAACGTGTCGATCACGACCGTGGCCGCTGACCTCGGCACCGACATCTCGGGCATGCAGGCGGCGATCACCCTGTACGCGCTGACGATGGCGGCGTTCATGCTCACGGGCGGCAAGCTCGGCGACAAGTGGGGCCGCAGCGCCGCCTTCCGCATCGGCTCGGTGATCTACGGACTCGGGTCGCTCACCACCGCGCTCGCCCCGAACCTCACCGTGCTGCTGTTCGGCTGGTCGCTGGTCGAGGGCCTCGGCGCAGTCCTCGTCATTCCCGCCATCGCCGCTCTCGCCGCGATCAACTACAGCGGGCGCGACCGCGTGATCGCCTTCGCCGCGCTCGGCGCGATCACCGGCTTCGCAGCCGCCGCCGGCCCGCTCATCGGAGGCCTCATGACCACGTACGCCGACTGGCGCTACGTGTTCGTCGGCGAGGCGATCGTCATGGCCTTCGTGCTCATCGTGTCGGGGCGCATCAAGGACGTGCCGGCCGACCGCACGCTCCGCATCGATCTGCTCAGCGTGATCCTCTCGGCGAGCGGCCTGGCCATGCTGGTGTTCGCAGTGCTGCAGAGCAAGACGTGGGGCTGGCTCGTGCCGCTCAACCCGCCCGAGGTCGCCGGCGTCACGATCGCACCGTTCGGGGTGTCGCCCGTCGCCTACATGATCCTGCTCGCGTTCGTCGTGCTCTGGTGGTTCGTCCGCCGGCAGCAGCAGCTCGAGCGCAGCGGCCGCATTCCGCTGCTGAAGGTCAGCCTGCTGCGCATCAGCGCGCTGCGCAGCGGACTGACGATGTTCCTCGCGCAGTACTTCGCGATCGCGGCGCTGTTCTTCGTGGTCCCCGTCTATCTGCAGACGATCCTCGGCTACGACGCCCTCGAGACCGGGCTCAAGATCCTGCCCCTGTCGGTGGGTCTCATCATCTTCTCGGTCATCGGATCGCGCCTGTCGACGGTGCGCTCGGCCCGCAACCTCGCCCGCATCGGACAGTTCACGCTCGGAGTCGGCCTGCTGCTGGTCTTCGTCTCGGTGCAGCCCGCCCTCGCCGACTGGCTCTTCGCGACGGGCATGTTCGTCGTCGGGGCCGGCTTCGGAATGCTGGCCTCCCAGCTCGGGAACGTCAACATGTCGGCGGTGTCGAAGGACGACACGTCCGAGGTGGGCGGCCTGCAGGGAACCTTCCAGAACCTCGGCTCGGCGTTCGGCACGGCGATCGTCGGCTCGGTGTTCATCCTGCTGATGACGACGGGCTTCGGCGTGGCCGTCGAGGCCAGCGAAACGCTCGACCCCGAGGTCCAGCAGCAGGTCGTGGTCGCCACCTCCACCGGGGCCCCGATCATCTCGCAGCAGCAGGCAGAGCAATTGCTCCTGGATGCCGGTGCCGACGCCGGCGACGCGGCCGAGATCGCTCAGACCTACGCCACGACCCAGGTCGACGCACTGCGACAGGCCCTCTTCCTGGTGTTCGCCCTGACGCTCATCGCCATCGTGCTCGCGCGCGGCCTGCCCGCGACGGTCCCGGTGCCGGCGGCGAAGGCGCCCGGCGAGCCGGTCGCCACGGACGCCGAGCGTCAGACCGGCGGCACCTGACACCACGAGATCGACGATCCGGCGAGCGCCACGACCGCCACGCCGTCGTCGAGCTCGAGGATGCGGGTCTCGGTGCGCTCGGGCAGCGGCAGCTGGTAGGTGTCGTACGGGTTGTCGATCGCGTCGGGGGCCACGGTCACCGCGGCATACCGGGCGCTCGGCGACACGCACACCTGCACCACGGCGTCGCTCTCGCCGATCTCGGTCAGCAGCCGCGTGGCGCCGTCCTCCTCGACGAGCGAGACCGAGGTGCGCCCTGTCGGACCCTCGGCGTCGAGCACCGCCGCCGTGCGGATGGTCGACCCGTCCGGCAGCGGCGTCACCGTGCTCACGCCGCCGAGATCGGTGTCGGGCTCGACGAGCGGCTCCTCCGCGGCGTCGGCGAGGTCGACCGTGGCCATGTTCTCGATGCGCTGGATGACGGCATCCGATGATCCACGCGCGATGCCCTCGATCGACAGCGCCGTCCCGAGGGCGGTCGCCCCGTCGCCGCCCGACCCCGTGAGCAGCAGGGACCCGTCGAACGACAGCAGCAGGATGCTGTCGGTCCCGGGAACGAACCGCCATTCGGCGACGCGCGGATCCGCGCCTTCCACGGCGACGGCCTCGGCCTCGGCATCCGGGTCGTTCAGCGAAGCGGTGAAGAGCATGCTCTCCCGGCCGCTGTCGGCGCTGATCTCGGCATCCGAGAAGGTGTAGCCGATCAGCTCGCCCCGGTCGGCGCTCTGCAGGTTCGACACGAAGCCGTCACCGGGCAGCGGGAGCTCCTGCGGATCCGCACCGTCCAGATCGGTCATGATGAGCGCCGGCTGGTCGTCCTCGGTGCGCACCGAGACCACCAGGTGCGCCGACGTGGCGCGGTAGTCCTCGATGTGGGGGTGGGTGAACACCGGCACCGCGTTCTCGCCCGACAGATCCGTGCGGAAGATCGTGTCGCCGTCCTCGCCTCGCTGGAGCAGCTCGATCTGCGCGGCAGGCGTGCGGAACGACTCGCTGATGCTCGCGGCCGGCCCCCCGCTGACGGACTCGACACCTTCGATCTCGACGGTGTACTCGGTGTCGTCCCACAGCGGCAGCGCGAAGCGCACCCCGACGCTGCGGCCCGAGGTGTCGACGGTGAAGGGCGTCGCCGGCGTGACGGTCACCTGCGACTCGGCCACCTCGGCGAGGGACTGGGTGGTCGTGACGATGAGACGGGAACCGGATGCCGAGACCGCCGCGGCCGGGTCGACCTGCACGTCCGTGACCCGCGGCCCCTGCGCGACGCTGGCGGCCGCCCCGGCGAGCCCGAGCACGGCGAGCACCGCGACGACGATTCCGAAGGACGCGGCGAACGCACGGCCACGCCGGCGCAGGCCGCGGGCGCGGCGGCTGACCGGCTCAGTACTCATACGGATCCTGCGGCTCGTCGATCAGCTCGACCGTGTCGGGGTCGATCTCGAGGCGCCCGTCGGGGTTCGCGCGGACCGTGCCGGTCACGGTGACCCACTGGCCGGTATCGGGGAGCGGCTCGCCGGTCACGGGGATGCTCGCGGGCTGCGCGTCGATGACGCAGTGCGTGATGACCAGGCGAGTGAGGTCGAAGTCGCCGCCCTCGCCGGGGGTGACGAAGCCGGTGAGGGTGATGGGGTCGCCGTCGAAGGCGTCGGGGTTCGTGGTCGTCGCGAACACCGTCGCCCACTCACCGACCCCGAACGAGGAGGTGTCGCCCGTGGCGGCGAGAGTCACGACATCCGCCCCGGCGAACAGCGGGGGCGCGCCGACGTCGCGCGCCATCGCGAGCTCGGCCGACAGCGAGGCCGGCGGAAGCACCAGCGTGAGCACGACGGCGCCGGATGCCACGACCCCGCCCGCCACGGTCGCGACGAACCCGACCGGATGCCGGCTCTGGTCGTGGTCGTGATCGTGGCCGTCGTCCTCCTCGGCGCCGAGCGGCAGCGCGAACGAGGCGACCGCGCCGACCAGCACGAGCACGGCCATCGAGACGGCGAACCAGGAGGAGTCGGGGTTGATGTACAGCCCGAGCCGGCCGGTCACCGCGAGCGAGATCGTGACGACGGCGAGGACGGTGGCGAGCCCGACTCCGAGCCACCGGGTGGCGATGAAACGTCCGCTACGCAAGGAGGTTCACCACCGTTCCGATGACGAACGCCGACAGCAGCACGACCACGACGATCCCCGCGAGCGTGCGCGTGGTGAAAGTCGTCCGCATGAGCGCGAGCATCTTGACGTCGACGAGCGGGCCGACGAGCAGGAACGCGACGATGGACCCCGGCGTGAAGGTCGACGCGAACGACAGTGCGAAGAACGCGTCGACGTTCGAGCAGATCGACACGATCATCGCGAGGGCCATCATCGCCGCGATCGACAGGGCCGGGTTCGACCCGACAGCCACGAGCGTCTCGCGCGGGATCAGCACCTGAACGGCGCCGGCCAGCAGCGAGCCGATCACCAGCGCCGGCATGACCGCGCGCAGCTCGACGACGAACTGGGCGAGCGTGCGGCGTCCGCGGCCGCCCCGCTCGTGGGTGACGAGCTCGCAAGTGTCGCGGAAGCGGTCGGTCAGCAGCGCGTCGGGCGAGGGATGCCGGCTGTAGAGCCACCCGATGAGGTTGGCGATCAGGTAGCCGCCGACGAGCCGCGCGATGAGGATGCCGTCGCTGAAGCCGAACGCCTGGTGCGTCGTGATGATGACGATGGGGTTCACGATCGGCGCCGCGATCAGAAACGTCATCGTCTCGGGCACGCTGAAGCCGCGCATCAGCAGACCGCGGGCGAACGGGACGTTGCCGCACTCGCACACCGGCACGACCATGCCGAGCAGCGAGAGCACTGCCCTGCGGGCCCACGCCCGGCGCGGCATCCATCGCTCGATCACGCCCGGAGGCACCCACACCTGCACGACGATCGACAGCACGACGCCGAGCACGACGAAGGGCAGCGACTCGATGAGCACGCTGATCGCGAGCGTCAGGCCGTCCTGGGCGCGGGTGGACAGGGAGGCCGGGAAGAGCGTCGGCGCGAGCGCGTCGATCAGGAAGAGACCGGCGACTGCCGCCGCACCGATCGAGAGTGCGACGAGGATCTTCGCCGTGCGCGGGGGCGCAGCGACGGGGCGGAGGTCAGTCCGCGTCACGCTCGTCCCGGGCCGACGCGCAGTTCGCGCAGAGGCCGAAGATGTCGACGATGTGCTCGGCGTCCCGGAAGCCGTGCTTCTCGGCCGTGCTGCGTGCCCACTGCTCGACGTCCGTCGCCTCGATCTCGACGGTCAGTCCGCAGCTGCGGCAGATCAGATGGTGGTGGTGGCCGGTGCTGGTGCAGGCGCGATAGAGCGCCTCGCCCTCGGGGCTCTGCAGCGAGTCGGCGTCGCCCTGGGCCGCGAGGCCCGCCAGCGTGCGGTACACGGTGGCCAGGCCGATGCCGGTGTTCTCGTCGCGCAGCGTGGCGTGCAGCGACTGAGCGCTCACGAATCCGGTGGCGTCGGCGAGCGCCTCGCGCACGCGTTCGCGCTGCCAGGTGTTGCGCTGAGCCATGGCCGGGAGTCTACCGACGGGCCCTGAGAGGCTCCCGGACGCGGGAGGCGCTCATGCGTGCACCGCCTGGCGGGTGACCCGGCCGCGGCGCGAGCCGACGGCGCGGCAGACGAGGTAGATGACGAACGAGATGGTCGTGATGTACGGGCTCACCGGCAGGGTGCCGGCGATGGCGAGCAGGATGCCGCCCACGGCCGACACGAACCCGAACAGCGCCGCGAGCAGCGGCACCGCCAGCGGGCCGGTGGCGATGCGCATCGCCGCAGCGGCGGGGGTCACGAGCAGGGCCATGACCAGGAGCGCCCCGATGATGTGCACCGCGACGGCGACCACCAGTCCGAGCAGCAGCATGAAGGCGAGCGAGACGGCGGTCGTCGGTACACCGCGCGCGGCCGCCGACTGCGGGTCGAGCGAGTCGAAGCGCAGCGGGCGCCAGATGGCGAGCAGGCCGAGCAGCACGAGCAGGCTGATGACGACGAGCCAGCCCAGCTGGCCGGACTGCACCGAGACGATCTGCCCGGTGAGCAGGCTGAAGCGATTGGCGCTGCGGCCGTCGTACAGCGAGAGGAACAGGATGCCGAGGCCCAGGCCGAAGGGCATGAGGACGCCGATGATCGAGTTGCGGTCGCGCGCCCGCGCGCCGAGCCAGCCGATCAGCGCGGCAGCGATCAGCGAGCCGACGATCGACCCGGTGACGACGTCGCCGCCGATGAGCAGCGCCGCCGCCGCACCCGCGAACGACAGCTCGCTGATGCCGTGCACGGCGAACGCCATGTCGCGCTGCATGACGAGCACGCCGATGAGACCGCCGACCAGGCCCAGCACCGCGCCGGCCCACACCGAGTTCGACACCAGTGCGAGGATCTCGCCGTAGACCGGCAGCCCCCCGAACATCGCGTCGGCGACGTCGTCCCAGTTCATGCGTGGTCCTCGTCGTGGTGATGGTGGTGCGACTCCTCGGCGTCGGGCGCGCCGACCACGACGAGCCGATCGCCCGCCCGCAGCACGAACACCGGCGCGCCGTAGAGGTCGGTGAGCACGCGGGAGTTGAGGACCTCCTCGGGCGTCCCGAGCGTGAACCGTCCGCCGGCGAGGTACAGGATGCGGTCGACCTTCGACAGCACCGGGTTGATGTCGTGCGTCACCAGCAGCACGGCGGCGTTCTTCTCGCGCCGGTGGCGATCGATGAGGCCGATGACCGCCTGCTGGTTGGCGAGGTCGAGGCTCGTGAGCGGCTCGTCGCACAGCAGCAGGCCGGGGTCGTCGGCGAGGGCCTGCCCGGCGCGCAGGCGCTGCTGCTCGCCGCCGGACAGCTCGCCGACGGGGCGGTCCGCGAAGTCCTGGGCGTCGACGGCCGCGATGAGCTCGTCGACGCGAGCCGAGTCGCCCCGGCGCGGGAACGGCAGCCCGAAGCGGTGACCCGAGACGCCGAGCGTCACCAGGTCGCGGCCGCGCAGCGCCGTGTCGGGCGGCAGCGGGCGCGACTGCGGCAGGTAGCCGACGCGGCGGTTGCCGGCGCCGCGCACCGGCTCGCCGAGCACCGAGATCGTCCCCCCGCTCAGCGACTCCAGCCCGAGGATCGCGCGGAGCAGCGTCGTCTTACCCGAGCCGCTCGGGCCGAGCACGGCGATGAGCTCGCCGGGGCTGACGGTGAGGTCGAGCCCGGCCCACAGCTCCCGGTCGCCACGGCGGAGCGAGGCATCCGTGATCTGCAGCGCGGGCGCGCCGGAACTCACGCCGCCAGCGCGGTGCTCAGGGCCTCGATGTTCGCCTGCATCCACGAGATGTAAGTCTGGCCCTCGGGGAGCGTTTCTGAAAACGCGATCGTCGGGATGCCGCGGCTCTCGGCCTCGTCGAGGATCTGCGTCGTCTCGGCACCGCCGGTCTGCGTGTTCGTGATCACGACGCGCACGTCACCGCTCTCGAGAAGCCCGAGTGATTCGAGCAACGTCGCGGGCGCCACGTCCTGACCCTCTTCCACGGCCTCGCTGAAGTCGCCCGGAGTCGCGTTCGTCAGGCCTGCCGCCTCGATCAGGTACACCGGGACCGGCTCGGTCACGAAGACCTGGTCGCCGCCGTACGTGGCCGCCACTGCGTCCAGGTCCGCCTCGAGACCCTCGATCTCGGCGGTGAAGGCTTCGGCGTTCGCGGTGAAGGTCGCCGCGTCGTCGGGGCTGAGCTCACCGAGCTCGTGCGCGATCTCCTCGGCGACGTGTGCGACGGTGTGGGGGTCGTACCAGACGTGCTCGTTGAACCCCTCGATGTGGGCGTGCTCGCCATGCTCGTCCTCGGCGTGCTCGTCCTCTTCGTGCGCGGCCTCTTCGT
Source organism: Microbacterium sp. Root166 (assembly GCF_001427145.1). Taxonomy (GTDB): domain Bacteria; phylum Actinomycetota; class Actinomycetes; order Actinomycetales; family Microbacteriaceae; genus Microbacterium. The sequence continues at coordinate 985,904 of NZ_LMGL01000001.1, forward strand.
CGTGGCCGGCGTTGTCGGGGTAATCGTGCGAGTACTCCGCCGCAGTGATGACCGGCGCTTCGCTGCCGCTGGACTCGATCAGCGCGTCGACGAACGAGTCGTAGCCGCCGCCGTTCTCGATGATCAAGTCCGCATCGGCGATCGTGAGCTGGTCGCGCGCGCTCGGCTCGAAGCCGTGGGGATCCTGCGCGTCGCTCGTCACGATCGAGGTCACCTCGACGAGGTCGCCGCCGACCTCCTCGGCGATCTGACCGTAGACGCTCGTGGACGCCACGACCTGCAGCAGGGCGTCGTCCGGCCCCTGTCCGCCGGCGGCGGCTCCGCTCGCGCATCCGGCCAGGGCGAGGGTGGATGCCGCGGCCAGGCCGAGCAGGGTCGTGCGTCGTCGGAGGGTCATGCCTCCACTGTAATGGTATTGAGAATCGTTCTCAAACCGGGGCTAGCGGGTGGTCCTGGGCGGGTCAAGCCCCGCTCCCGACCACGGTGCTGTCCGTAGCGTGAGCGGACCATGCCTGCTTCCTCCCGTCCCGACGCCGCGCCGCCGATCGCTCTCGCGAACCGGCGCCAGCTGATCGCGACCTGGGGCATCCCCGACCGCTATGGCGGCATGACGGCGTCGCTGCTGCATCGTGCCCGGTCGATCGTGCGGCTGACCGGCGCGACCGTCGACATCGTGACTTTCGACACCCGCCCGGATGTCGCGAGCATCCGCTCCCGCCTGATCGAGTGGGGCGAACTCGTCGACGGCGTTCGGCTGCGCAATGTCTACGAGGATCTCCGGCACGCACGACGGCGCCCCATGGCCGTCCCGATCGCCCCGGAGCTCGCCTCCCCACCGGGCGGCGACGTGACGGCGTGCCGGGACGGGAGCCTGGTGCTGTGGACGGACGATGCCGGCACGATCCTGCGGGCCGAGCACCGGCGCGCGGACGGGACCCTGGCGGTGCTCGATGAGCGCGAGCGTGCGGACGGACCACGGCGCCTGCTCACCGCGTTCGATCGGCACGGCCGCGCCACCGGCCAGTGGCGGACGGCGAAGCGCATGTACTTCGCGTGGCTCGACACGATCCTCGACGGCGACGCGGCGACGCTCGTGGTCGACAGCAAGACGGCGGCGCGCGCGCTGCAGCACTATCGGCGCCCCTCGGTGACGACCATCCACCGGGTGCACGGCTCGCACCTCGCCGGCGACGGCAGCGGACAGCTGTCGTCGGTGCGGCGCGACGTGTTCGAGCACCTCGACCGCTGGGACGCCGTGGCCCTGTTCACCGAGCGCCAGCGCTCCGACGTCGTCCGGATGCTGGGCGATCCCGGCAACCTCGAGGTGGTGCCCAACGCGATCACGGGCCCCGAGTCGCTCGGGCCCCTGCCCCCGGACCCGCTGCACGGCGTGATCGCCTGCCGCCTGGACCGCGCGAAGCGCGTCGACCAGTCGCTGCGCGTCATCGCCGCCGTGCGCGCCAAGGGTATCCCGGTCACCGTCGACATCGCGGGCGAGGGGTCACAGCGCACCGCGCTCGAGGCCGAGGCACGCCGGCTGGGGCTGGAGGGGGCGGTGCGGTTCCTCGGCTACACGCCGCACGCGAGACGGCTGCTGACGGGCGCGGCCTGGACGCTGCTGACCAGCAGGTCGGAGGGCACCCCGCTCGCGATCCTGCAGGCGATGGCCGCCGGCTGCATCCCGATCTCGTACGACGTGCCGTACGGCCCGGCCGATGTGATCCAGCACGGCCGCACCGGCTGGCTCGTGCCGGACGGCGACATCGCCGGAGCCGCGCGGCTGCTGGCGCTGCAGTGCCGGCTCGACGAAGGCAGCCGGGCCGCGATGCGGCGCGCGGCGCGCGAGTCCGCCCTGCGGAACACCGATCGCGTGGTCGTCGCGCGGTGGGCCGAGATCGAACGGGCCGCGGTCGCGCGCCACCGAGAGCGCGGCATCCCGGCCCCCGCGTCGCCAGACCGGCGACCGCTGACCGCGCGAGTCGCCGGGCGCGCCAAGCGCCTGCTCACCGCCGGCGTGCTCGTGCCGCTGCGGCGTTCCGCCCTCTGACCCGCGGCCCACGAACCGTCGCGGGTGGTCGTTCGCACCGCGGGCAGACAGCCACTGGCGACGGTTCGGCGACCCTCGACCCCGCCCGCTCTGACCGGCCTGCGTCAGTCGAGCAGCAGCGCGGGCTCCTCGAGGATCGACGCCACGTCGGCGATGAACCGCGACATGCCGTCGCCGTCGATGACGCGGTGGTCGAACGAGCCGGCGACCGTGGTGACCCAGCGCGGGCGCACCTCGCCGTCGACGACCCACGGCTTCTGGCGGATGGTGCCGAGGGCCACGATGCCGGCCTCGCCGGGGTTGATGATGGGTGTGCCCGCATCCATCCCGAACACGCCGATGTTCGTGATCGTGATGGTGCCCTGCTGCTGGTCGGCCGGCGTCGTGCGGCCCTCGCGCGCGGTGAGCGTGAGCTTCTCGAGCGCGCGGGCGAGGTCGCGCAGCGACAGGTCCTGCGCGTCCTTGATGTTCGGCACGAGCAGGCCGCGCGGGGTCGCCGCCGCGATGCCGAGGTTCACGTAGCGCCGCACCCGGATCTCGGCGCCGCCCTCGGCATCCACCCATGCGGCGTTCACCATCGGCGTGCGCTGCGCCGCCCAGATCACGGCGCGAGCCATGATCAGCAGCGGCGAGACCTTGATGTCGGCGAAGTCCGCCGAGGCTTTGAGCCGCTTGACGAGCTCCATGGTGCGCGTCGCGTCGACGTCGGTCCACACCGAGACGTGCGGCGCCGAGTAGGCCGACTGCACCATCGCCGACGACGTCGCCTTGCGCACGCCCTTGACCGCGATGGTCTCCTCGCGCGCCTCGACCGGCGGAGCCGAAGGACGGGACGGAACGGATGCCGCAGCCGGCGCCGCGACTGGGATGCGCTCCTCGCGCACGTCGCCCCACGCCGGGGTCTCGATGTTGCGGAAGACGCTGGCCTGCGAGGCATGCCGCACGACGTCCTCTCGCGTGACCTCGCCGGCGGCACCGCTGGGAGCCACGGCGCCGAGGTCGACGCCGAGGTCGCGGGCGAGCTTGCGGATCGGCGGCTTGGCGATGACCCCGACAGATGACTCGACCCGCTCCTGCGCGGTGGCCGCGGGCTTGCGCCGCCGTGACTGGACGGGACCCCCGGTGCCGTAGCCCACGAGGACGGCACCGTCGCCCTCGGCGGCGGGCTCGGCCGGGGCTCCGTGCTCGGACTGTCCGACGGTGGCCGGGCCTGCGGCATCCGTCGTCGACGCGATCGTGATGATCGCCGCCCCGACGTTGACCGTGTCGCCCTCACCGGCGAGGAGCTCGCCGACCGTGCCGGCGAACGGCGACGGGAGCTCGACGAGCGACTTCGCGGTCTCGATCTCGACCACGACGTCGTTGACCGCGACGACATCGCCGGGGGCGACGCGCCACGTGACGATCTCGGCCTCGGTCAGGCCTTCCCCGACATCGGGGAGGACGAAGGTCTGAATGCTCACTGGTAGTCCTTTCGATCACCGGTCGTCGAGCGAGCGGAGCGAGACGAAACGGGTCGCAGGACGCGTTTCGTCTCGTCGCTCCGCTCCTCGCTCAACGACCGGAACATCAGTAGGCGAGGGCCCGATCGACGGCCTCGAGGATGCGGTCGGCGTCGGGAAGGTAGGTGCCTTCGAGCTTGGCGGCGGGGAACGGGGTGTCGAACGCCGAGACGCGGAGCACCGGCGCTTCGAGCGCGTAGAAGGCCCGCTCCATGACGGTGGCGGCGACCTCGCTGCCCACGCTGGTGAAGCCCGGGGCCTCCTGCGCGTAGACCATGCGTCCGGTCCGGCGCACCGAGTCGAGGATCGGACCGTAGTCGATGGGCGAGAGCGAGCGGACGTCGACGACCTCGCAGCTGGTGCCCTCGGACTCGGCGAGCGCGGCCGCCTGCAGCAGCGTCGTGACCATGGCGCCGTGCCCGACGAGCGTGACGTCGGTGCCGCGGCGCACCACCCGGCTGGCGTGCAGCGGCAGAGCGCGCGAGGCGGTGTCGACCTCGCCCTTCTGCCAGTACTTGCTCTTGGGCTCGAGGAAGATGACCGGATCGTTCGACGCGATGGCGTCCTGAATCATCCAGTACGCGTCGTTCGCCGTGGACGGGCTGACCACCCGCAGGCCCGGAGTGTGCGCGAAGTACGCCTCGGGGCTCTCCTGGTGGTGCTCGACCGCGCCGATGTGTCCGCCGTAGGGGATGCGGATCACGACGGGCATCTGCAGCACGCCCTCGTGGCGGTTGGTGAACTTCGCCAGCTGCGAGGTGATCTGGTCGAACGCCGGGAAGACGAAGCCGTCGAACTGGATCTCGCAGACCGGGCGGAAGCCGGCCATGGCGAGCCCGATCGCGGTGCCGACGATGCCGGACTCGGCCAGCGGGGTGTCGAGCACGCGCCGGTCGCCGAATTCTGCCTGCAGCCCCTCGGTGACGCGGAACACGCCGCCGAGCTTGCCGATGTCCTCGCCCATGAGCAGGACCCGGTCGCTGCCGGCGAGCGCGGCGCGCAGGCCGGCGTTGAGGGCGCGGCTGATGGGCATGGTGGTCACGTCGCTCACGATGCGCCCTCCTCGAAGGATGCCTCGTACCCGGCGAGCCACGCCCGCTGCTCGTCGATCAGCGGATGGGGCTCGGAGTAGACGTGCGCGAACATGGCCTCGGTCTCGATGCCGCCCAGCGCGTTCGTGCGGGTGCGGACGTCGTCGGCCACCGCGCGGGACTCGGCCTCGACGTCGGCGAAGAACGCCTCGGAGGCGCCGCGCGCCTTGAGGAACGTCTCCATGCGCGCGATGGGGTCGCGGCGGCGCCACCACTCCTCCTCCGCCGAGGTGCGGTACTTCGTCGGGTCGTCGCTGGTGGTGTGCGCGCCCATGCGGTAGGTCATCGCCTCGATGGCGCGGGGGCCCTCACCGGACCGCGCCTCGTCGAGGGCGAGGCGGGTGACGGCCCAGCTCGCGAGGACGTCGTTGCCGTCGACCGGGATGCTCGGCATCCCGTAGCCCGCTCCGCGCCGGTACAGCGGTCCGCGCGACTGCGTCGCAACGGGGACCGAGATCGCCCACTGGTTGTTCTGCAGGAAGAAGACCTCGGGAGTCTGGTAGCTCGTCGCGAAGACCATGGCTTCGTGCACATCGCCCTGGCTGGACGCGCCGTCGCCGTAGTAGACGATGACGGCCTCGTCGCGCTCGGGCTCGCCGGTGCCGCAGCGCCCGTCGAAGACCAAGCCCATCGCGAGACCGGTCGCGTGCAGCGTCTGCGCGCCGAGCACGAGCGTGTAGATGTGCGTGTTGCCGTTCTTGGGGTCGGTCGGATCCCAGCCGCCGTGGGTGAGGCCGCGCATCAGGCGGATGATGTCGACGGGGTCGACGCCGCGGATGCGCGCGACCACGTGCTCGCGGTACGACGGGAACAGGTGGTCCTGCGTGCGCGCGGCCCGAGCCGAGCCGACCTGGGCCGCCTCCTGGCCGAAGCTCGGCGGCCACAGCGCGAGCTGCCCCTGGCGCTGCAGGTTGGTCGCCTGCACGTCGAACGCGCGGATGACGGCCATGTCGCGGTAGAAGCCCTCGAGGTCCGCATCGGCGAGGCCGTCGACGAGATCGAGGTACGGCTCCGCTGCGGCGGAGGGCGCGAATGAGCCGTCGGCCGCGAGGAAGCGGACGAGCGCGGGGTCATCCGGGTGCACGGCGACGTCGGGCGTCGCGGACTCGGTGACGCTCATCGGGTCACGCTCGCCTGGATGCCGCGGTGCCCCGCGGGGAGATCGTCGATGACGGATGCCGCGACCGCCACGATGCGCTGCACCGCAGCCTCTTCACCGACGGAGATGCGGATGCCGTCACCGGCGAACGGGCGCACGATCAAGCCGGCATCGTCGAAGGCCTGCCCGACCGAGAGGGTCTCGTCGCCCGCGGGGAGCCAGACGAAGTTGCCCTGGGCGGCGGGCACGCGCCAGCCGGTCTCGCGCAGGGCGTCCGCGAGCCGATCGCGGCGCTCGGCGATCTCGGCGACCCGGGCGAGCAGATCGGCTTCGGCGTCGAGGCTGGCGATTGCGGCGACTTCGGCCTGCGCCGTGACCGAGAGCGGGATGCTCGTGCTGCGGGCGGCATCGAGGATGCGGCGGTGGCCGATGGCGTAGCCGACGCGGAGGCCCGCCAGGCCGAACGCCTTCGAGAAGGTGCGCAGCACGACGACGTTCGGGTGCGCACCCGATGCCAGCACCCGGGCGCCGTCGACGGCCTCGGGATCGGTGACGAACTCGGAGTACGCCTCGTCCAGCATCACGAGGACGTCGGCCGGCACCTGGGCGACGAACGCATCGAACTCGGCCTGCGTGACGATCGGGCCGGTCGGGTTGTTCGGGCTGCAGACGATGACGGCCCGCGTGCGGTCGGTGATGGCCGCAGCCATGGCGGGCAGGTCGTGGCGCGCGTCCTCGGTGAGCGGCACCTGGACGCCCTTCGCGCCGGCGACGATCGCCAGCCACGGGTAGGCCTCGAACGACCGCCACGCGTAGATGACCTCGTCCCCCGGCCCGGCAGTGGCCTGGACCAGCTGGGCGAGGATCGACACGCTGCCCGCCCCGATGTGGACCTCGTCGGGGCCGACGCCGAACCGCGCGGCCAGGCGCTCCCGCAGTCGGGCGGCCGAGGCATCCGGATAGCGGTTCACCGCGGTCGTCGACTGCAGAGCCTCGACGACGCCGGGGAGCGGATCGAACGGGTTCTCGTTGCTCGACAGCTTGAACGCGTCGGAGCCGGCCTGGCGCCCCTGCTTGTACGGCGGCAGGGCTGCGATCTCGGGGCGGACGCGGATGGGGATGTCGGGGGCGTCGGTCACCCTGCGAGTCTACGAGCGCGATCATTGCCCGCGGGAGGATACGTGGACGTCCGAAAACACCCCCGTTCGTCCTCGCACCGGCCGGGCCCCGCATGCGAGACTGCGGCGTATGGGATTCCTCATCCGCGTCGTCGTCAACGCTTTCGCGATCTGGGTCGTCACCCTGATCACCGTGCTCGGGGTCACGGTCGTCCCGTTCCCGCCGGGCGAGACGCTGCAGTTCGTGCTGACGCTGCTGATCGTCGCGGCGATCTTCGCGCTGGTCAACACCCTCATCGGCACCGTCATCAAGGTGCTCGCGTTCCCGCTGTACATCCTCACGCTCGGCCTCATCGGCCTGCTCATCAACGCGTTCCTGCTGTGGCTCACGGCCTGGATCACGAGCTTCTGGGGTTGGGGCCTGCGGGTCGAGGACTTCTGGCTGGGCCTCATCGCGGCGATCATCATCTCGCTGATCAACTGGCTGTTCGGCATCATCCTCCGCCCTCGGAAGCGGGACTGAGCTCACCGGGCTCGCCCGCGCGGAGGGCACCGTACTCGACGACCTCGACGGACTCGGCACGGCCGAGCTCCTCGAACACGTCGTGCACGGCGTCGACCCGCGGATCGGACGAGGCGTCGATCAACGCCGCCGTCTCGGCGTAGGTCGCCATCTGGTGTGCCGGAATGTGCATGTCGTGCTTGCCCGTCGCCGGATCCGCCTCGCGCTCCACGATGAAGCTGCCCGGAGCGCCGACCGGCGTGGAGTGACCGCCCCCGGCGAGCGCGGCCGCGGGGTCGTCGGTGTGCCGCACTGCGACGCTGAGGGTCGACGCGCCGAGGTCGGCCTCGACCGGCGACCCGAAGGCCACGTGGGTGCGGACGTCGTAGCCCTCCTCGAGCGCGATGTGCGCCGTGATCATGCCGCCCTGCGAGTGCGCGAACGCGTGCACCACATCGCCCGGCTGGGCGCCCGCTGCTGCGAGGGCGGCGACAGTGGCCTCGTAGGAGGCCGACGCGTTGCCGGTATAGAGCTGCGCGTTGGACAGGTTGTCCCACGCGTCGTCGCCGCCCACCCCGTACGACTGCGTGCCCGCGACGTACACGGCGTACTGCTTGGAGCCGTCGCTCATCGTGTAGGTCTCGACCCTCACGCGCGAATCTCCGCCGCCGGGCATGCGCGCCGCGACTGCGGCCAGATCGGCCGGCGCCGCCGTGGCGGTCGGCGCCGGCGGAAGGGGCACGAGCATCGCCTCCACGCCGCGTCCCGAAAGCCGCGCATCGGCCGGGACCCGGCCCTGCCCCCCGTACCCGGTGATCGTCGCCAGCCCGATGGTGCCCAGACCCAGGGCAGCGCCCGCGATGACGCCGCCTTCGGGACCGATCTCCATGCCGCCGAGCAGGCCGAGCTCGGTGGCCTGACGCACCAGGTGCGCCGGCCACATGACCGCGCGATCCAGTTCCGCCGTCGACGCGGCCCAGAGCACATCCGGGTATCGCTCGACGAGCGCGTCGCGCCGGTCCTTGATGAGCGCCGCCGCGTCGAAGTCACCGGCCCAGACCGCGGCGCGGTACGCGACGTTGATCTCGACGAGCTCGTACATGGCCGCCGCCTCGCGGAGCGCGTCGCCGACCAGCGTGGCCTTCTCGATGCACGTGACCAGCCGGGTTCGCAGCACGTCGGTGTCGTGCCAGGCATCGACTCCGTGGTGCCCCTGGTCTCCGAGCACCGACTGCACGGCATCCAGGCGCAGCGAGACCGACTCGAGGTCGCCGCGCACCTGAACGAACGCGTCTGCGGTGCTGCGCAGCGTCTCGGTATCGACGGCGACCACACCGCCGCCCCGGATCTCCATCTCGCCCGACATCACACCCCTCCGGCGCGATACGTCCAGGCGTTGTCACGGGCACGCGCAGCGGCGTCGCGCGCGGCGTCGGCGAGGTCGTACAGCCCGGCGACGTCGCGTGCCCACTCGTCAGCCTGGGTATGGAACGCCTCCGCAGCGCGCGCCTGCCAGTCGGTCGCGGCGGCGAGGGCCAACGCCACCGTGGCGCTGTCGATCAGCCTTTGGCCGAGCCGCTCGAGCTCGCGGACGACGAAGTTCAGCTGTGCGGCGGTCGCCGCCCCGCCTGTGGTGTCGTAGAACATCGCCCCATGCTCGACCGCGGGCGCACACCGACGATGACCGGGATGGGGGTCTGTGCACGACAGCGCCCCGCCGCGGCCTGTGCAGGAGTCACAGCGCACCAACGGTCGGACCACTAGCAAGCGGGGCCGGATGGGTCAATCCCCCTTGCTCCGACGCGGAGGGCGCCTAACGTCGCCGCATCCGAAGTGAGCGCGCTGCCCGTCGCGCGCCGCCCCCCGACGTTCGGAGGCACGTCTATGGCCGGATGGAATGCGGACACGCTCGCCCCTCCTGTGGGAGCCGGATCCGTCACGATCCTCGAAGGATCCTCGTTCTGCACCTCCGCCGCGAACGGCGACATCGTTCCCGACCTGCCCTACGGCCTGTTCTTCCGCGACACCCGGATCGTGTCGCGATGGGTGCTGCTCATCGACGGCGCCCCGGTCGAGTCGCTGTCGTCACTGACGCCCGAGCCCTATCACGCCGTGTTCGTCGGACGCGCGGGTCACCTGCCCGGCCGCGCCGACACCCCGCTGACGGTCGAGCGGGATCGACACGTCAACGGCGGACTGCGCGAACGCCTCACCATCCGCAGCTACTCGAACGACCCGATGTCGTTCCGGGTCGAGATGCTGCTCGAGGCCGACTTCGCCGACATCTTCGAGGTGAAGGAGGGCAGGGCACGCGGCATCCCGCGCCCTACGCGCCGCGATGACTCCGGCCGCTTCCGGGTCGATGCGGTCGGCATGGTCGACCCGCTCGGCCTGGTCGTGCAGGCTCCCGAGGCCACCGTCGCCCGGGACCGGATCGCCTTCCGGGTCGTGCTGCCGCCCCGCGGCAGCTGGACCCAACTGCTCGTCGTCTGCCCGACGGTGAACGGCGAGGAGGTCACGCTGGGTCCACCGGTCGAAGGGCCGCTGCAGCACGAGGAGCCGGTGCGCCGGCTGCTCGCCTGGCAATCGGGAGTGCCCGTCGCCTCGATGGAGGACGGCGCGCTCGAGCGGGTGGTGCGCCAGAGCCAGCGCGACCTCGGCTCGCTCCGCATCTTCGACCCGAACCACACCGACCGCGCCGTCGTCGCGGCGGGCGTGCCGTGGTTCATGGCCCTGTTCGGACGCGACTCCCTGCTCACCGCCTACATGGCGCTGCCACTGGACCCCACCCTGGCGCTCGGTACGCTCCAGACCCTCGCGGACCTGCAGGGCACGGCCTGGGACCCGGCCTCCGAGGAGCAGCCCGGCCGCATCCTCCATGAGGTGCGACTCGGCGCCACCACGAACCTCGCGCTCGGCGGGGAGTCGGTGTACTACGGCACGATCGATGCCACGCCGCTGTTCGTCGTGGTGCTCGGCGAGCTCGCCCGCTGGGGCGGCCTGCCCGACGACGCGGGCGCGCTGCTGCAGGCCGCGGACCGTGCGCTCGAGTGGATCGAGCGCGACGGCGACCGTGACGGCGACGGCTTCGTCGAGTACGCACGGCTCAACGACTTCGGCCTCATCAACCAGGGCTGGAAGGACTCGTGGGACGGCGTCAACTTCGCCGACGGGTCGCTCGCGGATCCCCCCATCGCGCTCTGCGAGGTGCAGGGCTACGTCTATGCGGCGTACCGCGCTCGTGCCCTGCTCGCCACGATGAGCGGCGAAGCATCCGTCGCGCGGGAGTGGGACGCGAAGGCGGACGAGCTCAAGGTCCGGTTCAACGAGCGCTTCTGGATCCCCGACCGGGGGTGGTACGCCATCGCACTCGACGGCGACAAGCGGCAGGTCGACGCATGCGCGTCCAACATGGGTCACTGCCTGTGGACCGGCATCGTCGACGACGACAAGGCCCCCCGAGTCGCCGAAGCCCTCATGTCGCAGCGGATGTTCACCGGGTGGGGCGTGCGTACGCTGGCCTCGGACATGGGCGCGTACAACCCCGCGAGCTACCACAACGGCTCGGTCTGGCCCCACGACAACGCCATCGTCGCCGCCGGACTCATGCGCTACGGATTCGTCGAGGAGGCCCAGCGCATCACCGTCGGCCTGTTCGAGGCGGCGAACCGCTACGGCGGCCGCCTGCCCGAGCTGTTCTGCGGCTTCGATCAGGAGGAGTACCCGGAACCCGTCGTGTACCCGGCCTCGTGCTCGCCTCAGGCGTGGGCCGCGGCAGCGCCGCTGTCGCTGCTGCGCACGGTGCTGCGCTTCGACCCGTCGGTGCCGAGCGGCGAGGTCTGGGTCGCGCCGGCTCTGCCACCCGAGTTCGGCGACGTCCACCTTCGCAACGTCCCCTTCGCCGGGTCCCGGGTATCCGTCGACGTTGCGGGCGACACGACCACGATCGAGGGGCTGCCCGACCACCTCACCCTGCACCACGAGCCGCGCGGCGCGCGGACCGCGTCCAGTCGGCGGAGGACGCCATGAGGATCGGCATCATCGCTCCGCCGTGGATCCCGATCCCGCCGACGGCGTACGGCGGCATCGAGTCCTTCATCGACATGCTCGCCGTCGAGCTCGCCGAAGCCGGTCATGACGTGGTGCTCGCGGCATCCGGCGACAGCACCTGCCCCGTCGAGCGGCTTCCCGGGTTCCCGGCCGCCGACCCCGCCGCGATCGGCACGACGTCCGCGGAGCTGCGCCACCTGATCCGCGCCTACGCCGGCCTCGACGACGTCGACGTGATCGTCGACAACACCCTCGGCGGGCCGGTGCTCGCCCGCAGCGCCGCCCGACGGCCCGTCGTGACCATCGTGCACAGCCCGTTCGAGGACGTCGTGCTCGAGCTCTTCGGCGCCACGGGACCCGAGATGACGTTCGTCGCCATCTCCCACCATCAGGCGTCCACCTCGCGTCACATCCGCGTCTCGGAGGTCATCCACCACGGCATCCGGGTGCAGGATGTGCCGGTCGGACCCGGCGGAGACGACGCGTGCTTCGTGGGGCGGATGCATCCGGCGAAGGGGCTCCTCGAAGCGATCCGGGTCGCCGAGCTCGCCGGCATCCGCCTACGGATCGCGGCGAAGATGCGCGAGCCCCTCGAGCAGGCGTACTTCGACGAGGTCGTGCGCCCGGCGCTGGGATCGAACGCGGAGTACGTCGGCGAGCTGTCGACCGAGGAGAAGTACGAGCTCACCGGCGCCTCGTGCGCGCTGCTGAACCCCGTTCAGTGGGACGAGCCGTTCGGCCTGGTGATGATCGAAGCCCTCGCGACCGGAACCCCCGTCGTCGCCACCCCGCGCGGATCGGTGCCTGAGATCGTGCAGCCGGGCCGCAACGGCTTCATCGACGACGACCTGCACGACCTTGCCGCCGCACTTCAGCAGGCGCGTTCGCTCGATCGGGCTACCTGCCGCGCCGGCGTCGAAGAGCGCTTCACCGCGGCTCAGATGGCCCAGAGGTACGTCGCGCTGTTCGAGCGGATCCTCGAGAAGGGACCCCGCCGCGTCGGCGAGGGCACCCTGGCCGCTCTGCCGCTCGAGCGCTCGCGCGTGCCCCTGCCGAACGCACGAGACGCCGCCTCCTGAGGAAGCGGCGTCTCGGCGGAGGGCGTCAGAAGAGGTTCTTCAGCCCCTTGATCCCGACGACGACCGTGGCCGTGTCCGTCGCCGTGTTGCCCGCGGCATCCGTCGCCGTATAGGTGAAGGTGTAGATCGCGCCGTTCACGGCCTTCACCTCGAACCGACGGTCATCGAGCTGCGTGACCTCGGCGCGGGTGGACCCGCTCGCCTCGACCCCGGTCAGCGCGACCGTGACCTCGCCGCGATCGTCGGATGCCTCGACCAGCACCGTCACGGTGTGGTCCTTGTTGTTCGGCGCGAGGATGAACCACGGCACCGCGACCGCCTGGATCTCGGGCGCGGTGGTGTCGGGGGGCGTGAGGTCCAGTCCCACCAGCACCGGGTCGTGGTCGCTCGACCGGAACGGGTCGGGCGCGAACAGCGCGTCCTGTGCCGGCAGCTTGAACGACATGTCGTAGTCGATCAGGCTCGGCTCGTCGGCGTTGATGTTCCACGGCGCGGCGCCGCGGACGTCGGCCAGCAGGCCCGGCCCTGCCAGAGCGTGGTCGAGGTAGCCGAGCTGACCGTCGAACACGTAGCTGTAGGCATCCTCTCCCTGGTACTTCAGCAGGAGATCGGTGTAGCCCTTCGCCGTGAGCGTCGCGATCGGGTCCTCCTTGTCGTACGCGTTGAGGTCGCCGATGATGAGCTCGCGGCCGACGGTGCCCTGACCGGTCGGGTCGGTGGCGAGCCAGTCGGCGAGCGCGGCGGCGGCCTGCGTGCGCGTGACGTTGCAGTTGCCCTGCAGCGGGTGCTCAGGGTCGCCGGTGCACGCCGATCCCTTGGACTTCAGGTGGTTCACCACGACCGTGAACTTCGCGCCATCCGCGTCCTGGAACGTCTGCGTAAGTCCCGGCCGGTTGCGGTCGTCGAGCCAGCGGGCGTCCTTCTCCTGGTTCATGAGAGCGAAGGCGCCCACCGGCGTGACCGCAGCCGGCTTATAGAGCAGCGCCGTCTTGATCGAGTCGGTGCCGATCTTCCCGGTGGGAATGTACGCGTAGGTGCCCTCGCCGACCTTCGCGTTGAGGGCGGCCGTGATCGCCTTGACGGCGGCGTCGTCCTCGACGTTCTCGATCTCGATGAGGCCGAGCACGTCGGCGTCGATCTCGGCGAGCGCCGCCACGATCTTCGCCTCCTGGCGCTGGAACTCCTCGACGGTGTCCGCACCACGGGTGAGGTCGTCGTCGTTCGAGTTCGCCGGGGTCGGGTCGATGGTCGTGTAGTAGTTGAGCACGTTGAAGCTCGACACCACGAGATCGCCGCCGACGGCGGGGACGTCCGGTCGCGGATTGGTGACCTCGAACTCGGCGCCCTGCGTGGGCTGGATGGCGTACGCGCCGAACCGCTGGTCGAGGACTCCCGTGACATCGGTGACGAGGTCGCCGCCGCGGAACGTGTTCTGCAGCGTGAAGATCTCGCCGTTGGGGTGGATCGCCGGGTCGGGGTTCTGGCTGCTGCGCCCGTCGTCGATCGTGATCCGCTCGAGCAGGTTCTGCGCCGCGAGAGCAACGGCGGCGGGGTCGATCGGGGCGAACTGCGCCGTCGGCGTCGCCTGACGGTCCAGGCCGACATCGATCGTGCCGAAACGCCCGTACTCGAAGAACTCGAGGATCGCGAGGCTCTGCGGGAGCGTGACGTACATGCCCTCGACGGCTTCGCGCTGGGCGTCCGTCGCCGGGAGGGAGAACTCCAGCGGCGCGGGAAGCGCGGCGTCGGTCGCGCAGATCGCTGCGTCGATCGCCTCGATCTCGGTGAGGCCGCTGAACTCCTTGACCACTCCCACCACGTGCACCACGTCACCGGTCTCGACCGCGTCGCCGTTCGGGGCGAACACGAAGACGCCATCCGAGGTGGCGGCGATGCCGTCGCCGGCATCCTGCAGGTAGTACCCGCCGAACCCGCCGGTCTGGAAGTCGCCGACGACCGTGCCTTCGACGCGGACGGTCGTGCCCGCCACCGGCGATGCCGCGCCGCTGCCCTGCACCGCGCTGATCGCGGAGACATCGAGCGCACAGTCAGCGACTGGGGCCGGTGGGTCGACGGGCGGCTCGAGGTCGCTGCACTCGGTGGTGTGCGCGCCGAGTCCGGTGACCGTGTCGACGGCGAAGCCGTTCCACTGGACGGCCGGGTCGAAGGCATCCGCACCATTGGGATCGCCGACGCAGATCGCGGGCTTGCGCTGAAGCGTGTTGTCGGCGGTCGAGGTGAGGCCGGTGCCCCACTCGGTGCCGGGGTCGACGCCGATCTGGCCGAAGACGTCGACGACCGTGGCGTTCTTCACCAGCGCCAGGGCGTCATCGCCGTTGAAGAGGCCGGTGCCGGTCGTCTGATCGGCCTGCGCCAGGATCGCGGCGTTGGATGACGAATGGGCGACGACATGGACGCCTCCGGGTGCGATGGTGCCCGTCAGCTCGATGGTCACTCCTGCGGTCACCGCGCCATTGGAGAACTGCTGGAGGCGGTACGCCCCCGCACCGAGGTCGATCGGCGCGGGAGTGGGGTTGTAGATCTCGACGGCCTTGTTGTTGCTGGAGCCTTCGATCACCTCGCTGAGGATCAATTCAGCGGGGTCGGCAGCCATCGCAGGCGCCGCCATCAGCCCGGTCAGGGCGATGGCGGCGGCGGCGGTGGCTGCGACGGTTGCACGGAAACGGCGCACGGAACCTCCTGGACATGGGAAAAGGCCGGGTCGGCCTCCGGGCACAGGCTAGGCGAGCCTCCCGACGCGCGGAAGGCCTGGTCGAGGAGAGTTCCTTAACGATTCGTGTCGGCGGCGGTGATGGAGCCCTGTTCCCGCTTTGGCGAGCGCGAGAGGCAGGGCCAGAATGGTGCCATGACG
The DNA here is from genome assembly GCF_001427145.1 of Microbacterium sp. Root166. GTDB lineage: Bacteria > Actinomycetota > Actinomycetes > Actinomycetales > Microbacteriaceae > Microbacterium. The sequence goes on from NZ_LMGL01000001.1 coordinate 1,001,264, forward strand.
GCCACTTCCGGAGACCCCTTCCGCGTGGTCTTCGTGTGCACCGGCAACATCTGCCGCTCGCCCATGGCCGACGTCGTCTTCCGCGGTCTGGCGGATGCCGCCGGCCTGGGCTCACGGGTGGCCTCGACCAGCGCCGGCACCGGCGATTGGCACGTCGGCGAGCGCGCCGATCAGCGCACCATCGACGCCCTCGACCGGGCAGGCTACGACGGCACCCGGCACCGCGCGCGGCAGTTCACCCACGCGGACTTCGCGCACAGCGACCTCGTCATCGCGCTCGACCGCAGTCACGAACGGATCCTCCACGGCTGGGCGCGCGGCGAGGGCGACGCCGACAAGATCGCGCTCCTGCTGTCGTTCGACTCCTCCGCCGCCACCCTCGATGTCCCGGACCCGTACTACGCCGGGCCGGGGATGTTCGATGAAGTGCTCGGTATGATCGAGAGCGCGAGCCGGGCGCTCTTCCGGCAGCTCGAACCCGCGATCCGCCCGGCGAAATGACGCCGGGCTCGCCCTTGCGTTCCGACGGGAGCACCGTGACCAACCTCCCCCCTCAGCCGCTGAGTCCTCTCGACGGCCGATACCGCGCCGCCGTCACCGGACTGGCCGACTACCTCTCCGAGGCGGGCCTCAACCGTGCCCGCGTCGAGGTCGAGGTCGAGTGGCTCATCGCCCTCACCGACCGGTCGCTGTTCGGCTCGTCGCCGCTGAGCGATGACGACAAGGCCCGGCTGCGCGCGCTGTACCTCGAGTTCGGCCAGGCCGAGATCGACTGGCTCGCCGAGAAGGAGGCGGTGACGCGTCACGACGTGAAGGCCGTCGAGTACCTGGTGCGCGACCGGCTCTCCACGCTCGGCCTCGACGCGATCGCCGAGCTGACGCACTTCGCGTGCACGAGCGAGGACATCAACTCCACGTCGTACGCGCTCACCGTGCAGCGCGCGATGCAGCGCGTCTGGCTGCCGAAGCTGCGCGCCGTGATCTCGGTCCTGAGCGACCTGGCCGTCGCGCACCGCGACGCGGCGATGCTCTCGCGCACCCACGGTCAGCCCGCGACGCCGACCACCATGGGCAAGGAGCTCGCCGTGTTCGCCTGGCGTCTCGAGCGCGTGGCCGCGCAGATCGAGTCCGGCGAGTACCTGGCGAAGTTCTCCGGTGCGACGGGCACCTGGTCAGCGCACCTCTCCGCCGAGCCCGACGTGGACTGGCCCGAGCTGACCCGCTCGTTCATCGAGGGGCTGGGTCTGGGGTTCAACATCCTCACCACGCAGATCGAGTCCCACGACTGGCAGGTCGAGCTCTACGATCGCGTGCGTCATGCCGGCGGCATCCTGCACAACCTCGCCACCGACGTGTGGACCTACATCTCCATCGGGTACTTCACGCAGATCCCGGTCGCAGGTGCGACGGGCTCGTCGACGATGCCTCACAAGATCAACCCGATCCGCTTCGAGAACGCCGAGGCGAACCTCGAGATCGCCGGCGGCCTGCTCGCCACGCTGTCGCAGACGCTCGTCACGAGCCGGCTGCAGCGCGACCTCACCGACTCGACGACTCAGCGCAACATCGGCGTCGCCCTCGGCCACTCGCTGCTCGCGCTCGACAATCTGCAGCGCGGACTCGGCGAGATCTCTCTCGCCGAGGACGTCCTGCTGGCCGACCTCGACGGCAACTGGGAGGTGCTGGCCGAGGCGATCCAGACCGTCGTGCGCGCCGAGATCGCCGCGGGCCGCTCGCAGATCACCGACCCCTACGCCCTGCTCAAGGACCTCACCCGCGGTCGCCGCGTCGGCGGGCCGGAGCTGGCCGAGTTCGTCCGCGGACTCGACATCGGCGATGCCGCGAAGGAGCGCCTGCTCGCGCTGACCCCGGCGACGTACGACGGGCTCGCGTCGAAGCTGGTCGACGAGCTCGGCTGACCCGGGTCAGGCCTTCGGGTCGGCGGATGCCGCGGCATCCGTCCCGTCGTCCTCGTCCGGCAGCAGCACCGGCTTGTCGATCGGCTTGGCGACCTGCGCCGGATCGACGGCCAGCAGCAGCAGCGAGACGATGAGCAGCACCGCGATGAAGGTGATCCCGGCGACGATCAGCGCGAGCACGACGGCGGCCTGGGTCTTCTCGGCGCCGCCCGCCTGGAAGAAGCCCATCGACACGAGCGTCACGACACCGGCGAACAGCGCGGCGCCGAAGGCGAGCCCGAGCAGCTGAACCGGCTTCATCAGGTCGCGGCGGGTGGGGCGGTCGTCGCTCACAGGGAATCCTTCTGGTCGGCGGAGACGGATGCCGTGGCCTCGGTCGCGACCGGGGCATCCTTTCGCGGCGAGAAGCCCGCGATCCCGAGATACACGGCGACGATCGCCGCGTAGGCACCGAAGATGCCCACGCCGATCGTGATGCCCGTGAGGGTGAACGTCTGGTGCGCTTCGTCGATCGTGTACTGCAATGAGTAGCCGGCCGGCACGATGGCCAGCCCGGCGGCGAGGAGCAGTCCCAGGGCGCCGACCACGACCGCGTCGCGGCTGTCGGACCGCCGCCCGGTGTCGGCGACCGCGGGGCGGGCATCGGCGACGCCCGGAGCGATGTCACGCCGGGTCCGCGGACCGCGGAGGCCGCGGAGGCCGCTGATGAGCTCGACCAGACCGGTCACCGCAGCCCACGCGATGACGACGGCGAAGAAGCCGGTGGCGGTGCGCAGCGGCCCGAGGCCGCCCACCATGCCGGCCACGAGGGTCAGGCCGCCCAGCACACCGGCGGGCCAGCGGAGGCCAGCGGGGTAGACGAGCCAGACCGACAGCAGCAGCACCAGACCGGTGGCGACGGCGTACCCGCTGAACACCGACATCCCGACCAGAGCGGAGTGGTCCGGCGAGAACGTGATCATCACCGCGGCGAGCGCGGCGAAGGCGGCACGCGCGAGCTGCACGTGACGCACGTCGAACGTGCGGGCGGAAGAAGCTGAGGTCACGGCGGATTCCTGCGAAGCGGAAGGGACGCCTCCAGTCTAGGCGCGCTGCCTGGACGAAGCCGCCGGGCGCTCAGGCCAGGGAGTCGAGGATGTCGACGAGCAGGTCATAGGTGGTCAGCGGGGAGATGATCGCGAACCGGAGGACGGGTTCCCCGGCGTGCGAGCTCGGCACCACGAAACCGCGCTGCTCTTCGAGGAGGCGGTCCGACCACGCCTGGTAGTCCGCCGCCGTCCACCCCTCCCGCCGGAACACGACGACCGACAGCTGCGGCTCGCGCACCAGCGACAGGCCGTCGCGGCGGGCGATCTCATCGGCGATGCGCCGCGCCAGGTCGATGCCGTACTCGATCGTCGCCCGGTACTGCGCGGTGCCGTGCGTGGCCAGCGAGAACCAGAGCGGCAGGCCGCGCGAGCGCCGGGTCAGCTGCACCGCGAGATCGGACGGGTTCCAGTCCGGCGACCCGGTGAGCGTGTCGAGGTACTCGGCCTTCTGCGTGTGCGCCTGCAGGGCGAGCGAGGGCTCGCGGTAGATGAGCGCGCACGCGTCGAAGGGCGCGAACAGCCACTTGTGCGGGTCCACGATCACCGAGTCCGCGAGCTCCACGCCGGCGAATGCGGGGCGCATCCGCTCGACGAGCATCGCCGCGAGGCCGTAGGCGCCGTCGACGTGCAGCCAGATGCCGCGCTCCTTGGTCACCGCGGCGACCGAGGCGATGTCGTCGACGATGCCGAAGTTCGTCGTGCCGCCGGTCGCGACCACGGCGAGCACAGCGCCCTCGTGGGCGTCCAGCACCGCGGCGAGCGCGTCGCCGTGGAGTCGGCCGCCGGCGTCCGGGGCGGCGGTGACGACGTCGACGTCCATCACCTCCGCCGCCGACGCGATGGACGAGTGCGCCTCGGCGCTGCACGCGATCACCCAGCGCGCCGGGTTCGGACGCCCGGCCTCCGCGTTGCGCCGGCGCGCGGCATCCCGTGCCGTCACCAGCGCCGAGAGGTTGCCGATGGTCCCGCCCTGGACGAAGACGCCGCCGGCGGTCGCGGGCAGGCCGAACTCCCGCCCGAGCCAGTGCAGCACCTCGTTCTCGGCGTAGACGGCGCCGGCGCCCTCCATCCACGAGCCGCCGTAGATCGCGGATGCCGACACGACGACGTCGAACGCAAGGGAGGCCTTGCTCGGCGCGGAAGGGATGAAGGAGAGGTATCCCGGGTGGTCCGTCGAGATGCACGCCGGAGCGAGGACGTTCTCGAACAGGGCGATGGCCCGTCGTGCGCCGATCCCGCCGTCGGTGATGGATCCCGACGCCAGCCGCGCGAGGTCGTTCGGCCGCAGCGGCTTGTCCAGCGGCACGTCCTCGTAGAGCGCACGGCGGCGGGCGTAGTCGAGCACGTCGTCGACCGTGTGGATCGTCTGCTCCGAGATGGCGTGCATCTGCTCGGGGCGCGCGGGCGAGGTCATGGCATCTCCATCGATCGGGTGACACCTCACGCTAGGCGCGCCCGCCGGGGCGGACAAGTCGGACCTGCGACAAGAGGGCAGGAATGGAGAAGCGGATGCCGCGGCTCGTGCGTAGCGTGAAACACGACAGGCCGCCGGTGCGGCCGCCACGACGTGAAGGAGAAGGACATGGCAGAGAAGACGACCTCGGACGGACTGAGTCAGGAAGAGCGGCAGGCCGTCAAGGACCGCGCGAAGGAGCTGCGCGCCCAGGCGAAAGCGGGCAAGAACCGCGAAGCGGGCTTGAAGCAGGTGCTCGAAGCGATCGGCAAGCTGGAGGGCACCGACAAGAAGCTGGCCGAAGGCCTGCACAAGGTCGTGTCCGAGACCGCGCCCGACCTCGTGCCCAAGACGTTCTACGGCTTCCCCGCGTACGCGAACGGCGACGGCAAGGTCGTGGTGTTCTTCCAGCCGGCGTCGAAGTTCAAGACCCGCTACGGCACGGTCAACTTCGACGAGCCCTCGCAGCTCGACGACGGCGACATGTGGCCGGTCGGCTTCGCGGTGATCGCGTGGACGTCCGAGGTGGAGAAGAAGATCACGCAGCTGGTGAAGAAGGCCGTCGGCTGACGTCCGGGCTCACGAGGGGTCGCCCGACGCGGGCGGCCCCTCGTCACGCACGGGGCGTCCGGAACTGCGCCGAGCCGAGAACGCGCTCGACCTGCAGCTCCAGCACGACGCGCTCCGGGTTCACCCGCGGCTGACGGTAGCGCGCCGCGTAGAGCGCGACGGCGTGGGCCACGGCATCCGGATCCGTCCGCACGCGAGCGGGCCCCTCGAAGCTGATCCAGCGGGCACGGTCCACCGAGCAGATCGTGGCGCGGCCGCGACGCTGGGCGTTGAGGAACTTCTGCGAGCCGCCGGTGCCGATGACCCGGACGATGCCCTCTTCATAGGTGAAGCCGACGGGAACCGCGTGGATGCGATCGTCGCGCCCGAGGGTCGACAGGGTGGCGAGGTGATACTCGCGGAGGAACTCGAGGGCGTCGTCGGTCAGCACTCGTCCAGCCTCGCACGCGGCGGGTCAGCCGGAGGCCGGTGGCCCCTCGCCGTCGGGCTCCCAGCGCAGGATGTCTCCCGGCTGGCACTCGAGCACCTGGCAGATCGCATCGAGCGTCGTGAAGCGCACCGCCTTCGCGCGCCCGTTCTTGAGCACCGCGAGGTTCGCCGGTGTGATCCCCACGCGCTCGGCGAGCGTTCCGACCGACATCTTTCGGCGGGCCAGCATGACGTCGACGTCGACGATGATGGCCATCAGATCACCTCATCCAGCTCGTCGCGCAGATGCCGCGCCTCGTTCTCGCGCTCCATCGCCTGCTTCAGGAGCATGCGCATGACGACGACCAGCAGCGCGACGCCGGCGATCACGAGCGAGGCGCCGCAGATCAGGCCCACGATGCCCGGCGCGGTTCCACCGGGCGCCAGGAACACGGCAAGGGCGAACATGAGAGCGGATGCCGCGGCGATCGCGCCGATGATCACGTCGACGTAGCGGAACGCCCCGGGCGAGAACACCGAGCCGCGGCGCACCATCGTCAGTAGCTGCCAGATGCAGACCGCGCACACCTGGAGTGTGACGATGCCCAGTGCGAAGAGGGTGATCAGCGTGATGCGGGCCCAGAGCTCGACGTCGTCGAGATCGCGCCAGACGGCCGGCAGGATCATGACCTGGACGAGCAACGAACCTGCGAGCGACAGTGCGATGACGACGCGCAGCGCCCAGATCGTCTTCTTCCCCATGCGAACTCCCGTTGATCTATCGATGTACGCATGGAATCTATCGAATAACGATAGAAATCACAACTCAGTCGATAGGTCTAGTGGAAGTCGCCGCCCGGTGCCATGTCGGTGAAGCGCGAGAAGTGCCCCTGGAACGCGACCGTGATGGTGTCGGTCGGGCCGTTACGGTGCTTGGCGACGATGAGGTCTGCCTCGCCCGCGCGCGGGCTGTCCTTCTCATAGGCGGCCTCGCGATGCAGCAGCACGACCATGTCGGCATCCTGCTCGATCGAGCCCGACTCACGGAGGTCGGAGAGTGCCGGCTTCTTGTCGGCGCGCTGCTCGGCTCCACGGTTCAGCTGCGAGAGGGCGATGACCGGCACCGCGAGCTCCTTCGCGAGCAGCTTGAGCGCTCGGGAGAACTCCGAGACCTCCTGCTGGCGGGACTCGACGCGCTTTCCCGAGGTCATGAGCTGGAGGTAGTCGATGACCACCATCTTCAGGCCGGCCTTCTGCTTGAGCCGTCGGCACTTCGCCCGGATCTCGACGAGGGTCATGTTGGGGCTGTCGTCGATGTAGAGGGGCGCGTCGTTGATGCGACCGCGGGTCGAGGCGATCGTGGTCCAGTCGCGCGAGTCGAGCGTGCCCTTGCGCATGGACTGCAGTGGCACCGAGCCCTCGGCGCTCATGAGGCGCATCGCGATCTCGCTGCGGCCCATCTCGAGCGAGAAGAAGATGGTCGGCATGTTGTGCTTGATGGCGGCCGAGCGCGCGAAGTCCAGCGCGAGCGTGGACTTACCCATGGCAGGTCGCGCCGCGATGATGATCATCTGCCCGGGGTGCATGCCGTTCGTGAGCTGATCCAGCCCGGAGAAGCCGGATGGGATGCCGGTCATTTGACCGTCGCGGCCGCGGGCGGCCTCGATCTCTTCGACGGCCGCGTCGACCGCGATGGTGAGCGGCACGTAGTCCTCGGCGGCCTCGGCGCCGGTGACCGAGTAGATCTCGGCCTGCGCGTTGTTCACGAGGTCGAGCGCCTCACCCTGACCGGAGTAACCCATCTGGACGATGCGGGTGCCGGCGTCGACCAGCCGGCGCAGCAGTGCGCGCTCCGACACGATGGAGGCGTAGTACCCGGCGTTCGCCGCCGTCGGCACGATCGAGGTCAGCGTGTGAAGGTAGTCGGCGCCACCGGCGCGCTGCAGCTCGCCGCTCTTGATGAGCTCGTCGGTGACGGCGACGACATCCGTCGGCTCGCCGTGCGAGTAGAGCGTCAGGATCGCTTCGAAGATCAGCTCGTGCTTCGGGATGTAGAAGTCGGTGCCGCGCAGCGTCTCGATGACGTCGGCCACCGCATCCTTCGACAGCAGCATGCCGCCGAGGGCGCTCTGCTCGGCGAGGAGGTCATGCGGAGGGGTGCGCTCGAACTCGCGCGGTCCGCCCATGCGCTCTTCCGAGATGTCGGCGATCGACATAGGTGCAGGATCCTCCACGTGTTCGATCGATGCTCGACCCGAAGGGCCGCGCCCCACGTTAGGCAGGGGTCCGGACACCTGCAACACGGCCTGTGGATAACTATGTGGAAAGACTGCGAGAAACGCCGGGAGACCTGTGAACAACGGGTGTGGACAAAGGCGGATCAACGGGTCGGTTCTGCGACGGAAACGCCGTCTGATCAGGCATCGCTGATTCCACAGCCTGTGGAAGAGGACGCGCTTGAAGTCAGGCTTGAAGGTTGCTGCGTTCAAGCCCGCCTGTGCACAATTCCGCGCGGAATCGATCGTGAACGAACGGCGCGAGTTGTCTGCCCCCCTAGACAATTGGTCCATCCAAGGTTTACCCTCTGAAATCCAGGCACCCTCAGCGCATTCCGTCCGGAAGGCGCGGCGTTGTTCGTCGTGGGAGGTGAACGTGGAGATCGCAAACTCGAAGTCGAGTGTCGTGCGACTCGCCCTTGTCGGGGCGGCCACCGCGTTCGCCTGGATCATCCTCTCGCTGCTGCTCGGCCTCGGTTCTGGGCAGGCGCACGCTGATGAGGGCGACAGCGACGGCAATGGCCTGCTGGGTGCCGTCACATCTCTCGTCGACCGCACGGCCGGCACCGTCACCGGTACGGTCACCGCCGTCACCGGCGGCGTCACCGGGGTCGTGAACACCGTGGTCTCCGTGGCTCCCGCCCCCGTGCAGCAGCCGGTCCGCGAGGTGGTCCAGACCGTCGGAACAGTCGTCACCGCCGTCACCACGCCGGTCACCGAGGTCGTCTCGGGCGGCGTCGTCGGCGCGGTCACGCAGCCCGTGGTCGACATCGTCACGCAGGTGCCGGTCGTCGGTGGCATCGTCTCGGGCATCGGCCTGGACGATGCCGTCACAGACCTGACCACGACGGTGGACGACACCCTCGGCGGAGTAGCCGGCGCCGTGACGGAAGTCGGCGAGACCGTGGGCCAGCCGGGTACCGGCAGCCCCGTTATTCCGGGCGTTCCCGGCCTCCCCGGCACGGTCGACCCCACCGAGACGGCGGATGCGGCGACACCGGCACAGGCCCTCCTCGCCGCCACCCTGAACACTTTCCGCGCCTTCGCCGCGGCATCCCTCCACAGCACGGCGGACACCGCGGCCTTCGCGCCCGGATCAGGCTCCGCCGCGTCCGCTGTGGCTTCCATGACGTCTTCTGACGGTCCTGGACCCCTGTCTCCGGCGGGAGGACTCTGCCCGCCGTCTGCAACCTCCACGGGACCCGGTGCCTCGGGTCTCGGCGCCTGGGCGCTTCTTGCCCTCGGTCCGCTTGCCGCACACCGTGCCTGGGTGCGTCGCGCCGGACCAGAGGACGAGCATGCTCCTCCGGCGCCCGTTGGTTCCACGGACGTCTCCCCCGACTGACGCAGTCGACCGTCTCATCGAGAACGGCTCGACTCAGCGCACCCTCACGCGCTGCGACAACTCAGTCAACAAAGGGGAAACATCATGCGTACTTTCATCAAGCGCGCCCTGTTGGGCACGCTCCTGGCCGGCGGCATCACGCTGATCGGCTCCACGGTGGCCAGCGCCGCCGAGACCACGGGTGAGGACGGGCTGCTCTCGGGCACCCAGGCCCTCATCAACATCAACCTCCCGATCGACCTCAGCGGAGTCTCACTCTCGGTCCTCGGTGACTCCACGAGCCAGTCGGCGCCCGCGCCCGCTCCTGCTCCTGCTCCTGCTCCGGCTCCCGCCGCGGCTTCGACCAGCGGGTTCGACGGCATCGCGTCGGGCACGCAGGCGATCGTCGCCGTCAACGCGCCGGTCACCGTATCGGGGAACGCCATATCGGTCGTCGGTGACTCGACGTCGACCGGCGCAGCTCCGGCTCCGGCGCCTGCATCCGCTCCCGCCCCCGCGGCGTCGACGTCGGGCCTGGACGGTGTGCTCTCGGGCACGCAGGCTCTGCTCTCGGTCAACGCGCCGATCACGGTCTCGGGCAACGCCATCTCGGTGCTCGGGGACAGCCAGAGCACGAGCGCCGCACCGGCGCCCGCAGCGAGCACCGGTGCCACCACCACGGCCTCATCGGCTGAAGGGTGGACCGACGGCAGCGACTCGATCCTCGGAGGCACCCAGGTCGTCGCTCCCCTCACCGCCCCCGTCTCCGTGATCGGCAACGCGATCTCGGTTCTCGGCGACAGCGAGAGCCAGACCGCACCTGCGACCACTGCCACCGGCACCGCTGCAGCACCCGGCGGCACCGGCGGGGAGACGAGCGGCGCCGACGGCATCCTCGGAGGCACTCAGGTCATCGCACCCATCGCCGCTCCGGTCACCGCGGTCGGCAACGCGATCTCGGTTCTCGGCGACAGCACGAGTGAAACCGCCAACGCATCGGCCGCACCCGCCACCGCATCCACCGGCGGCGGAACCGGAGCCATGACCGACGGTGCCGACGGCATCCTAGGAGGCACCCAGGTCGTCGCACCGGTCACCGCGCCCGTCAACGTGATCGGCAACGCGATCTCGGTCATCGGCGACAGCATGAGCACCGGCGCATCGGCGGCACCCGCCTCCGGAACGACCGGCGGCACCACCGCAGCCGAGACCGATGGTGCCGACAGCACCGCCGGCGGCACGCAGGTCGTCGCACCGATCACCGCACCCATCGGCCTGGTGGGCAACGCGATCTCGGCCGTCGGCGACAGCACGACGACCGGCGCTGCCGGTGGTTCGGCGGGCACCGGCGAAACGAGCACCTCCGGCACGTCCGGCACGGACTCGATCCTCGGCGGCACGCAGATCCTGGCGCCGCTGAACCTGCCGATCACGGTCGGCGGCAACGCGATCTCGGTGATCGGCGACAGCACGGTGACCACTCCGACCGGCCCGGTCGACCCGACGGATCCCACGGACCCGACGGACCCGACGGACCCGATCGACCCCACGGACCCCGGCATCCCCAGTAGCCCGGGTTCCACGAACGGCGGAGGCATAACCGGTTCGCCTGCCGGCACAAGCGCCGCCGTTCTCGCCACGACGGGAGGGACGAGCGACTTGCTCGGCCTGCTGATGGGCCTCGTGCTCGTCGCGGCCGGTGCGCTGGCGCTCGGGTCGCGGCGACGCTCCGCGTGAGTAGCGGGGGCGGGAAGGCGTCCCCCTCAGGCAGCCCCGCCTGCTATCGCGAGCGTGGCGGGAGGGCCGTTCCCCCGGCCCTCCCGCTCTCCTCGAGGAACATCACCATCTGACCCTCCACACGGGCGACCGGGCTATGCCTGGACCGGTCGCCCGTGGACGAGGCCCCAAGACAAGGCGGATGCCGCGAACCGGGGGGCCTTGCGGCATCCGTCCTCACCCATCCACCGCGTTCGCCGCGGTGGTACCGACCGGTCGTCGTCCACGCGGACCACGGCCCCGAGACAAGGCGGATGCCGCGAGCCGGGGGGCCTGCGGCATCCGTCTTGACCACCCACACCCCCAGAAAAGACGGATGCCGCGGACCCGAAGGTCCGCGGCATCCGTTCTGTATCGCTGCCTTACTTGGCGGCGACCACCTGCAGGGTGATCACGGCGGTGAGGTCGTCGCGGAGACGGATCGTCGCCTCGTGCTCGCCCACCGACTTGATCGGGGAGGTGATGTGGATCTTGCGCTTGTCCAGGTCGCCCAGGCCGGCGGCCTTGACCGCGTTGGCCACGGCCTCGGTCTTGACCGAGCCGAACAGACGGCCCTCGGCGCCGGCCTTGACGGCCAGCTTCACCTTGTTGGACTCGAGCGCGTTCTTCAGCGCCACAGCCTCTTCGTGGTCGTGGATCGCGCGAGCGTCGCGGGCGGCGCGGATAGACGCCACCTGCTTCTCGCCGCCACGGGACCACGCGACTGCGAAGCCCTGAGGGATGAGGTAGTTACGGGCGAACCCGTTCTTGACCTCGACAACGTCACCGGCGCTACCGAGCCCGGCGACCTCATTCGTGAGAATCAGCTTTGCCATCGGATGCTCCTTAGCGGCCAGCGCCGGCGTACGGCAGGAGCGCCATTTCGCGCGCGTTCTTGATCGCCTTGGCGATCAGACGCTGCTCCTGCACCGAGACACCGGTGATACGACGGGCGCGGATCTTGCCACGCTCCGAGATGAACTTGCGAAGAGTCGCGACGTCCTTGTAGTCGATGAGACCGACACGGATCGCCTTCGCGGGGGCCGCGTTCTTCGCGCCCTTCCGCGGCTTCCGGCGATCGCCGGTTGCCTTTCCAGCCATGGGTGTTCCTTACGTGTGGAGACCGGGTGCCTCAGCCGAGGCATCCGAAATCTGGTTCTGAGTTCAGAAAGGGGTGTCGTCGCCGTAGGCGCCCGGAGCCGCCCAAGCGTCGCCACCACCGGCGTTCGCGCCGCCCGCGTTCGCCGACCCGGGGGTCGACCACGGAGCGTCTGCGACCTGCGACTGACCGCCGCGCGACTGGCCACCGCCGCCGGCGGCACGCGTGACCTGTGCGGTCGCGTAACGCAGCGAGGGGCCGATCTCGTCGATCTCGAGCTCGAGGGAAGTGCGCTTTTCGCCTTCCTTCGTCTCGTAGGAGCGCTGCTTGAGGCGACCGGTCGCGATGACACGGGAGCCCTTCGTCAGCGAGCCGGCGACGTGCTCGGCGAACTCGCGCCACACCGACGCGCGGAGGAACAGCGCTTCGCCGTCCTTCCACTCGTTGGATGCGCGATCGAGGGTGCGCGGCGTCGACGCGATCGTGAAGTTCGCGACGGGAAGACCGTTCTGCGTGTAGCGCAGCTCGGGATCAGCCGTGAGGTTGCCCACGACGGTGATGATCGTCTCGCCGGCCATCGTCGTTACGCGTCCTGCTTGACGGGCTTCGCGGGACGGGCGGCCTTGCGGGCAGCCTTCTCGTCGGCACGCTGCTTCTCGGACGCGATCATGGCGATCGCCTCTTCTGCGCGCAGGACCTTGGTGCGCATGATCTGCTCATTGAGGTTCAGCTGACGGTCCAGCTCCTGCGTGGTGGCGCTGGTAGCGGTGAAGCTGACGACGGCGTAGATGCCCTCGGTCTTCTTCTGGATCTCGTAAGCAAGACGGCGCTTGCCCCAGATGTCGACGTTCTCAATCGTGCCGCCATCGTTGGTGATGACCTTGAGGAACTTGTCGAGGTTCGGGGCGACCTGGCGCTCGTCGATCTCGGGGCTCAGGATGACCATGAGTTCGTACTGGTGCGTCACTAACCCACCTCCTTCGGACTTGAACGGCTGTCGGGCATTTCCCGGCAGCAGGAGGGTGTGGTGCACGTCATCCGGCTTCTCGCGCACAGGGGCGCATGCGGACAACCCTCCAATGGTACCGGAAGCCAGGTCAGGCGGCTAATCAGGGTCAGCGGAAGGCGGCGATCCCGGTGAGGTGCTGGCCGAGGATGAGCGTGTGCACCTCGTCGGTGCCCTCATAGGTGCGGACGGACTCGAGGTTGGCGGCATGGCGGATCGGCGAGTTGTCGAGAAGCACGCCATCGCCGCCGAGTATCGTGCGGGCCTCCCGGGCGATAGCGATCGCCTCGCGCACGCTGTTCAGCTTGCCGAGCGAGACCTGCTGCGGCGTGAGGGTGCCGGCATCCTTCGCCCGCCCCAGCTGCAGGGCGAGCAGCGCGCCCTTCTGCAGCTCGACGACCATGTTCACGAGCTTCTGCTGGGTGAGCTGGAACGCCGCGATCGGCCGGCCGAACTGCTCGCGCCGGAGGGCGTGGCGCAGCGCGGCCTCGTAGCTGTCGCGCCCCGCGCCCAGGGCGCCCCAGACGATCCCGTACCGGGCCTCGTTCAACCCCGAGAACGGACCCTTCAGCCCGCGGGCCTCGGGGAGCAGAGCGGATGCCGGCAAACGCACGTCGTCGAAATGCAGCTCGGCCTGCACCGACGCCCGCATCGATCCCTTCGGCCCGAGCACGCTCGCGTGGAATCCGGCAGCGTCTGTCGGGACGAGGAAGCCCCGGACCCCGTCCTCGGTCTGCGCCCACGCGACGGCGACCTGCGCGACGGTCGCGAGGCCGATCCAGCGCTTTGCGCCCGAGAGCACCCAGTCGTCGCCGTCCCGGCGGGCGAACGTCGTCATGCTCGCCGGGTCGGAGCCGGCGCCGGGCTCGGTGAGCGCGAAGCAGCCGATCGCCTCGCCCGCGGCCAGCCGCGGAAGCCACTCCCGCTTCTGCTCCTCCGACCCCCAGCGGTGGATCGAGCCCATCGCCAGCGAGCCCTGCACCGACACGAAGGTCCGGATTCCCGAGTCGCCGGCCTCGAGCTCGAGCGCGGCGAGGCCGTACTCGACCGAACTTCGGCCGGGGCATCCGTAGCCGTCCAGCGTCATGCCCAGCACGCCGAGCCGGCCGAGCGCGGGGGCGAGCTCGGCCGGGAAGTGGGCCCGGTCGAACCACTCCGCGATGTGCGGGCGGATCTCGGCGTCGACGAACGCGCGCACCCGGTCGCGCGTCTCGCGCTCCTGCGGACTGAGCAGCGCGTCGATGGCGAGGACATCGGATGCCGCACGCAGCCCGTCGAGGTCGTCGGGGTCTCGCTGCGTCATCGGTCACTCCCTCGTTCGATCCGTCCCGTCGATTCTGCCCGGTCCCGACGCGAGCCGCGGCGCGCCTCCTTGGGCCGAAGCGGGGCCGCTAGCGTGGGCGCATGGAGTGGACCGCTGACGTCGGAGCCGGCGACTGGATCAGGGATCGGATCGACGACCCCTGGCAGGGGACGATCCACGACGTCGTTCCGCGGGGGTTCCCCTTCTATACGCGGATCTTCCACCCGGCGACTCGCTCGAAGCCGATCGGCAGTGACTGGCCGCCGCTGCCGTACGACCGGAATCGGCGGGGCTGGGAGGCATTCGCCAGGGAGCAGACCGAGATCGAGACGCTTCCGGCGCGGTGGGTCGACGCGGCGACAGCCTTCGGCACCGAGATGCATGCCGGCGCTCAATGGGGAGCGCTCGTCCGTGCGCGCGGCACGGACTGGGACCCGAACGCCTGGCAGCAGTCGCACGCGCCCGATGGCTGGCAGTTCGATGCTCCCTCGGAGGGCAAGCTCGACCCTGGTCTCGTGAGCGTGGTCGCAAACATCGCGGGCGTGCACACGTCGACCCCCGACGACCTCTTCATCGGGCTGTGGGAGGGCTGGGGCGGCGTCGTCGGCGCCATGGGCTGGGGACCGTCGCGCGTGCTGCTCACCGTGTCTGACGATGAGACCCCGGATGCCGCCACCGCACAGCACCTCGGTTTCCTCGGGAACTCCGCGCGCGACGTGTTGAACGACGTCTTCCGTCCGCCCACATGGCAGCCGGGCATCCTGTCGGACGAGGTCTCGCGGGGGCCGCGCCTGCAGCTGCCGAACCGGGACTATGTCCTGTTCCGGGGCGAAGTGAGCGACCTGGCCCGCGAGGACTGGATCCTTCGCGCGCCGTGGCGTGACACGAAGATGGAAGAGCACGGCTCCGCTCCCAGCGCGGAGTCGCCCAGCCTGATCTGGCCGGCTGATCGCTCGTGGGTGGTCGTCAGCGAGATCGACTGGGACTCCACGATCGTCGGAGGGTCGTCCGGGCTGCAGCGCGCCCTCTGCACCGACCCCCGCATAGAGGCCCTCGGCATCCGCGCCGACGTCTGCCTCCACTGGGACTCCGACGAGGTCAACCGATGACGGGGATGCCGCAGCCGGCCTCGCGCGCCTATCCCTTCGACGCACGCCCCCTCGTCGAACCGGTCGACCCCGCTGCCGCCCGCGCGTTCGCGCAGCACCTGCGTCAGACCGGACGGGCGCCGTCGGCCTTCCCGGGGTCGTCGGTCTTCAGCATCGTGTTCCTCGTCGTCTTCGCGGTCATGTTCGGCACGGTCGGCCTGGCGATCATCACCACGCTCGTCGGCCTCTTCGCGTCGATGGGCGACGGCGGCATCGCCGGCTTCCTGTTCAGCCTGCTGCCGTTCCTGCTCCTGGCCGCCATCGTCGCGGTGGTGGTCGTCTCGTTCGTGTCGTCGAGCCGGTCCACCGCCCTGCGCCTGTTCCGGCTCGACCGCTTCGCCCGTGCCAACCACATGACGTACGTCCCCCGGGTCGACGCCCCCGGCCTGCCGGGCATGATCTTCAGTCTCGGCGGGGCGCGGCACGCGACCGACCTCGTGCGCGGCGAGCGACCTCGCTTCGTCGAGTTCGCCAACTACCGCTACACGACCGGCTCGGGCAAGAACCGCACCACCCACGTGTGGGGCTACGTCGCTGTGAAGCTCGACGTGCCGCTGCCGCACATCGTGCTCGACGCCGTCGGCAACAACGGCCTGTTCGGATCGAACCTGCCCGCGACCTTCGACAAGGACCAGCGGCTGAGCCTCGAAGGCGACTTCGACCGGTTCTTCTCGCTCTACTGCCCCGAGGGGTACGAGGCCGACGCCCTCTACCTGTTCACGCCCGACATCATGGCGCGGTTCATCGACAACGCCGCGGCGCTCGACGTCGAGATCGTCGACGACTGGCTCTTCCTCTACGCCAAGCGCGACTTCTCGACGCCCGACCCCGCGATGTGGGCGTGGCTGTTCTCGGTGGTCGGCGCACTCCTGGACAAGTTCGCGCAGTGGGCTCGCTGGCGCGACGACCGCCTGCGCGCGCAGGCGGCGATGACGGATGCCGCGACCGCCGTCCCGGCCGGAGTCGGCGCCGCGGTGCCGGGCGCGGCATCCGTCCCCTTCGTGGCACCGCTCCAGTCGCTCCGCCCGCCACCGGGCGTCGCCCCTCAGGGCAGGCGGCTGCAGCGCGGCGTGCCGTGGGTGTCGATCATCGTGGTCGGGTTCGTCGCGGTCTACTGGCTCGTGTCGCAGACCGGCGTGCTGGCCCTCTTCTTCCGCTGATCAGCGGACGCCGGCGCGCTCCGACAGGTTGTGCGAGGCCCACTCGCCGAGCTGGTCGAGGATCGGAAGCAGTCGTTCGCCGCTGTCGGTGAGGCAGTAGGACACGGTCACCGGAGGCCCGGAAGCCACCGCCCGCAGCACAAGCCCCGCCTCGGCCAGTTCGACGAGCCGATCCGACAGGACGGCGTCGCTGATGCCGGGCACCGCACGTCGAAGGCCGACGAACGTGGACGCACCACCGCCGAGAGCCGAGACGATCATGCCGTTCCAGCGCTTGCCGAGCACCGAGAACGCCAGAGTCACCGCCGCGTCGCAGCGGCTGTGCTCCTGTTCGACCTCGGCCATCCCCCCATCGTACGCGTGCTACAGTCTCCGGAGTCGCTAAGTTTTACATAGCGACTCTCATTTCACGATCGGAGAATCATGTCGCTGTTCCGGCTCGATGCCAGCATCCTTCCCACCACCTCGGCGAGCCGTTCGCTGGCCGATCTCGTCGAAGCCGAATGGCTCGCGGCGCATCCCGAGTCCGGAGTGGTCCGTCGCGACCTCTCTGTGGAGCCCGTGCCCGCGACGGCCTGGCCGGACGCCGTCACCGGCGGCTTCGCACCCGAGGCCGACCGCACCGAGCGCCAGCGCGAAGCGCGCGCCCTCGCGACGACCCTGGCCGATGAGCTCATCGACGCCGAGGCGCTGCTGCTCGCGGTGCCCCTGTACAACTACGGGGTATCGCAGCACTTCAAGACCTGGTTCGACCTCGCGTACACCGATCCGCGGATCGACCCGCAGGGCACGGCCCTTCGCGGGAAGCCCGCCACGCTGGTGACCGTGCTCGGCG
Source organism: Microbacterium sp. Root166 (assembly GCF_001427145.1). Lineage (GTDB taxonomy): Bacteria > Actinomycetota > Actinomycetes > Actinomycetales > Microbacteriaceae > Microbacterium. Next base: position 1,018,608 of record NZ_LMGL01000001.1, read on the forward strand.
GCAACTACGCCCCCGGATCTCCGAAAGAGGGCTGGGATCACTCCACCGCCTGGCTGCGTCGCGTCCTCGAGGACGTCTGGGGGCTGGACCTGCGCATCGTGGAGCGTCCTTTCACGCTCGTCGGCGTGAACCCCGCGCTGGATGCGTTCACCGAGGTGGCCGCAGAGCTCAAGCAGACGGCCGAGACGCACGCCGTCCGCTCGGGCCGCGAGATCGCCCAGCTCGCCGCATCCTCCCGCTGAGCCATCCCTGGCGAGGGGTCGCGTCCCGCTCCGTTCACTCAACGAGCGGTGAAGGTCAGGAGCGGGCGGCCCACCACGCGAGCAGGCGGCGCTCGGCCTCGTCGACCCCGAGGATGCCCTCGTCGAGCCGCAGGTCCAGCAGGAACCGGTAGGCCTCCCCGACCTCGCGGCCGGGGCCGATGCCGAGCAGTTCCTGGATGCGGTTGCCGTCGACCTCGGGCCGCATCGCGGCGAGCTCCTCCTGGGCCGAAAGCTCGGCGATCCGGCGCTCGATGTCGTCGTACGCGCGCGCGAGCCGCCCGGCTTTCTTGGCGTTGCGGGTCGTGACGTCGGCGCGCGTGAGGATGTGCAGGCGATCCAGCTCGTCACCGGCATCCCGCACGTAGCGGCGCACCGCGGCGTCGGTCCACGCACCCTCGGAGTAGCCGAAGAAGCGCAGGTGCAGCTCGATGAGCCGCGTGACCACGCCGATCGTGTCCGAATCGAACCGCAGGGCCTGCAGGCGCTTGCGGGCCAGGCGCGCGCCCTTGATGTCGTGGTGGTAGAACGTCACGCCGCCACCGGGCTCGAGCTTGCGCGTCGCGGGCTTGCCGATGTCGTGCAGCAGCGCAGCGAGCCGCAGCGGGACGTCGGGAGCGGCTGGGCCCACGCGGCCGGAGGCTCCGCCCGACGCGTCAGCGTCGGGTGGAGGGGCCGTGGGGACCGGATTCCGCGTCTTCTCGAGCTCGATCGTCTGGCGCAGCACGGTGAGCGAGTGCTCGTAGACGTCCTTGTGGTGGTGGTGCTCGTCGACCTCGAGCTTGAGCGCCGGGACCTCGGGAAGGAAGCCGTCGATCAGGCCGGTCTCGACGAGAAGACGGATGCCGATCACCGGGTCGTCGGTCTGCAGCAGGCGGACGAGCTCACCCTGGATGCGCTCGGGACTCACGATCGCCAAGGTGGCGCGCAGCTGCTCCATGGCCGTCACCGTGGCCGGGTCGACGGCGAAGTCGAGCTGCGAGGCGAACCGGGCTGCCCGCAGCATCCGCAGCGGGTCGTCGCCGAAGCTGATGTCGGCGGCTGCCGGCGTGCGCAGTCGTCGGGCCACGAGGTCCTCGACGCCGCCGGTCGGGTCGACCAGCGTGCGGGCGGGCACCCGCAGGGCCATCGAGTTCACGGTGAAGTCACGGCGCACCAGGTCGCCCTCAAGGGTGTCGCCGAACTCGACCGTCGGCTTGCGGGTCACGCCGTTGTAGCTGTCGGCGCGGTACGTCGTGATCTCGACCTGTTCGCCCCGCACCTTGGCGCCGATGGTGCCGAAAGCGCGGCCGATGTCCCACTGCGCGGTGCTGATCGGCTTGACGATCCGCAGGATGTCATCGGGGCGGGCGTCGGTCGTGAAGTCCAGGTCATGCACCGCGCGGCCGAGCAGCGCGTCGCGCACCGGGCCGCCGACGATGGCGAGATCGTGGCCGGCGTCGGCGAAGGCGCGGCCGAGCGCGGCGACCACCGGAGACTCGGCGAGCGCGCCGAGGCGCGCGACACCCTCGGCCATGTTGAGCATGCTCCGAGCCTACCGAGCGAGGCCGCCGGTCCCCGCGTCGCTGCTCGCCCGCCGGTCAGGGGAAGGCGAGGAATCCGGTGACGACCAGCTCGCGGACCCGGGGAAGGAGGTCGGCGCGCAGGGCCGCGGCATCCACTCCCATCAGCTCCGCGATCGCGTCGACCAGGACGCCGACGGGGAGGTCACCGTCGCACGCGCCGACGAGCGCCGCGAGGCCCGGATCGACTCCGAGGGAGCGTCCGAACCCGCTGCCCTGTCGCAGCTCGATGACCGTCGGATCCTCCTGTCCGGGCAGGTGATGCCGCGCCTCGGTCACATCGGGAGCGACGGTGAGCAGCGTCGCGGCGAGCGCGTCGTCGTCGAGTCCGGCGAGCCGGTCGTGGGCGTCGAGCGACGCCGCGAGATGGGCGCCCAGACCGTCGCCCGGCAACGCCTGATGCAGCCGTTCGTAGCGTGCGAAAGTCGGCGCACCCTTAACCGGACGGCGCAGCAGCAGATACCCGAAGCCGACCTCGCTGACCTCCCGCGCCGAGAAGTCGTCGAGCCACGCGTCGATGAGACCCGCGAAGCCCTGCGAGCCGACGAGAGTGCCGCCGTCGCGCACCCAGAGCTCGGCGTATTCGAGCGGGTCGAGGCTCTCTCGCTCGACCACCCAGACGTCCAGCGGCACGGGCGAGCTGTCGGCCCACGCGCGCACCCGGTCGAGTCCGGGCCGGCCGCCCCGCGTCTCCCAGTTGCCGAGCAGCTGCGCGATGCCGCCGGGCTCGAGGTGCTCGCCGACGCCGCGGACGAATGCGGCCACGATGTCGTCGCCCTCCATGCCGCCGTCGCGGTACTCGTAGGCGGGAACGCCCTCGCGGCGCGGCGTGATCACGAACGGCGGGTTCGACACGATCCGGTCGAATCGCTCGCCCGCGACGGGCTCGAACAGGCTGCCGAGGCGCACCTCGATCCCGTCCACGCCGTTGAGCAGCGCGTTCAGCCGGGTGAACCCGAGCGCCCGCTCCGAGATGTCGGTCGCGACGACCGTCTCGACCGCACGGCGGGCACGGAGAGCCTGGATGCCGCACCCCGCGCCGACGTCGAGTCCGCGCCGCGCCGGAGTCGGCAGCTGCAGCGCCGCGAGCGTGAGCGACGCCCCGCCGACGCCCAGCACGTGGTCCTCTGCCAGCGGCCCCCCGAGCGCGGCCTCGTCGAGGTCGCTCGCGATCCACCAGCGGCCCGCGCCCGACTCGTCCGCGTACGACTGCGGGCGCACCAGGGCGAGCGGCCGCACCACGTCGCGGTCGAGTTCCGCAAGCCCGAGACGCACGACGCCGTCGGCGCCGGTCCGCGCGAGCGCGCGGGAGACGGATGCCGCGGGCTGCGGCATCCCGAGCACGAGAAGGCGGCCGAGAACCGCGAGCGGGTCGTCGCGTCCGGCGATGCCGCGCTCCGCCGGTGCGCGCAGACCCCTTGCGATCCCGTCGTCGGCGGAGGCACCCCACGCGTCGCGCAGCGCTTCGGCGGTGAATCCGGCGTCGTGCAGGTCGGCGGCCAGGTGACGGCATAGGGACGGATCGGGTTCGGGGAGCACGCCTCCATTCAACCCTGGCGTGCGCTACTTTCTGGGGCTCCGCCCCAGACCCCCGGCTTGCTGACGCGCGCCTCCTCGGCCCGAACGGCGGGTGCGCGGGAACCTCCGAGGCCCGGACCGTAGAATCGCACACGATCGTGCGGTCCGGACATCGCACAGGAGCCAACCACCCAGCATGACCGTGACCACGTCGAGATCGCCCGCCCGCCGCCGCGCCACCCGCGCCGCCGCGGTGGCCGCCGCGACTCTCGCACTCGTCGGAACGCTGCTCGCGCCGGCCGCCGCGATCGGGGCCGCGCCGTCGCCCACGCCCACTCCGACTCCGACTCCGCCCATCACGTCGGGTACGACGGCATTCACGCTGTCTCCCATCTCGGACGGGATCGTGCGACCGGGCGAGCCGCTGACGGTGTCGCTGACACTGCAGAACGAGACGGATGCCCCGACCCCGCCGATCACGGCCACGATCGCCCTCGGCCGCACCGAGCTGCCGGACCGCGCCGCGCTCACCGCATGGCTGTCGGGCGATACGGGACGCGTGACCGCTGAGCCCGTGGCGACGGCGGCGATCGAGTCCGTGGCACCGGGCGGGCAGGCCGTGACACCCGCCCGCATCGACCCTTCCTCGCCGGCGCTGGCAGGGCTCGAGCCGGGCGTTTACCCGCTCGTCGCGACCTACGAGTCGGCCACGGGCCCGGTGACCTCGACCAGCGCGATGATCGTCCCGCCCTCCGACGACGACGCAGTCGGCATCGGCGTGGTCGTTCCGATCACCGCGCAGCCGCTGACGGAAGGGCTGCTGACCGCCGAGCAGCTCACGGAGCTGACCTCGCCGGGCGGCAGCCTCACCTCGCAGCTCGACGGCGTCGACGGAACGTCCGCCATCCTCGCGATCGACCCCGCCATCCCGGCATCCATCCGCGTCCTCGGCGGCACCGCACCCGAGTCGGCGGTGGCGTGGCTCACCCGGCTGGAGACGCTCGCGAACTCGCGCTTCGCGCTGCAGTTCGGCGATGCAGATGTCGCGGTGCAGATCGAGGCCGGCCTCGAGCGACCGCTCGCGCCGCCCTCGCTGCTCGCGTACATGGATCCGGCCGAGTTCATCCCCGAGACCGCCGCGACCCCGACTCCGACCCCGGAGCCCGGCGTCGATCCCGCCGCCCCGGTCTTTCCCGAGCGCGCGGAACTCCTCGACATCGGGCCCGCCACCCGCGGCGCGGTCTTCTGGCCGGCAGCGGGCACGGCCGACGCCCCGGTCGTCGAGGCCCTCGGAGCCGTCACCTCAGGAGACCAGCGCTCGCTGACCCTCGTCGCATCGACGGAGACCGCCGCAGGCGCAACGGGTGGCACCGTGCCTGCCCATGCGCGAGCGGGCGAAGCCGAGCTCCTCGTCTACGACGCGGCCGTCTCCGCTGCGCTGCATCGTGCCTCGGGCCTGGAGGAGACCTCGCTCCGCGGCGCCGCGCTGACCGAGGCGACCGCCTACCTCGCGTTCGCGACCGCGGAGACCGGCGGAGCCCCGCTGCTGGTGACCCTCGGGCGCGACCCCGCCCGCTCCCGCGTCGCCCTGGGAACGACCATCGAGAGCGTGACCTCGGCGCCGAACGTCAGCGCATCGACCCTCGGCGCCCTCGCCAACACAGGGGCCGTGGACCTGGAGGTCGCCGGGGGCACGAGCGAGCAGACCCGAGTGGATGCCGCGACCGCCCTCATCGCCGAAGAGACCGAGGTCTCGCGCTTCGCGACCATCCTCGACGAGCCCCGCATGCTCACCGGCCCGCAGCGGGCCGAGATCCTCCAGCTCCTGGGCGTGGGATGGATTCCCACCCCCGAACCGTGGACCGACGCCGTCGTCGGCCATCGCGCGGCCACCCAGGTGACGCTGGACTCGGTCTCGCTGCTGCCGACGAGCACCATCGATCTTTACGGGTCCAACGCCGGGCTGCGGTTCTGGGTGCGCAACGACCTCGAGTACCCCGTGAACCTCGTCCTCTACGTGACGCCCGATGACCTCCGCCTCGACGTGCAGCGCGCGAATCCGGTGGTCGCCCAGGCCGAGAGCAACACCCGCGTCGAGGTCCCGGTGCAGGCGCGCGTCGGCAACGGCGAGGTGACCCTCGACCTGCAGCTGCGCAGCCGCGCGAGCGTGGCGATCGGCGACCCGGCTTCGGTCGACGTCACGGTGCGCGCCGAGTGGGAGACGTTCGGGATCACCGCGCTGGGCGTCGTCATCGGCGGACTCCTGCTGCTCGGCATCGTCCGCACGGTGCTGAAGCTGCGTGCCCGCCGCCGGGGTCGCGCTGCGTCGCGCGATGCGGGCGCGGCTTCCGGCACGACCGGTGACGATGGCAAGGAGACCCTCACGTGAGCGTCGGCCGCGCGAGCGTCGTCATCGGAGCGGGCACGCTCGTCTCGCGCCTCACCGGCGTCGTGCGCACGATCGTGCTGGTCACGGTGCTCGGATCTGTCGCGAGTCGCGCCGGCGATGCCTTCCAGGTCGCGAACCAGCTCCCCAACACGATCTACGAGATCATCTCGTACGGCATCCTCACCGCGGTCATCGTGCCGCAGATCGTGCGCTCGGCCGCGCACGCCGACGGCGGACGCACGTTCATCTCCAAGCTCTTCACCCTCGGCACCGTGGTGCTCCTGGTCACGACCCTCGTCGCGACGCTCTGCGCGCCACTGCTCGTGGAATTGTTCGCCCCGTCGTTCAAGCCGGAGCAGCACGCGATGGCGACGGTCCTGGCGTACTGGTGCCTGCCGCAGATCTTCTTCTACGGGCTCTATGCGCTCGTCGGCGAGGCGCTCAACGCACGCAAGGTCTACGGGCCGTTCACATGGGCGCCGATCGTGAACAACGTCGTGTCGATCATCGGGTTCGTCCTGATCGGCGTCTTCTTCGGCACGGACCTCAGCAGCGTCGCCGACTGGACCCCCGACATGATCGCGGCGCTGGGCGCCACCGCCACGGCGGGCATCGTCGTGCAGGCCGGCGTGCTGCTGCTTTTCTGGCGGCGCACGGGCCTGCATCTGCGACCGGACTTCCGCTGGCGCGGTGTCGGACTGGGCGACATCGGCCGCCTGGCCGGCTGGACCTTCGCGATGGTCGTCGTGCGGACCCTCGCCGGTGTCGTGCAGACCCGGGTGGTCACCGAGGCTTCAGGCGACGGAGCATCCGCTTTCGCGATGGCGAACGCGTGGCTCGTCTTCATGCTCCCCTACTCGATCATCGTGATGTCGATCGGCACGCCCTACTTCACCCGGCTGGCCGAGCACGCGCACGAGGGGCGCGACGAAGACGTGCGCACCGACCTCTCCGCGAGCATCCGCATCACCGGGCTGCTCGTCACGATCGCCGCGGCCGCCCTCATGGTGGCCGCGGTCCCCGCGACACGCGTGTTCGTCAACTTCGCCGATCAGGCCGTGGCGGCGGCGCCCGTGCTGGTCGCCTTCCTCATCGGGCTCATCCCACTGTCGATCCTCTTCGTCGTGCAGCGCGCCTTCTACGCCTACAACGACACGCGCACGCCGTTCTTCTTCACCGTGATCCAGTGCGCGCTCTTCGTCGCGCTCGTGCTCGTCGCCCGCGAGACCCTGCCTGTCGAGCAGCTCGCGGCCGGAATCGCGCTCGGGCAGTCGATCTCGACGGCCGTCCAGGTCGCGATCGCCGCCGTGCTGCTGCGACGGCGGCTGAGGCGCCTGGGCGCACGCTCATGGCTCGTCTCCTACGGACGGTTCGTCCTCGCCGCTCTCCCCGCTGCCGGCGCCGGATGGCTCGTGTATCAGCTGATGGGCGGAGACGACGGCTGGACCACGGCCGACAAGCTGCTGGGTGCGCTCGGCACGGCGATCATCTGCGCGGTGGCGTTCGTCGTCTACCTCGGCGTCCTCACCGTCCTCCGCGCACCCGAGCTGCGACCGGTTCTCGATCAGCTCCGGCGATTCATTCCGGGCGGGCGCTGAGCGCGGCATCCGGAGCACGCCGACATCCGCCTCGGTGCAGGAATGCCGCGCGGTTACCATGTGTTGAGGCAGGCGGGGCCATCGGGTCCCGATACAGAAGGGGGCGCGGTGCGTCACGTCATCATCATCGGATCGGGGCCTGCGGGCTACACGGCAGCCATCTACGCGGCGCGCGCGAACCTCGAGCCGCTCGTGGTCGCGAGCTCGGTCGAAGCGGGCGGCGATCTTATGACCACCACCGACGTCGAGAACTTCCCGGGCTTCCCCGAGGGCATCCAGGGCCCCGACCTGATGACCAAGATGCAGGAGCAGGCCGAGCGCTTCGGCACCGAGGTGCTGTACGACGACGTCGTCTCACTCGACGTCGACGGCCCGGTCAAGAAGATCGTCCTGGGCAGCGGCGCCGAGTACGAGACGCGCTCCATCGTGTACGCGACGGGCTCGGCCCACCGCAAGATCGGCATCGAGGGCGAAGAGCGCCTGTCGGGCCGCGGTGTGTCCTACTGCGCCACGTGCGACGGCTTCTTCTTCCGTGAGCGCGTCATCGCCGTCGTCGGCGGCGGCGACTCCGCGATGGAAGAGGCGACGTTCCTCACCAAGTTCGCCTCGAAGGTCTACGTCATCCACCGCCGCGAAGAGCTGCGCGCCTCGAAGATCATGCAGGAGCGCGCGTTCGCGAACGAGAAGATCGAGTTCGTCTGGAACAGCGCCGTCGTCGACGTGCTGGGCGAGGACGCGGTCACCGGCGTCGTTCTCGAGAGCACCGTCGACGGCACGCGCAGCGAGCTCGCCCTCGACGGCCTGTTCGTCGCCATCGGCAACGACCCGCGCACCCACCTCGTGCACGGCAAGCTCGACCTGACACCGGAAGGCACGATCTGGGTCGACGGTCGCTCGTCGCGCACGTCGATGCCCGGCGTCTTCGCCGCCGGAGACGTCATCGACCCGACCTACCGTCAGGCCGTCACCGCCGCGGGCAGCGGAACCGTGGCAGCCCTGGATGTCGAGCACTTCCTCGCCTCGCTCGGCGAGGCGGGCGCACCCGACGTCGTCGGCGATCCCATCGCCGGGCTGGACCCGAGCACCGACCGTCAGGCCGCGGACGCCGCCTGAGTCCCGCGCACCGGAACAATCCGGTCGCACTGCGCGTTCGAACAATCGAGAGACTTCCCCATCTTGAAGGAGATGACATGACCGCCAAGTCGACCACGTCCGCCACGTGGGAGCAGGACGTGCTCCAGGCCGACGGACCCGTACTCGTTGACTTCTGGGCGGAATGGTGCGGCCCGTGCCGCATGGTTTCGCCCGTGCTGGACCAGATCCAGTCGGAGCACCCCGACAAGATCACGATCCTCAAGCTCAACGTGGACGAGAACCCCGATCTGGCCATGAAGTACCAGATCACCTCGATCCCTGCCATGAAGGTCTTCAACAAGGGCGAGGTCGAGACGACGATCATCGGCGCCAAGCCGAAGTTCGCGCTCGAGAAGGACCTCGCCGCGTACATCGCCTGACGACTTCTGCGTTGAACCCCGCCGCCCCGGACCCCCGGATCGGCGGGGTTTTCGCGTACATGCCGGTGGCGGCATCCTTTCTCTGCGAAGTTTTTTCGGCGAGGATGTCGATCTCGGCCATGCTCGTACGACGTACAGGGTGAAGGGGCCGAAGCGGCTCCCGGGCCGCACGGCTCGCAAACCAGAAGGAGAAGTGACATGCGTTACATGCTGATCATGCAGGTGGAGCCCGAAGCCGCAGCGCGGGCGGCGGAAGACCTCGACATGGAGCAGGTCATCGCGGCCATGGGCGCCTACAACGAGAGCCTGCAGAAGGCGGGCGTCTTCCTGTCCGCGGAGGGCCTGTCCGACGCCGAGGAAGGCTTCCGCGTCGACTTCACGTCTGTCCCGCCGGTCATCACCGACGGCCCCTTCGCCGAGGCCCGCGAGGTCTTCACGGGGTTCTGGATCATCGAGGTCGCCAGCCGCGAAGAGGCCGAGCACTGGGCCAAGCAGTGCCCGCTCGGCCCGGGTGTCGCGCTCGAGGTCCGGCGCGTCAACGAGCTCGGAGACTTCGACATGCCCGACAACGAGTGGGTCGCCAAGGAGCAGGAGTGGCGAGCGGCCAACTCCTGACTCAGCCCCCGAGCTCAGTGTGCACGAGCTCAGTGCGCGTCGACACGCACCGTCGCATCCCAGCGGCGGTGCGTGTTCGCTTCGCCCAGCAGACGCCAGACCGCGGGGGTCAGCTCGGGGTACTCCAGCGCGATCTGCCGGAGCACGCGATAGTGGCGGGCGGCATTCGGCCGCGATCCGCCGTTGGCCTCGATGTTCTCGGCACGCAGGGTGAAGACGACGAGCTCGTCGACGGTGGGGAGGTCCTCCATGAACTCCCACGGGTCCTCTCCGCCGCGCAGACGCTCCGCGATGACCACGGCGAGCTCGTCGGATGCCTCGGCACGCAGAAGCTCGAGACTGGCCCGCCGGCGCGGAGTCTGATCTGGTGTCGGCACCTATCCAGGGTACGACGCTCCACCGACGTGAGGCATCGATCCACGCCTACTCTGGACGCATGAACGACGCGGACGCGCACGCCCGACGGGCGGTCGAAGCGGTGTGGCGCGCAGAGGCCGCTCGCATCGTGGCGGCCCTCACGCGTCAGACGGGCGACTTCACATGGGCCGAGGATCTGGCGCAGGATGCGCTGCTCGAAGCCCTCGCGAAGTGGCCGGCGAGCGGCATCCCCGACAATCCCGGCGCGTGGCTGCTGTCCGTGGCGAAGCGGCGCGCGATCGACGGCTGGCGCCGGCGGGAGCGGATGGGTCAGCGCGAGCCGCTGTTCGCCGCCGAGGTTCTCGACGCCGAGCGCGCCGATGCCGTGCCCGAGCTCGGGGATCCCGACCGGATCGACGACGACGTTCTCCGCCTGGTGTTCGTGGCCTGCCACCCGGTGCTCGCACCGCAGGCACGTCTCGCGCTCACCCTGCGCACGGTGGCCGGCCTCACCACCGAGCAGATCGCCCGAGTGCTGCTGATGACCGTGCCGACCGTGCAGCAGCGGATCGTGCGCGCCAAGCGGGCGCTGGCCGACGCCGCCGTGCCGTTCGAGGTCCCTGACCGCTCCGAACGCGGGGCGCGGCTCTCGAGCGTGCTGCAGGTGATCTACCTGCTGTTCACCGAAGGCTACGCCGCGGCAGCAGGCGATCGTCCGGTGCGCCCGGAGGTCGCTCGCGAGGCCGTACGCCTGGCCCGTCAGCTGCGCGCACTCATGCCGGCCGAACCGGAGGTCGATTCCCTCATCGCGCTCATGGAGTTCCAGTCCTCGCGCTTCGTCGCGCGGGTGGATGAACGCGGGCTCCCCCTCACACTCGGCGAGCAGGACCGCGCCCGGTGGGATCGCTCCGCGATCGCCCGGGGCAGCGAGGCACTGCGACGAGCGGATGCCGCGGGGCGGGGTCTCGGCTACTACGGACTGCAGGCGGCGATCGCGGAGTGCCATGCGGTCGCCCCGACGTTCGACGCCACCGACTGGGACCGGATCGTGCGCCTCTACGACGCGCTGGTGTCGCTCGCCCCGTCGGCGGTCGTCCGGCTCAATCGTGCCGTGGCCGTCTCGATGGCCGACGGGCCGGCAGAAGCGCTCGACCTCGTCGCCGAGCTCGAGCCGGAGCTCGACGGGTTCCGGCCGTTCCACGCGGCGCGAGCCGAGCTGCTCGAGCGGCTAGGACGGACGGATGCCGCGGCCGCCGCTTTCGAGCGTGCCGCCGAGCTCGAAGGGAACGACGCCGAGACGGCGGTGCTACAGCGTCGCGCCGCCGAACTCGCTGCGCGCGGCCCCGTCACAGCGGTCGGTGGTCACGCGGACGCGTAGCCCGACTCACCGATCTCATCGAGGATGCGATTGAGGTCCTGGATGCTCGCGAAATCTATGCTGATCTGGCCTTTACGCGCAGTCAGAGAGATCCGTACCCGTGTGTTGAGCCGGTCACCGAGGCGATCCGCCACCTCGTCGAGGTGCGCACGACGTGCCCCAGCCTGCGGCTTGGCCGGACGAGCCAGCCCGGCGCCCGGAAGCTTCGTGGCAGCCTCGGCGGCGCGCACGGAGAGATCCTCGTTGACGATCTTGTCCGCGAGGCGCTGCATCGCCTCCGGGGTGTCGAGGGCCAGGATCGCACGCGCGTGCCCGGCGCTGAGCACCCCGGCGGCGACGCGCTGCTGCACCGGCATGGGGAGCTTGAGCAGGCGGATGGTGTTGCTGATCTGCGGGCGCGAGCGGCCGATGCGGCTGGCGAGCTCCTCCTGGGTGATGCCGAAGTCCTCGAGCAGCTGCTGGTAGGCAGAAGCTTCTTCCAGGGGGTTCAGCTCGGAGCGGTGGAGGTTCTCGAGCAGCGCGTCGCGCAGCAGGTGCTCGTCGGCCGTTTCGCGGATGACCGCCGGGATGGAGGTCAGACCGGCCTCGCGAGCGGCGCGCGTGCGCCGCTCCCCCATGATGAGCTCGTACTCGCCCTGCTCATTGGCGCGGACGACCACCGGCTGGAGCACACCGAACTCGCGGACGCTGTGCACCAGCTCGGCAAGGTCCTCTGAGTCGAAGTGCGTGCGCGGCTGACGAGGGTTCGGCACGATCGAGTGCGGGTCGATGTGCGCGAGCCGCGCGCCCGGGACCGCGACCAGGTCCTCGGTTGCCGCGGCATCGCCGGAGCCGTTCGTGGACTGTCCGTCGGCGGTCTCCTCCGACGCGACCGACCGGGGGAAGAAGACGTCGGACGGACGATCCTCAGCCGGCTCGGCCGTCGGGATCAATGCCCCGATCCCTCGTCCCAGGCCTGTGCGCTTGGCCATCAGGATTCCTCTCCGCTGTTGTTCTCGTCGGCTGCTCGAACGACCGATTGGCCGTCGCGCCGAATGATCTCGACCGCTGCCTCGCGGTATGCCACCGCGCCGGCGGACTGCCCATCGTATGCGATGACGGTCTGGCCGAAGCTCGGCGCCTCCGACACGCGCACGGAACGCGGGATCACCGAGTCCAGCACCTCACCCGCGAAGTGCTCGCGCACCTCTTCGGCGACCTGCTGCGCGAGACGGGTACGGCCGTCGTACATCGTGAGCAGGATGGTCGAGAGATGCAGTGCCGGATTCAGGTGCTTCTGGATCATCCGCACAGTGCCCAGCAGCTGGCTCAGACCCTCGAGCGCGTAGTACTCGCACTGGATCGGGATGAGCAGCTCGCTCGCGGCCGTGAAGGCGTTGATGGTCAGCAGTCCCAGCGAGGGCGGGCAGTCGATGATGACGAAGTCGATGCGCTCCTCGACCGCGGCGAGATACTCGTCGAGCGCGGTACGCAGGCGGTGCTCACGGGCGACCTGCGAGACGAGTTCGATCTCGGCGCCGGCCAGGTGGATGGTGCTCGGGGCGCAGAGAAGGTTGGGGGATTCGGGGCTGGTCTGCACGATGTCGGCGAGCGGGAACTCGTCGATGAGGACGTCGTAGACGCTGGGGATGTCAGCGGTGTGCGGCACACCCAGCGCGGTCGAGGCGTTCCCCTGCGGGTCGAGGTCGATGACCAGCACACGGGCGCCGACCGAGGCCATCGCGGCGGCGATGTTCACGGCGGTCGTCGTCTTCCCGACGCCGCCCTTCTGGTTCGACACCGTGAGCACGCGGGTTCGACCGGACATCTTCACGTCGGCGCTCTCGAGCACGCGGCGACGTGCAGAGAGATCGGCCAGTTCGCGAGCGAGAGGAGTGTCGTCGAACGAGAAGGATGCTGTGGCCTCCGCCTCGTCGGGCTGTTTCACGTGAAACACTCTCCCTTTCGCGAGCGAACAACAACGTCACCCACTCTATCCCGCCACCGCTCGCGCGACGTGCCTTCACTCCCCTTGGGCGACGGCTCTGAGTCACGTTTCACGTGAAACAAGCCGACCTGCGTTGCGGGCCGTTCACGTGTCTCGGCACGGGATACTGCCGAACAGAAACGGCCCAGTGTGAACACCGTGCTCTGACGGATGGCTGGGCACGATGAAAGGGGCGGGTATTGGGGCGCTGACGCTCCGACGCCTTGTCTGGTGTCGCTCGACCCGGCGGTTTGATCGGGCGATCCCGCACCCTTTCGAGATTCTGCAACTTCACGTGGCCGGTAGCGCGTGGCAGTAAGGGCGCGGGCAGCGATCTGGCCTTGCGCGTCGGATCAGTGGCTTGCGTGATTCCAGTAAACCTCCGAGCTCGTCGGCTCATCGACGTGGGCCAGCGGCCTGAACACAACGCGCACGGCGATCCCGCCTCTCGCGGGGACGTTCGAACGCGAGGGCACACGGGTGCGTGATTCAGCAGCGAATGATGCACATCACCGCTCCTACCGGGTGGTCCAGCGCGGTTCGACACACACGCTTGCGACGAGCGCGTCGTCTCTTCCACCGAGCAGTCGGTGGCATGGCACCGACTCGTGCGTTCGCGACAGAGAGCAGCTCGACTCCTCCTGACGCACTCGGCTCAGCCGGGCCCGGACCGAGCGAAGACGATTCTCGTGGTGGTGCGGGCGGTGGTCGAGCGGTCGAGCCCCTCCGTGGTGCATGGTGCGAACGCGACAGGGCGAGTCTCACTTCTCACTCTCCGCCTGGCGCGACCAGCACCGCTCCACCGCGCATATCCAGACTGCCAACAGCGGTACGGGGGCCCCATCAGCCTGCAGACAGAAATCAGTACGGCACGTCGGGTTGCGAACCCGCTCCCCTATGCGCCTAGGCGTCGTGGCGGTCTTCCCATCCGTCGACTCCCTCGCTTTCGATGTTTCACGTGAAACGAACTGATCGAAGGTGCGCGGCAACGTAGCGGTTCTGGTTGCGAGAGCAGATGGCCGACCAGATCCACGCTCGACCACACGCGACCAACTCAACACACCGTGCTGCACCGAATGGGCGACTGCGATCGGTTCGTACTCGGCGTTACGCGGGTTGCCTCATGGAATCGCAGTGCGCCTCGCAGTGTCGGTAGTAGGCTCTCATCCTCGATCAGCTCCCGCCGCCGTCGCACTTTCGGCGATGTTTCACGTGAAACGAGCGAATCCAGCGACGACGACGTCGCCGCTCGACATCCGCGGAAAGCGAGCCTGGACTGAACTGTGTCCCTGACTCTCGCATCCCTGCTCGGCGGCCTGATGCCACTGAGCTAGACGGCACGTTCGGCCTTCCGTGGAGGCGATCAGGCTCATCGCGACAACGCTCGGCATGCGCGGCGGTGAGTCGAGCCGAGGGCGGGACACGAGTTCGGACGAGTACGTCCGAAAGTCGGCGGGAAACAGGGCGGCTAGCCACTCAGGCGTAGCCGACCTCGCATTGCCAGTGAGTCGGACAAGCGATGGCCCTGCAGCCCCCGACTCGAGAATCGGCGCAATACCCACCCCATCGATTCGATCGTCGCGTGCTGTGGGTCAGACAGAGTTCCACAACCCCGGGGTGTCCGGCACCAACTCCTTGACGTCAGCCCAGCCCCGTGCGTACAGGCTTTCCAACGCGTTTCACGTGAAACATTGACGACCAGCTGCAACCCCTGCGGTCCCAGGACGGGCGTGCGAGCCGTGACGCGTGAGCAATCGGCATCGTGCATCGACCCGCGACAGCTGCGTCATCCCGAGGATCTCGATCCGCGCGGGCCGACGCATGGTATGCACAAAGCTCGTACTCGTGGGGTCCGATGTTGCACGTGAAACACCGATCGGCTGAGATCGGCAGGTCAGGTCAGCGGACGGTCGCTCGCACGACTCGCGAAGGCTCCTCGAGGAGTCCTTCGCCCACCACTTCGAGTCGAGCGTTCGTCACGCGGTACTTGCGAAGCTGCTTCTCGGCTGCGTCGATCTCGGACGCGCCACTCGCGCCCTTGAGAAGGATGAGCTCGCCTCCGTTGCGAACAAGCGGCGCAGTCAGCGGAACGAGTGTGCGAAGCGCACTCACGGCACGGGCTGTGACGGCGTCCAGGACCGGGCCGAACTTCCAGTCTTCAGCGCGCGCTCGAACCACTTCGACGTTGTCGAGCCCGAGCTCTGTCGACTGCTCTGTGAGCCAGGCGACCCGGCGCTCCATCGGCTCGATGAGCACCCACTGCACATCCGGTCGAGCGATCGCCAGGACGATTCCCGGCAGACCGGCGCCCGATCCCACATCGCCCACGCGTCCCGGAGAGAACAGCGGCGCGATGACGGCGCTGTTGAGGATGTGCCGGCTCCACAGGCGGGGCGGCTCGAGGGGTCCGATCAGACCTCGCTCCTCGCCGTACTCACCCAGTGCTTCCGTGAACCGGCGGGCCAGTTCGATCCGGTCTCCGAAGAGAACTGCAGCCGCGGAAGGTTCCTGCTCGATCTCAGTCATCGATGTTTCACGTGAAACGCAGCGTCAGCCGCGCTTGATCACCGTGTGGCGGTCGGCGCCCTCGCCGTACGACTCCGACACGAAGCCCCGGTCCGACACGATGTCGTGCACGAGCTTGCGCTCATAGCTCGACATAGCGGGCAGCGAGGCCTGCGTCGCGCCTTCCTTCAGGCGATCGATCGCTCGGTCGACCAGAGTCGCCAGCTGACGCTGACGTGTGTCGCGCGACCCGCCGACGTCGAGGATCAGGCGGGAGAAACGACCGGTGCGCGTCTGCACGGCGATACGGGTCAGCTCCTGGAGGGCCTGGACGGTGTCGGGCTCGGCGATCAACGCCACCGATCCGCCTTCCGGTGCTTCCACTGAGACGTAGGCGCGACCGCCGCGCACATCGAGGTCGAGATCGCCGTCGATGTCGGCGATGTCGAGCAGTCCCTCGATGAAGTCGGCAGCGACATCGCCTTCCTGCTCGAGCTGCTCCGCGGTGGCGGGCACGCGTTCTGCGGGTGCGGAGTCGACGGGCGCGAACTCGGGAGTGCTGGTCATGGTGTCCTCAAACTCAGGGGGGCAGTGCTCAGGTCGTCAGGATGCGGTGCCGGCAGGGTCTTCAGAAGCATCGCCGGGGGTCGCCTTCTGTCCCTGCTGCTTCTGGCCCTGCTTCTTGGCACGCTGCTTGCCGACGGGCTGCTGGCGCTTGGGCGCGGCCGCACGCGCACGTTCGGCCTCTTCGTACAGGCGCTGCTGCTCGGCGACGTACTTCTCCATCGGCACGACCTTGCCCGAGGCGTCGATGGCCTTGCCCTTGCGGGCGAGGCGCTCCTCACGGGCCTTCGCCGCGTCCGAACCCGGCGTCGGCATCTCGCGGATGACCAGGAACTGCTGACCCATCGTCCAGAGGTTCGACACGAACCAGTAGATGACGACACCGAGCGGGAAGAAGACGCCCGAGAAGACGAAGGCGAACGGCAGCACCCAGAGCATGATCTTCTGCATCTGGTAGGCCTGGCCGGTCTTGGCCTCGGGGGAGAGGTTCTTCGAGATGATCTGCAGCTGGGTGAAGAACTGCGATGCGATCATCAGCACCACGAGCGTCGCCAGAATGGCGATGGCCGCCGTGTTGCCGGTATTGACCGCGTCGATCAGAGTCTCGTGCAGCGAAGCGACGCCGAACAGCTTCGCGTTGTAGAACTCAGCGGTGAGCTCTGCGTTGAGGAGCCCGACACCGCCGATGCCCAGCTGATAGTGCTTCGTCACGTCGTTGAGCACGCTGAACAGGGCGAAGAAGATCGGCATCTGCACGAGCAGCGGAAGACAGCTCGACACGGGCGTCGTGCCGTGCTTCTTGTACAGCGCCATGGTCTCGCGGCTCATGGCCTCGCGAGAGAGCTGGTCGCGCTTGCCCTTGTACTTCTCCTGAACTTTTCGCAGTTCAGGGGCAATTTCCATCATCTTGCGCTGGCTCTTGATCTGCTTCACGAAGAGCGGAATGAGAGCCGAGCGCACCACGATGACGAGGCCGACGATCGACAGCACCCAGGTGATGCCGTCCGCCGGCGGAAGACCAACCGCGGTGAAGAACCAGTGCCAGGCGACGAGGACAGCCTCGACCGCCCACTTCAGGGGCCACAGGATGATCCCGATGAGATCGAACCCGCCTGCGGCGGCGTCAGGGGCGGGAGTGGAGGCCAGCAAGAGATCCATGCGGAGGATCAGTCCTTTCCGGTGGGAGCAGGCACGACGAAACCACGGGTGGTCAGCGCGTGCCGGAAGTTCGAGTGCGCAGGGACGTCATCGACGCCGCCCACCGCCCAGGGGTGACAGCGGCCGAGGCGGGCCGCAGTGAGAGCAGCGCCCTTGACGGCGCCGTGCTGCTGCACCGCACCGACGGCGTAGGCAGAGCACGACGGGTAGTACTTGCAGACGTCGCCGTAGGTGTGCGAGATCGTCGCCCGGTAGCCGTGCAGCACCGCGAGCACCGCATTGCGGGGAAGCAGGGGTGCCGCACGAAGAAGAGCGGATGCCTCGAAGTGGGCCTCGCCGATGGCGTAGGACGGCAGGACGCTCATGTCGTCCTCCGTGCCAGGCACCGGGCTACCTCATCGCGCAGCTCGCCGAACGGAATGGTCGCGGCGCTCGGAAGAGCGCGAATGACGATGTCGATCCCGGGGCGCAGGGTCGGCAGCGACTCGGCCGAGAGCGCCTTCAGGCGACGACGAACCGTGTTGCGCACCACAGCACCGCCGACCTGCCGGCTCACGATGAAGCCGAAGCGCGCAGGACCCTCGGGATCGGATGCCGGATTGACGTAGGTCACGGTGTGCGCACCGGCGCAACGACGACCCCGGCGGACGACGGCCTTGTACTCCGCACCGCGGGTGAGTCGGTTCGGCCGCGCCAGCACCGCTGGGGGTCAGGCCGAGAGCTCGGTGCGGCCCTTGCCGCGACGAGCCGAGAGGATGGCACGGCCGGCACGGGTGTGCATGCGGGCACGGAAGCCGTGCTTCTTGGCGCGGCGGCGGTTGTTGGGCTGGAAAGTGCGCTTGCTCATGAGGATCGCTTCCGGATCAGGTGTCACCGGGAATCTGAGACCGGAGACGCTACGTACAAAGGGACTGCCGAATAGGCATAAGTCAACCGATTTAGGGTACGCCGAGCCGCCTGAGAACTCAAACTGAGCGGGTCGGACCGGCATTATGCCGCGGCGCGTGTCGGCGGTCCGGAACGACACACCGCATCCATCCACAGTGGGGTTTGCTCCAGGGTCGCCCGGGAACTAGCGTAGCTCGGGCAGTTATCCACAGGCCTCCGCGGGAGCTTTCCGCGGCTCCGGGTGGATTCATCAACACCCCGGGGGGGCCATGTCACCGCACGAGATTCCAGATGTTCCGGTCTGGTCGGCGGTGCTCGACGAACTCGCGGGGGACGAGCGGATCACCCCGCAGCTGCACGGCTTCCTGAGCCTCGCGGTGCCGCAGGGCGTCATGAGCGGCACTCTCTACCTCGACGTGCCCAACGATCTGACGGCCGCGCAGTTCACCAAGCGCATGCGCACGCCGATCATGGAGGCCCTGACCCGGGTCGGCCAGTCAGAGGAGACGCCGGCGACGTCCTTCCGCGTCGTGGTGAACCCCGAGCTGGCCGATGCGCACATGACGGCTCCGCTGCCGGTGCAGACCCAGAGCAGTATCGCCCCGACGGTCGTCGCGCGCCCCCCGATGGAAGAGCCCGGGGACGTGGCATCCGCTTCGTCGCGCAGCGACACCCGACTGAACCCGAAGTACACGTTCGACAACTTCGTCATCGGGCAGTCCAACCGCTTCGCGCATGCCGCCGCGGTCGCAGTGGCCGAGGCCCCTGCAAAGGCGTACAACCCGCTGTTCATCTACGGCGACTCGGGCCTCGGCAAGACGCACCTGCTTCACGCGATCGGCGACTACGCCCTCAGCCTCTACACCGGCATCCGGGTCCGATACGTCTCGAGCGAAGAGTTCACGAACGACTTCATCAACTCGATCGCCAACAACCGCGGGTCGGCCTTCCAGGCGCGCTACCGGGACGTCGACATCCTCCTCATCGACGACATCCAGTTCCTGCAGGGACGTGCCGAGACGCAGGAGGCGTTCTTCCACACGTTCAACACCCTGCACGATCACGACAAGCAGGTCGTGATCACCAGCGATGTCCCGCCCAAGCACCTCACCGGGTTCGAAGACCGCATGCGCAGCCGGTTCGAGTGGGGTCTCATCACCGATGTGCAGGCACCCGACCTCGAGACCCGCATCGCGATCCTCCGCAAGAAGGCGCAGAGCGAGCGGCTTCACATTCCCGATGAGGTGCTCGAGTACATCGCCACGGTGGTGTCCTCGAATATCCGCGAACTCGAGGGCGCGCTCATCCGCGTGTCCGCGTTCGCGAGCCTGAACCGATCGACGCTCGACATGTCGCTGGCGCAGACCGTGCTGCGCGACATCGTCGACCAGGACGACGCCAACGTCATCTCGCCGACCGACATCATCACCGCGACCGCGCAGTACTTCAAGCTGACCGTCGACGACCTGTACGGCTCGAGCCGTTCGCAATCGGTCGCCACCGCGCGTCAGATCGCCATGTACCTGTGTCGTGAGCGCACGAGCCTGTCGCTGCCCAAGATCGGCCAGTTGTTCGGCAACCGCGATCACACCACCGTGATGTACGCCTACAAGAAGATCAGCGACCTCATGAAGGAGCGTCGCTCGATCTACAACCAGGTGTCCGAGATCACCACTCAGCTCGGTCGCAACGGCCGCTGATCCCCGCTGCGGTCATATGCCGCAAGAAGTGCTTGACACCGGTCCCACAGAGGGCCAATATTCGCGTTCTTCACAGTGTGGAAAACCTGTGGATAACTCCACAAGCCTGCGGAAACATTGTTCGTGGGGCCGTCCGAGCCTGTGGATAGCTGTGGACAGCCGGTGCTGGGCGGAGGTCGTCTCCCGCAGCCCGTCCTCAGCCGTTCCACAAGTCACAACGATGTGGTTTCCCTCTCTCGACTGAGATCGGCCGAGTTGTCCACAGTTTCCACAGCGGTTAACACCATGACATTAAGTGTTTGATGAAGACCGGATCCGATGACCTTGACGGTGGAGAGCTCCGGTGGACGGATGCCGCGTCCATCGGCACTAGCATCGGAGGGGCCTGCCACTAGCATGAGAAGCCCCAACCCGCAGTCGAGGGAGCATTCGTGAAGTTCCACGTCAATCGCGATGTGTTCAGCGAGGCCGTGTCGTTCGTCGTCAAGCTCCTTCCGCAGCGCAATCCGCAGCCGATCCTGGCCGGCGTGCTGATCGAGGCATCCGAGGCGGGTCTTTCGCTCGCGGCCTTCGACTACGAGGCATCCGCACGCACGACCATCGAAGCGACGGTCGACGAGCCGGGCACCATCCTCGTCCACGGCCGTCTGCTGTCCGAGATCGCGAGCCGCCTGCCCAACGCCCCGATCCAGATCGAGGTCGACGAAGACGGCGGCATCGTCCTGACCTGCGGCTCGGCACGCTTCACCCTGGCTTCCATGCCGGTGCAGGAGTACCCCGCGATTCCCGAGGTCACCGGTGACTCCGGGCTGGTCCCGGCCGAGGATTTCGCCACGGCCATCGCGCAGGTCGCCTTCGCCGCGTCCCGAGACGACGTGACTCCCGTCCTCACGGGCGTGCAGCTCGAGGTGTCCGGCACCGCCCTCAGCCTCGTCGCCACCGACCGCTACCGCGTCGCGCTCCGCGAGATCCCCTGGGACGGCGGCGCATCCAGCTCGGACGAGCCGACCACCGCCCTGGTTCCGGCGCGGACCCTCATCGAGGTCGGCAAGACCTTCGCCCACGGCGGCGACATCTCGATCGCGTTCTCCGGATCGGGCGACCGCGAGATCATCGCGTTCACGGCGGGCAACAAGACCGTGACGTCGCTGCTGATCAAGGGCAACTTCCCGCCGGTGCGACGGCTTTTCCCCGAGGCCACGGAGCACCACGCGGTCGTCAACACGGCCGAGCTCGCCGAAGCCGTCCGTCGTGTCTCGCTTGTGCTCGATCGTTCTGCGCCGCTGCGGTTCACATTCACGACCGACACGGTCTCGATGGACGCCTCCGGCACCGAGCAGGCGCGCGCCACCGAGTCGGTCGACGCGAACCTGGTGGGCGAAGACGTCACGCTGGGGCTCAATCCCCAGTACCTGCTCGAGTCGCTCAGCGCGGTCAAGAGCGAGTTCGCGCGCATCACGTTCACCTCGAGCGAGAACGCCAACAAGCTGAGCCCCGTGCTGATCACGCCGCAGACGTCGGTCGACAAGGCCGGCTCGGACTCGTTCCGCTACCTGCTCCAGCCGAACCTGCTGCTGCGCTGACGATCCAGCCGGCGTCCGCGCCCGTCATTAGGCTTGACCGGTGATCGTGGAGCAGCTGAGTCTCGTCGACTTCCGCAACTATGCGGTCGCCGATGTCTCGCTGGCACCGGGACCGAACGTCTTCGTCGGCCGGAACGGCCAGGGCAAGACGAATCTCGCCGAAGCGATCGGCTTCTTCGCGACCCTCGGCTCGCATCGTGTGTCCAACGACGCGCCGATGGTGCGTGACGGAGCGGATGCCGCGATCATCCGGGCGCGTCTCGCCCACGGTGAGCGGCGGGTGCTGCTGGAGGTCCAGCTGAACAGGCAGGGCGCCAACAAGGCTCGGGTCAACGGCGCCCCGGTCAAGCCCTCCGAGCTGCCGCGGTACGCGCAGGTCGTGCTCTTCGCACCGGAGGATCTCCAGATCGTCCGCGGCGATCCGTCGTCACGCCGGCGATTCGCCGACCAACTCCTGGTGCAGCGCACACCCCGTATGTCGGGAGTGCTCGGCGACTACGATCGCGTGCTCAAGCAGCGCACCGCCCTGCTCAAATCCGCGAAGTCCCGGGGACTCCGCGGCGAGGCCCTGTCGACGCTCGATGTGTGGGACGACAAGCTCATCGTGCTCGGCACCGAACTGATCGAGGCGCGCCTGTCCCTCGCCGCCGACCTCAAGGGACCCCTGGCCGCCGCGTACACCGCGATCGCCGGCGCCGATCACAGCCCCGTAGCAGAGTGGGCACTGTCGGTGTCGGGCGCCGACCCGGAGGAGGGTTCCGATGGACCTGTCGACGCGGCATCCGGTTCCCGCGTCGCGGAGCTGTTCCGGCAGGCACTCGCCGACCGGCGCTCGGCCGAACTCGATCGCGGCCTCACCCTGGTCGGCCCTCACCGCGACGATCTCGTGCTCCGCGTGCGCGGTCTGCCGGTCAAGGGCTACGCGTCGCACGGCGAGTCGTGGTCGGTCGCGCTCGCGCTGCGGCTGGCCTCGGCCGAGCTGCTGCGGGCCGAGTCGCGCCTGGGTGATCCTGTGCTCATCCTCGACGACGTCTTCGCCGAGCTCGACACCGATCGCCGGGCCCGCCTCGCGCAGCTGGCCGGCGGTTACGAGCAGGTCGTCGTCACCGCCGCCGTCGAAGAGGATGTCCCCACCGCGCTGCGAGCCCGCATCGTCCGCGTCGAGGCCGGCACGATCCTGGAGTCCGCAGATGCCTGAGCCGATCGAGGGCGGCGGATCCACGGCCGACACCCCGGCCGTGCCGGAGACGATCGCGACCTATCTGCGGCTGCGAGGGCTCGAGCCGACGGCGCGCTCGTACCGCAAGCGCCGCCGCCGCACCGCAGATGACGAGAACGCGCCGTTCACCCCGGGCCGGGATCCCCGCGGGGTCGGCGACGTGCTGTCTGCGCTCACTCGCGAAGCCGGCTGGGACAAAGAGCTCGCGCGTGAGGACGTCGTGCGCGCGTGGGCCGACGTCGCCGGTGACGACACATCGAAGCACACCCGCCCGGTGGCCTTCTCGGAGGGCACGCTGACGGTTCAGGCAGACTCTACGGCGTGGGCGAAGCAACTCCAGCTGATGCGCGCGCACATCCTCTCGGAGATCGTCCGACGGTTCCCCGACGCCGGGGTCGACGCGATACGTTTCATCGGCCCGGACGTCCCCTCCTGGAAATGGGGCCCCAGAACGATTCCAGGGCGTGGCCCGCGCGATACCTACGGCTGAGTCACGTCAGATATCGTCCGAACAGATTTCCGTTCGCCACAGGGGCGTAGAGGCCCCTGAAACACAGCCGCACTTGATAGGCTGGACGGTGCCCCCGCCGAACGATCTGGAGCGCCCTGACTAATGACGTCCGTGAATCCCGAAGCCGTTCCCGAGGAACCCGCAGCTCGCTCCGCTGACCCCCTTCCGAACGGGTACGGGGCCGACGACATCCAGGTGCTCGAAGGCCTCGAGGCCGTTCGCAAGCGCCCCGGCATGTACATCGGCTCGACCGGAGCGCGCGGGCTCCACCATCTCGTCCAGGAGATCGTCGACAACTCCGTCGACGAGGCGCTGGCGGGGCACTGCGACCTGATCGACGTCACGATCCTGTCCGACGGCGCCGTCCGCGTCATCGACAATGGCCGCGGCATCCCGGTCGACATGCACCGCACCGAGGGCAAGTCCACCGTGGAGGTCGTTCTCACCGTGCTGCACGCCGGCGGAAAGTTCGGCGGCGGCGGCTACGCCGTCTCCGGTGGTCTGCACGGCGTCGGCTCCTCGGTCGTCAACGCGCTGTCCACGCGCCTCGAGGTCGAGGTCAAGCGCCAGGGCTACGCGTGGCGCCAGTCGTACCGCGACGGCGGCCAGCCGATCTCGCCCCTCGCCAAGGAGGAGGAGACCGACGAGACCGGCACGACGATCACCTTCTGGCCGGACGCGTCCATCTTCGACACCGTCGATTTCGACTACGACACGCTGCGCACTCGCTTCCAGCAGATGGCGTTCCTCAACAAGGGGCTGCGCATCAGCCTCCGCGACGAGCGGCCCGAAGGCCTCACCGAGGCGAGCGCACCGGGCGAGAGCGAGACCGACGAGCTGAAGCCGCGCCACGACAGCTTCCTCTACGAGCGTGGTCTCGTGGACTATGTCGAGCACCTCAACAAGGTGCGTCACGCCGACGTCGTCAATGACGAGATCATCGACTTCGAGACCGAAGACACCGAGCGCAAGATCGCGCTCGAGCTCGCGATGCAGTGGACGACGAGCTACACCGAGAACGTCTTCACCTACGCGAACACGATCAACACGCACGAGGGCGGAACCCACGAAGAGGGCTTCCGCGCCGCGCTCACCACGCTCGTCAACCGGTACGCGCGGGCGAACAACCTTCTCAAGGAGAAGGACGAGAACCTCACCGGCGAGGACATCCGCGAGGGTCTGACCGCCGTCATCTCCGTCAAGCTCTCCGAGCCCCAGTTCGAGGGCCAGACCAAGACCAAGCTCGGAAACACCGAAGCCAAGGCGTTCGTGCAGAAGGTCGTCGGCGATCAGCTGGGCGACTGGTTCGACCGCAACCCGGCGCAGGCCAAGAACGTGATCCGCAAGGCGATCGACGCGGCGACCGCCCGCCTCGCCGCACGCAAGGCCCGCGAGACCGCGCGGCGCAAGAGCGTCTTCGAATCGGCGGCCATGCCCGACAAGCTCAAGGACTGCACCAGCAAGGACCCCTCGATCAGCGAGATCTTCCTCGTCGAGGGTGACTCGGCCGGTGGCTCGGCGGTCCAGGGCCGCGATCCGCACACGCAGGCGATCCTGGCGCTGCGCGGCAAGATCCTCAACGTCGAACGCGCGCGGCTGGACCGCGCGCTCGGCAACAAGGAAGTCCAGGCGATGATCCAGGCCTTCGGCACGGGCATCGGCGAGGACTTCGACATCGCCAAGGCGCGATACCACAAGATCGTCTTGATGGCGGATGCCGATGTCGACGGCCAGCACATCACCACGCTGCTGCTGACCCTGCTGTTCCGCTACATGCGCGGACTCATCGAGGCCGGCTTCGTCTACCTCGCGCAGCCGCCGCTGTACCGCCTCAAGTGGTCCAACGCCGCGCACGAGTACGCCTACAGCGACCGGGAGCGCGACGCGCTGCTCGCCGAGGGCGCCGCAGCAGGACGCCGCATCCCGAAGGACAACGCGATCCAGCGCTACAAGGGTCTCGGTGAGATGAACGACCACGAACTGTGGGAGACCACCATGGATCCCGAGACGCGCACGCTCAAGCAGGTGACGATCGACGATGCTGCCGCAGCCGACGAGATCTTCACGATCCTGATGGGCGAAGACGTCGAGTCGCGCCGCAGCTTCATCCAGCGCAACGCCAAAGACGTGCGCTTCCTGGACATCTGAGCGCTTCGACCACTGAGAACTGAGTGAACATGGCTGACGACGAACGCCCCACCACCGAACCCGCGCACAACCACGGTCACATCGACCAGGTCGACCTCCAGTTGGAGATGCAGCGCAGCTACCTCGACTACGCGATGAGCGTGATCGTCGGGCGCGCTCTGCCCGACGTGCGCGACGGCCTGAAGCCCGTGCACCGCCGCGTGATCTACGGCATGTACGACGGCGGATTCCGGCCCGACAAGTCGTTCTCCAAGTGCGCCCGTGTCGTCGGCGAGGTGATGGGTCACTACCACCCGCACGGCGACGCCCCGATCTACGACGCCCTCGTGCGCCTCGTGCAGCCGTGGTCGCTGCGCTACCCGCTGGCTCTCGGCCAGGGCAACTTCGGCTCGCCCGGCAACCAGGGCGCGGCCGCGCCGCGATACACCGAGACGAAGATGGCTCCCCTCGCGCTCGAGCTCGTGCGCGACATCGAAGAGGAGACCGTCGACTTCCAGGACAACTACGACGGCCAGACCCAGGAGCCCACGGTCCTGCCGGCGCGCTTCCCGAACCTCCTGGTCAACGGGTCGGTCGGCATCGCGGTCGGCATGGCGACCAACATCCCGCCGCACAACCTTCGCGAAGTCTCCTCGGGCGCGCTGTGGGCACTCGAGAATCCGGATGCCTCGCGTGAAGAGCTGCTCGAGGCGCTCATGGAGCGCATACCCGGGCCCGACTTCCCGACGCACGCGCAGATCCTCGGAACGCGTGGCATCAAGGACGCCTACCGCACCGGCCGCGGCTCGATCACGATGCGCGCGGTCGTCAACGTGGAGGAGATCCAGGGCCGGACGTGCCTGGTGATCACCGAGCTGCCGTACCAGGTCAACCCCGACAACGTCGCGGTGAAGATCAGCGACCTCGCCCGCGAGGGCAAGATCACCGGCATCGCCGACATCCGCGACGAGACGTCGGGCCGCACGGGTCAGCGCCTGGTGATCGTGCTGAAACGGGATGCCGTCGCCAAGGTCGTGCTGAACAACCTGTACAAGCACACCCAGCTGCAGGAGAACTTCGGCGCGAACATGCTCGCGATCGTCGACGGCGTGCCGCGCACGCTTCCGCTCGACGGGTTCGTGACCCACTGGATCGAGCACCAGATCGAGGTGATCGTCCGGCGCACGACCTACCGCCTCCGCAAGGCGGAGGAGCGCATGCACATCCTGCGCGGTTACCTCAAGGCGCTCGATGCGCTCGACGAGGTCATCGCGCTCATCCGCCGGTCTCCCACCGTGGATGAGGCCCGCGAGGGGCTCAAGTCGCTGCTCGAGATCGACAACGACCAGGCCGACGCGATCCTGTCGATGCAGCTCCGTCGCCTTGCCGCGCTCGAGCGTCAGAAGATCATCGACGAGGCGAACGACCTCGAGGCCCAGATCACCGACTTCAAGGCGATCCTCGCCGACGAGTCGCGTCAGCGCCTGATCATCCGCGAAGAGCTCACCGCGGTCGTGGACCGTTTCGGCGACGACCGCCGCACCGAGATCCTGCACGGCTACGACGGCGACATGTCGATCGAGGACCTCATCCCCGAAGAGGAGATGGTACTCACCGTCACGCGCGACGGGTACATCAAGCGCACCCGCAGCGACAACTACCGCCAGCAGCACCGCGGCGGCAAGGGAGTGAAGGGCGCGCAGCTGCGCGCCGACGACGTGGTCGAGCACTTCTTCGTCACGACCACCCACCACTGGCTCCTCTTCTTCACGACCAAGGGCCGGGTCTACCGCTCCAAGGCGTACGAGGTGCCCGAGGCCGGGCGCGACGCCAAGGGCCAGCACGTCGCGAACCTGCTGGCGCTGCAGCCCGACGAGGAGATCGCCCAGATCCTCGACATCCGCGACTACTCCGCGGCCGAGCACCTGGTGCTCGCCACCCGCAGCGGGCTGGTCAAGAAGACCCGCCTCACCGAGTACGACACCAACCGCCAGGGCGGCGTCATCGCGATCAAGCTGCGCGAGGGAGACGAGGTCGTCAGCGCGCTCCTGGTCGAGTCCGGCGACGACATCCTTCTCATCAGCCGGCACGGGATGTCGCTGCGCTTCACCGCCACCGATGAGGCGCTGCGCCCCATGGGACGGTCGACCGAGGGCGTCAAGGGAATGTCGTTCCGCGGCGACGACAGCGTGCTGTCGGCGTCGGTCGTGAAGGACGACGGCTCGGTGTTCGTGGTGACCGAAGGCGGGTACGCCAAGCGCACCGCCGTCGACCAGTACCGCACCCAGAGCCGCGGCGGACTCGGCATCAAGGTCGCCCGTCTGACCGATGATCGAGGGGTCCTCGCGGGCGGTCTGATCGTCGCCGACGACGACGAGGTCTTGGTGGTTCTTGCCAGCGGCAAGGTGGTACGCTCTGCCGTGGCCGAGGTCCCAGCCAAGGGCCGCGACACGATGGGCGTCGTCTTCGCTCGTGCCGCTGACGAAGATCGCATCATCGCGATTGCGCGGAACGGAGAGCGGGGCCTGGCCGAGAACGCAGAGGCCGCCGACCCGGAATCGGCCACCCCCGACGCCTCTCCCGAGACCCCCGAAGAGAGTACTGACGCATGAGCACCGTAGCCGACAAGCTCGCCAAGAAATCCAGCCACAAGTCCAGCACCAAGCAGGTCCGCCTGCGCCTGGTCTACATCGACTTCTGGTCGGCGGTGAAGCTGTCGTTCCTGGCGGCCATCGCCCTCGCAGTGGTGACGGTCGTCTCGTTCGTGCTGGTGTACCTGGTGGTGCAGACCACGGGTCTCATCGCGCGGGCGGATGAGTTCTTCGGCAACTTCACCGACGGCAGCATCCTGCTCTCGCAGTTCGTGAGCCTGCCGCAGGTGCTCGCGTTCTCGGCGATCGTCGCGATCCTGAACCTCGTCGTGGTGACGGTGCTCGGCGCTGTGCTGGCCGGCATCTACAACCTCGCCGTGAAGGTGACGGGTGGCCTCCTGGTGGGCTTCACCTCGAACTGATCTCCGCGACTCTGCCCGATTCGTGAAAACGACTCCTGTCGGGTAAAGTCTTGGAGGCTGAACGGCGCGCAAATCGCCGTTGCAAGCGGGGGTATAGCTCAGGCGGTTAGAGCGCTTCACTGATAATGAAGAGGTCCCAGGTTCAAGTCCTGGTACCCCCACCACACAGCCGCGGGGCCTTAGCTCAGTTGGTAGAGCGCCTGCTTTGCAAGCAGGA
This sequence comes from Microbacterium sp. Root166, assembly GCF_001427145.1. Lineage (GTDB taxonomy): Bacteria > Actinomycetota > Actinomycetes > Actinomycetales > Microbacteriaceae > Microbacterium. The sequence goes on from NZ_LMGL01000001.1 coordinate 1,047,250, forward strand.
TGTCAGGAGTTCGAATCTCCTAGGCTCCACAATGCGAGACGGACTGGCCCGAAGGGTCGGTCCTTCTCGCATTAACGGGTTCAGCGATTCGAGGAGGAGCCGAGCGCAGCGAGGCGACGGAGTCTCCTAGGCTCCACGTTGAAGGACCGGCCTATCAGGCCGGTCCATTTATGTTCCAGGGGTAACATCAGATGTTTTTGTAGATCACGTCCCCCAATCGGTGGACAGCATGTAGGTTGCACACAAAGGACGACGCTTCCCGCCCTGCTCCTGCTCCGCTCGGCGACAGCATTCCGGCGCCGGCGGACCTCGCAGCGCTAAACCTGCCTCACCAATATCGGACACCTCGTTCGAGTGGGAGGGGATGGACATGCACTGGTCATGGATCAGACTCGCGGTGGGGGCCGCCGGTTTGTCAGGAATCGCGGCGGGATACGTCGTCAACGTCGATCGCGCCACGCGGCAAGGGGCCGACCTCTCGGTCGTCCTCGCAAACTATTTCGGGATGTTCACCATCGTGTCCACGATGCTGAGCGTCATCGCCCTCGGAGTCGCGGCTGCCTGGTCGCGGCTGCATCCGGGCACCACCCGCGAACCGCGGTCGGTCGCTCTGGGCCTCGCGTTGGCCACGGTGCCGATGCTGCTGCTCGGCATCGTCTACAACGTGCTGCTGCGCGCGGCTCCCTCGGGCATCGCACTCGGTGACTCGGCGGGGATCGCCATCCTCGACTCGTACGCGGTCGAGGTGCTCCACGTGGTGCTGCCGGTGTATCTGCTGGTGGATCTGCTGTTCGCGACGCGGCGGCGCGGTCTGCCATGGTGGAGCCTCGCGGTGCTGGCCGCCTACCCGCTGCTCTGGCTGTTGCACACGATGGTCCGGGGCGAGTTCGTCGCCGACCCGTTCGGCTCGACCCCGTGGTGGTATCCGTACCCGTTCCTCGACCCGCACGGTGCCGGTGGGTGGGGATCGGCACTGATGTACATCGCGGCGATCTTCGTGGCCTTCGTCGGGATCGGCGCGGCGGTCATCGCGACCGGCCGCTATCGTGAACGCCGCGCGGCCCGCAGGGCGCTGACGCCGGAACGGGTCGCCGTGCTGCACCGCTGATCCTGAGCTCGAGGCGGCCATTCCCGTGCGCGGGAATGGCCGCCCGTTATGGTGAAGCATGGATCTGCGCGTCGCCGCCTACGCGGTCGTCATCGACGACGACCAGCGCATCCTCCTCGCCCATTGGAACGAGGGCCGGCGCTCCGCCTGGACGATGCCGGGTGGGGGACTCGAGCCCGGTGAGGATCCCGAGACGGCCGCACGGCGTGAGGTGCGGGAGGAGACGGGCTACAAGGTCGAGATCGATGAGCTGCTCGGCATCCATTCACGCGTCATCCCTCCGAGCAGACGCCTCACCCCCGGGGTGACCGAGCCCCTGCACACGCTGCGCATCGTCTACCGCGCGAGTGTGACCGGCGGGCGACTGCGCAACGAGAAGAACGGAACGACGGACCGCGCGGAGTGGTTCCCGCTCGCCGAGGTGCCCGCACTTCAGCGGGTGAAGCTCGTGGACATCGCGCTGGGCATGGCCCAGCCGAAGACGAACTGAGACGGATGCCGTCAGCCGGCCGGCTGCGAGATGTCGGCGACGGTCGCGCCATAGGCTGCGATGAGGTCGTCGGCCTCGACGAACAGGCTGTACCCATGGGCGCCGGCGCCCATCGCGATGCGTCGCCCGGCGATCTGCTCGTCGGCGTAGACCGGCCAGTCCTGCGAACTGCCGATCGGCACGATCGTGCCGCGTTCGTACCCGGTCGCCTCGAGCGCGCGCTGCGGATCGGGCAGCTGCAGCTTGTTCACACCGACGACGGCACGCAGCTTGGGCCAGGAGATCGACCGGTCGCCGGGCACAAGGGCGAACAGGAAGGTGTCGTCGCTCCGCTTCACGACGAGCGTCTTGACGATGCCCGCGGGCTCGATGCCGAGCAGCGCGGCCGCCTCGGGCAGGCTCGCTGCCACGGGGCGTTCGCGCAGCTCGATGGCAAGGCCTCGAGCGGATGCCGCTTCTCTGACGCGATCGAGGGGATCAGGCATCCGGGGCGCGCAGCGGGTCGTCCGCGACCCACAGCTCGTCGTCGGCGCGGAGCGTCTGCCAGGCGGCGTAGAGCACTCCGAGCGCAGCGGCGACTCCGAGGATGAGGGCGATGACGCCCCCCGCTCCCATGCCCTGGCGCTGCGGGGTGCGTCCAGCGAGCTTGGCGGACATCGCCTTCGTCGCCTCCTTGGTGTACTTGTCCATCTTCTTGGAGTACTTCGCCGCGTCGGGCATCGACAGGCCCTTGCCGGACGCGAGGCGGGCACGGGTGTCGTTCGCGGCATCCCACACCGACAGCGCGGAGCCGACGACGGCGCCCGCGGCGGGCACGATGTTGTTCTCGAGGAGGTGCTTGGACGCCTTGACGCCACGATCGACGTAGGGGGCGGCGTACTGCTGGTAGCCGGCCTGCACCTGCGGCTTCACCTGTTCGCGGCCGAAGTGGCCGAGCTGCTTGCTGGCCTCTCGGGCGACGCTCGCGGCCTCACCCACGAGCACCTGCTGAGCCTCCCAGAGCTGATTGGCCTGGTTCTGAAGCTTGCGGAGTTCCTTCTTGCGCTTGCGGCTGACGCTCACGGTGCCCTCCCTTTCGACGGGGATCTGGATTTCCCCCATCTTGCCAGACCCTTCCCCGGGCGGGAGGGGTTGCACAGAACTCTGGAAGAATGTAGGAATGCCGATCCCCACCGCTGTCGCCACTTTCCACACCAACCACGGCGACATCGTCGTCAACCTCTTCGGGGACCACGCTCCTCGCACCGTCCAGAACTTCATCGGCCTGGCCGATGGAACGCTCCCCTGGACGCACCCCGCCACCGGCAAGCCCGGCGACGGACCGCTCTACAAGGACGTCGTCTTCCACCGCATCATCTCGGGCTTCATGATCCAGGGCGGCGACCCGCTCGGTCAGGGCGTGGGCGGTCCCGGCTACAACTTCGACGATGAGATCAACTCCGAGCTCACCTTCACCGAGCCGTACAAGCTCGCCATGGCCAACGCCGGACTCCGCCGCAACGCCATCACCGGCAAGGCGGAGGGCACGAACGGATCGCAGTTCTTCATCACGGTGCCCGGCCAGGGCGGCCGCGGTCCCGAGTGGCTGCAGGGCAAGCACACCATCTTCGGCGAGGTCGCCGACGACGCCTCGAAGGCCGTCGTCGACAAGATCGCGGACGTGCCCACCGCTGCGGGAGACCGTCCGATCGAGCCGGTCGTGCTCGAGTCGGTCGACATCGCCGCGGTCTAGGTTCACGCCGCGTCGTGACCACCGACCAGTTCAGTCGCAACCGCGACAACTTCTGCTACCGGCATCCCGACCGGCAGAGCTTCGTGCTCTGCCAGCGCTGCCTGCGCACGGTGTGCCCGGAATGCCAGACTCCGGCCGCCGTCGGAGTCGTGTGCCCCGAGTGCCTGCGGAACCAGCAGAAGGCGCAGTCGCCCGCGCAGCGGACGGCGGAACGTCGGTGGTCACGTGCGCGTCCCATTGCGGTGCGTGACACGCGCCCGATCGTCACGTACGCGATCATGGGGCTGACGGGATTCGTCTTCCTGCTGCAGCTGATCCCCGGGTTCGGCACGACGGTCACGCAGTCCCTGTACTTCTGGGCGCCGGCCCTCTATCCCGGGCTCACCGGAATCTTCGAGCCATGGCGCATCTTCACGGTCATGCTCGTGCACGATCCCGACGGGATTTGGCACGTCGCGCTCAACATGCTGGCCCTGTGGATGATCGGCCGGAGTCTCGAACCCCTGCTCGGGCGCTGGCGCTTCCTCACGCTGTACCTCCTCAGCGGCCTCGGCGGTTCGGTCGCGGTGGCCCTGCTCGGCTTCGGCATCCCCGTGGTCGGCGCGTCGGGCGCGGTCTACGGCCTGTTCGGCGCGCTCCTCATCATCGGGCGCCACATCGGAGCGAACATCACCGGGATCGTCGTGATCCTCGGAATCAACCTCGTCATCACCTTCCTCCCGCTGTTCACCGGCGGGGTCGCCCGTGTGTCCTGGCAGGCGCACGTCGGCGGGCTCCTCGTCGGGCTGCTGGTCGCGTTCATCTTCACGCGGACGCGGGCCGCGAGCCAGAAGTCGCTCCAGATCTGGCTGCTCGTGGCTCTCGGGGCGGTCCTCGTCGGCCTCTTTCTGATCCCGCCGTTGCTGTACTTCTGACGTCAGCGGAGCGCGGCCCGAGAGTTATCCACAGTTTCATCCACACCTGGGGATGAATGACACGGGTGTAATTCCACACCTGTTGACAGAGCTGTTAACAACTCCGGACGCACGAAAGCCCCGGATATTCCGGGGCTCTCGCAGAGATGATGGAGGCGGCTAGCGCCAGCGGGTGGTCATGAGGAAGCCGACGAACGCGATGCCGAACCCGATGACCAGGTTCCATGCGTCGATGCCCGGGATCGGGTACTGCATGCCGCTCAGATAGAACACGAGCACCCAGACGAGTCCGACCAGCATCAGGCCGATCATGATCGGCTTGAACCACACCGGGTTGGGTGCGGCCTCGCCTTCTGCGCGCTCGACGAGCGAGTCGTCTTCTTTGCCGGGTCGTGCCATGCCAGCAGTCTAACTGCCAGCCGGCCTCCAGCGTGCCCTGACTAGAATCCACCTGTGGAGGAAGCGCTGACCGGCCACGCGGGGGATGCCGGAACCCGCCGTCCGCGCGCGCGCCCGCGCACCTCGGTCATCGGCGTCATCGGTGAAGTGCTGATCACCGCCGGCGTCATCACTCTGCTCTATGTCGTGTGGCAGCTGTGGGTCGGCGACATCATCTACGGCGCCGAGCACAATGCCACCGGGAAGGAACTCTCCGAGGTCTGGGCCCAGGAGTACACCGCCCCTCCACCGACGCCCGAGGCCACCCCGACAGAGGATGAAACGCCCGCCGATGCGGTGACGGCCGCCCCGATCATCCTGGCCGAGCCCGGGGACGCCGAAACGTTCGGCGTGCTGCGCGTGCCTCGCTTCGGTGCGGACTATGCGGTCCCCATGGCCGGCGGGGTCACACGTGCACGCACGCTCGACCCGATCGGCATCGGCCACTATCCCGGCACCAGCATGCCGGGTGAGCCCGGCAACTTCGCGGTGGCGGCGCACCGCACCACGTGGGGCAAGCCGTTCAACCGCATCGCCGACCTCCGGGTGGGCGATCCGATCGTGGTCGAGACGGAGGGTGGCTGGTACACCTATCGATTCCGAACCCTGGAGTACGTCAGGCCGGACGCGGTCGACGTGCTGCTGCCGGTGCCGCAGGCGATGGACGTCCCGCCGGGAACGAGCTACATCACCATGACCAGCTGCAGCCCGATGTACTCGCTGGCCGAGCGCATCGTCGCGTACGGCGTCTTCGAGTCATTCACGCCGCGCACCGCCGGCGAGCCCCCCGCGCTCTCGGAAGCGGGGGCCTGATGTACGCGGCGCTCTGGCGAGTCCTCCCCGGCCCCTGGTGGGTGCGGGTGCTCATCCTTCTCGTGCTCGTCGCGGCGGTGCTCTACGGCCTGGTGTTCTATGCGTTCCCGTGGATCAGCCAGTTCGTGAACCCGCAGGAAGTCACCGTCCAGTGACCGCAGAGCGATGAGCACGTCGCCGGTGCTGATCGTCGACAACCACGACAGCTTCGTCCACACCCTCGCCGGCTACCTCCACGAGCTCGGCGTCGCGACGGACATGGTGGAGGCCGACGCCGTCGAGGATCCCCGCTCGGCGATCGCGCCGTACCGCGCCGTGCTGGTCTCACCGGGGCCGGGCGCTCCGGGCGACGCGGGCGCATCGATCGACATCGTGCGCGCGGCAGCAGAGATGCGGATGCCGCTCCTCGGCGTGTGCCTCGGCCATCAGGCCATCGCCGAAGCGTACGGAGCCACGGTCGACCACGCCCCCGAGCTGATGCACGGCATGATCTCGGCCGTGCACCACGACTCGAGTGCGCTCTACGCGGGGCTGCCCGACCCGTTCACGGCGACGCGCTACCACTCGCTGGCCATCGTGCCCGAGACGCTTCCCAACGAACTCGTGGTGACCGCACGGACGGACAGCGGCGTGGTGATGGGGATCGCCCACCGCAGCGCGCCGATCGTCGGGGTGCAGTTCCACCCCGAGAGCGTGCTCACGGAGGGCGGTCATCGCCTGCTGGGCAACTGGCTGGCTTCCGCAGGATTCACGGATGCCGCCGCCCGCGGCGCCGTGCTCAGCCCGCGTCGCTGAGCCGGTCGTGCGCTAGGTCCCCGAGCAGAAGACGAGCACGATCTCCGAACGCACCGGGACGTCGCCGGGAGCGAGCGACTGTGTCGACACGGTGGGCGGCGCCGACGCCGGGCACGCGGTGTCCTCGGCTGTGGACACGGTGAGCCCCAGCGCTTCGAGTTCGCGCTGAGCCGCTTCGACCGTGTACCCGGTCACGTCGTCGATGGTGACCTTCCCGGAGGCGACGACCAGGTTCACGGCGGTGCCGGCGGCGAGGCTGTCGCCCTCCTCCGGATCGGACGAGATGACCGTCCCCGCCGCGAGCGCCGGGTCGTTGCGCTGCGTGACCGTGCCCAGGGCCAGCCCTGCGGTCTCGAGGGCAGCGGTCGCGGCATCCTGTCCCAATCCCTCCAGAAGCGGAACGGTGGCCATCTGCTGGCCCTCGGAGACGTAGACGCGCACCTCGTAGCCCGGCGTGACGGACTCCCCCGCCGCGGGATCGGTCCGTATGACGTTGCCCTCGGCGACCTCGGAGCTCTCCTCGTCGACGCGGAACGCGAGCAGGTCGGCCTCGAGGAGCTCGGCGTTGGCCCGCTCGTACGTCATGCCGGCCAGCTCGGGGACGATGCGCGCGTTGGCGGGGACGTCGTCGCTCGGGTTGATGGTGGTGACCCAGAACACGATCGCGATCAGCAGCACGGCGAGCACGCCGACCCCGGCCCAGATCCACGCGACCGGAGGCCCAGCCTGCGTGCGCTTCATGGTGGTGTCGGTGCTGAGCTGGCGGAGTGACCGCGCGGTTTCGGCGGCCTGCTTCGGGTTGGGACCGTACAGCTCGCTCGTCAGCGCGCCGACCTGGCGCTTGGACGGCGAGCGTCCGTCGACGGTCGCGTCGAGGGCCTCACGGAAGCTCGCGGCATCCTGGTAGCGCTGGAAGGGGTCCTTCGCGAGAGCGCGCAGGGCCACCGCGTCGAGCGAGCGCGGGACCGTGTCCACCAGCTCGGACGGCGGAACCGGGGCTTCGCTGACGTGCTGATAGGCCACGGCGACCGGCGACTCGCCGCGGAAGGGCGGCCGGCCGGCGAGCAGCTCGTAGAGCACCACGCCGGCGGAGTAGAGGTCGGCGCGGGCGTCGACGGGCTCGCCCTTGGCCTGCTCGGGCGAGAAGTACGCGGCGGTGCCCAGGATGGTGGTGGTCTCGGCGACCGTGGCGGATCCGTCGGATACCGCTCGCGCGATGCCGAAGTCCATCACCTTCACCTGTCCGGCATCCGTCACCATCACGTTGCCGGGCTTGATGTCGCGGTGCACCACACCCGCGCGGTGCGAGTACTCGAGGGCTTCCAGGATGCCGTCGACGTAGCGCACGGCGTCGGGCACCGGCACCGGACCGGCGCTGATGATGTCCTTGAGCAGCCTGCCCGTGACGAGCTCCATCACGATGTACGGCACCGGACGGACGGTGCCGTCGGGGTTCGTGTCGGTGTCCTCGCCGGCGTCGAAGACGCGCACGATCGTGGGGTGCGCCATGCGCGATGCCGCCTGGGCCTCGAGCCGGAAGCGGGTGCGGAACGCATTGTCGCCGGCGAGCTCGCGATCGAGGATCTTGATGGCCACCGAGCGGCCCAGGGTGAGGTCGTAGCCGCGGTAGACGCTGGCCATGCCGCCGCGTCCGATGGGCTCGTCGATGCGATAGCGCCCCGAAAGCACGCGCGGGTCAGCTGTCACGATCTCTCCCTGCAAGGAACAACACCCAGACTAGCCGAGCGTTGACGGCGAGCCTCATCCGAGGCTCGCCGTCAACGGCGTCACGGGGTCGGAGCCGGCGTCGGGTCGGTGGGCGTCGGAAGCGTCGTCGTGCTCGAGGTGGGCGATGCGCCGGACTGCCGCGACTCCCCGCCGGACCCGCCGGTGCAGAAGAACACGTAGCTGGCGGTCACCTGCGAGGCGGGCTGGTTGGTGACGGAGATCTCCGTCGTCAGCTCGCCCGGGCCGAAGTCACGCGTGGTGGATCCGCCCTGGACGAAGGTCGCCCCGCTGATCGTCACCGTGAAGCCGCTCAGCGTGCCGGTCCCCGACGGGCACGAGCCGGACTGCCAGGTCAGATCGACCGTGGTGCCCTGCACCGGCTGCGCGCCGCCGTTGATGGTCGGGCCGCTCGACGGGCCGGGGATCGAGGTCTGGTCCGTGTAGCACGTGATCGTCAGCGAGGAGCCCACTGTGGGGTTTCCGCCCGAGGGATCGGTCGACTCCACCGTTCCGATGTCGCCGGCGGACGGCGCGGCGGAGCCGGCGGCCCGGACCGGCTTCAGGCCGGCCTCGGTCGCCTTGACCAGAGCGTCGTCGCAGTTCGAGCCGACGAGCGCGAGAGCGGCCAGGTCGACTGTCTCGGCGCTGGGGGTCGGAGTGCTCGATGGGGTCGGCGACGCGGACGACGACGACTTCGAAGGCTCGGGCTCAGGACCCTGGTTCGAGAGCATCGCCCAGATGGTGCCGCCGAGTACGAGCAGCAGCAGCACGATCAGCGCGATGAGGGGCCACGTCCACGGGCTGCGCTTCTTCTTCTCGGTCTCTTCACCCTGGACGGGCACGTCCTCGCCGGGGACCGGAGCGACGAGCACGCGAGTGGCTGCCGAGGTGTCGGCTCCCGAGGTGAGGAGCTGCGTCGCATCGCTCGCGAGGGCGACGCCTGCGACGGCGGGCACAGCGGCGGCAGCTGCCGCGACGTCACCGCGACGCAGGGCGCCCGCCGCACGCGCGACAGCGGCGGACGAGGCCGGGCGCTCTTCGGGCTTCTTGGCGATCATCGCCATGACGAGGTTCTGCACCGGAACCGCGACCGTCGGCGGCAGCGGCGGAGGCTGCTCGTTGATCTGCGCCATGGCGATCGCGACCTGGGACTCGCCGGTGAACGGGCGCTTGCCCGCCAGGCACTCGTACGCCACGATGCCCAGCGAGTAGGTGTCGGTCGCGGGCGATGCCGGATGACCGGATGCCTGCTCGGGCGAGAGGTACTGCACGGTGCCCATGACCTGACCGGTCGCGGTCAGCGGAACCTGGTCGGCGATGCGCGCGATGCCGAAGTCCGTGATCTTCACCCGCCCGTCGGGCGTGATGAGCAGGTTGCCCGGCTTGATGTCGCGGTGCACCAGGCCGGCCGCGTGCGCGGCCTGGAGCGCGGCGGAGGTCTGCGCGACGATGTCGAGCGTCTTGTCGGTCGACAGCGAGCCGTCCCGCTCGAGGATGGTGGACAGCGCCTCGCCCGGCACCAGCTCCATCACCAGGAACGCGCTGCCGGCCTCTTCGCCGTAGTCGAAGACGCTCGCGATGCCCTCGTGGTTCACGAGGGCCGCGTGCCGGGCCTCGGCGCGGAAGCGCTCGAGGAACCCGGGGTCTCCCATGTACTCGTCTTTGAGGATCTTGATGGCGACCGTCCGTCCGATGACGTGATCGGTCGCCTCCCAGACCTCACCCATGCCGCCGATCGCGATCCGCGAATCAAGCTCATAGCGGCCGCCGAAGGTCACACCTTGCGTCGGTCTCATCTGCCCAGCACCGCCTCCATGACCTTCTTTGCGATAGGTGCGGCGATGGTGTTGCCGCTCCCCGACTGACCTCTGCCGCCGCCGTCTTCGACGACGACCGCCACGGCGACCTGCGGGTTGTCCGCCGGAGCGAATCCGGTGAACCACAGGGTGTACGGATCGTCGGGTCCGTTCTCCGCAGTGCCGGTCTTACCGGCCACCTCGACGCCGTCTATTCTTGCACCCGATGCCGCGCCGTCACTGACATTGGCGACCATCATCGCGACCAGCTCGGCGGCGATCTGCTGCTCGAGCGCCCGTCCGAACTCGGTGTCCTCGACGATCTGCTGCACCGAAAGATCGGGTCCGATGACCCTCTCCACCATGCGTGGGTTCATCACGAGGCCTCCATTCGCGATGCCGGCAGACACCATCGCCATCTGCAGCGGGGTGGCCGTCACCTGTCCCTGCCCGAATCCGGTCAGAGCGGTCTGCGCGTCGTCCAGCGCACGGGGATAGCTCGACGCGGTCGAGACGAGCGGAAGCTCGAACGACGAGTTGAAGCCGTACTTCTCGGCCTCTTCGCGGATCGCGGTGTCGCCGAGGGCGACGGCGAGCTCTGCGAACGGGATGTTGCAGCTGAGCCGCAGCGCATCGGCGATCGTCACCGTCTCGCCGGGGCCGCACGTGGTGCCGCTGGCGTTGTGGACGATGCTGCTGGACTGGGGCAGCTGGTACGACGCGGGGTTCGGCAGCGTGGAGGCGGGCGTGTACTGCCCCGAGGCCAGCGCGGCGGAGGCGACGACGAGCTTGAAGGTCGACCCCGGAGGGTTGAGGTCGCCGGCGATCGAGCGGTTGGAGAGCGGATCGCCGGGATCGGCCTCGAGGGCGTCGTACGTGGCGATCGCCTCGCCCGTCTGGTGGGAGGCGAGCAGGTTGGTGTCGTAGCTGGGGCTCGTCACCATGGCGAGCACTCGCCCAGTGGCGGGCTCGATCGCGATGACGGCGCCCTCGAGGTCGCCGAGCGCGTCGTACGCGGCACGCTGCACCTGGGCGTCGAGCGTGAGGACGACGTTCGACCCCCGAGGAGGCTGGCCGGTGAAGATGCGCTCGATGCGCGAGAGGAACTGCGAGCTCGCGGTGCCGCTCAGGTAGGAGTTCATCGCCTGCTCGATGCCGGTCGAGGACCCCAGCGTCGGGTTGATGTAGCCCGTGACCGGTGCCCACATGTCGGCATCCGTGTAGACCCGCTGCCAGCTGTAGACGTCGTCGGAGGGGACCGACGTCGCGATCGCGGCCCCGCTGGCGATGATCGAACCGCGCTGCACCTCGTAGGAGTCGTAGAGTGCGCGGGTGTTCCGCGGATTCTGCGCGAGCTCCTCGGCCTCGATCACCTGGATCCAGCTCGTGGAGGCGAACAGCGCGAGGAACATGACGAGCATCAGGATGCTCAGCCGACGGAGTTCTTTGGTCATGTCAGCCGATCACCACCCGGGGACGGCTGCGCACGGCATCCGAGATGCGCAGCAGAAGCGCGACGATGATCCAGTTCGCCACCAGCGAGGATCCACCGGCGGCCAGAAACGGCGTGGTGAGCCCGGTCAGCGGGATGATGCGGGTGACGCCGCCCACCATGATGAAGACCTGCAGCGCGATCGTGAACGACAGCCCGGTCGCGAGGAGCTTGCCGAAGTCGTCCTGGCCGGCGAGTCCGATGCGGATGCCCCGGCTGGTGAACACCATGTACAGGCACAGGATCGCGAAGACGCCGATGAGGCCGAGCTCCTCCCCCAGCGCGGGCAGGATGTAGTCGCTCTCGGAGACCGGCGTCAGGTACGGCCGGCCCTGCCCGAGCCCGGTGCCGAGGATGCCGCCCTGGGCCAGGCCGAAGATGCCCTGCACGAGCTGGTAGCTGCCGCCGTTCGCGTCGATGACCTCGGGGTTGAAGGCATCCAGCCAGTTCGTGAAGCGGCCGTTCACGTACGACAGCACCTGCGACGCGATGAAGGCGCCGACGGCGGCCAGCGTCACGCCGATGAGCACCCAGCTGGTCTTGCCGGTGGCGACGTAGAGCATCGCGACGAACATGCCGAAGATCAGCAGGCCGGTGCCGAGGTCGCGCTGCATGACGATGATCCCCAGCGAGATCAGCCAGATCACCAGCAGCGGGCCCAGCTCGCGAGCCCGCGGCCACGTCATTCCGAGGAACCGGGTGCCGACCGAGGTGAGGCTCTCGCGGGTGCGCACCAGATACCCGGCGAAGAAGATGCCGAGCGCGATCTTCGCCAGCTCGCCGGGCTGGAACGAGAAGAAGCCGAGCGAGACCCACACGTCGGCGTTCGCGTCTGTCCCGAGGCCCGGGATGATCGGCAGGATCAGCAGCCCGATGCCGACGAATCCGAAGATGTAGGTGTACCGGAACAGCACCCGGTAGTTGCGCAGCAGGATCACCACGACGACGGCGCAGAACAGCGCGATCCCCGCCCACGCCAGCTGTCGCGTCGAGAACGCCTCCCAGCCGTGGCGGTCGCGCGCGATGTCGATGCGGTAGATCATCGCGATCCCGAGGCCCGTCAGCAGCGTCGCGATGGGCACGACGAACGGATCGGCGTCGCGGGCGCGCAGACGCAGCACGATGTGCAGGGCGACCACGAGGGCGGTGAGCCCGCCGCAGTAGACCAGGAAGGTCCAGTCGATCGCGCCCATCGCGCCGAGCTGCACCAGGGCGACGGTCGAGGCGTTGATCACGAACGCGAACAGCAGCAGTGCCAGTTCGCGGTTGCGCTGGGTCTGCGGCACCCGGATGCGGCGCAGCGCCCGCACCACCGCGGTGTCGGTCGAGACCGCCTCGGTGGCCGTTCCCGTGGAGCCGCTCATCCGTTCAGCTCCGCGGTGTCGCTGATCGTCGCGACGATCTGACGGGCATTGGAGAGCGAGCCGGCCGAGATGGTCTGCTCGACGGTGGCCCGCGCGAACTCCGACAGGGAATCCAGCGGGATCTCGGTGTCTTCGTACGGGGTCGACAGCGAGATGGGCCCGATGCCCTGCTGCACCCCGCGGAAGATGACGACCGTGTCTTCGTCGGCTCCGACGTAGTACCTCGTCTGCGTCCACTGGTAGCCGACCCACAGCACGCCGATCAGGATGCCGAGCACGAGCACCGCGCCGGCGATCCAGCCGATCCGCCGCCGGCGGACGCGACGGCGATCCTCCTCGATGAGCTCCTCGAGGAACTCGGCGGCGGGTTCGAAGTGCGTCGGCTCGTTCGCGGCCTGGCGGTTCGGGTGCAGCCAGCTGGGGCGGCCCGCCCGGGCGGCGGGAACGCCCACGCCGACCGGGTTCGAGGCGGAGCCGACGACCGTGGGCGTCCCGGAGAAGAGCGGATGCTGTCCGCCGACGTCGACGATGACGATCGTGACGTTGTCGGGAGCGCCGCCGTCGAGCGCCTGCTTGAGCAGGATGTCGGCCGTGCGTCCGGGGGCGACGCCGAGCCCGAGGGCCTTGCCGGTGTGCGGGTCGTCGACGACGCCGGAGAGGCCGTCGGAGCACAGCAGCCAGCGGTCGCCCGGCTGCGTCGGCATGATGAACGTGTCGAGCTCGGGGTCGGGGTCCATGTCGCCGAGCACGCGCATGAGGACGGAGCGCCGCGGGTGGTACCGCGCCTCTTCGGGCGTGATGCGTCCGGAGTCCACGAGCCGCTGGACGAAGGTGTGGTCCGTCGTGATCTGGGTGAGCGCCCCGTCGCGGAAGAGGTAGATGCGCGAGTCGCCGATGTGGGCGATCACCGCGTAGTCGTCGACCATGATCAGCGCGCTGACGGTCGTGCCCATACCGGCGAGCTCCGGGCGGTCGTGGACCGTGTCGATCAGCTCGGTGGCGGCATCCCCGATCGCATCACGCAGCGCCTTCTCGGCGGCCCCCGTCGACTCGTACGGCTTGTCGAGGCGCTCCAGGCGCGCGATCACCATGCTCGAGGCGACGTCGCCGCCCGCGTGCCCGCCCATGCCGTCGGCCACGACGAACAGGTTCGAGCCGGCATAGCCGGAGTCCTGGTTGTTGGAGCGCACCTTGCCGGTGTGCGAGATGGCGACGCTCGAGCCCTGGAAGACCATAGGTGGTGGGTCCGCCCGCTACTTCCGCAGTTCGAACGTCGTCGCGCCGACGCGGATCGGGGCGCCGATCGTCACGGGTGCGGGGGCGCTCACGCGCGCGCCGTCGTGCCAGGTGCCGTTCGTCGAGTCGAGGTCCTGGATCATCCACTGGTCGCCCCACAGCACGAGGCGGGCGTGGTGGCTGGAGGTGTAGTCGTCGCGGATCACGAGCGCCGACTCGCTCGACCGGCCGATCGTGAGCGGCTCGCTGCCGAGCGGCAGCTCGATCCCGGCCTTCGGCCCGCTCGTGATGACGATGCGCGACACGGCGCCGGCGGTCGCCGGGCCGCCCTTCGGCGCGGGCGCCGACGCGACGGGAGCGGTGGCGGTGTTCGCGCGGGCGGGAGCCCCGGCCGCGACGGGTACGGCGGCCGCCTGCGCCTCGGGCATGCGCCGGACCTTCACGCCGAACAGATCCGCGCGGAGCGAGTACACGACGGCGAACACGAAGGCCCACAGCAGCACCAGGAACCCGATGCGCAGCAGGAGAAGCGTCAGTTCGCTCATGCCAGCGGTCCCCCGTCGCGGACGTCATAGGCGCGGGTGGCGTCGTCGGCCGACATCGTCGGCCTGGGGGGTGCGGCCTGCGCGATGACGTGGAAGACGATGTCGGTGCGGCCGATGGTGACGGTGGAGTCCGGCGGCAGCGGCGCCTCCGAGACCTTGCGTCCGTCGAGCAGGGTGCCGTTTGTGGACTGCAGGTCACGGACCATCGCGCGCTCGCCATCCCACAGGATCTCGACGTGCTTGCGGCTGGTGCCGGCGTCGGCGATCGTGATGTCGGCGTCGCTGCCGCGGCCGATCACGGTGCGGCCCTTGACGAGCGGATGCCGCTTCCCGGCGATGTCGACGACACCACGCCACGACACCTTGCCGCCCTGCGCCGTGGTCGACTCGACCCGCAGCGTGCCGGTGGCGATCTGGTCGTCGCGCGACAGCGAGATCGAGACGGGGCCCGCGAAGGAATAGCCCTGCGCCTTGGCGTGCTTGTGGACGAGGGTGTCGAGCTCGTGCACGAGGGCGTCGCCCATTCCCGACATCCGCTCGTCATCGGCGGTCGACAGGTGCACGGTGAAGGTGTTCGGCGCGAGGATCCGGTCGCGGCTGACCACCGCCGCCTTCTTGTCGAGCTCGCTGCGCAGGGCGGAGGCGATCTCGACGGGCTGGATGCCGCTGCGGAAGGTCTTGGCGAACGCGCTGTTCACTGCGCGCTCGAGACCTTTCTCGAAGCTGTCAAGTAGTCCCACGGGGCTCCTCGGACGGGGGTAGCCGGATTGGTACATGCTAGTTGCACACTCTGCGCCCAGCATGGACGCTCCACCGAGATTGCCAGGTTCGAGGCCCGTCTTCTCGCGTGATATCCTCGGGAAGTTGAGTTTCGCGGGATCTTCGGATGCCGCGACTCGCGCGAGTGGCGGAATAGGCAGACGCGCTGGCTTCAGGTGCCAGTGCCCGAAAGGGCGTGGGGGTTCAACTCCCCCCTCGCGCACAGAGCGCAGAAGAAGGGCCCCGGGATCCGGGGGCCCTTCTTCGTTTCCGCTAGATGCCGTCGAGCGCGGGCACGAGGGTGAAGATGATCTCCTCGACCTCGCGCCCGACACCGGGAGCGAAGTCGACGTTGCGCGACACCTCGGTGAAGCCGACGTGCGCGAGCACCGCTCTCGAGCCGGCGTTCGCCGTCGCGGCGCGTGCGAAGAGGGGGCGCACCGGCTCACGGGAGATGAGCTGGCGCAGCGCGGCCGTCGCCACTCCCCTGCCCCAGGCGTGCCGGGCGATCCAGAAGCTCACCTCGCGGTCTCCGTCGATGGTGAACGCGGCAATGGTCCCAGCGAACCCGCCGTTCTCGGTGACGACCTGATAGAGGACGTCGGGGTTGGCGCGCTGCCGGGCGACCCAGGCGTCGAAGGCGGCGCGGTCATCGGGGTCCTCGGCGGTGAAGGCCGCCTGCGCCACGGCCTCGGGGTCGCGCATCATCTCGAAGATCGCGTCGAGGTCGTCGTCGTCGAGATCGCGCAACTCGATGTGGTTCACCGTCCCACCGTACCGAGGCCCCGGTACCATGGGGATGCCGCGTTTCGGCGTGGCCTATCCGGGGGGATCCGTCGACACCCGGGCTTGGAGCACCGCTCGGCCCGGGTGTGCGATGGGCCGCGACGACACCGCGCGACGCGTGTGCAACATTTTCGTCACCTTCGGACAACCCCTGTTGCGCAGGATTCCTGCACCGTTATTTTGGTGGCAACTCGTGGCATGAGCGCGGGGCAACACGAAAGAACGGCAAGTAATGAGCACGCAGGGCACCGTCAAGTGGTTCAACTCGGAGAAGGGCTTCGGCTTCATCGCTCCCGATGAAGGCGGCGCAGACGTCTTCGCGCACTACACCGCCATTTCGGCGAGCGGCTACCGCTCCCTGGAAGAGAACCAGCGGGTCGAGTTCGAGATCGCCCAGGGCCCCAAGGGCCTGCAGGCAGAGGACATCCGCCCCATCTGACCCAGCAGTCGCGCCGCGGCATCCCTCGCTTGTGCAGGAAGGGTGTCGCGGCGCAGCGGTATCGCGGCGAGCCCGCGATGGGTCAGCCGCGGTCGCCCCGCACCAGGTCGAGCCCGGTGCCGGCGAACTGGCGCAGTGTGGCGTCCGGCAGGAACGCGCGCGTGAGGCCGGCGCCGATGCGTGCGAGGTCGCTCTCGTCGCGGTAGAGCAGGTACAGCGTCTCGTAACGCGGGTGGAACTTCTCCTTGAAGCGATGCAGGGACGAGAAGCCGTAGACCGGCTCGAGCATCGTGGCCAGCCGATCCGAGAGCACCGCGATAGCCCCGGCATCCGGCGGGTACTCGTGCGCCAGCGGCGCACCCGAGAGCGACATGATCTCGGCTCCCTCATCCGAGAACAGTCGCGCCGACGAACCGATGAGGTACTCCATGACCGGGCCGAAGCCGCCCTCGCGGCGGCGCATGAGGTCCAGCGTCCAGCCGCGGACCCGGTCGTCCCCGGCGTAGACCGGCAGCCACGACAGGAACCCGTCGACATCGCCCGCCGGCGAGATCGCCAGCGCGAGCCGGACCTCGGGATCCTCGGCCTGCTCGAGCGTTCCGAGCGTGAATCCCATCTCGGGCAGTCCCTTGTCGCCCACCCAGGACTCGGAGATCGCGCGGAGCTGCTGACGGATGCCCCACGGTTCGTCGCCGAGTCGCGTCATCCGGAACAGCATCTCCTCGCGGCCGGCGCGATTGAGCGAGGTGCGCACCGCGTTCCACCGCTTGCCGGTGAACTCCAGTCCCGGCAGGTCGACGATCGTGTCGTCCGCGACCACGAGACTCCGCCACCCCTCCGGCACCGCCCGACGAGTCTCCTCGGCGCAGCTGAAGAAGCACGGCACCAGCCCGGCGAGCTCAGCGGACCGGATGAACTCCCGGACGGACGCGTGACGGGATTCCGGCGGACCGATCGGGTCCGCCAGGGCAATGGCCGCCCCGGCGTGGCGCTGGAACGCCACGAACCCGGAGGACGTGCGGGCGTAGGCGTTGCCATCCCACGTCGTCATCCACGAGAGCGTGCCCCCGCCGCCTGAGCGCAGCGCGGCCTTGATGTCGTCGACGGCGGGCGCCGGCGGCTCGCCGAGCTGCGCGCGCCGACGGGCGCGGAAGGCGCCGCGCACCCATACGAGATAGACGAGGAGTAGCAGCCACATCGCGGACTGGGCCACGGCGACGTTCACATCGCCGATCGGCCCGTCGATCCGGTCGGAACCGAGAACGAGCGTGAGGATGCCGAGCAGCGTGCCGGTCACGACGTTGATCGCGCCGAGCACGATCGTCCAGATCCAGGCCCAGCGGCGGCCGCGACGCAGGCCCGTGGCGAGCAGTGCGATGACGACGACATCGAGGGCGACGTCGAGGATCGATCCGCCCGCTGCTGCGGTGTGACCGAAGGGACCGTCGGTCGCCACCAGCAGCGTCAGCAGCTCGACGGCCAGGATCACGAGGACGGCGACGAAGGCGATCAGCCGCTGCTCGCGCACGGTCGTGCGCTGGATGCGGAGCGAGCGGTCGACGACGAGGATGAGGAGGACGGCGAAGGCGTGCTCGAGGTCGGCGAGCGACCCCCAGAAGAACAGGGTCACGAACGAGAAGCCGAGGAGGACCAGCCAGCCGCGCACCCGCCACGGCGCCGGAAGCAGTCCGATCGCGGCCGCGATGCCGGCCATCGTGCCGCCCGAGGGCCCGACATCGAGCACCAGAGCCTCGGCCTGCGCCCACGGCCAGGGCAGCATCGCCGCGAGCCACAGGAAGAGCGCGCTGGCGAAGATCGCGAACAGCTGGCCGATGCCGAAGTAGCCCAGCGCCGCGAGGGAGCCCCGCCGGTACTCGAGGTACGCGAGGCCGGCGAAGGTGGGGAGCACGAAGAGGTAGACGAGGGGATGATCGACGAAGAACGTGCCCGTGATCGGCGTCCACCATCGCCCCTCGATGAGGGCGGGAAGCCCGTATGCGACGGAGTCGAAGAGGGGATTCGCGGCGAAAGGAGTCCACAGCCCGCCCCAGATGAGGCCGGTGAGGAGCAGCGCGGCGATCAGCGACAACGTCACCGGCATCCGCGAGAGCGCGGTCACGACAGCAGGGCGCGCGCGCTGCGGGGCGTCGGTCATGGCTTCACGATAGCGACGCGGTTCGTCAGCTCCGGGCGGCCCGGGCGTAGTCCGCGAGGGCCTTGGCGTCCTCGGCATCGCGCATCGCGCGTCGTGCCGCGTCGAGAGCGGCCACGGGATCCTGGGCCTGCCGTGCGCGGGCCAGTTCGTGCTGCGCCGAGATGAGCCGCGCGCGGGCATCGGCTCCGGCGTGGACGTGGGCGACGGATGCCTCGGCCCGCGCGATCGCGCCGCGGGCGGCGGCGAGCGTTCCGGGCAGCGCGGTGCGCGCGCCGCGGAGGCGCTGCTGCGCCGAGCGGGCATCGCCCACCGCGAGATCGAGCCGGAGGCGCAGGCGCGCGATGCGGTCGACCGACCGCGACGGCCGGCGCGCGGCATCCGCTTCGGTCTTCTGCAGCTCGGCCTCGATGGCCCGCAGCTCCCCGCCCAGCCGGTCGGCGTCGGCGGCATCGAGGTGCTCGCGCACGACCACGGCCTGCCGGAGGGCGCTGCGCACGGCGTCGAACTCGCCGGGCAGCGCCTGTGCCGCCTGCACGACGAGCCGGTGAGCCTCTTCGAGGATCCGCGCGTCGGCGGCGGCCTGACGCAGTGCCCGCTCGGCCGCGGCGACCTCGGCGAGCACGCTGCGCGTGGGATCCGCGGATGCGGCCGCTGCCTGGTCGAGCAGCCGGGCGGCGGTATCCGCCTCGCTCACCGCGGCGTGCGCAGCGGATGCGGCCGCGCGCCACTCGGACTCATCGAATCGCGCCGACAGCTCCGCCACCAGGGCAGCGGGGTCCCCCATGGTGCCGCGGAGCTCACCGAGACGAGCCTGAGCCGCGGCGATCTGATCGACCGCCGACACGTTGGCGGCCACCCAGGCAGCGTGCTGCGCCCGCGCGCCGGCGATGCTCCGGAGGGTGTCGGTCGCCCGCCGCTGGATGCGCGCGGACACGCGCCGCACCTCCATCGGCGGCGCCTGCGTCGTGGTGAGGCTGCGGTACTCGTCGAAGGACTGGTCGCGGACGTGCTGCGCGGTCAGTCTCGCGCGGCGGAGGGATGTCGGAGCACCGCCGCCGTAGAGCGCGCCCGACAGGCCGACCTCGAGATCGAGCTCTCCGACCGCGTCGTCCAGCTGCACCAGGGCGGCGCCGGCCTGGACCCGGAGCGTCTCCGCCGCCGCGCGTGCTCGCGGGGAACGGCGCGCCCGCCGGATCGCCCATGCCGTGATCGCGATGGCCAGCGCCGCGACGCCGAACACGACCAGCGCGGGCACCAGCCACGCGACGATCGTGCCGACGATCTCAGTCACCGTGCTCCTCGACCAGCAGCAGACGGCGCAGCTGGTCGACGTCGTCGACGACCGCCTGAGCCCCGTCCGCCTCGTGCGGCCAGCTGAAGCCCCAGCGCACGAAGATCACCGGGACGCCGTGCTCGGCGCCGCCCTCGACGTCGTGGTGGCGGTCGCCCACCAGGACCGGCCGGCTCGTGTCGACGCCGGCGACCTCCAGGCGCCGCAGCGACTCGGCGACGATGTCGGCCTTGGCGCTCAGCGTCTTCTCGTCCTGCGTCGCGCCGACGGTGGCGGTCAGCGACGACGAGAGGTCGAAGTGGTCCATCAGCGCGACGACCTGGATCTCGGGTTTCGAGCTGGCCGTCGCCTGCGGAATGCCCGCGGCCGCGACATCCCGAACCAGCTCACCGACCCCGTCGAAGAGCCTGGCGCCGGTCGTGTAGCCGTCCTTCTTGCCCAGCACGCGATAGAACGCGACCGCCTCGGAGGCCTCGGCCGGACTCATGCCGACGTTGACCTGGAACGACTCGAACATCGGCGGCCCGATCCAGTGGACCAGCTCGCCGCGGGTCGGCGGACGCTTGCCGAAGTGCTCGAGCGCGATCGTCAGGCGGCGGAGGATGCCGTCGGATGCATCCACGATGGTGCCGTCGACGTCCCAGAGCACACAGGTCCACGGCGATCGTCTCGGCATCCTGACAGCCTATTCGCGCGCCGAGTCGGCGGCGTGCGTCAGAAGAGACGCGGGGCGCCGGACTCGATGCCCTTCATGCCGTCGTAGTCCAGCGTCACGCAGCGGATCCCGCGGTCGGCGGCGAGCACCTTGGCCTGGGGCTTGATCTCCTGCGCGGCGAAGACTCCGGTCACCGGGGCGAGGTGCGGGTCGCGCCCGAGCAGCTCGAGGTAGCGCGTCAGCTGCTCGACACCGTCGATGTCGCCGCGGCGCTTGACCTCGACGGCGATCGTGCCGCCCGCCGGGTCGCGCAGCAGCAGGTCGACGGGTCCGATCGCGGTGGGGAACTCGCGGCGCACGAGCGTGAGGCCGTCACCGATGACGTCGACCTGTTCGGCGAGCAGGCGCTGCAGGTCGGCCTCGACGCCGTCCTTCTGCAGCCCGGGGTCGATGCCGAGCTCGTGGGATGTGTCGTGCAGCACCTCGTAGATGCGCACCAGCAGCGCGTCGCCGGTCTTCGCGTGCGTGACGCGCCAGTGCTCGAGCACGCCGGCCGAGGCGGACTCCTCATCGGGCACCTCGACGTCGAGCCGGCAGGGCGGGCTCATCCAGTTCAGCGGCTTGTAGGACCCGCCGTCGGAGTGCACGAGCAGACTGCCGTCGCCCTTGTGGACGAGCAGGCGGGTGGCCAGGGGGAGATGCGCGGTGAGCCGGCCGGTGTAATCGACGGAGCAGCGGGCGATGACAAGACGCACCCGATGAGCCTAAGCCCGGTGGCGTCGCTCAGCCGACGGTCAGTCCTGCGCGTGACCGGCGCCGACGGTGGAGCCGGCGATCGGCTTGGCGGCGCCGGAGGCGAGACCGGATGCCACGATCAGCGCCACGAGGATGTACAGCGTGTTCAGCAGGCCGATGCTCTCGCTGATGAGGCCGAGCAGCGGCGGGCCGCACAGGAAGGCGATGTAGCCGATGGTCGCGGCCGCGCTGACGCGCGCCGCCGCCTTGGCCGGGTCATCCGCCGCGGCCGACATGCCCAGCGGGAAGCCGAGCGAGACGCCGGCACCCCACAGGGCCGCGCCGACGAAGACGAGCGGGGTGTTCGGCGCGAGGATGAACAGCAGCAGCCCGAGAGCCGCGAGCATCGAGAGCACCCGCAGGGTGGCGACGCGCCCGAACCGGTCCACGAGGGGCCCGCCGAAGATGCGGACCACGGTCATGCTGACCGAGAACACGGCCAGTCCGAGCGCTCCGACGGCCGGTGTGGTGCCGTGACCTTCGACCATGCCGAGCGCGAGCCAGTCGTTGGCCCCGCCTTCGGCGAAGGCCATTCCGAGCATGATCACGCCGAGCGCGTACGTGCGGGGCTCGCGCCACGCCGACATCGACGTGTGCAGGCGCTCGCGCCAGTGCGGGCGGTCGGCTTCGGCATCCGCATCGCCCGTCAGCTCGCGCGCAGGCACGTTGGCGAAGGCGGCGAACGCGATGACGACGATGACGACGGCCATCACGGCGGTGTGCACCAGCACGCTCACGCCCCACGCGGCGGCGACGGCGCCGATGCCCGCGCCGATCACGGTGCCGAAGCTGAAGAAGGCGTGGAACAGCGGCAGGATCGTCTTGCCGGACTGCTTCTCGATCGCCGCACCCTCGACGTTCATCATGACGTCGACGGCACCGTTGCCCAGTCCGAACATCGCCAAACCGGCCACCACGACGACGAAGCTGCCGGCGAGATCGGTGCCCACGCCGATGAGCAGGACGCCGACCGCGAAGACGATCATCGCGCCGAGCATGCCCTTGCGGGCGCCGAAGCGGGCGATCACGGGCGTCGAGATCGAGAGTCCGATGATCGACGCGATGCCGGCACCGAGCAGCATGAGCCCGATCTGGATGTTGTCGATGTCGAGGGTCTCTTTGATGGCCGGAACTCGCGAGGCCCACGTCGCGATCGACAGGCCGCTGGCCAGGAAGATGGCGAACACCGCAGTGCGCCAACGCACGAGCTGCGAGCGGGTCAGAACGAGTTCCATGCCGCAAGGGTAACCAACGGATTCCCCACGTGTCGAATCGATTCGACGCCCGCCACGCCATGGCGTTACGATCAGAGGGACATGAGCACGCGACGAGCCACCATCTCCGACGTCGCCCGCGAGGCGGGCGTGTCGGCGTCGACGGCGTCGGTCGTCTTCAGCGGGAAGACCCCGGTCTCGGATGCCACCCGCCGCCGCGTGCTCGACGCCGCCTCGGCCCTCGGCTACACCGGACCCGACCCACGCGCCGCGTCGCTCCGTCGCGGTCGCTCGGGCATCGTCGGCGTCGTGTTCGAGGAGCACCTCGGCACGGCCTTCCTCGACCCCATCAAGACGCTCATGATGGACGGCCTCGCCGACGGCGTCGCGCCGCTCGGCGCGGGCCTGCTCCTGCTGCGCGATCAGGATCCGAGCGGGACCGGCGCATCGCTCATGACGGCGCCGCTCGACGCCGCTGTGCTCGTGGGCTGCAGCGGACACCTTCGCGAGTCGCTGGCCGCAGTCACGGCGCGCGGCATTCCGGTCGTCGTCATCGAGGGCGACGCCGGCGACGACATCCCGCGCATCGGCCTGGACAACCGCGAGGCGCAGCGGCAGGCCGCGAGCCACCTGCGCACGCTCGGGCACCGCAAGGTCGCCGTCGTCACGCTGCCGGCACGCGCCGGCTGGGAGGCGGGCTGGCTGCTCGACGGCACGCCCATCGTCATCGACGTCACGCGCGAGCGCCTCGCCGGTGCACTGGAGATCTTCCCGGATGCCCCGGCCTACGCCGCAGCGGGCAGCTTCATCGCCGAGGGGCTCGCCGCCGGTCGCGTGCTGTTCGCCGACCCGGCCGAGCGGCCGACCGCCGTGCTCGCGCAGAGCGACCTGCTCGCCGCCGGTGTCATCCGGGCCGCGGAGGAGGCCGGGCTCCGCGTGCCCGAGGACGTCAGCGTCACCGGATTCGACGGCATCGTCGTCGACGGCCTCGCGCCCTATGAGCTCACGACGCTGGTGCAGCCCGTCAACGAGAAGGGCCGCGCAGCCGGCATGGCGGTGGCGGCCATGCTCGACGGCGCCGAGGCGGCCTCGATCACCTTCACGTGCGACTTCCGCGAGGGCAACACGTCGGGGCCCGCGCCGCTCTGACCGCGCCGGCCTGACCGCGGCCGGCCAAGCGCCGAACCAGGGGTTCCGCGCCGAGACCGGTGACGTCGCCCTCGGGTTCGGCCCGAAGCCCTGAGTTCGGCGAGCAGTCCGCGAGCGGAGCGGGCGTCAGGAGCGCTGCGGACCGAGGGGCAGGGCGCGCTCCCCGAAATCGGCGATGGTGTACCGCCCGCACGGGACGAGCTCGGCATCGTCCATCGACGTGCCTGGCGGCAGCTCGAAGGCCGGCGACTGGGCGTCGAGCACCAGGAACGTCACCTCGCCCACCGCGAAGTCGTCGCGGTCGACGAGCCACGCGTACCCGCGCAGCTCGTGGTCGACCTGCACCAGCGACCGCGGATCGGCGACGTGCGCCTTCGGCAGGCGCACGGTCCAGAACTGGCCGGCGCCGGTGCGGCCCGAGGCATCCGTCCACGCCACGACGCAGTCCAGGTCGGCGTCGGGCGCGGTCGCGGACGCCGCGATCCGAGGGATGCCGATCGCTCCGGCGAGCACGAGGGCGACAGCAGCCGCGCCGGCCAGCACCGCTCCGAGCGTTCGCGGAAGCGCCACGCGTGGGGTGAGCCGAGGGAGCACCACGAGCCCGACGACCGGAGCGAAGGCGATCGGCTGCAGGTACCGCGCGGCGTGCGTGCCGAGGCCGATCGCCCCGACGACCACGAGCACCGGCGCGATCCAGCCGAACGCCGCGACGACGAAGGCACCGGTCTCGCGCCGGCGGGCGAGCACGACCGCAGCGACGCCGCACCAGAGCCACAGCGCGACGCCCGCGATGACGGCCACGGCGCCGCCGGGCGAGTTCCACCGTTCGGCGGCGAGCTGGGCGTAGTAGCCGAGGGACTCCAGGGCGCGCGACGGGTCGGCGTAGCCGGCGCCGGTGTTCGCGATGAGGCCGGCGAGCGGCATCCGCAGCACGAACCCGGCCGCGCAGCCCACCGCCACCGCCACGACGAGCCGGGGTGCTCCGGAGCCGCGTCCGCGCAGTGCGACGACCGCGAGCACGGCGATCAGCGGGATGCCCGCCCACGCCGCGAACAAGGGGTTCGTGAGGACGGATGCCGCGGCCACCGCCGCGATCGTCCACGGAGCCCACCCGCGGCGCGGCGCCTCGAGCCCGCGCCCCGCGATCCCGACGGCGAGGACCGCCGCGATCACGGTGGCGCTGTAGTAGGTGGTCGTGAGCAGAAGCGATGCCGGTTCGAGGGCGTCGCGGCTCACCGAGCCCTCGGTGACGGCGAACAGGCAGAAGGCGCCGAATCCCAGCAGTGCGCCGGCCACCGGTGCGGGGGAGCGGCCGCGGGCGCCGGCGGCGACGCGGAACGCGCCGTACAGCGCGATGAGGTTCAGGACGGCGGCGAGGGCCAGCGTCCCGGCGACGCCCAGTCCCACGGCGGTGAGCAGGGCCACTGTCGCGGTCTCCGGCAGGAAGAGCACGGATGACATCGCCCAGTCCTGCCGCTGGCCGACGGCGAGCGAGCGGACCACGAGCGTCGTGACGAGGGAGTCGGCGTCGCGGAAGAGCAGCTCGGCGCGCGGGCTCGCGGCGACCAGCGCGACCGTCGTGATCGCGAGGGCGGCAGCGGTCGCGGCGCCGGTCGCTTCGGGCACCCAGCGCCGGGCGCGCGGCTGCTCGGGGTCGGCGTTCACGCGTCCACTCTGGCATGTGGGGTCGGCCGCGGACCGGGAGGGGGCGGCTGCGGTCATCGGCCACGGCCGCCGTCCGCGGGAATCGTCCCGGTAGACTGGACCGGACACCCTGATCGCCCGAGCCGCGCGCGTGAGCCCCCGGCCGACGACCACGAGGAGGCCGCGTATGCTCCTCGTTCTCGGCGCGTTCGCGATCACCCCGATCCTGCTTCCCTGGCTGGTCGCACGCGTCGGAGCCCGGGCGTTCTACGTCGCCGCGCTGCTCCCGATCGCGGGCTTCGTCCAGGCGGTCCTCTTCACCCCGGCGGTCCTCGCGGGCGACTACCCGTTCGAGTCCTACGACTGGATCCCGCCGCTGGGCATCGAGCTGTCGATGCGCATGACGACGCTGTCCTGGCTGATGACGCTCATCGTCACGGGCGTCGGTGCGCTCGTGATGATCTACTGCCGCTGGTACTTCGGCGGCAAGAGCGAGAACCTCGGCCAGTTCTCCGCCGTGCTCCTCGCCTTCGCCGGCGCCATGTACGGGCTCGTGCTCACCGACGACCTCGTCGTGCTCGTGATGTTCTGGGAGATCACGAGCGTCCTGTCGTACCTGCTCATCGGCTACTACAACCGCCGCGCCGCCAGCCGCCGTGCGGCGCTGCAGGCGCTGCTGGTCACCACGCTCGGCGGCCTCGTGATGCTCATCGGCGTCGTGCTGATGGTGGTCGATGCCGGAACCTCGAGCATCTCGACGATCCTCGCTGACGCCCCGACCGGGCCGGCGATCGACGCCGCCCTCGTGCTGCTGCTCGTGGGCGCCCTCAGCAAGTCCGCGATCTTCCCCTTCCACTTCTGGCTGCCCGGCGCCATGGCCGCACCGACGCCGGTGAGCGCGTACCTGCACGCCGCCGCGATGGTGAAGGCGGGCATCTACCTGATCGCGCTCCTGGCCCCGGTGTTCGCCGGCGCGGCAACCTGGCGGCCGATCGTGATCTCGCTCGGCGTCTTCACGATGCTGCTCGGCGGGTTCCAGGCGCTGCGCGAGACCGACCTCAAGCGCATCCTCGCCTTCGGGACGGTGAGCCAGCTCGGCCTCCTCGCCGTCGTGCTGGGTTACGGCACGCGCGACGCGGCACTCGCCGGGCTCGCCCTGCTGCTCAGCCACGCGCTGTTCAAGTCGGCCCTGTTCCTCGTGGTCGGCGTGATCGACCGCCAGCTCTCGACGCGCGACATCGCCGAGCTCAGCGGCGTCGGCCGCCAGGCGCCCGTCATGGCGACGTTCTCGATCATCGCCGTCGCCTCGATGGTCGGCGTGATCCCCACCGTGGGCTTCGTGGCCAAGGAGGGCGCCCTCACCGCGCTGCTTCACGAGGCGGTCGCCGGGGCGCCGTGGGGGATCGTGGCTTTCGCCGGGGTCGTCGCCGGTTCCGTGCTGACGGCGGCCTACGGCATCCGCTTCCTCTGGGGCGCGTTCTGGACGAAGCGGGATGCCTCGCGCCAGGCCGTGCCCGCGACGGAGTGGCCCGACCCGCCCATCGGCTTCCTCGGGGCGCCCGTCGTGCTGTCGGGTCTCACGCTGGTCGCCGGATTCGCGGCGCCGCTGCTCGACATCGCGTTCACCGGCTACGCCGATCAGGCCCCGGCCGGAGTCGGTGCCGGCGAGCACCCCGCGCACCTCGCGCTCTGGCACGGCCTCGAGCCGGCGCTGTGGATCTCGCTCACCACGATCGCGGTCGGCGCCTTCTGCTTCTGGATCACCGCCCGTGCCGGCTGGTCGCGGCGCGTGCTGCCGTTCACGGCATCCGACGCGTACAACGCCGTCCTCCGCGGCATCGCCCGGCTGTCGGTCCTCACCACGAGCTTCACCCAGCGCGGCTCGCTGCCGGTCTACGTCGGCACCATCTTCGTCGTCTTCGTCGCCGCCGAGGGCACCGCACTGCTCGCCGCCCCGAACTGGCAGGCGCAGCTCGACGCCTTCCACACTCCCGTGCAGCTCGTCGTCGCGCCGGTCATGATCATCGCGGGGGTCGTCGCAGTGCGGGCGCAGAAGCGCTACACCGGCGTCGTCCTCGTCTCGGCGACGGGCCTCGGCATGGTGGTCCTCTTCGCCACGAGCGGCGCGCCCGACCTCGCGCTCACGCAGATCCTCGTCGAGACCGTGACGCTCGTGGCCTTCGCCCTCGTGCTGCGTCGCATCCCCTCCCGCATGGGCGAGCACAACGCCTCGGTCTGGCCCGTGGCCCGCGCCGTGCTCGCCGCGGCCGTCGGCGCGACCATGGCGGCCGTGGCGCTCGTCGCGACCGCCGCCCGGACCGAGACGCCGATCTCCGAGCGGTTCCCCGAGCTCGCGTACGAGGTGGGGCACGGCAAGAACGTCGTCAACGTGGCGCTGGTGGACCTGCGCGGGTGGGACACGATGGGCGAGCTGTCGGTGCTCATCCTCGCCGCGACCGGCGTGGCCTCCCTCGTCTTCGTGACGCACCGCGCCGACACCCTCTCGCGTTTCATCGCGCCGCTGCCCGCGGCGGCCGCGCGCACGCGCCGGCCGCTGGTCGAGACGGCTGACGGCGTCAAGCCGGGCGGCGAAGGCCGCGGCCGCATGGCGTGGCTCGTCGGCGGCCAGCGGGTCCGGCCCGAGAACCGCTCGATCATGCTCGAGGTCATCGTGCGGATCCTCTTCCACACGATCATCATCGTGTCGCTGTACCTGCTGTTCGCGGGCCACAACCTGCCCGGTGGCGGTTTCGCCGGGGGGCTGGTCGCGGGTATGGCGCTCGTCATGCGGTACGTCGCGGGAGGCCGGTACGAACTCGGCGCCGCGGCCCCGACCGACGCTGGACGACTGCTCGGCGTCGGCATGACGATCGCCGTCGCGTGCGCGATCGTGCCCCTGCTGTTCGGAGCCGCACCGCTCACCAGCACCTACTTCGAGGCGGACCTGCCGGTGCTCGGCGAGGTGGAGTTCGTCACGTCGACGCTCTTCGACGTCGGCGTCTACCTCGTCGTCATCGGGCTGGTCCTGGACGTGCTGCGCAGCCTCGGGGCCGAGGTCGACCGCCAGGCGCAGGAGACCCGCGACGGCGCGCGCACCGAGGCGGGTCTCTCGTGAACGTCTCGGGCGTCCTGATCGTCGTGATGGCCGTGCTCTTCGCGTGCGGCGTGTACGCGATGCTCGAGCGCAGCCTCACCCGCGTGCTCATCGGCTTCCTGCTGCTCGGCAACGCCGCCAACCTGCTGCTGCTCATCGTGATGGGCGAGCCCGGGGTCGCGCCGTTCTTCGGGTCAGCGGCATCCTCAGACGAGATGTCCGATCCGCTGCCGCAGGCGCTGACGCTCACGGCCATCGTGATCACGTTCGCCGTCTCCGCCTTCCTGCTCGCCCTGATCTACCGGTCGTGGCAGCTGGGCCAGGCCGACACCGTCGAGGACGACGAGGCCGACCGCGCCGTGCGCGAGGGCACAGCCGACGTCGACGAGACCATGGACGTGGAGTACGAGATCGAAGACGAGGACGACGACGCGACCACCGACTTCGTCGGTCTCGACACCTCACCGATCACGGTGCTGGGGAGCCGCGACTTCGCCGGGCTGCGCGACGATGCCCCGGTCGACAGCCCCTCCGATCGCGCCGCCGGGCGCCGCGACGGCGGTGAGGACGAATGACCAACCTCGCCCCCGCCCTCGTGCCGCTGCTGGTCACCCTGCCCCTGCTCGGTGCCGCGATCGCGCTGATCGCCGGCCGGCACCGCCGGACTCAGGTCGTCGTCTCGGTCATCACGCTCACCATCGTCTGCGTCATCGCGGCGATCCTGCTCTACGTCGTCGACGCCGGCGATCAGGCCATCGCGGTGTCTGTCGGCGGCTGGGAGATCCCGTTCGGCATCGTGCTCTACGTCGACCGGCTCTCGGCGCTGCTGGTCGTCGTCTCGAGCATCGTGCTCCTCGCGGTGCTGCTGTTCTCGGTCGGACAGGGCGCCGCGGACGGCGACGACGAGACTCCCGTCTCGATCTTCCACCCGTCGTACCTGATCCTCGCGGCCGGCATCTTCAACGCCTTCATCGCCGGCGACCTGTTCAACCTCTACGTCGGCTTCGAGATCCTGCTCGTCGCGTCGTACGTGCTGATCACCCTCGGCTCGACGGAGTCGCGCATCCGCACCGGTGTCGTCTACATCGTCGTCTCGCTGGTGTCGTCGATCCTCTTCCTCGCGGCGATCGCGATGATCTACGGCGCCCTCGGCACGGTCAACATGGTGCAGATCTCGGAGCGTATGGGCGAGCTCCCGCAGGAGACGCAGCTGGTCCTGCACCTCATGCTGCTGCTGGCCTTCAGCATCAAGGCCGCCGTCTTCCCGCTGTCGTTCTGGCTTCCCGACTCGTACCCGACCGCGCCGGCGCCGGTGACCGCCGTCTTCGCGGGCCTGCTGACGAAGGTCGGCGTCTACGCGATCATCCGCACCGAGACCGAGCTCTTCCTCGACAACGACGTCAACTTCCTGCTCATGGTCGTGGCGCTCGCGACGATGATCGTCGGCGTGCTCGGCGCCGTCGCGCAGGCGGAGCTCAAGCGCATCCTGTCGTTCACGCTCGTCAGTCACATCGGCTACATGATCTTCGGGCTGGCCATAGCCACGCCCGCGGCCATCGGCGCGACGATCTACTACATGGTCCACCACATCGTGGTGCAGACGACGCTGTTCCTGGCCGTCGGCCTGGTCGAGCGCCGGGCCGGCAGCACATCGATCCTGCGGGTCAAGGGCCTCATGAAGGCCGCACCGGTGATCGCGGTGCTGTACTTCATACCGGCCGTGAACCTCGGCGGGCTCCCGCCGTTCTCCGGGTTCATCGGCAAGTTCGCGCTGTTCGACGCCGCGGCCGAGGTCGGTACCCCGATCATGATGGTGCTCATCGTGGGCGGCATCCTGACCAGCCTGCTCACCCTCTACGCGCTGATGCGCGCCTGGAACCTCGCGTTCTGGCGCGAGGAGGACGACTCGGCCGAGACCGAAGCCCGCATCTCGTACCTCGGCGCCTCACCGAGCGGCGTCGAGACCGAGCGCCGCGCCATCCCGAAGATCATGACGGCGTCCACGACCGGCATGGTCGCGATCACCGTCGCGCTCACGATCTTCGCCGGGCCGCTCTACGACGTGTGCACGCGCATCGGCGCGGCCCTCCTCGAGCCCGTCACCCTCGTGCAGCTCCAGGAGCAGCACGAGGTGAGCACCGGCGACACCGGAGAGGAGGGGCAGCCATGACCGAGGCGCATCCCGACCGGGGCGACAAGAAGCTGCTGCTGACCCAGCTGTGGAAGCAGCTGCCGTTCTTCGTGTGGCTCATCGCCCTCTGGATGATGCTGTGGGGCCAGTTCACGTGGGTCGCGTTCCTCACCGGCCTGGTCGCCGCGCTCATCGTGACGCGCGTGTTCCGGCTGCCGCCGGTGGAGCTGTCGGGCCGCGTGAACCTCTGGTACGGCGCGATCTTCGTGCTCGAGTTCCTCGCCGCCGTGGTGTGGGGCTCGCTCACCGTCGCCGCCCAGGTGCTGAACTTCTCCCGGCAGCCGGGGACCGCCATCATCGCGGTGCAGCTCGTGACCGACGACGACCTGATCATGACGCACACGGCGGTCACGGCATCCCTCATCCCCGGCTCGCTCATCGTCGAGACCGATCGCGACCGCCGCATCCTCTACCTGCACGTGATCGGGGTGCGCTCGTCCCGCGACGTCGAGCGGCAGCGCGCGACCGTGCGGCGCTGGGAACGGCAGATCGTGATGGCGGTGGGCTCACGCGCGCAGCTGGCGCTGGTCCGAGCGGATGCCGCGACCGCCGCCCAGGGAGGTGCCCGGTGAACCTGATGCTCGTGGTCATCGCCGTCGTGTTCGGCGTCGCCGCGCTGCTCACGCTGTGGCGCATCATCATCGGGCCGTCGATCCTCGACCGGGCCGTGGCGTCCGATGTCCTGCTCACCGAGGTGATGTGCATGCTCGGCGCGGAGATGGCCATCAACGGCCACACCCGCTCGCTGCCGGTGCTGCTGATCATCGCCGCGGTCGGCGTCTTCGGATCGATCTCCATCGCCCGGTTCGTCGCGCGAAGGGACAATACGCAGTCATGACCGCCGACAACTGGCTCGACCTCATCGCGCTGATCCTCATCCTGATCGGCGCCGTGCTCTGCCTGATCGCCGCGATCGGGCTGCTGCGGTTCCGCGACGTGCCGACGCGTCTGCACGCGGCGACCAAGCCGCAGGTGCTCGGCCTCATCCTCATCTGCATCGCCGTCGCGCTTTCGCTGCGGTCGTGGCCGGTCGTCGCGTTCCTCGTGCCGATCGTGCTCATCCAGCTGGCGACCGCACCGCTGTCGGCGCACATGGTCGGACGCCAGGCCTACCGCAACGGCACGATCGAGGAGACCGGCCTGTTCGTCGACGAGCTCGCCGACTCCCGCCGCACCCCGCCCGCCGCCGGCGGCTGAGAGCTCGCCCTCCGGCGCCGAGCGCTCGCCGGGGAACAGATTTCGCCGAGGGTGCGCAAATGACCGCTGGTGGTCGGGTCGCACGGTGATTCGTGCACTTTCGGCATAGTTCCGAGCGATGCGCGGCACCGGGGGCGGGCGACGCACCCGACGAGGCTGCGACTGGAACCGATCCTGCCCTCGATGACTCAAACCACGCCGAGAGCGCGCAGATGACAGCTGGTGGTCGGGTCGCACGGTGATTCGTGCACCTTCGGCGGTTCCTCCCATGCGGTGGGCGGGGAGTCCCCGTCCACCGGAACCGCTCGTCGATGAGATCCGATCAGAGGCCCGCGACACACTCCGACGATGGAGAGCGTGCCGTACTGGATGGAGGGCGTCCCGTTCACGCTGCCGGAGGGTCGAGACGCTGGTCTGTCAGACGCAGTCATGCGTCGCCGTCAGTTCGAGCGTCCGTTCCACGGAGTGCGAGTGACGGCGGGAAGTGGACGGCACAGCGATGAGCTTGCCGACCGGTGCGCGGCATTGCGTGTCGCGCTTTCACGGGATGCCGTCTTCAGCCATGCCACGGCGGCACGGCTGTACGGGATGCCGCTACCGCCGTGGATCGACGAGAGGCTGCATGTTCTCGTGCCGGGCGGCGGCGCGGTCCGTCGCCCAGGGGTCATCGGCTGGAAGCGAGCGGCCGATCTATCCTTCGCGGCCAGCCTGCACAGCCTCCCGGTAACGTCGCCCGCCGACACCTGGGTCACGCTCGCGGCAATGACGGGCGGGCGCGGCGGAAAGCTCTCGCGGGAATGGCTCGTCGCGATCGCAGACTTCATCGTCTCCGGTCACCGAACCCGCTATGGCAGAGAGCCGGCGCTCGCCACGCTTGACGACCTGACTGCTGCGCTGGGACGTCACGGCTCCGGCAGAGGAGCGACGGGCCTCGCCTGGGCGCTCGAGCGCGTGCGCGCGCCCGTCGACTCGCCGCCCGAGACGTTTCTCCGGCTCGGGCTCGTGCGGGCACGGCTGCCTGAGCCGAAGGTGCAGCCGACCATCGTCACGAGCGCCGGGCCACGGCATCCGGATCTCGCCTATCTCGAGGAGCGCGTGGTCATGGAGTATCTGGGCGACGTCCACCGGACCGACCGTGCGACATGGCTGAAGGATCTGCAGCGCGTGCAACTGTTCGAGGATGCCGCCTACCGCGTGATCCTCGTTGGTGGGGACGACCTCAGCCCGACAGGGATGCCTGCGCTCTGCGCGCGGGTTCGGCGAGCCCTTCGTCGGCCCTGACTGCGTCGAGAGGTCATGAATGACGCTCGCCCGCGCGGACGCTCGTCATTCGTGCACTCTCGACCCCATCGCGCGCCCCGAGCCGGAGTCAGCCGGCGGGGACGAGCGTCAGCGTGTTCGTCGTGGTGGCGTCGACAGCGTCGCGCGAGAAGGCCCACGGCGTCATGCGGGCTTCCTGCCAGGCCTCGGTCTGGTCGGTGTAGTTGGCGTGGAAGGCGTGGCCGCTCGTGCCGGTGAGGTGGTTCCACCGCGAGTCGTCGAAGTCGGCGAGGTCGACGACCATGCGCATCGACGGGACCGTGACGGTGGCGAACCCCTCGTCCATGGTCCAGCCCGTCGCGTTGACGACCGACGAGCCGCCGCCGACCGGGTACGGGCCGCGATTGAAGAGCCACTCGATCGGGGCGATGCCAGAGGATCCGAAGGTGTCGCTGCGCAGCGTGAGCGCGTGCAGGTCGCCCCAGTTCCACCTCGCCATGTTCTCGCCCTGCAGCTCGCCCAGGCGCTCGGCCGCATCGATCGCGGTGAGGGCGAGTAGCTCTTCTTGGCTCGACACGTCGAGCTCGTCGTTCGTCCACCAGTCCGACTGCGGGTCACGCAGCAGCCCATCGACGACCAGGAAGAGGCGCGCCTGATCCGACACCGGCGCAGGCTCGTCGCGGCCCTCGACGAAGAGGTTGTCGACGAGCTCGCTCCACAGCACGTTGGCGTAGGCGGCGGCGGCGGAGTCGGGGTCGTTCTGGGCGTCCCACGATCGCAGCAGGTCGAGCGCGGCATCCGCGGACTCGTCGCCGGTCTCGATCTCGGCGTACACGCCGGACAGCCGCATGCCGAGGAAGAACCCGTTGTCGGCCTGGATGTCGCGCATGTCGTCGGCCGTCAGCGGACCCTCGGCGGCCTTGCGCTGGATGAGGTCGACGATGCGCGCGGCGCGCCAGCCGTGATCCCAGTCGCGCGTGAGGAAGTGCGGGTACTCGTCGCCCACGATGGCGTTGTTCGCCGTGACGATGTAGCCCTCGTCGGGGTTGTAGAGCACCGGCAGCTCCTCGAACGGGATGAAGCCCTGCCAGTCGTAGGCCGAGTCCCACCCGGGCTGCGGCATCGAGCCGTCGCCGGCCCCGCGGATCGGCAGCGACCCGGGCGTCTGGTAGCCGATGTTGCCGTCGACGTCCGCGTAGACGAGGTTCTGGGCCGGCACCGCGAACAGCTGTGCAGCCGCGCGGAACTCCGCGAAGTCCTGCGCGCGGTTCATGGCGAAGATCGCGCCGGGCGTGGTGCCGGGCTCGAGCGCGGTCCACTTCAGGCTCACCGCGTAGTCGCCCTCGGGGGCGTCGACGGGCTCGTCGATGTCGTCCGTGTCGCCCGTATAGGGGTCCGCGGCGATCGCGGTGAAGTCCTCCGTCAGCCCGGACACGATGGGGCCGTGGGCCGTCGAGCGGATGACGAGCTCGACGTCTTCGCCCCCGGCGACCTTCAGCGTCTCGGTGCGCTCCTCGAGCGGCTCGAGGACGCCGTCGCGCCAGTAGCCGTCGTCCTCGATCTTCTCCAGGTACAGGTCGGTGACGTCGGTGGTGAGGTTGGTGAACCCCCACGCGATGCGGTCGTTGTGCCCGATGATCACGCCGGGAACCCCGGCGAACCCGAAGCCGGCGACGTCGTAGGCGCAGGCATCCGTGACGATGCGGCACTTGAGGCCGACCTGGTGCCAGACGCTCGGCAGGCTGGCGCCGAGGTGCGGGTCGTTGGCCAGCAGGGGCATCCCCGACTCGGTCAGGTGTCCCGAGACGACCCACGAGTTCGAGCCGATGCCCTCGCCGGCGCCGCCGACGAGCTCGCCGACGGCCTCGATGACCCCGTCCACCTCGGACCACTCGATGGCGGCGGTGGCGGCATCCGCTGCGATGTCCTCGGTCGTCGCGGCGACGGCCTCCGGGGCGGTCGAGATCGACGGCACGATCACCGGGTTCCGCTCGAACGGGTACCCGGGGTACAGCTGCGCCATCTCCTCGGCGGGCAGATCGGCGGCCACGACGGCGCGCTCGGTTTCCTCCTCGATGTTCGAGCGGAGGTCCCAGGCCATGGCCTTGAGCCAGGCGACGGAGTCGGCCGGGGTCCAGGGCTCGATCTCGTAGTCCGCGTTCTGCAGGCCGAGCACGGCGTACTCCAGCGAGACGTCGGCGCCGTCGTGATCGGCGAGGTAGGCGTTCACGCCGTCGGCGTACGACTCGTAGTGCGCGCGGGTGGTCTCGTCGAGTGCCTCGACCTCTTCTTCCGCGATCGCGCGCCAGCCGAGCGTGCGCAGGAACTTGTCGGTCTCGAGCTGCGATTCGCCGAACAGCTCCGACAGGCGCCCGCCCGTCACGTGGCGGCGGAAGTCCATCTCCCAGAACCGGTCCTGCGCGTGCACGTACCCCTGCGCATAGAAGAGGTCCTCGGCGGTCGTGGCGGTGATGGTGGGGATGCCGAGCGCATCGCGCTGGACGGTGACCTCGTCGCCCAGCCCGGCGACGGCGACCTCACCCGAGACCTGGGGGAACGAGCGCTGCACCGTGTACGCGAGGAATCCCGTCGTGACGAGGGCGAGCACCACGACGCCGGCGACGACCGAGAACAGTGTGATCCCCGCGATGCGTCCGCGCGAGCGGCGGCGCGGTGGGGCGTCCTCGGTCTCGGTGAGGACGGGTTCGGTGCTGGGCTTCGACATTGAAGGACTCTCGGGTCGGCGAGGGCGGCACGCGGTGTCAACCACCGTGAGCTTCGGTGCCGCGCTTTCGGGTCGCACGCACCGTCAGGCATCGTAACCCGCCCGAAGGCGGGAAGGATGCAGGCGGATGGATCTCGACCGTGGCGCGCTCGCCGGCGAAAGGGTCCTCAGTCGGAGCCGAAGTCGAACGCGGCGCCCTCGGACGCCTCGTCGACGGCATCCGCCAGCTCTTCGCGCGCGGCGTCGAACGCCTCGGCGTGGCCGGTGATCTCGTCGGCCTCGCCGGCGGTGACCCGGCCGACGAGCTCGCCCGCGGCACCCCCGATGATGCCCTGCGCGGCGTAGAGCTCGAGGCGCGCACGCGAGTCGGCGATGTCGAGATTGCGCATCGTCAGCTGGCCGATGCGATCGGTCGGGCCGAACGCCGCGTCGCCGACGCGCTCCATCGACAGCTTCTCGGGTCCGTACGACATGTGCGGCGCCGTCGTGTCGAGGATCGTGTAGTCCTCGCCTCGGCGCAGGCGCAGCGTCACCGAACCGGTGATCGTCGAACCGACCCACTTCTGGATGGATTCGCGCAGCATGAGCGACTGCGGCTCGAGCCACCGTCCCTCGTACATCAGGCGGCCGAGGCGGCGGCCCTGCTCGTGGTACGTCGCGAGAGTGTCCTCGTTCAGGATGCTGTTGACCAGGCGCTCGTACGCGGTGAAGAGCAGCGCCATGCCCGGCGCCTCGTAGATGCCGCGCGACTTCGCCTCGATGATGCGGTTCTCGATCTGGTCGCTCATGCCCAGTCCGTGGCGGCCGCCGATGCGATTGGCCTCGAAGACCAGCGCCACCGGGTCGGCGTACTCGACGCCGTTCAGCGCGACCGGCCGGCCGGCGTCGAAGGTGATCGTGACGTCCTCGGCCTCGATGGCGACCTCGGGGTCCCAGAAGCGCACGCCCATGATGGGCTCGACGGTCTCGAGCGAGACGTCGAGGTGCTCGAGGGTCTTTGCCTCGTGCGTCGCGCCCCAGATGTTGGCGTCGGTCGAGTAGGCCTTCTCCGCCGAGTCGCGGTACGGGAAGCCGTGCTCGACGAGCCACTCGCTCATCTCCTTGCGGCCGCCGAGCTCGGTGACGAAGTCGGCGTCGAGCCAGGGCTTGTAGATGCGCAGCGCGGGGTTCGCGAGCAGGCCGTAGCGGTAGAACCGCTCGATGTCGTTGCCCTTGTAGGTGGAGCCGTCGCCCCAGATGTCGACGCCGTCCTCTTTCATGGCGCGCACGAGCAGCGTGCCGGTGACGGCGCGGCCGAGCGGCGTGGTGTTGAAGTAGGTGCGGCCGCCCGAGCGGATGTGGAAGGCGCCGCAGGCGAGTGCGCCGAAGCCCTCTTCGACCAGAGCGGGCTTGCAGTCGACGATCCGGGCGATCTCGGCGCCGTACTGGAGCGCGCGCTCGGGGATGGCGTCGATGTCGTCCTCGTCGGGCTGGCCGAGGTCGCCGGTGTACGTGCAGGGCACGGCGCCCTTGTCGCGCATCCATGCGACGGCGACCGAGGTGTCAAGGCCTCCGGAGAAGGCGATGCCGACGCGTTCGCCGACGGGCAGGGACTGAAGGACCTTCGACATAGTTCGCCAGTCTACCGGCGGGCATTCTCTCACCTCTCCGGTGTGACGGCGGTGGAATGGCGCACCGGCCGTCCGTGCGTCAAAGTGGGTGCATGACCATCCACGTCAACGCGGACAACTTCACGCGGGCCGAGACGGACCGCATGTTCGCCGACATCCAGCGCGACGCAGGTGCCGTGAACACCTTCCGCCACAACCGCGAACCGGCCTCGATCGACGCACAGACCGTCATCCGCCTCAATCGCGACACGCTCTACAGCTTCGCGATCGTCGACCTCTCCGACGGCGCGCGACTGACGGTGCCCGACGCGGGCGAGCGCTATCTCTCGGTCATGATCGTCGACCACGACCACTACGTGCGCGCCGTGCTGCACGGCGCGGGCGAGTACGACCTGGCCGAGCACGCTCCGGACGCCGACTACGTCCTCGTCGCCGCCCGCACCCTCGTCGACCCGGACGACCCCGCCGACCTCACCGAGGTGGCCGCGGTGCAGGACGGCCTGCTGCTGGAGGTCGGCTCGTCCGTTCCGTTCGAGAGCCCCGAGTACGACCGGGCGTCCCTCGACGCCACGCGCACCGCGCTGCTCTCGCTGGCCTCGGGCCTGCGATCCTTCGAGCGCACCTTCGGCTCGCGCGACGCGGTCGATCCCGTGCGCCACCTGATCGGCACCGCGGCGGGCTGGGGTGGACTGCCCGTGGAGGAGGCCTCCTACGTCGGGGTCGCGCCGCAGCTGCCGGTGGGCTTCTACGACCTCGCGATGCACGACGTCCCGGTCGACGCGTTCTGGTCGGTCTCGGTCTACAACGCCACCGGCTACTTCGAGCCCAACGACGAGGGCCGCTACACGATCAACAGCGTCACCGGCGTGAAGGCCGAAGACGGCTCGATCACGGTGCACTTCACACCTCCGGGGTTCGCCACGGAGCCCAACAGCATCCCGGTCCCCGAGGGCTGGAACTACCTCATCCGCCTGTACCGGCCGCGGCCGGAGATCGCCGACGGGTCATGGCAGGCGCCCGACCTGGTACGGCGCCGTGATCGTGACGCCGAGCTGCCTCGCCCCGCCGAGCCGGTGGCGGTTCCGGATGCCGCGACCGGCGAGCAGGCCGACACGACGGATGCCGCGGCCGACGTCGCCGCCTCGACCGAGGCGGACGCGACGGATGCCGCGACCGACGTCGCGGTCGATGACGCAGACGCGTGGGCCCCGGCTGGGACGGACGACGAGGTCGAGCCGTCCGCGGACGCCGAGACGCCTGAGACGGGCCCAGAGGAGCCGTACTCGGAGCACTGATCCTGGCCTGCGTCCGGCGCTCCCTTGATTCTGTGTCCCCCGTATCCCTGGCGTTCCGCCACGCCCGCTGGTTAGGCTGACGAAGCCGCGAACCACCATCGGACCCGGTGAGTGGGGCGTGGGCACGCGACCACGACGGGGGTTCTGGTGCAGTTCACGGCACGTCTGAGAATGGCGGCGTTGACCGTCGTCGCAGTCCTCACAGCCTCTCTGGCGATTTCGCCGGCCGCTCTCGCAGCACCCGTGATCGCCGACCCCGCCCCCACCGATGTGACGGCGGTCGCCTCGCTCGCTAAAGAGGCGAGCGTCGCCCAGGTTGCACCAGGTGACACGTTCACCTACACCCTGACCGTCGGCTGCTCGTCGATCACCGACCTCGGATGCCGTGACGCCGTGCTCACCGATGTCGTGCCGGCGCCGTTCGTGGTCGTCGGCGCCGTGGTCGGGGCGGGCGTGAACACCGCCTTGGAGCCGGTGATCTCGGGCAACACGGTCACCGTGACATGGGTGACGGACCTCGATGGCGACGGCGGCGACGCGGTCGGCATCCTGGATGCCACGACCGGTGTGGTCGAGATCACCGCGCGCCTCCCCGAGGACGCGTCCTACGACACCAATGGGGTCGAGGTCTTCAACGAGGCGTACATCGAAGGTTCCAACTTCGTCGACGTGCGGGCCTCCGCCGGCGTCACCCCGATCATCACCCTCGACCTGGCCACCACCCCCACGAAGACGTTCACCCCCACGTCGGCGATCGCGACTCCGGGAACCGCGGTCACTGCGACGCTCGGCGGGAGCAACGACTCGAACGCCACGGTCGACACGCTGGTGATCCAGGATCCGGCCGACGAGACCGCCTCGCCGAACCCGTTCGACTACCTCGGATTCACCGGCTTCGGGACGGTCACCGCCCCTGCGGGCACGACGGGGACGACCTACGAGGTCTACGTCCCGCCGACATGGGTGGAGGCGCCCGGAGGAGTGCTGCCCGGCGGCGTAGCGGCGGAGGACGTGCGGGGCACCCGCGTCACCTTCACGGGCGAGATCCTGGCCGGCGCGACCGCGTCGGTCGAGATCGACCTCGCGACGACCGACCTCGCCGCGGCGCAGCCAGACGGCACGGTCGTCGAGAACACGGTGTCTTCGCAGGTCGCGCTCGCCGGTCAGTCGGCGACGGGGGAGACGAGCGCGGACTTCACGATCCTCGCGAACGACGTGCAGGTCGGCGCGACGAAGTCGTTCGACCCGGGCCTCGTGATCGCGGGCGAGCCGAGCACGGTCACGATCGGCGCCTCGAACGAGTCGACCATCCCGCTCGAGCAGGTCACGATCCGCGAGCCGGCGACCGGCGAATTCCCCGCGGAGTACACGTTCGCCGGCATCACCGACCCCATCGAGTACCCGGCCGGAGCGACCTCGGGCACGGTCATTTACCACCTCGTGGGCGGCGGCGAGCAGATCTCGCCGTTCGCGGACGGCGCGGTCCCGGCCCCCGCCGAAGGCGACCCGGCGCTCGTCGGGTGGTTCGAGGTCGTCTTCGAAGGCGCCATCCTGCCCGGCGGCGAGACGTCCGTCGTGTTCGACGTCGAGACCGACCCTGAGCTCGCGGGTCTTCCGCTGGCCGTCACCAACGTGGTCGGCGTCGAGGGCGAGAACCAGGGCGTGACGGGTGGTGCGGAGGAATCCGCCGACCTCTACATCTACGACGAGGTCGTCCAGCCGTACATCGGCAAGCAGGTGCGGCCGTCGCAGATCCTCGCGGTCCCCGGTCAGGTCGTCACGGTCTCGTTAGAGGGCGGGCTCACCGACCGCCCCAGCCCGCCCGAGACCCCCGACGGCTCCACCGGCAACGCCGACGTGATCGTCATCCAGGACCCGCAGTCGCCGATCGAGGGCGATCTGTGGTGGAACGCCTTCGACATCACCGCGATCGCGCAGACCCCGGTTCCGGCGCAGTCGTCGCTGACGATCGAGTACTACGACACGACCGACGGCCTATGGAAGGTGCTCACCGCCGACATCGAGGGCCCGCAGATCTACTCGGCCGCCGTTCCCGCCGACATCTCGGCGGTGGCCGGGGGCATCCGGTTCACCTACACCTACACCGGCGATGACGGACTCGGCTTCCCGCCGGGCACCGACCTCGCCCCGAACTTCACGAGCGAGCTGCGCGAGGCGGGCCGGTACACCGGGACGCCGCCGTTCTCGGAGGACGAGCCGACGTTCGTGCCCGACTGCGCCGAGTCGTCGGCCGGAGCGACCACACCGGGAGTGCCGACGGGCTCGGCCACGATGCCGACCGAAGAGTGCCCGGAGGTCGAGCTCATCCCCGTCGATCCCGGCACCGAGGATCTGATCGACAAGACGTTCGGAACGTCGAGCTCCGGCGGCCTGAAGTCCGTCATCGCGCGTTCGGGTGACACCATTCCGTCGACGCTGTCGTGGTCGACCGGCGGGTACTCCGGCCTCGAGACCGTGCAGATCACGGACGTCGCCGACCCGAACGCCGTCTCGCCTCCCTTCAGCATGTACGACGCCTTCAACCTCACCCGCGTGCAGGCGATCACCTCGGCCACCGATCCGCTGATCGTGTACGACCAGGTGACCGATGTGCAGCTGTGGAACGGCACCGCGTGGGTCGGCGCGGCCAACGACCCCTGCCCCGCGGGCTGCATCGGCCAGTTCCCCGGCATGAGCCTCACCTCGGGGGAGCAGGCGAGCACGACCGGCGTCCGGCTGATCTTCGCCGAGAGCCCGGACCGCGCCGCCGCATCGGCCGGCAGCCCCGACGCACCGCCGGTCGGCTCGGGGGTGGCCCGCTCCTTCGGCAACACGCGCCCGATCACCCTGGTCTGGCAGATTCGCGACGCACGCCGGTCGAACGGCGTGCCCGTCCTCGGTGATGTGCTCTACAACATGGACGAGCCCGGCGTCGTGCGCAACACCGCTCGCGCCGAGGGCTTCCCGTCCGACGGCGGCGACTCCATCGGCTCGGATGCCTCGGACGACGTGGTGATCGTCGACGTGCCCATCACGACCACCACCGACAAGAACTGGCAGGGCGGGCCGCTTGCGGTGCCGACCGACACGAGCATCCCGATCGGGCAGTACCCGCTGAGCCGTCTCACGGTGACGACGCGCAACACAACGCCGGCGCGGGTGGATCAGCTGCAGATCACGGACCCGGCTCCGGGGTCTGTGACCGACCGGCGCCAGGATCCGTTCCAGGCGTTCACGTTCAACAACTTCGCGGCGATCACGGTGCCGGCGGGTACGAGCTCGGCGGTCGTCCGGCTCTTCTGCCCGTCGCCGGCCGCGCCGGTGGATTACACCGTCGCCCAGGCGCTCGCCCTCGTGCCCGCCGCGCTGCCGTGCGACGTGACCGGCATCCAGGTGACGTTCGACGGCCGCATCGCCGCGAACGGCGCGGGTGTCGTCGCGTTCGACGTGCGCCTGCGGCCCTTCTGGCGCGGCACGACCGAGCGCGTCTCGGTCGCGGATTCGCCGATCTCGAACACCGCTCAAGGGGTCGTCGCCGACATCGAGCCGATCGGTGCGTGCCCGCCACCGGCCGACTCGCGCTACGCGTGCGACCAGGAGACGGCCTTCATCCAGCTGGAGGAGCCCACCTTCTCGGTCACCGCCGGAAAGTCGTTCTCGCCGGCGTCGCAGAAGGACGGCGACACCGGTCAGATCACGATGACGTTGACGGGCCAGCCGGGCGGATCGGCCCGGGCCCGGTTCCTGACCATCACCGACGACGATCCGACGTTCTGGAACGCGATGGACTTCGCCGGGATGTCTCCCACCTGGACGCTGCCCGTCCCCGTCGGTCAGGTGCGAGCCTGCTACCTCTCGGGCGGTGACTTCAGCGCGGCGAACGTCGTGGCCGACACCGTCGGCGGAACCTGGACGTGCCAGCCCATCACGCCGGGCTCCATGACGACGGCGACCGCCACGGCCTTCCTCGACGCGGCGCCGGACGATCTCCACGGCGTGCGGTTCACGTTCGCCCAGGCGAACGACCTCGGGTGGCAGAACCCGTCCAATCCGGTCGTGAACGTGCCCGTGCTGCTGGAGCGCCGAGCCGATCTCCGCACGGGCGGACCCGTGCCCACGACCCGCGCCGATCAGGTGCCGTCGCCCGGCGAGGAGGACGCGGGCATCTTCTGGAACACGGTCGAGGTGGACGGCGAGTCCGCCAACGTCGGAGCCGGGCCGCTGACCGACAGCGACACCGCCGACGCGGAGTACCGCTACCTCCACCTCGAGGCGGCTATCGCGGTGACGAAGTCGCCGACCGGCGACATCCGCCCCGGCGCCGTCGTGCCGTTCACGCTGACCTTCACGAATACCGGCGAGGCGCCGCTGCACGACCCCCTGTTCGAGGATCGGCTGCCGACGGACGAGAACGGCGTCATGCTCGTGCTCGACCCCGACCGCGATCCCACCGTGTCGCCGTATGCGTTCGCGCTCACCGGCACGGCACCCGTTCCGCCGCACGGCACAGCGCTTCCGACCGATCCCGACCTGGTCGACGTCGACGTCCTGGACGACACGATCTTCTTCCGGATGCCGGCGGGCAGCGTCCTCGAACCGGGTCAGACCTACACGATCACGATCCAGTTCATGCTGCGGCCCGGGCTTCCGGCGGGGACGCAGGTGCAGAACTGGGCGGTGGTCAGCGTCGACGAGCCCCTCGACGACTGCGTGCCCACGCTCGGCCCCGATGGCGAGTGCATAGACGACGCGATCGTCTCGCCGCTCGCGGTGCCGGCGCTCAGCACGATCAAGTACGTCCAGTCGGATGCCGATCACGGCCAGCCCGGCATCCCGGAGGTGTTCTCGACGATCGAGGGCTACGAGTGCGAGGGCACCGCGGTCGCCGGCCGGTTCTACCGTTCTCCCTGCATCCCCGTCACGCTCCCCGGCGGAACCGAGACGTGGCGCTTCCGGGTCGTGAACGCCGGCACGCTGCCCCTCGATCAGGTCGTGTCGATCGACAACCTTCCGACTCCGGGCGACCAAGGCCTCATCGTGCAGCTGCCGCGTGAGAGCGAGTGGCAGCCGACCTTCGTCGGCGACGTCGCGCTGGTGCCGACGGCCACGACGCCCGCCGGTGCGCTGCTGACCACCTTCTACTCGACGTCCTCCGTCCCCTGCGTCGCCGACCTCAATCCCCTCGGCACGCAGTGCGCGGCGGGCCAGTGGCTTCCGCTCGACGACTCCGTCGATCCGGCTGTGGTCCGCAGTCTGAAGTTCGTGGTCGAGTTCTCGGACGCTGATCTGCTGCACCCCGCCGAGACGCTCGACATCCAGTTCCGGACGCGCACGACACCCAGCATTCGGGCCGAGTCGGACTTCCCCATCGCCTACAACACCGTGGCGACCGGCGGATCCGCGGTGGGCAACACGCCGACCGTCGTGCCGGCCACCGAAGGGCGACGGGTCGGCGTCAGCTACCCGACCGGTCCGATCGAGCTGCAGAAGATCGTCTCCGGCCCGGCGGCCGAGTTCGCCCCCGACGAGTTCCCGGTGCAGCTGGTGTGCGCGAGCGCCGGGCTCGAGGTGCTGGACCTGCCCGAGGTGGTGCTGGTTCCCGGTGCGGAGCCGGTCGAGGTCGATCGTCTGCCCTGGGGCGCCGAGTGCACCGCGACCGAGGGTCAGTACGGCCAGACCTCGACGATCGTCGGCACCGCGACGGTCGGCGGCCCGGAAGACGAGATCGGCCTGATCACCGTCGAGAACGTCTTCGACGTGTCCGCCCTCTACCTGCGCAAGGTCGTGGATGCCGCGGGCCGGAATGCGCTCGGCGACCCCGTCGAGTACGGCCCGTTC
Organism: Microbacterium sp. Root166; assembly: GCF_001427145.1. Lineage (GTDB taxonomy): Bacteria > Actinomycetota > Actinomycetes > Actinomycetales > Microbacteriaceae > Microbacterium. The sequence continues at coordinate 1,091,798 of NZ_LMGL01000001.1, forward strand.
ACGTTCAGTGTCGCCTGCACCTTCGAGGGCGTCGAGGTCTGGGCGACCGGGTACGACGCGGACGACCCCATGACGGAGTCGCTGACCACCGACGAGACCTGGGCGCTCGGGGGCATCCCGGTCGGCGCTGACTGCGTGATCACCGAGGACGACACGGTGGGCGCGACCGCCACCTCGTTCGTGGTGAGCATCGACGGCGAGGTGCTGCGATCGGTTCCGGGGTCGGAGGTCGCGGTCACGATCGTCGACGGGACGAGCGTCGATGTCGAGGCGGTCAACGAGTTCGCCGCCGGATCCCTGATCCTCGAGAAGGTGCGCGACGGAGACGCGTGGGAGGAGTACGGCCAGGGGCCGTTCCGGATGGCCGTCGACTGCACGCTGGACACGGGCGCGGGTCCGGCGCGCGTGTGGACCGGCTTCGTGGTCCTCGACGAGGCGAACGACTACGAGTCCGAGATCGCGGACATCGCCACCGGCGCGACGTGCACCGTGGCGGAGGTCACCAGCGGCGGTGCGACGGGGGTCGCGATCGAGCCCGGCTCGGTCACCATCGGCGATGGCGAGCCCGTCACGGTCACGGTGACCAACACGTTCGACGCCGGCTCGATCACGGTGACCAAGGAGATCGCCGGCGACGGCGGCGAGCTGTGGGGCGCCGGTCCGTTCGAGGTATCGCTCGCGTGCACCACGCCGCTCGGGCGGCCGGTGGACCTGCCGTTCGACCCGGTCCGAGAGCTCACGGCTCCCGACTACACGACCACGTACGAGCCGCTGCTCATCGGGCTGGACTGCACCGTCACCGAGACCGACACCGGCGGTGCCACGTCGACGACGGTCACCGACGCGCAGGGGGAGCCGATCGACGTGATCGAGGTCACCGCCGCCGATACCGCCGTGACGGTGACCAACACGTTCGACGTCGGATCGCTCGTGGTGACCAAGACCGTGTCGGGCACGGATGCCGCCGCCCACCGGACCGACGAGTTCGCGGTGTCGGTGGCGTGCGTGTGGGACGGCGACGAGATCGAGGTTCCCGGCGGTGCCGTCCGCCCGCTCACGGCGGCCGCGCCCGCGCTCTACGAGGATCTGCCGGTCGGCGCCGAGTGCGCGGTCACCGAGACGGACGACGGCGGGGCGGATGCGGTGACGCTGACTCCCGCATCGCCCGACGATCCGACGACCGCGATCGTGACGATCGGGGCGGATGCCGCGGCATCCGTCACCGTCGACAACCGGTTCGACCTGCCGCTGCCGGCGACCGGCTCCGACTCGACCCGCCTCGCGGCTGCCGGCGGCATCGCGTTCCTGACGATCGCGGCCGGGGTGCTGGTGGTCGCCGGGTCCCGTCGCCGCCGCGAGGTCTGAGCGACGACAAAGGGGCGTGCCCGCAGCCGCGGGCCCGCCCCTTCGTCGATGGACTCAGTCGAGCTGCGCTTCGCGCGCCTCTCGCCACTCGTCCTCGAGGTGGTCGCCCGTCTCGTGATCCAGCTCGCGCTCCTGGCCGATCCGGCGTCCCCACCAGACGACGAGGGCGGCGACGCCGAGGAACACCGCGGCGATCACGACCACCCAGAACCCGACGGCGGCCCAGCCGCCCGCACCGTTGGGATTGAGGAACGGGTAGGGGTACCAGAACGGGTCGCCGCTGACCGGGTTCGTGATCATGGGGCCGCGGAGCAGGGTGTAGGCCGTCCAGGCGAGGGGGAAGGCGATGATCGCCCATACGGCGCGCCACCGCAGCGCACGGCGCTGCGGTCCGACGAACAGGTCGGCGAGCAGGAAGAGCGGCCCGATGAGGTGCAGGACCTCGTTCGACCACGGGATGGGCGCGCTGCCCTGCGGCAGCTCGATGTTGCGCAGCAGCGCGTTGTAGACGATGCCGGTGACGATCATGTAGCTCGTGACCGAGGCGAGCGCGAGCGCGAGCGCGGGTGGCTCGACCGCTGCGTGCCGGCCCCTCGCGAAGAACCACACCGCCGCCCAGATGAGCACCACCGCCGCGGCGGCGTTCGAGAGGATCGTGAAGAAGCTGAAGAAGTTGGCGACCGTGGTCGCGACATCCCGCTCCAGTTCGATCGCCGTGCCGACCGACTTCGACAGCTGCGCGATGATCGCCGCGGCGATGAGCGCCGCCATCGCCAGGCGCATGACAGACCAGGTTCGAGCCCATGCCGTGGTTCGCATGAGGTCACGATAGCGGCGAGAGGCGGTGCGGCGTCGATAGGATGGGGTGTAACCGTCAGATAACGGGGGAGTAGCCCATGCCAGGCATCGTGATCGTCGGAGTCCAGTGGGGAGACGAGGGCAAGGGCAAGGCCACCGATCTGCTCGGTGAGCGCACCGACTGGGTGGTGAAGTTCAACGGCGGCAACAACGCCGGCCATACCGTCGTCATCGGAGACGAGAAGTACGCGCTGCACCTGCTGCCCTCGGGCATCCTGTCGCCCGGCGTCAACGCCGTCATCGGCAACGGCGTGGTGATCGACCTCGAGGTCCTCTTCGCCGAGCTCGAGGCGCTCAACGCCCGCGGCGTCGACACTTCGCGGCTGCGTGTGAGCGCGAATGCGCACATCATCACGCAGTACCACCGCACGCTCGATAAGGTCACAGAGCGCTTCCTCGGCAAGCGTCAGATCGGCACCACCGGTCGCGGCATCGGTCCGGCATACGCCGACAAGATCAACCGCGTCGGCCTGCGGGTGCAGGACCTCTTCGACGAGAACATCCTGCGTCAGAAGGTCGAGGGCTCGCTCGACCAGAAGAACCACCTCCTGGTGAAGGTCTTCAACCGCCGCGCGATCACGTGCGACGAGATCGTCGAGGACCTCCTGTCGTACGCCGAGCGCGTGCGGCCGATGGTCGCCGACACGGGCCTGCTGCTCGGCAACGCCCTGGACGCCGGCGACGTCGTCGTCTTCGAGGGCGGCCAGGCGACCATGCTCGACGTCGACCACGGCACCTACCCGTTCGTCACCTCGTCGTCCGCGACGGCCGGAGGTGCGTCCACCGGATCGGGCGTCGGCCCGAACCGCCTCGACCGCATCGTCGGCATCGTGAAGGCGTACACGACCCGCGTCGGCTCCGGCCCGTTCCCGACCGAGCTCTTCGACGAGAACGGCGACTTCCTGCGCTCGCGCGGCTTCGAGTTCGGCACCACGACGGGCCGCCCGCGCCGCGTCGGCTGGTACGACGCCCCGATCACGCGCTACGCCACGCGCATCAACGGCATCACCGACCTCGTCCTCACCAAGCTCGACATCCTGACCGGGCTCGAGCAGATCCCCGTGTGCGTCGCGTACGACGTCGACGGCGAGCGGTTCGACGAGGTGCCGGTGAACCAGTCCGACTTCCACCACGCGAAGCCGATCCTGGAGTACTTCCCCGGCTGGAAGCACGACATCTCCGGTGCGCGCACCTTCGAGGACCTGCCGATCGAGGCGCAGGAGTACGTCCTGGCGCTCGAGGCGATGAGCGGCACGCGCATCTCCGTGATCGGCGTCGGGGCCTCGCGTGACGCCGTCATCGTGCGTCACGACCTCGTCGACTGACGTGCGACTTCTGCTGGGCGGGTACACCGCCGACATGGAGGGGTCAGCGACCGGGATCGGGATGCTGCTGGCCGGCGCCGCCGAAGACGGATCGGCCGGCGGTGCCCTGACCTTCACCGGCGACGTCGCGGCCGCCGCGTCGCCGTCGTGGCTGGCTCCGCATCCGACGCTGGACGTGGTGTACGCGGCGCTGGAGAAGCAGGGCGCAGTGCAGGCGTTCCGCCGCACCGGTGAGGCGACCTTCGCTCCTCTCGGCCGTGCCGTGCCCGCGGGCGAGGCCGCCTGCCACATCGCCGTCGCTCCCGACGGCCTCTCGCTGCTGGTGGCGTGCTGGGGCGACGGCCGCGTGGTGCGGATGTCGCTCGACGACGCCGGCGCGCCGTCCGGTCCGGTGGTCCTCGTCGCCGCGTCCGACCCCCTCGACGAGGCCGCGCAGCCGCGCGGCGGCGACGTCGACCTGGCCGCGGCGACGCGGGCGCTCCGCGAGGCGGCCGGGCCCGAGTACGCCCACCTCGTTCCGGATCACGATCGCCCTGCCGAGGAGGCCACGGGCGCGGCATCCGATCGTCCGTCACGTGCGCACCAGAGCGTCTTCCTGCCAGGGGGCGCCGTGGCGACCACCGACCTCGGGCTGGACCTCGTGCGCTTCTGGCGGACGACGGCGTCGGGGCTGCGACCCGGACAGCAGCTCGTGCTTCCGACCGGCAGCGGTCCCCGCCACATGGTGTGGCATCCGAGCGGCCATCTGTACGTCGTGACGGAGCTGTCCCGTGAGGTGTTCGCGCTCGCCGCGGGCGCCGACGGGCAGTGGCGCGTCGCGGGAGGCGTGTCGCTCGGCGCCGGAGCCACCCTCGCCGGCGACACGGCCGCCGAGCTCGCCGCGTCGCGCGACGGCGGCTTCCTCTATGCCGGCGTCCGCGGCAGCGACACGATCGCCACACTCAAGGTGCGAGGCGCCGGCGAGACCCTCGAGCCCGTCGCCCTCGTCGAGGCCGGGGTGCACTGGCCCCGTCACCATGCCGTCGTGCGCGACACGCTGCTCGTGGCGGGTGAGCGGTCGAACGAGGTGGTCTCGCTCAGCCTCGACCTGCGCACCGGGGTGCCCGGTCGTGTGCGCCATCGCACCGCCGCGCCGTCGCCGACCTGCCTGCTCCCGGTCGCCGCGGCCTGAACGTCTCGGGCGCCGGCGGGCACGTTGGGTAGCCTGGAGCGGACGAAGGATGCGAATGAGCTCGAGCGGGTCGGTGAGTCCGGATGCCCGGAACCGCCTCTTCGCGTTCAGCGGGTCCGTGTGGATCGGCGGGCTGGTGGTGATCGCGCTGATCGGCTGGGCCACGTTCGCCGACCTTCCGGATTCGGTCACCGCTCAGGGCGACTACACCTACGCGCCGTGGGAGAACCCCGATCCGACCGCCGCCGAGGCTGAGGGCGACGGGATCTACAGCGGCCGCGACGGCGATGTGATCCGGCTGGACGACCTCGATCCGTCGCAGCCTCTGCTGGTGACCGAGCTCGACGACACGTACGTCGGAGGCGTCACAGTGACGGGGCCGGGCGGAGAAGCGCTCGTCGAGGGCGAGTACGGCGATCCGCCGACCTTCGAGTCATACGCCTACGGGCTCGACGGGCAGTACGTCATCGTGACGTCGTCCTCGGCAGAGCTGTGGATCGATGGGTTCAGCGACGAGGCGTGGCGGCTGAAGATCTCGACTCCGGAGGTGCCGGACGAGTCGGGCACCGTGAGCGGCATCGGCCCGATGGTCTTCGCGTACTCGGGTGCGGCCACGACGGCGCGGGTGAGCACCCGCGGCGAGGGCTCGGTCGGCATCGAGACCGCGACGGCGCAGGGCGTGACCGAGATCCTCTACGAGGCCGACCCGGTCGATCGCTCGATCGCCTGGGAGGACGGCGATCTCGTCCTCTTCGTCGTCGACGCCTATGCCGACGCCGGATGGACGATCGCGTTCGACGACGATGCGCCGGCCCCCGCTCCCACGGCGACCCCGTCTCCGACGGGCGGTGACGGATGAGCGACGCCGCCCCGCAGCGCATCCGGCGCTTCTCGATCGGCGTCTGGATCGTCGGCACGATCGCGGTCGCCATCACCTCGTTCGTCGTGCTGCCGACGATCGTCGCCGATCCGGTGACCGGCGAGGTGCTCGTCATCGGCGACGACGAGGACGGCTACCGCGACTACCCCTGGTTCGACCCCGATCCGGACGAGTACGAGATCGTCGACGGCGTCATCCACGGCACCGCGCAGGGCGGATTCCTTCGGCTGGATGCCGGGGCCGAGCTGATGATGCTCACCACCGATGATGACGCCCAGGACGGCATCCTGCTCTATCAGCAGCTCGACACCGAGCTGGATCCCGAGGCGGAGGGCTGGGACCCCGGAGGGTTCGTCGGCTCGCTCTACCCCGACAGCCAGTCGCTGATCATGCCGGGCGCGGAGGACGGACTGCTGTGGTTCGGCCGCTCGGCGGGCGAGTGGACGGTGACGGTCACGACGCCCGAGACCACCACGATGGGCGAGTCGGCATCCGGAGACGAGAACGCCGTGCTCCTCTACGAGGGCGACGCCCTGAGCGGGCGATTCCAGCACACCGGCGACGGTCTGTTCATCGTCGAGGCCGTCACGGTCGGCGGCTGGCAGCTGCTCGTGAACGAGTTCGACGAGGTCGACGTGCGAACCTCGTGGGAGCCCACCGACCGCGTCGCGCTGTTCGTCTCGGCGGACACCGGCGAGGGCAGCTGGACCATCACCCTCGACACCCCGGCGAGCGACCTCACGCCGACCCCGACTCCCACCCCCTGAACGCACCAAGCAAGGAGACGATGTGACCTTCGCCGACACACTGGACGAGGCGTTCAAGGCGCGCCTGCCGCTGCTGTACATCGAGACGGGCGAAGAGGTTCGCGCGATCGCCGCGGTCACCGACTCTGCGCAGGCCCAGCGCAACCCGCGGGGCGTGTGGACCTGGACCTCAGCCCTCGGGCTGATCGGGCCCGACGGCAAGGCGATCGCGAACACGGCCCACCCGACCCGTGCGCTGCAGCACGTGGCGGGCGTGCACGATCCCTCCGCGTTCGTCTTCTGCGACCTGCACGCCTACTTCGGCTCGGAGCACCGGGCCGGCGATCCGGCCATCGTGCGCACCGTGCGCGAGACGGCCCTCGAGTTCCGCCACGGCGATGTCTCGCGCACGCTCGTCATCACCGCGCCGGTGCGGGTGATCCCGCCGGAGCTCGACGAGGTCACCCACCTGCTCGACTTCCCGCTGCCGACGGCGGAGGAGATCCGCGATCTGCTCGAGACGATGATCGACAACAACGCCAGCGGAGGCGGCCGCATCACCATCGATGCGGACGACACGGCTCAGGAGCAGCTCGTGCATGCGGCCCTCGGTCTCTCGATGGCCGAGGCCGAGAACGCCTTCGCCCGCGCCATGGTCAACGACGGCACACTGACCGCTGCCGACATCGCGGTCGTGCTCGACGAGAAGCGGCAGGTGGTGCGCAAGTCGGGCGTGCTGGAATTCGTGAAGGGCGACACCGACCTCGACGACGTCGGCGGGCTCAACAACCTCAAGCGCTGGCTCTCGCGCCGCGACGGCTCGTGGCTCGGCGGGGCGCGTTCGTACGGCCTGCCCGCGCCCAAGGGCGTGCTCATCACGGGCGTGCCCGGCTGCGGCAAGTCATTGACGGCCAAGGCGACCGCCGCCTCGTGGGGACTGCCGCTGCTGCGTCTGGACATCGGCCGCATCTTCTCGGGCCTCGTCGGCTCGAGCGAGCAGAACCTCCGCACCGCGATCGCCACCGCCGAGGCCGTAGCCCCGTGCGTCCTGTGGGTCGACGAGATCGAGAAGGGCTTCTCGAACACGACCGGCCAGGGCGACTCCGGCACGACCGCGCGCGTCTTCGGCACGTTCCTGACCTGGATGCAGGAGAAGTCGCGTCCGGTGTTCGTCGTCGCCACGGCCAACAACATCGACGCGCTGCCGCCCGAGTTCCTGCGCAAGGGCCGCTTCGACGAGATCTTCTTCGTGGATCTGCCGACCTCGCACGAGCGTGAGGTGATCTGGAAGCTGCAGATGTCGTCCCGCGCCACGGAGGCGAACGGGCTGGACGCGGTCGTGCGGGACGCGAGCGCCGTCGCCGCACTGGTCGCCGCGAGCGAGAACCACTCCGGCGCCGAGATCGAGCAGGCGGTGATCTCGGCCCTCTACGAGGGCTACAGCGCGGGTGGCGCCGTCACGCGCGCGACCGTCGAGCAGGTGGTCGAGACGATGATCCCGCTGGCGGTGACCCAGGCCGAGGAGGTCCAGCGGATCCGCAGCTGGGCCGCCGAGCGGGCCGTGCGGGCGACGGGTGCGGAAGACCTGGATGCCGCGGAGGTCACCGGAACCGAGCCCGAGGGCGTGCTGTCGTCGCGCCGCGGCGGGCGCACGGTGGACTATTGAGGACCGTGGACCAGTGACGGGGCGCCGAAGCGCGACGAGGAGGACGACATGGTGAAGCAGCTCGTGGTGAAGCTCCGCCCCGACGGCACGGTCGATGCGGAGACGTTCGGCATGCACGGGCCGGAGTGCCTGGACTACATCGAGACGCTCGAGGCGCTGCTCGACGCCGAGACGACGTCGTCGACCTTCACGCCGGACTACACCGCCGTCTCGACGGTCGCCGAGGTGGAAGCCGAGCAGGAGAACAGGAACCTCTGATGCGCGTCGTCGCCGAGTCGCCCGGACGAGGGGGATCGACCTCTCTCCTCGGCACCGCTGCGCCGCCGGAGGTCCCGGAGGGCGAGGTGCGCTGGTCGCGCTTCTTGGCGGCCACCGAAGCGGAAGGGCCCGGCGTGCGCGCTGCGCTCTGGCTGCAGGGCTGCGCGGTGCACTGCCCCGGATGCTTCAACCCGCAGCTGTGGGCCCCCCGAGGCGGCGCGCTCACCCCGACCGCGGAGACCGCGCGCGCGTGGGTCGACCAGGCGCGTTCCGCGGGCGCTGCCGGCGTCACGCTGCTCGGCGGCGAGCCGTTCGATCAGGCCGGCGCATCGGCGGTGGTGGCCGAGGCCTTCCGTGACGGTGGGCTGACGGTGATGACGTTCAGCGGCTACCCGCTCGAGCGGCTCACCGCCTGGTCGGCCGAGCGCGCCGATGTCGCACGTCTTCTCGCGGCGACCGATCTGCTGTGCGACGGCCCGTATCTGCAGGAAATGCCCGATCCGCACCGGCCGTGGATCGGATCGCGGAACCAGGGGATCCGGGCCCTGACCGACGCGCATGCGGATGAGGTGCGCGCCATCGCCGTCCACGGCCGGCTCGACACCCTCGAGATCCGGATCGCACGCGACGGCACCGTGGGTGTGAACGGCTGGGCGACGGATGCCGCGCTCGCCGCGCTCCTGGACGACCTCGGTGCACGGGCCGACCGGCCCGGAGACATGCGTGACCAGCAATGGAAGGCGGAGGCCGTTCGATGAGCGTTTCCCTGATCCTCATTCCCGCGGCGATCGCCGCCGTCACCGCGATCAGCGCCACCGGCGTCGGCGGCATCCTGTCGCTCGGCGGCCGGTCGGAGGCGAAGGAGTCGTCCGACGTCGGCGACGCGGCACGCCCGGTCGCGGTGCAGACGCGCATGAAGGATCCCGAGCTGCTGGGCGACGCCCTGCGTGACATCGGCGCCCTGAACGTCTCGGTCACGGGCGACGGGATCTCCGCCGAACTGGACGAGCTCACGATCACGATGACCCGCACGCCCGAGGGCATCTGGGCCGCTCACCTCGAGCGGCTGGACGGACACGAGCTGGCGGCATCCGACGCGACCGCACTGGTCCAGCGGCTCGATGCCGCCTATGCGCTGCGCGTGCAGCAGGCCGTCGCCGAGCGGATCCGCAGCCGCGCCGACACCGCCGGCTTCGAGCTCGTGTCCGAGACCCGCGACGAGGACGACACCCTGACCATGGTGCTGAACGTGAAGGACTACGCGTGACCGATGCGCGGGTGACGGCCGCTACGCCGAGCTTCCCCTGGCTGATCGGCATGAGCTCGTGGATGCTGCTCACCGCGGTGCCGGGGCCGATGCTGGCCTGGCTCGGCTTCGGCATCGTCGGCCTGGTCTCGCGCCGGCCCCGCTTGATGATCCTGGCCGTTGCGGCAGGTGCCGTGGCGATCCTCGTGAACATGCCGATCTGGGGGCAGTGGCAGGCGGTGGTCGCGGCGGTCGCCTACCTCGCCGGCATGGTCGTCGCCCTCATGGTCAACCCCTCGTGGCTGCGCATCATGTGGGAGCGGCGCATGAGCTCGCCGAACCGCGCTCCGCTGGTGCGACGACAGGCTGCGGCATCCGGATCCGCGTCGACGCGCAGCAGCGCGAGCGGCACGAAGACGTCGCGCCGCCGGCGCAGGCCCGCGGCCGAGCCCAAGCCGAAGGCGGAAGTGAAGGCCGAGCCGAAGCAGGCGCCGGCGGTCGAGGCGGAGGCGCTCGCGCGCACCGCGGGGGCATCGTCGGACGACCTCCTGGCCACGACCGATGGCCCGGCCGAGCCCGTGGACGTCAACACCGCGACCGTCGACGAGCTCGCGACTCTGCCGGGCGTCACCCGGTCGCGCGCCCGGCGCGCGCACAAGGAGCGCGAGCGCCAGGGCGGATTCACCTCGGTCGAGGACTTCGGCGAGAGCATCGGCCTTCAGCCGCACGAGATCGTCCGCCTGCGCCGACTCGCCAGCTGTTCGCCTCGTCCGCGGGGTGAGCGCCGCTTCGGACGTCGCGTCGACTACTGACGACGAAGCGCCCGATCCGAGGAGGACCGGGCGCTTCGAAACGGATCAGATCTTGGCGTCCTGCTTCTTGAAGAAGACCTGTTTGATGATCAGCAGGATCGATGCCGTCACCGGGATCGCGACCAGCGCGCCGATGAACCCGAGCAGGGTGCCGCCGATCAGAGCCCCGATCACCACGAGCGAGCCGGGGATCTCGATGGCCCGGTTCATGACCTTCGGGGTGAGGACGTAGGCCTCGATCTGGATGTAGATCAGGTAGCAGATCGCGAAGATCAGCGCCGAAAGCGGGCTGGTGAAGAGAGCGATCACGGTCGCGACGATCCAGTACAGCACGGGTCCGATGAGCGGGATGATCGTGATCGAGAACGCGAGAACACCCATGAGCAGCGGGTACGGCAGCTGGAGGACCGCGTGGAGGATCGTGGCCACCACGGAGTTGAAGAACGCCAGGATGACCATTCCCATCAGGTAGCCGCCGACCGAGTCGGTGATCTGGTCGGTCATGGCCCGCACGGTCACGCGCTTGCGTGCCGGCGCGAACTGCATCAGCGAGTCCTTGATGCCGGGGAGCGACGCGACGAAGTACAGGGTCAGGACGACGACGATCAGGCCGCCGGACACCGCCGCCGCGATGCCGCCCGCGACCTTCAGCAGGCCACCTGAGATCGCGGCGATGTTCGCCGGGTCGAAGATGAACTTCTCGACCTCGTCGAGCAGCGTGGTGAGCCCGGTGCCGAAGATGCCCTCGAGGAATGCGTAGAAGTCGGTCTTCTCGAAGTTCGAGATCATGTCGGGGAGTCCGGTGAAGAACTGCTGGATCTGGTCGATGAGCGTCGGCACGACCAGGAACATGAGTCCGACGCCGATGATGGTGCCGGTCAGGAAGATGATGGCGATGGCCCACCCGCGCTTGACGCCGTGCTTGCCGAGCCACTTGATGACCGGGTCGAGGCCGAGGGCTGCGAACATCGCGAGGCCGATGTAGACCAGGATCGTCGCGATGTTGCTGAGCGCGAGTCCTAGCAGAATGGCGACCAGGCCGCCGAGTGTCAGCAGCAGCCCGACGGAGAACGGGTTGTCGAGCCGCGCCCACAGCGGGCGGCCCTGCCGGTTGTCCGCCAGGGGCGAGGAGCCGGCGTGGTCGGCGACGACGCCGTCGGCCGAGACGGCCAGGTCGGTTCCGGCGGTAGGGCTCACGGCGATGGGGTCCGCGGCTTCGGCGGCGCTCGCGCCGAGGGGTGACGAGGCGTCGTTCATGGTCACACTCTAGGGGCGAGGGCTTCGCGGCCATGTTCCCATGTCGCGATTTCACCCGCGACGGGCGAGGAGTCACGCGCCGCCGTGCCTTCGAGGCCTCCGGTATCGTCGGAGATCGAGGAGGCCCCCATGACCGAGGACCCGATGACCACGCTCCGACGACTGCGCAGCAGCATCGACAACATCGATGCCTCGCTGGTCTACCTCCTCGCCGAGCGGTTCAAGGCGACCAAGCAGGTGGGGTACCTCAAGGCCGAGCACGGCATGCCCGCGTCCGATCCCGCTCGCGAAGAGCAGCAGGTGGCCCGGCTGCGACGCCTCGCCGAAGAGGCGGACCTCGACCCCGCGTTCGCCGAGAAGTGGTTCAACTTCGTCGTCGCCGAGGTCATCCACCATCACACCGAGGCAGCCGACTCCCGCTGACCAGGCCGGATCAGCCGAAGCGGCCCGAGACGACGAGCTCGCTCCCGGCGGTGTCCACCGCCAGCCCGACCAGGCGCACGCCCGCGGGCATCGACTCGTTGAGATCGAACGAGCGGCCCTCGTACGCGCGGATCTTCGAGCGCACCGCGAGCAGAGCCAGGCCGAGGACCGGGTTCGCACTGCGCACGGAGAGCCGGGTGACCGTCGCGGACATCGTCATCGGATCGATCCGGACCTCGGCGCGTGCCCGGGCCTTCGCAGACAGGATGCCCTTCCGAAGCCGCGCCTGCACCCAACCCGAGAGCTCGGTCCCGCGACGGGCGCGCAGATCGAAGTCGAAGGAGCTCAGGCCGAAGCGCGCTGCCGCCAGCTCGGCCGTGAGCGCCGCGCGAAGCCCGGCGCGCGCCTCCTCGACAGGCACGCAGAGCCGGAAGTGCGCACGCAGATCACCGGCCCGGGCCTCGTCGAGGCGGATCCACAGCTCACCCTCGGCATCGGTGACCCACTCCACCGGAAGGTCCGATGCGTCCAGCAGGAGGTCGAGCGGAACGCCCGCCACGTCCATCGGCGACGCGAGGACGCGAGCGCTCGCGATCAGCGCCGGCTGCACGTGCCCGATCTCGGCGGACCGGGGCTCGGCGACGTCTGCGTCCTCGCCCTGTCCGCCGACCGGCACGGCGTAGCCCGTCAGGTCGAGCTCGATCGAGGCGAGGTCGGGCCGCGCGCTGAATGCCGCAGTCCATCCGGGGATCGAGTCCCATCCTGCGGCGGGCTCGGGCCACTCCGCGGCGATCGCCGTTCGGAGCCGCGACGCGAGCTCGGCGTCTGTGGCCGGAAGCGGCCCGTGCCCGAGAGGGATGGCGTCGGACTCGTCGACGAGGGTGCTGCGCGAGGAATTCATCGGCGCCACCCTACCCGCGCGTCGACGCGACGGACGAGGATGCCCTGCCCCGGACCGCGCGGGGCGGCCGGGACGGGGCATCCGCTCGAGGGCTGCCTAGGGGACCGCGCGGCGGAGCGTGAAGAACGCGATCACCGCGAGCACGAGCCCGAGGGCGACGCCCCACAGCGACAGCCCGAACGCGCCCTGCGTGGCGAACCAGGTGAACACCTCGACCCATGCGTTCGCCTGGCCGACCACCCAGAGGCCTGCGACCAGCAGCGCGCCGATGCCGACCAGCACCACCGTCAGCCACAGCGATCCGAACCGCTTGAAGATCGTCGCAGCCCAGAACCCCACGATGAAGAACAGCATCGCGACGGTGAAGTAGAAGAGCGCGGCAGCCGCCGGACCGCCTTCCCAGATCCAGGGCAGGAAGAAGAAGTAGCCGTCCATTCCCCAGCCGCCCGTGGCCTTCTCGAGCAGACCCCCGACGACGAACACGGCCGAGAGGATGAGGCTGGTCAGCACTGCGGTGAGCAGCGTGCCGAGGTAGAACTCGCGGCGCGTGACGCTCATCGCCTGTGAGAAGGGGAACGTCAGCGTGAGGGCCTGGATCCCGACGACGGCGAAGTACCAGAGCGGAGCCTGTGCCCCACCGCCGTACTTGGGCCCCACGACCCCGGCGCTCTCCAGCGTCGCGTAGATCGCGAGCGTGATGAGCAGCGACCCGGCGAGCACCAGGAGGGGCACCCAGACGTAGGTCTGGCGATTGATCAGCTGCATGCGGACGACGCTGACGGTGCGGCTCATCGCAGGGCTCCTTCGTCGATGATGGTCTGTTCGGGGGATCCGCTCGCGTGCTGCGTGGTGCGCACGATGAGCTGCTGGAGCGAGACGGGGGCGACGTCGAGGCCCGCGGCGTCGAGCCGCTGCAGGTCGGCCGCGGTGAGTCCTCCGACCACGGTGACGGATGCGACGCGGCCGAGGCTCTCCCGGTGGATCACCTCGCGCCCCGCGACGAACGCGTCGACAGCGGCTGCCTCGCCGACGATGTTGGCCGCGCGGTCGCGGACCGCGTCGGTCTCCTCGTCCATGATGATGCGGCCCCGGTCGATCACCAGGACCCGCTCGATGAGGTTCGAGACCTCGTCGATCAGGTGGCTGGAGAGGATGATCGTGCGCGGGTGCTCCGTGTAGTCCTCGAGCAGACGGTCGTAGAAGACCTGACGTGCGACGGCGTCCAGACCCAGATAGGGCTCGTCGAAGAACGTGATCTCGGCACGGGAGGCGATGCCGATGATCACGCCGACGGCCGAGAGCTGTCCGCGCGAGAGCTTTTTGATGCGCCGCTTCATCGGCAGCTGGAAGTCCTCGATGAGCCGATCGGCGAGCGACTGGTCCCAGTTCGGGAAGAACAGGCTCGCGGTCTTGAAGGCATGCTTGGGCAGCGCGTCCTCCGGGTACTTCTGGCTCTCGCGCACGAAGCACATGCGACCGAGCACCGCGGCGTTCTCGTAGGGATCTTCGCCGAAGACCCTGATGTCACCGCTGGTCGCGAAGTTCTGGGCGGTGAGGATCGACATGACCGTCGTCTTGCCGGCGCCGTTGCGTCCGAGCAGGCCGTAGATCGTGTCCTTCTCGATGGTGAGGCTCACGTCGTCCACCGCGAGCGTCTCGCGGTAGCGCTTGGTGAGCCCGTTCACCTCGATCACGTGCGTCATCGTGCGTCTCCTTCGTGACTGGTCGCGACGGGCGCGGGGGCGCGGTCGCGGATGAGCAGGGTCAGGTCGTCCGCGTCGAGGCCGAGCTTGTGCGCCTCGGCGATGAGCGGCCCCAGGTAGCGATCGGCGAAGGCCGCTCGACGCTCGCCGAGCAGCCGATCGCGGGCGTTCGGCGCGACGAACATGCCGATGCCGCGCTTCTTGTAGATCACGCCTTTGTCGACCAGCACCGCGACGCCCTTGGCCGCGGTCGCGGGGTTGATCCGGTAGAAGGCTGCGAGCTCGTTCGTCGACGGCGCCCGGTCCTCTTCGGCCAGCGAGCCGTCGATGATCGAGTCCTCGACGCTCTCCGCGATCTGCAGGAAGAGCGCCTTGCCTTCTTCGATCACGCCGGCCTCCGGTTGTCTGGTTACTTACTCGACTAAGTAACCACAGAACCGAGCGCACTGTCAACCGCGCCCCTGAAGCGGGCGGGCGGGGCGGCGGATCAGGGGTGCGACTTGGGGTGGATGACGCGCCCCGGCGCCGTGTCGCCCGAACCGCGCGAGGGCACGGGCCACTGCGCAGGCAGAGGTGTTGGTCCGGTCTGCGGAGAGGGGCGGGATGCCGCGGCCCCGGCGTCCGGCGCGGGGGGCGGCGTGGTCGATGCACGCGGGGGTGCGGCATCTGCTGCCGGCGATGACGTGTTCGCGGGGCCGAGCTCGAGCGAGACCTTGGACTCGAGCACCTCGATCGCGCCGTCGGAGAGCGAGATGAGGCCGTCGAGCTCCTGTCGCACCCGGCGGTACGCGAGCTGGCGCTCGGCGGGGGTGGCGGCCTGGTCGATCGCGACGGTGAGCAGCTGCTTGGCGGTGTCGAGCCGTTTGCGCTCGACCTCGGTGAAGCTGGAGTCCTTGATGCGCCGCGCGTCGCGCTCCGCGACGTCGAACGCCACCTCGAAGTCCGCGACGGCGCTGCGGTACTCGGCGAGCTGCTCCTTCGTCAGACGCGCTTTGGGCGACGCGGGACGAAGGCCGTCCGCGATGCGCTTCGCGCGCAGGAACGCGGCGGTGAGCGGCTGGCGCCCGTCGCTCATCGCCGGGAAGGCGATCGTCTTGGCGACGTCGAGCTCGTACTCCAGCCACCGGGCGGTGACGGCGTCGTGGGTCGCGAACAGGCGCTCGAGCTGCGTCGCCTGCGTCTCGCGGGTCGGCGCTGCGCCGCCGATCGTGGTCGCCGTCGCGCCGGTGACGGCGGGGAGGGATGCCGCGGCCACCTGTCCGCGGGCGGCGGCCTTCAGCTCAGCCTTCGCGTGGAGCACCTCGAGGCGGCGCTTGTGGCGGCGCCGGGCGCTGCGCTCCCAGGCGCCACCGACCGCGCTCATCACCCCGAAGAGCGGGAAGACGAGCCACCAGTAATTGCCCAGGAACTGGAAAACGGGCTCCACCCTGTCATGCTAACGGGCGGACGGACGGCTGCGTCGGGCTCAGGGCACCCTGCCAGTGAGCGCTCCCACGCTCAGGAGTCGCGGGGGCGCCGTCACTCGGTCAACGCGGCGCGGAGTCCGGGGGGCGAGGCGAGAAGAGGTGAGGGCGCACCAGCGAGGAACGCAGGCCGTCCAGCATCGGGATCGCGGCATCGATCGCGTCGGCGACCGACCCGAGCACGCCGGCGACGCCGCTCTGCGGGTTGCGCTGCGCCCCGGGCACTCCCGCCTGCCGCTCCGCCTCCGCCAGCGTCGACTCCATCTCTGCGACAGCGACGCGGTATCGGACGAACTCCTCGGGCGTCACCCGCCGGCCGGGCGTCGGTCGCAGAAACTGCGCCCGGCGCTGCGCCTCGAGGAAGGCCAGCGCGGCCGGATGCCTCGAGTCGGTGACCAGCGGGTACGCCAGCGCCTTGTCGACATCGGTCTCGTAGGTGAGCCAGCGCGCGTTGACCGTGTCCTGCGCGGCGTACAGCCGCTCGATCGGCAGAGCTTCGGTCGTGGAGCTCGCACGGTACTGCACGTACGAGGCCTTCACGCGGGCACGGCTGGCGCGCAGCGCGAACGACGCGGCGCGTTCGGCGTCGCGGGCCGACTGCAGTGCGCGCTTCGCCCGGAGAGAAGCCGCCGAGCCGGACCGCGCGCGTTCGGAGAGGACGTCCGCCTGGGCGGCGCGCAGCTGGGCCTTCGCGGCCGCCAGCGCGCGGTAGGCCTGGGTCTCCTCGTGCCGGGACGCGTCGAGCTCCAGCCGTCGCGCGCGGCGACGGCCGGTCGTCAGGCCCATGTAGGAGGCGGCTCCGGCGCTTGCGACGGCCGGAGCGACCCACCACCAGCCCTGCACGAGCAGGATGAGAGGCTCCACCCTGTCATGGTAGCCGTGGCGCGGCCTGCCGGCACGGGGTCGCGGCGAACGCTCAGCCGAAGAGCAGCGCGAACACCGTCGCGCCGCCGCCGACCAGGATCAGGGCGACGATCGTCACCCAGGCGATGACCTTGGTGCGCGCCTGACGCGTGTCGTTGAATCCGCTGTACTCGTCCTCGTCGGCAGCCATGGCTCAATCCTAGGCCGGTGTCGTTCAGGCGACCGGCTCGGCGACCGTGGCACCGAAGGCGGCGGGCAGGGTGGCGGTGGACAGTGCGCTCAGCTCGGCCAGCGGCAGCGTGAAGAGCCCCTGGATCTCGAGCGCAGGGCCCTCGCCGTCGCCCGAGGCGTCGGTCACGCCGATGCGCAGCACCGGGTAGCCGCGACCCTCGCAGAGTCCGCGGAACTTCACATCGTCCTCGCGCGGCACCGACACGATCACGCGACCCGTGGACTCCGAGAACAGGGCGGTGGCGGCATCCACTCCATCGCGGTCGATGATCTCGTCGAGCCACACCCGCGCGCCGACGCCGAAGCGCATGGACGCCTCCGCGAGGGACTGCGCCAGGCCGCCCGACGAGAGGTCGTGCGCCGACGAGATGAGGGACTGCTGGCTGCCCGCGTGCAGCAGCTCGGCGAGCTTGCGCTCCTGGCCGAGGTCCACCGCCGGCGGGCGTCCGCCGAGGTGCCCGTGGATCGTGCCGGCCCACTGTGAGCCGGAGAGCTCGGTGGAGGTCACGCCGAGCAGGTAGATGTTCTCGCCGGCGTCCTGCCATCCCGACGGGATGCGGCGGGCGACGTCGTCGATGATGCCGAGGACGCCCACGACCGGGGTCGGGAAGATCGGCTGGTCGCCGGTCTGGTTGTAGAACGAGACGTTGCCGCCGGTGACGGGGACGCCGAGTTCCAGGCATCCGTCCGACAGGCCGTCCACGGCCTGGGAGAACTGCCACATGACCTCGGGGTTCTCGGGCGAGCCGAAGTTCAGGCAGTCGGTCACCGCGGTGGGGACCGCGCCGGTGACGGCGACGTTGCGGTACGCCTCGGCCAGGGCGAGCTTGGCGCCCTCGTAGGGGTCGAGCTGGCAGAAGCGGCTGTTGCAGTCGGTCGCGATCGCGAAGCCGAGCCCGGAGTGCTCGTCGACGCGGATCATGCCGGCGTCGTCGGGGAACGACAGCGCGGTGTTGCCCATGACGTAGTAGTCGTACTGGTTGGTCACCCACGACGGGTCGGCGAGGTTCGGGCTCGCGACCAGCCGGGTGAACTGCTCGCGGAGCACCGCCGGGTCCACGTCGCGCGGCAGGGCCGAGGCCGAGCCCTCGCGCAGCGCGTCGATCCACGTCGGGTAGGCGACGGGACGCTCGTACACTGGGCCGTCGACGGCGACCGTGGACGGGTCGACGTTGACGATCTCCTCGCCGTGCCAGAAGATCTGCAGGCGTCCGTCGCCGGTCACCTCGCCGAGCACGCTGGTCTCGACATCCCACTTGCGCACGACCGCGAGGAACGCGTCGAGCTTCTCGGGCGCGACGATCGCCATCATGCGCTCCTGGCTCTCGCTCATGAGGATCTCCTCGGGCGTGAGCGTGGGGTCGCGCAGCAGGACGTTCTCGAGGTCGACGCGCATGCCCGAGCCGCCGTTGGCGGCGAGTTCGCTGGTCGCGCACGAGATGCCGGCGGCGCCGAGGTCCTGGATCGCCTCGACGAGCTCGTCCTTGTAGAGCTCGAGGCAGCACTCGATGAGCACCTTCTCGGCGAACGGGTCGCCGACCTGCACCGCGGGCCGCTTGGTCGGGCCGCCGTCGGCGAACGTGTCGGACGCGAGGATGGACGCCCCGCCGATGCCGTCGCCGCCGGTGCGGGCGCCGAACAGCACGACCTTGTTGCCGGCTCCCGTGGCGTTGGCCAGCTTGAGGTCCTCGTGGCGCAGGACGCCGACCGCGAGGGCGTTGACGAGCGGGTTGCCCTGGTAGACCGAGTCGAAGACCGTCTCGCCGCCGATGTTGGGCAGGCCGAGGCAGTTGCCGTAGAACGAGATGCCGCTGACGACGCCGTGGACCACGCGCGCGGTGTCGGGGTGGTCGATGTCGCCGAAGCGCAGCTGGTCCATGATCGCGACCGGGCGTGCGCCCATCGAGATGATGTCGCGGACGATGCCGCCCACGCCGGTCGCGGCGCCCTGGAACGGCTCGATGTAGCTGGGGTGGTTGTGCGATTCGACCTTGAAGGTGACCGCCCAGCCCTCGCCGATGTCGACGACGCCGGCGTTCTGGCCCATGCCCACCATCAGGCGGGTCTTCATCTCGTCGGAGACCTTCTCGCCGAATTTGCGGAGATAGATCTTCGAGGACTTGTAGGAGCAGTGCTCGCTCCACATGACCGAGTACATCGCCAGCTCGCCCGAGGTGGGGCGGCGGCCGAGGATCTCGCGGATCTTCGCGTACTCGTCGGCCTTGAGACCGAGGGCCGCGTACGGCTGCTCCTTCTCGGGCGTGGCGGCGGCGTTGTCGACCGTATCGGCCTGGGCAGTCTGAGAGGGGGTGGTCACGCGGCTGAACTCCAGAGAATGAGGGATGCCGGACGGGGTCAATCCTACCGGCGACGGAGGTGTTGACATCGCGGGGTGACGGGTGCGGCTGCGTCTGACGCTGCCCGGTGAGAATTCATCTCCGGAGTGGGACCGGGGCCAGCTCGTCGTCGCGGGCGAGCTGACCCGGGCGGGCTGCGAGGCGTCAGCGGGCGCCGGCTTCTTCCGCCACCTTGGGCGCAGCGTTCGTGGCAGTGGCGATCACGTCGGCGACGGTCTCGGCCTGCGTGATGAACAGGGCGTGACTGCCGGGAACGGTCGTGATGTCGGCGCCGATGCGGTCGGCCATGTGCTGCAGCATCGCCTGGTCGAATGCCTTGTCCTCTGTCGCGATGACCGCCCAGCTCGGCTTGTCGCGCCACGCGGCCACCGTGACGGCCTCGCCGAAGACGGCCATGTTCACCGGCACTTGGCTGTCGGCCATGAACATCGCGTCGGCCTCGCTCACATCGGCGGCGAATCCGGCGTGGAAGGCGTCCCTGTTGAGGCGGCCGAAGCCGTCGTCGGCCACGTCGATGACGAACTCCGGTGTGGCGGCGAAGCCCTCGTACTGCTGCCCGCTGGTCTCACCGGCATCCGGGATGAGGGCAGACACGTAGACCAGGCCGGCGACCTTCGGGTGCACGCCCGCCTCCGTGATGACCGTGCCGCCCCACGAGTGGCCGACGAGGATGGCCCGGCCGTCTTGTGCATCGAGGACACGATTGGTCGCGGCCACGTCGTCGGCGAACGAGGTAAGCGGATTCTGCACGATCGAGACGTGGTAGCCGCGGGCGGTGAGGAGGTCGTAGACCCGGCGCCAGCCGGATCCGTCAGCAAAAGCCCCGTGCACGAGGACGACGTTCTTGATCTCTTCGATGGTTGTCATGACTCTTCCTTTCGAGTTCGGCTCCATGAGCCGGCCGGGTTGGGTGAAAGGTGTACCGCAAGCGATACGCAATATATTGCATGCACGATCAACGAGCAATGGGCATGTCGGCTTGCATTCAGTAACCGGAAGGTGCGCAATATATTGCATGCCGATTCCACGCGCCCCAGGTGTCGACCGCACGCTTCTCCGTGACGATGTCTTCCGACGGTTGCGCGACGCGATCGTCGACGGCACGTTCCTCCCTGGCGAGCAGCTGAAGGACGCGGATCTCGCGGAATGGCTCGGTGTGAGCAGGACGCCGGTGCGTGAAGCGCTGCTGCGGCTGGCGGCGAGCGGGCTCGTGATCGCCAGACCGGGCCGATCCACGACGGTGAGCGCCCTCGATCCCAAAGCGATCCGAGATGCTCGAGACGTTGTGGCTGCGATGCACGTGCTGGCCGTCCGGGGAATGGCGGGAAACGCCGCCGATGGCGATCTCGAGCGCATGAGGGATGCGAACCGCCGCTTCGCCGAAGCGCTGAGCGCCGGTGATATCGCCGCGGCGATGGACGCCGACGAGGACTTCCATCGCGTGCCGGTGGCGGTTCTGGGCAACGATGCGATCGTGGCGGTGCTCGACCAGTTCGGGCCTGTCGTACGTCGTGCGGAGCGAGCGCGGTTTGCGGCCGACGGCCAGTCCTCGCTCGAACGTCATGAGCACCTCGTCGCGCTACTCGCCCGTGGGGATGTCGACGGCGCCGCGGATCTCACCTTCAAGACCTGGCACACCTTGTCCGTCGACGACGAGGCGGCACACGAGGCGCGCTGAGCGGACGAGGGCTGTCCGCCCGAGACTCCTGACCGGCTCCCCGCAGCGATCACCCGCCGGCCCGACGAGAGCGCGGTTCCCACCCGCGGGGTTGACGGATACCGCGACGCCGTCTATCGTACAACCAAATGGTTGTACGAATTGAGTTGAGCGATGAAGAAATCGACCGCGTATTCCACGCCCTGTCGACGGCGACCCGCCGCGACATCCTGCGCCGCACGATCGAGGGCGAGCACTCGGTGTCGGCCCTCGCGAGCGACTACGACATGTCATTCGCCGCAGTGCAGAAGCACGTTGCCGTCCTGGAGGCCGCCGGTCTCATCATCAAGCGCGCCGAAGGCCGCGAGCGGCTGGTCCGCGCGGATCCGGCCATGATCGCCCGCGCCCGGGC
The DNA here is from genome assembly GCF_001427145.1 of Microbacterium sp. Root166. GTDB lineage: Bacteria > Actinomycetota > Actinomycetes > Actinomycetales > Microbacteriaceae > Microbacterium. Next base: position 1,113,393 of record NZ_LMGL01000001.1, read on the forward strand.
ACTGCTCGCCCGCTACGAGGAGCTGTGGCGCTCGCGCATCGATCGCCTCGACGCGATCCTCGCCGAACCCGCGGCCTCGACCGCACCGCACGACACCGAGAACACCGACACCGAAGGAGCATGAGATGCCCGTCACCGCAGTCACGACCGATCCCGAAGCCCTGACCATGACGCTCACGGCGGAGTTCGATGCTCCGCAGGAGCGCCTGTGGGAGGCGTTCACCGATCCGCGCCAGCTCGAGCGCTTCTGGGGCCCGCCCGGATACCCGGCGACCTTCACGGCATTCGACCCCGTGGTCGGCGGTCACGCGAAGTACCACATGACCAGCCCCCAGGGCGAGAAGTTCTACGCGACGTGGGAGTTCCTCGAGATCGACGGGCCGCGCTCGCTTTCGGTGCTGGACTCGTTCGCGGACGAGAACGGCGCCGTCCGCGAGGAGATGCCGACTTCCCGCATGACGATCACCTTCGAGCCCACCGCGACAGGGTCACGCCTCGAGAGCATCACGCGCTTCACCTCCGCCGAGGCGCTCCAGCAGTCCATCGACATGGGCATGGTCGAGGGCACCGAGATGGCGTTCAACCAGGTCGACCGCGTGCTGCAGGGGCTGCGGGACTACGCCGCCGGCAAGGGCACGCAGACCGAGCTGCTCGACGACACGCACGTGCGCATCACGCGCTTGATCGACGGCCCGATCGACCTCGTCTGGCGCGCTCACCAGGAGCCCGAGCTGCTGAAGCAGTGGATGCTCGGCCCGGACGGCTGGCGGCTCGACGTGTGCGAGGTCGACCCGTCGGTCGGCGGCCGCTACCGCTACGAGTGGGCTCCGGTCGACGGCGCCGAGGGCGAGCGCTTCGGGTTCGACGGCGAGACGCTGCTGTCGGAGGCGCCCCGTCGCGCGGTGACGACGGAGCACATGACGGGCACGGACTTCCCGTCGACGCTCAACGACCTCAACCTCGACGAGGAGGACGGTGCGACGCTGATCACGCTGCTCATCGAGTACCCCGACAAGGAGACCCGCGACATGGTGCTCGCCACCGGGATGACCGACGGCATGGAGGCCAGCTACGCGCGCCTCGAACGGGAGCTCGTCTCAGCCTGAGCCGGGCCACGACAGAGAGAAGGCGAGCGGATGCCGCAGCATCCGCTCGCCTTCTCCCGTGCGTGCGCTCAGGCGTTGCGGAAGCGGTTCACCATCGGGCAGTCGAACGGGTCGCGCGCGGCGAGACCGACGCGGTTGAGGTAGTCGATCACGATGGCGTAGGACTGGATGAGGCTCGTCTCGGTGTACGGCACGTCGCGTGTCCGGCACTGCTCGATGACGATCTCGCGGGCCTTGGAGAGGTACGGGCGCGCCATGCTCGGGAAGAGGTGGTGCTCGACCTGGTAGTTCAGGCCGCCCATGAGGGTGGTCGCCCACCAGCCGCCGCGGATGTTGCGCGAGGTGCGGACCTGCTTGGAGAAGAAGTCGATCTTGGCGTCGGCCGCGATGATCGGCATGCCCTTGTGGTTCGGTGCGAACGAGGCGCCCATGTACAGGCCGAAGACCGCGAGCTGCACGCCGAGGAACGCGAAGGCCATGCCGATCGGCAGGAACAGGAAGATCGGCGTGAGGTACAGGGTGAACCGCGCGACGATGAGCGACAGCTCGATCCAGCGGCCCTTGACCTCGCCGCGCGAGAGCAGGTGCTTCATGCCCAGGAAGTGCAGGTTGGCGCCCTCGAGGGTGAGCAGGGGGAAGAAGAACCAGCCCTGCTTGCGTGTGATGAGCGCGTGCAGGCCCTTGGCCTTCGCGGCATCCTCCTCGATGAACGAGATCGTGTCGATCTCGATGTCGGGGTCCTTGCCCACGCGGTTCGGGTTGGCGTGGTGCCGGTTGTGCTTGTTGTTCCACCAGGAGAGGCTGATGCCCACGACGCCGGCGGCGAGGAAGCGGCCGAGGCGGTCGTTGGCAGGGCCCGACGCGAGGATCTGGCGGTGCGCCGCCTCGTGCGCCAGGAACGACACCTGGGTGAAGATGATGCCGAGCGCGGCGGCGATCAGCAGCTGGAACCAGGAGTCGCCGAGCAGGATGAAGCCGGTGATCGCGCCGCCGAAGGCGAGCACGAGCGCGGTGCCCACGAGCGCGTAGAACCACTGGGCCCGCTTGAGGAGCCCGGTCTCGCGGACGACCTGTGACACCTCGGTGTACGCACGGGCGACCGGAGGGAAGCTCTCCGCCCGGGCGTAGGTCTGGCGGACTTCGCCGAGACGGGCGCCCGGTGCGACTGCTGTGATGGTGGCGATGATCGCACCTTCTTCGGTTCGGATGCCGGCTACCTTGCCGACGCGGAGCCAAAGGCGGTTGTGCCGATCGCTGTGGCTCACACTACGCGCGTCCATATGAACCAGCGGGTATGCGTGGCGGGGATTGACAGCGGGTTGCGAGATCCCGTACAGGAACGTTCCAGCCGCGAGTTTCCGGGCGGCGTGCCGCCTACGATGGGCGGGTGGACTTCTCCCTGGACCTGACCCCGGATCTCATCGCCGTCTTCCTGACGCTCTTCGTGCTCGAGATCGTGCTCGGCGTCGACAACGTGATCTTCATCTCGATCCTCGCCTCGAAGCTCCCGAAGGAGCAGCAGGCCCGGGCCCGCAACCTGGGCCTCACGCTCGCGATGGTGATCCGCGTCATCCTGGTGTTCTTCGCCGGCTGGATCATCACGCTCAAGGCCGATGTCTTCTTCATCGGCGAGATGGGCTTCTCGTGGAAGGACCTCATCCTCATCGCGGGTGGCCTCTTCCTCGTCTACAAGGCCGTGACGGAGATCCACCACAAGCTGGAAGGCGCCGAGGAGGAGCACGGCTCGGGCAAGAAGGTCGCTCAGGTCACCTTCGGCTCGGTGATCGCGCAGATCCTGCTGCTGGACATCGTGTTCTCGCTGGACTCGGTGATCACCGCCGTCGGCATGACCGAGAGCATGATCGTGATCATCACGGTCGTCGTGCTGTCGTTCGGCATCATGCTCTTCGCTTCGCGCTTCATCTTCACGTTCGTGAACAAGCACCCCACGGTGAAGATGCTGGCGCTGTCGTTCCTGCTGCTCATCGGCGTGTTCCTCGTGGCCGAGGGCTTCGGCGTCCACGTCGAGAAGGCGCTCATCTACATGCCGATGGCGTTCGCGGTCCTGGTCGAGGGCCTGAACCTCTGGGCCGCGACCCGCAAGGCCAAGCGCGAGCACCGTCGTCAGCACGCCGTGCAGCTGCGCCCGACGTACCCCGACATCGACGAGTCGGTCGCCGTCGCGGCCGCGCTGTCCGGCGGGGCGAGCGGCGGCTCGGTCGGCCTGTCGAGCAAGCCGGTCGCCGGCGACGTCGCACCCGGCGAAGACGAGCGCGCCGGTCTCGGCTGACCCGAGGCCGCAGGGGACGGATGCCGCGGCATCCGTTCACCCGCCGGACCGAAAGTCTTCGCCCGCCTGACACGGCCGGGCAGGCCGGGGTCGATTGGCTCGCGGCATGAGCCGATTCCTCAGATCCCGCGCCATGCCGCGGGCACTCGCCCTCTCGGTCGCCGCCGCCACGGTGGCCGCTGTGCTGATCCCCGCGCCCGCGCTCGCCGCGCCCGACTCCACGCCGGGCAACTCGGGCACCGTCAAGACCGTCGCGCCGACCCTGGTCGCCCGCGCCACCCTCTCCGCCGATCACCTCGAGGCCGGGCCGCCGTCGGGCGCGCTGGCGAGCTCGGCGAACGGGCGCACCGGTCCCTGGGCAGGTCAGGTGATCCCCGGCTTCTCGGCCGCGATCGACAACGGTGACGGAACGTTCTGGGCGCAGCCCGACAACGGCTTCGGCAGCAAGGGCAACTCCGCGGACTTCCTGCTGCGCAGCTATCTCGTGCGGCCGGCCTGGCAGACGGCTGCGGGAGGGGACGGCACGATCGCCGTCGAGACCTTCATCTCCTACAACGACCGCAACGGCGTGCTGGACTTCCCCATCGCGAACGAGGCGTCCGCGGACCGCCTGCTCACCGGCGCCGACTTCGACATCGAGTCGGTCGTCCGCGCGAAGGACGGCAGCTTCTGGGTGGGCGAGGAGTTCGGGCCGTTCCTGCTCCACTTCGCCGCCGACGGCACGCTGCTCGAGAAGCCGTACTCACTGCCCGGCGCCAAGTCGCCGCAGAACCCGTACCTGCAGCCGGGCGAGACGCCCCGCGTGCGGGCCAGCCGCGGGTTCGAGGCACTCGCCGGATCCGTGAACGGGCACTACCTGTACCCGATCGTCGAGGGGTCCTACGCCGACGACTCCGACCTCCGTCGTCGAGAGGTGCTCGAGTTCGACACGCGCCGCGGCGTCTACACCGGACGCACCTGGAGCTACCAGACCGACCAGGAGCCGAACGTCATCGGCGATGCCTTCACGACGAAGAACGACCGGCTACTGATCGTCGAGCGTGACGACTTCGAGGGCGACCAGGCCGTCACCAAGCGCATCTACGAGGTGAACCTCAAGACTGTCGACGCCCAGGGGTACCTCGAGAAGACGCTCGTCGTCGACGCGCTGCGCATCCAGAACCCCGACGGCATCGGCGCGGGCGACGGCTACGGCACGGGCGCGGTGTTCTCGCTCCCCGTCCAGTCGTTCGAGACGGTGGTGCAGCTGAAGGACGGCCGGCTGCTCATCGGCAACGACAACAACTACCCCGGCAATGACGCGCGCGTCCCCGGCACACCCGACGACACCGAGTTCGACATCATCGACCTGCAGCGCGAGCGCATCGAGCCGTCGGCGATCACGGTCGTCGGCCACCGCGGCGCGAGCGGCTTCCGCCCCGAGCACACCCTCGCCGCCTACGAGACGGCGATCGTGCAGTGCGCCGACTACATCGAGCCCGACGTCGTCTCGACCAAGGACGGCGTGCTCGTCGCGCGGCACGAGAACGAGATCGGCGGCACGACGGATGTCTCGGCCCGGCCTGAGTTCGCCGACCGCCGCACCACGAAGACCATCGACGGCGCCCGCGTCACGGGGTGGTTCACGGAGGACTTCACCCTCGCCGAGCTGCGCACCCTGCGCGCCAAGGAGCGACTGCCGCAGACTCGTCCGGCCAACACCGCGTTCGACGGGCTCTACCTGGTGCCGACCCTCGACGAGGTCATCGATCTCGCCCGCCACTCGGTCAGCTGCGACGGCCGTCAGGTCGGCGTGTACCCCGAGACGAAGCACCCCACCTACTTCGACTCGATCGGCCTCTCGCTCGAGGAGCCGCTGGTGGCGGCGCTGCAGGCGAACGGCGTGGACCGCGCCGATGCCCCGGTCATCCTGCAGAGCTTCGAGGTCGCGAACCTCAAGGAGCTGAACACGATGACGGACGTCACGATCGCCCAGCTCGTGAGCGGCTCGGGGCGCCCGTACGACTTCACCGCCGCCGGCGACCCCCGCACGTACAAGGACCTCGTCACGCCCGCCGGCCTCGCCGAGATCGCGACGTACGCCGATGGCGTCGGGCTCGAGAAGTCGGTCATGATCCCGCGCACCGCCGCAGGCACCCTGGGCACGCCGACGCCGGTGATCGCCGATGCGCACGCCGCCGGCCTCACGGTCCACGGCTGGACCTTCCGGCTCGAGAACCAGTTCCTGCCGGTCGAGTTCCGCTCGAGCTCGGACCCGAACGCAGCCGGTGACCTTCCGGGTGAGATCCGGGTGTTCCTCGACGCCGGCATGGACGGCCTCTTCAGCGACCAGCCGGGCGTGGCGACCGCGACGGTCGGCTGAGCGGACGTCGCGAAACAGCGGGCGGATGCTTCGGCATCCGCCCGCCTTCCCGTTTCAGGCGTCGAGGACCAGCCGGTAGCCCATGCCCGCCTCGGTGAGCAGGTGCACGGGGCGGGCGGGGTCGGCCTCGAGCTTCTTGCGCAGCTGCGACAGGTACAGGCGGAGGTAGCCCGTGTCGGTGATCTGCTCGGTGCCCCAGATGTCCTTCAGCAGCGCCTGACGCGTCACCAGGGTCCCCGGGTTGCGTGCGAGGAACTCGAGGATCTGCCACTCGGTCGGCGTGAGATGCACGAGAGCGCCCGCGCGCGTGACGGCCTTCGCCGCGAGGTCCACCTGCACATCGCCGAACGAGACCACCGGTTCGCCGGGGGATGCCGAGACCCGGCGCGACAGCGCGCGCAGACGGGCGAGCAGCTCGTCGATCTGGAACGGCTTCGTCACGAAGTCGTCGGCCCCGGCATCCAGCGCCTCCACCTTGTCGGCGGAGCCGGTGCGTCCGGAGACGACGATGATCGGTGCCGTTGTCCAGCCGCGGAGGGCGTGGATCACGCCGACGCCGTCGAGGCGCGGCATCCCGAGGTCCAGCATGACGATGTCGGGACGCTCGGCCGCCGCGAGGGTGACCGCCGCGGCGCCGTCGGGAGCGGCGACGACCTCGTAGCCGTGAGCGGAGAGGGTGATGCGGAGCGCCCGGACGAGCTGCGGGTCATCGTCGGCGACGAGGATCTTCACGGGGCCGCCTGTGCGACCGGAAGCGCGATCACCATCGTGAGTCCTCCTCCGGGGGTCTCCTCGGGGGTGAGCGTACCGCCCATGCCCTCGGTGAACCCCTTGGAGAGGGCGAGCCCCAGTCCGAGGCCGGTCGTGTTGTCGGTGTCGCCGAGACGCTGGAACGGCGCGAACATCTCCTCGTGGCGCTCGGGGGCGATGCCCGGGCCGTGGTCGGCGATCCGCAGTTCGACCCTGCCGCTCCGGGAGCGTGTCGTCACCTCGACCACGGCGCCGTCGGGGCTGTGGCGCTCGGCGTTGGCGAGCACGTTGACCAGCACCCGCTCGAGGAGGACCGGGTCGGCGGCGACCGTGGGCAGCGCCGCATCCAGCGCGAGCCCGACGGAGTCCGGGCCGAGGTCGAGCTCCTCCAGCGCGGCCAGCACGACGTCCGCGGCGTCGACCGGCTGGAGCGAGACGGCCAGGACCCCGGCCTGCACGCGGCCGACATCGAGCAGATCGGTGACGAGCCTCGACAGGGCGGCCAGACTCTCGTCGGCCGTCTCGAGCAGCTCGTGGCGGTCCTCCGATGACAGGTCGGACCCTTCCGCGCGCAGGCCTCCCACCGCGGCGATGGCGGCGGCGAGCGGGCGGCGGACGTCGTGGCTGACGGCGGAGAGCAGGGCGCTGCGCACCTGGTCCGCGACCGCGAGCGCTTCGGCCGCGCGGGCGGTCTCGGCCAGTTCGGCGCGTTCCAGGGCGGCCCCGAGCTGGGCGACGATGACGTCCAGCAGGCGCCGGTCCGCGGCATCCACTGTTCCGCCGTGCAGTTCGAGGACGGCGCTCGCCGCCCCGCCGCCCCGGGTCACGGCGACCGAGGCGAAGCGACCGTCGCGGACGGGTTCGCCGTCGGTGGCGATGACCTCTCCTTCCGGCCCGATCAGGCGCACGCCCGACAGGTCGAAGGCCTCCCGTGCCCGGGTGATCAGCGCGGGCACGGCGCTCTCGCCGCGCAACACGCTGCCGGCGACGGTCGCCAGCAGCTCGGCCTCGGCCGTCGCCCGCTGCGCGATGCGGGTGCGACGTGCGGCCTGGTCGACGACGTAGCTGACGAGGATGGCGATCACGATGTACAGGATCAGGGCCCACAGGTGCAGCGGGTCCGAGACCGCGACCGTGAACTGGGGCGCCACGAAGAGGAAGTCCAGCGTCAGCCCCGACAGCACGGCGGCGAACAGGGCCGGCCAGATGCCGCCGATGAGCGCCACCACGACGACGAGCAGCTGGTAGGCCAGCACGTCCGAGGTGATCGACTCCGGGGTGCGCGCGGAGTAGAGCAGCCACGTCAGCAGGGGGCCGACCACGAGAGCCACGACGAAGCCGAGCACGATGCGGTCCGCACTGAGCGATCCCGTCCAGGTGCGGGGCAGCACCGGCAGGCGGTCCAGCGTGTCGATCTCGTTCACGTCTCGATCCAACACCCGTCGCTCGGCCGTGCTGCCGGTCCTCACGACATCCATGCGGCGCGTCGGTCCGAAAAGACTCAGGCGCGGTTGAGGTCGTCCTCGAGCGCGACCCACGCGAGCATCGCGCACTTGACCCGCGCGACGTACTTCGAGACGCCCGACAGCGCGGCGGCATCGAGGTACACGTCCTCGTCGAGCAGGATGCTCCCGCGCGAGCGGAGCGCCTCACGGAAGCCGTCGATGAGAGCGGATGCCTCGGCCTTCGGCATCCCGTCGACCAGTTCCGCGAGCATCGAGGCGGAGGCCTGCGAGATCGAGCAGCCGTTGCCCTCCCACGTCACGTCGCGGATCACGTCGCCGTCCTCCGCCAGCCGGAGCCGGAGCGTGATCTCGTCGCCGCAGAGCGGATTGTGCTGGTGCGAGGTCGCCGAGCGGCCCTCTACGCCTGCGAGCCCGAAGCCCACCTTGCGCTTGGAGTGATCGAGGATGAGCTCCTGGTAGAGCGATTCGAGGCCGCTCATGCGCCCGCTCCGAAGAACGCGCGGACGCCCGCCACGGCGTCGAGGAACGTGTCGACCTCGTCGGCCGTGTTGTACAGCGCGGCGGATGCCCGCACCGAGGCAGTCAGGCCGAAGCGCCGGTGCAGCGGTGCGGCGCAGTGGTGCCCGACGCGGACCGCGATGCCGCGCGAGTCGAGGAACTGGCCGACGTCGTGCGCGTGCACGCCGTCGACGTCGAAGGCCCAGAGGCCCACGCGCTCGACTCCCGGGGCATCGCCGAGCAGGCGGATGCCGGGGATGCCGCGCAGCCCTTCGCCCATACGCGCCTCGAGCGCGCGCTCGTGGGCGTGGACGGCGTCCATGCCGACGCCGTCGAGGTAGCGCACGGCGGCGGCGAGGCCGATGGCCTGCGACACCGGCTGCGTGCCGGCTTCGAACCGCTGCGGCGGCGGCAGGTACTTCGCCTCGTCGAGGGTCACCGTGGTGATCATCGACCCTCCGGTGAGAAAGGGCGGCAGTGCCTCGAGCACATCGGCGCGGCCGTAGAGCCCGCCGATCGCGTAGGGCCCGAGCATCTTGTGGCCCGAGAACACCGCGAGGTCGACGCCGAGCGCGGGAAGGTCCAGCGGCAGGTGCGGCGCGGACTGGCACGCGTCCAGCACGGTGAGGGCGCCGGCCGCCTGGGCGAGGGCGACGAGCTCGGCGACCGGGTTCACGATGCCCAGCACGTTCGAGACGTGCGGGAACGCGACGACGCGGGTGCGGTCGGAGATGACGGATGCCGCGGCATCCAGGTCGATCGTGCCGTCATCGCGGACGGGGATGTGGCGCAGCACGGCTCCGGTGCGGGCGGCCAGCTCTTGCCAGGGGATGAGGTTCGCGTGGTGCTCGCTCTCGGTCACCACGAGCTCGTCACCGGCGCGCAGGGCGAAGCGCTCGCTCGCCGGGGCGCCCCGGCCGAGCGTGGCATTGCCGATCGCATAGGCGACGAGGTTGAGCCCGGCGGTGGCGCCGCTGGTCCAGACCAACTGCTCAGGTCGTGCCCCGACGAACGAGGCCACGGTCGCGCGGGCGTCTTCGAACAGCTCGGTCGCCTCGGCGGCGAGCGTGTGCGCGCCGCGGTGCACCGCGGCGTTGGACCGGGTGAGGAACGAGACCTCGGCGTCGATCACCGCCTGCGGCTTCTGGCTCGTCGCGGCGGAGTCGAGGTAGACGAGGGGAGCCTCGTTCACGCGCTCGCCGAGGAGCGGGAAGTCGGCGCGGATGGCCGCGAGGTCGAGCACGGGCGCGGGGGAAGTCACCCTCCCAGGCTACGCGCGTTGCCTGGGCGCGGCACGCGGGTCAGCGCCGACCCGATGCGGGCTCGGGCTCGACCGGAGCGGCGGCCGGCGGACCGGCGGGGCGCGTGGCCCGGCGTCCGTGCGTCTGCACGCGGGCCTCTGTCTCGGGCCCGGGCCGGCCGCTGCGATCGTCGCCCGGCAACGGCCGTGAGCGCCTGCCGTAGATGAGCTCCGACGAGTCGAGCAGCCACGGCACGAGCGTGATCGACACCCCGTGCACGAGCATCAGCTGCTGCGCGATGCGACGCGACCGCCGGTTGTGCAGCAGCGACTCCCACCAGTGCCCGACGATGTACTGCGGCAGGTAGACCGTCACCACGGACGACCCGAACTTCTCGCGGTACTGCGTGATGAACGTGGCCACGGGCGACGCGTACGACCGGTACGGCGACTCGATGATGACCAGCTTCATCGGCACCCGGTGCTCCTCCCACTGGCGTTGCAGCGCCGCCGATTCCTCGTCGCTGACGGCGACGTGCACGGCGATCGCCTTGTCGTGCTCGGCGGCCAGCGCGTACTCCACGGCCTTGAGCACCGGCTTCTGGAGCCGGTTCACCAGGACGATCGCGAGATCGCCGTCGGAGCCGAAGTGCGTCGTGTCGTCGACGCGGATCTCGTGCTCGACGTCGCGGTAGTACCGGTTCACGCCGATCATCAGCACGGCCAGGATCGGGATCGCGATGAAGACGAGCCAGGCGCCGTGGGTGAACTTCGTGATCGTGACGATGAGCAGCACCGAGATGGTCATCGCCGCGCCCAGGCTGTTGATCGCGAGTCCGCTGTAGGCCGACCGGCGCTCTCGGCGGGCGGATGCCGAGGCCGCGGCATCCGGTTCCGTCATCGCCTGCTCGCGCAGCGCTCGCCGCCAGTGCTTCACCATGCCGATCTGGCCGATGGAGAACGACACGAACACCCCGATGATGTACAGCTGGATCAGCGTGGTGAGGTTCGCCTGGTAGACGATGAGCACGACGATCGCGGTGATCCCGAGAAGGATCATGCCGTTCGAGTAGACCAGGCGGTCGCCCCGCGTGTTCATCGCCTTCGGCGCGAAGCCGTCGCGGGCGAGGACGGCGCCGAGCAGCGGGAAGCCGTTGAACGCGGTGTTGGCGGCCAGCAGCAGGACGCAGGCGGTCGCCGCCTGAATGACGTAGAACGGGATCGACCCCATGCCGAAGGTGGCCGCGGCGACCTGGGCCATGAGACTGGGCTGAGGCCCCGCCTCGCAGTCGAAGCCGATCAGATGGCAGGGGTTCTCGGCATAGTGGACGCCGGAGACCAAGGCGAGGGCGGTGAGCCCCGAGAACAGGAGGATCGCGATCCCGCCCATGAGGGTCAGCGTCATCTGCGCGTTGCGGACCTTGGGCAGACGGAACGCGGGCACGCCATTGGATACGGCTTCGACGCCGGTGAGGGCGGAGCATCCGCTCGAGAAGGCGCGGAGCACGAGCAGGATGACGGCGGCCTGGGTGAGCGATTCGGCCTGCACCGCGTACTCCGCGCTCGAGGCGACCGGCGGGTCGCCCATCAAGGTTCTGGTCAGACCGACGACGATCATCAGGGCGACGGAGCCGATGAAGACGTAGGTCGGGACCGCGAACGCGAACGACGCCTCACGAACGCCGCGCAGGTTCACGAGGATGATGAGCACCACGAAGCCCACGGCGAGCTGAACACGGAACGAGTCGAGCTCGGGGAGGGCGGAGATGATGTTGTCGACCCCGGAGGCGACCGAGACCGCCACCGTCAGCACATAGTCGACGAGGAGGGCGGCTGCCACGACCACTCCGGGCACCTCGCCGAGGTTCTTGCGCGCGACCTCGTAGTCGCCCCCGCCGGAGGGATAGGCCTTGATGAGCTGTCGGTAGCTCGCCACCACGACGATCAGCAGCAGCACGACGCCGGCAGCGACCCACGGCGCGAAAGAGAGGAAGGCGAGACCGCCGATGAGCAGGATCATCAGGAGCTCCTGCGGCGCATAGGCCACCGAGCTCAGCGCGTCCGACGCGAAGATCGGCAGCGCCCGCTTCTTGGGGAGAAGCTGCCCGTCGATCTCCTCCGAGGTCAGCGGCTCGCCGAGGATGAGGCGTTTGGCGCGGGGTGTCTCTTCGCCGTGCTCACGGATATCACTGGTCACGGCAGGCGACGCTACGCCCGCCCGGACGTCTGTGATGCGTCGAAAGCGGCATCCTCACGGAATCCATGCGCCGGCCGCCGGTGAGGTCAGTCCGCGGCGGGACCACCGAGGAACTCGCGCGCGGCGACGACGAAGTTCGCGACGCCGTTGTCGAGCGTCGGCTGCAGCACCGGGGCGAAGAACGGCGAGTGATTGGTGGGGATGTCGCGCTCGACCGTTCCGGCCGCGGTCGCGGCCGCGAACTTCTCCTTGTCGACGCCGCCCCAGAACCAGAAGACCAGCGGCGCACCGGAGTCGCGGGCGAACCACGAGACGTCCTCGCTGCCGGTGAACATGCCCGGGTCGACCACGGTGCCGTCGCCGAAGGCGGAGTCGAAGGCTAGGCGCAGGCGCGCCGTCGCGTCGACGTCGTTGATCGTCGGGGGCAGGGAGTGATCGATCTCGATCACGGGCTCTTCCTCGGCTCCGGATGCCTGGGCCTCGGCGCGGACGACGCGCTCGACCTTCTCGAGCACGCGGGCCCGTGCCTCGTCGTCGGGGTAGCGCAGGCTGAGCTCGAGCCGGGCCTCTGCCGGGATGATGTTGTTCTTGAGCCCGGCGTGGATCGAGCCCACGGTGACCACGGCGACGTCGCGGGGGTCCACCTCGCGCGAGACGATCGTCTGCAGGCGCATCACGGTCGCCGCGGCCATCACGACGGGGTCGATGGTCGAGTGCGGGCGCGACCCGTGGCCGCCGCGGCCGAGGAGGGTCACCGTGAGGCCGTCGGACGCCGCCATCTGGGTGCCGCTGCGCACGCCGATGGTGCCGGCGGGCAGGGGGGTGACGTGCTGGCCCAGCACGATGTCGGGCTTCGGGAAGCGGTCGAGCACGCCGTCTGCGATCATCGCCTGCGAGCCGGCGCCGTACTCCTCGGCGGGCTGGAACACGGCGACGATCGTGCCGCTCCACTCGTCCTTCGTTGCGACCAGCTGCTCGAGCGCTCCCAGCAGCGCGGCGACGTGCATGTCGTGGCCGCAGGCGTGCATGACGGGCACCTCGGTGCCCGAGGGGTCGGTGCCGCGTGCCGTGCTCGCGTAGGCCAGGCCGGTCTGCTCGGGAACGGGGAGCGCGTCCATGTCGGCGCGCAGCCACACGACGGGCCCTTCGCCGTTGCGGAGGATGCCGGCGACTCCGGTGCGGCCGATGCCCTCTTCGAAGTCGATGCCCAGATCGGCCAGATGCTTCGTGACGACTCCGGCGGTCCGCGTCTCCTGGAAAGACAGTTCCGGATGCCGGTGCAGGTCGATGTACAGCGCCTCGAGGTCGATCGTCATGCGGACGAGCCTATCCGGGCGCGTCAGCCCGGCAGGCGCGCGGTCGACCCGCGAACGATGAGCTCGTACGGCAGGTCGCCCGGCTGGTGCACCGGCACGGCGGCCCCGTTCGCCTCGAGCTCGGCGAGGATGGCGTCGGCCGCGCGCTCGCCCTGTCCCAGCGGGAACTGGTCCACGGTGGTGAGGCGGAAGAACTCGCCCAGCTCGTGCCCGTCGATGCCGACGACCGAGAGGTCTTCAGGCACCCGGTAGCCGAGCTCGCGAGCGGCCAGCAGCGCGCCGATCGCCATCTCGTCCGACGCGGCGAAGATCGCGGTCGGCCGGCCACCGGGCTTGCCGAGCAGCTGCTTGGCGGCGCGGAACCCGCCTTCGATCGTGAAGTCGGCGGGCTCGAACAGCGAGGGCTTCACCGGGATGCCGGCATCGGCCAGCGCCTGCTCGAAGCCCTGACGACGATGCGTGGGGATGTGGAAGTCGATGTCGAACTCGGGGCTCGCGCCGATGTGCGCGATGTCGCGGTGGCCCAGGGCGAGCAGGTGCTCCGTCGCCAGGCGCGCGACCGCGACGTCGTCGACGGTCAGTGTCGTGAGCCGTGGGTTGGGCCCGCCGATCGCGATCACCGGAAGGTCGAGGGCCATCAGCTGACCGGTCTCCTCCTCGCCCAGCTCGATCGAGATCGCGATGACGCCGTCGACGCGCTGGCGCCGCAGGAACGTCGCGAAGACGTCGCGACGCTCTGCGCGGTCGGCGGTGAGGCTGTAGAGGGTGATGTCGTACCCGCGCCGCATGAGCGCCGAGCTGATCCCGCTCAGCACGGTCGAGAAGAACCACCGGTCGAGGAACGGGACGAGCACGCCGATGTTGCGTGTGCGACCCGACGCAAGGCTGGAGGCAGAGGCAGAGACGACGTAGCCGAGGCTCTTCGCCGCAGCCTCGACCCGGGCCTTGGTGGCGCCCGAGACGTGCCCGCGTCCGCTCAGGGCGCGGGAGACGGTGGCCGTGGAGACGCCGGCCTGCCGCGCCACCTCGTCGATGCTGACCACGTCGTCCCCACTCTCTTTCCCTGATGGGGCTCCGCCCCAAACCCCCGGCTTGCTGACGCGCGCCCCTGAGGCGGGCTGAGCCCGCGACGCGGGCTTCATCCCGTCGGGCGGATCTCAGTCGTTGGCGAGCCAGACCGTCGTGTCGGCCGGGAGTTCACCGGAGGAAATAGGACCGCTCGCCGCGATCACGATACCGTCCGGCAGCGCGATCGCCGTGGCGCCGGTGTTGCCGATGACCGTCACGTCGCCGTTGCGGAACGCGACGACGTCGGTGCCGAAGCCCTCGAGCCACTCCAGTGCTCCGGCGCCGAGGCCGCGCTCGCGGCGGGCGGCGATGAGCGCGCGGTAGAGCGACAGCGTCGAGTCGTCGTCGCCGGCCTGCACGTCGCGGGCGAGGTGCGCCCACTCGGCCGGCTGCGGCAGCCAGGCGTCGCCGGTCGGGCTGAAGCCGTAGGCCGGGGCATCCGCGGTCCACGGGATCGGCACGCGGCAGCCGTCGCGACCGTACCGCTCGCCGTTCGTGCGGAACCAGGTCGGGTCCTGGCGCGCGTCGCCGGGGATGTCGATGACCTCGGGCAGGCCGAGCTCCTCGCCCTGGTAGAGGTACGCCGAGCCCGGGAGCGCCAGCATGAGGGTGGTCGCGGCGCGCGCGCGGCGCAGCCCGACCTCGGGGATGGGCTTGCCGGGGGAGTCCGGGCCGATGCCGTGTCCCTGCGGGTTCTCGGCGGTCAGCGCCAGGCGCGACGCGTGGCGGACGACGTCGTGGTTGGAGAGCACCCAGGTGCTGGGGGCGCCGACCGCGGCGTAGGCGGCGATCGACTCAGCGATCACGGCGCGCAAGGCCGGGGCATCCCATGCCGTCTCGAGGTAGGCGAAGTTGAACGCCTGGTGCATTTCGTCGGGACGCACCCACAGCGCCGTCTTCTCGGGGGTCGGCATCCAGGCCTCGGCGCACAGTGCGCGGTCGCCCTCGTACTCGGCCATCAGGAGGTGCCAGTCGCGGTAGACCTCGTGCACGCCGTCCTGGCCCCAGTACGGGACGTCCGCCTCTTCGCCGCCCATCGAGCCGGCGTCGGGGTCGGGCGTGTAGTCGGGCAGGCCCGCGGCCTTGACGAGGCCGTGCGCCACATCCACACGGAACCCGTCGACGCCGCGGTCGAGCCAGAAGCGCAGGATGCGACGGAACTCCTCGCGGACCTCGTCGTTGGACCAGTCGAAGTCGGGCTGCGACGAGTCGAACAGGTGCAGGTACCACTGGCCGGGCGTGCCGTCGGCCTCTACGACGCGCGTCCAGGCCGGACCGCCGAAGACGGACTCCCAGTTGTTCGGGGGCACCTCGCCCTCGACGCCCTTGCCGTCGCGGAACATGTAGCGCGCGCGCTCACGGCTGCCGGGAGCCGCGGCCAGCGCCTGCTGGAACCATTCGTGCTGGTCGGAGGAGTGGTTGGGGACCAGATCGACGATCACTCGGATGCCGCGCTCGTGCGCCGCGCCGAGCATGAGGTCGAAGTCGCTCAGCGTGCCGAAGAGCGGATCGACGTCGCAGTAGTCCGAGACGTCGTAGCCGGCATCCTTCTGCGGCGACCGCTGGAACGGGCTCAGCCAGATCGCGTCGATCCCGAGGTCGCGCAGGTCGTCGAGTCGCGACGTGATGCCGGGGAGGTCGCCGATGCCGTCGCCAGAGCTGTCCGCGAACGAGCGGGGGTAGATCTGGTAGATGACGGCGGTGCGCCACCACTCCGACCCCAGTGGGGCTCCGCCCCACACCCCTGGCTTGCTGTCGCGCGCCCCTGCGCGGGGGGCGGGCGCGTCGGTGCGTTCGGCGGTCTGCGGGGAAGTCATCGCAACAGGATACTGCAAGCGCTTACATTCGCAGTGCGAACAGGCTCAATGTGTTGGTGCGCTCCTTCATCGACCGACCGCCGGGGGTATCGTGAGGCGGTGTCCGAAGCCCTGGTGCGTGCCGAATCGCTGATCCGAACGATCCCCGACTACCCCGAGCCGGGCGTGATGTTCCGCGACATCACGCCTCTGCTGGCGGATGCCTCGGCCCTGCGCACCGTGATCCACGCGCTCATCGCCCCCTTCGACGGCGACTTCGACGTCGTCGCCGGTGTGGAGGCGCGCGGGTTCCTGCTCGCAGGGGCCGCGGCGATGGAGGCCGGCGCCGGCCTGGTGCCGATCCGCAAGGCGGGCAAGCTGCCCCGGCCCGCGGCATCCGTCGATTACGCCCTGGAGTACGGCACGGCGACGATCGAGGCGCACGACGACATCCGCGACGGCATGCGGGTCCTGCTGGTGGACGATGTCCTCGCGACCGGCGGCACCCTCGTCGCCGCTCGCGATCTGGTGGAGCAGCTGGGCGGCACGGTCGTCGGCACCGCCGTTCTCATGGAGCTCGAGGCGCTCGGCGGGCGTGAGGTCGTCGGCGAGGTGCACGCCGTCTTCACGGCCTGATCCGATGCTCCCCAGCCGCACTTCGTTGCGGTGGCCGCAGTTCGAACCACGGCGGATGCCGCGCACTGCGGCGGACCAGCGCCTGACGGAAGAAGCCGGGCCGCATCCCGAAGGACACGGCCCGGCTGCGGGTGGGTGCGGCCGGAGGATCCCGCCATGGTGAAGAACCGGCCGCACCTGCCGGGATCGCGGCTACGGGACCGCGATGGCCTGCTCGATGTCGGCGATCACCGCCTCCACCGCGCGCAGGAGCACGGCGCGGGCATCGAGGTTCTCGACGCGCTCCGGGATCTGCGTCCGGACGAATCGCAGCTCTGTGAGCGCCTTCGCGGTGTCGCCCGCCGCATACGCCGCGGCTGCGCGGTCCAGGCGCATGCCGAGCGACACGAGCGCGCCGTTCGTCACGTCACCGGACTGACGCAGCGCCGTGAGCGCGGCATCCACATCGGCGATCGAGGTGGTGAACAGGAACCGGTCCAGATCGACGCCTCCGGTCGACGTCACGACGACCCGCCCGGTGCCCTCGGGCACCTCGATCAGCGGCGTCGACGCGAGCGACCAGTCCGCCGAGTCGACGGCGAAGGTCGCGAACGGCTCGGCCCCGGCGTCGCCCCAGTGCAGCGACACCTCGCCCTCGCCCGCCGCCCGCAGCTCGACCCCGGTGATGCCGCCGAACTCGACCGGCTCGTACGCGAGCCACTCGCCCGGTCCGAGGTCCGTCAGCTTGCGGAAGCCGGCCGCCGACTCGTCGTCCACCACGGTCGTGCCGTCCGAACGGGCGTCGGCGTGCTCCGCCTGCAGCTCCCTCGGGTTGAGCAGCGCGACATCGTCGCTGGTGAGCTCGGGAGCGACCGCGCCGCCCAGGTCGGTGTACGAGGCGCCGATCTGGCCGTAGATGTTCTCGGTCTCCCCGTGACCTGCCTCGAGAGACGTCTCGACCACGGCGGTGCAGCCCGATCCCGTGAACAGCGGGTGGGTGTGGGTGTTGTCGTGGCCCAGGCCATAGCTCCACAGCACGCGGCTGCAGTCGATGACCTCGTCCTCGGCATCCGTCACCTTCACCTCGAACTGGACGCGGTCGCCCCAGTCGACGAACGAGCCGTCGACCGGTGTGACGATCTCGATCACCGGAGCGGTGTTGCCCACCGTGATCGTCACCGACGCGAGGCTGACCCGGCCGGATGAGTCCGTCACCTGCACGCGGGCGGCGTACTGGCCCTCTTCGGTGTAGGTGTGCGACGTCGTCGCCGGGCCCGGGGTGAAGGTGCCGTCACCCTCGACATCCCATGCGAAGCTCAGCGCGAGCCCGTCGGGGTGCTTCGAGCCCGAGGCGTCGAACTCCACCGCGAGCGGAGCCTGGCCCGAGGTGACCGAGGCCTGCAGGTCGACGCGCGGGCCCTTGGTTCCCTCGACGTAGTCCACCCGGTACAGGCCCGAGTCGGGGTTGGGCCGGAAGAACCCGTCGCCGTAGTCCAAGACGTACAGCGAGCCGTCCGGACCGAACTCGATGTCGATCGGATTGTCCCAGATCGGCATGCCGGCCGCGGTGAGCGCCGCGTTGGGCAGGAAGTCCTGGATGCGCGTGACCGGTCCGTCGGCCGTGTCCTGGGTGAAGGCGAAGATCCGGTCGCGCGAGAACTCGGCCATGAAGGCCTTGCCGTCCCAGTACGCCGGGAACTTCGTCGTGGCGGGGTTCTCCTCGTCGTAGCGATACGTCGGACCGCCCATCGGTCCTTGACCGCCTGAGCCGAACTCGGGCCACGGCTGATGCGTCGGCTGGTCGCCGTAGTAGAGCTGCGGCGCGGTCGCGCTCGGAAGCGTGGACAGTCCGGTGTTGTACGGGCTGTTGTTCACGAGCGTGCCGTTGCAGTCGTACCAGGCGCCGGGAACGAGCAGCTCGTAGTCCCAGTCGTTGTAGTTCGCGTTCGGGCCGTGGCAGAAAGGCCAGCCGCCGTTGATCGGAACCGTCGTGGATTGCCATTCGACGTAGCCCATCGGGCCGCGCTCGGGGTTGGCCGTGCCTGCATCGGGACCGTAGTCGCCCCACGTGATGGCGCCCGTGACCGGATCGGCGTCGATGCGGAACGGGTTGCGCAGGCCCATCGCGAAGATCTCCGCCCGCGCGCCGGCCGTGCCGGGCGCGAAGAGGTTGCCCGAGGGGATCGTGTACGAGCCGTCGTCCTGCACGTCGATCCGCAGGATCTTGCCGCGCAGGTCGTTGCTGTTGCCGGCGCCGCGACGTGAGTCGAGGCCGGGGTTGTAGCCCACCCGGTCGTTCATCGGGGCCATGCCGTTCGCGCCGGGCGTGCCGGCGGGCGTGTTGTCGCCGGTGGCGAGCAGGAGGTTGCCGTCCTTGTCGAACGCGACGTCACCGGCGACGTGGCAGCACTGACCGCGCTGCACCTCGACCCGGATGATGTCCTGCTGGGTCGACAGGTCGAGCGAGTTCGTCGCGTCGTTCCAGGTGAAGCGGCTGAGCTGGTTGTAGCCCTTCCACTGCTCCCAGTACGACGCGTCCGCGCCGGCCGGAAGCGTGTTGGGCGCCGAGCCGGTCGCCGTCGTCGTCGGGTACGGCGCCACCATCACGCGGGGCGCGTAGTAGAGGTACACCCACTTGTTCGTGGCGAAGTCGGGGTCGAGGGTGACGGTCTGCAGACCGTCCTCGGAGTTCGCGTAGACGTCGATCGTGTTGACGATCGACGTCGTGCCCTGGGCCGGATCGGTCAGCCGCACCTGCCCGTTACGGGTGGTGTGCAGCACGCGCGAGTCGGGGAGGACCGCGAGGTCGATGGGCTCGCCGACGTCGCGGGAGAGGGTCACACGCTCGTAGTTGGCCCACGTGGTGGCCGAGATCTCGTCGCCGTGGTCGTGGCCGGGATGAGCCGCCGCGGGGAGGGCGATTGTGAGGGATGCCGCGACGAGAAGTCCCGTCGCGAGTGCCACGAGGCGTGGCGGCGCTGCGTTGCGCATGTAGTGCTCCAGTCGGATGAGTGGCGGGATCCGTTTTGCTGGAGTGCGTCTTGCGATGGCTGCGGGTGTGGAAGGCGGACGGGATCGAGGGGTGAGGAGGGGGGCGGTTGGACCCGGTTGTTCGGCGCCCCCCTCCGGTACGGGAGCGGCTAGCCGCGGAGCGAGGCCATGTGCTGGTACGACGAGGCCGCGTTCTCGAGCGACATCGAGGGCGATGCCGTCGGGACCGTGGCGGCGTTGTCCTGCTCGTACATCGAGTTGTGCGACCCCTTGGCGCCGATGCGCTGGAAGAACGTCGTGTAGTCGATGCTGCCCTGGCCGAACGGTGCGATCGTGTAGCCGGCCGGGAGGTCGGGACGCGCCGCGCCGTCCTTGGCGTGGAACAGCGGGAAGCGCTGGGTCTGCGCCGCGACCAGGCCGGCCGGGTCGAACACGTCCGCCACGACCGAGCCGTCAGGCGCGGTGAAGCTCTGGAAGCGATGCTGCGCGACGTGCGCCCAGTAGACATCCATCTCGAGGTACACGTAGTTCGGGTCGGTGTTCTCCAGGAACCACTCGAGCCGTCGCGCGCCGCTCGAACGGGTCGGCCGGCCGGTGGCATCCAGCGGTCCGCTGTCGAGCAGGAAGCTGTACGCCGCATCGTGGTTGTGCGTGTAGAGCTTCAGCCCGTGGGTCGCCGCGCGCTGCCCGAAGAAGTTCCAGCGTTCCGCCGCGGCCTGCCAGTCGGTCAGGTACGCGCTGGAAGTCGGGTCGTTGCCCGTGCCGATGTGGCCGAATCCGAGGATGTTGGCGATCTCGCACTGCGCATCGAACTGCGCGATCGTCGCGTCGCTGATCGTGGACGGGATCTGGCCGTGGTTGCCCTCGCCCTCCAGCCCGAAGTCGTCGAGCCAGGTGCGCAGCAGCTGCGCTCCTGCGACGTTGTTGACGTTGCCACCCTCGGAACTGACGTTCTGGCCGTAACCGGCGAACTCGATCTGCTTGTAGCCGATGTCTGCGAGCTGCTTGAGCACCGCCTTGAAGCCCGACGGCAGCGGCGTGCTGTTGGGGTCACGGCTGATCGCGTCGCGCACGGTGTACAGGATGATGCCGCGCTTGCCCGGGGGCACCAGCACGCCGTTTCCGCCGCCCTTCGATGCGGCGAGCCCGGCTGCGGCAGCGCCCGAGTGGGCGTGCGCATGACCGGTGCCGAGGCCGAACATGGCGGCAGCCGCCATGCCGGTCGTGGCAGCGAGAAGCTGCCGTCTGCTGAGGCCGAGCTTGCGTCCGAGGACGCGAGCGTCCTCCTCCGCCTGGTGAGTGACGTCGTCCATGGTGCTCCCTTGCACGGATCGGTTCCCGGAAAGTGCGCTGGAAAAGAGCGAACACTTTTCTCGGACCATAGGGCATTTGTCCGAGGAGGGTCAACCAAAACTTAATTGCTTCTCATGCAACTTTCATCAACAATCGTCAAAAGTATCCGACACCCCTTGTGCCGACTGGGATCGCGGCACGAACTCAGCCGCCGAGCACGACGTTCGCCGGCGGCTCTCCGGCCGCCATGCGCTCGATCTGGGCCCGCACCAGGCGCGTGATACGCGGTGTCATGGCCGTCGACGCCCCTCCGACGTGCGGTGCGACGAGCACACCATGCAGGGACCAGAGCGGATGCCCCGGCGGCAGCGGCTCGGGATCGACCACGTCCAGCGCGGCCCGGAGCCGGCCACGACGCACGTGCTCCACGAGCGCATCGGTGTCGACGAGCGACCCGCGCCCGACGTTGACGACGAGCGCGCCGTCCGGCAGTGCGCCGAGGAATGCGTCGTCGACGATGCCGCGGGTCTGCTCGCCGCCCGGAAGCGTCAGCACGACGATCTCGGCATCGCCGAGCAGGCCGGGCAGCTCGTCGACGCCGTGCACCGGCACCCCGTCCTCCGTGCGTGCGCGATGCGCGACCACCGTGAGGTGCACCTCGAACGGGGCCAGGCGTGCGGCGATCGCCTTGCCCACCCCGCCGTAGCCCAGCAGCAGAACGCGTCGATCGGCGAGGCTCGTCGCGAACACCGGGTCCCATATGCCGGAAGCGGTATCGATCGCGAACTTGTCGATCCTGCGCTGGGCGGCGATCATCAGCCCGACGGCGAGCTCCGCCGTCGAGGTCTCGTGGACGCTTGCCGCGTTGGCGAACATCACGCCGTCCGGCAGCAGCTCTTCGACGCCTTCATACCCGATGGACTGGCTCTGGACGAGGCGGACCGCCACGCCCTCCAGCTGCTCCAGCACCGTCGCCATCTTCATGTAGGGCGGGACGACGAGATCCAGCCGATCACGCGGCGCGGGTCCTTCCATCGACCACACGACGAGCTCGACGCCGTCGGGCAGCCGGCCGAGATCAGCGGCGAGCCGCTCGGTCGGCACACTCACGACAAGGGACGGGATGCCTTCACTCACGCATCCACGCTAGCGGCGCGCTGTGATGACGGGGTCGAAACGCAGCGCTACGCTCGCGATCAGCGGCGGCATCGGCAGGTCCGCCCGACGAAGGAGACGAAGATGGTCCCTGAGATCAACTACTGGGCCGTGCTGATCGCCACGCTCTCGACGATGATCGTCGGCTCCGTCTGGTACGCGCCGAAGGTCTTCGGCACGCGCTGGGCGAAACTGGCGAACGTCGACATGAATCGCGACCAGACCTCTCTCCAGGCCTGGATGCCGATCATCGTCACGGTGTTCGTCAGCTTCGTGTCGGCATGGGTGCTGGCGGGGGCGACCTCGATCGCGTGGCACTTCTACGGCGGCGGCTACCTGCTCGCCTCGCTGGGCACGGCGATCATCCTGTGGGCCGGCTTCACCGCGGCGCGGTTCATCACCCACGACCAGTTCGAGGGGCGGCCGACGTCGCTCACCGTGATGAACATCGCGCACGAACTGGTCACGTTCGTGGTGATGGGCATCATCATCGGAGTCTGGCCCCCGGCCGGCACCGTCTGACGACGGGGCTCAGGCCGCGGCTGCCACCACCGCGGCGATGGCCGAGGTGAAGAACGGCAGGCCGTCGACGCCCGAGCGCATCGCGGCACTCGTGTCGGGGCCGAAGCCGGGCTCGACCGCGTGCTCGGGGTGGGGCATGAGGCCCACGACGTTCCCGCGCTCGTTGACGAGGCCGGCGATGTCGCGGAGCGAGCCGTTGGGGTTCACGCCGACGTAGCGGAAGGCCACGAGGTTCTCGCCCTCGAGGCGGTCCAGTTCGGCCTCGGAGGCGATGTAGCCGCCGTCGGCGTTCTTGAGCGGGATCGTGATCTCCTGGCCGGCGGAGAAGTCGCTCGTCCAGGCGGTGTCGTTGTTCTCGACACGCAGGCGCTGGTCGCGGCGGATGAACTGCTGGTGCGCGTTGCGGATCAGGCCGCCGGGCAGCAGGTGGGCCTCGACGAGCATCTGGAAGCCGTTGCAGATGCCGAGGATCGGCATTCCCTTGGCGGCGGCATCCTTCACCTCGGCCATGATCGGCGCGAGTGCGGCGATGGCGCCGGCACGCAGGTAGTCGCCGTAGCTGAAGCCACCCGGCAGCACGAGGGCGTCCACACCCTCGAGGTCGTGCGAGCCGTGCCAGAGTGCGACGGGCTCGCCGCCGGCGACGGCGATCGCGCGCTGCGCGTCGCGGTCATCGAGCGAGCCGGGGAAGGTGATGACCCCGATGCGAGCGGTCATTCGACCACCTCGACGCCCACCACATCCTCGATCACGGAGTTGGAGAGGATCTCGTCCGCGACGCGGCGGGCGGTCGCGAGCAGCTCGTCATCGACCTCGCCCTCGACGGTGAGCTCGAAGCGCTTTCCGATGCGCACGGACGTGAAGGCGTCCTGACCCAGACGCGCGAGTGCGCCGGAGACGGCCTTCCCCTGGGGGTCCAGCAGCTCGGCCTTGGGCATGACGTCGACGACGATGGTGGGCATTGAAGAGCTCCGGATGTCGCGGGAAGGGATCCTCCCCAGTCTACGGGCCGCGGCATCCCCGTTCGTCCGGTTGTTCTGGATGTGTCGTGACGCAACCGTGACACATTCGTGGGAGCGCTCCCTTGACATTCGTGGGAGCGATCCCATAGCGTTGCCCGCAGTCCGATGGGACCGCTCCCACGGCATAGCCGCCGAAGGATGAATCCCGACCACGGCTGCACCTGCAACACATCTGTACTTGACCAAACACAAAGGAGTGACAGTGAACTCACGTGCCTTCCGACGGAGCGCCGTGGCCGTAGCCGCGTTCTCGGCTTCCGCGATCGTCCTCGCCGGCTGCGCCGGTGGCGGCGAGACCCCGCCCGCCGACAGCGACGAGCCCATCACGCTCACCATCGCCACGTTCAACGACTTCGGCTACACCGATGAACTCCTCCAGGAGTACATGGACGAGAACCCGAACATCACCGTTGAGCACACCCGTGCCGCCGAGTCCGGCGACGCCCGCGCGAACTACTTCGCCAAGCTCGGCAAGGGCGGCCTCGCCGACATCGAGGGCGTCGAGATCGACTGGTTCGCCGAGGCGATGCAGTACTCCGACCTGCTCGCCGAGGCGCCCGACAGTGTGAAGGGCCGCTGGCTCGACTGGAAGGAAGCCGCTGCGACCGACGCAGACGGCCGTCTCGTCGGCTTCGGCACGGACATCGGACCGCAGGGCATCTGCTACCGCGCCGACCTGTTCGCGGCGGCGGGCCTGCCCACCGACCCCGAGGGCGTCGCAGAGCTGTTCAACGGCGACTGGGAGGCCTTCCTCGACGTCGCGGATGAGTACAAGGCCGCGACCGGCAAGCCGATGATCGACTCGGCCAACTCCGTGCTCCAGGGCATCATGAACCAGCTGGAGTACACCTACACCGAGGAAGACGGCGCGGTCATCGCGACCGAGAACCCCGAGGTCGCGAACGCGTACAACCTCGTCGCCGAGCGCGCGGTGCCCAACTCGGCATACGCCGGTCAGTGGTCCGACGACTGGTTCGCCTCGATGGCCGGCGGCGAGTTCGCCACGATGCTGTGCCCCGGCTGGATGCTGGGCATCATCGAGGGCAACGCGCCCGACACCGCCGACTGGAACATCGCCGATGTGTTCCCCAACGGCGGCGGCAACTGGGGCGGGTCGTACCTGACCGTTCCGGCAGACGGCGAGAACGTCGAGGCTGCGCTGCAGCTCGCCGACTGGCTCACCGCTCCCGAGCAGCAGATGAAGGCGTTCGCCAACGCGGGCACCTTCCCGAGCCAGACGGAGGCCCTCGAAAGCCCGGAGCTCGCCGACGCCACCAACGCGTACTTCCAGGACGCACCGGTGGGTCAGATCCTGACCACGCGCGCGGAGGCCGTCACGGTGGCCCCGTACAAGGACGCGAGCTACTTCCAGTACCACCAGGCGCTGCAGGACGCAGTCACGCGAGTGTTCGACGGTCTGGAGAACCAGGAGGCCTCGTGGAACACGTGGGTCGCCGAGGTCGAAGCGTTCTGATCTGCTCCGTCTGATCGCCATGGCCGCTCGCCCGGCCGTGGTCTGACAGGAGGAGGTGTGCGCGGGCCGCTCGCCGGCCCGCGCACACTCTCCTCACCCCCTCCTGAAAACAGTCGACATCGATTCGGAGTCACCGGTGACCACGACCGCAACCCGCCACACGGCATCCGGGCCGGCCGGCCAGCCGTCTCCAGACCGCGCCCCGCGCGTGCTCTCCTTCTCTCAGAAGCTGAGCAAGTGGGACCTCAAGGTCTCGCCCTTCCTCTACATCTCGCCGTTCTTCATCATGTTCGCGATCGTGGGTCTCTTCCCCATCGCGTACACGGCCGTCATCTCCTTCATGGACTGGGACCTCGTCCGCAACTCCGGCGAGTTCATCGGGTTCGACCAGTACATCTGGATCCTTCAGAACCCGCAGTTCTGGACGGCCCTGCGAAACACCTTCAGCATCTTCCTGCTGTCGACGGTGCCGCAGCTGATCCTGGCGCTCTTCATCGCCGCGATGCTCGACAAGAACATCCGCGCCAAGACGTTCTGGCGCACGAGCGTGCTGCTCCCGTACGTGATGGCGCCCGTTGCCGTCGCCCTGATCTTCAGCAACATGTTCGGCGACAACCACGGTCTCGTGAACAACATCCTCACCGACATCGGTCTGCAGCCGATCCCGTGGCACAAGGACCCGTTCTGGAGTCACGTCGCCATCGCCACGATGGTCAATTTCCGCTGGGTCGGCTACAACGCCCTGATCCTCCTGGCCGCCATGCAGGCCGTGCCACGCGAGTACTACGAGGCCGCCACCGTCGACGGTGCCAACACGTGGCGCCAGTTCACGGCCATCACGATGCCGTCGCTGCGGCCGACGCTGATCTTCGTCATCATCACCTCGACGATCGGCGGTCTGCAGATCTTCGACGAGCCGAGTCAGTTCGACAACACCGGTCAGGGTGGTGCGGCCCAGCAGTGGCTCACCGTCACGCTGTTCCTCTACAACATCGGCTGGCGGGAGTGGAACTTCGGACGTGCGGCAGCGCTCGCCTGGATCCTGTTCATCATCATTCTCGTGATCGGCCTCATCAATCTGATGATCACGCGTCGTCTCGTCCGCGACGAAGGCGGCAGAGGCGTCCTCGTGCGCCGCAAGAAGGGATCCCGCCGATGAGCACCACGCCTCCCATCGCGATGGTCGAACAACCCGTCGCCACCGCCGAGCTCGGTGGCGGGCGCCGCTTCAGGACGGTCAAGATCCGCGGCTTCCGCGCCGGTTTCTGGACCTACGCCGGACTCGCGCTCGTCGTCGCCTCTGCAGTCTTCCCGTACTACTGGTCGTTCCTGATCGGCTCCGGGGACTCGACGACCATCAGCGACCCCAACATGTCGTGGATCCCGGGCGGGAACTTCATCGCGAACGCTCTCTCGGTCGTCAACGACCCCGCGGTGAACTTCTGGCCGGCGCTGTGGAACTCGATCTACAGCTCGACGCTGATCGCGGCATCCGTCGTCGTCACCTCCACCCTCGCGGGGTGGGCGTTCGCGAAGCTGCGGTTCAAGGGCAGCAAGGCCCTCCTCATCTTCGTCGTCGCGACCATGGCGGTGCCGATGCAGCTCGGCGTGGTGCCGCTGTACATCCTGTTCGCCGACCTCGGCTGGACCGGGCAGGTCGGCGCGATCATCGTTCCCGCCCTGACGAGCGCGTTCGGGGTGTTCTGGATGACGCAGTATCTGCAGCAGACGGTTCCCGACGAGCTGATCGAGGCCGCGCGCGTCGACGGGGCCACGATGCTCCGGACCTTCTGGACCGTCGCCGTGCCGGCCGCGCGTCCCGCGGCGGCCATGCTCTTCCTGTTCACCTTCGTCGGTGCGTGGAACAACTTCTTCTGGCCGTTCATCGTGCTCGATCGACGCGAACCGACCCTTCCGGTCGCGCTCTCGCTTCTGCAGTCGAACTACTTCGTCGACTACTCGATCGTCCTCGCAGGCGTGCTGCTCGCGACGATCCCGCTCCTGATCCTGTTCGCCTTCGCCGGCAAGCAGCTGGTCAGCGGCATCATGGCCGGCGCTGTCAAGGGCTGATCGCCCTGCGCCTCCTGCTCGTACCCTTTCCTGACCCCCGATCCCAGAGAGGACGCCGTCCGCATGACTGCGAACCCTGAGCGCGCCTTCCCGTCGAACTTCCTCTTCGGTGCGGCCACTGCCGCCTACCAGATCGAGGGCGCCGCCCACGAGGACGGTCGCCGCGACTCGATCTGGGACGCCTTCAGCCGTGTGCCCGGTGCGGTCATCAACGCCGACAACGGCGACGTGGCCTGCGACCACTACCACCGCTACGCCGACGACGTCGCCCTGATGAAGTCCATGGGCCTGCAGACCTACCGCTTCTCGACGTCGTGGTCGCGCGTCCGGCCCGACGGCGGCGCGCTCAACCCGAAGGGCGTCGACTTCTACAAGCGGCTGGCAGACGAATTGCTGGATGCCGGCATCCTTCCGTGGCTGACCCTGTACCACTGGGACCTTCCCCAGGCGCTGCAGGAGCGCGGTGGCTGGGCCAACCGCGAAACGGCTGACCTGTTCACCGAGTACGCGCTCGACATGCACGATGCGCTCGGCGACCGGGTGAACGTGTGGACGACGCTCAACGAGCCCTGGTGCTCGTCGTTCCTGAGCTACACCGCGGGCGCGCACGCGCCGGGCCACCAGAGCGTCGAGGAGGGCGTGCTCGCCGCGCACCACCTGATGCTCGGGCACGGCCAGGCCGTCCGCGAACTCCGGGCGCGCGACTCGTCGCTCAACCTCGGAATCACGCTGAACCTCACCGTCGCCGATCCGGTCGACGAGAACGACCCGGCCGACCTCGACGCCGCCCGGCGCATCGATGGCCAGTTCAACCGCTGGTTCCTCGACCCGATCTTCCGCGGCGAGTACCCCGCCGACGTGGTCGAGGACATCCGCGCCGTCGATCCCGCGGCGATCGCCGCGCTCGAGGAGGCGATCCGCCCGGGCGACCTCGAGGCGATGTCGGTGCACATCGACACCCTCGGCGTGAACTACTACCACGGCGAGCTCGTGGGCGGCCACGCTCCTGCGATCGCGCCGATCGGCGGCGACGCGCCGACCGACCGGGCGACGAGTTCGCCGTTCCCATCGCACGAGGGCATCCACTGGCACGACCGCGGCCTGCCGCGCACCCCGATGAACTGGGAGGTGCAGCCCGAGGGGCTCACGCGGCTCCTGGGTCGCGTGTGGGACGAGTTCGCCCAGCCCGCCGGGACGGTTCTCTACGTCACCGAGAACGGTGCCGCTTACGACGACGAGCGCGTGGTGGAGGACGGCGAGGTGCGCGTGCACGACGCCGACCGGGTGGACTTCGTGCGCTCCCACCTCGGCGCGATCCTCGACGCGGTCGAGGCCGGCGTCGACGTGCGGGGATACTTCTACTGGTCGCTGCTGGACAATTACGAGTGGGCGTGGGGGTACGAGAAGCGGTTCGGCATCGTCCGCGTCGACTACGACACCCAACTGCGCACGGTCAAGGACAGCGGTCGCGAGTACAGCCGGATCATCGGCGCACGGTCGCTGGAACGCGACACGGTCGCCGCGGGGTCGTAGCATCCCGTTAGGAGAGGGCAGGGTCATGACGACGGACGTGGTGCGGGGATCGGTCACGATCGAGGAGGTCGCCGCCGCGGCGGGCGTCTCCAGGTCGACGGTGTCGCGCGTCGTCAACGGCTCGACCGCGGTCAGCGCGGAGGCTCTCGAGGCCGTCAAGCGGGCGATCGCCGATCTCAACTACGTTCCCAATCGCGCGGCGCGCTCGCTCGCGAGCCGTCAGACCCACGCCATCGCGCTGATCGTGCCCGAGGACACCACGCGGTTCTTCGGCGATCCCTTCTTCGCCGCCATCGTGTCGGGCATCAACGCCCGGCTGAGCCGCTCGGACTACGTCCTGAACCTCTTCATCGCCAACGACGACCCGGGCGACAAGACGACGAGCTACGTCCGCAGCGGAGCGGTCGACGGCGCGATCATCGTGTCGCACCACACCAGCGACACGTTCATCGACCGCATCGCCAGCGCCGTCCCTGTCGTCTACGGCGGTCGTCCCGTGCGCGAGCGCGAGCGCGACTATTACGTCGATGTCGACAACGTGCGCGGCGGGCACGACGCCACCACGTACCTGATCGAGCGCGGCCACCGGCGCATCGCGATGATCACCGGCCCGCTGACGATGCCGGCGGGCGTCGACCGTCTGCAGGGCTATCGCGATGCGCTGACGGCGTGGGAGCTGCCCGAGGGTCCGGTCGAGGACGGCAACTTCACGGCGGCCGGCGGCGCCGACGCGATGCGCCGCATCCTCGAGTCGGGGGAGCGTCCCGACGCCGTCTTCATCGCCAGCGATCTGATGGCTCGCGGTGCGCTGACCGTGCTGGCCACCGAGGGCCTGCGCGTGCCCGAGGACATCGCGGTCATGGGATTCGACGACTCGCCGGTGGCCACATCGGTCACGCCCACGCTGACCACGATGCGCCAGCCGTCGTTCGCCCAGGGCGAGCGCATGGCCACCGTGCTGCTCGATCTGCTCGCGGGCAAGCACCCGCGCCACGTCACGATCCTCGAGACCGAGCTCGTCGTCCGCGAATCGGTCTGACCCGGCCCGACCTGCAGGGTGTCAGGCGGACGGAACCGCCGCGACGAGCAGGTTCGCCCACGGATCCTCGAACGACACCGAGCGGCCGTCGTCGCGCACTTCGACGCCGCGGTGACGCAGCCGCTCGCCGAGCTCGCCGAGGGAATCGGCCGTCGGCAGCGCGAGATCGACGCGGCCGAGCCCGAGCGCCGGCATGCGCGGCCCTGCGCCGCGCGAGTTCCAGACGTTCATGGCCATGTGGTGGTGGTAGCCGCCGGCGCTGACGAACAGCGCCTGATTGCCGAGCTCGGCGGTCGCGTCGAACCCGAGGGCGTCCACGTAGAAGGCGCGGGCGGTCGCGACATCCCCCACCGACAGATGGACGTGACCGACGGATGCCGCATCCTGCGCCGTCGCGCCGGTCGCGGCCTCCTCGGTGAGGTGCTCCGCCAGGAAGGCCCGGGGGTCGAGGAACAGCGTCGCCATCTCGACCTGCCCGTGGGTCCATGACCACTCTGTCCGCGCGCGATCCCAGTACAGCTCGATGCCGTTGCCCTCGGGGTCGGTGAAGTAGAACGCCTGGCTCACCAGGTGATCGGCGGAGCCGGTGAAGGTCCCGGGCGCGTGCCGCGCGACCGAGGCCAGGGCGGCGGCCAAGGCGGCCTGCGTCTCGAACAGGATCGCCGTGTGGAACAGGCCGGCAGAGCCCGGGCCGGCATGCCGGAGGGCGGGCTCGTGCCGCAGCACGACGATCGGGCGCCCGGCGCGCCCCAGTGTGACGGTGTCGCCGTCCGCGCTCAGGACCTGCAGGGTCACCACGTCGCGGTAATACGCGGTCATGGCGTCCAGGTCGCCCACGAGCAGCGTGACCGCACCCATCGCTGTGTCGGCGGCGAGCTTCTCATTCATGTGAATGAACAACGACCGGAGCGCCGTCGCCATTCCCTGAACGAGGACGTCAGGCCGTGGTGAGAAGCTCGAGCAGCTCGCGGTAACGGGCGGCGGTGCGCTCGACGATCTCCTGGGGGAGTGCCGGCGGCTCGCCCTGCTTGTCCCAGTTGGCGGCGAGCCAGTCGCGCACGATCTGCTTGTCGAAGCTCGCCATGCGCTCGTCCGGCGTCGTGCCCGACGCCCAGGCCGCGGCATCCCAGTACCGGGAAGAGTCGCTCGTCAGCACCTCGTCGGCGAGGGTCAGCACGCCCTCGGCGTCGACCCCGAACTCGAACTTGGTGTCCGCGAGGATCAGCCCGTGCTGCTCGGCGGTCCGCGCTGCGCGGTCGTAGATCTCGAGTGACAGGTCGCGCAGCTCGGCCGCTCGCTCGGGCCCGACGAGCTCGACGGTGCGCTCGTACGAGATGTTCTCGTCGTGCTCGCCCATCGGCGCCTTCCAGGCCGGGGTGTAGATCGGCTCGGGCAGACGGTCGCCGTTGGAGAGCCCGGCAGGCAGCGGGATGCCGCACACCGTGCCGTCGGATTGATACTCGGCCCAGCCCGAGCCCGTGAGATAGCCGCGCACCACGCACTCGACCGGCTGCATGTCGAGGCTCTTCACGACCATCGCACGGCCGGCGACCTCCGCCGGGATCAGCGACTGCAGGTCGTCGGCGGTGTTCGCCTCGCCGTCCGCCCCGAGCGTCAGCACGTGGGAGGCGACGAGATGATTCGGGATGCCGCGCCCGCCGTCGCCGCCCGCCAGGCGGTCGAACCACCACAGGCTCAGGGTCGTCAGCAGCACGCCCTTGTCGGGGATGCCGGGGGAGAGGACGTGGTCGAACGCGCTCACGCGGTCGCTCGCCACGACGAGCATGCGCTCGGCGGTGGCCGCGTCGGCCGCGTCGTCGGGGATGTACAGGTCGCGGACCTTGCCCGAGTAGACATGGCGCCAGCCGGGAAGGTCGAGGGTGCTCGTCACCCGCCCATTATCCCGGGCGCGCCGTGCGGCCGTGGACCGGGGTCAGGGCGTGATCTCGTCCACGTACGCGAACGCCTCCGCGAGCAGCGGCTCCCACCGCTCGCCAGCCGCGGCGGGCGCCAGCATCCACTCGCGCATCGCCCGCTCGCGCATCACCATGCGCTCCAGCCCGTCGATGCCGTCGAGCTCATCGACGCGAGCGGCGGGAAGCTTCACGACCATCGCGCCCCGGTGACCGACGAACGCGAACACCTTGCCGCGGACGCGCAGGCCCTCGCTGCCGAACATCGGCCCGATGTCGACGTCCGGCCGCACCAGGTATTCGGCGGCGAGCGGATCGAAGATCGCGTGCGCCTCGGCAACGGCTGCGGCATCCGTCATGACCGCCACCGTAGCGGCCCTCGCCGACATCGATAAGCCCTAGGGTCGAGTGCGACGAACACGACGGAGGGCCGCACGGCGATGACGGAGCAGAAGACGCAGGCAGCGGCATCCACTCGACCCGGCAAGGCTCCGCGCGGACCCTGGCCCGCCCTGTGGGCGCTGGTCATCGGGTTCTTCATGATCCTCGTCGACACGACGATCGTGTCGGTCGCGAACCCCGCGATCAAGGCGGCGCTCGATCCCGAGACCAACAACCTCGACAACGTCGTGTGGGTCACCTCGGCGTATCTGCTGGCCTACGCCGTGCCGCTGCTGATCACCGGGCGCCTCGGCGACCGGTTCGGGCCGAAGAACATCTACCTGATCGGCCTCGCCGTCTTCACGCTCGCCTCTCTCGCGTGCGGCCTGTCGGGCACGCTCGAGCTGCTCATCGCGTTCCGCGCGGTGCAGGGCACCGGCGCGGCGATGATGACCCCGCAGACCATGGCCGTGATCACCCGCACGTTCCCGCCGAATCAGCGCGGTGCGGCGATGGGGCTGTGGGGTGCGACCTCGGGCGTCGCGATGCTCGTCGGCCCGCTCGCCGGCGGTCTGCTCGTTGACGGCCTCGGGTGGGAGTGGATCTTCTTCATCAACATCCCGGTGGGCATCGTCGGCTTCGTGCTCGCGTGGATCCTGGTGCCCAAGCTCGAGACGCACCCCCACAAGTTCGACATCGTGGGCATGGTGCTCAGCGCCATCGCGCTGTTCCTCATCGTGTTCGGCCTGCAGGAGGGCGAGACGTACGACTGGGGCGTCGTGTGGGGTCCGATCACGGTGTGGGGCCTCATCATCTCGGGCGTGATCGTGCTCGGCCTGTTCATCTGGCAGCAGGCGAAGACCAAGAGCGAGCCCCTCGTGCCGATGGAGCTGTTCCGCGACCGCAACTTCTCGGTCGCCAACATCGGCATCGCGACCGTCGGCTTCACCGTGACGAGCATGTCGCTGCCGCTGATGTTCTTCATCCAGCTCGGCCGCGGGCTCACCCCGACCGAGGCCGCGCTGCTGCTCGTGCCGATGGCCGTCGCCGCCGGCGTGCTGTCGCCGCTCGCCGGTCGCTGGCTCGACCACACCGATCCGCGCGTGCTGCTCGTGCCCGGGCTGCTGCTGGTCGCCGGGTCGCTCGTGCTCTACTCCGTGCTGATGAACCTCGAGACGCCGATCTGGATGTTCCTGATCCCCTCGTTCATCATGGGTGTCGGCAACGCCGGCATGTGGGGTCCGCTCGCCACGACCGCGACCCGCAACCTCTCACCGCGACAGGCGGGCGCCGGCGCGGGCATCTACAACACCACGCGCACCATCGGCTCGGTGCTCGGCTCGGCCGCGATCGCGGTGTTCATGCAGAGCCGGCTCGAGGCGAACATCCCCGGCGCTGCCGATGCGGATGCCGGATTCGCCGGCGGAGCGCTGCCCCCGGCGATCGCCGAGCCGTTCTCGACCGCGATGTCGCAGGCGATCCTGCTGCCGGCGGCGGTCATGCTCGTCGGCGTCGTGGCCGTCCTGTTCCTGCGCAAGCCGGTGACGATGGCGACCACTGACTGGCAGGCCGCCGAGCACGCGGAGTAGCGGTGCGCAAGGGCCGCGTTTCGTCTCGTCGCTGCGCTCCTCGCTCAACGAGCAGGTGTGATCCGGTCGTTGAGCGAGCGGAGCGAGACGAAACGCGCCCGGCTCAGCCGGCGACGCGCGCTGCGATGTCGGTGCGGTGCTGGCCGCCCTCGAGGCCGATCTCGGCGAGGGCGCGGTAGACGCGGTCGCGCGCCTCGGCGAAGGTCGAGCCCACGGCGACGACGTTGAGCACACGGCCGCCGGTCGCGACGAGACCCTCGGCCGACTCGGCCGTGGCCGCGTGCGCGAGGTGCACGCCGTCGACGGCGGCTGCGGCATCCAATCCCGTCAGCGGGCGTCCGGTGAGCGGAGTCTGCGGGTAGCCCTCGCTCGCCACGACGACGGTCACGGCGGCCTCGTCGGCGAACCGGGGCCGCGGGTGGGATTCCAGGTTGCCGGATGCCGCCGCCAGCAGCAGCTCGGACAGCGGGTCGACGAGGCGGGGCAGCACGACCTGGGTCTCGGGGTCGCCGAAGCGCGCGTTGAACTCGATGACCTTGACGCCCGCCTCGGTCAGGATGAGTCCGGCGTACAGCAGCCCGATGAACGGCGTGCCCTCGGCGTCGAGCCGGCGGATGACCGGCTCGGCGACCTCACGGGTCACGAGGTCGACGAAGGCCTCTTCGCCGCCGAAGCCCTCGTCGAGCCAGGGGAGCGGCGAATACGCGCCCATGCCGCCGGTGTTGGGGCCGGCGTCGGCGTCGAGGAGGCGCTTGTAATCCTGCGCGGGGCTCAGGGGCAGCACGTGGTCGCCGTCGCTGAGGAAGAACAGCGAGACCTCGGGGCCGGCCAGGAACTCTTCGACGAGGACGGGTCCGAGCGGCAGGTAGGCGTCGGCGTGGGCGAGCGCCTCTGCGCGGTCCTCGGTGACGATGACGCCCTTGCCTGCGGCGAGTCCGTCGGCCTTGACGACGTACGGTGCGCCGAGGTCGTCGAGCGCGGTCTCGAGCTCGGCACGGCTGGCGGCACGCAGCGCACGGCCGGTCGGCACGTCCGCGGCATCCATGATCCGCTTCGCGAAGGCCTTGGAGCCCTCGAGCTGAGCGGCGGCCTTTCCGGGCCCGAAGACCGGGATGCCGTGCTCGCGCACCGCGTCGGCGACACCGGCGACCAGCGGAGCCTCGGGGCCGATCACGACGAGGTCGACGGCGTGGGTCTTCGCGAACATCGTGACCGCGGCGGGGTCGTTCTGGTCGAGGTCGACGACCGTGGCGTCCCGCGCGATGCCGGCGTTGCCGGGAGCGGCGAAGATCTCGTGATCGGCCTCCTCGGACCGCAGCGCGAGGATGATGGCGTGCTCGCGCGCGCCCGAGCCGAGAACCAGGATCTTCACGCCGCCCAGCCTACCGAGCCGCCCTGGGCCTGTTTCGGCGCGTACGGATCCCGGTGCCCGCGCCCGGCGTACCGTTGACTCATGGCACGCAGGATCGGCACGGCGGAGGGGCGAGAGGCCCTCGAAGCGGTGCACGCCGCGGGTGTGGCATCCCTTCCCGCGCGCACCGATCTCGCGACCGCCGTCCGCTACCTGCTGCAGCTGCTGGCCGAGAAGGCCCCGGGCAACTCCGTCGAGGTCCGCGTGCCGCCCTTCGGCGCCGTGCAGGTCGTCGAAGGCCCGCGGCACACGCGCGGGACGCCGCCGAACGTCGTCGAGACCGACGCCGCCACGTGGATCGCGCTCGCGACCGGGCAGGAGCGGTGGACGGATGCCGCGGCCCAGGGCCGCATCCTGGCCTCGGGCGTCCGCGCCGACATCTCGGACCTGCTTCCTCTGCGTCCCTGAGAAGAGGCCCGCCCCAGCGGCCCGGAGTGGGACAATGGAGGCATGGGCGAGCATGTCGAGGACCACATCGAGACGGTGCGCGTGCGCCGGGCGCCGAAGTTCTCGGTCTTCCTGCTCGTGGGCGCCGCCCTCGGAGTGATCGCCGCGATGATCTTCACCTTCGGGTTCGACGGGTCGTCCGAGATCAGCCCCAACACCGGCCTGGTGTACTCGCAGGGGCAGGTGTTCGGATTCCTGCTGCTCGTCTGCGTGCCCGTGGGCCTGGCGCTCGCGGCCGTGGTCGCGCTCATCTTCGACC
Organism: Microbacterium sp. Root166; assembly: GCF_001427145.1. Taxonomy (GTDB): domain Bacteria; phylum Actinomycetota; class Actinomycetes; order Actinomycetales; family Microbacteriaceae; genus Microbacterium. The sequence goes on from NZ_LMGL01000001.1 coordinate 1,149,196, forward strand.
GCCGGTCGCGCCGGCACACGCGTGACGTGGTCGTGGACCACGAGTCGGTGCAGACCGACGACGAGGCCTGATCCGGCCGGAGGCTACGCCAGCTCGGCGATGATCGGGTGGATCGCCGCATCGAAGGCCGCGACATCCCCCCGCAGTCCGTCGGTCACCGCGATGGTCAGCGATCCGATCCACCAGACGCCGCGCTGCGTCAGGGGCAGCACCTGCACGTTCAGCTCGAACGAGTGCGCGCGCCGGCCGACCTGGCGCTCGTGCTCGGCGATGGCTCCGGCGTAGGCCCGGTACGAGGTGCCGGTGCCGGGGCTCGCGTCACGGCGGTAGCGCGCGTGCGCGGACTGCGCGAAGGCGAGTGCCTCGGCCGCATGCGGCGTCACCGCGGCGCGCAGCTGGGCGGCACCCTCGGACGGCAGCGCGAGCAGCAGGTCGAAGCCGTCGACCAGCTCGAGGGGCACGGGCGACGGGTGCGCCTGCGGCTCGACGGTCATGGCCCAGTACTCGCGCCACTGGCGCTCGAGAAGGGCCTGGTCCTGCTCGTCGCGATCGACGAAGCGGGGAGGGATGCCGCGCAGCGGGGGCAGCTCATCGGGGGAGCGGATCCCGAGCACCTGACGCAGATAGAGCGCAAGGAGGACCGGCTGGCCCGCGTCCTCGCGGATCAGCCACTCCGGAGCCCCCATGCCGCCCATGCGGCCATTCTAGATCGGTGCTGTCCGGACGGGCCGGGTTGAGAAGCACGGATCCACGGCGCTCGAGCGGTGCTCGCCGCCTGCCGTCATGCGGAGTCGATGCCTCCCGGCCGCGGGTAGGCTGGTGGCCGTGGCCTCTCCCGCACCCGACGCCCCCGCTGCCGGCGGTACACCGGTCAACCCCTACGCCGCCGCCGGTGTCGACACCGCGGCCGGCGATCTCGCCGTCGAACTCATGAAGTCGGCCGTGCGCAAGACGCACGGACCCGAGGTGCTGGGCGGCGTCGGCGGATTCGCGGGCCTGTTCGACGCGAGCGCGCTGCGCTCCTACGACAAGCCGCTGCTCGCGACCAGCACCGACGGCGTCGGCACCAAGGTCGCCATCGCCCAGGCGATCGACAAGCACGACACCATCGGCCTCGACCTGGTCGGCATGGTCGTCGACGACATCGTCGTGGTCGGCGCCAAGCCGCTCTTCATGACGGACTACATCGCGTGCGGCAAGGTCTTCCCGCAGCGCATCGCCGACATCGTGCGCGGCATCGCGGCCGGCTGCCACGAGACCGGCACCGCGCTCGTGGGCGGCGAGACCGCCGAGCACCCGGGCCTCCTCGGCGTCAACGACTACGACGTCGCCGGTGCCGCCACCGGTGTCGTCGAGGGCGACGCCGTGCTGGGCGCCGACCGCGTGCGCGACGGCGACGTCATCCTCGCTCTCGCCAGCAGCGGACTCCACTCCAACGGCTACTCGCTCGTGCGGCACATCGTCGCCGGCGCGGGCATCCAGTACGGCGACCGCGCCGCCGATCTCGGCGTGAACGGCACGACGTGGGGCGAGGCCCTGCTCGAGCCCACCCGCCTGTACACCCAGCCGCTGCTGCGGCTGATCGACCAGTCGAACGGCGCTGTCCACGCGCTCAGCCACGTGACCGGCGGAGGCATCGCCGCCAACCTGGCTCGTGTCCTGCCGCAGGACGTCTGGGTCGAGGTCGACCGCTCGACGTGGTCGCCGCCGCCGGTGTTCCGCGTGCTCGCGGACCTGGGCGACCTGGACCTCGAGTCCACCGAAGGCACCTGGAATCTGGGCATCGGCTTCCTCGCCGTCGTCGCTGCCGACCAGGCCGAGGCCGCGGCATCCGCTCTCATCGGCGAGGGCATCGCGACGTGGCAGGTGGGAGTCGTGCACAGCGGCACGCGTCCCGCCGGCGAATTCGAGCAGGGCGCCAAGGGCGTCGACGGCGGCGCGGTGCGTCTCGTCGGTGCCTACGCCGAGACCAACGGAGCGAAGTAACACCCCATGTGCGGAATCGTCGGGATGGTCGGACGTGGAAACGTCAACCAGGAGATCTACGACTCGCTGCTTCTGCTGCAGCATCGCGGGCAGGACTCGACGGGCATCGCGACCGCCGAGACGAGCGGCGTCTTCCATGTGCACAAGGAGCGCGGTCAGGTGCGCGAGGCCTTCCGCACCCGCGACATGCGCGCGCTGCTCGGCAACCTCGGCCTCGGCCACGTGCGCTACGCGACGAAGGGAACCGCCTCCAACGAGGAGGAGGCGCAGCCGTTCTACGTGAACGCGCCCTACGGCATCGTGCTGGTGCACAACGGCAACCTGACGAACACGCGCGAGCTGACCGACGAGCTGTTCCGCAAGGACCGCCGGCACCTGAACACCTCGTCCGACACCGAGCTTCTCGTCAACGTGCTCGCCAACGAGCTGCAGGGCTCGATCTCGGGCGTCGAGCTCGCTCCCGAGCAGGTCTTCCAGGCCGTCAGCCGCGTGCACGAGCGCGTCGAGGGATCGTATGCCGCGATCGCGCTGATCGCCGGCTACGGCCTTCTCGCGTTCCGCGACCCCTACGGCATCCGCCCGCTCATCCTCGGAACCCGCAAGAACGAGGACGGCAGCTACGAGTGGGTGGTGACGAGCGAATCGCTCGTGCTCGAGAACGGCGAGTTCGAGATCGTCCGCGACGTCGACCCGGGCGAGGCCGTGTTCATCGACCTCGACGGGCACCTGCACACCCAGCAGTGCGCGACAGACCCCAAGCTGGTGCCGTGCTCGTTCGAGTACGTGTACCTCGCACGCCCCGACTCGGTGATGAACGGCATCTCGGTGTACGAGGCGCGACTGCGTCTGGGCGACCGCCTGGCCGACACGATCGCCAAGTACACGCCGACGGGCACCATCGACGTCGTCATGCCCATTCCGGACTCGTCGCGTCCGGCCGCGATGCAGGTGGCGCGCAAGCTCGGCATCGAATACCGCGAGGGCTTCTACAAGAACCGCTACGTCGGCCGGACGTTCATCATGCCGGGCCACGCCATCCGCAAGAAGAGCGTGCGCCAGAAGCTCAATGCCATGTCGAGCGAGTTCAAGGGCAAGAACGTGCTCCTCATCGACGACTCCATCGTGCGCGGCACGACGTCGAAGGAGATCATCCAGATGGCTCGGGATGCCGGGGCCAAGAGCGTCACGTTCGCCTCGGCCGCCCCGCCGGTGCGCTACCCCCACGTGTACGGCATCAACATGCCGTCGCGTCACGAGCTCGTCGCGCACGGCCGGACCATCCCCCAGATCGCCGAAGAGCTCGGCGCCGACTACATGGTCTACCAGGAGGTCGAGGACCTGAAGGCCGCGATCCTCGAGGGATCGGACGTGCAGGACCTCGACATGAGCTGCTTCGACGGCCGCTACGTGACCGGCACGGTCACCGACGAGTACCTGGCCTGGGTCGAGGGCTCACAGGAGAGCTGAGTCAGACCGCCTGCCGCTGCTGCAGGAGCGGGCACTCGAACGGATCGCGCTCGCCGAGTCCGACGCGGTTGATGTGACGGACCATGATGCCGTACGACTCCCACAGGCCCGTCTGCGAGTACGCGACGCCGCGCTCGCGGCAGTAGTCGGCGATCAGCCCGGAGGCCTTGCGCAGGTGCGGTCGCGGCATCGACGGGAACAGGTGGTGCTCGATCTGGTAGTTGAGACCGCCCATCGCCGTGTCGAGCAGCCGGCTTCCGCGGATGTCGCGGCTCATGAGCACTTGACGCCTCAGGAAGTCGATCTTCACGTCGGCGGGGACGATCGGCATCCCCTTGTGGTTGGGGGCGAACGCCATGCCCATGTAGACGCCGAAGAGCCCGAGCTGCACCCCGAGGAAGGCGAATGCGAGCCCGGGGGAGAGAACCAGGAACACCAGCGTGAGATAGCTCGCGGTGCGCACGACGAGAAAGGCGATCTCGACCGGGCGACGGCGGAGCGGCTCGCGAGAGAAGACGCGGCGGACTCCCGACGCGTGGAGCGAGAGGCCCTCGAACAGCAGGATCGGGAAGAAGAAGACCCCCTGGTGCGCCATCAGCCATCCCAGCGGACCATGCCGACGGCGGGCGGCCTGGTCGGGGGTGAACGACACGACGGGGAGTTCGATGTCAGGATCCGCACCGATCTTGTTGGGGTTGGCGTGGTGCTTCGTGTGCTTGTGCTGCCACCAGCCGTAGCTCATGCCCACGATCAGGTTGGCGATGACCAGCGACGTCCAGTCGTTCCATCGGCCGGAGCGGAAGATCTGGCGGTGCGCCGCGTCATGTCCGAGCATCGCGATCTGCGTAAACATCACCGCGAAGACCACCGCGGTGGCGAGCTGCCACCAGGATTCGCCGATCCAGATGAAGACGAGCACCATCGCCGCGATGACGACCGGCACGGCGAGCAGCTTCGTCCAGTAGTACCCGTACCGCCGGCGCATCAATCCGCTCGAGGTGACGGCCTGGGACAGAGCGGTGAAGTCATTCCCGCCCTTGGGCTTCGTCGTTCGGACAGCCGTGGTCCGGGGTGCGGAGAGTGCATCAGGCACGGGATTCCCCTGTCGCTCGTGAGCGAGGCGGACTGCCTGCTCCGACGGCGGGGTCCCGGCCTAATGCGAAGGTAACCCCCGCCCGGCCCGACCGCCATGCCCCTGGCGAATTCCGGGCGAACTGGGGGCTATGGTGAGCCCATGTCACACGCCGAGCTGCGATTCGAGGCGCCGATCGGAGTCGACGTCAAGGGCGAGATCTGGCCCTGCGTCGAGATCCCCGGATCGGCCGATTCCTTCGGAACCCGCAAGGCGGTCCGTGTCGACGTGGAGGTCGACGACATCCGACTGGAGAACGTCGGCGCCATGGTGACGGGCACGGGCGGCCACATGGTCTCGCTCAACGCGAAGGTGCGCAGACAGCTCGGCAAGGACATCGGCGACGTCGTCCGAGTCGCCGTGACGCGCCGCTGACGCGCCCCGGGCCGCGGCATCCGTCCCCCGCCTAGGCTTGACCGGTGAGTTCCACCCCTCGACCGCTCTGGCAGGGGAGGGCTCTGGCCCTCGTCGGCATCGTCCTCTTCGCGTTCTCCCTGCGTACCGCCGTGGCATCGCTGTCGCCGGTCGTCGGCTACGTCGACGCCGACTTCGCGCTTCCGGCGGCTGTGGTCGGGCTGATCGGCACGGCTCCGCCCGTCTGCTACGCGCTCTTCGGCATCCTCACGCCGAGGTTCGAACGGCGATTCGGGCTCGAGCGCCTGGCGCTCGCAGCCATGGTCGTCGCGGTCATCGGGCTGGGCTGGCGCGGTCTCGCGACCGGCGCCCCGACCCTGGTGCTCTCGACGGCGCTGATCTTCGCCGCGGTCGGTGTGGGCAACATCCTGCTGCCGCCGCTGGTGAAGAAGTACTTCCCCGATCGCATCGGCCTGATGACGACGATCTATTCCACGACCCTGGCGTTCTCGACGCTCATACCGCCGCTGGTGGCCGTGCCGGTGGCGGATGCCGCGGGCTGGCGCCTCTCGCTGGGCATGTGGGCCGTGTTCGCAGCTGCGGCCATCGTCCCGTGGCTGCTGCTCATCGCGCGGCCACGGGTGGCGGCATCCGACGAGGCGATCGCCGCGCCCGCGCCGCAGGCGTTCCGCCGCATGTGGCGGCTGCCCCTGGCGTGGGCGCTCGTCGTCGCGTTCTCGGTCTCAGGTGTGCTGGCCTACACGGCGTTCGCCTGGCTGCCGCTCCTGCTCGAGGACGTGGCGGGCGTCTCGCCCGCCACGGCCGGGGCGCTGCTGTCGCTGTTCGCGGCCGTGGGTCTGCCGGCATCGCTCCTGGTGCCGCTGCTCGTCGTGCGCTTCCACGCGACTCGCGCGCTGTTCGGCGTGGCGGTCGTCGCGGGCCTGATCGGGATCGCCGGCCTGCTCTTCGCCCCGCAGACCGCCACCTGGCTCTGGGTCGTGCTGCTGGGGACTGCGCCGCTGCTGTTCCCGCTGACGCTGGTGCTGCTCGGGCTGCGCACGCGGACGCCCGAGACCGCTGTCGCGCTCAGCGCGTTCGTGCAGAGCCTCGGCTACGCGGTCGTCGCGCTCTTCCCGCTCGGGATCGGACTCATCCACGGCTGGACCGACTCGTGGACCGTGCCGCTGGTGATCCTCGCGGTCGTAGTGATCGCCGCAGCGCCCGCAGGGGTCGTCGCGGCCCGGCGCCACACCGTCGAAGACGACTGGGAGCAGCGCCACGGCGCCTGGTGAGGCATCCGCGGCTGAGTGCCGCGGCGCGCTCTCAGGCCCCGGGTGCGCCTACAGCTGAGACGACGAGACGGCAGACGTTTCGTCTTCGTCCTCGTCCTTGTATTCGTCCGCCCACTTGTCGACGTAGGCGTCGTCTGACGGGTGACCGAGCTCGCGCTGAAGTGCACCGTAGTTCACGGAATGCACGTCGTACTTGAGCTCGCGGGCGATCTTGGTGTGCTTCGCCTTCTGACGGCCACGCCCCATGCGAGACCCCCTCATGATGTGAGTCGCGGGCTTCGAGATGCCCGCCGCAACGACGCCGGCTTCGAAGCCGGTAAGAGTAGCATTCAGGATAACACGGAGCCCTCGTACCCCGGCGGCTCCGCCACTGGTTGCGGCATCGGTGCGAAGGAGCGAAGACACATGACGGATGAGGCATCCGACGTGACACAGGCCGCTGCGGCGGACGAGGACCTGCACGGCGCCGTGATCGCCGGAGTCATTCCGGATCAGTCGACGCGCGTGCTGACCGAAGCCGCGCGGTACGCCAAGCTCATGGGCGTGACCCTTGTGGTCGTCCACGTGGACGTCACGCGCTTCGTGACCTACGAGGACCCCGACGGCTATGTGCACTCGGCCCCGATCGACGTGAACATCGCTGCCGGCGAGGGCGAGCTGGACCGCGTCCGCGCGATGGCCGACACCGCACTCGCGGGCCACGGGCTGAAGTGGACGGTGCGTCAGCTCGTCGGCGATCCCGCCATGGCACTGAAGCACCTCGCCGATCAGCTGGACGCGAAGCTCATCGTCGTGGGCACGCGCAAGCGCGGCATCGGCGAGTCCATCCGGGAGTTCTTCACCGGTTCGGTCGCGGCCCGTCTGGCCCACCGCCAGCACCGGTCGATCCTGGTCGTGCCGCTGGGCGAGCCGGTCCCCGACGACGAGGAGATCTGGCCGGCGTGACGGCAGAGACGTGAAAGGGGCAGGACACCGGATCGAACCGGGTCCTGCCCCTTCCTCGCGGGGTCGCGACGTTCAGCCGCGCAGGTTGCGCGTGACGTCGCGCGCAATGCGGTCGAGATCGTTCGCGAGCTCGTCGACGAACGACGCGGCCAGTTCGCCGCCGCGGGCGACGTGGCTGCGCAGCTCCGAGCGCAGCCGGGCGCGGAACTCGCTCACCGCGGCATCCGCCCGATGAAGCTGCTCGCGGCTCAGCACGCGCGGGTCGTCGTCCGTCGAGGGCGGCGTCTCGGCGGCGCGCTCCGCCGTCCGCGCCGCCGCGAGGTCGGCGCGGAGGCTCTTCATGGCCTCGCGCACGCTGCCGCGCACCTCATCGGCGATGAGCCGGACGGAGTCCGCCAGCCCCGCCTCGATGCCCTCGAGGTCGCCGGCGCGGGACGCGACCTCGGCGCGCCCGGCCTCGGTGATCTCGTAGACCGTCTTGCGGCCGTCGACGGACTTGGTCACGAGGCCCTCCTCTTCCAGCTTCGCCAGTCGCGGGTAGATGGTGCCGGCGCTGGGCGTGTAGGTGCCGCCCGTGCGGTCGGCGAGCGCCTGCATGATGTCGTAGCCGTGCCGCGGCCCCTCGTCGAGGAGGTTCAGCAGGTACAGGCGCAGGTCGCCGTGGGAGAAGACGGGGCTCATCACAGCTCTCCCTCGTCGTCGCCGAACGTCTCCTCGGACGGTCGTTCGGCGCCCGAGACCGCCTCGGCGGACGATGCGGCCGGCACGCTCGAGGCGGCACGGCGCAGGACCGTCACGTCGCCCGACACCGAGTTGGCGCGCACGTCGGCGAAGCTGCCGCTGAGCTCGCCGACCGAGCCGACGAAGTTCGTGGTCGGGCCGAAGCCGTTGCCGGAACGGACCGATCCGTCCACCTGCACGCGGCCGCTCACGCTGCGGATGACGTAGTTGGCGGGATAGCCCTGGTCGAGGCGGATGGTGGTGGCACCGCTCACCGTGTTGAGGCTCACGGAGTGCAGGTCGCCGCTCGAGTCGATGAGCATGGCGCCGGACACGGTCTCGATACCGGCCTTGCGGAGCGAGCCCGTCGCGGCGATGTCGCCCGAGACGCTGTTGGCGTTCAGCGCGCCGACGAGCTCGCGCACCTGCACATCGCCGGACACCGCGTTGACGGTGAGGTCGCCCGTGATGCCGTCGACGATGATGTCGCCCGACACGGTGTTCAGGCTCGCGTCGTTCTGGAGCCCCGCCACGAGGGCGCTGGCGCTGACGACACCGAGGTTCAGCGCGACGGAGCGGGGGACCGCCACGCTGATCTCGGCCTTGGGGCCGCTCGAACCGAAGTTGCGGAACACCTCGAGGAAGTTGTCCCACCGCAGCTGCGGGTGGTCGATCTCGAGGGCGTCGCCGGTCACCTCGATGCGGAGGTCCTTCACCGTCACGCCGTGCACCTCGATGCGGGCGCCGGGCTCGTCGTGGGCGATCACGTCGATCTGTCCGCCGACGAGGCCGATCTTGAGCGAGCGGACGGTCTCGATGTCGATGACGCGCGTCTCGCCCGGGTGGATGATCCACTTCTCCAGGGTCATGGTCTTCTCCAAGGGGTTGGGGTAGTCGCGATATATCGCGTTGAAAGACCATAACACGATATATCGCGAGTCTGTCAAGATCGAGCGAGAGATCCGGCTTGACCTTGACGCAACGTCAACCTCTAGCGTGGTCCACATGAACGAGAACGAGTGGTCGATCCAGCAGATCGCGAAGATCGCCGGCACGACCAGCCGCACACTCCGTCACTACGGAGACATCGGCCTGCTGCCGGCGTCGAGCATCGGCCACAACGGCTATCGCTACTACGACCAGTCTTCGCTCGTGCGACTGCAGCGCATTCTGCTGCTGCGCGAGCTCGGGCTCGGACTGCCGCAGATCGGCGAGGTGCTCGGCCGGGAGGCATCAGAGGCTCACGCGCTCGAGAGTCACCTCGCGTGGCTGCGGGCGGAGCAGGACAGGCTGGCGCGGCAGATCGCGTCGGTGCAGAGCACGATCACGGCATTGAGAGGAGGTGAACGACTGATGGCAGAGAACATGTTCGACGGATTCGACCACACCCAGTACAAAGAGGAGGTCGAACAGCGTTGGGGGAAGAAGGCCTACGCCGACAGCGACCGCTGGTGGCGCGGGATGACCGCCGACGAGAAAGCGGCGTGGCAGCAGCGGGTGTCCGAACTGGGTCGCGACTGGATCGCGGCCGCAGAGAGCGGCGCCGCGCCCGACAGCGACCAGGCGCAGGCGGTGGCCGAGCGTCACGTGGAGTGGCTGACCGGCATCCCGGGCACGCCCGCGGCAGTGCCGGGCGGCGACGTGAAGGGCTACGTCATCGGCCTCGGCGAGATGTACGTGGCCGATCCCCGCTTCGGAGCGAACTACGCGACGGCGCAGGGGGGAACCCACGGCGCCGAGTTCGTCCGGGACGCGCTGCGCGTCTACGCGGAGAACAACCTCTAGAAACAGCGGATGCCGCGGCCCGAGGGGCCGCGGCATCCGTGGTTTCCGGGGGAAGGCCCGGAAACCCTCTAAACCCGTCGACTTCCGCTGATGACGCGGAAGAGGAACACGATGAGGGCGATGACGCCGACGATGAGCGCCACCCACAGCAGCCAGCTCAGGGCGCTGTTGAGGCCACCGACGATCGCGAGGACCACGGCGACGACGATGATGATGATGAGGGCGAGGTTCATGGAGGTTCTCCTTCTCCTAAGTCGATGCGCGGGGTTGGCGCATCGGATGCCGTGAGCGGCACGTGATCACTGTGGCACCTGCGCCCATCGCGTCGGGAGGGGCTTGACGACGGCTCCTGGACGGTGATAGCCGCTTGCAGCAGCCGCCCTCTGCCGCCGCCGGGCGTTGTGTCAACCCCCTGCGATCGGTCCCCTGGCCCCTCTAGCGTGGCTCTACGTCACCAAGCTGAAGGAGGAGAGCCATGCCTCGCGGACGCGGTTCCAACAGTCTGAAGGACCCGGAGCTCTATGAGGAGCTGCGGGACGACGGAGCGTCGAAGGAGAAGGCCGCGCGCATCTCGAACGCCGCGGCGCGCGATGGTCGCAAGAAGGTCGGTGAGCGCGGCGGAGAATCCGGTTCGTACGACGACTGGACGGTTCCCGACCTGCGCAAACGGGCCAAAGAGCTGGGGATGACGGGATACTCGGGCAAGAAGAAGTCCGAGCTGATCGGCATGCTGCGAAACCACTGACCCTTCCGGGTCCGGCGGTGATCGGCTGCCGGAGAGGCGGAAGGTGGGGGATGGCGAAGCTCGTCAGAGTGCGGCCGTACGAGGACCGCGGCTATCGGCGCGTGCGCGCGGGAACGGGGTTCCGGTACCTCGACGCAAGGGGCGGCGCGGTGGGCGAGCGGCACGTCGAGCGCATCCGCGCACTCGTCATTCCGCCGGCCTGGGAGCAGGTCTGGATCTGCGCGCGCCCGGACGGCCACATCCAGGCCGTCGGCGTCGACGACGCAGGACGCCGCCAGTACATCTATCACCCGGCCTGGAGCGCCGGCCGGGACAAGGGCAAGTTCGCCCGCGCCCTCGCGCTCGCCGAGGCGCTGCCGCGGGCGCGAGCGCGGGTGACCACGTCGCTGCGGCGCTCGGACCTCGACCGGGAGCGCGTGCTCGCGGTGTCGTTCCGGCTCCTCGACCAGGCCGCGCCCCGTATCGGGTCGGAGCGCTACCTGGCGGCGCACGGCAGCAGGGGTTTGACCACGCTGCAACGACGGGATGCCTCGGTGCAGCCTCCGGTCGTGACGCTGGCGTTTCCGGGCAAGAGCGGCAAGCGCCAGCTCCTCGAGATCGAGGACGACGACCTGGCCACCGTGCTCGAGCTGCTGGCGGCCGGTAGACCCAAGTCGGCACTGCTCGCCTGGGAGCGCGGACGCCGGCGCGTCCCGCTGACCCCCGCCGAGGTGAACGCCTACGTGCGCTCGCTGACCGGCGGCAAGTTCACCGCCAAGGACTTCCGCACCCTGCGCGGCACGATCCTCGCGGCGGAGGCGCTCGCCCGCATCGGCACGGTCGACACCGAGAACGATCGCAAGCGCGCCGAGCAGCTCGCGGTGCGAGCGACCGCCGAGGCCCTCGGCAACACGATCTCGGTGGCGCGGGGGTCGTACATCGACCCTCGCGTGTTCGCCCGGTACCGCGACGGCCGCGTGCTGGATCTGTCGATCTCGCCCGAGTCGGCCATACGGGCGCTGATGGGCTCGGGACGGGCGGCCGCCGGCGAGTAGCGTGAGGGGATGCCTCACCGCGTCGACCAGCGTCTGCTGGGCTACGTCGTGGTCGGCGGGGCGCTCGGCGCCCTGGCGCGGGCGTCGCTCATCGCTCCGATCTCGGACGCCCAACTCGTGCCCTGGGCGACGCTCGGGATCAACGTGACCGGCGCCCTCCTGCTGGGCGTCGTCGTCGGCGCCCTCGGCGATCGCCACCCGAACGCCCGCGCGTTCCTGGGCGCCGGGATGCTCGGCGGCTTCACCACCTACAGTGCGCTCGCGGTCCAGACCGCGCTGTGGCTGGACGACCCATGGCGCGCGGCGGGGCTGGCCGCGGCATCCGTCATCACCGGCGTGGCGGGCGCGATCGTGGGGCTCCTCGTCGGACGTGCGCTTGCGCGACGGCCCGCGGCGGCTGAGGAGGAGGCTGAATGAGCCGGCCCCTCGAGCTTCTCGTGATCGCCCTCGCCGGAGGCCTCGGCGCGGGCCTGCGGTACGTGCTGGATCGCGTCGTCGGCAGCCGCGGCGGCTTCCCCTGGGGAATCCTCGTCGTCAACGTCACGGGCTCGTTCGCCCTCGGAGTGCTCACGGGGTTGGGTGCCGTGGTCGCACCCCAGGTCGCGCTCGTGCTGGGGGTGGGCCTTCTCGGCGGCTACACCACCTTCAGCGCGGTCGCCGTGGACACGGTGCTGCTCGCCGAACGACGGCGATGGCGGGATGCCGCGGCCGACCTGTTCGGCACGCTCGTGCTCTCGGTCGCCGCGGCGGCGGGGGGAATCGGGCTGGGCCTGGTGATCTCGGGCGCAATGAGATACTGAAGCCGATACATTCCCGTATCCGGCCGCCTCAGGCGCGCACCATCTGCACCATTCCCGCGAAGGCATCCGTGTCGAACCTCGCCGTCCTCAGCCTCAAGAACCGGGCGCTCATCGCGCTCGTGACGATCATCGCCGCCCTGTTCGGGTCGCTCGCGCTCGTCAACCTCAAACAGGAACTGATCCCGTCGATCGAGTTCCCCGCGCTCATCATCGTCTCGGCCTACCCGGGCGCGTCGCCCGAGGTCGTCAACAACGACGTCTCCACGCCCATCGAGAACGCGATCCAGGGGGTGCCCGGGCTCGAATCGAGCACCGCGACCAGCACCACCAACGCGTCGATCGTGCAGGCGTCGTTCACGTATGGCACCGACCTCGCCACCGCGGAGCAGAAGCTCACCCAGGCGATCAACCGGATCAGCGCGCAGCTGCCGGAGGGCGTCGAGCCGAACGTCATCACCGCGAGCATCGACGACTTCCCCGTCATCCAGCTCGCCGTCACCGGCTACGACGACCCCGACACCATCCAGGCCGAGCTCGAGGCATCCGTCATCCCCGATCTCGAGGATGTCCCGGGCGTCAACGAGGCGCAGATCGTCGGCGGCGTCGGCCAGCGCGTGACCATCACCCCCGACCAGGCGGCCCTCGCCGGCGCGGGCTACACGCAGCAGGCCATCCGCGATGCGCTCGACCAGAACGGCGTGCTCTTCCCGGGCGGCGAGATCACCGAGGACGACGAGACGCTCACCGTCCAGACCGGCACCAAGATCGAGTCCGTCGACGAGATCGCCTCGCTGCCGCTCGTGCCCTCGGATCCGCAGCAGTTCGAGGACGGCACCGTCACCATCGGAGACGTCGCCACCGTCGCGCAGGAGGAGGATCCCACCACGACGGTCTCGCGCGTCAACGGCGAGCCCGCGCTGACGATCGCGGTCACGAAGCTCCCCGCCGCCAACACCGTCGACGTCTCGCGCGGCGTCCTCGCGATCCTGCCCGAGCTCGAGGACTCGCTCGACGGCGCCACCTTCACGGTGGTCTTCGACCAGGCCCCGTACATCCAGGAGTCGATCGACACGCTCGCGAAGGAGGGTCTGCTCGGCCTGTTCTTCGCAGTGCTCGTGATCCTGATCTTCCTGCTCTCGGTGCGGGCCACGCTGGTGACCGCGATCTCGATCCCGACCAGCGTGCTGATCACCTTCATCGGCATCCAGGCGTTCGGCTACTCGCTCAACATCCTCACCCTCGGCGCCCTGACGATCGCGATCGGGCGCGTCGTCGACGACTCGATCGTCGTGATCGAGAACATCAAGCGCCACTATGTGGGCGATGCCGACAAGAGGGCGTCGATCCTGCTGGGCGTCAAGGAGGTCGCCGGCGCGATCACGGCATCGACCATCACGACGGTCGCCGTCTTCCTCCCGCTCGCCTTCGTCGGCGACGTCACCGGTGAGCTGTTCCGCCCCTTCGCGATGACGGTCACGATCGCGATGACGGCGTCGCTGTTCGTCGCACTGACGATCGTCCCGGTGCTCGCGTACTGGTTCCTCCGTCCCGGCAAGCCGCTCCTCGACGCCGGCGGCGCGCCCATCGACCCCGAGCACCCCGATGCACCGCCGAGCCGCCTGCAGAAGTCGTACCTGCCGGTGCTGCGCTGGACGCTCAAGCACTCCTGGTCCACGCTCGCGCTCGCCATCCTCGTCCTCGTCGGCACCGGTGTGCTCGCGGCGGTGGGCCTGCAGCAGGGGTTCCTGAAGACGAATTTCCTCGGCGACTCCGGGCAGAACACGTTCACCATGACGCAGTCCATCGGCGCGTCCCCGAGCCTCGAGGCCGAGAGCGCTGCGGCCGAGCAGGTCGAAGAGGCCCTCGTCGGCATCGAGGGCATCGAGACCGTCCAGGTGTCGATCGGCTCGAGCGGCTCCGCCCTGCGCGACGCCTTCTCGGGCGGCGGCAGCGGCATCACCTACTCGATCACCACCGATCCCGCCGCCGACCAGGTGGCGCTGCGCGAAGAGGTGCAGCGAGCCGTCGCCGACCTCGATGACGCCGGAACCATCACCGTCGCCTCGTCGGGTGGCGGGTTCGGCTCGAGCGACATCGCGATCGACGTGACCGCGCCGGATTCGGTGACCCTGCAGGAGGCGACCGACGAGGTCGTCGACGCGGTGGAGGGCGCCGAAGGCGTCGGCCAGGTCTCGACCAACCTCTCGGCCTCGCTGCCCTACATCGCGGTGATCGTCGACCGCGACAAGGCCGCCGCCGTCGGGCTGTCCGAGGTCGCCGTCGGCGCGCTCGTGTCCAACACGATGCAGCCCCAGTCGATCGGGGTCGTCGAGATCGAGGACACCTCGCTCACGGTCTACCTCGCGGCTTCGCAGACCCCGGACTCGCTCGACGCGCTCCGCACGCTTCCGGTGCCCAGCGCCGCCGGCGTGATCCCGCTCGAGCAGGTCGCGACGGTGGAGCAGAGCGAGGGCCCGACCTCGATCACCACCGAGGGCGGTCAGCGCACCTCGACCGTGACGGTCACGCCATCCACGGACGACCTCGCAACCGCGACCGCCTCGGTGACGGCCGCGCTCGAGGGCGCCGAACTGCCGAACGGCGCAGACGCCACCCTCGGCGGCGTCGTGACCCAGCAGCAGGACTCGTTCTCGCAGCTCGGTCTCGCGCTCCTCGCCGCCATCCTGATCGTCTACGTCGTCATGGTCGCGACGTTCAAGTCGCTGCGCCAGCCGCTGCTGCTGCTCATCTCGGTTCCGTTCGCGGCGACCGGTGCGATCCTGCTGCAGATCATCACGGGCGTGCCCCTCGGCGTCGCGTCGCTCATCGGCGTGCTGATGCTGATCGGCATCGTGGTGACGAACGCGATCGTGCTCGTCGACCTCGTGAACCAGTACCGCGAGAAGGGCCTCTCGGCCCACGACGCGACGGTGGCGGGCGGGTCGCGCCGACTGCGCCCGATCCTCATGACGGCGCTCGCGACGATCTTCGCGCTCATCCCGATGGGGCTGGGCATCACCGGTCAGGGCGGGTTCATCTCGCAGCCGCTCGCGATCGTCGTCATCGGCGGCCTGGTGTCGTCGACCTTCCTGACCCTCCTGGTGCTGCCGACGCTGTACAACCTCGTCGAAGGTGCCAGGGAGCGCCGCGCGCTGCGGCGCCGGGACGCGGACGGCGACGGCATCGACGACGCGGACGGCACGCCCGTCGCGATCGCCGAGCCCGCGCCGGTGCTCACGCGTCGTGAGCGCCGAGCGCTCGAATCGGGCAACCCCGACACCGCCTCCATCCCCGTGATCACCGTGCCGATGATCGAGGAAGGGCCTGACGTCGAGGTTCCCCTCGACGGCCCGCCGCCGGTCGAGGCCCAGTCGGACGAAGAGACGCAGACGGATGCCGCGGCCGACGTCGCGGGAGAAGCCGTCGACGAATCCGACGCGGACGCGGCTGTGGCCGAGGCCGATGCTGACGCTGCAGCGACCGAGCCCGACGCCGACGACTCGGCACTCGAGCCCGAAGCCGACGTTACGGACGAGTCTGAGGCCGACGCTTCGGACGACGAGTCCCCCGAGTCGGAGGCTGAGGCTTCGGACGAGCCTGAGGCCGACGCTACGGACGAGGAGCTCGCCGAGTCTAAGGATGAGCAGGCTGAGCATGCCGAGCAGGCTGAGCCCGAGTCCGACGAGCCTGGCGAGTCCCGCGACTCCGAGTCCGGCGAGCACGCGTAGCGCAGGAGAAGTGCGGCTCCGCAGGAGGATCGGCCCGGATTCCTCCTGCGGAGCGCGGGATCTCCTGCGGAACGCCGGCGGTCGATCGACCCCGGACGGGATCGGCTGAGCTCAGCGCTGCAGCCAGGGGCGCAGCATCCGGGTCACCCAGGGAAGCACCGCGTACGTCATCACCGGCGTGAGCAGCACCGTCGTCAGCAGAATGCGGAGGACGAGCGGCCATTCCGCGAAGCCGGGAGCGAAGCCCAGGAGCCACGACGCGAGGAGATTGGTCGGGAAGAACCCGAGCCAGATCGCGACGGCCTGCTTCCACCGCGGAGGCGCAGCCGGGATGGGCTGCTGGATCGGGCCGGTCGCGACGACTTCGCCATCACTGCCGGCGCGCGATTCGATGTGCGTCGCGAAAGGCGCGTCGAACCAGCCCTCGATCCCGGTGCGTCGCTCGACCCGCACCTCGCGGGCGAAAGCGCGACCCGAGTCGAGCCACCAAGAGCGCTGCGGTGACTGCTCCCAGGCCTCGAGAGTCGGGATGTCACTGAATCGGTAGAGCATGTACCAGAGGTCGCTGCCCTCTCCGGCGCGGACCCAGCCGGAGCCGAGGAAGCCGGCGAAGCCGGTCGCGAGATCGGTGCCCGCCTGCATCCAGCTTGTTGCCTCCGCGGTGCGGGACGGGTCGATGCGACGCTCGATCGCGACGGTGACGGGGTGAGCCGCAGGTTCTGGCATGACATCCATTCCACACGATCGGACGAGGGCTCCTGCGCAGGCCGGCACGCAGCGAGCACGCGGGGGAGCCGGCACAGCCAGATGCCCACCGCCGAGAACCCGACGATCTCGAAGAGTGCGAGGGTGATGAAGCCGGCGGTCAGGGCGACCATCCCGACGGCGAGCAGCACGACGCAGGCGATGGATGCGCGTCGGAAGCCCCGAGCGAGCGAGGGCAGGCGCAGGCTGGTCGCGACGACGGCGAGCAGCGAGAGGCCGAGGCCGGCCGCGACGATGTCATGCAGCTCGGTGCTCACCGACAGCGGGATCACTCCCACGATGGACAAGTGCAGTCCGGTCGAGATCACCGCGGCGCGGAACGCCCGCCTCGCGCTGCGCCGAGTCTCCTGCGGCAGAGCGGCCGCGACGAGCACGCCGTAGGTCGCCATCAAGATGCCCGCGACGATCGTCGTGGAGTTGAACATGCGCGCGGAGAAGTCGTCCAGCATCCCGAGGCGGGAGAAGTGGAGGTGCCACCACAGCGGGTCGCTCGTGGTGAGGATGGCGACGGCCACGCCGACGACGAGCGTCGAGATCGCGGCCAGGCTGAATCTGTGCACGGGGTCGGTCGACGCGCTGGCCGCCGTCCGAGCGGGGCGCACCACGCTCTGGCGTTCGGGTTCGGCGAGAAGGGTCAACGGACTCACGTTCTGTGTGTGCGCCGACCCCGCAGTACCGATCCCCAGTCGGGTGCCGCGGAGAACGCCGCGCGACGCGGACGGAATCCCCCAGTAGCGGGCAAGCCCGCTGGGGCCTATGGTAACGGCACACCGCCTGGGAATACACCGGTGTATGCGCGACGCGCCCCGGAACTTCACAGAGTGATCCGGTATTCTGGGCGGGTCGGCTCTGGACACCGCGCTGTGCGCGGATGGGTTTGTGAGTCATAGGGGCCGATGGTGGAGACGAATCCGTCTCGACGACCATCACTGAATGGCCCCCGGCCGAAGACAGTCCGGGTTACTCCACGCCGCCTCTGAGCGGCGCGCACGCGTGCGCCTCAGGAGAGCTGTTCGCGCAGAACAACCCAGAAGAGAACACCATGCCCAAGAGCAAGAAGCCCGCCGGCGGACGACCCGCCAAGAACTTCGAACCGCGCTACGGCGCCAAGACCAGCTTCCAGGACCGCAAGCGCCGTCCGGGCGAGGCGTCGGCCGGCAAGCCCGGCAGCAAGAGCGCCGGTCACCGCGGCCACCGCACCGAGCAGACATCGGATGCCGCGGCCAAGGGTCGCTGGACCGCTCAGGAGCGCGTCGGTCGCGACGAGGCCCGCGGCATCCGCAACAGTGCGCACGGTCGCGACGACCGCGCTCCGCGCTCGTTCGGTGACCGCCCCGCCCGTTCGAACGACCGTCCCGCTCGCTCCTTCGACGATCGTCCGAAGCGCAGCTACGACGACCGTCCGGCCCGCGCGAACGATCGTCCGGCCCGCGCGAACGATCGTCCGGCCCGCGCGAACGACCGTCCGGCTCGTTCGTTCGATGACCGCCCCAAGCGCAGCTTCGACGATCGTCCGGCACGGACGTCGCACATGGACCGCGTCGACCGCGACAACCGCCGTTCGTTCGGCGACGCGCGTCCCTCGTACCGCAACGACGAGCGTCCCGCCCGTTCGAGCGACCGCCCGGCGCGTTCCAACGATCGCCCGGCCCGTTCGTTCGACGACCGCCCGAAGCGCTCGTTCGATGACCGCCCGAAGCGTTCCTTCGACGACCGCCCGAAGCGCAGCTACGACGACCGCCCCGCACGTTCGGGCTGGGACGCTCCGGCCCGCACCGCCGCGCACGAGGCGCACGTCGACGTGGTCCACGACCGTCTGCAGGCGGAGGCCGTGCAGGCCGGCGAAGTGAAGGACATCAGCTTCCTCGACCTCGGACTGGGCCAGAACATCGTCGGCGTCCTCGCCGACCAGGGAGCCGCGAGGCCGTTCCCGATCCAGGCGGCGACCATCCCGTCGATCCTCGCCCGCAGGGACGTCCTCGCACGCGGTCGCACCGGCTCGGGCAAGACGATCGCCTTCGGCGCCCCGCTCGTCGAGAGCATCCTCCGCTCGCAGTCCGGCAAGCGCCGCGAGTTCGCCCGCGCGCCGCGTGCGCTGATCCTGGCGCCGACGCGCGAGCTTGCGCTCCAGATCGACCGGACCATTCAGCCGATCGCCCGCAGCGTCGGCCTGTTCACCACCCAGATCTACGGCGGCGTGCCGCAGGGTCGCCAGGTGGGCGCGCTCCGCAAGGGCGTCGACATCATCATCGGCACCCCGGGACGCATCGAGGACCTCGTGCAGCAGGGCAAGCTCGACCTCTCGCAGATCGAGATCACCGTCCTCGACGAGGCCGACCACATGTGCGAGCTCGGCTTCCTTGAGCCCGTGCAGCGCATCCTGCGTCTGACCGCCGACGGCAGCCAGAAGCTGCTGTTCTCGGCGACCCTCGACCGCGAGGTCGCCGCGCTGGTCGACGAGTTCCTCGTCGAGCCCGCGGTCTACGAGGTCGCCGGTGAGGACCAGGACTCGGGCACCATCGAGCACCGCATCCTCGTGATCGAGCACCGCGACAAGGCCGAGATCCTCAACTCGCTGGTGCGGCGCGAGGGCAAGACCCTCGTGTTCGCCCGGACCCGTGCCTACGCCGAGATGCTCGCCGAGCAGTTCGACGACGAGGGCATCCTCGCGCTCGCCCTGCACGGCGACCTGAACCAGGCCAAGCGCACGCGCAACCTCGAGAAGCTGACGTCGGGCCGCGTGCAGGTCCTCGTCGCGACGGACGTCGCGGCACGCGGCATCCATGTCGACGACATCGACCTGGTCGTCCAGGCCGACGCTCCCGACGAGTACAAGACCTACCTGCACCGTTCGGGCCGCACCGGTCGCGCCGGTCGCTCGGGCACCGTCGTCACGCTCATCACCCGCCAGCGCCGTCGGCGCATGACGGAGATGCTCGACCGCGCCGAGATCGACGCGCCCTTCGAGGAGGCTCGCCCCGGCGATGACCTCATCGAGGAGATCAGCGGGCGTCAGCTCTCGAACGTCGACGCGTAAGCAGCGTTCCCAAGGCCCGATCCCGTTCGCGGGGTCGGGCCTTCTCGCGTCCTAAGCCGCTGCGGGGACGCGGGAGATCCGCGCGACGACGTCCGCGTCGGCGCCGAGCGAGAGCAGTCGCGCCCGCAGCGCCACGGCTGCTCGGTCGTACGGCTCGAAGCTGGCGTGCAGCAGCGATCGAGTGTTGGCTGCCTCCAGGAACGAGACGATCTCGAAGGTCAGCTGGCAGGCGTCGTCGAGCCCGGGCAGCTCGCCGGCGGCCATGGCGTGCTCGATCGAGATCGCGAGATAGTCCTCCCACTGACTCGAGGCGGCGACGACCGCGTCGCGCACGGCCCCCGGCCGGGCGTCGTACTCCACGGAGGTGGCCGCGAAGAAGCAGCCGCCGCGGAAGACGCGCTCGTCCGAATACTCGAGCCACGATGAGATGAGGGCGCATACCCGCGCGAGCCCGCGCGGCGAGCTCGCGCGTGCGGGAGCGACGACGCGGTCGATGAAGACCTCACGCGCGGCCCCGACGGTGGCGAGCTGGAGCTGCTCCTTCGACCCGAACAGCGTGGCGACACCGCTCTTGCTGTGTCCGGCGGCCTCCGCGAGCCTGCCGATCGTGAGCCCCTCGAGCCCGTCGACCGACGCGATGTCGATCGCGTGGGAGAGGATCACGCGCCGGGATTCATCGCCCCGAACGCGTCGTCCATCCCGCTCTTGTGTCACGCCCTCAGGTTACCGTACGATCGTTCGTATTCATACGTACGATCGTTCGTACAACTCTGCAGGATCGGAGCAGTCGTGAACATCTCCCTCTCCGCGGCCGGCCTCGCGGTACGCAGCGCCGGGGCCTTTTCGCCCGAATGGGGCGGGGCCGTCGCGCTTCCCCTGTTCGGTCACGTCGGCAGGCCACGCCCGGTCGCCGCCGGTGCTGCCGCGACCATGTGGCAGGCGCATCGTTCGACGGTCCGCGTGGCGGGGCTCTCGCGCGCCGGTGCCGACGTGGTCGTGTACGGCTGGGGCAGGGGCGACCGCGTGATCGTCTTGGCGCACGGGTGGAGCGGGCGCGCGAGTCAGTTCGCGACCCTGGTGAGGGAGCTTGTCGCCGAGGGCTTCCGGGTCGTCGCCTTCGATGCGCCCGCGCACGGTGACACCCTCGGCCGCGGGACCTACCTCATCGACTGGATCGACATCCTGGCTGCGCTGCAGACTCGATTCGGCCGCCCTCATGCGGTCGTCGGCCACTCCTTCGGGGGATTGGCGGCACTGGTGGCCGCCGCCGACGGCCTCGACGTCGAGCGCGTCGTGACCGTCGCGTCGCCCGCGGACGCCGACCTGTTGCTGTCGCAGTTCCAGGCCATGCTCGGCTACGGCGATCGGACAGCGGCGGCCCTGCGGCGGCGATTCGCCACGCGCTACTTCCCGGAGGAGGCGGATCCCTTCGCTCGGCTCTCGCCGCTTCTCCGTCCTGTGCCGGCGGGCATCGACATGCTCGCCGTCCACGACGAAGGGGACCGTGTCGTGCCCTACGGCGAGCTCGTGCGCATCGCCGCCGCGCATCCGACGGCGCGAGCGCTCACCCTGCGGGGTTTCGGGCACAACAGGATCCTCGACTCCGACCCCTTCCTCGACGCAGTCGTCGAGTTCGTCGCGGCGCCGCCGCGCAAGGGCTCGGCAGTCGTGAACACCCTCCCGAACGATCGGGTCGACGCCGCCGCCTGATCAGCCAGCCGGGTAGCCCTGTCAGCGACTGACGCGGCGCACGCGGACCGTCACGAGCAAGGTCATTCCGGCGAGCAGTGTGAGAACACTCGTCGCCACACCGGCGATCAGTCCGCGGATGCCGGTATCGGCGAGACCGCCCGTGAAGGCCGGCGGGAGGACGGGCGCGGGCAGCAGCCGGAACGACGCCTCGGACTCAGCGCTCTCCACAATCGCTCCGGAGGCGGTCAGCGCGGTCGCGAGGGCGGTGTTGTCCACTCGGGCAGCTCGGACATCGGCATCCGTCGTCGTATAGCCGGCGGTGCAGACGAGTGATTCTCCCGGTGCCAGCGTCAATTCGGGGCATATCACCGCGGGCGACGCCCCCGTCCCGCTGAAGGCGACCTCGAAGATCGCCACAGCCGACACCGTGACAGCGCCGGAGTTCGTTACGGTGAACGAGTAGTCGACCCCGACTCCTGGGCCCGTCACCGTGCTCCTGTCGACCGCCTTCACAAGGGTGATGGCCGCGACGGCGTCGATCGCCACAGTTGCGGTGTCCTCGAGCGACGACATCAGCACGCCGGAGGGCGGCACGCCGGTGGCGACGGCAGTGTTGACGAGATCGGAGCCGGCATCGATGTCGTCCTGGGTGGCCAGATAGGAGGCGGTGCAGGCCAGGGTCTCCGAGGGCGCCAGCGCCGGGGAGTCGTCGCAGTCGAGCGGTGACAGGGTTCCGGTGCCCGTGAACCCGAGCTCGGTCACATCCGGATCGGAGATCGTGACGTTGCCTGTGTTGGTCACGACGAAGCGGTACGTCACCGTCTGGCCGGCCGACGTCAGCACGGCAGGCGCTGACGACTTATCGAGCATGAGCGCCGGGCTGGCTGCGAAGGAGAGCTGCGCGACCGACGGGGGTGATGTGAGCCGCGGCGCGGATGGCGGTGTGCCTGCCGCGGTGGCGGAGTTCGTGACGGAACCACGGTCGATGTCTGCCTGCGTCAGTACATACGAGGCGGCGCACGTGACGGAGCTCCCTGGCGTCAGCGCGTCGACCTCATCCGGGGGGCAGACGATGACGGGTGGCGTGCCGGATCCCGTGAACTCGTCCTCGGTGACGACGATCTCGGAGAGGGTGACGTTGCCGGTGTTGGTGACGACGAAGGTGTAGGTCGCGGTCTGACCTGCGAGG
Organism: Microbacterium sp. Root166; assembly: GCF_001427145.1. GTDB lineage: Bacteria > Actinomycetota > Actinomycetes > Actinomycetales > Microbacteriaceae > Microbacterium. Next base: position 1,171,867 of record NZ_LMGL01000001.1, read on the forward strand.
GTGAGCGGCTCCGTCGGCGCGGACTTGACGAGGGAGATGCCGGGCGCCGCGGGAATCGTCACCGCGGCATCGTCGCTCGCGGTCACGACGCTGCCACCGGGAGCCGAAGCGGACACCTCGGCCGCATTGGTGACGGTCGCGGCATCCACGTCCTGCTGGGTCAGTGTGTAGGGCGCCGTGCAGGTCACGGCCTCACCCGGCCCGAGCGGCTCGATCTCCGCTGGGCAGCTGATCGTCGGAAACGGACCGGCGCCGTCGAAGGTCGTTTCCGCGAGCTCGACGGCGGTCAGGGTGACGTTCCCGGTGTTCGTGACGACGAAGGAGTAGGTGACGACGGTTCCGGCGGCCCGGGAAAGTCCGGCGCTCGCGGTCTTTTCGAGGGTGATGGCCGGGGCGGGATCGGCGGGCACCGGGGCGTCAGCGGGCTCCGAGACGACTCCGACGCCGTCATGCACGCCGACCGCCTGCGCCACGTTCATGATGCCGCCGGCGTCGATATCGTCCTGCACGACGGTGTAGGTCGCGCTGCAGGTCAGCTGGGCGCCCGGGGCGAGTTCCGCGGTCGGTGGGCACGAGATGAGCGGAGGTGCGCCGGCGCCCGTGAAGCTGAGCTCTTCGACGGCGGGGTTCGCGATGTCGACGTTGCCGGTGTTGGTCACCACGAACGTGTAGGTGAGCAGACGGTCCAGCGTGAACTCCCCTGCTGTGTTCGGGTTGACGGACTTCGCCAGTGAGAGCGACGGCGCGACGACGATCGGAGTGTCGGTCGATGCCGTCCCGGTACCTCCGGGCACGGCCGGGGTGGTGAGCGTCGCGGTGTTGGACAGCCGCGCATCGCCGTCGAGGGTGAGCGTGACGGAGTAGCTGATGACGACGGCCTCGCCCACGCCGAGGGGGCCGGACCAGGCGAGATCGTCGCCCGCGACCGTCGGTGCGTTAGGTCTCGTCGCGCTGACATCCGCGTTGTAGACGGCGTCATCGAGAATGCCGGAGAGGTCGTCGGTCAACGACGCCGGTTCGGCCACCGTCATGGGGCTGCCGCCGACGTTGCGCGCGGTGATCGAGTACATCACCACATCGCCCTCCTTGGACTGCGATGTCGCGGTCGTGGACTTGACGATCTCGAGTCGCGGCGGCGCGGCGAACGTGACGGTCGCGCACGCCGCCGGCGGGTTGAGGCCGACGAGCGGGGCGAGGTTGACCGCGCAGTTCTGGTACGTCTGCGGGGCATCGAGCGTGGGTGTGGATGCGGCCTGCACATCCACGGCGAAGGTGCAGAAGGCCACACCGGCTGCGATGTCACCCGCCACTCGGATCGTCGACCCGCCGCCCACCGCGGTCACGGTACCGCCAGTGCACGTCGACGCGGCATTCGGAACGGTGGCCACCACGAGGCCGGCGGGGAGGTTGTCGGTGGCGGACCAGCCCAGCTTGGACGCGAGCTCGCTGGTGTTCGTCACCGTGAAGGTCAGCCTGGAGATGCCGCGCACGTTCGGCGTGGAGAACGACTTGTCGAGTTGCGGAGTGACATCGAGCAGGCGGATGTCGTCGAACGCACCGTCATTGCCCGCGCCGGTACCGGTGAGATTGCGCATGACGACACCGATGCTGCTGGCAGTGGTGATGAACGACGCGGATGCCGGGAAGGAGCCTCCCCGGTAGGGCTGGGTGGAGCCGCCGGTGAGTCCGCCGGTGGAGAGCACTCTTCCGCGGGGATCGCTGCACGGATCGATGACGCCACCGAGCGCCGTCTCGACGGCTGGGCTGCCGGTCTTGAGGTAGAACTGCAGCCGCGGATGGTTGGAGAAGCAGTTGGTCGCCGCCGCGTTCACCGAGAAGGTCAGGTAGCGCGACGGAGTGGGGAGCTGGACGGGCGTGACCGTTTCGAACTCAACCTCGTTGTTCGCCGTCGAGTTATAGGTGTAGGCGGCGTTGACGCTGTTGAGCGAGGGGTTCGGCGACGCATTCACCGTGCCGAGCGCGTAGGCGAGCTTGCGAAGCGACAGGTATCCCTGGGCTTCGTTGCCGCATGATCCGGCGGCTTGCGTGTTTGTGGTGGAGAGGATGAAGCCGTTGCAGTTCGCGGCGCTGGTCCAGTACGGCGCCGCGGTATAGGTGCCGCCCGCGTTCGACACGTAGTTCTGCAGAAGCACCGGATTGCCCGTGTCGGGCGCGTTCTCGAACGTCTCGTTGTACACGACGACGGGAGGAGCAGGCACCTGCGGCACCGCCTGTGCGGGCTCAGGGGCACCGACGAGAGGCAGCATGACGACGGATCCGGCGAGGGCGAGGGACCACGCTGCGACGGAAGCCCATCCGCGGCGTCGTCGCGTCGCGGGATCATTTCGACGAAGCCCGTCCACACCCATCGCGATGCCCCCCTCGGCGAGCCGGGGTATCGGTAGTCCAGCCACTCACCCGGTGCTCCGAATTGTGGCACAGCGGCAAAACGGGCGTCTACGCGCCGAGGTCCACCGGCTCGCGCGGGTGCCGCAACTCTGTCGACTCAGAAGAGCCGTGGCTCAGCGGCGGCGACCGCTGCCTTCGCCCGGCCGCGCGAGGTCATGACCACCGAGGCCGCGCGCGCGTCGGCCCGCGCGGCCAGGCCGGCGACCGGGGTGCCGCGCGGGTGGTCGTCCTCGGCGTGGCCGCCGAGACCGTGCACCTGCAGCAGCGGCCGCACGCGCTTGGCGAGCCAGGCGCGGTACGCCTTCGGTGCCGTCGTCGACGCACCCGGGTACAGCCCCAGGTACGAGGAGACGAGTTCCGGGTGCTCTTGACGGAGCCACTGCATGAACCACTGCTTCGCGCCCGGCCGCAGGTGCAGCGCACCGTAGACGACCCGTGTCGCACCGGCCGCCTTGATGCGGGTGAGCGCGTCGTCGATCGCGGCGATGGAGTCGGTGAGGTGGGGGAGGATCGGCATGAGGAACACCGTGACGCGGAAGCCGGCCTCGGTCGCCGCCCGCACCGTTTCGAGACGCGCCTCGGCCGTCGGCGTACCCGGCTCGATGAGATGCTGGAGCGCGTCGTCGAACACCGCGATCGACATGGCCAGCGACACCCGGACGGACTGAGCGGCTTCGCGCAGCAGCGGCAGATCCCTGCGCAGCAGGGTGCCTTTGGTGAGGATCGAGAACGGCGTGCCGGACTCGGTGAGCGCACCGACGATGCCGGGCATGAGCTTGTAGCGACCTTCGGCGCGCTGATACGGATCGGTGTTGGTGCCTAGCATGACGGGCTGGTGGGTCCACGAGCCTCGCCGCAGCTCTCTCTCGAGCACCTCGGCCACGTTGATCTTCACGATGACCTGCGAGTCGAAGTCGCGCCCCGAATCGAGCTCGAGGTATTCGTGCGTGCCGCGTGCAAAGCAGTAGACGCAGGCGTGGCTGCATCCGCGGTACGGGTTCACGGTCCAGTCGAAGGGCATCGCCGAGGATCCGGGCACATGATTGAGCGCGGTCTTGGCCAGCACCTCGTGGAACGTGACCCCGGCGAACTCGGGAGTCGTCACCGAGCGGACGAGCCCGTTGAGATGCTCGAGGCCGGGCAGGGCCGCGGCATCCGCCACACCCAGCTCCTGCCCTTGCCATCTCATGACTCCAGGGGAACATATCTTCGATACTTAAGTCAAGTGCCTTGCCGGTGTATAGAACAGGCTGCGCGCGAGGATTCCCGCTGTCCGCGCGGCTCGAGCGCGGAGGGGCAGAATGGACGGGTGACGGCACCCGGACCGCCCGAAACCCCGGTGTCTCGTCGCGCGGCACGGCTGCAGCGCGAAGAGGCTCTTCGGCGTGCGCCGGGCACGCGTCGTTCCGTTGCCGGGGCAGACGTTCCACCGCCGGCCGAAGGGCTCGTCACCACTCCGCCCGCCCGCCATGTGCGGTCGCCGCGGCGCGCACGCATCGCCCTCACGGCCGCGATCGCGGGCGCGCTGCTGATCGCCTCGACCGCCGCCGTGACGTCCATGGTCTCCGGCGGGGCCGGCGCGAGCGACGAAAGCGCCGCGGCCGCCTCGCTCTCCCTCGCACCGCCGACCGTCGCCACGCTCCCCGTGCCGAAGGTCGAACAGGCACCGGCGTCGACCGACATCTGCGCGCTGCCCGAGCTGACGGCAGCGCTCGAGGCCCACGATGACGCCGGCGTGGTCGCCGCCGCCGGTGGCGGCGAGGCGTTCCGCAGCGCCGTCGCCAGCGGCACCGCCCCGTGCATCGACCTCGCCGACCCGTCCCGCGTGTGGGCCGTCGTGAACAAGGCGCGCGCGTACGCGCCGATCGACTATCGCCCGCTCGGACTCGTCCACCCCGAGGGCGTGCGAACGGCGGAGGGCGGTTCGCTTCGCACGGATGCCGCCGCCGCTCTCACCGTGATGGTCGCGGCCGCGCGCACGGAGGCGGCCGGCGAGGTCGCGCTCGAGAGCGGCTTCCGCTCGTTCGAGGCGCAGCAGCGCACGTACGCCCGCCATGTCGCCGAGCGGGGTGCCGCCGCCGATCTGGTGAGTGCCCGCCCGGGGCACAGCGAGCATCAGTCCGGCCTCGCCGCGGATGTCGTCGGCTGCGCAGGCAGCTGCGGGACGTTCGACGACTTCGCGGCCAGCTCGCAGGGCCAGTGGGTCGCCGCCAATTCGTGGGAGTACGGGTGGATCGTGCGCTACGTCCCGGACGGCAGCGATGTCACGGGCTATTCGCCCGAGGCCTGGCACCTCCGCTACGTCGGGCCCGAGCTGGCGCGGGCGTATCACGAGGGCAGCTGGACGTCGCTCGAGGAGTTCTTCGGTCTTCCGGCGGCGCCGGACTACGCCGGCTGAGCCCGGTGGAGGCATCCCACAAACGGCGAGACGCAGTTCCACGTTCCTTAGGATCCGATCTCACATCGCACCCCCGTCACGCCCGTGCCGTGAATATCATCGTCGGAGGACTGCCCGGTGCGGTCGCAGGCGATCAGCCGCCCGCGCAGGGCTCGAAGACGAGAGGAAGGCGCACATGGAGCGCAACATCTACGACGAGGATCACGAGGCGTTCCGCGACGTCGTCAAGGAGTTCATCAAGCGCTATGCGTCCGATGAGAAGCGCCGCCAGTGGGATGCCGCCGGCGAGATCGACCGGGCGACGATGCTCGCGGCCGGCGAGGCCGGCGTCATCGGCCTGTCGGTGCCGGAGGAGTTCGGCGGCGCCGGAATGCTGCAGGACTACCGCTTCCGCTCGATCGTGCTCGAAGAGACCATCGGCGCAGGGCTCGGCTCGCTCGCGGGTGCGCTCGGGATCCAGGACGACCTCGCGATCCCCTACGTCGTGCACATGGGCACCCAGGAGCAGAAGGAGAAGTGGCTGCCGGGGATGGCCACCGGCGAGATCCTCGGCGCTCTCGCGATGACCGAGCCCGGTGCGGGCAGCGACCTGCGCGGCATCAAGACGACCGCGAAGAAGGTCGACGGCGGCTACATCGTCAACGGCGCCAAGACGTTCATCTCGTCGGGCAAGACCGCCGACATGGTCGTGACCTTCGTCAAGACCGGTGAGGGCAACCGCCCGGACGCCTTCAGCCTGCTGATCCTCGAGGACGGCATGGAGGGCTTCGACCACGGCAAGAAGCTCGAGAAGATGGGCTTCCACGGCTGGGACACCGCCGAGATGTCGTTCGTCGACGTCTTCGTGCCGGAGGCGAACCTCATCGGCGGCAAGGAGGGGCTCGGCTTCATCCAGCTCATGATGAACCTGCCCCTCGAGCGCCTCTCCATCGGGGTTGCGGCTGCCGCGGCCGGTGAGGCGGCATTCGCCTGGACGCGCGACTATGTGATCAGCCGCGAGGCCTTCGGCGAGCGCATCGCCGACTTCCAGAACACCCGCTTCAAGCTCGCCGACATGGCCACGACGGTCGACGTGATGTGGACCTATGTCGACCGCGCCATGATGCTCTACAAGGACGAGAAGCTCACGGCCGAAGAGGCCGCGAAGGTCAAGTTCTGGACGACCGACCGCGAGGCCGAGCTGCTCGACGTCGGCGTTCAGCTGCACGGCGGCTACGGCTACATCACCGAGTACCCGATCGCCCGCGCCTACCTCGACGCCCGCGTGCACCGCATCTACGGCGGCACGAACGAGATCATGCGCGACCTCGTCTCGCGTCAGATCGTCGGCAAGCGCTAGCGCGCACTGGCCGGCTGACTGAATCGGATGCCGCGGCCCGGCCCCTTCGGGGGTTCGGGTCGCGGCATCCGGCGTTGATGGTGACAGGTGTCGGCGGCCGGTGCGACGATGTGGCGATGACCAGGTTCACGATCGATGCGCCGACTCTGCTGCGGCTGATCCGGGACGACGCCGAGCCCGCCTCGGGGCACAGCCTCGTCGGGCCGGCGGCGCTGAGGTCGGACGTCCTGACGCTGCTGTACGCGGAGGTCCGGGCCGGCACGCTCGACGAACCGACGGCCCGGGAGCAGCTCGAGAAGCTGGCGTCGGTGAAGATCCGGCTGCTCGGTGACCGGGTCTCGCGAGCGGTGGCTTTCACGCTGGCACGGCAGCTCGACCTGGACGAGATCGGTCCGGCGGAGTACCTGGCGGTGGCTTCGCTGCAGTCCGATGCGCTGATCACGGACGACCCGGCGCTGCAATCGGCGGCGGACGGCATCGTTTCCCTCGCGCGGTACGAAGACCTGGTGAGCTGAACCGGCGGGGTCGCCCTAGAACGGCGGCGGATCCCCGGGCACGAACCGAAGTGTCGGCGCAGGCGAATCGACGTACCTGCGGTGGGTCGGACTCGTCCACTCGAGCACGCCTCCGCCGACCTGCTTCACCGTCCACGTGCTCGCGTGCTTGAGCACGTGGTGTCTTCGGCAGAGGTGCGCGAGGTTGTCCTCGCGCGTCGCGCCACCAAGCGCCGCGTCGTGGGTGTGGTCGATGTCAGACCGCCGTGCTGCCGTACGGCATCCCGGGAACCTGCAGTGCTCATCGCGCACGCGCAGGAATCGCCGCAGCTCTTCCGTGGGTCGATACCGGTCGACGGCGAGTACGGCTCCGGTGATCGGATGCGTCAGCACGCGATCCCACCCCGGCGCTCCGGCCGTCAGCCGCTTCGCCGTGTCCAGATCGATCGGGCCCTGACCTGCCAGCGTGGCGGGCGCGTTTCCGCTGCCGAGCAGCGTGAGTACCGGCACAGTGATCTGAACCGTTGCAGCGATAGCATCCAGACCTTCGCCGTGTCCGGCGGGAGTGCCTGACAGGGCGAGGTCGCAGACGACGTCGGCCCGCAACTCGTCGATCGACCGAGGATCGGCCGGGGCTGCGGCATCCGATTCCGCAGTCGACTGTCGAATTGCCAGGGCCATCGACGTGAGCCGGTCATGGATGCCGTGGGCCAGCGCCGCAGGCAGCACGGAGAACAACTCGGCCATGCCGTCGTCGAGGTCGGTGACGACCACACGGCGACGGCTCCGCGCTTCGGCATGGCGCTCGTCGACGCAGCGCGACCGGGCACGCTCGGCCAGCATGCGCGCGATCGGGCGCAACCGACCCGGGGTTTCGCTGAGCGCCCGCCCGATGACCTGCGCCTCGTACTCGGCGCGAGCATCGTCGTCCTCGATCGATCCGCCGGCCTCGGTGATGGCTGCGACGTGGGCTCGCGAGATGCGCCCATCGCCGAGAGCGGCGAGGGTTGCGGGAAAGCGCCCGGCAAGTGCGTGCGCGTCGGAGAGCTGGCGCTGAACGGATCGATCGCTGATGCGCAGTGCGGTGGCGATCTCGGCGGCTATCGAGCGAAGGGGCATGTCGGATGCCGCGGATTCGGCCGGGCGGCGTGCCGCCTGCTCATCGGCCAGCGAGACCGCCGCGGCCAGCATCGTCGTCTCGAACGCCTGCAGCGCGGCGATCGCGGTGCGGGTCTGGACGATGCTCTCGACGAGTCCCTTCACCAGCGCGCACTCGTCCTCGTTCGAGGTCGGGAGTGCTTCCGGCGAGGGGTTCACATTCCTATTCTGACCAGGGGTTCCGATATTGCGCGGCGTCCGCCCGGCCGGCCTCAGTCCAAGCGCCAGGCGTGTGACTCGAGGTGCGAGCCCGCCTGCGGTCCCATCTGCAGCATCCCGCCGTCCACGGCGTACGACGCGCCCGTGACGTACGAGGCCTCGGCCGAGGCCAGGAACGCCACCACGGCAGCGACCTCCCGCGCGTCGCCGGGCCGGCCGAGCGGAACGCCGGGCCGGTCGACGCCGTGCGGGTCCACGTCCTCCTGGTCGGTCATCGGCGTCGCGATCTCACCCGGCGCGACCGAGTTCGCGGTGATGCCCTGCCGTCCGAGCTCGAGCGCGATGGTCTTCATGAGCCCGCCGAGTCCGTGCTTCGCGGCGTCGTAGGCGGCCGAGCCCACCCGCGGCTGATGCTCGTGGACGCTCGTGATCGCGATGAGCCGTCCGCCCTCACCGCCGCCCGTCATGTGACGTGCGGCGCGCTGCAGGCAGACGAAGGCCGCCTCGAGGTCGACCGCCACGGTGTGCCGCCACTGGTCGAGGGTGAGCTCGAGGAACGGCGCATTGTCGCCCGTGCCGGCGTTGTTCACGAAGACGTCCAGGCCGCCCAGTTCGGCGGCGAGGTCGTCGATCACGTCGCCGCAGCCGGGAATGTCGGTCGCATCGAAACGCCGGACGACCGCCCGTCGCCCGAGCGCCTCGACTTCACGCGCGGTGTCTCTCGCGCCTTGTTCATCGGTGTGCCAGGTGATGCCGACATCCATGCCGTCGGCGGCGAGCGCGACGGCCGTCGCCTTTCCGATGCCCGAGTCGGAGCCGGTCACGATTGCGCGCGTGGGTGTGAAGGTCATGCCCCCGAGGCTCGCCCGCCACCGAGGCGCACGAAACGGGGTTGACACGAGCGGATGCCGCGACCTGCGCCCCGGTGGAGGGGCGTCAGCCGCGGCATCCGACTCCGGTGTCAGTGCTGTCCGGCCGGACCGTCCCCACGACCGAGGCCGCGACCGGCGAGGCTGCGTCGCCGCGCGACCCGGGCCACACCCGCGCGCTTGAGGCGATCGGCGATGAGGATGCCGAGGGCGACCCCCGCGACGCAGCCGGCGACCGTCAATGCGAAGAACCCGACCAGCGCCCAGACCGGCATCGACCACAGGTCGAACGACGCGGCGGCCAGCACCGGGTAGATCAGCCCGACGAAGACGGCGCCGGCGTAGTACTGCCAGGTGCGCCACGACCGGTAGAGCGCGACGATGAAGGCGAGCTCGGCGAAGAACGCCCACCAGATCGCGGCGCCGATGAACGGGAAGACGACGAGGCCCGAGAGCACGCCGACGAGGATGCCTGCCAGCGGACGCTCGAGGAGTCGCAGGGCGACCGTCGCGGGCAGCAGCCAGAGTCCGGCGAGGGCGGCCGATGCGAACGGCACCGTGGCGAACAGGACCGTCGAGGCCCAGCCGGCGCCCCACAGCAGCACGCCGCCTGCGACGCCGATCGCGGCGCAGGTGAGCAGGAAAGCGGTCGTGACGCGGTTCATGCGTGGGCCTCCGCCGTGGCGAGCTGCGACTTGGGGGTGGGGGATGCCGCGCCGACGCGCCAGTAGCCGCAGAAGCTCACGAGGTCCTTCGAGACGCCGCGCTCTCCGACGAGGTGACGGCGGGCCTCGGTCGGCAGCGCCTGCTCGCCGACGATGTACGCGTGGAACGGGGCATCCGGAAGGGTCGCCGTCTGGAGCGCCGCGAGGGCGGGCGTTCCAGGCTTGACGTCGTGCTCGCGCACGATCCACTGCACCGAGACTCCGGCCGGATGCGGGAACTCGAGGGCGTCCTCGGCCGAGGGGACCTCGACGATCACGACGCCGGTCGCGGTCTCCGGCAGTGACGCGCAGACCCCGGCGATCGCGGGAAGGCCGGTCTCGTCGGCCACGAGCACAACGCGATCGGTGCCGCGCTCGGGGTTGAAGGCGAGGCCCTCGTCGATGATGACGACGCTCTCGCCGGCCTCGCACGTCTCGGCCCACCGCGAGGCGGGACCGGCGGTGCCCTCCTCGGCGGAGCCGTGCAGCACGAAGTCCACGTCGATCTCGGCACCGCGCTCGGCCGTCGCCGAGCGATAGGCGCGCACGGTGTAGTTGCGCATGACCGGGCGGACCCCGTCCGGGATGCGCAGGTAGCGGAGGTAGCCGAACATCTTGTTCGCCTTGGCGGGGAGGCGGTCGAGGCCCTCGTCGCCGCCGAGCGGCAGGAAGAGGCGGAACCACTGGTCGTAGCCCATCGGCCGGAAGCGGTCGATCTCGCCCCCGCCGAGGGTGATGCGCATCCAGTGCGGCGAGAGACGCTCCCGGCGGAGCACCGTGAGATGCACCAGCCCGGACGTTTCGGGTTTCACGAGTCTGCTGGCGAGCGCCATGGGTCCTCCGTCGGGAAAGGGTCGATCACAGGGGTGAGGGGCGCGGCGGTCATGCCAGCCCCCAGGGAAACAAGGTCCACGCGATGATGGCCGACACGGCCCACAGCAGCACGATGAACACGACGTCGCGTGCGCGGAACGGCACGAGGTGCCGCTCGGTGCGGTCGGGGTAGGCGCCGAACGCGCGGGCGTCCATCGCGAGCGCCACGCGCTCGGCGTGCCGGATCGCCCCGGCCAGCAGCGGCACGATGTAGCCGAACCACCGCGCGACCGCGGCGAAGGGCCCGCGCCCGCCGTGGGCGCCGCGCACCCGGTGAGCCTGACGGATGACGTCGAGCTCGTGGCCGAACCGAGGGACGAAGCGGAACGCCGCCAGCGCCGTGTAGCCGATCCGGTAGGGAACTCGCAGCTGCTGCACGCTCGCGCGCACCACGTCGGGTCCGGCGGTGGACAGCCCGGCGATGAGCGTGAGCGCGACGATGGCCGCGATGCGCAGGCCCGTGGCCATGCCGACCTCGAGCGCGCCGCCGTAGAGCGTCCATTCGCCGATCTGCCAGATGACGACGGACTGATCGACGCGCGACGCGTCGGTCCACAGCGAGAAGCTCAGGCCGATGAGCGCCGCGCCGAGCGGGAGCGCGACGAGAAGCAGGACCAGTCGTCGGGTGAAGCTCACGCCGACGAGGAGGATCGCGTACGCGAGCAGAAGGAAGGCGGCCGGGGTGGCCAGGTCGCGGACGAAGACCAGCAGCACGATCGCCGGGATCGGCGCGGCGAGCTTGGCGAGCGGGTTGAGCGGGTACAGGAACCGCACCGGCGAGGCCGCGACGCGCTGAGCGTACGGGTCGACGGGGGCATGCACGCCCTGTGCCGCGGTGAGGGGCTCCACGGTGCTCTTTTCCACCGCGTTCATCTCGGAAGCGGTCATCGCGCGCCTCCCGCCGGGCGGGCGTCCGGGAGATCGGCGAGCCGGGTGACGCCGGCCAGCTCCGGATGCCGCGCCAGGCCGTGGAGCGCTCGCCGCAGCGGCGGCAGGCGCAGACCGGCCCGCTCGATCAGCGCGGTGTCGCCGAACACATCGGCGGTCGGGCCGGCCGCGAGGACGCGGCCGCCGCCGAGCACGACCGTGCGGTCGCTGTGCTCGGTCACCAGCTGCATGTCGTGGGTCACGACGACGATCGTGGTGCCGTCCGCATTGAGCTCGGACAGCAGCTCGAGCAGTTCGTCGGCACGCGCCCGGTCCTGTCCGAACGTCGGCTCGTCGAGCACCAGCACCGGGGCACCGGCGACGAGCGCGGTTCCGACCGACAGCCGCCGCTTCTGCCCGCCGGAGAGGAGGAAGGGATGGGCGTCCGCGCGCTCGGCGAGTCCGAACCGCTCGAGGAGAGCCATCGCGCGTTCGCGGACCTCGTCCTCACCCAGGTTCTGCCGACGCAGCCCGTGTGCGACCTCGTCGAACACGGTGTGGGTGATGAACTGGTGCTCCGGGTTCTGGAACACGAAGCCCACGTGCGCGGCCAGCGTCCGGGCATCCGTCCGGCCCACGTCGAGGCCGGCCACCGTCACGGTGCCGCGCGGCGGCGGCACAACCCCGGCCATCGCCTGGATCAGCGTCGTCTTGCCGGCGCCGTTCGCTCCGATGACGGCCGTGAACTCGCCCGCGGCGACGTCCAGATCGATGCCGTGCAGCACCTCGGTGCGACCGCGGCGCAGGGTGAGGCCGCGCACGGAGATGAGGGGAGCGGATGCCGCAGCCCGGCGTGTGTCGTCGCTCTTCGCTGGCTCGACGACCGGGGGCTGCGCTCGCTCGACGACCTCTGCAGCGGGCGCCTCCGCAGACTCCAGCGCGGCGCGCAGCTCGGCCGGGGTGAGGGGGAGCGGCTCCAGCGCGAAGCCGGCGCGGCGCAGCGGCAGCGCGGCGATCGCCGACACCGGCAGCCAGACGCCCATCTCGTGCAGCTCGTCGGCCCGCAGCCGCAGCACCTCGTCGACCGTGCCGTCGGCGACGAGGACGCCGTCCTGATCCAGCACGACCACGCGGTCCACGAAGCCGATCGCGGCGTCGAGATTGTGCTCGACCAGCAGGATCGCGCGGTCGCCCGCAGCCACGACGTCGGCGAGCGCCGCGTAGACCTCCTCGATGCCCCTCGGGTCGAGGTTGGCCGTCGGCTCATCGAGCACCAGCAGCGGCGAGCCCATTGCGAGGGCGCACGCGATCGCCAGGCGCTGCCGCCCGCCGCCGGAGAGCAGATCGGGGTTGTCGCCGCGCCGCTCCCAGAGGCCGACGCGGCGCAGTGCCGCCTCGGCCCGGGCGAGGACCTCGGCCACCGGCATCCGGAGATTCTCAGGGCCGAACGCGACCTCGTCCAGAACGGTGCCGGTCACCAGCTGGGCGTCGGGGTCCTGGAAGACCATCGCCACCTGCGTGCTGAGCTCCGCCACCGTCGACGCCGTCGTCAGGGTGCCGCCGACGTCGATCGAACCGGTCATGTCGGCCGGGATCGCGTGGGGGATGAGGCCGTTGAGCGCCAGCGTCAGCGTGGACTTGCCGGACCCGCTCGGTCCGAGCAGCAGGACGACCTCGCCGCGGCCGATGTCGAAGGAGACGGATGCCGGAGCCGCCGCCTCTTCGCCGTCGTGGGTGATCCCGACACCACGCACCCGCACCAGGGGGACGGCGACTGCCGCCGCGGGCGCGGCGGCAGGGTCGCGCTCGAGTGCGGTCACGGGACTTCCTGGCTGGAGGAACTAAGCGTCTCCTAACTTAGCCGACCCTAACCACCCCGTGTCGCCGGATGTCGTCAGCCCACTCGGCGTCGTGGAACGCCGGCGCGACGCAGCGCACGGCCGATCGCGAGACCGACCGCGGTCCAGAGCAGCGGACCCAGCACGAACAGTGCGATGTAGACCAGCTGCGCCCAGGGCTCGAACTTGGAGACGTCGGCGGTGAACCAGATCAGGCCGGCGAGCATGACGCCGACGATCAGCGCCGACACGAAGAACCGCCAGGCCTCCCAGCGCCGGTATTTCGAGACCGCCGCGACCAGTTCCTGCAGCCCGCCGATGAGCAGGGCGGTGCCGACGTAGCGCCCGATCCACACGGGCACGACGGCGCTCGCGACGAGGGCGGCGACAAGGTGGGTCAGCAGGGCCACCCAAGGCGCCCGCAGCAGCTCCTGTGCGATCACACCGGGGAGCACATGCACCCCGAGAACGAGTCCGTAGAGGATCGGCGCGGCTACGGTGATCGGTCCGCTGAGCGCCCCGGCAGCAGCCTGCAGCACACCGGCTGCGACGCCGATCGCCGCGCAGGTGAGCAGAACGCTCGTCGAGATCCGGGAACCTTTGGCCACTTGCCCACAGTACTGGCCGCCTGCTCCGCGTTTCTCACACATTCCTCATTTACGGAATTTCACTTCGCGGTTAGGTTTGAGCCTGTCGCGCCCCGACGAAGTGGCGCGACATACTCCTGCACACCTAGATGGGGGACTCCAATGAGTCGAACCTCCGTGAGAGCAGCAGCGGTCGTCACACTCGCCGCACTGTTCACCGGCACCGCAGCAACCGCCAGCTTTGGCGCAGCGCCCGAGGAGGTGAAATCCCCGATTCCGATCGACTCTCCCGCCGGCCGCTACATCGTGCTCCTCAAGGACGCACCGCTGGCGACCTATGAGGGCGGCGAGGCAGGCATCCAGCGCACCAAGCCGGCCAAGGGCGGCCAGCTCGACGCGCACTCCGCCAACTCGCAGAAGTACGTCGCGCACCTCAAGAAGGAGCAGAAGGCGGTCGCCGACGAGGCCGGCGTCACGCCCGACACCACCTACCAGGTGACGCTGAACGGCTTCAGCGCCAACCTCAGCGGCGGCGAGGCAGCGAAGCTCCGCGCCAACAAGGACGTCCTCGGCGTCTTCGCCGACGAGGTCCGCCACCCCGTTGCCGTGCCCTCGCACGAGTTCCTCGGCCTCGGCACCGGCGACGCCGGCACCGGCGGGGTCTGGGATGCCGTGGGCGGCGTCGCCGAGGCCGGCAAGGGTGTCGTGGTCGGCGTCATCGACACCGGCATCGCGGCGGACAATCCGTCGTTCGCGGGCGAAGCGCTCAAGAAGAAGGCGGGCGCCCAGCCGTACACGGTCAACGGCGACACCATCGTCTTCGACAAGTCGGACGGCACCCAGTTCCGCAGCACGATCGAGATCGGGCAGAGCTGGAACAAGCACGACTACAACACCAAGCTCATCGGCGCGCGCCACTTCAGCGCCGGTGCCGCAGCTTCAGGGTTCGACTTCAGCTACGACTACCTCTCGCCGCTCGACGGTGACGGCCACGGCTCGCACACCGCGAGCACGGCAGCCGGCAACTTCGGCGTCGCGGCGACGGTCGAGGGCGTCGACTTCGGCAAGATCTCGGGCGTCGCGCCCGCCGCCAAGGTGGCCGCATACAAGGCCTGCTACGTGGGCCCGGACGACCTCGTCACCACCGACGACATCTGCGCGATGAGCGACCTGCTGGCCGCCATCGACCAGGCGGTCGCCGACGGCGTCGACGTCATCAACTACTCCATCGGCGGCGGCTCGGCCACCACGGTGCTGGCGGCCGAGGACATCTCGTTCTTCAACGCCGCCGCGGCAGGCGTCTACGTCGCAGTGAGCGCCGGAAACTCCGGCCCCGGCGCCTCGACGGCCGACCACGCGTCGCCGTGGTACACCACGGTCGCGGCATCCACGATCCCGACCTACGAGGGAACCGTGCAGCTGCCCAACGGCTTCGAAGAGGCCGGCGCATCGGTGTCGGTGCCGTTCGGCGAGACCATCACGGCTCCGGTCGTGTACTCGCAGGACGTCGCAGCCGCCGGCGCGGTGCCCGCCGAGGCGGCGCTGTGCTTCCTCGGGACGCTCGACCCGGCGAAGGTCGCCGGCAAGATCGTCGTGTGCGACCGCGGCACCAACGCCCGCGTCGAGAAGTCGCAGTCGGTGGCAGAGGCGGGCGGCACCGGGATGATCCTGGTGAACGTCACGGCCGGCTCGCTCGACAACGACTTCCACTCGGTGCCCACCGTGCACCTGAGCCACGTGCACCGCACGGCTCTGCTGGACTACGTGCGCAACACGGCCGACGCGACCGCCACGCTGGTCGGCGCCAACGTCACCGGCGTCGAGACCCCGACCCCCGTGGTCGCCGGGTTCTCGAGCCGCGGACCGATGCTCGCCGACGGCAACGACGTCATCAAGCCCGACGTCTCGGCTCCGGGTGTCGCGATCCTCGCGGCCACCCACAACGGACCGAAGGAGGCAGCGACGTTCGGCTTCAAGTCCGGCACGTCGATGTCGTCCCCGCAGGTCGCGGGCCTCGGCGCGCTGTACCTCGGCGAGCGGCCCATGGCCTCGCCGTCGGAGATCAAGTCGGCGCTCATGACGACCGCGTACGACACGGTCAACGACGACGGCTCGACCAACACGGATCCCTTCGCTCAGGGTGCGGGGCACGTCGATCCCACGAAGTACTTCGACGCCGGCCTGCTGTACCTCAACGGTGCCGCGGACTGGGCGAGCTACCTCGAAGGACTCGAGCTGGCGGACTTCGATGGCATCGAGCCGACGGACGCGAGCGACCTCAACCTGGCGTCGATCGGCATCGGCTCGCTCGCGGGTCCGCAGACGGTCACCCGGTCGGTCACCTCGACCAAGGCGGGCACGTTCACTTCGACCGCTGCCGTCGCCGGCATCGACGTCGTCGTCGAGCCGAGCTCGCTGACCTTCGGCGCGGCAGGCGAGACGAAGACCTTCGAGGTCACCTTCACCAAGGGTGCCGCCGAGGCGGAGGCGTGGGCCACCGGCTCGCTCACCTGGACGAGCGGAGCCACGTCGGTCCGCTCGCCGATCGCGGTCTTCCCCGTGACGGCCGACGCTCCGGAGTCCGTCGAGGGCTCGGGCGCCGAAGGCAGCGTCGAGGTCGAGATCACGCCCGGTGTCAGCGGCGAACTGCCGCTGAACCTGGCGGGCCTGGCCAAGGAGAACGTCCTCGTGGACGGCGACGAGACCACGGGTGCGGCCGACGACGGCTACAGCTACTACGTGGTGGAGGTCGAGGAGGGTGCCGAGCTGGCCCGCTTCGCGCTGGACTCGGCCGACGACACCGGGTCGGACCTCGACCTGTCGGTGTACCGCGTGGTCGGCCCCGAGGACTGGCGCTACTACGAGACGTGGAGCTCCGCATCGGGCTCGGCCGACGAGGCCGTCCAGGTCGCAGCGCCGGAGGCGGGGTTCTACCTCGTCGAGGCCCACGTGTTCTCGTTCACCTCGCCGTTCACGTGGCAGGCGACCAGCGCCGTGGCCTACCCGATCGGTGAGGGATCGCTGACAGCGACCCCGAACCCGCTTCCGGTCACGGAGAGCGTGCTCACGCAGTACACCCTGTCGTGGAGCGGTCTCGAGGCCGGCAGCTACGTCGGCGTCGTCCGCTACGGCGACTCCGGGGTGCGCACGGTGCTCTCGGTCGACGTTCCGTAACGGAACCCACTGAGAAGGGCGCCCGGGCTTCGGCCCGGGCGCCCTTTCCTCGTCTGGGGTGCGGAGTCAGACCCGGCGTCGCCGCCGGGTGAGCCGCACCGCGGGAAGCGGTGGTGCCGGGATCCGCTCGGGGCCGTGTCCGACCACATGACCGAACCGATCGGATGCCGCTTCCCACTCGTCCCGGGCGGTCACGATCTCCTCGTGGCTGCGGCCGACGAAGTTCCACCACATCACGATGTCGTCCTCGAACGGCTCGCCGCCGAGAAGGAACACGGTCGCACCGGCGACGCTCGACACCTCCACCGCGGCTCGGCCAGTGCCGAGGAAGAGCAGGTGCGCGTCATCGACGCCGATGCCCGGCTCTTGCTCGGCATCGGCGTGCACGAAAGCGTCACCGTCGACGCCCATCACGGCGTACTCCCACGTCGGGTTCAGGGGCAGGCTGAGCCGCGACCCGGCGGGCACACGGATCTCCGCTCCGGCGATGGGCGTGTACGTCGTCGCCGGAGAGGCGGCGCCCGCGAACTCGCCGAGCACGACGGTCGCCGATCCGGGATCGCCGGTCACCGGGGCGAGTTCGATCTCGGGCAGCTCCGCATGCTGCTCGAACGCCGGCGCACCGTGCCGGCGCGACTCGGGAAGCGCGACCCAGAGCTGCAGGGCGTCGAGGGGAGCGGCATCCTCTCCGACGGAATACTCGGAATGCGCGATGCCGGCCCCGCTCGTCATGAGGTTGAGCGCGCCCCGGCGCACCAGCACATCGCTGCCGACGGTGTCGCGGTGTCGCACGTCGCCCACGAACGGCCAGGTCACCGTCTGGAGACCGATGTGCGGATGAGGCTCGACGCGCATGCGGGTGACCTGGGGTCCGAACCGGTCCAGGAAGCACCAGGCCCCCACGAGCGGAAGGTCCCGCTGCGGCAGAGCGCGCCGGACCGACATCGCCCGCACTCCGCCCAGCGGCACCTCGCGGGCCTCGAGCAGCAGCGTGCGGGGTCCCCTGCTCTCGGCGGCGCTCTCGGTGGCGACGGCGTCGTCGGTGTCGAGCCGGGTCATCGGATCGGCCGGATCACTCGGGGTGGGCCTGCTCGGGCCACTCGATCGTCAGACCGGGGACCTCGTTCTCGCGGAGCCACCGGGCCACGACGGGGCAGTGGGGGACGACCGTGTCGCCTCGCCGCGCGGCGTCCGCCATCGCCTCGGCGACCACGGCCTGCGCGAGGCCGCGCCCGCGGAAGGCGGGGTCGACCTCGGTGTGCGGGAAGAGCACGCGACCGCGGGCGTCGACGCGGAACACGGTGAAACCGGCGAGTACATCATTGACGTGCACTTCGTACCGGCGGTCCTCGTCGTTGCGTACGACCGAGGTCAGATCAGTGGAGGCGGGCATCGGCATCCTTTCGTCGTCCTTCAACAACGTACGGGCGGGCCACGGTGTTCCGCCAGCGGCCGAGCCGCGTGAGTCACCCCTGGCGCGGGGGCGGTTCGAGGTCTATCGTCAGCCTCAGTTCGAGGCAGCCACTCGCGCCGAGCCGATCGTTGGGGGAATCGACTGATCCGTTCGATTCAAGGGGGAACCATGCACAAACGTGCTCTCGCGCTCACCGCCGCTCTGGCTCTGGCGTTCTCTGCGCTCTCGACCGCACCTGCCGCCGCCGACGGGCATCTGGGGGACACCTACGTCGCGATCGGCGACTCCGAGGCCGCCGGCACCGGGAACAAGCCCTACGTCGATGAGAGCTGTCTGCGTTCGGCCAAGTCGTACCCGATGCTGCTCGCCGCCATGACCGGGGGTGTCGAGTCCAACGCGTGCGCGGGCGCGACGACCCTCGACGTGCTGACCACGCAGCTCGGCGACATCGGTCCGGCGACGCAGCTCGTCACCATCACGGCCGGCGTCAACAACATCGGGTGGCAGGACGTGCTCCTCGCGTGCAGCAGTGCCGGATCGGACGTCGCGTGCGCGACGGAGCTGGCCGCCGCGAATCAGGATGCCCTGACCATCTCGCCCGGAATCGCTCAGCTGATCGTCGCGGTGCGGACCATGGCACCGCAGGCGCTGATTGTCGTCACGGGGTATCCGCTGCTGTTCAAGGACAACCTCATGAGCGACTGCAACGTGGGAGCCTTCCAGGGCGGCCCGGTGAAGTTCTCCGCAATGCAGACGACGGCCGTCAACGCCGGTCTCGCGGGCGTGAACACGGCGATCGAGATGACCGTCGAGGGCTACACGCTGCAGACCGGGGACCCCGGGGTCGTGTACGTCGATGTCGACGCCGCCTTCGACGGCCACGCACTCTGCGACACCGGCGACCGGTGGATCAGCGGCCTGTCGTCCGGCAAGGGCACGGCCGACCGCGGATTCCACCCGAACGCTGCGGGCCAGCAGGCCTACGCGGCGGCCATCGCCGCGGCCATCGCGCCGCTGATGGGCGGCTGAGCCCGGCATCCTCGAAGGTCTGCCAGGCGGCCTCGCATCGCCGGCCTGGCAGACTCGGGGAATGCCCACCTCGCTTCTGGACGCCGTCCCGCACGGCGCCGACCCCGACGCCGCGTACCTCGGCTTCGTGGAGTGGGCGGCGGAGCGCGGCCTGACGCTGTACCCCGCACAGGACGAAGCGCTCATCGAGATCGTGTCCGGGTCGAACGTGGTGCTGTCCACCCCGACCGGCACGGGCAAGTCGCTGGTGGCGATCGCGGCCCATGCCGCCGCGCTGTCCCGCGGCGGACGCACCTATTACACAGCGCCGATCAAGGCGCTCGTGAGCGAGAAGTTCTTCGCGCTCGTCGACATCTTCGGCGCGGCCAACGTGGGCATGGTGACGGGCGACTCGTCGGTGAATCCGGACGCGCCGATCATCTGCTGCACCGCCGAGATCCTCGCGAACCTGGCGTTGCGCCAGGGTGCCGACGCAAACGTCGACCAGGTCGTGATGGACGAGTTCCACTACTACGGCGACACCGATCGTGGCTGGGCCTGGCAGGTCCCTCTCCTGCTGTTCCCGCGTGCGCAGTTCATCCTGATGTCGGCGACGCTCGGCGACGTCACCCCGATCGCCGACGACCTCTCGCGCCGCACCGGACGCCCCACCGCTCGCATCACCGGTGTCGACCGGCCCGTTCCCCTTCACTTCTCGTACGCCCGCACCCCGGTGCACGAGACGGTCGAGGAGCTCATGCAGACCGGCCAGTCGCCGGTGTACATCGTGCACTTCTCTCAGGCCGCGGCCATGGAGCGAGCGCAGGCGCTGTCGTCGATCCGGGTGGTCTCGCGCGAGCAGCGCGATCAGATCGCCGAGGCGATCGGCGGCTTCCGCTTCACCACGGCCTTCGGCAAGACCCTCTCGCGGTATGTGCGCGCCGGCATCGGCGTGCACCACGCCGGCATGCTGCCGCGGTACCGGCGCCTCGTCGAGACGCTGGCGCAGCGGGGCCTGCTCCGCGTCATCTGCGGCACGGACACCCTCGGCGTCGGCATCAACGTCCCGATCCGGACGGTCATGATCACCGCCCTCGCCAAGTACGACGGACAGCGGATGCGGCACCTCAGCGCACGCGAGTTCCACCAGGTCGCCGGCCGCGCGGGCCGGGCGGGCTACGACACCGCCGGCACGGTCGTCGTGATGGCGCCCGACCACGAGATCGAGAACTCGGCGGCCGTCGCGAAGGCGGGTGACGACCCGAAGAAGCTCAAGAAGGTCGTGCGCAAGAAGGCGCCGCAGGGCTTCGTGAACTGGAGCGAGGCCACCTACGAACGACTGGTGGATGCCGAGCCCGAGCCCCTCGTGCCGCAGCTGCAGCTGACCGCGGCGATGCTCATCAACGTCATCGCGCGGGGCGGCGACGTATTCGCCAATGTGCGCTCGCTCGTGTTCGACAACCACGAGCCACGCGCGCGGAAGTACGAGCTCGCTCGCCGCGCCCTGGCGATCTTCCGGACCCTGGTCGCGGCCGAGGTGGTCGAGGTGGCGCCGGATGGCGGCATCCGTCTCACCGTCGATCTGCAGCCCAACTTCGCACTCAACCAGCCGCTGTCTCCGTTCGCGCTCGCCGCGATCGGGCTGTTCGACCCCGACGTCGAGCTTCACCACGGTGCCGCGGCCGCAGGAGCCCCGGGCACCGCGGGAACCGGTCACTACGCCCTCGATGTCGTGAGCGTCATCGAGGCGACCCTCGACGACCCGCGCCCGGTGCTGTCGCAGCAGCAGTTCCTCGCGCGGGGCGAGGCCGTCGCCGCCATGAAGCGCGACGGCATCGAGTACGACGAGCGCATGGAGCTGCTCGAGGCCGTCACCTACCCGAAGCCCCTCGAGGAGCTCCTCGCGCAGTCGTACGAGGTGTTCGCCACGAGCCAGCCGTGGATCCGCGACTTCGAGCTGTCGCCCAAATCCGTCGTGCGCGACATGTTCGAGCGCGCGCTGTCTTTCGCCGAGCTCATAAACCACTACCAGCTCGCTCGCAGCGAGGGCCTGGTGCTGCGCTACCTGAGCGACGCATACCGCGCGATCCGCCAGACCGTGCCCACCGAGGCGCAGACCCCCGACCTGCTCGACCTCATCGCGTGGCTCGGGGAGCTCGTGCGGCAGGTGGACTCGAGCCTCGTCGACGAGTGGGAGGCGCTCATCAACCCGACGGACGACCCGTCGGCGCCGGTCGTCCCGCCCGCGCCGCCGTCGGTGCTGACGAACCGCCGGGCGTTCCTGGTGCTGGTGCGCAACGAGCTGTTCCGTCGCGTGAAGCTCGCGGCCCTGCAGCGCGACGACGAGCTGCTCGCGCTGGATCCCGAGGTCGATTGGCCGGCCGCGCTCGACGCGTACTTCGACGAGCACGATGAGATCCGCACCGGCGGACCGGCCAGGTCGCCGCGCCTGGTGTCGATCGACGAGACGGATGCCGCGACCTCGGGCCTCTGGATCGTCGAGCAGACGATCGACGATCCAGAGGGCAACCACGACTGGCGCATCCGCGCCGAGGTCGACCTCGCCGCCTCCGAGGAGGAGGGCACCGCGGTGGTGCGCGTGACCGGAGTCGTTCGCCTGTAGACGGCGGCGTCGGTGCCCGCGGTTACCCTGGGAGGGATGAGCATTCCGCAGGGCGACCCGTACGCCGACCTCGTGTGGGACCCCGACGAGCTCGTTCCGCCGCCCGACTTCGAAGATCCGGCGTACGACGAGCCGTCGTCCGGCTTCGCACGCCCCGCGCAGGTCGCCGTCCCGTCGGTGTTCGCCTCCGCGCCTCGTCGCGATTTCGTCGGCGCCGACGCCCGCACGGTGCTGCACGAGGTCTACGGCTACGACACCTTCCGCGGCGAGCAGGCGGCGATCGTCGAGCAGGTGATCGCCGGCGGCGACGCCGTGGTCCTCATGCCGACCGGCGGGGGCAAGAGCGTCTGCTACCAGGTCCCCGCGCTCGTCCGGCCCGGCACCGGGCTGGTCGTCAGCCCGCTGATCGCGCTCATGCACGATCAGGTCGACGCGCTGCTGGCCAACGGCGTGCGTGCCGCGTACCTCAACTCCACCCAGTCGCCGACCGAGCGCGCGGGCGTCGAGCAGGCGTACCTCGCCGGCGATCTCGACCTTCTCTACGTCGCTCCCGAGCGACTGAACAACGAGTCCACGCTGCGCTTCCTCGCGCGCGGGCGGCTCAGCGTCATCGCGATCGACGAAGCGCACTGCGTGTCGCAGTGGGGCCACGACTTCCGGCCCGACTACCTCGCACTCGGCGACCTGGCCGAGCGGTTCCCCGGCGTGCCGCGCCTCGCCCTCACCGCGACGGCGACGCCCGCGACCCATCGGGAGCTGACCGAACGGCTGCGACTGCCGAACGCCCGGCACTTCGTGTCGAGCTTCGACCGGCCGAACATCCAGTACCGCATCGACGCGAAGACCGATCCGCGCCGGCAGCTCGCCGCGTTCATCCGCTCGCAGCCCGAAGGCTCGGCAGGGATCGTCTACGCCCTCAGCCGCAAGTCCGTCGAGCAGACCGCCGAGTTCCTGCGCACCCAGGGCTTCGATGCCCTGCCGTACCACGCGGGCCTCGACTCTTCGATCCGCGCAGCCAACCAGTCGCGCTTCCTCCGCGACGACGGCGTCGTCATGGTCGCGACGATCGCGTTCGGCATGGGGATCGACAAGCCCGACGTCCGGTTCGTCGCGCACATCGACCTGCCGAAGTCCGTCGAGGGGTACTACCAGGAGACCGGTCGCGCCGGCCGCGACGGCGACCCCTCGGTCGTGTGGATGGCGTACGGCCTCGGCGACGTCGTGCAGCAGCGCCGCATGATCGACCAGAGTCCCGGCGATCGCGCGTTCAAGACCCGCCTGGGTCAGCATCTCGACGCGATGCTCGCGCTGTGCGAGACGATCGGATGCCGCCGCCAGAACCTGCTCGCCTACTTCGGCCAGGAATCCACCCCGTGCGGCAACTGCGACACGTGCATCGAGGCGCCCGAGACGTGGGACGGACTCATCCCGGCCCAGAAGCTGCTCTCGACGATCGTGCGACTGCAGCGCGAGCGCAACCAGTCGTTCGGGGCGGGCCACCTGGTAGACATCCTGCGCGGTTCCTCCACCGAGAGGATTCGTCAGCAGGGCCACGACGGGCTCTCGACGTACGGCCTCGGCGCCGACCTCAGCGAGCAGGATTGGCGCAGCGTCATCCGCCAGCTGCTGGCGCGTGGCATCCTCGTCGCTCGTGGGGAGTACGGCACCCTGGCTCTCGGCGAACCGGGCGCCGGGGTGCTGCGCGGCGAGACGCCGGTTCCGCTGCGCCGCGACGTGATGGGCCGCGTCCCCGCGACCCGCGTGCGCAAGACGTCGGCGTCCGACACCCTCGCCGAGTCCGACCGCGGCCTGTTCGACGCTCTGCGCGAGTGGCGTGCGAGCGTGGCGAAAGAGCTCGGCGTGCCCGCGTACATCGTCTTCGGCGACGCGACGCTGCGCGCGCTCGCCGAGGTCCGCCCCGCGAGCCTGGCCGCCCTGGACGGGGTCACCGGCATCGGCGCCAAGAAGCGCGAGGCCTACGGCGAGGCCGTCCTCGAAGTCATCGCCGCAGCCTGAGCCCAGCGGCGAGCCTGCGGCTTCGAGTTGCCACAGGTCGTCCCTCTGGCCGCCGCGGAGTGACATCGACCGGCAACTCGGCGGTCACAGCGGCGGGAACGACCGCACCCGTTCGACCCGCAGCACGTGGGGGAGGGCCGCTGTGTCGCGGCTGCCGTCAGCCCGGGGGAACTCGTACACGTCGAGCATGAACTGCACCGGGTAGTCGATGGACTGGACCACGGTCTTGACCCAGCGTCCGTCGATGAAGAAGCGCACGCGGTGCGGCGTCCACTCGACGGCGTAGTCGTGCATGGTCGTCAGGTCGCCGTCGACGCGGACCTTCTCGAAGTCCTCGCGCAGCCGCGGATCGTTCTGCGGCTTCACGCCGACCCCGACCCAGCCTCCGTCGTCGTCCAGGTCGCTGCCGAAGATCTCGGCGATGCACAGCTCGCCGCAGTCGTCGGGCGCGGACTCGAAGCCGATGGGCCAGAACGCGACCATCACGTCGGGGTGCCGGATAGCCGCCATCCTCACCTCGATCACGCCGTGCCGCACCAGCCAGCCGCGGTGCTCCGGCTGCTCTTCGCGCACCACCAGGTCGTCGCGGAACCGGTGCTGCCCGATGGCGGTGCCGACCGGCCCGGAGAACTGCCCGGTCTGCACGTGGGACACCCGCAGCTCGCCGTCGAGGTCCGGGGCCCAGGGTGCGGTGTCGCTGTCGATGCGCAGGCCGAGGCCGCCGTCGCCGACGCGGAGACGTGCGGCCGCGGCATCCCGCGAAGCCCAGTGCGGTGTGTAGAACGGCCACCACCGGCCGATGTCGAGGGCGGTGCCGGAGAAGCGCTCGTCGACGTCCGGTACCCGGCCGGAGAGGTCGAGCGGCGACAGGTCCAGTACCCAGATGTTGAAGGTCAGCTCGCCGCCGCGCCAGGGCTCGGTCGCCGAGCGCTGCAGCTCGAACCCCGCCCCTCGGCACAGCCCGTTCGAGCCGGGGTTGTCCACGCCAGGACACGCCACGAGCAGCGCGCGCCGGCCGTCGTCGGCGACGAGTCGGATCAGCTGGCGCAGTGCCTCGCGGGCGACGCCCTTGCCCTGCCACTGCGGTTCGACGTGCCACCCGGCCTCGAAGGCAGGCACCCCGTCGTGCTCGGTCAGCCAATACCCGATCCCGCCGGCGGGCGACCCGTCGACGTCGATGCGCATCATGCACGCCTCACCGCTGGCGTTGAGGCGGAGGTAGCGGGCCTGGCGCTCGCGCAGCTGCTCGGCGGTCTCGGGTCCGCCGAGGTGCGCGGTCATGCCGGGCGTGTTCGCCTGTTCGAGCATCCCGAAGTCGTCCGCGCTCCAGCGCGAGAGGGTGATGGGCATCGCACCGCCGTTCGTCGGGTCCCATTGTGGGCGGTGCCTCCGACGTCGGCGGAACCGCTCCGCGTCAGGGGCGGATCACCCAGATGTTCACGGTCGTCGGCTCGCCGCCGTCGTCGGACGGGAACACGCCCGTGCCCTCCAGGGCGAAGCCCACCCGACGGCAGAGCGCGTGGGATGCCGCGTTCTCCACGTTCGCGTAGCCCACGATGAGCCGGCCGCCCGCCGCCGCGCGCCGCACGACCTCGGCCAGCGCGATCGACGCGACGCCGCGGCCATGCCACTCCGGCTCGATGACGCAGCCGACCTCGTAGGCGGGAGCGCCCTCGTGCTCCTCCTCCCACCACCCCGCGTAGCCGGCGGGTGACCCGTCGACCTCGACGCGGAACATCCGCACGGTGTCCCCGGAGCCCAGGTACTCCGCATGCCGCTCGGCGAGGGCGTCCTCGTGCTCGGGGCCGCCGAGGTACCGGGTGAGCTCGGGGGTGTTGGCGCGGCGGAGCACCTCGAGGTCGTCCTGACCCCACGGCTCGAGCGCGATGCGCATCCCTTGTCCGTCCATTCCCCTCATCTTCCGGCCTTCGGGACGGGGTGTGGGATAAGCACAACGCACGGTCGAGCGACCACGGCGCCGAGTTGTGGGACTGCTCCAACCCGTTTGGTCCGGTGTTGTGGGAGTCCTACCGTGAAACTCGATTCGCTCCGTCTCCGACACGAGAGGTGACGCCATGGCCGACGCCGCCGTCCGCTCCCACAAGCCCTCGACTTCCAAGCGCACGCCCGCCGGTGGTGCACCGACCGCTCCGCACACGCCGGAAGAGGCATCCGAAGCCCGCATCGACGTCGAGGCGGTGACCGATCTGCTCCTCGGGACGTGGGGTGAGACCCGCCGCGAGGCCCGCGAGATGATCAAAGACCCGGCCTTCTGGCGGATCGACGGCCAGTCGATGGCCGACCACCGCGAGCGCACGCTCACGCAGCTGCACCTGCTCGTCGAGCACGGCGGCTCGCGCCGCGCACTGCCGGAGGAGTACGGCGGCCTGAACGACAACGGCGCCAACCTGGCCGGGTTCCAGGAGCTCGTGCTCGCCGACCCGAGCCTGCAGATCAAGTCGGGCGTGCAGTGGGGCCTCTTCGGCTCGGCGATCTATCAGCTCGGCACGAAGGAGCACCACGACAAGTGGCTCCGAGCAGTGGCCGACATGAGCCTGCCGGGCGCCTTCGCGATGACCGAGACCGGACACGGATCGGATGTCGCGGCCATCGGCACCACGGCCACGTACGACGCCGCGACCGAGGAGTTCGTGATCCACACGCCGTTCCGCGGCGCCTGGAAGGACTACCTCGGCAACGCCGCGTTGCACGGCAAGGCGGCGACCGTGTTCGCGCAGCTCATCACCGGGGGCGTGAACTACGGCGTGCACTGCTTCTTCGTGCCGCTGCGCGATGAGGAGGGGAACTTCCTCCCCGGCATCGGCGGCGAGGACGACGGCGTCAAGGGCGGCCTCAACGGCATTGACAACGGGCGACTGCACTTCGACAAGGTCCGCGTACCGCGCACGAACCTGCTCAACCGCTACGGCGACGTCGCCCCCGACGGGTCGTACTCGAGCGAGATCCCGAGCCCGGGCCGCCGGTTCTTCACGATGCTCGGCGCTCTCGTGCAGGGCCGCGTGTCGCTGGACGGCGCCGCCACCACGGGCACCGCCCTCTCGCTCTACATCGCACTGACGTACGCCAACCAGCGCCGTCAGTTCGACTCGGGCACCGGCAGCGCCGAGGTCGTGCTGCTGGATTACGGCAAGCACCAGCGGCGCCTGCTTCCGCTGCTCGCGCAGAACTACGCGCAGTTCTTCGCCCACGACGAGCTGCTGCAGAAGTTCGACGGAGTGTTCTCGGGTCGCGCCGACACCGCCGAGGAGCGCGAAGACCTCGAGACCCTCGCCGCCGCGCTCAAGCCGCTGTCGACGTGGAACGCGCTGGACACCATCCAGGAGGCGCGCGAGGCCTGCGGCGGAGCCGGGTTCCTGGCCGAGAACCGTCTCGTGGGCCTGCACCACGACCTCGACGTCTACGTCACGTTCGAGGGCGACAACAACGTGCTGCTCCAGCTGGTCGGCAAGCGGCTGCTGTCCGATTTCGCCCAGCAGTTCAAGGGGAAGGATGCCGCGGCCCTCGCCCGCTTCGCCGCCAAGCAGACGGCCGGCAAGCTGTTCCACGGCGCGGGGCTCCGCCAGCTCGGCCAGTCCGTCGCCGACCTCGGCTCGACCGCTCGATCGGTGGAGCTGGGCCTGCGCGAGGACCAGCAGCACGACCTGCTCGCCGGCCGGGTCGAGCAGATGGTGTCCGATGTCGCCGCTGCCCTCCGCCCCGCCTCCAAGCTCTCGCCGGAAGCGGCGGCGGCGCTGTTCAACAGCCACCAGGCCGAGCTGATCGAGGCTGCGCGCGCCCACGGTGAGCTGCTCCAGTGGGAGGCGTTCACCGACGGCATCCGGGGCATCGCCGACGAGGGTACGAAGCACGTCATGACGTGGCTGCGCGACCTCTTCGGTCTGCACCTCATCGAGAAGCACCTGGCCTGGTACCTCATCAACGGACGGCTGTCGGCGCAGCGCGCGTCATCCGTCTCGCGGTACATCGACCGGCTCACCGCCCGCCTGCGCCCTCACGCGCAGGACCTCGTCGATGCCTACGGCTTCGCGCCCGAGCACGTTCGCGCTCCCATCGCCTCGGGCGCGGAGCAGGCGCGGCAGGACGAGGCCCGCGAGTATTACGCCGCACTGGCTGCCTCGGGGGAGGCGCCCGTCTCGGAGAAGTCGCTCAAGAAGAGGTAGCGCCCCCGAACATTAACTGGGGATTTGTGTCCGGATAGCAATGTGGGCTAGCTTCACTCCGGGGACAACCGACGCGGAGCTCGATCGTGCCGCCACTCACTGTGGTGTGCGGCACACCGCGCGCAACACTGGGGATGATCGGCCGCTGGGGATTCCGGCCGACCGTGGTCAATCGGGCTTCGCGTCGTCCGTCCCCGGACGGCGGTCCGCGGCGAGCGTACGCTGGGAGCCGTGGAGGCTGCCGCCGAACGCATTCGCGCCGAGCGCGTCGAGGTCCAGCGCAGCCGCGATCAGATCCTGGCCGCGGCTGAGCGGTACTTCGCCCGGGACGATCCGGAGCTGTCCATGAGCGAGCTCGCCCGGCTGGCCGGTGTCGGCAATGCCACTCTGTACCGCCGCTTCGCGTCGGTCGACGATGTCGTCCGCGCCCTGTACGAGCGGCACACCGCGCAGCAGCAGACCGTCATCGACGACATGTTGACGCGGACGACCGGCTGGGATGGCGTCGTCGCTCTCGTCACCGGGATCGCCCGCCTCACCCTGTCGCGTCCGGCCGTCCCGCGGATCATCCGGCGGATGGCCGAGCTCGAGCCTTCGCTGCGCCACGGCGCGGATTGGGACGTTCTGGTCGCCGATGTGATCAGGCGCGCGCAGGACGAGGGGATGCTGCGCACCGACGCCGAGGCGAACGACATCAGCCTCGCCGCGTTCGGTCTGGGCGATTACGGCTATCTCCCCGACGCTGCCCGCGAGCGGATCGTGTCGCGTCAGATCGTCGTGTTCCTCGACGGGCTGCGCGCCGGAGCGGACCGCACTCCGCTTCCGGGCGCCGCGGTCGGGACGGACGAGATCCAGTCGTACCTGCGCGAGCCTCGCACCTGATCTCGCACGTCGGACGTCGCAACCGCCGCCTAGGCTGACCGGGTGATCTCGGACACCCGGCTCGGCCCCGACGGCATCGCGCGCTGCGCGTGGGTCGGCGACGACCCGGAGTATCGCCGCTACCACGACGAGGAATGGGGGATGCCGCTGCACGGCGACCGCGCCCTCTTCGAGAAGCTGAGCCTCGAGGGCTTCCAGGCCGGGCTGTCGTGGATCACGATCCTGCGCAAGCGACCCCGCTTCCGCGAGGTCTTCGCCGGCTTCGACCCCGAGACGGTGGCGGGGTTCGGCGAGGCCGACGTCGAGCGCCTCATGCTCGATGCCGGGATCATCCGCAACCGCGCGAAGATCCTCGCGACGATCTCGAACGCACGGCTCGTGCTCGACCTGGAGCCGGGCGAGCTCGACGCGTTCCTGTGGTCGTTCGCCCCGGCATCCCACCGCCGTCCCGAGTCGTTCGCCGACGTGCCCGCCGTGACGGCCGAGTCGGAGGCGATGAGCAAGGCGCTGCGCAAGCGCGGGTTCCGCTTCGTCGGCGCGACCACGATGTACGCGCTGATGCAGTCCGCGGGCATGGTCGACGACCACGTCGCGGGCTGCTGGCGCGCCACCTGAGGGGTCGAGCAGGATCGAGGAAGCGCGGTGTCCGCGATGACGGGCACAATGTAGGGTCGCGTTCGATCGAGAGGACCCCATGGCCGAGGCATCCGTTCCCCACATCGCCGATTCCCACGAGAAGATCCGCGTCGTCGGGGCCCGCGAGAACAACCTCAAGAACATCGACGTCGAGATCCCCAAGCGACGGCTGACGGTCTTCACCGGCGTGAGCGGCTCGGGCAAGTCCTCGCTCGTCTTCGGCACGATCGCCAACGAGTCGCAGCGGCTCATCAACGAGACCTACCCGACGTTCGTGCAGCAGTTCATGGGCCAGCTCAACCGCCCCGAGGTCGATGCGCTCGAGAACGTCAGCCCGGCGATCATCGTCGATCAGGAGCGCATGGGCGCGAACTCGCGCTCGACGGTCGGCACCGCGACCGACGCCCAGGCGATGCTGCGCATCCTCTTCAGCCGCATCGGCCAGCCGCACGTCGGGTCGCCGCAGGCGTTCTCGTTCAACATCCCGTCGGTGTCGGGCGCCGGCGCGGTGACCATGGAGAAGGGCGGCAAGCCCGTCAAGGAGCGCCGCTCGTTCGAGATCACCGGCGGCATGTGCCCGCGCTGCGAAGGCCTCGGCGAAGCCAGCGACATCGATCTGGCCGAGCTGTTCGACGACTCGAAGTCGCTGTCCGAGGGCGCCCTCACCATTCCCGGCTACAACGTCGACGGCTGGATGGTGCGCGGCTTCACCGAGTCGGGCTTCTTCGACCCCGACAAGCCGATCCGCGACTACACCGCGCAGGAGCGCGAGGACTTCCTCTACAAGGAGCCTACGAAGGTCAAGATCCAGAACATCAACATGACCTACGAGGGGCTCATCCCGAAGCTCACGAAGTCGGTTCTGCAGAAGGACCGCGATGCGCTGCAGCCCCACATCCGCGCCTTCGTCGACCGGGCGATCAAGTTCACCGCGTGCCCGGACTGCGGGGGTTCGCGACTGAACGAGGGGGCGCGCTCGTCGAAGATCAAGGGCGTCAACATCGCGGATGCCGCCGCCATGCAGATCTCGGATCTGGCGGCGTGGCTCGACACGATCGACGACCCCTCGGTCGCCCCGCTCATGGCGGGCCTGCGCCAGACGATCGCGTCGTTCGTCGACATCGGCCTGGGATACCTGTCACTCGACCGCTCCTCCGGCACGCTGTCGGGTGGCGAGGCGCAGCGCACCAAGATGATCCGCCACCTGGGCTCGGCGCTCACCGACATCACCTATGTGTTCGACGAGCCGACGGCCGGCCTGCACCCGCACGACATCCAGCGCATGAACAACCTGCTGCGACTGCTGCGCGACAAGGGCAACACCGTGCTGGTCGTCGAGCACAAGCCCGAAGTCATCGAGATCGCCGACCACATCGTCGACCTCGGTCCGGGCGCAGGGCGCCACGGCGGCGAGATCCAGTACACCGGAGACGTCGACGGCCTCCGCACCTCCGGCACCATCACCGGGCGCCACCTCGGCGACCGCGCGCAGCTGAAGCCGTCGACCCGCTCGGCGAAGGGCGCCCTCGAGATCCGCGGGGCGACCCAGCACAACCTCAAGAACGTCGACGTCGACGTCCCGCTCGGCATCCTGACGGTCGTCACCGGGGTCGCCGGCTCCGGCAAGTCCTCCCTGATCCACGGCAACGTCCCGCAGTTCGACGAGGTCGTCGTGGTCGACCAGGCGCCGATCAAGGGGTCGCGGCGCAGCAGCCCGGCGACCTACACCGGCATCCTCGACACGGTGCGCGCAGCATTCGCGAAGGCGAACGGCGTCAAGCCCGGTCTGTTCAGCGCGAACTCCGAGGGCGCGTGCGTGGCGTGCAAAGGCCTGGGCGTCATCATCACGACGCTCGGCTTCACGCAGACCGTCGAGACGCTGTGCGAGACGTGCGACGGCAGCGGCTTCAGCGACGAGGTGCTGGAGTACACCCTCGACGGCAAGAACATCGCCGAGGTGCTCGCGATGTCGGCGGCCGAGGCGGCGGACTTCTTCACCAAGGGACCGGCCCACACCACCCTCACCCGGATGATCGACGTCGGCCTCGGCTACATCACGCTCGGCCAGGCGCTGAACACGCTGTCCGGCGGTGAGCGCCAGCGCCTCAAGCTGGCGATCTCGATGGCGAAGAAGGGGGCGACCTACGTTCTCGACGAGCCCACCACGGGTCTTCACCTCGCCGACGTCGACAACATGCTCGGGATGCTGGACCGCCTCGTCGAGGCCGGGAACAGCGTCATCGTGATCGAGCACCACCAGGCTGTCATGGCACATGCCGACTGGATCATCGATCTCGGCCCGGGAGCCGGTCACGACGGCGGCACGATCGTGTTCGAGGGGACGCCCGTCGAGCTGGTCGCGAGCGGGAAGGGCCTGACCGCCCAGCACCTCCGGGAGTATGTCGGCGCCTGAGCGGCGTCATGGGTGATTGTCCCCATGGGGCGCAACCGGGCCGCGGAATAGCCTGGACGGATCGGGCCCCTGGCCAGGGGAAGTCCGCCGTTCCCGGGTTAGGCTGAAACGTCTTTGTCCATGCGCCCGCCCGTATGCCTGAAAGCCGGAGGAGGCTGACGCCGCCATGAAGTCGTTCGCGTGGCTCCGTTCGCGCCCTCGGGCTGTGGCGTCCACGGGCATCCTCACGGCGGCGGCGGTGGCCATCACGACGATGGCATTCGTCTACGAGGGCAACCCGACGACCGAGGTCGACCTCAACGACGGCGGCGTCTGGGTGACCAAGCAGTCGGCGCTGCTGGTGGGGCACTTCAACCACGAGTCCCAGGTGCTCGACGGGGGACTGCGCACCACCAGCGGCGAGTACGACATCCTGCAGGCGGGCGCCAACGTGCTCGTGGTCGACCAGACCGAATCCAGCGTGACGGCGGTGGACCCCGCCATGGTCAGCCTCACCGAGTCGGCCAACATCCCCGGTGGTGCGAAGGTCGTGCTCGGCGGCCCGACGGTCGCGATCCTCGACCCCGCATCCGGCGATCTCTGGGTCGTGCCGGCTGCGGCGATCGGATCCTTCGAGATCGAGGGCACCGAGGCGGTGACCGACGTCGGAGAGAAGGCGGACGTGACGGTCGGCGCGGACGGCACGGTGTACGCGATCTCCACGGAAGACGCAGAGCTGGTCACCGTGCGCACCGACGCCGAGGGCGCTCCGCTCGAGACGGCGCGCTCGGGCGTCGACGGGCTGGAGGCCGGCGCGCTGGTGTCCATCTCCGCCGTCGGTCCGCGGCCCGTGATCCTCGACGCCGAGAGCGGCACGCTGTTCGCCGACGGCAGGCGCACCGAGATCGAGGGCGGACGCGATGCGGTGCTGCAGCAGCCCTCCGTCGACGGCGATTCGGTGACGGTGGCCACTGCGGACGCGCTGGTGCGGATTCCGCTGGACGGCTCGGAGCCCGTGAGTCAGCAGGCGGGCGCGCGAGGCGTGCCGGCGGCGCCGGTGTTCCTCGAGGGCTGCGCCTATGCCGCCTGGGCGGGCTCGGCGGCGTTCATCCGCGACTGCGTCGGAGACGCCGACGACCTCGAGGCCGACATCGACGGCCTGGACTCGGCGTCGGAGCTGCGGTTCCGTGTCAACCGCGACGTCGTCGTGCTGAACGACGTCATCGGCGGAGCGGCCTGGATGGCCAGCGACAGCATGCAGCGGGTCGACAACTGGAACGAGATCACCCCGCCGGAGGGCGAGGCGGAAGAGGACGAGCAGACGACGGAGGAGACGGTCGAGACGACGCTCCCCGAGCGTTCCGAGATCAACGTCCCGCCGGTCGCGACCGACGACAGCTTCGGCGTGCGTCCGGGCAGCACCGCCCTGCTGCCGGTTCTCGACAACGACTCCGACCCGGACGGCGACGTCCTGGTCGCCGCGGTCGCCGACGGCGGTCCTGGCTTCGGAGAGGTGTCGTCGGTCAACGACGGCGCGGCGCTGCAGATCGCCGTGCCCGAGAACGCGAGCGGCGCCACGTCGTTCGTCTACGAGATCGACGACGGCCGCGGCGGCACCGACACCGGCACCGTCACCGTCAACGTGCGCGACTGGAGCGTGAACTCGCCGCCGGTGCAGAAGCGCATCCCGGCGGTGGTCGTCGAGTCCGGCGGCGTCGCCTCGTACAACGTGCTGACGGACTGGATCGACCCCGACGGCGACGACGTGTTCCTGCTCTCGGTCACGCCCGCAGAGGGGGATGAGGCCGACTCGACCGCCGACGGCCGCATCACCTATCGCGCCGTGGGCGGCACGCAGGGTCGCAAGGACGTCCCGATCACCGTGTCCGACGGCACCGACCCCGCCGTAGGCACCGTGCGCTTCGACGTGCGGCCCCCTGGCTCGACCGACCCGATCACGAACGCGGACCGCGTCGTCGTCCAGGCCGGCCAGGTCGCCACGGTCGCCCCGCTCGCCAACGACACCAGCGCCGGCCGCGAGCAGCTGCGCCTGGTGCGGGTCGACGAGATCAGCGGCGCGACGATCGTGCCCGACTTCGCGAACAAGACCTTCTCGTTCGTGTCCGACGCGCCCGGCACGTACTACGTGCAGTACCTCGTGGCAGCCGGTCCCAAGAACGCCGAGGGCCTCGTCCGCGTGGACGTGCTGGCCGACCCGGACACGACCCTGCCGCCCGTCGCCGTGCGCGACGTCGCGCTGCTGCCCAGCGGCGGCCAGGTGCTCGTCAACGTCCTGACGAACGACTCCGATCCGGCAGGCGGCATCCTCGTGGTGCAGTCGGTGACCGTGGAGCCGAACTCGGGCGTCTCGGTCGCCGTGCTCAACCACGAGACCGTCCGCATCAGCGACCAGGCGGCGCTCGGCGGGCAGGTGCGCATCTCGTACCGCGTCTCGAACGGCATGAAGTCGGCCGAGGGTGAGATCGTCGTGATCCCGATCCCCGCCCCGCCACAGCTGCGGCCGCCGGTGGCCAACGACGATCAGGTCGTGGTCCGCGCGGGCGACGTCGTGAACATCCCGGTCCTCGACAACGACTACCACCCCAACGGCGACGCGATCCACGTCGCTCCGGACCTGATCGAGCCGCTCGTCGACCCCGAGGATGGCGACATCTTCGTCTCGCAGGACGAGCTGCGGTTCCGCGCCTCGGAGGAGCCGGGGACGGTCTACGCCACTTACGAGGCGATCGACAGCACCGGCCAGAAGGATGCCGGATACGTCACGATCCAGGTGCTGCCGGTTAACGCGGAGACCAACGCCGCACCGAAGCCCCGCGACATCGTGGCCCGCACGCTCGAGAGCAGCCAGGTGCGCATCCCGATCCCCCTCGACGGCATCGACGCCGACGGTGATTCGGTGCGGCTCGAGGGCGTCGCGTCGCCGCCCGAGCAGGGCCGTGTGGTCGAAGTCGGCTCCAACTACATCGTGTACGAGGCGTTCGCCGACGCCGGTGGCGTGGACGCCTTCACCTACCGGGTCCGCGACCGGCTCGGCGCCGAGGCGACCGGGTCGATCCGCATCGGCATCGCCCCGAGCGAGGCGGCGAACCAGGCACCCTACGCGGCCAAGGACGCCGTCGTCGTGCGTCCCGGCCGCACCGTCGCGGTGCCGGTGACCGCGAACGACTCCGACCCGGACGGCGACCAGTTCTCGCTCGTGCGCAAGGGCCTGATCATGCCGGACGTCGCCGGGCTCGAGGCCGAGGTCCTCGGCGACCGGGTCATCGTCACCGCTCCGGATGAAGAGATCGAGACGTCGCTGCAGTACACGATCCGCGACGAGCGCGGAGCGACCGCGAAGGCCGTGCTGCAGATCACGGTCGACGAGGACGTTCCGCTGCTGCGCCCGATCGCGCGCGACGACTACGTGCGCGCGGCCGACGTCGAGGACGAGAGCGTCGACATGGAGGTGCTCGCGAACGACGAGGACCCCGACGGCACCGTGGACGAGCTCACCGTGACGGTGGACGATCCCACCGCCCGCGTGCTCGGCGACGGCAGCATCCGCATCACCCTGGACGAGACCGACCGCCTGGTGGCCTACACGATCACCGACCGCGACGGGTTCGAGGCGTCCGCGTTCCTGCACGTGCCCTCGCTGTCGTCGCTGCCCCCGACGCTGATCTCGACCGAGCCGATCGAAGTGCAGAGCGGCGAGACGATCGAGCTCCCGCTGAGCGAGCACGTCCAGGTGGCCGGCGGCGGCGACGTCGTCATCACCGAGGCCGCGAAGGTCCGCGCGATCAACTCCGACGGCGCCCCGCTGGTGAAGGATCAGACCACCCTCGTCTACACCTCCAAGCAGGGATACTTCGGGCAGGACGCCCTGACCTTCGAGGTCACCGACGGCGACGGGCCGGACGACCCGACGGGTCGCAAGGCGACGCTGACCATGCCGATCAACGTGCTGCCGCCCGACAACCAGCAGCCCGCGTTCACCGACGGGTCGATGGATGTCGCGCCCGGCGAGGACCCCACTGCGCTCGACCTGCTCGCCCTGACCACGGACCCCGATCCCGAGGATCTCGAGGGCATGCGCTACGAGATCGTCGGTGGCTCGCCCGACGGCATGCGCGCCACGATCGACGGCCAGGACCTGCGCGTCAGCGCCGACTCGGACACCCAGAAGGGCACGATCGAGCAGCTCACGATCCGGGTGTCCGATGGCGAGACCGACGCCGTCGAGGGCACGGTCACCGTGCGGGTCACCGCGTCCACGCGAGAGCTGCCCACGGCCAACGACGACATCGTCGAAGAGGCGCACCAGGGCGACACCGTGACGGTGCCGGTGCTGAGCAACGACGTGAATCCGTTCGCCGACACCCCGCTGAAGATCACCGCGGTCGTGACCGAGACCGGTTCGGGGTCGGCGACCATCGCCGGCGACCAGGTGAAGGTCACGCCGGACGAGAGCTTCTTCGGCACGATGGTGGTGCGCTACCGCGTGCAGGACGCCACCGGCGACCCCGATCGCGAGGTCGAAGGACGCATCCGGCTCACGGTGCAGGGCAAGCCCGACGCGCCCGGCACGCCGAGCGTCTCGAGCGTCCAGGACCGCACCGTCGTGCTGTCGTGGACGCCGCCCGCCAACAACGGCGCCGAGATCACGAGCTACGAGGTCTCGTCCATCGCCGGCGGGTACACGAAGGTGTGCGCGTCGACGACGTGCACGCTGGACGGGCTGACGAACAACGTCGAGTACAACTTCACGGTGGTCGCGATCAACCGCGTCGGGCCTTCGGACCCGTCCGCCCCGTCCGAGACCGCGCGTCCCGACGCCCGGCCCGACACCCCGAACCCGCCGACGCTGGTCTTCGGCGACCGCAGCCTGCAGATCGCGTGGGTGACGCCGACGACCCCGGGCTCGCCCGTCGAGTCCTTCACCCTCGAGATCTCGCCGGCGCCGCCGTCGGGCATCGTGCAGAAGGCCTCCCTGACCGGCAACTCGACGGTCTGGGACGGACTCGAGAACGGCGTCGCGTACCAGGTGCGCGTGCAGGCGCACAACCGCGCGCCGGAGCCGTCGAGCTGGAGCGGGTGGTCGGCCTCCGAGATTCCGGCCGGTCCGCCGGCTGCCGCCGGCGCTCCGTCGACCGAGCGCCTCGACCCGGTCGGAACCCAGGCGCAGATGCGCGTCAGCTGGGCACCTCCGGCCAACAACGGCGACGCCATCGCGGAGTACCGTCTCAACGTGCTGCGCGGCGGTGCGATCGTCCGCACGGTCACCGGCATCCCCGGCGGCCAGACCTCGCAGGCGCTCGCGATCGACGCGTCCACCAGCGATTACACGTTCACCGTCGCGGCCCGCAACAAGGCCGGCTGGGGCGCGGACAGCGCGCAGTCGGCACCGCGTCGTGCGTTCGTGGCGCCGGGAGCCCCGACGGGCGTGACGGCGTCGACGCCGGCCGGCGACGGCACGATCCGCATCGCCTATCAGCCGGCTGCCGGCAACGGCGCGAACGCCGGCGAGCTGCGTTACGAGTACTCGCTCAATGGCGGCGGCTGGGCTGCGCTGCCGGGCGACAACATCATCCGCAATGGCGCCAACGGCACCCAGTACACCGTGCGCCTGCGCGCCTACACGGCCATGGACGGCGTCCGCTACGACGGGCCGCCCTCCGCGCCGTCGAACGCGGCCACGCCCTACGGCCCGGTGCGCGCACCGGTGGCCCGAGCGGTCGCCGACGGCCGCAACATCACCTTCAGCTGGAGCCCGCCGGCGCCGAACGGCCGAGCCATCACCGCGATGCAGATCCGCATCGACGGCGGCGGCTGGCAGGACGTGGCGCTGTCCAACTCGCGCACGAACAACTACGGCTACAGCGAGCGCCACACGATCGAGGCGCGCGCTCAGGATGCCGCGGGCCAGTGGTCGCCGATCGCGAGCGACGCTGCGACGACCGTCGCCGAGCCGCAGCCGCGGGCGTGGACGACGAAGGGCTCCTTCGTCGCCGGGTGCTCGACGAACCGCCTCGGGAACGGCTGTCACAAGTACGTCCTCAACACCTCGAACTTCAACGGCGGCTCGTATCGCATCGAGTGCCACGACAGGGACGGGTACTTCGCCAACAACGCGGGCTTCCCGATCAACATCCCGAACAACGGCTCGGTCGAGATCGACTGCTACAACGGCTACGACGGCGTGCACTGGGTGAAGATCATCGGCGGCAATCCGACCAACAGCGAACCAGCGACCTGGTAGCGCAGCATCCGTCTCCTTTTGCTCACCCTCCCCTGAAACGAGAGACCCACGACATGACGATGACCCCCGAGCAGGCAGCCTGGTTCCAGGGAACCTTCTCCCGCCTCGTCGACAACATCGACCGTGCCGTCCTGGGCAAGCGCGAGGTCGTGGGCCTCGTGCTCAGCG
Source organism: Microbacterium sp. Root166 (assembly GCF_001427145.1). Classification (GTDB taxonomy): domain Bacteria; phylum Actinomycetota; class Actinomycetes; order Actinomycetales; family Microbacteriaceae; genus Microbacterium. Next base: position 1,210,318 of record NZ_LMGL01000001.1, read on the forward strand.
CGATGCTGGCCGAGGGCCACGTGCTGCTCGAGGACGCCCCGGGCACCGGCAAGACGAGCCTCGCCAAGGCGCTCGCCGCGACCGTGCAGGGCACGAGCAGCCGCATTCAGTTCACACCGGACCTGCTGCCCTCCGACGTCACTGGCGTCACGATCTACGACCAGACCTCGCACAAGTTCGAGTTCCACAAGGGCCCGGTCTTCGCGTCGATCGTGCTCGCCGACGAGATCAACCGCGCGTCGCCCAAGACGCAGTCCTCGCTCCTGGAGGTCATGGAGGAGTCCCGCGTCACGGTCGACGGCGTCACCCACGAGGCGGGTCGCCCGTTCCTCGTGATCGCCACGCAGAACCCGATCGAGCAGGCCGGAACCTACAAGCTCCCCGAGGCGCAGCTGGACCGCTTCCTCATCCGCACGTCGATCGGCTACCCCGACCTCGCCGTGGCCGAGCGCATCCTCGCCGGAGCGTCCGACCGCAACCCGTCCTCGAGCCTTCCCGCGATCATCACCACGGGCGCCGTCGCCGACATGGCCGACCTCGCCGCCACGGTGCACGTGGAGGGCGCGGTGCTGCGCTACACGGCCCAGCTCTCGGAGGCGACCCGGACGGATGCCGCGACCCAGCTCGGCGTGTCCGTGCGCGGCTCGCTCGCCATGATCCGCATCGCCAAGGTCTGGGCCGCCGCTCAGGGCCGCCACTTCGTCACGCCCGACGACATCAAGGCCCTCGCCGCTCCGGTGTGGACGCACCGCCTGGTCCTCGACCCCGAGGCCGAGTTCGCCGGCACCACGGCCGAGACGGTCATCTCCCGCGTGCTCGAAGACGTCGCCGCACCGCAGGCGAGGTCCGCGGCCTGATGACGACGGAGGCACTCGCGCCGGCAGTCCCCGTGCGGGACAGCCGCGATCGGTGGAGCGCGCTGGGCGTGCGCGTGGCGCGTCGGCTGCGCCTCGTGGTGTCTGTCGTGCGTCCCGCCGCGTGGGTGCTCATCGCCGCCGTCGTCGTCCTCGCCGTCGCCGGCGCATCCCTCGGCTGGTGGGAGCTGACGGTCGCCGCCGTCGTGCTCGCCGCTCTGCTGGCCCTCTGCACGCTCTTCCTGGTCGGGCGCACGGCGTACGACGTCACTCTCGACCTCACCCGCACGCGCGTGGTCGTCGGAGAGCGGGCGGTCGGCGCCCTCACGCTGACGAACTCCGGCACGCGGGCGATCCTGCCTTCGCGCGTCGTGCTGCCGGTCGGCTCGGGTCGCGGCGAGTTCGAGGTGAATCGCCTCCCGGCGGGGGCGTCGGCCGAGGAGCTCTTCGCGATCCCGACGACGCGCCGTGCCGTCGTGAAGGTCGGTCCGGTCAGCGTCGTGCGCGGTGATCCGCTGGGCCTGTTCGAACGCGTGCACCGCCGCGACGAGCCGGTGGACCTGTTCGTGCACCCCCGCACCGTCACGTTCGACGGACAGTCGCTCGGCTTCATGCGCGACCTGGATGGCCTCCCGGCCGCCGATCTGTCGCGTGACGACGTCTCGTTCCATGCACTGCGCGAGTATCAGCCCGGCGACGATCTGCGTCACGTGCACTGGAAGTCGACGGCCCGCACCGGCACCGTCATGGTGCGGCAGTACGAGGAGACGCGCCGCTCGCACTTCGTGATCGGCTTGTCGACCCTCGCCGGCGACTACCGCAACGACCAGGAGTTCGAGCTCGCCATCTCGGCCGCGGGCTCTCTCGGCCTGCGCGCCCTGCGCGACTCGCAGCGCGTCGAGCTCCGGGTGCAGGAGCGCTCGCTCCCGTCGGCGACCGGCAAGCGGCTGCTCGACTCGCTGTCGGGTGTCGTTCACTCGCGTGCGCGAGCGGGCGGGATCGTCGACCTCGCGGGCGTGGTCTCGGCGACGGTGCCCCTGGCCAGCGTCGTCGTGCTGGTGTGCGGCAGCAGCGTCGACGCCAACACCCTGCGCACCGCCTGCGCGCGGCTGCCGTTCGGCGCCCGTGCTCTCGCGATCGTGGCCGAGGCCGGCGCGTCGCCGGGGCTGCGCCGCATCGGCGACGCGAACGTCGTGACCGTCGGCTCGCTCGACCAGCTGCCCGCCGCTCTGCTGAAGGTGCTCTCGTGACCGCGGGGACGACCCTGTCGCTGCGGCGCTGGATCCTCGACCTGAGTGCCGTCGCGGCGCTCCTCGCCGTGCCCATTGCGGGGTTCTGGCCGACCTTCGGCGGACCGGCGTACCTGCCCGCCGCGGTCGGCGGTGCGCTCCTCGGCATGGGCCTCGCGGCACTGTGCACCTGGCTGCGCTGGGGGATCCTGCCGCTGGCGGGGCTCACGGTGCTCGCGTACTTCCTCTTCGGCGGCGCGCTCGCGCTCCCGCACACCACGGTCCTCGGGTTCATCCCCACGCTCGACACGCTGGGCCGGCTCGCCCTGGGTGTCGTCACGTCCTGGAAGCAACTGCTCACCACGGTCGCGCCGGTCGCGGCATCCGATGGTCATCTCGTCGTCCCCTTCCTGCTCGCTCTGCTCGCCGGCGTGCTGACCACGTCGCTCGCTCTCCGCCTGCGCACTCCGGCCTGGGCGCTGCTGCCCGCGACCGCCTTCCTGGGCATCGAGATCGCGATCGGCACCGCCGAGGCGTTCGTGCCGGTCGTGCAGGGCATCGTGTTCGCCCTCGTGGCCGCGGTCTGGCTCGCGGTGCGGCAGAGCTGGGAGCACGGCACCGGGGCGGTGCCGCTCGGCGACGACGCGACCCCGGTCCGCGGGGTGGCTGTCAGGCGCCTGATCCTCGGCGGTGCCGTGGTCGTCATCGCGACGCTGATCGGCGTGGGGACCAGCGCGCTCGCCGCCCCGCAGAACCCCCGTTACGTGCTGCGCGACGTCGTCATCCCGCCGTTCGACATCCGCGAGTACCCCAGCCCGCTGCAGGCGTTCCGTGCGCTCGTGCGCGACTTCCCCGACGAGCCGCTGTTCACCGTCTCCGGCATGCCGAAGGAGGCGCGCGTGCGCCTCGCGACGATGGACGCGTACGACGGCACGGTCTACAACGTCTCCGACGACGGTGCCGGCACGTCGAGCGCGTTCGGCCCGGTGCGGGGCAACATGTCCGCCGAGGCGGAGGGCACGCCGGCGACGGTGCACGTCGAGATCGGCGCCCTCGACGGCGTGTGGATGCCGGGGGTCGGCGCCGCGCGCAGCGTCGAGTTCGGCGGCGACGACGGCGAGGACCTCCGCCGCTCGGCCTTCTACAACGAGGGCACGCAGACGGCCGTGGTCACCGACCGGCTCGGCGAGGGCGACGAGTACACGCTCGAGGCGGTCGTGCCCTCGACGCCCAGCGACGACGCGCTCGAAGACGACGACTTCGCGCCGCTGTCGCTTCCCGACCAGGAGGGCGTCCCCGAGGAGTTCGCCGAGATCGCGGCGAAGGCCGTGGCCGAGGCGACGACGCCGGTCGAGCAGGTGCGCGCGCTGCAGACGATGCTCGCCGAGGGCGGCTACTTCAGCCACGGCCTCGAAGGCGAGGTGCTCTCGCGCGCCGGTCACGGGGCCGAGCGCATCTCGACGCTGCTGGGCTCCGACCAGATGGTCGGCGACGACGAGCAGTACGCGACCGCGATGGCGCTGCTCGCCCGCGAGATCGGCATTCCGGCACGCGTCGTGATGGGGTTCTACCCCGAAGAGGATGCCGCGGGAGGCGCCGTCTTCACGGCGACCGGCGACACGCTCCACGCCTGGGTCGAGGTCGCGTTCGCCGAGCACGGCTGGGTCACCTTCGACCCGACACCGCCGGACGACCAGATTCCCAACGACCAGACGACCAAGCCCAAGGCCGACCCCAAGCCGCAGGTGCTGCAGCCGCCGCCCCCGCCGCAGGAGCCCGTCGATGTTCCGCCGACCGTTCCCGATGACCGAGAGGCGGAGGACGAGAGCGGGTTCGATGCCGCGCTCATCGCTCTCCTCGTCGCGATCGCCATCATCGCATTCAGCGTGATCGGCGTGCTGGCCGCGCCGTTCGTGCTGGTGGGCGTTCTCAAGGCGGCGCGCCGCCGGCGCCGCCGCGAAGCCGAGCGTGCGGCAGACCGCATCAGCGGCGGGTGGGAAGAGCTCGTGGACCGCGCCGCGGACTACGGCACGGCGGTGCGCGGCGGAGGAACCCGCACGGAAGACGCCGGAGTGGTGAGCGCCGCCTTCGCCGAGCCCCGGGTGACCACGCTGGCCGCCCGAGCCGACGTCGAGGTGTTCGGCCCGTCCGACCCCACGCCCGAGGACGTGAACGAGTTCTGGCGCCAGGTCGACGAGATCGTCGGCGGCATGGCCGTGGGTCGCTCGTTCTGGAGTCGCCTGGCAGCCCGCCTGAACGTGCGCTCGCTCCTCGCGGGCACCCGGTTCGAGCTGCCGGCGCGTGCGCCGCGGCCGCCCAGGGCTCCGCGTGAGCCGCGCGCCCCCCGCGTGCGCGCCGAGAAGAAGACCAGCCGGGCACCCGAGCCCGTTGCCCGCCCGCAGGAGAACGAATGACCAGCCGCCCCCTCTCCGCCGCCGCGACGGCGACGCTCGGCCGGCGCGCCGCTGCCTACGCCGTCGACGCGGCCGTCGCCTGCGCCGTCGGCGTCTTCGCCGCCGCGATCACGGTGGGCGTCGCCCTCGCCCTCGGAGCCGGGCGAGCGGTGGGCGCAGGCTCCCTCGGAGCGGCGCTCGTCCTCGCCGCCGGTGCGGCGGTGCTCGCGCTCCTCGTGTGGGCAGTGGTCTATTCGGCCATGCAGGGCGGCACCGGATCGGTCGGCCAGCGCGCGCTCGACCTCCGGCTGCTCGACGATCGCAGCCCCGAGGCGATCGGCTTCTGGCGGGCACTGTGGCGCAATGTCGTGTGGGCGCTGTCGTGCTCGGTCGTCATCGGGTGGTTCACGCCGCTCTTCGACCCGAGCACGCGCCATCAGGGCTGGCACGACACCGCGGGTCGCGCGATCCTGGTCGACACGCGGGGGACGGATGCCGCGGCCCCGCGTCCGGCGGCAGAGCAGTCGCCCGTCGCCGCCCCGCTCGCCGCCAGCCCTCCGCTGACGTGGTTCATCGACCGCCCGGCCCCGCCCCTTCCGCAGAGGGCACCCGCCGCTTCCCAGGTGCCTTCTCCGGCACCGGCACCCGAGCCCGCTCCTGCCCCGGTTCTCGCGCCCGTCGCCGTGCCGGTGCTCGCGCCCGTCCACGTGGAGGCGCCGGCCCCGGAGTTCGCGCCCCGGGTGGAGCCGTCGTACGCGCCCGCCGCGGCACGCACCGCCGCGCCTGCCGCAGGACCGGTGCGTGCCGCGGCGGTGGCCACGGCATCCGCTCCACCGACCGCGATCATCACGCAGGTGCCGATGACGCGGCCCGTCACGGCCATCAGCGTCCCGCTGCCCGAGACTCAGGGGTCGTTCGTGGCCGGTGCCCCGGTTATCGCCGTGCTGACGTGGGACGATGCCACCAGCATGGCCGTATACGGGCGCACGGTGTACGGCCGCAATCCCATCGTCGAGCCGGGGATCGTCAGCGTTCCGGTGCGCGACGAGACGCTGTCGCTGTCCAAGACCCACTTCGAGGTCGGCGGCGACGCAGGCGGAGCCTGGATCGCCGACCGGTACTCCACCAACGGCACCGTCATCGTGCGCGACGGCAGCCGCCACCTGCTGATCCCTGGGCTTCCGACGGCACTGCGCACCGGCGACCGCCTCGAGCTGGGCGATCGCGTCGCGATCGTGGGCACCGCGCCATGACCGCCCCGGTGACCGTCGTATTCGGCTCGGCGACCGACGCCGGGCTGCGCCGTCGGATCAACGAGGACTCCTTCATCGCGGTGCCGCCGCTGTTCCTGGTCGCCGACGGCATGGGCGGCCACCGTGCCGGCGACGTCGCCAGTGCGACCGCGATCGAGGAGTTCGCCGGACTCGCCGGCCGCGCGAGCGTGGGCGTCGACGACGTCCGCGCCGCTCTGCTGCGTGCCCGGCGGCGCATCGACGCCCTGTCGTCGGGAGAGGGCGCCGGAGCCGGCACGACCATCACCGGCGTCGTGATCGCCGACATCCACGGCGAGGGCTATTGGCTCGCGGTCAACCTCGGAGACTCCCGCACCTACCGCCTGAGCGAGGGCGAGTTCGAGCAGGTGAGCGTCGACCACTCCGTCGTGCAGGAACTGATCGACGCGGGCGAGCTGGATCCGGCCGCGGCCGCGAGCGACCGGCGCCGCAACGTCATCACCCGCGCGATCGGCGCGGGCAGCGACGCCGAGGCCGACTTCTGGCTGCTGCCGGCCGAATCCGGCGACCGCATCCTGATCTGCTCGGACGGACTCTCCGGCGAGCTCGACCGCGACGAGATCCACGCCGTGCTCCTGGCGGAATCGGACCCCCAGGCCGCTGCGACCCGGCTGGTGCACGAGGCCATGCTCCGTGGTGGGCGCGATAACATCACGGCGGTGGTGGTCGATGCCACGGCCGTGCGCTCGCGCGCTGACCGAAGCGGTGACGACACCGCACCGGCGGTGCCGAGCGAAGACGAGTTCGACGGCGACACGCTGCCACGCGCGGTCGCCACAGGGGGTTTCTGATGTCCGTCCACTACTCGCCGGGAGCGCAGCCGGTCGCAGTGACACCGGAGGGATTCGTGATCCTCGCCGAGGACGCCTCACCCGCGCTGGCGGTGCGCGTCCACGCCCTGGTGGCCGCGGGTCGTGGGCTCGGGGGCGTGCTGGAGGCTCTCACCGACGCGTACGGGATCTCGCTGTCGGCGGTCCCGCACTTCGCAGTCGCGCTGGCCGAGGGCGATTCGGTGCGGCTGGCGGTCCGCGGCGGATTCGCGCTCGACGTCGAGGCCGATGCACCCGAGCGGGTCTCCGGGGAGGGCGTCACCACGTGGACCGAGCGGGTCATCGCCGCGGCATCCCAGGTGTCGTTCGCAAGCGAGGATGCCGCGCCGCCGGAGTTCCCGGTGACCGACGGCGTCGTGCTCGCGGGCGGGCTGAGGTGGATCCCGGCGCAGGCATCGGTCGCGGGTCGCGCGGCGGCGCCGGCACCGGGCGCGGGTCGTGCGGCGGCGCCGGCAGGACCCCGCCGCGCCGCCCCGCCGATGGAGCCGGATCCCGAGCTCGAGCCGGTCGTGGAGGTCGCCGAGCCGGCGACGCCTGAGGTCGCGGCGCCGGTCTCCGCAGCGCCGGTCTCCGCAGCGGACCTCCCCGTGGCGGGAACGCCGCCGCGCGCGGCCCACGTGCCACCGCCCGCGTCGGAAGCGCCGGTCGTCGTGGCCGCGCCCGAGCCGCCGGTCGTGGTGGAGCCGCGCCTGGCGCCGGTCAGCGGTGTCACGTCGGCCGGTGCTGAGACCATCTCGGGCCTGATCGACTCCGATGCCGTGCTGTCCCTGGGCGAGACCGACTCGATCCTTCCGGTCGAATCCGAGGCGACGATGGTGCCGGTCCCGGAGGCTGAGCCCGCTGCCGAGGCCCTGGAGGTCACCGTCATCCGGTCACGGGAGCCCGTGACCATCGCGATGCAGGGCGATCACGACGGCGAGACGATCTCGCTGGCCGAGGCCCGTGCGCTGCGGACCGGCCACTCGCTGCCGCCGCTGAGCACCGACGACTCCGCGCCGGCGCCCCTCGCGCCGCCCCGTCCGCCCGCGCCCGGGCGCATCCGGGTCTCGACCGGGCAGGTCCTCACTCTCGACCGCACGGTCGTCATCGGCCGGCGGCCGCGATCGACCCGGGTCTCGGGCACCGACCTGCCGCACCTGGTCGCCGTCGACAGCCCGCAGCAGGACATCTCCCGCAGCCATGTCGAACTGCGCGTCGAAGGCGACAGCATCCTGGCCACCGATCTGCACACCACCAACGGGACCACCCTGCTGCGGCCGGGGGTCGACCCGGTGCGCCTTCACCCAGGAGAGACCACGGTCGTCGTCCCGGGCGACGTGATCGACCTGGGAGACGGCATCACCGTGGCCATCGAGGATCTCGCGTGAGCGCCAAGCGCGCGCCCATGGCGCCGCCCGACCTGCCGGGCTTCACCTACATCGACGTCCTGGGCTCGGGCGGATTCGCGGACGTCTACCTGTACGAGCAGGCACTGCCGAAGCGCCGCGTCGCGGTCAAGGTGCTGCTCACCGAGCGGATGTCGAGCGGGTCGGTCGCCGAGTTCACCGCCGAGGCGAACGTCATGGCGATGCTCTCGACGCACCCCGCGATCGTGACGATCTACCAGGCCGGGGTCGCCCAGGACGGCCGGCCCTACCTCGTGATGGAGTACTGCCCCAAGCCCAACCTGCAGGTGCGCTACCGGCGCGAGCCGTTCTCGACCGCCGAGTCGCTGCGCGTCGGCGTGCAGGTCGCGGCGGCCGTCGAGACGGCGCACCGTGCCGGCGTGCTCCACCGCGACATCAAGCCCGCGAACATCCTCGTCACCGAGTACAACCGTCCCGCACTGACCGACTTCGGCATCGCATCGACCACCGCCGCCGCGGCCGAGTCCGCGGGCCTGTCGATCCCGTGGTCGCCGCCGGAGTCCTTCGCCGACCAGCCGCGCAGCGACCAGCGCTCGGACGTCTACGCCCTCGGCGCGACGGTCTACACCCTCCTGGCCGGCCGCTCACCGTTCGACCAGCCCGGCCAGCGCAACACCGCCGCAGAGCTGATCCAGCGGATCGAGCGGGCTCCTCTGCCCCCGCTCGGCCGCGCCGACGTGCCGGTGTCGCTGGAGCGCATCCTCGAACGCGCGATGGCGAAGTCGCCGGCGGACCGCTACGAGTCCGCGATCGCCTTCGCGCGCGCCCTGCAGAAGGTGCAGATCGAGCTCGCGCACTCGGTCACCCCGATCGACATCCTCGACGACGGCATCGCAGACGACGCCGTCGAGGACGAGGACGAGGGCCTCACACGGGTGCGGGGCGTCGTGAGCATCGACCCGCAGACCACGCCGGCCGCCGGTCCGACGCGCCCCTCCGTCGCCGCCTTCGCCCCCGGTGGCGCCCCGTTCAGCCCTCCCGCCTACGACGAGCCCGCCGACGCGCACACCGTGATCCGCTCGGCGGCTCGCGTCGTCGATGCCGGCCCGACGCAGCGCCGCATCCCGGAGGTCGCGCCCGCGGCCGAGGACGCCACCGTGATGCGCGCGCCCGCGCCGATCTTCGCCGAAGCCCCGCATCCTGCCGCGCCCGCACCCTCGACCGAAAAGCCTCCCGCGAGCTCACGCCGAGGCCTCGTGCTGGGCATCGCGGCCGCGGCGCTGGTGGTCGTCGTCTCCGTGATCGTCGGCGTCTCGCTCCCCAGCATCCTGGGCGGCGGCACACCCACCCCGACGCCGGTCACCGAGTCGGACCCGAAGGACCCGGTGTCGGCGATCGTTCCCGAGCCCGAGGATCTCGCGGGGGCCGCCGTCGCCGCCGGCGTGCGGTTCACCTGGACCAATCCCGACCCGCAGGAGGGTGACAAGTTCCTCGTCGGCGTGGTCGCGCGTGGCGGCGCAGAACCCGACTTCGAGTCCATCGACGCTCTGGAGGTGACGGTGGCGGCCGACCCGTCCGGCACGACGTGCGTGGAGGTGCTGCTGGTGCGAGACAACGGGCAGTCGTCCGATCCGGTCAGCGGGTGCGTCCCGTGAGCGCCGCGGTCACCGACGACCTCACCATCGAGTTCGCCGGGGAGACCTTCACCGTCGAGCCGGGAAGCGTCTTCACCGTGGGCCGCGAAGGCGACCTCGCCCTGGACGACAACCTCTTCCTGCACCGCCAGTTCCTCAGCATCGAGAACATCGACGGGCTCTGGCTGCTCTCGAACGTGGGCACGCGCCTCGCGGCGACCGTCACCGACACCGGTGGCCGCGTGCAGGCCTGGCTCGCTCCGGGTGCCCGCCTGCCGCTCGTGTTCGCGGCGACCGCCGTGATCTTCAGCGCCGGCGCCACGACGTACGAGCTCACCATCACGGTCGCCGAACCGGCGTTCCGCGAGACGCAGACCCTCGGCGACGACGAGGACGGGCTGAGCACGATCGGGGACGTCCCGCTGACGCACAGCCAGCGCGTCATGATCCTGGCCCTGGCCGAGCCGCTGCTCAAGCGGGACGGCAGCGGCATGAGCGAACTGCCCACCTCGTCTCAGGCAGCCGAGCGCCTCGGCTGGACGCTCACGCGCTTCAACCGCAAGCTCGACAACGTATGCGACAAGCTCGACCGCATCGGAGTGCCGGGGATGCGCGGGGGCGTGGGCTCCTATGCCACCAATCGCCGCGTGCGCCTGGTCGAGCACGCGATCGCCGCGCGGCTGGTCACGCGCGAGGACCTGCCGCTGCTCGACCTCGAGCGCGAGGCCTCCGGCGAGGACTGAGCACCGGCGGGATCAGCGCGCGGCGTCGACCGTGTCGGCGAGGTGACGGCCGGTCTGGCTGATGACCTTGACCACGACGCCTCGGCGCCGCAGCTCCGCCAGGGTCCGCGTCTCCTCCTCGGTGTTGCGTCCGAGCGCGTGGACGGTCGACACGACAAGCACGTCGCCGTGGGTCAGGGTGCCGAACAGGCGCACCAGGCGTTCCTCCCACGACTCGAGGGTCTCGGGCGCGGGGTGGCGGAAGCCGGCGATCGGCACGCCGAAGCGCGTCAGCTCGTCGCGCTGCTCGACGACCGAGGGCATGTCGTCCCGCGAGATGACCAGGCCGACGAGGCGTGAGCCGGCCGGCCGGGCCTGCCACCAGTCGCGGTCGCGCTGCAGCTCGGTGAAACACTTGGGGCACTCGGCCGCCGGGTGCGCGAGGGGGACGGGACTGGTCTGAGCGGATGCCGCATCCGTCGCGTCCGTTGCCGGGCCTGCACCATTCATGTCTTGCTCCTTCGCCGTCCCCATTCTCTCTCGAAACCGGCGTCGCGTGCGTCAGCCCTGATCGTCGAGGCGCAGCTCGAGGCTCAGCTCGTCGGCGTCCAGCTCGGCCAGGGCGTGACGGAGCGCGGGCGTGCTGTACTCGCCGCCCGATGACAGCTCGTTCAGCCGTCGTCGCATCGCCTCGATCAGCACGAGCCGGAGCTCGAGAAGGTCGCGCGCCGAGGCCGTCGTCTCATCGTCGGGAGGGTCGTACATCCGCGCGCTGACGATGTCGATGAGGTCGTCCGGGAAGGGCTCGCCGTCGCGGCGGCGCAGCGTCGCCCCGGTCATCGCGGCGACGGCCGCCTCGCGCAGCTCGCCGTCGAGAGCGGACTGCTCGGCGCGGTCGAGCTGGTGGTCCTCCGGCGACCGCAGCCGCAGCATCCGCACCAGCCAGGGGAGGGTGAACCCCTGCGCCATCAGGCTCCCGATGGCGACGGCGAAGGCGACGAAGATGAGCAGCTCGCGAGCGGGCGTCTCGCGCGGCAGGGTCTGCGCCGCAGCGAGGGTGACGACGCCGCGCATGCCCGCCCACACGATGACGGTGCCGTGCTTCCAGCCGAGCGGGGAGGCCTGGTAGTAATTGAGGTCGCTCACCGCGCGCGCGAGGCGTGAGCGCATCGACGCGAGGCGGCGCTGGCGGCGCGGGTCGTCTGCGGGCTCCGCTCCGTCGAGGCGTTCGCCGATCCGCGCCAGCCGCTCGCGCTGGCGTCCGCGTGCGCGGCGGCTCTGCGCCCACACCAGGACGCTGACGTACGCGGCGCGCACCACAACGATGATCACGAAGGCGCCGAGGGCGATCCCGAGGCCGGTGCCGATCCCGTCGTGGTTCTCGATGTTGCCCTCGACGATCTGCTTGAGCTCGAGCCCCATGAGCAGGAACACCGCCCCCTCGAGCATGAGCTCGATGGTCCGCCAGTTGTGCTCGTCCGACATCCGCTGCTCCGGCGTGAACCATCGCGCCGATCCCTGGCCGGTGACGATGCCGGCCACGACGGCCGCCACGAGGCCCGACCCGCCCAGGTGCTCGGTCGGCAGGTAGGCCGCGAACGGGATCACGAACCCGATCGCCGTGTTGGCTGCGGAGTGGCCGATGAGCGAGCGCAGCCGCAGGTTGAGGTAGCCGACGATCCCTCCGACGACGACGGCGATAAGCACGCCCCACGCGAACGCGGGGAGGAAGCCCACGCCGACGCCGTCTTCGGCAGCGGCGCCGCCCGTCGCCACCGCGGCGGCGGCGACCATGGTGCGCAGCAGCACCAGAGCGGTCGCGTCGTTGAGCAGGCTCTCGCCCTCGAGCATCGTCACCACCCGCCGCGAGACGCCGAGCCGCTTCACGATCGAGGTGGCGACCGCGTCTGTGGGGCTCAGGATCGCGCCGAGGGCGACCGCGATCGCGGGGTTCAGCCCGGGGATCACGAGGACGAAGAACACCGCGAGAACGATCGAGCTGAGGATCACGAGGAGGAACGACAGCCCCGCGATCGGCCCGAAGTCGCGACGGAACTCGATGGCAGGCAGGGCGACCGCGGCCGAGTAGAGCAACGGCGGGAGCACGCCGACGAGGATCCACTCCGGGTCGATCTCGGGGATCTCGACGAACGGCAGCAGCCCGACGCCGACGCCGACGAGCACGAGCACCAGCGGGCCGGCGACGTTGAGCTTCGGGGCGATGGCAGTGCCCAGCGCGATGACGACGACGGCGAGGATGGCGACGACCAGGTACTCCATGGCAGCTACAGCGCGCCGCGTTCCCGGACGGCGTCGCGTTCGGCGGTGAGCTCGGCGACCGACGCGTCGAAGCGCGCGCGGGAGCGATCGTCGAAGGCGAGACCTTCGACGATCCGGTAGCCGTCGCCGTCCGAGGTGACGGGAAACGAGCAGACGAGTCCTTCGGGCACGCCGTACTCGCCGCGAGAGAGCACCGCCGCCGACGTCGTCTCGCCGCCGGTGCCGAGTCGATCGTCGCGGACGTGCTCGATCGCCGCATTCGCGGCCGACGCCACCGACGACGAGCCGCGCACTTCGATGATCTCGGCCCCGCGCCTGGCGACACGGGGGATGAAGACGTCGTCGAGCCAGGCGATGGCGGGTTCGTGCCCACCCAGGCGTTCGGCGAGGGCGACCACGACCGGCACGCCGCCGACAGTCGCGTGCGCGACATCGGGGAACTGCGTCGCCGAGTGATTGCCCCAGATAGCCACCCCGCGCACCGCGTCGGGGCGCACCTCCAGTGCCGCGGCGAGCTGACCCACCGCGCGGTTGTGGTCGAGGCGGGTGAGTGCGGTGAAGCGGTCGGCGGGAACGGCGGGGGCAGCGGATGCCGCGGCGATGAGCGCGTTCGTGTTGGCCGGGTTTCCCACCACGACCGCGCGAACGTCATCGGCGGCGACCTCTCCGATCGCGGCGCCCTGCGGGCCGAAGATCCCCGCATTCGCAGCGAGGAGATCCGCCCGCTCCATGCCCGGACCGCGGGGACGGGCCCCGACGAGCATCGCGATGTTGCAGCCGTCGAACGCCGCGCGCGGGTCGTCGCTCAGCTCGATGTCGCGCAGCAGCGGGAACGCGCAGTCCTGCAGTTCGAGCGCAGCGCCCTCTGCCGCCCGCATCCCCTGAGGGATCTCCAACAGCCGGAGCCTGACCGGACGGTCGCCGCCGAGCATGTCGCCCGCCGCGATGCGGAAGAGCAGGGCGTAGCCGATCTGTCCGCCGGCACCGGTGATCGTCACGGTCGTGGGAGCGCTCGCCATGCCCAGAGCCTATTGCGGTGTCAAGCTCCTCGCCCGTGCGAGGTGCCAGGGGTACCGTGAGCGCATGACGTTCAACGACAACGCCCGGGTCGGCGGCAGCACGGCGCGCCGCCGCGGCGGCGGCATGGCGGCCGCCGGCGGCGGGATCGCCGGCATCGGCGCGATCGCCGTACTCCTCTTCCAGCTCTTCACGGGGACCGACCTGTCGGGTCTGCTCGGGGGCGGCGGAGGCCAGGTCGGCACGGGCGAGGAGACGCAGATCGAGCAGTGCCAGACCGGCGAGGACGCCAACGAGCGCGACGACTGCCGCCTGGCGGCCGGACAGCTCGCACTCGACCAGTACTGGCAGACCGAGCTGCAGGGCTACCGGGCGCCGCAGCTCATCATCGTCGACGGGGCCACGGGCACCGCGTGCGGCACCGCGTCGAACCAGACCGGCCCGTTCTACTGCCCGCCGGAAGAGACGGTCTACGTCGATCCGACGTTCTTCGGGCTCCTCCGTCAGCAGTTCGATGCCACGGCGGGCCCGCTCGCCCAGCTGTACGTGCTCGCTCACGAGTACGGCCACCACGTGCAGAACATCGCCGGGATCATGGAGCAGAACCCCAACAACGGCACCGGTCCCGACAGCAACGGCGTGCGGATGGAGCTGCAGGCGGACTGCTTCGCCGGCGCCTGGGTCGGGGATATGACGCGGTTGAAGGACGAGAACGGCGTGCCGTACCTCGAAGAGCCGACACCGCAGCAGATCGCGGACGCGATCAACGCGGCGCAGACCGTGGGCGACGACCACATCCAGCAGGAGTCCGGCGGCGCCGTGAACCCCGAGAGCTGGACGCACGGCTCCAGCGAGCAGCGGCAGCGGTGGTTCGAGATCGGCCTGCGGGGCGAGCCGGCGGACTGCGAGACGTTCGGCATCCCCGGGGGCAGCCTGTGAACGAACACCTCGACGGCATCCTCTATCCGCCCGTCGAGCCGTACGAGACCGGCATGCTCATCGTGGGCGACGGTCATCGCGTGTACTGGGAGCAGAGCGGCAACCCCGAGGGCAAGCCGGTCGTGTTCCTGCACGGTGGTCCCGGCGCCGGCACGGCACCCTGGCATCGCCGGTTCTTCGATCCGGAGCGCTATCGCATCGTGCTCTTCGACCAGCGGGGATGCGGCCGCTCCACGCCGCATGCGAGCGATCCCGGTGCCGACCTGCGTTACAACACCACGTGGCACATCGTCGCCGACATCGAGCTGCTCCGCCGCAATCTCGGCATCCCCGCCTGGCAGGTCTTCGGCGGATCGTGGGGGAGTGCGCTGGCGCTCGCCTATGCGCAGACCCATCCCGAATCGGTGACCGAGCTGGTGCTCCGCGGCATCTTCACGCTGCGCCGCCACGAGCTGGAGTGGTTCTACGAGGGCGGCGCGGCCGCGCTCTTCCCCGACCTGTGGGAGGACTTCATCGCTCCGATCCCCGTGCTCGAGCGCTCGCGCATGATCGAGGCGTACCACCGGCGACTCAGCGATCCCGACCCGGCCGTGCATCTTCCGGCGGGCGTGGCGTGGTCGCGCTGGGAGGCATCCACGCTGACCCTGCTCCCCGATCCCGCCCTCGTCGACGCCATGACCGAGCCCGCGGCGGCGACCGCCTTCGCGCGGATCGAGAACCACTACTTCATGCACGGGGGCTGGTTCTCCGACGGGCAGCTCATCGCCGGCGTCGACGCCATCCGCGGCATCCCGGGGGTGATCGTGCAGGGGCGCTACGACGTCTGCACCCCGCCGATGACGGCGTGGGATCTGCATCGGGCGTGGCCCGAGGCCGAGCTCGTGATGATTCCGGATGCCTCGCACAGCGCGTCCGAGCCGGGTATCGCCGCCGCGCTCCGGGAGGCCACCGACCGGTTCGCCGGCACGCGTGACGATGCACCCGACGAGGGGTCCGAGCCCTCCGACGAGGCCGCTTACCAGGAAGCGAACAGCCCGTCCTGGTAGGGTGGGATCACTTGCAGCGCGATCACCGCGCTTCTTGCGTCGTAGAACGCTCCCTCGCCGCCGTCTCCGGGCAACCCCCGCCAGACGCCGTCGGCTGAAATCTTTCGTACGGCGACCCGTGGGCGAGATACGCCACCGGCCACCGACCAGGGTGCGTATGCGCGCCCGGAGAAACCTCTCAATGACTGACGTCACTTTCAGCACGCTCGGCGTGCCCCAGCCCCTCGTCGCCGTTCTGGCGAACCAGGGCAAGAACACCGCCTTCCCGATCCAGGTCGACACCCTGCCCGACACACTCGCCGGTCGCGACGTGCTCGGCCGCGGCAAGACGGGCTCGGGCAAGACGCTCGCCTTCTCGATCCCGATGGTCGCCCGCCTGGGCGGCAAGCTGGCCGGAGGCTCGCGCCGCAAGGGCCGCCCGCTCGGACTCGTGCTCGCCCCGACCCGCGAGCTCGCCACGCAGATCGACGCCGTCCTGGCGCCGCTCGCCAAGGCCTACGGCCTGACCACGACCACCATCTTCGGTGGCGTGAACCAGAGCCGTCAGGTGCAGGCGCTCAACGCCGGCGTCGACATCATCGTCGCCTGCCCCGGCCGCCTCGAAGACCTCATGAAGCAGGGCTACGCCCATCTCGACGCCGTCGAGATCACCGTCATCGACGAGGCGGACCACATGGCCGACCTCGGCTTCCTGCCGGTCGTCACGCGCATCCTGAGCGCCACGCCGACCAGCGGTCAGCGCCTGCTGTTCAGCGCCACGCTCGACAACGGCGTGGACAAGCTCGTCAGCCGCTTCCTGCAGAACGAGATCCTGCACTCGGTCGACGAGGCGAACTCGCCCGTCGCCGCGATGACCCACCACGTGTTCACGATGACCGACACCGACTCGAAGAAGGACGTCGTCACGGCGCTCGCCTCGGGCAAGGGCCGCCGCATCCTG
This sequence comes from Microbacterium sp. Root166, assembly GCF_001427145.1. Lineage (GTDB taxonomy): Bacteria > Actinomycetota > Actinomycetes > Actinomycetales > Microbacteriaceae > Microbacterium. The sequence continues at coordinate 1,226,840 of NZ_LMGL01000001.1, forward strand.
TTCATGCGCACCAAGCACCACGCCAAGAAGCTCGCGCGTCAGCTCACCGCCGACGGCATCCCCGCCGTCGACCTGCACGGCAACCTGTCGCAGCCGCAGCGCGACCGCAACCTCGCGGCGTTCTCGGCCGGCACCGCCCGCGTGCTCGTCGCCACCGACGTCGCCGCCCGCGGCGTGCACGTCGACGACGTCGAGCTCGTCATCCACGTCGACCCGCCCACCGAGCACAAGGCGTACCTGCACCGCTCCGGCCGCACCGCTCGCGCGGGCGCCGAAGGTGCCGTCGTGACCCTCGTGCTCCCCGGCCAGGACAAGGACGTCGCGCAGCTGCTGCGCAAGGCGGCCATCTCGGTCACCCCCGTCCGCGTGACGAAGACCTCCCCCGAGGTCGTCGCGCTCGTCGGCGAGGTCGCCCCGTACGTCAAGCCCGAGCCGGTGCAGGCACCGACCCGTGGCGGCGGCACCAGCCAGGGCGCGAACGCCCAGCGCAAGCGCGCGCAGCGCGAAGGCGGCGGCAACGGCGGCGGTCGCGGCGGTCAGGGCGGCCAGCGTCGTGGATCGGATGCCTCGGCCTCCGGTCGCTCGCAGGGCTCCGGTCGTGGCCAGGGTTCGGGCGCCGGTCGCGGGCAGAGCTCCGACCGCGCCCAAGGCGGCCACGCCCGCTCCGACCAGAGCGCCGGTCACACCCGTTCGGCTCAGCCGGCTCAGGCCGGCAACCCCCGCACCCCGAACCGTCGCGCCTCGAGCGCCGGCGCCGGTGGCGGCAAGCTCATGGTCGGCTCGGTCGTCCGCCAGAACGGTGGAGCGCGCCGCAGCAGCGGTCGCTGACCCGCAGCAGTTTCTCGAAGGGCAGGATCCCGTCACGCGACGGAGGTCCTGCCCTTCGGCGTTCACGGATGCCGGCCGCCGGCTGCTCGGCATCCGTCAGAACCGTATGTGCGCTCGTGATGCGCCCGCAGGTCGGCGCGGCACCGGGCTGCCGAGGACAGGTGATCTGGCGAGAACAGGACGCTTCCAGGCGAATTCATCCTGTCGTCGCCGGATCACCATTTCTGGACGGATGCCGCGGCCGCCCTCGCCGAGTTGCCACATCTCGTCGCCATCCGCCCGCGAGAACGACGTCAGCTGGCAACTCGCTGTCCCGTGACGGGCTCCGACCGCGCCGAACCGTCGCGAGTGGTCGCCTACGACGTGCCGAGACGACCGTGCGCGACGGCTCGACTTGGCCCGGCGCGGCCGGGCCCGGCTCGGCTCAGCCGCGGCGGATGAGGTCGGCCGCGACCTCGCCGATGACGATCGCGGGCGCGTTGGTGTGGCCGCGGATGACCGTGGGCATCACGGATGCATCGGCCACGCGCAGTCCGTCGACTCCGCGGACGCGCAGCTCGGGGTCGACGACGGACGCGGCATCCGTCCCCATCCGGGCCGTGCCGACGGGGTGGTACAGCGTGTGGGAGTAGCGGCGCAGCGACAGCTCGGCGCGCTCGGCCGGGGTCAGGCGCTCGCCGCCTTCCGGCTGGATCCAGCCTCCGGTCGTCAGCGCTCCGAGGGCGTCGGTGCCGATCAGGCGCTCGCACTCCGCGAGCCCGGCGAGCATCGTCGCCTCGTCGATGCCGTCCGGGTCGGTGAGGTAGCCGGGGTCGATGACGGCCTTGACCGTCGGGTCCGCCGATGCCAGCCGGATCGTGCCGCGGCTGCGCGGCCGAAGCAGGATCGCGCCCACCGTGATGCCCTCGGCCGGCGTGGGAATGAGCCCCTCGCCGACGTAGGGGACGGGCGCGAAGATGATCTCGATGTCGGGCAGCCCGCCGGGCATCCCGGTGCGGTCGGCCACTTCGGTGCGCACGAAGCCGCACGCCTCGCCGACGTTCGAGGTCAGCATCCCGCGGCGCGAGGAGAGGTAGCGCCCGAGTTCCGCCGCACGCTCCGCGCCGAACAGCGTTCCGCCGCGCGCCTCGGGCGCGAGCCCGGCGACCAGATGGTCCTGCAGGTTCTCCCCGACCCCCGGCGCGTCGACGAGCACCGGGATGCCGTGATCGACGAGGTGCTCGGCCGGTCCGATGCCGCTGAGCATGAGCAGCTGCGGGGTGTTGATCGCCCCGCCCGCGAGGATCACCTCGCGCCGCGCGAGCGCGTGCCGCGTGACGCCGCCGAGGTCGACGTACACCCCGGTGGCCCGCGGCGGGGCGTCCGGGCCGCCGGCGAAGGTGACTCGGCGCACCAGCGCGCCGGTGACGACGCGCAGATTCCGCCGGCGCCGGGCCGGTCGCAGGTACGCGTCGGCCGTCGAGGCCCGCGCCCCGCGTCGCTGTGACACCATCGTCTGACTGAACCCCTGCCCCTCGGCGAGATTCGCCGCAGTGACCGGATGCCCGAGCTCGCGCGCCGCCTCGAGGAACGCCGCGGTGTGCGGCCGCGGGTCGCGCTGATGCTCGACCGACTGGGGGCCGTCGGAGCCGTGGTCCGGATTGGCGGCGTCCTGCGTCCGCTCGACCCGGCGGAAGTAGGGGAGCAGCGAACGCCACGACCACGTCGGGCCCGCGGCATCCGCCCACTCGTCGTAGTCCGCAGCGAACCCGCGCACCCACATCATCGCGTTCAGCGACGATGAGCCGCCCAGGGTCTTGCCGCGCGGCCAGTAGACCGTGCGACCTTCGAGGCGCTCCTGGGGGACGGTGTCGTAGTTCCAGTCGTACCGGCCCCGGAAGAGCTTCGAGAACGCCGCCGGCACATGCAGCTCGAGGGCGGTGTCGGGCAGGCCCGCCTCGAGCAGCAGCACCGACACGTCCGGGTCCTCGCTCAGCCGCGCCGCGAGGGCGGCGCCCGCCGAGCCGGCCCCGACGACGATGTAGTCCGCCGTCAGCGGGTGCGCCGCAGCGCGTCGGCCCCTCATGCCTTGAAGGCCAGGGCGAGCGTCCGCGCCAGCTTCGCGAAGTTCCCGTCCATGCGGAACCGCGTGAACCCCTCGCTCACCGCCGCACCGGTGCGCGAGCTGACGAACCACGGCGGCTTGGGCAGCACCGAGAACGCGCGCCCCTTCGACGCCCCGAGCCCGCGCGCATCGAGCGCGCGCGGGAACGGACGGAACGGACCGCGCGTGACAGAACGCTCGACACGATCAAGCAGCAGGCCGTTGTGCACGACGCCGATGCCGCTCTCGACGTTCTGCAGCGTCGCGCCCGGGAACCCGCCCCACGGCAGGGTGGGGGTCAGGAAGCCGAACGCCGTCCACGAGTTGATCGACACCGTGCCGTAGCGCAGCTCGGCCACGGCGCGCTCGAACCCGTCGCCGAGCGCGGCCTGGGTGAGCGGGTCGATCAGCAGGTTCGCGCCGAGCGTGCCGGTCAGCGCTGCGTTGGCGTGGGTCACGGCCCGGTCGAGGAACTCCTGGCCGTTGCCGCGCAGCTCCACGACCCCGAGCACCGGTGCGAAGTACTCCGTGGTCTCGAGGGCTGCGGCGTCGCCGGCGGCGCCGATCTTGACGAGCGCGCGCGTGCCGTCGGCGCACCAGATCGCGTCGGGATAATCGGATGCCGCGGCCGCGAGCTTCTCGCCGGCCCGTGGGTACCAGACCGGCCGCGCCGGAGCGCTCTCCAGCGCCGTGCGCAGTTCGCTCAGGAAGGCCTCGCGCTGCGGCCAGTCCGCGCTGAGCAGCACGACCTGCCCGGCGATGCAGTTGTGGCCCGAGTTGTACAGGCGCATGGTCGCGACGTGCTCGGCCTGGAAGCGGAGGTCGGCGTCGCTCCACTCGCCCGGCACGACGATGATCGGCGAGACGCCGCCGAGCTCCGCGGTGATCGGCGTCTTGAGACGGGGACGGTTCTCGCGCTTGCGCCGCGCGGTGGTCGACGCGCCCGCGCCCGAGGAGGGACCCCAGACGATCGCGTCGAACGTCGTCGCGGCTCCGGTGATGTGCAGGTGGGCGATGCCGGGGTGCTCGGCGAGGTAGGCGCCGACGTCGCCGCCGCCGCGGACGATGCGCAGCAGTCCGGGCTCGATGAGCGGCGCGAGGGCCCGCTCGTACACCGGCACCAGGGAGTCCTGCGTGGGATTCACCTTGAGGATCGCGACACGGTTGTGCGCCAGCAGCTCGTACATGACGTCGAGCACCGGGATCGAGGTGACATTGCCGGCGCCGAGCACCAATCCGACACCGCCGGGCTCGGTCGGCGCGAGCTGGCCCAGGCCCGCTCCACGCCGCGCGTCGGCCTCGGTCACGCCGGGCTCGAACCACACCTCGCCGGTGTACCCCGAGAGCAGCATGCCGTCGATCGCGTTGAGTGGGAAGGCGTGGGCTCGCACGCGGCCGCCGGGCGCGGCATCCGTCTTCACTCCCTCGAGCGGACTGGCGCCCTTCGCCAGCGCCGTGAGCGTCGACCGGTACGAGTCGAGGGCCACGAGCGTGGCATAGGGTCCCGAGAGCCACTCCTCGCCGCGGAGGGGATGCCCGGGCTCGAGGCCCTTGGACGTCGCGGCGATGTCCGCCCACTCCTCGGCGACGGCGGCGACCGCCGCCCGCACGCCTTCGAGCAGGCGCGCGCGCTGCCCGAGCGTCAGGTGAGACCAGGTGCGGGACCCGACCTCGAGTTCGGCGATCGCTGCATCGAGTGCTGCGCGGTCCTCTTCGGGGAGCGTGGGCGCCGTGGCGCGGGCGGGGGCGGCGGATGCCGGGGCGGCCTTGGGCACGGGCGCTCTCCTTCGGGCGGGGTGTCTCAGTCTATGTCGGCGATGCGACGCGATCTCAGGCGGGCTGCGACTGGATGTCGCGGCGGCGGAGGGGGTACCGGGCGAGTGTGACGAGGCTCAGCACGATGAGTGCGGCCGGCGCCACGCTGAAGCTCACGACGATGCCGGTGATGGCGGCATCCGGCTGCTCCACGGTCTGCCCGGCGGTGGACGAGACATACCCGGTCACCGTCAGGATGATCGAGAGCACCGTCGCACCGAGCGCGAACCCGACGGTCTCGCCGGCGGTCCACACGCCGCTGAACGAGCCGGCGCGGCCTGGCCCCGAGGCGCGCTCGTCGTGCGAGATCACATCGGGCAGCATGGCCATCGGCAGCGACTGCATACCGGCGTAGGCGATACCCGCGATCCCCACGGGCAGATAGATCCAGGCGCCCGGCGCCCACAGCGTCCCGACGATCGAGAGGGCTGCGACGGCGAAGATGGTGCTCGCCAGGGCGAACGAGCGCTCCTTGCCCACGCGACGCGCGAACACGCCCCACGCGGGCGCCGCGAAGAGCGCCGGTGCGATCAGTGCGACGAAGAGCAGCTCCACCGCCGCCTCTGACTCCAGCACCCACGTGGCGACGTACTGGGCGCCGGCGAGCATGAGTCCGGTCGCGAGGGACTGCAGCACGAAGGTCGCCAGCAGCAGGCGGAAGGGCCGGCTTCGCCGGAGGGCACGGATGCCGTCGGCGAAGTGCTCGCGGATGCTCGTGCGCGCCGCGTCGGAGGCCGGAGTGGTGGGGATGGCGGGGACCCGGCTGACACCCGCCGCCGCTCTCCGCGCCACCGTCGTGGCGATCAGCATGCCGAGGCCGATGACGAGGCCGGCCACGATGCCCATCACGAGGTAGCCCGTGGTGGAGTCGTCGGCGAGGCGGCGCAGCGCCGGGCCACCGGCGCCGAACAGCAGGATGGCGAGGGTGAGCACGACCACCCGCCAGGTCAGCAGCCGGGTGCGCTCGTCGTAGTCGCCGGTGAGCTCGGCGGGCAGCGCGATGTAGGGCACCTGGAACAGGCTGAAAGCGGTCGCGGTGAGCGTGAACGCGAGGAAGACCCAGATCGCGGCGATCACCGGCCCCAGCGCCGCCGGCACCGCGAACGTCAGTGCGAACAGCACCGGGATGCTCAGCGCGCCGACGAGCATGAGCCGTCGACGCGTGCCGCGGCGGGCCAGGTCGCGGTCGGTGAGGGCGCCGATCACCGGGTCGACGAGCACGTCCCACACCTTCGCCAGCGTGATGACCACGCCGGCCGCGAGCGCAGCGACGCCCAGAGAGTCGGTGAGGTAGTAGGTCAGCACCAGGCCGGGCAGCGTGGCGAAGCCACCGGTGCCGATCGAGCCGACGGCGTACCGGGCGATCGTGCCCCGGCTCAGGCGGTCGGCGGACGTGACGGGGGTGGCGGGGGTGCGGGCGGCCGGGGCCGCGCCGGCGTCGGGAGCGTCGGTGCTCATCGCGCCAGTGTAGGTCAGCGCGTATCAGCCGAGTTCCCGCGCGACGGCGCGCAACCCCGTGAGCGTCTCCGCGAAGCTCGTCGACAACGGCGAGAGGCCGATCCGCAGCCCGTCGGGATCGCGGTAGTCCGGAATGACGTCCTCGCTCCACAGCCGTGCGGTCACCGCGCGCATGGCCGGGTGCGACAGCGTCACGTGCCCGCCTCGCGCCTCGGGCTCGCGCGGCGAGGCCACCGTCACGCCCAGGGGCTCGAGCAGCTCGTGCGCGGCACGGAGGGCGAACTCGGTGAGCGCGACCGATTTGGCACGGATCGCATCGATGCCGGCTTCTTCGATGAGTGCCAGGGTGTCCTGCATCGCGAGCATCCCGACGATCGGCGGCGTCCCCGACAGGAACCGGCGCATCCCTTCGGCGGGGTGGTACTCCGGACCCATCGCGAAGACGTCGGCGGCTCCCATCCATCCCTGGATCGGCTGGGCCAGCGCGTCCTGGTGGCGGGCGGCGACGTAGGCGAACGCGGGCGAACCGGGCCCGCCATTGAGGTACTTGTACGTGCACCCCACGGCGAGGTCGAAGTTCCACTCGTCGGCGAGCACCGGCACCGAGCCGGCGGAGTGACACAGATCCCAGACCACGAGCGCCCCGGCCTCGTGCGCGATGGCGGTGAAGGCCGCGGCATCCGCCAGATAGCCCGACCGGTAGGCGACGTGGCTGAGCAGCACGACGGCCGTCGACGGACCCACCGCGGCCCGCAGCGCGTCGGCGGTGACCCCGGCCGACGTGTCGACGTCGATCCACCGCACGCCGCCGCCGCGCTCGCGGGCGATGCCGTCAACCAGGTACCGATCGGTCGGGAAGTTGTCGCGGTCCACCACGATCTCGACCCGCGCCGGGTCGGCGGCGTGCTGCGCGTCGAACGCCGCGCGCACGAGCTTGTACAGCAGCACCGTCGTCGAGTCGCCCACGACCGTCTGGCCCGGGGCCGCACCGATCGCCGCACGGCCGATGGCGTCGCCGATCTCGAAGGGCATCTGCATCCACGACTCGTCCCAGCCGCGGATGAGGCGGCCGCCCCACTCGTCCCGCGCGAACGCGGCCAGCCGGTCGATGCTCGCCCGGGGCGGGCGTCCGAGCGAGTTGCCGTCGAAGTACACCAGCGACGTCTCGGCCCCCACGAACGCATCGCGATAGGCGCGCAGCGGGTCAGCGGCGTCCAGAGCGGATGCCGCAGCCTCGAGGTCGTCGGAAGTCGCCGGCAGCGGCGAGTCAGTGCTCGTCATGGAGAAGCTCCTCGGTGGGGACGACCGTGGCACGACCGAGCCATTCGGCGACATCGTCGAGCGAGATCGGGGGAGGACCGGCAACGAAGGTCGCGACCCCAGCGGGCGCGTGCCCCGGCCAGGGGTCGGTCAGCGCCTGGATCAGGTCCGTGCCGCGCACCCCCGCATCATCGAGTGCTTGAAGTTCGCCGACGAGGATGCCGACGCCGCGGTCGCCGTTGCCGAGGTCGGTGCCGTAGAGCACGGTCCCGCCGGCGTCGATGAAGGCCGCGACATTCGCGCGCGCGAACTCTGCCGTCTGCGCGTCGCCACGGTGGATGTCGAGGGTCGCGATCCACCGCTGGCCCGCAGCGGCCGCGTCGGCGACGAGGTCGGCATCGAGCAGCTCGGTGAAGGGCGCGTGCGCGAGGGCGTCGACGCCGGCGTCCAGCGCGAGCCGCGGCATCCCCTCGCCTTCCACATGCGCCACCACGGGGAGCCCGTGCCGGTGCGCCGCCCGCACGATCGCGTGAAGGGTGGCGCCGTCGAACACCGGGCCGGCGACCGCGTTGAGGGCCACCTTGATGACGGAGGCTCCGAACGACGCCTGCTCGTCGACCGCGGTTCCCGCGCCGCCGGCGACGCCGGGGTGGGCCGATGCGTCGGCGATGACGCGCACGGTCGCGTCGGGCGCCCAGCTGCGCCCCGACGGGTAGCCGCCGGGCGCGGTGAGGAATGCACCGGCATAGGAGACGCGGGGCATCGCGGCGGGCGACCGGCGTGCGAGGCCGACGGGATCGCCGCCGAGGTCGAGGACCCCGGCGATGCCGCCGGGCGGCAGGGCGTGCTCGTCGATGAGGTGCAGGTGCACGTGGTGGTCGATGAAGGGCGGCAGCGCGACGCCGTGCTCGCCGGTGAGAGCGCGGCGGCAGAGCGCGGCCTCGTCGCCGAGCAGCTCTCGCAGCGCGAAGGGGTCGGCGCTGTTCATCCGATCTCCGTCCTCACGGCGAACAGCTCGGGGAAGAAGGTCAGCGAGAGCGCGCGCTGCAGGAACGAGGCGCCGCTGGACCCGCCCGTGCCGGTCTTGTGCCCGATGATGCGCTCGACGGTCTTGAGGTGCCGGAACCGCCAGAGCTGGAAGTTGTCCTCGAGGTCCACGAGCTCCTCGCACGTCTCGTACGCGGCCCAGTGCGCTTGCGGGTCCGCATAGATCCCGGCGAAGATGGGCACGAGCTCGGGCGTGAAGGTCCACGCCTGCGTGACGTCGCGCTCGAGCACCTCGGCCGGGATCGGGTAGCCGGCGCGTGCCAGCATCCGAAGGAACTCGTCGTAGAGACTCGGTGCGCGCAGCGCGCTCTCGATCAGTTCGGAAGCCTGCGGGTCGGCGGCGAACACCTTCAGCATGGCGGCGTTCTTGTTGCCGAGCGTGAACTCGACGGCACGGTACTGCGCGGACTGGAAGCCGCTGGCGTTGCCGAGCACACCGCGGAACTGCGCGTACTCCGCCGGGGTGAGGGTGGCGAGGACCGACCACTGCTCGGTGAGCGTCTTCTGGATGTGCTTGACGCGGGCGACGCACTTGAGCGCGGGCGCGAGCTGGTCATCGCGCAGCAGCCGGCACGCCGCCGACAGTTCGTGCAGCACGAGTTTGAGCCAGAGCTCCGTCGTCTGGTGCTGGATGATGAACAGCAGCTCGTCGTGATGCTCGGGATCGCTCAGCGGCCGCTGCGCGGCGAGCAGCGTCCCCAGATCGAGATAGCCCCCGTAGCTCATCCGGTCGGCGAAGTCGGTGACGACCGTGCCCTCGATCTCACGGGTGTTGCCCTGCACGCCTTCGGTCACCCCGTCAGCCTAGGAGGTGAAGGGCGCGCGCGTCAGATGAGCGAGAGCTCGCGGAGCTTGGCCTCGACGTCGTCGTTGGACGGCTCGACGTGGTGCGATGCATCCGGGTACACCACGACGGGGATGTTCGTCCGCCCGGAGATCTCGCGGGCGACGTCGGCTGCGGCGGGGTCCTCGATGAGATCGACGTAGGTGTACTGGATGCCGAGGCTGTCCAGCTGACGCTTCGTGCGGACGCAGTCACGGCACCAGTCGGCGCCGAACATGGTGATCGTCGAGGGGGAGGAAGTCATCCCTCCATTCTCCCCGATGCAGCCTGAACGGGCGCCGAGCGCCAGGCTTCGCGCGTCACGTCGCCGCAGGGTCATGCGACGATTGACGGCAGTGCAGCTGTCGATCATCGTCCCCACGTTCAATGAAGCTCCCAACGTCGCGGAGCTCGTTCGGCGTGTCACCGCGGCGGCCGACGGCATCGACGCGGAGATCATCTTCGTCGACGACAGCACCGACGACACCCCCGACGTGATCCGCGAGGTCGCGGCATCCGCTTCTCTGCCGGTGCGGCTGATGCACCGCTCGTCACGAGCCGGAGGACTGGGCGGCGCCGTCGTCGAGGGCTTCGCGCTCGCCGAGGCGGACGCGTGCCTCGTCATCGACGGCGATCTGCAGCATCCGCCCGAGGAGATCCCGCTGCTGTACGCCCGGTTCGCGCAGGGCGACGTCGACATCGTGATCGCCTCACGCTACGTGGGCGGCGGCACCGCCACCGGGCTCGCCGACCGCACGCGCGTGCTCGTCTCGAAGGCGGCCACCGCGCTCACCCGGGCGATGTTCCCCGGCCGGCTGCGCGGCGTCACCGACCCGATGACCGGGTTCTTCCTGGTCGACCGTCGTGCGATCGATGCCGCGACCCTGCGGCCACGCGGCTTCAAGATCCTGCTCGAGATCCTGGCCCGCAAGACCGTGCGCGTCGCCGAGGTGCCGTTCGCGTTCGCCGACCGGCATGCGGGCGAGTCGAAGGCGTCGCTGCGACAGGGGCTGCACTTCCTCGCACAGCTGACCGCGCTGCGGTTCGGCAAGATGTCGCTGTTCGCGGTGATCGGCGGGCTCGGCGCGGTGGTCAACATCGCGATCGTGTGGGGCCTCACGAGCCTGGGCGTCGACTACATCGTCGCGGCCGTGATCGCGGCCGAGGCCACCATCATCGGCAATTTCGTGCTGCTCGAGCGGTTCGTCTTCCACGACATGCGCGAGGCCGCCTCCGGCGGGTGGCTGCGCTTCGCCAAGTCCTTCACGTTCAACAACGCCGAGGCGCTCATCCGGATCCCGGTCATGGCCCTCCTCGTCGAGTCCTGGCACATCTCGGTCGTCGTGGCGACGGCCCTCACCCTCGTCGTCGCCTTCTTCGTGCGCTTCGTCTTCCACTCGCTGGTCGTCTACGCGCCGCGCAGAGCGGATGCCGAGCCCAGCCGGATGCGCCACTTCGTGGAGGAGCTGGACGAGCAGGCCATGTCGCCGGGCGAGCTCTAGAGCGTCACCGAACGACGAAGGGCGCCCGGCGGCCGAAGCCACCGAGCGCCCACCGATCACTCGTACCGGAGCCGTCAGCCCTGGCTTGCCGCGAGGGCGTTCAGCGCCGCCACGACGTCCGACTCGGGAAGGAGCCCCGACTTGCGCGCCGCGTTGGTGAGCTGCGCGTTGACGGCAGCTGCCGCCGACCCATCGGCGACCAGAACGGCGGCTTCATCGATGTGCTTGCGCACCTGGGTGAGGGCCTTGCCGCTCAGGCTGCCGTCACGCTCCGCCTGGTCGACGTACGACCGGACGACCGCGAAGCTCGGCGCGTGCGCGTACTTCGGCTGCGCCTGGGCGTTGAACGCGTCGAGCCGGTACTCGCCCGCTGCGGCGATCTCGTTCGCACTCAGGTGCACGCTCGGCTGCAGGGCGAGGCTGTCGAAGCCGCGTCCGATCTCGTTGCCGAAGACGTTGCCGTTGTACCAGTACGTCGACCAGTAGCCGCCGGTGACGAGGCTCGTCGCGCTCATCGGTCCGCGGTCGAAGTACGCGATCTCGACCGGGTTGGCGCTGTCGGTGAAGTCGAAGATCGACAGACCGCCCTGATACCAGGCCTGCACCATGATGTCGCGGCCGGGCACCGGGATGAGCGAGCCGTTGTGGGCGACGCAGTTCTCCTGCGCCGTCTGGATCGCGGGCATCTTGTAGTAGCTGGCGAACTGGAGCTTGCCGTCGACGATGTCGAAGATGGCATTCGCACCCCAGTTCTTCGGGTCCTCCGCACGGCAGCGTGCACCGCTTCCGCCACCCCACTCGTCGGTGAACACGACCTTCGTGCCGTCGTTGTTGAACGTCGCCGAGTGCCAGTACGCGAAGCGCGGGTCGGTCACGGCATCGAGGCGCACCGGGTTCACCGGGTCGCTGATGTCGATCAGGATGCCGTTGCCCTCACAGGCACCGGCCGCCAGGCCGATCTCGGGGTACGCCGTGATGTCGTGGCACGCGTCGGTCGCCGAGGTGCTCTGCAGCCCCTCGCCGTGGCTGCCGCCGGGCCACAGGCCCGCCGGGCTGCCGCTCTCGGCCACGAACAGGCGAGCCTCGTTGACGACCGCGGCGCTCGCCGGGTCGGCCAGCGGCACCTTGATGACCTCGACCTGGAAGCGGGCGGTGTCGATCGGGTTGCCGTTGGCGTCGAGGTGCGACGCCTCGGTGTTGGCGTTGGTCGGGTTCACGCATCCCTGGAGCGCCGTCGTCGTGGTGCGCACGCCCGCGGTGCCCGAGACGTAGACGTACACGTTCTCGGTGTCGTCCGGGTCTTCCACGACGGTGTGCGTGTGCGATCCCCGGCAGGTCTGGACCGCGGCGACCTGCACCGGGTTCGTGATGTCGGAGATGTCGAAGACGCGGACACCGCGGAAGGTCTGCGGATCGGTGGCCGGCACGCTCACGGTGCCGCAGTCGAGGCGGCCGGGGCCGGACTCGACGGACATGAACAGCAGGTCGCCGAACACCGAGACATCGCCCTGGCCGCCCGGACACACGAACGTGCCGCTGAGCGACGGAGCCGCCGGATCGCTGACGTCGTAGATCTGGAAGCCGTAGTAGTTGCCGGCGATCGCGTAGTCGCCGGTGAACGCCAGGTCGGAGTTCGTCGTGAACGGCGAGGTCTTCTGCTGCGCCGACAGCAGCGCGATGTTGCTCGCTGCCTGGCCGGCATCGTGGAGGCCCGCCGCGAGTCCTTCGCGGGGGTCGGGGTCGAGGGTGTCTGCGGTGGCGGCGGTCGCCGTCACCATCGTGATTCCGAGCGCCAGCGCGCCGACGGCGGCGAGTGCTCGTGTTCTCCAGCGCGATCCCTGGGGTGATCGTTTGCTCATGCGGGTGGGGGCCCTCTCAACTCGGCAATGCGTCATCGATGTGTCGCTGCGTCGCCCCCGCGAGAGCGCAATCCGCACCGTCTGGGGGTGGTGACGGATGCACTTCGCGAGTTTCATGGCTATGCAGTTATATGGATGAAACGTATCGACGGTGAGTGCGTTAGCGCTACCGGATTCGTTAACTCTTCGTTTCGATCGCTCGTCTTCCTTCGAGACGGCACGCATGATGGGGGAGTCCCCCACGAGAGGTTTCGCATTGATGTCGATGTCGACCCGGCTGGCGTCGCTCGGCGCCACGGCCCTTCTGGTCACCGCGCTCGCGGCGTGCACCGCCACGACGGAAGAGCCCGCTCCGCTGCCGACCACCCCGGTCGTGCAGCTCGGAGCGCCGGGGGAGTCCAACCGCACGCTGTCTCCGGAAGAAGCGGCGGCGCTCGGCTCACCCGACTACGTCGAAGAGGACGTCGTCTTCGTGCGCGACATGCTCCACCACCATTCGCAGGCCATCGAGATGACCGGGTACGTCGACGAGCGCAGCACCGACGCCGACGTCCGCATGCTGGCCGAGCGCATGGATGTGAGTCAGACGGCCGAGATCGACCAGCTCGAGAAGTGGCTGCAGACACGGGGCGAGCCTGCGCGGGACCCGGATGCCGCGCACGAGCACACCGCCGCGTCGATGCCGGGTCTGCTCACCGAGGACGAGCTCGCTCAGCTGAAGGACGCGAAGGGCGATGCCTTCGACGTGCTGTTCCTCGAGTTCATGATCCGCCACCACCAGGGCGCGATCCAGATGGTCGAGGCGCTCTACGCCGCCGGCGGCGGGCAGGAGGCCGACATCGACACGTTCGCCCGGCACGTCGAGGCCGACCAGGCCATCGAGATCGCCCGTATGCAGGAGATGCTGGCCGAGCGCTGACCCGGAAGCGCGCTGCTAGGCTCGCCGCCGTGCTGCCCCCGGACTGGATCGAACACCGCCGCGCCGACGGCGAGGTCGTGGGCTGGATGGTGCCCGACGGCGAGGGCTTCCACGTGCACGACCTGCTCGGCCGGCCACGCACCGCCGAGCCTCTCGAGTGGCTGGAGGCCGAGGAGCTGCTCGACGAGCTCGGCATCGGCTATCTCGCCGACCGCTGGACTCTGCGGTTCGCCGACGGCACCGAGCGCCCGGTGCGCATCGCCGAGGCGGGCCCGCGCGGCGTGACCGTCGTCGCGGACGAGTTCGGCGCCGCATCGGCCGTCGGCGGTGCCCTCGAGCGGTTCCGCCTGGCCTTCCCGGCGCCGACGGAACTGCGACCCTGGTCCTGACGGTCCCGCTCGCTACGCTGTCGCCATGACAACGCTCGTCCTCACCCTCGTCGGCGACGACCGCGCCGGCCTCGTCGCGGCGGTGGCCGATGTCGTCGACGCCCATGGCGGCAACTGGGAGGACAGCCAGCTCGCCGAGCTCTCCGGTGCCTTCGCCGGCATCGTGCAGATCTCCGTCGAACCCGCGAGCGCCGATGCGCTGCGCGCCGCGCTGTCGGGCCTGGATGGACTGCTCACGGTGACCGTGCACTCCAGCGAGAAGACCGGATCGGATGCCGCGGCCCCGCGTCAGCTGACGATCGGCGTTCTCGGAAACGACCGGCCGGGCATCGTGCGCGAGATCTCGTCGGTCCTGCGAGCCCACGACGTCAGCATCGACCGCATGACGACGGGAACTCGGGATGCCGCGATGTACGGCGGCCGGCTCTTCGAGGCGACGGTGAGCGCCCGGGTCCCGGCATCCGTCGATCTGGCCGAGGTGAAGGCGGAGCTCGAGCGGCTCGCGACCGAGATCCAGGTCGACGTCACGCTCGGCGGCTGATCGCACGCGGAAGGGTTTCGGTCCCCCCGGGAGTCCGATTGCTCGGTCACTCCCGAGGGGGCCGTTTCGCTCCCCCCGAGCGAAGAAAACCCCTGCGGCCCCACACCGCTTCCCCTTGATTCGTGCGGCTCTCGGATTCGTTCACCCCCCAGTGCTGCCGAATCCGAGATTTGCACTACGGCCAAGATACATGTCCCCCATATGGGGGACAAGTCGAGATTGTCATCTTCAGCGTTTCCTGAGGTTGACGCGGACCGGAAGCCGAAGCGGGCATGAAGAAACCCCCTCCTGTAGAAGCCAGAAGAGGGTCTCAGTGGCTCCGACGGGCGTCGATCCCGTGACCTCACGATTTTCAGTCGTGCGCTCTACCAACTGAGCTACAGAGCCGCGCGGCATCCGCGGAATTGCTTGCGTTCCTGCCGCGTCCTAGACGAAAGGCCCTCTTCGAAAAAAGGGCCCGTCGCTCGGAGCGACCCTGACGGGACTTGAACCCGCGACCTCCGCCGTGACAGGGCGGCACGCTAACCAACTGCGCTACAGGGCCATGCGTATTCAGTTGTGTTTTCGGACGTGACCCCAACGGGATTCGAACCCGTGCTACCGCCGTGAAAGGGCGGCGTCCTAGGCCGCTAAACGATGGGGCCGGGTGAACCCGAGGGGCTCACGCTTACCGAGGGTCAAGCATACGCAATGGATTGCGAATGCGCCAATCGAGGGCGTGGCGCCCTTGTGGATCGGCCCATCCCGGTTGACACTGGCTACGTGACCGCTGTCCCGACGCGGGCATCGAGGTCGTTGCGCACTGTTGCGCATGTGAACGATGTTGTTAGTGTGAAAGAAGTCGACTTCGCGAGGGGAGGGCCCGTGGCACTTTACGATGCCTCCGACGCTGACTGCGGCTGCGCGCCGACTCCGCGTGAGAAGCGCCTGCTGTGGCCCGCCGCGGTGAGCCGCCGCGGCGCCCTCGGGCTCGGTGCGATCGGCCTCGCCGTCATCGGCGGTGTCGTCAGCCCTCTCATCTCGCCGGCCTTCGGCGCGCAGTACCCGTCGTGGCCCGAGGTCGAGGCGGCCAAGGCGAACGAGGCGGCCAAAGCGGCCGAGGTCGCCAAGATCCAGGCGCTCATCGCCGGACTGGCCCAGGAGGTCGCCGACAAGCGCGCGCTCGCCCAGGTGGCAGCCGACGAGTTCTACGTCGCCCAGCAGGAGTTCTTCGACGCCGCCTATCGAGCCGAGCAGCTGCAGCTGCAGGCAGACGCGCAGGCCCAGCTGGCCGTCGACTCCGCCAACAAGGCCGGACGCGCCGCGGCGCAGTTGTACCGCAACGGCGGAGACGACACGTCTCTCGAGCTCTTCTTCTCCGGATCCGCCGCGAGCGCCGACGACCTGCTCGCGCGCCTGGGCACGATGGACAAGCTGATCGAGCGCAACCAGGCCGTCTATGCCGACGCCGTCACCGCACGCGACTCCGCTCAGTCCCTGAGCAATCAGGCAGAGGAGCAGCGGGTCGAGCGCGACCGCCTTCAGAAGGTCGCCGAAGAGAAGATGATCGCCTCGCAGGCTGCCGCGGACGCCGCTCAGGCAGCGCTCGACGAGCAGACACTCCGTGAGGGCCAGCTTCAGGCGCAGCTCGCAGCGCTCCAGGACACGACGGCTCGCACTGTCGCGGCGTACCAAGAGGGCGAGCGCATTCGTAAGGAGCAGGAGGCGGCCGCCAAGGCGGCAGCCGCGGCCGCCGCGAAGGCGGAGGCCGATCGGCTCGCCCAGCAGGGCGGCGGCGGCGGAGGAGGAGGCGGCGGAGGAGCGGTCGTCGGGTCCGGCTGGGCTCGGCCGTCGTCCGGGCGGCGCACGTCCGGCTATGGACCCCGTGTCCCGCAGTGTGGCAGCAACGGCTGCTCCAGCAGCTATCACCACGGCGTCGACCTCGCGGCCGGCTGCAGCTCCGGCATTTACGCCGCCTCGGGTGGACGCGTTGTGTACTCCGGCTACAACGGCGGTTACGGCAACTACATCAAGATCGACCACGGCGGCGGAGTCGGCACCGGTTACGCGCACATCCGCCCCGGTGGGCTCTTCGTCTCTCACGGTCAATGGGTCAACGCCGGCCAGCTCATCGCGAGCGAGGGCAACACGGGCGGCTCGTTCGGCTGCCATCTGCACTTCGAGGTGTACATCAACGGCGGCACGGTCAACCCGATCAACTTCATGAGCGCACGAGGCATCTCCGTCTGACGCTCAAAACCACGAAGAGCGGATGCCGAAGCATCCGCTCTTCGTATGTGAAGCGTCTCAGAGGGTGTTCGGCGCGACGCCCTCACCCTGGGTTCGCGTCTCGGCGTCGTGCTCCTTGAAGCGGTCGAACGCCTCGCCGACGAGTCGCTCGGCCTCGGCCGCGCTCGCCCACTCGTCGACCTTGACCCACTTGTTGGGCTCGAGGTCCTTGTAGTGCTCGAAGAAGTGCTCGATCTCCTTGCGGGTGAACTCCGGGATGTCGTTCACGTCCTGGATGTGCGCCCAGCGCGGGTCCTTGGCGATCACGGCCACGACCTTGTCGTCGCCGCCGGCCTCGTCGCTCATCTTCAGCACGCCGACGGGGCGGACGCTCGCGAGCACGCCGGGGGCGAGGTCGAAGTCGAGCAGCACGAGCACGTCGAGCGGGTCGCCGTCTTCGCCGAGGGTGTTCTCGAAGAATCCGTAGTTCGTCGGGTAGCCGAACGCGGTGTAGAGGATGCGGTCGAGGAACACGCGGCCGGTGCCGTGGTCGACCTCGTACTTCACGCGGCTGCCGCGCGGGATCTCGATGACGGCGTCGTACGCGCCCATGTGGTGCTCCTTCGGAAAGACGGGGGAATGCCGCGACAAGCCTAGTCGCGGGGCGCCGCGCGTTTCCTCAGGGTCCTCGGCCGCCCGGTACCGTGGGCGGGTGGACGAGCGCCGACCGAGTCTGGACCCCGCTGTCGCCGAGGTGCGACGGGCGGTCCGCCGCGCGCTGGAGGGCCGTGCCCCCGGATCGACAGTGGTCGTCGGGCTCTCCGGTGGCGCCGACTCCCTCGCTCTCGCGGCGGCCACCGCGTTCGAGGCGCCGAAGCTCGACCTCCGGGTCGTCGCGGTGACCGTCGACCACGGGCTGCAGCAGGGATCTGCGGATGCCGCGGCCAGCGCCGCCGCACAGGCCGAGCGCCTCGGGCTCGAGGCCTGGGTCGTGCGCGTCGAGGTCGGCGCCGACGGCGGTCCCGAGGCCGCCGCACGCGCCGCGCGCTATCGCGCGCTGCGCGACGCGGCCCGCGACCTCGGCGCCACCGCCGTGCTCGTCGGGCACACCCTCGACGACCAGGCCGAGACCGTGCTGCTGGGACTGGCCCGCGGTTCCGGCGGCGGCAGCCTCCAGGGTATGGCGGCCGAGTCTGATCTCGACGGGGTCGCGCTGCTGCGCCCGCTGCTGGATGTGCGGCGCGAGACGACCCGCGTCGCGTGCGCGGCCGAGGACCTCGCGCCGTGGGACGACCCCCACAACCTCGATCCGCGGTATGCCCGGGTGCGCGTGCGCACCGCCGTGCTGCCGGTGCTCGAGGCCGAGCTCGGCCCGGGCATCGCCGAGGCGCTGGCCCGCACGGCGACCCAGCTGCGCGAGGACGCCGAGGCGTTCGACGAGATGATCGACGAGACCATCGAGGACATCGTCGAGCACGCCGAGGCCGGCATCTCCGTATCGGTCGCGGCGCTGGCTGCCAACCCGGCTGCGCTGCGGCATCGGATCATCCGGCACGTCGTGGCGAGCGAGTTCCACCAGAGCCTCACCCGCACGCAGACGCTCGAGGTCGCCAGGCTCGTGACGGACTGGACGGGTCAGGGACCGATCGACCTCCCCGGATGCCGCGCCCGCCGCGTCGGCGGACGCATCGAGTTCACCGCGCGCTGAGCGGGCGCTGCTCGGCATGGGGAAATGTCCCCTCACGCCCTTGGCCTTCGCATGGCTAGCGTGAGTGGCGACATGGCAGACGTCGAGTTCTCACACTCCGATTTCACCGCGGCGGTCTCGCACCTGCTCGAGGCGGGCGCCACCTCGGTCGATGCGTACTGCGTGGCGTTCGGCGCCCTCGGGTCGGACATGGTGGAATCGGCGCTCGCCGATGTCGACGCCCTGGTGCGGCAGGCGATGACCGAGCTGGCCGATGTCGGCGGCGACCTGTCGATCGACGTCGGCACGGTGCACACCGAGCTGCGCGAACTCGACGCACGGCTGGTCGGGGCCGACGGATGACGCTGCCGGGCCTCGCGGCCGATCCCGGCGAGGGGGACGTCGACGGCATCCGCGACCTCGCGAAGCTCTTCCGGGGCCGGGCGGACGCGCAGCGCGACGGGGGCGCCTCGTCGCAGAGCGCGCTGAGCGCGCTTTCGCCGGTGTCGGCGCAGAGCGTCGACGCCCTGCGTCCGCGCATCACCGTGCTCGCGGCCCGGTTCACCGAGGTGGCAGACGCCGCCGACGAAGCGGCCGGCGCGCTCGAGGACTACGCGCAGGCTGTGGCCGATCTGAAGCGCCGCGCCGCCGCCGTGCTCGTCGACGCCTCGGCCGACTTCGCCGCCATCACGACCCGGCGGTCCGCCGCACTCGACGCCGCCTCCGAATTCGTCGTCGGCTGGGCGCTGGAGTGGGACGACGTGCTGCCGTCGTGGGCGTACCTCGACGACCCGTCGCTGCTCGACAGCTGGCAGGGCGCAATCGACGACTTCCACGAGTCGCGAGCCGCCTACAACGCGCTGCGCGACGAGCGTGACGCGCTCGACCACGACACTGCTGCCCGGCTGTCGGGCATTCCGCTCATCGCCGCGATCACCCGGAACGGCCTCGTCAGCGCGTCCGGCTTCGTCGCGGCGACCGCCCTGTGGGCAGGCGACACCGGCGACGTGACCGCCGAGCAGGTGGCGGCTCTGAGCGACCCCACCCTCGTGCGGCAGGTGTGGGACAGCCTCGATCGCGCGCAGCGCGACGCACTCATCGCCGGTTCACCCCAGGTCATCGGAAACCTGGACGGCATCCCCATCGCAGACCGCGTCGAGGCCAACCGGCTGAACATCGAGGCCGAGATCGGCGCGCGCCGAGCCGAGATCGACCGGCTGGAGGCCCTGCGTGACGCCGCGCTCGAAAAGGCGTACCACAGCCAGGACGCGATAGAGCGGGAGTTCGACGCTCTCATCGCCGAGCAGCAGCGACTGATCGACTCCTACGATGGACTGCTCTCGCAGGAGGTCCGTGTGACCGAGGAATCGGGCAGCTCGCGCGTCGAGATCGGGGCTCGAGTAGTGGTCTTCGACCCGTTCCTCGGCGCGATCGCGACGTATCACGGGCCTATCGACCCGGTGACGGGGGACATCCCCTCGTGGGTCGAGTCCGTGGCGATCTCGGTTCCGGGAACCGGATCGAACATGACCGACTTCGGCGACGGCCGCGCCGCCGACCTCCAGCACGCCGCGGGCCGCCGCTCCGCCGTCTTCCAGTGGGCGGGCGGGGCGTTCCCCCAGTCGATTCCCGACGCGATGAGCGCCTCGTACTCGCACGACCTCGCGCCGCGCCTGCGCGACTTCGCCGCCGGCATCACCCTGCCCGCGAACGGATCGCTCACGGTGATCGGACACAGCCATGGTGGCGCGACCGTCGGGCTGGCGGAGGCGGCCGGACTGCGCGCCGACCGGGTGCTGTACGTCGCCGCGGCCGGCATGGGCGATGGCGCCTCGGGCGTCGCAGACTTCCCTCATACTTCAGACGTGCCTCACTACGCGATGATGAGCCGCAACGACCTCGTCGTGGGGCTCATACAGGGTCGCCAAGGCGACCTCCACGCCCTGCACGGACAATCGACGCTCACCGCCGACGGCGTCGTGCGACTCGAAACCGGGTGGATCGATGCGTCGGATCCCGGCAGCGACGACATCGAGGACTACAACGTCCCTGGCAACGGCACCCCGTCGGCGATAGACAGCCACAGCTCGCTCTACACGCCGGGCTCGACCGCGTTCGAGAACATGGTGGCCGTGATCACGGGCGGCCGGGCCCAGGTCTTCGCCCAGGACGAGCTCATCATCGCCGGCGGCCGCCCGATCACGATCGACGGCATCGACCGGGATGACTACGAACCCAGCTACGTGGACGTGGGGTGACCAGTGCGCCGACTCATCGCCGCCGTCGTGGTCACGGCCCTCGCCCTCACTCTCGGAGGATGCAGCATGCCCGCAGAAAGCCGGCTCGACGACTTCCACGCCGAGGCCGATCGCCTCCTCGCCGACACGGTGGCGGTCGTCCCTGAAGATCTCATCGCGCAGCGCGCGTTCTCGGAGTCGGAGCCGCGATTCGGCCCGACGGAGGGAGCAGCCGCCCCGGGCGATCCGGCATGGTGGCAGGCGCGGGAGGATCTGAATCTGATCGCCGAGACGGATGCCTCGGCCAGCGCCTTCGACGCCGTCTCGGGGTATCTCTCGCAAGAGGGCTGGTCTCAGTCGCGCGTCCGCGAAGTCGACGGCTGGGTCACCGAGGGGTTCCGGAAGGAGCTCGACAGCGGCGAGTGGTACATCGAGGTGACCTGGGTCCCGTCGGCCCCGGGCCTGGCCGAGATCCTCGGCGTGCTCGTCGTCAGCCCCCAGACCGTCCGCGGCGACGCCGGCTGACCCCGCCTAGACTCTCCCCATGCGCGCGGTCGACATGCAGAGCGAACTCACCCGGATCCTGGTCACCGAGGAGGAGATCCTCGCGAAGCTGGACGAGATCGCAGCCCGCGTCGCCGCGGACTACGAGGGCAAGGACCTCCTGCTGGTCGGCGTGCTCAAGGGCGCTGTCATGGTCATGGCCGACTTCGCCCGGGCGCTGCCGACGAGCGTCCCGATGGACTGGATGGCGGTCTCGTCCTACGGCGCCGGCACCAAGTCCAGCGGTGTGGTGCAGATCCGCAAGGACCTCGACACCGACCTGCACGACAAGCACGTGCTGATCGTCGAGGACATCATCGACTCGGGCCTCACCCTCAGCTGGCTGCTCGAGAACTTCGCCTCGCGCGGTGCGGCGTCGATCGAGGTCTTCGCGCTGCTGCGCAAGCCGGATGCCGCCAAGGTCGAGGTCGACTGCAAGTACGTCGGCTTCGACATCCCGAACGAATTCGTCATCGGCTACGGACTCGACTATGCCGAGCAGTACCGCAACCTGCGCGACGTCGCGATCCTGGCCCCGCACGTCTACAGCTGACCCGGGGGCGATTACGCCCGGGGCGAATGCACAGACTGGTCATAGGGGCCCCGCGATACCCTGATTCCACCGTCGGCGACCCCTCTTCCCGTCGTACGGCGGTTCGTTCGACGAAAGGGATCGGGCTCGCGCCCGCACCATGGCCTTGAAGAAGATCACCCGCAACCCGCTCTTCTACGTCCTGATGATCGGCGTTCTGCTCATCGTGGGCTTCTCCCTCATCTCGAGCCTGAACAGCGCGAAGCAGATCTCGACGCAGGAGGGGCTCGAGCTCCTCGAGGGCAGCACGGTCACCGAGGTCGTCAACACCGACGGCGACCAGCGCGTCGACATGACCCTCTCGGAGCCCTACGACGGCGCGACCGACGTGCAGTTCTACTACGTCACGGCGCGCGCCTCCGAGGTCGTCGATGCGATCAACGCCGCCGACCCGAAGGACGGCTTCAACGACGCCGTCCCGCGCGCAACCTGGTTCGACGGGTTCATCTCTCTGCTCCTGCCGATCCTCCTTCTCGGCCTCCTCTTCTGGTGGCTGCTCTCCAGCGCCCAGGGCGGCGGCAGCAAGGTCATGCAGTTCGGCAAGTCGCGCGCCAAGCTCGTGACGAAGGAGATGCCGCAGGTCACGTTCGCGGACGTCGCCGGCTCCGACGAGGCGATCGAGGAGCTCGAGGAGATCAAGGACTTCCTGAAGGACCCGTCGCGGTTCCAGGCCGTCGGCGCCCGCATCCCGAAGGGCGTGCTGCTGTACGGCCCTCCGGGAACCGGCAAGACGCTGCTGGCCCGCGCGGTCGCGGGTGAGGCCGGCGTGCCGTTCTACTCGATCTCGGGTTCGGACTTCGTCGAGATGTTCGTCGGCGTCGGCGCGAGCCGCGTGCGCGACCTCTTCAACCAGGCGAAGGAGACCTCGCCGGCCATCATCTTCATCGACGAGATCGACGCCGTCGGCCGCCACCGCGGCGCCGGCATGGGCGGCGGGCACGACGAGCGCGAGCAGACGCTCAACCAGATGCTCGTCGAGATGGACGGCTTCGACCCCAAGGTCAACGTCATCGTCATCGCGGCGACCAACCGCCCCGACATCCTCGATCCCGCACTTCTCCGCCCCGGCCGCTTCGACCGGCAGATCGGCGTGGACGCGCCCGACTACAAGGGCCGTACCAAGATCCTCGAGGTGCACGGCCGCGGCAAGCCGCTGGCCGACGGCGTCGACCTCGAGGTCGTCGCGCGCAAGACGCCCGGCTTCACCGGCGCCGACCTCGCCAACGTGCTCAACGAGGCCGCGCTGCTGACGGCCCGCTCGAACGCGCAGCTGATCGACAACCGCGCGCTGGACGAGGCCATCGACCGCGTGATCGCCGGTCCGCAGCGCCGCACACGCGTGATGAAGGACAAGGAGAAGCTCATCACCGCGTACCACGAGGGCGGTCACGCGCTCGCGGCGGCGGCGATGAACCACACCGACCCGGTGACGAAGGTCACCATCCTCCCGCGCGGCAAGGCGCTCGGCTACACGATGGTGCTCCCGCTGGAAGACAAGTACTCCGTCACCCGCAACGAGCTGCAGGATCAGCTCGCCTACGCGATGGGCGGCCGCGTCGCCGAGGAGATCGTGTTCCACGATCCCACCACCGGCGCCTCGAACGACATCGAGAAGGCTACGAGCATCGCCCGCAAGATGGTCACCGAGTACGGCATGACCGGCGACATCGGCCCCGTCAAGCTCGGCCAGTCCTCGGGCGAGGTCTTCATGGGCCGCGACATGGGCCACGGCCGTGAGTTCTCGGAGCGCGTGGCCGAGCGCGTCGACGTGCAGGTGCGCGCGCTCATCGAGCAGGCGCACAACGAGGCCTACGAGGTCATCAACGCCAACCGCGACGTCCTCGACAAGCTGGCGCTCGAACTCCTCGAGAAGGAGACGCTGGACCACCTCGAGCTCGCCGAGATCTTCAAGGACGTCAAGCGCCTCCCGCCGCGTCCGCAGTGGCTCTCGAGCGAGCAGCGCCCGGTGTCGGTGCTGCCTCCGGTCGACGTCCCGACGCGTCGCGAGACGGTCGGCACCGCCGCGCAGACCGAGGCCGAGCAGCCTGTCGCCGAGAAGGCCGCGCAGCGCCGCCCGACCGGTCAGGCTCGCCCCGCGACCGCGTAGGCGCAGCCATGGCCGTCGACCGTGAGCGCGTGGCCGCGCTCGTGCGCGAGCTGCTCGAGGCGATCGGGGAAGACCCTGATCGTCCCGGGCTGAAGCTCACGCCGGGCCGCGTCGCCGAGGCGTACGCGGAGTTCTTCGCGGGCGTGGGGGAGGATGCCGCGTCCCCCCTCGCGCACACCATCTCGGTGACCCGCGGGCCCGCGCCCGAGACCCTGCCCTCCGGCGCGGTCATGATGCGCGACATCCGCTTCCGCTCGGTATGCGAGCACCATCTGCTGCCGTTCCGCGGCCACGCGCACATCGCCTATCTCCCGGGCGAGCAGGTCGTCGGCCTCGGCGCGCTGCCGAAGGTCGTCGACATCCTCGCGTCGCGGCCCCAGGTGCAGGAGCGGCTGGGCGAGCAGATCGCCGACGTGATCGCCGGGTCCCTCGACACCCGCGGGGTGCTCATCGTGCTCGAGGCGACGCACGAGTGCGTGACGATGCGGGGCGGGCGGCAGGCGGACGCCTCGACCGTGACGATCGCCGCGCGGGGAGAGCTCGCCGATCCGGCCGCCCGGGCAGAGCTGATCGCGCTCCTCGGGAGCCGTGAATGACCCTCGTCATGGGGATCGTCAACGTCACGCCGGATTCGTTCAGCGACGGCGGACGCTTCTTCGACGTGGAGGCCGCGGTCGCACACGGCCTCGCGCTGCGCGAGCAGGGGGCCGCGATCCTGGACGTCGGCGGCGAGTCGACGCGGCCCGGCGCGCAGCGCGTAGATCCCGCCGTCGAGCAGCAGCGGGTGCTCCCGGTGGTCCGCGAGCTGGCGGCCGCGGGCGCCCTGGTGAGCATCGACACGATGAACGCCTCGACCGCCGTCGCGGCCGTCGAGGCCGGCGCCCGCATCGTCAACGACGTGTCGGGCGGGCTCAGTGACCCCGATCTGCTGACCGCCGTCGCGCCGACCGGCGCGGACGTCGTGCTCGGGCACTGGCGGGGTCCGTCGGCCGACATGTACGCGCGCGCCGAGTACGACGACATCGTCACCGACGTGCTGCGCGAGCTCGGGCAGCGGGTCGAGGCGGCCGCCGCCGCCGGCATCGCCCCCGCGCGGGTGGTCGTCGACCCCGGCATCGGGTTCGGCAAGAAGGGCGCCCAGAACTGGGACGTGCTGCGCGGCATCCCCCGCCTCACGGGCCTGGGGCCGCGGGTGCTCGTCGGAACCAGCCGCAAGCGGTTCCTCGCCGACGCCCTCGCCGGTGACGCGGACGCCGCCGAGGTCGACCAGGCCCGCCGCGACCTCGCCACCGCCGTCAGCAGCGTGCTCGCCGCACAGGCCGGGGCATGGGCCGTGCGGGTGCACGATGTCGCCGCCACGCGGGATGCTTTGACGGTGGCGCGCATGTGGGAAGGAGACCGCCGATGGTCGACGACGAGATCACACTGACCGGGCTGCGGGTCTTCGGCCGTCACGGGGTCTACGAGGAAGAGCGCCGCGTCGGCCAGGACTTCGTGGTCGACGTCACTCTGCACCTCGACACGCGGCCGGCGGCGCGCAGCGACGACGTGGCCGACACGGTCCACTACGGCGAGATGGCCGAGCAGATCGCGGCGATCGTCGACGGCGAGCCCGTCAACCTGCTCGAGACCCTGGCCGCGCGCATCGCCGACCACCTGCTCACCCTCGAGCGGGTCGATCGGGTGCGGGTGACGGTGCACAAGCCCGGCGCGCCGATCCGGCTGACGTTCGACGACGTGACGGTCTCGATCGAGCGCGAGCGAGGGGCCCGATGAACCGCCGTCTCGCGCAGGGATTCCAGGGTGACGTCGATCCCCAGGGCCGCCCGCCCGTCGAGGCCGTGGTGGCGCTCGGCGCCAACCTCGGCGACCGCGCGCGCACCCTCGCCGAGGCGATCGCGGCGCTCGGCCACCTGCCGCTGGTCGACGGGGTCCGCGCCTCCGAGCCGATCGAGTCGGTCGCGCTCAAGCCGGACGGACCGGATGCCGCGGCCCCCGCGTACCTGAACGCGGTGGCGCTGCTCACCACGCGCCTCGCGCCGTCGGTGCTGCTGGGCTTCCTGCACGCCATCGAGGAGCGTCACGGCCGCGAGCGGCGCGAACGCTGGGGCGACCGCACGCTCGACCTCGACCTCATCGCCTACGGCGACGTCGTCAGCGACGACCCGGCGCTGCTGCTGCCCCACCCACGCGCGGCGGAGCGCGACTTCGTGCTGCGCCCCTGGCTGCAGGTCGATCCCGAGGCGACCCTGCCCGGCACCGGCCGGGTGGATGCCGCGCTGGCACGATTGCGCGACGCATGAAGCGCACCGGTCCCGGCGTGCTGATCCTCTCGGCCGCGCTCGGCGTCGCGGCCGGATTCCTGCTCGACCAGATGCTCACGGCCGCCGGACGCCCGACCTTCACCCCGGCCGTCACGCTGCCCATCCTGCTGGTGCTGCTCGGCTCCATCGTGCTCACCCTCGCCGCGCCCATCAGGCGCGCGACGCGGGGGACGGGGCAGGCTCCGGTCAATCCGTTCCGCGCGGTCAGGGTGGCGATGCTCGCGAAGGCGTCGAGCATCGTGGGGGCGGCGATCGGCGGCCTCGCGCTCGGCCTGCTCCTCTTCGTCGCGACCCGCCCGGTCGCGCCCTCGCTAGGCTCGATGGCGACGGCGATCGCCACCGCGGTGTGCGGCGCGCTGCTCATCGCGGCCGCTCTGGTCGCCGAGTACCTCTGCACCATCCGGAAGGACGACGATGACGAACAGCCCGGAGGGGATGATTCCGGACTCGAGCCCGGCATCCACGGTCACTGAGCCGGCCGAGGGGACGTTCGACCGCCTCACCGAGCCGCGCAGCGAGAACCGGCTGGTGCTCGAAGGCGGCGTCTGGCACCAGATCTCGCCGAAGTACGTGACGGTCCAGTTCATCTCGACCGGGGCGTTCCTGGTGCTCGAGGTGGCCGTCGTCCTCGTGCTCGCCCTCGTGCTGGACCAGCGGTGGGCGTGGATCCCGGGCGGCATCCTCACCGTCATCCTGGTCTGGTCGCTGGCGATCCTGCCGCGGCAGGCCCGCTCGATCGGCTACCAGCTGCGCGACGACGACCTCGTGTTCCGCAAGGGCATCATGTGGCAGCGCATGGTCGCCGTCCCCTACGGCCGCATGCAGCTCGTCGACATCACCCATGGCCCGCTCGATCGCGGCTTCGGCATCGCGCAGCTCAAGTTCGTCACGGCCGCCGCGGCGACCGGCGTCGTGATCCCCGGCCTCGCGCAGCAGACCGCAGAGACGCTCCGCGACCACCTGGTCGCGGTGGCCGAGAGTCGGCGCACGGGCCTATGACCGACTCGACCTCTTCGCCGGCCGCGCCGCCCCATGAGCTGGTGAAATCGCGCTTCAGCGACGGCGAATGGCACCGCCTGCACCCCCTCACGCCGCTGCTGCGCGGCGGGCTCGCGTTGCTGGTCGTCGTCGGCGTCATCATCGCCAATCTGCGCGACCGAGCCCTCCAGATCTTCCTGCCCTGGCTCGCGCCCGACTTCGAGGACGAGGTCGGGGAGTGGGACTCCGGCGGGGATCCGATCGACTTCGTCATCGCCAACAACCTCTACCTCGTCGCCGTTCTGGTCGTCCTCGGCGCGATCCTGCTGGTGATCGCCGGCTTCTACCTGTCGTGGCGGTTCCACACCCTGCGGATCACCGATGACGACGTCGAGGTGCGCAGCGGCATCCTCTTCCGCACGCAGCGCCGGGCGCCGCTCGACCGCGTGCAGGGCGTCAATCTGACCCGCCCGATGATCGCCCGGCTCCTGGGCATGGCCAAGCTCGAGGTGGTCGGCGCCGGGACCGACAGCAACGTCAAGCTGGAGTACCTCTCCACCTCCGACGCCGAGACGGTGCGCGCCGACATCCTCCGGCTGGCGTCCGGCCGCCGGCTCGCGGCGACCGCGGCCCCGGGCAGTCCTGCCCGGACGTCCGGTCGCGTCGCCGCGCTGAGCCAGACGGTGAGCCGTGAGCTCAGCGGCATGATCGAGGGACCCGAGGCGCCGGTCGCCGTGCCCGAGTCGGTCGTGAATATCCCGGTCGGCCGGCTGGTGGCATCCCACGTCGTCAGCATGTCGACGATCGGCCTGCTCTTCGCGGCCGCGGCCATCGCGGTGGGCGTCTCGCAGGGGATCACCTGGCTGCTCTTCGGCTTCGTCCCGGCGATCATCGGTTTCGCCGCCTACTGGGTGCGATCGATCGTGCGGTCGCTGCGGTACTCGATCGCCCCGACGCCCGACGGCGTCCGCATCACCTTCGGCCTGCTCACCACCGTCACCGAGATCGTGCCGCCGGGGCGCGTGCATGCCATCGAGGTCTCGCAGCCGATCCTCTGGCGCCCGGCCGGCTGGTGGACGGTCCGGATCAATCGCCTGACGGGACGCAGCGCCACCGACAGCACGACGGATCAGTTCACGACCGTGCTGCCGGTGGGCACGGCATCCGATGTCGAACGCGTGCTGCGCCTGATGCAGCCGTCGGTGCCGGACGCCGAGTGGGCCCTGATCGCCCACGAGGGGATGCACGGAACCGGCGCCGCGGCCGACGACACCTTCACCAACTCGCCGCGACGCGCACGGTGGATCCGGCCGCTGTCGTATCGCCGCAACGGGTTCCGGCTCACCGGCGATCTGCTGCTGCTCCGGCGCGGCCTCATCTGGCGCCGTCTCGGCATCCTTCCGCTGGCCCGCCTGCAGAGCCTCGCGCTGCACCAGGGGCCGCTCGACCGCGCGACGCGGGTGGCGTCGCTGCGGGCGCACGTCGTCACCGGTCCGGTCTACGCAGGTCTGGCGGCGATCGACCGCGATCACGCGCTGGGGCTGTTCCAGGATGCCGCGGCCGCGGCCGTGCGTGCGGCCACGGTGGACACCTCCCACCGCTGGGCGGACGACGGAGGCGCGGCCGAGCTGCCGCCGGCCGACGAGGTGCTCGCCCCGGAGGCGGCTGACCCGGTGGCGGCTGGTCCGGACGCGACCGCTCTGGAGCCCGCCGAGCCCGAGGCCGCCGTGGACGGGCGCGCATGAGACGCGACGGCAGGCTCGGCGTCGGCGTGATCGGCGCCGGACGCGTCGGCCCGGTGATCGGTGCCGCTCTCGCCGGTGCAGGTCACGCGCTGGTCGGCATCACGGCCGGATCGGACCCGGACCGCGTCGAGGCCGTCCTTCCGGGCGTGCCCACGCTCGAGGCCGTCGAGGTGGTCCGTCGCAGCGAGCTGGTCATCGTGGCGGTGCCCCACGACCAGCTCGAGGGTCTGGTCGCCGGACTCGCCGCGATCGGCGCCTGGCAGCCGGGCCAGCTGGTGCTGCACACCGACCCTGCCTACGGAACCGCCGTCCTCGCGCCCGCGATGGCGCAGGGCGCGATCCCCCTGGCGGTGCATCCCGCGATCGTGTTCACGGGCACGTCCATCGATCTCCGTCAGCTCGGCACGGCATACGCCGCGGTCACGGCACCCGGCCCGGTGCTGCCGATCGCGCAGGCGCTCGCCGTCGAGCTCGGGTGCGAGCCCGTCGTGGTCGCCGAAGATGCCCGGCCCGTCTACGCCGACGCCGTCAGCGCCGCCACGGAATTCTCCCGCTCGATCGTGCGCCAGTCGGCGGGGCTGCTGGCCGAGGCCGGCGTTCCCAGCCCGGGCGCGTACCTCTCGACCCTGCTGCACTCGACGATCGACCATGCACTCGCCGAGGCGGGGTCCGCGTCGCCGGACGGCCCCGCGGCTACGATCAACGGATGATCAGCACCATCGACGGGCTCCGGTCCGCCCTGGCGGACGCCCGGGCCGCGAAGCCCGCCGGCGCTCGTGTCGCGCTCGTCTCGACGATCGGTGCCCTTCACGACGGCCACATCGATCTCATCCACCATGCGCGAGAGGCGGCCGACATCGTCGTCGTCTCGGTCTTCGTGAACCCGCTGCGGTTCGCCACTCCCGCGCAGTACGCCGACTATCCCCGCACTCCCGACGATGACGAGCGCCTGCTGGAGTCCCTCGGCGCCGATGTCGTGTTCGCTCCCACCGCAGACGAGATGCTGCCGGACGGCGCGGCCACCACGCGGATCAGCGCCGGTGACATGGGGCACCGCTACGAGGGCCGCGCCCGGCCGACCTACTTCGACGGCCTGCTGACGGTCGAGGCGAAGCTGTTCAACCTGGTCCGCCCGGACGTCGCGTTCTACGGCGAGCGCGATCCGCAGCGGATCTTCCTGGTGCGGCGGATGATCCGCGACCTCGCGTTCGACGTCGAGGTCGCGACCGTCGAGACCGTGCGCGGCGACGACGGCCTGCCTGTCTCCACCCGCGTCGGCATGCTCGAGCCGCGCGATCTGGCGGCGGCCGGACTGCTGCCGGCGGCGCTCGATGCCGCCGCCTCCAACGCCGATCGGGGCGTCGACTCGTGCATCGCCGCCGCGCAGTCGGCGCTGATGGGCGAGACCCGTATCCGCCTCGAGTACCTGAGCGTCGTCGACCCGCGCAGCTTCCTGCCGGTCGACGAAGGACACAAGGGCGAGGCCCTCGCGCTCATCGCTGCGAGCGTGGCGGGACACCGCTTCATCGACAACGCCCGCATCTACATCGGCTGAGCCGCGGAGGTCTCATGCGCGTCACCAGGATCGGCGGCCCCACCGCGCTCATCGAGTGGGAGGGCTGGCGCATCCTGACGGATCCCACCTTCGATCCGCCCGGCCGCCGCTACTCGTTCGCCCCGGGCGCGAGTTCCACCAAGACGACCGGGCCCGCGATCGCCCTCGACGACATCGGACCCATCGATGCCGTGCTGCTGAGCCACCACCAGCACGCCGACAATCTCGACGACGCCGGCCGCCGCGCGCTCGAGCAGGTGCCCACCGTGATCACGACGGTCCCGGGCGCCAAGGCACTTGCGCACCACGACGTGCGCGGTCTCACCGCGGATGCCCGCACCGTCCTGACGGCCCAGGACAAGCGCCCGATCACCGTGGTCGCCACGGCCGGAAGGCACGGCGCGCCGCTCACCCGGCCCCTCGTCGGGCACGTGATCGGCTTCGCCTTGACGATCGGCGAGGCCGCGCGGCCGGGGGTCTGGGTGTCGGGTGACACCGTCCTCTACGGCGGGCTGCGCCGAGCCGTCACCGGGCTCGCTCCGGAGGTCGCGATCGTGCACATCGGAGCGGTCAAGTTCCCCGTGACCGGACCACTCGCCTACACGATGAACGCCTCCCAGGCCGTGGAGCTCATCGATCTCGTCGACCCGGGAGTGGTGGTTCCCGTGCACGTCGAGGGATGGAGTCATTTCTCTGAGCAGGAGGATGCCGCCACCGCGGTGTTCGAAGCGGCACCCGCATCGGTGGCCGACCGCGTCCGCTGGGCCCCGCTCGGGGTGCCGGTCGAGCTCTAGCGCGTTCGGGTCGCCCGGAGGCGCCGTGGATAGACTGAGCGGCGACTTTGCGAGGAGCACCACACGATGACCGATTCGCCCGCGGGCACGCCCGCTGACGCCCCTGAGCCGACCGAAGAGGACATCTTCGAGCAGAAGGCCGTGCGCCTGGCCAAGCGCGAGCGTCTGATCGACGAGCGGACGGATGCCGCGGGTGGCGCCTATCCGGTCGGCGTGCCGATCACCGACACGATCGGCGCGGTCCGCGCGCGGTTCGGCGATCTCGAGGCCGGCGCCGAGACGGGCGAGACCGTTGCCGTCGCCGGGCGCATCGTGTTCAGCCGCAACACCGGCAAGCTCTGCTTCGCCACGCTCCAGGCCGGCGACGGCTCGCGCATCCAGGCGATGGTCTCGCTCGCCGCGGTCGGCGACGAGTCCCTGCAGCGGTGGAAGGAACTCGTCGATCTCGGCGATCACGTCTTCGTCGAGGGCGAGGCGATCTCCAGCCGCCGCGGCGAGCTGTCGATCATGGTCTCGCAGTGGCAGATCGCGGCCAAGGCCGTGCTGCCGCTTCCGAACATGTACTCCGAGCTGGGCGAGGAGACCCGCGTCCGCAGCCGCTTCCTCGATCTCATCGTGCGGGATCAGGCGCGCAACACCGTGCTGGCGCGAGCGAAGGTCAACGCGAGCCTGCGTGAGACCTTCGCGGGTCACGACTTCGTCGAGGTCGAGACGCCGATGCTGCAGGTGCAGCACGGCGGTGCGTCGGCGCGCCCGTTCATCACGAACTCCAACGCGTTCGACGCCGACCTGTACCTGCGCATCGCTCCCGAGCTGTTCCTCAAGCGCGCAGTCGTGGGCGGTATCGACCGGGTCTTCGAGATCAACCGCAACTTCCGCAATGAAGGCGCCGACTCCACCCACAGCCCCGAGTTCGCGATGCTCGAGGCGTACCAGGCCTACAGCGACTACAACGGCATCGCCGACCTGACGCAGGAGCTCATCCAGAACGCGGCCGTCGCCGTCACCGGATCGACCACGGTCACGTGGGCCGACGGCACCGAGTACGACCTGGGCGGTCAGTGGGACCGCCTGCCGATGTACGGGTCGCTCTCGGAGGCGTCGGGCCGTGAGGTCACGCCGGAGACGCCGCTCGACGAGCTGCTGGCCTTCGCAGCGGACGCGGGGGTCGACGTGCCACCGCACGCGACGCACGGCAAGCTCGTCGAGGAGCTGTGGGAGCACTTCGTCAAGCCGGGCCTCACGCGGCCCACGTTCGTCATGGACTTCCCACTCGACACGAGCCCGCTGGTGCGCGAGCACCGCTCGATCCCGGGTGTCGTCGAGAAGTGGGACCTGTACACGCGCGGCTTCGAGCTCGCGACGGGATACTCCGAGCTCGTCGACCCGGTGATCCAGCGCGAGCGCTTCGTCGAGCAGGCGAAGCTCGCCGCGCGCGGCGACCTCGAGGCGATGCGCATCGACGAGGAGTTTTTGCGTGCCCTCGAGCACGGCATGCCTCCGACGGGTGGCATGGGAATGGGCATCGACCGTCTCCTCATGGCGATCACCGGGCTCGGCATCCGCGAGACGATTCTCTTCCCCCTGGTCAAGTAGTCTTCCGGCGGTCTCTTCCCCCTGGTCAAGTAGTCCGCCGGCGCGGCTTGGATCGCGGCGTACGGGTGAACGCCCAGTCCGGCAGATGTCCGGCGTGCACGAACGACCGCACGATCTCGCTCAGGCCGTGATCGGGCTCGATCTCGCACGCCAGGCAGGCGTAGACCTCGGCATGCGTCGAGCGCCCGAGCGCCCACGAGATCCAGGCGCACATCGCCAGCGCTCCCGGGCGCACGGCCCGAGGACTCGCGGCGGCGACATGCCGTGCCAGCTCGAGCGCGCGTTCCAGACGCCCGGGATCCGGACGATCGCCCTCGCCCCACATCTGCATCGCGAGGTGTGCCGGATACTCCTCGCCCGCCTCCCATCGCAGCTGCGCATCGAACGCCTCGTCGCCGTCGCCGACCGTGCCGCTCCACTGCACAAGGGCGACATCGCGCAGGGAGGGCCTCGCGAGGCACCAGGCGATCGCTGCGACGTCGTAGGGATCGAGTTCGTCTACCGGCCACGACAGCGCCTCCTCGTAGAGCGTCGGCAGATCGTCCAGCGCGCACACGGTGGCGAGCACCTGTGGGTCGACGCGATCCGGCTCATCGACGACGGATGCCGCGGCCCCGGCGTCTTCGGGATCACCACCGCACAGCAGTGCCACGGCCCGCTCGAGTGCGATGAGAGCGCGCGCGGTCCTCTCCCGCGTCGCCAGGTCGATTGAGGGGAGGTCCGCGCCCGACGCCTGATCGCGATCGAGGGCCGGAACAGGCAGGTCCGCCGCCGCTGCCGACTCGAGCTCGCTCAGAGGGCGACCGTCGTCGGGGCAGTCGGGGTCGAAGAGCGACCCCCACCCGTCGCGGGCGACGCACAGTACGTCGGTGACACCCAGGCCGCAGGCGTCGGCTCGGCGACGCAGTGCGTCGAAGAGGTCGCGGTGCGGCATCCCACCCCCGTCGGCGAAGCCGGCGTCGGTGTACGCGATCGCGGCCACCGCATCCGCCTGCTGTACCCGGCAGACGATGCCGAGGACCGTGGACGCGCCGGCGTCGAGGGTGTCCGCCTCGGCCGACGGCAGATCGAAGCGCATGGCGCCCAGGCTGCGCGACCCGTCGAAGGGGATCAGCACCAGGCTCTGCGATGGCACGTAGCCGAGCAGATGAGGAACGAGGGACAGGAATTCCGCGGCACCCGCCGCCTTGACGATGGTGGTCATCGCACGAGCGTGCTCGCGGCGGTGCCCGCGTGCCGTGTTCCACAGGAACGAGCCGGTACGACCTCTCGAGAGGGGTCCGGGGAGGAGCCGCTGAGCGCTCGCGTATCCTGGAGGCATGGACGATTACTGGGTCGCCGTCGCATGGACGCTGCTTCCGACCCTCGTCGTCGGCGGGATCTTCTTCTACGTGCTGCGCAGCATCATCCGCGCCGATCGCAACGAGCGCCGCGAGTACGCGAAGATCGACGCCCAGGAGCGTGCGAAGCGGGGGCTGCCGCCCGCCGCGGCGCGCACTGAGGCGCCCGCCGTCTCCGAGCAGTGACGCAGGTACCCACCGGGGCTCCGCCCCAGACCCCCGGCTTGCTGACGCGCGTTCTCTCCGGGGCTCCGCCCCAGACCCCCGGCTTGCTGACGCGCGTTCTCTCCGGGGCTCCGCCCCAGACCCCCGGCTTGCTGACGCGCGCCCCCACTACGCTGGGCCTCACGCCGTCCGGGGAGCGTGAGGAGCAAGGGTGATCAGCATCACGTTCGATCCGACGTGGTGGCTCGTGCTCGTCTTCGTCACCGACCTGATCATCCGCATCGCCGCGATCATCATCGTGCCGCGCAACCGGCGGCCCACCGCGGCGATGGCCTGGCTGCTGGCGATCTACTTCATCCCGATCGTCGGTGTCTTCCTCTTCCTGCTGATCGGCAACCCGCGGCTGCCGCGCAAGCGCCGGCGCAAGCAGGAGCGGATCAACCAGTACATCCACGACACCAGCGAGTCGCTCGACTTCGGCACGCTGCGGCCTCACGCGCCGGCGTGGTTCACGGGTCTCGTCAACCTCAACCGCAACCTCGGGGCGATGCCGCTGGCCGGCGACAACGCCGCGCACATCATCGGCGGGTACCAGGACAGCCTCGATGCGATGGCCGACGCCATTCGTGAGGCAGAGCTCTACGTGCACGTCGAGTTCTACATCTTCCAGTCGGACGCGGCGACGGACAACCTGTTCCGCGCGCTCGAAGAGGCCTGCGAGCGCGGGATCACGGTGCGAGTGCTGCTGGACCACTGGGCCAACCGCGGCAAGCCCACGTACAAGAAGACCCTGAAGCGCCTCGACGCGATGGGCGCGCAGTGGCACCTGATGCTGCCGGTGCAGCCGCTGAAGGGCAAGTACCAGCGCCCCGATCTGCGCAACCACCGCAAGCTCCTCGTGATCGACAACAAGGTCGCGTTCACCGGCTCGCAGAACGTGACCGACTCCACGTACAACCTTCGGAAGAACATCCGCCGCGGGCTGCACTGGGTCGACCTCATGGTCCGCATCGAGGGGCCCGTGGTGGCATCGGTCAACGCCGTGTTCCGCTCCGACTGGTACAGCGAGACCGACGAGGTCCTCGACGACGAGATCGAGCTGATGGAAGCCGGCCCCGGAGACCTCGACTGCCAGATCATCCCGTCCGGCCCCGGGTTCGAGTTCCAGAACAACCTCAAGCTCTTCGCAGGCCTGCTCTTCGCGGCCCAGCGCAAGATCATCATCGTGAGCCCGTACTTCGTGCCGGATGAGGCGCTGCTGCTCGCCATCACCACGGCGTGCCAGCGCGGCATCCATGTCGAGCTCTTCGTTTCGGAAGAGGGCGACCAGGCCCTCGTCTACCACGCTCAGCGCAGCTACTACGAAGCGCTGCTGCGGGCGGGCGTGAAGATCTGGATGTACCAGCGGCCGTTCATCCTGCACTCCAAGTCGATGACCATCGACGACGAGGTCGCGATCGTCGGCTCCAGCAACATGGACATGCGCTCGTTCGGTCTCAACATGGAGATCTCGATGCTCGTGCGCGGCGAGGAGTTCGTCCGCGAGATGCGGGCGATCGAAGACGGCTACCGGTCCCTCAGCCGCGAGCTCACGCTGGCCGAGTGGGAGCAGCAGCCGCTGCGTTCGACGGTGCTCGACAACCTCGCACGCCTCACTTCCGCGCTGCAGTAGTCACCCGGCCCGGGTGATTGTGACCCGTGCGTTATCGGCACTTCTGAGATTCTCGGGCCGATTGCGACACCATAGGGCTGTCGGGTGTCCTCGCTCAGCGGCATCCGCCCGTTCACGGAAGGGTTTCCGCATGGCTCCTCGCACTCCCTCAGTCCTCGCCGGGCTCGGCCTGGCAGTCCTCCTCGCCGGTGCGCTCACCGCGTGCGCGGGCGGCGCCGGCGACACTCCCGACGACGCCGACGACCTCGAGGTCAGCGCCGCCTGGCTCGACGACGGCCGCATGATCGGCCTCGTCACGCAGGGCAGCAGCACCTGCATCCCCGTCGCCGACGACGCGACGCTCAAGGGCTCGACGCTGACCGTCACGCTCGGCGCCGCCGCGGGCGACGAGGCGTGCACCAGCGACTTCGTGCCCCGCGTGACGCTCGTCGGCCTCCCCGAGGGCGTCGATCCCACGAAGAACCTCGAGGTGGTGGTCAAGGGCGAGGACGGCGTGCAGGGCGACACCGAGCTCGACGGCGTTCCGGGCCTCGGCGGCGGCGGCGAGACGGACTACCTGCCGAGCGCCGGCTGGACCGACGAGGACGGCGAGTTCGTGATCCTCACGTGGGGATCCTCGGGCTGCGTGCCGGTCATCGAGAACACCGAGGCCACGTCCGCGACCGAGGTCACCGTCACCTTCCAGACTCCGCCGGACGACCAGGTCTGCACGATGGACATGTCGCCGCGCGGTCTCGTCGCGACGGTCACCGGCATCGAGGACGACGACGCCGAGATCTTCGCGATCCTCGAGGGTGCCGAGTTCGACAACGTGCGCATCCCGATCACCCCCAACTGACGACCGATGTGAAGACGGGATGCCTCGGCCGGGGCATCCCGTCTTCTCGTCGGGGCGGATGCCGCCGCTCAGTCGGCGCGGACCAGCAGGTCGCCGATCTCGCAGTCCAGCGCCCGGCAGATCGCCGCCAGCGTGGAGTAGCGGATCGCCCGGGCGCGGTCGTTCTTGAGGATCGACAGGTTGACGACCGAGACCCCGACGATCTCGGACAGCCGCACCAGGGTCATCCCTCGCGCCTCGAGCAGCTCGTCGAGCCGGCAATGCACCCCGGTCGGGCCCTCGTCGTCGGCCGGGCTCATACGAGGAGGTCCGTCTCGCGCTGCAGCCGGTCGCCGACCGTGAAGACGGTCGCGGCCAGCGAGAAGATGAAGGCCGCGAGAATCAGCGTCGAGACGTGGACGCTCATCGTCACGTTGTCGTAGGTGCCGTCGGAGATGGCGCGGAAGGCGTCGTTGGCGACCATGTTGCCGAAGAACGGAACCCCCGCGATCCCGCCGAGCGCCGCGATGCCCGCCAGGCCGACCAGCCCGGTGTTCCGCTTGCCGAAGACGCGCCCGCGCATGACCGAGATCGTGACGAGGACGAGGCACACGACCAGCAGCGAGACGGATGCCACGGCCACCACCTGTTCGAGCACGAGCGCGATCCGTCCCGCCGTCGAGAGGCCGTCGGTCGTGAGCACGGCTGTCTGCAGCTCGACGTCGCGCATCTCGCCGCCGGGACCGATGGGCGCCTGCGCCGTCGTCCCCGAGAAGGTCGCCGGGACATGGACAGGGCCGCCGCTCAGCCCTTCGACGACGCGGACAATCGCCGCGTAGAGCGTGGCTCCCACGATCGCGACGCCGGCGACGATGAAGAACCACATCGCGGCCAGGTCGGCCCTGCTGACGGGGCGATCCCCGGTCTGACTGGTCATGACGAGCTCCCTGCCATATCGATATTCGTTGGTATCGAAGAACGATATGGCGAGCGGATGCCGATGTCAAGGCTCCGGTGCGCTATGCCCCTGGCGAACACGGGCATGCGGCATCCGCCCTCTCGTTACCCTCGTTGTACGGCGCGAGGGCTCGGCAGACCCTCAACGCCACGAAGGAGTTGAACGATGTTCGAGAGATTCACCGACCGTGCCCGTCGTGTGGTCGTCCTCGCCCAAGAAGAGGCGAAGATGCTCAACCACAACTACATCGGCACCGAGCACATCCTGCTCGGGCTGATCCACGAGGGCGAGGGAGTCGCAGCCAAGGCGCTGGAGTCCCTCGGCATCTCGCTCGATGCCGTGCGTGAGCAGGTGCAGGACATCATCGGCCAGGGCCAGCAGCAGCCGACCGGGCACATCCCGTTCACGCCCCGCGCCAAGAAGGTCCTCGAGCTGTCCCTCCGCGAGGCGCTGCAGCTCGGCCACAACTACATCGGCACCGAGCACATCCTCCTCGGCCTCATCCGCGAGGGTGAGGGCGTGGCCGCCCAGGTGCTCGTCAAGCTCGGCGCCGACCTGAACAAGGTGCGCCAGCAGGTCATCCAGCTGCTGTCGGGCTACCAGGGCAAGGAGCCCGCCGCCGTCTCGGGCGCCGCGCACGACAACCCGCAGACCGCCACCGGCGGCTCGGCCGTGCTCGACCAGTTCGGCCGCAACCTCACCCAGGCCGCGCGCGACAACAAGCTCGACCCGGTGATCGGTCGCGAGAAGGAGATCGAGCGGGTCATGCAGATCCTCTCGCGTCGCTCCAAGAACAACCCCGTGCTGATCGGCGAGCCCGGCGTCGGAAAGACCGCCGTCGTCGAGGGACTCGCGCAGGCGATCGTCAAGAACGACGTGCCCGAGACGCTCAAGGACAAGCAGGTCTACTCGCTCGACCTCGGCTCGCTCATCGCGGGTTCCCGCTACCGCGGTGACTTCGAAGAGCGCCTGAAGAAGGTCACCAAGGAGATCCGCACGCGCGGCGACATCATCGTCTTCATCGACGAGATCCACACCCTCGTGGGTGCCGGTGCCGCCGAGGGCGCGATCGACGCCGCGTCGATCCTCAAGCCGCTCCTCGCCCGCGGTGAGCTCCAGACGATCGGCGCCACCACGCTCGACGAGTACCGCAAGCACTTCGAGAAGGATGCCGCGCTCGAGCGCCGCTTCCAGCCGATCCAGGTCGCCGAGCCGAGCCTGCCCCACGCGATCAACATCCTGAAGGGGCTGCGCGACCGCTACGAGGCGCACCACAAGGTGCAGATCACCGACGGCGCGATCGTCGCGGCGGCGAACCTCGCCGACCGCTACATCTCGGACCGCTTCCTGCCCGACAAGGCCATCGACCTGATCGACGAGGCCGGCGCCCGCCTGCGCCTGTCGATCCTGTCGAGCCCGCCCGAGCTGCGCGAGTTCGACGACAAGATCGCCAACGTGCGCGAGCAGAAGGAAGTCGCCTCCGAGGAGCAGGACTTCGAGAAGGCCGCGTCGCTGCGCGACGAGGAGAAGTCGCTGCTCGCCGAGCGCCTGCGCCTCGAGAAGCAGTGGCGCTCGGGCGACGTCGCCTCACACGCGGTGGTCGACGAGGGCCTGATCGCCGAGGTGCTCGCCCAGGCGACCGGCATCCCGGTGTTCAAGCTCACCGAGGAGGAGTCCAGCCGTCTCGTCTTCATGGAGAAGGCGCTGCACCAGCGCGTCATCGGACAGGAAGAGGCGATCGCCGCTCTCTCCAAGACCATCCGCCGCCAGCGCGCCGGACTCAAGGATCCGAAGCGTCCGTCGGGCTCGTTCATCTTCGCCGGCCCCACGGGCGTCGGAAAGACCGAGCTCGCCAAGGCGCTCGCGGAGTTCCTGTTCGACGACGAGGCCGCGCTGATCTCGCTCGACATGTCGGAGTTCGGTGAGAAGCACACCGTCTCGCGTCTGTTCGGTGCCCCTCCCGGGTTCGTCGGCTTCGAAGAGGGCGGCCAGCTCACCGAGAAGGTGCGCCGCAAGCCGTTCTCGGTCGTGCTGTTCGACGAGATCGAGAAGGCCCACCCCGACATCTTCAACTCGCTCCTGCAGATCCTCGAAGAGGGTCGTCTGACCGACGGTCAGGGACGAGTGGTCGACTTCAAGAACACGGTCATCATCATGACCACCAACCTGGGTGCGCGCGATATCGCGG
Source organism: Microbacterium sp. Root166 (assembly GCF_001427145.1). GTDB lineage: Bacteria > Actinomycetota > Actinomycetes > Actinomycetales > Microbacteriaceae > Microbacterium. Next base: position 1,266,870 of record NZ_LMGL01000001.1, read on the forward strand.
GCGGTCCGGTCGGGTTCCAGGTCGAGGGTGACACCGCGACGTCCTACGACCGGATGAAGGGCAAGGTGCAGGAGGAGCTCAAGCGTCACTTCAAGCCCGAGTTCCTCAACCGCGTCGACGACATCATCGTCTTCCCGCAGCTGTCGAAGCCCGAGCTGGTGCAGATCGTGGACCTGTTCACGAAGCGCCTGGGCACGCGCCTGCTCGACCGTGACATGACGCTCGAGCTCTCGCAGAACGCCAAGGAGCGGCTCATCGAGATCGGCTTCGACCCGGCGCTCGGCGCTCGGCCGCTGCGTCGTGCGATGCAGCGCGAGATCGAGGACCGCCTGTCGGAGAAGATCCTGCACGGCGAGCTCAACTCGGGCGACCACGTCAAGGTGGATGCCGAGAACGGCGAGTTCGTGTTCGAGCACGGGCCGCGCGGCGAGAAGGTCGCCGTCGGCGTCGTGCACAACGGCGAGATCACCGCGACGCCCGACCTCGCGATCACGTCGGACTGAGAATCACCGGGTCGACTCGACCCGTGATGCGCGAAGAGCGGATGCCCACGGCATCCGCTCTTCGTCGTTCCCGGGGTGTCGTGGCCGTGAGTCGCCAAGACACGCCGGACGCGCGCCGCCGAGTCGGCGTGTTCTGGCGACTCGATGGCGTCGTTCCCGGGCCTACGCTGGAGGGATGAGCGAGTTCACGGTCCGCCCGGCGACGACCCGCGATGTGCGCGGCATCCAGGCGATGCTCGAGCCCTTCGTCCAGCGGCGGATCCTCCTCGGCAAAGATCTCGTGGTGCTCTACGAGGCCACGCAGCAGTTCGTCGTCGCGGAGGACGCCTCCGGGCAGCTCGTGGGCTGCGGCGCGCTGCATGTGATGTGGGAGGACCTCGGCGAGATCCGCACCCTCATCGTGACCGACGAGTGGCTGCACCACGGTGTCGGCCGGGGCATCGTCGAGGCGCTCGAGTCGAACGCCCGCACGCTCGGGCTCTCGCGGCTGTTCTGCCTGACCTTCGAGGTGGACTTCTTCACGCGCCGCGGGTTCTCGCCGATCGGCGAGCAGGTCGTCGACCCCGACGTGTACTCGCAGCTGATCCGCTCACCCGACGAGGGTGTGGCCGAGTTCCTCGATCTCGCGCACGTGAAGCCGAACACGCTCGGCAACACCCGGATGATCAAGAACCTCTGACGCACGCCCTCGGAAGACGGATGCCGCGGCCCGCGCCGGTTCAGTCGAACAGGTCGCTGAGCCAGTGCTCCTTCTTCTTGCGCCGGTGGTCCTGGTTGTAGCCCTGGTTGCCGTAGCGCGGGTCATACGACTGCTGGCCGTACGACTCCTGCGCGGGCGGCGCGTACCCGGGGGCGGTGGCCGGGTAGCCGGGCTGGGACGAACCGTAGGCCGGAGCGGCCGGGGCGGCGGCTGCGGCGGGCATCTCGCGTGCGGCGCGCTCGAGGATCTTGTCGAGCTCGCCGCGGTCGAGCCAGACGCCGCGGCAGGTCGGGCAGTAGTCGATCTCCACGCCCGAGCGCTCGCTCATCACGAGCACGGAACCGTCGGTGGGGCACTTCATGGGGTCCTCCTAGGGGTCTCCTCGACCCTAGCGACCGGGCCTTTCACGCGGCTGTGAAGAGGCTCCGGCGGGCGTGCCGACCGCCGGAGGCGGGAAGGCCCGCCTACCCTGGGAGGATGACCGGCCAGACCCCGCGCAGACGCCACTCGGCAGCGGTGTATCGGCGTCGCCGGCTCGTCGTGTTCCTCGCCGTCCTCGCGATCGCCGGCGGAGTCGCCTGGCTGCTGATCGCCCAGCCGTGGCGCAGCTCCGCGACGGAGGTGGCGGCATCCCCGTCCGCGACGCCCAGCGCGACGCCCACCTCTACCGGACTGCCGGTGGTGGAGTCGGACGCCTCAATGACGCCGACTCCCGAAGCCGACTCCGCTCAGGGCGCCGGCACCGTCGAGGGATCGACCCCCTCGCCATCGGCGACCCCCGAGGCTCAGCCGTGCACCGACGACACTGTCGCGGTCGAGGCGGTCGTGAGCCAGGACTCGTACTCCGCCGATCAGAATCCCGCATTCTCCATCACGCTCACGAACAACGGACCCGACTGCACGCTCAACGTCGGCACCAGCGCGCAGTCGTTCACCGTCACCAGCGGCAGCGACACCTGGTGGCGCTCGACGGACTGCCAGAGCGAGCCGAACGACATGGTGGTCCTGCTTCAGGCGGGGCAGAGCGTGACCAGCGCCGCGCCGCTCACGTGGGACCGCACTCGCTCGGCGGTCGGGACCTGCGCAGACGCCACCAGGCAGCGTGCCGCGGGCGGGGGCGCCTCCTACCACCTGGGGGTCTCCATCGGCGGAATCGCCTCGACCACGACGGCGCAGTTCCTGCTCTACTGAGCCGGACAGTCAGGGCTGCGATTGCGCAGCGCCACCTCGCTCTGCGGGAGGGCATGAAAAGGCCCCCGGGGTTGGGGACTCCCGGGGGCCTGCCATCGCCGGGAGTTCGGGCACACCCCATGGCGCGCGATCCTCGGCGATGATGAGAGAGCGCTGGGGACGCTTCTCTCGGAGGCGCTGGGGACGCCTCGTGACCAAGGATATATGAATTGGTCCAACCTTGCATGTCCCCACTTCGGTGGACAAGAATTGCGAATTTGGCCCTCCTGAGCCCGAATCTGTCCCCCAAACGGGGGACAGACTGTGCAGATCGCCGGGCATACCCTGAGGTCAGCTCCCGCGGGCCGGCTCGTCGCTGTCCCCAGCAGTAGTCTCGTCCCCAGCGAGCCGAACGAGCCGCCGGTGAGCCGAGGGCCCTCTCGAGCCGCCCTTCAGGGGTCAGGCGCGGGGGGGCGTTTTGCCCGGCACCGGCTGCGCACAGGACAGCGGGGCCGAAGCGCCCCCCGACACTTCGACCCCGCTCTGACGGATCAGACCTTCTCGTCGCCGAAGACCTGCGATTCCATCGCGTCGTATCCCTCGGCCTGGGGATCTCCGTGGCGCCCGCCGGAGAGGGCGTACTCCTCCTCCGGCGAGAGCACCAGGCGGTGCCGGAAGAAGAGAGCGAAGCCGACGAGGATCACCACGTAGACCACGCCGATGGCGATGATCGCGGGAAGGAACGTCGGGTTCAGCAGGAAGCCGACGAAGATCAGCGCGGCGATCAGGGCCGCGATCACCGCGCCGGGAACCCCCCACGGGCTCAGGTAGGGCCGCTTGGCGTCGGGGAACTTCCGTCGCAGGATGACGAACGCGACCATCTGCAGCAGGTAGGCCAGCACCGCGCCCCAGACCGCGATGTTCAGCACGATGGCGCCCGCCACCGCTCCGGCGCCTTCGGGGTTCACGGCGGCGAGCACGTCGAGCACGACGAGCGCCAGGAAGCCGATCGCGGCACCGACCAGCAGCGCGACCCACGGCGTCTGCCGCTTGCCGGTCAGCGAGAGGAATCGGGGGTAGTAGCCTGCGCGCGAGAGCGAGTACATGTTGCGGCCGTAGGCGAACATGATGCCCTGCAGGGATGCGAGCAGGCCGACCAGGGCGAGCAGCGCGAGGACGGCGGCCACCTCGTTGCCCACGATCGCCCGGAAGCCGTCGAGCAGCGGCTCCAGCGAGACGCCGGTCGCCTCGGCGCCGATGACTCCGGTGTTCAGGAACAGCACGAGCAGGCCGGTGACGATGAGCGTGCCACGAGCCCAGAATCCCGCCTTGGGGATGTCGCGCACGGGGTCGTGCGACTCCTCCGCGGCGAGAGGGAGCTCCTCGATGCCGAGGAAGAACCACATGGCGAACGGCAGCGCGAACAGGATCGGCAGCACGCCGTGCGGGAGGAACTCGGTCTGACCGGCATCCGGTGCGATGTCCCACAGGTTCGACCACTGGAAAGCGCCCGACACCAGAGCCATGACCGAGAAGACCACGATGATGCCGATCGAGATGATCGAGACGACGATCGCGAACTTGAACGAGATGCTCGCGCCTGCGGCGTTCAGCAGCACGAACGCCAGGTAGAGAACGACGTACCAGAGCCACATCATGTTGGAGCCGGTGGCGGCGGACAGGTCGAAGCCGAGCAGCTCGGCGGTGATGGCATTGGCGTACGACGCGGAGAAGAAGACGATGACCGCCGTGGTGGCCACGTATTCGATGGTCTCGGCCGCGCCGGTGATGAGGCCGCCCCAGGGCCCCATCGCCGACCGAGCGAACGAGTACGCACCCCCGGTGTGCGGCATGGCGGCCGCCATCTCGCCGATCGAGAAGATCATGCCGTAGTACATGACGACCAGGATCGCGAAGGCGATCAGCATGCCCCCGAAGCCGGCGAAGTCGATGCCGAAGTTCCAGCCCGAGAAGTCTCCCGAGATGACCGCGGCCACCGCCAGTCCCCAGAGGCCCCACACTCCGGCCGACCTTTTGAGGGTCCGCTTCTGGAAGTAGTCCTGTCCGGCTCGCGTATAGGTCGCCCCGGCGACCTTCGCGGAATCCTCTCGCGGCTGCGACATCGATCCTCCGTGCGCTCGGGTGTGACGCGAGGGTGCGTCTTGCGCATGATTGTGGCGCTAAAGGTGGGCTGTGTCTACCTTTGGATGTGAATTCCTCGTTACAGTGGACGCGACCGCGGCGAGCGACTCACCCGCGAGAAGACTGGAGGCAGGCATGCCGGGCAATCTCCCCGTTGCAGAACTTCATTCCGCGATCGCCGCAGGAGAGATCGACACCGTGATCGTCGCCTTCGCCGACGCGCAGGGACGCATGGTGGGAAAGCGCGTCTCCGCGCGGTTCTTCCAGGAGGAGGTGCTCAGTCACGGTGCCGAGGCGTGCAACTACCTGCTGTCGGTCGACGTCGACATGAACACCGTCGACGGCTACGCCATGTCGAGCTGGGAGACCGGCTACGGCGACATGAATCTGCGCCCCGACACCGAGACGCTCCGCCTCATCCCGTGGCAGCCCGGCACCGCTCTCGTGATGGCCGACCTCGCCTGGGAGTCCGGCGACCCCGTCGTCCAGGCGCCCCGCGAGATCCTCAAGGCGCAGCGCGCGCGCCTGGCCGAGCGCGGCCTGACCGCCTACTCCGGCACGGAGCTGGAGTTCATCGTCTTCGACGACTCGTACCGGGATGCCTGGGCAAAGGGCTACCGCGACCTCAAGACGTCGACGGACTACAACGTCGACTACGACCTCCTCGCGTCCGGACGTCTCGAGCCGCTGCTGCGCGACATCCGTCTCGGCATGGACGGCGCGGGCCTGTACACCGAGGGCGTGAAGGGGGAGTGCAACCTCGGTCAGCAGGAGATCGCGTTCCGCTACGCCGAGGTGCTCGAGACCGCCGACCAGCACACCATCTACAAGAGCGGCGCGAAGTCCATCGCCGACGCGCACGGCAAGTCGATCACCTTCATGGCCAAGTTCAACGAGCGCGAGGGCAACAGCTGCCACATCCACCTCTCGCTGCGCACCGGCGAGGGCGAGGCGGTGATGGCGGGGGACGGCACCCACGGGTTCAGTCCGCTGATGGAGCACTGGATCGCCGGCATCCTCGCCACGCTGCGCGAGTTCACGCTGCTGTACGCCCCCACGATCAACTCGTACAAGCGGTACGCGAAGGGCACGTTCGCTCCGACGGGCGTCGCGTGGGGCATCGACAACCGCACCTGCGCGCTGCGGGTGGTCGGTCACGGCGCATCGCTGCGGGTCGAGAATCGCGTGCCCGGCGGCGACGTCAACCCGTACCTCGGCATCGCCGCGATCATCGCCGGCGGCCTGCACGGGATCGAGCACGAGCTCCCGCTCCCGGCGGCTCTGGGCGGAAACGCGTACGCCTCCGACGTCGACCACCTGCCGACGACGCTGCGCGAGGCGGCCCGCCTGTTCGACGAGTCCGCGATCGCGCGTGCCGCGTTCGGCGACGACATGGTCGAGCACTACCTGAACCAGGCCCGCATCGAGGTCGAGGCCTACGACGCCGCGGTCACCGACTGGGAGAGGGTGCGTGGATTTGAGCGCCTCTGAACAGCGACGGCGGCCGGTGATCGGACTCACCACCTACCTCGAGCAGGCCAAGCAGGGCGTATGGGACGTGCGCGCCGCATTCCTCCCGCACCAGTACTTCGACGCGGTCATCGCCTCGGGGGGCGTCGCGGTGCTGCTTCCGCCGCAGCCCGCTCCGGATGCCGCGGCCGCCGTGCTCGATGGCCTCGACGGCCTGATCCTCACCGGAGGCCTCGACGTGCAGCCCGAGCTGTACGGCGCGGAGCGCCATCCGCTCACCGACCCGGCCCGGCCCGACCGCGACGAGTGGGAGATTGAGCTCTTCCGCGGCGCGGAGGAGCGACGGATGCCGGTCCTCGCCATCTGCCGGGGGCTCCAGGTCGTGAACGTCGCACGCGGCGGCACGCTGCACCAGCACCTGCCGGATGCCCTGGGAACCGAGCGGTACCGCATCGGCGGCGGCGTGTTCGCGACCAACGAGGTGCGGATCGAGGGCGGATCCCGGCTCGCGGGGCTCGTGGGCGACGGCACGCTCGACGTCCACAGCTACCACCACCAGGGCGTCGACCGCCTCGGCGACGGTCTGGTGGCGACCGCGACGACCGACGACGGGCTCGTCCAGGCGATCGAGTCCGACGGGGACGGCTACCTCGTGGGCGTGCAGTGGCACCCGGAGGAGAACGCCGAGGACCGGCGGCTGTTCGCGGGACTCGTGGCCGAGGCATCCGTCTACGCCAATCGTTCTGTGGGAAAGGTCGGCGCATGAGTGGCACGTTCACCGTCATCAATCCGGCGACCGCGCAGCCCATCCGCGAGATCGCTAGGGCGGGGGCCGACGAGGTCGACGCCGCCATCGCGGCGGCCGTGGTCGCACAGCGAGGCTGGGCGTCCTCTGCCCCACTCACCCGTGCCGACGCGCTGCGCCGCTTCGCGCGCGTCGTCGAAGAGCACGTCGAAGAGCTGGCACAGCTCGAGGTGCTCAATTCGGGGCATCCGATCGGGTCCGCCCGGTGGGAGGCGTCGCACGTCGCCCAGGTGCTGAACTTCTACGCGGGGGCGCCGGAGCGGCTGAGCGGGCAGCAGATCCCGGTCGCCGGTGGGCTCGACGTGACCTTCCACGAGCCGTACGGCGTGGTCGGGATCATCGTCCCGTGGAACTTCCCGATGACGATCGCGTCGTGGGGCTTCGCGCCCGCGCTCGCCGCGGGCAACGCCGTCGTGCTCAAGCCCGCCGAGCTGACGCCCCTCACCGCGATCCGGCTGGGCGAGCTCGCGCTCGAGGCCGGGCTGCCCGAAGGACTGTTCTCGGTCGTGACGGGATCGGGCTCGGTGGTCGGGCAGCGGTTCGTGTCGCACCCGGACGTGCGCAAGGTCGTGTTCACCGGCTCGACCGAGGTCGGAGTGTCGGTGGCGGCGGGCTGCGCGCAGGCGCTCAAGCCCGTGACACTCGAGCTCGGCGGCAAGAGCGCCAACATCGTGTTCGAGGACGCCGACCTCGAGAGGGCGGCATCGGCGGCCCCTGGCGCAGTGTTCGACAACGCCGGTCAGGACTGCTGCGCGCGCAGCCGCATCCTGGTGCAGCGGTCGGTGTACGACCGGTTCCTCGAGCTGCTCGAGCCGGCCGTGCGTGGGTTCGCGGTCGGCGATCCGACGCTGGAGGGCACCCAGATGGGACCGCTGATCTCGGCATCCCATCGCTCGACAGTTGCCGGATTCGTCGACGGGGCGAACGTCGCGTTCCGCGGCTCGGCCCCGGACGGCGACGGGTTCTGGTTCGCGCCGACCGTCGTGCTGGCCGAGCGCGGCGACCGCATCGCGCGCGAGGAGGTCTTCGGACCGGTCGTCGCCGTGCTGCCGTTCGACGACGAGGCGGACGCCGTCGCGCTCGCCAACGACACGATCTACGGCCTCGCCGGGTCGATCTGGACCGAGAACCTCGGCCGCGCAGTGCGGGTCTCCCGCGCCGTCAAGAGCGGGGTGCTGTCGGTCAACTCGCACTCGTCGGTGCGGTACTGGACGCCGTTCGGCGGCATGAAGGCGTCCGGCCTCGGGCGCGAGCTCGGCCCCGATGCGGCCGAGCACTTCACCGAGACCAAGAACGTCTTCTTCGCGACGGATGACTGATGAGCGAGCGTCGGGAATTCGGCATCCATGTCGCGTTTCGTCCTGGTTCGAGGGCATCGAACCGGACGAAGTGGGACATGCAGCGGGGGAATCGGGACATGAACAAGAGGAGAACCACCGAATGGACCTGACGAAGCGGCTCGACGGCCGGGTCGCGATCATCACGGGCGGCGCGTCGGGCATCGGCCTGGCGACGGCGCGGCGGTTCGCCGCCGAGGGCGCGCGCGTCGTCATCGCCGACCTCGACCCGACGCCGGGCGAGGCGGCGGCCACGGAGGTCGGGGGCGTCTACCGGCACGTGAACGTCGCGGACGAGGCATCCGTCGATGCGCTCTTCGACGGGATCGCCGCGGAGCTCGGCAACGTCGACATCGCGTTCAACAACGCCGGCATCTCGCCCGCGGACGACGACTCCATCGAGACCACCGGGCTGCCCGCCTGGGATCGGGTGCAGGACGTCAACCTCAAGAGCGTGTACCTGTGCTCGCGCGCAGCGCTGCGGCACATGGTTCCGGCGGGCAGGGGCTCGATCATCAACACGGCCTCCTTCGTCGCGCTGCTCGGATCGGCGACGTCGCAGATCTCGTACACCGCCTCGAAGGGCGGCGTGCTCGCGATGACCCGCGAGCTCGGGGTGCAGTTCGCCCGGCAGGGCATCCGCGTGAACGCGCTGTGCCCGGGGCCGGTCAACACGCCGCTGCTGCAGGAGCTGTTCGCCAAGGACCCCGAACGCGCACAGCGCCGGCTCGTGCACGTGCCGATGGGCCGCTTCGCCGAGCCCGATGAGATGGCCGCGGCCGTCGCGTTCCTCGCCTCGGACGACGCGTCCTTCATCACCGCCACCGCGTTCGTCGTCGACGGCGGAATCACCAACGCCTACGTCACGCCGCTGTGAGCCCATGATGATGAGCACAACGTCGGCGATCCGGGGCTCGAGGGACCCGGATTCGCCGCGCGGGCAGCGCGACTGAGAGAGTTGCCGACGTTGTGCACATCGGGAGGGGGATGACGTGACCGAGACACCGCTGCGCGAGGTGCGCCGGGCCGTCTATCGCCCGGTGCGCGAGGGCAATGCGCTCGAAGACACCGTCGCGCGGCTCGTGCAGACGATCCGGCTCGGCGTGGTCGCGCCGGGGGAGTCGCTGCCCGCCGAGCGGGACCTCGCCGCGCGCTATGCGGTGAGCCGCGACACCGTGCGCGAGGCCATCCGCGAGCTGGCCGACACGGGGTACCTCGTGCGCCGCCGCGGCCGGTACGGCGGCACCTTCGTCGCCGATCCGCTGCCGCAGCCGCCCGACCCGGGCCGGATCGACGTCGCGCACCTCGAGGACGTCCTCGGCCTGCGGCGAGTGCTCGAGGCCGGCGCGGCGCGGGCCGCGGCATCCCGTTCCCTCGACGCCGCCCAGCGCGACGAGCTGTGGGCACGGTACGAAGCGGTCGCGGCGGGATCCGAAGCGGACTACCGTCGGCGCGACACCCTTCTGCACCTCGCGATCGCCGAGGTCGCCGGCATCCCGTCGCTCGTGGCGCTCGCCGCCGAGAACCGCGCGCAGGTCAACGCCTGGCTCGACACGTTCCCGCTGCTGCCGCGCAACATCGAGCACGCCAACGCCCAGCACGAGCACATCGTGACTGCGATCCTCGCCGGGCGAGCGGATGCCGCGGAGCACGCGGTCCTCGACCACCTGGCCGGCACCGAGGCGCTGCTGCGCGGCTTCCTCACCTGACGCGCGAGGGTGCCGGGGGTTAAGTGCCCGGCCCTGCGCCGAGACGTCGCCGGACGCGGGTCGAACCGTCGCGTGCGGCTGCCTGGTGCGCGCGCGGGCGACCATTCGCGACGGCTCGGCGGGGTGGCGGCGGGGGTACTGGAGCCGAACCGTCGCGCGTGGCTGTTACGCGCGCGCCGGGGCGACCCTTGGCGACGGCTCGTGGGGCGGCCGGGGGCCGGCGGCGTCTAATCTGGGATGCGTGGCAGGCAAGAAGCGCGCGAAGAAGGAGCCCCTCGAGTTCCGCAACACCGTGCTGAGCGACGCGCTCCAGACCCAGGACATGGCCGCCGTTGCGTTCGCGCTGCGGCACGGGCCCACCGTGGTTCCGCTCATGCGGCCGGGTCAGCGCGACGATCCTCGCGACGTCGGAGAGGTCTGGACGTACCGCGACCCGAAGACCGGTGACGTCGCGCTACTGCTGTTCAGCGACGCCGCCCACAAGCCAGCCACCCTGCCGCCGGGCGTCGCGCTGCAGTCGCCCGCGTGGCTGCGCGCGTTCCTCGGTACGCACGAGTCCGAGATCACGACGGTCTTCTTCGACATCGCGGGCCCGCATCCCATGCAGGCGACGCCGACCGACCTGATCGCGGCGCTCGACGCCTGAGGCCGGGGCGTTTCGTCTCGCTGCGCTCGCTCAACGACCGAGGAGGCGCGCACGACACTGACGGGGGAGCGGCGCTCGACGCCTGAGGCCGGGGCGCTGCGCTCGCCAACGACCGGGATGCTGCGCTCGGCCGACGACCGGGGTGCTCGACGACGACGGAACCGACCGACTCAGAAGTCGGGGACGTCGTCGCCCCGGGCCGGCCGGACCCGGGCCCGCACGTCGTTCAGGGCGCCGCGCAGCGTCGCCGAGCGGTTGTCGATGAGGTCGGTGTAGCCGAGCCGCGCGGCCTCGCTGCGCCGCTGCGCGGACTGCGTCACGGGCCGCACCTCGCCCGCGAGGCTGAGCTCGCCCACCGCGGCGAGCGTCTTCGGCGCGGCTTCGTTGCGCACCGCACCGGCGACCGCGACAGCGATCGCCAGGTCGGCCGCGGGTTCGGTGAAGCGCACGCCGCCGACGGTCGAGACGTAGACGTCCAGGTCGCTCGTGACGATGCCGGCCTTCTTCTCGAGCACGGCGAGCACCATCGCCACGCGGGCCGAGTCGACGCCGTTGACGATCCGGCGCGGGTTCGGGGCCGACGTCTTGATCGTGAGCGCCTGCACCTCGACCGGCAGGGCGCGCCGGCCCTCGAGCGCGATCGCGACGCACGTGCCCGGCTCGGGGGAGCCGTGGCCGAGGAACAGGGCGCTCGGGTCGGGGACCTCGGCGATGCCCGCGCCGGTCATGTCGAAGCATCCGACCTCGTCCGTGGGTCCGAAGCGGTTCTTGAGCGCGCGCACGAAGCGCAGTGACGTCTGGCGATCGCCCTCGAAGTGGCAGACGACGTCGACGAGGTGCTCGAGGATGCGCGGCCCCGCGATCGACCCGTCCTTGGTGACGTGGCCGACGATGATGACGGGCAGCCCGCGATCCTTGGCGACGCGGATCAGCGTGGAGGCGACCTCGCGCACCTGCGACGGATGCCCCGCCATACCGTCGGACAGCGACGACGACACGGTCTGCACCGAGTCGACGATCAGCAGCTCGGGCCGCACCTCGTCGATGTGGCCGAGGATCGTCGCGAGGTCGGTCTCGGCGGCGAGGTACAGCTCGTCGTGCAGTGCCCCGGTGCGCTCGGCGCGCAGCCGGACCTGCGCCGTCGACTCCTCGGCGCTGGCGTACAGCACGCGGCGTCCGGCCTTCGCCGACTGCGCCGCCACCTCGAGCAGCAGCGTGGACTTGCCCACGCCGGGCTCGCCCGACAGCAGGATCGCCGCGCCCGGAACCACCCCGCCGCCGAGCACGCGGTCGAACTCGCCGACGCCGCTCGTGCGCCGGGGCGCGTCGGAGGTGTCGATGCTGGTGATCGGCTGCGCAGCGCGTCCGGCGCCGGGAGCGACAGGGCTGACCGATCGCTGCAGGCCGGTCGGCTCGGATGCCTCGACCACCGTTCCCCACTGCTGGCACTCGCCGCAGCGGCCGGCCCACTTGATCGTCGACCACCCGCACTCGGTGCAGCGGTACGACGCGGTCTGGGTGGGTCGTCGGGTGGCGGCCATGGGTTCAGCGTACGGCGGGGCCGCGACATCCTCCCCCGACTCGGCGTAGGGTGACCGCATGCGCGTGGATGCGGCATCCCGATTCATCGCGGCGGAGCCGGAGAAGGTGTTCCGCGCCTTCACGAATGCCGCCCTCATGCTCGAGTGGCTCCCGCCCGACGGGATGACCGGGCACTTCGAGCGGTTCGACGCCGACACCGGGTACCGCCTCGTCCTGCACTACGTCGAACGTCCGGCGGGAGGGGGGAAGGCGTCGGCGGAGGAGGACATCGCCGAGGTGCGGCGGATCGAGGTCGACCCGCTCGAGCGCATCGTCGAGGAGGTCGACTTCCCCTCGGACGATCCGGCGTTCTCGGGCACGATGACGATGACGTGGACCTTCGCCGAAGGCGACGGCGGCACCTATGTCACCGTCGAGGCGACGGACGTGCCGCCCGGGATCGACCCCGACGACCACGCCGTCGGCCTCGCATCGTCGCTGTCGAACCTCGCGCTGCTCGTGGAGTGAGGGCGCGGCATCCGCTCTGTCGTCAGTCGCGCAGCGAGTCGGCGACCTCTTGCAGCGCCGCCGCCGAACGATGGAGCAGGTCCAGCTCGCCGGGCGCGAACTGCGTCTCGCGGATCGGCTCGGCGCCGGCCGCGCTCACCACCGAGGGCACCGATAGGGCGACCCCGTCCACCCCGTGGAAGTCGTGCAGCACGGGCGAGACGGGCATCACCGCGTGCTCGTCGCTAAGGATCGCCTCGATGATCCGGGCGCTGGACAGGCCGATCGCATAGTTCGTGGCGCCCTTGCCCTGGATCACCTTGTAGGCGGCGTCGCGCACATCGATGGCGATCTGGTCGAGCTCCTCGGCCGTCATGCGGTCGCCGGCCGGCGTGACCCACTCGAGGATAGGCACCGTCCCGATCGTCGCCCGGGACCACAGCGGGAATTCGGTGTCGCCGTGCTCGCCCACGATGTAGGCGTGCACGCTGCTGGTCGAGACGCCCGCGCGCTCGGCGAGCTTCCAGCGCAGGCGCGAGGTGTCGAGCACCGTCCCGGACGCGAAAATCCGCTCGGGCGGAAGGCCGGTCTGCTCCTGCGCGAGCACCGTGAGCACGTCGCAGGGGTTGGTGACGATGACGTAGACGGCGTCCGGAGCGGCCTCGAGCAGCTGCGGCATCATCGTGCGCATGATCCCGGCGTTGACCCCGGCGAGCTCGATGCGCGTCTGGCCCGGGTTCTGCTTCGCGCCGGCCGTGATCACCACGACGTGCGAGCCCTCGACGACCGAGAGGTCGCTGCCGCCGGTGATGTCGCTCGTGCCGGTGAACTGGGTGCCGTGCGCGAGGTCGAGCACCTCGGCCTCGACCCGCGCCGTGGCGATGTCGTACAGGGCCACGTGACGCGCCGAGCCGCGGATCAGCGCGGCATACGCGGTGCTCGAGCCGACGCTGCCGGCTCCGACGATGGTGACTTTCGAGTTCTCGATCACAGCCATGGCTCCAGCATGGCAGGGGCGGCGCGGCACGAGGCCTGGCAGTTCGACCGACTTCGGCCCTACGCTGACACCCACGCGACGTCGCCCTCGGCGCCGCTCCGCGACGCGGTTCGGAGGCGGCATGTGCCGGTGGCTGGCCTACACGGGTGAGGCGCTGCAGCCCTCGACCCTCATCCTCGATCCGCAGCACTCGGTGGTCGCGATGTCGCTGAACTCGCCGCTCGGTGCCGAGACGGTCAACGGCGACGGGTTCGGGCTCGGGTGGTATCCGGATGCCGCATCCCCGCAGCATCCGGCTGTCTTCCGCAGTATCGAGCCGGCGTGGAACGACCAGAACCTGCGGGAGCTGAGCCAGGCGATTCGCACGCCGCTGTTCTTCACGCACGTGCGTGCCGCCGCCGGGCCGCCGATCCAGCAGACGAACTGCCACCCCTTCCGGCACGAGAACTGGCTGTTCATGCACAACGGCGCGATCTCTCAGTTCGGGCTCCTCAAGCGCGAGATGGCGCTCGCCGTCGACCCGGCGCTGTATCCGCTGATCCAGGGGACCACCGACACCGAGATGCTGTTCCACCTCGCGCTCACCTACGGGCTGATGGACGACCCCGTCGCGGCCGTGGGCGCGGCGATCCGCAAGGTGGAGGAGGCCGGGCACGCAGCTGGTGTGCAGTTTCCGATGCAGGGCACGATCGCGGTGTCGGACGGCGCGACGGTGTGGGCGATCCGGCACTCGTCGCAGGGTCGCTCGCGCACGCTGTTCCATTCGAACGACGTGCCGACGCTGCACGGCATGTATCCGGATGCCGAGCGCCTGGCCTCGTTCGGAGACCATGCGCAGGTCGTCGTGTCAGAGCCCCTCAACGACCTGCCGGGCGTCTTCCTCGAGGTGCCCGAGTCGACGGTCGCCGTGCTCGATCCGGACGGCTACCACCACCGCGACTTCCTGCCGGCGTAGGCTCCGGAGGGCTCGATTGGCGGCATCCCTCGGCGTGACGTAAACTCGTCGGCGGTGACGTGTCCGAGCGGCCGAAGGTGCAACTCTCGAAAAGTTGTGTAGGGTAACCCCCTACCGTGGGTTCAAATCCCACCGTCACCGCCAGAAAACCCCCGTTTATCGGGGGTTTTTTCTTGCCCGGACGGCTCGTGAGAAAGAAATGGGAAAAACCGCTCTCGGAGCGTGGCGAGTCTGGCGGGATTCGGACACCTCCATAGGCCCTGCCTCAGCGGCCGAGCTCGGCGCGAGGGGCGGTATTCCGGGGGTACCGCGACTCCACCGGCGAGTATGTTGTCGCACCCGCGATTGCTGACGATGGGTATCTGTCCCATAGTCAGTCGGTCAGTGCTCGCCGGTGCGGAGCTCACGGCTGCAAGAAAAAGTCCCTTTCGTCTGGGGCCAAGCGGAACGACTCAGCATGCTCGACTCAGACGTGCAATTGCCTGCTCGACGGGCTGGTCGCCATCGGTGAGTTCGACAATAACTCGATTCAGGGTCTGTTCCGGGAGAGCGGCTGCGATGAAGGCGGCGACGTTGTCGCGGCTGACTCGGCCGTACTCGATCGCGAGACCGGCCGTCACGAGGCCAGTTCCGGGGGTGTCAGTCAGCAGCCCAGGGCGGACGATCACCCAATCGAGGTCGCTGGCTGCCAGATACACGTCTGCGGTCTTTTTCACGCGCATGTAATGCTCGAAACCCTCTCCGAGGCGGCCTCCGCGTTCGGAGTCCGGGAATGCGGACACCAGGATGAAGCGGCGTGCGCCAGCCGCTCGCGCTGCATCGACAGACTTCTCCAGGCCTTTCCCGTCGATGAGGGTGGTCTTATCCTGTCCTGTTCCGTGGGCACCCGCCGAGAAGACGACTGCGTCGTGACCGGCCATCAATGCAGCCAGCTCGCCCACCGATGCCTCGATCAGGTCCCCGGGCACCGCAAGAGCACCCGCCTGAGCGATGGTGCCGGCTTGGTCGGGCGAGCGATGCATTCCGGTGACCGTGTCGCCGCGATTGGTGAGCAAGTGCGCGAGGCGTCGGCCGACGTTGCCGCCAGCGCCGATCTGGAAGATTTTCACGAGAGAGCCTTTCCGGAGCAGAGCTCCACCCTCGCACGATTCAACAGCGGGATGGGCGCCGGAGCCGCGCTAGTTCGGGTGTCCCCGGATGAGATGAAAACGTTAGTCTTCACCCAATGAACTCAGTAGAGAAGATGCCCGGGCTTGTGGAAGTCGCGGCCGCCGCGGGGGTGAGCCTCTCGACGGTTTCCCGCGTGATCACAGGTCGCACCCCGGTGAGTGAGCGCACGCGCATCAAGGTCATGGATGCGGTCGAGCGCCTCGGCTACCGCCCGAATGCCGTTGCGCAAGCACTGGTCAGCGGCAGATCATCAACCGTCGCCGTGATCGCCAAGAACACGCTTAGGTGGGGGTACGCGGCTACGCTGCAGGGCATCGAAGAGGAGGCCAGGGCTGCGGGCTACACCGTCATGATCGCGGTCGTCGAATCCAGTGAGCCTGAGGAATTGAAGCGCGCGACCGACCTCGTCTGGTCGCACTCTCTCGCTGGTGCGATCGTCATCGACTTCGACGCGGTGGGGTCGGCGACGATGGCGGCGCTGCCTCACAATGTGCCGGTCGTCGCGGCATCGGGAGCGCGAAGTGACGCGATGGACAGACCACACGCATTCCTCGATGATCTCGAGGGCGGTCGCGCAGCGACCGATTACCTCCTGTCGCTCGGGCATGAGACGGTCCATCACGTGGCGATTCCCGCCACCAGCGAACACTCAGGGCGAGAGTGGGGGTGGCGCCAGGCGCTCGCCGCCTCGGGCGCGCCGATCCCTCCCATCATCCGCGCGGACTACCACCCCGAGTCGGGATACGAGGCTGCGCGTCAGCTCCCCCCGGATGCATCGGCGGTCCTCTGTGGAAACGACGAGCTCGCGATCGGCGTGGCTCGATTTCTTCAGGAGAACGGGCGACGCGTCCCCCTCGACATCAGCGTGATGGGGTTCGACGATCAACCCTTCGCTGCGATGTGGGTGCCGGCGCTCTCCACCGTTCGTCAGGACTTCGTCGATCTCGGTCGTCGCACTTTCGGTCTGCTTCAGCAATGGATTGAAGGCGACGAGATGCCGCCGGATTCGACGGCATCGCCTCGCCTCGTCATACGTGAGAGCACGTCGAATCCACCGGTTCCCAGCGACTGACCGAGCTTCGACCAATCTCGGATCCATGTGGGCTCGGTTGAGTTTGACCAACGTTTGCATTCCACCTTTCCCGCGTGCTAACTTCTGACCAACGTTTGCAGAGTGCTCTCGTTGCTTCAAAGGAGCACTACCCGTGGTGATGTCGCCGCCCCTTCCCGACGCTTTGAACTCGTTCGGTGCCGAAAAGCCGCACCTGGTTCGCTTCGCGGCCAACGGGGTGGCGCTGGTGCTGGAGCTGCCGGAGGATTCACTGCCGCACGCGCTCTTCTGGGGGAGCGACTCGTTGGCCGACGCCGATCTCGAGCAGCTCAAGCTTTCCTCGGGGCGGCCGAACGCGGCTAACGGGCTTGACGACCCACTTCCCGTGGCGCTGCTGCCTGAGGCGTGGACGGGCTGGACCGGTACCGCTGGATTGGGCGGCCACCGCTTGGGCGAAGCGTGGTCCCCGAAGTTCACACCCGAGGCCGTCTCCATCACCGAAACCGAAGGTCTCGGTGGATCGCTGGTCATGACGGCGCTCGACGCCGCGGCCCAGCTGTCGATGACGCTGCAGGTCGAGATGGTCCCGTCAGGTCTGGTGCGCATGCGCGCCTCGGTGCAGAATCTCGCGCCAGCGCCATATGTCGTCGACGGCCTCCACTTGGCGCTGCCTGTTCCGGGCTATGCCGACGATGTCCTCGACCTTGCGGGCAGGTGGGCGAAGGAGCGCATCCCTCAGCGCGGTCGGTTTCAGGTCGGGACGCACCTGCGGGAAGGGCGGCACGGCCGCACCGGCGCGGACGCAGCATTCGTTCTCACCGCGGGCGAGTCTGGGTTCGGTTTCGACCAGGGCGAGGTGTGGGGCCTGCACGTGGCGTTCAGCGGCAACCACCGCACGAGCGCCGAGCGGACTTCCACAGGCGAGCGCCTGCTGCTTGGGGGAGAGCTCCTGTTGCCGGGCGAGGTCGTCCTCGCCCAAGACGAGTCCTACTCATCTCCTTACATCTACGCGACGTATGGGAATGGGCTGGACGAGTCGGCAGCCCGCATCCACGAGTTCCTTCGTGCGCGGGTTGAGCACCCCAGGTCGCCGCGGCCCGTCGTGATGAACGTCTGGGAGGCTGTCTACTTCGATCACGACTGGTCAAAGCTCGCCGAACTCGCGGTGGTGGCGGCCGGAGTGGGAGTAGAGCGATTCGTCCTGGACGACGGCTGGTTCGGTGCCCGCCGCGACGACACCGCCGGCCTCGGCGATTGGCACGTCTCGACGGATGTCTGGGGCGACGGCAGGTTCGAGTCGCTCGTGGATCACGTCACCTCGCTCGGGATGGAGTTCGGTCTCTGGTTCGAACCGGAGATGGTCAACGTCGATTCCGACCTTGCGCGTCGCCATCCCGAATGGATGCTGCAGGTTCCCGGACGCCTGCCTGTCGAATTCCGCAATCAGCAGGTCCTGGATATCTCCCATCCCGGCGCCTTCGACTACATCCGTGACAGCATCGTGGGTCTCGTGCGCGAGCACGGGATCCGCTTCATAAAATGGGACCACAACCGGGACCTCGTTGACGCCGGTTCCACGCGCACTGGTCGCGCGGGGGTTCACGAACAGACCCTGGCGACGTACCGGCTCCTCCGTGAGATTCGTCTAGCGTGCCCCGATCTGGAGATCGAATCATGCTCGTCCGGGGGCTCGCGTATCGATCTCGCGATCCTGGAGCACACCGACCGCGTGTGGGCGTCCGACTGCATAGATGCGCACGAGCGTCACCAGATTCAACGATGGACCGCTCAATTGCTGCCTCCGGAGCTGGTCGGGAGCCACGTCGGCGCCGACCAGGCGCACACGACCGGGCGCCGCCTGGACCTTTCGTTCCGCGCGGCGACCGCATTGTTCGGTCACTTCGGCATCGAGTGGGACCTCACGAACGCCTCCTCCGAGGACCTGGCCGCGCTGAGGGAATGGGTCGATTTCTACAAGTCGCATAGGGACTTGATCCACACCGGTCGTGTGGTCCGCGCCTCGAGCGAAGACGACGCGCTGTGGCTCCACGGTGCCGTGAGCCCCGACCGCACGCGCGCTTTGTACTCCGTGAGCCTTCTCGAGCGCCCTGTGACGTGGCCGGCCGGAAGGCTGCGGCTGCCGGGCCTCGACGACGCGACGTTGTACCACGTCTTCCCGACCGGGCCGGGCGGGACGGAGGACTTCGACGCGAGGGTCCACCCCGCGTGGTGGAGCCCCGAAGGCGTAACCCTGCCCGGCGAGGTGCTCTCGCGCATCGGCGTGGAGATCCCGGCGTTGCGCGTCGATCACTCCGCACTCATCGGCGTTGAGCGCGTCGGCCCCGCGAGTAGTCGCTCCTTCGATGCTCATCACGCAGGAGGCAGCCGCGCATGACGACGACAACGCCCTCCCGACTTTCGCGGCGGAGTCGCAGCGACTTCCGAATCGCCATGGTGTTCATCGCCCCCGCAGCGATCGGCTTCATCGCGTTCTTCCTGATCCCGACTGTGCGTGGGATCTGGTTCAGCTTCACCGATCAGAACCTCGTCGGATCCGGCCAGTTCATCGGGACGGACAACTACGTGCGGATGGCCGGCGACCCGCTGTTCTGGAATTCGCTTCTCGTGACGGTCTACTACGTCGTCATCAACATCACCGTGCAGACCGTGCTCGCCGTGCTCATTGCCGTGCTCATGCACCGACTCACACAGTCGCTCGCAATCCGCGGCATCATCCTTCTCCCGTACCTGGTCGCCAACGTGGTGGTCGCGCTGGTGTGGTTCTGGATGTTCGACTACTCCACCGGCATCGTCAACGTCGTCATCGACGGACTGGGACTTGACCGCGTCGCGTTCTTCGGCGACCCGGCGACCGCGATCCCGACCATCGCGCTGATCAACGTCTGGCGATTCGTCGGCTACACGGCGCTGCTCGTCTTCGCCGGTTTGCAGACGATCCCGAAGGAGCTCTACGAAGCGGGAGCACTGGACGGTGCCAGCGAGTCACGGATGTTCCGCTCGATCACCCTGCCGCTGCTGCGACCGGTGCTGGCGCTCGTGCTCGTCATCACGATCGTCGGCTCTTTTCAGATCTTCGACACAGTCGCCGTCACGACCGAAGGCGGGCCGGTCAACGCCACGCGTGTCATCTACTACTACATCTACCAACAGGCCTTCGAACGATTCGATCTCGGGTACGCCTCTGCCCTGTCGGTGTTCCTGCTCGTCGCGCTCGCGCTCATCGCCTACGCGCAGCTGAAGCTGCTGCGCTCCAACCAATCGGATCTCGCATGACCGCCACCCTGCCCCCGCGCCAGCGTCGACACGAGGTCGAGACCGGCCCGTCCGGGCATGCTCCTCAGACGAAGCGAGCACGGCCCCGCATCAGTGCTGGACGCATCTTCGCGTGGGCCGGACTCATCCTCGTGCTGTTGGTGACGCTCTTCCCGTTCTACTGGATGCTCCGCACGGCGCTCTCGAGCAACAGCGCTCTCTACCTGCAGCCCGGCAACCCGCTGCCGGTCGAGTTCAGCTGGGGCGGCTTCCGTCGGGTCCTCGGTCTTGCGAGCCCCGACGAGATCGCTGCCGACGGCGGCACGAGCGGCACCCTCAACTTCTGGCTGTACCTGCGCAACTCGCTCATCGTGTCGACAACCATCACTGTCGGGCAGGTGTTCTTCAGCTCCATGGCGGCGTACGCATTCGCTCGTCTGCACTGGCGCGGTCGCGAGGCCGTGTTCTTCCTCTTCCTGACGGCTCTCATGGTCCCGCCGATCTTCGTGCAGCTGCCGAACTTCGTCCTGATCCGCGACCTCGGCCTCCTCAACACGCTCCCAGGCATCATCCTGCCGTTCCTCTTCATGACTCCGTTCGCCGTCTTCTTCATGAGGCAGTTCTTCCTCGGCATCAGTCGCGAGGTGGAGGAGTCGGCGATGATCGACGGCGCCGGCCATTTCCGGATCTTCTTCCGCATCATCGTTCCGATGTCCTGGACTCCGATGCTCACGCTCGGGCTGCTGACGTTCATCACCGCGTGGAGCGAGTACTTCTGGCCGCTCCTGGTCGGCCGCGGCGAAGAAGCGCGCGTCCTCACCGTCGCGCTCGGGATCTTCCGTTCCCAGACACCGCAGACAGGACCCGACTGGGCCGGCCTCATGGCGGCGACCCTCATCGCGGCACTCCCCGTCCTCATCCTTTTCTTCGTCTTCGGTCGAAAGCTCATCGACAATCTCGGCTACTCGGGAATCAAGTAGCCCCCAACACGTGTGCCGCACCCGCCGGCATTCGATCCACCACCCAGCCCGAAAGGTCAGCAATGAAGCACCAGAATCGGCCCGCGCGCCGGATCATGATCGGTGGCGCCGCCGGAGCCGCCGCGTTCTCACTCCTCCTCGCCGGCTGCGCGCCGCAGTCCGGTGGAGAGGGTGGAGGCGACGCCCAGGAGATCAGCTATTGGCTCTGGGACTCGAACCAGCAGCCCGCCTACCAGCAGTGCGCGGATGACTTCGCCGAGGAGTCCGGCATCGCCGTGAACATCGAGCAGTTCGGGTGGGCGGACTACTGGCAGGGTCTCACGACCGGCTTCGCGTCGGGCAGCGCCCCTGATGTGTTCGCCAATCACCTCTCGTACTACCCCGAGTTCGTCTCGCAGGGCCAGCTTCTCGAGATCTCCGACCGCATCGAAGCAGACGACATCGACCTCTCCATCTACCAGGATGGACTCGCCGATCTCTGGCAGGACCAGGAAGGTGAGCGCTACGGGCTCCCGAAGGACTTCGATACGGTCGCGCTGTTCTACAACGAGCAGATGGCGACCGAGGCGGGAGTCACGCCCGAACAGCTCGCGGAACTCGAATGGAATCCGGAGGACGGCGGCACGTTCGAGGCGGCCGTCGCGGCATTGACGGTCGATGCCAACGGCGTGCGCGGCAACGAAGCCGGCTTCGACAAGTCCAACGTCGCCGTCTACGGGCTCGCGCTGTCGGGCAACGGGCTGAACGCTTCCGGCCAGCAGACCTGGGCGCCCTACGCGCTCAGCAACGACTGGTACTTCGGCGACAAGACGCCCTGGACGACGGAGTTCAACTTCGGCGACCCCGAGTTCGCAGACACCCTCGCCTGGTACAGCAG
Organism: Microbacterium sp. Root166; assembly: GCF_001427145.1. GTDB lineage: Bacteria > Actinomycetota > Actinomycetes > Actinomycetales > Microbacteriaceae > Microbacterium. Next base: position 1,288,683 of record NZ_LMGL01000001.1, read on the forward strand.
CCTCCAGGACAAGGGATACATGCCCACCGTCGATATCGCCCTGTCCGAGCAGGACCCGCTGAACGGGTATCTCGCCGGACGCTACGCGGTCGTGTCCGATGGCTCCTGGATGAACGGCTCCTACCTCGGTCAAGACGACGTCGTGACCAAGGTGGCACCCACCCCGGTAGGCCCCAGCGGTGAGCGCGCCACCGTCTTCAACGGACTCTCCGACGGGATCTGGTCAGGCACCAAGAACCCCGACGCAGCGTGGGAGTGGGTCTCCTACCTCGGGTCCGCCGAGTGCCAGGACGTGATCGCGGAGTCCGCGGTCGTCTTCCCCGCGATCAAGACATCGACCGAGAAGGCGACGGAGGCATTCGCTGCGAAGGGCTGGGACATCACTGGCTTCACCGTTCAGGTCGACGAGGGAACCACCCAGCTGCTGCCCATCGCAGACAACTGGTCCACCGTCAACGACACCATGACGGCGGCCATCGAGTCCTACCTCCAGGGCAATGGAGACGCCGCTTCGCTCGCCACCGCCAACGACGAAATCAACGCCCTCTTCAAGTAGCCCACGTCAGGTACGTGTCCTCTTCGGCGGCCGACAGCCGCTGAGCCGGTAGTGGCGGGATTGGAGTCCCGCCACAGGCCGTACGGCCACTCGATCGGCGACGGATCGCTGGTCGTCACGAACACGCAGGAATACCCAACCCCGAAGGAGTGGTAAGTATGTTCTCACGATCCCCTTTGCGCGCCACCAGCGTCTTGCTGGCCGGCGCCCTGATAGCCGGAGGCGGAGCTCTCGCCACCGTCGTGCCGGCCTCAGCCGCAACCGAAGTCGTCACCGTCGATTTCTCCGATTCGACGGGACCCGTGCACGGCGGTGCAGCGGGCTACCTCTATGGGCTGAGCGACCCCGACGTGCCCACCACTTCCGTCATCGCAGGTGCCGGAGTAAAGCACCTCACGCAGATGCCGGAGGGTGGTGAGCAGCATCCGAACGGCGGAGCCTTGACGGTTTCCGACACATTCTTCCGCGCTGGTGGAGAAGAGATCTACATCAACGTTCAGGACCAGTACCCGCAGTGGGGTTATGCCAACGCCGGCGTGCCCTCGAACACCTACCCCGGTCAGGCGGACTACCTCGAGAAGGTTCGCCACGTCGTCCAGAAGGTCGTGGACGCAGTTGAGCCCGAGCACTACGACCGGTACGTCATCACGCCCTTCAACGAACCGGACTGGATCTGGTACGGGAACTGGGGCAGCGCCACAATACGCGAGCAGTTCTTCGCCGACTGGGATGCCGCATACCGCCTGATCCAGGAGATCATGCCCGGCGTCCGCGTCGCCGCGACCGGCGAGGCGCAGTGGAACCAGACCCGCGTGCGAGACTTCCTCACGCACGCGAAGGCGAACAACACCCTTCCGCAGATCTTCACGTGGCATGAGCTCGACAACAACGACCTGCGTGACTGGCCGACCCACCTGGCGCAATACCGTCAGATTGAGGACGACCTCGGGATCGCAGATCTTCCGATCAACATCACCGAATACGGTGGCCGCCGCGACACTGGCGTCCCCGGGCGCATGATCCAGTGGCTCTCCACCTTTGAGGGCTCGAAAGTGGACGCTCAGATCGCCTACTGGACGTACTCGGGAAACCTTGACGACCATGTGGCGCAGACCAACGGCGGCAACGGCGCGTGGTGGCTCCTCAAGTGGTACGCCGACCTCACCGGAGAAACGGTCCGGCTCACCCCGCCCGCGATTCACCAGCCCAGCACGATCCAGGGGATCGCAGCGCTTGACGAGCAGAAGCAGGCAGCCACGGTGCTCGTCGGGGGAGGTGCGATCGATGTCGATCTCTCCTTCACAGGGCTCGACTCTGTGACCTTCGGCACCGAGGTCGATGTGCAGGTCAGCCGTACGACGTTCACGGGGCAGGAGGGCTTCGCAGAGCAGCCGCCGATCATTCTCACCCAGCGTGTCGAACTCGACGCGAACGGCGGCGGGAAGATCACCATTCCGAACAACTACGTGATGGACGCTTACCAGGTCGTCTTCACTCCGGCGGTCGAAGCAGCGCCCGAAGTCAACGCTCCGTGGAAGGTCCGCACAGAGGCGGAGTCGACGACTCTCGCGGGTGGCGCATCGATCACGACTCACAACGCGGACCAGCAGGCGACGTCCAATGGCCGGGACGTGCGGGGCTTCGGCAACGCCGCCGCGTCGTCGACCTGGACCGTGGAGGTTCCTGCCGACGGCAAGTATCTGCTCGGTGTGCACTACGGCACCCAGGAGAAGGTCGCCGGTGACACCCTCAACAACAAGGTGGGCCGTCACGCCCTGTTCCTGGACGGCGCGTTCTCCACGGTTGTGCAGTACTCCAGCACGCTCAACTATGTCTACAAGGGTCGCGTCGATGTCCCGGTCGAGTTGACCGCGGGGTCGCACACGTTCTCACTGCGTTCCAGCCAGAACGGGACCACCGCCCTGCCGGGAAGCAACATCGCCCTCGACAAGTTCGAACTGACGGATGCCTCGGCACCAGAAGCGGCTGAGTATCGGGGCACAGCTGCCCGGCTATCGGGTGACTGGGAGATCGAGCGTGGCGCCGGCGAGTACGGCGGCAGCGCGGTCCTCGGCGACGATGGCATCGCGGCGTTCTACCTCGGTGCGGCCGAGGACGGCTACTACGACGTCACGATCGATTACCGCACACCCGGCCCACAGGAGCTGGATGTCACTGTGAATGAGCGTCCGATCACGGGCGTGGCATCCGATGGCGCCGGACTCTGGTCGACGACGGCAACCATCCACTTCGCCAAGGGCGTGCAGGAGCTCGCGGTGAGCGGCGCCGGCGTGGGAGTGGAAGGAGTCAGCGTCGTCCGTAACCGTGCCGCAGACTCCAATGTGGCCGTCATCGAGGCCGAGTCCCCGGCTGTGCAGCGATCGGCGGGCATCACCGTCGAGACACCGGGCGCGGCCTATGGATCGAACGTGAACGGGCAGTTCGCCGGTTGGATTCAGGCAGGTCGTACGCTCACCATCCCCCGCCCAGCGGGAACGGAGGCGGGGCAGTACAACTTCCTCGTCAACTACGCGAACGCCCAGCGCCGTGTCGGTCATCCGTACAACACGGACGGGATCACCCGCACCGCAGATATCACGGAAACTGGCGGATCGACATCCGTCACGGGACAGTTCCGACACAACTACAGCTTCTACAGCTTCTGGTGGCAGAACGTTCCGATCGAGCTCGTGACGGATGACGGCGCCATCGTCGTCGGCAACCCCGCCGGCGATGCGCCGAACATCGACGCCTTCCAGCTTGCCAAGCTGGTCACCGCGATCGACACCACCTCTCGCAATCCCGTCCCCTCGCTGGATGTCAGCGCGGAAGCGAGCACGCGATGCGTCGCGGGCAAGGCGGTCGTCACCGTCAAGTCGACCAACGATGATGACATGCCCGTCTCGATGGCGGTCAGCTCGGCGTTCGGATCGAAGACGTTCGCGTCGGTTGCGGCGGGCAAGTCCGTCTCTAACGTGTTCACCACACGATTGGGGAGCGTCCTGGCCGGCGTGGCGACCGTGCAGGCGACGGCATCCGTCGGTGCTGAGCCGGTCACTGTCACCATCGAGGCGCCGTACGACGCGCGATCCTGCGGCTGACAAACAACCGAGCCGGGTGCTGCGTGATCGCAGCGCCCGGCTCGGGCCGCATCCGCTCAGCCAATCGGCCGCCATAAGAGGAAGACACAGTTGGATGAACTGATTGTGAGGGGTTCGCAGAGGCCGAACATCTATGACGTCGCCACACTGGCCGGCGTCTCGCACTCCACGGTGTCGCGCGTGCTCAATGACCAGCCGCATATCAGCGACTCGGCCCGGCAGCGGGTGCTGGATGCCATCGAACGGACCAACTTCATGCCGAGCTCAATTGCGAGGGCCCTAGCGACCCGACGCGCCGGTCGCATCGGCGTCGTCGTCGACACGTCCCTCCAATACGGCCCCGAAAGCACCATCCGTGCACTGGAGAGCGCCGCGCGCGTCGCCGGGTACGTCATCACTCCCTTTTCCGTGGGCGACGATGACGGTGGCCTCGGGATAACCGAAGGAGTGGGTGAACTCGACGCCGACGGCGTAGACGCGCTCTGTGTGATCGCCCCACGGGTGTCCTCCCTCGAGGCGCTGCGTCAGCGGCAGGCCGGTGTCCCCGTCCTCGTCATCCAGTCCGAGCCAGACGCCGACATGCACAGAGTGGCAGTGGACCAACGCGCCGGCGCGATGATGGCAATGAAGCACCTACTCGACCTCGGCCACCGGTCGATCGCGCACATCGCCGGCCCTCTCGACTGGTACGACGCGCGTGCCCGCGAAAGCGTGTGGCGTGATGCGCTGACCGCGGCGGGGGTGACCCCAGTCGGCACGCCAGTCGGCGACTGGTCCTCCGCGTCCGGCTACGAGTTCGGCCGGTCCCACGACTTCGGCGACGCCACTGCCATCTTTGCGGCCAACGATCAGATGGCGCTGGGAGCTATCCACGGGCTCAGAGACCGTGGACTTCGAGTACCAGTGGACGTCAGCGTCGTCGGCTTCGACGACCTGCCCGACTCCCGCCACTTCCTGCCGCCCCTCACCACCATCCGGCAGGACTTCACCGCGCTGGGCACCCTCGCGATGGCGTTGCTCGTCGCTGCCATCGAAGACGGAACCACACCCGACCGGAAGACAATCGCGCCCCAGCTGATCGTGCGCGAGTCCACCGCGGCTCCGCCTAAGTAGCCGACCCGGTAACGAATGCGCGGTCTCCCGCGTCGACGAGTCGACTAGGTCGTCGTTCCTTCAGGCGTGGCGACCTACTCCCAGGGATCAAATCCTTGCGGCGCAGGCAGATGCGTCGAACGACGTGCAGCATCCGCAATCCCGCGGAAGAAACCGGCGAAAGAAGCAGCGCGCCTCTGCGTAGCCTCGAAAGGTCGAGATCCGCCTGTCCGGAACCTGCTCGAAGGCCGATCCCTAGCCCGGCACTCGCCGCCAGATCGTTCGCACTCCCCTTCGACTCAGCCCAGGTCGTCGCGTGTACGCCGACCTGGGCTGGCTCAGGGGGTCTCTAGCGGTCCCAGGCTGCGTCCATGTCCGCAAGGACCTGTTCGGGAGCGACCTGCCCAGTCAGCAGACCTTGCACTCCGGTCGCGAGCGCGTCGAAGACCGCGGAGTTCGGCCACGTGGCGTTCGGCACCGTGGTGAAGGCGCCGTTCTTGAGAATGTTGGCCACTGGTGCATAGACGGTCTGCGACAGGTCCATGTCCTCGTAACCGACCGCTGGGAGGGCGTTGCTGAGTTCAGCGAACATTTCGGCTTGGGCAGGTTCAGCGACCCACTTGACGAACGCCTGTGCGGCCGCGTCATTACTGGCTGCCGCTGGCACCGATAGTGCGTATGAACTGCTTACCAGACCGAACGGATCCCCCGATTCGGTGGGGAACGGCTCGATAAGCCAGTTCGCGTCGGGGGCAGAAGTGAGCAGCTCGCCGATGGAGTTTCCCGGGATGAACGCGCCAAGCGCGATCTGCTGCTGCAGGTTGTTGGTGATGACGTCGAAACCTGCGCCCTCAGCTCCCTCTTGGAAGCATCCGCCGTCGTGGAGTGCGATGACGGTGTCAAGGGTTTCGCGCCAACCGTCGCTGTCGGAGAAGGTGACATCGCCGGCCTCACGCTGCGCATTCCAATCCGGCTCGTCTGCGTAGACAGCGCTCGCGGCGACAGTCATGGCAGCCAATCCCGTGTTGGGAGGCGCCGCGCCCGCGAGGACGATGAAGGACATGCCCATTTCGGACAGGTCTCCGCACTTGGCGATGAAGTCCTTCAGCGTCGTCGGGAACGGATCGACCCCGAGTGGCTGTAAGCCCGCCCCCGCCACCACGAGTCCGCTCACCGTGATGCCCATCGGAACGCCGTAGATATCGCCGTCGACCTCGAACAACGGCTCGCTGCCCGGCGCGACAAGGTCCCGCGCGGAGGCGTCGATGGGAGCAAGGAGGTCAGCCTCGACGAGAGGCACGATGCTGTTCTGCTCGCCCGAGCCGGCGGCAGTGAGCATCACATCCGGGGCGTTGCCCCCTCGCAGCTGTGTGAGGACCGTCTCGGCGTAGCTGTCATTGGGCAAAGCGTTGAGCTCAATGGTGACGTCCGGGTTCTCCTGCATATAGGCCTTCGCCAGTTCCTCGTAGGGGCTGACGCCCGAGTTGGCGACCGCGTAAGTGAACGCGAAGTTCTTGCTGTCCGCGGACGCGCCGCAACCTGCCAATGCAAGCCCGGCAAGGACGGGCACGGTAAGCGCCGCGACTGCGCGCGGCGAGTGGAGAGTCATGTGCTGTTGCCTCCTCAGACATCGTTGTCGTCGACCCTCGGTGGGATCGCAAATCAGAGCTTGTCATGGTAATGCGCGCCGCGCACATTAGTAAGGTCTATACAGTGCATTGATCGAGTTGCGGGCCGAGCCCTTCAGGTGCACTGAGGTCCGCAGGTGCAGCCGTAGAATTCGGTCGAGACCGATTACCCTAGCGATTGAGTACACCATGGAGCCCGCCGAGGAACCCTCGCGAGGCGTGGCCGGGGTTCCCGCGGACTTCGACTCCATGCCGACAGCTGTTCTGCTGGACCTTGTGCGCTCGGGCCGTGCCACAACGCGCCCCGAACTGGTGAATGCCAGCGGTGCGGGTAGGAAAGCCGTCGCCGAGCGAGTCGCTCACCTCGTGGACGTTGGCCTGCTAGAGGATACGGGTCTGGTTCCTTCCAGCGGCGGGCGACCCGTCCGCACGCTCGCCGTGAATCCGGGTGCTGGGCATGTGGTCGCCGCCATTGTCGGATCCACCGAGATCACGCTGGCGCGGACGGATCTCACGGGTCGGGTTATCGCTTCCGCGCACTGCTCGTGGCAGGTTGAGCGAGGTCCGCAAGAAACGATGCAGCGAGTCGCTGCGCTGCTCGATGAGACCTCGATACCCGTACGCGGCAGGGCGCCCTGGGCCATTGCCCTGGGATTGCCGGGCCCGGTCGAATTCTCGACCACGCGGCTCAGTGCTCCAGCGATCATGCCCGGCTGGGATGGGTTCAGTCCCAGAGCGTGGCTTCGCGAGCGTTACGACGCACCCGTGTGGGCCGACAACCACGTGCACGTGATGGCTCTCGGCGAATGGCACGAGCAACCGCAGCCACGACGCGACCTCCTCTTCATCGAGGTGGGCGTGGACGTGGGCGCCGGCCTCGTAGTCGACGGCCACGTTCTCCGAGGTGAGCGCGGCGGCGCTGGGGCCATCGGGCACATTCGAGTTTCGGCCGACGAGACGCGATGTCGCTGCGGAAAGACCGGCTGCCTCGAGGTCACGGCCGGCGGATGGGCGATACTGCTCAAAGCGGCGGAACGGGCCGCTGAGAGCCCGACCTTATCGCGCATGCTTCGGACTGGGCCGCTCACCCTAGAAGACATCGGCGTCGCGGCGAGGGAGGGCGATCCGGTCGTCGAGGAACTACTGCAGCGCGCCGCGGATGATGTCAGCGCGGTGGCCTCCAGCCTCGTCACCTTCATCAACCCCGGCGAGGTCGTGCTCGGCGGCGGCGTCCTCAATGCGGGCCCTCGATTCTTGAAGACCATGGACGCCGCCATCAAGGCGAACGGGCCCGAGTTGGTCACGGAGCGGCTCGTCGTGCGTCCCTCGTCTCTCAGCGACGGCTACGGCATCATTGGAGCCGCCCGGCTGGCCCTAGATTCCATCCTTACCCCGCCATCGCTGGCTCGATGGTTGCCGAGCCGGACGCCGCTCGCACATGGCGCCGAGCTGCAGCGCATCGTGCGTTAGCAACTTAGGTGCTTAGCGAACCTTAGCGGTGCTATGGTAGCGGCTGTCGATCGCGTCTCGTTGCGGCGACAGATGGGAAGACCATGGCGCTGGCTCATTCGGAAAGCAGCGACGGTACTCGCTACCGCGATTTGAACGGCAATGGCGTTATGGATCCGTACGAGGATCCCCGACTGAGCTCGGACGACCGAGCCGATGATCTGCTTGGCAGGCTTTCCCTGGAGGAGAAGGCCGGCCTGGTCTTCCAGACCGTCATCCACGTCGGCGCCCCTGGGGATCACGATGACCCCGGGCATGTGGGGACTGGAACTGCCCGAGAACTGGTCCTCGGCAAGCGGATGAATCACTTCAATGTGACCCGGCTGCCGTCCGCCCGGCAAACGGCACTCTGGGTGAACGCGCTGCAGGAACTCGCTGAGGGGACGCCGCACGGCATCCCGGTCACCCTCGCTTCGGACCCGCGTCACGGCTTCTCCCACAATGAGGGGATGGTTCAGCCGGCGGGTCACTTGTCGCAGTGGCCGGAAACACTCGGGTTGGCTGCCATCGGTGAGGTTGATCTGTTCGAGCGGTTCGCAGACGTCGCTCGGCGGGAGTACCGCGCGCTGGGCATCACCTCAGCGATCCACCCGCAGATCGACCTGGCGACCGACCCGCGCTGGGCGCGGCAGTTGCAGACTTTCGGTCAGGATCCGGCCCAGGTCAGCGCGTTCGTGGCGGCCTACCTTCGCGGCTTCCAAGGTCAAGACCTCTCCACCGGTGTGGCGTGCATCGCGAAGCACTTCCCCGGCGGCGGCGCACAAAAGGATGGCGAGGACCCGCACTTCCCGTACGGACGAGAGCAGGTCTACCCCGGCGGCCGATTCGACGAACATCTCGCCCCCTTCCGCGCAGCAATTTTCGCCGGCGTCGCCGCCGTCATGCCCTACTACGGCATGCCCGTCGGACTCACCGTTGATGGTGAACTGATCGACGAGGTTGGATTCGCGTTCAACCGCGCCATCATCACCGACCTGCTCCGGAGCCGCCTTCACTTCGATGGGGTCGTCGTCTCGGATTGGGCGATCATCAGCGACATCGAGGTGGCAGGAAAGCCGTGGCCCGCGAAGGCCTGGGGGGTCGAGCATCTCAGCATCCCGGAGCGCGTGACCCTAGCTCTCCAGTCCGGCGTCGACCAGATCGGCGGAGAAACCCTGACCGAAGTCGTCGTTGACCTGGTTCAGAACGGCACAATCGAGGAGGAGCACCTCAACCAGTCCGTTCGACGTATCCTCCTGGTGAAATTCCGACTCGGACTGTTCGATAATCCGTACGTCGAACCCGACACCGCGGACGCGGCCGTCGGAACCGTTGAGTATCGCCAAGAAGGCCACAACGCGCAGGCCCGGTCGATCACGATTCTCAAGAACGAGGGGATACTGCCTCTCCCTGAAGGAACCCGGCTCTACTGCGAGGGCATGAACGTTGACGACGTCAGACAGTATGGGGTCGAAGTCGTGGACAAGCCCGAGGATGCTGACGTCGCCGTCGTCCGACTCGCTGCGCCTTACGAACCGCGGGACATGTACTTTCTAGAAGCAGCAACTCACCAGGGCAGCCTCGACTTCGATCCAGAGGTGATCGCGCATCTCGCGGACCTGGCATCCCGTACCGCCGTTATCGCCGACATCCATCTCGAACGCGCGGCGATATTGACCCCGATAGCTCCGTCCACCAGCGCCCTCGTGGGCAACTACGGGGCGTCGGACCGCGCCCTCCTGGACGCCCTGTTCGGCCGCATTCAAGCCCAGGGAACGCTCCCCATGGAGCTACCCAGCTCCATGACCGAAGTCCTCGCGAGCTACCCCGATGTACCGTCGGACACCGGCAACCCGCTCTTCCCCGTCGGGCACAGTGTCCCGTACGCCACCGTGATGAGGACCTGACGCGGTCGCTCCGTCGTGATCTGTCCGGACCTGCCCCGCATCCATGGGCTCCTGGACGCCGGGCTCCGGGTGCCGGGCGACGTCACGATCCGCGGAACGACGCGGAAAGTCAACCTCTGCGCAGCCTCGAAATGTGATCCGAGAGGGGTTCGAATCCCATCGTCGCCGCCAGAAAACCCCTGATTCGTCAGGGGTTTTCTGGCGCGGACGCCTGGTGGGAAAGAAATGGGAAGAACCGTTCGCGGATCACGTCCAGGATTGCTGTCGCGCCCGCGACTGCTCACGTTGGGTATCTGTCGCATCGTCACTCCGGGAGCGGCCACCCTGTGTACGCCTCGGCGAGGAAGGTGCGACCGGCGTCGGATTCGACCACCGAGCGCAGCTCGCCCAGCTGACGACGCCGGTCGAAATCAGTGGCTCCGGGAGCGACGTGGAGCATGCTCGTCATCCACCACGAGAAGTGCTGGGCCTTCCAGATGCGGTGCGAGGCGGACTCGGCGAAGCCGTCGATGAGGCGCTCGTCGCCGTCGAGCAGGAGGGCGCGCAGCGCGCGGTCGAGAAGCACGACATCGGCGACGGCGAGGTTCATGCCCTTCGCGCCGGTGGGCGGCACGGTGTGCGCGGCGTCGCCGACGAGCACCGCGCGTCCGCGCCGCAGTTCGCGGGCGACGAAGCTGCGGAAGCGCAGCACGTCGCGCTGGAAGATGGGGCCCTCGGTGAGCGCCGTGCCGGGGACGCGGGCCTGGAGGGTGTCCCAGATCTGGGCCTCCGAGAGTGCATTCGGGTCGGCATCCGGTTCGCACTGGAAGTACATGCGCTGCACCGTGGCGCTGCGCTGGCTGATCAGGGCGAAGCCGTCGGGCGCGTTGCTGTAGATGAGCTCGTGCGCGCTGGGCGGCGCCTCGCACAGGATGCCGAACCAGGCGAACGGGTACTCGCGGAAGTAGCCGCCCGCAGAAGCGCCGCTCACCGCGCCGCGCACCACGCTGCGGGATCCGTCCGCGCCGACCACGAACTCGGCCTCGATGCGGAGGTCCTCTTCTTCGGCGGTGGTGGCGATCACCGTGGGGCGGTCGCCGTCGATCCCTTCCATCCCGACCGCCGTCGTGCCGAAACGCAGGTCCTGTCCCGCCGCGATGCGCGCCGCGATGAGGTCCTTGAGCGCTTCGTGCTGCGGGTACAGCCATACACTCCGGCCGACGAGACCTGGGAAGTCGATGCGGTGGCCGTGGCCGTCGAAGCGGAGCTCGATTCCGTCGTGCCGGCTGCCGTCCGTGAGCACGCGCGTCGAGGCGCCGGTCCTGGTCAGCACGTCGACCGTTCCCTGCTCGAGGATGCCGGCACGGATCGTGCTCTCGATCTCGGCGCGGGAGCGCTGGTCGATCACGACTGAGTCGATGCCGGCGTCCGCGAGGAGGTGCGAGAGCAACAGGCCGGCGGGTCCGGCGCCGACGATGGCGACGCGGGTGCGGACAGTGGTGGTCATGGCGTCTCCTTCGACGGGGCGGGACCATTGTCCTGTCGCGGTTCGCGCCGTTGACGGCCACTTCTCATTCAACGGGATTCCGCGTCAGCGGCGGAAGCCCAGGGCCCCCTCGATGCCGCGCGCGGCGGCGTGGAGCTCCGCGAGAGCCGGAGGCACCGGGTCATCGCGCCGCAGCACGCTCGACAGCGCCGCGATCACGGCGCCGGTCTCATCTCTCACGGGCACGGCGACGCCGGTGGACACCGCCTCGATGTAGCCGGGGGCGATCGAGTGCCCGAGGGAGCGCACCTCGGCGAGCTTGCGGCGCAGGGCCGCGGCATCCGTGATCGTCTCCACGGTGAGGGGGAGGAGAGGGCCGTGCAGGATGCGCTCCTGCAGGTCGTGCTCCCCATAGGCGAGCAGTACGAGCCCCGAGGACGAGGCGTGCAGAGGAAGCCTCCCGGCGACGCGCGTCACGTTCGACCCGGAGTGGGGGCCGCTCAGGCGCTCGAGGAAGAGCGCCTCGTCCTGCTCGAGGATCGCCAGCTGGGTGTGCTCGCGCACCCGGGCCTGCACCTGCTCCATGTACGGCAATGCCACCTGTCGCAGCCGGAGCGCCTGGGATGATCGGGTCGCGAGCTCCCACAAGCGCATTCCGACGCGGATGCGGCGCTCCTCGTCGCGCTCGAGCAGCCCCGCGTCCACCAACTCGCCGACGATTCGGTGCGCCGTGGACGGCGGCAGTCCCGCACGCCGCCCGATCTCGGCCGCGGTCTGCACGGTGCGTGTCGGGGTGAAGGTGTCGAGCACGCGCACGAGACGGCCGGTGACGGAGTCGCCCGACGTGGAGTTCGCCATGGCCTCATGGTCGCACAGCGCGCATCCGATTCCCATTGGATGGGAATCACCACCACGATCGGCCGACCGGAGCGCACGATGCTGTAAGACGTACCGCCCTCCTGTGTCGAAGGAGACACCCATGACCGACCCTCTCGCGCCCACCGCCGAGGCGCCGGAGTCCCTGCTCGCTTCGCCCGACCAGGTCGACCAGCACACGATCACCCGGGAGATCGAAGACTTCCACGCGAGCTATGCCGAGCGCGAGCGCTCCGGCGAGGCGCTTCCCGCGACGATGCACGACTTCCCGCCGTACCGTTCAAGCCTGCTGCGCCACCCTACGAAGAACCCGAAGCTCGTCGACCCCGAGACGATCGAGCTGTGGTCGCCCGCCTTCGGACAGCGCGATGTCGCCGCGATCGAGTCCGACCTCACGATCCAGCACGCCGGCGAGCCCCTGGGGGAGCGGATGACCGTGCGCGGGCGCCTGCTGGACTCGTGGGGCAAGCCGATCCCGAACCAGCTCGTCGAGCTGTGGCAGGCCAACTCCGCGGGCCGTTACATCCACCAGCGCGACCAACATCCCGCGCCTCTCGATCCGAACTTCACCGGTGCCGGGCGCGCGATCACGAACGATCAGGGCGAGTACCTCTTCACGACGATCAAGCCCGGACCGTACCCGTGGAAGAACCACGTGAACGCCTGGCGCCCCGCCCACATCCACTTCTCGGTCTTCGGCAACGGCTTCACCCAGCGGCTCGTCACCCAGATGTACTTCCCCGGCGACCCGCTGTTCCCGCTGGACCCGATCTACAACACGATCTGGCGGCAGCGTGACCGCGACAGCCTCCTCGGCGTGTACGACCACGACCTCACCTCGCCCGAGTGGTCGACCGGCTACCGCTTCGACATTGTCGTCGACGGCCCGGATGCGACCTGGTTCGAACCGGAGGAAGAGCACTGATGCCCGCGGACCGCCCACCGAAGACGCACCTGCCGACCCCCGGCCAGACCGTGGGCCCGTTCTTCGCCTACGGCGTGGAGTACGCCAAGATGCACGAGGTCGCCCACCCGCACTCGCCGGGCGCGATACTGCTCGACGGGGTCGTCCGCGACGGCGCGGGCAACCCGATCCCGGACGCCTTCATCGAGATCTTCGCGGCGGACGAGGACGGCTCCGTGCCCCGCGCACGCGGGGCGTTCCGTCGCGACGACCACACCTTCACCGGGTTCGGCCGCGCGTTCACGGACGACGAGGGTCACTACGAGTTCTGGACGCGGAATCCCGGCTCCGTCGACGGCGCCGCGCCCTTCTTCGCCGCGATCGTCTACGCCCGGGGCCTGCCGGACAAGCTGCACACCCGCATCTACCTCCCCGACGATGCAGGAGCGCTCGCCGCGGATCGGCTGCTCTCCTCGCTCGACGAGGACGACCGCGCTACCCTCGTCGCGACGCGCCTTCCCGGTGGTGGACTCCGCCACGACATCCGGCTGCAGGGCGAGAAGGAGACCGTGTTCCTTGTCTTCTGACCACCGCGAACCCTCCCTCGACGTCGGGCTGCTCTCGCCGGTCTCGGCCGGCCACGACGAAAGCGTCAGCGACGCGGCGATCCTCGACGCGCTCGTCACGGCGGAGGTCGCGCTGGTCCGGGGCCTGGCCCGCGTCGGCGCGCTCGACCCGGGTGCCGCCGAGCGGCTGTCGGCCGAGTACGGGTGGACGGACAGCGGATGCCGCGGCCACGGCCTCAGCGCGACGGACCTCGCCCTCGCCGCCGTCGACGGCGGGAACCCCGTGATCCCGCTCGTTGGTGCCCTGCGCGGACGCGGAGTCGAGCCCGACGCGATCCACCGCGGGGCCACCAGCCAGGACATCCTCGACACCGCACTCATGCTCGTCGCGCGCGAGGCGCTCGGCCGTGTCATCGCAGACCTCGACCGAGCCGCTCGTGCGCTGTCGGCGTTCGCCGACGAGCACGCCGGCGTCGTCACGGCGGGCCGCACGCTCACGCAGCACGCGGTGCCGACCACGGTCGGCGCTCGGGTGGCGGGCTGGGTTCGCGGCATCCGGAGAGCAGTGCACCGGCTGCGGGAGGCGCGCGACGCCCTGCCCGTTCAGCTCGGCGGCGCTGCCGGCACGCTCGCGGCGACCGTCGACGAATGGGGGACGGATGCCGCGGCCGCCCTGCCTTCTGCCTTCGCGGCCGAGCTGGGTCTGATGGCGCCGGATGCCCCCTGGCACACCGAGCGCTGGCCGGTGACCGAGCTGGGCGACGCCCTGGTCCAGGCCGTCGACGCCGTCGGCAAGGTCGCCGCGGATGTCGCCGTCCTCACGCGCCCCGAGATAGGCGAGCTGGCGGAAGGCCGTGGCGGCGGGTCGAGCGCCATGCCGCAGAAGCAGAACCCTGTGGCGTCGGCGCTGATCCGCTCCGCGGCCCTCCGCGCTCCGCAGCTCGCGGCGACGCTCCACCTCGCATCCGCGTTCGCCGTCGAAGAGCGACCGGACGGGGCATGGCACGCCGAGTGGCCGACCCTGCGCGAGCTGCTCCGGCTGGCGCTCGGATCCTCGGCGCAGGCCGCCGCGCTCGCCGAGGGTCTGGTCGTGGACCGCGCGGCGGTCGCGCGAAACCTCGCCCTGTCGGACGGGCGGATCGTGAGCGAGCGTCTCGCCCGGGTGCTCGTTCCCCGCATCGGGAAGGAGCGGTTCGCGGCCCTGATCGGCGAGGCCTCGACCGGGTCGCTGGCGGGCGCCCTGCGCGCACTGCCCGAAGCCGCCGACCTCGACGTCGACGCACTGCTCGACCCCGCCGGCTACACGGGGCTCGCCGAGCGCTTCGTCGGTGATGCCACAGCGCCGGACAGCGGGCGCGCATGACACCCGCGCTCACCCTGACCGATCCCGTCGGCCCCGACGGAGCGCCGCTGCTCGTGCTCGGGCCCTCGCTGGGCACCTCGACGATCTTGTGGGAGGCGGCGACGCCTGTCCTCTCGACCCGGTACCGGGTGACGGCCTGGGACCTTCCCGGCCACGGCGACTCCCCGGCCGGCGACGGCGGCTTCACCGTCGCCGACCTCGCCGACGCGGTCGCCGCCGCCGTCGACGAGCCGACCTTCCGCTACGCCGGCGTCTCGCTCGGCGGGGCGGCCGGGCTCGAGCTCGCGCTCCGGTATCCGCATCGCGTCGAGGCGGCGGTGATCGTCGCCTCGGGTGCGCAGCTCGGCGAGCCGGCAGCGTGGCACGAGCGCGCCGCACAGGTGCGGGCCGAGAGCACCTCGAGCCTGATCATCGCGTCGGCGCAGCGCTGGTTCGCCGAGGGGTCGGTGGCGCGGCATCCGGAACTGACCGGCCGCCTTCTGCACGCCCTGCAGTGCGCTGACGACGAGAGCTATGCCCGGTGCTGCGAGGCGCTCGCCGCGTACGACGTCCGCGCGAGACTGAACGACATCGCGACCCCGACGCTCGCGCTCTGGGGTGAGCACGACGCGGTGGCGCCCGAGGTCAAGGCGGTTGAGATCGCCGATGGCGTGCAGCGGGGCGAAGCGGCGATGGTCGCCGGTGCCGCGCACCTGCCGCCGGCCGAGCAGCCCGAGGCGGTCGCCGACGCGGTGCTGAGGTTCTTCGCGAGTGTGGAGGGATGAACGCATGACTCGACCCGATGGCGAGGGCCTCACCGACGAGCAGCGCTACGACCAGGGGATGGCCGTGCGCCGCGCGGTGCTGTCCGACGCCCACGTCGACCGCGCCGACGCCGCGACGACCGAGCTCACCGCGGACTGGCAGGACTTCATCACCCGTGTCGCGTGGGGAGACGTCTGGTCGCGGCCGGGCCTCGATCGCCGTGCCCGCTCGGTGGCGGTGATCACCGCGCTCATCGCGCACGGTCACCACGAAGAGCTCGAGATGCATCTGCGCGCCGCGGTGCGCAACGGGCTCACCGTCGACGAGATCCGCGAGGTCATCCTGCAGTCGGCGATCTACTGCGGCGTCCCGGCGGCGAACAGCGCCTTCCGCATCGCCGCCGCCGTGTTCGGCGAGGAGACCCCGTGATCGACAAGACGGTGACGGATGCCGCCGCCGCCGTCGCCGGCATCCCCGACGGAGCGACGGTCATGATCGGCGGATTCGGCCGGGCCGGGCAGCCTGTGGAGCTCATCGATGCGCTCATCGAGAGCGGTGCGACGGACCTCACGATCGTCAACAACAACGCGGGCAACGGCGACACCGGTCTGGCTGCGCTCCTCGCGAGGAGGCGGGTGCGCAGGATCGTCTGCTCGTTCCCGCGCCAGCACGACTCCTGGGTCTTCGACGGTCTCTACCGGGCCGGCGAGATCGAACTCGAGATCGTGCCGCAGGGAAACCTCGCCGAGCGCATCCGTGCGGCAGGCTCCGGGATCGGTGCCTTCTTCTCGCCCACCGGGGTGGGGACCGAGCTCGCCGACGGCAAGGAGGAGCGCACGATCGACGGACGCCGCTACGTCCTCGAGTACCCCATCCGCGCGGACTTCGCGCTGATCTCGGCGCTCAAGAGCGACCGCTGGGGCAACCTCGTCTACCGCGAGACCGCGCGCAACTTCGGCCCGATCATGGCGACCGCGGCCACGACCACCGTGGTGCAGGTCGACGAGGTCGTCCCGCTCGGCTCCCTCGATCCCGAGAGCGTCGTCACTCCCGGGATCTTCGTCGACCGCGTCGTCGCCGTCGGTCCGCGTGCCTGGCTCCGCGACGGCGGGTTCGTCGGGGGAGTGGACGTCGAAGGACGCCCGGCGGCCGCCCCGGTCGCCACCGTGGAGGAGAACCAGTGAGCACCCGGATCAGCCGCGACGACCTCGCCCGCCGGATCGCCGCCGACATCGCCGAGGGGTCGTACGTCAACCTCGGCATCGGAGCGCCCACCATGGTCGCGAACTTCCTGCCCGACGACCTCGAGATCATCCTCCACACCGAGAACGGACTGCTCGGCATGGGCGGCGCCCCCTATCCCGGCAGCATCGATCCCGACCTCATCAACGCCGGCAAGCAGCCGGTGACCGCGCTGGCGGGCGCCGCGTACTTCCATCACGCCGACTCGTTCGCGATGATGCGCGGCGGGCACCTCGATGTGTGCGTGCTCGGAGCCTTCCAGGTCTCGCAGACCGGAGACCTCGCGAACTGGTCGACGGGCGCGGCCGGCGCGATCCCCGCCGTCGGCGGGGCGATGGACCTGGCGATCGGCGCCAAGCAGGTCTTCGTCATGACCGACCTGCTCACCAAGACCGGCGAGTCCAAGCTCGTCGCCGCCTGCACCTACCCGCTCACCGGGGTCGGCTGCGTCACCCGGGTCTACACCGACCACGCCGTCTTCGACGTGGACGGCGGCCGGTTCGCCGTGCGCGAGACGTTCGGCGACAACACGCTCTCCTCGCTCGCCGAGCTGACGGGCCTCGACCTCATCGATAGGACGGATGCCGCGGCATCCGTCGCCGGAGACTGACATGCCTGCCGCCTACATCTACGACGCCGTCCGCACGCCCTTCGGACGGGCGGGCGGAGCGCTCGCCGGCACGCGGCCGGACGACCTCGCCGCCGTCGTCATGAAGGCCGTGGTCGAGCGCTCCGGTATCGACCCCGGCCGCATCGACGACGTGATCTTCGGCGATGCCAACCAGGCCGGCGAGGACAACCGCAACGTCGCCCGCTTCGGCGCGCTGCTCGCGGGGTTTCCGACCACCGTGCCCGGAGCGACGGTCAACCGCCTCTGCGGCTCGTCGGTGGAGGCGGTGATCCAGGGGTCGCGCGCCATCGAGACGGGTGACGCCGAGGTCGTGCTCACCGGCGGCGTCGAGTCGATGAGCCGCGCGCCCTACGTGGTCGAGAAGTCGCCCCGGCCCTGGCCGGCGGTGGGCAACCAGACGCTGTGGAACACGGCGATCGGATGGCGGATGACGAACCCGGCGCTGCCCGCGCCGTGGACGATCTCCAACGGCGAGTCTGCCGAGAAGCTCGCAAGCATCTACGGCATCTCGCGCGAGGCACAGGACGCGTTCGCGCTGCGCAGCCACCGGCTCGCCGGTGACGCCTGGGCAGCCGGCGCCTACGACGACGAGATCGTGCAGGTGCCGGGCGCCCCGCTGGAGCGGGACGAGGGCATCCGTGACGACACGACGCTCGAGAGGCTCGGCGGGCTCAGGGCCCTGTTCGCTGCCGACGGGACCGTCACTGCGGGCAACTCGTCTCCGATCAACGACGGGGCGTCCGCCGTCCTTCTCGGTGCCGAGGGCGCGGTCGACGCGGAGCCGCTCGCCCGCATCACCGGCCGGGGCGTCTTCGGCAACGATCCCGACGTGTTCGGCGTCGCACCGGTCGAGGCGGCGAACCGCGCCCTGGCGCGCGCCGGCCGGACGTGGGCCGACGTCGACGTGGTCGAGCTCAACGAGGCCTTCGCATCACAGTCGCTCGCGTGCCTCGCCGGATGGCCCGACCTCGACCCCGAGCGCGTGAACATCCACGGCGGGGCCATCGCCATCGGTCATCCGCTCGGCGCTTCCGGCGGGCGCATCATCGGCCACGCCGCGCACGAACTGAGGCGCCGCGGCGGGGGAGTCGCGGTCGCGGCGCTCTGCATCGGCGTCGGCCAGGGGTTGGCGGTCGTGCTCGAGAGGTAGCGGTGTACCGCGTCATGCGCGAGATGCCAGCTCACGAATATATTGAATCGCTTCGGCTGAAGATGTTTGGGGCACCGGCTCGAGGCCGATCGGCCCGTCGTAACCGGTGGCACGCAAGACAGTGAAGAATGCGGGCCAATCGATCTCACCCGTTCCAGGCTCGCCGCGCCCCGGTGCGTCTGCGATCTGCACGTACTGGATGAGTTCACCAGCGTTGGTGAGCTCGACCTCGGGATTCTCGCCCTCCGTGACCGAGTGGTAGAGGTCGTAGAGGACGCCGAATGAAGGTGAGTCCACTCCGCGAGCCACATATACGGCGTCGGCCGTGCGATCCAGAAGCATGCCGGGATGATCGACGCGGCCGTTGACCGCCTCCAGGACGAGCGTGATTCCTGAGCCGCTGATCTGGGTCGTTGCCTTTCGGAAGATCTCGACCAGCTCATCCAGCTGCGTCCGTCGCCTCGAGCCTCCAAACCCTGTGCCGCCACTGACGACGAGACGCGGGCACTCGAGCGTTTGCGCGATCCGAACTCCCTCGTCGAGCTTCCGATAGAACTCTGAATGGTCCTTCGGTGGAAGCATGAAGTGGGTTCGCGGTTCAGCAGTCTGCAGGGTCAGCTGCGTGTTCGTCTCCTCCAGCGCTGTCTTCAGGGCGGCTATGTCCTTCGGGACCGAAGGGAAGTCCGCGCCGGTGGGACCCCACATCTCCACAGCCGTGAACCCGGCGTCGGCGGCGGCGCGCACGCGGTCGTGGTAGTCGCCCGCCTCTGTGAATAGAAGTTCTATGTTGGCAGCAAGTTGGTACACGAGGCCGTTTCCTGTCTGCACGGGGATCGTCAGGGCTGTCCCTGTTGCGAGTCGAACTTCGGACTTGGCGAAAGCATGATGCAGCGGGTCTCCGCAAGACGATTCGCTGCAAACGGGCTCCGCCCAGAATCGGTCGCGCGCCGGACCTGTTGAGGTCCGGCGGACCTCGCTTATCGCTGGGTCGCCCAGAATCCGCAGTTGTGGTCGTCCGCGAAGGTGCGGAACACCTCATCCCCTCCGGACTGCAGGCGCAGCACGGGGTGATCGAGTGACGTGACCGGCGCCCAGGGTGATCCCAGCGTGCCAGTCTCGGCGAACTCACCCCAATACAGCTTCATCCGCGTCGCGAGCTCGTTCTCCGTCGCGGTGAGCGGGCGTTCCACATCGGAGTATGCGAACAGGTACGCCAGGTCCGCCGAGTGCGCACTCGCCATGTCTAGTCCGGCGATACTCATGCCCTGGTTCGTGGGTGACGTCGGGTCGTCGAACTCGTACTCATAGACCGGGACTTGTGTGGCCGCGAGCTCCGCGAACTCGTACGAACGGCACCCGAAACCACTGTCGGTATCGATGGCCGCCAGGGCATACGCGGGCTTCTCGAAGTCGGAGGCCGGGTACTGGGCGAGGATGGCATCCGCCCGCGGCCCGTGGAACTGTCGCACCTTAGCCTCGTACTGCTCGACAGTCATCGACCCGGCATCCGGGCCCACGCTGAAGTAGATGCCCTGCTTGCCCTCGTATCGCGTGGAGCCGAGGAGCAGCGGTACCTTGTGCCAATCGCCGGCGGCGATGGCCTCGAGCGGCGATGTCGGAACCGCCGGCACCCCGTGCACCGGAGTGAAGCGTCCATTGACCCGCATCAGTGCGCCGACGTCGAGTCCGCGCAGGCAATCCATCCGGTCGGCTGGCGACGTGCACCCGAGGGAGGCTGCTGCCGCGCCGCCGCGGACAACGGCGGTCGAGGCGGCGCTGGATGCGGGGAACGTGCATGGACCGCTCTGCAAGATGGCCCTATCGAACAGGCCTTCGGTCAGCGGCGACACGAGAAGGCTGCAGATCGACATCGCACCCGCTGACTGCCCGTCGAGGGTGACGGAGCCCGGGTCGCCGCCGAAGGCGGAGATGTTCCTGCTCACCCACGTGAGCGCGGCAGCCTGGTCGAGGATGCCGAAGTTGCCGACGGCTTCGCCCATCTGCTCGACTGCGAGGAATCCGAGCGCCCCGAGTCGGTAGTTCACGGACACCACGACGGACTGGGTCAGCCGGGCCAACTCAGAACCGTCGAACTCACCGCCGCTGCCCCCACCGAATCCCCCGCCGTGAATCCAGACGATGACGGGCAGCCGGTGCCCGGGTGCAGCGCGCCCGGGACCGTAGACGTCGAGGTACAGGCAGTCTTCGCTCGTGACCTGGCCACTCGACACGTCTCCCATCCCGCCTTGGAGACACGCGGGAGACGCTGTCGTGGCGTCCCGCACCCCCCGCCACTTGGCGGGCTCGCTGGGGGCGGCGAACCGAAGCTCGCCCACCGGCGGTGCCGCGAAGGGAATGCCGCGGAACGACTGCACGCCGTTCGCCTGCACCCCGCGGAGGTTCCCCTGCTCCACGTGCACGACGCGCGACTTCGAAGATGACCCCCCGACGGCCCCGGTCGCAGGCGCCGCGGTCAGCCCACTGACGACGATCACGATCGCGGCCACCATCGCGACGGCGAGCGCAGCGACCCGGGCTCGGTGAACCGCTCGTTCGGAAGCGCCATTTGGCGCGAGATGCCAATGCGACACATCAACTCCTTTGTTGAGTAGTGAAGATATGAGGTCGCCCGCGCGACCCACTCCGAGCATTAAGTCATATACCGACTCACTTAAGCAAGAAATAGTCGAAAGGCTTCACTAACAAGGAGCGCGCCCTTCCTTATGCGCCTATCAGGAATCCTTATGCATAAACCTGACTGAAGTTGCTAGCCTCGAAGAGCGCGATGCCGCGCCTGATCAGAGAGCGAGCACCGATGCTTCTCGAGCGAGACCTCATCCAATCTGTCGGATTTCGGAACGTCCGCGAGGGCGACGAGATCCGCGGATTCCAGTTCCGCGTTCGGATGCCCTCCTACCGCGGCATGGCCGCCTCCCTCATCGACGGCATCGGCGTGCGCATCCCGGGCCTGGTCGATGTCGCCCCCGATGTGCCGACGTGGACACTGCAGGGGCAGACGTACACCCTCGCCGAGCTGTGGGAGAGCGACGGGGTGCGCTGGCAGCTGGAGGAGGCGGCCGTCGTGACCGTTCCCCTTCCCGGGGGTCTGCCGGACGGCATCCACGAACTGTCGATCGACCTGCGCCTGCGCATGTCCTACATCCCGCAGGAGCACCAGCCGAGCCGGTACGAGATCGCGAAGCACGTCACGCTCACACCGGAGGCCGCTGGCCGGCCGTTCAGCTACGGCGTCTCGCTGTACAGCTACATGGGCGATTACGGCACGGTCATGGACCTCGAGACAGCACTGCGCTCGATCGCCGACCTCGGGGCGACGGGGGTTGAGATCCTCGGCGAAGGCCACATCCCGAACTACCCCGAGCCTGCGCAGGAGTGGGTCGACGAGTGGTTCCGGCTGCTCGGCGTGTACGGGCTCGAGCCGACGAACTACGGCTCGTGGATCGATACCCGGCTCCACTCCAGCGGAGCGAACGGCCGCGACATGACCGCCGACGAGGGCGCGGCCGCCCTCCAGCGCGACCTGCGCCTTGCCAAGCGCCTCGGCTTCCGCTTCGTCCGACCCAAGATCGGGGTGGTCTCGGGCGACCTGGTCCCGCATCCGATCTGGACCGAGGTCGTCGAGCGATCCCTCTCGCTCGCCGAGGAGCTGGACGTCGTGATCTGCCCGGAGATCCACTCTCCGACCCCCATCAAGCACGAGGTCGTCGATGATTACATCGAGCTGATCCGCCGCACCGGCACGAAGCACTTCGGGCTCCTGCTGGACACGGGCATCTTCCAGGACCGCCCGATCCCGTTGGCTCCCGGCGAGCTCCCCGGCCGCCGGCCGGCCTTCCTCGACGGCATCGGGGTCGACCCGGCCGACGTCTTCGACATCATCGACCACGTCGTCTTCATCCAGGCGAAGTTCCACGACATCGACGACTCGCTCGAGGACCAGCAGATCCCCTGGGAGCCCGTCCTGCGTGCGCTGAAGGAGGCAGGCTACACCGGCTACCTTTCCAGCGAGTACGAGGGGGAGCGGATCCCCTGGCGCTCGATCGAGCAGGTCCGCCGCCAGCACTCGCTCATGCGCCAGGTCGCCGACCGGCTCTGAACAGGAGACAGCCATGCCCAACGGACTCATCCACGACGACAGCCTCCGCCTGCACCCGGACGGACTCGCACTGCGCTTGACGCTGCCGTGGTACCGCAGCCTCTGGCTGTCGTCGGTCACGAGCCTCGACCTCACCGTCGACGGCGAGCCCGTGCCGCAGGGCGATCTGACGTTCGTACTCGGTGATCGCGAGTACACGCTCGACGAGCTGCCCGAGCAGAGCGAGACCCTCTGGTACCTGCAGGAGCACCCGCTCCTGGTCGTCCGTCGCGACCGCGGCGTCGCTCTCGGCGAGCGGCACAACGTCACCCTCGCCGGGCAGTTGCGTCTGCCGTACATGCAGATCGCGCCCGGCGAGAACGGTGCTCCCGGCATGTATGTGCCGAACTTCGTGCGCGACCAGCTCACGTTGACCGTGAGGGATGCCGATGCCCCCGCGCCGGCGCTGGTGACGGACGTGCCGCCACCCCCGCCGGCGATCGACGCCGATCCCTTCCAGCTCGGGCTGACGCTCTATTCGGCGAGTGCGGAGTTCCGCGCCGGCTGGTTCGACTTCGACGGTCTGCTGGACCGGGTCGCCGAGCTGGGCATCGGACCGGGGATCGAGATCGTGGCATCCCAGATGGTGCCCACCTACCCGGTGGTGTCCGAGGAGTTCGTGCGCAGCTGGCGGGCCGCGTTCGACAGGCACGGCTTCGCCGCCAGCTCCTTCGGCGCGAACCTCGACATGGGGCGCCGCCGCGACCGCGACATGACGCCGGACGAGGAGTTCGAGTTCAGCGAGCTCATGCTCCAGGGGGCGAAGAAGCTCGGCTTCCCGCTGGTGCGGATCCAGAGCGCGAAGTCTGAGCTGCTGCGGCGCCTCCTGCCGATCGCCGAGGAGCTCGAGCTGCAGCTCGCGTACGAGATCCACGCGCCGCTGGGCCCCAACGCGGAGCCCATCCTCAAGGTGCGCGAGACGTACGCCGAGCTGAACTCCCCGCTCCTCGGCTTCGTCGCCGACTTCTCGTCGACCATGCACGCGATGTCGCCCACGCTGCTGCGTGCGGTCCGTCGTGCCGGGCTCGACGACGAGGCGCTCGGGCGTCTCCAGGAGATCTGGGCGACGGATGCCACGATGCGAGAGCGCCAGGAGGAGTTCATCGGCTATCTGCGGGGACGCGATTTCGATCCGGCACGACTGGGATCGTTCGCGCACCTCGCCTTCAACATGCACGGTCATGTCGACCCGCGGGAGTGGGCCGACATCATGCCGCAGATCATGCACGTGCACGCGAAGTTCTACGACATCGACGAGCACGGGCAGGAGCCCGCGATCGACTACCCGGAACACGTCCGCGTCTTCGTCGAAGGGGGATACCGCGGCTACTGGTCGAGCGAGTGGGAGGGGCACGCCTTCGCCGAGCTGGGCGAGGTCGACCCGCTACTCCTGGTGCGCAGGCAGCACGACCTCATCCGTCAGGCGATGCGAGAGCTGCAGCCGTCCTGAGGTTCACGCGATGACGTGAGCGTTCTCCTCGACGATGCGGCCCGCTTCCTCGAACAGCCCGCGCATCCAGGTGTGCTCCGGGTCACGGGTGTGGCTTGGGTGCCACCACAGGGCATTGACGAGCGGCGTCGCATCGAACGGCAGGGGCACCACCCGGATGCCGCCGATGCGGAGCATGTGGGGGGCCAGCGCCGCCTGCACGAGACCGATCCGGTTCGTTCCGCTGACGAAGTGCCCGACCGACAGGAAGCTCTCGAGTACCACCTCGATGTGCGGCTCCACCCCGAGCTGCTGAACCTGACGGGCGGCGGAGGTGAAGGCGGACCGCGACTGGTACGTCATCACCCAGGGCAGCTCCGACATGTTCTCCATCGTGAGCTCGGCGCCGACGGCCGAGTTGGTGTCGGACACGACCGCCAGCCAGCTGTCGTGCCACAGGTCGAGGAACGGCAGATCCGAGACCGGGCCATGCGGGATCACCATGCCGTCGGCGGATCGCAACTTGGTCGCGGCGTCCTCGACGATGACGGGGTTGTGCAGCATGAAGCGGAATCGCACCCCGGGCGAACGCTCGGCGGCGAGCCGGGATACGACGGTTCCGAGGGTGACGAAGCCGTAGTCCGACCCGTAGATCGAGAACTCCCGGGTGGATTCCTCCGGACTCCATGTCGCCTGGCTCTCGAACACGCGCCGTGCGGCTTCCAATGCGGTGGTGGTGTGTTCGATGAGTCGCAGCGCGAACGGCGTGAGCTCGTAGGTGTTGCCACGGCGGGCGAGGATCTGATCGCCGAAGTGGATGCGAAGCCGCCCGAGCGAGGCGCTCAGAGCGGGCTGGCTGAGATGCAGGCGCTCAGCGGCGCGGGTGACGCTCTTCTCCGTGAGCAGCGCGTCGAGCGCGACGAGCAGGTTGAGGTCCAGGCGTGAGAGCAGGGCGTGATCGGTCACCACGACGTGAACCTCCGATGCAAGAGCGGTCGATCCACTGTATCAACGGAGGCTATGCCCACGGGGGTTGGTATACGCGGGGTCGATGGTGTCGAAAATCGACCGGGGTCGTCCCGGCTTATGCCGCATATCGTAAACCCTTATGTGCGTTTCCGGCACATGATCGTGATACTGGACTCACAGCACAGGCGCTCGAATGGACGAGCCGCCGACAATGAAGTCAGAAAGGCTGGACATGTCACAGCACAGTCACACCGCTCTGCGTCGAGGAGCCCTCATCGCGGTCCCCGTCATCGGAGCGCTGCTCCTGGCCGGCTGCTCCGGCTCCGGCGGCGATTCGAACGACTCGGGCGACGAAGGCGCGGCCGAGTTCTCGTTCACGTTCGCGACCTCCAATAACCTCGAGAGCCCGTACGAGACGCTGTCGAACGCCTACATGGAGGCGAACCCCGACGTCACCATCACGACGAACCCGACGCCGAACGACAAGTACGGCGAGACCATCCGCACGCAGTTCCAGGCCGGCAACGCGGCCGACGTCGTGCAGACGACGCCCGGATCCGGCGACGCCCGCGGCATCATCCCACTCGCCGAGGCCGGGTTCCTCGAACCGCTCGGCGAGACCGCGGCATCGCTCGTGCCGCAGGGCAGCGAGACGATCTTCGAGATCGACGGCGAGGTCTACGGCCAGCCGATGGACTTCACCATCGCGGCAGTCGTCGCGAGCATGGGCACGGCTGCCATGAACGGCCTCGATGCGTGGCCGACGAGCGAGGACGAGATGTACGACGCGTGCACCGCGCTCGCCGGTGACGGCAAGTCGCTCCTCGTGGTCGCCGGCGCTGCGCCCCCCAACGCGGGGCTCACCGCGCAGGGCATCGCCGCCACCCGCGTCTACGCCCAGGATCCCGACTGGAACGAGCAGCGTGCCGCCGGCGACACGACGTTCGCCGAGAGCGAGGGCTGGGCCGACACCCTCCAGACGATCATCGACCTGAACGAGGGCGGCTGCTTCCAGGCCGGTGCCGAGGGTGGTGGCTTCGACGCCATCACCAACGGGCTGTCTCAGGGCACGTCGGTCGGCAGCTTCATCCCCTCGGGCTCGGCCGTCGAGATCGCGACCGCGGCACCGCCGGAGGCCGACTTCAAGGTGCAGCCCTTCCCGCCGGCAGATGGAGGCGACCCCTACATCATCGCGAGCTCGAACTACACGATCTCGATCAACGCCGCATCGGAGAAGAAGGACGCCGCCGCCGACTTCGTGGAGTGGCTCGCCACGCCCGAGGCGCAGGAGATCTACTACGAGGCATCCGGCCTCCTGCCCATCTCGAACTACCAGGACCTCGATCTGAGCGAGACCATCTACTCGCCCGTCGTCGACCTGCTGGCCGAGGGCTCGTACACGCCGCTGCCGAACAACATCTGGCCGAACCCGGCCGTGTACGAGGCGCTGCAGGTGGGCGTCCAGGGCTTGCTCACCGGTCAGAAGACCGTCGACCAGGTGCTCCAGGACATGGACAGCGCCTGGGGCGAGTGATCACCGTGACCGCCCGGGCGCATGACGCCCGGGCGGTCACTCCCACCTCCGCACGATGACGTACGAACACGAGGAATCATGACCGCGACACTCAACACCGAGACCGAGGCGCTGATCGTTCCGAAGCGCGATCGCCGCGGCCGTCGTCGCGATGCCGCCACCCGCCGGCCCGGTCTGCTGAAGTTCGGGTACTGGTGGTGGGCGCTGCCGGGCATCCTGCTCGTCCTCGCCATCCACTACGTCGCCACCGCGATCGGCGGATTCTTCGCCTTCACCGACTGGTCGGGCATCGGCGACTTCACCTGGATCGGGTTCCAGAACTTCGTCGAGATCTTCAACGATCCGACGCAGATCGGCGCCGTCACCAACACGCTCTTCCTCGCGTTCGCGTCGGTCATCCTCAGCAACATCGCCGGGCTCGCACTCGCTCTCGGCCTCAACCGCGGTCTGAAGACCCGCTACGCACTCCGCGTCCTCTTCTTCATGCCGGTGGTGCTGAGCCCCCTCGCGGTCTCGTACGTCTGGAAGTTCATCTTCGACTTCAACGGTCCGATCAACGGCGTGCTCCGGGCGATGGGCCTCGACGAATTCGCCAAGGCGTGGGTCGCCGATCCGACCTGGGCGATCTGGACGGTGCTCGTCGTCATCGTGTGGCAGAACACCGGCTTCGCGATGGTCATCTACATGGCCGGCCTCGCCGCCGTGCCGATCGAGATCGAGGAGGCGGCGGCCATCGACGGCGCGACCCTGTGGCAGCGCTTCTGGCACGTGACCTTCCCGTCGATCCGACCGGCCGTGGCCATCGCCACGACACTCGGGCTCGTCAACGGCCTGCGGGTCTTCGACCAGATCATGGCGCTCACCGGCGGCGGTCCGGCGGGAGCGACCGAGACCCTCGCGACCCAGGTGTACAAGGAGTCCTTCGCCCTCGGCAACTTCGGCTACGGCGCGGCGCTGGCCCTCGTGCTGACGCTCATCATTCTCGTGTTCGCCGTCATTCAGCAGCGAGTGACCAGCGGCCGTCCCGAGGAGGACTGACATGTTCCGCTACACCAAGCTCACCGCGGCCCGCGAAGTGGTCTTCTGGATCATCGCCGTGATCTTCCTGGCGCCGTTCTACTTCCTGGTCACCACGGCCTTCAAGTCCGACGAGGAAGTGCTGACCACTTCGAACCTCGCCCCGCCCACGAGCCTGGACTTCAGCAACTTCACCGAGGTCCTCACGGCGCAGGGCAACTCCAACGTGATCCAGGGCCTGGTCAACAGCATCCTGATCACCGCCGGCAGCATCCTCGGCCTCATCCTGCTGGGGGCGATCACGGGATATGTCATCGCACGGAGCACCCGCCGGTGGAGCCGGGCGGTGTTCTACCTCTTCCTGATCGCGATCGTGCTGCCCACGCAGCTCGGCACCGTGCCGTTGTACATCGGGGCGAGGGCCATCGGCCTCACCGGGTCGATCGGGGGCATGATCATCCTCTACACCGGCATGCTGCTTCCGCTGTCGATCTTCCTCTACGCCGGATTCTTCCGCGGCCTCGGCACGGAGTACGAGGAGGCGGCGACGATCGACGGCGCCTCCAGGACGCAGATCTTCTTCCGCATCGTGCTTCCGCTGATGTCGCCCGCCACCGGGACGGTGGCCATCCTGGCCGGTCTCATCGTGTGGAACGACTTCTTCACGTCGCTGATCTTCCTCGGTGGCTCGCAGAACCAGACGCTGCCTGTGGCGATGTACTACTACATCGGCTCGCTGGTGTCGTCGTGGAACAAGATCTTCGCGATCGTCATCGTGTCGATGATCCCCATCCTGGCCTTCTACCTCTTCGCCCAGAAGCGCTTCATCCAGGGCTTCGCAGGTGGGTTGAAGGGCTGATCAGCATCTACCGATTCGAGGGCGGCCGGATCGTCGAGCACTGGGACGTGCTTCAGCAGGTTCCCGTGCATGCCGCCCACGACCATCCGATGTTCTGACTCTAAGGACGACCATGTACCAGCTCGCACCCAATATCGAACTGCTCTTCACAGAGGCCGGCGACTATCACGACCGCGTGCGGGCGGCCGCGGCATCCGGTTTCACGGCCGTCGAGATGTGGGGGCCTACGGGTGTCGACGCGCCTTCGACGCCCAAGGACCTGCCGGCGCTGAAGGCGGCGCTGGATGAGACGGGGCTGCAGCTGACCGCGCAGCTCGCCGAGCCCCGCACGCAGTTCATGATCCCGCCGTGGGACCACTCCGAGTTCTACCGCAAGCTCGACGAGGGCGTCGAGATCGCCCATGTCCTGGGCACCCCGCGGATGGTCGTCGGAAGCGGCACCGGATTCGGCGGATGGAAGCGCCAGGTGCAGCTCGACAAGCTCATCGAGATCTACCAGAAGGCCATCGCCCAGATCGAGGGATCGGGGATCACGCTGGTGCTCGAGCCGGTGAACGTCCGTGTCGATCACCCCGGGTCGCTGCTGGACCGCACGAGCGAGGCGGTCTACGTCGCGCGCGGCGTCGACTCCCCGTTCTTCGGCGTGCTCTACGACCTGTACCACTCGACCGTCGAGGGGGAGGACGTCGCGGCCGAGCTCGCGAACGCCGGCGACCTCATCCGGTACGTCCAGCTCGCCGACGCTCCGGGACGCGGCGAGCCCGGCACGGGTGCGATCGACTGGGAGGCCCGTCTGGGCGAGCTCCGCGCCTCGGGGTACGACGGCCCCATCGGCCTCGAGTACTACCCGCAGGCCCCGTCGGCCGAGTCGGTGAAGCGGATCGTCGCACTGGCGGCCGCCGCATGAGCGCGCGCGCCTACCCGGACGCGGTCGACGTGGTGATCGTCGGCAGCGGCCCGACCGGAGCCGCATACGCCCGCATCCTGAGCGAGGAGGCGCCGAACGCGACGATCGCGATGTTCGAGGTCGGACCCACCGTGTCGGACCCACCCGGTGCGCACGTGAAGAACATCGAGGATCCCGCCCGGCGATCCGCCGCCCAGCACGCATCCCAGGGCCCCTCGGCGGCAGCGGAGACGGTCAGCAACCCCGGAGCCGTCAAGAGCGGGCGGCGTCTCGCCCGGGCCGGCACCTTCCTGCTGGAAGACGGCTATCAGCAGCCCGGCGAGGACGGCCTGCCCGTCGCCGCGATGTCGAGCAACGTGGGTGGCATGGCGGCCCACTGGACCGCAGCGTGCCCGCGCCCCGGTGGCAGCGAGCGCGTCCCCTTCGTGCCCGACCTCGACGAACTGCTCGACGAGGCCGAGCGCCTGCTCGGCGTGACGACCCACGCCTTCGACGGCTCGCCGTTCGGCGACCTGGTGCGCGAGCGCCTGGCCAAGGCCGTCGACGAGGGGCGCGTCGACGAGACGCGCGTGCAGCGGATGCCGCTCGCCGTGCACCGCCGTGAGGACGGCCGCCTCGTATGGTCGGGATCCGACGTGGTGCTCGGCGAGACTACCCGGGCGAACGAGAACTTCTCCCTGCACGACGAGTCGCTCGTCACGCGGGTGCTGCTCGAGGACGGACGTGCGGTGGGCGTCGACGTGCGCGACGTGCGCTCAGGCGCGACCCACACCGTGCGTGCCCGCTTCGTCGTGGTCGCCGGCGATGCTCTGCGCACCCCGCAGCTGCTGTGGGCCTCGGGCATCCGCCCCGAGGCTCTCGGGCGCTACCTGAACGACCAGGCCCAGATCGTGTTCGCGGTGCGACTGCGCGATGTGCCCCCGCTGGCCGCCGACGTGCCGGCAGACGGCGCGCTCGCGGAGTACAGCGGCGTCAGCTGGGTGCCGTTCACCGACGACGTGCCCTTCCATGGGCAGGTCATGCAGCTCGATGCCTCGCCGGTCCCGCTCGCCCTCGACGATCCGGTGCAGCCGGGATCGATTGTCGGCCTCGGCCTGTTCTGCGCGAAGGACCTGCGGCGAGAGGATCGGGTGGCCTTCGATGACGTCGAGCGCGACGCGTACGGGATGCCGGCGATTCGTCTTCACTACCGCCTGACCGAGGCTGACCACGCCGTCATGGAGCGGGCACGCGAAGAGATCGTACGCATGGGCGCCGCCATCGGTGACCCGCTCGACTCGCACCCCTTCACGATGCCGCTCGGCGCGTCCCTGCACTACCAGGGCACAACGCGCATGGGCCGCAGCGACGACGGCGAGAGCGTCTGCGACGCCGACAGCCAGGTCTGGGCAGCCGGGGGCCTGTTCGTGGCGGGCAACGGCGTCATCCCGACGGCCACGGCGTGCAACCCGACTCTGACCAGCGTCGCGCTCGCTATACGCGGAGCATGGAAGGTCGCCGCCGAACTCGCTTACGGTTGACTTATGTAGGAATACGACATTATACTGTAGAAACAAGGACAAAGTAGTCAAGGAGGACTTGTGATCCCCGATCGCATCATCGAGCAGGGCACGCTGAAGACCGATGGCGCACGCGCCGCGGTCGAGGTGCGCATTCCCTGGTACCGAGCCCTTCCCGGCTCCTGCATCGCGGGCGCCGGCCTGAAGATCGACGGCGTCGCCGCTGATCCGCAGTCCCTCCGCTGGACCATGAACGGGCGCGAGTTCACCTTCGCCGAACTGGCGACGAACACCGACGAGTGGTGGTTCCCGCTGGACTCCGCTGTGCTGTCCGGCGATGTGGAGGCGGCCCCGGATGCCGAGCACGAGGTCGAGGTCGATCTCACGCTCTTCATCCCGTACATCGTCATCTCCGACTCCGAGGTGCTCCACATCGAGGAGCACGACAAGAAGACCATGAAGGCGGTGGCGGCATGACCGAGCTCGGCACGCCCATCCAGGGCGTCACCCTCTACAGCTTCACCCGCGCCTTCCACGGCCGCGAGTACGACCTCGAGGGCCTCATCCGCAAGGTGGCTGCCGACGGCTACGGCCCCGGGCTCGAGATCATCGGCTTCTCGAGCTTCCGCGGCTTCCCCGATATCGACGACGCGTTCGCCGGATGGTTCCGGGACCTGGTCGACGAGGTGGGTCTCGTGACGACCTCACTCGCGGTCAACGCCGACATCGGCATCCACCGTGATCGCCTTCTCAATCAAGATGAGCTCATCGAGTACATGCGCCGGCAGATCGCGGCCGCGGCCAAGCTCGGCTTCCCGATCGCGCGGGTGCAGATCTCGCTCACCCCCGACTCGATGGAGGCGCTGGCGCCGATCGCCGAGGAGTACGGTGTCACCCTCGCGCTCGAGGTGCACGCCGACCAGTACGCGTCGCATCCCCGGATCCTCGCTCTCCGCGACCGCTACGAGAAGGTCGGCTCGCCCTACCTGGGGTTCACGATGGACTGGGGCGCCACAGTCTCGGGCTTCGCCCCATCGCTCATCGAGGCCTACCGTCGCCGCGGCGCCTCGGAGGAGCTGCTCGCGCAGGTCACCGGGCTGTGGAACGAGTTCTACGAGCAGGGTCCGCCCGCTGATCAGGCCGAGCACGGCCAGCGCTTCGGCCGATTCATCGGACTGGCTGCGCAGAACGGGCGCCCCGATCTCGGCATCGACTTCGGCATCAACGGCACAGGTCTGTTCGGGCCCGCCCGCGTGGACGATTGGCTCGAGATCATGCCGTGGATCCGTCACGTGCACGGCAAGTTCTTCGGCATCGACGAGAGCGGCGAAGAGCCGTCGGTTCCGGTGCGCGACCTCATCCGCATTCTCGTTGAGAACGGCTACAACGGCGCCGTCTCCAGCGAGTACGAGGGCTGGCACTGGAACCACTGGCAGAGCCCCTTCGACATCATCGCCGGGGAGCAGGCGGTGCAGCGGTCGGCCGCGACGGATGCCGGCAGCCGCATGATCACGGATGCGGCCGAGGCCCGCGGCATCCTCTCCACCCACCTCGCTCAGCCCGTCCGCGGCTGATCCAACCGACTTTCGACAGGCTCAGGACCAGATCATGACTGACAACGACGGCATCGCCGGCACGGGCATCAAGCTCGGGATCACCCTCTACTCGCTCACCTCGGAGTTCGCCGCCGGACTTTACACGCCCGAGACTCTGATCAAGGCGGCCGCCGACGAGGGTCTCGGCCCGGGCATCGAGTTCAACATCGCGCAGATGCTGCGCACCTACCCGGATGTGGACGACGAGTTCGTCCGCCTCTGGCGCGACAGCATGGACCGTTACGGCCTCGAGCCCAGCGCGATCGGCACGAATCTCGATATGGGACGCCGCAAGGAGCGCGACATGACGCGCGACGAGGAGCACGACTTCCTCGCGCGCCAGCTCAAGACCGCGCACACCCTCGGGTTCAAGAAGGTCGTGATCCGGTCCCATGGCAAGGAGTTGCTACGCAGCCTGCTGCCGCTCGCAGAGAAGTACGACCAGAAGCTGGGCTACGAGATCCACGCACCGTCAGGACCGAACAATCCGCAGGTGCTGCAGATGCGCGAGATGTATGAGGAGCTGCAGTCGGATCGCCTGGGGTTCACCGCCGACTTCTCGTCGACGATGCACTCGCTGTCGCCGACGCTGCTGCGCACGATGCGGCAGATGGGCATGCCTGAGGAGTACTTCTCGGTCATGGACGAGATCTGGCACGAGCCGACGCCGATGCACGTGCGCAACCAGAAGTTCGAGGACTTCCTCACGTCGCAGGACTTCGACTTCGCCCGGCTCGGGCCCTTCACCCGGCTCGCCTTCAACATGCACGGGCTCGTGCCGCCGGAGGAGTGGCTCGACATCATGCCGCAGATCTTCCACGTGCATGCGAAGTTCTACGACATCGACGAGAACGGCGACGAGCCGGCCATGGACATCCCGCGGATCGTGCGGCAGTTCGTCGAGGGCGGCTACCAGGGCTATCTCTCCAGCGAGTGGGAGGGCCACGCCTTCTCGGACCTCGGCGAGTCCGACCCCATCGACCTCGTGAAGAAGCAGCACGCGCTGATGCGCCGCACCATCGAAGAATCCGTCGCAGCCGGCACCGTCGCCGGAACAGTCAGGTAGGGGACAGGCCATGGCCACTCACAACTCGCTCTTCTCCGAGAAGGACGTCCGCCGTCGCGAGGACGGGATCGGCGTCGCCGTCCAGCTGCCCTGGTACCGGAGCCTGTGGCTCTCGGCGGTCGACGACGTCTCGGCATCCGTCAACGGCGTGCCGGTGCCCAAGGAAGACCTGCGGTTCGAGCTCAACGGCACGAGCTACCGCATCGAGGAGCTGCCCGAGCAGTGGGACACGCTCTGGTTCGTCGCCGACAAGCCTGAGGTCGTCATCCCCATGGATCACGCCCCCGAGGCGGGGGAGAAGCTGACCGTCGAGGTCGTGCTGACGATGCGCCTGCTGTACATGCAGATCATGCCCGGTCAGGACGGCGGACCCGGTCGCTACGTGACCAACCGGGTGCCCGTCGAGCGCGAGGTCGTGCTGGCATGACGCTGCGCGTCGCCATGATCGGATACGGCTTCATGGGCGCCGCGCACTCGGTCGGGTGGCGTCAGGCACCCCGGATGTTCCCATTGCACGAAGAGGTCGAGATGGCCGTTGTCGTGGGCCGCAACGCCGAAGCGGTCGCGGATGCCGCGGCTCAGTGGGGCTGGCAGGAGTCGGCGACCGACTGGCGCAGTGTCATAGCGCGGGACGACATCGACATCGTCGACATCGTGACACCCGGCGACTCACATGCCGCGATCGCGATCGCCGCGCTCGACGCGGGGAAGCACGTACTCTGCGAGAAGCCTCTGGCCAACACGGTTGCTGAGGCCGAGGCGATGGCCGCTGCCGCGGCTCGCGCGGCCGCGAACGGCGTCCGCTCGATGGTCGGCTTCACATACCGGCGGGTACCTGCGGTGACTTTCCTGCGGGACCTCATCGCACAGGGCGCGGTCGGTGAGATCGCGCAGGTCCGCGCGGCCTACCGTCAGGATTGGCTGGTCGACCGCGACGTGCCGCTCGCGTGGCGCCTGCAGAAGGATCACGCGGGCTCGGGCGCGCTCGGCGACATCGGCGCCCACATCGTCGACATGACCCAGTTCGTCACCGGACTCGATGTGACCGCGGTCTCGGGAGTCGTCGACACGATAGTCAAGGAGCGCCCCCTGCAAGGCAGCGGCTCGGGTCTTTCCGGCCGCGCGCGGGAGGGCTACGGCGAAGTCACGGTCGACGACATCGCGATCTTCACGGGGAGACTGTCGACCGGCGCGCTCGTCTCCTTCGAGGCGACCCGCTTCGCCACGGGTCGCAAGAACGACCTGTCGATCGAGGTATCCGGCGACAAGGGCGCGCTGCGATTCGACCTCGAGGACCTCAACACGCTCTGGTTCCACGACCGCACCGCCCCGAACGCCACGCAGGGCTTCACCCGGATCCTGGTGACCGAACCGCAGCACCCCTATGTCGGGGCGTGGTGGCCCGCAGGGCACGGTCTCGGCTACGAGCACGGCTTCAGCCATCAGGTCGTCGACCTCGTGACCGCCATCGCGGAGCGGGCTGACCCGCACCCGTCCTTCGCCGAGGGTCTCGCCATCCAGCGTGTGCTGGCCGCCGTCGAGGAGAGCGCGGCGCATGACTCCGCCTGGGTGCACATCGCGGCGACGGTGGCGGCGCCGCCCAGCCGCTGACCATCTCGCCGAACCATCCCGACCCACCAAGCGAAGGAGCTCCATGTCCCGTCCGATCACTCTGTTCACCGGCCAGTGGGCCGACCTCCCATTCGAAGAGGTCGCGCGGCTCGCGGGCGAGTGGGGCTACGACGGCCTCGAGATCGCGTGCTGGGGTGATCACATCGACGTCTCACGCTGGGATGACGACCAGTACGTGCAGTCGCGACTCGATATCCTCAAGCGCCACAACCTGCAGGTCTGGGCGATTTCGAACCACCTGACCGGCCAGGCCGTGTGCGATGAGCCGATCGACGCACGTCATCGCGGCATCCTCTCGGACCGGGTGTGGGGCGACGGCGACCCCGAAGGCGTGCGTCAGCGCGCCGCCGAGGACATGAAGAACACCGCGCGGTTCGCAGCGAAGCTCGGCGTGAAGACCGTGAACGGCTTCACCGGCTCGTCGATCTGGAAGGCCGTTGCCATGTTCCCGCCGGCACCCGACGAATGGATCGACGCCGGCTACCGAGATTTCGCCGCCCGGTGGAACCCCATCCTCGACGTCTTCGAGGACGTGGACGTGCGGTTCGCTCTCGAAGTGCATCCCAGCGAGATCGCCTACGACTACTGGACGACGAAGCGGACGCTCGAGGCCGTCGGGCACCGGGTTTCCTTCGGCCTGAACTTCGACCCGTCGCACTTCATGTGGCAGCAGCTC
The DNA here is from genome assembly GCF_001427145.1 of Microbacterium sp. Root166. GTDB lineage: Bacteria > Actinomycetota > Actinomycetes > Actinomycetales > Microbacteriaceae > Microbacterium. The sequence continues at coordinate 1,324,735 of NZ_LMGL01000001.1, forward strand.
GACCCGATCGCTTTCGTCCTGGACTTCGCGGACCACATCTTTCACGTGCACGTGAAGGAGTCCGTGACCAACCTCGACGGCCGCAACGGCGTGCTCGGCTCGCATCTGCCGTGGGCGAATCCACGTCGCGGCTGGACCTTCGTGTCCACCGGGCACGGCGCCGTCCCCTGGGAGCCGCTGTTCCGTGCGCTCAACGCGATCGGCTACGACGGCCCCACCTCGGTCGAGTGGGAGGACGCGGGGATGGACCGCCTGCACGGTGCACCGGAGGCGCTCGCATTCGTCCGCAGACTCAACGAGATCACGCCGCCGGCCGCCGCGTTCGACGCCGCCTTCTCGACGAAGTGAGGACCGAGATGACCGATGTCGTCAACGTGCTGATCCTCTCCGGTCACATGACACGTGAACACGACAACGAGCATCGGAGCTTCCGTCAGCACAACCAGTGGCTGACTACTCTTCTCGAGGACACCGGACGATTCAGGGTCCGAGTCGTCGAGGATCCGCGTGGACTGGGCCGCGACGTCATCGACAAGTACGACGTGGCGATAGTGGTCTTCGAAGGCCGCGACGGATATCACGACAAGGCTGTCGGCTTCGGTGCCGAGACGGATGCCGCGCTGCTGCGCTTCGTCTATGACGACGGCAAGGGAATCGTCTGGTTCCACGGGTCAGCGGCGCAGGAGGACGACTGGGGCTATCCCGACGAGTACAACGTGATGCGCGGCTCCCGGCTGACGGTGGCGGGCGGTCTGCGTCCGCGCCCGTGGGGTGAAGCGCAGCTCGACACCGTCGAGCCGCGCCACCCGATCACCGAGGGCATCAGCGCGCGATGGACGGTGACCGGTGACGACATCCTGACAGGGGTCGAGATCGCCGAAGGCGCCAGGGTGCTGCTGACGACTTTCGACGACCTCGAATCATATGAGAATGCGCCCGTGTGGCCGATGTCGCACTACCCGGTCGCGATTCCCCCGGAGGGGATCGCCGCGCTGCCGGGCATGAACACCGACCAGCCGATCGCGTGGGTCAACGAGTACGGCGCCGGGCGCTCCTTCACGATCACGATCGGCCACGACATCGACACGTTCCGCCGCATCGAGTTCATCCGCATGTTCCCGCGCGGAGTGGAGTGGGCGGCGACCGGCGAGATCTCGCTGCAGGGGCCGGATCGTCGTGGCGAGCGGCGGTTTCTGCCCTGGCCGTACTACAACCGCGAGGGGTGACCTCGGAGGTTCAGCCGGCCTCGCGACGCTCAGGGAAGCGCGCCGCGGGGCCGGCTGCTCGCGTGGTCAGGCGGCGAGCGATGCAGCGCCGTCTGCCAACGCGGCGCTCGCGAGCTCGAGGTGGGCGCGCGTGGTCGCCAGCGGATCGTCGTCGAGCCACTCCTGGCCGCCCCACTCGCTGCAGAGCGTCCCGGCGAAGCCGACTCGGTGCAGCGCGGCGGCCAGGTCGCGGATGGGCTGCGACACCCGCGCATCGGAGTCGTCCAGGTCCCAGAACTTCAGGTGGGCCGCGGACAGCAGCGGCAGGACCGGGACGACGTCGGCGATGCTGCTGCGCCCGAAGCGCACGAGCAGGTTCATGTAGAGCGTGTGCACCTGGGGGGGCACGGCGCCCGAGCGCAGAACATCGACGACGGCGGCGGCGGTCGCCGGGTCCTGCCACTCGTCCCGCAGGCGGCGCACCAGATCCGATGGCAGGCCAGCCGTCTCGAGCTGTTCGAGGTAGGTCGTCGGCAGCGCGGGCATCAGCATGCTGATGTCCAGCAGCAGGCGCACGTGCGGGCTGTCGATGCGCGCCAGCGTCTCGTACGCCGGCGCCGCTCCGGGGTTGCCGGGAGCGCCCTGGCCCTGTGCCTCCTCGAAGAGCACGAGGTCCAGCTCCTCCAGCAGAGGCACGAGCCGGCCCAGAAGCACGGGTCCCGCCTGACCGAGCGGCAGGCGGAGGCCGGTGGCGCCCATTTCGGCCGTCGCGCGCAGCTGCGGCTCGAGGAAAGCGTAGCGCTCGTCCTCGGAGCGTCTGCGGCCGGCAGGGGTCCAGTCGTCGAGGCTTCCGCCCACGATGCTGACACGGCCGTCGATGCGCGCGAGGCGCTCGCCGAAGGCCGTGGCCTCCGCGGTCGAGGGCTCGGGGAACGAGCGCCACAGCTGCCCGAGTTCGACCTCGATGTGCGTAGCGAGGCCCTCTTCGATGAGGGATGCCGCGACATCGGGCGCGGTGCGATCGGCGGCGATCACGGTCGGGGTGAGGTTGAACGCGCTGGCCGAGAGGGTCCAGCCGGTGGGGAGTGCTCGGGTCATTTTTCGCTCCGGCTCGTATCAGGCGACATCGCGCGAAACGGTCGCGACGGCGGTCGGGGCATCCGTCACGAGTGTCCGTGACGCGGTGAAGGGGAGGCGCAGCGGCCCGTCCGGACCGGACTGGAGGTACGGCACCACGAGCTCGAACACGACGGTGACCTCATGAGCGCCGGGTGCGACAGGCCTCCGACCCCGGAGGACGACGCGATCCTGGACGAACCACCATTCCCGCTCGTGGACCAGCGCCTCGGACGGGATCGACCGATCGCCGATCTGCACCAGCAGCGGACCTGAGGGGGCGCCGTCGATCCGCACGACCGGGCCTGAAAGGCTCGCGACCGGGAGCGATCGGATCCAGGGCAATGACAGTCGCAGCGCGAACCCGTCAGTCGTCGAGGACAGCGCGTCCGCACGCAGGGCATGGAGCGTCATGGCTCTCCTTCGATCCGTCGCTTATGCGTCGAACCTACACCCTTATGTCGAAAGAGCGAAGAAGTTACATAGTCAGCGACGCCGGCGGCTGCTGGTCCGCGAACCAACGCGGGAACGTCGCATCGAAGAGCTGCTCCTTCACCATCTCGACGCCGCCGCGCAACGGCTCGGTGACGTCATTGATCGACTGGACGATGCTGAGGTCGCGCGTCGCGAGCGGAAGCGAGAGTTCGTAGACCCGCTGTCGCACCTCAGCGAGGAACACCTCACCGGCCGCGGCCACTGCGCCGCCGATCACGATCACGCTCGGGTTGAACATATTCACCAGTGCGGCGATCGACTCGCCCACGACGCGGGCGGAGGCCTGGATCAGCGAGATCGCGAAGGCGTCGCCGTTCTCGGCCGCGCGGGAGATGTTCTCGGGGGTCGGCGGGATGCCGTCCGCGGCCTGGCGGGCGAGCTGTCCGCCGGCGCCGGCGGCGATCGCCGCTTCGGCGTCGCGGGTGAGCGCCCAGCCCCCCGCGACCGCTTCGAGGCACCCGACCTTGCCGCACCGGCACTGCAGATCGGATCCAGCCACGCGCACGTGCCCGATGTCGCCCGCCGCGCCGTTGGCCCCGCGGTGGATGTGACCGCGCGACAGCAGGCCGGCACCGATCCCGGAGCCGATCTTGCAGTAGATCAGGTCGATGTCGTCCTCGTGGCGGCGGGCGCGCTCTCCGTAGGCGAGCAGGTTGACGTCGTTGTCGACCCAGACCGGCGCGTCGAAGTGCTGTTCAAAGCGACGGCGCACATCGAACCCGTTCCATCCCGGCATGATCGGCGGTGCCACCGGACGACCGGTTGCGAAGTCGACGGGACCGGGAAGGCCCACGGCTACGCCCCACACCGGCCGCTCATCGTGGCGCTCACGCAGCTCGTGGACCATCGCGAGCGTGGCCTCCAGTGTCTCCGCGGGGCCCCGGGAGATCTCCCAGTCGCGGTGACTCTGATCGATGATGACGCCGTCCAGGTCGGACAGCCCGACGTGGATGTGCAGCGCGCCCAGGGCGCAGATCACGATGTGCCCGCGATCGGACCGGAATCGAAGCGTGCGCGGAGCCCGTCCGCCCGATGAGGGCCCGTAGTCGCCGTCGCCGAGGAATCCCATTTCAATCGCCTGGTCCACGCGCTGCGCCACCACGCCGCGACCGAGGCCGGTCACGCGGCCGATGTCGGGGCGCGTCGTCGCGTCGCCCGTTCGCACCATGTTGACGATGCGCAGAAGGCTCGTCACCTCGTCCGTCTGAGCGCCGAAGCGCAGTGTCGTTCGCGTCGCCATGGTTGATCCTGACACAACTGCCCGTTGCTGGAGCGCAAGCTAGAGCAGTCTTGCGGCATTATGTTCCAACTTGGGCTTTAAAGCGACCGAAGTCCGGGTTACGCTCGAGGCCCAACGATCGGAGTCCGGGATGCACAACGTGGGTGTGATCGGCGCAGGGCCCGGCGTGCGGGCGCTCCACGTGCCGACTCTCGGGTCGCTGACCGACGACTACCGGATCGTGCATGTCGCGGACGCCGGCGGCGGTCGGGCAGAAGGGGTCGCGCGAACCGTCGACGCGCGCTGGTCTGGGTCCGCGGACGCGCTACTCGCAGATCCGGCGGTCGACATCGTCGCCATCTGCACGCCTCCGGCCACGCACGCCGCCCTCATCCTCGCGGCCGTCGCCGCCGGCAAGCGTGCGATCTTCTGCGAGAAGCCGCTCGCCGTCTCCACCGAGGAGCTCGACGCGGTGCTGCGAGTCTGCGCGGCGAACGACGTGGTGCTGGTGGTGGGGACCAACCACCTGTTCGATCCGGCCTGGGACCGCGTGAAGCAGCACCTCGACCGGACCCGCGCCCGCGTTCTCAGCGTGTCCTCGACGGTCGCGCTCGCGCCGAACGACCGCTACCACGCCCTCGTCGCCGACACGGTGCCCGCCGCTGTGCCGGAGCCTCGGCCGCCGATCGACCTCTCGGACCCGATCATGTCCGCCGCCATCGTCCGTCAGCTGCTCACCGGACTCGCGATCCACGACCTCCCTCTCGTGCGGGATCTGCTTCCCGAGTTCGAAAGCGTCGAGTTCGGGCGTGCCGTGGCGCCGATCGGGTACGACGTCGGGATCCGGGCTGGCGGAGCACTCGCCCGCCTGTCGGCCGTCATGCTCCCCGCGGGTGCGGACAGTCGGTGGCGCTTCACGATCGTGACCACCCATGACCGCGTCGAGATCGACTTCCCGCCCCCGTTCGTCCATGTCGGCAGCGCCCGCGTGAGGGTGCGAGACGAGGCAGGCCGGGTGACGCGCTTCCCTGTGGTCGACGAGGACGGATATCAGGCCGAGTGGCGATCACTGGCGGAGATCCTGCGTGGCGAGCGACCCATGGAGTACGACGAGCTCGAGGCCGACGCACGCTTCGCCATCGCGCTGGCGGACGCTGCGGCCGACGTCGTGCGACGAGGAGCGGCGGCATGACCCGCCTACCGGTGTGGGGGGAGGATGCCGCGTTCCGCGCCGCGATCGCGCAGCTGGCGGATCGCGCACGGCCGGCTACCGGTCCCGCCGGAGCGGTCTGCGTCATCGACGGTGGTCGCGCAGCAGCCCAGTACCCGCACGTCGCAACCGCCGGCCCGCTCGCGCTGATCGTCACCGACCCCGCTCGCGTCGCGGATTCACTGCTCGCCGAAATGTCGACGGCCGGCGTCCCGGTGATCGTCCACCGCCCTCGGCTGCGCAGTGACGACGTGGCTGTGACCGGTGACCCAGGGTCGCTCCGCCTCCTCACCGTCGACGTCGTGGCGTCGGGGGCGGAGCTGCGGGAGACGACGGTCGACGCCGTCGGGTGGGCCCGCTCGCTCGCCGGCGGGCCGCTGGTGCTGCGCGGCGGCGCCCGGTCGGAGGCGGCGCTCCTCGTGGCACTCGACGGCCCTGGCGGTGTACCCGTCTCGCTGAGCATCACGCGGCTGATGTCGGCCACGAGCCCGTCACTCCTCGTCGTCGGTGTCGGGGAACGGCGTGTCGAGGTCGAGATCGAGGAGGTCCTGGGGGTGCACGATGTGAGGATCCACGACGCCGATGGCGAGTGGCGGCCCCGCCCTCGCCATGAGGCTGCAGCGAGACTCGCCCTCCGCCGTGCGCTCGCCGCGGTGGACGGGGCTGTCGTCGGCGATCTGGACGACCTCGTCCATGACCGGGCGCTGGCGGACACCATGCTGCGCGGCTTCTCCTCATAAGCATCGTCGATGCCAGGCATCGACATGATCTGCTTCCCTGATGCGCGACTTCGGCCGGATAGTGGAAGAAGGGTCGGGATCCGCCGCCCCACCGGAAAGGATCGAAGATGATCAAGCTGCTGTCCCACCTGTCGTTCGTCGCGATCACGACGCCGGACATCGAGGCATCCGTCGACTTCTACGTCAACCAGGTCGGCCTCGTCGAGGTCGCCCGTGAGGATGACCGTGTCTACCTCCGCTGCTGGGGGGACTACTACAAGTACTCCGTCGTGGTGGTCAAGGGCGACGAACCGGGGCTCGAAACCATGGCGTGGCGCACGTCGAGCGCCGAGGCTCTCGAAGAGGCCGCGAAGCGCATCGAGGCGGCCGGCGCACAGGGCGAGTGGTTCGACGGCGAGGGCATCGGGCGCGCCTACCGCTTCACCGGCCCCTTCGGCCACAGCATGACGCTGCACTGGGACGTCACCCGCCACCACGACAGCGAGGGTGACGCGGCATCCATCTACCCCGACCGTCCCTCGCGTCGTAGCAAGATCGCCGGCGCACCCCGCCAGCTCGACCACGTCACGATCGCGACGAGCGACGTGGACGGCTTCGTGAAGTGGTACGTCGACACCCTCGGCTTCCGCTTCATGGCGCGCACCGTGCTCGACGAGGCCCCCATCTCGGTGTTCTCCGTGCTCACGACGAACGAGAAGTCGCACGACCTCGGCGTCGTCCTCGACGGCTCGTCCCGTGCGGGCCGCATCAACCACTATGCCTTCTGGGTCGACACCCGCGAAGAGTTGCTGATCGCCGCCGACGTGCTGGGCGAGAACGGCTACCCGATCGAGTACGGCCCGTCGATCCACGGCATCGGCGAGCAGAACTTCCTCTACTACCGCGAGCCGTCGAGCCTGCGCATCGAGCTCAACACCGGCGGCTACCGCAACTACGTGCCGGACTGGGAGGCGAACACCTGGAAGCCTTCGCAGGGGTCGAACAACTTCTACCGGAACAGCGTCATGCCGATGTCGATGACCGAGTCGTTCCCGCCCGCCGACGGTCCCAGCGCGACCGAAGAGGGCGTCCCCGACGAGATCAAGGACGCTCTGCTGAACCCGTACCAGAAGCAGGGACAGGGCTGACACCGCCGCGGGCGGCCCTAGGCTCCTCCTTGCCGGGGCCGCCCGCGACACCACTTCGCACGACGATGAGCGATGGGACGCACAGACGATGACGACCACTGCAGGACCCGAGGCGCCGTTCGCGCTCGCACGCTTCCGAGAGGGGGCGGGCAGCCGGCTCGGCCTGGTGGCGGGCGACCGCATCAGACCGCTCTCCGAGCAAGACCTCGGCGCCGCGTCGCTCAACGAGTTCCTCGCCGAGCCCGACTGGGACCGCCTCGCCGCGCTCGCCGATGCGGAGGGGGAGTGGATGCCGCTCTCCGCCGTCACACTGACGGCGCCGGTCGAGCCTCGCCAGGTGCTGCAGACCGGGGCGAACTACCGCCAGCACGTGATCGAGCTGGTCGTCGCCGGACTCACTCAGGACGGCACCCGCACGCCGGATCAGGCACGCTCGTTCGCGGCCGACATCATGGACAACCGCAAGCGCAACGGCGAGCCGTACTTCTTCATCGGCCTTCCCGCGTGCGTCGTCGGTGACGACCAGACGCTCGCCCTGCCGGCCTACAGCAAGGTGCACGACTGGGAGCTCGAGCTCGCCGTCGTGATCGGACGCGAGGCGTTCCGGGTGTCGCCCGAGGACGCGATGAGCCATGTCGCGGGCTACACGATCGCCAACGACATCACCACGCGCGACTACGTCTTCCGCAAGGACATGAAGGAGATCGGCACCGACTGGTACCGGGCCAAGAACGCTCCGGGCTTCCTTCCCACGGGCCCGTTCCTGGTCCCGGCGGCGTTCGTCGAGGGCGGCAATCTGACCGTGCGCCTCGAGCTGAACGGTCAGGTGATGCAGGATGCCTCGACCAGCGACCTGCTGTTCGACATCCCGGCCCTCGTCTCCGCGGCGTCTCAGACCATGCCGCTGCTGCCCGGTGATCTGCTGCTCACCGGAAGCCCCGCGGGCAACGGCCAGCACTGGAAGCGGTTCCTCCAGGACGGGGACGTCATGACCGGCTCCATCCAGGGGCTGGGAACGCAGGTCGTCCGCTGCGTCGAGGAGCCGGCGCGGTGACCACGCCGACGGAGGATCCGGCCGAGCTGGACCGCAGCGATCCCGCAGCGGAGGTCGCTGCGCGCGCCGCCGCCTTCCGGAACTGGGGTCGCTGGGGCGAGGACGACGTGCTGGGCACCCTCAACTTCATCGAGCCGTCCAAACGCGTCGAGGCCGCCGCCCTCGTGACCGAGGGTCGCATCGTCTCCCTGGCGCAGGCCTTCGACACGAACGGTCCACAGAAGGGCTGGCGGCGGCGCACCAATCCGGTGCACACCATGACCGACACCGGCACCGACGCCGAACGCGGCAGCCAGGGGTTCCCGCACGGCATCGGCGGCGCGGACGACGTCATCGCCATGCCCCTCCAGTGCTCGACGCAGTGGGACGGCCTCGGCCACATCTTCGACCACGGCAACGCCTGGAACGGCCGCCGTGCCGGTGACGTCGTGACCAGCGACGGCGACCTCGTCACGGGCATCGAGCACGCGGCATCCGTCATCGTCTCGCGCGGTGTGCTGCTCGACATGGGGCGGCACCTGCAGACGGAGACGGGCGAACTGCCGGACGGGTACGCGATCACCGTCGCCGACCTCGAGGCGTGCGTCGCCGCGCAGGGCGCGAGCAGCGCCGTCGGCCGCGGCGACATCGTGCTCGTCCGCACCGGGCAGTACGCGCGGACGCGTCGCGACGGCTGGGGCGACTACGCCGGCGGACCGGCGCCGGGGCTCTCGCTCACCACCGCGGGCTGGCTCCACCGCACTGAGATCGCGGCGATCGCCACCGACACGTGGGGTTTTGAGGTGCGGCCGAACGAATTCGACGCCCCCGCCTTCCAGCCGCTGCATCAGGTGGTCATCCCGAACATCGGACTGACCATCGGCGAGATGTGGAACCTCGACGAGCTCGCCGAGGCGTGCCTCGAGCGTTCCCGCTGGGACTTTCTCCTCTCGGCGGCGCCGCTGCCGATCACGGGTGCGGTCGGTTCGCCGATCAACCCCGTCGCCATCCTCTGACCCATCCGTCCCTCACCAGAACATGGAGGTTCTGACATGACCGCAGTCTCGAAGGTCGCGATCGCCGGTGCCGGCGTCGTCGGGCTTGCCGCTGCCATCCAGCTCGCTAAGGCGGGTGTCGAGGTCGATCTGTTCGAGTCCAAGCCCGAGCTCAGCGCTCTGGGCTCGGGCATCTCGTTGCAGGGCAACGCGCTCCGCGCGTTCGACGCGCTGGGCGCGTGGGACGACATCCGGGCCGCCGGCTACCCGTTCGAGGGCCTCACGCTTCGCGCGCCCGGCCCCGACGCGCCTGTGGTGGCGAACCTGCCCGACGTCAAGACCGGCGGACCGGATTACCCCGCCGCGATGGGGATGCCGCGGCCCGAGCTCGCGCGCATCCTCGTGCGCCACGCCGAGGAAGCGGGCGCGAAGATCCACTTCGGTCGCAAGGTGACAGGGCTCGACGCCCGCGCGAGCGATGCGGTCGAGGTCTTCGTCGACGACGAGTCGATGGGCGCCTACGACCTCTTGATCGGTGCGGACGGCCTGCACTCGGTCGTCCGGGGGCTGATCGGCATCGAGACCGTGCCCGAGCCGAACGGCATGGGCATCTGGCGCACGTTCGTGTCGCGCCCGGCCGAGGTCGAGCGCACCGAGCTCTACTACGGCGGCCCGGTGTACATCGCCGGCTACACCCCGACCGGGGAGGACTCGATGTACGCGTTCCTGGTCGAGAAGTCGCAGGACCGCTTCGGGGTGCCAGACGAGGAGGCGACGAGCATCATGCTCGAGGAGTCCCGCGCCTACGGCGGGCCCTGGAACTCGATCCGCGCCGATCTCGAGAAGGGCGCCCGCGCGAACTACACGTGGTTCACGAAGCACATCGTCGAGGGCGCGTGGAACCGCGGACGCGTCGTCATCATCGGCGACGCCGCCCATTCCTGCCCTCCGACCATCGCCCAGGGTGCCGCTCAGGGCCTCGAGGACGCCGTCGTGCTCACCGAGCTCCTCGTCGGTCGCGACAGCGTCGACGACTCGCTGTGGGATGCCTTCCACGCGCGCCGCCTGCCTCGCGCCAAGGCCGTGGTCGAGGCATCCGCTCAGCTGGCGCAGTGGCAGATCGACGGCAACCGTGAGGCGGACGCCGGCGGGCTCATCTTCGGACTCGCCCAGCAGATGGCCGTGCCCGCATGATCACCGACGTCCACGCGCACCTGCTGCTTCCTTCACTCCACGCCGAGGTCGAACGCCGCGCGCCGGAGCTCGTAGCCGAGGCCGCCGACCTCGAGCGCCGGCGCAACGGCGTGGAGAGCCTGAAGGCATCGGGCGCCATGATCGGGGCGCGCATCCCGCGCCTGACCGACGTCGCCGCGCGGCTCGCAGCGATGGACGACCAGGGCGTCGACCGGCAGTGGGTCAGCGTCTCGCCCAACCACTTCTACCCCTGGGCGCCGGAAGGGCTGGCGGTCTGGGTGGCGATGGAGACGAACCGGCTCATCGCCGAGCACGTCGCTCAGGCGCCGGACCGCCTCGTCGGGCTCGGAGTCGTTCCGCTGCAGCATCCGGAGCGCGTCGTGGAGTATCTCGACGACGCCGTGCTCGGCCGCGGGCTCGCCGGTGTCGAGATCTCGTCATTCGCGGGCGATGTCGAACTGTCCGACGAGCGGCTGGAGCCGTTCTGGGCCCGCGCAGCCGAGCTGGGCTGCGTCGTCTTCCTGCACCCGTTCGGCTGCAGCCTCGACGAGCGCCTGGACCGCTTCTATCTGTCGAACACCGTCGGGCAGCCCACGGAGAACGCGGTCGCACTGTCGCACCTGATCTTCTCGGGAGTGCTCGACCGCCATCCCGGGCTTAAGATCGTGGCCGCCCACGGCGGCGGCTACCTGCCGTTCGCCATCGGACGCTCGGATCGCGCGTGGCACGTCCGCCCCGAGGCGCGACGCTGCGAGCACGCGCCGTCGACGTACCTGCGACGGCTCTGGTTCGACACCGTCGTGCACGACCCGCTCGCTCTTCGGCATCTGGTCGATGCGGCCGGTGCCTCGCGCGTGCTGCTGGGGAGCGACTTCCCCTTCGACATGGGACTGGACGATCCGGCGGGCTTCGTGCGCTCGGCGGATCTGCCGGGCGACGTCACGGCCGGCATCCTCGGCGACAACGCCGACGACCTCCTCCGGACCCGGGTGCGGGCATGAGGATCGCGCGCTGGATCGACGGCGCCGAACTCGGGGAGGGGTTCGTCGTCGGCGACGAGGTCGTCGCGTTCCCGAACGGACTCCGTGTGGCACAGGTGCTCGCCCAGGGCCTGCCGGCAGCGCACCGGCTCTTCGAGCGCGTCGCCGCCGGCCCCCGCATTCCGCTCCAGTCTGTCCGCCTGATCGCACCGCTGGAGCCGACGTCGATCCGCGACTTCGTCGCCTTCGAGGAGCACGTCGAAGGCGTCAGCGCCGGCGTGGAGGGCAAGAGTCACGTGGCACCGGAGTGGTACGAGGCGCCGACCTTCTACTTCACCAACCCCCACACCGTGCTCGGACCCGGTGAAGCCGTGTCGCCGCCCGTGACCGAGCGCCTCGACTTCGAGCTCGAGCTCGCCCTGGTGATCGGCGGAGTCGAGGGCTCGGCGGGGCGCAACCTCACGCCCGAAGAGGCGGGCTCGCACATCTTCGGGTACACGATCATGAACGACTGGTCCGCCCGTGACCTTCAGGCGCGAGAGATGAAGGTGCGGCTCGGACCCGCCAAGGGCAAGGACTTCGGTACGTCGCTCGGGCCCTGGATCGTGACGGCCGACGAGTTCGCATCGCGGCACGACGAGGACGGCTTCCTCCCGCTGCGCGCCGAGGTCTACGTCAACGACGAGCTCATCGGGTACGACCTGTTGTCGAACGCCGGCTGGCCTTTCCCGGAGTTCGTCGCGTACGCCTCCCGCAACTCACGCGTCATGCCCGGAGACGTGCTGGGGTCCGGCACGGTCGGCAATGGCGGATGCCTCGGCGAGCTGTGGGGTCGCAACGGCGGCCTCACTCCGCCTCCGCTGGCTCCCGGCGACGTCGTCCGCATGTCGATCGAGGGCATCGGCGAACTGCTCGGAACCGTACGGGAGCCGGTGCCGGCGCCGCTCATTCCCGCTGCTCGCCCGCGACCTCGGCTTCGCACCCGCGTACTTTAGTTCTTTTCTGACCTAAGTGTGCTAGCATGATCGTGACGTCGGGGCCCTCGGGTCCGTCCCCGTTCGCGAGGTCGCGAACGGGGCACACACCGTCGCGTCGATGGCCCGATCGTTCGGGCGACCCACGCATGCAGCTGTCACCTCTGAGGCTCCGCCTCCTCGTCATCTCCCTTCTCTCGGTGTCGTTCCTCGGCGCCCTGGACCACACCGTGGTCTCGACCTCGCTCGCCACGATCGCCGGCGACCTGGGCGCTCTCGAGCAGATGAGCTGGGTGGTGGTGGGCTACACGCTCTCCAGCACCGTGCTGCTTCCGGTGATCGGAAAGCTCGGCGACGCGATCGGTCCGCGTCGGGTGTTCCTCACCTCGCTCGTCGTCTTCCTCGTGGCCTCCGCGCTGTGCGGGTTCGCGGCGAGCATGCCGTGGCTGATCGTGGCCCGCGTGCTCCAGGGCATGGCGTCGGCGGGCATCCAGTTGATGTCGCAGACGATCATCGCCCACGTGACCACGCCGCGCGAGCGCCCGCGGCACATGGCCGTCATCGGCGCCGCGTTCCCCATCGCAATCCTGATCGGACCCGTCGTCGGCGGACTCATCACCGAGTACTGGGGCTGGCCGTGGATCTTCTGGATCAACATCCCCATCGGCGCCGCCGCGCTCGCGCTGGCGGTCTTCGCGATCCCCCACATCGAGGGGGCAGCCGTGAGGCGCTTCGATGCCGCCGGCGCGCTCACCTTCACCATGGCGCTGGTCGCGCTCGTGCTCGCCGTCTCATGGGTGGCGGACCCGGATGCCGCGGCCGCCGCCGCCGTCGCGTTCGTCGTCGCGCTCATCTCCTTCGCCGCCTTCGCGGTGGTCGAGCTGCGTGCCGCCGAGCCGATGCTGCCGCCGAGCCTCCTCCGCAACCGGACGATCGCCGCCGGGCTCGCACTCTCCGCGATCATCGGGATCGGGCTCTTCTCGGTGACGGCCTACCTGCCCACGTACTTCCAGATGGCCTACCGCACGTCGGTGACGGTGTCCGGGCTGGTGCCCATCGCCACCGTGCTGGGCATGCTCGTGAGCAACCTCGCGACGGGATTCCTGGCGAGCCGCTCGGGGCGCTACCGCGTGTTCGCGATCGGGGGCACGGCTCTTGCCGCGCTGGGTCTCCTCATCATGTCGATCCTTCCCGTCGGCCTTCCGCTGTGGGTGCCGATGGCGGTGATGTTCGGGGTGGGCGTCGGGACCGGCGCCTTCATGAGCCTCATCATCGCGGTGGTCCAGAGCGCCGTTCCGCGCACGGAGCTGGGCACGGTCACGGCCGCCGTCAACCTCGTCCGTCAGGTCGGAGCGACGGTGACGACAGCCCTGATCGGCGGTGTCGTCGCCGTCGGCGTCGCGGCTCTGCTGCCTGCCACGATCGACGCGGCGACGCTGACCCCCGCGATCGTGCACGGCGCGCCGGCCGCCGTGCAGGCGGAAGTCGCGGCCATCTACACCGCCGTGTTCTCTCCCGTCTTCCTCGGCCTGGCGATCGCCTACGGCATCGGCCTCATCGCGGCGGTGCTCCTGCCCGCCGGGACACTCTCCGCAGAGCGCGCCGTCCGTGTCGACGCCGAACCCCTCACCGCCTAGTCCTCGAGAAGGAGACACCATGTCCACTGCTCCGCACGTCGTCATCGTCGGCAGCGGCCCCATCGGCTCGGCGTATGCCCGGACGGTGCTCGAGAATCACCCGACGGCTACGGTCACCATGTTCGAGGCCGGACCGCAGCTCACCGAGGTGCCGGGCGAGAGCGTTCGCAACATCGCCGATCCCGTGGCGAAGGAGCGCGCCAGGGAGATGTCCCAGGGTCCCCAGGCCGGCGCGCACCGCGAGTCGCTCGGGATCCCCGCCGGAGCGGTGGTCGAGGGCATGTTCACCGCGCGTCAGGGAACGCACCTCCTGGACTTCGGAGGCGACGGATCGGCGCATGCGCCCACGTTCCCCGCCGTGGCGGCGGCGACCAACGTGGGCGGACAGGGTGCTCACTGGACGTGCGCGATCCCGCGCCCCGCTTTCAGCGAACGGGTCGCCTTCATTCCGGATGCCGAGTGGGATGAGCTGATCGGCACCGCCGAGTCACTGCTCCACGCGCAGAGCGCGGCGTTCGCGGACTCGGCGATCGGCGGAGCCATCCGCTCGCTCCTCGAGGCGGAGTTCGGAGCTGAGCTGCCTTCGGGGTACGGCGTGGGGACCCTCCCAGTCGCCGGCGACCCGCAGCCCGACGGGTCCATGCGCTGGGCGGGCGCCGACGTCGTCCTCGGGCCCCTCATCGACCCCGCCCATCCGCTGTCCCGCCGGTTCACGCTCCGGGATCTGTCCTTCGTGCGGCGCATCGTACGCGACGGAGATCGGGCGACCGGTGTGGTCGTCGACGACCTCCGCACTCGCACGGAAACCCCCGTCGACGCGGACATCGTCGTCGTCGCGGCGGACGCCTTCCGCTCTCCGCAGCTGCTGTGGGCCTCTGGCATCCGTCCCGCCGCCCTCGGGCGGTATCTCACCGAGCATCACGTCGTGATCTCCACCGTCGCGCTGGACGGCGACCGCATGGGCGATCTCGTCAGCGACGACCAGCTCGACGAGGAGCTGGCCCGCCGAGCGCAGCACGCCGCCGATCCGGTGGCGGCGGTGAACCGCATCCCGTTCTCCGAACCCGACCATCCGTTCTCGCTACAGGTTATGTACGCCGAAAAACCGCCCTTCCCGCTGGATCCTTCACACCCCCACGCGGGAAGCCGCTGGGGTTACGTGAATATGGGGTACGGCGTGCGCAAGCATCCTCGGGTCGACGACGGGGTGACCTTCTCGGACGCCGAGCTCGACTACCGCGGACTGCCCAACATGACGATCGAGTACGCCCTCACCCCCGCGGAGGAGGACGAGATCGCGCAGGCGACGGAGCGCCTCCGTCGCGCCGGGAGCGCGCTCGGAACCTTCGTCGCAGAGCCGCGGCTGCTGCCGAACGGGTCGAGCCTGCACTACATGGGCACGATGCGCATGGGCGACGTCGATGACGGCACCTCGGTTGCGGACCCGTACTCGCGGGTGTGGGGGATCGAGAACCTGGTCGTCGGGGGCAACGCGCTGATCCCGACCGCGAACACGATGAACCCCACGCTCATGAGCGTGGCGATCGCCGTGCGCGGCGCGCGCGAGATCGCCCGCGAGCTTCAGCGATAGCCGCTGTCGCGTCAGCCGCCGGGGCCGACCGGGTCGTCACCTTGACGATGGCGCGGCGTCGTGGGAAAACCCGACGAAAGAAGAGGTCCATCGCTGCCTAGTAGCGAAAGGTCGAAGTCCGCGGAATGACGGGGGAAGTCCACGTTCGCGCACCCTAGAAAGGTGATCCCATTAGGGTTCAAATCCCACCGTCACCGCCAGAAAACCCCTGACTCGTCAGGGGTTTTTTCTTGCCCGATGGGCCGGGGGGAAAGAAATGGGAAAGCCCTCGCTCCACCACGTTTCACGCGGGCATTCGAGTCGGGTCCGGCCGCGACCCGAGCCACCGGTAACACCCCGGGCGCCCGCGCTGCCGGGTACCTGGTTCGCGGGAATGTCTCGCGACGAGGTTCCGCAGCCGCGGTACCGACCGGACGCCTGATCCGGTCAGTCCGTGCCGGTCGTGGCGAGCAACCGCATCAGCCGCTCCATGAGGGGCAGGACGTCGCGGCCGGGATCGAGCAGCGCCTGGATGCGCAGACCGTCCATCATGGCGAGCACCATCGTGACCTTGTCGTCGGCCGTGAGCTCCTCATGGTCCTGCGTGGTGGCCAGGCGGCCGGTGGTGAAGCTCTGACGCATTCGGTCGCGACGTGCGAGGAAGAAGTCATGAGCCGGGTGCTCGGGGTTCGTCGCAGCCACGGTGATCGCGAGCCAGTTGCGCTGCTGGTCCGGATGGGCGAACTCCTCGCGGAGGACGGTGGACAG
The DNA here is from genome assembly GCF_001427145.1 of Microbacterium sp. Root166. Lineage (GTDB taxonomy): Bacteria > Actinomycetota > Actinomycetes > Actinomycetales > Microbacteriaceae > Microbacterium. The sequence continues at coordinate 1,340,998 of NZ_LMGL01000001.1, forward strand.
CACGCGTTCGGGCGGGACGTCTGACTCCACGATGTGCCGGGCCAGTTCCTCGTCCTGCTCGTCGCGCAGCGCCAGCGCCGCGACGAGGAGCTCATCCTTGCTGGCGAAGTGCCGCAGCAGCGCCGCGTGCGTCACGTTGGCGCGTGCGGCGATGTCGCGCAGCGACGCGCGCTCGTAGCCGTGCTCGGCGAAGCTCGCCGAGGCGGCACGCACGATCTCGGCTCGACGTGCGGGTGTGGTCGCGTATGGCCCACGTCGACGGCCGGCGGGCGACGGCGACTCGTCGGATACGACCTCAGCGGCGGCTGCGGGCATCGGAGCTCCCTCGAACACGACGACGAGTGCGCCGTACGAATTGCCAAGTGTAACCGGAGCGGTTACATTCTACGAAGAGTTACCGACGTGGTTACTTTTGGTGGTCGTGCAGTCGACCGCCCAGATGGTCCGCGATGCCGCGGACGAGGAACCTCACACTGATGAAGGAGTCTGGTGTCCAAGAACGCACAGGACGGTCGTATCGTCGCCGAAGGACTCTCGGCGGCTGAGCCGCTTCCGGGCAACGAGACCGCGCTCGACAGTCGCGCCGAATCCGGAAGCGGAACCGCAGGGCCGACCACCCCGATGAGCCGGTCGTACATCTTCTGGCTCATGCTCGCCAGCTTCGGTGCGTCGATCGCGATGATGGTTCCGCTGTCCTACGGCATCGCGGTGCGGATCACCGAACTCGCACCCGGCCACGAGGAAGTCCTCGGCTACATCACGGGCACCGCGCAAGGCGTCTACCTGCTGATCAGCCCGCTCGTCGGAATCTGGAGCGACCGGACCCGATCGCGCTTCGGTCGCCGTAGCCCGTTCATCTACCTCGGCACGGCCATCGGTCTCGTTGGACTGGTCGTGATCGGACTCGCCCCCGACCTGCTGATCGTCGGAGCCGGATGGATCCTCGGAATGGCCGGCTGGTCGATCGCCGGCGCCGCGCTGCAGACGCTCCAGGCGGACAAGCTCCCCGAGAAGCAGCGCGGAAAGGTGTCCGCCCTCACCGGCCTGATGACGCAGATCGCCCCCGTGTTCGGCATCGGCGTGGCCTACGCGGTGTCGTCCAGCACGATGCTCATCTTCCTCGTGCCGGGCATCATCGGCGCGGTCATGCTGGCGCTGTTCCCCCTCGTGATGCCGGAGGGCAGCTCGAAGGCGCTTCCCCAGAGCAGCGGCGTCACCGTGAAGTCCGTCGTCACCAGCTACGGATTCAACGTGCGCAAGTACCCCGACTTCGCGTGGAACTGGCTCGGCCGCTTCGTCTTCTTCGTCGGCCTCTACTTCAACACCACGTTCGGCACCTTCTTCTACGCCCAGCGGCTCGACCTGCCGGTGCGCGAGGTCGCGGGCATCGTCGCGACCGTCGGCATGATCGGCGTCCTCGCCGCCGCGAGCGGTGCGCTCGTGGGCGGCTTCCTCTCCGACAAGCTGCAGCGTCGACGGCTGTTCGTCATGCTGGCCGCGCTCATCTTCGTCGCCGGCGCGATCGTCGAGGCGACAGCCTGGTCGCTGCCGCAGATCATCGTCGGAGCCGTCCTCATGCAGCTGGCGATCGCCGTTTTCGCGACCGTCGATCAGGCCATCGTCTACACGATCATCCCGGAGCGGGACCAGGCGGGCCGCTACATGGCGGTGATCCAGTTCGCGCAGAAGATCCCCAGTGCGGTCGCGCCGCTGCTGGCCGGCATCGTCATCACGATCGGCGCCGTCGGCGACGAGAAGAACTACACGCTGCTGTACATGCTGGGCGCCGTCTTCGCCCTGGTGGGCGGGCTCATCATCCTGCTCAAGGTCAAGTCCGTCCGCTGAGCAGCCCGATTCGAGGTTCTGAGCATCATGCTTCCCCACCCGCCCTATGCCCTGAGCGTCGACAGCGGTGGTGACGAGTTCGCTGTCACCTCGGCCAGCCCGCGTCTGTCCTGGAAGAGTCGCGTCGATGCCCGCGCGTGGGTCGTCGAAGCGGTGATCGACGACCGCGATCCCGTGGCGGCGCAGGTCACCGGCCACCGATTCATCGCCTGGCCGTTCGGTGCGCTGGCGAGTGCGAGCCGCGTGCAGTGGCGGGTACGGCAGGCGGGAACGGATGCCGCGTGGTCAGCGCCCGCGTACTTCGAGGTCGGGTTGCTCGACCACGACTGGACCGCTGAGTGGATCTCGCCCGTCGAGTCAGCTGACCCCGGCTACGGACAGCGCTCCGCGTACGTGCTGACCGGCCGCTTCGACCTGCCGGACGACATCGTGTCGGCACGGCTGTACGCCACGGCCCTCGGTGTGTACACCGCGACAGTCAACGGCGGCCGCGTGGGCCGTGATGAGCTCGCCCCCGGATCGACTTCGTACGACCGCACGCTGTACGCGCAGGCCCATGACGTCACGTGGCAGGTCGCGCCCGGCGAGAACCGCATCGAGATCGAGCTGTCGGACGGCTGGTTCCGGGGTCAGGTCGGCGCCTTCCGGCTGCCCGCCGGCTGGGGGACCACGACGGGTGCACGCGTGGAGCTGCACACGCGTCTCGGCGATGGATCGGTACGGGTCTTCGCGAGTGACGGGACGTGGACCAGCGCCCCGTCGACCATGACCCGCGCCGATCTCATGGACGGCCAGACCGTCGACTACACCGTGACGGCGGCCGATCCGGTCCCCGCGCGTGTCGGCGCCGTGGTCGATGCGCCGGCGATCGACTGGTCTCCGGCGCCGCCGGTACGCGTGATGGAGACGCGGTCGCCCGTGGCCGTCCACGAGATCCGCGACGGCGTGTGGGTGCTCGACTTCGGGCAGAACGCGTCGGGCTGGATCCGTCTCGCCGACCTGGGGGCGCCCGGGACGCGCACGGCGATCGAGTACGGCGAATACCGGGATGCCAGCGGCGACCTGTCGACGGAGCACCTCGACTCGCAGCGCCCCGGCGAAGCGCGGCTCCCGTTCCTCCAGCGGGACGAGGTGATCGCCGGCGCCGACGGCGACGTCTTCGAACCCCGGCACACGGTCCACGGGTTCCAGTACGCACGCGTCACCCGCACGGGGACGCCGCTGGACCCGGCATCCGTCACCATGCAGATCGTGCACACCGACTTCGCGTCCACGGGATCCTTCGCCGGCAGCGACGATGACCTGAACCGTCTTCACCGGATCGCCGACTGGAGCTTCCGTGGCAACGCGGTCGACGTGCCCACCGACTGCCCGACGCGCGAGCGCCTCGCCTGGACGGGGGACTACCAGGTCTTCGCGCCGACGGCGACACGGCTGTACGACGTGCTCGGCTTCACCCGCAAGTGGCTGCAGTCGGTGCGCGACGACCAGCTCGACGACGGCCGCATCACGAACTTCGCTCCCGATGGACGACGCATCAAGCATCACCTCGACGATCAGTTCGCCATGATGACCGGATCATCGGGCTGGGGCGACGCCATCGTCGCGGTGCCGTGGGAGATGTATCTCGCGTACGGCGACCGCGCCGTGCTCGAGGAGAACTACGGCGCCATGGTGCGCTGGGTGGAGTGGGCGCTCGAGCAGGCGCGCAGCTCCCGCCACCACGCCCGAGTGCAGGCCTCCGCAGAGCCGGCTCCGTTCGAGCAGTACCTGTGGGACGGCACCTTCCACTGGGGCGAGTGGACCGAGCCCAAGCAGCGCGACGCCGACGGCAACCCGATCGACCCGATCCAGCACAACCCGATGGCCTGGTTCATGGCCGACAAGGGCGAGACCGGCACCGCCTACCTGCATCGCTCGACGGCGACGCTCGCGCGGATCGCGATGATCCTGGGAAGACCGGATGCCGCGCAGTACGCTGCCACGTCGCAACGGGTGGCGGACGCCTGGCGCAAGGCCTACCTACGGGAAGACGGGACGACCGTCACCGACACCCAGGCGGCGTACGTCCGGGCCCTGTCTTTCGGCCTCATCCCCGACAGCCTGCACGGGGCCGCGGTCGAGCGCCTCGTCGGCCTGATCCGCGCGGCGGGCACGCACTTGGGCACCGGATTCCTCGCCACCGGCGACCTGCTGCCGGTGCTTGCCGATGCCGGCCGCGCGGACGTCGCCTATGAGCTGCTCGCTCAGCGCACGGCACCGTCGTGGCTGTACATGCTCGACCGCGGAGCCACGACTGTATGGGAGGGGTGGGAAGGCATCGACGAGCGCGGCGTCGCCCACGACTCGCTCAACCATTACAGCAAGGGCGCGGTGATCCGGTTCCTCCACACCCACACGCTCGGGCTGCGGCAGGACGACGACTCCATCGCATGGGAGAAGGTGGTCGTCGCACCGGTTCCGGCACCCGGGATGACGTGGGCGCGCGGGTCGCACGACGGACCCCAGGGCGAGATCGCCGTCGAGTGGGTCATCGAGGACGGCCGCATCCGCATCGCCGCCGACATCCCTGCAGGCACCACCGCGGTGGTCGTCTTCCCCGACGGCACGACCCACGAGACCGGTCCCGGCAGGTTCGAGCACTCCGCCGCGCTGCCGGCATCCGATCCCGTCGCCTCACGGTGACACCCAGACACCCAGCCCGCACATCGATGTGAAAGAGAGCATGACAATGACCGAGACCCGCTTCCCCGACGGATTCCTCTGGGGCGCCGCCACCGCCGGACACCAGATCGAAGGGAACAACGTCAACAGCGACTGGTGGGCTCGCGAGCAGATGATGCCCGGCATGGAGCTCTCCGGCGACGCCGTCGACAGCTACCACCGCTACCGCGAAGACATCCAGCTGCTCGCCGACGCCGGCCTGACCTCGTACCGGTTCAGCTTCGAATGGTCGCGCATCGAGCCCGTCCGCGGCCACTTCTCCAAGGCGGAGTTGGCGCACTACCGCCGCATGATCGACTTCTGCCTCGAGCGGGGCGTCACGCCCGTGGTGACCCTGCAGCACTTCACGGCTCCGCAGTGGTTCGCCGCGCTCGGCGGGTGGGACTCGCCCGAGGCGGAGTCGCTGTTCTGCGCGTATGTCGAGCAGGCGTGCACGATCCTCGACGGTGTCGAGTGGGTCGCGACGATGAACGAGCCCAACATGCAGGCCGCGATCATGACCGCGATGCGGCGCCTGGCCGCATCCGGCGGTGACTGGACCAGCCCGACGGTCGAAGCCGAGGGCGACGACGAGAAGAAGCAGACCCACAGCGAGTTCCTCACTTACGCGGATCCCGAGATCGGTCGCCTCTTCACCCGGGTCCACCATGCGGCGCGTGAGATCGTGCGCGCCCGCACCGGAGCGAAGGTCGGATGGACCATCGCGGCCGGGGCGCTCACGGCTGCGCCGGGCGGTGAGGAGAAGCTTCTCCAGATCCGGTACGGCAAGGAGGACGTGTACTGGGAAGGCAGCCGCGGCGACGACTTCGTCGGCGTCCAGGCCTACTCGTCCCAGCAGGTCGACGCCAACGGGCTCGTCCCGCACCCGCCGCACCCGGACAACACCCTCGTCGGCACCTCCTTCCGCCCCGACGCGTTGGCGATGGCGGTTCGCCACGCCTGGGAGGTCAGCGAGCACACGCCGATCCTCATCACCGAGAACGGCATCGCGACCGGCGACGACGCGCAGCGGGTCCGCTACACGGACGCGGCGCTGCGAGGACTGCTCTACACGATCGCCGAGGGCATCGACGTGCGCGGCTACCTGCACTGGTCGCTGCTCGACAACTTCGAGTGGGGCCACTGGGAGCCGACGTTCGGTCTCATCGCGGTCGACCGCGACACCTTCGTGCGCACGCCGAAGCGCAGCCTCGCGTGGCTCGGCGCGGTCGCGCAGCGGAACTGCCTCGCGGCGGAGGTGACCGCGTGAGCCATCCCTTCGCCGACGTCTCCGCGCGCCCGCTCACCGATCTGCTGTCGCTCAGTGGCCGTCGCGCGGTCGTCACGGGCGGCGCGCAGGGGCTGGGTCGCGCCATCGCCGAGCGTCTCGCCGAGGCCGGTGCGGCCGTGGCGATCGCGGACCTCGACGTCCAGAAGGCATCGGATGCCGCGGCCGCCGTCGCGAGCGCGCACGGCACGCCGGCCATGGGCGTCCGCATGGATGTCTCAGATTCGGCATCCGTGCGCGAGGGGACCGACGCGGTCGTGGCGGAGCTCGGGGGAGTCGACATCTGGGTCAACAACGCCGGGGTCTTCCCCAGCGCCCCGGTGCTCGAGATGAGCGACGAGCAGTGGGATCACGTGTTCGCCGTCAACGCGCGCGGGGTGCGCAACGGTGCTCGTGAGGCGGCTCGGCGCATGGACGACGGGGGAGTGGTGATCAACGTGGTCTCGACCGCCGGCTTCCGCGGCACGGCCCCGGGCCTTTCGGCCTACGTCGCCTCGAAGCACGCCGTGCGCGGCATGACGAAGCAGATGGCGCTCGAGTTCGCGCCTCGCGGCATCCGCGTGCTCGGGGTGGCTCCGTCCTACGTTCCCACCGAGGGCAACATGGGGGCGGCCGCCGCGGCCATGGAGAAGATGGCGGCGTCCGGCATGGACATGTCGAGCGTCCCGGCCGCGATGTCGCAGAGCCTGATCGGGCGCGTCGGCAAACCGGACGACATCGCCCGGGTCGTGCTGTTCTGCGCCAGCGATCTGTCGCTCATCATGACCGGGAGCACCCTGCTGGCCGACGCAGGAGAGACGATCTGAGCCGATGGTGACCTGGGGGATCGTCGGGACCGGCGACATCTCGGACAAGCTCGTGCCGGACCTCCTCGCGGTGGCGCCGGGATCGGTCGCGGGCGTCTGGGGGCGCACGCGCGCACGGGCGGAGCACTTCGCGGCCGTGCACGGCATCCCGTTCGCCACCGAGGACTTGTCCGAGCTGTTCGAGCGCGCCGACATCGACGCGGTCTACATCGCCACGCCCGCGCACACGCACGCCGACGTCGCGATAGAGGCGCTCGCCGCGGGCAAGCACGTCCTCGTCGAGAAGCCGATCGCCGAGAGCGCCGCGGACGCGGAGCGCATCTTCGCCGCCGCCCGCGCCGCCGGTCGCTTCGCGATGGAAGCGATGTGGATGCGTTTCAATCCGCTGCACGTCGAGCTGCTCGACCGCATCGGGTCCGGACTGCTGGGCGAAGTGAGCAGCGTCCGGGCGAGCTTCGGCACGCCGTTCCGGGCGCGCGGCAGGATCTTGACTCCCGCGCAGGCCGGCAGCGCGCTGCTGGATCGCGGCATCTACACCGTCACCATCGCCCGCTGGTTCCTCGGTGACCCGACGCGGGTCGTCGCAGCGGGGACCTTCGCGGAGGACACCGATGTCGCGGGTCATGCGACGGTCGAGTCCGAGCGAGGGTTCGCGCAGCTCGCCTGGTCGGGAACGGAGTTCCTCGATCTCTCCGCGACGATCAGCGGCCAACAGGGCTGGATCACCCTCGATCCCATGTTCTGGGCGGGGACCCGTGCGCGCGTGCACGCGGGCTCGGTCGAGCGGATCTTCGGCTCTCCGGACGTCATCGAGCATCCCCGCGAGGGGAACGGGTATCGCCCGATGCTCGCCGCCGTGTCGGCCGCGATCGAGGACGGGCTCCTCGAGCACCCGTGGCACACGCACGCCGACACTCTCGCGGTGGCCCGCACGATGGACGATGTCCTGACGCAGATGCGCCGGGGCGCGGCATCCGGGAACTGAACCGGACAGCGGAGAAGCACCTGCGTGCCGAATGCGTGCTGTGCGTGCCGTTGTGTTTCTATTCCAGAGCGTCATCACCGGCATAACGTTGCGTTCGTCTCACCCAGCCCGCCTCGGTTGAACACCGACGGCGTCGAGACGAACACCCGAAGGAGAGTGAACGCGATGGCGCGTACCCCCAAGCAGACCGCGAGTGAAGCGGATGGAGTTTCCTACCGGCGCGCGCGCACGTGGGAGATCGCCTTCTCCCAGCTGAACAACGGCTCGGCGATGATCTTCTACGTCCTCGTCGGACTCATGAGCTACCTGCAGAACGCCGGCTACGGCATCGCGGTGGCCGTGGCGGGCCTGATCCTGACGCTCACGCGCGTGTTCGACGGGATCATCGATCCCCTGCTCGCCCTGATCATCGACCGGGTCACCCTTCCGTTCGGCAAGCTGCGGTTCTTCATGCTCACCGGGTGGGCCATCCGCTCCCTCGCGATCCTCCTGCTATTCGTCTGGGCGCCCGACACAGGGCTCGGCGCGCTGTTCTTCATCGCGATCTACGTCGTCTACATCATCGGCTCGTCGATGAACGACATCGCCGGGCAGATGTCCGGACCCGTGCTCACCAACGACCCCCGGCAGCGACCGACCGTGCAGGTGTGGGCCACGACCTACGCGTACCTTGTTCCCGCGATCTTCACGATCATCTCGACGGTGGTGTTCCTGCCGCGCCACGGCAACGAGTTCACCGTCGACATGCTCCGGGAGACCGCCATCACCTATGTGGCGTGCTCCCTCGTCTTCCAGCTGCTCGCGTGCCTCGGCGTCTGGCGGATCGACAAGCCGGAGAACTTCGCCCACCTGTCCGACCAGCCCATCAAGGCGGACGTCACCCTGCGCGACATGTGGCACCTCCTCACGCGCAACGGTCCGTTCCAGCGGTATCTGATCAGCGGCGCCTCCGACAAGCTCGCGCAGGTCGTGCGGTCTCAAGCCGTGATCGGCACCCTCATGTGGGGCATCCTGCTCGGCAACATGCAGATCGGGACGACGCTCAGCCTGATCGCGATCCTTCCCGGCATCCTGTTCGCCATTCTCGGCGCTCGCTACACCGGCAGGCGCGGGGCCAAGGCCGCGACGGTCGTGTCGACCTGGATCTGCCTCATCCTCGCGGGTCTCCTCACCGTCTTCTGCTTCGCGGTGGACATGCGATCGATCCTCGGCAGCATGCCGCTGACCATCGCGTTCTTCCTCGTGTACCTGCTGCTGAACGGCGCATCCATGGTGGTGACCGTCGCGTCCGGTGCGATGCGGGCTGACATCATCGACTACGAGCTCGACCGCTCCGGAAAGTACCTCCCCGCCACGGTCACCGCGACCTACAACATCGTCGACCAAATCATCTCGTCGCTCGGTGCCAGCCTGGCTCTGGGAGCCGTCGCGCTGATCGGCTTCACGCAGGTCATGCCGCAGCCCACGGACAGCCCGACCACGCCCATCCTGATGATGACCTTGCTCCTGTTCTTCGGCCTTCCGATCCTGGGCTGGGTGTGCACGCTGATCGCGATGCGCGGCTACGTGCTCGATCGCACCGGCATGATCGAGGTGCAGCAGCGCGTGGCCGAACGCAAGGCGGCGCTCCAGGCTCCCGAGCCGGCCGAATCGCTGACGTAACGGGCTCCGTCGTCTGAGGACTCGACCCGCATCCCCGCGAAGGGATGCGGGTCGAGTCATCTGGTGTGGGCGTCCCGGTACGCCGTCGGGGTGACCCCGTACGCCGCCCGGAAGACCTTGACGAAGTAGTTCGCGTCGTCGTATCCGACGAACAGCGCGATGTCGCGCACGCTCTGCGAGGTGGTGGAGAGCAGCCGCGCGGCGCGTTCGGTGCGCTGGCGCGCGACGTAGTCGGCGACGGTCATGCCCGTGGCCTCCTTGAACCGCCGCGCGAGGGTCGAGGTCGAGACGCCCAGCCGTTCGGCGAGCTCCGGGGTCGAGACCCGGTGGCTGAGGTGCAGGTCGATCTCGTCGGTCACCTTCCTCACGAGCGGCGGATAGGTGCGCTGCCGATGTCGCCGGACGTGGCGGCAGAAGTCGGTGACCATCTCGGAGGTGAACCCGACCGTCCGCCGGGGATCCGTGGTGTGGCCGACGCGGTGCAGCCGTTGCGCGTACTCCTGAGAGATCGCGTCGATCGTGACCGCGGGCAGGCCACCGCGCTGCGCCGCGACCCGGGCCATGATCCGGAGGATGGTCGTGCCGAGGAACGGCGTCGTCAAGTAGCTGATGGTCTGCGGCATCCCCGCCAGGCGCTGAAGAGCGGCCAGCGCAGCGTCCGCGGATCCGTCGGCCACGGCATCCATGAACTCCTGCTCGAGGCGATAGCGCTCTTCGATCACCGAGAACGAGGCCGATTGCGGCGTCTCTCCGTAGCCGGGTGCGATGGTCCCGCCCTCCGCCTTGATCTGATGCAGGCTGCCGAGGAGATCCTCGCTGCCCGAGGCCTTCAGCAGTGACGCAGCCGCGCGGTGGACGTACGCGGCATCAACGATCGGGTAGCGCGTGCGGTAGAGCTTGTACAGCCGCAGGTGCACCATCGGGATGCCGAGCCTGCTCATGACCTCCTCGCCGGCGCCCGGGTACATGGGTTCGTGCGTGTAGGGGCCGATGATCAGCAGCCGGTCATCCCAGCGCGCCATGGTCACCGCCATTCCCAGCGGCTCCCGGATCTCGTGCACGACCTGCGGAGCCATCTCCCGGACGAACTCGCGAAGCGCCGCGGCCGTGAAGGCAGGCTGGATGCGGGGCCCCAGGCAATGCTCGGCCTCGAACGCGCTCAGAGCGCCGGGGACATCGGTCGTCAGGGTGATTGGGCAGCTCAGCACTTCGGTGAGCGCACCAACGATCGGATCGAGCGGACCGTCGGGTGTCGCCGGCGACATCGCCATAGCTCCCTTCACTGCACCCAGCCGCTGTTGAATCAGTTCTGATGATGCGTCACCAGTTCTATCACCATGCTTCCGGCGATCCATACATTCGTACGACCGGTATGTCCCGTTGCCGCGCCTGTCGAAGGAGACCCCCATGACGCGACCGCCCGTCGACCGCCCCCGTCGGATGACGCTCATTCACGACGACTGGGCGTTCGCACCCGTCGCGCTGCCGTCGGATTCGACCTGGGAGGATGTCGCTGCGGCGGGGTCGTACGTGACGCTGCCGCACACGTGGAACGCGATCGACGGACAAGCGGGCGGCGAGTATCGCCGCGGGCGGTCCACGTACGCCCGACGCGTCGTGGCCGAAGCGGCGGACGTGCGGACCTGGGTCGAGTTCGAGGGTGTGAACTCCTCTGCCGAGGTGTACCTGAACGGCCGACTGGTCGCTGCGCACGACGGCGGATACTCGACCTTCCGGGCGGACCTGACCGGACACCTCGAGAACGGTGCCGGGACCCTTGTGGTCATCGTCGACAACGCCGCCAACGAGCGCGTGTACCCGCAGCAGGCAGACTTCACCTTCTACGGCGGCATCTACCGAGACGTCCGGCTCATCACCCTGGGAGCGCCGCACTTCGCCCTCGACGACCACGGCGGACTCGGGCTGACCGTGACGCCGATCGTCGACGGTGTCCGGGCGGACGTGGCGCTCGCGGCCGACGTCGACGGCGAGGCTTCGGCAGTGCGCTTCGTCATCGACGGCGAAGCGTCGGTCACCGTTCCCCTTCTCGACGGCGTCGCGACCAGCGAGCTGACGATCGAGCGCGTGCGCCGCTGGCACGGGCTGCGCGATCCCCACCTCTACACCGCACGTGCCGAGCTCCTGGTGGGCGAAGCCGTGGTCGATGCGGTCGAGCTGCGGTTCGGCTGCCGTGAGTTCGCGGTGGACCCCGATCGGGGCTTCCTGCTGAACGGCGAGCAGTACCCCCTGCGCGGGGTATCCCGCCACCAGGATCACGAGGGCGTGGGCAACGCCGTCACCGAGGAGATGAAGCAGACCGATCTCGCCCTGCTGCGCGAGCTGGGCGCGACCACGGTGCGTCTCGCGCACTACCAGCATGATCAGCGGTTCTACGACCTGTGCGACGAGGCCGGGCTCGTGGTGTGGGCGGAGATCCCGCAGATCACTGTCTTCCTCCCCGGTGCCGTCGACAACGCCCGCGATCAGCTCACGGAGCTCATCGTGCAGAACCGCCACCACGCGAGCATCATCAGCTGGGGGCTCTCGAACGAGATCACGCTCGCCGGCGCCGGTGAAGACGTCCTCGCCGCCCACCGTGAGCTCAACGACCTGGCGCACCGACTCGATCCCGGCCGGCTCACGGCGATGGCCCACCTGTTTCTGCTCGAGACCGACAACCCGCTGGTCGCGCTGGCAGACGTCATGTCCTACAACCTCTACTTCGGCTGGTACGTGGGCGAGGCCGCCGACAACGACACCTGGCTGGACGACTTCCACACGTCTTATCCGGAGGTCGCCATCGGTCTCTCCGAGTACGGGGCGGACGCCAACCCGCAGTACCAGTCCGCAGCGCCCGTCAAGGGCGACTACACCGAGAGCTACCAGGCGCTGTATCACGAGCACATGGTCACGATGATCGAGCAGCGGCCCTGGCTGTGGGCGACGCACGTGTGGAACCTCGCCGACTTCGGGTCGGCGGGTCGCGATGAGGGCGGAGTCGCCGGGCGGAACCAGAAGGGTCTGGTCACCTTCGATCGCGGGCTGAAGAAGGACGCGTTCTACGTGTACAAGGCTGCCTGGTCGGATGAGCCCTTCGTGCACGTGGCCGGCCGGCGCAGGGCCGAACGGGTAGAGGATGTGACCGAGGTCATCGTCTACTCCAACCAGAAGCACGTCACGCTCCTGGTCGACGGCGTCGAGGTCGGCTCCCTCACGGGGGAGCGGGCGTTCCGTTTCCAGGTGCCTCTGTCGGGCGAGCATGAGATCACCGCCCGGTCCGGCGACCTCGCCGACACGATCACGCTGCGCAAGGTCGACCACGTCGCCGCGGCCAGTGTCATGCCCACCACGACCATCGCGAACTGGTTCGACGATGCGGCGCTGCCGACTCCGGCCGGATACTTCTCCATCCGTGACACGCTCGGCGAGATCAAGCAGTCCGAGGACGGCGCGCGGATCATCTCGTCCGTGCTCGAGGCCGTGGCCGTCAGCCGCGGCGAGGTGGGCCGGGGAGCCCAGATCCCGCCCGCGATGCAGTCCATCGTCGACAGGATGAGCGTCGAGAAGCTCATCCTTCAGGCCGGAGGCGTGCCCGTCGAGCGTATTGCGGCACTGAACGCCGAACTCAACCTCATAGCCAAGTAACCCGACTGGGCACGCACGCGTTCGCCCACTAATGCGAGCATCTCGGGTTAGCAGACGCTGGAACCGAGCGCCTCAAGCCCGGTTCGGCCAATCAGCCTGAGCCGACCTGATGACCCGACCGGTGCACGCTTTGGCACTGGCCCTTCAGCGACGCCTATGCCACGTAGAAGCCCCGAGATCCCTGGTAAACACTGGGATCGCGGGGCTTCTCTCGTCGCGGAGATCGAACCGATGGGTCAGGGCAGTCTGCCGAACGTCGCATCGATGTCGGCGAGCTCCATCGCTGCGGTCGCTTCGATGAGCGCGATGAGGTCTTCGTCCGCGCCGGGCGAGAACTCTTCCGGGCGTTCTGGGGCGATCTCGATGGGCACCCCCTCCGGTGCCTGCTCCCTCGCTTCGAGGTTCGTTCCGTCCCCGGACGGCGACAAGCCCTGGAAGATCTTGCCTGCTTCGGACTGGTCGCCGAGGTCGAAGGAGTATTGCTTGTTCTGCAGCCCCAGGTCCAGGAGTCGCTTGACTTCTGGGAAGCGCTCTGCATTGGTCTTGGGGATCGGCAGCGTGTTCCTCCACTTCACCCCCAGCGTCTCGAGGGCCTTGGCGTAGGCGTTCTCGTGCGCCTGGTCGCGGACGATCAGATACGAGATCGTGGATCGGGCCGTCTTGTTGTCGGTCATCTCATACAGCCGGCATTTCTGCAGACGCCCGGTGGATTCGAGCATCAGGTTGTAGAGCAGGTCCAGCACGAGGTTGCCGGAGTTGTAGACATAGCTGCCGCTCCACGGATTGCCGACGGCGTCCACGGGCAACGCTCCCTGCGCGCCCACCAGGTAGTGGTGGATGTTGCCGTGGTCGAGCGCGATCTCGAGGGGAGTGGCTCCCTTGGCGCCCGGCATGTCCACCGGAGCGCCTGCCTTGCCCTGGTAGGCGGGCGAGCCGTCCAGCAGCCGGGCGATCGTGGTGCCGATCAACTCGACGTGGCTGATCTCCTCCGTGCCGATGCCCTGGATCAGATCCTTGTAGGGCTTGGCGTTGGGACCTCGGAAGTTGATGCTCTGGAACAGGTACTGCATCATCGTTCGCATCTCGCCGAATTGCCCCCCGAGCCCTTCCTGCAGCGCGTTCGCCGCCGCGGGATCGGGCTCGTCCTGCTCGATCGGGTTGATGAGATTCTGCAAGTGGAAGTACATGAGGGTCCTCTCGTCGGCTTGTGACCGACCACCCTCCGGCGGCTGCGCGGGATCGCCGTGGGATGGACACGATGGAATGCGCCGCGTAGCATCCAGGCCGCGTCGCCCAGATGCACTCCGCCGGGTGCCCTCGAGAGCCCGGTGTTGTTCGCGATCACGCGGAGAACGGCACGTGTCATCGTTGCGATCGCGTCGGAACATGAGCGGAGACTGTTCGAGGCGGAGCTCCGCGCTGCATGCACGCCGGCGGACACAGGCGAGCGAAGCAGAGCCGCTCGACGCCTCGCTCCACGTCACGACTGCGGGTGCAGCCCCGCCTCCGAAGGATCTTGAGGCCCCAGGTCTCGCGATCGCGATGGGGCGGGGCTGCATGCTTGTCTCTCCCCAGAGTTGCAAGCGTTCCGTCGCGTCATCGGTGAAGGACGTCGAGGAATACTTCCTCGGTGAGAGAGATGCGGAGCCACGCGTTTCGTTACGCGAACGTCGAAAGAACTTGCTGCATCCAAAAGGTGCGTTCGCCGGAAGAACTCCTTACAGGGCGGAACCCCGCATATCCCGAAGGAGAACAACGTGCGCAGGACACTCGCAGCAGGCGTGGTCGCCGGCTTTGTCGTGGCGGCGGGCTTCGCAGCCCCGGCCCAGGCGATTTCCGAGACCACCGCAGATCTTTATGTGCTTCACGCCATTCCAGCGACTCCGGTCGACGTCTACGTGAACGGAACGCTCACCCTGGACGACTTCCAGCCCGGCACCCTGGCCGGACCGCTCGATCTCCCGGCCGGCGACTACGCGGTCGCCCTGACCGCTCCCGACGCTGCGGACGACAGCGCGCCGGTGCTCGGTCCGGCGACCATCACCCTCACGGCCGGAACGAGCTACACGGCCACAGCCAACCTCGATGACGCGGGTGCGCCGGCGCTGAACCTTTTCACGAACGACATCGCGACGACCAGCGCAGGCGAAGGTCGCCTCACGGTGCGCCACGTCGCTGCCGCTCCGGCCGTCGATGTCCTCGCCGGAGGGGCTCCGGTCGTGGAGGACTTGGCCAACCCCGATGAGGCCACGCTCAACCTGCCCGTCGGCACCGTCGCCGCCTCCGTAGCGCTCGCCGGGACAACCGATCCTGTGATCGGTCCGGCAGACGTCGCCATCGAGGACGGCAAGCTCACGATCGTCTACGCCTGGGGCAGCGCCGAGGAGGGCACCCTCGCCCTGGCGACCCAGAGCATCACCGTCGGACACTCCACCCCCGGTGGCGTCAATTCCGGCACCGCCGGCTATGCGGCAGAGCGCGACGCGCTCATGCAAGCGAGCTGGATCTTCGGCGGAGCAGTGATCGCGATCGGCCTGCTGGCCGCGCTGGTGATCCGCCGCCGCGCGCACATCGAGTCCTGACCACAGCCTGCGGACCGCGAGGACTTCTCCCGCGGTCCGCAGGCCGCGCCAACAGCGACACCACCCGTTGGAAGGAAGCATGCCCCACAGGTTCAGCGCTGGCGTCGCGCTGCTTCTTGTGCTCACGCTGACGGCGTGTGCCGGCCCGACTCGTCCCGTCGGTGCCGAGCCCTCCCCGATCACATCAACGGCCCCGCCGGCGCCGGCGCCCACGCCGACGATCCAGGTGCCTGTGGCGTCTGCGGCACTGACGGAACCGGTCGCGGTCGTGCCGCCAATTTCGGTGCGCATCGAGGCCCTCGGCATCGAGGTGCCGGTGATACCCGTCGGCGTGGAATCCGACAGCTTCATGGAGCTGCCGGAGGACCCGGCGATCGCCGGCTGGTACCGATTCGGGCCGGCCCCCGGCACGGGCTCGGGCAACACCGTCATCTCCGCGCACATCGACTCGCCCAGATACCCCATCGGGCCCTTCGCCGCGCTGCGCGACGTGCCGGTCGGGGCCGAGGTGTCAGTGGCTTCGGCTGACGGCTCTTCCGTTCGCTACGCCGTGGAGAGCGTGACCTACTACGCCAAGACCGAGCTTCCGGTCGACGAGCTCTTCGCTCGAGGCGGCCCACCGGCACTCGTGCTCATCACCTGCGGCGGCGAGTTCGACAGCGCCACAGGCCGCTACCGCGACAACGTGGTGCTCATCGCCCGGTCCATGTGAGCATCTGCTCACGCGATCAGGTGTCGCGGATGTCCGGCGCGTCGTCTTCGCGGTGATCGTCGTCCCCGCCTGCGGGGTACGCGGCCAACTCCGGGCGAGCGCGCAGGAACAGGATGCTGGCGATCAGCCCTCCCCACACCAGCACGAGCGCGAGCAGCAGGAAGGTGATGGCGATACCGGTCATGAGCGCTTCTCCTTCTCGACCACTGCGTATTCCGGCCAGGCGGTGAAGTCGTCAGGGTCCCGTTTCCACCGCAGTTTCGTGAAGAGGACCGCTGCGACGATGATGAACGCGATCGTTCCCCAGCCGACCACCCCGAGGTACCACGCCGGCAGGTCGGCGTAGCCGTCGACGATCAGTGTGATGATCCGCGAGATGAGCATGTAGGCGAGCACGACCGGCGCGAGGATGCCGACGAGGAAGATCCACACCTTGCCGACGCGGAACGTCGAGACGGCGTTGAGGTGGAAACGGAGTTCGTCACCTTTCCGCACCACCCAGACGACGAGGATGGTCGACAGGACGGCTGAGGCGACGATTCCGATGTTGTTCGCCCACTGATCTGCGGTGTCGAGGGCCAGCAGGCCGGTCGTGGTCGAGAAGATGAGGATCGACAGGATGGCGGACACTCCGCCGACGCGCACGGCGGCCTGGCGAGGCGACAGGCCGAACTTCTCCTGGAATGCCGCAGAGACGACCTGCAGCACCGAGAGGAGAGACGTGAAGCCGGCCATCGTGAGAGAGCCGAAGAACAGTGCGCCGAAGATCGGCCCTCCGGGCATCTGCGAGACGATCGCGGGGAAGGTGATGAACGACAGTCCGACCCCGGTGAGCCCTTCGAGCTCGCTGACATCGACGCCCTGCTGGAACGCGAAGAAGCCGAGGGTGGCGAACACACCGATGCCCGCGAGGATCTCGAACGACGAGTTCGCGAACGCCACCACGAGCCCCGGTGCCGTCAGATTGGCCTTGCGCTTGCGATAGGACGCGTAGGTGATCATGATCCCGAACGCGATCGACAGCGAGAAGAAGATCTGGCTGTAGGCGGCGATCCACACGTTCGGATCGCCCAGCGCTTCCCAGTTCGGGGTGAACAGCGCGTTGAGTCCTTCGGCCGCGCCGTCGAGGAAGAGCGCGCGCACGACCAGCACCGCGAATGCCACCACCAGAAGGGGAAGGAAGATCACGTTCGCGCGCTGCACGCCCTTGGCCACACCGGCGGCGAGGACCGCGATGGTCACGATCCAGACGATCGCGAGCGGGATCAGGACACCCGGCACGAAGTCGAAGGAGAAGCCTGGGTCGCCGACCTGCAGGTATTCACCGGTGAGGAACGAGGCCGGGTCATCACCCCATCGCAGGTCGAACGAGAAGACGAAGTAACTCAGTGCCCAGGCGATGACGACTGTGTAATACAGGCCGATCACGAACGCGATCGCCACCTGGAACCACCCGAGTCCCTCGAGCCAGCGGCCTGATCGGCGCCCTCCCAGACGTCGGAACGCCGTCGGTGCGGATCCGCGGAAGCGATGACCGATCGCGTAGTCCAGAAACAGGATCGGGATGCCGGCGGTGATCAGCGCGACGAGGTACGGGATGAGGAACGCGCCTCCGCCGTTCTCGTACGCGACACCGGGGAAGCGCCAGATGTTCCCGAGGCCGACCGCGGAGCCGATCGCTGCGAGGATGAACCCGACCTGCCCTGTCCATTGCTCGCGGGGCGGTGCTGCCGACTGCGGTCTGGGTGCTGCGGACATGGGATCTCCTCGACATCCGGCCCGGGACGACGGACGAGCGCCGGGCGGTACGCCTCAGGTTAGACAAGAAATCACGCGTCCCCAAGACTCGAGTCCGCGAGGGCTGTGGTGGACCCGCACGGCACCCGAGCAGTGTCGGCCCTACGGGCTCTCGGTCGGCTCCGCCGAAGGCGTCGGCTCAGGTTCGGGCGCTGTGAGCTCCGCGAGGGCCTCGTTGAAGGCCGCGATCGTGACGGCATCGACGCTGCCGGTCGGTTCGACGCCGAGGGCGGTCTGGAACTCCTTGAGAGCCTCGGTGAGTTCCGGGGTCCACGTTCCGTCCACCGGCCCCTTCCAGAAACCCGCGAGCTTGAGGGTCTGCTGGACCGCGGCGGTCGTGGCGACCGCCTCTTGCGCAGCGACCCCGCCCAGAGCGAGCAGCTCCGCGTTGAGCGCCTCGGCGGTCGCCTTGTCGACCGTGCCCGTGACCGGCAGACCGTTCGCGCTCTGCAGGTCCTCGACGGCTGCGACGGTGGCGGGGCCGTAGATGCCGTCGATGGCGCCGGCGTAGCGTCCTGCGTCAGCGAGATTCTGCTGCAGCGCCGCGGTGTAGGCGCTCACCGCCGCCAATGCCGTCTGCTGCTGCGCGTCGCTGAGGCATCCGGCATCCGCGAACAACCGCAGCCACGCCATCTCCAGCGCGACGGCCGCGCTGTTGAACTGCTCCGAGGCGTCGGCCAGGGTCGTCTGATCGGTGACCGCCTCCTGCGCAGCCGAGAACTCGTCATCGGCCTGCTTCACCCGCTCGATGGAGTCGGTCGGAACCGACGGCGTCGGAGCCGGCGGCTCGGCGGCCTCGGACGGAGCGGGGGCGCCCGTCTCGGCGAGCGTCAGAGCCGCGGTGGCCTCGGCCAGATCCTCCTCCGCTTCGACGAGCTCCTGCTGCGCCTGCCCGGCGGCTTCGGCGTCGTCGAACGCGTCGTCGCGGAGATCGGTCAGGTCGCTGCCGGCATCCCTGACGTCACCGACGGTCGGCGCGGTGTCATTGAGGACGTCGCCGTAGCGATCGAGCGCGGTGATGTAGGTCTTGCTCGTGTCGCAGAAGGTCTCCGCCGCAGTGGTGAGATCGGCCTGCGCCTGCGCCACATCCTTCTCAGCCAGGGTCACGCGGGCCTTCGCCCGGTCGACGTCGCTGACCTCGCCCGAGCAGCCCGCCAGCCCGATCGCCGCCACCGCCAGCCACAGCAGGGCTGCAGTCCGGATGCCGAGCGTCTTCGCGTCCTGGCTGCTCACGGCGGCCCTCCTATCGATGCGACCACGCTAGTGAGCGTCTTCCGGGTCGCCGTCACCCCTCGAGAGTGATCCCACAGGGACTCTCGAAACTGCGGTAGGCCCAGGCATAGGATCACAGCACCGTCAGGAAGCGAAGCTCGCAGGCGACCGGCCGAACGTTTCCGGCGTGGATCGAAGGAGATATCGATGGGCGCGCAGAACCTCGTGCTGGTGGTCGGGTCGTATGACGATGCTGCCGCAGCCTCTGTCGACTACGACGGACTCAAGAGCGGTCAGGATGCCGGCGGCTATGAGATCGTCGGCGCCGTTGTGTTGGAGCGCGACAAGGACGGAAAGGTCCAGGTCAAGGAGCACGGCGACAAGTCCGTCGGGCACGGTGTGGCCCTGGGTGCCGGCGCGGGCGTGGTCATCGGACTGTTCGCACCACCGCTGTTGGCGGCTACTGCGGTGGGCGCGGGCATCGGCGCAATCCTCGGCGCCATCAAGAAGGGGCACGAGGAGAAGAAGATCGGCGACGACATCGACGAGTACCTCGCGCCCGGGACGTCGGCGATCGTGGCGGTCGTGGACGACAAGTGGGCCGACCGAGTCGAGGACGCGCTGGTGCGCGCGGAGAAGCGCATCACCAAGGCGATCGACTCGGAGAACTACGAGAAGCTGCGCAAGGCCATCGAGGAGTCGGACGATGACATCGTCGCGCAGCTCAACTCCTAGCTGACCTTGATCCGGGAGAGCAGGCCGGCACCGAGTCCCGGTCAGCGTAGCGAGCGCCCGCCCTCGTGAGCCCAGATGGCGAGCTCGACGCGATTGCGCGCACCGATCTTCGTCATGATGCTGGCGATGTGCGTCTTCACCGTGCCGAGCGAGATGTGCAGTTCCCGGCCGATTTCGCCGTTGCTGAGCCCGCGGGCGACCGCCTCCACGACATCCTCCTCACGATCGGTGAGGGGACTCGGCGCGCGAGAGGTCCGCTGCGGGGCTGAGTCTGCGAACGCCTCGATCAGTCGCACCGTGACGGCGGGGTCGATCAGGGCGTCGCCGCGGGCGGCGGCGCGCACCGCGTCCGCCAGAAGCACGGGTCCGGCATCCTTCAGGAGAAACCCCCGCGCTCCGGCTCGCAAGGCGGCGAACACGTGCTCGTCGAGGTCGAACGTCGTGATCACGACGACGGGGATCGGCTCGGCGACGGTCGGCCCTGCGAGCTCGCGGGTCGCCTCGAGGCCGTCCATCACCGGCATCCGGATGTCGATGAGGCACACGTCAGGGCGGAGGCGCCGCGCGAGCGCGACGGCCTCGGCACCGTCGGAGGCGACGCCGACCACCTCGATGTCGGTCTGCGCGTCGAGGATCATCCGCAGGCCGGTGCGCACCAGTTCCTGATCGTCCGCGATCAGCACCCGCACGCTCACGCCGACCATCTCCGACGCGGAAGCCAGGCCGTCACGACCCAGCCGCCATCGGGGCCGGGGCCTGCCTCGCAGGTGCCGCCGAACAGCGCTGCTCGTTCGCGCATGCCCGCCAGACCGAACCCTTCGGGAGCGGATGCCGCGTCCCGCCCGTCGTCGCGCACTTCGATGTGGGCTCCGGTCTCGTCGATGCGCACGCTCAGCTCCAC
Organism: Microbacterium sp. Root166; assembly: GCF_001427145.1. Taxonomy (GTDB): domain Bacteria; phylum Actinomycetota; class Actinomycetes; order Actinomycetales; family Microbacteriaceae; genus Microbacterium. Next base: position 1,361,871 of record NZ_LMGL01000001.1, read on the forward strand.
GCGCGTAGCAAGCTTCGCGTGCCGACGTGCATTCGTGACCCCCTCCTGGGCGATCCGGAAGACGGCCGCAGCGACAGGTGACGTCACGGCATCCGCATCTCCTTCCAGACGCACCTCGATGACGGGAGCACGGGGGCCGCCTCGATCGAGCCGGACGAGATCGTCCAGTCCCGGCATCGGGGCGAGATCGGGAGCATCGCCCGAGTGCCGCAGCACGCCGACGATCGAGCGCATGTCGTGCAGTGTGCGCGACGCCTCGCCCTCGATCGTGCGCAGCGCCGCGAGCGCGGCGGCGGGGTCGGTCGAGGCGACGGCCGTGCCGGCTTGGGCCTGGATGGCGATCGCGGACACGTGATGGGCGACGGTGTCGTGGAGGTCGCGCGCGAGCTGCTCGCGTTCGAGCATCCGCACGCCCTCGAGCTCGCGTCGACGCGCGCCCGCGCGCAACCGGAACGCCAGGCCGAGCGTGGCCGTCATGGCGGCGACGGCCAGCCCGCCGATGACGTCGCCGAGGACGGGAGCGCTGCCCACGAGAGACAGCCCGATGCCGCAGATCACGAGCGCGGAACCCAGCACGAGCGCGCGCCCGGATCCCCAGCGGAAGAGCGCGTAGAGCAGCACGAGGAAGTACGCCGTCGTGAACAGCTGCGAGTCGCCGCCGGTCACGATTCCGACGACCGTGCCGGCGCCGAAGGCGATGGCGAACATCAGGAAGGGGCGCGCTCGCCGCCAGAGCAGCGTCGGTGCCAGCGCGACGAGCACGCCGGCCCACAGCCAGCGCCACGGCACGTCCGGGCGGAGGGATGCCTCCAGCACCGCGAGCACGGGGACCAAGCCGACGAGCGGCCAATCCCGCCAGACCCGTCGAGGCGGCTCCGGCGATGCCGCCGGCGCTCCCCAGAGCTGGCGGACCGGGCTCGTCATGCCCTCATGATAGGTGCGCGACGGAGCCGGATGCCGGGGCGACGGCTCGCCTCAGTGGACCCGCGCCTCGTGCGCGACGCCGGATGACGACCTCGGCGACGGCGAGGTTGATGGCCCAGCCCGCGCCCATCAGCACCGTGTGCACGGTCTGCGACGGTGGCGTGCCGACGATGAGCGCGCACGGCAGGAACGTGAGCACCTGGGTGCCCGCCCCGAGCCCGATGGCATAGGCCCGCGTCATCCAGGCACTGTGCACAGCCACGTTCCCCCGGCGGATGGCGAGGAAGGCCACCACGAGTCCGCCGGCCATGACCGTCGCCAGCACGAGACGCATCACGTACAGGCCCGGTCCGTTGACCGCCGGCATGGAGTAGAAGAGCGTCATCCACAGTGCGGACAGTGCAGACAGCAGGCCGGCTGGGAGGGCGATGCGGCCGGCGATCCGATGCCAGTGCCTGCGGCGCAGGGACGGCACGAACTGGAGCGCGCCGAGGACGAGGAACACTGTCGACCCTGCGATGTGCACGATGACCGGGGCCGGCGATGTCACGAACCGGGCGTTCTCCGCAGTCACCTCTGCTCCGACCGCGAGCGACGTCACCCTCAGCGCGCCGGCGAGGATCGGGACCAGGCTCAGCGCGGTCAGGCCCGCTGGCACGAGCCATTCCGGGCGCTGGCGACGGGTCCGCACGAGCGCATCAGTGATTGTCATTGCGCCATGCTCGCGCTCTGGGCAGGTGCGCCGCATCGGCCTGCCGGCCGGACCCGCCTCAGCCGAACGGCCGATCCTGCTCGCACGGCCGTGCACTGACGCCGCGCGCTCGAGGCCCCCTAGGGTGAGCCCTATGCGGGAAAGCGAACTCGATGTGGCGGATGTGCAGCAGCGCGCCGGGACCGGGGCGCTTCCGCCGGGGGATCGGATCGACGACCTGGTCCGCGAGGCATACGGCCGCGCCCGCACCCACGCCGAGGGAGAGGTCGCCGACTACATCCCCATCCTCGCCGAGGCGGATCCAGCGTCCTTCGGTGTCTGCGTCGCAGGGGTCGACGGCGAACTCCACGAGATCGGCGACACCCGCATCCGGTTCTCGATTCAGTCGATCTCCAAGGCCTTCGTCTACGCGCTCGTCTGCGATGCCCTCGGTCATGAGAAGGCCTTCGACGTCATCGGCGTCAACAACACCGGGCTCGCCTTCAACTCCGTCGTCGCAATCGAGCTCAACGACGGCCACCCGATGAACCCCATGGTCAACGCAGGCGCGCTGGCGGCGACGGCGATGGTCCCCGGAGACACCGCTGCGGAGAAGTGGGATGCCGTGGTCTCGGGGCTGTCGAGATTCGCGGGTCGCGAGCTCGTCGTCGACGAGACCGTCTACCGCTCGGAGGTGGAGACCAATCTGCGCAATCGCGCGATCGCCCAGCTGCTCGAGAGCTATGGGCGCATCACCGTCGATCCGCTGGAGGTAGTGGACGTCTACACCCGCCAGTGCGCGCTTCTCGTCGACGCGCGCGACCTGGCAGTCATGGGGGCGACTCTCGCCGACGGCGGCGTCAACCCGCTCACCGGCGAGAGGGTGGTGTCGGCATCCGTGTGCCGCGATCTGCTCGCAGTGCTTGCGGCCACCGGCCTCTACGAGCGGTCAGGGGAGTGGCTGTTCGAGATCGGGCTTCCCGGCAAGTCCGGCGTCGCGGGCGGACTGGTTACGGTCGCGCCGGGCAAGGTCGGCATCGGAACGTACTCGCCGCCCCTGGATTCCGCCGGCAACAGCGTCCGGGGCCAGATCGCGACCGCCTACCTGTCCCGAGGCCTTGGTCTCAACATCTTCGCGTCCGACTCCCACTTCTCCGGAAGGACTCCCCGATGACCGCTCCGACGACCGTGGACGCCAGCATCCGCACCTCCTGGGTGCCGATGATCGGCCTCTTCCTCGCCCAGATCCTCATGTCGTACAACGTCTCGGCGCTTCCCGTCTCGCTGGGAGGGATGGTCGAGACGTTCGGCGTGCCACCCACCGACGTGAGCACCGCGATCGTCACTTACGGGCTCGTCGTCGCGGCGCTCGTGATGCTTGGGGCCAAGATCGGCCAGCGAGTGGGATGGGTGCCGATGTTCCGCATCGTCGTCGCACTGTTCGCGGTGTCGGCCCTGCTCATGATCTTCGCGCCGACCGTCGAGTATGTCATCGCCGCGCAGGCTATGGCGGGAGCGGCGGCAGCCATCATCGTCCCCTCCCTCGTCGCGCTGATCGCCGAGAACTACCGCGGCCGGCAGCAGGAGACGGCGATCGGGTCCCTCGGGTCGGCCCGCGCCCTCGCCGGAGTGAGCGCCTTCCTCATCGGCGGGACGCTCGCGACCCTGGTCGGATGGCGGCAGGTCTTCGTCGTGGTCCTCATCCTCGCGGTCGCGGTCTTCGTCCTCAGCTTCTGGCTCCGCGGGCTGCCCGGCAATCCCGCGATCAAGATCGACCTGGTCGCGGCGGCCCTCATCGGCTTCGGCATCGTCGCGCTCACGCTCGGCGTCAACAATCTCAACAACTGGGGCATCGTGCTGGCTCGCCCCGGAGCGCCGTTCGACATCCTCGGTCTCTCGCCGGCGCCGCTGCTCATCCTCATCGGTCTCGTGCTCGCGCAGCTGTTCTTCCTGTGGACGCGGCGGCGGACGAAGACGGGCAAGGTGCCGCTCGTCAGCCTGTCGGTGTTCGGGTCCTCGCGCGAACGCGCCGCGGTGTACGCGATGTTCATCGTCGTCGGCCTCGAAGCCGCGCTCAACTTCTCGATCCCCCTCTATATCCAGATCGTCCAGGGGCGGACGCCGTTCGACACGTCACTGGCGATGCTGCCGTTCAACCTCACGGTCTTCGTGACCGCGACCGTCGTCGTGCGGTTCTACCGCCGCTTCCCACCCCGCGTCATCGGGATGTTCGGGTTCGGGCTCACCACGATCGCGCTCCTGTGGCTCGCCTTCGTCGTGACCAACAACTGGGAGACCCTGCCCACGATCCTGGGCCTTTTCGTGTTCGGCGTCGGCCAGGGCGCCCTGGTCACGCTCGTCTTCAACGTGCTCGTGACCGCTTCGCCCAAGGAACTCGCCGGCGACGTGGGCTCGGTGCGAGGCACGACGCAGAACCTCGCGTCCGCGGTCGGCACCGCCGTCTCCGGCGCGCTGCTGATCGGCATCCTGAGCCTCAACGTCGTCTCGGCGCTCGCGGAGCACCCGCAGCTGACCCCGGAGCTCGTGTCGCAGGTCGACCTCGACAGCATCAACTTCGTCAGCAACGACCGCCTCGACGACGTGCTCACCGAGCAGACGGACGCCACTCCCGAGCAGGTTGATGCCGCCGTGGCACTGAACGAGCAAGCCCGGTTGAGCGCGCTGAAGCTCGGCCTGCTGATCCTCGCCGGCGTCAGCGCGCTCGCGATCGTTCCTGCCAGCCGGCTGCCCCGGTTCCGTCCCGGAGAGGTGCCGGAGTCCGTCGCGACCGGCGAGGCGACGAAAAGCGATCCCGCAGTCTGAGATTCGTCGGCGTGTTGTCCCCCAAATGGGGGACAACACACAGGTTCAGTCCTGTACCGTCCTTCTTTGGAGCGGTGCTCAGTTCCGGCTCATCCCCCCTGAGCTGATGAACGAGCACCGCTCTTCCACCAGCCATTTCCGCGCCACGCCGCTGGGGAAACACCGCGCCCCGCCGAACCGATGATCGGTTCGACGGGGCGCAGTGGTACTTCGGCTAGTCGCGCATCGAGGCGGGGATGCTCAGCATCACCGAGCTCGAGTCCGAGCCGTTCGCTCCGCCCTCTCCGTAGAGCATCAGCTGGTGCTCGTTGTTGATGTCGAAGCTGTACAGCGGCAGGAACCAGCCGCCGTTCTCGACGGGCACCATGCCCGACAGGTCCCACAGGCGACCCTGCGGATCCCACAGGGACGACACCGCGAAGTCGGGCGCGAGCTCGACCGTGCCGAGCACCCAGCCGTCGTCCGTGACCTTCTCGGCCGTCGCGTTATAGCCGTAGTCGGCGAGACGCGTCATGCCGCCCGTCTCCGTCCACACGAAGGCGTCGTCACCGCTCGTGCCGACCACGGTGCCCGACGCGTTCACATCGAGGCCCATCGCCATGTACTGACCCGGAAGCGTGCCGAGGTTGCGCACGGCGCCGGTTGCGGCATCCCACGTCACCGCATTCGGTGCGTACTCGGCGGTGTTCGCGTACCCGACGACGGTGCCTGCGGCGTTGATGGCCCGCGTCTGCGTGCCCGACGGGTCGTCCGACAGTTGCTCCAGCTTGTGGAACACTCCGTCGGGCGTGCGGGTGAACGGGTCGCTGTAGCTGTGCCACATGCCGTCCTCGCCCTGCTCCATGAGCTCGGCGAACCCGGTGACGATGCCGTCGTCGTTGATCGCCGTGGCGTAGCCGCCCGGGTACGCACGCCAATCCGGAACGCCGATGACCGTGAGCGCGCCGTCGGCCGTCCACATCGAGGGCTGGTAACCCCAGAAGCTGTCGGTCAGGATGCCGACCGCGGTCTGGTCCTCGTTGATGCCGAGCGCCATGCCGTGGCGGGAGTCGCCCATGTGGAGGTTGACGAACCCGTTCTCGGCGGACCACGTCGTGGGCGTCATCCGCTCCTCGTACTGACGGTCTCCGGCGACGACCCCGCCGTCGGTCATCTCAGCGCCGACGAACGGCCCGGCCCAGCCGACGACGTCGAGCTGCGGCACCTCGACGGCCTTGATCGCGACGCTGGCTGCGCCGATGATCGTGCCGTGCTCGTTGGCCACGCGCACGCGTCCGACCATGGCCTCGGTCGTCAACTGACGAGCACTGACCGTCAGCGCGCCCTCGACGGGCATGGTCTCACCCGGGGCGAGAGAGTACGTCGCATCCGACGTCGGGGTGACGGTGCCCTGACCCTTCGAGAACAGCTCCTGGTGGTAGTCGAAGGTGACACCCTCGCCCGGCACGCTGACTCCCGCGACCACGATGTAATACGTGCCCGGCTGCGGGTCGTCGATGACGATCCGCTCTGCGCCAACACCCGTGGTCGCGCTCTGCCCGATGGGGCGTCCGCCGAAGAACACGTAGAAGTCCAGGTCGGCGGACTCGCGAGCCGTGAGCGTCACATCCAGTCGCGTGGATTCGCGCGGGATATAGAGCATGTTCGCGATCTGCTCGCCCTGAGCGACCGTCGCGAACAGGTTCGTGACCGTGCCGATCTCCCCGGTCGCGACGTGGGCCTCGACGGCGCCGAACGCGTTCGTTCCCGTCATGCTCACGTCGGTCGGCTCGTGCATCGTCACCGAGTCGATGGTCGTCGACACCGGTGCCACGGTCAGGCCCTGCAGCGCCACCGACGCGGAGTAGGCGTTGGCGTCGGTGCCGGAGGTGCGGCGCGCCTCGATGACGAACTCCCAGACACCGGGCTTCGGGCGGTAGATCGCACGTGCGGTCGCATCGCACTCCGCGGGATCGGCGTAGTCCGTGTAGCAGTGGTTGCTCGCATTGGAGTCCGCCGGCATGCCGTCCGGGTCGACCGGGAGGATGCGCATCTGGCTGCCGTCGACGATCCCGTCGAGCGTCAGCTGCAGCGCCTCCACACCCGCGGGCACGGGCACCAGCACCGAGGTGCTGCCGCCGCGCGGCAGGACGCCGGAGTCGGTCACCGCGAAGTCCGGGCCGGTGAGCGGCGCGGTCGCGAGAACGGTCACGCCGACGAACTGATCGATACCGGGGGTCGCCGGGTCGTCGATCGTCATGATCGCACTGTGCAGGCCCGACGTCGCCGCGTCGGCCGTGACGGTCACGCCCGAGGCCTTGTCCTTTTTCAGGGGGAGGGAGCCACGTGCGCTGAAGGTGCCGTCGTTGCCGATCCACCCGATCTTGTGGCCGATGCTCTTGTCGGAGCCGCTGGTGCGGGTGACCTGGATCCCGTAGGTCTTCTCCTGACCGGTCACCTGTCCGCCTGCTTCGGGCAGGCAACGGTTGTAGACGCCCGCTCCGACGTGCGGGGTGTCGAGCATTCCCGACAGCGAGGTGCACACGGGTGCTGCGATCTCGAGCTCGTTGACCGAGACCTTCTTCGCGAGGGTCTTCCAGGCGGCGACGGTGTCGATGACACCCGCACCCTGTGCGGTGGTCGGGATGCCGGGGATCAGGCTCGCGGTGCCGATCAGCGCCGTCTTGAGCGCCGACGCCGAGACCGTGACCTTGGACGCCTTCGCCGCCGACAGCAGCAGTGCCGCGGAGCCCGCGACCTGTGGGGCCGCCATGGACGTGCCGTTGAACATGCCGTAGCCGGCGGGCAGGTCGTACCCCGTCTCGAGGACGGCCTGGCCGGGCAGCCACATCGGGATGGGCGACACCGCGGAGCCGGGAGCCGCGACCTGCGGCGCGAGGCCGCCGTTCTCAGCGGGGCCCCGCGACGAGAAGCCGAAGATGCCCTCGTCGGTCGAGACCTGGGAGCCGTAGTTGGCCCACCAGGTGGACGAGCTGACCGAGGCGGCGACCGAGATGACCTCGGCGGCGACCGACGGCGAGCCGACCGTGTTGGTGCCCAGACCATCGTTGCCCGCGGCGACGACGATCTGCACGCCGTACTGCTCGATGAGCTGGTCGTAGAGGTCGGCGATCACGTCCGAGCCGTCGTTGAGCGGCGGGAGGCCGCCGATCGACAGGTTGACGACGTCGACGTCGCGGTTCACGACCAGGTCGATCATTCCCTCGGTCAGTGCGGCCTGCGTGCAGCCGCCTGCGAAGGTGCACGCCCGCGACGAGACGATCTGCGCGCCGGGCGCGGCGCCGTGCATCTCGCCGCCGAACATCGAGGTCGCCGCGACGATGCCGGCGACGTGCGTGCCGTGGGCGCCGGACGGGATGCCGATGTTGACGAAGGTGCCCGTCGTGCCCGCTTCGCCGCCCGCGGGGGCCATGTCGACGCCTTCGCGGTACTCGACGACGAACGGGATCTGCTCGTTCTGTGCCGTTGCCGGGTCGTCGGCACCGAAGTGGCTCAGCTGCTGGTCGATTCCGAACGGCGCCATGGCGGGCTGGTTCGTGAAGTCCTTGTCGTTGTCGGCATCCACCCAGATCGTGTGCGTCGACGGCTCGTACAGCACGCCGAAGGCATCCCACTTGGTGCCGTTGCCGTCGAGGTCGCCCGAGAGCTCGGCACCCATCGTGTAGTACTCGTAGAAGTTGCCGATGAGGAACTCGCCTGCGGGTGCGGTCCACTCGTAGCCGGCGAAGCGGAACGCGGGGCCGCTCTTCGCGGTCGCCATCTCGACCCACGTGCCGTCGCGGTCCTGGATCGGATCGGTCGCCGTCACCCAGTCGATGATCTTGGGCTTGCCGTCGCTCGTCGTCTGGAGGGCCGGGTGGCCCAGGTCGACGCCGGTGTCGACGACGCCGACCACGGTGCCTCGGCCGTCCCACTCGGGATTCGCCGTGAGGAAGGAGAGCGCGCCGGTCTCGTCGATCGGCATGTACGGGTTCGCCGCCGGGGTACTCGCGTCGGGAGCGCTCGGGCCTGCGCCGAGTGCGAACGGCGAGGCGGTGACGCCGGCTCCTCGGTCGGGCGCGGGCACCTGGAAGGTGCGGTTCAGGTCGATCGCCTTGACGCTCGGCATCGCGGCCAGCGTGGCGACGGCATCGGTGGGCACGGTGGCCCGGACGTAGCCGAGTTCTTCGGTCGTCGAGCCGACGACGCCGCCGGCCTGGTGCACAGCGGCGATGATCTCCTCGTCGGCCCCGTCGCGGGCGAGCATCATGACCGTGACGGTCTCGGCCTCGTCGGACTGGGCCTGCTGCAGGAGCCGGGTGTCGGCTTCCCCCAGCTTGTCGGTGGCGTCGTCGGTCGATCCGATCGAGTCGATCGGGTGGAACCCGGCTTCTCCCTCGGGCTCGTAGAGCTTGTCTCCGGCCGCCTGCTGCTGATCGATCGCCTCGTCGGCGAGAGGGCGGTCGGCGGCGAATGGACCACTCGGGTCGGGCGCCGCCGAAGGGTCCCGCTCGGGGAGCGGCGTGGGCGCTGCCACGGCGGTCCCGAGCGGCGCGATCACCATCGCGGCGGAGATCAGCGCCGCTGACGCGGCCCCGACCAGCTTCTTACGTTTACTCATCGTGCTCCTTGGTGGGGGGTGAGCACGGCGTCATATCGGCGCCGGACCGTGCCCGGGCGCAGACGACGTTGTCCGCCCGGCACACGCGTCCGAATCTCTCAGCGCCGTTCCCCGAGGGCAATCGATAATGGCGGCGGATGAGTGCCATGGCACGTTGTCGCCGCGCTACCGCCCGCGGAGCACCCGCTGCAGCAGCTGGATGTGCAGCTGGAAGCTCCTCGTCATCTCCTTTGTCGAGTGGAGGTTGAGCACGATCGTGATGTCTCGCTCGGGGTCGGAGAACAGATGGACGCCGGTCACTCCGAGGTGGCCGATCGTGCGCGGGAGGCCGAGCAGCAGCGGGAAGAAACCGGGATAGCGCAGCTGCATGAGTCCGGCTCCGTAGTGGATGCCGGGGCGGAACCGGTTCTCGATCCGCGCCATCCTTGCCCGCGACTCGGCGCCGAGGAGCGCACCGGAGTGCCAGGCGGCGGCGAACCGGTGCAGGTCGTCGACGGTGGTGACGACCCCGCCTCCGCCCCAGTCGCAACTCAGGCTCTGCGCACGGCTGAGGTCGACGCCGTCCACCAGGATCGGCGCGATGTCGAGCGCGCGGCCGGGGTCCGGATCGACGGATGCCGCGCCCCCGGGCATCGTGTGGAACAGCAGGCACGAGGCATCCATCCCCGACGGCCCGAGGATGCGCTCGTGCAGCTGCGTGCCGAGCGGAGCGCCACCCGACTCCTCGATCACGCGGGCCAGCAGCACGTAGCCCGTGTCGGAGTACGAGAAGCGCTCGCCGGGGCGGCCGACCGGCCTCTGGTGCTCGCGGGAGAAGGCGAGCAGGTCCGCCGGGGTGTACTCCCGGTCGAGGTCCCGGGTCGCCTGTGCTGTGAACGTCTCTCCGGTGTCGTTGCGCCCGCCGAAGTAGTCGGCGACACCGCTGGTGTGGGTGAGGAGGTGAAGAGCGGTGACGGATGCCGCGGCATCCCCATCCGAGAACAGCCCGTCCGTCTCACCGGGCGGGAGCAGCGAGGGCAGGGGAGCAGTGAGGTCGAGGTCGCCGCGCTCTGCGAGCTGGAACGCGAGGGTGGCCGTCAGCATCTTGCCCACGCTGGCGGCATGGAAGCGGCGCGCGCGGTCTCCGGACGCGAACTCCACGCCCGGCGCGCGGACCAGCACCTGCGGGGCCGGCAAGTCGGGACGCTTGCGAGCGAACCGCTCAGCGATCGCGGTGAGATCGGATTCGATGTCGCGATAACGGGCCATGGCACTCCCTTGTGATATATCTAAGGGATAGGTTGCCACAGATGCGACAGGATGGGCACATGCAGTTCGTCATCCTGGGCCTGCTCATGATGCGGCCGATGTCGCTCTACGACCTCCATGCCCAGTTCTCGGCCGGTCCGTCGCTGTTCTACAGCGCCAGCTTCGGCAGCATCCATCGCGCGCTCCGGCAGCTGGTCGCCCAGGGCATGGTGACGGTCGACGACGCCCCCGACTCGGCTCGAGGGCGCAAGCTGCACACGCCGACGCCGGCGGGCGTGGACGCCTGGCGGCAGTGGATGCACGAGCCGATCGGCGGGTCGAATGCCGAAACGGCGATGCTGGCGAAGGTCTACCTCCTCGGGCTGCTCGACGACGGCGACGAACGCCGCAGCGCCGTCGCCGTGCTGAAGGCCAGCGTCACCGAAGAGCTCTCCGCGCTGCGCGCCGTCGCCGCCGACCTGGATGCGACCGACATCCCCGAGGAGTACGCCGGTGTCTTCCGGTATCAGCGGGCGACTCTGGACTACGGCCTCCGCTCCCACGAGCTCGCGCTGGCCTGGCTCGATGACCTGGTCTGAGGACGCGAAAACGGGCCGCACCCGGCAGGTGTGCGGCCCGTTCTGCGTTGCTGATGCGTTCAGCTGGCCTTGCGGCGGTTGATGCGGGCCTGCACGAACGCCTGGCCGATCCAGCCGAGGAGGAGCATGAGGGCGAAGTTCGCGCCCTTGCTGGCGCCGGTGACCTCTTCGATCGCCTTGGAGAGCGACCACAGGTAGATGAAGGACATGATCGGGACGATCAGCCACCAGGTCGTCATCGGCTTCGCGCCGTTGCGCGCCATGTCACCGCGGGTCTTGGCGTACCAGACGATCGAGTAGATGCCGAAGGTGATGAGGGGAAGCCAGAAGACGGCGGCCGCGGAGCGGTGGGTGAGATTCACGAGGGTCCTGTCGAGCGAGGGTGTAGGGCGCGGCGAGTACCGGTGCCGGTGCTCACCGTACAGGTGCCGAAGGCTCTCGCCGGACGAAAACGGGCCGCACCCTGCAGGGTGCGGCCCGTTCCGGCAGTGCCACGGGATCAGCTGATCTTGCGGCGGTAGATCGCCATCGCCCAGAAGTACGCGACGACCAGGATGCCGACGCACCACGCCAGTGCGATCCAGATGCCGTCGCCGACCGGCTGGCCGGCGAACAGGTCGCGGAGGGTGTTGACGATCGGCGTGACCGGCTGGTTCTCGGCGAACCAGGCGACCGGCGCCGGCATCGTGTCGGTGGGAACGAAGGCCGAGCTGATGAACGGCAGGAAGATGAGCGGGTACGAGAACGCGCTCGCTCCGTCCACCGTCTTGGCCGAGAGCCCTGCGACCACGGCCAGCCAGGTCAGTGCCAGGGTGAACAGCACCAGGATGCCGGCTACCGCGAGCCAGTCCCACAGGTTCGCCTCGGTGCGGAAGCCCATCGCGAATCCGACGCCGATCACGATGACCAGCGAGATGACGTTCGCCACCAGTGACGTGAGCACGTGCGCCCAGAGCGCGGCGGACCGCGCGATCGGCATCGACTGGAAGCGCTCGAAGATGCCGCCCTGCATGTCCATGAACAGGCGGTACGCCGTGTAGGCGATGCCGGAGGCGATCGTGATGAGCAGGATGCCGGGCAGCATGTAGTCGATGTACGACGTGCCGCCGGTGTCGATGGCCCCGCCGAAGACGAAGACGAACAGGACCATGATGGCCACCGGGGTGACGGCGGTGGTGATGATGGTGTCGGGGCTGCGCAGGATGTGCCGCAACGACCGACCGGTGAGGACGGCGGTGTCGCCGGCGAAGTGCGTGGTCATCGTCGTTCCTTACTTGTCTGTGGTGGCGGCGTCGGGGACGAGCCCGTCGTCGCCGGTGATCGCGAGGAAGACCTCCTCGAGGGTGGGCTGCTTCTCGACGTACTCGACGGTCGCGGCCGGCAGCAGGCGCTTGAGCTCGGCCAGCGTGCCGTTGACGATGATGCGCCCCTGGTGCAGGATCGCGATCCGGTCGGCGAGCTGCTCGGCCTCGTCGAGGTACTGCGTCGTCAGCAGCACGGTTGTGCCGCTGTCGGCGAGCTCCTTGATCGTCTGCCAGACCTCGATGCGCGCTTGCGGGTCGAGGCCGGTCGTCGGCTCGTCGAGGAAGATCACCGGCGGCCTGCCGATGAGGCTCATCGCGATGTCGAGCCGGCGGCGCATCCCGCCCGAGTACGTGCCCGCCCTGCGCCCGCCCGCCTCGGTCAGCGAGAAGCGGGCGAGCAGCTCGTCGGCGATCGCGCCCGGGTCCTTCAGGTGGCGGAGGCGAGCGAGCAGCACGAGGTTCTCGCGCCCAGTGAGGATCTCGTCCACCGCGGCGAACTGCCCGGTCAGGCTGATTGACTCCCGCACCTTCTGCGGCTGGGACGCCACGTCGAAGCCATGGACGTCGGCCGAGCCGGCATCCGCCTTCAGCAGGGTGGCGAGGATCCGCACCACCGTCGTCTTGCCGGCGCCGTTGGAGCCGAGCAGGGCGAAGATGCTGCCGCGGGCGACGTCGAAGTCGACGCCCTTCAGCACGTGGAGGTCCTTATAGGACTTCTCCAGTCCGGTCACCCGGATCGCGGCATCCGTGGTCATTTCTTCTCTCCTTCTTCGGCGTCGTCCATCGCCTTCGTCAGACGGGCGCGTTCCTTGTCGATCCACTGCTTGCCGGTGTACGCCTGCGCGAACGTCTCGGCGAACTCGACGGGGTCATCGCCCACGATGTCGCGGACGGGGGTGCCGTCGACCGCTGCGCGCTCCCACAGATCGGCCAGGTCGGTGTACATCGTGATGAGCGTGGGGCCGTCGGTGATGCCGCCGGAGTACATGAGGTACCGGTGCATCGCCTTGGCGGCGGCGGCGTACGGCTCGGGCAGGGCGTCGATGCGGGCCTTGTCCTTCTTGTACTGCTTCTTTTCTGCGAGCGCGCCGGTGAAGAGCTCGATCCACTTCGCGGTCATGCGCTGTCTCCTTGGTCGTTGCTGCTGTCGTGGAGCTGTTCGATGCGTTCTGCGAGGAAGCTCCACGTCCTCCAGAAGTCCTCGAGCTGTTCGCGTCCCTGCGCGTTGATCGAATAGACCTTGCGCGGCGGCCCCTTCTCGGAGGGGACCTTCTCGACATCCACGAAGCCGCGCTGCTCGACGCGGACGAGGAGCGCGTACACCGTGCCCTCGGCGAGGTCGGAGAAGCCCTGCTCGCGCAGTCGCGCGGTGATGTCGTAGCCGTACGCGGGACGATGCGACACGATCGAGAGCACGATGCCCTCGAGAGTGCCCTTGAGCATCTCCGTCATCTGACTGGCCATGCTCACCTCCTCTACTCTGTGCTGCTGACTACCACTAGACGGTAACACTAAGTACCGGTAGTTAGCAACACTGAATACTGAACTTCTTCGCGTAGGCTCCTGACCTATGGCACTGGGCGCGACGATCATCACCTTCACGGTGCAGCTGGCAGACGTCGATCGCGGGGTGTACGAGGAGCTCGCGCTGCGTGTGGCGCGGCATCCCTCCGAGACGGAGGCGTACATGATGACGCGCCTCCTCGCCTACTGCCTCGAGTACGAAGAGGGCATCGTGTTCAGTGACGGGATCTCGCAGACCGACGAGCCCGCCGTGCTGGTGCGCGACATGACGGGCCGGATCACCGCGTGGATCGAGATCGGCGCACCCGACGCGGAGCGCCTGCACTACGGCAGCAAGCTCGCCGACCGTGTCGCCGTGTACACGCACCGCGATCCGGCCAAGGTCGCGGCGCCCTGGACCGGGAAGAAGATCCACCAGGCCGAGGCGATCACGCTGTACAGCTTCGACCCGGGCTTCATCGACGATGCCGTCAGGCCCCTCGAACGTCGCAACGACATGACCGTCTCGGTCACCGAGCGCCAGCTGTACCTCGAGCTGAACGGAACGACGCTGAGCACGGAGATCCACGCGCACCCGGTCGTGGCGCCCGCTCTCTGAGGCCCCGTAAATCCGGGCTTTCCCGCCGTGCGGAGGGAAAGGATAAACGCTTGACCGGATGCTGGCAACCCAGGCTCTGAACGGCCGGGTCCCGGCTTATCGTCTGGCTATGAGCACCTCAAGCACGCCCCGTGACTCCGCAGGTCGCCCGATCGACGACTCGGGTCGCCCGATCGACGACCGCGCGTACACGGCGGACGACCGCGCCTACACGGCACCGGTCGACCGCGAACTCGCGCACTCCGACGCCCTCGCGCTCGAGAACCGCCGGTTCCGCGGCGTCAAGTTCGGCTCGGCGTTCTTCGGATGGCTGACGGCGTTCGGCGCCGCGGTGCTGCTGACCGCCGTGGTGGGCGCCATCGGCGCCGCGATCGGCGTCAACACCGGGACCACGGTTGAAGAAGCAGCGGATGCCGCGGCTGACAACGCCGAGACGGTCGGCATCGTCGGCATCATCGCGGTGGCCGTCGTGCTCTTCGTCGCCTACCTCGCGGGTGGCTACGTCGCCGGGCGCATGGCTCGGTTCAGCGGAGCGCTGCAGGGCGTCGCGGTGTGGGTGTGGGGCATCGTGATCGCGCTCCTCGTGGCCATCCTCTCGATGATCCTGGGTGCGCAGTGGGACATCCTCGGCAACCTCGACAGCTTCCCGCGGATCCCCATGGCCGACTCCGCCACCACCACGGGCATCATCACGGCGGTCGTCGCCGCGGTCATCACGCTGGGCGGCGCAATCCTCGGCGGCATGGCCGGCATGAAGTACCACCGCCGGGTCGACAGCGTCGGCCTCGGCGACGAGCGCGTCGTGCGGGATCGATGACGCACGCGATGGATCGGCGGCACGAGGCCGCCGGAGAGGAGAAGAGCCCATGGGCATGGACGACGACATGAAGCACGGCGCCGAGGAGATGAAGGGCAAGGTCAAGGAGTCGGTCGGAGACATGACCGACAACGAGCGCCTTCAGGCCGAAGGCAAGATGGACCAGGCCAAGGCCAACATCAAGCAGGCCGGCGACGATGTGAAGGACGCGTTCACCGACGACGACCGGAGGTGATCCGCACCTCTGGTGCCCCCCGCGCAGACGCGGGGGGCACTGGTGTGTCAGCGGTCAGTCTCCGGTGAGGACGACGAGCTGCTGGGTCGCGCGGGTCATCGCGACGTAGCGGTCGACGGCTCCCTCGATGCCGAGCCCCACCCGTCAGGCTCGACGAGCACCACCAGGTTGAACCCGGCAGCCGGTCCTGCGGGTCTATCTCCTATAGTGAGCGGATGCCGAACGGAGAACCCCTGCAGATCCCGAGGCGCCAGATCCTCTCCGATCACGTCTACGCACAGCTGAAGAGCCTGATCATGAACGGCCAGGTGCCGCCCGGCGAGCGCCTGAACATCGAGGACCTCTCACGACGACTCGACGTGTCGCCGACGCCCGTGCGCGAAGCGCTCGCCCGTCTGGAGTCGGAGGAGCTCACGATCAAGCTTCCGCTCCGCGGTTACACGACGACGGCTCTGCTGGACCGCGAACAGATTCTCGACCTCTACGATCTCCGGTTCCTCCTCGAGGTTCCCTCCGCCAAGCGAGCGGCCACGCGTGTTTCGGCGGCCGACGCCGATGCGCTGCGGGCCGAACTGGCGACCGTTCAGAACGCGCCGCACGCGGACGGGTACGAGACGTACCGGGTCTTCATCGATCACGATGCCCGCTTTCACCGACTCGTCCTCGATCTGGCGGGGAACGAGATGGTCACCCAGGCGTTCCTGCGCACGCACTGTCATCTCCACCTCTATCGGCTCGCATACGACGGAACGTCCGGCAGCGATGCCGTCGAAGAGCATGCGGTGCTGGTGGATGCGCTCGTCAGCGGCGATCCCGAGGCGGCTGAAGAGTCCATGCGCAACCATCTCGCCCTCGCGCGCGACCGCGTGCTCGCCGGCCTCGACGCTCGCCCGGCTCCCTGAGGCGAGCAGAGGGAACGTCAGCCGCCGAGCAGCTCGTGAAGCCGGGTGACCTCGGCCTCCGGCATCCCGTAGCCGTGCTCTTCTTCGGGGTAGCGACCTGAGCGGACGTCCTCGGCGTAGGCCGTGACGGCAGCGATCATCTCGCCGCGCAGCTCGGCGTAGCGCTTGACGAAGCGCGCGGCATGGCCGTCGTAGATGCCGAGCAGGTCGTGGAACACCAGCACCTGTCCGTCGGTTCCGGGACCGGCGCCGATGCCGATCACGGGCACCGACAGCCGGGGCATGATGGCGTCGGTGACCGCGGTGGGGATGGCCTCGAAGACGAGGGCGAAGCACCCTGCCTCCTCGAGGGCGCGGGCGCTCTCGAGGAGAGTCACGGCCTCGTCGGCGGTGCGGCCCTGCGAGCGGTAGCCGCCGATCGTCGCGGCGGTCTGCGGGGTGAGCCCGATGTGGCCCATGACCGGGATGCCGGCGGCGACGATGGCCCGGGCGCGCTGCACCGACGTGCCGCCCCGTTCGATCTTCACGCCGTCGCAGCCCGTCGTCTTCACGAACCGCTGCGCGGTGGCCACGGCCTGCTCGTCCGATCCCTCGTACGAGCCGAAGGGGAGATCGGCGATGAGCAGCGGGGTCGAGAGACCTCGCCGAACCGCCGAGGTCAGCACGAGCATCTCGTCCACGGTGATGGGGACGGTGCTGTCATATCCGAGCACCGTCATCGCGCCCGAGTCGCCGACGAGCACGACGTCGACGCCCGCGGCCTCGGCGATCTGCGCGCTCGGGTAGTCGTACGCGGTGACCATCGCGATCGGATCCCCGGCGGCCTTCTGGGCGGCCAGGTCGGCGAAGGTGCGTCGCCGGGCGGGCGTCGCGGTGGGTCCTGTGCTCATGCGTGGGCCTCCAGAATCCGGTTGTCGATGAGGCGTGCGGCGCCGACGCGCGCGGCGACCGCGAGCAGTGCGGCGTCGTCGACGGTGTCGACCGGAGCGAGGTCGCCGGCGGACCGCAGCTCGAGATACTCGGGCTCGATGCCTGCGGCGTCGAGCACCGATCGCGCCGCCGCGACCACGGCCGCGGCATCCGTCTCTCCCGCGGCGACAGCCGCTTCGGCGGCGTCGAGCGCACGGTTGATGTGCGCGGCGCGCGCACGGGCTCCGGCGTCGAGGTAGACGTTGCGCGAGCTCATCGCCAGACCGTCGGGCTCGCGGACGATCGGGCAGGCCTCGATGCGCACCGGGATGTCGAGGTCGCGCACCACGCGGCGCACCACGAGCACCTGCTGGGCGTCCTTCTGCCCGAAGTAGGCGGTGTCGGGCGCGACGATCTGCAGCAGCTTCGTGACGACGGTGGCGACGCCGTCGAAGTGGCCCGGGCCGCGCGTCGCCCCGCAGAGCACGTCGGTGATCCCGGAGACATGGATGCTCGTGGCGAAGCCGTGCGGATACACCTCGTCGACGGCGGGAGCGAACAGGATGTCGGCGCCCGCGCCCGCGGCGAGCTCGGCGTCGCGGGCCTCGTCGCGGGGGTACGCGGTGAGATCTTCGCCCGCGCCGAACTGCGTGGGGTTGACGAACAGCGAGACGACGACGAGATCGGTGCCGGCCCGAGCGGCGCGGATCAGCGAGAGGTGGCCCTCGTGGAAGGCGCCCATCGTGGGCACCAGCCCGACGGTACGGCCCTCGGCACGGGCTGCGCGCACGGCGGAGCGGACGTCGGCGACGGTTCTCAGGATCCTCATGCGGTGTGCTCCTCGGCAGCGGCCAGCGCGCGCGTGCGCTCGACCAGGATGTCGAACAGCGGAAGCTCTGCGGGTGTTCCGGCGCGGACCGCTTCTCGCTGCCGGTCGACCGTCACCTCGTCACCGCGCGCGACGGGTCCGGTGAGGGCTGCGCGCGGTCCGTGCTGCGCCCAGTTGTCGACCGTTCCGTGCACGAGGGGCACGAGGTGGCGGCGCAGCACGACGGGATCCAGGCCCGATGCCGCGGCCGTAGCCTCGGCCGCCGCGGCGAGGGTGACGAAGAAGTTGGAGGCGATCGAGGCGGCCGCGTGGTACCCGGCGCGCTGATCGTCGGTCACGGTGAACGCCTCGCCGCCGACGGCGGCCACGAGGTCGCCGGCCGCGCTCAGGGCGTCGGGCGAGACGCCCGCAACGGCGCAGCCGATCCCCTGGAACGCGTCGGGTCCCTCGTCGCCGACGAACGCCCGCAGCGGATGCAGCCCGAAGTCCGCGCCGGATTCGCTCAGGGTGGTGGCGCCCGACGTGTGCCCGACCAGCGCGGCGCCGGCTCGCGCAGCGCGCACCGCCGCAGAGATCTCGCGGTCGGGAACGCACAGCAGCACGATGTCGGCCGGCTCCACCGGCTCGCCGCGACCGGTCGGTCCGTTGACCCGGTATCCGGCGGCGCGCAGCGCGGTTGCCGCGGCCCGGCCCAGGCGTCCGGGGCCGACGATGCTGATGGTCGCTGCGCTCATGGTCTCTTCCGCAGGCGGCTGCGGTGCGCCACCCAGTATCGCACCACCCCTCCGGCCCGCGAACTCGCGCGAATGTCACCATCGCAGCGGAGAGCGGTAGGTACTGCCAGAATCCAGGCATGGCCGCACCGCGCACTGAGCTCAAGAGCACCGGATACGAGATCTTCATCGGGCTGCTCTCGATGCTGTCGATCGCCAACCTCGTCCTCGTCTACGCCTTCGTGCACGACCCGGCACTGCAGCAGATCCTCAGTGTGATGAACGCGTTGTTCAGCGTGATCTTCCTGATCGACTTCATCTATCGCATCAGGACCGCGCCTTCGGCGGGCGCGTATTTCTTCAAGCACTTCGGCTGGGCAGACCTCCTCGCGAGCCTTCCCTTCCCGCAGGCGAAGATCCTGCGCGTCTTCCGCCTGGTGCGCGTCGCGCGCCTCATGCGAGATGTCGGACCTCGCAACCTCTGGAAGGCGATCGTTCGCGACCGCGCGGGTAGCGCGCTCCTGCTGCTCCTGCTCATGGGCATCCTCGTCCTCCAGTTCGGCAGCCTGATGGTGCTGCGCGTGGAGCAGTACGCCAACGGCGCGAACATCACGTCGGCCTCGGACGCGCTCTGGTACACCATCGTGACGATCTCGACCGTCGGCTACGGCGATCAGTTCCCCGTCACGGACGCCGGCCGCCTCATCGGCGCGGGCATCATCGTCATCGGCGTCGGCATCTTCGGCACGTTCACCGGCTACCTGGCGAACCTCTTCCTCACGCCCAAGAAGAGCAAGGACGAATCGGATGCCGCGGCCGCCGCGCCGGTGGATGACAGCGTGACAGCGGCCGAGGCCGCCCCGGCCGTCATCGTGCCGGCCGCTGCCGTCGTGTCCGCGAGTGCGACGACGGAGGAGCTCCGCGAACTGCTCGCCCGGTCCGAGGCGAACCTCGCCGAGATGCGGGTGCTGCTGGGCGCGCCGGACGACGGAGTGGGCTCCGCACCCGCGTGATGCGGCTCGCATGCGGCAGGGTGGTCGCATGATTGCCGCTCGCCCGATCGCCTGGTCCTGGCGCGGCGTCGCCCACGGCGCGATTCTCGGTGTTCCTGCCGCGATCGCGTCGGTCAGCGACCCAGGGCTCGGTCTCGCGCTCGCCGTCGGCGTGCTCCCGGCTGCGGCGCTCGGCCTGCGCAGCACCCGGCGCGAGCGCGCGATGGTGGTCGTCATCGGAGCGGTCGCCGGGGTGTCGCTGTTCCTCGGCTCGCTGGTGTCGGGCCTTCCGGTGCTCGCCGTTGCGCTGGTGTTCGCGCTGTGCGTCGGCGTCGCCCTGGCGGTCGCGGACTCGTCGCGGCGGCTTGCGCCGCTCGTGATGATGCTGGGGCTTCCGCTGTACGGCGCGGGGCTGTCCGAGAGTTCGTGGTCGGCCGGCCTGGCCGCCGGCCTGCTGATCGTCGGCGGCTCGGTATACGGGTGGCTCGTCTCGCTGGTCTGGCCGAGCGGCCCGGCCGTTGCGCGGCCGCCGCGGCGGGCGGCTCCTCGCTCGGCGATGCTCGTCTACGGCATCCAGATCGGACTCGCCGGCGCCGCCGGCGCGGCACTCGGCTTCGCGCTCGGAGTCGACCACCCCGGCTGGGCGTGCACGGCCGCACTGCTCGTGAGCCGCCCGGACCGCCGGCAGCTCGACGCCCGCGGAGCGGGCCGTACGGTCTCGGTCGTCGCCGGTGCGCTCGTCGCGTGCGCCCTCGCCGCGGCGTCGCCGTCGGCGCCGGCCATCGGCGCCGCCGTGCTCGTGGTGCTCGCGGTGGCCGCCGGCACCGCGGGGAGCCGCTGGTACGTGTTCCCGTTCTTCTCGACGGTGATCGTGCTGTCGATGCTGCTCCAGGACGAGACGACGCCGCCGGCGCACTGGTTCGTGGAGCGGGTGCTGCTCACGCTGGCCGGAGTCGCGCTCGCACTGGCGGCCGCGTGGGTGGTGCCGAAGGTGGCGCGGCGAGTGGGTCGGACGGAGCGTCTAGGGGGACCGGACTAGCGGCGAACAGTTACTGACGAGGCCGGTGAGGAACGTGACGCTGGCCGTGGCGGCAGCCGACTCCCAGCCCCCAGGTCCAACCGCGTAGAGCGAATAGATTCCGGAACCGAGGTCGAGGAGGCTTCGTGGAAGCGACATGCTTATGGCACTCGCACCCAACGTGCCTGCCTTGTCGACCGCCCCTACGAGAGCCCACCTATATCCGCTGCGCGCCAGTCCACCCGAGGCTGGCGCAGTCCACGTGAAGTCGATCGCTCCGAGGAGACCCTCGGAACAGTTGAGGTTGGAAACCGCTGTGACCTTGCCCGCGGTCATCGTGTCGCTGGTCGTGAATTCACTGTCCGTCCAGGCGGCATCGGTGTGGACCGGGCCGCCGGTGAACCCGGTCAGCGTGACGCATACGAGTGCCACGACGAAGACGGCGGCACGCAGCATCCGTGATCGTCGATTCATGGGCGCACCCTGCTGCGCGCGTAGACGCCGGCTCCGGCCGCCGCGAGCACCAGCGCCGTCGCCGCGAGCAGCCACGGCGCCTGCGCCCCTGTCGCGGGCAGAGCGCCGCCGGGACCGGTCGACACGTCGTCGCCCATGCCCACCGCCCGGACCGTGAGGTCGACCGCACCCGCGGCGTCTGGGTCGGCGGTGGCGGGCATCGCAACCACGACACGCAGCCAGCTCTGCTCGGTCGACGTCATCGATTGGATGCTGCGCTCCACGCCGTCGAGCGGCACAGGCTCCTCGCGGACCAGAGTCGTCGGGGTGGGGCAGGATCCACTCACCCATCGTTGCGGGCACGTGAGGACCTCGTACTGGAGGGCCAGCTCGGGGTCGCCCAGGGAGGAGAGCAGCACAGTGATCGTGCCCGGGGTGGGCGCGTCCGCACTGACTCCGACCTCCCACGCGGCGGATCCGCCGGGAAGAAGATCCCGCATCTGCGGCTGCTCGATGGAGATCAGACGGATGACCTCGCCCTGGATGATCCGCTCACCGCTCGCAGCGTGTGCTTGGTGGGGTGCGGCGACGATCGATCCGACCGCGAGCAACAGGGCCATGGCGGTGACGACGCCGGCGGTCTTGCCCGGGGCATCAGCAGATTCGGGTTCCGATTCCGGTACGGGCTCGCGTTCCCTTGTGCGCCTGTCGCGGCGCGGCCAGAACACCCACACCACCAGGACCGTCGCGCACACCGTGATGGTGCCGAGCACCCACGGGTTGCCCATCGAGGCGATCACCGGAGCGATTCCGGGCACCGAGCCGACCACCAGGCGCACGCGCTCGACGTCGTATGGCAGAGGGTCGTCGACGGCGTTGGCGTCTCCGCGCATCGTGATGCGGCGCATCTCGGCGGACGCGTCGGGCACCTCCGCCACACTCGTCACTCGGTGCGTGATCGGCAGCTTCCCCGGTCGATCGACCGTGACCACGTCTCCGACGGCGATCTCGTCCGCCGGGATGTGCCGCACGATCGCCGCGGAGCCCGCGGGAATCGTCGGCGACATCGACCCGGTGCTGAAAAGGATGATGCGCACGTCGAAGATGGCGGCGACGATCACGAGCGCGATGCACACGGCGCCCAGCACGGCCGCGACCGTGAGGGCGCCGTCGCCGAGGACGGCCCCCCACGATCGTTCATCCCTGCGTGGCATGGTGCGCTCTGACTTCAGATCAGCTGTTCGACGTCGACGTGAAGGTCCACGTCACCGTCCCGGTGGTTCCTTGGAACGTGTTGGGCGAACCGGGTGCGACGCGCACCTCGAAGCACAGTCCGATTGCACCGTTGGCCGCGGCGATCGGACTGGCGATCACGGGCGTGGGAGCCGGTGGCGCTGCCGCCACGTAGGTCGTGGCATTCCCCGCGATGAACGTGCCGGTCGTGAACGCGCCCGCATTGCAGGTAGCGGTGGGGTTCACCGCGGTCATGCGCACGGCGCGATACTGCAGCGCGGGCGCGAGTGCGCCACTGCTCGTGATCCCCGTCAGCGAGACGGTCCCCGCGACGTTGGTGGTGAGAGTGGTGCGGACGTTCAACCAGGCATAGTGCGACACGCTCGGCGACATCGCCGTCGCGTTGAACGTGAGCGAGGCGCCTGGCGCCGTCGTGTTGCTGGCGTACGTCGGTGACCCCGCGCTCTGCGACTCCGTGTCGAAGATGCTCGCGCCGAAGCTGCCCGTCGCGTTCTCGGTGTCGGTCCACGCCGCGAGCGTGGCGAACGAGCCGATGCCGAAGACGAGTCCTGCGGCGAGGACCACCCTCACGCGCCGGCTCCGAAGTCGCCGGCGCGTGATCCGCCTCGAGGAGCCCACGATCAGAGCGGGTCGCCCGACGTGCCCGCGAACTCCCACGTGATGGTTCCGGTCGCGCCCTGCGGCAGGCCGGCGCCGGCGGTCACGACGAAGCAGAGGTTGACGGGCGTCGCGGCAGCGGTGAGGTCGAATGCGGGAACGGTGCCGGTCGCGGTGGCCGCGCGGTTCGCGACGATGGCGGTCCCGGTCGGGGGAGCCGCCTCGGAGCAGGTGGCCCCGAAGGTGCCGACGTCGTACAGCGAGTAGGTCAGGTTGGTGCCGATTGCGCCGCCGATGACGTTCTCGAGCGTCACGTCCGCGGCGTAGTCGGAATCGGTGGAGAGCTGCACCGCGAACGGTGCGTAGACGACGTCTCCCGGTGAGAGCACGTCAGCGTCCAGCGCGAAGGCGAGCGTCTTGCCCGGGGCGGCCGGGTCGCTCGAGAAGGCCGTGCCGTCCGTGCTGCCCTGCAGATCGAACTGACCTGACGAGAACGTGCCGGTGGCGAACTCGGAGTCGTTCCACACAGCGAGGGTGACGGCGGCACCGACGCCGAGCACGAGGCCTCCGGCGAGGATCGCCGCCACCATGCGGCGCCGGTCGCGCGAGCGTCCGGGTGATTCGGGCACGGTCGGGGGAACTGTCTGGGCGGTCATGCTGTCTCCTTGATGCGATGGGTTGATACGGCATGCCCCAGACATGTGCTCCGATGCTAGAGCGGCGTGTCGCCCGGCGACAGGGGGGCAGGCTCATGCTTCGGCAAGCATGTGACCAACGCCACCGCGACGATTCCTCAGATGTCGGCAGCCGTCGCGCACCTCGATGGATCGGGCTACACTGACCGACGTGTTGACCTGTCGTTGTTGTCGCTGAGTGCCGTAGGCACGCTTCCGCGACCCCAGACAGCACTTCCGCGCACTCGCGCGGCGACACCGAGGACTCCATCCGTGCGTTACGCCAAGAGCGTTGCCGACCTCGTCGGCGACACCCCCCTCGTCCAGCTCACCCGTGTCACCGAGGGCATCGCCGCCACGGTGCTCGCGAAGGTCGAGTACTTCAATCCCGGCGGGTCCGCCAAGGACCGCATCGCCCGCGGCATCATCGACGCCGCCGAGCGCGACGGCCTGCTCAAACCCGGCGGCACGATCGTCGAGCCG
Organism: Microbacterium sp. Root166; assembly: GCF_001427145.1. Lineage (GTDB taxonomy): Bacteria > Actinomycetota > Actinomycetes > Actinomycetales > Microbacteriaceae > Microbacterium. The sequence continues at coordinate 1,386,037 of NZ_LMGL01000001.1, forward strand.
ACCAGCGGCAACACCGGCGTCGGCCTGGCTCTGGTCGCGCTCGAGCGGGGCTACCGCATGATCTTCGTGGTGCCCGACAAGTTCGCGGGCGAGAAGGTCGCCGTGCTCAAGGCCTATGGCGCCGAGGTCGTCATGACCGAGACCAGCGTCGAGCCCGACGATCCGCGGTCGTACTACAGCGTCTCGGACCGGCTCGTCCGCGAGATCCCGGGCGCCTTCAAGCCCAATCAGTTCGCGAACCAGAACGGCCCGGCCGCCCACTTCGGGTCGACCGGTCCCGAGATCTGGCGCGACACCGACGGGCGGGTCACGCACTTCGTGGCCGGCATCGGCACGGGCGGAACGATCACGGGCACCGGCCGGTACCTCCGCGATGTGTCCGGCGGCGCCGTCGAAGTGGTGGGCGTCGATCCCGAGGGCTCGATCTATTCCGGCGGCCCGGTGCACGGCTACCTGGTCGAGGGTGTGGGGGAGGACTTCTGGCCCGAGACGTACGACCCCTCCGTGGTCGGATCTCTCGAGCGAGTAGCGGATGCCGAATCCTTCGCCATGACCCGCCGGCTGGCGCGCGAAGAGGGCCTTCTCGTCGGCGGTTCCAGCGGGATGGCCGTCGTCGGCGCCCTCCGGGTCGCGAAGGACCTGCCCGCCGACGCCGTCGTGGTGGTGCTGCTTCCCGATCACGGCCGCGGCTACCTCAGCCGGATCTACGACGACGAGTGGATGCGCTCACGCGGGTTCGACCTGGACGATCCGCCGCATCCGCCCTACGAAGCACCCACCCCCATCGAAGGAGCATCCGAATGACCGACCCGATCGACCCGCGCGGATTCGACACCAGGGCGGTGCATGCCGGTCAGGCGTTCGACCCGACGACGGGCGCGGTCATCCCGCCCGTGCACTTCTCGACCACCTATGCCCAGGACGGCATCGGCGGTCTGCGGCAGGGCTACGAGTACGGGCGCAGCGGCAACCCGACGCGCACCGCGCTCGAGGCGCAGCTCGCCGCGCTCGAGGGAGGAGCGCACGGGCTCTCGTTCGCATCGGGCCTCGCGGCCGAGGATGCCCTGCTGCGCGCGGTCCTCAAGCCCGGCGACGAGGTGCTCCTGGGCGACGACGTCTACGGCGGCACCTACCGTCTCATCGCCCGGATCCTGGGCCCCTGGGGCGTCGGTCTGCGCGTGGTCGACATGAGCGACCTGACCGCGGTCGAGGCCGCGCTCGCCGAGCGCCCGGCGCGCATCGTCTGGGTCGAGACGCCGAGCAACCCGCTGCTGCGCATCACCGACATCGCGGGCCTCGCCCGGCTCGGCCACGCGGCGGGCGCTCTGGTCGTGGTGGACAACACGTTCGCCTCGCCCGCGCTGCAGCAGCCGCTGTCGCTCGGCGCCGACGTCGTCGTGCACTCGACCACGAAGTACCTGGGTGGGCACTCCGACGTCGTCGGCGGTGCGCTCGTCATGAACGACGACGCGCTCCACGAGCAGGCCAAGTTCCTGCAGTTCGCGGCCGGCGCCGTATCGGGACCGCTCGACGCCTGGCTCACGACCCGCGGCATCAAGACGCTCGGACTGCGGATGCGCCGGCACAGCGAGAACGCCCAGTCGGTGGCGGAGTTCCTCGCCGGGCACCCCAGGATCGCGCGCGTCCACTACCCCGGACTCGCCACGCACCCGGGTCACGAGCTCGCCGCCCGCCAGATGTCGGGATTCGGCGGCATCGTCTCGGCGGAGCTGGCGGATGCGGCATCCGCTCGCCGCTTCGCCGAATCGACGCGCCTGTTCCAGCTGGCCGAATCGCTCGGCGGCGTCGAGTCGCTCATGAACTACCCCGACGAGATGACGCACGCATCGGTGCGGGGCACCGAGCTGGCCGTTCCCGAGGAGCTCGTGCGGCTGTCGGTGGGCATCGAGAGCGCCGACGACCTCATCGCCGACCTCGACGCGGCGCTCGCCGCACTGTAGTCACGCACAGCCGAAGGGCCCTGGAGTCGCCTCTCCAGGGCCCTTCGGGGTGCGTCGCAGTGCGATCAGGCGGCCGACCAGCCGCCGTCACTCGGGAGCACCACTCCGTTGATGTTCACACCATCTTCGGAAAGAAGGAAGGTGATGGATGCCGCGAGGGCGTCGGCCTCGACCGGATCGGGCATGACCGACATGCCGACCTGGATGCGCGAAGCGCCCAGCGGCGAGCCGAACGTGGCCTCGATGTTGGTGATCGTGGGTCCGGGCGCGACCGCGTTCACGCGGATGCCGCTGGGTCCGTACATGAAGGCGCTCGACTTCGTGAGCCCGGCGACCGCGTGCTTCGAGGCGGTGTAGGCGGCACCGGCGGCGGAGCCGCGCAGCGCAGCCTCGGACGCGGTGTTCACGATCGAGCCGCCGCCCTGAGCGAGCATCGCGGGGATGACGGCGCGCATCATCTTCATGGTGCCCTCGACGTTCACGCGGAAGACGCGCTGCCACACGGCATCCGTCACGTCGCCGACGGGGGTCATGTCGTCCATGATCCCGGCGATGTTCGCGAGACCGTCGATCGTGTCTCCGGCGGCCTCGACGATGCGCGCGACGCCCGCGTCGTCGGTGATGTCGGCCACCAGCGACACGATGTCGGATCCGGCGTGCTCGGCGAGGAACTCGTCCAGACGCTCCTGGCTGACGTCGACCGCGACCACGCGCCCGCCCTCACGGGCGATCCGGGATGCCGTCGCCCGGCCGATGCCCGATCCGGCACCGGTGACGATCACCGTCTGGCCGGTGAAGCGGCCCTGATCCAGGCGCTCGGTCCACTCGCGCAACGCCACGGCGGCCTCGGCATCCTCTGCGTCGGAATCGACGGCGACAGGCACCGGGGCTCCGGCGGGGACATCACCGGCAGCCACCCGGCGGATGAGATCGTCGAGCATCTCCTGCGTGAAGGCCCCGCGGCTCATCTTGACCAGACGCTTGATGGCGAGGCGCCGGACCGGTTTGAAGACGTCGGGGGACTGCCCGCTCTGCGCGAGCATATCGGTGAGGATCGCGTTGCCGGCCGGGTCGGCCAGCCAGTCGGCGATCGAGGAGTCGCCGGTGAGCGGCTTCGGGTTGCCCATGTGTGTTTCCTTTCGACCGGACATCAGTGTCCGGTACTAGGCTACACCCGTGTCGACCGCCCTCTCCCCTCGCACCAACCGCGGTCCCGCCGCCGCTGCGGACAACCGCCGTGCCCTCATCGCCGCCGCGCGCGAGGTGTACGCCGAAGGCGGGCTCAGCGCGCCCTTCAGCGCGGTCGCCAAGCGCGCCGGCGTCGGTCAGGGCAGCCTCTACCGTCACTTCCCCGACCGGACGGCGCTGGCGGTCGCGGTGTTCGAGGAGAACGTCGCCGACCTCGAGGTCTTCACCGCGACGGGCGAGCGCACGATCGACGACCTGATGGATCGCGTCGTCGACCAGGCGGTCTCGTCGACCGCGTTCATCGAGCTGATCACGGCCGACATGAACGACCCTCGCGTTCAGCCTCTCGGCGAGCGGTTCGGGGCGGTCGTCGCTGCTCTCGTCGCCCGTGAGCGAGCCGCCGGACGCCTCGGCGAGCACATCGACGCGGCGGATGTGAACATGGCCGTGGGGATGCTTGCGACCGAGCTCGCGCGCGCCGACGCCGCCTCGCGCCCCGCCGTCGCCCGACGCGCACGGGCCCTCTTCCACGCCGCATTCGCTCCGCGCTGACCTGTGCCCTTATGCTCCTGGCATGGGCAGGTTCATCTACGACACGGCCGCCAATGCCGTCGACATCGAAGACCGGACACTCGCGCACCTGCGCATCGTGATGATGAACAAGCTGCGCCGGTCTGAGCCGTTCATGTTCGACGTCGAGGTCGGCGACGGCAGCGGTCGCCGCAGCTTCTGGATCCACCCCTCGGTGCCGCTCCAGTTCCACTTCTTCGGCAGTCGTCAGCCCCGGATCAACCGGCTCTGGGTCGAGGAGCTCATGCAGGCCGCGAGCGGACCCGGCGGCCTCACGATCCTGCCCGAGCCCTCTGACGAAGCGCCGCCCGAGCAGGGCTGACCGCGCGCCGCGAAAGCGTCAGCCGGCGGGAATGTCCGCCGGCGGCACGTCGGTGCCGGCGACCTTGAGCTTGTCGATCTCGAGGCTCTCGACCTCGACCGTGCCGACCTTCAGCGTGTCCGCTTCGCCGTCCTGGCCCACGACCGGCACGGGGCCGGTGTCGAAGTGCTCCGCGATCAGCGTGATGCCGCCGGAGGAGTTCGCGGAGTTCGCCAGCTCTTCGATCCACTCGCGGCTGAGTTCGGTGGGATCGGGATCGTCGAAGACGAAGCGCAGCGGGATCGACGGATGCAGCCAGATCGTGCTGCGTCCTCGCGGCTGATCGTCCGGATGCTTCCACGACACCGTGAAGCTCTCGTCTCGGCGCAGCTTGGTCGCGATGACGACTTTCAGGTGCGCGAGCGCGCGGTCTTCGATGTGGATCGGTGTGGCCGATCCTCCGTAGTAGATGGTCCCCACGATCAGAAGCCTAAGCCTGTTAAGACGCTGAATGCGCCCCGGAACCCAAAAGTTGCGCGAGCAGATCCAGCGCGTCGTTCTGGGGCACGGACTCGTCGAGCATCCACTGGATCTGAAGACCGTCCGAGGCGGCGATCACGAGCGAGGCGACGACCTCGGGATCGACGTCCTTGCGCATGCGGCCCCCGGCCTGATTGCGGCGCACGCGGTCGGCCAGGTCGGCCCGTACGCGGGCGAACCGGCTGGTCGCGAACTCGGCGGCGTCGGGGTGCCCCGACTCGAGGGCGGCGGCGACGAGAGTCGAGTACAGCTGCACCAGCCCGGGGACCGTGTGGTTGCGCCGCGCCGACTCGGTCATGATCTCGACGGGCGAGGCGTCCGGGCTCCACGGCTCGTTCTCGTTGATCTGGCGCTCGGCTTCGCGGTACACCTCGACGAGCAGCTGCTCGCGCGAGGAGAAGTAGTGGGTCAGCGCCGCGTGCGAGACGCCGATCTCTTCCGCGATGGCGCGGAGGCTCGTGCGGGCCGCCCCGCGCCGGGCGAAGACCTCGATGGCGCGATCGAGGATCTGCTGCCGGCGTGCGAGCCCCTTGGCGTAGGGGCCGCGTGCGCGAGCGGCGGACTCGTCCTCGGTGGTGGGCTCATCGGGCATGCAGGCATCCTATCGTTCAAAACCTCCACATGGAGGTTTATGCTAGCGTGCTGTCGAGGCGCCGCGCACGGCGCTCGTCGACGCCGACCTCAGGAGGTTCCCATGACGGCACTCACATCCGTCCAGCTGTTCACGGTAAAGGACGCGCTCGAAGCGGACCTCGACGGCACTCTCGCCGAGATCGCTCGCCGCGGCTTCACCGCGGTCGAGCCCTACGACTTCGTTCGCCGCGCGGAACCCCTCGCCGCGTCGCTCGCCGCTCACGGCCTGGTCGCCCCGACCGGCCACGCGATGCTGGCGACCGAGACCTTCGTCAACCCGGACGGCAGCGGCACGGAACTGCCGGTTCCCAGCCACGACGCAGTCTTCGATGCCGCCGAGACGCTGGGCATGGGCACCGTGATCGACCCGTACACGACCGCAGAGCGCTGGACGACGCGCGAGCAGATCGAGCACACTGCCGGGCTGCTCGACGCCGCCGCCGAGCGGGGCGCCGCACGCGGCATCCGTGTCGGCTATCACAACCACGCTCACGAGCTGGAGGCGCAGATCGACGGGCAGACCGGCCTCGAGGTGCTCGCCGAACTTCTCGACCCGCGCGTCGTGCTCGAGGTCGACCTGTACTGGGCGGCTCGTGCGGGGGTCGACCCCGCTGCACTGCTGCGCACGCTCGGCGACCGGGTCGTCGCGGTCCACGTGAAGGACGGCACCCTCGACCCTGAGGCGATCAAGGCGTACCCGCCGGCCGACCAGGTTCCCGCCGGGACGGGCAGCGTGCCGCTGGCCGAGGCGCTGGACGCGGCATCCGCTCTCGAGTTCGCGATCGTCGAGTTCGACGCTTACTCGGGCGACCTGTTCGAGGGCATCGAGCAGAGCCGGGTCTTCCTCGACGAGCGGGCGGCCCGCTGATGGGCGCCCCCGTCGGCGTCGGCATCATCGGCGCGGGGAACATCAGCGACCAGTACCTGTCGAACCTGACGCGCTTTCCCGACGTGCGGGTGCTCGCGATCGCCGATCTGATCGAGGACCGCGCGCGGGAGCAGGCCGAGAAGTACGGCGTGCCGCGCTTCGGAGGGATCGACACCGTCCTCGCCGATCCCGAGATCGAGATCGTCGTGAACCTCACGATCCCCGCGGTCCACATCGAGGTCTCCGAGGCGATCCTCGCCGCCGGCAAGCACGTGTGGACCGAGAAGCCCATCGGCGTCGATCGTGCGTCGTCACTCGGAATGCTGGAGAAGGCGGATGCCGCGAGCCTGCGCGTCGGCGTCGCGCCCGACACCGTGCTCGGCCCCGGCGTGCAGACCGCCAAGCGGGCGATCGCCCGCGGCGACATCGGGCGGCCGCTGTTCGCGCAGACGACGTTCCAGTGGCAGGGCCCGGAGCTGTTCCACCCGAACCCCGCGTTCCTCTACGCCGTCGGCGGCGGGCCGCTGCTCGACATGGGGCCGTACTACGTCTCGACCCTCATCCACGTCTTCGGTCCCGTCGCGGCCGTCGCCGCGCTCGGCCTCAAGGGCAGCGAGAAGCGCGCGGTGCAGGTCGGTCCGGCCGCGGGCGAGGAGTTCCCGGTCGAGATCCCGTCGACCGTCTCGGCGCTGTTCCAGTTCGAGGAGGGCGGTCAGGCCCAGAGCCTGTACAGCACCGACTCGCCGCTGTACCGCCACGGGATCGTCGAGATCACCGGCACCGAGGGCACCCTCGTGATCCCTGACCCGAACACCTTCGGCGGCCCCATCACCATCACGCGTCCGCTGGCCGAGATGGTGGTGCCGCCGGCCGTGATGCAGCAGGAGATCGTCGACGTGCCGCAGGAGGGCGTGCTCGCCGGCCGCGGCATCGGGCTGCTCGACATGGCCCGCTCCATCCGCGCCGGCCGGCCCCACGTGGCGACCGGCCGCTTCGGCTTCCACGTGCTCGACACGCTGCTCGCGGTCGAGGAGTCGGTCGAGGCCCGCCAGTTCGTGCCCGTGCAGAGCACGGTGGACGAGGTCGGCTCGATCTCGGCTGACTTCGACCCCTTCGAGGCGACGCTCTAACGTTTGATCTCGCTCAACGACCGGCGCGGACCGGCCGGTCGTTGAGCGAGGAGCGAAACGCCTCGCGCAGGTCAGCGGGTCGCGCGGGCCAGGTTCTGCTCGAGCTCCGACTTCGTCTGACGCGTCACGTACGCCGGGCGGTCGCGCTCGACGCGCCAGCTCTCGGCGACCGAGCCGATGTCGACGGTGTCGAAGCCGAACTCGTCGTACAGCGCCGTGACGTAGGCCGCGGCATCCGGATCATCGCTCGCCGTGGCGAGGGCACGACGGTCCTCGGTGCCGGCGGGGGTCCCGGTGGTCAGGATGTCGCTCGCGAGGATGTGGTTGAACGCCTTCGCGACCTTCGACTCGGGCAGGTGCCGCTGCAGCAGACCGGTCGTGGTCGTCTTCCCCTCGTCGAGCTCGGGGATGCGGCCGTCGCGCTCCCAGTAGTAGTTGTTGGTGTCGAGCACGATCTTGCCGGCGAGCGGCTCGACCGGGACGTCGGCGATCGCTTTGAGCGGCACCGTCACGACGACGACATCTCCGGATGCCGCGGCCCCCGTCGCCGTCGCGGCCGTGGCCTTCTCTCCCAGGTCTGCGACGAGGTCAGCGAGGGTCTCAGGACCCCGCGAATTGCTGATCACGACCTCGTACCCGCGCTCGACGAGGCCGCGCGCAAGGGCCGATCCGATGTGTCCTGCTCCGATGATTCCCACAGTTGTCATGCCGAGGGGGAACGCCGGGACGCGTCATCCATTCCCGCGATGTCGGTGGGTTTCCTCAGAGGCGGGTCCAGGCCTCCGTCAGCACGGAGCGGAGGATCTGCTCGATCTCGGTGAACTCGCTCGGGCCGACCGTCAGCGGCGGTGCGAGCTGGATGACCGGGTCGCCGCGGTCGTCGGCCCGGCAGTACAGGCCGGCGTCGAACAGCGCCTTGGAGAGGAACCCGCGCAGCAGGCGCTCGGACTCGTCGTCGTCGAAGGTCTCCTTGGTGGCCTTGTCCTTCACGAGCTCGATGCCGAAGAAGTAGCCGTCCCCGCGGACGTCGCCGACGATCGGCAGATCCTTGAGCTGCTCGAGAGTCGACCGGAAGATCGGCGAGTTCTCGCGCACCCGCTCGTTGAGACCCTCCTCCTCGAAGATGTCGAGGTTCTCGAGCGCCACGGCGGCCGAGACGGGATGACCGCCGAAGGTGTAGCCGTGGTAGAACGCCCGGTCGCCGGTGCGGAAGGGCTCGTAGATCTTGTCGCTCACGATCGTGGCGCCGATCGGCGAGTAGCCGCTCGTCATGCCCTTGGCGCACGTGATCATGTCGGGCTCGTAGCCGTAGGCGTCGCACGCGAACATGTGGCCGATGCGCCCGAAGGCGCAGATGACCTCGTCGCTGACGAGCAGCACGTCGTACTTGTCGCAGATCTCGCGCACGCGCTGGAAGTAGCCGGGCGGGGGAGGGAAGCACCCGCCGGAGTTCTGCACCGGCTCGAGGAAGACCGCGGCGACGGTGTCGGGGCCCTCGAACTGGATCATCTCCTCGATGCGGTCGGCCGCCCAGACGCCGAACTCCTCGAGGCTGCCCGTCGGGGCGCCCATGTCGGCGGCGCGGTAGAAGTTGGTGTTCGGCACCCGGAACCCGCCCGGGGTGACCGGCTCGAACATCGCCTTCATGGCCGGGATGCCGGTGATCGCCAGAGCCCCCTGCGGAGTGCCGTGGTACGCCACCGCGCGCGAGATGACCTTGTGCTTGGTGGGCTGGCCCTGCAGCTTCCAGTAGTACTTCGCGAGCTTGAACGCGGTCTCGACGGCCTCGCCGCCGCCGGTCGAGAAGAACACGTGGTTGAGGTCGCCGGGTGCGTACTCGGCGAGGCGATCGGCGAGCTCGATCGCGGCCGGATGCGCGTACGACCAGATCGGGAAGAACGCGAGGGTCTCGGCCTGCTTGGCGGCGACTTCGGCCAGGCGCCGGCGGCCGTGCCCGGCGTTCACGACGAAAAGGCCTGCCAGCCCGTCGATGTACTGCTTGCCCTTGGAGTCCCAGATGTGGTGACCCTCGCCCTTGACGATGATCGGGACGCCGGGGCCGCCCTCCTCCATCACGGACTGGCGGGCGAAATGCATCCACAGATGGTCCTTCGCCATCTGCTGCAGCTCTGCCTCAGTGCGGGCGTGGCGATCGGTGGTCGTCGACATTGCGGGCCTTCCGTCAGGACTTCTCCTCACGCTACTCGCGCGCCCGCACGGCGGCTATGACGGTCCGTCCTGATCAGCGGACGGATGCGGCGGACCGTCCGTGCGCCCGCACCGCTACGGCGAACCGTCGCGCGTGGTCGTGTGACAGGGCGTCAGGCGACCACTGGCGACGGTTCGGCGCCCGCGACGGTCAGTAGGCGGGCCCGGCGTTCGGGTTCGGCTCCGTGGGAGCCGGCGTCGTCGGCTCGGCGGGCGCCGGATACGTCGGCTCCTGCGGATTCGGCGCGAGCGGCTCTTCCGGCGCGGGGAAGGTCGGCTCACTCGGGAACGGCGACGGTGTCTCTCCGGGGATCGACGGCTCGGGCTTTCCCGGAGGGGTGGGGCCGCCCGGATCTCCGGGAATGCCGGGGGAGCCGGGGTCGCCCGGGACGCCGGGGAGTCCGGGGGCGCCGGGCAAATCAGGGCCGCCGGGGAAGGTGTTCGGATCGCTCATGGCTGGTCCTCTCTCGAGGTTCCAGGGTGCGCCGGGGCGCGGCATCCGCGACACCCGTTGACCGGTCCGGCGACCCGGTGTAGACGTCAGACGGTGACGCCCGCGGGATCGGCCAGCAGGCGCTCGAACGCGGCCTCGGCGGCGCCGATGAGCAGGCGGTTCTCGGCGAGGGAGGCCACGCGGATGTCGAGGCCCTCCATGTTCGCGGGCATCGCCTGCGCGGCCACAGCGTCGGTGAGGGCTTCGAGGTCGGAGGCGGCGAGGGTGGCCAGGAAGCCGCCGAGCACGACGACCGAGGGGTTCAGCACGTTGACGGCATTGGCCAGGGCGGTGGAGAGGATGCCGCGCTGCCGCGTCAGCTCGGAGGCCACCGCGCCATCGGCCGACGAGGCGAGGGCCTCGGCGAGCGTCGGCTCGTCGGCGGCGGGGAGGCCGACCACCTCGAGCAGGCGGCTGCGGCTGACCTCGTCCTCGAGCACGCCGCCGTCGGCGCGGCGGTCGGTCTCGGAAGCGATGCCGGGACGGTTCTGCCCGAACTCGCCGGCGTAGCCGCCGGCGCCGGCCACCGGCATCCCGTGCACGATCAGTCCGCCGCCGATGCCGCTGGCTCCGCCGTTGAGGTAGACGACGTGGTCGATTCCCCGGGCGGCACCATAGAGGTGCTCGGCGAGGGCGCCGAGGCTGGCGTCGTTGCCGACCACCGTCGGCAGGCCGGTCGCGTCGGCCACGAGGTCGCGCACCGGAGCATCGGTCCACCGCAGGTGCGGGGCGTCGCGGACGAGGCCGTCGGCGGCGCGCACGAGCCCCGGTACGGCGAGTCCGACCGCCATGAAGCGGGCATCCGTGAGGGGGCCGGTGCGCCAGGCTTCGAGCCGCGCGGCGATGAGCTGAGCGGTCTCGTCCGGGGTGAGGAGGTGATCGAGATCGATGCGCTCGCGCAGCACGAGCTCGCGGTCGAGGCCCACGGCCGCGATGGTCAGGGCGTCGACCTCGGGGTTGGCGGCGATCGCGAGGACCCCCGGTGCGACGGCGACGACGGGGGAGGGCCGGCCGACGCGACGCGAGGGGTCGGGGGCGCGCTCTTCGACGAGTCCTGCGCCGACGAGTTCGGCGACCAGGTCGGCTATCGTCGAGCGGTTGAGACCCGTGGCCTCGGTCAGCGTGGCGCGCGAAAGCGGTCCCTCGAGGTGCACCAGACGCAGGAGGCGCGCGAGGTTGCGCTGGCGGACGCTCTCGGCGCCGGTGGGCAGATCGGTCATCCCCCTCACTGTACGGCCGGGCGAGGGATCCGGCACGTATTTGTTGCTCTTGACGCCAAATGGCGTTCGACGTACTCTTGCAACGTCCAGATCACTTTCGACGTGGATGTCGAAACTTTCGAGAGGTTCGAAGATGAACACACGCAGCAGGACGAGGCTCGCAGCAGGCCTTGCCGCGACCGGCCTCGCCATCGGAGCGCTCGCCGGCTGTTCCGCCGGCGGCGGCGACGCGAACGGCGACGGCGGCGACGAGGTCACGCTCACCTGGTGGCACAACGCGACCAACGGCCCCCTGCCCGAGGTGTGGGAGGAAGTGGCCGCCGAGTTCGAGGAGGCCAACCCCGGCGTCAACGTCGAGCAGACCGGTTACCAGAACGAGGAGCTGCAGCGCACGCTCATCCCGAACGCCCTGGCAGCCGGCGACCCGCCGGACCTGTTCCAGGTGTGGCCGGGCGGCGAGCTGCGCGACCAGGTCGAGAACGGCTACCTGATGCCGCTCGACGACGCGATCCCCGACACGATCGAGTCCGTGGGCGCGACCGTGAACCCGTGGCAGGTCGGCGGCGAGACGTACGCGATCCCCTTCACCTTCGGCATCGAGGGCTTCTGGTACAACACCGAGATGTTCGACGAGGCAGGCGTCGAGGTCCCGACCACGTTCGACGAGCTGGTGGAGGTCGTCGGCGCACTGCGCGAGTCCGGCGTCACCCCGATCGCGGTCGGCGCCGGCAGCGGCTGGCCCGCCGCGCACTGGTGGTACCAGTTCGCACTGAAGTCCTGCTCGCCCGAGACCCTCGCGGCGGCGCAGGAGGAGTTCGACTTCAGCGACGAGTGCTTCGTCGAGGCGGGCGAGCAGCTCGAGGCGTTCCTCGGCGAGAACCCGTTCCAGGACGGCTTCCTCGGCACCGTCGCGCAGGAGGGCGCCGGCAGCTCGGCAGGTCTCGTCGCGAACGGCCAGGCCGCCATGGAGCTCATGGGCCACTGGAACGCCGGCACGATCGGCGGGCTCACCGCCGACCAGCAGGTGCCGCCGTTCCTCGGCTGGTTCCCGGTGCCCGGCATCGAGGACGCCGCGGGCGACCCGACCGCAGCCCTCGGCGGCGGCGACGGATTCGGCTGCTCGGCCGAAGCCCCGCCGGAGTGCGCCGACCTGCTCGCGTACATCATGAGCGAGGACGTCCAGGCGCGCTTCGCCGCCAGCGGCTCCGGCATCCCGACGGTGCCCGCAGCCCAGTCCGCCATCGAGGACGAGAACCTCAAGATGGTGGCCGAGGGCCTGGCCGAGGCATCCTTCGTCCAGCTCTGGCTCGACACCGCCTTCGGCACCACGGTCGGAAACGCCATGAACGAGGGCATCGTCAACCTCTTCGCAGGCACCGGCACGCCCGAGGAGATCGTCCAGCGGATGCAGGACGCGGCAGCGACTCTGTAGGCCATGACCACTCTCACCACCCCCGGGCCCGCGGTCACCGCGGGCCCGGGCCCTGCTCCCGCGCGCCGCCCACGGCGCGATGACCGGCGCAAGCGTCTCGAGATCGCCTTCTTCATGACGCCCGCGCTCGTGCTGTTCCTCGGCTTCGTGATCCTGCCGGTGATCCTCGCCGCGGTGTACAGCCTCTACAACCTCCCGGCCGCGTTCCAGTGGTCCGACCTCGCAGACCCCGCCCGCTTCGTCGGGCTCGACAACTACGTCCGTGCGCTCACGACACCCGAGTTCCAGCGCGCGGTCGCCAACACGTTCTTCATCCTCGTGGCGTCGCTGCTCATCCAGGGGCCGCTCGCGATCGGCATCGCACTGCTGCTGAACCGGCGTATGCGCGGCCGCAGCATCTTCCGCCTCCTGATCTTCGTGCCCTACGTCCTCGCCGAGGTGATCGCGGGTCTGGCCTGGAAGCTCATGCTCCAGCCGGCCGGTGCGGTCAACGCGACCCTCGAGGCCGTCGGCCTGGGCGCGCTCGCGAAGAACTGGCTCGCCGACCCGACCATCGCGCTGTGGACGATCTTCTTCATCCTCACCTGGAAGTACATCGGCTTCGCGATCCTGCTCATGCTCGCCGGCCTCCAGGGCGTCCCCGATGAGCTCGCCGAGGCCGCCGCGATCGACGGCGCCAGCTGGTGGCAGATCCAGCGGCACATCACCCTGCCCCTGCTCGGACCCACGATCCGCATTTGGGCCTTCCTGTCGATCATCGGCTCGCTCCAGGTCTTCGACATGATCTGGGTCACCGTCTCGCCGGCGGTGCGCCGCATCGCGACCGAGTCGATGGCGACGTACATGGTGCAGCAGGGACAGTTCGCCGGCCAGCCCGGCTACGGCAGCGCGATCGCCGTGATCATGTTCGTCATCTCGCTCGTCATCGCCCTGGTGTACCAGCGCTTCGCGCTGCGCCGCGACCTGGCGGGAGCCATCACGCGGACGGGCTCGGGGCCGAAGGGCAAGAAGCCCGGTGCCCGCGACAAGAAGGAAGGCATCAACTGATGTCCGCCACCACCACCATCGTCACCGGCGTCGACGGTCCGCACGACACGGCGCCCGCCGGCCGTAAGTTCGACTGGGGTCAGCCGTTCGTCTACCTCGTCGCGCTCGTCATCGCCGCGGTCGCCATCGGGCCGGTCATCTACGTCTTCATGGGCGGCCTGCGCACGACCGCCGACCTGAACGCCAACCCGGCTGGCCTTCCCGACCCGTGGACGCTGCAGAACTGGATCACGGTGCTCAGTGCCCCGCGGTTCTGGGGCAACGTGTTCGCGAGCAGCCTGCTGGCGGTCGCCACGACCGTCGGCGTCGTGATCGCCGGCCTGATGGCGGCGTTCGTGCTCGCGCGCTACGACTTCCGCGGTCGCCAGGGGCTGTACACGCTGTTCGCCGCCGGGCTCATGTTCCCGCTGACCGTCGCCGCGCTGCCGCTCACGCTGCTGCTGCGCACCCTCGGCCTGCACGGCACCTATCTCGGCGTGATCATCCCCGGCATCGCGTTCGCGCTGCCGACGACGATCATCATCCTCGTCCCGTTCCTGCGGGCCATCCCCGAGGAGCTCGAGGAGGCCGCGATGATCGACGGCGCCACCCGCATCGGGTTCTTCTGGCGGATCATGCTGCCGCTCGCCAAGCCCGGCCTCGTGACCGTGGGCATCCTGGCCTTCGTCGCGAGCTGGAACGGCTACCTGCTGCCCCTGCTCGTGATCAGCACCGGGTCGCTGCCGCAGGAGCTGTGGCCGCTGCCTCTCGGGGTGACCCAGTTCTCGACGCAGTACTCGCAGGACACCGGAGCGGTGCTCGCCTACACCTCGCTGGCGATGATCCCGGCGCTGGTCTTCTTCCTCCTCGCCGAGAAGCGGATCGTCGGCGGACTCACCGGGGCGGTGAAGGGATGACCATGTCACCGCAGACCCAGACCGGCACGTCCGGCGCTTGGCGCGACACGAGTCTCCCGGTCGCCGAGCGCGTCGCCGCGCTCATGGCCGAGATGACCGTGGCCGAGAAGGTCGCGCAGCTCTACGGCGTGTGGGTCGGCGCCTCGGACGACGGCGAGGATGTCGCGCCGCACCAGCACGAGATGGACGACCACGTCGACCTCGATGCGATCCTGCCCTGGGGTCTCGGCCAGCTCACGCGTCCGTTCGGCACGGCGCCGGTCGATCCGGCATCCGGGGCGCTGTCGCTGCAGCGCGCCCAGCAGAAGATCGTCGCCGCCGGACGGTTCGGCATCCCGGCTCTCGCCCATGAGGAGTGCCTCGCCGGCTTCGCCACGTGGGGTGCGACGGCCTACCCCGTGCCGCTCAGCTGGGGCGCATCGTTCGACCCCGACCTCGTCCGCGAGATGGGTCGACGGATCGGCGACGACATGCGCTCGGTCGGCGTGCACCAGGGTCTCGCCCCCGTGCTCGACGTCGTGCGCGACGCCCGCTGGGGTCGCGTGGAAGAGACCATCGGCGAGGACCCGTACCTCGTCGGCACGGTCGCGACGGCCTACATCCAGGGCGTCGAGTCGGCCGGCGTCATCGCGACGCTCAAGCACTTCGTCGGATACTCCGCCTCGAAGGGTGGCCGCAACCTGGCACCCGTCTCGGTGGGCGCGCGCGAGCTCGCCGACGTGCTCCTGCCCCCGTTCGAGATGGCGATCCGCGAGAGCGGCGTGCGCTCGGTCATGAACTCGTACACCGACCTCGACGGCATCCCCACGGCCGCCGACGCGTCGCTGCTCACCGGACTGCTGCGCGACGAGTGGGGGTTCGAGGGCACCGTTGTCGCCGACTACTTCTCGATCGCCTTCCTCAAGCAGCTGCACGGCTACAGCGAGGGGTGGACGGATGCCGCGCGCGACGCACTCGCGGCAGGCATCGACGTCGAGCTGCCCACCGTCAAGACCTTCGGCCCGGCCCTCGTGCAGGCCGTCGAAGACGGCGCGGTCGACGAGGCCCTGATCGACCGGGCGCTGACCCGCGTGCTGCGCCAGAAGGCGGAGCTCGGGATGCTCGACCCCGACTGGTCGCCTGTGCCTCCCGCGCTCGCCGCGGTGCGCCACGGTGCCGCCGGGCACGACGTCCGCGGCAGCGTCGACCTCGATCCGCCCGCCAACCGCGACCTCGCCCGGCGCCTGGCCGAGGAGGCGGTGATCCTGCTCTCCAACGACGGGGCACTGCCGCTGCGCAAGCCGCGCCGGATCGCGGTCGTCGGGCCCGTCGCGGCCGACCCGTACGCCGTGCTGGGCTGCTACTCGTTCCCCTCGCACGTCGGGGTGCGGCATCCGGAAGTGCCCATCGGTCTCACGCTGCCGACGCTGCGCGACGTGATCGCGGCCGAATTCCCCGACGCCGAGATCGTCTTCGCCCGCGGCACCACCGTCGACGGCGGCGAGACCGACGGGTTCGCGAAGGCGGTGGCCGCGGCATCCGCTGCCGACGTCGTCGTGATCGCGCTCGGTGACCGCGCCGGACTCTTCGGCCGCGGCACAAGCGGGGAAGGCTGCGATGTCGCCGACCTCTCACTGCCCGGCGCGCAGCAG
Organism: Microbacterium sp. Root166; assembly: GCF_001427145.1. Classification (GTDB taxonomy): domain Bacteria; phylum Actinomycetota; class Actinomycetes; order Actinomycetales; family Microbacteriaceae; genus Microbacterium. The sequence continues at coordinate 1,402,155 of NZ_LMGL01000001.1, forward strand.
GCGCTGCTCGACGCCGTGCTCGACAGCGGCACCCCGACGGTGGTGACGCTGCTCGCCGGCCGCCCCTACGCCCTGGGCTCGGCGCCCGAGCGCGCGGCGGCGATCGTGCAGACGTTCTTCGCCGGCGAGGAGGGCACGGGGGCGATCGCCGGCGTGCTCAGCGGCCGGGTGAACCCGAGCGGTCGCCTGCCCGTCAGCGTGCCGCGCGATCCCGGCGCCCAGCCGTCGACGTACCTCGCCGCGACGCTCGCGCGCCGCAACGAGGTCTCGAACATCGACCCGACCGCGGCATTCCCGTTCGGCCACGGTCTCGCCTATTCGCACTTCGTGTGGTCGGATGCCGCGGCCTCGGCACCGGAACTCTCCGTGGACGGGTCGGTCACGGTGTCGATGCACGTCGGCAATGCCGGCGACCGCGATGGGGTCGAGGTCGTGCAGCTGTACGTGCACGACCCGGTCGCCTCGGTGGTGCGTCCGGTGCAGCGTCTCATCGGCTACGCGCGGGTGCCGCTCGCGGTGGGCGAGCGGGCTCAGGTGTCGTTCGACGTCGCCGCGGACCTTCTGTCGTTCACCGGCGCCGGGGGTCAGCGCATCGTGGAGCCCGGCGCGATCGTGCTCGGTTTCGGGCGCTCGAGCGGGGAGATCCCGCTGACCGTTCCCGTTTCCGTGGTGGGTGAGACCCGGGTGGTCGATCGCGCGCGCACGCTGCACGCCGACGTGCGGGTCGAGGTGGAGTCGACCGCGGGGCAAGAGTTGTGAGCGCGACCGCTGCTGAGGATCGGTTCGAGCATCGGCGGGGGAGCGCGCTCGTCCGCGTGCTCGACGCCGACGGCGCACCGCTGCGCGACACCGAGGTCGTCGTCGAGCAGGTGAACCATGCCTTCGGCTTCGGCAACATCGGGTTCGACCTAATGGACCTCGCCGAAGGCCGGGGAGCACCTGGCGACGAGCAGCTCGCCGCCGACTGGCTCGAGCTGTTCAACGCGGCGACGCTTCCCTTCTACTGGGGCGACTTCGAGCCGACCGAGGGCGCCCCGCAGACCGAGCGCCTGCGCGCCGCGGCGCGATGGTTCGGTGATCGCGGAGTGGCCGTGAAGGGGCATCCGCTCGTCTGGCACACCGTGCAGCCGGACTGGCTGCGCGCGTACGACCTGGACGGGATCGAGCAGCGGCTGCGAAGTCGCGTGCGGCGCGAGGTGTCGGCGTTCCGCGATGTCATCCCAACTTGGGACGCCATCAACGAGCTCGTGATCATGCCTGTCTTCGATCGCGACGACAACGCCGTGACGCGCCTCGCCTGGAACCGCGGACGTGTCGCGATGGCCAAGCTCGCCTTCGAGGAGGCGCGGGCCGCCGATCCCGGAGCGACGCTGCTGCTGAACGACTTCGACCTCAGCACGGCGTACGAGTGCCTGATCGAGGGGCTGCTCGAGGCCGGGGTGCGGATCGACGCGCTCGGCCTGCAGACGCACATGCACCAGGGGTACCGCGGCGAGGACGAGGTGCTCGCGATCGCCGACCGCTTCGCCCGGTACGGGTTGCCGCTGCACTTCACCGAGAACTCGCTGGTCGCGGGCGCGCTGATGCCGCCCGACATCGAGGACCTCAACGACTACCGCGTGGACGAGTGGCCGAGCACGCCCGAGGGTGAGGCCCGGCAGGCGGACGAGATCGAGCGCCACTACCGCGCCCTGGTCTCGCACTCCGCGGTGGAGTCGATCACCTACTGGGGCATCACGGACCGCGGGGCGTGGCTGGGGGCGCCCATCGGGCTCGTGCGGGAGGACGGTTCGCGAAAGCCCGCGTACGACGCGCTTCGAGGGCTGATCGCGGGCGAGTGGTGGCTGCCGCCGACGACAGTGAGGACGGATGCCGAGGGCCAGGTGCTCGTGGCCGGCTTCGCCGGCGACTACGCGGTGCGCCGCGAGGGAGCGTCAGCCGAAGTGAGCCTCGAGCGCGGGCGCCATGACGACCGCGTCGAGGTGGGGCTGCCCTGATCCTGCCTCGTGGCTACCACCAGTCGGCGGACAGCGGTGCGGAGGATTTGCGCGCCGCGAGAGTCGAGGGCGTTGCATCGATCCTTCGCGGTTGGCAGACCATCACCGGCATGATTGAGCGATGTGGATAACGGGCGCCGTTGATGTGCCAGACGACCTGATTACCTCCCTCGAAGAGGGCAACCTCGTGATCTTCGTGGGAGCCGGTGCGTCGATGGACGACCCTTCCGGTCTCCCAAACTTCAACACCCTTGCCGATCTCATTGCCAGCAGTCACTCGACGAAGACCCGGGGCACGCGGCCAGCAGATCAGTTCTTGTCTGATCTCAGGGACGACGGGGTCGATGTGCATACGCACGCCGCGACCGTCATCGCTGCCCCAACGTCGCTCCCGAATCGCAATCACGCTGCGCTCGCCGAGATAGCCGCCTCCGGCCCGGCGCCACGCATCGTCACCACCAATTACGACATGCATTTGTCGCAGGCGGCCACGGGATTGGGTCGCGAGTTCTTGGTCTACGCCGCCCCGGCATTGCCGCTTGGACATGACTTCGACGGGATAGTTCATGTTCACGGCGCACTGTCGGGTGCTCCGAAGGCCCTAGTTCTTACTGATGCGGACTTTGGGCGTGCCTATCTGACGGAGGGTTGGGCGGCGCGGTTCCTGAACGACTTATTCCGCAGGTACGTAGTGCTGTTCGTTGGGTATAGCCACGAAGACGTCGTGATGACCTATCTCGCGCGGGGACTGCACGGATCGCAACCTCGCTTCGCCCTGGTGTCCGCGGCGGACCAACACGACTGGAGGCGGTTGGGCATCACGCCCATCATCTACCCCTCGTCTGGTCATGACCATTCGGCGCTGACGGATCTCCTTGAAGAATGGGCGCGCCGCGCCAAGATGGGTGCACTGGACCACACTGAGCGCGTGCGCCAGCTCGTTTCTGGCCGGCCACCGCTGTCCCCTGTCGAGAACGACTACTTGCTGCGCGTAATCCGCACGGAAGTCGGCGCTAGAGCCTTCGAGAGAAATGCCGGACGCGAGTGGCTCGCCTGGATAGCGAGCTCTGAACTCTTCGCCGAGAGCGTCACGGCATCCGGAAGAGTGGGCGCTTCTGCGGGGCTGATGATCACCTGGTTTGTTCGTCACTTCGCAACGGAGACGGAAGGCCTCGCAGAAGGTCTGCAAGCGATACGGCAGTTCGATCAGATGGCCCTTGGGGACACGTTCGTTACAGCACTGCTTACGACGCTCGCCGCAACTGACTCCTCTGATCGGACGGTCGCGGGGGCCTGGCTCAGCGCTTTGTCCCAACGCATCCGCACGGACACTTCGAACACGCTTCAATACCAGTTGCGCGGCCTCACCTTTCCAGAGGACTCCGACGTCGCTGCAATCCTGCTCGATGTCCTCTTGACACCGCGTGTCACGCTAGATGAGCCTTTCAGGCTCTTCGAGCCGGATCGTGCCCGCCTTCCTCGCGCCGAGATCGTGTGGGTCCCCGATGAGTATTGGCTTCGAGAGTTCTGGAACTCCCTCGCTACGGAACAAGCACGTGAACTATTCGCAGACGCAGCGAACCGAGCGCTCATACTCGCCTACTCGCTCTTGAATGCACACGGCGGTCCGAACGCCTCTGACGGAGCCGCCTGGTGGCGCCCGGCAATCGAACCCCATGAGCAGAATGGCGACTCGCTCGTCGATATCTTGATCGACTCACTACGGGATCGCGCAGACCGGGTAGGAGGCAGCGAGGGCGCCGAAGCACTGCAGTCCTCGTGGTGGTCTACCGGCCACAAACTCTTTCGACGACTCAGTGTGTACCTCGAGGGAGTGCGGACAGACCATGATGCTGACGCGCGCGTTGCCTGGCTCCTGCGCCAGAGTCTCATCCACGACTTCGACGTCAAGCACGAAGTGTTCTGGCTATTGGGTCGAAACGCCGCGGAGATCTCCGCAAGTACCAGCGCGAATCTTATTGATGCGGCCCTGGCCCGGCCCTCTTTCGGTGCGGTCGACGTTGACGGACGCCATCGGCAATACGCGATCTACAACCTCCTAACCTGGCTCGAACAGCATGCCCCGGGCATGCCTGGACTGGCAGACGCTTCTGAGAGCATCAAGGCAGCGAATCCCGACTTCCTCCCACGAGAACACCCCGATTTCGACGTGTACATGACGACGGGCACTTGGGAGGATCGCCCCCCAGCGCCCTTGGATGACTTCCGTAGCCGAGTGCAGGATGACGCCGAGGCGGCGCTCGAATGGTTGCAGTCGCAGAACTACAGCAGTACCGACTTCGATGCAGTGTCCTCCGATGGCGCAGCACGCTTGGTCTCGGGGCTCGCGAAGGAGTCGCCGCGATTGGTTGTTCGCTTGTGGCACACCGCTGTGGCCCAGGGCGACCAGCCGGTGGATGTCCGCGCGGCAATCCTCGATGGCTGGAACGCAGCCGAATTGGATGGAGACGCATGGAGGGAGGTTATTGGGGCCCTATCGACGGCCACGACGACGGACCAACAGGACCGAAGTCTCGCTAGATTGCTGCAGACCGCAGTGGCGGAGTCGCAGCCCGACGACGCCATCGCTGAACGGGCCACAACAATCGCCGAGGCGCTCGTTCAGTCCCGAGCAGCCGCATACGCGACATCCGCGGAGTCCTCGCTGATGCTGGGACTGAATTCTTGGCCGGGAACGATCGCCCAAATGTGGACGACGTTCTTTAGCAGGCTGTGGTCAGCAAATCGGGACGCCTGGCGGGGAATTCCCGACCAATACCACGATGCAATTCTCGCCATCACGCTCGCGGTTGACGAAACGGCCAAGGCGACCCACCCGGTCTTGGCCGCCGAAGTCTACTTTCTGTTTGCCGCCGATGAAGATTTCACCACCAGGCACCTGATCCCGCTCTTTGATCCTGCGTCGAATCCGCACACCGTGTTGGGCGTATGGGACGCCTACACGCACGGTCCCCGTCTGAACGACAGGATGATTGCCGCGGGCTTCCTAGACGTACTGCTGCGTGGTGCGCCGGTGGCGGAGCAGCTTCCGAAGCACCTATTCAACAACTACTGCTCTCTGCTGGTATCCGCCTTGCTCTACGGTGGCATTGCTGAAGATCAGCGGTCGGTCGCTATCCGCAGCATCTTCACTGGTAGCTCGGCTCTTCGGGAGACAGTGGTTGAGCTCCTTGTGGCGAAGCTGACTGAATTTGATTACGGCGATTCCGCCGGCGCTTGGGATACGTGGGTCGCGCAGTTAGTTGCGGCGCGAGCGGGCGGTTCGCCGAGTCCGATCGCGGAGACCGAGAAGGCGCGCTGGAACGCGATTTACGCGGCGATTCCGGACCGCGCCGACGAGGTCAGCTTGGCTCTGGAGCTGCTAGCTGGCCCCTTTTCGTTGCGCCTGCCGCCGAGCAGCTACGCCCGGCTTGAAGCTCTCGCGCGCACGCACCCGCGCGCTACGCATCGCTTCCTTAAGCATTCACTCATCAGCTGCGCCGCGGCGGATGGATTCTCCCTTTCTCGACTCGAGGAGACGGTGCGACTGCTGGTGGCGGCTCTTGGAACGAATGAGTTGCGGCCAATTGTCGATCGACTGGTTGGTCTTGGTGCGCACGAAGCCGAGTCGTGGTTGTCACCGTGACCCGATAGGTTGCTGCACTCGTAACTCGCGTCGCCTCGGCGACGAGGATGTCATCGCGGCCTCGGAAGCAGAAAGATGAAGAGCGGGTACGGGCACGAATAGGAGGCGCTTGCCAACACATGGACATCGCGAGAGCAACGACGGAAGCCGCGGGCCCGTCGAGCGCTAGTTATCGCGCTGAGGCTCGCAGACGGGTCACTGAGGGGCGCCTATCGGCGGGTGTCGTACCCCCGGACTAACTTCATCACCATGGACATTGGACTCGTGATCGCGTTGGTGGGCGTTGGCGGGACGGCGTTCGGTGCTCTCATCGGTTCGGTCACGACCGCCGGCCTCTCAGCCAGCAATGCTCGGAAGGTTGAAATTCGCGCGAACGTTCGGAGCGCCGCCAACGAGCTGCTCACGGCGCTCGGAGCAGTGCGGGCGGTAGCGCGACGCTCGCTACCGGTGAATTCGCTCGATGGTGAGGACGTCTCCGCCGCCGTCACCACTTGGGGCGATGCCGTAATCAGGCGCGGAGATCAGTTCCCTTCGGACGCGCGCCACGTAGGGCGCAGTGTCGTCGACGCCCTCGCGGAGCACGTGGGGATCGCTGCCCGTGCACACCGTGACCCGAGGTGGGGTTCGTTGCCGCTTGGCGGAATCACTGAGGACGGACGTGATACTGCCATCGCCTACATCGACCATGTCAGCGCGTGGATCAGTCGTAGCGAACAGAAGGGCACGTGGCTCCCTGGGCCGACGCGCTATCACGAATGGGTTCGTGAGTATGAACGTCGACGCTCGGAGCCGATCCCCAGCCGCCTGGACTGGATCCTTAGTCGACTTGCTAGCGAGCGTTCCGCCACTTAGTCGGAGCAGCGCATTCGCACGGCGGCAGCTTGCGCATGGAGACGCTCCCTAATGCTACTCGCGAGAAGGGCCGGGAGCTGCTCGCGCGACCCCCGGCCCTTCTCGACCTCGCTACTTCTTCTTGCCGGGCGGCACCGTCACCGGGTCAGAGGCAGCGGTCGCGGCATCCAATCCCTCGATCGTCGCGGTGACGACCACGGTGAGCACCGCGCCGGCGTCCTTCGGCTTGACCTTGTACTCGGCCTTGTTGGCGCGGGGGATGTCGACCCCGTCGGCCTGCCAGCGGTAGGTGAAGGTCAGGCCGTCCGTGTCCCACGTGCCGGGGGTCGCCGTCAGGCGCTGACCCACGAGCGCGTCGCCCTCGATCGTCGGCAGCGTGAGGTTCGCCGGAGCGGTCGGGACCACGACCTCCGGCAGCAGGCGACCGACTCCCCAGCGAGCCGTGGACTGGTAGCCCGCGCCTGTCGGGTCGGCCCAGTTGCGGATCGACGTGCGCTGGCCCTCGGCCGCGTCGTTCACCTGGAAGTCCAGGCCGTGGAAGGTGTCGGCTCCGCCGTACTCGAGCAGGCTGATCGCGGCCTCGACCACGTACCCTCCGTCGACCAGTGCGGTCGCGCTCTGCACGCGAGCCCGCTGGAAGGCCTCGTCGCCGGTGCCGAACGACACCACGTTCGCGGAGCTGATGCGAATCTGCGAGTCGTCGTAGCGGTACGAGCCGTTCTTCGCGTTGCCCGGGTCGACGTAGATCTCGACCGAGTCCTGGATCCAGGGATCCGACCCGCTCACGTCCACCACCGGGTCGGCGACCTGCGCCACGACATACAGGGTCTGGTCCTTCCAGAGCGTCCGGACCGTCGCCGTCGCGCCAGAGGTGCCGACCACCTGCTTGTCGGTGGACACCGTGCCCGCGGCATCCCACAGTCCCTCGATCGTGCCGTCGATCGCCGGAGCCTCCGCGGTGGCGGCGACCTCCAGGTACGACAGCGGCTCGACGAGGGTCAGCGTGCCCACCTGTCCGGGGGTGTTCCAGCCGTGCACGGTCGTGCCGTCGGTGACGCGCACGTCGAGGCCCAAGGTCGAGCCTTCGGTCGCGGGCGTGGGCAGCGGCAGCGAGACGACGAGGTCGTAGCCGCCGGTCCGCTCTGTCACGACCGCGGCCACGCCGGCAGTCGCGCTCGTGCCGTCGCGGCCGACTGTCACCACGGCGCCGCCGTACTCGAACGCCACGGCGTCCGTCGCGTCGGCCGTCGCATCCTCGACCCGCACGTATGCAGTCAGGTGGTCCGGGCTCCAGCGCAGCTGGAACGCGGCGGCGTCGTCGATGACGTTGAGCGGCAGCTTGCGCCACTCGAGCGACCCGGTCGCCTGCGCATCGATGGGCACGTCGCCCTGGAACACGTTCGCCGTGCGCAGCCGCGCGGGCAGGTCGGCGTCGGCGGCGCCGTAGTACGCCGGCTTGGCCTGCAGGCCGTCGTCGAACAGCAGCGGAGCACCCGACGACGAACGCCAGCTGCGCCCGTCGGTGAGCCCCCACACCGTCACCGAGAACAGGTCGTCGGTGTGCTCGCGGAACACTCGGAAGGCGTCGCGGTAGTAGTAGCCCTGCTCGATGAGCTTCGCCGGCGTCACCGGAGTGCCCGTCGTGACGTCGAGCTCGGTGACCGCCTGCGTGACGGGCAGGTCCTGGAACGCGACGATCGCGTCCTCGAGAGCGCCGACCGGCATCGACAGGCTGACGTGGAACTGGTGCCCCACGCCGTCCACCGGCACGCCGCGCGACAGCATCCGCTCGACCAGCGCGTGCAGGCGCGCCTGCTTGCCGGTCTGCTCGGTGTTGTAGTCGTTGATGAACAGCGTCACCGGACGCTCGGCCCCGGCCGCGGCGTAGACGCCGTTGAAGGACTCCTCCGCGTAGCGGAACGCCAGGTCGATGAACTCCTCGCCCAGGATCCGGTACCACTCGCTGCGCCGCAGGCCGTCGGCGTAGTCCGCGCTGTCGGAGACGACCTCGTTGACGACGTCGAACGCGTACAGCGGGTTGGTGTCGCTGCCGAACGCACCGTACGTGTCGCTGAGGTGCTCGGCCACCGCGAAGATGTGCGTGCGCAGGCGATCGCGCAGGATCTGACGGTCCGCCTCACTGGTCGTGAGCGGCTGGCCCGCGGCATCCTGGAAGAAGAACGCCGGCGTCTGGCTGTGCCACGCGAGCGTGTGCCCGTACACGCCGAGATCGTTCTCCTGCGCGTACTCCATGAGCGCGTCGGCCTCGGGGTGCGGCGTGAACACGCCGTTCGCGTCGTACCAGGCCTCCGGCTTCATGTAGTTCTCGCTGGTCACCTGGTCGAAGTGCTTCACCAGCAGATCGGATGCCGCGCCCACCGTCTCGCGGCTGTCGATGGCCACGCCGAGCGGGAAGTCGACGGTGTCCTTCAGCGGCTGGAGGTCCTGGATGACCGCCGGCTCGGGAGTGCGCACGACGATGTCGTCGAGCAGCAGGTCGGACGTGTTCGTGCCGTTGTAGTTCGTCTCGAAGTACAGCAGCGCGCTGTCGGCCTCGCCCATCGTGAAGGTCGCGGTCACCTCGGTCCAGCCGCTGTTGGTGACTCCGGTGAACTGGCCGAGGGTCGCGTAGCTCGTCGTGCCGTCAACCGTGCGGGCGATGCTGAGCCAGACGGCATCCACCGCCTGGCCGGCGGGGAACCGCACCCAGGCCGAGAGCTCGTAGGTCACGCCCGCCTCGAGGATCCCCGTCACGTCGCGGCCGATGCCGCTGCCCTGCGACGTGCGGCCGGTGACCGCCGCTGCCTGGGCGCCGCCGTGCGCGTCCGCGGTGGTGATCGCGACAGTCGGCGCGCCGGAACCGGAGTCACGGGGGCCCCAGCCGTCGAGTCCGTCCTCGAAGTCGGTGCTGATCGCGGTCGTGCCGCCCGCGGGCGGGGCGCCTGCCGGGAGGGTGAACCTCCATCCCTCAGCGAGGCGCTCCGACACCACGGTCTTCACGGCCGCGAGAGTGCCGGAGCGGTCGCCGCCGCCGTCGTGTGCGAGCACGACCTCGCCCGGCTTCATCGCCGCGCGCAGGTTGGCGGTCAGCGTCGGGATGTCCTGCGTCGCCCAGTCGTTGATGGTGTTGATGACAGCGAGCGGCTGCATGCCCAGCGAGACCGCCGCCGCGGGCGTCTGGCCCCAGCTGCCGTTCGGTGCCCGGAAGAACGGGACCTTGGCGTTCGGGTCGCCGAGCGCCGTGCGGATGATCTGCAGGTTCTGCGCCATCCGCTGCTGCGCGTCGGCTGCCGAGAGCGAGCCCATGTCGTCGTAGGTGGTCGAGTGGTTGCAGAGCGTGTGACCCTCGGCGACGATCCGCTTGAGGATGTCGGCGCCACCGGGTGCGGTGATGTTCTGGCCGATCACGCAGAACACCGCCTGCAGGTCGTTGGCCTTCAGGTAGTCGAGCAGCGCGGGCGTGGTGCCCGGGTTCGGGCCGTCGTCGAAGGTGAGCGCCGCGACGTTGCCGCTGCCCTGCGCGAGGCTGACGGGCGTGGGCACCGGGTTGGGTGCGCCGCCGGGGACGACCTCCGGGTCGGGGAGGCCGGAGTCCTCGGTCGTGACAGAGATGTCGTCGACGAGGTAGCTGTAGGGCCCGGTGAGGTCGGCCGTGCCGATGTAGACCTGCAGCGCGGCGGGGTCGGCGTCGGCCGGAACCGCGAACTGGCCGGTGACGGTGGTCCAGGCATCCGCTGTCATGGTCGTGTTGCCGATCCAGGTGTAGGTGGGCTTCATGACGAAGCGCACGCCCGCTGAGCCTGACGTGCCCTCGGCCAGTCGCACCCGCATCGAGAACGAGTAGGTCTCGCCGGGCGTGTAGATGCCCGCCGGGCTCTGCAGGCCCACGTAGTCGGCGGCGCGGTCAGCCACCAGCAGCGCCTTGCCGCCGTCGACGTCGACGACCGACAGGATGCCAGCGCCGCTCTGGGTCCAGGTGCCGGTCGTGCCGTCCTCGAAGTCGACGCTCGACACGGTGACGGGCTCAGCCGAGGCCATGCCTGCCGGGACGACGACGAGAGCGGCGGTGACCGCTGCTGTGGACGCGATCGCGAGCAGACGGCGAATGGAATGACGCATCGTAGGCGCTCCTTTGCGCGGGGGATATGTGGCGAGGGCCAACATATGTTCCGGGCGCTGACGAGCAGCCTGACCGTTACCGTTAAGTTACGAAACTTCTTCGAAACTATCGAGAGCGTGGCGCAGCGGTGCTGCCGCGCACGACGAGGTGGGTGGCCAGGTCCATCCGGAGGGTGTCGGGCACCTCGCCCTCGGCCATGCGCAGCACCAGGCGGGTGGCCTCCTCGCCCATGCGCTTGAGCGGCTGGTGCACCGTCGTGAGCTGAGGGCTCATCCAGCGGGAGAGGGCGATGTCGTCGTAGCCGACGACCGAGAGATCGTCCGGGACGGAGAGGCCCACCTCGCGTGCCGCCGCGATCGTGCCGAGTGCCTGCAGGTCGCTGCCGGCGAAGATCGCGGTCGGCGGATCGGGGAGCGCAAGGATCTCGCGCGCGCACGCCTCGCCGCCCGTCGTGTGGAAGTCGCCGAAGCGGATCCATGCCGGGTCGATCGGAAGGCCCGCCGCGTTCATCGCCGAGCGGTAGCCGTCGACGCGGGCCAGCGAGCACATCATGTCTTCCGGGCCCGTGATCGCCGCGATGCGGCGGTGGCCCAGCTCGATCAGGTGGCGAGTGGCCATGAGGCCGCCCGACCAGTTCGCCGATCCGACGCTGGGCACGTCCGGCGGCGGGTCGCCGGCGGGATCGACGATGGCGAAGGGGATGCCGCGGGAGCGCAGCATGTCGCGGTGCGGGCCGCCGATGTCGGAGAAGACCAGGACCACTCCGGCCGGACGCCGGCGCAGGACGCCTTCGATCCAGTCGGGCGCGGGGGCGTGGCGGTCGCCGCTGACCGTGAGGACGACGGAGAGCCCGGCGGCGTGCGCGACGTCTTCGACGCCTTCGATGACCTCCATCGACCAGCTCGACTCGAGCTCGTGGAACACCAGCTCGAGCAGCTCGCTCCGGGGGGAGGACGACCGCCGGGTGTAGCCGTGCCGCGAGAGGTGCTCCTCGAGCCGGACCCGGGTGGCGGGCGCCACGTCGGCTCGGCCGTTGAGCACCTTCGACATCGTGGCGAGCGATACGCCGGCCTCGGCGGCGATCTCGGCGAGAGTGACACGTGACGTGCTGGCCATGAGGCGATCTTAGGCGCCGGATCTCGCAACTTTCGATTGCGCTCGCCGCTGGACGCGGCATCCGTCATGGTATAGGTTGTCTTCAACAACATTTCGCGTGTTGTCCCGAATCGTGTTCAGCGCAGAATCCAAGGAGCGTCATGCCTACCCCCACCCGCGAAGACAAGTTCTCCTTCGGCCTCTGGACCGTCGGCTACAACGGCGCCGACCCGTTCGGCGGCCCGACCCGCAACCCGCTCGACGTCGTGCACGTCGTCGAGAAGCTCGCCGAGGTGGGCGCCTACGGCCTCACCTTCCACGACGACGACCTGTTCGCGTTCGGCTCGTCCGACGCCCAGCGCCAGAGCCAGATCGACCGCCTCAAGGGCGCGCTCGACGACACCGGCCTCATCGTGCCGATGGTGACCACGAACCTCTTCTCCGCTCCGGTGTTCAAGGACGGCGGCTTCACGGCCAATGACCGCGACGTGCGCCGCTTCGCGCTGCGCAAGGTGTTCCGCCAGCTCGACCTCGGCGCCGAGCTCGGTGCCAAGACGTTCGTCATGTGGGGCGGCCGCGAGGGCGCCGAGTACGACTCGGCCAAGGACATCCGCGCGGCGCTCGAGCGCTACCGCGAGGCCGTCAACCTGCTCGGCGACTACGTCACCGACAAGGGCTACGACATCCGCTTCGCCATCGAGCCCAAGCCCAACGAGCCCCGCGGCGACATCCTGCTGCCGACGCTCGGCCACGCGATCGCCTTCATCGACTCGCTCGAGCGCCCCGAGCTCGTCGGCCTCAACCCCGAGGTCGGCCACGAGCAGATGGCGGGCCTCAACTTCGCCGCCGGCATCGCCCAGGCGCTGTTCCACGGCAAGCTCTTCCACATCGACCTCAACGGCCAGCGCGGCATCAAGTACGACCAGGACCTCGTGTTCGGCCACGGCGACCTGCACAACGCGTTCGCGCTCGTCGACCTGCTCGAGAACGGCGGCCCCGGCGGCATCCCCGCGTACGACGGCCCCCGCCACTTCGACTACAAGCCCTCGCGCACCGAGGACGAGAAGGGCGTCTGGGAGTCGGCCGCCGCGAACATCCAGATGTACCTGCTGCTCAAGGAGCGCGCCGCGGCCTTCCGCGCCGACCCCGAGGTGCAGGAGGCTCTCGAGGCCGCTCGCGTCGCCGAGCTCTCGGTGCCCACGCTGAACGAGGGAGAGTCCTACGACGACTTCCTCGCCGACCGCTCGGCGTACGAGGACTTCGACACCGACGTGTACCTGGGCGGCAAGGGCGGCGGATTCGTGCGCCTGCAGCAGCTCGCCACCGAGCACCTGCTCGGCGCCCGCTGAGGCATCGAACTCGTCGAACCAGGGGATTCGAGCCGAGACCCAGGGTAATGCCCTCGGTCTCGCGCCGAATCCCCTGGTTCGCGCCAACCTCGTGAAGGAGTACCGATGGCGCTCGTGATGGGCATCGATTCGTCGACGCAGTCGTGCAAGGTCGTGATCCAGGATGCCGCGGAAGGCGCCATGGTGCGCGAAGGCCGTGCCTCCCACCCGGACGGGACCGAGGTCGACCCGCAGGCGTGGTGGGTCGCGCTCCAGTCCGCGATCGCCGAAGCCGGCGGCCTCGACGACGTCGAGGCGTGGGCCGTCGGCGGCCAGCAGCACGGCATGGTCGTGCTCGACGCCGAAGGTCGCGTCATCCGTCCCGCGCTGCTGTGGAACGACACCCGCTCCGCCGGCGCCGCGACCGACCTGATCCGCGAGTTCGGTGCCGATGCGCTCGCGCAGCGCGCCGGCCTCGTGCCGGTGGCGTCCTTCACCATCACGAAGCTCCGCTGGCTGCGAGACGCCGAGCCCGCCAACGCCGCGCGCGTGGCCGCCGTCGCGCTGCCGCACGACTGGCTGACCTGGCGCCTGCGCGGGTTCGGACCCGAGGGCGAGTCCGCGCGCGGCCCCGTGCTCGACGAGCTCGTCACCGACCGATCGGATGCCTCGGGCACCGGGTACTGGGACCCCGCGACCGGCGGCTACGACCGCGAGCTGCTGGCCGCAGCGCTCGGACACGACGCCGTGCTGCCGCGCGTGCTCGGCCCGGATGAGTGGGTCACCGATGCTCAGGGGCGCCGCGTCGGCGGTGGGGCAGGCGACAACGCCGGAGCCGCCCTCGGGCTGGGCGCCGGCACCGGCGACGTCGTCGTGTCGATCGGCACGAGCGGCACGGTGTTCGCCGTCAGCGACGAGCGCACGATCGACCCGTCGGGCACGGTCGCCGGATTCGCGGACTGCACCGGGCGCTTCCTTCCGCTCGTGGCCACCCTCAATGCGGCGCGGGTGCTCGACGCGATCGCGCGCCTGCTCGGCGTCGACCACCCCGAGCTCAGCCGTCTGGCCCTCGCGGCCGAACCCGGCGCCGGCGGCCTGTCGCTCGTGCCCTACTTCGAGGGCGAGCGCACCCCGAACCTGCCCGATGCGACGGCGTCGCTGACCGGTATGACCCTGGCCTCGACCACGCGCGAGAACCTGGCGCGCGCGGCGGTCGAGGGGATGCTATCGGGCCTCGCCGCCGGTCTCGACGCCCTGCGCGGACTCGGCGTCCCGCTCGAGCGTGCCCTGTTGATCGGCGGAGCCGCGCAGTCCGAGGCGGTGCGCACGATCGCGCCCCTCGTGCTCGGGCTCGCGGTCGAGGTGCCCGAGCCGGGGGAGTACGTCGCACGAGGCGCCGCCCGGCAGGCGGCATCCGTCCTCGCCGCCTCCTGATCCGGGCGCCCGTCCTGCCGGGCGGCGCCGAGAGTGCGCGAACGGCTGCCCGGCCGACCGCGCGGACGTCGTTTGCGCGTTTTCGGCAACCCCCGGCCACGGCCCTGTCGCGCACGACCGGACCCGGAGCGGATGAACGGACGCAACACGCCGCCAGCCGTCGCCCGGTGACGGCGTGTCGCGTCCGTTCGCCGAACGAGGGGTCACTCCGGCAGCACATCGTGCCGATGCTCACCCCGCCCCGCCGGGACCCGATGCTCGCGCGAGGCGAAGCCGTGGGTGAGGATGGTTCCGTGCCTGAGCGCAGCGACCTCGACGCCATCGCGGCGGAGCTCTACGTCCTGCCGCCTGCGGAGTTCACCGCCGCCCGCAACGCCCGCGTCGGCCTCGCCGATCGCTCGATCGCGGCCCACGTCAAGGCGCTGCGCAAGCCCACGGTCGCAGCGTGGGCGGTGAACCTGCTCGCCCGGGCGGGTCAGCTCGGCGAAGCGCTCGAGCTGTCCGCCGCCCTGCGCGAGGCCCAGGAAGACCTCGACGCCGCCGAGCTCTCGCGCCTGAGCCGGCAGCGCCGGGCACTCGTGGCCGCACTCGCCGCTCAGGCCGTGGGGCTGGCCAAGGACGCCGGCGTCGCCGTCAGCGGAGCCGCCCGCGAAGACGTCGAGAAGACGATCAACGCCGCGGTGATGGATGCCGCGGCCGCCGCCGCCGTCATGACGGCGCGCCTGGTCACGCCGCTCGAGGCCGGGTCCTTCGAGGAGTCCGACCTCGCCGACGCCGTCGCCGGCTCGGTGCCCGGTGTGGTGGCCGCCCCGCAGCGGGACGACTTGGCCGAGCGCCGCGCGCGCAAGGCCGCCGAGAGGGCCGCGCGCGAGGCGGAGCGGCTCGCGAACGAGGCCGAGCGCGAGCTCGCGCGGATCGACGCGCAGCGCGAGAAGCTGCAGGAGCGCGTCGACCACGTGTCCGAGCGGATCGACGACCTGAGGCGCGATCTGGAGCGGCTCGAGGGTGAGCAGGCCAAGGCGTCGGCCGCGCTCCGCGCGGTGGAAGAGGAGCGTGCGGGCGCGGCATCCCGAGCGAAGTCGGCCGCCAAGGACGCCGAGCGCGCCCGCGACGCCGTCGCCGAATGAGTGCGGTTCTCACAGGAGTCTCGTAGTCGGCGTCCCTAGCGTGGGGTCATGGCCGATACGGCGCCCCTGGCGCACGCAGCTGATCCCGATGCCTCGATCACCGTCTCGGCGGCCGAGCTGCGAGAGCTCCGCGACGAGTTCGAGCGGTTCCTGATGGAGTACCGCTTCGGCATGCAGGAGGTCGAGACGAAGCTCGGCATCCTGCGGGACGAGTTCCAGCTCGTCCACGACTACAACCCGATCGAGCATGTCTCGAGCCGCGTGAAGTCGCCCGACAGCCTCGTCGAGAAGATCCAGCGGAAGGGCATCGATCCGGACTTCGCGTCCATCCGCGAGCAGGTCACCGACATCGCCGGCGTCCGCGTCACGTGCAGCTTCGTCGCCGACGCGTACCGGCTGTTCGACCTGCTGACGACGCAGGACGACATCCGGGTGCTCACGGTGAAGGATTACATCGCGAACCCCAAGCCCAACGGCTACAAGAGCCTGCACGCGATCGTGGCGGTGCCGGTGTTCCTCTCGACCGGTCGTGTCGACGTGCCGGTGGAAGTGCAGTTCCGCACCATCGCGATGGACTTCTGGGCCAGCCTCGAGCACAAGATCTATTACAAGTACGACACGAACGTCCCGGCCGAGCTGCTCGACAGCCTGAAGGATGCCGCCGACACGGCGTCCGAGCTCGACGAGCGGATGGAGCGGCTGCACCGCGAGATCCGCGGCTCGTCCACGACGCTCCCGCCGGCTCCGCTGCGCCGCAGCGGTCCCGCTCGCGCCATCGAGGCCTGAGGTCAGTCGGCGAGGATCGTCACGACGGCCTCGACGTATTCGGTGACGTCGCGCGGGCCGAACACCGCCGTGTTGGCGACGTACCCCTGCGCCAGGGAAGCGATCGTCCGGGCGGTTGTCGCGACCAGCACGTGCAGATCGGAATCGGATGCCGCGGCCCCGAGCCGCTGGCGTGCCCAGGGTGTGACCGCTGCCGCCAGTGAGTCCCGCAGGCGACCGGCGGTGCGGGTCATCTCGGCGTGCAGGTCCGCGTCGACCATCGCCTCGCCCCAGAACTGGACGACGAGCGGAGCCGGGAGCCCGTCGTCGCTGAACGTGCGCAGCATCTCGGCGAGCACCTGGCGGGGAGCGGTCACCTCGCCACGCCGGCCGGCGGACTCGAGTTCGTGCAGGTGGACGAAGAGGAACCTGCCCACGATGTAGCGCGCCAGCTCGCTCTTGTTGGTGAAGTGCGAGTAGATCGCCCCGGTCGACAGGCCGGACTCGGCCACGATGTCTGCGATCGACGTCTCGCGGACACCGTTGCGCTCCAGGCAGCGCAGCGCGGCGCGGGCGATCTCGTCGCGTCGCGCCTCGCGATAGGCCTCGCTCACCTTGGGCATGGAAAGAGAATAGCCGTTCTGTTATCCTCCTGAAAAAGAACGCTCATTCTCTTTCAGGGAGGTTCGTCATGGACACCTCGATCGCGGGGCGCCCGCCCCGCACGACATGGGGCTTCGCCGCTCTCTTCGGGCTGCTGGGGTCCCTCATCGTCGCCGTGGTCGTCACGGCTTTCGTCTGGCCGGCCGCCACCTCGGAGGTGCACGGCCTGCCCGTCGCGATCGGCGGGCCCGCCGATCAAGTCGCTCTCGTGGAGGGCGCCATGTCCGAGCAGGATCCGGAGCCCTTCGCGCTTCAGGCCGTCGATACGCGCGCTGAGGCCGTCGCGCTGATCGAGACCCGCGAGATCTACGGCGCCATCCTGCTCGGCGACGAGCCGGAGGTCCTCATCGCCTCCGCAGCCGGACCGGTGGCCGCGAACGCGCTGCGCGGCGTCGCCACGCAGCTTCAGGGGAAGATCGACACCGGCGTCACCGACGCGCTCACGGCGCAGCTCACCGCGATCGCGCAGGCGCTGCAGTCCGGGCAGCAGCCGCAGCTGCCACCCGGCGGCGCCGCGCTGCCGGAGGTCCCGACGGTGACTGTGACCGACCTCGTGCCGCTCGCCGAAGGGGACGCGACGGGCGCAGGGCTTGCGGCATCCGTGTTCCCCCTCGTCCTCGGCGGGATGATCGGCGGAATCCTGCTCACTCTGCTCGTCCAGGGCGTGGTCCGGCGGCTCGTAGGTCTCGTCGTGTTCGGCGTCGCCGCGGGTGCGGGGATCGTACTCGTGATGCAGTCGTGGTTCGGCATCCTGCAGGGCGACTGGCTGCTGAACGCCGCGGTCGTCGGCACCGGAGTCATGGCCACCGGCGCGCTCATCATCGGGCTGGCCGCGCTCGTCGGCCCTCCCGGCATCGGCATCGGCGCGGTCATCACGATGCTCATCGCGAACCCGATCGCCGGGGCGGCCGCACCCCCGCAGTTCCTGCCGGAGCCGTGGGGAGCCGTGGGCCAGTTCTTCGTGCCCGGGGCGTCCGCCACGCTGCTGCGATCGGTGGGCTACTTCCCGGATGCCCCGACCCTGATGCAGTGGCTGGTACTGGGTGCGTGGCTCGCCGGCGGAGTCCTGCTCGCGCTCATCGGCCATCACCGCGAGGCGGCCGAGATCGCGCCTCCTGCGGATCAGCTCGAGCACGCCGAGGCGGCGACCGACCGGGAGCCCGCCGCCGTCGGCTGACCGCCCACGGCAGGCACGCCGGGGATCGCTAGGGTGAGTGCGTGAACGACCTCGAGCCCACGCTGCTCATCATCCCGATCCTCGGCGTGCTCGCACCGCTCTTCGCCCGCGGCATCAGCCGCTGGGTGCGCGTGCCGATCGTCGTGTTCGAGCTCGTGCTGGGCATCCTGGTCGGGCCGAGCGTGCTGGGCTGGGCGCAGCCCGACGCCTTCATCGACGTCCTCTCGGAATACGGGCTGGCGATGCTCTTCTTCGTCGCGGGATCCGAGATCGAGTTCGCGGCGTTCCGCGGGCGCACCGGCAAGCGGGCGACCCTCGGCTGGCTGATCAGCCTCGTGGCCGGCGTCGCCGCCGCGTGGGTGTTTGTTCCGGGCGAGGAGGCGGTCGTCATCGGCGTCGCCTTGTGCTCGACGGCGCTGGGCACCATCCTCCCGATCCTCCGCGACGCGGGAGAGCTCAAGACGCCGTTCGGACGTGCCCTGGGGGCGATCGGCGCGGTCGGCGAGTTCGGCCCGCTCGTGGCCATCTCGATCTTCCTCGGCAGCCGCAACCCGGGCTTCTCCACCGTCGTGCTCCTGCTGTTCGTCGCCCTCGCGGGCTTCGCGATCTGGCTCGCCGTCCGCCTTCCGCGCGGGGCCATGCACCGGTTCGTGAATTCGTCCCTGCACACGTCCGGTCAGTTCGCCATCCGTGTCGTGTTCGTCATCCTCGCCGGACTCATCGCGCTGAGCATCGTGTTCGACCTCGATATCCTGCTGGGCGCGTTCGCGGCCGGCATCGTGTGGCGCCTGATCATGCGCGATGCGGACGAGGCGGACCGCGAGGCCGTCGAGAGCAAGGTCGAAGCCGTGGCCTTCGGCTTCCTCGTGCCGGTGTTCTTCATCTACACCGGGGTGATGTTCGACCTCGAGGCGCTGCTCGCGCAGCCGCTGCTCTTCCTGCTGCTGCCCGTGGTGCTCGTCGTGCTGTTCATCGTCCGCGGCGTCCCGTCGATGCTCGCGGCACCCGAGGGCTCGACGTCCAAGGATCGGCTGTCGATCGCGCTCCTCGGGGCGACCGGGCTGCCGATCATCGTCGCCGTCACGGCCATCGGCGTCGAGGACGGCGTGCTCTCGTCGGCCGCCGCGGCCCTCCTCGTCGGCGCCGGGATGCTGTCGGTGCTGCTGTTCCCGCTCATCGCCATGAGCATCCGCGGCGAGCGGCAGGTCGGGGCGAGCGAAGTGCTCGAGGACGACCTGGCGTGAGCGCCGTCGCGCTCCTCGCAGCCGCCCGGGCGCGGCTGGCGGGTGCGCCGCAGGAGGCCCTCGGCGAGCTGCGGACGCCGGGACGCGTGCTCGGCATCGCGCGCGCTCCGCGGATCGTGCCCGCAGGCCAGGCCTGGCACATCGGAGCGCTGCTGCTCACCGACGACGCGGTGCTCGCCACCGGCGAGATCGTGCGAGCCCGCGCCGAAGCCCGGCGCGGGTACGCCGCCGAGTCGCAGCGGCAGCGTGCCGAGCTCGCCGCCGCCGCCCGGCGCGGCGGGTTCGACGAAGGTCAGGTTGTCCACATCGGGTGGCAGGTGGCCGATCCGGCCGCGGTCGACCGGGGCGCGGCATCCGGTCCCCTCGCCCTCGTCGACGGCGTGCCCAGCGTGCGATGGAGCGCTGCGGGCGGCTACGTGCCGCTCGACCGGTACCTCGACGAGCGCATCGCGCTGCTGCTCGCCCCGCCGCCGGGCGCCTAGCGCACGCTCTGCCGCTGTCAACCCCGTGACGGGCAGCACGGCCGGTTCCATAACCTGGGCGGCATGGATTCCGCAGCGAAGGACCTCGCCCGTCAGATCATCGTGATCAGCGCCTTCTGCTTCATGATCGTCGCCGCCATGGTCGGCACCGGCCTGTTCGGGGGCACCCCGGTGCAGGACCTCCAGGACGGCGCACTCGATGCCGACGGCTCGTACCTGGCGCCGGCACGGCAGGCGTTCTCGATCTGGACGGTGATCTACGTCGGGCTGTTCGCGTACACCGTGTGGCAGGCGCTGCCGCGTCAGCGCAGCCGCTCCCGTCAGCGCGACCTCGGCTGGCTCATCGCCGGCACCATGGTCCTCAACGGCCTGTGGCTGGTGACCGCCCAGTTCGCGACGCTGCCCCTCACGGTGCTCGCCATCGTGCTGCTGCTGGTGCTCCTCGGCCTCACCTTCCGTCGCGCGGTCGTGCGCCCGGGCCGGGGCTGGATCGACGCGCTGCTGATCGACGGCGTCACCGGGCTGCACCTGGGCTGGGTCGCGCTGGCGACCGTGGCCAACACGTCGGCCTGGCTGACGACGATCGTGCCCGAGGAGGCGGAGGAGTCCGCCGCCCTGTGGGGGATCGCCGTGCTGGCCGTCGTCGCGGCCATCGGCGTCGGCATCGCGTGGGCGAGCGAGTGGCGCATCGCCCCCGGCCTCGCGATGGGATGGGGACTCGCGTGGATCGCGGTCGGCCGTCTCGCCTTCGAGCCGCCCAGCCAGGCGATCGGCATCGCCGCGATCTTCGCCGCCGTGATCGTCGTGGTCGTCCCCCTCGCCGGCACGCTCATGCACCGCGTCGCCCTGATGCGCAACGCCGAGGCCTGACGCCCGGTGGGGTCAGGCGGCTTCGGCCGGCCGGAAGCGCCGGGCGAACGCCTCGAGCAGCCGTGACGGCTGGGTGACGGATGCCGCGAGGACCCGCGACGCGACGACGTCGTAGTCGTTCGCCTCGAAGTAGCCGTCGTCGCGGTACACCGCCATCCGCTCGGTGAAGGCGCGGGTCGTGGGCTCGGGGTGGAACTGGGTGGCGTACAGCCGGTCGCCGACCACGTAGGCCTGGACGGGGCATCCTTCGTTGAAGGCGAGCAGCGTGGCCCCGGCGGGCGGGGCGGCGGTGCCCTCCTTGTGGGCGGTGAGGGCCGTGAAGCGGTTCGCGAGCCCGCCGAAGAGCGGATCGGATGCCGCGGCCGGCGTGAGCTCGATGGCGACCGGACCGGTGTCCTCGGGGTACGCGCGGCTGACCTCGCCCCCCAGCATCCGCGTGACCACTCCGATGCCGTAGCAGGTGAACATCGCCGCGGGGCCGTCGCCCGCAGCCACGCGCCGCGCGATGCGCTCGAGGTCGGCTTCGAGCCGCCGCTGCACGTCGGTCTTGGTCGACTCGGGGTCGGCGAGATTGAAAGGGCTGCCGCCCACGAGGAATCCGCTGTACCGCTCGAAGACGTCGCCGGGCAGGGGCTCGCGCACGAGGTCGTGGTGACCCAGCTGCGAGGGATCCAGACGCATCGCGGTGCGGAACGACTCGTACTCGGCCGCCGCCGCGCCCTGCTGCGGCCGCACGCAGACATAGAGCAGCGGCGCGGGGGTCATCCCGGCAGTCTAAATCGCGGCATCCTCCGCTGCGATATCCGCACCGGTCGCATGACGTCGTGTATCACGTGCGCCCTATCGCTCTCTGTACCTGTGTGGAGACAATGGGCATCATGACGCACGCGCCCCAGGCTTCGGTCGAGTCGGCCGAGCCGGCGCGCTGGGAGCGCGCGGCGACGCTCTTCGTGCAGTGGCGCGAGGGCGACAGCCGTGCGATGGACGAGCTGGTCCGGCTGCTCAGTCCGACGCTGTGGCACGTCGCGCGGGCCTACGGGCTGGATCCCGGGCTCGCGCAGGATGTGGTGCAGACGACGTGGCTGACCCTGGTCCGCCGGCACGAGACCATCAACGATCCCCGTGCGGTGTCGGGCTGGCTCTCGATGTGCGCGCGGCGCGAGGCCTGGCGGGTGGGCAAGCAGCAGCGCCGGTCCGATCCGACCGAGGTCGAGGCGCTCGAACCGCACCTTCCCACGCACGAATCCGCCGAGCAGACGGCGGCCACCGGCGACGCCGCGAACCGGCTGTGGCAGGCGGTCGGGACGCTCAACGAGCGGTGCCGCCGGCTGCTGCGGATCGTGGCGTTCGAGGAGCGCCCCGACTACGCGCGGATCGCCCAGGACCTGGCCATGCCGGTCGGCTCGATCGGGCCGACCCGCCAGCGATGCCTCGGAAAGCTTCGCGCTGCGCTCGAGGACGCCGGATGGGAAGGAGCAGCTGATGGAACCTGAAGACTTCGCCGCCGACGCCGCGCTGTTCGCTCGCCTGCGCGCGGTGTGGGAAGAGCTCGATCCGGTACCGGCCGGCCTGGTCGACCGCATGGTGGCCGTCGTGGCCGTCGAGGATCTCAGCCGCGAGTACGCGCTGCTCACCCTCGTCGAGGGAGCGACCGCCGCAGTCCGGGGCGAGAACGACACCGCGACCCTGCAGTTCAGCGACGGCAGCACGAGCGTGATGGTCCACGTCACCTCCACAGCGGACGGCGGCAGGCGGGTCGACGGGTGGGTGGATGCCGCGCCGATGGCCGTGAGACTGGTCCAGGGCGAGCGGGAGTGGGAGGCTGAGTCCGGTGAGCACGGTCGTTTCGCGTTCGCCGAGGTGAGCCCCGGCCTCACGCGCATCCGAATGGTCGTGCGCGATGCCGGCGGCGAGCTGCGGGAGTTCCAGACGCCGCAGTTCGAGGTCTGACCCTTCGGGGGCGGTCCACGCAGTCCAGCGGCTTCGACGAGCGGCCGCGCCGAGCGAGATCGAAGGAGATGGCAGATGGCACGACCGGTCGCCGGTGACGGAGCCAAGCGTCCGCGCAGGGACAGGACGCGAGGAGCGTCGTGGGAGGAGCGGGAGCAGGTCATCAAGCCCCTCGGGGTCGTGCTGCAGCCTCCGGCCGAGCCCGGGGAGCGCGCCATCTTCCCGACGGTGTACGTGCCCGATCGGATCCTCGTCTCGGCCCGACGCGACGCGCAGGAGGTGGCGGACGCTCTCAACAAGGAGTTCGCCGATTCCGGCATCCGTCTCAGCCTGGAGCGTTCCCCGCTGGCCTTCCAGCGTCGCGCGCGTCGCCGCAGCGGCAACGGCGGCCCGGCCGTGACCCGGCTGCTCCTGGTCTCCGAGCCCGATGCGAAGCCCGGTGCGCCGGACGCGTGGGCGGTGCTGCGGGATGCCGCGCGCCGAGGCGTCGACCTCACCGGGGTGGGCCTGGACCACCTGCTCACCGTCGGCCCGATCGGGATGAACCCGTTCACGTCGACAAACCCGTTCGCGTCGACGAATCCGTTCACCTCCACGAACCCCTTCACGTCCACCAACCCGTTCACCTCGACGAACCCGTTCACGTCGACGAATCCCGCCAGCACGGGCCTCGGCAGCTACGCCCTGCCCGGGTACGGCGGTCGGCAGCCCGTCGCCTGGATCGGCGGACCGCCGCCGCGCACCGAGCACGGATCGCACGATCGACCCGTCGTGATGGTGCTCGACACCGGCTGCGGCGAGCACGACTGGTTCGGGCCCGGCGTCGTGGAGCGACGCGTGGAGGTCGACGGGCATCCGATCGGCCGCACGAGCACGTCGGACGACCCCGAGGTCAATCCCGACCTCGTCGGGCCGCTCGACGGTCAGATCGACCCGATCGCGGGTCACGGCACGTTCATCGCCGGGATCGTGCTGCAGGCGTGCCCGGAGGCGGTGATCCTCACCCCGCGCATCGCCGACAGCCTGGGGCGGGTCATCGAGTCGGATCTCATCGACGCCCTCGATCAGGTCGCCGAGCTGGTGCGGCGGCACGACCAGAAGATCGACGGCGGGCGACGCATCGACGTGCTCAACATGTCGCTCGGCTACTACCACGAGACCCCGGCCGACGTCCTGTTCAGCGACGGCCTGCGCGACGTGCTGCTCGAGATCACGGATGCCGGCTGCGCCGTGGTCTGCAGCGCAGGCAACGACGCCACCGACCGGCCGATGTTCCCGGCCGCCTTCCCGGGTGAGAGCGGCTCGGCGCCGCTCGTGTCGGTCGGCGCCTGCAACCCGAATCGCCGGACGGTCGCGCTCTACAGCAACACCGCACCGTGGGTCGATCTCTATGCCCGGGGGACGGCCGTGGTCTCCACGTTCCCGAGCTTCAACGGCGGCGCTCAGGCGGTGACCAGCCGTCCCGCGCACGGCAAGGCGCGCGAGGCGATCGACCCCGACGACTTCAGCGGCGGGTTCGCGGTGTGGAGCGGCACGTCGTTCGCCGCGCCCCTCGTGGCAGGCACGATCGCCGCCCGGCTCGACGCCGCGGCGGCCGACGGGGGATGGCCCGCGAAGGTCTCGGAGCGCGTCGGGCGGGCCGAGAAGATCGCCGCGGCCCTCGCCGAGGAGCGGCCCTTGTAGATTCGGCGATATGGGGCTGAGCGCGCAGCGACTGTACGACCGCGGCGTCGCGCACGGGAACGCCGGGCGCAACGCCGCTGCGCGCCGCGACCTGCGCTCCGCGCTGACCCGCACCGACGACCCCGACCTGCGGGCGCGCGTCCTGGGCACGCTGGCGTACATCGAAGCGCGCACCGGCGACCCCGCGGCCGCCGAGATGCTGTGCCTCGAGGGCCTCGCCGACCCGCGCGTGGGGGCCGCGACCCGCGCCGTCCTCGACGGTCAGCTCGGCGTGCTCGCGCTCATGAGCGGACAGGCCCAGCAGGCGCGTGCTCTGCTCTCCCGCGCGCTCGAGAACGCCGAGGACGGTCCGACGTCGGGCCGCATGCGGATCAACCGGAGCGTCGCGGCGATGCAGCTCGGCGACCTGAGCCAGGCGCGGTCCGATCTCACGCTCGCCGCGGCGACGTTCGAGCGCGCGGGAGACGAGGTCGAGCGCGCCAAGGCGCTGCACAACCTCGGCTACACGGAGCTGCTGGCGGGCGACCTCGTCCAGGCTCTCGGTCATATGGCCTCGGCCCGGCCGGCGCTCGAGTCGCAGTCCGCGGTCGCGGCGGCGCAGTGCGACGTCGACCGCGCTGACGTGCTGCGCGATGCCGGTCTGACCACCGAGGCCGAGCGGATCCTGGAACGGGTCGCCCGCACGTTCGGATCGCACGGGATGACCCAGGCCCGCGCCGAATCCGAGCTGAGCCTCGCACGCTCGCTGCTCTCGCACGACCCCCCTGCGGCCGCCCGTGTGGCGCGGCAGGCGGCGCGTCGATTCCGCGCGATCAGGAGCGCCACGTGGGCCCTGCGCGCGGACGCGGTGCGCACGCGAGCCGAGCTCGTCACCGATGCCTATGGCCGTCGCGGCGAGCGGCGGGCGGCGACGCGCCCGACAACGGATGCGCAGGCCGCGGACGAGCTCGCGGCCGCCCTCTCACGGGCCGGGTTCGACGTGGAGGCGCTCACCGTCAGGCTGGCCGCGGCGCTGCGCCTCACCGAGAACGGATCCGCCGTCACCACGCCTCGGGTGCCGGCCACGGCGCCGACGGGCCCCCGACTGATGCTCCATCAGCTGCGCGCGCGCCGCGCGGAGCTGCGAGGGGCGGGCGCGGATGTGCGCCGGCACTGCGCGCGCGGCCTGGACGAGCTCATCCTCAGGCAGGCTTCGTTCGGCAGCCTCGATCTGCAGACCTCGGCCGCCATGCACGCCGTGCCGCTGATGGTCACCGGCCTCTCGTCGGCGGTCGCCACCCGTCGGCCCGACGTCGTGTTCGAGTGGTCCGAGCGCGCGCGTCATCTCAGCCAGTCCGTCGTGCCGCTGCGTCCGCCGCCGGACCCGCTGCTCGCCGCCGATCTCGCGGAACTGCGGCGCCTGCGCGGTGACGGGGCGGACGAGCACTGGCTCGCGGATCCGAGGGCTGCCGCCCTCCGAGATCGGATCCGCGATCGCCAGTGGAGCGGCGTCGGCGCACGCGGGGTGCAGGATCGCGCGGACCTCGCTGCCCTGCGCGCCGGCCTCGACGACCACACGGCTCTGCTGGCGTACGTGTGGGCGGGCGACCGCCTCGCGTGCGTCGTGGCGACGTCCGACCGGGCAGAGGTCGTGGACCTCGCCCCGTGGGCGCACGTGCGAGGTCTCATCGCCGGGCTGCGCGCGGACCTCGACGTCTCGGCATCCGTCACGAGCGGCCCTCTCGCCGACGTGGTCCGCCGTTCGCGCGACGAGAGGCTCGCCGCGCTGTCTGCCGCCCTGCTCGCGGAGCCGGCGGCCCGCTCCGGGGCGCGGCGGTTCGTGATCACCGCGCCCGGCGTGCTCAACGGCCTGCCGTGGGGGATGCTGCCCGCCATGAGCGGGCATCCGTTCACGCTGGCCGTCTCCGCTTCGCGGTGGCTGTCGCTGCGAGGCGGTGCTGCGGCGCAGCACGCCGTCGCGGGCTTCGTCGCAGGACCACGGGTCGTCCGCGCCGGCGAGGAGGTGCAGCGCGCCGCAGCCGCGTGGGGGACCGCCCGCACGCTGACGGACGCCCAGGCCACCGTCGGAGCGGTCACCGAACTCGCCGGAGCGGTCGATGTGCTGCACATCGCCGCGCACGGGCGCCACGCGGTCGACAACCCGCTGTTCTCCGGGCTCGAGCTCGTCGACGGGACTCTGTTCGGCTACGACATCGACCTCATGCCCACCGTGCCGCGAACGGTCGTGCTGTCGGCGTGCGAGGTCGGGCGGTCCTCGGTCCGGTGGGGCGAGGAGGCGATCGGCATGACCCGGGGCTGGCTGCACGCCGGCACCCGGTGCGTCGTCGCCGCACCCGTCGTCGTCGCCGACGACGTCGCGTGCGAGCTGCTGACCGCGATGCACGAGGCGCTGGCGGCCGGCGAGACGCCGTCCGAGGCGCTCGCTCTCGCTGGTGCGCAGACCGGCATCGTGGCGCCCTTCCAGGTGCACGGGGCGGGGTTCTAGAAAGATTTCGATCCGGATGTATCAGGAGGGTGGGGACACGCTCTTGATCATCGGGACTGCTCGCGCGACGCCGATCTGGGGAACGGCGTCCGCTCGAGGAGAAGACAGGGCTTGGGGAAGTCTGGGGACATGGTCTTCTGAGCAGGAACACGGGGGATGTCGCAGGGGGGCCAAAAACCGCGACATCCCCCTCCTTCGTCTCAGGCGCGCGAGGAGTTCTCGGTGCGTCCGCGGACGATGCCGATGAAGGTCTCGACGGACGCGGTCGTGCGCTCGGCGACCCACGCCAGGGCCACCCGTGAGGTCGGGCCGTCGCGCAGGGGCCGGTACTCGACGTCCTTGCGCCGGTGCAGGCGCGCGAGCGACATCGGGACCACGACGATCCCCACGCCGGCTGCCACCGTCGCGATCGCTTCGCCGGTGTCTGCGGGGGGCGCGAACGCCGGGGCGACAGTGCCGGGAATCCGGATGCCGAGCACGTCGTCGGCGGGAATGATGAGGATCTCGCCCGCGAGGTCGGCCGACGAGAGCTCGTCGGCGGCCGTCAGGTGCGAGTCGGCGGCCGTCACGACCACGGGCACCTCGTCGTAGAGCGCGATGACATGGAACGCATCGCCGTGCAGCGGCAGGCGCACCAGCGCGGCATCCACCTCGCCGTCGACGAGGGCGCGACGCTGGTCGGCGGCCGCGACCGGGATCAGCTCGAACTCCACGCCCGGCATGCGGTCGTGCCACGCGTCGATCCACTTGCCCGGTGTCGCTCCCGGCACGGCGCCCAGGCGGAAGGGTCCGGAAGGCGGGGCGGGCTCCAGGGCGGGCGCCGGCGGAACCGGCTTCTGTTTCGGCCTCGGCTTCGCGGTGGATGACTTCGGCGCCGGACGGGCGCCGGCCTTCGCGGGGCGGCGTGCCGAGGCATCCCGGCCGCTCCTTCCCGGTCGTCCGCGCGACCCTCCGCCCTTGCCCATGCCGTTCAGCGTAGCCGGGGCGCTAGGGTTCGCTCATGGTGGCGATCCTGGCAACGGTCTTCGCGGCGCTGGCCGCACTCCTGCACGTCTACATCTTCGTGATGGAGAGCGTCCAATGGACGCAGCCGAAAGTCTGGCGCCGCTTCGGGGTCGCCGACCAGGCCGCGGCCGAGACCACCAAGCCGATGGCCTACAACCAGGGCTTCTACAACCTGTTCCTGGCGATCGGCGTCGCGATCGGCCTCGTCCTCTTCCACAGCGGCGCCGACGATTCCGCGCTGCGGGCGGCCGGCCTCGCGCTCGTCCTGTTCGGCCTGGGGTGCATGGTCGCGGCATCCCTCGTGCTGCTGACGACCGGCGGCAAGTACTGGCGCGCGGCGATGACCCAGGGCACGCTGCCCCTCATCGGGTTCGTGCTGTTCCTCTTCGCCTGATCAGCGGCACGCGCCCCAGCGGCCCAGCCCACCCGCGGACGCGGCGTCCCGGTCCGCCGTGAAGAGGTCGGCGTAGGCGACATTCGGAGCGATGGTCATCACCTCGGCGTCGCCGGCCGCCATGAGCTCGTGGTTGACGAAACGGCCATCGTCGGTCCACAGGTACAGGAGCGCGCGGTCGTAGCGGTCGCGCCACTCGGCGTCGGCCACGGCCCAGACCGTCGCGCCCTCGGGCAGCAGCGCGCGCAAGTGCTCGCGCGCCTCGTTCGCCCAGCATTCCAGTTCGGGAGCGCCCTCCGGGGTGTCGATCCCGATCAGGCGGATGCGCACCTCATCGGTCGTGGTCACGACGGCATTGGGAGAGACCGGGCGCGCGACGATGGTGTCGCCGTCGACGACGTGGTCGACCGTCAGCGCGAAGGCATCGGCCGGGCGGGCCGGGACGACCGGCGGCTGGGGTGCGGCAGGGTCAGCGACGACCGCCCCGGGTTCGGGGGCGCCGAGAGCGTCCTGCGTGCGCTCATCCGCCGTCGCGAACCAGATCCCGACGCCGAGCACCGCGGCGAGGCCGATCCAGAGGATCGCGAGGGCGAGGCGGTGCACCGTCGAACGCTAACAGGCGCCGGCGACGCAGCTCGCGGCATCCGCTCGGGAAGAGGTGTCAGGCCGCCAGGCGGAGGCCCCGCGGGTCGGTCGCGACGCGCTCGCCGTCGCCGATCGTCTCGTCGTCGCCGATGAGCGAGCCCACGGCCACCCGCGCCTCGCTGCCGACGTGCGTGCGGACGCCGATCTTGGCGCGCGCGCCGATGGCCGCGCGGGGACCGATGTGGGCGTGGGGTGCGATGTCCGCGTCAGGACCGATGACGGCATCCGATTCCACCCAGACCCCCCGGCCGATGTGGGCGCCCGCGGCGATCTGCACGCCCGGCTCCACATACGCGCCCGCCTCGACGAGCGCACTCGGGTGGACCTTCGCGCCATGCGCGATCAGGCCCCGGCCGTTGACGTGCTTGCGATAGCGCAGCGTCTCGCCCCGGTCGTTCTCGATGTCGACGTAGTTCTTGCCCACGATCCCCTCCGGCAGCACCGTTTCGTGCTGAGTACAGGAATAACCTGTCCCTCTATAAATTCATTCCCGCGCATCGGATGTTCTGGATGCACCTTCTATTCGTCGCCCCGGCCCCGATGGATTGCACCCCCTTGACTTCGCGGGATCCTTCCGCTGCGCAGTCCCCGGACAGATCGACCGGGCGTGCCCTAGGCTGGGCGAGACCCGAATCGACGAAGCAGCAGAGGCGGCTACGGTGCCCGACCGTCGCACGGATCGGACCACCCGTACGGATCGTCCGATCGACAGCGCAGCATACGAGACGCTGCCGACCGTGCGCGAGGTGCTCGCCCTCGACGCGGTCGCGCAGAGCGTTCCCGAGGTGCTGGTCGGAGACGACGCCCTCGACGCGCATGTGCGGTGGCTGCACGTCTCCGACAGCGCCGGTGTCGCCCGCCTCCTCGACGGCGGCGAGCTGCTGCTCTCGACGGGTTCGTCGTGGCCCTCCGAGCCGGCTCAGCTGCGGAAGTTCGTGGGCGAGCTCGCCGACGCCGGACTGTCGGGTCTGATCCTCGAGCTCGGAACGCATTGGCGGCACGTGCCGGACGGACTTCTCCACGCCGCGCGCGATCGGGGACTCGCCCTCATCGTGCTGCACCGCGAGGTCAAGTTCGTCACCCTCACCGAGGCCGTGCACGGGCGGATCATCGCCGGTCAGACCGACGCGCTCCGGGCGCGCGACGAGGTGCGCGAGCGCTTCACGGCGCTCGTCCTGCGGGGTTCGCCGGCCGACTTCATCGTGCATCAGCTCGCGCAGACGCTCGGCGCCCCCGTCATCCTCGAGAACCGGGGGCACGAGGTCGTCGCGGCCGAGGTCCCCCTCGCGCTCGAGGAGGAGCTGTTCACCGAGTGGGAGCTCCGCTCGCGCTCCGCCCATCGCCGCGCCGAGCAGCGGCGCGAGTCGGACGCCGCCCCTCGGCCCGAGGACTGGCTCATCGTGCCCGTGGAGGCCCGCG
The DNA here is from genome assembly GCF_001427145.1 of Microbacterium sp. Root166. Lineage (GTDB taxonomy): Bacteria > Actinomycetota > Actinomycetes > Actinomycetales > Microbacteriaceae > Microbacterium. The sequence continues at coordinate 1,432,536 of NZ_LMGL01000001.1, forward strand.
GGATCCGCTGGGGTCACGTGATCGCGCTGCCGGGACCCGACCACCCGGCGGGCCGCACCGCAGTGCTCGAACAGGGCGCGATCGCCCTCGCGGTCGGGCGCCTCGCCGACGGCGACGCCGACGAGTGGGGCCGCATCGGCCGCCGCCGCCTCATCGAGGGTCTGCTCGCGGGACGGTTCGCCGGCATCGGCGGCGCCGGCGCCCGGCTCGAGGCGGCAGGGCTCCCCATCCGCGGCGCCCGGCTGTACGGCATCGTCGTGTCGGGAGCGGTCGTCTCCGCAGAGCGGGCGGATGCCGCGGCCCGCGCCCTGCGCGGGCGCACGCTCGCCGGCGCGGCACCGGAAGGGGTTCCCGCGCCCGCGACGGCCATGCTGCTCTCGCTGCCCGCCGACACGGCGTTCGACGACGCCATGGCCCTCCTCTTCGCCGAGTCGCTCGTGGAGCGGCCCGGCGAGTCCGACCGCCTCACGGTCTCGGTCGGCCGGGCGGCGGATGGACTCGACGCCGCCCTGGCGTCACTGCACGACGCCGTCGACCTCTCGCGCGGCCGTCGCCGGCGCGCGGGCAAGGGGCCCGCGCTCCGCCGGGCGGAGAACCGCCCGCTCGTGCAGCTGGTGACGGCGCTGCGCGACGATCACCGGGTCCTCGAGCACGGCGAGCGCATGCTGGCGCCGCTGATCCTGCACGACCTCACCCGCAGCGGCGACCTGCTCGACGTCCTGGAGGCGATGCTCGCGCATCCGGGAAACCGGACGGCCGCGGCATCCGCTTCACACCTGTCCCGCTCGGTGTTCTACCAGCGCATCGGGCTCATCGAGCAGCTGCTCGGCGTCGACCTCGACGACGGCGAGACGCAGACCGCGCTGCACCTCGCGCTGCTGGTGCGGCGCAGCGCCGGGCGCTGACCCACGCGCGCGGCGCTCATCTGTGTGAATTCGACCTCGACGGCACGCCGGAAGCGCGGTTTCGCACAGACGGATGGCGACGTGACGGATGCCGCAAAGGGAGCGTGCGCGACGCGCGAGGGCTCAGCCGGTGACGTAGACCTTGCGGAGGGTCTCGCGGACCGTCCACACCGTGCGCATCCCCGCCTCGAGCCGCACGATCGACCCCGGGCGCAGCTCGATCGGGGTCAGCGCCGGGTCGTCGAACTCGAGGGTCGCGTCGCCCGCGAGGACGACGAAGACCTCGTCGGCCTCCACGTCGGTGGAGACCCCCGTCGTGTGCTCCCACACCCCGATGGTGCGGCCGGCCGCCTCGTCCAGCTCGACGTAGCGCGTCGCGGGAGCGCCGGAGCGGACCTGATCCGCCGGCACCGCCTCGAACGCGACAGACAGGGCCGCGGCATCCGTCACGGCACCCGGCGCCAGCCGCGTCATGAGTCGAACCCGAGCCCGAGGGCGTCCAGAGTCTTCAGCAGCACGTTGCGGCGTCCGCCCTCGTGATCGGCCCTGTCGAGCGACCAGCGCGTCGCGTTGATCCCGATGGCGGCGGCCGGCTCGGGCGGGAACGGCAGCGGGCGGCTGCGCACCATCTCGAGTTCAGTGCGTTCAGTGCGCTCGCCGGAGAGCAAGTCGAGCATGGTGTCGGCGGCGAACCGCGTCGCGGCGACCCCGAGGCCGGTGAAGCCGGCGGCGTAGGCCACCCGTCCCTTGCGCGCCGTGCCGAAGTACGCGCAGAAGCGCGTGGACGTGTCGATGGCGCCGGCCCACTTGTGGCTGAATCGCACGCCCTCCAGCGCGGGGAAGGTCGTGAGGAGGTGGCTCGCGAGCCGCTCGAACGTCTCGTCGCGCCGCTCGTACTGCGCGCGCACGCGCCGGCCGTAGTGGTAGACCGCGTCGTAGCCGCCGAAGAGGATGCGGTTGTCGCTGCTCAGCCGGTAGTAGTGGAACTGGTTCGCGAGGTCACTGATGCCCTGCCGGTCGCGCCAGCCGATCGCGGCGAGCTGCTCATCGGTGAGCGGCTCGGTCATGAGCACGTAGTCGTAGACCGGCACGGTCATGAGCCGGTTGCGCTTGAGCAGCGACGGGAAGACGTTGGTCGCGAGCACGACCTGCCGGGTCGCGACGCGGCCGTGGGTCGTGACGACCTGCACGCCGGTGCCGTCGTCGTCGATGGCGTGCACGGGCGAGTTCTCGAAGATCTGCACGCCCGCCTCCTCGACCGCGCGGGCGAGGCCCGCGGCGAGCTTGCCGGGGTGCACCAGGGCGGTGGAGCGCTGCTCCCACACCGCGCCCAGATACGTCGGGGAGGAGACGGATGCCCGCACCTCGGCCTCGCTCAGGCGCCGGACGTGCTCGTCGCCGCGGGCCGCGGCATCCTGAGCCCATTCGTCGAGCCACGCGACCTGGTGCGGCTCGGTCGCGACCCCGAGTGCGCCGACGCGCTCCCACTCGGCGTCGATGCCGTGGCGGGCGATGTCCTCGCCCATGCCGTCGAGGTTCTCGAGCCCGAGCGCATCGAGCAGGTCGATCTCGTCGGGCCAGCGGCTGAGGCCGTTGTCGCGGCCGTGGGTGAGGCTCGCGTCGCAGAAGCCGCCGTTGCGGCCCGAGGCGGCCCAGCCGGCCGTGCGCGCCTCGAGCACGATCACGCGCAGGCCGGGGTCGCGGTGCTTGGCGCGCAGCGCGGTCCACAGCCCCGCGTAGCCGGCGCCGACGATCACGAGGTCCGCGCGGCTCTGGCCGGTCAAGCGGTCGCGAGCCTCCCGGGCCGGCAGATCGTCGAGCCAGAACACGCTCTGGCGCGCGCCTTCCAGGCTGTGCGCGATGGCAGCGGCTGACGGCGGGTGCCGTTCGAAGACGGTCGTGCCCACGGTTATCACTCACCTGTTCGATGGATTGGTTGGAGCGGGGGGATGCCGCGGCTACGCGTCGTCGGCGGCGAACACCCGCCGGCCCTCGACGAAGGTCTGCAGCACGCGGGTCTCGCCGATGGCGTCGGGCGGGCCGTCGAACGGGTCCCGGTCGAGCAGCGCGAGGTCGGCGAACTTGCCCGCCTCGATCGTGCCGGTGGTCTCGTCGAGGTGGTTCACCCAGGCCGAGCCCGCCGTGTACGCGGTCAGCGAGGTAGCGAGGTCGATGGCCTGCTCAGGGAGGAACGGGTCGTACTCGCCCTCCTCGTACCCCGGCGCCGCCTTGCGGTTGACGGCCGTGTGGATCGCCGCGAGCGGATCGGGCGTCGACACCGACCAGTCGCTGCCGGCCGCCAGCACCGCGCCCGCGCGCAGAAGGTCGCCGAAGGGGTACTGCCAGGCGTCGCGCGGCGATCCGAGGAAGGGCAGGGTGAGGTCCACCATCTGCGGCTCGTACGTCGCCCACAGCGACTGCATGTTGGCGGCCACGCCGAGCTCGCGGAACCGGGCGATGTCTTCCGGATGCACGACCTGGATGTGCGCGATGTGGTGCCGGTTGTCGCCGCGGCCGTTGCGCGCGAGCGCCTGTTCGACGGCATCGAGGCATTCGCGCACCGCTCGGTCGCCGATGGCGTGGAAGTGCACCTGGAAGCCCTCGGCGTCGAGGATGGGCACCGCCTCGTTCAGGATCTCCGGCCGGACGAACGAGATGCCCGAGTTGTCGGTGAAGTGACCGTGGCCGTCGCAGTACGGCTCGAGCATCGATGCGGTGAAGTTCTCGGCGACGCCGTCCTGCATGACCTTGACGGATGTCGCGGCGAACCGTCCGCCGCGGTACCGCTCGCGCCTCTCGAGGATCGAGGGGATCTGCTCGAGCCCCTGCGTGCGGTCCCACCAGATGGCGCCGACCACCCGGGCGGTCAGGGTGCCGTCAGCCGCGGCGCGGAGGTAGGCGGGGCCCGGGTCTCCGGCATCCCCGTACGACCCGACGATGGCGTCCTGCCAGGCCGTGATGCCGTACGAGTGCAGGTAGCGCTGACCGACGAGGAGCGCCTCGGCGAGCCGCTCCAGGGGCTCCTCGGGCAGGAGGCGGTTCACGAGGGCCATCGCGCCCTCGTGCAGCGTGCCCGAGGGAGCGCCGTCGGCGTCGCGCTCGATGCGCCCGTCGGCGGGATCGGGTGTGGCCTTGTCGATACCGGCGAGGCGCAGCGCCGCGGAGTTCACCCACGCGCCGTGGCCGTCGCGGTTGGGGAAGAACGCGGGGCGGTCCGGCACGACCCGGTCGAGCTCGGCGGCGGTCGGCGTGCCTCCGGGAAAGGCCGACATCTGCCATCCGCCGCCGAGGATCCACTCGTCGTCCGGACGGGCCCCCGCATACGCTCCGATCGCCTCGAGGTACTCGGCGGCCGTGCCGTACTCGGCCAGGTCGCAGCGGAGCATGTCGAGCCCGCCCCACACCGGGTGGACGTGGGCGTCCTGGAACCCGGGCACGAGCATCCGCCCGCGCAGGTCGATCAGCTCGGTCTTGGGGCCGATCAGCTCGTGCACGGAGTCCCCGCCGACGGCGACGATCCGGCCGTCCCTCACCGCGAGGGCGCTCGCACGCGAGCGCACCGTGTTCGCGGTGAAGATCGGCCCGCCGGTGAAGACGAGATCGGCGTGCGGCATGGGACTCCTCCAGTAACGGGCGTTTCGTCTCGGTCGCTGCGCTCGCTCGGCGAGCGCCGGGGGTCAGCTGCCGCCCATGGTGCGCGCGATGTCGGTCGCCGAGTCGCCGGCGCGCTTGAGCACCAGCGCGACGAGCGCGAGGGCCACCAGGGTGAGCAGCAGCATGATCGTCGAGACCGCCGCGATCTCGGGCCGCAGCCCCGAGCGCACCGCGCTCAGCACGTAGACCGGCCACGGCGTCGTGCCCGACACCTGGACGAAGGCCGCGACGATCGTGTTGTCGAGGCTCAGCGTGAACGCCAGCAGGAACCCGGCCAGCACCGCGGGCATCGCGAGGGCGAGTGTGATGCGGCGGAAGGTCGTGACCGGCTTGGCGTACAGATCGGCCGAGGCCTCTTCGAGGTTGGCATCCATGCCGACCAGGCGGGCACGAACGATGTACGACACGACGGCGGTCGCGAACAGCGACGAGCCGATCGAGAGGCGGACGATGCCGTCGTTGAACATGCCGATCCCGGCATCCTGACCGAGGAAGACGAACCACGGCAGCAGCGCCACCGCGTCGACGATCTCGGGGGTCACCGAGACGAGCAGCAGGAGCGCGAGGAACCACCACACCCACTTGCCGGGATGCCGTGCCATCGCGATGCCCGCGAGCGTGCCGAGCGCGGTGGCGATGATCGCCGCGATGAAGGCCGTGACGAGCGACACGCGCACGGCGCTCTGGATCGCGGGCTTGTCGATGATGGTGCGGAACGCGTCGAACCCGAAGCCGTCCCACGACACCAGCAGGCGGCCGGTGTTGAAGGACGAGATCACGATGACGATGATCGGCAGGAACAGGAAGAGCATGACGAGCACGCCCCAGACGCCGAAGGCGACGTCCGGCCACGGCTTCTTCGCCCGGGGCAGCTTGCGCGCCGAGCGGGGCGCCGACTGCGCCCGCAGCCTCGTCTCCGTCTTCGTCTGGGTCACGACAGCACCTCCGAGGTGACGGGGGTCGCGGCATCCGCTTTCTCGTCCGCGGGATCCGGCCCCAGGACGAGGCGGTCGCGGGCGCGCAGCGGCAGCGTCACGAGCCAGATCAGAGCTGCGGCGACGGCGATCGTCAACATGATCACGATCATCAGCAGCACGGCCATCGCCGAGCCCAGGGCCCAGTTCTGCGCGCTCTGGAACTGACTCGCGACGAGTTGGCCGACCATGTTGCCGCGCGCGCCGCCGAGGACGGTCGCGGTGATGTAGTCGCCCATGAGCGGGATGAACACCAGCAGCACGCCCGCGATGATGCCGGGGCGCGCGAGGGGGAGCGTCACGCGGAAGAAGGTCGTCCACTTGCCGGCGCCGAGGTCCTTCGACGCCTCGCGCAGCGCCGGCCCGACGCGGTCGAACGCCACGAACAGCGGCAGGATCATCAGCGGCAGGTAGTTGTAGACCACGCCGATGATGACGGCCGTGCGCGTGTACAGCAGCTCCAGCGGGCCGTCGAGGATGCCGGCGCCCTGCAGCAGGGTCGACAGCCAGCCCTCGGGCGCGAGGATCACCTGCCACCCGATGGTGCGGACGAGGAAGTTCGTCCAGAACGGGACCAGGACGAGGGCGATCAGGATGCCGCGGCGCGAGGGCGCCACCTTGAAGGCCATCCAGTAGGCGACCGGCGCTCCGATGAGGAAGCACAGAACGGTGCCGATGATCCCGACCCACAGCGTGTTCTGGAACGTCGCGAAGAAGGTCGGCGACATCGCCTCGGCGTAGCGGTCGAAGGACAGGATGTCGTTCGCGTGCGTGCCGAAGATGCCCGGCTTGTAGCCGAAGCTGAACCACACCACCATCGCCACCGGTGCGACGAAGAACAGCAGGAGCCACGCCCAGGCCGGAGCGGCGAGGGCGGCTCCGGCCGTGCGGCTACGCACCAGCGGCGGCCTTCATCTCGTTCCAGATCTCCACGCGCGTGGTCTGCGAGTCGTTGAGGACCTGCTCCTCCATCGAATCGAGCTGCTCGGTGGTGAAGAAGATGAGGTCGGTCATCTCGAGGCCGTCCTCGACCGCCTTCTCCTCCATGTCCTTGCCGCCGACGTTGTAGCCGATGTAGTCCAGGTTGAGCGCGAGGCTCTCGGGCGACAGCGAGTAGTTGATGAAGGCGTGCGCGGCCTCCGGGTGCGGAGCGCCGGCGGCGATGGCCCAGTTGTCCATCCACAGCTCGGTGATCGGGCCGGGGAGCACCCACTGCCAGCGGTCGGGCTCGCTCGACTCCAGGAGGCCGAGCCGTGCGTCGCCGTTCCACGCCTGCATGAGCGCCTGAGTGCCCTGCGGGATGGCGCTCGTGCCGGGGTAGGAGTCGAAGGCGGCGATGTGCGGCGCGATCTCGTCGACCAGGAAGGCGCGGCAGGCCTCGAGCTCGTCGGGGTCCTCGGTGTTCCAGTCCATGTCGTTGGCCCAGAAGTAGGCGCCGATGATGCCGGCCGGGTCGTCCGACATCGACGTCTTCCCGCTCGCCTCGTTCTGCGCGGCGTCGAAGAAATCGCCCCACGTGGCGAGCTCGCGCGTGATGACGTTCTTGTCGTAGACGAACCCGGTCGTGCCCCATGCCTTGCAGACCGAGTACTCGTTCTCGGGGTCCCAGGCGCGGCCGAGGTATGCGGGATCCATGTTGGCGAGATTCGGCAGCAGGTCCTTGTTGAACGGCGTGAGCAGGCCGTTCTCGATCATCTGGGGGATGAACACGCCCGTCGGCACGACGATGTCGTAGCCGGAGGTGCCCTTGGCCGCGATGAGCTTGGCGATGAGCTCCTCGTTGGACGAGTACGAATCCAGCGTGACGTCGGGGCCGAGCTCCGACGTGAAGCCCGAGACGACGTCGGGCGAGTCGTAGTCGCCCCACGTGTAGACGGACACGTTGTCTTCGAGGTCGCCGCCGGTCGCCTGAGGCTTGGGAGCCGAGCCGCCCCCGGGTGCGCAGGCGGCCAGGGCCGCGGCGCTGCCGGCGATGGCGGCGATGCTGAGGAAGCGGCGGCGCGACAGCTCGCGCATGATGGTCGGTGCCGAGCCCTCCGGAGCGAGGATCCGGAGCGGGTTGCGGGATTCGGTCATCGGAGTCTCCTGGTTCGGGTCGGGAAGCCGGTGACGTCGATCTTGTTCGTCACCGGGTGTGCCGGTCGGGTCCGGCAGAGGCAGCGTGGTGGTGTTTCAGACTGTCGGCGGAGCGACGTAGCCGCCCTCCTGCGCGGACAGGTCGGCGGGGAACAGCAGGACGTGGTGGGCCGCCCACGTGCACACGACGGGGTCGCCGATCACGAGCGCGGGTGCGTCGGGGGTCGGACGTCGCACGATGAGGCTCTGATCCTCGCCCAGCTGCACGAGGTACTGCATCGTGTCGCCCAGGTGCGAGACGCCGATCAGGATCCCTCGGGTGCTGTTGCGGTCGGGCACGGGCGTGCCGTCGTCGGCGGCGATGCGGATGAACTCCGGCCGGACCGCCGCTTCGCCCTGCGTCGCGCCGGGCAGCATCGCGTCGACGGCGCTCACCACTGCGTGGGGAGACGTGACGGTCGTGCCCGACTCGGTCACCTCGCCGCGGAAGAAGTTCTGCTGGCCGACGAAGGCCGCCACGTACGCCGAGGCGGGCCGGGCGTAGACGGTGTCGGCGTCGGCGAGCTGCTCGATGCGGCCCGCCCGCATGATCGCGATGCGGTCGCTCATCGACAGTGCTTCGCCCTGGTCGTGGGTCACGAACACGAACGTGATGCCGACCCGCGACTGCAGCAGCTTGAGCTCGAGCTGCATCTCTTCGCGCAGCTGCCGGTCCAGGGCGCCGAGCGGTTCGTCGAGCAGAAGGACCGAGGGCCGGTTGACGAGCGCGCGGGCCAGCGCGATGCGCTGCTGCTGGCCGCCGGAGAGCTGCGTGGGCTTGCGATCGCCGAAGCGCCTCATCTGCACGAGGTCCAGCGCCTGCGAGACCTTCTCGCGGATCTCGGACTTCGGGGTGCGGCGCTGCTGGAGGCCGTAGGCCACGTTCTCGGCCACCGACAGGTGCGGGAACAGGGCGTACGCCTGGAAGACGGTGTTCACGTCGCGTCGGTAGGGAGGGATGCCGCGGACCGACCGGCCCGAGACGCTGATGTCTCCGGCATCCGGCTGTTCGAACCCGGCGATCATGCGCAGCGTGGTCGTCTTGCCGCAGCCCGAGGGTCCGAGCAGCGAGATGAACTCGCCGGGCTGGATCGTCAGCGAGAGGTCGTCGACGGCGACCTGGTCGCCGTAGCGCTTCGTGATGGCGTCGAGCACCACCTCGCCGCGACGCTCCGCAGGTGCGGGGGTGTTCGCGGGAGCCGTCTCCGCGTCAGTCGCCGTGGTCACTCGGTCGGGTCCTCCTGGTCACGAGCCGCGCGACGCTGCGCGGCTGATCGATGTGAGGGGTATTCAATATCGGGCGGTTCTGCCCCCGCAACGTGCCGCTCGGCGAACCGGACGATCCGGGGTGCGGACGGCACCGGCCCGACAGATCGTCCGGGGTTGTGTAACGGTCAGGAAACCGCGCGGTTTCGGGCGGCTCACGGTGGCGGCGGACCGGGTCGCGGGCGATTCGCCGACAGATCGTCCGTCGGCGCTGATCCGGGCGCGTCGTCAGAGGGTCCTCGCGCTCAGGTCTGACACACCGGGCACCAGAAGACGATGCGCTCTCGAGTCGGATCGGCACCCAGCGAGCCGCCTCGGATGAGGGTGCCGCAGCGGCGGCACGGCCGACCCTCCCGGCCGTACACCCAGGTCGAGCGCCCCGGGCGGTCCTCCCCGGTGAAGGTGCGCCGGGACCGGTTGCGGTTGGCGCGGATCATGCGCGCGCCCAGGTCGACGACGGCCGCGGCATCCGTCTCATCCGCCGGTGTGGTGGGAAGGATGCCGCGCACGAACAGGATCTCGTTCGCGTACTCGTTGCCGAAGCCGGCGATGTTGCGCTGGTCCTGGATCGCCACGTGCACCGCGCGGGTGTCGGCGCTCAGCCGCCGGACGGCCTCGGCCGGATCCCAGGTGTCGGCGAGCGGATCAGGACCCAGATGGCCGACGAGCTGGTCCTCGTGCGTGGTCGGCACGACCGAGATGTCGGCGAGGTCGAATCCGACCGTCTCCCATTCGGTGCCGTCGGGTGCCCGCGCCCCGATCACGGCACGCGCCTTGAACGCCGCATTGCGCCATCGCTCGCCGCGGCGGTAGACGTGCCACTCGCCCTCCATCTTGAGGTGCGTGTGGAGCGTGTAGTCCCCGATCCGGTGCAGCAGGTGCTTGCCGCGAGGCACGACGTCGTGCACCGTGCTGCCGGTCAGATCGACCGTGGCCGCCTGGGGTACGCGCAGCTCGAACCGGGTCACCTCGGCTCCCGCCAGTGCGTCGTTCAGACGGCGCGCGGTCCGGAAGACGGTGTCGCCCTCAGGCATGAGCGGGCCCGGCCGCGCGCGCGGCACGCTCGGCGTCGCCCGCGGTGAGCCGGCGCATGGTCAGGCCACGCGGCGACTCGACGAAACCGGCCTCCCGCAGGGCGCGCCCCCAGCCCGTGCCGTGCACGAACGCGCCGTTGACCTGCTCGATCGTGAGCGTGTCGAGCCGGCGGGCTCGGGCTGTCGCGGCGAGAGCCCGGGTCGCGGCGGCGATGGCCTCCTCGTCGCCGGTGAAGGCCAGCGCGGACTTGCCGCCGCGTTCGAGGTAGAGCACCAGCATCCCGTCGACGAGCACGACGAGCGCTCCGGCCTTGCGCCCGGGGCGGTGGCCGACGCCCTCGAGCGCCGGCCAGGCCAGCGCCGCGCCGTACGGGTTGGCGGGGTCGGTGGCGGCGAGCGTCACGGCTCGCAGGGGCGGCGGGTCGGGCAGGGCGGCGAACTCGCGGAGTCGGTCGACGGTGGCGGATGCCGCGAACTGCGCCGCCCCGAGCTTCTCGACCACATACCCGCGTCGGCAGTGCCCCGCCTCTTCGAACCCCGCGAGCACGCGGTACGCCTGGGCGAAGCCGCCGGGCAGACCCTCGGCCTGCACGGCGCCGCGGGTGACGACGCCGTAGCGATCGAGCAGCAGGCTGGCCGCTGCGGTGGCGCGCAGCGCCGGATCGGCCTCGGGCTCCGGCAGCAGCGACCAGCGACCGCCGAGTGCCGGCGGTCGGGGCGGCACCGATGACGCGACGGTCCGCACCGCTGCACCGCGGTAGAGCCGCGTCCGCGGTGTCTTCCGGGCGACGCGGTGCGCCTGCGACCCGCCGCCGACGAGTGTGCGGACCGGCGCGAACGTGTCGTTGGTGACGCGGCCGGTCCACGTCAGGCGCCACAGGGCCTCGACGACCGACTGCTCGTTCTCGGCGCCGACGAGCTGCCGCAGCTGCGTCGCGAAGAACCCGCCGCCGGCTGCCAGCGCCGAGAGCAGCTGGTCGTCGAGCGAGCCGGGTGCGATCTCGTCGGCGACGGTCGTGAGGGTGAGCGGCACGGCATCGGCCGGATGCAGGGCGATCCATCCGTCGCGACCGGCGAGGCTGCCGTGCCCGGACCAGACCACTTCGCCGCTGGAGGTCAGCTCGTCGAGCATTCCCGGTGCGTAGTCCGACACCCGGGCCGGCAGGACGAGGGACTCCCACGCGCTGGCGGGGATCGGCACGCCGGCGAGCTGTTCGATGACGGCCGCCACGCCGTCGACGCCTTCGAGCGGGCGCGTCACGTGCTGCCACACCGGAAGGAAGCGCGCATAGGCGTCCTGCGGCACCGGCTCGACACTGCCGCGGATGGCCGCGAGCGAGCGCATGCGCAGCCGGCGGAGTACCTCCGAGTCGCACCACTCCGACTCGTCGCTCGTCGAGGTCGAGGCCGGCAGGAAGTACCCGCTCGCGAGGCGGCCCTGCGACTCGAGGCGCTGCAGGGTGTGCCGGGCGACGGCGATGCCCACGCCCAGGCGCTGGGCCACGGCATCCGCGGTGAACGGACCGTGCGTGCGTGCGTAGCGGGCGACGAGATCGCCCAGCGGGTCGGCCAGCGGCTCGAGGAACGCATTCGGGATGCCGACCGGCAGCGCCACCCCGATCGCGTCGCGCAGGCGCCCCGCGTCCTCGATCGCGGCGAAGCGCGCGGCCCCGGCGATCGTGATCGGGATCACGCGGCGGGCCGTCACCAGGGCGTCCAGCAGAGCGGATGCCTCGGCCTCGGTCGCCGCGGGCGTTTCGGGATCGGCGGGTTGCAGTCGGACCGCGACCTCGGCGGGGTCGAGCGGACCCAGGATGCGGAGCAGATCGGCGACGCCCTCGATGCCGCGCGCGCGCCGATCGGGATCGAGCCGTTGCGCCTCCCGCTCGAACTGGGCGATCACGTCGGGATCGAGCAGCTCGCGCATCTCGATCTTGCCGAGGAGCTCGCTCAGCAGCGCCGGATCGACCGACAGCGCCGCCGCCCGGCGTTCTGCGAGAGGCGAGTCGCCCTCGTACATGAACGCACCGACATATCCGAAGAGCAGGTCGCGCGCGAAGGGCGACGGCTGCGACGGCTCGGTCTCGACGAGGCGGATGCTGCGATCGGCGATGCTGCGGGCGAGGCGCAGGAGCGCCGGCACGTCGTAGACGTCCTGCAGGACCTCGCGCAGCGTCTCGAGGATGATCGGGAACGTCGGATACCGCCGGGCGACCTCGAGCAGCTGCGCGGAGCGCTGGCGCTGCTGCCACAGCGGACTGCGGCGGCCGGGGTTGCGCCGGGGCATGAGCAGCGCGCGGGCCGCGCACTCGCGGAATCGCGAGGCGAACAGCGCCGAGCCGCCCACCTCGTCGGTCACGATCTGCTCGAGCTCGTCCGCCTCGAAGACGAACAGCTCTGCGCCCGGAGGCTCGGCCGCGGCATCCGGAACGCGCGCGATGATGCCGTCGTCGCTGGCGACCGCCGACCCCTCGACCCCGAGGCGCTCGCGGATGCGGGCGTTCACGGCCAGCGCCCACGGAGCGTGCACCTGCATGCCGTACGGGGAATGAAGGATGATGCGCCAGTCGCCGACCTCGTCCCGGCCTCGCTCGACGGTCAGCTGCCGGTCGGTGGGAAGCGTGCCCGTCGACTCGCGCTGCTCGGCAAGGTACGCGAGCAGATTGCTCTGGGCCCGGTCGTCGAGCCCCGCGTCGCGCAGCCGCTGCTCGGCCTTCTCGGGCTTCGCCGTCGACACCTCGCGCGAGAACTTCCCGAGGGCCTCGCCGAGCTCTGCCGGACGCCCGATGCCGTCGCCGTGCCAGAACGGCACCTTGCCGGGCTGTCCGAAGGCGGGCACGACGTTGACCCGGTCGTGGGTGATCTCGACGATCCGCCAGCTGGTCGTGCCGAGGGTGAAGACGTCGTTCACGCGGGACTCGTAGACCATCTCCTCATCGAGCTCGCCCACGCGGGCGTTCTGCGACTCACCGGCGATGAAGACGCCGAACAGTCCTCGATCGGGGATCGTCCCGCCGCTCGTCACGGCGATGCGCTGCGACCCGGGACGCCCGGTGAGGGTGCCGTGATCGCGGTCCCACACCAGTCGCGGCCGGAGCTCGGCGAACTCGTCCGACGGGAAACGCCCCGCGAGCAGGTCGAGCGTCGCCTCGTACGCGGAGCGCGGCAGCGAGCGGAACGGCGCGCTTCGCTTGAGCGTCTCGTACCAGCCCTCGACGTCGACCGGGCCGAGCGCAGACGCGGCCACGGTCTGCTGCGCGAGGATGTCGAGCGGGTTCTGCGGGATCGAGATCGCCTCGATCTGCCCGGCGAGCATGCGCTCGGTGACGATCGCGGTGTGGAGCACGTCGCCTCGGTGCTTCGGGAAGAGCGCCGCGCGGCTGACCTCGCCGACCTGGTGACCGGCGCGGCCGATGCGCTGCAGACCGGATGCCGCGCTCGGCGGCGCCTCGACCTGGATGACCAGGTCGACCGCGCCCATGTCGATGCCCAGCTCGAGGCTGCTCGTCGCGACGACGCAGCGGAGTACCCCGGACTTCAGCTCTTCCTCGACCTGGGCGCGCTGCTCCTTCGACACCGAGCCGTGGTGGGCCTTGGCGAGCACCGGGTCGGCGCCCGCGGTCGCTCCCGCCTGCGCCATCATGGCGGCGGGCACACTGGCGTCGGGCAGATCGAGCCCCAGGCGCTCGGAGTAGATCTCGTTGAGGCGCCCTGTCAGCCGCTCGGCGAGGCGGCGAGAGTTGCAGAAGACGATGGTCGACCGCTGCTGCAGGATCCGGTCGACGATCGCCTCTTCGACGTGCGGCCAGACCGATCCGGTCATCTCTGTCTCGCCGGCCCCGGTCGCCCGCGCCTTGCCGCCGCTCGACCCGTCGGCGAACCAGTCCTCGTCGATGGGATCGGCGTCGTCCTCGTCAGGAGACGGGACCGCGCCGGGCGGGGGTGCCGAGCCGGGAGGCGGCGGGGGGTTGAGCATGTCGTCGATGGGGACGACGACCTTCATGTCGAAGGCCTTGGACGCGCGCGGGGCGACGATCTCGACCGGAGCCGAGCCGCCGAGGAAGCGGGCGACCTCGTCGATCGGGCGCACGGTGGCCGACAGGCCGATGCGCTGCGCCGGCTTGTCGAGCGTCGCGTCGAGCCGCTCGAGGCTCACCGCCAGGTGCGCGCCGCGCTTGGTGGCCGCGACCGCGTGCACCTCGTCGACGATCACCGTGTGGACGTTCTTGAGCGTCTCGCCCGCCGCGCTCGTGAGCATGAGGTAGAGCGACTCGGGGGTCGTGATGAGGATGTCGGGCGGAGCTGTGACGAGCTTGCGCCGGTCGCTCGACGTGGTGTCGCCCGAACGGACTCCGACGGTCACATCGGGGACGGCGATGCCCAGGCGCCGCGCCGACTGCCCGATGCCCACGAGCGGCGAGCGGAGGTTGCGCTCGACATCGACACCGAGCGCCTTGAGGGGAGAGATGTAGAGGACGCGGGTGGGAGATGCCGCGGGGACCGCCTGCTTCTTGCGCCCGCGCGCGGGCTCGGCGGCCGCGGTGGCATCCTTCTCGCGGAACACCCGGTCGATCGCCCAGAGGAACGCCGCGAGGGTCTTGCCGGAGCCGGTCGGCGCGACGACCAGCGCGTGCCGGCCGTGGGAGATGGCGTCCCAGGCGCCGATCTGGGCGTCGGTGGGGCTCGGGAACGCGCCGCGGAACCAGTCCTGCGTCGCGGGTCCGAACCGCTCGAGCACCTCGACCATCCCTCCATCTTGGTCGCTGGCGCCGACATCCGGGCGGGCTTGACGGACGGCCGAGGCCCTGGGGCGGATCAGTCCTCGGAGGGGATGAGGATCCAGAGCGCGATGTAGACCCAGAGGGACAGGCCGAAGAAGACCATCGCGAGGAGGGTCAGGATCCGCACCGCCACCACGTTCACGCCGAACCGGTTGGCCACCGCGGCGCACGCCCCCGCGATCATGCGCCCCTCGCGGGGCCGGACGAGTTGCTTCATGTGCACATCATGTCCGAAAGGCGCCGCGCCCGACACCCGGTCCGCGTGCGGCGGACCGGATGCCGGGCACCGGCGTCACTGCTCGGTGAGGCCGCCGTCGCGGTGGAGCTCGAGGGTGAGGTCGATGCCCAGCCTGCTGAGGAAGGCGTCGTCGTGGCTCACCACGAGCACCGCACCGCGATAGGCGGCGAGGGCGTCGACGAGCTGGTCGACCGTGTCGAGGTCGAGGTTGTTCGTCGGCTCGTCGAGCACGATCAGCTGCGGCGCGGGGTCGGCCAGCAGCAGCCGCGCCAGGGCGACGCGGAACCTCTCGCCGCCCGACAGCGTGGACACCGGCCGCGAGACGGCGTCGCCTCGGATCAGGAACCGCGCCAGGCGGTTGCGCAGCTCGGGGATCGGGACCTGCGGCGCTGCGGCTGCCACGTTCTCGAGCACAGATGCGCCCTCGTCGAGTCCGTCCATCCGCTGCGGCAGGTACCCGACCCGGTCGGTCTGCGCCGTCGCGACGGGACGAAGCGTTTCGTCTCGCTGCGCTCGCTCAACGACCGCTGGCCACGGAGCCCCCGCGCCGCCGGCCGACGCGACCAGCGCCTCGAGCAGCGTCGTCTTGCCGGCGCCGTTCGCGCCGACGAGGGCGACCCGCTCGGGGCCCTGCACGATCCAGGAGTGCTCACCGTCGCCGAGCGTCGCGATGCGCCGGCCGGCAGGCACGCCCGGGTCGGGCAGGTCGATGCGCACGGAGTCGTCCTCGCGCACCCGCCGCTCGGCCGCGTCGAGGGTCGCTCGCGCCGCGGCCTCGCGCTCGGCCTTCTCGCCGCGCAGCTTGCCCGCGGAGACCTGCGCCGCGCGCTGCAGATTGCCGGCCACGATCGGCGGCACCCGCTTCTGCACCTGGGCCTTCCGTCCCATCGACTGCCGGTGCGCGATCGTCGTCTCGGCCTCGATGCGCTGCCGCTTCTCGCGGCGCACGGCCTGCGCCGCGGTCTTCTCGGCCCGTCGTGCGGCGTCCTGCTCGGCATCCAGCCACGCCTTCCACTGCGAGTAGGGGCCGCCGAACACCGACAGCTCGCTGCCGTAGAGCTCGGCGGTGCTGTCCATCAGCTCGAGCAGCGAGACGTCGTGGCTGACGACGATCAGGGTTCCGCGCCAGTCCCGCACCATGTCGCCGAGCCGGGCCCGGGCGTCGCGGTCGAGATTGTTGGTGGGCTCGTCGAGCAGGGCGATCGGCGCCCCGCGCAGGCGAATGCCTGCGATGGCGGCCAGCACGGACTCTCCGCCGGACAGCTCGCCCACGCTCCGGTCGAGCATGTCGGGCGCGAGTCCGGCCTCGGCCAGCGCCCCGTGGGCGCGTGCCTCGATGTCCCAGTCCGAGCCGATGGCGTCGAAGTGGCGGGGGTCGTCATCCCCGGACTCGATGGCGCGCAGCGCCGTGAGCGGCGCGAACACGCCGAGCAGCTCGGCGACGGGTCGGTCGACGTCGAGCGTGAGCCGCTGCGGGAGGTACGCGACATCCGAGGAGGTCGTGACGTGCCCCGCAGCGGGAGTGAGCTCCCCGGCGATGAGCCGGAGCAGCGTGGACTTGCCGGTGCCGTTGCGGCCGACGAGTCCGGTGCGACCGGTCCCGAACGCGCCGGAGACGTCGTTCAGGGCCGGCGTGCCGTCATCCCACGCGAACGAGACGCGATCGAGGAGGACGGATGGAAGAAGGGTATGGGCGGGCATGAGGCCTCCGAGGTGTGTCGGTCATGCGCTGACACCGGATGCCGCGAAAGAGCTCGGCGGCCCGCAAGGAAGCAGGCAGAGGCCGAGGAGAAGCGGCGGGATCGACGGTCAGCGCGTTATCAGAAGCGCTGGCACGTCGGAGATCGACGGAGCAGCGCGATTACAGCGCGGTCGCGGCGATCAGCTTCAAGGGAGTTCCTCACAGAGGGGACAAGGCCGGGAGCCACGATAGCGGATGCCGGCACCCCGCGGCTAGGAGGGTGCTGAGTCCTCGAGTGCCACGAGCTGCTTCTCGAGGAAGACGCGCACGTCGGCGAGCTCGGGCTCGGAGACGCTGTGGGTGAGCCCGGGATAGACGCGCCCGCTCAGCTCGACGTGGCCGGGAAGCCACTGCGTCGTGTGCTCGACCAGGAAGTCCGGGATCACGTCGTCGTTCGTGCCGCGCCCCCAGAAGACGGCGGGCTTGCGCTCGGCGAGCTCTCCGTCGCGAGCCAGATCGCCGGGCGTGACGTAGCCCGAGAGGTTCACGGCGAAGGCGAAGCGCTGCGGCTCCAGCCGCATGGCCTGCAGGGACACAGCGGCCCCCTGCGAGAAGCCCAGCAGCCCGATGGAGCGATGAGCGTGGGCCGCGGCATCCGTCCACTCGATGAGCCGGGTCGCCGATGCGGTGACGTGCTGCGCGTCGCGGCTCTCGAGGCCCTCGATCGGGTACCAGGAGTATCCCGGCGCGGGGAACGGCGGCGCGAGGGGCGCCCGCACCGCGGCGACGACGAACTCCGGCGGCAGGTACGGCACGAGCCCGAACAGGTCGCGCTCGTCGGCGCCGTAGCCGTGAAGCAGCACGAGCAGCGGACGGTCCTCCCGGTCGCCGTCATCGGCGGACCACAGGACGGCATCGACATCGAGGGGCGTGTGCGGACTCACGCATCCATCCTGCCGGTCGCACGCCCCGACCGCGCCCCTGAGACGCGCGCGGGGTCGCTGGGGTATACAGGAGTCATGCCGGTCCGCACGCCTGATCCCGATCCCAACGAGCCCAGTGACGAGGGCCCCCGCGATCCGATCGGCAGCGGCGGATCGCCGTTCAGCTCCCCGTCGCGCGGCAGCGCCGCCAACCCGGGCTGGCTCTCCGACATCGAGCTCGCCGAGGCGCGTCGCCGGCTGCCCATGCTCTACGTCGAGGCCCTCCCGGTGCGCACCGACGGCGTCGGCGTGGTCACCGAGGTCGGCATCCTGCTGCGCGCGACGCCGCTCGGCGAGATGACCCGCACCCTCGTCTCCGGCCGGGTCAGGTACGGCGAGACGGTCCGGGATGCGCTGTTCCGCCACGTCGAGAACGACCTCGGGCCGATGGCGTTCCCGCTGCTGCCCCCGCAGCCTTCCCCCTTCACCGTGGCCGAGTACTTTCCGATGCCGGGACTCAGCCCTTTCCACGACGATCGCCAGCACGCGGTGTCGCTCGCTTTCGTCGTGCCGGTGACGGGCACGTGCGAGCCCCGGCAGGACGCGCTCGAGGTCACCTGGCTGACGCCCGGGGAAGCGGCATCCGATGCCCTTTCCGCCGAGATGGAAGGCGGCCGGGGCACCCTCATCCGCCTCGCGCTGGCGAGCGTCGGCGCCTTGCGCTGATTCGGGCGGCACGTAGGCTCGTCCGGTGACCAACGACGCTCTGCCGCCTCTCGCCTTTCCCGCTGACGACGCCGCGTGGGCGGTGTTCGCGGCCGATCGGCCCGCCCAGCGCCTGGCGCACGTCGCCGCGATCGATGCCCGGCTCACCTCGGATCCGTCGCTGACCACGCTCGAGCGGCTCGAACTGTGGAACGACGCCGACATCGCGCTCTCCGAGGCGCTCAGCGAGGCCTACGTGCTCAGCGAGGCGCACCCCGACAGCCACATCCGCGAGGTCGCCGAGGGGCAGGTGCAGGCCGTCGAGTCCGTCAGCAGCGCCCGCATGCTCGACCGCGCGCTGTGGTCGGTGTTCGCCGACGCCGATGCGACCGGTCTCGACGACGACGCGGCACGGCTGCTGACCCACGTGCAGCGGGACTTCCGTCGTGGCGGCGTCGACCTCGACGAGAGCGACCGCGAGCGGGTGCGCGAGCTGACCGACCGCGACACGGAGCTCTCGCTCGAGTTCTCGCGGAACGTCCGTGACGGCAGGCGCGAGGTCACCGTACCGGTCGCCGGCATCGCCGGGCTGCCGCAGGACTTCATCGACGCGCACCCGGTCGACGCCGACGGACTCGTCACCCTCACCACCGAGTACACCGACCTCATGCCGGTCCGCGAGTACGCCGCCTCCCGCGAGACCCGGATCGCGGTGCTCAGCGCCTACAACGACATGGCGTGGCCCGAGAACGACCCCGTGCTCGCCGAGCTCCTCGCCGTCCGCGCCGAGCGCGCGGGCCTGCTGGGCTTCTCCGACTGGGCGGACTATGAGACCCAGACGCGCATGATCGGCGCGGGCGCCGAGATCCCCGCCTTCCTCTCGAAGCTGGATGCCGCGTCCGCCGTCGCCGCCGAGCGCGAGTACGCGCGGCTCCTCGAGCGGCTGCGCCGCGACGCGCCCGATGCCGACGCCGTGAGCATCGCGGACTTCTGGTACCTCCTGGGCGCCATCAAGCGCGAGGAGTACGACGTGGACGCGCAGCTCGTGCGCTCGTACTTCCCGTTCGATCGCGTGAAGCCCGGCGTGCTCGAGGTGACGGGGCGGCTGCTGGGCCTCGAGTACCGCCCGGTCGACGTGCCGACCTGGCACGAGGACGTCTCGAGCTACGACGTGCTGCGCGACGGTGAGCGGATCGGCCGCATCCACCTCGACCTCCACCCCCGTCCGGGCAAGTTCACGCATGCCGCGTGCTTCCCGCTCGCGCCGGGCGTCGCCGGCCGCGTGCTTCCGGAGGCCGTGCTGCTGTGCAACTTCTCGCGGGGCCTGCTCGAGCACGACGAGGTCGTGACGTTCTTCCACGAGTTCGGGCACCTCGTCCACGACATCCTCGGCGGCGCGCAGCGCTGGGCCCGCTTCAGCGGCGTCGCGACCGAGTGGGACTTCGTCGAGGCGCCGAGCCAGCTCCTGGAGGAGTGGGCGTGGGACGCCGACGTGCTCCGCTCGTTCACCGCGAACGAGGCCGGCGAGCCGATTCCGGCCGAGCTGGTCGCCAAGATGCGCGTCGCCGATGCGTTCGGCCGGGCCCTCGAGGTGCGCCGGCAGCTGGGCCACGCGAATGTCTCGTACCACCTGCACGTCGATCGTCCGGGCGACCTGCAGGCGGCGACCGAGCAGCTCTACGCCACGTCGTCGCCGGTGCAGCCGCTGCCCGGGCTGCACTCGTACGCGGGCTTCGGGCACCTCACCGGCTATGGCGCCTGCTACTACACCTACCAGTGGAGTCTGGTGATCGCGCGCGACCTGCTCTCCGGGTTCGGGGCGGGTCTCATGGACGAGCAGACGGCGCAGCGCTACCGGCGCGAGATCCTCGAGCCGGGCGGCAGCCGCGATGCGCGCGACCTGGTCGAGGCATTCCTCGGGCGGCCCTATTCGTTCGACGCGTACCAGGAGTGGCTGGGCGCCTGATCGCGGCATCCTCGGGTGTGAAGATCCCATCGACCGCACTCAGGTAGGCGGGGTAACCTTCCCCTGCCGGACACCGTTCCCCCCACCTCGCCCGGCCCCTGATCACGGCCGCACTCTCGCGCGCGCCGACATCCCCCGAAGAAGCGGAGACACCAGATGTCCGACAACGCCGCGCACGGCCGAGCCGACGCCGAAGAATCGACCCCGTTCGACCGGCTGATCGCCGACTCCACGTCGCCGTCCAGTGCCCCCACGGCGGCGTCGTTCGCGACGTCGTTCCGCGGCTACGACAAGGACGAGGTGGATGCCGAGCTGCGCTCGCTGCGCGCCAAGCTGAACTCCGCAGAGGACCAGGTCACCTCGCTCAAGCAGAACCAGCGCCGGGCCGGCGCCGCGGTGACGCACAGCCGCGAGAAGATCGAGAAGCTCGAAGCCGACCTCGCCGCCGCCGAGGCGCAGCGCGCCGAGGCCGTCGAGAATCTCGAAGCCGCGGTCGCCGCGGCCGTCGAGCACGATCGCGACGCGGTCGAGCGGCTCTCTGGCGAGCTGGCCGCGGCCAACGCCCGTGCAGCGAGCGCCGAGCACCGCGTGCAGGCGCTCACCGAAGAGCTCGTCGGCGCGGCCGAGGAGTCGTCGTCGTCCGATCGTCCGCGGTTCGAGGAGATCCTCCGCGTCGCCGAGGAGCAGGCGAACGTCCTGCTGCGCAACGCCACCGTCCAGGGCGAGCGGCTGCTCGAAGTCGCGCTCGAAGACATCGAGGCGCGCCGCAAGGACGCGCAGGCCGAGGCCGAGGCCGTCGTCTCGCAGGCGCAGCACGAGGCGCAGCAGATCCGGCTGAAGATCGACACCGAGCTCACTGCGCACCAGGCGCGCCTCGAGCGCGAGGCCGCCCACGCCGCCGAGAAGGTGTCGCAGGCCGAGCGTGAAGCCGCGGCCATCCGCACCGAGTCCGAGAAGGGCGCGGCCGCGCTGCGCTCGATGGTCGCCCGCGAGACCGGCCAGGCCCGTGCCGAGGCGGAGGAGGCGGTGCGCGAGCTCCGTGTCCGCGCCCTCGACTTCGAGGCCTCGCTCACGCGGCGCCAGGACGACGCGCAGCAGGAGTTCCTCGTGCTGCACACCCAGGCCGTCGCGCACGCCGAGCGCATCACGCAGGACGCCAACGAGCAGGTCGCCGCGTCGCTCGACCACGCGCAGCGCGTGTCGGCGAAGGCCGAGGACTTCGAGCGCCTCATGCGCGCTCAGGCCGCGCAGATCGAGGCGGACGCCAATGTGCGATCCCGCGAGACGCTCGACCAGGCGCACGCCAAGGCGCAGCGGATCATGGACCTCGTCACCACGCAGGCGCAGACCGTGCTGCGCGACGCCGAGGACCGCACGCGCCAGCTGCGCTGGCAGCAGCACCAGCTGACGAGCTTCATGTCCGAGGTCAAGGAGATGATCCGCCCCGCCGGTGTCGAGTCGTCCCGTTCCGCCGGCGCGGCTGCTGAGGTCGAGGCTGTCGTCGAGGCTGAGCCGGCCGGCGTCGTGGTCTCGGACGAGTCGGATGCCGACGCTGAGGCTGAGGCTGAGGCTGAACCGGCCGGCGCTGTGGCTGAGGACGAGTCGGATGCCGACGCCGAGGCCGACGACGAGATCGTGATCGCCGAGCTCAAGGGCGAGGACGAGGACGCCGCCGACAGCGACGCTGACGACGCTCAGGCCGAAGACGCCGAGACCGAGCGCGTCGACGAGCTCGAGCCCGCCAACAGCTGACCCCGGCTCCGGGGCACCCCCGCTGAGACTCAGTTCCGCGCCTGAGACTCCGTGCGTCGCACTGAGTCTCAGGCGCTCGAGTGAGTCTCAGCGCCGGGCCCGCCGTCGACGGGCGGACGACGGCCGCGGCATCCACCGTCAGCGGTTGAGCGGCGAACCTCCGCACTTCACCGAGACTCAGCGCTCCGCCCGAGACCCCGGGCATCGCCGTGAGTCTCGGGCGGACTGCCGAGTCCCAGCGCCTCGGGCGCTGCGTCCTGCGCCCGCCACGTCCCTGTTCATCTGTGCGACTTCGATCTTCCGGCGCGGGGTCGAGGTCGATTCCGCACAGATGAGCGCAGCGGAACGGCATGACCCTGCGCGCGAGCCCGGCCCGCGGTCCGGGCCCGGGTCAGCCCACCCGCCGTTCGGCGTCCATGTGTCAGTTCGTCTGTGCGAAATCGATCCCCAGCGCGGCGCCGAGGTCGATTTCGCACAGATGAGCGCCAGAACCCCGAACCCCCTGCGCGCGAGCCCGGCCCGCGGTCCCGACCCGGGTCAGACCACCCGCCGGTTCGGCATCCGTGCGTCAGTTCATCTGCGCGACTCCGACCTTCCGGCGCGGCGCCGAGGTCGATTCCGCACAGATGAGCGCAGCGGAACCGGCATCACCCTGCGCGCGAGCTCGGCCTGCGGTCCTGACCCGGATCAGCCCACGCGCCGGTTCGGCATCCGTGTGTCAGTTCGTCTGTGCGACATGGACCTTCCGGTGCGGTGTCTAGGTCGATTCCGCACAGATGAGCGCCGGCGCGCCCGCGCGCGTCAGACCGAGGTCTCGCGGGCGATCGCGGCGACGAAGGCGTCGATGTCGTTCTCGCTGGTGTCGAACGAGCACATCCAGCGGACCTCGTTCTTCGCGGCATCCCAGTCGTAGAACCGGAACGAGCCCCGCAACCGGTCGGCGACCCCGTCGGGCACGGTCGCGAAGACGCCGTTCGCCTGCGTCGGCTGCGTGAACGCGACCCCGCGGATCGAGCCGTCGGCGAGGCCGGACTCGACGCCGGCGCGCAGGCGCTGCGCCATGGCGTTGGAGTGCGACGCGTTGCGCAGCCAGAGGTCGCCGTCGAGCAGCGCGACCAGCTGCGCCGAGACGAAGCGCATCTTCGACGACAGCTGCATGTCGAGCTTGCGCAGGTACGTGAGTCCCTGCGACGCCTCGGGGTTGAGCACGACGATCGCCTCGCCGAGCATCGCGCCGTTCTTGGTGCCGCCGAAGCTGAGCACGTCCACGCCCACATCGGTCGTGATCGCCCGCAGCGGGACGCCGAGCGAGGCCGCCGCGTTCGACAGGCGCGACCCGTCCATGTGCAGCTTCATGCCGTGGCCGTGCACGTGGTCGGCGATGGTCCGCAGCTCGTCGGGCGTGTACAGCGTGCCCAGCTCGGTCGACTGCGTGATCGACACCACGAGCGGCTGCGCGCGGTGCTCGTCGCCCCAGCCCCACGCCTCGCGGTCGATGAGCTCGGGGGTCAGCTTGCCGTCGTCGGTCGGGACGTTCAGGATCTTGATGCCGCCGACGCGCTCGGGCGCGCCGCCCTCGTCGACGTTGATGTGGGCGGTCGTGGCCGCGATCACCGCGCCCCAGCGCGGCAGCATCGACTGCAGCCCGACCACGTTCGCACCGGTGCCGTTGAACACCGGGAACGCCTCGACGCCGTCTCCGAAATGGCGCGCCATGCCCTGCTGCAGCCGCGCGGTGTAGTCGTCCTCGCCGTACGCGACCTGGTGCCCGTCGTTGGCCGCCGCGATCGCGGCCAGCACCTCGGGGTGGATGCCGGAGTAGTTGTCGGAGGCGAAGCCGCGCAGGTTCGTGTCGTGGATCGTGGTCACGGTGTTCCAATCTAGCCGGGCGCGCAGCGGCGCCCGCGTGGAGCTCAGAGGTCGGGGGCCGTCAGCTCGACGATGGTGTCGTTGACCTCGGCGGCTTCGGCCTGCCAGAGGTCCGTGAAGCGCAGGGCGAGCGCGTCTTCCAGGCCCGAGAGTGCCTTGACCCGGAAGACGACGGATGCCGCGGCCAGCGGCGCTCCGGCATCCCGAGCCGCCTTGGCGAAGCCCTGCGCGACCGCACGCGTCCAGGCCTCGGTCGCCGCCTTGACGGCCGCGTAGTTCGCACCACCGGCGAGTGGCCGCGCGACGGCGGTGGAGGAGACGACGGCCAGGCGCCCGGCGGACGAGGCGCGCAGATCGGCGTCGAACGCGCGGCTGACGTGACGCAGCGCCGTGAACGACGACTCGAGCGCCCGGTAGTCGGCTTCCGTCTGGCCGGCGAGCCCGCCCCCGCCACGCCAGCCGCCCACGAGGTGGAGCACGCCGTCCACAGCGCCGAACGTACCGTGCACGCGCTCCGCGAGCGCACCGACAGCGGCCTCGTCGCCGAGGTCGCACACCTGCGTGCCGATCCCCGAAACCTCCGCGGCGAGCTCGTCGAGCTTCGCGCGGTCGCGCCCGGCCGCGACCACCCGCGCGCCGGCCGAAGCCAGCGCGCGGGCGGCCGCGAGTCCGGACGCGCTCGTGGCGCCGGCGATCAGGACCAGCCGGCCGTCGACGGAGTCAGGCATCGTCCCCGCGCCCACTCCGCTGATCGCTGGCGCGATCGGCGGAGCCCCCGGGCGCGTGGGCCCACCCGGTGACGCCGGCCGTCGATTCGATGACGGGCTTCATCTTCTTGTCCAGCGCTTCGAAGAACATCGAGAGCGGGAACTCGTCGTCCAGCACCGCGTCGGTGTAGCCCTTGGGCGCGCCGGCGAGGATCTCGTCCGGCAGGCCGCGGGCCCAGACGGATGCCGGGCTCGGGGTGACCGTGCCGCGGACGAGGTCATAGGCGGCGAGCCAGTGCGCGACCTTCGGCCGGTCGATCGAGCGCCAGTACAGCTCGTCGATCGCGTCGGCCAGCGCCATGACGGCCGCCGGCACGTCGGGCCAGTCGAACGCCAGCGAGGTGTCGGTCCAGTGCAGCACGCCCCGCTGGTGCAGCCACGCGAACAGCAGCTGGCCGCCGAGCCCGTCGTAGTTGCGCACCCGCGAGCCGGTGATCGAGAACCGGAAGATCCGGTCGAAGATCACCGCGTACTGCACGAGGCCCGCGTGCTCGAGCATCTCGCGCTCTGCGTCGTCCAGCTGCTCGCCCGACTCGGCACGAGCGGCGAGGCGCCCCTGGATCGCGACGCACTCGCGGAACGCCGTGAGGTCGCACCGCAGCTCCTCCAGCGAGTACAGGAAGAACGGCATCCGCTGCTTGATCATGAACGGGTCGAACGGCAGGTCGCCGCGCATGTGCGTGCGGTCGTGGATGATGTCCCACATCACGAACGTCTTCTCGGTGAGCGCCTGGTCGTCGAGCATGCGGGCGGCGTCGGCCGGCAGCTCGAGCTTGGTGATCTCGGCTGCCGCGCGCACGACGCGGCGGTAGCGCGCCGCCTCACGGTCCTGGAAGATCGCGCCCCACGTGAAAGCGGGGATCTCGCGCATCGCGACCGTCTCGGGGAACAGCACGGCCGAGTTGGTGTCGTAGCCCGGCGTGAAGTCGAGGAACCGCAGCGAGACGAACAGCTTGTTCGTGTACTGCGTCTCGAGCTCGGCGATGAACTCCGGCCAGATCACCTCGACGAGAACGGCCTCCACGTGCCGGTTCGACGAGCCGTTCTGGGTGTACATCGGAAAGACGACGAGATGACGGATGCCGTCGACCCGGTGCTGCTGCGGCTGGAAGGCCGTCAGCGAGTCGAGGAAGTCCGGGATGCCGAAGCCTTCGTCCATCCAGCGGGCGAAGTCGCGCCGCGACGCGTCGAGATACTCGGCGTCGTGCGGGAACAGCGGGGCGAGCTCATCCACCGCCGCGATGATCGCGCGGACGTGCTCGGCGGCGGCGGGACGATCGGATGCCTCGGCGACCGAGCCGTCCTTGATCTGGAGTGCCTGGAGCGCTGTCGCGGCCGCCTTCAGGGAGAGCCAGGCAGAGGAGGTCTCGACGCCCTGGGCCAGGTCTGCGTCCTCCACGACTGGGGCCACGCGCCCGGAGGCTCCGCCCGACGCGTCAGCGGCGAGTGGAGTGGGCGTGGGGGCTGGTTCGCCGACGATCGCCTGGGACGCGTGGATGTGGCTGGTGGGCATGGTGAACCTCCGTTCCTGGGTGGACAGAGGTCAGTCTACGGGAGAACTTCCTGTGGATCATGCCATCGGCAGGAATAGTTCCTGCTGACGCCCACCGCGCTTGGTAGGGTCGGACCATGCTCAGCTCCGACGAATCGACGCCGACCGCGCCGGTGGACGACCCGATCGATGCGGCGATCGTGCGCGAGGTGTCGCGCAATGCCCGGGCGACGCTCGCCGAGCTGTCCACTGCTGCGGGGCTCTCGATCTCGGCCGTGCAGACGCGGCTGCGCCGCCTCGAGTCCCGCGGCGTGATCACGGGCTATCGCGCGGTGATCGATGCCGAGTCGGTGGGCAAGCCGCTGTCGGCGTTCATCGAGATCACGCCGCTCGACCCCGCCCAGCCCGACAACGCGCCCGAGATGCTCGAGCACCTCGCCGAGATCGAGGCCTGTCATTCGATCGCCGGTGACGCCAGCTACATCCTCTTCGTGCGCGTGAGCTCGCCGCGGCACCTCGAGTCGCTCATCCGCGACATCCGCCTGGCCGCCTCGGTCAACACCCGGACGACGGTGGTGCTGCAGACCTTCTACGAGAACCGCCCGATCCTTCCGGCCTGACGCGGTGGGTAGTGTCGGGCCTATGCCCTCTGCGCCCACGCCACTGCCCGCCGTCGAGCGCGGGGCCGGGGTGCTCATCCTTCGCAACGCCCTCGCCGGCTCGGCCGTGCTGCGCAGCGACCCGGGGCCCACCATCGCGGACCGCCTGCCCGACGCCGTGGTGCGCGAGCTCGCCGAGGGCGAGGATCTCGGGGAGGTCGTCGCCGCGGCCATGGCCGGCGACGCGGCGCCGGAGGTGCTGGGCGTCTACGGCGGCGACGGCTCCGTCTCGCGCATGGCGGATCTGGCGCGCAAGTACGACCGCCCGCTGCTGGCGATGCCCGGCGGCACGTTCAACCACTTCGTGCGAGCCCTCGGCATCGCCGACGTCGACACCGCCATCGACGCGCTGCAGGCGGGATCGGGGGTGACTGCGGGCGTCGTGGAGGCGAGCGCCGACGGCGGCGATCCGGTCACCGTGCTCAACGTCGTCTCGGTCGGCGCGTACCCCGAGCTCATCGAGGAGCGTCAGCGACGCAGCAGCCTGGGCAAATGGCTCGGCGGAGTCGCGGCGACCTGGGGAGCGCTGCGCAGCGCCGAGCCGATCACCGTCGTCCTCGACGGCAAGCGCGCGCGGGTGTGGTCCGTCTTCGTCAGCGTCGGCCGGAACGACCCGGAGCGCGTGGCCACCATGCAGCGGCAGGACGTGACGGCCGATCGCCTCGACATCCGGATCCACCACGCGCGCGGCTCCCGCCTGCGGGCGCTCGCATCCCTCGCCTTCGGCAAGCGCACGGCGGCGGTGCTGCGGGCGGTTCGCCTGTTCCCGCGGGATGCCGACATCGAGCGACTGGTGCTTCACGAGGTCGAGTTGCACGTGCGTCCGCAGCCGGGCCGTCCGTCGGTGTTCGTGCACGACGGCGAGCTCGTGCAGCGCGAGCCCGAGGGCTTCACGCTGCGCTGCGAGGCCGTCCCATCGTCGCTGCGGGTCTACGCCCCGGCGCTCTAGGCCTGATACACCGTGGCGGTGTCGATCGTCATGTACGGGAAGTTCAGCGTCACCCAGCTGTAGACCTTGAAGTTGCTGCCGTCGGGACCGGTGAGGGGCCGCCCCTGAGTGTCGGTGAGCGTGGATGTCGCAGTCACCCGGCCGACCGCTCCGAAGAGGTACTCTCGGCCGCCCTGGACGAGGAAGCGCTTGCGGAACGGCCGGGGGGTGAACAGCGCCCCCGGGAGCCGGTTGCGCTCTGGCCCATGGCTCTGGTCGCGGGTGATTCGGGCGATCGGCTGGTCGGAGTAGTCGATCAGGTCGTATCCGCCCGGGATCACCTGCCAGAGCGCGAGCACGACGCTCGCGCTCAGGGTCACGCTGCCGGCCGACACGGTCGGAAAGTAGTCGAGAACCGAGGTGAGCATGCCATCCCGCACCGCGACGACCGGCTCGAAGTCGACGGTGCCGAGCGTGAACTCCGGCGTATAGCGCACTCCGATCCCCGCCTCGGAGCGCGAGTCGGCGCCGGGAGAGGACCACGGGACGATCGTGTAGGCGAACAGGCTCCCGTCGTCGGCATTGGCCCAGTCGGGTCGCGTGGGATTGCCGACGGCCGGCCACGCGGCCGCGTAACGCTGCCGGTCGGGCGGCGGCGTCAGCCAGAACTCCCGGTAGTCGGCGCGCCGCGGGATGTACAGCGACTTCGGCCAGCGGATCGCTCCGAGGTCGAGGTCCAGGTCGAGCACGCGCTTGCGGCCGAAGGCCCCGGAAGTCGTGAAGTCGCCCCATTCACCCCAGTACCCCGCCGCGGCATCCCCGCCGCGAACGGGAAGCGCATCGGGGATCTCGGACTCCAGACCGCTGCGGCGAAGCGCCGCCTCGATGTGCGCGGTGGAATGGTCCCCGACCCTGTCGGCGGGCAGCCGAAGCTGCTCCGGGTCGAGCTCGGGCGTGGCGCGGTTCCCTGAGTCGTTCATGTTCCTGCCTCTCCGCTGGATCTGCAGAAGAGGAGGCCTCCGGCCCGCACCAGATACACACACGCGACGCTCGGCACGTTTCGTCTCGTCGCTTCGCTCCTCGCTCAACGACCGGGTGTGGTTCCGGTCGTTGAGCGAGTGGAGCGAGACGAAACGGCAGCGGAGACGACGGATGCCGCGACCCATGAAGGCCGCGGCATCCGGTGTTCGCTCAGTCGTGCTGCGGGAAGCCCAGGTTCAGACCCCCGTGCGACGGGTCGAGCCAGCGCGAGGTGATCGCCTTCTCGGCCGTGAAGAACTCGAAGCCGTGGGGACCGTAGGCCTTGGCGTCGCCGAACAGCGAGGCCTTCCAGCCGCCGAACGAGTGGTACGCGACCGGGACAGGGATCGGCACGTTGATGCCGATCATGCCGACCTGGGCCTCGCGCTGGAAGCGCCGTGCGGCACCGCCGTCGTTGGTGAAGATCGCCGTGCCGTTGCCGTAGAGGCTGGAGTTGATGATGCCGAGGCCGTCCTCGTAGCCCTCGACGCGCACGACCGACAGCACCGGCCCGAAGATCTCGTCGGTGTAGACGGTCGACGAGGTCGGCACCTTGTCGATCAGGGTGGGGCCGAGCCAGAAGCCGTTCGGGTCTCCGTCGATATCCACGTCGCGGCCGTCGACGACCACCGAGGCGCCGTCGGATGAGGCGACGTCGATGTAGGACGTGACCTTGTCGCGGTGCTGCCCGGTGATGAGCGGACCCATGTCGCAGCCGCGCATGCCGTCGCCGGTGCGCAGGGTCGCCATGCGCTCCGAGACCTTCTGCACGAACTCGTCGGCGATGGTGTCCACCGCCAGGACCACCGAGATCGCCATGCAGCGCTCGCCGGCCGAGCCGAAGCCGGCGTTGACGGCGGCGTCGGCCGCGAGGTCGAGGTCGGCGTCGGGCAGGATCAGCATGTGGTTCTTGGCGCCGCCGAGAGCCTGCACGCGCTTGCCGTGGCCGGTCGCGGTCTCGTAGACGTACTTCGCGATCGGGGTCGAGCCGACGAACGAGATCGCCTTGACGTCGGGGTGCTCGAGCAGCGCGTCGACGGCCTCCTTGTCGCCGTGCACGACGTTGAGCACGCCGTCCGGCAGCCCGGCCTCCTTGAGGAGCGCGGCCATCCAGTTCGCAGCGGTCGGGTCCTTCTCGCTGGGCTTGAGGATCACGGCGTTCCCGGCCGCGAGCGCGACGGAGAAGAACCACAGCGGCACCATCGCCGGGAAGTTGAACGGGCTGATGATGCCCACGACGCCGAGCGGCTGGCGCAGCGTGTAGACGTCGATGCCGGTCGAGACGTTCTCGGAGTAGGCGCCCTTCGTCAGGTGCCCGAGGCCGCATGCGAACTCGACGACCTCCATGCCGCGCGCGATCTCGCCCAGGGCGTCCGACAGGACCTTGCCGTGCTCGGACGTGAGGATCTCGGCCAGCTCGCCCTTGCGCTGGTTGAGCAGCTCGCGGAAGGCGAACATGACGCCCTGGCGCTTGGCGATGGAGGAGTCCCGCCAGCCCGCCCACGCCTCGGAGGCGACGTCGACGGCGGATCCGACATCCGCTTTCGAGGCGAACCGCACCTGCTTCTGCACCGTTCCGAGCGCGGGGTTGAAGACGGACCCGGTCCGCTCGGATTCGCCGGCCCAGGCCGCCCCTCGCACCCAGTGCTCGAGGATCGTGGTCGCGGACTGGTCGGTCCGCTCCAGGGTCGTGGTGTCGGTCATCGTGTTCCTGCCCTTCATTGGGAAGCCCTCCTCGTGAGAGGACGTACACGCGTCAGAAGAGGTCTTCTTCGACGCTCGTCAAGGCTTCATCGTAAATCGTCATGGCCTGTGCCACCTCTTCGTCGGTCACGACGCAGGGCGGCACCACGTGGATGCGGTTCTCCGCGGCGAAGGGCAGCAGCCCTCGCGCGGTCAGTTCCTTCTTGAGCTTTCCGATCACATCGGCGCCGACGGGCTCGCGCGTCGCGCGGTCGGAGACGAGCTCGATCGCCCAGAACACGCCCTCGCCGCGGACCTCGCCGACGAGCGGGTGCTTGTCCTCCAGAGCGCGCAGTCCGGGGCCGATCGCGTCGGCGCCCACGCGGCGGGCGTTCTCGACGATGCCCTCGCTCTCCATCGCATCGATGGAGGCGATGATGGATGCCGCGGCCAGCGGGTGCCCGGAATACGTGAGCCCGCCCGGGAAGACGCGGTCGTCGAAGGTCGCCGAGATCGCGTCCGAGATCACGACCCCGCCGACCGGCACGTAGCCGGAGTTCACGCCCTTCGCGAAGACGATGAGGTCGGGCACGACATCCGAGCCCTCGAACGCGAACCAGCGGCCGGTGCGCCCGAACCCGCACATCACCTCGTCGGCGATCAGGACGATGCCGTACCGGTCGCACAGCGCGCGCACGCCGGCGAGGTAGCCGGGCGGCGGCACCAGGATGCCGGCGGTGCCGGGCACGGACTCGACCAGGATCGCCGCGATCGTCGCCGGTCCCTCGGAATGGATGACCCGCTCGAGGTGGTGGAGCGCGCGCGCCGACTCCTCCTCCGGCGTCAAGGCCCAGAACTCGCTGCGGTACAGGTACGGCCCGAAGAAGTGGGCGTGTCCGCGGGCGTACTGGTTCGGCATCCGTCGCCAGTCGCCCGTCGCGACGATCGCCGCCCCGGTGTTGCCGTGGTACGAGCGGTAGGTCGACAGCACGGTGTCGCGCCCGGTGTGGAGGCGGGCCATGCGGATGGCGTTCTCGTTGGCGTCCGCCCCGCCGTTGGTGAAGAAGACCTTGGCGAACCCGGCCGGCGCCTTCGAGAGGATGCGCTCGGCGGCCTGACCGCGAGTGAGGTTGGCGGTCGCGGGGCCGATGGTCGCGAGCTCGCCCGCCTGCTTCTGGATGGCGGCGACGACGGCCGGATGCTGATGCCCGATGTTCACGTTCACCAGCTGGCTGGCGAAGTCGAGCATGCGATTGCCGGCGTGGTCCCACACCACCGTGCCCGAGCCGCCGGCGATCACCGGGAGGTCGAGTCCGGCCTGCGCGGACCAGGAGTGGAAGACGTGCTCGCGGTCGAGTTGCTTCGCCACGGCGTCGAGATCCTCTGTCGTCACGCCACTGTCCTTCCGTCGAGGTTCCTTCGCTACGCTCGTCGCTCGGCGACCGGGGGTCAACAGGCAACCCGGCCGCCGAGCGGGCGATGCGATACGGAACGTCCGGGTGGTGTCAGTTGCCGCCTTCCAGCAGTTCGACCTCGATGGGCTCGAACGAGTCGCCGGTGAGGTCGACACCGTCGGCCTCGAGCTCGTCCAGCGCCTGCTGGATGTACTCGTTCGACCAGGCGCTCGCCGGCGGCTCCTCGGTGATGAGGTGCGCCCCGGTCTCATTGACGGCCGCCAGGGCTCCGTCGACGGTCTGCTGCCACGCGGCCTCGTCGATGATCCCGATGCCGTCCGGCGACGGCCAGATGAGCTTGTTGATCTCGTTCATCATCCACAGCTCGTGGCTGGGACCCCACGCGGAGCCGTTCTCGAGGGTGATCGCCGCGGCATCCTCGGGGTTGTCGCGTGCGAACAGCCAGCCCTTGACGACCGCCTTCAGGAACGCGACGGCCGTCTCGGCGTACTCCTCGTCGCTATCGAGGCGCTCGGTGTCGGCCCAGATCGCGTCCTGCAGCATGGCGCCGACGGTGTCCTGGTAGCTGATGACGTTGAAGTCCTCGGGCTGGTAGAGCTCACCCGTGTCGGGGTCGACCGTCTCGAGCAGCTGGGCGTACTCGTTGTACGTCATCGCCTGCGCGGCGTCGATGTCGCCCTGCAGGAACGCGTTCATGTTGAAGTCCTGCGTGATGATCTGCACGGTGGTCGAGTCGAGGCCCTCGGCGGCCATGGCCGCGAAGATCTCCCACTCGTTGCCGAAGCCCCACGAGCCGATGGTCTTGCCCTCGAAGTCGGCGACGGACTCGATGCCGGAGTCGGCCCACGAGACCTGCAGGGTGCCCGACCGCTGGAAGATCTGGGCGATGTCGGTGAGGTTCGCTCCGGCCTCGATCGAGCCGAGCACCTTCGGCACCCACGCGATCGCGAAGTCGACGTCGCCGTTGGCGAGGGCGTCCTGCGGCACGATGTCACCGCCGGACGGGATGATCTCGACGTCCAGGCCCTCCTCTTCGAAGTAGCCCTGGTCGATCGCGGCGAAGTATCCCGCGAACTGCGCCTGGGGCAGCCACTGGAGCTGCAGCTTGACGGGCGTGAGGTCGCCGTCGCCGCCGTCGCCTCCGTCGGTGTCGTCCGTTCCCCCCGAGCCGGCGCAGCCGGCGAGAAGGACGGCCGACAGGGCGAAGGCCCCGGTCGCGAGTGCGCGACGTGTGCTGTGGTTCATGTCGTTCCTTTCGATGTGACGCTGCGGTGCAGGGCCGTCCCTGAGGGGACGGGGTCGGGGATCGCTGTGCTCATGCGCCTCCGGAGGGGATGCGGCGGAGCACGAGCCACTCGAGCAGAGCGGTCGCGAGGTAGAAGAGCAGGCCGAGTGCGATGGCCGCCGCCACGTAGGCCCAGGCGCGTGCGTAGGCGCTCGTGGCCGCCGAGGTGGCGATGAAGGTGCCGAGGCCGCCGCGGGGTCCGCCGAAGTACTCGGCGACCAGCGCCGAGATCACGGCGAGCGAGCTGGCGATGCGGATGCCCGTCATCAGGTACGGCACGGCCGTCGGCAGCGTGACCTTGCCGAACGTCTGCGCTCCCGAGGCGGCGTACACGCGCATGAGGTCGCGGTGGACCGGCCGGGTCTGTCGGAGGCCCCGCAGGGTGTTCACGAACACCGGGACGAACGCGGCGAGCGCGGCGATGGCCTGGCGCCCGAACTGGCTGTCGGCGCCGAACATCGAGTTGAGCACCGGGGCGAGCGCCACGATCGGCACGACCGCGAGGGCGGCGACGATGGGCGCCGACATGCCGTCCACGGCGCTCCACCGCGACGCGAGGGCGGCGAGGAGTACGGCGGTCACGGTGCCGACGACGAGTCCGATGAGGGCGTTGGTACCCGTGACGATCGTCGCCGACAGGATCGCGGGCCAGAACTCGACGAGCTGCTCGGCGATCGCCGCGGGGCTCGGCAGCAGGTAGTCCGACACTCCGACGACGGTCACCAGGAACTGCCAGACCGCCAGCCCGAGCAGGCCCACGACGATGGGCGCGATGACGCGGAGCCGGCGCTCGGTGGCTGGGCTCCAGCCCGCGTCGCGGGTGGCGGGGGCGGTGGGCGCGTCGACGGTCATCGCTCCTCCGTGCCTCGCGGCCCGGTGGCGGGAGTGCCGTGGAGCGCCTCGCGCACCGCGGTCACGACGGCGAAGAACGCCGGCGTCTCGCGGAGCGTGTCGTCGCGTGCGACATCCGTCCCGAACCCCGTCTCGATGACGGTGGTGATCCGGCCCGGCCGGGGTGACATGACCACGACCCGGTCCGAGAGGAACACCGCCTCGGGGATCGAGTGGGTGACGAACACCACCGCGGCGCCGGTCTCGGCCGCGATGCGCGAGAGCTCGGCCTGCATGCGCTCGCGCGTCATCTCGTCGAGCGCTCCGAAGGGCTCGTCCATCAGCAGCAGCCGCGGCCGCTCGGCCAGGGCCCGCGCGATGGCGACGCGCTGCTGCATCCCTCCGGAGAGCTGATCCGGATGCCGATCCGCGAAGTCCGACAGTCCGACGAGGTCCGCGAGCTCGGCGACCCGCGCCTGACGTTCCGCCGCGCCGACGCCGTGGATCTCCAGCGGCAGCGCGATGTTGGCGGCGACCGTCCGCCAGGGGAGGAGCCCGGCCTGCTGGAACGCGATGCCGTAGTCCTGGTCGCGGCGGGCCCGGTTCGCCGGCTTGCCGAACACCTCGATGGTTCCGGCGCTCGCCGTGTCGAGATCGGCGATGAGGCGGAGCAGCGTCGACTTTCCGCAGCCGGATGGACCGATGAGGGACACGAACTCGCCGGCAGCGACCGTCAGGTCGATCCCGTCGAGGGCGGTGACGTCGCGCGCCTTGGAGGCGAAGACCTTCGAGACTCCGCGGACGCTCACCGCCGCGGCGGTCGTCGCGGTCTGCGGGCTCGTCGCCGTGTCGGTCATCAGGCGGCCTCTCCTCGTCGGTAGTCCTTCAGGAACACGCCCAGCAGCGCCACGGAGCCCGCCGCCACCAGTCCGAGCGCGACGGCCCCGAAGATGGGGGCCCACGCCTTGGACGGGTCGCCCGACGCCTGCCCGGCGAACTGGATGAGCAGGCGCCCGATGCCTCCCTGGAGCCCGGTCGACACCTCGGCGACCACCGCGCCGATGACGGCGTTGGCGGCGCCCAGGCGCAGCGCGGGAAGCAGGTAGGGGACGGATGCCGGCAGCCGCAGCTTCAGCAGCGTCGGCCAGTAGCCGGCCGCGTAGGTGCGCATGAGCTCGGTGTGGATGCGGTCGGGGGACTGCAGGCCGCGGAGCGCGCCGACGGCGATCGGGAAGAACGCCAGGTACGAGGCGATGAGCGCGACCGACATCCAGTCCTGCCACTCCCAGCCGCCGATCTCGATGCGGGACCCCCAGCTCTTCACGATCGGCGCGAAGGCGATCAGCGGCACGGTCTGGCTGAGGATGATCCAGGGCAGCAGACCCCATTCGGCCAGGCGCCAGCGCTGCATGAGCAGCGCGAAGAGGAAGCCGACGATCATGCCGACGATCCAGCCGACCGCCGCGATGCCGAGGGTCGTGAGCGCGCCCAGGGCGACCATCGACCACAGTGGCGGCGACCCCTCCTGGCGGGTGACCGGCTCGACGAGGCGCGCGGCCATGTCCCACACGTGCGGCATGGCGAGGTCGGTGGTGCGGGGCAGGATGCGCACCCCGAGCACGATCACCCCGTCCTCCGGCGCCAGCAGCTTGTACAGCTCCCACACCACGATCACCGCCGCGACGCCGACGATGCCCCACAGCCACGCGCGCGCGGGTCGCGGGCCGCGGGGCCGGGCGGCGCGCGCGGGGTGCGCCGGGTCTCCCGGAGCGGCAGGAGCGGCCTCGGCCGCGGTGGGATCCGCCGTCATGCCTTCGCCGTCACCTGAGCCGAGAGCGCGGGGATGACCGTCTCGCCGTACACGCGCATCGTCTCCTCCTTGTTGTCGTGCTGGAGGTAGCCGGCGAACTGGGTGACGCCGAGCGCACGCAGCTGCTCGAGC
Source organism: Microbacterium sp. Root166 (assembly GCF_001427145.1). Taxonomy (GTDB): domain Bacteria; phylum Actinomycetota; class Actinomycetes; order Actinomycetales; family Microbacteriaceae; genus Microbacterium. The sequence continues at coordinate 1,468,421 of NZ_LMGL01000001.1, forward strand.
TTGGCGATGTGCTCGTCGGCGGTGCCGAGGATGCAGAATCGCTCGACGATCTCGTCCGGCACGAAGTCGACGTGGTCGTTGTCGGCCTTGCCGTGGGTGTTGTAGTCGTATCCCTGGCGGCCGGCGATGTACTCCGTGAGGGCGTCCGGCACGGCGCCGTGCTCGCCGTACTTCGCGACGATGTCGGCGACGTGGTTGCCGACCATGCCGCCGAACCACCGGCACTGGTCGAGCATGTGCGCGCGGTCGTCGCCGATGTACATCGGAGCGGCGACGCAGAAGGCGATCGACTCGGGGTCCCGCCCGGCGGCGGCCGCGGCATCCTTCACCGTCTTGATCATCCAGGCGGCGATGTCGACGTCCGCGAGCTGCAGGATGAAGCCGTCGCCCACCTCACCGGTGAGCTTCAGCGCCATCGGGCCGTACGCCGCGACCCAGACGTCCAGCTCGGAGCCGCGGCTCCAGGGGAACTGCAGCGTCGCGCCCTTGTATTCGACCGGCCGCGAGTTGGCGAGCTCGCGGATGACATGGATCGACTCGCGCAGCTCGGCCATCGTCACCGGCTTGCCGTTCGTGACCCGCACCGCCGAGTCGCCGCGGCCGATGCCGCAGATCGTGCGGTTGCCGTAGAGCTCGTTGAGGGTGGCGAAGACGGATGCCGTGACCGTCCAATCCCGCGTGGCGGGGTTCGTGACGAACGGGCCCACCGTGACCCGCTTGGTCGCGTTGAGGATCGCCGAGTGGATGACGTAGGGCTCCTGCCACAGCAGGTGCGAGTCGAACGTCCACACGTGGCTGAAGCCGTGGGCCTCGGCGAGCTGGGCGAGCTGCACGGTGCGCGCGGCGGGCGGGTTGGTCTGAAGGACGACTCCGAAGTCCATCTGTGTCACCGGCCCGTCAGACCAGGTACTGCGACAGGCCGCGCTTGAGGTAGCGCCCGTCGCCCTTCGTGCCGAGGTACTGCCCGCCGTCGACGACGACCTTGCCGCGCGAGATCACGGTGTCGACGTGTCCGTCGATCTCGTAGCCCTCCCATGCCGAGTGGTCCATGTTCATGTGGTGGGTGCGGCCTTCGCCGATCCCGATGGAGGTGTGCCCGTTCGGGTCGTAGACGACGACGTCGCCGTCGGCGCCCGGCTGGATCACCCCCTTGCGTCCGTAGAGGCCGAACATGCGGGCGGGGGTCGTGCTGGTCAGCTCCACCCAGCGCTCGAGGGTGATCTTCCCGGTCACGACCCCCTGGTACATGAGATCCATGCGGTGCTCCACCGAGCCGATCCCGTTCGGGATGGCGCGGAAGTCGTCCGTGCCCAGCTCTTTCTGGCCCTTCATGCAGAACGGGCAGTGGTCTGTGGAGACCATCTGGATGTCGTTCGTGCGCAGCGCCTGCCACATGTGGTGCTGGTGGCCCTCGCCGCGGCTGCGCAGCGGCGTCGAGCACACCCACTTCGCGCCTTCGAACTGGCCCCACTCCTCGCTGAACGCGCCGAGCTGCTCCTCGAGCGAGAGGTACAGGTACTGCGGGCACGTCTCGCCGAAGACGTTCCACCCCTGGTCGCGCGCCCACGCCAGCTGCTCGACCGCCTGCTTCGCGGATACGTGCACCACGTACAGCGGCGCCCCGGTCAGGTTGGCGAGCATGATCGCCCGGTGCGTGGCCTCTTCCTCCATCTGCCAGGCGCGCGCGATGCCGTGGTAGTACGGCGCCTTCTTGCCCATCTCGGCCAGCTGGGCCGCGAGGACGTCGATCGCCGGGCCGTTCTCGGCGTGCATCATCGTGAGCAGCCCGGTTTCGGCCGACTTCTGCATCGCCCGCAGGATCTGCGCGTCGTCCGAGTAGAAGACCCCGGGATAGGCCATGAAGAGCTTGAAGCTCGTGACGCCCTCGTCGATCAGGCCGTCCATCGCGCGGAGCGAGTCCTCGTCGACGCCGCCGACGATCTGGTGGAACCCGTAGTCGATCGCGCAGTTGCCCACGGCCTTCTCGTGCCAGGCGGCCAGGCCGTCCTGCACGCGCTCGCCGTAGCGCTGCACGGCGAAGTCGATGATGCTCGTCGTGCCGCCCCACGCGGCCGCCCGCGTCCCGGTCTCGAAGGTGTCGGACGCGTTCGTGCCGCCGAACGGCAGCTCCATGTGCGTGTGGGCGTCGATGCCGCCGGGGATCACGTACTTGCCGGTCGCGTCGATGACGCGGTCGACGGATGCCGCGACATCCGTCCCGAGCAGTTCCGACCCCGGGCGCAGCACCGCCGCGATGGTCTCGCCGTCGATGAGCACATCGGCCTCGCCCCGGCCGGTGGCCGAGACGACGGTGCCGCCGGTGATGAGTGTCGTGGTCATTGTGCGATTTCTCCGATCTCGCTTGCCTTCGAACCGCGAACCAGGGGATTCGCGGTGAACCCGATGGCCTCGCCCTCGGGTTCGACGGTGATCCCTTGGTTCGGCATCCGTCCGTGCCTCACGGCTTCGCGATCTTCGTGTACGAGTCGGGACGGCGGTCGCGGTAGAACTGCCAGTCGTCGCGCATCTGCTTGACCATGTCCATGTCGAGGTCGCGAATGAGCACCTCCTCATCGCTGCCCGAGCCGCGCTCGCCCACGAAGTCGCCCCGCGGGTCGATGACCTGGCTCGTGCCGTAGAAGTCGACGGCGAGCTCGCCGTACTCGTTGTCCTCGCGCCCCACGCGGTTGGGCTGCAGCACGAAGTACCCGTTCGCCACAGCCGCGCACGGGCCCTCGACCTCCCACAGCCGGTTCGACAGTCCGGGCTTGGTGGCGTTGGGGTTGAAGACGATGTGCGCGCCGTTCAGGCCGAGTTCGCGCCAGCCCTCGGGGAAGTGGCGGTCGTAGCAGATGTACGTGCCGACCTTGCCGACGGCGGTGTCGAACACGGGGTAGCCGAGGTTGCCGGGACGGAAGTAGAACTTCTCCCAGAAGCGGTCGAGGTGCGGCAGGTGGTGCTTGCGGTACTTGCCGAGGATCGTGCCGTCGGCATCGACGACCACCGTCGTGTTGTAGTAAACGCCGGTGATGTCCTCCTCGTAGATGGGGAGGATCATCACCATGTTCAGCTCGGCGGCCAGCGCCGCGAATCGCTGCACGATCGGGCCGTCGGCGGGCTCTGCGTAGTCGTAGTACTTCTTATCCTGCGTGATCCCGAAGTACGGGCCGTAGAAGAGCTCCTGGAAGCAGATCACCTGCGCACCCTGGGCCGCGGCATCCCGCGCGAACTGCTCGTGCTTGTCGAGCATCGACTCCTTGTCGCCCGTCCAGGTGGTCTGCGTGATGGCCGCGCGTACCGTCGTCATCGTCTCTCCCTGCCTCTTCGCCGATCGTCGCCCATCTGGATTTCCCAGCGGTTTCGGCCTGTGACGCGACAGTAAAGCCTGGTTCGCGCCGCCGCAATGGTGGGTTGGGCAGACCTTAGCGATGTACATCGCGGGACGGATGCCGCGGCATCCGTTCTCCCGTACCGTGAGACGGTGTTCCGCAGCCTGAAGCCGTACCAGATCGTCGTCGACGTCGTGGGGGCCGTGCTGTTCTTCCTGGTGGCCTGGCCCGTCGAGGCCGTGCTCGTCAGCCGGGCAGGCCTGGAGCCCAACGTCGACGCCGTCGGAGCGAGCCTCGAGGCGGCCCTGGTGGCCGCCGTGTTCGCCGTCGCGATCGCGCTGCGGCGACTCTCGCCCGGACTCGCGCTCACCGTCGCGTGGGCCGGTGCCCTGCTGCAGATGGGCCTCGGACGCTCGCCGGGCCTGGCCGACATCGCGATCTTCGCGGTGCTCTACGCCACCGCCGCCTACGGCTCCTCGCGCGTGTACTGGGCCGGGCTGCTCTCTGCCCTCGGCGGCGCCCTCGTGATCACGGTGTACCTCATGGCCGGCCCGGTGTTCGCCGGGGGAGGCGGGCTGACGTGGCAGACCCTGCCCCTCGCTCTGGTCATGCTGGTCGCCGCGGCCTTCGCCCTCGGTCTCTCTTGGACGATCGGCGCCCTCGTGCGCACGGCGATGCGCGCGCGGCAAAGCCGCGAGGCCAAGGATCGCGCCGAGGCGGACGCCGTCGTCGAGCAGGAGCGCGTGCGCATCGCGCGCGACATGCACGACGTCGTCGCGCACTCGCTGGCCGTCGTGATCGCGCAGGCCGACGGCGCACGATACGCCGCGGCAGCCGACCCGGCCGCGGCGACGACGGCGCTCACGACCATCTCGACGACGGCGCGATCCGCGCTGGCCGACGTGCGGCTGCTGCTCACGCAGCTGCGGCACAGCCAGGCCGACGGTCCCCAGCCGACGATCGCCGACCTCGAGCAGCTCTACGCCCAGGTCCGCGCCGCCGGGGTGCAGCTGCGCGTCGACGTCGACCCCATGCCGCCCGGCGAGCCGCCGGCCGGGGTGCAGCTGGCGGTCTACCGGATCCTGCAGGAGGCGCTCACCAACGCGCTGCGCCACGGCGCCGGCGGCCCGGTCGACGTGCGCCTGTCGTGGCATCCGGATCGCGTCGACCTGGAGGTCGGCAACCCCTCCGCCGGCGTGGTCGGCGCCGCGCCCGGGCACGGCGTGATCGGCATGCGCGAGCGCGCGCAGCTGGCGGGCGGCAGCCTCGACACCTCGGCCGACGCCGGCCGGTTCACCGTGCGCGCGACGCTCCCGATCGGGGCGGCCTCGTGACCGGCCCGATCCGGGTCGCGCTCGTCGACGACCAGGCGCTGTTCCGGGCGGGCATCCGCATGCTCGTCGACTCGCAGCCCGACCTCGAGGTCGTGGCCGAGGCGTCGAACGGGCAGGAAGCGCTCGGCGTGGTCCGGGCCACGCGACCCGACGTCGTGCTGATGGACATCCGGATGCCGGTGATGGACGGCCTCGCCGCGACCGCCGAACTGCTGCGCGACGACGACCCGCCGCGCATCGTGATGCTCACGACCTTCGACCTCGACGAGGCCGCGGCCAGGGCCATCCGCGAGGGGGCGAGCGGCTTCCTGCTCAAGGACGCCGATCCCGAGTTCCTCCTCGCCGCCGTCCGCACCGTGCATGCGGGCTCGGCCGTGATCGCGGCATCCGCCACCCGCGATCTGTTCGCCCACTTCTCGGATGCCGCGCCCCGGCCCGTGCCCGCCGCCTACGGCACGCTGACCGACCGTGAGCGCGAGATCTTCGCGCTGGCCGCCCGTGGACTCTCCAATGCCGAGATCGCCGGTCGCGAGTTCCTCAGCGAGGCCACGGTCAAGACGCACATCAGCCGCATCCTCACCAAGCTGGCGCTCCGCGACCGCGTGCAGCTGGTCGTGTTCGCCTTCGAGCACGGGCTCGCCTGACGCGCGCGCGAGGCGCCGGGCTCAGCGCCCTTCGAGCGCCGCCGGTGCTTGGCGTAGGCGCGCCGCCCGATCAGCCGCCATGCGATCCGCCCCGGCGCGGGCATGTGCTTGTGCAGCCACTCGTGACCGCCGTCGGGCTGCGACGCCAGGATCTCGCCGAGCTGCTGCCATGTCTGGCCCTTCGGCACGGACTTGCGGCCGTGCTCGGCGAACCACTCCACTTCGCGCTGGGTGATCGTGGACTCCATGACGGGCACGATGTTCGTCTCCTCGTCGGGCAGATGCACGGCCATCGCGCGATTGATGCCGTCGAGGGCGGCGAGCACCGGCGGGGCATCGGTGCTCGATCCCGAGCCGCGCCAGGCCGGAAGCGCTGCATCGAGCGCCATCAGGTGAACGAGGAGCTCGGCATGCTGCTCCTTCATGCGCGCGACGTGGGCCGAGCACGACGGCGCCCGCTCGTCGAGCGCGTCCCACAGCCGCTCGTCCTCGGCCTCGTGGTGGGCGTGCAGCCCGATCGACAGCGTCTCGAGCTGCGTGGCGACGGCTGCCGCGTGGACGGTGTCCTCCTCGGACACCGCGCGGAGGAGGTCGGCTGCTTCCCCGAAGCCGCGCCGGAACATGCGGTGGATCTCGATCATCCCGCTCGCATCGCAGGTCTTGGGGCGATCGGGCAGCGAGCGGTCGGGCAGCTCGCCGCTGGGGGGCAGGGGCGTCGCAGGCATCGGGTCTCCTGGTCGTCGTGGAGCGGTTCATCTGTGCGAGATCGACGATCCCCCGGCCGCGAAGGTCGGTTCCGCACAGATGAACCGACCTGTCGAGACCATAGACCCGGCGACCCCGCCCGCGGAAGAGTCATCCTCGCGATGTACGCGGATGCTCCGCCCGGCCGATTCCGCGGCGAACCGTCGTCCGTAGCGTCGAAGCCATGGAGATCACATCGACCGACCTCGGCCTCGCCGCCCGGGTCCAGCAGCTCACGAAGACCTACGGCGCCGGCGAGAGCACCGTGCGGGCGCTCGACGGCGTGTCGGTGGGCATCCGCCGGGGCGAGTTCACCGCGATCATGGGGCCCTCCGGCTCGGGCAAGTCCACGCTCATGCACATCATGGCGGGACTGGATGCCCCGACCGCCGGCCGCGCGTGGATCGGCGACACCGACATCACCGCCCTCTCGGACCTCGAGCTCACCATCCTGCGCCGCCGCCGCGTCGGGTTCGTCTTCCAGGCCTTCAACCTCGTTCCCACCCTCGACGCCCTCGGCAACATCCTGCTGCCGTTCGACCTCGACGGGCGCCGCCCGACCGCGCTCGAGAAGGCGCGCATCGACGGCCTCATCGACACGCTCGGCCTCGGCTCGCGTCTCGGCCATCGGCCGCATCAGCTCTCGGGAGGCCAGCAGCAGCGCGTCGCCATCGCGCGCGCACTCGCCACGGCACCCGACCTGGTCTTCGCCGACGAGCCGACGGGCAACCTCGACTCGCGCAGCGGCCGCGAGGTGCTGGGCCTGCTCGCCTCGGCGAGCCGCGACCACGGCCAGTCGATCGCGATGGTGACCCACGATCCGGTGGCCGCCAGTCACGCCGATCGCGTGCTGTTCCTCGGCGACGGCTGTATCGTCGCCGACAAACCGCGCCAGAGCGCCGAGGAGATCTCGGCCTACATGCTCGCGACCGAGCTGAGCGCGGGCGAGCCGGCGGTGGCCTCATGATCCCCACGGCTTCTCCACTCGCCGCTGACGCGTCGGGCGGAGCCTCCGGCCGCGTGGGCCCATCTTCGGTGACAGTGCCGGTGGCAGAGCGGATGCCGCGGCCCGCGGCATCCGGATCCCTCTCCTGGCTCCGGGAGCGGGGCATGGGCGCGAGCATCCTCGTCGCGGCCATCTCGAGCGCGTTCGGTGCGGTGCTGCTGAGCGCGACGGGCTATATCGCGGCGATCATGCGCGCCGACCCGTACATCGGCGACAGCGGGATGGTCGCCCTGGTGCTCGGGATCATGACGTTCGTCCTGGTCGGCGTCGCGGTGTACGTCGCCGCGATCGTCACCTCGAACACGTTCTCGACCGTGGTCGCCGGTCGCACGCGCCGCATCGCGCTGATGCGCCTCATCGGCGCCTCCGCGCGGTCGCAGCGCACGGAGGTCGCGCGCCAGGGGCTCGTCGTCGGGGCCATCGGGGCGTTCCTCGGCCTGCTCGCCGGCACGGCGGTGTCGGCGCTCGGCATCGTGGTGCTCGAGGCGACGCTCGGGATCGGCGATGTCGGCTACACCGTCGTGCAGGGGATGCTCCTCATCCCCGCCGTGATCGTCGCCCTCACCACCTGGGCGGCGGCGTGGACCGGTTCGCGACGGGTGCTCACGGTCACGCCGCTGCAGGCGCTCGGCGGCTCGGTGGAGGCATCGCACGAGACCCTCGCCCACCGCCGCGGCCGCAACGGCTCGGCCATCGCGCTGTTCATCACCGGCGCGGCGCTCCTCGCTGCGGGAATCCTGCTCGGCTTGCTGAGCCCGCTCGGCGTGATGGTGGCCTTCGTCGGCGGCATCCTGTCGTTCACCGGTCTCGTCCTGGGGTCGACGCTGATCATGCCGCCCGTGCTGCGGCTCGTCGGCCGGCTGTTCGGCCGCTCGGCGACCGCGCGACTGGCCGCCGAGAACGCGCTGCGCTACCCCGAGCGCTCGAGCCGGATGGCCATCGGCGTCGTGATCGGAGTGACGCTCGTCACGATGTTCGCCGTGGCCCTGGAGACCGTGAAGTCGGTCATCGCGATCTCGTCGGGGGGCGAGATCGAGCCGGAGTTCTCGACGCTCATCGACACGTTCGCCGGCATCATGATGGCGCTCGTCGCCGTGTCGGCGGTCATCGCCGCGGTGGGACTCGTCAACCTCCTGACGATCGGCGTGGTGCAGCGTCGCCGCGAGCTGGGGCTGCTCCGCTCGCTCGGCGTATCGACCGGACAGGTGCGGCGCATGGTCCTGCTCGAGGCCGCGCACATCACGATCGCCGCCGTCAGCACCGGGCTGGTGCTCGGGATCGGCTACGGCTGGGCGGGGGCGCAGTCGCTGCTGGGGTCGGTGCCGATGCCTCCGGCCTGGCAGGCGCCGACGCTGGTGGCACCGGCGGTGCCGTGGCTGCCGGTCCTCATCATCGTCGTCGCGATGGCCGCATTGACGCTCATCGCGGCGGTGGTGCCGACGCGACTGGCGACCCGGGTCGCTCCCGTGGAGGCGCTCGCCGATTGACACGGCGACGGACGAGGATGCCGCGGCTCGGGCTTCGAGCCGCGGCAACCGTTTCCGGTCTCCGGATCAGTTCCCTGGGTCGTCCACCGGAGGCTCGACGGTGTCCGGAACCGGGTCGTGCGCCCACGTCGGCGCGAGCGCCTTGATGCGCGCTCCCCGCCACTGCCACATGCCCCACAGCATCGGCCATAGGGCGGGGGCCGTCGGGCCGCCGATCACGAGGCGATCCCGCCACAGCGTACGAGTGGGATCGCCCGGCGCGGGCGAGACCGCCATCTGGTGATCCCAGACGTCCAGACTTGCGAGCGGCCCGGTCAGCGGAATGCCGCTGTCGCGGAAGATCCGCACCCGCCCATCGGGCTCGTCGACGGAGCGTTCGCTGATGTGGATCAGCTGACGCCCCATCGGCAGGGAGCCGAAGGCCGAGAGCTGCACCGGAACGTCGTCGCCTGGGCTCCACGCCGACGGCATGCCGCTGGGCACGAGCGGCTCGAGGTCGAGCATCGGGCCGTACAGCTCGGCGACCGCGCGAGGGGAGTGCACCGCCCGCCACGCGGCGTCGGCGTCGCAGTCGATCACGATCTTCAGCATGATGCGCATGCCTCAGTGTCGCACCGCCGGGCACAGGCCCCGGCGTGCTGGCGCCGCCGCCGATCCGCAGCTATGGTGTGCCGCCTCCCGGGCACGGGCCAGGGTCGCGACCCGTCGTACGCTGGACGGATGCCCGGCCCGCAGCATCCGCATGACCAATCCGCCTACCAGGTCCGCCTGGAGTGGGGCGTCGAGGGGCTCGAGCGCCTCGCTCCGGCCGACGTGATCGTGATCGTCGACGTGCTGCGGTTCTCGTCGACCGTGATCCGGGCCGTCGAGCGCGGCGAGACGATGGGGCTGGATGCCGCGGCCCACGCCGTCTCGCTCAACGGCGCCGCCGTGGCCGTGGCCGCCGGCGCAGGTACGGCGCGGGTGCTGATCGGAGGACTGCGCAACGCGGCGGCCGTCGCACGCGCCATCCTGGACCTGCAGCATGAGCGCGGCGCGCGCACGAGCATCTCGGTCATCGCCTGCGGAGAACTGGCCTCCCGCGAGCAGGGTGCGGCCCTGCGCTTCGCGGTCGAAGACCTGCTCGGCGCCGGCGCCGTCATCGACGCGCTCGCCGGGCTCGGCATCGACCACAGCTCACCCGAGGCCGCCGTGGCGGGCGAGGGCTTCCGCTCCCTCCGCGGGGCGGCGAAGCACCTGCTCACCGCGAGCGCGTCAGGACGCGAGCTCGACGCCAAGGGTCTGCGCGACGAGGTGCTGGCCGCAGCCGCCGTGGATGCGGCATCCGTGGTCCCCGTCCTGCGCGACGGCGTCTTCGCCGCCCTCTGACCCGGGGCGGGCCAGCCCGTCGGTGAACGGTCGCAACACGCCGCATCGACTCGCGACGTGACGGCGTGTCGCGTCCGTTCATCGCGCGCGAGGGCGCCGGCCGGCCGTGCCGGGCCGGGCTCAGCGCGGGGTGACCGCGGCGAGGCGCGTCGCGGGCGAGATCTGGCGCCGCGACCACGTGAAGGCGTGGCGCTCGTCGAACCGCGGCGCGCACTTGGCGCACGAGGTCGGCCGGGTCGCGCGGCGGTGGCGATAGGCGACGTGCCCGGCGGGGCAGACCCCCACCCAGGGGGCCAGATCGGTCGCCGTCTCGCCGCGGTGGGTGGTGCCGCCGACGTAGCCGAGCTCGCGCGCGATCGTCTTCCACTTCGGCCCGTGGCCCGCGGCGGGGCCGGCGAGCGCGTGGGCGACCTCGTGCAGCAGGGTCTGGTGGTTGGTGTCGTCGTCGTGCAGGACCGCGAGGTAGCGAGAGACGCTCAGCCGCTTGCGCGAGAAGTCACACAGGCCCGCACGGCGCTTGGCGTTGTCGAAGCCGAAGCTCCACGTCTCATCGAGGTGCGCGGCGATCAGCGCCTCAGCCCAATGGCGCACCCGGTGCAGTTCCGACATGGATGAGAGCGTAAGCCGCGCCGGCGACAGTCAGCTGGCGACCGGCGTGTGGGCGCGTCGGCGGTCGGCCGCGTCGATGGCGAGCAGCGTCGATTCGAGCTGGTCGTCGGCCGCGCCGGATTCCTGGCGCAGGAACAGCGCGTTCTTGAAGTCGCGGCGGGCGGCCTGGAAGTCGCCGGCCTCGTAGTGCACCTTGCCGCGGTGCTGATAGGCGAACGCTGCGATGCCCGCCCAGCCCTGTCCCTCGGCCTCTTCGGCGCACGTGGTGAGCTCCTGGTCGGCGGCAGCGTACGCGCCGCGCACCTGCAGCACCGAGGCGTGGAGGATGCGCGCGCGCAGCAGGTCCTTGCGCGTCCCCGCCATGCGGGCCACGCGGACCGACTGCTCCGAGACCACGAGGGCGTCTTCGGCGCGGTCCAGCACCTTCAGCAGCCAGACCCGCTCGAGGAGCGCGGGCAGGCTGCGCTGCTCGCCGATCTCGTCGAGTCGCTCGCGACACTGACGCACGTCGACCTGCTCGCGGAGGGTGTCGGGGTCGTACCCGCGGATGTAGCTCACAGCGACTCCCTTCAGCCGTGCCCGGTCGCTCCATCCAGTGTGACGCGCGCCTTCGCGATCATCGGTCGTGGCACGCCGACAGCGGTCAGGACGGAAGCGAGATCAGCGGTCGAACAGGGATGCCGAGGGTTTCGGCGAGTCCGTCGCGTCACCGTCCGAGGCGACCCGCGCGCCGCGCGCGAACTCCGTCACCTCGGCGCCCTCCGCGACCTTCGCCGGGTGCGGTCCCGCGGCCATGAGCCGCGGAAGCCACTGCGTGGGAAGCGGCGCGCGCGACGCCGCGATCACGAGGTTGCCGAACCGGCGCCCCTTGAGGGTCTGCACCTCGGCCAGCACGATCACGTTCTCGAGCACCGCCCCGATCGTCGCGACCTGGCGCCGCGCGAAGGCGAGCCCGGCGCCGTCGGCGACATTGACCAGCAGTACGCCCTCGGGCGCGAGGTACCGCGCCGCGGCGGCGTAGAACTCCACGGTCGTGAGGTGGGCGGGGGTCTGGGCGCCCGAGTACACGTCCGACACCACGAGGTCTGCGGCGCCGACGAGGCCGGCGGGCAGGCGGTCCAGCCCGGCCCTCGCGTCGCCGATGCGCACCCGGATCGCCGCTCCACGCGGCAGCGGGAGGTTCTCGCGCACCAGGTCCCACAGCGCCGGCTCGAGCTCGATCACCTGCTGGCGCGAACCCGGCCGGGTCGCCTCGACGTAGCGCGGGATGGTCAGGGCTCCGGCGCCCAGGTGGATCGCGGTGAGCGGCTGCTTCGGCATCCGCAACTGGTCGATCACCGCGCCCATGCGCGCGATGTACTCGAAGTGCAGGTGGGTCGGATCGTCGAGGTCGACGTGGGACTGCGGGGTGCCGTCGACGTCGAGCTCCCAGCCGCCGCCGAAGGTCGAGGGGATGACCCGGGCGAGCGTTCCGTCGGACAGTCGCGCCGAGGGAGCGGATGCCTCATTCCTCGTGCGCGCCATGCCACCACGTTAGGCCCGCCGTGCAGCTTCGCCGGCCGCCGTTGACACTTCTGTGACGCGAGCCGCACGCGCATTGCGCATATCGCTGTGTCGCAAAGCCCTGTCATCGTCGAAATACAATCGAGACACAGGTGTAACAGTCGTGACTGCCCGGTCCGGGTAGCGTCGATTCATCACACCCCCTGAGGGCTGCGCGCACCTCTGCTCCACATCGATGTGCAGCGGGGCCCACACGACATGGAAGGTGCACAGCACATGCTCCACACTTCGAAGAGGCGCCTGCTTGCCGGCGCCGCAGCGATCGCCGTCGGGGCGATCGTCCTCACCGCGTGCGCGAGTCAGCGCGAAGAAGGCGGCGCCAGCGAAGAGGCCGGCGACGTCGACTCGACGTTCGTCTTCGGCGCTTCGGGCGACGTCTCGGGTCTCGACCCGGCCATGGCCAACGACGGCGAGACCTTCCGTGTGTCCCGCCAGATCTTCGAGGGCCTCGTCGGCGTCGAGCCGGGAACGGCCGACCCCGCCCCCGGTCTCGCCGAGAGCTGGGAGCAGTCCGAGGACGGCCTCACCTACACGTTCGCGCTCAAGGACGGCGTCACGTTCCACGACGGGACCGACTTCAACGCCGAGGCCGTGTGCTTCAACTTCGACCGGATGAACAACTTCACCGGCGTGGCGGCGAGCGAGAGCCTGTCGTACTACTGGGGCAAGCTGATGCGCGGCTACGCCGAGACCGGCACGTCGATCTACGGCGGCTGCGAGGCCACCAGCGACACCGAGGCCGTCATCACCCTCACGCAGCCCTTCGCCGGATTCATCCCCGCGCTGTCGCTGCCGTCCTTCGCGATCCAGAGCCCCGCGGCGCTCGAGGAGTTCGCCGCCGACGAGGTCGGCGGCACGGCCGAGGCGCCGGTGCTCTCCGAGTACGCGCAGGGCCACCCGGTCGGCACCGGTCCCTTCAAGTTCGAGTCGTGGGCGCCGGGCGAGTCCCTCAGCCTCAGCGCGTACGAGGACTACTGGGGCGAGCAGGGCCAGGTCCAGGAGGTCATCTTCCAGGTCATCGGCGACACCACCGCGCGTCGCCAGGCACTCGAGTCCGGCAGCATCGACGGCTACGACCTCGTCGCCCCCGCCGACCTCGGCGCGCTCGAGGAGGCCGGCTTCATGCTGGTCAACCGCGACCCGTTCAACATCCTCTACCTCGCGATGAACCAGGCCGACCCGGCACTCGCCGACATCAAGGTCCGTCAGGCGATCGCGCACGCGGTCGACAAGGAGCAGCTGGTCACCCAGGTGCTGCCCGAGGGCACCGAGGTCGCGCGTGAGTTCATGCCGCCCGCGGTCATCGGCTGGAACGAGGACGTCACGACGTACGAGTACGACCCCGAGGCGGCCAAGGCGCTGCTGGCCGAGGCCGGCTTCGACGAGGCGAACCCGCTGACGCTGCAGTTCAACTACCCCGTCAACGTGTCGCGTCCGTACATGCCGAACCCGGAGCAGATCTACACCAACCTGGCGTCGCAGCTCGAGGCTGTCGGAATCGTGCTCACCCCGGTCGGCGAGGAGTGGAACCCCACCTACCTCGACCGCATCCAGGGCGGCAGCGACCATGGCATCCACCTGCTCGGCTGGACCGGCGACTACAACGACCCCGACAACTTCGTGGGCACGTTCTTCGCCTCCGCCGGCAACGAGTGGGGCTTCGAGAACGCGGAGCTGACCGCGGCGCTGACCGAGGCCCGCGGCCTCGCGACGGCCGAGGAGCAGGAGGCCGCGTACCTCGCGATCAACGAGCAGATCATGGAGTTCCTGCCCGGACTCCCGCTGGCCCACCCGGTGCCGACGCTGGCCTTCGCCGAGCGCGTCACCTCGTACCCGGCCAGCCCTGTCCAGGACGAGGTCTACAACCTCGTCGAGCTGAGCGAGTAAGACGAGCAGAGCGGATGCCGCGGCCCCGGGTCGCGGCATCCGCTCTCCCCTCCCCGCTCGGCCCGGCGGCGCTCCCGCTGCCCGACTCCCGGAGAACCATCCGTGCTACGCACCATCGGTCACAGGCTCCTCCTGCTGATCCCGACCCTGTTCGGACTGTCCGTCCTCCTCTTCCTCTGGGTGCGCGCGCTCCCCGGCGGACCGGCCGTGGCCCTGCTGGGCGAGCGGGCCACGCCCGAGGCGATCGAGGAGATCAACGAGGCCTACGGCTTCAACAAGCCGCTCATCGAGCAGTACTTCACGTGGCTCGGCCAGCTGCTCTCCGGAGACTTCGGCACCTCGCTGCAGACCCGCGCACCCGTGATCGAGGAGTTCGCGCGCCGCCTGCCGGCCACCCTCGAACTCAGCATCTTCGCGATCATCATCGCGGTGGGCGTCGGCATCCCGCTCGGCTATCTCGCCGCCCGCCGGCACGGCCGGGCATCCGACCACGTGCTGGTCGCGTCGAGCCTCATCGGCATCACGATCCCGGTGTTCTTCCTCGCGTTCATCCTGAAGTGGATCTTCGCGGTCCAGCTCGGCTGGCTCCCCTCGGAGGGGCGCCAGGACCCGCGCATGGACGCCACGCACTACACCGGCTTCTACGTTCTCGACGGCATCCTCACGGGTGAATGGGATGCCGCGTGGGACGCCTTCACGCACCTGATCCTCCCCGGAATCGCGCTCGCGACCATCCCGCTGGCGATCATCGTGCGCATCACCCGCGCCTCGGTCCTCGAGGTGCAGAACTCCGACTACGTCCGCACCGGCATGGCCAAGGGCGTGGCGCGGGGCACGATCCGCAGCCGGTTCATCCTGCGCAACGCGATGCTCCCGGTGATCACCACGATCGGCCTGCAGGTCGGTCTGCTCATCTCGGGCGCGGTCCTCACCGAGACCGTCTTCGCCTTCCCCGGCATCGGCTCGTTCCTGTACCGCGCGATCTTCTCGCGCGACTATCCGGTCCTGCAGGGGTTCATCATCTTCATCGCCGTCGGATACGCGCTGATCAACCTCGCGGTGGACGTGTCCTACAGCTTCATCGACCCGAGAGTGAGGGTCTCATGACCTCCGCGATGCTGCCCCCCGCGCCCAGCGGCGGCCCCGTCGACGACACCTCGATCGACGACAAGGAGCTGCTCGGCGCCAAGACGTCCGGCGGCGGATTCTGGCCCGACGTCCTCCGGCGCCTCCGCAAGAACCCCAGCGCCTGGGTGGGCGCCGCGATCATCGCCGTCTTCCTGCTCGTGGCGATCCTGGCGCCGTGGCTCGCTCCGTACGGGCCGACCGAACTCCCGGGGCAGCGCTACATCACCCCGACGCACATCCCCGGCCCGGGGGAGCTCGAGCAGTTCCCGCTCGGACTCGACCGCTTCGGCGGCGACGTGCTCTCGAAGCTCATCTGGGGCGCTCGGGCGACGCTCATCATCGGCGTCGTCTCGACCGCCATCGGCCTCATCGGCGGCATGATCCTCGGCTTCCTGTGCGGCATGTTCGGAGGCTGGGTCGACACGCTCATCATGCGCATCGTCGACATCATGCTGTCGGTCCCGTCGCTGCTGCTCGCGGTCTCGGTCGCGGCGGTGATCGGCCAGAACCAGGGCTCGCTCATGATCGCCATCGGCGTGGTCCAGGTGCCGGTGTTCGCGCGCCTGCTGCGCGCCTCGATGCTGCAGCAGCGCAACGCGGACTACGTCCTGTCGGCGCAGACCCTCGGGCTTGGGCGCGGCAAGATCACCATGTCGCACGTGCTGCCCAACGCGGTCGGACCGGTCATCGTTCAGGGCACGCTCTCGCTCGCCACGGCCGTGATCGAGGCCGCCGCGCTGTCGTACCTCGGACTCGGCGGCGACGTGCCGCAGACGGCGGAATGGGGGCGCATGCTGACGTACGCGCAGCTCGAGCTCGCCATCGCGCCGTCGCTCGCGTTCCTGCCCGGCATCTGCATCACCATCACCGCGCTCGGCTTCACGCTGCTCGGCGAGGCGCTGCGGGAGGCCATGGATCCTCGCACGCGGGCTCGCTGAGGTTTCGTCGGGGTCCGCTACGCGATTCGCGGTCCGGCGCGCTGCCCTCGCGCCGGGCTTCGCCCGGGGCTCCCGCCAGACCCGGTGCTCCTCGCACGCGGGCTCGCTGAGGTTTCGCTGGGGGTCGCTGCGCGATCGCGGTCCGGCGCGCTGCCCTTGCGCCGGGCTTCGCCCGGGGCTCCCGCCAGACCCGGTGCCACGCGCGCCGGACCGCGAATCGCTTCGCTCCGCGGATGCAGCGACCCTGGCGTCGCTCGTGGGAAAGGGCAGACCTGGGTTGCGCGTTGGTTCGGGCTGCCCCTTGGCCGACGCACGCGCTTCCTTACGAGGCATGCGGATCATCGGCGTGCATCAGCACACAATGCGTGCCTCAGCGGGCTCGGCGTGCCTCGGTGAAGCGGCGCTCGCACGGCGCGCCGCGCCGCGCCGCCGCGCCGCCCGCGGGGTCAGACGGCGATGTCGAGCTCGTTGCCCGGGATCGAGGCCAGGAGCCGGCGGGTGTAGGGGTCGCGCGGGTTCGTGAAGATCTCCTCGCTCGAGGCCGCCTCCACGAGAGCGCCGTCCTTCATCACGCAGACGTAGTCGCTGATGAGGCGCACCACCGCGAGGTCGTGCGAGATGAAGAGGTAGCTCAGGCCGTACTCGCCCTGGAGATCGCGCAGCAGCGTCAGCACCTGGTCCTGCACGAGCACGTCGAGAGCCGACACCGGCTCGTCGCACACGATGAGGTCGGGGGAGAGCGCGAGGGCGCGCGCGATCGCGACGCGCTGACGCTGACCGCCCGAGAGCTCCGACGGGTAGCGGCGCAGCATCGTCTGCGGCAGCGCGACGTCGTCGAGCAGCTGCCGCACGCGCGCAGCGCGCTCCTTGGCCGATCCGCGCTTGTAGAAGTCCAGCGGCTCGGTGATGATCCGCTCGATCGAGAACATCGGGTTCAACGACGAGTAGGGGTCCTGGAAGATCGGCTGCACACGCTGGCGGAACTCCTTGAGCTGCTTGCCCTTGAAGGTCGCGACATCCGTCCCGTCGAAGCGCATCACGCCCTTGGTGGGTTCGACGACCTTGAGCATCATGCGAGCGGTGGTGGTCTTGCCCGATCCGGACTCACCGACGATCGCGACGGTCTCGCCGCGCGGGATCGAGAACGACACGTCGTCCACCGCGACGAAGTCCTCCTTGCTGCCCCGCACCTTGAAGACCTTGGTCAGGCCCTCCACCTCGACGATGTTGTCGACCACGGCTGCCTCGGCCGGCGTCGAGGGCGCGGCGGCCTCCGGGCGCTCGGTGACCACGGCCGCGGCATCCGTCTTCGCGATCTCGGGGATGCCGGAAACGGTCGTCCGGAACACCTCGGGCCGCAGCCGCACCGCCGACACCGACGGAGCGGCCCGGACGAGCGCCTGCGTATAGGGCTGCTGCGGGTCCTCGAGGATCTGCCGCGCCGGGCCCTGCTCGACGATGCGGCCGCGGTTCATCACGACGACGCGCGATGCCCGCTCGGCCGCCAGGCCGAGGTCGTGCGTGATGAGCATGAGGGCGGTGCCGAGCTCGCCGGTCATACGCTCGAGCTGGTCGAGGATCGTCTTCTGCACCGTCACGTCAAGGGCGCTGGTGGGCTCGTCGGCGATCAGCAGCTTGGGGTTGCACGCGAGGCCGATGGCGATGAGCGCGCGCTGGCGCATGCCGCCCGAGAACTCGTGCGGGTACTGCTTGGCACGCTCCTCGGCGTTGGGCAGGCCCGCCGCGGCCAGGGTCTCGACGACGCGCTTGTCGACGTTCTTGCGCGTGGCCAGGCCGTGCGCGAGCAGCGTCTCGGCGATCTGCGTCCCGATCTTGGCGACCGGGTTGAGGTTGGACATCGGGTCCTGCGGCACCAGGCCGATCGAGCGCCCGCGGATCGTGCGCATCACGCCTTCGGAGGCGCCGACGAGGTCTTCGCCCTCGAACATGATGCTGCCGCGGGTGACCTTGCCGTTGCCGGGCAGGAGGCCGATGACGGCCATGGCGGTCGTCGACTTGCCCGAACCCGACTCGCCGACGATGGCGAGCGTTTCGCCGGCGGCGAGGTCGAGGTCGACGCCCTCGACCGCGTTGACCGGCCCGTCCATGGTCTGGAACTGGACCGCGACGTCGCGGACCTGGAGCAGCGGCGTGCCCGCTGCGAGACGTTCGGTGGATCGGGCCATTCGTCCATCCTGCCTCCCTCGGGCCGCACGCGCACGTGCCGCGCACGAGGTTTTACGCAGTCGTGACGCGGGCCTCCGGGGCTCGCTCGCGGCGCCATTGAGCACAACTCCTCAAGATCGGATGCCGCTCCCTCCCTTTCCCGGCATTTCGGCTCACAAGCCCTCGGTTTTGAGGAGTTGTGCCCAGGCCGACGGCGTCCCGGAGCGGACTAGCGTGGACCTATGGCGGCCATCGATCTCAACGCCGATCTGGGCGAGACCATCGACGGCGTGCCGACGGCCGACGACGAGGCGATGTTCGCGGTGATCTCGAGCGCGAGCGTCGCCTGCGGCGGGCATGCGGGGGATGCCGCGGCCATGGCCGAGGCGGTGGCACGCGCCGCGCGGCACGGTGTCGCGGTCGGCGCGCACCCGTCCTACCCGGATCGGGCCGGCTTCGGTCGCGTGGCCATGAGCTTGAGCCCGGACGAGCTCGCCGAGACCGTCGCGGTGCAGCTCGGCGCCCTCGTCGCGGCCGGCGCCGACGTGCGGTACGTGAAGCCGCACGGCGCGCTCTACCACGCCGTCGCGCACGACGACGCGCAGGCCCACGCGGTCGCCCGGGCCATCGCCGATCAGTCCGACCTCCTCGGCCGCGCGCTGCCGATCCTGGGCCTGAGCGGCCGAATCGCGGCGGCCGCGGCATCCGTCGGTCTGCCCTTCGTGCGCGAGGCCTTCCTGGACCGCGGCTACACCGCTGCCGGCGGCCTCGTCCCGCGGGGCGCGGCCGGAGCGCTGCTCGACGACCCCGACGCCGTGGCGACACGCGCGATCCGGCTCGTGCGCGAGGGAGTCGTCGAGGCCGCGGACGGAGCACTCGTCGAGGTGGATGCCGCCTCCCTGTGCCTGCACGGCGACTCGCCGTCGGCGGTGGCGATGGCCCGCGCCGTGCGGTCGGCCCTCGACGCGGACGGCATCGAGGTGCGCGCGCCGTGGTGAGCGTGCAGGTGCTCCCGGTGGGGGAGCGCGCGTTCCTGCTCGAGACCGGCTCGCTCGACGAGGTGCTCGCGCTGCTCGCGGCGCTGGAATCCGCCCGCCCGGACGGCGTCGTCGATCTCGTGCCCGCCGCGCGGACGGTCCTGGTCCGCGTCGATCCGCGTGTGCTCCCGCTCTCGGCCGCTCGTGCCTGGGCGCTCGGCGTCGCACAGGCGGCTCAGAGCGCAGCGGCGGCACCCGGCGAGACCGTCGAGCTCGAGGTCGCCTATGACGGCGCCGACCTGGCCGAGACGGCCGAGCTGCTGGGCGTGACGCCCGCCGAGCTCGTGCAGCGGCACACCGGCGCCGAGTGGACGGTCGCGTTCACGGGCTTCGCGCCGGGTTTCGGGTACCTCGTCAGCGGTGACTGGCCCTTCGACGTCCCCCGCCTGGACGCCCCGCGCACCCGGGTGCCGGCCGGGTCGGTCGCGCTCGCGGGCGAGTTCTCCGGCGCCTACCCCCGCGATACCCCCGGCGGCTGGCGGCTGATCGGGACGACCGGAGCACGGCTTTTCGATCCGGATGCCGCGTCCCCCGCGCTTCTCGCGCCGGGGACGCGCGTCCGATTCCGGGAGCTGTCCGGCGGATCGTCGCCGGTGCGCGCGAGCACAGGATCTCCTGCCGCCGTGCGCCCGCCGGACGGAGCATCGATCGAGGTCGTCGAGCCCGGCCTGCTCGCAACCCTGCAGGACCTCGGCCGCGCCGGGTCGGCCGCCCTCGGCGTAGCGACCTCGGGCGCGCTCGACCGTGCCGCCCTGCGGACGGCGAACCGCCTGCTCGGCAACGGCGAGAACGCCGCGGCGATCGAGGTGACGATGGGCGGCTTCCGGGCCGTGGCGCGGTCCGAGCTCTGGTTCGCGGTGACCGGCGCCTGGGGTCCGATCCGGCTCGACGGCCACGAGGTGGACCCGTTCCAAGCGCACCGCTGGCCCGCGGGCGCAGAGCTGCACGTCGACTGGTTCGCGCACGGCGCGCGCGCGTGTCTCGCGGTGCGCGGCGGCTTGGACGGGCCGCCGGCGCTCGGCTCGCGCGCGACCGACCTGCTGGCCGGGCTCGGACCGGCTCCTCTCCGGCGCGGCGACGTGATCGGCGTGCGCGACGACATCGCCGGCCCGATCCCGGTCGGGCCGCCCGCACTGTGGGGGATGCCGCACGACGACGAGCTCGTGCTCGAACTCGCGCCCGGGCCCCGCGCGGACTGGTTCGCGCCGGCCGCTCACGAGCAGCTGTTCGAGGCCGTGTGGACGGTCACGAGCGACGCCGACCGCGTGGGTGTGCGTCTGGACGGCCCCGAGCTCGCACGCATCCGCACCGGGGAGCTCGCGAGCGAGGGCATGGTGCCCGGCGCGCTGCAGGTCCCGCCGAGCGGCCGGCCGACGATCCTGCTGTCGGACGGCCCCGTGACGGGCGGCTACCCCGTCATCGCGGTGGTGACGGATGCCGCGCTCGACCTGCTCGCGCAGGCACGGCCGGGCACCGGCATCCGCTTCCGTCACGCCCGGACGGCGAGCTGAGCCCCGGCTACGGGTTGAGCTGGTGCCGGGCGGGGTACGCCTTCGGAGTGAGCGTGAGCGTGAGCGTGATCTTCTTGCGCGCGGGCAGCTCGACCTCGATGCGGTTGGTGCTCACCGCCCTGCGGGTCGTCTTCGTGCGGACCTCCGGCGTGGCGAAGTCGATGATCTTGCCGGGGTAGTCGCCCTCGTCGATGACGGTCGCCTCGACCTCGTCGATGCGGTCCTCGCCGAATGCTCCGGCCTGCACGACGACGCTCGCGCCGCGGCGGACGCCGAGGTTGACGAGCTCCAGCGTGACGCTGTCCGGGGTGATCTTCGACACCAGGGCCGACACCTCGGGCGGGAGGCCCGGACGCCCGGCGGCACGGTCGTAGTAGCGCACGCGGGCGTGCTGCAGGCCGCCGTTGTACAGCGCGGGCGGCGCACCGGTCGTGAGCTGCGTGAGCACCTCGGTCACCACGGGGTTGACCCCCTGCCAGTAGTGGATGTGCGACTTCTGCGGGTCGAACGGGAAGAGGTCCATCAGGTCGAGGCGGTGGTTGACCTGACCGAGGGCCATGGTCAGCGCGCGCTCGGGGTAGTCCGGGTTGGCTCCCCACAGGTAGGACACCCACGGTGCTTCGTGGCCGGCCTCTTCCTTGTCGCGGAACTCGGCGACCACGGTGGGGTCGACGATGCCCTGTTCGAGGACCCGCTCGAGCCGCTGCGTGTCCTGGTCGTTCATCGTCCACCACCACAGCCAGGTCGGAAAGGCGTTCAGCATGGGGCCGTAGTCGAACCAGCCGTCCTGGCCGTAGCGCATCGGCACGAGCATGCCGGCCTTCTCGTCCTCGTACAGGCCGGTGGTCTTGTTGCCCATGCGGGCCATCCACGAGCCGCGCAGGCTCAGCGGCTGGTCGACGTCGGGCTCCTCCATGACCGCGTTCTCGATGACGAGGTCCAGCGGCACGCGGGTGAGGTCGAAGTACGAGTCGTCGCCGGTGACCAGCGCCGCGTTCTGGCCGGCGATGAGGGTTCCCATGCCGATGCTGGCGATGCCGTGCGGCCACGTCCACCCGTAGTGCCCGCCGTACCAGCGGCCGTCCTGCATGCCGCCGGCGACGCCGTCCAGGTCGACGTTGTCGGGAACGATGCCCGAGTTGGCGTTGGCGCGCTCCACCCAGCCGTCCACGTACCGCGTGATCCACTCGGCGTACTTCGCGTCGCCGTCGTACAGCCACGCGTTGGCGGCGAGCGAGGTGGCCGCGAGGTTCATGGGGATGTCGCCGTTGCCCATGCGGGTCTGCATGGCCTGACCCATGCGGTCGGCCATCCCGGGCTTGCCCAGGTCGTCCCACTCGACGATCCCGGGCACGTGGTGCAGCGGCAGGCCGTACTGGGCCATGAGGGGCTGGTTCGCCGGATAGGTCTCCCATTCCGGGCCGACACCGGGACGCAGACCCATCGAGCCGTTGTGGGGTGCGCCGATGGTGTTGGTCGCTTCGTCGTAGTTGACGCTGCCCGGGAGGTAGTAGTCGGCGAGGCGGCGGGCGCGCTCGCGGAACGCCTCGTCCGACGGGTCGGCCGCGCAGATGCCGTAGAAGTAGATCAGCGCCTCGCCGTTGTGGAACCAGTCGTAGCCGCGCTCGAGATCGTCCACAACGAACCCGGCCTCGGTCATCTGCGCCGTGATTCCGCGCCAGTGGTGCTTCAGGGCCTCAAGGAGATCGTCGGCGCCGCCGAGCATGTACAGCGCCGGCCAGTTGAAGAAGGGCTCGTAGAAGTCGTCCGAGCCGTCGCGCGTGTCGGTGAACGCGCGTGAGAACCGCAGCCGTCCGTCCTCCTCGCAGAAGCGCGCCACCAGCTCGCGCCAGCCCTCGTCCATGACGTCGAACAGGCGGCGCTGAAGCACGGCCCACTCCGGAGGAGACTGCACGGGCACGGACGCGGAGAAGCGAGGAAGCGGCCTCTCATGCGTCGGCAGGGCGGGGGAGGGGCTCAGTTCATCGCTCAAGGATTTTCCAGACGTCGTTGCCAAGGAGACGGCTATAGATTATCGATAATGACCGTGGCTGACAAGAGCCGGCCGTCGGATCACCAGTGTGCCAGCGCCGCCTCGACCCCCGCATGCTCCGTTTCGGGGAGCGCCAGGCGCACCGCCTCGGGCACGCTCAGCTCGGCCCCGGCGGCCTCGCCGGCCGCGACGACCTCGGGATCCCGGCCGCGCAGGATGTCGAGGTACGGGGTGTGCACCGTGAACGCCTCGACGTCGAAGATGCCGATGCGACGGCGGATCACGCCGGCGGCCACCGCGAGAGCGGACGCGCGCCACGCGTCGCCCTTCGCCGCAGCGACCGCGCACACCCCCTCGAGCCCGTACGCGACGCCCTCCTCGTAGTGCAGCTCCACCGAGAGGAGCAGGGTCTGGAGGAACTCGTCCTCGGCGAGATCGATGTGTCCGAGCTGGAAGTTCAGTCTCGAACGGAGGTTGCCGGCGACCGACGTGGTGAACAGGTCGCCGCCGGCCGAGGCGACCTCGGTGGCGCGGTCGAAGTGCGCGAGCGCCTCCTCGATCGAGCCGCGCACCCAGGCCAGTCGGCCGAGCGACACCTCCGTGATGGCCTCCGCCCAGCCGTTGCCGAGCGCGCGCAGCCGGGCCACCGCACGGCGCAGCTCGCGTTCGGCCTTGGCGACATCGGGGTCGACGAGCTGCACGCGCGCCGTCGCCCGCGCGGCGAGCGCCATGGCCGCGGCATCCTCGTCCCCGCTCTCGGTGAACAGCCGCACGCACTCTCCCAGCCCGGCCACCACCTGCGGGCTCGGCCGCTGCCACATCTCGCCCCACAGGGCGAGGAACCACGCGACGGCCCGCGTGTGCGGGGTGATCGGCTGCTCGTGCTGCTTCTCGAGGAGCTCCAGCATCCACAGGCGCACCTCGGCGAAGAATCCCGAGATCCACCAGTAGATGAGCAGG
The DNA here is from genome assembly GCF_001427145.1 of Microbacterium sp. Root166. Classification (GTDB taxonomy): domain Bacteria; phylum Actinomycetota; class Actinomycetes; order Actinomycetales; family Microbacteriaceae; genus Microbacterium. The sequence continues at coordinate 1,492,125 of NZ_LMGL01000001.1, forward strand.
CTCCAGGCGAAGTCGCCGGCGTCGTCGAGGCGGTCCGTGTAGACGAGGTGGCGGACGGCCGCGCGAAGATTGGGCAGCTCCAGTCCGAGCTGCACGGCCGCCTGCGCCTGCCCATCGCCTCGCAGGCCGGGGGCCACCCGCCGCACGAATTCGACGTAGTAGTCCGCGTGCGCCGCTCGCACGCGGTCGGCGTCGCCTCGCGCCTTGAGGCGCCCCAGCGAGTACTCGCGCACGATCGCGAGCAGCGAGAACACCGCGCGCCCGCCGATCTCGGTCTGCGTGACGAGCGAGCTGTCGACGAGGGCCGCCAGGGCGTCGAGCTCCTGGCCTTCCCACGACCGCCCTGGAGCCAGCGCCTCGACGGCCTCGAGGGTGAAGCGCGTCGCGAAGACTCCCAGATCCTCCAGGAGATCCCGCTGCGGTTCCGGCAGCAGGCCCACGCTCCAGTCGATGGTGGCCCTCATGGTCCGGTGACGCTCCGGCAGGTCGCGCACCGCAGCCGTCAGCAGGGGGAGGCTCTGCTCGAGTCGCTGCGCGATCCCGCTGGGCGTCAGGATGCGGGTCTTCGCCGCAGCGAGTTCGATCGCCAGGGGCAGGCCCTCGAGGGCCCGGCAGATCACCGCCAGGTCGGCGGCGTTGTCCGGGGTCACGTCGAAGCCGGGCTTGACGGCCTGCGCCCGGTCGACGAAGAGGGCGACCGCGGCCGAGCGGGTCGACGGATCCAGACTCGCCGACGCGCCCTGCGGCGGAGTCGTCAGCGTCGGCACCTCGTACACGCGCTCGCCGCGGATGCGCAGGACGATCCGGCTCGTGACCAGGAACGTCGCGGTCGGGGCGACCGAGTAGAGCCGGACGAGCACCGGAGCGGCCTCGACGATCTGCTCGAAGTTGTCGAGCACTACGAGCACCTTGCGGTCGGCCAGCGCGTGCGAGATGCGCTCCTCGAGCGCCGCCTCGCCGTTGTCGCGGATGCCCAGGTGATAGGCGATGGTCGGCAGCAGCAGGCCGGGCTCGAGGACGCCCTCCAGCAGCACGAAGTACGTGCCGTCGGGGAAGAGGTCCTCGGATGCCAGTGCCGTCTCGATCGCCAGCCGGCTCTTGCCGATGCCGCCGGGACCGATGAGGCTCACCACTCGGTCCGTCCCGCGGGCGAGCACGTCCCGCACCGCCGCGATGTCGGCGTCCCTGCCGATGGTGGCGGTGTAGGGCGCCGGAATGCGTGCGATGAGGGATGCCGCGGCCCCGTCGCCGTCGGAGTCGGTGACCATGCGGGACTCGTCGAAGCGCTCGGCCAGGAGCATCGCGAGATCGCCCGCGACCTGATCCTCGAGCTCCTCCGCGGAGCGGAAGTGCAGATAGGCCGCCGTGTCGTCTGCCTGGATGCGCTCGATCAGCTCGGTGAGGCGCTCGTCCCGCGTCGCCGACTCCTTGATGTAGATGAGCTTCGGCATCCCCTTCGGTGCGAGGTTGTACTCGTCCTCCAGTCCCGAGACGTCCTCGTCGGGCGCCACCCAGCCGTAGCTCGCGCCGTAGATGCCGATGAACACGTCGCTCTGCGACAAGTAGGAGCGATACAGCTCGCGCGGGGGATGGGGGCGCGCACCCAGTTCGAACATGACGGGCGCGAGCCGCATCCGCTCCACGGCGCCACGCACCGCCCGACGCTCGTCGGCGAGCTCGCGCAGAGTCGAGCTCACGAACACCCGGATCCGCTGGTCGGGAGTGCGGATCACGGGGTGTGTGACCCCAGTCATGTGCACATCATGGCGCAGCAGGCGGTTGTCGCGCCATCAAGACAGGCGGAAATCCGCGGCTGGATGCCCCTCCGCTCGCGGTTATACCGCAGCATCCGAAAGTCGTCAAGGATGCCGCTGGACATGGCGCGTCATGACACGTATAGTAGGTCCTTGCGCTCTTGGATTCCCCCTGCCCTCATATGGTGGTCGGCTGTGCCTGCGCCCCCTCGCTTGATCGCGAGGCGTGCCGCGCGGGTTATCGGGGAAACGACTGAGCACTCCACCCTGACGACAAGGAAACGAGCCCCTGACCCGGGCCCACGGAGGTAATCCCCTTGGCTGCTGCGCGCAACGCATCCACCACCACCCCCAAGAACGGCCGCGGAGCATCCCGCCTCTCGTTCGCCAAGATCTCCGACACGCTGACGGTCCCCGACCTTCTCGCGCTTCAGACGGAGTCGTTCGACTGGCTCGTCGGCAATGAGGGCTGGAAGGCCCGCGTCGCCGAGGCCAAGGCTGCGGGCCGCACCGACGTGCCCGAGATCAGCGGCCTTGAGGAGATCTTCGAGGAGATCTCGCCGATCGAGGACCTGAGCGAGACCATGCAGCTCTCGTTCACGAACCCGTACCTCGAGCCCGAGAAGTACTCCATCGAGGAGTGCAAGGAGCGCGGCAAGACGTACTCCGCCCCGCTCTACGTCGAGGCCGAGTTCATGAACCACCAGACCGGTGAGATCAAGACGCAGACGGTCTTCATGGGCGACTTCCCGCTCCAGACCGGCAAGGGCACGTTCATCATCAACGGCACCGAGCGTGTCGTCGTCTCGCAGCTCGTCCGCTCGCCCGGTGTCTACTTCGACAAGACGCCCGACAAGACGTCCGACAAGGACATCGTCTCGGCGCGCGTCATCCCGAGCCGCGGCGCGTGGCTCGAGTTCGAGATCGACAAGCGCGACCAGGTCGGCGTGCGCATCGACCGCAAGCGCAAGCAGTCGGTCACCGTCTTCCTCAAGGCCCTCGGCCTGACGAGCGAGGACATCCTCGCCGAGTTCGCCGGCTTCGAGTCGATCGAGGAGACCCTCTCGAAGGACACGATCCTCTCCAAGGAGGACGCGCTCCGCGACATCTACCGCAAGCTCCGTCCGGGCGAGCAGGTCGCCGCCGAGGCCGCCCGTGCGCTGCTGGACAACTTCTACTTCAACTCCAAGCGCTACGACCTCGCCAAGGTGGGTCGCTACAAGATCAACCAGAAGCTCGGCCTCGACAAGCCGCTGTCGGACTCGGTGCTCACGGTCGACGACATCGTCGCCACGATCAAGTACCTCGTCCGCCTGCACCGCGGCGACACGACGTTCGAGGGCATCCGCTCGGGCAAGCAGGCCGAGATTCGCCTCGACATCGACGACATCGACAACTTCGGCAACCGTCGCATCCGCGCCGTCGGCGAGCTCATCCAGAACCAGGTCCGCACCGGCCTGTCCCGCATGGAGCGCGTCGTCCGCGAGCGCATGACCACGCAGGACATCGAGGCGATCACGCCGCAGACCCTGATCAACGTGCGTCCCGTCGTCGCCGCGATCAAGGAGTTCTTCGGAACCTCGCAGCTGTCGCAGTTCATGGACCAGAACAACCCGCTCGCGGGTCTGACCCACAAGCGCCGCCTGTCGGCGCTCGGCCCCGGCGGCCTCTCGCGTGAGCGCGCCGGCGTCGAGGTCCGTGACGTCCACCCGTCGCACTACGGCCGCATGTGCCCGATCGAGACCCCGGAAGGCCCGAACATCGGCCTGATCGGCTCGCTCGCCTCGTTCGCGCGCATCAACGCGTTCGGCTTCATCGAGACGCCGTACCGCAAGGTCGTCAACGGCAAGGTCACCGAGCAGATCGACTACCTGACCGCGTCGGAGGAGGACGACTTCATCGTCGCCCAGGCCAACGCGCCGCTCAAGGCCGACGGTCACTTCACCGAGGACCGCGTGCTCGCCCGCAAGAAGGGCGGCGAGGTCGACCTGTTCCACGCCGAGGAGATCGGCTACATGGACGTGTCGCCGCGCCAGATGGTGTCGGTCGCGACCTCGCTCATCCCGTTCCTCGAGCACGACGACGCGAACCGCGCCCTCATGGGTGCGAACATGCAGCGCCAGGCCGTTCCGCTCCTCCGCTCGGAGTCGCCTGTGGTCGGCACCGGCATGGAGGGCTTCGCGGCCATCGACGCCGGTGACGTGGTCACCGCCGAGAAGGCCGGTGTGGTCCTCGAGGTCTCGGCCGACGTCGTGACCGTGCAGCTCGACGAGGGCGGCACGCAGGACTACTTCCTGCGCAAGTTCGACCGCTCCAACCAGGGCACGAGCTACAACCAGCGCGTCGTGGTCTCCGCGGGCGACCGCATCGAGGTCGGCGAGGTCATCGCCGACGGCCCCGCGACCGAGAACGGCGAGCTCGCGCTCGGCAAGAACCTCCTCGTGGCGTTCATGACGTGGGAGGGTCACAACTTCGAAGACGCGATCATCCTGAGCCAGGACCTGGTGAAGGACGACACCCTCTCCTCGATCCACATCGAGGAGTACGAGGTCGACGCCCGCGACACGAAGCTCGGCAAGGAGGAGATCACCCGCGATCTCCCCAACGTCAGCCCCGACCTGCTGAAGGACCTCGACGAGCGCGGCATCATCCGCATCGGCGCCGAGGTCCGTCCCGGCGACATCCTCGTCGGCAAGGTCACGCCCAAGGGCGAGACCGAGCTGTCGGCCGAGGAGCGCCTGCTCCGCGCGATCTTCAACGAGAAGAGCCGCGAGGTCCGCGACACGTCGCTGAAGGTGCCCCACGGTGAGCAGGGCACGATCATCGCGGTCAAGGAGTTCAACGCCGAGGACGGCGACGACGAGCTCGGCTCGGGCGTCAACCGCCGCGTCGTGGTCTACATCGCCCAGAAGCGCAAGATCACCGAGGGTGACAAGCTCGCCGGCCGTCACGGCAACAAGGGCGTCATCGCGAAGATCCTCCCCGTCGAGGACATGCCGTTCCTCGCGGACGGCACGCCGGTCCAGGTCATCCTGAACCCGCTCGGCATCCCCGGTCGAATGAACTTCGGCCAGGTGCTCGAGCTGCACCTCGGATGGATCGCGCAGCAGGGCTGGAAGGTCGAGGGCACCCCGGCATGGGCGAAGTCCCTGCCGGCCGAGGCCTTCGAGGCCGCTCCCGGCACGAAGGTCGCCACCCCGGTGTTCGACGGCGCGTCGGAGGAGGAGATCGCAGGTCTGCTCGACTCGACCAACGTGACCCGCGACGGCGACCGCCTCATCGGCTCCAGCGGAAAGACGCTGCTGTTCGACGGCCGCTCCGGCGACCCGTTCCCGGCGCCGGTCTCGGTGGGCTACATGTACATCCTGAAGCTGCACCACCTCGTGGACGACAAGATCCACGCGCGGTCGACGGGTCCGTACTCGATGATCACCCAGCAGCCGCTCGGTGGTAAGGCCCAGTTCGGTGGTCAGCGCTTCGGTGAGATGGAGGTGTGGGCCCTCGAGGCCTACGGTGCCGCCTACGCACTGCAGGAGCTCCTCACGATCAAGTCCGACGACATCCTCGGCCGCGTCAAGGTCTACGAGGCGATCGTCAAGGGCGAGAACATCCAGGAGCCCGGCATCCCCGAGTCGTTCAAGGTCCTCATGAAGGAGATGCAGTCGCTCTGCCTGAACGTCGAGGTCCTCTCGGCCGACGGCACGCCGGTCAACCTCCGTGACACCGACGACGACGCCTTCCGCGCAGCGGAAGAGCTCGGCATCAACATCTCCAGCCGGTTCGAGTCCTCGTCCATCGACGAGATCTGACCCGGCCAGGCAACGAACAGAATTCCGACACAGGAGAACCAGTGCTCGAATCAACCACTTTCGACCAGCTTCGTATTGGCCTGGCCACCGCTGACGACATCCGTCGTTGGTCGTTCGGCGAGGTCAAGAAGCCGGAAACCATCAACTACCGCACGCTGAAGCCCGAGAAGGACGGCCTCTTCGGAGAGCAGATCTTCGGGCCCTCGCGTGACTGGGAGTGCGCGTGCGGCAAGTACAAGCGCGTCCGCTTCAAGGGCATCGTCTGCGAGCGCTGCGGCGTCGAGGTCACCAAGTCCTCGGTCCGCCGTGAGCGCATGGGCCACATCGAGCTCGCCGCGCCCGTCACCCACATCTGGTACTTCAAGGGCGTCCCCTCGCGCCTGGGCTACCTGCTGGACATGGCGCCGAAGGACCTCGAGAAGGTCATCTACTTCGCCGCCTACATGGTGATCTCCGTCGACGACGAGGCGCGTCACCGCGACCTCGCGATGCAGGAGAACAACATCCGTCTCGAGCTGAAGACGCTGGCCGACCGCCGCGACTCCAAGATCGCGACCCGCCTCCAGAAGCTGGAGGAGGAGCTCGCCGCGCTCGAGGAGGAAGGCGCCAAGGCCGACCAGAAAAAGAAGGTCAAGGACGCCGCCGAGAAGGAGATGGCGTCGATCCGCAAGAGCGCGGACGACCAGATCATCCGTCTCGAGAAGGTGTGGGAGGACTTCCGCACCCTCGAGGTCGGCGCGCTCAAGGGCGAAGACGAGATCTTCCACGAGCTCCAGGACCGCTTCGGTCAGTACTTCGAGGCGCACATGGGCGCCGAGTCGATCAAGCGTCGCCTCGAGGCGTTCGACCTCGCAGCCGAGTCCGAGAGCCTGCACCTGCAGATCTCCGAGGGCAAGGGCCAGCGCAAGATCCGTGCGATCAAGCGCCTGAAGGTCGTCAACTCGTTCCTGCAGACCGGCATGAGCCCGGCCGCCATGGTCCTCGACGTCGTTCCGGTGATCCCGCCGGAGCTGCGCCCGATGGTGCAGCTGGACGGTGGCCGCTTCGCGACCTCCGACCTCAACGACCTGTACCGTCGCGTGATCAACCGCAACAACCGCCTCCGTCGCCTGATCGACCTCGGTGCCCCCGAGATCATCGTCAACAACGAGAAGCGGATGCTGCAGGAGGCCGTCGACGCGCTCTTCGACAACGGCCGCCGCGGTCGACCCGTCACGGGCACCGGCAACCGCGCGCTCAAGTCCCTGAGCGACATGCTCAAGGGCAAGCAGGGCCGGTTCCGTCAGAACCTCCTCGGCAAGCGCGTGGACTACTCGGGCCGTTCGGTCATCATCGTGGGTCCGCAGCTCAAGCTCCACCAGTGCGGTCTGCCCAAGCAGATGGCCCTCGAGCTGTTCAAGCCGTTCGTGATCAAGCGCCTGATCGACCTCGGTCACTCGCAGAACATCAAGGCGGCCAAGCGCGCCGTCGAGCGCACCCGTCCCGAGGTCTGGGACGTGCTCGAGGAGATCATCCGCGAGCGTCCGGTGCTGCTCAACCGCGCGCCCACGCTGCACCGTCTCGGCATCCAGGCCTTCGAGCCTCAGCTCGTCGAGGGCAAGGCCATCCAGCTGCACCCGCTCGTCTGCGCCGCGTTCAACGCGGACTTCGACGGCGACCAGATGGCTGTCCACCTGCCGCTGTCGGTCGAGGCTCAGGCCGAGGCCCGCATCCTCATGCTGGCGTCGAACAACATCCTCAAGCCGTCGGACGGCCGCCCGGTGACCTTGCCCTCGCAGGACATGATCATCGGTCTGCACCACCTGACGACGGTCAAGCCCGGCGCAGCCGGCGAGGGTCGCGCGTTCGGCTCGGTGGGCGAGGCCATCCTGGCCAAGGACGAGGGCACCCTCGACCTGCAGGCCAAGGTGCGCATCCGCATCCCCGGCATGACGTTCCTCGAGTCCGAGGGCGAGACCGCCGAGTCGATCGCCGCTTACGAGCGCAACGGGCTCGTCGAGACCTCGCTCGGACAGGCGATCTTCAACGACACGCTCCCCAAGGGCTACCCGTTCGTCCGCGAGCAGGCCGACAAGGGCAAGCTGTCGCAGATCGTCAACAAGCTCGCCGAGGAGTACCCGAAGGTGGAGGTCGCTGCTTCGCTCGACCGCATCAAGGACGCCGGCTTCTACTGGGCCACCCGTTCGGGTGTCACCGTGGCGCTGAGCGACATCCTCACGCCCCCGAACAAGGGCCAGATCGTCGCGGGCTACGAGAAGAAGGCCGCGAAGGCGCAGGACCAGTTCGAGAAGGGTCTCACCACCGACGCCGAGCGTCGTCAGGAGCTCATCAAGATCTGGACCGAGGCGACCGACGAGGTCCAGAAGGCGATGCGCGACAACTTCCCCGAGGACAACACCATCAACCGCATGGTGTCGTCGGGTGCTCGTGGTAACTGGCTGCAGATCCGCAACATCGCGGGTATGCGAGGCCTGGTGAACAACCCCAAGGGTGAGATCATCCCCCGTCCGATCATCTCCTCGTACCGCGAGGGTCTGTCGGTGGCGGAGTACTTCATCGCGACGCACGGTGCCCGTAAGGGTCTGGCCGACACGGCCCTCCGTACGGCCGACTCGGGATACCTCACGCGTCGTCTCGTGGACGTCTCGCAGGATGTCATCATCCGCGAGGAGGACTGCGGCACGAACAAGGGTCTCGAGCTGCCCATCGCGGCGGCCGGCGCCGACGGCACCCTGGTGCGCGACGCGAACGTCGAGAACTCGGTGTTCGCCCGCACGCTGTCCTCTGATGTCATCGACCCGAAGGGCGCGGTTCTGGCCGAGGCCGGCGACGACGTGGGCGACGTCCTGATCGACAAGCTCGTCGAAGGCGGCGTGGAGGCCATCAAGGTCCGCTCCGTCCTGACGTGCGAGTCGGCCGTGGGTGTCTGCGCGAAGTGCTACGGCCGTTCGCTGGCCACCGGCAAGATCGTCGACATCGGCGAGGCCGTCGGCATCATCGCGGCCCAGTCGATCGGTGAGCCCGGTACCCAGCTGACGATGCGTACCTTCCACACCGGTGGTTCGGCCTCCGCAGACGACATCACGCAGGGTCTGCCCCGCGTGCAGGAGCTGTTCGAGGCGCGCACGCCCAAGGGCGCTTCGCCGATCGCCGAGTCCGACGGACGCATCACGATCGACGAGACCGACAAGGCGAAGAAGGTCATCCTCACGCCCGACAACGGCGACGAGCCGCACGTCTACCCGGTGCTGAAGCGCGCGACGCTGCTGGTCGAGGACGGCCAGCACGTCACGGTCGGCCAGCCGATCCTGGTGGGCACGCTGGACCCCAAGGAGGTCATGCGTGTCATGGGTGCCCGCGAGGTGCAGCGTTACCTCGTGAACGGCGTCCAGGGCGTGTACCGCTCGCAGGGCGTGCCGATCCACGACAAGCACATCGAGGTCATCGTCCGTCAGATGCTGCGCAAGGTCACCGTGGTCGACCACGGCGAGACCACGCTGCTCCCCGGCGAGCTGGTGGACTTCAAGCGCTACCAGAACATGAACCGCGAGGCCGTCGGCGAGGGCAAGCGCCCCGCGTCGGGTCGTCCGGAGCTCATGGGTATCACGAAGGCGTCGCTCGCGACGGAGTCGTGGCTGTCGGCCGCGTCGTTCCAGGAGACGACGCGCGTCCTCACCCAGGCGGCGATGGAGGGCAAGAGCGACCCGCTCATGGGCCTCAAGGAGAACGTCATCATCGGAAAGCTCATCCCCGCCGGAACCGGACTTGCGAAGTACCGCAACGTCTCGGTCGAGGCGACGGAGGAGGCCAAGAGCGAGCGGTACCCCAACCGCATCTTCGCCTCGGACGGCGCCTACTCGGACGCCGACCTGAGCTACGTCGACTTCGACAGCTTCTCCACCGACGGCGACTTCAGCGGCAACTACAACTAACACCGCCGACGTCACCGAGTGCCTCTAGCACTATGACGTAGCGATCCGCACGAAGGGCCCCGGCATCTGCCGGGGCCCTTCGTCGTGGGACGGATCGGTCTCAGACCTGAGTGCCGCCCACCGGTCCGCCGGCGGCAGCCCCACGCTGTTCCCCCGCGCCGACGTTCTCCTTCACACGATCGGCAGTCGACTGCGCCTCTTCCTTGACCGTCTCTGCGGAGTCGACCGCCGCCTGCTTGACCTGGTCCACGGCGTCCTTCGCCGGCTGCTTGAGGCTGCCCGCCACCTCCCGCGCCGTCTCGCCCGCCTTGTCGACGAGCGGCTGCGCCTGATCCTTCAGCTGGGATGCCATCCTGCGTTCGCGGTCGCTGGCGGGGATCAGCATGGCGGCTACGAAGGCGAGGCCTGCGGCGACCGCACCCACCACGAGCGGTGCGCCCTGCGTGGTCTGCTTCGCCTTGTGCGGCAGGTCGGCGACCACCTCGCCCGCCGACGAGACGGCGTCCGAGACGGCGTGCCCGGCGGTGGAGGCCGCCCCGGATGCCGAGTGCCCGATGTCGTCGGCCTTGCCCATGACACGCTCCCTTACGTCGTCGATCCGCTGGCGCAGTCGGGTCTTCTGGCGGTCGACGATCTTGACGGGCGTCACCTTGTCGGCGAGCGCGTCGACGTCCTGGCCGAGCTCTGCGCGGGTCACCTCGATGTCTGCGCGAATCTCATCCGGAGTGCTCATCGGTTCTCCTCATTCCTCTTCAATGTCTCGGGGATTTCCTTGATCGTCTCGACGGTCTGGGGAGCACCCCGGACCTTCTTCACCTGGCTGCGGCCGACCGCGAACAGGATCGCTCCGATGACCGCCCACAGGATGGCCACGATCACGGCCGCCCATGCGTTCCCCATCAAGTAGCCGAGCGCCCACCACAGGGCGATCGACAGGAAGAGGATGGCCATCATCGCGCCGTAGGCGGCGCCGGCGAACATCCCGGCCCCCGCGCCTGCCTTCTTGGCGGAGTCTTTGAGCTCGACCTTGGCGAGCTCGAGCTCCTTGCGCATCAGCGTCGACAGATCGCGCGTGACCTCGCCGACCAGCTGTCCGAGAGATGAGTCGGCGGCCTGCTGCTGTGAAGGCGTGTCGAAGGTGGGGTCTGTCATGGTCGATCACCCTGACTTCCCTGTGCCGTCCACGGGTCGCCCGAGGTGGTGTCGCCCACCACGGTCTCGCCGTAACCGGCGTCCACGGCCCCCGAGCCGTAGCCCGTCGCGCCTGCTCCCACGGTCGTGCCCTGACCCGAGGCGACCGCTGTTGCGAGCGGCGTCTCGTCGTACGGCGAAGTGTTCGCCGACTCGAGGGCGGGCGTCCCGCCGTAGCCGCTGACTCGGGCGGGCTGCTCGGGTTCGCCCTCACGGAGCGCCCGAGCCATGCGGCCCGCCACGACGCCGATTCCTGCGGCGATCGCGAGGAAGAGCCCCGTATTGCGGCGCGCGAAGCTCCGGACCTCCTGGACGATGTCGTCCGGCTCGCGGTCCGAGAGCCAGGTCGCCGCCGAGTCGACGCGCTGCGACAGCGAGCGCACCAGGTCACTGGCGGGGCCGGACTCGGCGTTGTCGGCCATCGAGGAGAACTGCGAGCCTGCACTGCGCAACCCGTCGGCGGCGCGCTGCTTCTGCGTCGAGGCCTGGTCCGTCAGTTGACTGCGGGCGTCTGAGAGCAGGCCGCGGGCGGCGCGCTTCGCCTGGTGAGCGACGTGGGACGCCTCATCCTTGGCGACATCGGCGACATTGGTCGCGCCCGCGCCGACCTCAGCAGCCGCGTCGATCGCCTTCTCTTTGAGGCCCTCGCCGCCGGAGCCGGTGTTGTCCGGTGTTCCTGTTTCGTACGTCGTCATGTCCGTTCCTCTCACTTTCGCGACGGCAAGGCCTGTGGCACCCGGCCGGGCCTGGGGGTGCCCGCCGTCGGAACGGCTAGATTCCCTCCACGATGCGGGATCTCCGAGGGGGTCGACGTAGCGCAGGTCGTGGGATAACCTCTGCCGCCTCGACCGGGCCCGGCGCTTCGCTGCGCGTCGCGCCGAGCGCCGACGGATCCCGCCGTACCGTTGAGGAGGAGGTGGGGGCCTTGGCGCGAATCGGCGGACGCAACTCGTGGATCGCCATCCCTGCGGGGATGGTGTGCACGGCGATCGTCGCTGCCCTCATCTGGCTCTCCCTGCCGATGGTGCCGGTGACCATCGCCTGGGCCGGCGACACGATGCGCCGCGCGACCGCGCCCCGGGTCGCCGCCCCGCCGACGGACACTCCCGCGCTGCGCATCGTCGCCGGTGAGACGATGGACTGTCGCTCGATCTACACCGACAGCCTCTGGAATGAGCTCACGTGGCAGGGAAAGGCGGTGCTCGACCAGAGCTTTGATCCGCCGGCGACCGCGGTGACGACCTTGACCGAGGTGCTCGCACCTGATGTCCGGCTGACGTGCGCGTGGCGGATCGACGGCGCGCCCGTGATCGTGACCACCCTCGCCGTGGTGGCGGCGGACGCGCCCGCTCTGACCGAGGCGGCGCTCCTCGGCCAGGGTTTCGCCTGCGGGATCCCCGACGGCGCGGTGCGGTGCTCGCGGGTGCTCGGTGGCGTGACGGAGGTGCAGGTCGTCCGCGATGGCCTGTGGATGTCGAGCGTGGAGAGCGGGTGGCGCCCCGAGCGCTTCAGCGACCGCGTGGCGGCGGAGGTGTGGGGCTGACACCCGCACGGCACGAACTTGCAACCTCGCCTGCGCCACCACGGCACGCCTGCGCGTCGCAGGCGCGAGCGGGTACTACCCTCGCACTGCGGGGACCATCCCCGCGTGAGGAGTGCCTGCGATGAGTGACCCCAAGTCGTCCTACGGCGAGCCGGTCGAAGAGCCCACGCCCGTCGATGACGTCGTCGGCCGTGCGCACGAGGGTCTCGCCGAGGCCGAAGCCGCGCGCCGTGAGTCCGCCGCCGACGAAACCGTCGCCCCGGCTTCCGATGCCGAGGTCCAGGCCGCTCCGGCAGCCCCCGCAGAGCCCGACCCCTGGGACTCGCCCGAAGCCGCCTCGCTGACGACCGAGAGCACGCCGGCCGCGGCATCCGACTCGGTCGTCTACGACAAGCCCGCCGTCACGGCCTACGACACTCCCGCCGAGTCGGCGGCGGCCGCTCCTGTCGTGACCGCGAGCGACCCCGTCGCCGAGACCGTCGTCGTCTCGCCGGCGACTCCGCAGCCCATCTTCGTCCAGGCGCCGGAGGCTCCGAACCCCCGCGGCAATCGTGCCGCGGCGGGTGCCATCGGCCTCGTCGCCGCGCTCACCTTCGCGGTCCTCTACTTCGGTGTCTGGCTGGGCCTGACCGCCCTCGCCGGCGACGTCACCGCCGACAACGTGGGCACGGTCGCGCTCGGCGGGCTCGGCTCGTTCGTCCTCTGGGTGCCGGTCGTCGTCTTCTTCCTCGCGTTCTGGCTGCTCGGCGCCATCATCAACCGCGGTCGCTGGGGCCAGTGGGTCGTGTTCGGACTGCTGGTCGGCGTGGCGTCGTGGGCCGGCTACCTGCTCGGCCAGCTGTTCCAGGAGCAGTTCTGGATGCTGACCGCGTCCGAGGGCGCGCAGCTCATGACCGACAACATGCTCGCCCCGCTCGCCATCGCGGCGTTCATCATCGGTCGCGAGCTCACCATCTGGTTCGGGTCCTGGGCCGCCGCGCGCGGCCGCCGGGTCACCGAGCTCAACGTCGAGGCGCAGCGCGAGTACGAGCGCACGCTCGAGGCGGGTCCTCAGCTCGTCCGTCAGTAGATGACCGCGTCGCCGCCGCCCGGCACCGGGCCCGACAGCGCGCCGGGCAGCGGGCCGGTCCGTCCGGTCCTCGCGCTGGCGCTGGCGACGGCGGCGTTCTTCGCGCTCCTCATCTTCGGGCTCGGGATGACGAGTCTGATCGCCGACCAGGACGTGATCGAGACCCCGGGTCTCGGTCAGATCCCCGGGATCACCGGGACGGTCATGACGACTGCGGCGTTCGCGGCGGGGCTGTGGGCGGCGGTACGCCGCCGGCCGGCGGCCTATTCCGGTGCGCTCTGGACCGCGCTGGCGTGCTTCCTCGCCTACGTGATCGGCGTGTGGCTGGGAGCGCTGTTCTCCGGCGCGGGCCTGGCGGTCTCGACCGCGGTGGCCGGCCGGATCGCGACGTCGTGGTTCGGGCTGGTCGTCGCAGCGGCGGCGCTGCTGGCGGCGTGGGGCGGGATCGCGCTCGTGCGCACCCGGGCACAGCGCCCGCGCTGGCCGTGGGAGGACGAGTTCGACGAGTGAGCCGCGGCGGATGCGAGCCGCCCGGCGACGCTGGAATCACGCGCCGACCGGGCGTTCGGTACTACCGTTGACTCCGTGGAGCGCTCACTCGAGACGCAGGTGAGCCAGGCCGTCGACGCCTGGCTGACTTGGCTGCCTCGGTGGGAGCCCGCCACGCATCGCGGACGGGTCGCTCCGTGCCGTCGCTGCTTCGGATCCCCGGTGCTGTCGGCGGCGGGTCTCGGCGCCGACGTGCCGCACGGGGTGCAGCACGGGCTGTCGACGCGGATCAAGACGATCGTGGACCGCGCGGTCGCCGAGTACACCTCGGTGAACCTGCCCATGCTGCAGGCCGAACTCGATCAGCAGGCCGCCCGCAATCGGGCGCGCAGCTATCGGCCCGCCGAGAACCTCGACCCCGAGTTCGAAGGCCTGCCGCTCGACCCCGACCCGGTACCCGGGGCCCCGTTCCTCTTCACCATCTCCGACATGGCCGCCGAGGCGGACGCCGTCGTCCCGGCGCTTCCGCCGCTGAGCGCCGAGGCGAAGGCGGCGCTCCGCCAGGAGGTCGGGCTGGCGGACGACTACGCCAACATGGTCGGCCGCGAAGTGTGCACGATCCTGCTGCACCATCGCCTGCGGATCCAGGCCGCCATCAGCGAATTCGTCGAGCCGCAGATCGAGGCCATGCTCGACGAGCTCACCCGCTCGCTCGACGCGCCGTTCGATCCGCACGACCCGCTCTCCGGCTAGGCGCCGGGCGCGCCGTGCGACGCTCCGTCCAGCGCGCTGTCAGAAGCGCGGGCGGTGGATTTGTTAGCATGGGCGGGTTTGCTGCGCTGTCGGCACGCCGGCCTTTCCGGCGCTTTGAACCTTGGGGGAGGTGACGTGGCCACGAGGCTCCCGTCAGCGCCCCCGATTCTGCCGGGGCTGGCCTACATCCGCCCCCTCGGCTCCGGCGGTTTCGCCGACGTCTTCCTGTACGAGCAGGACATGCCGCGACGCAACGTCGCCGTGAAGGTCATGCCGAGCGACGTCCGCGATCCCGACCTGCGCAGGATGTTCAACGCCGAGGCGGACGTCCTCGCGCACCTCTCGGCCCACCCCGCGATCGTCACCGTCTATCAGGCCGGCATCTCGGCCGACGGGCGGCCGTACATCGTCATGGAGTACTGCCCCGATTCGCTCGCGCAGCGCTACCGCCTCGAGCGCATCCCGGTCGACGAGGTGCTCGCGATCGGCGTCCGCATGGCCGGCGCGCTCGAGTCCGCGCACCGCGCAGGGCTCGTGCACCGCGACGTGAAGCCGAGCAACATCCTCATCACGACGTTCGGCACTCCGGTGCTCGCCGACTTCGGCATCTCGTCGTCGCTGATGCCGAAGGGCACCGACGAGGTACTGGCGATGTCGGTGCCCTGGAGCGCGCCCGAGGTCATCTCCGAGCAGACCGCGGGATCGGTCGCGAGCGAGGTGTGGAGCCTCGGCGCGACGGTGTACTCGCTGCTGGCGGGGCACAGTCCGTTCGAGCGGCGCGAACGCGGGCAGAACACCAAAGAGCTCCTCCGCCGCCGTATCGCCAAGGCGACGTACACCGAGATCCCCCGAGCCGACGTGCCCGCCTCTCTTCAGGCGGCCCTCGCGACCGCGATGCACCGCGATCCCGCCCGCCGCCAGCCGTCCGCGCGTGCCTTCGCCGAGGCTCTCCGCGCCGTGCAGACCGAGCTGGGACTGTCGGCCACTCCGCTCGAGGTCCCGGGCGAGGAGTGGTCGCCGTCCTCGGCGCCCGTCGACTTCGCCGACACCTCGCTGCGCGGCCCCGCGCGCTCGCGCATCGAGCGCGAGGGCACCCGCAAGCGCCGCGCCTCCACCGGCGTCTCCGGGCTCGCCCGCGACGAAGACACCGACTTCTCCGCGCCTTCCCGGGCGAAGGGGCGCGCGCTGCCCTGGGTGATCGGCAGTGTCGCGGTGGTCGTGGCCACCACAGGGGCCGTGGTCGCCACGCTGTTCGTCACGGGGGTGCTGTGATGCGCCGTCGCTCCATTGCGGGCCTCGTCGCGGCCGGAGCCGTCATCGCGGTCGTCGCCGGCGTGAGCGTGGTGTGGCCCGGCCTCGACGCGCAGGAGACGCCCGAGGTCGACACCGCGGTGTGGGCGCTGCAGACCGGTGACGGCCGTCGCTACGCCCGGGTGAACACCTCGATCGGCGAGCTCGACACGGTCCGGGGCATCAGCAACCCCGACCGCGTGGTCCAGACCGGCGACGCGGCGTACATCTTCAGCGACAGCTTCAGCAAGGTCACCCGCATCGACGAGGCGCGGCCCACGGATCTCGACGAGGAGGCGCTCCAGGCGTCCGCGTCGACGCCGGCAGGCACGACCGACGTCGTGACCGCCGGCGACTACGTCGCCTACCTCACGGACTCGGGGGCGGTCTTCGCGGGTCTCCTCTCGTCGGAGTCCCCGGCGCAGCTCGACCCGTTCCCCTCCGACGACGAGGACGCGCCGCAGTACGCCGCCGATGCCATCGCGGTGGACGAGCGCGGCATCCTGTACGCGTACTCGCGCGAGAACGCCTCGGTGCTCCGCTACGACATCGCCGCCGGCGAGGTCGACGGCCGCGATCCCCTGGACGTCGACGGTCTGGCCGCCCCGGCCGTGACGGCGGCGGGCGACACCTGGGTCGTCGTCGACACCGAAGACGGCGATGTGTGGCTGCGGGGAGCGGATGCCGCGTCCTCGGCCCCCACGACGGGCGCGGTGGTCGTCAGCGAGCCGGACCCTGGGGGAACCGACGTCTATCTCGCCGACGAGACGTCCCTGGTGCGCGTGCCCGTGGACGGCTCTGCGGCGGACCCTGAGATCGGCGGCACGGGAACAGTCCTCGGCGAGCCGGCGCAGCCGATCGTCCACGACGGTGAGGTCTTCGCGGCCTGGCTCGGCCAGGGCGAGACCGGCGGTGTGCTGTGGCGCTCGCGCGGCGAGCGGGTCGACCTGGACTACGGCGACCAGGCGCTGCCCGACCAGCGCCGGCCGGTCTTCGTGGCGAGCGATCAGGCCGTCATCCTCAACGACACGCGCTCGGGCTGGGCGTGGAGCGTTCCCGACGGAGCTCTCATCCCGTCGAGCCAGGACTGGTCGCTCGACGACCGCACCGACCCGGACGCCGTCCCCAGCGAGGACCAGCTGACGGTCGTCCTCGACCCGAAGCCCCCGATCGCCGAGCCGGATTCCTTCGGCGCCCGCGCCGGCAGCCTCACAACGCTGCCGGTGCTCATGAACGACCACGACCCCAATGAAGACGTGCTGAGCATCGATCCCGCCTCGGTGGGCGGCCTGGATCCGGCCTTCGGGACGGTCTCGCTCACCGACGACGGTCAGCGCCTCGCCGTGCGCCTCACCCCCGAGGCCAGCGGCAGCGCCTCCTTCACGTATGGCGTCACGGACGGCACCGCCGAGGGCGGCCTGCTGTCCGAGCCCACGACCGTCGCGCTCACGGTGGCCGCGGCATCCGCCGGCTCTCCGCCGGAATGGTGCGGCGTCGAGCGCTGCCTCGTCGAGTGGCCCGTGCCCGAGGTCGCGCGCGGTGGCACGGTCACGGTCCCGGTGCTGCCAGGCTGGGTCGATCCCGAGGGCGATCCGCTGCTGCTTCTGTCCGTCGAGAACACGACCGGAATCGGCACGGTCGCCGCCACTCCCGCGGGCGACGTCGTGTACCAGCACAGCGACAACGGCGACGGCGGCGAGGAGCTCATCGAGCTCGTCGTGACGGTGTCCGACACCGAGGGGCTGACCGCCCAGAAGTCGCTCGTCGTGCGGGTCTCGCCCGAGCCGCAGCTCGAAGCGCAGTCCTTCGCCGTCGTCGACACCGTCGCCGCCGCGCTCACCGTCGACGTCGCCGACCACGTGACCGGCACCGCCGGCACCGTGACGCTCGACTCCGTGCGCGTGCTCGACGACGCGGCGGCCACCGCGACCGTCGTCGACGGAACGACCGAGTTCGACTTCTCGGCGAAGTCCGCCGGCACGTTCCGTGTGGACTTCACCGTGACCGACGGCGTCTCGGACGCGACCGGCACGGCACGCATCACGCTCCTGCCCGCCGAGGCGCCCGCTGACCTGGCCACCTCGCCCGTCGTGGCGTTCGTGCACCCGCAGCAGGACGCGACGCTCGACGTCTTCGCCGCGGTCTCGAATCCGACCAGGCGGGTGCTGCTGCTGAGCGATGTCGTGGCGACGGCGGATGCCGGTGCCACCCTCTCGGTCGATGCCGTCGGCCAGAACAACCTCCGCGTCTCCGGCACGACCGCCACCGGTGGCGCGGGGCGTCTGGGCACAGTGAAGTACGTGGTGAGCGACGGGACCGAGGACCAGGGCTCCCGCGTCGAGGGCGAGGCCACGGTCTTCCTGCTGCCGCCGGCTCCCGAGCTCGCACCCATCGCCGTGGACGACACCGTCGTGGTGCGCGCGGGCGCGCAGATAGACATCCCCGTCCTCGAGAACGACATCTCGCCCGCGGGCGGGCGGCCCACGCTCAACCCCGCGTCGGTCGTCTCCTCGAGCGAGGACGCGCTGGCGTTCGGCGCCGGCGACGTGCTGCGCTATCTGGCGCCGACCGAGCCGGGCGAGTACGGCATCGAGTACTCGGTCTACACGACGGGCGCTCCGGCGCTCGCCGACACCGCCACCGTGCGCGTGCGGGTGCTGGCCGACGACGCCAACCGCGCACCGGTCCCCGACACGCTCGAGGGCCGCGTACTCACCGGGCAGTCGACACTCATCGAGTTCGACGGCTTCGGCATGGACCCCGACGGCGACGTGGTCACCCTCGACCGGATCGTCGAGCAGCCGGCGCGAGGCGCCGCGACGATCTCGGCCGACGGCGGGTCGATCCTCTACTCGAGCGTCCCGGGCGACAGCGGGCAGGTGTCGTTCCGCTACCGCGTGGTCGATGCGTTCGGCGAGACCGGCGAGGCCATCGTGCGTATCGGCGTGCTGGACGGCCAGTCGAACCCGAGCCCGGTGACCTTCACCGACTATGTCCAGGTGCAGGCGGGCGAGGACAACACGATCCGGGTCAGCCCGCTCTCCAACGACGTGGATCCCACGCTCGGCACTCTGGCGCTCACCGACGTGCGGCCGGATCTGCCGTCGACCCTCATGGACGGCAGCGAGAACCCCGAGTTCTCGCGCCTCGACGAGCGGCTGCTGTCGGTCGACGACGCGACCGTCGTCATCGAGGCGGGCACCGAGCCCACGACGATGTCGTTCCTGTACGACATCGAGTCGAGCACGGGCAACACCGGGCGGGGCCTGATCGTGGTCAAGGTCGTGCGCGAGAACGTGCCCGACTACCCGGTCATCTCCGACACCTTCCTCACTGCCGAGACCCGCGAGGACTTCCCCGACGGGGTCGATGTGCTCGACGACAAGGTCGCCTGGTCCGGCGGCGACGTCGCCGGTCTGGAGGTGTCGCTGTGGGGGGCTCCGGCGGGCGTGTCGGTCGACGGCTGGGAGGTCAGCGGCGAGCTGACCTCGACGACGCAGCTCATCCCCTTCGCGGTGACGGGCGTCGGCGCCTCTGGCGAGGTCACCAGCTACGGGTTCCTCCGGGTCCCTGGCGACGACGACCTGGCGCTGACCATCCGCTCCGGCGCACCGTCGCCGGAGGTGACCGAGCTCGAGTCCGTCAGCTTCGACTTGGCCGAGCTGGTGGCCAAGCCCCGCGGCAGCCGCATCGAGGTCGGGACCGACGTGCGCGTCTCGGGCGCTCGCGCGCAGGCCGCCTGCGTCGTCGAGTCGGGGACGACGGTCCGCTACGACTCCGGCCCCGGAGCGCCGTGGGCCGACTCGTGCCAGGTGCCGGTGCGCCTGACCGGTCAGGATGACTGGACCTACCTCTCTGTCCCGATCATCGTCAACGCGCTCGATCCGCAGCCCGTGCTTCGTCCCGGCTCGATGACCGTGGGCCCCGGCGAGACGGCGACCTTCGACCTCAACGACATGACGACGTGGCAGCTGCGCGAGGACTGGGACGGCGTCGATTACGCACTCGACTACTCGGGCTCCGCATTCGAGGTGTCCGTCGACGGCTCGACCGTGACGGTCACCGGCGCCGACCGGGCCGTTCCCGGCAGTGAAGAGGCCGCGATCGTCTCGATCACGAGCCACACCGCCGTGGCCCCGGCGCGCCTGATCCTGCGCGTCGGCGCGGCTCCGTCGACCCTGCCGCAGGGCGGCTCGGCGACGCAGCAGTGCTCGCAGGGGTCGGGGGCTTCCTGCACCATCTCGGTGATCGGCGCCGGCGGCGAGGTCAATCCGCTCCCACGCACCCCGCTGGAGGTCGTCGACGTGCGGCCGACCGGTGCGTGCATCGGCGTCTCGTTCCGCGTCGCCTCGGCGACCTCGGTCCAGGCGTCGTGGACGGCGGATGCCCCGGGCGCGACGTGCACGGCGACCTTCTCGGTCCGCGACGCGCAGGGCCGGACCACCGCGTCCGAGCGCGACGGCCGGGTTCTGCTCGACCTCCTGGGCTACCCGAAGGCCCCCGCGAGCGTGTCGCAGACCGCGTACGCCAACGGCTCGCTCACGCTGCGCGTAGACCCGGGCGAAGCGCGTCAGGCCTACCCGGGGCTCTCCGGATTCGTGATCCGCTCGAACGGTCAGAATGTCGCGGAGTGCTCGGCCGACGGCAGCTGCCCGCCGATCTCGGCGCCCAACGGCGAGGAGCGCACCTACGAGGCGTTCGCGGTGAACTCGGTCGGCGAGTCGCGCAGCGGCGTCCGCACGGTGGCGTGGGCGTACGACGCGCCGCCGGCGCCTACCAATGTCACGTCTCGTCCGGTTCCGACGGCCGGAGAGGGAGGCGTCGTCGCGCTCACCATCGAGGGCATCGTCCCCTCCGAGACCGGCAGCGTCGAGATCAGCAGTGCGTCGGGAGAGCGCGTGCGAGTCCCCGTGCACGGCAACCAGACGACCCTGGAGGTGCCGTACTACCGTGTCGGGACCAACACCTCGACCCTGATCAGCGTCACGCCATTCTCGCGCTTCGAGCTGCCGCCCGGCCTCGGCGGCAGCGCATCCGGAGCGGCGGCGACGACGTTCGGCAACGGCGTCGGCGTCCCGCTGGATCCGCGACTCAACCTCACCTCGACGACGAACGAGGATCGGACGGCCACGATCACGGCACAGGGAACCGGCGAGCTCAACGGCACCGGCTCAGTCCTGCACTACGGCATCGTCGAGAAGGGGCAGGCCTGTGTCCCGACCGCCGGCGGCTCGCAGGCCACGTTCGCGGGGAAGCGGGTCGGTCGGGACTACTCGTTCACGCTGTGCGTCTCATCGATCTACGCGGGTGAGGAATTCGGCACGGCCGTCACGGAGGCGACAGTGAGGGCCTGGCCATCAGGGGCCGCACCCACGGGCTGGACGTTCGCCGTCGATCGGGCGCCGAACATCTCCGAGTTCCGCGCCGACTGGATCATCCGCGCACAGCCCACCTCGACCGAAGAAACGCCCGACTGGGGACATTCGGAACTGCGCGGAGGGCCGCCGACGACGATCTTCGGCCGTGATCCGGTCATCGAAGTGCGCTATGTGCACGATGTCTGGTCCGACTACGTCACCCCCTGGGCGCGGGTGGTTCCCGCGGCAGGCAGCGCGCCCTACCAGGTGCAGGCCAGCTGGCAGGTCGCCAGCTGCGTCGGCGGTTCGGATCTCGTGGCGAGCGGAAGCTCGACCGGCGGGGGAGCTGTGTTCACATTCGCGAACGGCGATATGCGGTTCTACGACGAGAACGACAACCTGATTCCCCGACTGGACAACACGACCTGGGCGGTTCCGCTCGGTGCCGTCCGCGTGGCGGGCGTCGGAGTCTCGGCGAACTGGGACGCGAAGGGCTGGGGCCTGAATCCGGCATCGACCACCTTCTCCGCCACGTGCGACCCGAACCTCCCCGGTCCGCCGCCGACGCCGCCTACGCCGTAGCCGCGGCATCCCGAATCTCTTCCACCCCCGACAGAGGACAGCGCATGACCATCACGCAGGAGCAGGCGACCTGGTTCGCTCAGACGTTCGGCCAGCTCGCCGACAACGTGGAACGCGCCGTGCTCGGCAAGCGCCACATCGTCGAACTCGTCCTGACGGCCATGCTCAGCGACGGTCACGTGCTCCTCGAGGACGTCCCGGGCACCGGCAAGACGTCTCTCGCCCGCGCCATGGGGCAGTCGGTCCAGGGGTCGAACACGCGCATCCAGTTCACCCCCGACCTGCTTCCCGGCGACATCACGGGCATCAGCGTGTACGACCAGAAGGAGGGCGTGTTCGAGTTCCACGCCGGGCCCATCTTCGCCAACATCGTGCTCGCCGACGAGATCAACCGCGCCAGCCCCAAGACCCAGTCCGCGCTGCTGGAGGTCATGGAGGAGGGCAGCGTCACGATCGACGGCGTCTCGCGCAAGGTGGGCGTGCCGTTCCTGGTGCTCGCCACGCAGAACCCGGTCGAGCAGGCAGGCACCTACCGGCTCCCCGAGGCGCAGCTGGACCGCTTCATGATGCGCGCCTCGCTCGGCTACCCCGACCACGCCGCGACTGTCCGCATCCTCGACGGCGCCGCGGTCGCGACGGCCGATCTCGCCCCGGTGATCACGCCCCAGGCGCTCGTCGGCATGGCCGACCTCGCCGGACAGGTCTACGTCGACGCGCTCGTGCTCGACTACATCGCCCGGCTGGTCGACGGCACGCGCTCGGCCGACGAGGTGCGCCTGGGTGTCAGCATCCGCGGCGCGCTCGCCCTCACCCGTGCCAGCCGCACCCGCGCGGCCTCGCAGGGTCGCACCTACGCCACGCCCGACGACGTCAAGGCACTCGCGGTGCCGGTGCTCTCGCACCGTCTGATCCTGCACCCCGAGTCGGAGTTCGACGGCGTCACGCAGGAGGCCGTCATCGGACAGGTCCTCCTGGACGTGGCCCCGCCCAGTCGCCGCGAAGCCGTATGAGCCTCACCGAGTCCCGCCTCACCCGCACGTCGGCCGCCACCGGCGTCACCGGGCGCACCCATGTCACCTCCACCCAGGTGGCGTCGTCGGGGCGCGACCGGGCGATGGTGCGCGTCGTCGTCTGGGCGGCCGAGGTATGGCGCTCGGTCGCGCGCGGTATCGCGGTCGCCGCAGCCTGGAGTGCGCGCACGGTGCGCCCGGCGGGCGTGCTGGTGGCCGCGGCCGCGACGGTGGGCATGGGACTCGGCATCCTCTTCGGATGGATGGAGTGGATGGTCGCCGGCGCGATCTCGCTCATCCTGCTCGCGGCGTCGGTGCCGTTCCTGTTCGGCGCCCGCTCGTACGACGTGGACCTGTCGCTCACGCACGAGCGCGTCATCGCCGGTGACGGCGTCACCGGCGAGATCGTGGTGCGCAACCATGGCCACCGGATCGCCCTTCCCGGCCGCATCGACATTCCGGTCGGTGCGGGGCTCGTCGAGTTCGGCGTGCCGCTGCTGCGCCCGGGCCACACCGTCGCGCAGCCCCTCGACATCCCGGGGCTCCGCCGCGGCATCATCACGGTGGGTCCGGCCACCACGGTGCGCAGCGACCCCATCGGGCTGCTGCGCCGCGAGCACGCCTTCGAGGACCTCCACGAGGTCTACGTCCATCCCCGCACCACCGAGCTTCCCTCCACCAGCGCCGGCCTCATCCGCGACCTGGAGGGCAACCCGACGCGCCGCCTCGTCGACTCCGACATGTCCTTCCACGCGATCCGCGAGTACACCACGGGCGACTCCCGCCGCCACATCCACTGGAAGTCCACTGCCAAGACCGGCAAGCTCATGGTCCGCCAGTACGAGGAGTCCCGCCGCTCGCGCATGGCCGTCGTGCTCGCCGTCGCCGAGCAGGAGTACGCGGACGCCGACGAGTTCGAGCTCGCCGTGAGCTGCGCGGCATCGCTCGGGCTGCGCGCGGTGCGCGACGCCCGCGACGTCGAGATCGTCACGGGCTCCGAGATCCCGCGCGTGGTCCGCGGCCGCCTGCGCGCCATCCGGCACATCCCGTCCGGCGCACCGCGTCCCATGCTGGACGGCTTCAGCGGCGTCGACCTGCTCGAGAGCACCATGCCCGTGTCCGAGGTGTGCCGCCTGACTGCGGAGTCGGGCGACCGCCTCTCGATCGCGTTCGTGGTGGTCGGCTCGCGCGTGCCGCTGACGCGCCTGCAGCAGGCTGCCCTCGCCTTCCCGGCCGACACGAGCGTCGTCGCCGTCATCTGTGACGAGCGGGCGCATCCTCGCATGAAGACCCTGTCCGGCCTCACCGTCCTCACGGTGGGCACGCTCGACGACATGGCGGGCCTCCTGCTGCGCGGAGCGACGTCATGACCGCGATCCAGGATGCCGCCGCCCCCGTGCAGGGGACCTCCTGGTTCGCGCCGCGCATCCTCGCGGGAAGTCTCTTCGCCGGGCTCGTCGTGCTGCTCGCCGCCGTCGCGGCCTGGCCGATCTACCGCTCCTGGCAGCTCGTGGTGCTGGTGGCCGCAGCCTCCGCCGTCGCCGCAGCGATCGCGGCCGTCGCCCGGCGTCTGCGCTGGGGCGGGTGGATCGTGACAGGTGTGCTCGCGGCGACCTTCTTCCTCATCGGCATCCCGCTGGCCGTGCCGTCGCGTCTCGGCGGGCCCGCCGAGATCCTGCGCGGGCTCGGAGAGCTCGCGTCGGGCGCAGTGCTCGGCTGGAAGGACCTCGTCACCGTCGAGCTGCCGCTGGGCGCCTATCGCAACCTCCTCGTCCCCGCGCTCCTGGTCTTCCTCGTCGGCACGACCGTGGTGCTGCTGCTGGCGTGGCGGGCCGATCGCGCAGCCTACGGCGCGGTCCCCGTGGCGCTGGCGATGGTCTCGTTCGGCCTCTTCTTCGGCCGCACGACCGTGAGCGCGCCCCTCAGCATCGGACCGGTCGTGCTGAACGCTCCCGTGGAGACCTTCCTGGGCGCGGGCGGTCTCGTGGTCTGTCTGCTATGGCTGGCCTGGCGCACGCACGACGAACGTGTGCACGCGCTCCAGCGCGCGGCGGCATCGAGCGGCGTCCGCGTATCGCGCCGGCCCTCGCGCGCCGACCGCCGGCGGACCGCTCTGGGCGCCGGCATGGTCTGCGTCGCCCTGCTGGCGGCCGTCGTGGTCGTGCCGCTGGCGGCTCAAGGCGCGCAGCGCGACGTGCTGCGTTCTTCGGTGGAGCCGGACATCGACCTCTCCGCAGAGGTGAGCCCGCTCGCGCAGTACCGGGCGCAGTTCGCCGACGGGCGCGCGGACGAGGTGCTCTTCACCGTCGGCGCCGAGCAGAGTGGGGTCCCCGAGCGCGTGCGGCTGGCGACGCTGGACGCGTACGACGGCGAGGTCTACCGCAGCGGCGGAGAAGGCGCGGTCGATGTCGGCCGGTTCGTCCGCGTGCCTTCGGTCCTCGACCCGGGCCCCGGCGAGCCGGTCGCGGCGGACGTCACGATCGAAGATCTGGACGGAGTGTGGATGCCGACGGCCGGCCGCCTCGCCCGCGTCGACTTCGCGGGCGACCGCGCCGCGTCCCTCGCCGACCGCTTCTACTACAACGCCGCCGCCGCAGCAGGCGTGCAGACCGCAGGCGGCGGCCTCGAGCCCGGCGACCGCTACGTCGTCCACGGCGTGGAGCCCGCCGCTCCCGACCTGGCCGAGATCGAGGCGCCCGGCGGCGCAGTCGGCGACATCTCCGTTCCCGAGAGTCTGCGCACCTGGATGGACCAGCACGCGACCGGCTCGGACGGCGCAGCGCTGGCCGGGCTCGTCGTGCTGCTGCGGGAACGCGGCTACCTCAGCCATGGCCTCACCGAGGATTCGGCCGAGTGGATGGAGTCGCTTCCCGACTACGCCTTCCAGCCGAGCACGTCCGGCCACTCGCTGGCGCGCATCGACCAGATGTTCACACGCCTGCTCGAGCGCGAGGTCGACCCGCGCGCGGTGCAGTCGGGCAACTTCGTCGCCGCCGTCGGAGACGACGAGCAGTTCGCCGTCGCGGTGGCCCTCATCGCCCGCGAGCTGGGCTTCCCGGCCCGGGTGGTCGTCGGCACGCGACTCTCATCGGCAGACGCCGGACTCGCCGTCTGCGACGAGGGCGTCTGCCGCGCGCAGGACCTTGCTGCGTGGACCGAGGTGCAGTCGACCGACGGCGCCTGGGTGCCCATCGACGTGACACCCCAGTTCGAGCAGTCGCCCAGCCTCGACGTCACCGAGCAGCGGGATCCCGAGGTGGTGACCGAGGTCCGCCCGGACAGCGTGGAGGAGGTCCTTCCGCCCGATCCGGTCCAGGAGGACTCCGGCGCGTCCGACCGCGCCGAGGAGGCCCCCGGCCTCGACCTCGCGTGGCTGTGGCCGGTGCTCCGCACCACCGGCGTCGTGCTGCTCATCCTCGGGCTCGCGCTGGGCCCCTTCCTCGTGATCATCGGCGCCAAGGCGGCCAGGCGCCGCGCCCGCCGCCGTGCCGAGAACCCGTCCGCACGGATCGCCGGCGGGTGGGACGAGTTCGTGGACGCGGCGGTCGACGCCGGGCGCGAGGCGCCGCGGACGCACACGCGCCGCGAACTCGCGGAGGCCTTCGACGCGCCCGCGGGCCTCGTTCTCGCGGCGACCGCCGATCGGGCCGTATTCTCGTCGCAAGACGAGACACCCGCCGAGGCCGACGCCTACTGGCACTCGGTAGACGAGCAGCGCCGGAAGCTGGCGAAAGAGCAGGGGTTCTGGCGCCGGCTCGCGGTGACCGTATCGTTGAGATCGTTCGTCCGTCAGCTGGCACCCGTTTCGGGTGCCCGTACGCGTTTCGCCGAGAGGGGGATGCGCCGGGCCCCCCAGCCCGAGCCTCCGATGCCATGACCGCTGTCGATTCCTCCGCCTCCGTCGTCCCCATCCTCCTGTCCCTGATCGCCGTCGCGGCGCTGTACGTCTGGACCGCGCTGGCGCTTTCCGCCGTCTTCCGCAAATCCGGCGAAGAGGGATGGAAGGCCTGGGTCCCCGTCCTCAACGTCATCGTGCTGCTCCAGCTCGGCAGCTTCTCGCCGTGGCTCGTGCTCGTGGGTCTCGTGCCGATCCTCGGGCCCCTCGCGCTGTGGGTCCTCATCGTGCTCGCCTGCTACCGCATCAACCTCGCGTTCGGCTTCGGCGTCGGCATGACCGTCGTCGCCGCGCTGTCGCTGCCGGTCTGGGCCACCGTGATCGGCTTCGGGGCGACGCGCTGGGTCGGCGCCGAGGCTCCGGCCGCACGCCGCCGCTCGAGCGAGGACAGCGAAGCGTCCGCCGCCGCGTACCCCGCCGCGCCGCCACTCCCGTCTGCGGCTGCGCCGGCCTGGCCGGGCGGCAGCTGGGCACCCGAGCCGGCGAACGCCGCACCGCCGGTGCCGCCGCTTCCGACCGCCACCGCCGCGGCGTTCAGCATGCCGTCGCCTTCTGCGCCTTCCGATGAGCCCATCTCGTTCGTGCCGGCGATGCCGGCATCGGCGCCGCGAGCGACCCCGCCCGTGCCGCCGACCCCGGCAGCTGCGCCGACCCCGGCGGCTCAGACCCCGGCGGCTCAGGCTGCTCCCGCTCCGGCTGCTGCCGCGGGCAAAGACGGGTGGGGCGGTTTCGACTTCGGCGCTGCGGGCGAGTTCACCGACGAGGTCACCGCCGCTGTGGCAGGAGCCCCCGGACCCGTCTCCGCCGCAGCCGCTTCCGGCCGACCGAAGCCGGATCCGCTCTCGGCGACACCGCCGGTCACACGTGTCCCCGCTGCGCAGCCGTCGACGGATGACGAGCCCTGGTCGCCGTCGCGATCGCCGCTGCCCGACTCCGACGCGTTCCCGGAGGCATCCGGCGAGGTCTCGGCCGTCGCAGGAGCACCGGATGCCGGCATCCCGCGATCGGCGCGCGCGTCGGTGTCGGCGCAGCACGTGCTCCCCGAGATCCCGGACGACGACGTCGAAGAGACGATGATCGCAAGCCGGCGCAAGGCGCACTGGAGCCTTCAGCTGCCCACGGGCACCGCCGTGGACCTGCACGCCGACGTCGTGCTCGTCGGCCGCCGCCCCGCGCCCAGTACCGCCTTCCCTAACGCCCAGCTCGTCGAGGTCGACGACGGCACCGTCTCCAAGACGCACCTGCGCCTGGAGCGTCACGGCGACGAGTGGTCGGTCACCGATCTGCACTCCACGAACGGGACCATCCTCATCGCCTCGGACGGCGCCGAGCGCGAGATCGCCCCGGGCGCCGCGCACCGCGCGCCTCGTCGCTTCCTCATCGGCGACGCCGAGCTGCGGCTGGCTGACGAAACCGGTCGATGACGGCCGCCGACCTTCCGGACGAGCTCACCGGTCCCTCCCGCCGTCGGTCGGCGCAGCCGGTCGACGCGTTCGACGAGGCTCCGGATGACGTCACGACCCTGTCGACCCGTCGCCGCGGGCCGCAGGCGGAGGTCGACGTGTCTGACGCGGACGTGCCGGACGACGCCACCACGCTGTCCACGCGTCGCCGGTCGGCCAACGCCGACCCGTCCGATGCGGACGAGCCGGATGACGTCACCATCCTCTCGACCCGTCGCCGCGGAGCGCAGGCGGAAGCGGATGCGTCCGATGCGGACGTGCCAGATGAGGTCACGACCCTGTCGACCCGTCGCCGGTCGGCGGAGGCCCCAGCGCCCGACGAGGACGTGCCGGATGACGTCACCACCCTCTCGAGGCGCCGCGCATCGGCCGTGTCCACCCCGAGCGATGCGCCCGAAGAAGCCACGATGCTGTCGGCTCGTCGCACCCCGAAGGGCGAGACTCCCGAGGACGAGGGAGCCCATGACGCGACGGTGCTCACGCCCCGTCAGACCGCTCAGCCCGAGGTCCTCGACGACTCGACCGTCGTGCTGGCGTCGTCGCTGAAGGCGCAGGCCGCGGGGTCGCCGCAGCCCCAGGCCGAGCAGGCGATCTTCCGCCCCCGCGCCGCTCACGTGCCCGATGCCGCGGCGCTGCGGACTCCCGTCGCACCGCGCGCGATGCCCGACATCACCGTGACCCGCGCGCCGGATGCCGCGCCCCCGCGCGCGATCGCACCGTCAGAGGCGACGCCGGATCACGTCGGCACGGAGCGCGCCGAGCGTGCGCGAGGGCGGCGTCGCGCCCTGGTCGTGGGCGTCGTCGCGCTCGCCGTCGTCGCCGGATCGGCGGCCGCGCTGGTGCTCCTGCTCCTGACCTGACGGCGCCTCGTGGGCCGCGTTTGACCGACCCCCGGCATCCCGCGTATCATTGACCGGGTGTGCGCTCGTGCGCGCCGTCCGCCGTGCCTCGGCGCGGAGTCGGCTTGCGAGCGCCCCATCTCAGGGAACGGCCTGCGAACAGGCCACCCCCACGGCATATCCACCACATAAGGCGCGGCACCATCATGCCGCGCCGGTGGGTAATTGTGAGCCCGCCGCGTCACGAATCGCAAGATCCGAGATCGGCGGGGGAGACACGCTTGCTGTCACCGTGCAGCACTGTGCGGAGCCGAAAGGCACCGTGCAGCACAACATAGGAGAGAACGTGCCAACCATTCAGCAGTTGGTTCGCAAGGGTCGCTCGCCCAAGGTCACCAAGACCAAGGCGCCGGCGCTCAAGGCGAACCCGCAGCAGGCAGGCGTCTGCACTCGCGTGTACACGACCACGCCCAAGAAGCCCAACTCGGCGATGCGCAAGGTCGCCCGTGTCAAGCTCCGCAACGGCACCGAGGTCACCGCCTACATCCCCGGCGAGGGCCACAACCTGCAGGAGCACTCGCTCGTGCTCGTCCGCGGTGGTCGTGTGAAGGACCTCCCCGGTGTCCGTTACAAGATCGTCCGTGGCGCGCTCGACACGCAGGCCGTCAAGAACCGTAAGCAGGCTCGTAGCCGCTACGGCGCGAAGAAGGGTTAAGGAATATGCCTCGTAAGGGACCCGCCCCGAAGCGCCCCGTCGTCAACGACCCGGTCTACGGCGCACCGATCGTCAGCCAGCTCGTGAACAAGATCCTCGTCGACGGCAAGAAGTCCATCGCCGAGTCGATCGTGTACACCGCCCTCAAGGGTGTCGAGGCCAAGAACGGCCAGGACGCCGTCGCCACGCTCAAGAAGGCGCTCGACAACGTGCGCCCGACCCTCGAGGTCAAGAGCCGTCGCGTCGGTGGCTCGACCTACCAGGTGCCGGTCGAGGTCAAGCCTCACCGTGCCAACACGCTCGCCCTGCGCTGGCTCGTGAGCTACGCCAAGGGTCGTCGTGAGAAGACGATGACCGAGCGCCTCCAGAACGAGATCCTGGATGCCTCGAACGGCCTGGGTGCCGCGGTCAAGCGCCGCGAAGACACCCACAAGATGGCCGAGTCGAACCGCGCCTTCGCGCACTACCGCTGGTAACCAGCGCGGCGGCCGGGTCGAGGCATCCCCTCGATCCGGCCGCCCCACCTGCCTGACCGTCTCGTACGGTCGACTGGAATTCCAAAGTAAGGAAGAACCCCGTGGCACAAGAAGTGCTCACCGACCTCACCAAGGTCCGCAACATCGGCATCATGGCGCACATCGATGCCGGCAAGACGACGACGACCGAGCGCATCCTGTATTACACGGGCACCAATCACAAGATCGGTGAGACGCACGATGGCGCGTCGACCACCGACTGGATGGAGCAGGAGCAGGAGCGTGGCATCACGATCACCTCTGCTGCTGTGACGTGCTTCTGGGACAAGAACCAGATCAACATCATCGACACCCCCGGTCACGTGGACTTCACCGTCGAGGTGGAGCGCTCGCTCCGCGTCCTCGACGGCGCCGTCGCCGTCTTCGACGGCAAGGAGGGCGTCGAGCCCCAGTCCGAGACCGTGTGGCGTCAGGCCGACAAGTACGACGTCCCGCGCATCTGCTTCGTCAACAAGATGGACAAGCTCGGCGCCGACTTCTACTTCACGGTCGACACGATCATCAACAAGCTCAAGGCGAAGCCCCTCGTCATCCAGCTGCCCATCGGCGTCGAGAACGACTTCATCGGCGTCGTCGACCTCGTCGAGATGCGCGCGCTGGTCTGGGCGGGCGATGCCAAGGGTGATGTCACCATGGGCGCCAAGTACGACGTGCAGGAGATCCCGGCCGACATGGCCGACAAGGTCGCCGAGTACCGCGAGATGCTGCTCGAGACGGTCGCCGAGACCGACGAGGAGCTTCTCGAGAAGCACTTCGGCGGCGAGGAGCTCACGGTCGCCGAGATCAAGGCTGCGATCCGCAAGCTGACGGTCAACTCGGAGATCTACCCCGTGCTCTGCGGCTCGGCGTTCAAGAACCGCGGCGTGCAGCCGATGCTCGACGCGGTCGTGGACTACCTCCCGTCGCCGCTCGACGTGCCGGCCATCGAGGCCCACGACCCGAAGAACGAAGAGACCGTCATCCTGCGCCACTCCGACCGCGAGGAGCCCTTCACGGCGCTGGCGTTCAAGATCGTGACGCACCCCTTCTTCGGTCGTCTGACCTACATCCGCGTGTACTCCGGTCACCTGGATTCCGGCGCGCAGATCGTCAACTCGACGAAGTCCAAGAAGGAGCGCATCGGGAAGATCTTCCAGATGTACGCCAACAAGGAGAACCCGGTCCCCGCGGTCACCGCCGGTCACATCTACGCGGTCATCGGCCTCAAGGACACGACCACGGGCGACACGCTGTGCGATGCGCAGAACCAGGTCGTCCTCGAGTCGATGACGTTCCCCGAGCCGGTCATCGAGGTCGCGATCGAGCCCAAGACCAAGGCCGACCAGGAGAAGCTGGGTCTCGCGATCCAGAAGCTCGCGGAGGAGGACCCGACGTTCCGCGTCGAGCAGAACTCCGACACCGGTCAGACCGTCATCAAGGGCATGGGCGAGCTGCACCTCGACATCCTGGTCGACCGCATGAAGCGGGAGTTCAAGGTCGAGGCGAACGTGGGCAAGCCCCAGGTCGCGTACCGCGAGACGATCAAGAAGTCGGTCGAGAAGCACGACTACACCCACAAGAAGCAGACGGGTGGCTCGGGTCAGTTCGCGAAGATCCAGTTCACGATCGAGCCCCTCGAGGTCACGGCCGACAAGACGTACGAGTTCGAGAACAAGGTCACGGGTGGCCGCATCCCGCGCGAGTACATCAGCCCGACCGACCAGGGCTTCCAGGACGCCATGAACGTCGGCGTGCTCGCCGGCTACCCCATGGTGGGCGTGAAGGCGATCCTTCTCGACGGCGCGTCGCACGACGTCGACTCGTCGGAGATGGCGTTCAAGATCGCCGGCTCGATGGGCTTCAAGGAGGCCGTCCGCCGCGCGAACCCGGTCATCCTCGAGCCGCTCATGTCCGTCGAGGTGCGTACGCCCGAGGAGTACATGGGCGACGTCATCGGCGACCTGAACTCGCGTCGTGGGCAGATCCAGTCCATGGAGGATGCTCAGGGCGTGAAGGTCGTGCGCGCGCTGGTTCCGCTGTCCGAGATGTTCGGCTACATCGGCGACCTGCGCTCCAAGACCTCCGGCCGCGCCGTCTACTCCATGGAGTTCGACAGCTACGCAGAGGTCCCGCGCAACGTCATGGACGAGATCGTCCAGAAGACCAAGGGCGAGTAACCCTTTTCACTCCGGGATGCCTCCGCGACGAGGCATCCCGGAGCACAACTTCACACTGATCCAACAGAAACCTCTCTACTAAGCTAGAGAAATCCCCGTAGAGATCCGGCGCACACCAGCGTCTGGAGATCTCTACACGAACGTCCTGAGGAGGACCCAGTGGCCAAGGCCAAGTTCGAGCGCACCAAGCCGCACGTCAACATCGGAACGATCGGTCACGTTGACCACGGCAAGACCACGCTCACCGCAGCGATCTCGAAGGTGCTCGCCGACAAGTACCCGTCGGCCACCAACGTGCAGCGCGACTTCGCGTCGATCGACTCCGCTCCCGAAGAGCGTCAGCGCGGCATCACGATCAACATCTCGCACGTCGAGTACGAGACGCCGAAGCGCCACTACGCGCACGTCGACGCCCCGGGTCACGCCGACTACATCAAGAACATGATCACCGGTGCCGCTCAGATGGACGGCGCGATCCTCGTGGTCGCCGCCACCGACGGCCCGATGGCTCAGACGCGTGAGCACGTGCTGCTCGCCAAGCAGGTCGGCGTGCCGTACCTGCTGGTCGCGCTGAACAAGTCCGACATGGTCGACGACGAGGAGATCCTGGAGCTCGTCGAGCTCGAGGTTCGCGAGCTGCTGTCGTCGCAGGACTTCGACGGTGACAACGCTCCGGTCGTCCGCGTCTCGGGCCTCAAGGCTCTCGAGGGCGACGCTGAGTGGGTCGAGAAGATCGTCGAGCTCATGGACGCCGTCGACGAGTCCATCCCGGACCCGATCCGCGACAAGGACAAGCCGTTCCTCATGCCGATCGAGGACGTCTTCACCATCACCGGCCGTGGCACGGTCGTCACGGGCCGCGCCGAGCGCGGTACCCTCGCGATCAACTCCGAGGTCGAGATCGTGGGTCTGCGCCCGACGCAGAAGACGATCGTCACCGGTATCGAGATGTTCCACAAGCAGCTCGACGAGGCCTGGGCCGGCGAGAACTGTGGTCTGCTCCTGCGCGGCACCAAGCGTGACGACGTCGAGCGCGGCCAGGTCGTCGTGAAGCCCGGTTCGGTCACCCCGCACACCAACTTCGAGGGCACGGCGTACATCCTGTCCAAGGAAGAGGGCGGCCGTCACAACCCGTTCTTCACGAACTACCGCCCGCAGTTCTACTTCCGCACCACCGACGTCACCGGCGTCATCTCGCTGCCCGAGGGCACCGAGATGGTCATGCCCGGCGACACCACCGACATGACGGTCGAGCTGATCCAGCCGATCGCCATGGAGGAGGGCCTCGGCTACGCCATCCGTGAGGGTGGCCGCACCGTCGGCGCCGGCACGGTCACGAAGATCATCAAGTAATCTTCGGGAATCTGTGAGACGGATGCCGCGGCATCCGTCACCGACAAGGGGTCGGGCCTCCGGGCCCGGCCCCTTCGTCGTACCCGGGCGGATGGAGGCAGACGTTGACGGCCGCCCGCCCACCGGTCTTGAATGGGCGGTGAACGCCCATCCGGGGCGCCGAAGGAGCATGCGATGGGTATCGACGACCTCGTCAATCAGGGCAAGGACTTCCTCGAGCAGAACAAGGACAAGATCGACGACGTGATCAAGTCGGAGCAGGCGGAGGGCGTCAGCGACACGGCGCTGGACGCGGCCGCCGAGTTCGTGAAGAAGATCGCCCCCGACAGCATCGATCAGCACGTCGACGGCGTGCGCGACAGTGTCGACAAGGCCGTCGGACACGAGTAGAAGACAGCCCACTCAACGAGTGCAAGCGGTCCCGCAGTCATCGCGGGGCCGCTTCTTCGTGCGCACGCCGGGGACGCATGAGTGTGGGAGGACACTTTGGGCTTGACGCCGCAACGGGGGAGCGGCTACGTTCCCAAGTGGGGCAGTTTGTTGGCCGTATGCGCGCTGGGGAGTGAGCATCGGCTGGAAAGCACCTGTCTTGGGGGCCTGGATACCACCGGGTTCTCCCGTGGCATGACATCGGCAAGTTTGGGGAAGTTCGAGATGTCTGGGGACCTCGAAGAATACGGCTCGACACATCCGGCGGAGGGTCGCGTACTGCGGCACGCAGCCGGTCGTGGTCGATCCATGACGCAGAGCCGCGACCTCGCGGCGGTCGTCCTGGAATCGCTGCCGCGAGCGTTCGCACCCGTGAACGCTGTGCCGACTTTCGCCGATGTCATGCCACACCGATTCTTGATCGGCGGCTCCGTCACCCCGATCCCGCTGACCGCGCCGACGCGGTGACGACACCCGTGCCGGCTCTTCCTGCTGCCGCGCAGCCGGGGCACTGACTGTGAGAGAGGGCGGGCTCGCCCCTGGTCCGTCCTCTCTCACACCTTTCTGCTGAGAAGCAGCCGAGCAAACGCATCGCGCGACACGCCCGAGTTTGCGACACGCCCGGGCGACACGTAGACTAGTGAGGTTCCACATTCCGGCGCCCCTTCATCGGCGCGCACCGGATCACTGCCAGGGCAGTGCATAGGCGGCGCAGACGCGCAGGGTCCTAGGCCGCGGGCAGCAGAACCACCACATCTCAAACCCCCTCAGCACGAGAGTGTTCCTCTTGTGTGCGAGTGAGTGGCGGATGCCGGGAGCGGCGCTACGGCGCGGCATCCGGATTGACATCAGAACAGCGGTGCAGCAACGCACTGCAAGAGCAGTGCAGAAGTGCCATGGCGCGCGAGCGCCACCGTGCGTCCAATGCCTCCGGGAAGTCCGGAACGGTAAGACGCGAGAAGAGAGAGAGCAGACAATGGCGGGACAGAAGATCCGCATTCGCCTGAAGTCGTACGATCACGCCGGCCTCGATTCGTCGGCCCGCAAGATCGTCGACACCGTGACCCGTGCCGGCGCTACCGTGGTGGGCCCCGTGCCCCTGCCGACCGAGAAGAACGTCGTGTGCGTCATCCGGTCGCCCCACAAGTACAAGGACAGCCGTGAGCACTTCGAGATGCGCACCCACAAGCGTCTGATCGACATCATCGACCCGACGCCCAAGGCTGTCGACTCGCTCATGCGTCTCGACCTGCCGGCCGATGTCAACATCGAGATCAAGCTCTGAGGTTCGACATGGCTGACATCAACAACAAGATTTCGAAGGGCCTGCTGGGCACCAAGCTCGGCATGACCCAGGTCTGGGATGAGAACGGCAAGCTCGTTCCCGTCACCGTCATCGAGGTGGCCCCCAACGTGGTCACCCAGGTGCGCACGCCCGAGAAGGACGGCTACAAGGCCGTTCAGATCGCCTACGGCCAGATCGACCCCCGCAAGGTCAACAAGCCGCTCACGGCCCACTTCGAGGCCGCCGGCGTGACCCCCCGCCGCCACATCACCGAGATCCGCACCGCCGACGCCGCTGACTACGCGCTCGGCCAGGAGCTCACGGTGGATGGCGTCTTCGAGGCCGGTCAGCTGATCGACGTCGTCGGCACCAGCAAGGGTAAGGGCACCGCGGGTGTCATGAAGCGCCACAACTTCAAGGGCGTCTCCGCTTCGCACGGTGCGCACCGCAACCACCGCAAGCCCGGCTCCATCGGCGCATCGTCGACCCCGAGCCGCGTATTCAAGGGCATGCGCATGGCCGGCCGTATGGGTGGCGAGCGCGTGACCGTCATGAACCTCAAGGTGCACGCCATCGACGCCGAGAAGGGTCTGCTGCTCGTCAAGGGCGCCGTCCCCGGTGCTCGTGGCCGCATCGTTTACGTCCGCAACGCAGTGAAGGGGGCCTGAGCACATGGCTGACTCGACTCTCGCGCTCGACGTCCTGAAGGCCGATGGCAAGAAGGTCGGCTCTGTCGAGCTGCCCGCCGCGATCTTCGACGTCAAGACGAACATCCCGCTCATCCACCAGGTCGTCGTCGCGCAGCGCGCAGCGGCTCGCCAGGGAACCCACTCGACCAAGCGTCGCGGTGAGGTCTCGGGCGCCGGCCGCAAGCCCTTCAAGCAGAAGGGCACGGGTAACGCCCGTCAGGGCTCGATCCGCGCGCCGCACATGACCGGCGGTGGCATCGTCCACGGCCCGAAGCCGCGCGACTACTCGCAGCGCACCCCCAAGAAGATGATCGCCGCAGCCCTCCTGGGCTCGCTCAGCGACCGTGCTCGTGGTGGCCGTCTGCACATCGTCGACTCCTTCGCCATCGAGGGCGCGCCTTCGACGAAGGCCGCTGCTGCGGTCCTCGGCGCGCTCGCCCCGGCGAAGAACGTCATGGTCGTCATCACGCGTGACGACGAGCTCAGCATCCTGAGCGTGCGCAACCTCGCGTACGTCCACGTGCTGTACTTCGACCAGCTGAACGCCTACGACGTGCTCGTCTCGGACGACATCGTCTTCACCAAGGCCGCCTACGACGCGTTCATCGCCTCGAAGGCCGGCTCCACCGAGGAGGTCTCGGCATGACCGCCGTGAACAAGGACCCGCGCGACATCATCCTGAAGCCGGTCGTCTCCGAGAAGAGCTACGGGCTCATCGACGAGGGCAAGTACACGTTCCTCGTGGACCCGCGCGCGACCAAGACCGAGATCAAGCTCGCCATCGAGAAGATCTTCGGCGTCAAGGTCGCTGCGGTCAACACGATCAACCGCGTCGGCAAGACCCGCCGCACCCGCTTCGGCGCCGGCAAGCGCAAGGACACCAAGCGCGCCATCGTGAGCCTGAAGTCGGGCACCATCGACATCTTCACGGCAGTCGGCTGACGGTCGGGATAGAGGACTAGAGAACATGGCAATTCGCAAGTACAAGCCCACGACCCCGGGTCGCCGCGGCTCGTCGGTGGCCGACTTCGCCGAGATCACCCGATCGACGCCTGAGAAGTCGCTCCTCCGCCCGCTGTCCAAGACCGGTGGCCGCAACAACCAGGGCCGCATCACGACCCGTCACATCGGTGGTGGCCACAAGCGCCAGTACCGCGTCATCGACTTCCGTCGCAATGACAAGGACGGCGTGAACGCCAAGGTCGCTCACATCGAGTACGACCCCAACCGCACCGCACGCATCGCGCTGCTGCACTACTTCGACGGCGAGAAGCGCTACATCCTCGCGCCGAACAAGCTGTCGCAGGGCGACATCATCGAGTCGGGTGCCTCGGCTGACATCAAGCCGGGCAACAACCTGCCGCTGAAGAACATCCCCACCGGTACCGTGATCCACGCGATCGAGCTCCGCCCCGGCGGCGGCGCGAAGATCGCGCGTTCGGCCGGTGTGTCGGTTCGCCTCGTCGCGAAGGACGGCAACTTCGCCCAGCTGCGTCTGCCCTCGGGCGAGATCCGCAACGTCGATGCGCGCTGCCGCGCGACCATCGGCGAGGTCGGCAACGCCGAGCAGTCGAACATCAACTGGGGCAAGGCCGGTCGCAACCGCTGGAAGGGCATCCGCCCGACCGTCCGCGGTGTCGCGATGAACCCCGTCGACCACCCGCACGGTGGTGGCGAGGGCAAGACCTCTGGTGGTCGTCACCCTGTTTCGCCGTGGGGCAAGGCCGAGGGCCGCACCCGTCACGCGAACAAGGAAAGCGACAAGTACATCGTTCGCCGTCGCAACGCCGGCAAGAAGCGCAAGTAGGAGTAGAGGAAGATGCCACGCAGTCTTAAGAAGGGCCCCTTCGTCGACGAGCACCTGCTTCGCAAGGTCGTCGTCCAGAACGAAGCCGGTTCCAAGAACGTCATCAAGACCTGGTCGCGCCGTTCCATGATCATTCCGGTCATGCTCGGTCACACCATCGCCGTCCACGACGGTCGCAAGCACATCCCCGTGTTCGTGACCGAGAGCATGGTCGGCCACAAACTGGGCGAATTCGCGCCCACCCGCACCTTCCGCGGCCACGTGAAGGACGACAAGAAGGGCCGCCGCCGCTGACGCGGTGGCGATAGAGGAGAGAGAAATGGTGGAGTCCATCGCACGTGTGCGACACATCCGCGTGACCCCTCAGAAGGCTCGTCGTGTCGTCGCCCTCATCAAGGGCAAGCAGGCCGAGGAGGCCCTGGCCATCCTCAAGTTCGCGCCGCAGAGCGCGAGCGAGCCGATCTACAAGCTCGTCGCCTCGGCGATCGCGAACGCTCGCGTGAAGGCCGACAAGGACGGCGAGTTCCTGGACGAGCAGGACCTGTACGTGGCCAACGCGTACGTCGACGAGGGCACGACGCTCAAGCGTTTCCGCCCCCGTGCCCAGGGTCGCGCGTTCCAGATCAAGAAGCGCACGAGCCACATCACGGTCGTGCTCTCGACGCCCGAGGTCGCTGAGGCGGCCCCGGCTGCCAAGACGAAGAAGGCGAGCAAGTAATGGGCCAGAAGGTCAACCCGTACGGCTTCCGCCTCGGCATCACCACGGACCACGTGTCGCGTTGGTTCTCGGACTCGACGAAGCCCGGACAGCGTTACGCCGACTACGTGGCCGAGGACATCAAGATCCGTCGTCTCCTGACGACGTCGCTTGATCGCGCCGGCGTCAGCAACATCGAGATCGAGCGCACGCGTGACCGCGTTCGCGTCGACA
The DNA here is from genome assembly GCF_001427145.1 of Microbacterium sp. Root166. Lineage (GTDB taxonomy): Bacteria > Actinomycetota > Actinomycetes > Actinomycetales > Microbacteriaceae > Microbacterium. Next base: position 1,531,002 of record NZ_LMGL01000001.1, read on the forward strand.
TCCACACCGCCCGCCCGGGCATCGTCATCGGCCGCCGCGGCGCCGAGGCCGAGCGCATCCGCGCCGACCTCGAGAAGCTCACCGCGAAGCAGATCCAGCTGAACATCCTCGAGGTCAAGAACCCCGAGGCCGACGCTCAGCTGGTCGCGCAGGGCATCGCCGAGCAGCTCAGCGCCCGCGTGGCTTTCCGCCGCGCGATGCGCAAGGGCCTGCAGGGCGCTCAGCGCGCCGGCGCCAAGGGCGTTCGCATCCAGGTCTCCGGCCGCCTCGGCGGCGCCGAGATGAGCCGCTCGGAGTTCTACCGCGAGGGTCGTGTGCCGCTGCACACGCTTCGCGCGAACATCGACTACGGGTTCTACGAGGCCAAGACCACCTTCGGCCGCATCGGCGTGAAGGTCTGGATCTACAAGGGCGACCTCACCAACAAGGAGCTCGCGCGCGAGCAGGCCAACGCACCGAAGGCGCCTCGTGGTCGTGACGACCGTGGCGGCGACCGTCGTCGTGGACCGCGCAACGACGCACCCGTCGCAGAAGGAGCATCGGCGTAATGCTTATCCCCCGCAAGGTCAAGTACCGCAAGCAGCACCACCCGGGTCGCTCGGGCCAGGCCACCGGTGGCACCAAGGTGTCGTTCGGTGAGTTCGGCATCCAGGCGCTCACGCCCGCATATGTGACGAACCGTCAGATCGAGTCCGCTCGTATCGCGATGACGCGTCACATCAAGCGTGGCGGAAAGGTGTGGATCAACATCTACCCCGACCGTCCGCTCACCAAGAAGCCGGCCGAAACCCGCATGGGTTCCGGTAAGGGCTCGCCCGAGTGGTGGGTCGCAAACGTCAAGCCGGGTCGCGTCCTCTTCGAGGTCGCCGGCGTCAACGAGGAACTCGCTCGTGAGGCCCTGACCCGTGCCATCCACAAGCTGCCCCTGAAGGCACGCATCATCAAGCGCGAGGAGGGCGACGCGTAATGGCGATCGGCACCAAGACGCTCGCACCGAGCGAGCTCGACACGTTCGAAGACCAGCGCCTCGTCGAGGAGCTGCGCAAGGCCAAGGAAGAGCTGTTCAACCTGCGCTTCCAGTCGGCCACCGGCCAGCTCGAGAGCCACGGCCGCATCCGCGCCGTGAAGCGCGACATCGCGCGGCTCTACACCGTGATCCGTGAGCGCGAGCTCGGCATCCGTGCCACGCCCGCGCCGCTGGAGACCGCGACGAAGGCGAAGAAGACGAAGGCCAAGAAGGCGGACTCCGCTGACGAAGCCGTGAAGGAAGAGGCCGAGTGATGGCTGAGACCACCGAGAAGAAGGCCCCCGCGAAGAAGGCCAAGGCTCCCGCAGCCGAGGCCGTCGTCAAGGAGCAGACCGGACACGAGTCGTCCGCGCACGATGTGCGCGACGCCGACGCCCGCGGTTACCGCAAGGCCCGCCGCGGCTACGTCGTGAGCGACAAGATGGACAAGACGATCGTCGTCGAGGTCGAGGACCGCGTAAAGCACCCCCTCTACGGCAAGGTCATCCGTCGCACGTCGAAGGTCAAGGCGCACGACGAGGGCAACACCGCCGGCATCGGCGACCTCGTCCTCATCAACGAGACCCGTCCGCTGAGCGCCACCAAGCGCTGGCGCCTGGTCGAGATCCTCGAGAAGGCCAAGTAAGCCCTCGGGCTGCTTGGAACCCAAGGAGTAACAAGTGATTCAGCAGGAATCCCGCCTGAAGGTCGCCGACAACACCGGCGCCAAGGAACTGCTCACGATCCGCGTGCTCGGTGGCTCGCACCGCCGGTACGCCGGTCTGGGCGACATCATCGTGGCCACGGTCAAGGATGCGATCCCCGGCGGCAACGTCAAGAAGGGCGACGTGGTCAAGGCCGTCGTCGTCCGCACCAAGAAGGAGGTCCGTCGTCCCGACGGCTCCTACATCAAGTTCGACGAGAACGCCGCCGTCATCCTGAAGAGCGACGGGGAGCCCCGCGGCACCCGCATCTTCGGACCGGTCGGTCGTGAGCTTCGCGACAAGAAGTTCATGAAGATCGTCTCGCTCGCGCCGGAGGTCATTTAAGTCATGGCGAAGATCAAGAAGGGTGACCTGGTTCAGGTCATCTCGGGCGCCAAGCCCGAGCGCGGCGGAGACCGCGGCAAGCAGGGCAAGGTCCTCGAGGTCCTCGTCGAGCAGAACCGCGTCATCGTCGAGGGCGTGAACTACGTCACCAAGCACACGCGCGTGGGTCAGACCCAGCGCGGCACCAAGACGGGCGGCATCGAGACCTTCGAGGCCCCCATCCACATCTCCAACGTGGCGCTCGTCGACCCCTCGACCAAGAAGCCGACCAAGGTCGGTCACCGGGTCGAGGAGCAGACCAAGGACGGCGTCAAGCGCACCGTCCGCGTGCGCTTCGCCAAGAAGTCAGGCAAGGACCTCTGAATATGAGCACCGCCACTGCCGCGGCGGCTGGCAAGATCCAGCCCCGCCTGAAGCAGAAGTACAACTCCGAGATCAAGAAGGCTCTGCAGGAGGAGTTCGGCTACCCGAACGTCATGCAGATCCCCGGTCTCGTCAAGGTCGTGGTCAACACCGGTGTCGGCGAGGCAGCTCGCGACAGCAAGGTGATCGATGGTGCGGTCGACGACCTCACCAAGATCACCGGCCAGAAGCCGGTCGTCACGAAGGCCCGCAAGTCCATCGCGCAGTTCAAGCTGCGCGAGGGCCAGGCCATCGGCGCGCACGTCACCCTCCGCGGTGACCGCGCGTGGGAGTTCGTTGACCGTCTGGTCAACCTCGCCCTGCCCCGCATCCGCGACTTCCGCGGCCTCTCGGCCGCGCAGTTCGACGGGAACGGCAACTACACCTTCGGTCTCCAGGAGCAGTCCGTGTTCCACGAGATCAATCAGGACAAGATCGACCGCGTCCGCGGTTTCGACATCACGGTCGTCACCACCGCGAAGACGGATGCCGAAGGCCGTGCGCTGCTGCGCCACCTCGGCTTCCCCTTCCGCGGCGAGGACGCTCAGGCCTGAGCGGCGATTGCCCCGGGGGCCACGCCCCCGGGGCTCTCATAGAAGGTCGTCTGTCGTGTAACGGCAGCCGAAACCTCATGAACAAAGGAACAGACAAATGACAATGACAGACCCGGTCGCAGACATGCTGACCCGTCTGCGCAACGCGAACTCGGCGCACCACGACAGCGTGTCCCTGCCGAGCTCGAAGCTCAAGACCCACATCGCCCAGATCCTCCAGCAGGAGGGCTACATCGCCGGCTGGGAGGTCGCTGACGCTCGCGTCGGACAGACCCTCACCCTGACGCTGAAGTACGGCCCGAACCGCGAGCGGTCGATCGCCGGCATCAAGCGCGTCTCGAAGCCCGGCCTCCGCGTGTACGCGAAGTCGACCGAGATCCCCACCGTCCTCGGTGGCCTCGGCGTCGCCATCCTGTCCACCTCCTCCGGTCTCCTCACGGACCGTCAGGCCGAGCAGAAGGGCGTGGGTGGGGAAGTCCTCGCCTACGTGTGGTGATCTGACATGTCGCGTATCGGACGTCTCCCCATCGACATCCCCGCGGACGTGACCGTAACGGTCGCCGGCCAGGATGTCGCGGTCAAGGGCCCCAAGGGTGAGCTGTCGCTCACCGTTGCGAACCCCATCGAGGTCAAGGTCGAAGAGGGCCAGGTCGTCGTGACCCGTCCCGACGACGAGCGTGCTTCGCGCTCGCTCCACGGCCTGACCCGCACGCTCATCAGCAACAACATCGTCGGTGTCACCCAGGGCTACACCAAGGGCCTCGAGGTCGTCGGAACCGGTTACCGCGTGGCGCAGAAGGGCAGCTCGGTCGAGTTCGCCCTCGGCTTCTCGCACCCCGTTCTGGTGGACCCGCCCGCGGGCATCACCTTCACGGTCGAGGGCAACAACAAGCTCACCGTGAGCGGCATCGACAAGCAGGCCGTCGGCGAGGCGGCTGCAAACATCCGCAAGATCCGCAAGCCCGAGCCCTACAAGGGCAAGGGTGTGCGGTACGCCGGCGAGGTCGTTCGTCGCAAGGCCGGAAAGAGTGGTAAGTAACCATGGCTGTCAAGACAAAGACTCAGGCGCGCACGCGCCGTCACCTCCGTCTTCGCAAGAAGGTCGTCGGCACCGAGCAGCGTCCGCGCCTCGTCGTCACCCGCTCGGCCCGCCACGTCTTCGTGCAGGTCGTCGACGACACCAAGGGCCGCACCGTGGCCTCGGCGTCGACGCTCGAGACCGACCTTCGCGCGTTCGACGGTGACAAGACCGCCAAGGCCCGCAAGGTCGGCGAGCTCGTCGCCGAGCGCGCCAAGGCCGCCGGCGTCTCCGACGTCGTGTTCGACCGTGGTGGCAACCGCTACGCGGGCCGTGTCGCCGCGATCGCCGATGGCGCTCGCGAAGGAGGTCTGAACCTGTGAGCGAATCAACCAACAACCCCGTGGAGACCGAAGTGACCGAGCCGGCTGCTGCCGCTGCGACCACCGAGGCGCCCGCCGAGCGTGAGCGCGAGCCGCGTCGCGGCGGTCGCGAGCGCAACGCCAACCAGCGTGACCGTGGGTCGCGCGATGCCGACAAGAGCCAGTTCCTGGAGCGCGTCGTCACCATCAACCGCGTGTCGAAGGTCGTCAAGGGCGGTCGTCGCTTCAGCTTCACCGCTCTCGTGGTCGTCGGCGACGGCAACGGCGTGGTGGGTGTCGGCTACGGCAAGGCCCGTGAGGTGCCCCTGGCCATCTCGAAGGGTGTCGAAGAGGCCAAGCGCAACTTCTTCCGCGTGCCCCGTTCCGGCTCGACCATCCCGCACCCGGTGCAGGGTGAGGCCGCTGCCGGCGTGGTGCTCCTTCGTCCGGCCGGCGCCGGTACCGGTGTCATCGCCGGTGGTCCGGTTCGTGCCGTCCTCGAGTGCGCGGGCATCCACGACGTGCTGTCGAAGTCGCTCGGCTCGTCGAACACGATCAACATCGTCCACGCGACGGTGGAGGCCCTGAAGCAGCTCGAGGAGCCCCGTGCGGTTGCCGCACGTCGTGGCCTCGAGTTCGACCAGGTCGCCCCTGCCCGTCTCGTTCGTGCCGAGGCCGAGGCCGCGGCTGCCCCGAAGGCAGGTGTCTGATGGCTGCACGCCTGAAGGTGACCCAGGTCAAGTCCAAGGTGAGTGAGAAGCAGAACCAGCGCGACACGCTGCGTTCGCTTGGTCTGAAGCGGATCGGCGACTCGGTCGTCCGTCCCGACGACGCGCAGACGCGCGGCTACGTCAAGACCGTCGCGCACCTCGTGAAGGTTGAGGAGATCGACTAATGGCTGAAAAGGCCGAGAAGAAGGACGCCGTCGAAGCTGAGGTCAAGGCCCCCGCTAAGAAGGCTGCCCCCAAGAAGGCTGCCGCCGAGAAGGCTGCGCCCGCGAAGAAGGCTGCCGCCGACAAGCCGGCCGCCGAGAACAAGGCGCCCGCCAAGGCTGCCGCCGCCAAGGCCGACAAGGCCGAGGCTGCGGAGAAGGCTCCTGCGAAGGCTCCTGCCGCCAAGAAGGCTCCTGCCGCCAAGAAGGCTGCCCCGAAGGCGGATGCCCCGGCATCGCGTCCGGGTGTCCTGAAGGTCCACCACCTCCGTCCGGTCCCCGGCTCCAACACCGCGAAGACCCGTGTCGGTCGCGGTGAGGGCTCGAAGGGCAAGACGGCCGGTCGTGGCACCAAGGGTCAGAAGGCCCGCTACCAGGTCAAGGCCGGCTTCGAAGGCGGCCAGATGCCGCTGCACATGCGTACGCCGAAGCTGCGCGGGTTCAAGAACCCGTTCCGCGTCGAGTACCAGGTCGTGAACCTCGACAAGCTCGCCGAGCTGTACCCGGCCGGCGGCGACGTCACCGTCGTCGACCTGGTCGCCAAGGGCGCAGTTCGCAAGAACGAGAAGGTCAAGGTGCTCGGCACCGGAGACATCGCGGTCAAGCTCAACGTGTCGGTCGACAAGGTCTCGGGTTCCGCCGAGCAGAAGATCGTCGCCGCGGGCGGTTCCGTCAAGTAGTACGCACAGTGGGGGCCGGAGCGATGCTCCGGCCCCCACTGGGTTACCCTGGACGTCGGCACGTCGCCGTGCGGCCGGCACCCCTTCTGGAGGCATCCTCTTGTTCAGCGCCATCGCGCGGGTCTTCCGCACTCCCGACCTTCGGCGGAAGATCGCATTCACTCTGGCGATCATCGCCCTGTATCGCCTCGGCGCCCACATCCCGGCTCCGTTCGTCGACTTCCCCAACGTGCAGTCCTGCCTGGACCAGTCCGCAGGCACGCAGGGGCTCCTGTCGCTCGTCAACCTGTTCTCCGGCGGCGCGCTGCTGCAGCTGTCGATCTTCGCGCTCGGCGTCATGCCGTACATCACCGCGACGATCATCGTCCAGCTCCTGCGCGTGGTCATCCCGCACTTCGAGACCCTCTATAAAGAGGGCCAGTCGGGCCAGGCGCGACTGACGCAGTACACCCGTTACCTGACGATCGCGCTCGCACTGCTGCAGTCGACGACGCTCGTGACGGTCGCCCGCAGCGGACAGCTGTTCGGCGCCACCGGCATCCCGGAGTGCGAGCAGCTTCTCACCAACGACGTGTGGTGGGCGCAGCTCCTCATGATCATCACGATGACCGCCGGCACCGGCCTCATCATGTGGTTCGCCGAGCTCGTCACCGAGCGCGGCATCGGCAACGGCATGTCGCTCCTGATCTTCACCTCGATCGCCGCCGCGTTCCCCGCGTCGATGTGGGCCATCTGGCAGTCGCGCGGCTTCGAGGTCTTCCTCCTGGTCCTGCTCGTCGGCATCGTGGTGGTCGCCCTGGTGGTGTTCGTCGAACAGTCGCAGCGGCGCATCCCGGTGCAGTACGCCAAGCGCATGGTCGGACGCCGCACCTACGGCGGCACCAACACGTACATCCCGATCAAGGTCAACATGGCCGGCGTCGTGCCCGTCATCTTCGCGTCGTCGCTGCTGTACATCCCCGCGCTGATCGCGCAGTTCAACATGCAGCCGAACGCCGAGAACGAGATTCCGCCGTGGGTCGCGTGGATCCAGCAGTACTTCACCAACGGTGACAGCCCCATCTACATGGCGGTGTACTTCCTGCTCATCGTCGGGTTCACGTACTTCTACGTCGCGATCACGTTCAACCCGGTCGAGGTCGCCGACAACATGAAGAAGTACGGCGGCTTCATCCCCGGCATCCGTGCCGGCCGTCCCACCGCCGAGTACCTCGACTACGTGCTGACGCGCATCACGCTGCCCGGCTCGCTGTACCTCGGCTGCATCGCCCTGCTCCCGCTCATCGCCCTGGCCACGGTGGGCGCCAACCAGAACTTCCCGTTTGGCGGCGCCTCGATCCTGATCATCGTCGGTGTCGGACTCGAGACGGTGAAGCAGATCGACGCCCAGCTGCAGCAGCGGCACTACGAGGGCCTCCTCCGATGACGGTCAGCGAGGGCACCCGACTGCTGATCGTCGGACCCCAGGGATCCGGCAAGGGAACCCAGGGCGTGCGGATCGCTCAGGCGTTCGGCGTCCCGGCGATCTCCACCGGTGACGTGTTCCGCGCCGCTGTCGCAGCCGGTTCGGAGCTCGGCAACCAGGTGAAGGCGATCATCGAGGGCGGCGATCTGGTCTCGGACGAACTGACCAGCGCGGTCGTGCGCGACCGTCTGTCCCAGCCCGACGCCCAGGGCGGCTTCCTGCTCGACGGCTACCCGCGCAACATCAACCAGGTCTCGCACCTGGACGAGTTCCTCGAGGGCCGCGACGAGAGCCTCGACGCGGTGATCGAGCTCACCGTCCCGCGCGACGAGAGCATCGCCCGTCTGTCGCTGCGCGCGAAGGAGCAGGGCCGCACCGACGACACCGAAGCGGTCATCGCGAACCGCCTCGCGATCTACGAGCGCGAGACGGCTCCGATCCTCGGCGTGTACCGCGCCCGCGGGATCGTCGACGCGGTCGACGGGGTCGGCAGCCTCGATGAGATCGCGGCTCGGATCGTCGCGGCGCTCGAGGCCCGTGGCCTCGGCCGTTCCGCCGCGGCCTGATCCGTGTCGCTTCGCCGCTCGATCTACAAGACGCCCGCCCAGCTTCGGGCGATGGTGGAGCCCGGTCTGATCACCGCGGCCGCGCTGGATGCCGCTCGCGCGCTGATCGCGCCGGGCGTGACGACCGCTGAACTGGATGCCGCGGCATCCGCCGTCATCACCGCCCGGGGCGCGAAGTCGAACTTCCAGATGGTGCGGGGCTACCGCCACACCATCTGCGCCTCGGTCAACGAGCAGGTCGTGCACGGCATCCCGGGCCGGCGCGTGCTCGAGCCCGGCGACATCGTCTCGATCGACGCCGGGGCCGAGTACAAGGGCTGGAACGGCGACTCGGCCTTCACGTCCGTGCTTGCCGACGCGTCCCGCCCGGACGTCGTCGCCGAACGGCAGCGACTGTCGGACGTCACCGAGGGATCGCTCTGGGCCGGCATCGCCGCGCTCGCGACGGCATCGCATCTCGGCGAGATCGGCGCGGCCGTGCAGGGCCACATCGAGGCCAACGCGCCGGCGACGGGCTACGGCATCCTGCGCGAGTACGTCGGCCACGGCATCGGACGCAAGATGCACGAGGCGCCGTCGGTGTTCAACTACCGGGTGCCCGATCGCGGTCCCGAGGTGCGGCCCGGCCTGGTCCTCGCGATCGAGCCCATGGTCGTCACCGGCGACCAGGCGACCTTCATCGAAGACGACGACTGGACCGTCTCGACCCTTGACGGCGGTGCGGGCTCCCACTGGGAGCACAGCGTGGCCGTGCACGAAGACGGCATCTGGGTGCTCACCGCACCCGACGGCGGCGCCGCTGGCCTGGCGGCCTTCGGCGTGACGCCGCGAGAGATCCCCTAGGAGCAGGCCATGGCCGACGGCGCACGCAAGATCAACTGGTTCGCGATCACCGTGAGCGTCGCCGTGGTGGTCGCTCTGGTGATCGCCGCCGTCGTCGTGATCTCGCTGAACAACAACGGCGGGGGAGACCCCGAAGCGGGCGGGACCCCGACGGCCTCGAACATCGAGTCCGAGACCGGCGCGATCCTCGTCGGCGACGGCGCGAACCGTCTCGACACCTATATCGACTTCATGTGCCCGATCTGCAACCGGTTCGAGCAGGAGTTCGGTCCCGCCATCGACGACCTCGTCGCCGACGGCGAGATCACCCACGGCATCCATCCCATCGCGATCCTCGACAACAGGTCGCAGGGAACCGAGTTCTCGACGCGTGCCGCGAACGCGATGTACTGCGTCGCGGTATCGGATGCCGCGGCATCCGTCCCGTTCATGAACGCGATGTTCGCGCGCCAGCCCGCCGAGGGCAGCCCCGGCCTGAGCAACGGCCAGATCCTCGAGATCGCCGCCTCCGTCGGCGTCGACGGCATCGACTCGTGTGTCGACGACGGCATCTACGCCGACTACGTCACGGCGATGACGGAGCAGACGCCGGTGCAGCCCGGCGCGGCCGGGATCGGCACTCCGACGATCGCGGTCAACGGCGAGGTCATCTCGAACTCCACGATCCCCGCGCCGGCCGACCTCGGCTCCCTGTTCGAGTAGCGATCGAATCGCCGGTCACCCCGGCGCTGGTTTGCCGAGGCTTCCGATATCACGTATGCTTGATCTTTGGTGCGTTGCGCCTTCATCGGCGTGTCCGAGCACCACAATCCCATCCACCGCAGACCGACCGGTCTGCAACGAGTGTTAGCGAGCGTATGGCGAAGAAAGACGGTGTCATCGAGATCGAGGGCGTGATCTCCGAGGCGCTGCCCAACGCGATGTTCCGCGTTGAGCTGAGCAACGGACACAAGGTCCTCGCGACGATCTCCGGCAAGATGCGGCAGAACTACATCCGCATCATCCCCGAGGACCGTGTCGTCGTGGAGCTCAGCCCCTACGACCTCACCCGCGGGCGCATCGTCTACCGCTACCGCTAGACCGGTCGAGAAGTAACGCCCCGAGCACGAGCGTGCCCGAAGGCGAAGACAGCGAAACAGGAAATCATGAAGGTCAACCCCTCCGTCAAGCCCATCTGCGACCACTGCAAGGTCATCCGTCGTCACGGTCGCGTCATGGTCATCTGCAAGTCGAACCCGCGTCACAAGCAGCGCCAGGGCTGATCGGATGCTGCGCCCCGGCGCAGCCCCCGGCTTACAACTCAACACATCACAGGCAGGATCAGAACCCGTTCGCGGGGGACACCTCGGGCGGAGGCCCGGGCACCGATCCTGCTCCACACCTCCACTCACTCCTTAGGAGAACCGCATGGCACGTCTTGCCGGCGTTGACATCCCGCGCGACAAGCGCGTGGTGATCGCCCTCACCTACATCTACGGCGTTGGCCGTACCCGTTCCGTCGAGATCCTCAAGACCACTGAGATCGACGAGAACATCCGCGTCAAGGACCTCAGCGATGAGCAGCTCATCGCGCTCCGCGACCACATCGAAGGAACCTACAAGGTGGAGGGTGACCTCCGCCGCGAGGTCGCCGCAGACATCCGCCGCAAGGTCGAGATCGGCTCGTACGAGGGCATCCGCCACCGCCGCGGGCTCCCGGTGCGCGGTCAGCGCACGAAGACGAACGCGCGTACCCGCAAGGGCCCCAAGCGCACCGTCGCCGGCAAGAAGAAGGCGCGCTAGGCCTCCGCCGGCGCCCCAAGGATTTAGGGAGAACCGCTCATGGCACAGGCCAAGACCGCCGCGCGCAAGCCGCGCCGCAAGGAGAAGAAGAACATCGCGCTGGGCCAGGCCCACATCAAGTCGACGTTCAACAACACGATCGTCTCGATCACCGACCCCTCGGGTGCGGTCATCAGCTGGGCGTCGTCGGGTGGCGTGGGCTTCAAGGGCTCGCGCAAGTCGACCCCCTACGCCGCAGGCATGGCCGCAGAGTCGGCCGCCCGCCAGGCGCAGGAGCACGGCGTCAAGAAGGTCGACGTCTTCGTGAAGGGCCCGGGCTCGGGCCGCGAGACCGCGATCCGCTCGCTGCAGGCTGCAGGCCTCGAGGTCGGGCAGATCCAGGACGTGACGCCGCAGGCCCACAACGGCTGCCGTCCGCCGAAGCGCCGCCGCGTCTGATTTAAGGAGCCGGGGTGCCCTCGTGGCACCCCGGCTACCGCACGTTTGCGGATGCCTCGAACGGCCTGTCCGGCCGGACGCGGCATCCCTGGAGAAAACTCAACACCTCACCCACCGCACGTGTCATATAGCGGGCACGTGATCGAAAGGAACACATAGTGCTCATCGCACAGCGTCCCACCCTGACCGAGGAAAAGGTCGGGGAGTTCCGCAGCCGCTTCGTCATCGAGCCGCTGGAGCCCGGCTTCGGGTACACCATCGGCAACGCGCTGCGCCGCAGCCTCCTCTCGTCCATCCCCGGCGCTGCCGTGACGTCGATCCGCATCGACGGCGTCCTGCACGAGTTCAGCACCATCCCGGGTGTGAAGGAGGATGTCACCGAGATCATCCTCAACATCAAGCAGCTGGTCGTCTCCAGCGAGCGCGACGAGCCCATCACGGCGTACCTGCGCAAGACCGGCTCCGGTGAGGTCACCGCCGCCGACATCTCGGCTCCGGCCGGTGTCGAGGTGCACAACCCGGACCTCGTCATCGCGACCCTCAACGACACCGCGAAGTTCGAGCTCGAGCTCACCATCGAGCGCGGCCGCGGCTACGTGTCGGCGACCCAGAACCGCAACGAGTACGCCGAGGCCGGTCAGGTCCCGATCGACTCGATCTACTCGCCGGTCCTGAAGGTCAGCTACCGCGTCGAGGCCACCCGCGCCGGTGAGCGCACCGACTTCGACAAGCTCGTCCTGGACGTCGAGTCGAAGCCGTCGATCGCCCCTCGCGACGCCGTCGCGTCGGCCGGTCGCACGCTGACCGAGCTGTTCGGCCTGGCCCGTGAGCTCAACGTCGAGGCCGAGGGCATCGAGATCGGCCCCGCGCCGGTCGAGACCGTCCTCTCCAACGAGCTGTCGATGCCGATCGAGGACCTCGATCTGTCGGTCCGCTCGTACAACTGCCTCAAGCGCGAGGGCATCAACACCGTGTCGGAGCTCGTCGCCCTCTCGGAGACGCAGCTCATGAACATCCGCAACTTCGGTCAGAAGTCGGTCGACGAGGTGCGCGACAAGCTCGTCTCCCTCGGCCTGTCGCTGAAGGACTCGGTCCCCGGGTTCGACGGCGCGCACTTCTACGGCGGCTACGACGACGAGACCGTCTGAGTCCCCGGCTCACACCCGAATTCTGATCTGGAGTAATTGAGAATGCCTAAGCCCACGAAGGGTCCCCGCCTCGGAGGCGGCCCCGCACACGAGCGCCTGCTGCTTGCGAACCTCGCCGCGGCCCTGTTCACGCACAAGTCCATCAAGACGACCGAGACCAAGGCCAAGCGCCTGCGTCCGCTCGCCGAGCGCCTCATCACCTTCGCCAAGCGCGGCGACCTGCACGCCCGTCGCCGGGTGCTGTCGGTCATCGGTGACAAGGAAGTCGTGCACGTCCTCTTCACCGAGATCGCGCCGCTGGTCGCCGAGCGTGAGGGCGGCTACACCCGCATCACCAAGGTCGGCAACCGCAAGGGCGACAACGCCCCCATGGCCGTCATCGAGCTCGTCCTCGAGCCGGTGACCCCGAAGGCGAAGTCGGCCAAGAAGACCGCGGCCGCCAAGTCCGCCGCCGTCGTCGAAGAGGCACCCGCCGAGGCCGAGGCCGAGGAGACGCCCGTCGCCGACGAGGCTGCCGAGGCCGGCGCCGAGTCGCAGGAGGAGGGCGCGGCCGCCGAGGCTGCGGCCGAGGACGCCGTCGAGACCCCCGCCGAGGAGAAGTCCGAGTGATCGGACGGCCGGGCAACATGCCCGGCCGCCGGACGTGAGTCCGGCACCCTTGCACCGCGAGACCCGCGAGCCCATCAGGGCCCGCGGGTCTCGCTGCGTCTACGGACGTATCAGGGCCGCAGCAGCAGCCCTCTACCCTGCGAGCAGACCCTGGCGCTAGTCTGAGCGCAACCTCGGGCACCGGGGTGGGATTTCGGGGGAAGCTTCCCGCGCCGATGGGGGCGCACGAGGGAGACGTTGTGTCCGCACCGGCGACGCCGACGGGGGCACCCACGACGTGGGTGGGCACTCCCCGCGCGCGCCGGCGGGCGGGCCTGTCGATCTACTCGATCCTGCTGATCATGCTGCTGTCGGTGAGCGTGCTGTCGAGCATCGTGGTCGGGGTGATCGGGTACGTCAACGGCACCGAGGCGCTGCGGGCCATCGCCTACGAGCGTCTCGTTGAGATCCGCGAGAACCGCAGTCGCGAGGTGGCGCAGCTGTTCTCGTCGATCGAGAACGCCGTGCGGCTGAGTTCGCTGAACGAGACGAGCAAGGAGGCGGCGCGCGCGTTCGGTGCGGGCTTCGCCGAGCTCGAGCAGGCGGAGCTCGACCGAGCCGAGACGGCTGCCGTCGAGTCGTACTACAGCGACGTCTTCGCCGCCGACCTGTCCGAGGCCACCGGCGAGGACGTCGACGGCTCGACGTTCGCTCCGCGCAGCGCCGCGCAGAGCTACCTGCAGCTGCACTACGTGATCCCCTACGCCGACTGGGAGGAGGCGATCGTCGCCTCCGACGCCGGCGACGGCAGCGCGTGGTCGGCGGCGCATGCCCGGTACCACCCGTACTACCAGACGATGACCCAGCTGCAGGACTTCGAGGATGTGCTCATGCTCGACACCCAGGGCAACGTCATCTACACCGCGTACAAGGGCGTCGACCTCGGGACCAACCTCTTCGACGGTCCCTACCGGCTCTCGAATCTCGCGGAGGCCTACCGGCAGGCGATGGACCGCAACATCGTCAATGACGTCGTCATCGCGGACTTCGCGCCGTACAGCCCGAGTCTCGGCAACCCGGCAGGATGGGCGGTCACACCGATCGCCGATGGCGGAGAGGTGATCGGGGCGCTCGCGATCGAGCTGCCGATCGACCGCATCAACGAGGTCATGACGGTCGGCGGCGACTGGGCCATGAACGGACTCGGCGAGACCGGCGAGACGTACCTCGTCGGCCGGGACATGCTCATGCGCTCCGTTTCGCGCCAGCTGGCCGATGATCCGGCGGGCTACGAATCGGCGGCCATCGCCGCCGGACTGCCGCCCGCGGCAGCCGCGCTGAGCGTGCACAACGGCAACACGCTGATGCAGCAGGCCATCGACGGCGAGGCGGTCATGAAGGCGCTCGCCGGCGAGAGCGGCACGCTGCTGGAGCGGGACTACCTGGGCCGCGAGAGTCTGGTCGCGTACGCGCCGCTCGGTGTCAACGGCCTCAGCTGGGTGATCGTGGCACAGGAGACCGCCGCCGAGGCGATGGTGCCGGTCGACGACTTCACCCGCAACCTGATCCTCTCGACCGCCGGCATGATCATCTTCGTCTGCCTGCTCTCGCTCTTCCTCGCCCAGATCTTCGTGCGGCCGCTGCGCCGTCTCAAAGCCGCCGCGCAGCGGATCGCGGCGGGCGAGGAGGGCGTGCAGGTCGATGCCGGCTCGAGCGACGAGCTCGCCGACGTCGCCAACGCCTTCAACGACATGAGCCGCAGTCTGCAGGTCAAATCGCAGCTCATCGAGCAGCAGGAGAAGGCCAACGAGCAGCTCATCCTCTCGTTCATGCCTGAGGGGATGGCCGATCGCTACAAGCACGGCGACGAGGCGATCACGCAGGACAGCGACGACGTCACCGTCGTCTTCGCCGACATCGTCGGGTTCGAGGAGCTCGCGCTCTCGCTCTCGTCGGACGAGGCGATCGCCCGTCTCAACGACCTGATCCGCACGTTCGACGAGGCCGCCGAGCGTCACGGCGTCGAGCGCGTGCGGACGACCCGCCAGAGCTACCTCGCCAGCTGCGGCCTGGCGACGCCGCGAGTGGACAACGCCCGCCGCGCGGTCGAGTTCGCCCTCGAGCTCGACGCCATCCTCGAGCGGTACTCGGCGCAGCAGGGCGTCGAACTCGGCCTGCGCGCCGGCCTGGACTCCGGCAAGGTCACCAGCGGGCTCATCGGCCGGGCTCGCGTGGTCTACGACATGTGGGGGGATGCCGTCAGCCTGGCGTTCCGCGTGCAAGGCGACTCCGACGAGCCGGGCATCTACGTCACGCAGCGCGTCGCCGACCGTCTGCCGGACTCCATTCCGGTGCATCCCGCCGGCGACGTCCACACCCAGAGCGGCCCGCAGCGGGTGTGGAAGATCGAGTCGCCCGTGGTCGTCGTGGAGGGATGAGGCATCCGGATGTCGGACATCGTCTCGCAGCCGTGGTTCTGGCCCGCCGTGATCGTCTCGGTCGGTCTGCCGCTCATGCTGATCGGCCTCACCGAGTTCCACAACGCCCTCGCGCGCCGCGGCAGCCGCGCCGCGCCGATCGTGCTCATGGTGCGCAACTACCTGGTGCCGGTGGCCGGCATCCTGGTCCTCATCAGCCAGCCGGGGGCATGGGAGGGCGAGGGCACCTGGCCGCGGGTGATCTGGACGATCTTCGGCCTGCTGGTGATCGTCGTCACCATCAACGCCCTCAACCACCTCATCTTCCACCGGGCGGAGAAGGGGTCCTGGCGCGACAGGTTCCCCACGATCTTCAGCGACCTGATCCGCTTCGTCTTCATTGTGCTCGGCATCGCGGCGGTGTTCTGGTGGGTGTGGGATGCCGATGTCGCCGGCGTGTTCGCCGCGCTCGGCATCACGTCGATCGTCGTCGGCCTGGCCCTGCAGAACGCCGTGGGGTCGATCGTCTCGGGGCTGTTCCTCATCTTCGAGTCGCCGTTCGACCTCGGCGATTGGATCGAGACGGGCGGCACGCGCGGACAGGTCGTCGAGGTGAACTGGCGCGCCGTGCACCTGGACACCGGCAACGGCATCGTCGTGATGCCGACCGCCGAGCTCGCGGGGGGTTCGTTCGTGAATCTCACGCGCAGCTCGGAGGCGTATGCCGCCGTGCACACGGCGACCTTCGGCAGCGACGACCCGCCCGGCCGGGTGCGGGAGCTCCTCGTGGCCGTGGCACGCGATCTGCCGATCGTCGCGTCCGCCGAGCCCCGGGCGTCGACCGTTGGCGGCGGCACCTTCTCCGTAGCGATCCCGCTCCGCAATCCCGGCGACCACGACGCGGTGCTCGACGCCTTCGCCACGCGGCTCTGGTACGCCGCCCGTCGCGCCGACCTCCACCTGGACGGCGACACCAGCGACGACTGGCGCACCCCGGCGCAGCTGCAGGACAGCCTGCGCCAGATCGCGCCCGCGCTCAGCCTCAAGGCCGGAGAGACCGATGCGCTCGCCGCCCACGCGCGACTGGAGCGCTACTGCGCCGGCGAGTCGATCCTGCGCCCGGGGATGGTGCCGACCGAGACGAGGTTCATCCTCGCCGGCAGCGTGATGCTCGGCATCCCGACCGACGACGACGGCTTCGTGCAGGTGACGGTGCTGGGCGTGCACGACGCCGTGGGCCTCACCGCCCTGTCACGCACGCAGACCATCTCGCGGGCGGTGGCGATGAGCGAGGTCGACGTGGTGGTCCTGCCGGTATCGGTGCTGGACGAGATCGTGCGGATGCACCCCGTCGTCGCGCGCGAGATCGTCCGGGAGAGCGAGAATCGCGTGCGGCTCGCGCAGACGGCGCTGCAGTCCGCGGGCGGCGTGCTGCCTCACGGCCGCCGCGTGCTCGGCTGAGGGAAGTCGAGGGAGCCTAAGCTGGGGCGGTGCGCATCAGGCTCGACATCGCCTACGACGGCACGCATTTCCGGGGCTGGGCGCGGCAGCCGGGCCTGCGCACCGTGCAGGAGACCCTCGAGGCCGCGCTGGCCAGGATCCTCGGCGGGCAGCCGCGACTGGTGGTCGCCGGCCGGACAGACGCGGGCGTCCACGCTGCGGGCCAAGTCGCGCACATCGACCTGGACGAGGGTCAGCGCGAGCGCCTGATGGCGCGCCGGCCGCGCGCCGGAGCGGCGGCGGTCGATCCGATCGCGACCCTCGCGGCCCGGCTCACCGGAGTCGTGGGCGCGTACTCGGACGTCGCCGTGACGCGGACCGCTCTCGCGCCGTCCGGGTTCGACGCCCGGTTCTCGGCGGTGTGGCGCCGCTACGAGTACCGCATCGCCGATGCGGTGTCGGGCTACGACCCGCTCGAGCGCCATCGCACCACCACCGTGCGCGCGACGCTGGACGAGCAGGCGATGGATGCCGCGGCCCGGTCCCTGATCGGACTCCACGACTTCGCGGCGTACTGCAAGCCGCGCGAAGAGGCCACGACGATCCGCACCCTGCTGGAGTTCGACTGGCACCGCGACGCCGACGGCGTGCTGCGCGCCAACGTGAAGGCCGACGCCTTCTGCCACAGCATGGTCCGCGCGCTCGTGGGCGGCTGCGTCGCGGTCGGCGAGGGCCGGCTCGACCCGGCGGACCTCGGCGAGATCCGCGACGCGCGCGAGCGCGTGCCCGAGGTCAAGGTGCTCGCCGCACGCGGCCTCACGCTGACCGCGGTCGGCTATCCGGCCGACGATCTGCTCGCGCAGCGGGCCGAGCAGACGCGCGCGCGGCGCGACCTCGACGGCCCCGCGATCGAGATCGACGACGAGTGACGGAGTACCTGTGAGTGCACGGAGCATCCATCCGGCCGATACCGCAGCGCGACCGGCCGGGCCTATGCTGAGGCCGTCATGAAGGTGATCTCGTACAACTTGCGCAAGCACCGCGCGGCCGTCGAGCTCGCGCATCTGGTCGAGCGTCACGGCGCCGACGTGCTGTGCCTGCAGGAGGCCGACACGTCCGACATCCCGGAGGTGATCTCCGGTCTCCGCCTCGCCGACTCGACGCAGCGCAACCGTCTCGGTCTCGCGGTCTACTACCGCGAGAACACGTATCGCGCCGTGGACGTGCGAGCGCTCGCGTTGAAGAAGTCCCTGCACGACCGCGTCCTCAAGCCCGCCGAGGAGCGACTGCTGGGCGTCAGGCTGCACGATATCGACGCCGGCCATGACTTCATCGTCGCCTCTTTCCACGCGGCGCCCCTGACGGCGCTCAACTCACTGCGGCGCCACCAGATCCGCACCGCTCTCACCGAGCTGCAGAGCCTCGGCGAGGGGCTGCCCGCCCTGATGGTGGGCGACTACAACTATCCGGTCTTCAAGGAGCACCTGGGCCAGCACATACGCGAGCAGGGGTATGAACTGAACCTCAGCGACTCCCGCACGTATACGCGGTATCGCTTCTTCCGCGGGCACTACGACTTCGCGACCTCGATCGGCTTCGAGATCGACCGGGTGCGCACCCTCCCTCAGGGGCTCAGCGATCACCTGCCGATCCTCGTGACGGCCCGCCCGTCGGCGACCTCGCGGCGTGCCGCCAGTCACTCCGAGGCCGGCGCGGCCTGAGGCCCTCAGCGGGCCGCGGCGATCCTCGGGTCGGCGTCGTCCCACTTCTCGATGCTCTGGACGACCCAGAATGCGAAGAACAGCGAGAGGGCCGCGGCCTCGGCCAGGAGCACGACCGGCACGCCCGAGGCTCCGGCGCCCGGGAGCAGAACGATGTAGGCGACGAGAACGGCGACGAGCGCGAGCGCGATGACGGTGTACAGCACGCGGAAGACCAGCGGCGGCGGCGCCTGTCGTCGCGGAAACGCGTTGAAGATCGCCACCGCCGCGAACAGGGCGAAGAAGGCGATCGTCGCGACGAAGTGACCCTGCGCGAAGAAGGCGTCGCGACCGAAGACCCAGAAGGCGCCGACCGTGGCCAGCAACGCTGTCGTGAGGACGAGCGAGAACCCGACGGCGGCGAGCGAGAGCTGGCGCAGCGCGACCAGGAGCAGCGCGACCAGCACGGTGAGTCCGCCCATGATGAGGTAGGTGAGGACGCCGTTCGCGGCATCCGCTTCATAGGCAGGTGGGAAGCAGCGCGTCGAGCATGGCACGGACAGGCCTGGAACGCTGCCGGGTGCGAGTGTGGTGGGCACGAGGGCGATGAGCGGAGCGAACAGGGCCGCCGCATCGAGGAGAGCTCGCTCGACGCCCCGGCCCGACAGTGCCACGAGGGCGAGGGCCGCGGCGATCAACGCCCCGACGAAGGCGTTGCGCGCGGGGGAGTAGAAATAGTCGCTGACCGAAGTCAGAACGCCGACTTCGGCTGTGGCCACGCCGACCGCGACGAAGATGGCGAGGGCTGTGCCGGCGATCCCGATCCGCAGATAGCGGTAGGTGCGCTGCACCGACGTGGACGAGGCGACGGACGACATGCCGCCGACACTAGCGACACGCACGGACGGGGTGCCTCGCGACGCGCGTTTGGCTGTGGTAATGGAATGGCGTAGACTCGACCTTTGGTGTGCGGCTCAGCTGACCCGGCACCACGAACGTGAGCCCTCCACTGGCGTGTTCCACCCCCTCGGGGAGCGAACCACCCCGGAGCGGGATTCACGAACTTCTCCGTTCGAATCAAGAAAGCAGCACTACTGTGACGCGCACTTACACCCCCAAGACTGGCGAGATCCAGCGCGACTGGCTCGTCATCGACGCGACCGACGTCGTCCTCGGCCGCCTCGCCTCGCACGCGGCGATCCTCCTCCGCGGCAAGCACAAGGCCACCTTCGCCAACCACGTCGACACCGGTGACTTCGTCATCATCATCAACGCCGACAAGGTCGCCCTCACGGGTCAGAAGCTCCAGAAGAAGAAGGCCTACCGTCACTCGGGCTACCCGGGCGGTCTGTCCTCGGTCACCTACGAGGAGCTGCTCACCAAGAACCCCGAGCGCGCCGTCGAGAAGGCCGTCCGCGGCATGCTCCCGAAGAACAGCCTCGGTGCCGCGCAGCTGCGCAAGCTGAAGGTCTACCGCGGCGCAGAGCACCCCCACGGTGCTCAGCTGCCCAAGACGTACACCCTCGACCAGGTCGCCCAGTAAGCACCGCAGAGAATAAGGACACACTCGTGGCGAACATCGAAGACTCCACCAACTACTCCACCGAGACCCCCGTCGACCAGCTCGACGCAGCCCCCGCCGAGCGCCCCGTGCTCTCGGTCCCGGGTGCAGCCGTGGGCCGTCGCAAGCAGGCCATCGCCCGCGTGCGCCTCATCCCCGGCTCGGGCGTCATCACGGTCAACGGCCGTGAGTTCGAGGACTACTTCCCGAACAAGCTGCACCAGCAGCTGATCACGGACCCCTTCACGGTTCTCAACCTGACCGACGCCTACGACGTCATCGTGCGCATCTCCGGCGGCGGCCCGTCGGGTCAGGCCGGCGCGCTGCGCCTCGGCATCGCCCGTGCGCTCAACCAGATCGACGAAGAGAACAACCGCCCGACCCTCAAGAAGGCCGGCTTCCTGTCGCGTGACGCCCGCGTCATCGAGCGCAAGAAGGCTGGTCTCAAGAAGGCCCGCAAGGCGCCGCAGTACTCGAAGCGCTGATCGGCGCTCCTTCCGTATGCCGCTCTTTGGCACGGACGGGGTGAGGGGGCTGGCCAACGGCCCCCTCACCGCCGATCTCGCACTGTCCCTGGCCCAGGCGACCGCCGTCGTCCTGGGCCAGGGCCGTACCGCCGACGCGCGCCGCGCCGCCGGCAAGCGCATCACGGCCGTCGTGGCCCGTGACCCCCGCGTCTCCGGCGAGTTCCTGTCGGCCGCCGTCGAGGCGGGCCTCGCGTCCTCGGGCGTCGACGTCCTCGACGCCGGCGTGCTGCCGACCCCGGCCGCCGCGTTCCTCATCGGCGACATGGACGCCGACTTCGGCGTCATGGTGTCGGCGTCGCACAACCCGGCGCCCGACAACGGCATCAAGATCTTCGCGCGCGGCGGAGTGAAGCTTCCCGACCTCGTCGAGCAGCGCATCGAGCACGCCATGGCGGGCCCCAAGCTGCAGCCGACCGGTGCCGCCGTGGGCCGCATCCGCCGGTTCGCCGACGCAGAGGACCGCTACGTGGTCCACCTCCTCGGCTCGCTGCCGAATCGCCTGGACGGCATCCACGTCGTCCTCGACTGCGCGCACGGGGCGGCATCCGGTGTCTCGCCCGAGACGTTCCGCGACGCCGGTGCGCGCGTGACCGTGATCGGCGCCGACCCCGACGGGCTCAACATCAACGACGGCGTCGGTTCGACCCACCTCGACTCGCTCGCCGAGCACGTCGTGCGCGTCGGAGCGGACGTCGGCATCGCGCACGACGGCGACGCGGACCGCTGCCTGGCGGTGGACGCGGCCGGACGCATCGTCGACGGCGACCAGATCATGGCGATCATCGCGGTCGCGATGAAGGCGCGCGGTCATCTCAAGGACGACACCCTCGTCGCCACAGTGATGAGCAACCTCGGCCTGCACCGGGCGATGGCCGCCCAGGGCATCCGCGTCGAGCAGACCGCCGTGGGCGACCGCTACGTGCTCGAGCGCATGAACGAGGGCGGGTTCTCGCTCGGCGGCGAGCAGTCCGGCCACGTCATCATGAGCGATTTCGCCACGACGGGCGACGGCCTGCTGACCGGCCTGCATCTCGTGGCCGAGATGGCGGCGCAGAAGAAGACGCTCGCCGAGCTGGCCTCGATCATGACGGTGTACCCGCAGGTGCTGATCAACGTGAAGGACGTCGACCGCACGCGTGCGAACGACGACGAGGGCGTGTCGGATGCCGTCGCCGCCGCAGCCGCCGAGCTCGGCGACTCCGGCCGGGTGCTGCTGCGCCCGTCAGGAACCGAGCAGCTGGTGCGCGTCATGGTCGAAGCGACCTCTTCGGAGGACGCCCAGCGTCACGCCGAAGCGCTCGCCGCGGTCGTGCGTGAGCGCCTCGCGCTCTAGGACTCTCGATACACGGATGACCGCCGGCTGATCGCCGGCGGTCATCCGCGTCTTCGGCGTCGTGCGCAACGCGCGCCGACTCGCGCGTTAACACTCGGTCACCGCTCGTTACCGATCACAGTGGCCGATATCGGCGTTGCTAACTTCGCGAAATGCTCCATCTCCCGAAGAGGCGCCGGCGATGACCGGCGGCTTCGATGTGCTCTCGCTCGTCTCGCTCGTCGTGACGCTGGCGGCGTTCGCGCTGCTCGTGCTGCTGCGCCGACGCCGCGCCGGCTTCACCACGCTCGTGCTGCTGGGGCTTGCCGTCGGCATCGTGATCGGCATCCTGTTCCGCGGTCACCTGACCTACGTCGGGTTCCTCGGCGACCTGTACGTCCAGGTCATCACGGCGATCGTCGCGCCGCTGATCTTCATCTCGATCCTCTCGAGCGTCACCTCGCTCGGGTCGACGGCGAAGCTGCGCACGATCGGGCTGTCGAGCACCTTCTGGCTGCTGCTGACCAATGCGATCGCCATCGTCCTGACGCTCGCCATCGTGCTGAGCATCGGACTCGGGACGGGCGTCGAGCTCGACCTCACCGGTGAAGGCGCCGACAGTCTCGAGGGTCTGGTCCGGCCGCTCGACCAGGTGCTGCTCGGCCTCGTCCCCGCCAATCTCGCGGGCGATTTCGTCAGCAACAACATCGTGCCGATCATCCTGTTCGCGATCCTGTTCGCCATCGCTTACCTCGTGGCGAACCGGGCCCCGGACGCGCAGCTCGGCGCCTTCAAGAACGTCGTCGACGGCGCGAAGCGCGTGGTCATGACGGCGGTCGGCTTCGTCATCGAACTGACGCCCTACGCCGTGCTCGCGCTCGTCGCGGTCACGACGGCCACCGCGGTCACGCGGATCGAGATGGTGCTGTCACTGCTCGGCATCCTCGTCCTGGCGGTGGGCATCGCGTTCCTGGATGCGTATCTCGTCAACGGCGTGCTGCTGCGGGTCTTCGCCGACGTCAACCCGATCCGCTGGTTCCGGCACATGACGGCGGCGCAGTACACCGCGTTCACGACCCAGTCGAGCGTCGGCACGCTGCCCATCACGATCCCATCGCTGACGCGCAAGGTGGGCGTGCCGGAAGACATCGCGACGTTCGCGGCACCGGTGGGAACGACCATCGGCATGCCCGGATGCGCCGGAATCTGGCCCATCATCGTCGCGGTCTTCTCGATCAACGTGCTCGGCCTGGACTACTCGGTGTGGGACTACCTCGCCCTCGCCGGCCTGTGCATGCTCGTGTCCCTCGGCACCGCCGGAGTCCCCGGCACGGCGATCATCACCGCTACCGCCGTGCTCACCGCTGTCGGACTTCCGGTCGAGATCCTCGTCGTCCTCATTCCGATCAGCGCCGTCGCCGGCACCGCCAGCACCATGGCGAACGTCACCGCCGCCGCGACGGCGGCGACCATCGTCGCCCGACGCCTCGGCGTGCTGGACGACGCGATGTTCCGCTCCTCTCGGGACGGCGATCCTGCGCCGACTCGACGTGCGCGCCGCCGGAGTGAGCCGGCGGCCGCGACCCCGGCGCCTGGTGCAGAAGCGACGCAGAGCGCCCCCTCGCAAGACAGAGCGCAGACGGATGCCGCGACCGCGGTGCTGAACCGCTCGGCCGGCGAGTACACCATGCCCGACGGCGTGCCCTTCGGGCAGTGCGAACTGCCCGGCTCCCGCCTTCCCGAAACCGTGAGGACATCATGACCGCCCAACTCGACTCCCGCCCCCGACGGCGCCGCACTCTCGCCGCCGTCGCGGCGGCCGTGGTCGTGGCGGCGCTCTCGCCGCTCGGCGGAGTGCTCGCCACTCCCGCGTACGCGGCCGGCGACGTATGCGACATCTGCTCCCTGAACTTCGACGTCACGGCGTGCGAGAAGATCGGCGGCTGGCCGTACGACTCGACGCTCGAGTCGCCGCCGCCGGCGGTCTCGGGCGGAGGCGGGGCGACCGCCCCGCAGCCTGCCGCCCCGCCGCCCGCGCCCGCCCCGCAAGCCCCTGCGCCGGTCGCACCGCAGCAGCCCGCAACCGGTGGCACCTCCTCCAGCGGCTCCACGTCCTCCGGCACGGCGACCACGACCGGATCCCACGCCCCGGCCGTCGTCGCGGCGGTGCCACAGGCGCCGACCCTCGGACATCGGGTCGACGGCCGCACGCTGACGCTGACCTGGTCGGCCCCGGCCGACGGCGGTGCGGCGCTGACCGGCTACAAGCTCGTCCTCAACGACGGGACGCCGATCCCGATCGCCGCGGACGCAACAGGGTACGAGATCGAGCTCCGCGCCGGCGAGTACGACGTCGCCCTCATCGCCGTCAACGGCGTGGGCGATTCGCCGCCGTCGGCCACGGTGACCGGCATCGAGATCTCCGCCACGCCGACGCCATCGGCGGAGAGTTCCGCCGACCAAGCCGACGCGGACGATGCCGTCGCGGCTTCCGCCGACTCGAGCGGCGCCTCGCCACTCATCGGAGGCGCCGTGATCGGCGGTCTCGTCCTCGCCGCCGGCGGCCTTCTCACCTGGTGGTGGCTCCGTCGACGCACGGCCGTCCCGCGCACGCCGCCGGCTTGATCCGATCCACCCTCGTTCCTGCTTCCCGTCACCCTCCCACCCGCACAGAGAGCCTCCTCCCATGAGCACCCGCACCCGAAAGAGACTCGCGGCGACCGTCGTCGCGGCATCCCTCGCCCTCACCGGCGCCGTCGTCGCGGCGCCTGCCGCCACGGCCGCGCCGACCGGCTCCGACCTCGACTACTTCTCCTCTGCCTTCCCGGGCCTCCGGGCGGACTCGGTGTTCGAGGCCGTCACGTTCGAACGCTTCGAGTACCTCCTCGGCAGCGAGGGTACCTACGCGTTCCTCATCGGAGGGCCGGCCGATCCGACCACGAAGGCCGCGATCTCGCACATCGACGCCGTCGCCGCGCAGTACGGAGTCGACGCGGTCTACACCTTCGACCCGCGCCTGGACGGCGCGGCGATCGACATCCGCACCACCGCCCTGCCCGACATCTCGGCGCTGTGGACGGACGCAGTCGACAACTACCTGAACAAGGACACCGCTCCCGCGTTCGGCGGCGCGGTGGGGGACGACCCCTACCTGTTCATCTACGACAAGGCGCACACGGCGGGCGAGGTCGAAGACCGGATCGTCGCGTCGCTCGCCGGCGCCGTGAATGCGGCATCCGTCGCCACGCCCGAGGCGGCAGCCGCCTATCGTGCGCAGGTCGCCGCCGTGTTCGACTCCATTGCGGTCGGCGGCGTCGCTGCGATCGATACGCAGAGCCAGTTCACGTTCTACAAGAACGAGATCAACCGCCGGCATCAAGCGCAGTACGTCGACGCCGCCAAGTACGGCGCCGAGATCCTGGCCGATGCCGACGGCGCGGACTGGGCGATCAAGCAGATCACCTACCCCGAGCTCCTGCAGGTGCTCGAGTCCGACGGCGATCACGTCATCCTCTTCGGCGGAACGTGGTGCCACAACACCCGGGCCGTCATCAAGGACGTCAACCGTGCGGCCGCCGCAGCGGGGGTCGACACGGTGTACCAGTTCGACCTCCGGCTGGACGGCACGAGCAGCAACGACCTGCATATCCGCGACTCCGGCTCCGAGATCTCCTACCTGTACGGCGACGTGGTCGCCGAGTTCTTCCCGAACCTGCGCACGCAGTACCAGGTGGCGCTCGGCGGCGGCCAGAAGGTCGACTACCACCCGGGCGGCGACACCTCGGTCGCCGTGGCCTCGGCCAAGAAGCTGCAGGTGCCGTACCTGATCGAGTACGACAAGGCGAATGCCGGCGCGCCCATCGTCCAGGACTGGATCCGCGAGAACGTCGGCGGCACGTTCACGGAGTACATGACCGAATGGTGGTGGGTGGCGGGTCTCCCCGGCAGCCGGCCGGGCAACGTGACCGAGGCGGACTGGCCGGCACGGCAGGCGCAGAACTGGGCCTTCGCGAATGAGGCGATCGCGAAGATCGACAAGTTCTTCGGCCTCGCCTCCGCGCCGGCGGCACCGGCTGCCGCGGCCGTCTCGGTGACCGGCGCAGACGCGACGGTGTCGTGGGCGGCGCCCGCCGACGGCGGTTCGGCGCTCACCGGGTACCGTGTGGCGCTCGACGGCGGCACCCCGATCGACCTCGGCGCGGCGACCACCGCCCACACCTTCACCGGCCTGACGGCGGGCGAGCACTCCGTGACCGTGCAGGCGCGCAGCCACGTCGGCGTCTCACCGGCGTCGTCGGCCAAGACCTTCACGATCGCCGCAGCGGTCGAGCCGGAGCCTGAGCCCGAGACGCCGACGCCCGCCGTCACGGTGACCGGTGACCTCCGCCCGGGTGGGTCGGTCGTGGTGTCGGGCTCGGGTCTGCCGGCGTCCACGCCCGACGTCACGGTCGAGATCCGTTCGACGCCGCAGACGCTGGGCGTCGTGTCCACCGCGGGCGACGGGACGTTCCGTCTCGCCGCGACGATCCCCGCGTCGATCGCTCCCGGCGCTCATGCGGTGGTCGTCCTCATCGACGGCCAGGTCGTCGCAAGTCAGGCCGTGACGGTCGCCGCCGGCGCGGCGGGTGCGGGGGCCGCGGTGCTCTCCGCGACCGGTGGCCCCGGCATCCCGTTCGCCATCATCGGCGGAGCGCTCACGCTGATCCTCGGGGGAGCAGTGCTGCAGGCGCTTCGGCGCAGGCGGGCCACCGTCTGATTCGAACGTTCGCGGCGCCCCGGGCTTCGGCTCGGGGCGTCGCGTCGTCCGCGGTCGTCGAACCGTTGCGTCCGGCTGCGCTGCGGGGGTCCGAGCGACCGTTCGCGACGGTTCGCCAGCCCGGACCCGGCCACAGCGTGGTTCAGACGGGCGTCGCGTCCCAGGACAGTGACTCGATGTACCGCAGCAGCACGCCCTCGCGCAGGGCCCAGGGCGACACCTCGAGCTCGTCCACGTCGAGCGCCCGCATCGCCTCGTGCAGCACGACGGCGCCGGCGACGATCTGGAACGTGCGGTCCGCCGTGATTCCCGGCAGTTCCTGACGAGCGGATGCCGGGATCCGCGCCAGCCGCGGGATCCACGAGCCGAGCGCGGCGCGGGGGAGCACCATCCGCTCGATGCCCGACCACCCGGGGACCGGGTAGCCGACGAGTTTGGCCAGCGAGCGGATCGCCTTGGACGAGCCGACGACGTGGTCCGGGCGCGCGAGGGTGCCGAACTCCGCCGCCACGGGCGCCAGCGTCTTCCGGGCGTGGTCGCGCAGACGCTCGACGGCGTCCTCGCCAGGCGGGTCGTCGGGAAGGAACTGGATCGTCATGCGGCCCGCGCCGAGGGGGACGGATGCCGCGGCATCCGGCAGTTCGTCTCCTCCCGCCGCGATCTCGAGCGAGCCGCCGCCGATGTCGAAGAGCAGGATCTGGCCTGCGGCCCAGCCGAACCAGCGGCGGACCGCGAGGAAGGTGAACCGGGCCTCGGTCTCGCCGCCGAGCACCTGCAGGGGCTGGCCGAGCGCCTCTTCGATGAGCGCGATGACCTCGGGGCCGTTGGTCGCCTCGCGGACCGCGGAGGTCGCCGTGGCGAGAAGCTCGTCGACGCGCTCGTCCGCGGCGACACGCCGGGCCTCGGTCACGGCATCGACCAGGGCGGTGACGCCGGCCGGCGAGATCTCTCCGTCCGGGCCGAGGTAGCGCATCAGCCGCAGCACCGTGCGCTGGCTGGTCGTTGCCAGCGGTCGCCCGCCGGGGCGTACGTCGGCGACGAGCAGGTGGACGGTGTTGGAACCGATGTCGAGGACTCCGAGGCGCACGGGTCGACAGTATCGCTCCCCGTGGGCGGCCACCGCGCGCGTGACGCTCGCTGCGACGCCCGAGTCCCACATGAGCGCCGGATGAGAAGTCGCATCGCGCTCTACCGCGGCGGCGACGCCCCATCTAGCCTCGGCCTCGGGTGCCGACCCGGCGCCCGTCCCCCGCGCGCGGACGTCGAGAGGGTCGCCCGTGCGCACGGCGCTCGACGATGAGCGCCGAGCGTGAAGGAGAGAACATGAACCGATCCCGAAGCAATGCGCATCGCGCGCTTGCGCTGACCGCGGCAGGAGCGACGGCTCTCGCCCTCGCCATCGCCCCCGCGGCCGCCGCATCGGCCGCGCCTGCGGCGAAGTGCGACAACCGGAACAACAACACCGTCTCCAAGCTCCTCGAGTGCGTCACCGCCGCCGGTGCGATGGAGCACCTCCAGGCACTCCAGGAGATCGCCGACGCGAACAACGGCAACCGCGCCGCCGACACGTCCGGATACGAGGCGAGCGTCGACTACGTCGTCGATACGATGACCGCTGCGGGTTGGCAGGTCTCGATCGACGAGTTCGACTACCTGGTTCCCGTGCCCACGGTTCACCAGCTCACTCCGCAGGACGTCATGCACGAGGCCGGATTCTTCTCGGCCGGATCGGCCGAGGGATCCGTGACCGGCGCCGTCGTGCCGATCGATCTGGCCCTCGCCAACCCCGCCGCGAGCACGAGCGGCTGCGAGGCCGCCGACTTCGCGAACGCGAACCTGACCGGACCGGCCGACATCGTGCTCGTCCAGCGCGGCGTGTGCGAATTCGGCGTCAAGGCCCGCAACGCCCAGAATGCCGGCGCTGAGGCCGTCGTCATCATGAACCAGGGGAACACGCCCGAGCGTTCGGGCATCATCACCAACGTGACGCTGATCGGGGCGAATCCGACGGCGCTCGACATCCCGGTGGTCAACACGTCGTTCGCCGCCGGTTCTGCTCTGGCGGTGCCCGGCTCGACTGCGACCGTCTCGATGTTCATCGAGAACCACCCGCAGAAGAACGTGATCGCCGAACTGCCGGGTGTCAACTCCGACAACGTCGTGATGGCGGGTGCGCACCTCGACTCGGTGCCCGCTGGCCCCGGCATCAACGACAACGGCTCCGGCTCGGCAGCGCTCCTCGAACTGGCGGAGACCATGCAGAAGGTCAAGCCGCAGAACACCGTGCGCCTGGCGTGGTGGGCCGCCGAGGAAGTCGGTCTCGTCGGTTCGCAGGCCTACGTCGACGGTCTCAGCCAGGGGGAGAAGGACCGCATCGGGCTGTACCTGAACTTCGACATGGTCGCCTCGCCGAACTTCATCTACATGGTGTACGACGGCGACGAGTCGACGTTCGAGGCGCCGGTGGTCGTCCCCGAGGGCTCGATCCAGATCGAGGACCTGTTCGAGCGCTACTTCACCAGCGTGGGCCAGCCGTACGACGACGCCGAGTTCAGCGGACGCAGCGACTACGAGGCGTTCATCCTGGCCGGCATCCCGGCCGGCGGTCTGTTCACGGGCGCCGAGGACGAGAAGAGCGAGGAGCAGGCCGCGATCTGGGGCGGCACCGCGGGCGAGTGGCTCGACCCGTGCTACCACCAGGCGTGCGACGACATCGGCAACGTCAGCATGGAGGCGCTCGAGATCAACGCGGACGCCATCGCGCTGTCGGTGCTCGCATACGCGTACTCGACCGAACTCGTCAACGGCGTCGTCGGCGTCGACGTGCCCGGCGGCCTGGTGCTGCCCGAGCCTGCCGGCCCCGAGGGCACGTGGGCGGGTGGCGGCGGCGGCCTGCACCCCGACCACGGCCACAACGCGGCGGAGTAGGTCCGAACCATCCCGACGGCGGGCCCGTCCCCTCACCGGGGACGGGCCCGTCTCGTTTCGCCCGGCAGGCACGCCGGGCTGCGGCATCCGGTGTTCGATACGATGAGCGGGATGTCTGCCGACGATGCCTCCACGCTCACCACGGCGCTCTCGCTGTACCGCGAGATCGACCGCGCCGAGTGGGCGCGCACGGCGGCGGGGATGTCGCAGCCGCTGTCCGAGACCGAGATCGTGCAGATCCGCGGGCTCGGAGATCGCCTCGACATGGCCGAGGTCTCGCAGGTGTACCTGCCGCTGTCGCGGCTGCTGTCGCTGTACGCCAAGTCCACTCAGCGACTGGGCGCCGAGACCAGCGCGTTCCTGGGCGACGCCGACAGCACCACGCCCTTCGTCGTCGCCGTGGCGGGCTCGGTCGCCGTCGGCAAGTCGACCATCGCCCGCCTGCTGCGCGAGCTGATGAGCCGCTGGCCGGACACCCCGCGGGTGGAGCTCGTCACCACCGACGGCTTCCTCTACCCGAACGCCGAGCTCGAGCGCCGCGGCATCATGGCGCGCAAGGGCTTCCCGGAGTCCTACGACCGGCGTGCGCTGGTGTCGTTCCTCACCGAGGTCAAGAGCGGGGCGGCCGAGGTGCGGGCGCCGTTCTACTCCCACATGCGGTACGACATCGTCCCCGATGCCCACACCACCGTGCGTCGGCCCGACGTCGTCATCGTCGAGGGCCTGAACGTGCTGCAGCCGTCCCCCGCACCCGGAGATGTCGCGGTGAGCGACCTGTTCGACTTCTCGATCTACGTCGACGCCGATCCCGGCCACATCGCACAGTGGTACGTCGAGCGCTTCATGGCGCTGCGCACCGGCGCGTTCGCCAACCCGAGCTCGTTCTTCAACGTGTTCTCGCACCTCACGGACGACGAGGCCGTGCAGACGGCGATGGGCTACTGGAACGACATCAACCTGCCCAACCTGATGGAAAACGTCCTGCCCACTCGTCACCGCGCCAGCCTGGTGCTGCAGAAGGCGCCCGACCACACCGTGGAACGCGTTCTCCTCCGCAAGCTCTGACGCCTGAAAAATCGCTCTGATCTGGGCTCGGCTTTTCGTTCAGACTCCTCGCATAACTCCGCGCCTACCATGGAAGGCATGTGTGGAATCGTCGGATACGTGGGCCCGCGGCAGAGCCAGCCCATCCTCCTCGCCGGTCTGGCACGGCTCGAATACCGCGGGTACGACTCCGCCGGCATCGCCGTGATCGACGCCGAGGGAGACCTCGGCATGCGCAAGCGCGCCGGCAAGCTGGGCATGCTGCGCGACGACCTCAACGACTCGCCGCTCGCCGACGGCACCACCGGCATCGGCCACACACGCTGGGCGACCCACGGCGGCCCCACCGACGACAACGCCCACCCGCACCTGGCGGACGACGACAAGCTCGCCGTGATCCACAACGGCATCATCGAGAACTTCTCCGAGCTCAAGGCGGAGCTGCTCGAGGGCGGCTACACCTTCCGCAGCGAGACCGACACCGAGGTCGCCGCTGTCCTGCTCGGCCGCGAGTACCGCGCCACGGGCGACCTGACCGCCGCCTTCCGCGCGGTCGTGTCGCGCCTCGAGGGCGCCTTCACTCTCCTCGCGATGCACGAGGAGCAGCCCGGCCTCGTCGTCGGCGCGCGCCGCAACTCGCCGCTCGTGATCGGCCTCGGCGAGGGCGAGAACTTCCTGGGCTCCGACGTCGCCGCGTTCGTCGAGCACACCCGCAACGCCCTCGCGATCGGCCAGGACCAGATCGTCGCGATCACCCCCTCCGGCGTCGAGGTCACCGACTTCGACGGCAACAGCGTCGAGGTCGAGCCGTTCGAGGTGACCTGGGACGCCTCGGCCGCCGACAAGGGCGGCTGGTCGTCCTTCATGGCCAAGGAGGTCTCGGAGGAGCCCGAGGCCGTCGCGAACACCCTCCGTGGCCGCCTCCGCGACGGCGAGGTCGTGATCCCTGAGCTGGACGGCCTCGACGAGCTGTTCCTCGGCATCTCGCGCATCATCGTCATCGCGTGCGGCACCGCCGCCTACGCCGGGCAGGTCGGCAAATACGCGATCGAGCAGTGGACGCGCGTCCCGGTCGACGTCGAGCTCGCCCACGAGTTCCGCTACCGCGACCCGGTCATCGGACCCGACACGCTCGTCGTCTCGATCAGCCAGTCCGGCGAGACCATGGACACGCTCATGGCCGTCAAGTACGCCCGCGAGCGCGGCGCCAAGACCCTGTCGATCTGCAACACGCAGGGCGCGACCATCCCGCGCGAGTCCGACGCCATCGTCTACACCCATGCCGGACCCGAGGTCGCGGTCGCATCGACCAAGGCGTTCGTCGCCCAGATCACCGCGCTCTACCTTTTCGGGCTGCACGTCGGCCGTATCCGCGGCGCCGTCTCGCCCGCCGATGCCGCTGCGCACGTCGCCGAGCTCGAGGCGATCCCCGCGAAGATCTCGCAGATCCTCGAGCGCGAGCAGCCGCGCATCGAGCAGCTCGCGTACTGGATGGCCGACACCCGTTCGGTGCTGTTCCTCGGCCGCCACGTCGGCTACCCCATCGCGCTCGAAGGCGCACTCAAGCTCAAGGAGCTCGCCTACATCCATGCCGAGGGCTTCGCGGCCGGCGAGCTCAAGCACGGACCCATCGCGCTCATCGAGGCCGGGCAGCCGGTCTTCGTGATCGTGCCGTCGCCGAGCAAGTCCGCCGAGATGCACAAGAAGGTCGTCTCGAGCATCGAGGAGATCCGTGCGCGCGGCGCCCGCGTCATCGCGATCGCCGAAGAGGGCGACGTGGCCGTGCTTCCCAAGGCCGACGAGGTGCTGCGCATCCCGCTCGCCGGGGCCCTCTTCGAGCCGCTGCTGGCGGTCGTGCCGCTGCACATCTTCGCGATGGGCCTGGCGACGGCGAAGGGACTCGACGTCGACCAGCCGCGCAACCTCGCGAAGTCTGTCACGGTGGAGTAGGCACGGTCGGATAGCCCCACCGGCCCGGCGGAACGCCGGGTAGGGTGACGGATGCCGCGACCGCGGCCGGACGGGAGTGTGTCGTGATCGTGGGGATCGGAGTCGACCTCGTCGACATCGGCCGTTTCGAACGGACGCTGGAGCGCACGCCCCGGCTGGCCGAGCGGCTGTTCTCCGAGCGGGAGCGCGAGCTCAAGCCCCGGTCGCTCGCCGCACGCTACGCCGCCAAAGAGGCGCTGATCAAGGCGCTCGGCGGGTCCGACGGCGTGCACTGGACTGAGATCGAGATCACGCCCGAGCCCTCGGGCCGGCCGTGGTTCACGCTCAGCGGCTCCACCGCCGAGGTCGTCGCCCGCCGCGGCATCACGACCGTCCACCTGTCGATGTCGCACGATGCCGGCTTCGCCACTGCGTACGTCGTCGCCGAGGCGTCGGACGCGGCATCCGCGGAGGACGCGCCGTGAGCAAGCTGGGCCCGGGCGCTCTCCGCGAGGCGCGGATCGACGTGGGCGCCATCGAGGACAACGTACGCCACCTCCGGCGACTCACGGACGCCGAGGTCATCGCCGTGGTGAAGGCCGACGGCTACGGGCATGGCGCGGTGCGCTCGGCGCTCGCCGCGCTCGCCGGAGGTGCGACGCGGCTGGGCGTTGCCGAGGTGGCCGAGGCGATCGCGCTGCGGCGCGCCGGCATCGACGCGCCCATCGTGGCCTGGCTGCACGCCCCCGGAGCCTCGTTCGCCGAAGCCGCCGCGCAGCGCATCGAGCTCGGCATCTCCAGCTTCGACCAGCTGCTGCAGGCGGCCGCCGCCGCCACGGCGGACCGGCCGGTGCCGGTGCACCTGAAGCTCGAGACGGGGCTCTCCCGCAACGGCATCCCTCCCGATGACCAGCGCGTCGTGTTCGCCGAGGCCGCGCGACTCGAGCGCATCGGGAAGATCCGCGTCGTCGCCCTGTTCAGCCATCTGTCCAACGCCTCGGCCGACGATGACCTCGCGGCCCTGCGCCGGTTCGAAGAGGGCGTCGCCGCTGCGGGATCCCTCGGCGTCACCCCGCCGCTGCGTCACCTCGCCGCCACGCATGCGGCGATCGCCCTGCCGCAGACGCGGCTCGGCTGCGTGCGGATCGGGATCGGCATATACGGTCTCTCGCCGTTCGAAGACCGCAGCTCCGCGGATCTCGGCCTGCGCCCGGCCATGACTCTGCGCGGCGCCGTCGCGGCGGTGCGGCGGGTGCCGGCGGGGCAGGGCGTGTCGTACGGCTACGACTACCGGGCCGAGCGCGACACGACTCTGGCGCTCGTCCCGCTCGGCTACGCCGACGGTGTGCCGCGTCAGGCCTCGGGCAGCGGCCCCGTCGTGATCGGCGGGCGCCGGTTCGCGGTCGCGGGCAGGATCGCCATGGATCAGTTCGTCGTCGACGTCGGCGAGCATCCGGTCGCAGTGGGCGACGAGGTGGTCCTCTTCGGCGATCCCACCCTCGGCGCCCCCGCGGCGGACGACTGGGCGACCGCCGCCGGCACCATCAACTACGAGATCGTCACGCGCATCGGCCCGCGCGTTCCCCGCCGGCAGGTGTCGGGGTGAGCGCGCGAACCGGTCTCGACGAGCTGGTCGGCACGCGCGAGGTCCCCACGCCCGCCGACATGGAGCGCTTCGGCGACCAGATCGGCCGCGCAATGGGTCCAGGGGACCTGATC
Source organism: Microbacterium sp. Root166 (assembly GCF_001427145.1). GTDB lineage: Bacteria > Actinomycetota > Actinomycetes > Actinomycetales > Microbacteriaceae > Microbacterium. Next base: position 1,565,167 of record NZ_LMGL01000001.1, read on the forward strand.
GTGCTCACCGGCCCGCTCGGCGCGGGCAAGACCACGCTCACGCGGGGGATCGGGGCCGGCCTCGGCGTGCGCGGGCCCGTGCAGAGTCCCACGTTCGTCATCGCGCGCACCCATCCGTCGCTCGTCGGCGGCACGCCGCTGGTCCACGTCGACGCCTACCGGCTGGGATCGCCGGCCGAGCTGGACGACCTCGACATCGACTTCGACGCGTCGGCGGTCGTCGTCGAGTGGGGTCGCGGCATGGTCGACGGTGTGCGCGACCGCTGGTGGGAGATCGAGATATCGCGCGAGTGGCATGGCCGCGGCGTCGACACCGCGTGCGGCACGTACTCCCGGGCCACCGAAGCCCTCGACGCCGACACCCCTCGAGTCCTCACGATCACCCGGCATCCGTAGCGACCGCGGGTTCGGGGCGCCGTGACTCGGCGACACGCGGGAGCCGTCGGCGTGTCCTGGCCTCACGGCGACCCGAAACGACGAGTCGCCCGGCACTCGGCGCCGACTACCCTGGAGGAGTGATCCTCGGCATCGACACCTCGCTCGGCTCGGCCGTCGCGGTCGTCGAGCCGGACGGCGTGGTGAGATCGCAGCGCGAGAGCCTCGACCCGCGCGGCCACGCCGAGGTCATCGGCTCGCTCATCCAGGAGGCGCTGGCCGAGGCATCCGTCACCGCCGCCGAGATCACGCACGTCGCCGCCGGAATGGGCCCCGGTCCGTTCACCGGACTGCGGGTCGGGATCGCGGCCGCGCGCACGTTCGCGCTCGGCCGGGGGATCCCGGTGGTGCCGGTGGTGAGTCACGATGCCGTCGCCCTCGAGCTGCTGCTGCACGAGGCGCTCCACGCCGGCTTCGACGCCGAGGACCGATCCTTCGCGGTGGTCACCGACGCTCGCCGCCGTGAGTTCGCCTTCACCGTGTATCGCGGCATCGACGACGGCGGTCTGCCCATCCGCCTCGCAGAGCCGGCCCTCGCGCCGCGCGACGAGCTCGACGCCGTGCTGTCCCGCGACGGAGTCGAGCGTCGCGACGCCGAACGGATCCCCGCCGCGCTTCTGGCGCTCGCCGCCGCCCGCGCCATCGCCGCCCGGCGCACGATCGGCCCGGACGACGCGCTGTACCTCCGTTCCCCCGACGTCACGATGCCCGGCGCCCCGAAGCGGGTGAGCGCATGACGCTGCGCCCGGCATCCGTCGCCGACCTCGACGCCATCATGTCGCTGGAGCGCGCCTCGTTCCCCGGCGATGCCTGGTCGGACGCCATGATGCGCGAGGAGCTCGGTTCGCCGCACGGCTGGTACGTGGTCGACGAAGAGGCGGGGCGTCTTGTGGGGTACGGCGGTCTGCGCGCGGTGCGCGGGGCGACGGATGCCGACATCCAGACCATCGCGCTCGCCCCAGAGGTGCGCGGCCGGGGTCGTGGCCGCACGCTGCTGCGGGCGCTGCTCGCCGAGGCGGCTCAGCGGGGCGTCGACGACGTCTTCCTCGAGGTCCGCGCCGACAACCCCGTCGCGCAGGCGCTGTACCTCTCGGAGGGCTTCCTCGAGGTCGGGCGCCGCCCCCGCTACTACCAGCCCGACGACGTCGACGCGATCGTGATGAAGCTCGACCTGCGCGGGCGGGCGGCACTAGAGCCGTCCGCAGCGGATGCCGGGGCGTGCACGTGAACCGCGCCGAGCCCCTGGTCGTGGGCATCGAGACGAGCTGCGACGAGACCGGCATCGGGATCGTCCGCGGCCGCACGCTGCTGTCGAACACGATCGCCAGCTCGATGGACGAGCACGCCCGCTTCGGCGGGGTCGTGCCCGAGGTCGCCGCGCGCGCCCACCTCGAGGCCCTCGAGCCGGCGATCCACGCGGCGCTCGCCGAGTCGGGGGTCGCCCTGGGCGACATCGACGCGGTCGCCGTCACCTCGGGGCCCGGGCTCGCCGGTGCGCTCATGGTGGGGGTCGGCGCGGCCAAGGCGCTCGCGGTGTCGCTGGATCGCCCGCTGTACGCCGTGAACCACCTCGTCGGCCACATCGCCGCCGACATCCTCGACCCCGATGCGCCGCCGCTCGAGTACCCGACCGTCGCCCTCCTGGTCAGTGGCGGGCACACGTCGCTCCTCCTCGTGCGCGACCTCACCACCGACGTGGAGCTGCTGGGCGAGACGATGGACGACGCCGCGGGCGAGGCCTTCGACAAGGTCGCACGGCTGCTCGGACTTCCGTACCCCGGCGGTCCCGAGATCGACCGGGCGGCGGCATCCGGAGATCCGGACGCCATCCCGTTCCCGCGCGGTCTCTCTCGCGCGAGCGACCTGGCCGCCCATCGCTACGACTTCTCGTTCTCGGGGCTCAAGACCGCCGTCGCACGGTGGGTCGAGCAGCGGCAGGCCGCCGGTGAGCCGGTGCCGGTCGCCGATGTCGCGGCGAGCTTCCGCGAGGCCGTCGTGGACGTCCTCGTGACCAAGGCGCTGGCTGCCTGCCGCGATCACGAGGTGCCGCGGCTGCTGCTGGGCGGCGGAGTCATCGCGAACCGCCGGCTCCGCGAAGTCGCGATCGAGCGCGCCGCCGCGCAGGGTGTCACCGTGCGCATCCCGCCGCTGTCGCTGTGCACCGACAATGGGGCCATGATCGCCGCGCTGGCGTCCGAGCTCGTGATGTCGGGCCGCGCCCCCTCGACGCTGCACTTCGGGGCGGACTCCACCCTTCCGGTGACCGAGATCCAGGTCGCGGAGGAGGCCTCGTGACCCCCGACGAGCGGATGCCGCAGCCTCCGCGCCCGCCATTGCCCGAGGCGTCCGCCGCGGATGCCGCGGCCGGCGTGCCGTCACCCGCCGTCGAGCCGCCATCACCCGACGTCGCGCTGGCGGACGAGGCGTCGCCGCTTCCCGGCGCCCATCGCGGAGGTTTCCAGCGCCTGCCCACGGCCCCGGTCTCCGTCGTCAGCCAGTCCGCCCCGGCAGAACCCGGCACGGAGGAGGACGAGCCCCTGCCCACGGCGCAGTGGCTGATGCCGCCGGCCGACGGCCCTCACCGCGGCCTCGGTGCTTGGGCGCTCGCGTTCGCGATCGCCGGGCTGGCGGTGTCGCTGTTCGTCGGCTGGGGCTTCCCGATCGGCATCGTCGCCGTCGTTTCGGCGATCCTCGCGCTGCGCCGTCCGCTCGAGAGCCGCGCCGTCGCGGTCTGGGCGCTCTCGATCGGTGTCGTGTCGATCCTCTACAGCGCCGGCTGGCTGCTGTTCGCGGCGTATCGCGCGCCGTTCATCGGCTGAGCCGTTCGGCCAGCACCGCGATGCGCGTGCTCCCGACGCGTGTGAGGAACAGCGTCGCCTCGGCGTCGCCGCGCAGTGTCAGCTTCCGGCGGAACTGCGCCGGATCCACGTCGACGCCGCGCTTCTTGATCTCGAGCCGGCCGATGCCTCGCTCGCGCAGCGCGCCATTGATCACCGGGACCTTGGCGGGCATGGCCTTTTCGACCCGGAACGTCGTGACGAACGGGCTCGTCAGCGCGGCATCCGACGTCAGATAGGCGATGTGCGGATCGAGCATGCCGGCGTCGAGCGCGCGGGCGACGTCGCCGATCAGCCGCGCCCGGATGACGGCGCCGTCGGGCTCGTGGAGGTAGGTGCCGAGCTCGCGCTCCGGCACATCGTCGGCGTCCTCGGCGGCGGTGATCTCGTGGGCCTCGTCGCCGCGGATCACCAGGGCCGCCCGCCGGACGCCCTCGCGCGCCAGCGCCTTCGACCAGAGCACCAGTTCCACCGTCGACCCGTCCGCGCTGACCCACTGCGCCTCGACGTCCGCCGGAATGAGGTCGCGGTCCAGGCCCGGGCCGAGCTTGATGCCCGTGGGCAGGCGCGCGGCCAGCGCGAAGGACCAGTCCAGCGACGGCGACCAGTCCTCGGGCCGCGTGCGTGTGGTCTCGGAGTGCCCGGCCGTTCGCCGGGCGGGGTCGAGCCACACGGCATCCACGCCCGACAGGTCTGCGGTCTCGGCGGTGCCGTGGGTGACGCTCACGGTCTCACCGAAGGGTGCGAGGTTGTACGCCGCGATCGCGGCCGTGACCTCGTCGGCGTCGACGGCGTGGACGGATAGTCCCAGTCCGGCCAGGCCCAGGGCGTCACCGCCGATGCCGCAGCCGAGGTCGGCGACGCGGGTCAGCCCGGCATCCCGGAACCTGCCGGCGTGACGCGCGGCGATCGGCAGCCGCGTGGCCTGCTCCAGACCGGCACGTGTGAAGAGCATGCGCTCGGCGAATGGCCCGAACTTCGAGGTCGCGCGGGCGCGCAGCCGCGACTGGGTGACGACGGCGGCCACGAGGTCGGGGGAGTGGCCCTCCTTGCGCAACCGCGACACGGTGCGCGCGACGTCGTCCGCCGATTCCACCGCCGGGAGCGCGTCGAGCAGGCGCAGTCCGTTGGGGGTCAGCAGCGCGGTCAGCTCGGCCATCTCCACCGGCCCAGCCTACGGCGATGCCACACGGCGTCACGCGGTTGGCACTCACGTTGCGTGAGTGCCAGCGCTTGCCTAGACTTGCCGTTAGCACTCTCAGTGTGCGGGTGCTAACGAGTCTTAGTCTCAAAGGAAAGAAGAGGTAGACCGTGTCGGTTTCCATCAAGCCGCTCGAGGACCGCATCGTCATCAAGCAGGTCGAGGCCGAGCAGACCACCGCGAGTGGCCTCGTCATCCCCGATACTGCCAAGGAGAAGCCGCAGGAGGGTGAAGTCGTCGCCGTCGGCCCCGGCCGCATCGACGACAACGGCAACCGCGTTCCGCTCGACGTCGCCGTCGGCGACCGTGTCCTGTACAGCAAGTACGGCGGCACCGAGGTCAAGTTCGGCGCGGACGAGTTCCTCGTCCTGTCGGCGCGCGACGTCCTGGCGGTCGTCGTCCGCTGATCCCAGCGCGTACCGAGAGGGTCGGATGCTTCGGCATCCGGCCCTTTCGTCGTCCTGGCAGACATCGCGCGAAGGTCGGCAGTCGCTCGCGCCCCCGGAGGTCGCCGCCCGGGCTCGGGGCGCCGGCGCCCGTCCTAGGCTGGACCGGTGAGCCCCGAATCGTCCCCGTCCCCCGCCGCGCCCTCCGAGAGCTCTACGGAGCTCGGCGCCGCAGCGACGGCGACCGCCGGGATCGCCGTGGTCCCGGCGTCCCGGACCGGCGCCGTCGCCGCGCACCTCGCGACGCAGCACACCCTGGGCGGCGTCTACGCGTTCACGGCGTATCTGCTCTGGGGCTTCCTTCCGCTGTACTTCCTGCTGCTCATGCCGATCGGGCCGTTCGAGCTCGTCGCCTGGCGGATCCTGCTGTCCCTCGTGTTCTGCGCGCTGCTGCTGGCCGTCACGAGGTCGTGGGGGCGCATCGCCGCGATCCTGCGTCAGCCGCGCATCGCGTGGCTGACGGTGCTCGCCGGCGGACTGATCTACATCAACTGGCAGGTCTTCATCCTGGGCGCCCTCACCGGCCACGTCATCGAGACGAGCCTCGGATACTTCATCAACCCGATCGCCACCGTGCTGCTGGCGGTCCTGGTGCTGCGCGAGCGGCTGCGGGTCACGCAGTGGATCGCCATCGGCATCGCGACGCTCGCCGTGCTCGTCATCATCATCGGGTACGGATCGTTCCCGTGGATCGCGCTCACGCTCGCGGCGACCTTCAGCCTCTACGGGCTGGTGAAGAAGCGCGTGGGTCCGTCCGTGGACGCCGTGAGCGGCCTCACGCTCGAGTCGCTGTGGCTCGTGCCGGTGGCCGGCGTGCTGCTCATCGTCGTCAACGCGACGACGGGCCTCATGATCGGCACCGAGGGCACGTGGCACACCGTGCTGCTGAGCCTCGTCGGCGTCGTCACCGCGGTGCCGCTGCTCTTCTTCGCCGCCGGTGCCCGCCGCGCCTCGCTGACGCTCATCGGGCTGCTGCAGTTCGTGGCGCCGATCCTGCAGTTCATCATCGGCGCGTGGCTGCTCGGCGAGCCGATGCCGCTCGAGCGCTGGATCGGCTTCGGCCTCGTCTGGGTGGCGCTCGCCGTCCTGACCGTGGACTCGCTGGTCCACGCGCGCCGGTCGCGCTCAGCGCCCGCCTAGCGCCCGCCCATCTGTGCGAAAGCGACCTTCACGCCGAGGCGGAAGGTCGCTTTCGCACAGATGAGCGCCGGGTCAGCGCACGAGGCGCGCGATCGCCTGAGTCGCCTCGGTGATCTTGGCGTCGGCCTCCGCCTCGCCCGAACGTGCCGCGTCGACGACGCAGTGCCGCAGGTGGTCGTCGAGCAGTCCCACCGCGACGGCCTGCAGGGCGCTCGTGAGGGCGCTGATCTGCGTCAGGATGTCGATGCAGTACTTCTCGTCCTCCACCATCTTGTGGATGCCGCGCGCCTGCCCTTCGATCCGCTTCAGGCGGTTGAGGTACTTGTCCTTGTCGGTGATGTAGCCGTGGTGGCTGTGCTCGGCGAGAGCGACGGCCTCATGCGTGGTGTCCACTGTGTGCCTCCTGGGGCGATGCGGGTACGTGTACGGGTGCGGGTTCGGCGACCGCGCCGGAGCGGCTGCGGAAGGACTTCAGCCGCAGGCTGTTGCCGACGACGAAGACGCTCGAGATCGCCATCGCGGCGCCGGCGATCATGGGGTTGAGCAGGCCGAGCGCTGCGAGCGGGATCGCCGCGACGTTGTACGCGAAGGCCCAGAACAGGTTGACCTTGATGGTGCCGAGCGTCGCGCGCGACAGCCGGATCGCATCGGCCGCGCTGCGCAGGTCGCCGCGGACCAGGGTGATGTCGGATGCCTCGATCGCGGCATCCGTCCCCGTTCCCATCGCCAGGCCCAGGTCGGCCTGCGCCAGGGCGGCGGCGTCGTTGACCCCGTCGCCCACCATCGCGACCACGCGGCCCTCGGACTGCAGCTGCCGGATGACGGCGACCTTGTCCTGCGGAAGGACCTCGGCGATCACCCGCTCGATGCCGACCTCGTGCGCGACCGCGTCCGCGGCGGCGGTGTTGTCGCCGGTCAGCAGGATGGTCGAGAGGCCCAGCGCCCGTAATTGCGCGACCGCCTCGGCGCTCGTGGGCTTCACCTGATCGGCGACCACGAGCACGCCGCGCGCCTCTCCGTCCCAGGCCACGAGCACGGCGGTGCGACCGGCGGCCTCGGCGCGATGCTTGGCCTCGGCGAGGTCCGCCGGCAGGGTCAGCGCCCAGTCCTCGAGCAGTCCCGAGCGGCCGACGATGACCGCGTGCCCGTCGACGACGCCTGAGACGCCCTTGCCGGGGACGTTCTGGAACGACTCGACATCGGGCAGCGCGCTGGTCTCGGCGACCGCACCGCGCGCCACCGCCTGAGCGATCGGGTGCTCGGACGCGTGCTCGAGGGCACCCGCCAGTCGCAGCAGCTCGACGCGGTCGGTTCCGGATGCGGTCACGACATCGACGAGGGCCATGCGGCCCGTCGTGACGGTGCCGGTCTTGTCGAGCACGATCGTGTCGACGGCGCGCGTGGACTCCAGCACCTCGGGTCCTCGGATGAGGATGCCGAGCTGGGCGCCGCGGCCGGTGCCGACCAGCAGCGCGGTCGGCGTGGCGAGTCCCAGGGCGCAGGGGCAGGCGATGATCAGGACGGCGACGGCGGCGGTGAAGGCCATCGTCGCGTCGTAGCCGAGGAGCAGCCAGGTCGCGAGCGTGGCGAGGGAGATCACCAGCACGATCGGCACGAAGATGCCCGAGATGCGGTCGGCCAGGCGCTGCACGTCCGCCTTGCCGGACTGCGCCGCCTCGACGAGCCGGGCCATCTGGGCGAGCTGGGTGTCGTCGCCGACCCGCGTGGCCCGGACGACGAGCCGTCCGCCGGCGTTGACCGTCGCGCCGATCACGGCGTCGTCGGGGCCGACTTCCACGGGCACCGACTCGCCGGTGACCATCGAGGCGTCGACCGCAGAGGTGCCCGACACCACGACGCCGTCGGTGGCGATCTTCTCGCCCGGCCGCACCACGAACTCGTCGCCCGCGCGCAGCTGCGCGATCGGGACGCGGGACTCGACCACCGCTCCGTCGGGTCCGGCACGCAGCACGGCCACGTCCTTCGCGCCGATCTCGAGCAGGGCCCGCAGCGCGGCGCCGGCGCGGCGCTTGGAGCGCACCTCGAAGTACCGGCCGGCGAGCACGAACATCGTGACGCCCGCGGCGACTTCGAGGTAGATGTCGCCCGCGCCGTCGCCCGGCTGGACGGACCACTCGAAGGCGTGGGTCATGCCGGGCATGCCTGCGTGGCCGAAGAACAGGGCGTAGAGCGACCACAGGAAGGCCGCAGAGACCCCGAGGGAGATGAGGGTGTCCATCGTGGCGGCGCCGTGACGCAGGTTGATCCAGGCGGCGCGATGGAACGGCCAGGCGCCCCACACCACGACCGGTGCGGCAAGCGCGAGGGATGCCCACTGCCAGTACGTGAACTGCAGCGCGGGGATCATGGCGAGCAGGATCACCGGCACCGAGAGCACGATCGAGCCGATCACCCGCTGCCGGAGGCCGACGAGCTCGGTGTCGGTGACGTCGTGATCGTGCTCACCCCCGGGCTCGGCGGAGGGAGTGGGGAGGACGGCCGTGTAGCCGGTCTTCTCCACCTCGGCGATGAGCTCCTGCGGGTCGAGCCCCGCGGGGGCGGTGACGGTCGCCTTCTCGGTGGCGTAGTTGACGGATGCCGCCACCCCGTCCATCCGGTTCAGCCGCTTCTCGATCCGGTTGGCGCACGAGGCGCATGTCATGCCGCCGATCTCGAGCTCGATGCGCGACCCGGCGTCGGGAGCGGGGGGCGGGATCATCAGACCCGAACCGCTTCATAGCCGGCCTCGTCGACGGCGGCGATGACATCGGCGTCGGCGACGGGGGCGGAGGACTCGATGACGAGCGAGCCGGCCTTTGCGTCCACGGCGATCGCCTCGATGCCTGCGAGCTTCGACACCTCGCCGCGCACCGATGCCTCGCAGTGCCCGCAGCTCATGCCGGTCACCTGGTACTCGGTCTTGTGCGTCATGGGTCTTGCCTTTCGGGGGAATGATCGACTGGATACCCCATCGGGGTACGAATGCATCAACGATATACCGGCTAGGGGTATTCCGGGTCGATGAGAGCGATACCAATGGCCTCGCGCGGCCGATCCATTGCGTTACACATCGTTAACGAACGGCAACATTCCGATGCGTCCCGCGCGGTTAGGTTAGGGACACTGGGTCGGCGCCCGAGTCGAACCCGTGTTCATTCACAGCAAGGAGCAACATGAGCGTCTTCACCCGCTCGCGCAAGGCAGCCCTCGGCACCATTGCGCTCGCAGGCGCCTCCGCCCTCGTCCTCGCCGGCTGCGCCGGCGGTGGCACGGGCGGCGAGACCAGCGCACCCCCCACCGAGGAGCGCGACCTCGCCCTCAAGATCGGCACCATCCTGCCGCAGACGGGCAACCTGTCGTTCCTCGGACCGCCGGAGGAGGCAGGCGTCGGCCTCGCCGCCGCCGATGTCAACGAGGCATCCGGCGACACGGGCCTGACGATCGAGGACATCGTCTGGGGCGACTCGGGCGACACCGACAACAAGGCGTACGCGACCACCATCCAGACGCTGATCTCGGAGGGTGTCTCCGCCGCGATCGGCGCCGCTTCCTCGGGTGTCACGAAGCTGTTCCTCGACGACGCCGTCGCCGCGGGCATCATCACGTTCTCGCCGGCCAACACGTCGCTCGACTTCACGTCGTGGGACGACAACGGCCTGTACTGGCGCACCGCCCCCTCGGACACGCTCCAGGGCGAGGTGCTCGGCAACCTCGTGGCAGAAGACGGCCACGAGAACGTCGCAGTCCTGTACCTCAACGACTCGTACGGCACCGGCCTGAACGAGGTCTTCCAGGAGACCTTCACCGGCGCGGGCGGCACGATCGTCGAGGAGCAGTCCTACAACACCGGCGACACCTCGTTCGACGCGCAGATCAGCTCGCTGATGGCCTCGAACCCCGACGCCATCGTGCTGATCACGTTCGACGAGATCTTCACCATCGGTCCGGCACTGCTGTCCGCGGGCTACCCCGCCGAGCAGCTGTACCTGGTCGACGGAAACCTGAAGAACTTCGGTGCGGACGCCAAGTGGCCGGCCGACGCCAGCATGGAAGGCGCCAAGGGCACCACTCCTGCCGGACCGCTCGAGGCCGACACCAGCTTCCAGGACCGTCTGAACGAGTGGTGGACGGGTGAGGGCAACACCGACCTGACCGACTTCTCGTACGCCAACGAGTCCTACGACGCGGTCATCCTGCTCGCGCTCGCCTCGCTCGCAGCCAACTCGACCGACCCGGCCGAGATCGCCGGCAAGCTCCAGGAAGTCTCTGGCGGCTCCGGTGAGGGCGAGAAGTGCGACAACTACGCCGACTGCGCAGCCATCATCCTCGGTGGTGGCACGGCCGACTACGACGGCTTCTCCGGCCCGATCACGCTCGACGAGAACGGTGACCCGACCGAGGCCACCGTCGGCATCTTCCAGTACGGTGCCGACAACAACTTCGAGCGCATCGGCTGAGTCCCGCGCACGAAAGGAAGGGCCCCGGAGCGATCCGGGGCCCTTCCCCTTTGTCCAAGGGCAAAAGAGAAGAGCGGATGCCTCGGCATCCGCTCTTCTCTTTGCGCTGTGTGCGGGTCAGTTGCCTTCGGTGCCCAGCGTGCCCAGGTACAGGCCGATGACCTTCGGGTCGTTCAGAAGGTCGCGGCCGGTGCCCTCGTAGGCGTCGCGGCCCTGGTCGAGCACGTAGCCGCGGTCGCAGATCTGCAGGCAGCGGCGGGCGTTCTGCTCGACCATGATGATCGTGACGCCGGCTTTGTTGATGTCGGAGACGCGGATGAACGCGTCATCCTGTCGCACCGGAGACAGACCGGCCGAGGGCTCGTCGAGCAGGAGCACGGCCGGGTCCATCATGAGCGCGCGTGACATGGCCACCATCTGGCGCTCACCGCCGGAGAGCGAGCCCGCACGCTGCTTGAGCCGCTTCCCCAGCTCGGCGAAGATGCCGGTCACGAAGTCGAGGCGCTCGGCGTACTGCTTCGGAGCCTGGTACAGGCCCATCTGCAGGTTCTCCTCGATGGTGAGCGAGGGGAACACGTTGTTCGTCTGCGGCACGAAGCCGACGCCCTTGGTGACGAGCTTGTCGGATTTCAGCCCGATGACGCTGTCGCCGTTGACGTTGACGACGCCCGAGCGCACCTTCACCATGCCGAAGATCGACTTCAGCAGGGTCGACTTGCCGGCGCCGTTGGGGCCGATGATGCCGATCAGCTCGCCCTTGCGGGCGATGAGGTTCGCACCGTTGATGATGTTGATCCCCGGCAGGTAGCCGGCATAGAGGTCGGAGACCTCCACGACGACGCGGTCGGTCCGCGCGGCCTCCGAGGAGCCTGCCCCGGTGGTCGAGGGGGCGGTGCTGGCAGCGTTGCTCACTTGTTCTCCTCCTCGGCGTCGGCGATCCCGGCCTCTTCGGCCTCTTTGATCTCCTCCAGCAGTTCTGCGGCCGACTCGTCGAGGTCGCCGGCGACGCGGCCGGTCACCACGCCGAGGTCGACGTCCTGGTGGCTGCCCAGGTAGGCGTCGATGACGGCCTTGTCCTGCATGACGGTCTCGGGCGGTCCCTCGGCCACGACTCGGCCTTCCGCCATCACGACGACCCAGTCGGCGATGTGGCGCACCATGTGCATGTCGTGCTCGACGAAGAGCACCGTCATGCCGAGGTCCTTGAGATCCAGGATGTGATCCAGGAGCGACTCGGTCAGCGCCGGGTTCACGCCTGCCATGGGCTCGTCGAGCATCACCAGCGTGGGCGAGCTCATGAGCGCACGGGCCATCTCGAGCAGCTTGCGCTGGCCGCCCGACAGCGATGCCGCGTAGTCGTCGGCCTTCGCGTCGAGCTTGAAGCGCGCGAGCAGCTCCATGGCCTTCTCTTCGTTGGCGTCGTCCTGCTTGCGCCAGATCGCGGGGATGATGCTCGAGAGGAGCCGCTCGCCCTTCTGACCGGTCGCGCCGAGCTTCATGTTCTCGAGCACGGTGAGCAGCGACAGCGCCTTGGTGAGCTGGAACGTGCGCACCTGACCCATGCGGGCGACCTTGAACGACGGGATGCCGGACAGGTTCTTGCCGTCGAACGACCACGTACCGCTGTTGGGCTTGTCGAAGCCGCACAGCAGGTTGAACAGGGTCGTCTTGCCGGCGCCGTTGGGGCCGATGAGGGCGGTGATCGCTCCCCGAGGGATCTCGAGGTGCTCGACGTCGACGGCGGTCAGACCGCCGAAACGCCGCGTGATGTTGTCGATCACCATGATGGGGTCGTTCTTGGCGACCCCCGGGACGGGCTCGCCCTTGGCCAGGCCTGTCGTCTTGGGGCGACGGATGCTGCCGGTGGTGGTGGCCGCCGGCGTCGAGCCGGTCACCGGCTCCACCGGCGTGCCGTCGCTCGAGGTGCCGTTATTTGACAAAGGTCAGCTCCCTCTTGTTTCCGAAGATGCCCTGCGGGCGGAAGATCACGATGAGCATGAGCGCGACACCCACCAGGATGAAGCGGAGCGTGCCGGCCTGCACCGACGACAGCGGCAGGATGCCGGAGTTCGCCAGGGCGGGGAGCACGTTGCCGAGGAAGCCCATGATCACCCAGAAGATGACCGAGCCGACGACGGGACCGAACACGGTCGCCGCACCGCCGAGCAGCAGGATCGTCCAGATGAAGAACGTGAGCGAGGTCGTGTAGGTGGCGGGCACGACGGCCGAGGGGAGCGCGAAGACCACGCCGCCCAGAGCGCCGAAGATGCCACCGATGATGAGCGCCTGCATCTTGTAGGCGAAGACGTTCTTGCCGAGCGAGCGCACGGCGTCCTCGTCCTCGCGGATGCCCTTGAGCACGCGGCCCCACGGGCTGCGCATCAGCGCCCACACGAGGTAGACCGCGATGGCGAGCAGGATGATGCCGAACACGCGCACCCACAGCTGGTCGGCGGTCCACGTCCAGGGGCCGAAGCCGTACGTGCCTTCCGGGAACGGGTTTGCCGCGCGGAAGCCGGCGTGGTACCCGCCGAGTCCGTCCGCGGAGTTGGTCCACTCGTCGAACAGCTGAGTGGTCAGCGCCAGACGGACGATCTCGGCCGCGGCGATGGTGACGATGGCGAGATAGTCCGCCCGCAGTCGCAGCGTCGGGATGCCGAGGATGATCGCGAAGACCACCGAGGCGAGGCAGCCGACGATGATGCCGACCCACCACGGCCAGCCGAAGCTGAGGATGGAGATGGCGTAGCCGTACGCGCCGAGGGCCATGAAGCCCGCCATGCCGAAGTTGAGCAGGCCCGCGTATCCGAAGTGCACCGCGAGACCGGTCGCCGCCAGCGCGTACGCGATCGTCTCAGGGCTGAACAGCCAGTAGGCCGTGTTGTTGAGAATCTGTCCCCAATCCATGGCCTAGCCCAGCCTCTCTTTACGGCCCAGCAGGCCTTGCGGCCTCACCAGGAGGATGATGATCAGCACAGCCAGAGCTCCGACGTACTTCATGTCCGGCGGGATGCCGAGCAGGGTGGATAGTTCGACCAGGATGCCGACGATCAGCGAGCCGATGAGCGCGCCGAACGCGGTACCGAGGCCGCCGAGGGTGACCGCGGCGAAGATGAGCAGCAGCACCTGCACGCCCATGTCCCACTTGATGCCGGGGCGGAAGTAGGCCCACAGCACACCGGCGACGGCGGCGAGAGCGGCCGAGAGCACCCACACGATGCGGATGACTCGGTCGACGTTGATACCAGACGCGGCGGCGAGGCCGGGGTTGTCGGAGATCGCGCGGGTGGCCTTGCCGATGCGGGTGCGCAGCAGCCAGTAGGCGACGGCCAGCAGCAGGACGATCGAGACGCCCATGGAGAGGACGTCGATCCACGAGACGGCGATGGGGCCGATGCGGATGTCGCGCGATGCGCCGGCGCCGGGCAGCTGGTACGTGCCACCGCCGATGAAGAACTGGTAGGTGTAGCGGATCGCGAGCGACAGGCCGATGCTCACGATCATGAGCTGGACCAGCCCGAGACCTCGTCGCCTCAGTGGTCGCCAGAGACCGGCATCCAGGACCCAGCCGAAGGCTGCGCCGAAGAGGATGACGATCGGGATGACGATCCACATCGGCAGGCCGATGTTGGCGAAGATCAGCGCGATGATGGCGCCGTACGTCAGCATCTCGGCGTGGGCGAAGTTGGTCAGGCCCGTCGTGCCGAAGATCAGCGAGACGCCGACGGCGGCGAGCGCCAGGAGCAGGCCGAAGTTGAGGCCGCTGACGAGGCGCTCGGCGAGCTGATCGAGGAACGAGGTCGTCAGCCGCTCGCCCTCGCCGAGGAAGAGGTTGATGATCTTCGTGCCGGTGGCGCCGAAGGCGACGTCGAACGACGCGGTCGTCCCGGACTTCGGCTGCGTGCCCTCCGGCAGCAGCGCGGCGTCGACGATGACGCCGTCCGGGAGGGTGTCCTCGTCGACCGTGAGGACGTACTCCTCTTTCTCGGGCACGTAGAGACGCCACTTGCCCTCGGCGTTGGTGACGGTCTCGGCTTCGAAGCCGTTGCCCTCGATCGTCATGGTCACGCCTTCGACGGGCTCACCGTCGAAGGTGATGACGCCGCCGAAGTAGAAACCGGTCTGCTCTTGATCGCCGCCGGGGGTGTCTGGCGCCTCTGCGGACGCATGCGCGCCCGTCGGCGAAGCGAGCAGCACCATCGCGGCTGCCATCAGCACACCGATGAGGACGACCACCCAACGGGCGTAACTCCTCGCGGTCACAGTCGTAGGACCCACAAAACCTCCAGTAGCGGCACCACGCGTCACCGAAGCTCGGGTCGCATCGGCCGTGAGACGACAGTACGAATCTAATGTGTCGTCGGTGTTTCGCCTACTCACCCCCTCATGCGCTATAAGCCGGGACGTCCGGGCGGCCGACGCACGGGAACAAATGGCTTGTTCCGCCGCTTAGAATCGAGTACGGAGCGTCACCGCGCACCGGCCGTCGTCGTCCACATCGAGAAACGCGCCGCGCGCGCAGGAGAACCCATGGAGCACCACGACCCCTTCGGCTTCGTCGGACTGACGTACGACGATGTTCTGCTCCTGCCCGGGCACACCGACGTGATCCCCAGCGAGGCGGACACGTCGTCCCGCGTCACCCGCCGCATCACGGTGGCGACGCCGCTGGTCTCCAGCGCCATGGACACCGTCACCGAGGCGCGCATGGCGATCGCGATCGCGCGCGAGGGCGGCATCGGCATCATCCATCGCAATCTGTCCATCGCGGAGCAGGCCTCCATGGTCGACCGCGTGAAGCGCAGCGAGTCCGGGATGATCACCGACCCGATCACCACGACGCCCGACACCACGATCGAAGAGGTCGACGGGCTGTGCGCCACGTATCGCATCTCCGGTCTTCCGGTCGTCGACGGGGACGGGCGCCTGGTCGGCATCGTCACCAACCGCGACATGCGCTTCGTGTCGGGCTTCGAGCGCCAGACGACGCTCGTGAAGGACGTCATGACCACCGAGGGCCTGATCACGGCCAAGGTCGGGATCGGCGCGAACGACGTCATCGCGACCTTCGCCAAGCACCGCGTCGAGAAGCTGCCGCTGATCGACGACGACGGCAAGCTCGCAGGCCTCATCACGATCAAGGACTTCGACAAGAGCGAGAAGTACCCGCTCGCGACCAAGGACGAGCAGGGCCGCCTCCGCGTCGGCGCCGCCATCGGCTTCTTCGGCGATGCGTGGGAGCGCGCCGAGGCGCTGCGCGACGCCGGCGTCGACGTGCTCGTGGTCGACACGGCCAACGGCCAGTCGGCCGGTGTCATCGACATCGTCACGCGCCTCAAGGCCGACGCGAGCTTCGAGCACATCGACGTCATCGGCGGCAATGTCGCGACGCGCGAGGGTGCGCAGGCACTCATCGACGCCGGTGTCGACGCCGTCAAGGTCGGCGTCGGGCCGGGCTCGATCTGCACCACGCGCGTCGTCGCCGGAGTGGGCGTCCCCCAGGTGACGGCCGTCTACGAGGCCTACCTGGCTGCGCGCGAGGCCGGCATCCCCGTCATCGCCGACGGCGGTCTGCAGTACTCGGGTGACATCGCCAAGGCGCTCGTCGCCGGCGCGGACACCGTGATGATCGGCTCACTGTTCGCCGGCACCGACGAGAGCCCGGGCGAGGTGGTCTTCGTCGGCGGCAAGCAGTTCAAGCAGTACCGCGGCATGGGCTCGCTCGGTGCGCTGCAGACGCGCGGCAAGAAGACCTCGTACTCGAAGGACCGCTACTTCCAGGCTGACGTCCCCACCGACGACAAGCTCATCCCCGAGGGCATCGAGGGTCAGGTCGCGTACCGCGGCCCCGTCTCGGCGGTGGCGTATCAGCTGGTCGGCGGGCTCCGGCAGTCGATGTTCTACGTCGGCGCCCGCACGATCGACGAGCTCAAGTCCAAGGGCCGCTTCGTGCGCATCACCGCCGCGGGGCTGAAGGAATCGCACCCGCACGACGTGCAGATCGTGGTCGAGGCGCCCAACTACAAGCGCTGAGGCTGACGTCGTCGCTAGCCTGACAGCATGATCCGGCAGCGACGGCATCCCGCCGCCACGCAGCGCACCGCGCGGCTGGAGGCGTTCACCGACGGCGTCTTCGCGATCGCGGCGACGCTGCTGGTGCTCGATCTGACGATGCATCCGCTCGGCGACGCGAGCACCGATGCCGGCCTCTGGGCGGCCCTGCTCGACATGTGGCCGCTGTTCCTCAACTTCGCCCTCAGCTTCGTGCTGCTGTGCCTGCTGTGGATGACGCACGTCCAGCAGTTCGAGCACGTGGCCCGCGTCGACGCCATGATGATCTGGCTCAACAACGCGCGGCTGCTGTTCATCGTGCTCGTCCCGTTCGCCACCGGTCTCACCACCGAGTTCTCGGACGAACTGGCCGGCAGGATGGCCATGCCGGTGACGTTCTTCCTGGCGATCCTGTGCAGTCGCCTGCAGTGGCTTTGGGCGACCCGCCATCGCGAGGTGATGCTTCCCGATCTCACCGACGCCCAGGCTCGCGCCTACGGCCGCGGCGCGACCAGCGCTCTGGTCATCGCGGCACTGGTCGTTGCGCTGTCGCCCCTCATCGGGTCCGCCGCCTTCCTGCTGTTCCTCTTCGACGGCGTCCTGACCCGGCTGCTGCGCAGACAGGGCGACTGACGCGACCGGATGCCGCGCCCGCCGCCCTTTCGCGGGTGATCAGCCGACGGGCTGCAGCTCGGCCGCGTCTTCTGCCGACGCCGGGGCCGCGGCATCCGCTGTCGTGCTCGACCGTCCCGACGGCAGCCACAGCGCGGCGATCGTCGCGGCGAGGAGCACCGCCGCGCCCGTGAAGACGGCCGGTCGCGCCGCGTCGACGTAGAGCTCCGGGGTGAGGGCGCCGCCGGCGCTCACGAAGATCGCGGTCATCACGGCCGTGCCGAGGGCGACGCCGAGTTCACGCACGGTCGAATTGACCCCGGACGCCTTCGCGTGGTCGATCAGGCCGAGCGTCGCGAGCAGCGCCGTCGCCGAGGGGGCGAAGACGAGTGCCATGCCCACGCCGGCCATGACGAACGGCACGATCAGCGCGGGGTAGTCGAGGTCGGTGGACATGATCGTCGCGATCCACGCGAGGGCGATCGCCTGCAGCCCGAGGCCGGTCACCATGAGCACGCGCGTGCCGATCCGCGGCGCGAGCATGCCGGCGATCGGCGCCACGAACATCGGCGCGAGCGTCCACGGCGTCGTCTGCAGCGCGGCCTCGAACGGCGTCGAGCCCTGCACGACCTGAAGGTACTGGATCAGGATGAACACCGCGCCGAACGTGCCGAAGCTGAACGCGAAGCCGATGATGTTCGTGACCGAGAACGAGCGGTCGCGGAAGAGCCGCAGCGGCACGAGCGGAGCCTTGGTGCGGGTCTGCCACCACAGGAACGCGGCCAGCAGCGCGGTGCCGAGCACGATCTCGGTGATGACCCCCGCGGAGTCCCAGCCGTCGTCGTTGCCGCGGACGATGGCGTGCACGAGCGCCAGCACGCCCGCCGCGGCGAGCACGGCTCCGGGCACGTCGATCCGCACGCGGGCGCC
Source organism: Microbacterium sp. Root166 (assembly GCF_001427145.1). Taxonomy (GTDB): domain Bacteria; phylum Actinomycetota; class Actinomycetes; order Actinomycetales; family Microbacteriaceae; genus Microbacterium. The sequence goes on from NZ_LMGL01000001.1 coordinate 1,583,276, forward strand.
GAAGTCGTTGCGCAGCACGACGAGCGCCAGCGGGATCGCGATGATCGCGACGGGCACGTTGATCCAGAAGATCGCCTGCCAGTCCCAGCCCTCCATGATGGCTCCGCCGACGAGGGGTCCGACCGCGACGCCGAGGCCCGAGATTCCGCCCCAAATGCCGATGGCCAGGGGCCGGCGCTCGGCCGGGACGGCGCCACTGAGCAGGGCAAGCGACAGCGGCAGGACGCCGGCCCCGCCGAGGCCCTGGATCGCCCGCGCCGCGATGAGCTGGCCGGGGTCGGTGCTCAGCGCGGCCAGCACGGAGCCGAGGCCGAACACCGCGATGCCGATCGCGAAGACGGTGCGGCGCCCGAAGCGGTCGCCGAGGGCTGAGGCCACCAGGATCGCCGCGGCGAAGGTGAGCGTGTACGCGTTGACGAACCACTGCAGCTCCTCGACCGAGGCGCCCATCTGCTCGTGCAGCACGGGGAGCGCGTTCGTCATCACGAGGTTGTCGAGCGTGGCCATGAACATCGGGAGGGATGCCGCGGCGATGACCAGTGCGAACGGTCTGGCCCGGCGAAGGGAAGGGGTCTGGGTAGTCACGAGGGTCTCCAGTAGTAATTGGATGATTACTTACGAGGATCAATGTAGTAATCGACTGATTACAAAGTCAAGTCATCCGCTGATAACCTGTGACCATGACTCCTTCGAGCTCGGACGTCGCCGTCGAGCAACCTGTCGCAGACCCGGTCAAGCGGCTCTCCTCGGATGCCCGCCGCCTCCAGATCCTGCGCGCGGCGCTCGCCGTGTTCGGCGCCCGCGGCTACGAGGGCGCGACGACCGACGAGGTCGCCCGCGCCGCCGGGGTCAGCCAGCCGTACGTCGTGCGCCTGTTCGGGACCAAGGAGGCGCTCTTCCTCGCGACGATCGAGGACGCCCTCGCGCGGATGCTCGCCGGCTTCCGCGCGGCGCTCGCTGACGACAGCGAGGAGCCCGTCGGCAAGCGCATCGGCCAGGCGTACGTCGAACTGCTCGAGATCCGCGGGCTGCACCAGACGCTGGCCTACGCGTACCTCATGGGGAGCCACCCCACCATCGGGCCGGCCGCCCGCCGCGGGTTCGCCACGATGTGGCGCTTCATGCGCGACGAGATGGGCCTGGATGCCGACGAGGCGCGCTCCTTCATGGCCGAGGGCATGCTCATCAGCACGATGATCGGGCTGCGCCTGGTGGACGACTACGGGTCGGATCCGCAGATCACCGAGCTGTTCCGCTCGTGCTTCCCCACCGAGCTCCCGCACGTCCTCGACCTGGTTCCCCGCGGCGCCGAGCCCTGGTGATCTCGGCGCCATAAGAGCCTCCGAGGGGCGCGCGTCAGCAAGCCGGGGGTCTGGGGCGGAGCCCCAGAAAGGGATGACGGATGCCGGACCCCCGGCGTATCGTCGGGGGCATGTGCCGGAACATCCACACGCTCCACAACTTCGAGCCCGCCGCGTCCTCGGACGAAGTGCACGCCGCCGCGCTCCAGTACGTCCGCAAGATCGCGGGCACGACCAAGCCGTCGAAGGCGAACCAGGAGGCGTTCGACCGCGCCGTCCACGAGATCGCGCACATCACGCAGCACCTGCTGGACGATCTCGTCGCCGTCGCGCCGCCGAAGAACCGCGAAGAGGAAGCCGAGAAGGCCCGCGCCCGCGCGATCAAGTCCGGCCGGTACGCCGCGGCCTGACGCGACGCGCGGGAGCCGATAGTCTGGTCGGCTCCCCGAACGGCGATGGATGCCGCACGGAGCAGACAGGATCACCGTGGGGTACATCGACATCGCCGCCGTCTCTTACGCGCTGCCGGACGGCCGGCCCCTGCTGGACGAGGTCTCGTTCCGCGTGGGGGAGGGCTCGACGACAGCCCTGATCGGGCAGAACGGCGCGGGCAAAACCACGCTGCTGCGCATCGTCCGCGGCGAGACCCCGGCCCTGTCCGGCGTCGTCTCGATCGACGGCGGGCTCGGCGTCATGGACCAGTTCGTGGGACACGGCGAGCCCGGACAGACGGTCCATGACCTGCTCATCGCGGTCGCCCCCGATCGCGTGCGGCGGGCCGCGCGCGAGCTCGAGGACGCCGAGGCGGCGATCATCGAGCAGGACGACCTCGACACGCAGATGCGGTACGCCGGCGCGCTGGCCGACTACGCCGAGGCCGGCGGGTACGAGTACGAGACGGTGTGGGACACCTGCACGACCGCGGCGCTCGGCATCCCGTTCGCGCGCGCCCGGTTCCGCGAGCTGACCACACTCTCGGGCGGCGAGCAGAAGCGCCTCGCGCTCGAGGCGCTGCTGCGCGGGCCCGACCAGGTGCTGCTGCTCGACGAGCCCGACAACTACCTCGACGTCCCCGGCAAGCGCTGGCTCGAAGCGCGGCTGCGCGAGACCCCGAAGACCGTGCTGCTGGTCTCGCACGACCGCGAGCTGCTGGCCCGTGCGGCGGACCGGATCGTGACGCTCGAGGCCGGCGGCGCGGGCAGCACGGCGTGGGTGCACGGCGGCAGCTTCCGCACGTATCACCGTGCTCGCACGGAGCGCATGGCCCGCCTCGACGAGCTGCGACGGCGGTGGGACGAGCAGCACGTGAAGCTCAAGGAACTCGTGGCCGCGCTCAAGGTCAAGGCGACCGCGAACGACAGCTTCACGTCCCGCTACCGCGCCGCCCAGACGCGCCTGCGCAAGTTCGAGGAGGCCGGGCCGCCACAGGAGCGTCCGCCCGAGCAGGACCTCGCGCTGCGGCTGCGCGGCGCCCGCACCGGCAAGCGCGCCGTCGTGGCCGAGCAGCTCGAGCTCACCGGGCTCATGAAGCCGTTCGACGTCGAGATCTGGTTCGGCGACCGCGTCGGCGTGCTCGGCTCCAACGGCTCCGGCAAGTCGCACTTCCTCCGCCTGCTGGCGCGGGGTGGCAGCGACCCCGATGCGCGCCTCGGTCACGTGACGACGACGGGGGCGGGCCTTGCCCCGGTGGCCCATTCCGGCCGCGGCGTGCTCGGCGCCCGGGTGGTCCCCGGCTGGTTCGCGCAGACCCACCGGCACCCCGAGTTCACCGGGCGCACGCTGCTCGACATCCTCCACCGCGGTGAAGACGCGCGGGCGGGGCTGCCGCGGGATGCCGCGAGCTCGGCCCTGGACCGCTACGGGCTCGTCGGACAGGCCGAGCAGACGTTCGAGAGCCTGTCGGGCGGGCAGCAGGCGCGGTTCCAGATCCTGCTGCTCGAGCTGTCGGGTGCGACGCTGCTCCTGCTGGACGAGCCCACCGACAACCTCGACCTGGTGTCGGCCGAGGCTCTCGAGGACGCGCTCGGCCGCTTCGAGGGGACGGTGCTCACGGTCACCCATGACCGCTGGCTGGCGCGGTCGTTCGACCGGTTCCTGGTGTTCGGCGCCGATGGACGGGTCGCCGAGTCGGATGTGCCGGTATGGGACGAGGCGCGCGTGGTGCGGGAGCGATGAGCGAGCCGAGACGGTGCCGAGAGTGCACGGGTGACGGCATCCGCTCATCGGTGACGGTGATTCGTGCACTCTCGGCTCCATTCGGGCCGCGGGATGGCGCGCGGGTAGGCTAGGCGGGTGAGCATGGACATCGAACTCGGTCGCGCCAAGCGCGCACGCCGCGCGTACACGTTCGACGACATCGCGGTCGTGCCCTCGCGGCGCACGCGCAACCCCGAGGATGTCTCCACGGCCTGGACGATCGACGCGTTCCAGTTCGACATCCCGGTGCTGGGCGCCCCGATGGACTCGGTCGTCAGCCCCCAGACGGCCATCATGCTCGGTCAGCTCGGCGGCCTGGGCGTGCTCGACCTCGAAGGCCTCTGGACGCGGTACGACGACCCGACGCCGTTCCTGGCGGAGATCGCCGGTCTCGAGAAGGCCGCCGCCACGCGCCGCATGCAGGAGCTGTACTCCGAGCCGATCAAGCCCGAGCTCGTGCGCGACCGCCTGGCCGAGATCCGCGCAGCGGGCGTCACCGTCGCCGGCGCCCTCACGCCGCAGCGCACGCAGGAGCTCTACGAGACCGTCGTCGCGGCGGGCGTGGACCTCTTCGTCATCCGCGGCACCACGGTCTCCGCCGAGCACGTGTCCTCGGTGGACCAGCCGCTGAACCTCAAGAAGTTCATCTACGACCTCGACGTCCCGGTGATCGTCGGCGGCGCAGCCACCTACACCGCGGCCCTGCACCTCATGCGCACCGGCGCGGCCGGCGTGCTCGTCGGATTCGGCGGGGGCGCGGCATCCACCACCCGTGCCACTCTCGGCCTGCACGCGCCGATGGCGACCGCGGTCGCCGATGTCGCCGGCGCGCGCCGCGACTACCTCGACGAGTCCGGCGGACGCTACGTGCACGTGATCGCCGACGGTGGTGTGGGCACCTCCGGTGACATCGTCAAGGCGCTCGCGATGGGCGCCGATGCGGTCATGCTCGGCGTCGCGCTGGCGCGGGCGACCGATGCCCCGGGCCGCGGCTTCCACTGGGGTCCCGAGGCGCACCACGCGAAGCTTCCTCGCGGTCGTCGCGTGAAGGTCGACCAGGTCGCGACGCTCGAAGAGGTCCTCTACGGCCCGGCGCCCGTCGCCGACGGCACGGCCAACCTCATCGGCGCGCTGCGCAAGTCGATGGCCACCACGGGCTACTCCGACCTCAAGGAGTTCCAGCGCGTCGAGGTCGTCGTCGCGCCCTACTCCGCGGGATGAGCACGGTCGTGACCGATCGCGACCCTGCGGGCGGCGCCCCGGCCGAGCCGGAAGTGTTCCCGCCGACCCTGCGCGAGGTCATGCTGCGTCCGCAGTGGATCGGGATGCTGCTGCTGTGCCTTCTCGTCGCCGGCGTCTTCGCCTGGCTCGGGCAGTGGCAGCTGAGCCGCGCGATCGACACCGACCCGCCGCCCGCCGGCGCGACCGAGCAGGTGCGGCCGCTCGAGGACGTCGTCGCCCCGGGGGAGTACCTCGGCGAGCCGCTGGTCGGTCAGCGCGTCACGACGACCGGCACGTGGGTGCCGGGTGACTTCCTCATCGTCGCCTCGCGCTACAACGAGGGCGTCGAGGGCTACTGGGTCACCGGTCAGCTGCGGCTCGACGGCACCGATGCGCCCACCTCGATCGCCGTCGCCGTCGGCTGGGCGCCCACCGAACAGGAGGCTCTCGCGGCGGTGGAGCGTCTGGAAGCGGATGCCGCGGCCGGCGACGCCGAGCCGATCGAGGTCGGCGGACGCGTCATCTCGGACGAGGGCCCGTCCCTTCCCGGCAAGAACGACGACCCGCAGACAATGACGCGGATGTCGCCCGCTGCGCTCCTGGGGCGCTGGCACGACGTCGAGCAGCTCGAGGTCTACCGTCCCTACCTGGCCTCGGCCGAGGCATCCGGGGGTCTTGAGCCCATCTCGTCGCCGGCGCCGGACGACCTGTCGACGGTCAACTGGCTCAACATCTTCTACGCGGCCGAATGGGCAGTGTTCGCCGGGTTCGCGTTCTACCTCTGGTACCGGCTCGCGCGCGATGCGTGGGAGAAGGAAGTCGAAGACATCGAGGATGCCGCGGCCGAGGGCTCCGGGGAGTCCTGAGCCCCGACGCACGGGCCTTCCGCTGAGGCACGCGTCTTCCGCTGAGGCAGGCCGATCATCCGCGTGCTTCACCGGCGGCAGCATGCGTCACGCGCGCGCGTCGGTCCGGCCGTTCGTGAGGAGCGCCTCCGGACAGGGATGGGCCGGGCGGATCCGACGCAGGCCCGCAGCCCGCAGGGCATCGTCGAGCCGGTGTGGTGTGAGGACGTCGGACCATCCCACCGCGCAACGGCCCTGACAAGCCGGCGCAGCTCCATCTCGCGCCGTCGCTCATCGCGGATGATCTCATCCGCGGCGACGGCACCGCTGAAGTACTTGGCGTTGCCGTCGGCTTCTCCGACGATGCCCTGGCCGCGCCAGAAGAAGTCGGTTCTCGCGTTCTTCGTCGACAGGCGGAAGGCGACCTGGAGTTCGGGTGCCGGATATCCGAGGGCGTCGATGAGGACGCGACTGATGCTTTCGAGCACCGACTCGGAGCGTGCGTCGCAGGCAGCGACGGCGCGGAGGACGGCGGAGCGGCCCCGGCGATTCGACTGCGAGGCAAGGACCTCCGCGACCTGTTCCACCCTCAGCCCTCGGCGAAGCGCGGCGTCGAGGAGCGCCACCCCGAGCGCGTGCGGAAGAAGGCGGAGAAGGTCGACGGTCGTGTCGGCGAGCGAGGTGGCTCGGACGCCGTCGATGCGGACGATCTGCTTCGCGTCCGCGCTCGCGTGCACGACGTGACCGCCGTGGCGGTACCCGCGGGTGCGATCGGGGGCGAATGTGTGCACGTCGTGGACCTCGCCGAAGACGGGGAGGCGATGGACGATCGCTGCCGACTCGAGCGCGAAGATCGGATCGTCGAGCATGACCGAAGCCGCCCGCACACGAAGCTCGTTGCGCTCGTGGGGCCGAAGCGCGCCCCACTCTGGCGCGGGCGCGAATACTCCCCGACGCACGGAGATCACCGCACCCCGACGCCGGGCGGCCGACATCTCACGAATCCGGTCCTCGTGCCCGCTGAACACCAGCAGCGAGGTGAGTTCTGAGACGGCCACACCGACAGGGTCGTGGACCACGTGCCGCGGCATCCGTTGTCTCCGCCCATCGGTGTACAACCGCCGACTCGTGCTCCCGGTTGAGAAGCCGGCGCGTGCCACGGCGGCCGACTCACCGAGACATGCGGTTCTCGCTGAGGCATACCGATGATCGGCATGCTTCGACAGGCGCTGCATGCATCGACGCGCGCCGTGTGCCTCGACACAAGCGGCGTGCTTCGAGGATGCCGCGGCCGAGGGCTCCGGGGAGTCCTGAGCCCCGACGCACGGGCGGGAGGGCCGGAAAACCGCCGGTAGACTGGGGGCCATGCCCCGCGCCCCCAAGCTCGCTTCGTTTCCGGCGATCCGCGGAGCCCTGAAGTTCTACCAGGTCTGCGCCATCATCACGGGCGTCGGCCTGCTGCTGCTCGTGGCCGAGATGATCCTCAAGTACACGCCGCTGCACGTCGAGCTGTTCGCGGGCGGATCGGGCGGGTTCCTGTGGTTCGCGCCCGTCATCGCCGGGCCGGACTGCCAGTGGTGGTCGCTGTTCCTGCCGACCACCAACGACTGCGAGATGATGTCGGCCGGGGATGGCTTCAACATCTCGCTGTTCATCCTCGTCGCGCACGGCTGGTTCTACGTCGTGTACCTGTTCTCGTGCTTCCGCCTGTGGAGCCTCATGCGCTGGCCGTTCCCGCGGTTCCTGCTGCTGGCGCTCGGCGGCATCATCCCGTTCCTGTCGTTCTTCCTCGAGGCCGCAGAGACCCGTCGTGTGCGCACCTACCTCGCCGAGCGCGAGGCCGCCGAGGCATCCTCGTCCGAATCCGTCCCCGCAGTGGAAGGCAGCCGTTGACCGAGCAGACCGAAACCTCCCAGCGTCCTGTTCTGGTCGTCGACTTCGGCGCGCAGTACGCGCAGCTGATCGCCCGCCGCGTCCGCGAAGCGGGCGTCTACAGCGAGATCGTGCCCCACACGGCGTCGGCCGCCGACATCGCGGCGAAGAATCCGGTGGGCATCATCCTCTCGGGCGGCCCGTCCTCGGTCTACGAGCCCGGAGCGCCCGCGCTCGACACCGGGGTCTTCGACCTCGGCGTGCCGACCCTCGGCATCTGCTACGGCTTCCAGGTGATGGCCCAGGCGCTCGGCGGCGAAGTGGCGAACACCGGGCTGCGCGAGTACGGCGCGACCGACGCCGCGGTCACCGGCGACGGCGGCGTGCTGCTCGGCGGCCAGCCCATCGACCAGAACGTGTGGATGAGCCACGGCGACCAGGTCTCGCGCGCCCCCGAGGGCTTCGACGTGCTGGCCTCGACGACGGCCACGCCCGTCGCCGCCTTCGGCAGCGACGAGAAGCGCTTCTACGGCGTGCAGTGGCATCCCGAGGTGAAGCACTCCGATCACGGCCAGCAGGTCATCGAGAACTTCCTGCACAAGGCCGCGGGACTACCGGCCGACTGGAACAGCGGCAACGTCATCGCCGAGCAGGTCGAGCGCATCCGCGCCCAGATCGGCTCCGGCCGCGTGATCTGCGGTCTGTCCGGCGGCGTCGACTCGGCCGTCGCGGCCGCCCTCGTGCACAAGGCCGTCGGCGACCAGCTGGTCTGCATCTTCGTCGACCACGGCCTGCTGCGGAAGGACGAGCGCGAGCAGGTCGAGCAGGACTACGTCGCCTCGACCGGCGTCCGTCTCGTGACGATCGACGCACGCGAGCAGTTCCTCACCGCGCTGGCCGGAGTCAGCGACCCCGAGCAGAAGCGCAAGATCATCGGGCGCGAGTTCATCCGCTCTTTCGAGGCCGCTGAGAAGGCGCTCCTGGCCGAGGCGGAGGCCGACGGCGAGCCGATCCGCTTCCTCGTGCAGGGCACGCTGTACCCCGACGTGGTCGAGTCCGGCGGCGGCACCGGCACGGCGAACATCAAGTCGCACCACAACGTCGGCGGCCTGCCCGAAGACCTGCAGTTCGAGCTCGTCGAGCCGCTGCGCACCCTGTTCAAGGACGAGGTGCGTGCCATCGGGCGCGAGCTGGGCCTGCCCGAGGTGATCGTGGGACGCCAGCCCTTTCCGGGCCCCGGCCTCGGCATCCGGATCGTGGGTGAGGTCACCGCTGACCGCCTCGAGATCCTGCGTGATGCCGACGCCATCGCCCGAGAAGAGCTGACGCGCGCCGGGCTGGACGACGAGATCTGGCAGTGCCCGGTCGTGCTCCTCGCCGACGTCCGCTCGGTCGGCGTGCAGGGCGACGGTCGCACCTACGGCCACCCCATCGTGCTGCGCCCGGTCTCGTCCGAGGACGCCATGACCGCGGACTGGACCCGCCTCCCCTACGACGCGCTCGCGCGCATCTCGAACCGCATCACCAACGAGGTGCGCGAGGTCAACCGGGTCGTGCTCGACGTCACGTCGAAGCCCCCGGGGACCATCGAGTGGGAGTGACCGGCGACACCTTCGCCGGGCTGCCCGACGCGGACTATGTGCTGCTGGGCAGCAGAGTCGCGCTCGTGCTCGACGGCGGGTTCGCCGTCGCGGTGCCTCGGCGCCTGCGCCTCCTCGCCGAGGCCGGAGCCGTCGACCCGCTGCTGCTGAGCGTCGACGGCGCGGCGCCCGACGTCCACGCCGCGCAGCGGCAGGCGTTCGTGGACGCCGGGCTGCTCGAGCACACGACCTCTGCCCGCAACCTGTTCGACGACGTCGTCGCCGACCCGTCCTGGCTATGGGCGGCCGGCGAGCCGGCGGGTGCTCCGGTCGCAGGGCTGGAGTATCGAGCAGTGACGGATGCCGCGGGCGCGGCGATCCTGTCGCTGCCGGTGCTGCCGAACAACCCAGAGTGGCATCTCTCGGACGCGCCGGTCGTGATCCACGCGCCGGACGGCGACCGGTGGCTGCGCGGCTTCCGGTCGCTGTACATCGCCTGGCTCGACCGCATCGCCGACGAACGCCGTGCCGTCGCCGGTGATCCCGACCGGCTCTTCGTCGTGATCGTCGAGTCGCGGCAGATCGGCGAGACCCTGGTGGGTTGGGACGACCCGCGCGTGCGACTGGTGCACGCCGTGCACAACTCCCACCTGCCCGCGCCCCACGACGACCCCGACGCCGAGGTTACCGGTCTCTGGCGCCGCTGGCTCGCGACCGCCGACCGCTACGACGCCGTGCTCTGGCCGACGCGCGCGCAGCGCGATGAGATCGCCGCCAGGTTCGGCGACCCGGGAACCTTCCACGTCGTGCCGAGCACGATCGACCTGGGCGACGAGCCGGTGACGGAGCGCGATGCGCGACGGGTCCTCATGCTGAATCGCCTCGCCGACCAGAAGCGCGTCGACCTAGCTGTCCGCGCCTGGGCCCGCGTGGCCGAGGCCGTGCCGGATGCCCGCCTCGACATCTACGGCGAAGGTCCCCTCGAGGCGGAACTCGCCGACCTCATCGAGGTGCTCGGGGTCGCGGATTCGGTGCGCCTGCTGGGCCCGACCGACCAGCGCGACGCCTTGTTCGACCGTGCGGGGCTGTTCCTCGTCTCGACGGCGTTCGAGGGTCAGGGGCTCGCGATCGCCGAAGCGCTGGCCCGCGGGTTGCCGGTCGTATCGTTCGACGCCCGCTACGGCCCCCGCGACGCGATCGGCGACGCCGGCGTGCTCGTCGCGCCCGGCGACATCGACGGGCTCGCCGATGCCGTGATCGCACTCCTGCGCGACGACGCTCGCCGCGAGGCCCTGTCGATTCGCGCGCGCGAGGTGGCGGCATCCTTCGCCCCCGACGCCGTGCGACCCGCACTGGTGGCCGCGATCCGCTCAGCCGTCGAGAACCCGCCGCGCCGCTAGCTCCGCTCTGCCGTGGGCGGAGCCGCCGACGGCGGAATCGGATGCCGCGCCCTGCCGTCCGGCGCAGGCTGGGGTCATGGCAGAAGAAGGCAAGATCCCGATGTTCGGCGGCGCGGCCCGACGCGAGCTGTTCCATCAGCGCGTGCTCGTGCTCGACGGCCCGCTCGACGACGACAACGGCACGCTCCTCGCGACGCAGCTGCTCGCGCTCGCGGCGGAGGACGAGGCATCCGACATCGCGCTGTGGATCCATTCGCCCGGCGGTTCGGTGCCGTCGATGCTGGCGATCCGCGACGTGATGCGGCTGATCCCCAACGACGTCGCGACCCTGGCTCTCGGCCTGGCGTGCAGCGCGGGTCAGTTCCTCCTCTCCGCCGGCACGCCCGGCAAGCGGCGGGCGCTGCCGCACGCGAGGATCCTCATGCACCAGGGCTCGTCCGGCATCGGCGGCTCCACGGTGGACGTCGAGGTGCAGGCCGGCGACCTGCGGCACATGCGCGACACGGTGCTTGGCATCATCGCGTCCGACACCGGTCAGAGCATCGACCGCATCTTCGAGGACTCGCTCCACGACCGGTGGTACACCGCCGCGGAGGCTCTCGACTACGGCTTCATCGACGGCGTGGTCGACGACTTCGCGCAGGTGGTCCCACGCCGTCGGCGGGCAGCGGGCCTCGGACTCGGACCGGCGGAGGTGGCGGCATGACCTCGTACACGATCCCCAACGTCGTGGCGCAGCATCCGCGCGGCGACCGCGTCATGGACGTCTACTCGCACCTGCTCTCAGAGCGCGTGGTGTACCTGGGCACGGGCATCGACGCGGGCGTCGCGAACGCGCTGATCGCGCAGCTGCTGCACCTCGACGCCGACAACGCCGATCGCGACATCCAGCTCTACATCAATTGCGAGGGTGGCGATCCGTCGGCGATGCTCGCGGTGTACGACACCATGCAGCACGTGCGGCCGGATGTCGCGACCACCGTCGTCGGGCAGGCCATCGGTGTCGGCGCGGTCATGCTCGCCGCCGGGGCGGCGGGCAAGCGAGCGGTGCTGCCGCACGCCCGGGTAGTCCTGCATCAGCCGGCCGCGCAGGCGAGGGGCGCGATCCCGGATCTGATCCTTCAGGCCGACGAGCTCGTCCGGGTGCGCGGCGACGTCGAGGCGATCCTCGCGCGGCACACCGGCAAGGACCCGGCGCGCCTGCGCACCGACACGGACCGCGACCGGGTCTTCACCGCGGCGGATGCCGTGGCCTACGGCCTGGCCGACCGGGTGCTCGAGGAGCGCTGACCCGTCTCGCCTGTTCGCGCGGGCACCAACTCCTCAAATCTGAGCCGGAGATCGCCCACGGCCCGCGTGATCTCGGCGGACTCGCGGCCGAGCGACGCGGGCTTTGAGGAGTTGTGGCACGCGCGTCGAGGCGACCAGGCTGGGCCAGGTCAAGCCCGGCCCGCGCGGCGCGTTCGATCGCGTGTGCACAACTCCGGCAACCCGCACCTCCGCTCGGCCTGTTGCGCGTGATCTCGGGGCGTGATCGGCGGCCGCCGCTCGGATTGCCGACGTTGTGCACGTCGGCGCGGGGTCAGTGGCGGGCGGCAGCGCGGACGGCTCCGGCGATGTCGGCCGGGGTGCCGTTCCAGGGCGCGCCGTGCCCCGGCAGCACCCAGACCGCGTCGACGCCGGCGAGCCGGTCGAGCGAGGCCAGTGCGAGCGCCGGATCGTCGGTGAAGGGTGCGGGCTGCGCGCCCCCGCGCCCGGTCAGGACGTGGCGGGTCGTGAGTGCGTCCCCGACGAAGAGCGCCGAGGCCGCCGGAACGTGGATCGCGATGCTCCCGGGCGAGTGGCCGGGCAGGCCGATGATCTCGGGTGCGCCGGGCAGGTCGAGCACATCGCCGTCGGCCACCTCGACGACCTCGCGCAGGTACTCGGTGCGCCAGCCCCTCTTACGCAGGGCGTAGCTGAAGAAGCCGAGGGTGGGCCCGAGGCGCATCGGGCCCATCGGGGTCTTCGGCTTGTCGCCGCCCTTCGCCCGATCGGCATCGGCGGCGTGCACGTGGATCGGAACGCCGTGGTCGCGGCGCAGCCGCTCCGCGAATCCGAGGTGGTCGCTGTCGCCGTGCGTGAGCACCACACCGCGGATGTCGCTCAGGGACCGGTCGATCGACGCGAGTTCGGCGGTCAGGTCGCTCCAATGCCCGGGCAGACCGGCGTCGATCACCGTGATCCCCTCAGGCGTGACGACGAGATAGGCGGCGACGATGTCGTTGCCGATGCGGTGCAGGTGCGGGCCGAGTCGCATGGTGTCCTCCGGTGATTGTGATCGCTATGCTACGTAGCTATGATGGCTTACGTCAATAGCCATCGCAGGAGGTCAGTCGAATGCCTACGCCGGAGCGCACGTCCCTCGCCGCCATCGTCGACGCCGGGCGCGTCCTGCTCGAAGCCGGCGGGCCCGCGACTCTCACGATGCAGGCGGTCGCGCAGCGCGTCGGGGTTCGTGCCCCGTCGCTCTACAAGCGCGTCCGCGATCGCGAGGCGCTCGTGCAGCTCGTCGCCGAGGCGACCGTCGAGGATCTCGGGCGCCGGCTCGCGGCATCCGATGGATCACTCACCGCGCTCGCGCGCGTCTACCGCTCCTTCGCGCATGAGCACCCGGAGGGGTTCCGGCTGATGTACTCGGTGCCTGGCAGCGCCGATGCGCTGCAGCGGGCCAGTGAACCTGTCCTTCGGGCGGCCGGCGAAGCCGTCGGCCCGGACGAGGCCCTCGATGCTGCCCGGCTGCTCACGGCGTGGGCGACCGGCTTCGTGAGCATGGAGCTCGCGGGTGCGTTCCGGCTCGGCGGCGACGTCGACCAGGCCTTCGAGTACGGGCTCGCCCGGCTCGAGAGGGCGCTCGGGAACTAGTCGGTGCCCGGCTTGCCCGGCCAGACCTTGCCGGCCCACGGGTCGTAGTCGGCGATCAGCGCCTCCTGCGCCGGGCGCTCGGGCTCGGGCACGTGCTGCAGGTTCACCCGCACGCGGTACCAGAGCGAGCTCGAGCCGCGCATGCCGTCCACCATCACGTCGGCCGGGTGCAGAAGCGGGACGACGGACGGATGCCGCGCCTTCCACTGCTCGAGAGCGTCCAGCGCTTCGGGCTTGGTCTTGGTGCGGGCCACCTCGATCAAGGGCATCGTCGACTGCCTGCGGCCGTCCGGCCCGCCGGCGCGCGGCGGCTTCTCGGCGGGTCCGAGCTCCTTCGCGAGTGCGAGCAGCCCGTCGAGCGTGCCGATCGCGTCGTCGATGCCGCGGTGCGGGTCGCCGATCGCCGCGAAGCGCTCGAGCACCGTGGCTACGGTGAACTCCTCCGGCCGGCGAACGGCGACCTCGTCCCAGTCCATCGGCGTCGACACCCGGGCATCCGGCAGCGGTCGGATCGAGTACGCGGATGCCACGGTCCGGTCCTTCGCGTTCTGATTGAAGTCGATGAACACGCTCTCGCCGCGCTCCTCCTTCCACCACCGCGCCGTCGCAAGTCCGGGCGCCCGGTTCTCGACCTCGCGCGCGAGAGTTTCGGCGGCAAGCCGGACCTGCTTGTAGTCCCAGTGCGGTGCGATGCGGACGAGGATGTGGAGGCCGCGGGATCCGCTCGTCTTGGGCCAGCCGATTAGCCCGACGTCGTCGAGCACCTCGCGCGCGACCATGGCGACATCGACGATCTGCGCCCAGTCCACGCCGGGCATGGGGTCGAGGTCGATGCGCAGCTCGTCGGGGTGGTCGAGGTCCTCGGAGCGGATCGGGTGCGGGTTGAGGTCGAGGCAGCCGAGGTTGACCACCCACGCCAGGCCCGCGGCATCCCGGATCACCGCCTCTTCGGCAGAGGTGCCCCGGGCGTACTGCAGCGTCGCGGTGTCGATGAAGTCGGGGTGGTTCTCGGGCACGCGCTTCTGGAAGAACGCCTCTTGATCGATGCCCTTCACGAAGCGCTTGAGCACCATCGGCCGTCCGCCCGCTCCGCGCAGGGCTCCTTCGGCGACGGCGAGGTAGTAGGTCACGACGTCGAGCTTGGTCAGCCCTGGCCCTGGGAACACGACCTTGTCGGGGCTCGAGATGCGGACGTCCTGTCCCTCGATCTCGAGGATCTCCTCTTTGCGTGCGGGACTCATCCGCCCACGCTAGCGGCGCGTCCCGACGTCGGCCAGAGGCTGTCGGCCCTGTTCATCTGTGCGAGTCAGACCCTCACGGGCGCCGCGAAGGTTGATTTCGCACAGACGACGCCGAAGCTCAGGCCGCGAGTGAGTAACTCGCGCGGACGCCGACCACCGCGCGCTCGACAGCGTGCGAGCGGAGGTCGTCCACGACCGCGGCGGTGAGCTCCACCAGCGTCACCTCGAGGGCTCCGGCGACGGCGGCGATCATCTCGCTCGAGGGCTCCTTGAGCCCGCGCTCGATCTCGGATAGGTACTGCGGCGAGACGCCGGCGCAGTCGGCCGTATCGGCGAGGCGCTCGCCGCGTTCGTGCCTCAGTCGCCGCAGCCTGTCGCCGAGCGCGTCACGCCACAGCGGCTCTGGCTCGCGAGGCGTCCGCGGTGCGGGCTTGGTCGGCAGGTGGATGATCTCGGCCATGCGGTCACGATAGAACGCGGATGCCGCAGCCTTCGACCCGTTCCGCTCAAAGCAGAACGGCCGCTCGTGCACAGAGTCGGAGATCCTGCGCGACACGCGGGGACGCGGCATCCGATGGCGGCGTGTTGCCCGCCGAATCCGATTCTGTGCACAGCGACAACGAGAACGGCCGCCCGGAGAACCGGGCGGCCGTTCGAGCGCGGAGCGCGTAGGGCTAGTTGCTGCCGCGCACAATGGCGATGATGCGCAGGATCTCGACGTACAGCCACACGACGGTGACCATGATGCCGAAGGCGCCGAGCCAGCCGTACTGACGGGGAGCGCCGTTGCGCACGCCCTGCTGGATCTGGTCGAAGTCGAGCACGAGCGAGTACGCGGCCATGATGACGACGAGGACGCCGATGATGAGGCCGAGCGGGATGCCCATGATCGTCTCGCTGAGCATGCCGAACGCACCGTCGGTGACGCCGGTCCACATGAGCACGATGTTGATCAGCGAGAAGACGAGGTAGCCGACCATGGCGATCAGGAAGACCTTGGTGGCCTTCTTCGAGGCGCGGATCTTGCCGCTGGCGAAGAGCGCCAAGGTCACGCCGACGACCGAGAAGGTCGCGAGCGTCGCCTGAACGACGATGCCGGGCCACATGAACTCGAAGAACGCGGAGATGGCGCCGACGAAGAGACCCTCGAACGCGGCGTAGGCGAAGATCAGCGCGGGGCGGACCTTCTTGCGCGAGGTGAAGATGATCACCATCGAGAGCACGAAGCCGCCGAGTGCGCCGATGAGCCACGGGGCCATCGACGGGTTCGGGTTGATGGCGGTGACGCCCGCCATCGTCCAGACCCAGCCGGCGACAGCGGTGACGAGCAGGACGGCGAACAGTCCGGCGGTCTTCCAGACGGTGTCCTCGACCGACATGCGGTCGGTCTCGATGGCGCCGGCGGCGGGGGCGGAGTACATGCCTTCCAGGTGCGCCTGGGCTGCGGCATCCGTTCCGGCGCGCTGCGCCGTGGCGTACTGCGTCTGCGCGGCGGGCGGCGGAGTCAGGCCGACCTGCCGGCCGCCGGCGGTCTTCGGGTCCTGGAAGGCCGGGCTGTTGAACGCGGGGTTGTTGAGGGCCACTGCTCTCACACTCCAAGTCGAGGGGTTCGGTACAGCGCGTTGCTGTGGATCAACGATATCCGACACGCCGCCCGATGAGGCAGACGGCGGCTGGAAGCTGGCTTTGATTCGGCGCCGGGAGCGGCGTCATCCCGCGCCGGTAGCCTGAGACGATGCCCCGCCGGACCCCGCTCGTGATCGGCCACCGCGGTGCGCCCGGATATCGCCCCGAGCACTCGCGCTCGTCGTACGACCTGGCGCTCGAGCTGGGCGTCGACGCCGTCGAGCCCGACATCGTCGTCACGCGCGACGGCGTGCTGGTGGTGCGGCACGAGAACGAGATCTCGGGCACGACGGATGTCGCGGATCGCCCCGAGTTCGCCGACCGCCGGACCACGAAGACCATCGACGGCACCGAGCACACCGGATGGTTCGCCGAGGACTTCACGTGGGACGAGCTCTCGACCCTGCGCTGCCGTGAGCGCCTGCCCGAGATCCGGCTCTCGAGCGCGAGCTTCGACGACGAGCAGCGCGTGCTGCGGCTGCGCGATGTGCTCGACCTGGTGCGGGCCGGCTCGCTCGAGCAGGGGCGCGAGATCGGCGTCGTTCTCGAGATCAAGCACGTGACGTACTTCGCCTCGCTCGGGTGGGACGTCGCCGCCATGGTCGATGCCGAGCTTCGCGAGGCCGGCTGGGCGTCGGGGGAGTGGCCGCTCACGATCGAGGCGTTCGAGTCGACGGTGCTCTACGCCCTGCAGGACCGCGGTGTCGTCGCCGCGTACGTCTACCTGCTCGAGGCCTCGGGTCGGCCGTTCGACCTGCTCACCGCGCACGGCAAGGCGGCGCTGACCTACCGGCAGACGGCGGCCCCCGCCGGGCTCGACCAGCTCGCCGGCCGGGTGGACGGCATCAGCGTCGACAAGCGCATGATCCTCGCGCCCGACAAGCTCGGACGCACCAGCGGACCGTCGAGCGTCGTGGCCGACGCCCATGACCGGGGTCTCCGGGTCTTCACCTGGACCTGCCGCCCCGAGAACCGCTTCCTGATCCCGCAGTTCCGCGGTTCGGGTGGTCCGTCGGCCTTCGGCGACTGGGAAGCCGAGTGGGCGGTGATCCGGGATGCCGGAGTCGACGGCGTCTTCGTCGACCACCCCGATCTCGGTGTGGCGTTCTTCCGCTCCTGAGCGCGCCGCGCGCCGGTCCGTCGCGTCTCGCCAAGCGAGGGCTCAGGTCCGCCGCGCGCCGGAGGCGACGGGATCGGGGGTGTGGCTAGGGTGAGTCGCGTGACCTCCCCCGGCATCGTCGTCGAAGGAGTCCGTCGCGCGTTCGGTGAGGTCCAGGCGGTGCGGAGCGTGACCCTTCGGGCGAGCGCCGGCCGCGTCACGGGACTCGTCGGCCCCAACGGCTCCGGCAAGACGACCCTCCTGCTCATGCTCGCCTCGCTGCTCGCCCCCGATGCGGGCACGATCCGCATCGGCGGCGTCGACCCGGTGACCGATCCGCACGCGGCCAGAGCGCTCATCGGGTGGATGCCCGATGCCCTCGGCGCCTGGAACTCGCTGACCTCGCGCGAGACGCTCGTCGTCACGGCGCGGCTGTACGGGATGCCGAAGGCCGACGCCGCGGCGCGGGCAGAGGTGCTTCTCGCCGAAGTCGGTCTGATGCCACTGGCGGATGCCCCGGCCAAGGTGCTCTCGCGCGGACAGAAGCAGCGGCTCGGGCTCGCCCGGGCGCTTGTGCACGACCCGCAGGTGCTGCTCCTCGACGAGCCCGCCTCGGGCCTGGACCCCCAGGCCCGCATCGACCTGCGCGTGCTGCTGCGCCGGCTCGCCGCCGAGGGTCGGACCGTGCTCGTCTCGAGCCACATCCTCTCCGAGCTCGAAGAGGTCGTCGACGACGCCGTCTTCCTGCTGGCGGGCGAGACCGTCGACCCCGGTCGCGTCGCTGCGGCCTCTCGCCGCGCGCGCACCTGGCGTGTGCGGCTGGCCGGGGCCGAGGCATCCGTCGCCGCACCTCAGGTCGCGGTTGCGCTGAGGATCGACGCTGCCGCCGCGGTCGTGGATCGCCGCGATGTGCTCGTCGCGTTCGACTCGGACGAGACCGCGGCCTCTGCCCTGCGCGAGCTCATCGCCGCAGGCCTCCCCGTCGCCGAGTTCGCCGCAGCGCAGGGCAGCCTCGAGCACACGTTCCTGGACCTCGGCAGCGGCGTTCCGCCTCAGGCGCCTCCGTCGCCGGCGCTGCCACCGACAGACCTGCCCACCGGGCCGACGAGCGAGGGGGCCTCCGAATGAACGCTCAGCGCCTCGGCACGGTCGTCCGCCTCGAGCTGACGCAGCGCACCCGCAGCATCGCCTGGTACGTCCTGCTCGGCGTGTTCGCGCTGTTGCTGCTCATCGTCACGGTGCTCTCGTTCCTCGCCTACAGCTGGGCGCAGCAGGAGCAGGGCTCGGCGATCTACTCGACGATCGTGTACATCACGCTGCTGCTCATCGTCCTGGTATCGCCGACGTTGAGCGGCAACTCGGTCAACGGCGATCGGGATGCCGCGACCCTCGCTCCCGTGCAGGTGACCCTCGCGACCACGGGCGAGATCCTCTTCGGCAAGGTCATCGCGGCGTGGATCACCGGCCTGGCCTTCGTCGCGGTGTCGGTGCCGTTCCTCATCGCCGCGACGCTGGCGGGCGGGGCGGATGCCGTCACCATCGTCGTCTCGCTGCTCGTGCTGATCGTCGAGGTCGGGATCATCGCCGCGATCGGCGTCGGCCTGAGCGGCATCATCGCGCGCCCGCTGTTCTCCGTCGCCACCACGTATCTCGTCGTCGCCGCCCTCGTCGTGGGAACGCTCATCGCCTTCGGGCTGATCGGCGCGACGATGCGCACCGAGCAGGTGAACAACACGCGGTCGATCGACTGGTCGGAGTACGAGGACGGCACCTTCCCCTGCATGCCGGGGGAGGAGTCGTCGGACGACTACCCCTGCGAAGAGGACCCCACGCCGGCGTGCGGCGAGTGGGAGCAGTGGACCTATGAGGTGCCGCGCTTCGACCGGGTGTGGTGGTTGCTCGCCGCCAACCCCTTCGTGATCCTCGCCGATGCGACGCCGAGCCAGTTCGACCGCTTCGGCAACCCGGTGGACCTCTTCGGCCAGATCAAGTTCGGCGTGCGCATGGCGCAGCAGCCGCCGGAGAGGGAGACCTTCTACGACGAGTGCACGCAGACTCCGCTCGAGCAGAATCCGCCGACCGCCGAGGAGACCATCGCGCAGAGCACGCCGAGCTGGTTCGTCGGGCTTGCGCTCCAGATCCTGCTCGCCGCCGGCCTGCTCTGGTGGGCCTACGCGCGGACCAGCACGCCGGCGCGCCGGCTGCCCCCGGGCACCCGCATCGCCTGACCTACGGGCCGCCGCGGAGGAGGCGCTTCGGGTCGAGCCGGCTGCGGACGGCGAGCCCTGCGCACAGGATCACGGCCGCGCCGCCGACGAGCGTCTGCCAGGTGAGCGGTTCGCCGAGGAGCAGCGCGGCCCACAGGATCGTCAGCACGGGCTGGACGAGCTGGATCTGGCTCACGCGGGACATCGGGCCGATCGCCAGGCCGCGGTACCAGGCGAAGAACCCGAGGAACATGCTGACGGCCGCGAGGTAGCCGAACGCCGCCCACTCCACCGGTGTGGCCGACGGCGGCTGCTGCATGACGGAGATCGCGGTGAGCACGATCATCAGCGGCGCGGCGAGGACGAGTGCCCACGAGACCGTCTGCCACGAGCCCAGCTCGCGCGAGAGCATCCCGCCCTCGGCGTACCCGATCGCCGCGGCGAGGACGGCGCCGAAGAGCAGCAGGTCCGACCAGTGCAGGCCGCCGAAGCCGCCGCTGTGCACTGCGGCGAACAGGACCGCTGCAACGGCGCCGAGACCCGCGAACACCCAGAACGAGCGGGCAGGGCGCTCGCGTGCACGGAGCACCGCGATCACCGCTGTCGCCGCCGGAAGCAACGCGATCACGACGGCGCCGTGGGTGGCCGAGGCGGTCGTGAGCGCGAAGGACGTCAGCAGTGGGAAACCGGCCACGACCCCGCCCGCCACGATGGCCAGGCGCGCCCACTGCCGGCGATCGGGCAGCGCCTGCCGGGTGAGCGCCAGGGCGGCCGCGGCGAGGGCTGCGGCGACCACTGCGCGACCGGCGCCGATGAACAGCGGGGGGAAGCCACCGAGGGCGATGCGCGTGAACGGGACGGTGAACGAGAAGGCGAGGACGCCCAGCAGGCCCCACAGCAGCCCGGCGCGCATGGATAGCGCTGGGGATTCGCGGACGATAACGCTACTCTGTGCTGACATGGGCAACGATAGCACCGACCGCATCGTCGCAGGACTGCGCCGCTGGATCTCGTCGGCGCCGCCCGGCGCCAGGGTTCCCTCGAGCCGGGAGCTGACCGCGGAGTACGGCGCGAGCCCGGTCACGGTGCAGAAGGCGATGCGCGCGCTCGCCGCATCTGGGCTCATCGAGAGCCGTCCCGGCGTCGGCACGTTCGTGCGGGCGACCCGCGCGGCTCGTCCGGTCGACTACGGGTGGCAGACGTCCGCGCTCGGCGCACCGCAGTCCCGGACGCTGGCACTGCCCGCCGCGCAGCGCTCGACGGCTCCGGATGCCATCGGGCTCCACGCCGGCTATCCCGACCGCGCACTGCTTCCCGAGCGGCTCGTCCGGGCCGCCATCACCAGGGCAGCGCGGACGGATGCCGTCATCTCGCGTTCGCCGGTGGCGGGGATGCCCGAGCTGCAGTCCTGGTTCGCGACGGAGCTGGCCCACGCGGCCCCGGCCGGCGTGACGCCCGCCACGGCGCGAGACGTTCTCATCCTCTCGGGGAGCCAGAGCGGACTGAGCTCGATCTTCCGGGCGCTCGTGGGGCCGGGGCATCCGCTCCTCATCGAGTCGCCGACGTACTGGGGCGCCATCCTCGCGGCGGCCCAGGCGAACGTGACCCTCGTGCCGGTGGCCTCCGGACCCGACGGCCCCGACCCCGTCGACGTCGAGCGGGCGTTCGAGCAGACGGGCGCGCGCGGCTTCTACGTGCAGCCGAACTTCGCCAATCCGACCGGGGCGCAGTGGTCCGTGCAGCGCGGCCGCGAGGTGCTCGAGATCGCACGGCGCCGCGGCGCATTCCTCATTGAGGACGACTGGGCGCACGACCTCGCGATCGACGCCGATTCGCGTCCCCTCGCGGCGTTCGACGACGACGGTCACGTCATCTATCTCCGCACCCTGACCAAGAGCGTCTCGCCCGCCCTGCGGGTCGCCGCCGTCACCGCGCGTGGGCCTGCGCGCGACCGCATCCTCGCCGACCGTGCGGCCGAGTCGATGTACGTGAGCGGGCTGCTCCAGGCGGCAGCGCTCGACGTGGTCACGCAGCCGGCCTGGCGCACGCACCTCCGGTCGGTGAGGGGTCTGCTGGGGGCACGGCGCGACCTGCTGGTGGCATCGCTGCGCGAGCACGCGCCGCAGGCGCACCTCGAGCTGGTTCCGCGCGGGGGGCTGAACCTGTGGCTGCGGCTCGCCGAGGGCACCGACCCTCAGGACCTGGCGCGTCGGTGCGAGAGCCGCGGCGTGATCATCGCCGATGGAACGGAGTGGTTCCCGGCCGAGGCATCCGCTCCCCACATCCGGCTGAACTACTCCGGACCCGATCCCGAGCGCTTCCCCGAGGCGGCCCGCATCATCGGCGAGGAACTGGAGCGCTCGTCCTGAGGCTTACTGCAACCGCATGGTTGCTTTCCGAGAGGCCTTGTGCAACCATCGAGTTGCAGTGACTGTGCAACTTCGAGGTTGCACGGCAAGGACGAAAGGAACAGGATCGTGAGCATGACAGTCAACCCGTCGTCGGTCGTCGACGACGCCGCATTCTCGGTGCAGCGCACCATCCGCATCTCGGCACCGGTCGAGAAGGTCTGGGCGGCCGTGACCGAGCCCGCGCACATCTCGCGCTGGTTCGGGCAGGCGGCCTTCGAGGGGACCGGCGCCGGCGCCCGGGGAACTCTGACGTGGCCGGATCGGGACCCGATCCCCGTCCGCATCGAGGCGATCGACCCGCGGCGCACCGTCTCGTACCGCTGGGGCAACGACGACGCCAGCGGCGTGGTGCCCGAGGAACTCGACGACGCACACTCGACCGTCTTCACCTTCACGCTCGCCGAAGTGGCCGGCGGGACCGAGCTGACGGTGGTCGAGACCGGCTTCGAGAACACCTCGGACCCGGCCGCGAACCTCGCCGACCACCGCGAGGGCTGGAACGGCGAGCTCGACAAGCTCGTCGCGCTCCTCGAAAGCGGCTCGTGACGACCGAGACCCTGGTTCCGGTGTTCGCCGCCCTCGGCGACCCCACCCGGTGGCGCATCCTGGCGGCGCTCGGCGAGGGGGATGCCTCGGCATCCGCCCTCGCCGGGCGCCTGCCGGTGAGCCGCCAGGCGATCGCCAAGCATCTGGCTGTTCTGCAGGAGGTCGGCCTGGTCGAGACGGTGCGCGTGGGCCGCGAGGTGCAGTACCGCATCGTCGGCTCAGAGCTGAGCGCCACCGCGCGACGCCTCGACGAGTTCGGCGCCGCCTGGGACCGCCGCCTGCAGGCCATCAAGGAGATCGCCGAGGGGCTCTGAGGAGCAGCGGTCATGCGCCGGTGAGAACCTTGAGCGTCCGCGCGTTGCGGACGGCATGACCCTCGCCGTCGTTGTTGAAGTACGCGTAAACGGTGTGCCCCGACCGACGCCATTCGCCGATGCGGTCGGCCCACCAGGCAAGATCGTCGTCCGAGTACGAGCCCGCGTAGAGATGCTCGGAGCTCGGTCCGTGCAGGCGCACGTAGACGATGTCGGCGGTGGCTCGAAGGATGCACGGCAGCTGAGCTCCGCTCATGACGCAGTACGCGCTGCGATGGCGGGACAGCAGATCGAAGACCTCGTCGTGATTCCACGACGGATGCCGCAGCTCGACCGACGTCCGCATCCACGGCGGCACCCGGCCGAGGAAATACCCCAGGCGTTCGTCGTCTCGCTCGAGCGTGGGTGGCAGCTGCACGAGCATCACCGCCCGGCGATCGCCGAGTTCGTGCCAGCCGGCGGTCATCCGGTCGACCCACACCTCCGGTTCGAACAGCTTGCGCGCGTGCGTCAGCCCGCGCGGCGCCTTCGCCGACATGGCGAACCCCTGCGGGAGCCGCTCAGCCCACCCCGCCCAGCGCGGCGCCGGTGGCCACCGGTAGAAGCTCGCGTTCAGCTCGACCGTGTCGAACTCGGCGGTGTAGACGTCGCGTCGCCTGGCCACCGGGAGGCCCGGGGGATAGAGGACGCCGTCCCAGTGGTCGTAGCTCCACCCAGACGTTCCGATCCGAACGGTCAAGCGCCCTCCCTCGTCGAACGGCCCCCAAGGTACGGCGGGTCGCGCCGGCGGGCGACGGGCTTGACAGCGCTCAGTCGAAGGCCGCCGGCGTCTCGCGCGGATACGCCCCGCCGGCGAGCTTCACCAGACGCGCGTGGGCGTACTCGCAGACGAGTGCGTGGCGGTAGACCATACGCGGCACGTCGACGTTCGAGTCCATCCAGAGGCTCAGCCCGCCGAGCTTCCAATGCCGGAAGGTGTCGTCGTCGCAGACCAGCGCCAGGATCTCCATGAACGAGTCGTCGAACCGGATCGAGTGCACCGCCCGGCGATACTCCTCGAGCGTGAGCGCCATCGAGAACGGGATGTTCATGAAGCACAGTGCCGTCTGGATGTCGAGGCGGAGGAAGCGGCGCTGATGCCGCTCGGCATCCAGCCAGGGGATGTCGAGCTGGGTGAAGTCGAGCGCGGCCGGCGCGGTCAGGGGCACGCCGTCCAGCGCGATGAGCACGTCGTACACGTTGACGTCGTGCTCGACCACCGCGGAGTCGCCGAGGCCGGCGAGCGTCTCCGGCCTCAGGGTCACCGGCTCCATCGGCACACTGGTGTTGCGGATGATGAAGTTCACCAGGTTCGTCTCCACCACGAAGTGGCGGATGAGCAGCTCGACGGCGTCGGGCGAGACGAAATGGCGCAGGAACCACACGCAGAGGAAGTCCATCGTCCGCAGCGGCATCCACCGGAACGGGAGCACGCGCTTCACGATCGAGATGAGCGCCACCAGGACGCGTGAGAAGACGCGCACGATCGGGTACAGCCAGCGCCGCGACAGGCGCCGCTGATCGTCGATGATCAGCCGCACCAGCGACCGGTCGAGCGGGACCGACGGATCCGAGTAGATCGCCTCCCACATGCTCGGGTCCGAGCGCACGAACTCCGGCATCGTCGGTCGCCCGGCCATCTCAGCGATCCAGCTCTTCCAGCTGCAGCGCGTAAAGGCGAGCGACCACCTGTGCGCAGCGCACGATGTCATCGGCGGCGGCATCGTCGATCATGCCGGAGGTGAGGATCGCATCCATGTCGCCGGTGTGCGCGGCGTCCGCCTGCTCGTGGTAGCGCATGAAGTGCACCTGATTGTCGGCCAGCCCGAGGACCTCCTGGAAGCGCGCGGCCCATCCGGCCGCACGCTTCGCGCCGAGTCCCTCGATGATGAACATCGCCCCCAGCAGCCCGACCGGGTTGGGCTGGGCCGCGTAGTGGAACATGTACCCGGACAGCGCTTCCGAGCCGACGTTCTTCCGCCCCGCCCGCAGCTCGGTGAGCGAACCCCCGACCGCGACGTAGTCCCGCTCGATCATGAGGTAGTCGCGGTGCTCCTCCTCAGCGTGGCGGATCGCGGCCGCTCGCAGCTCGAAGTGCTCGATGTCGAAGCTCGACGCCGCGCGTGAGATCCACGGCGAGCCGTCGACGACCTGCTGGCGGAGGTTGAACAGCAGCCGCTTGTAGTCATCGAGGGTCACGGTTCCCTCGTCGAGCCGGCGCAGCACGGGAACCTTCGCCAGGTGCTCCTCGAGCTGGGTCCACACGGCAGCGAGGCGGTCGGGCAGCGTGCTGGCATCCGTCGAGGCAGGAATGGTCGTGGTGTCGGTCATGCGGAGGCTCCTTGTGATCCGGGCGGGGCGACGACGGTCAGGTGGGCGAACGCGAACGAGAAGCGTCCGGACTCGGGCACAGCGAGCAGCACGGTCTCTCCGGGGGCGAACCGGCCGGCGTGCCACGCCTCTTCGAGCGCGATGAAGATACTCGCGGATCCGGTGTTCCCGCGGGTCTCGAGGTTCGAGAACCAGCGGTCGGTGTCGAGCGTGGGGATGCGGCGGCGCAGTGCCTCGAACGCGACGTCGCGGAACATGTTCGTGCTGTAGTGGCACACGACGTGGTCGAGGTGATGGACGTCGACCAGGCCGATGTCGACGAGCTCTTCGAACTGCCGGATGCCGGTCTGTGCGAGGTCGTCGAGCATGCTCACGTCCTGGCGCAGCACGAACATGCCACGTGCCTCGGCTTCGTCGATGCCGACGTCCTGCCAGGTGTCTCCCACACGGGTCTCGGGGCCCGCCATGCCGGCTCGCATGCAGACGTCGTGCTCGTGGGCGAGGGAGACGTGGCGCACCCAGTCGACGCGCAGCGACGGCTTGGTCGGGTGCGGCTGGAACTCCACGACGACGGCCCCGGCGCCGTCCGAGAGCATCCAGCGCAGGAAGTGCGAGTCCATCCCCGCCCGGATGCCGTCGAACCGGCGCTGGCGCAGGCTCCTGCTCGGCAGCTCGGAGCCGACGACGGCCGCGACCGGGTGGTCTCCGAGGCGGATCTTGCTCACAGCCGCGTCGAGCGCGGCGAGGCTGGACGCGCACACGCCGGACGCCGACAGCAGCTGCATCGGGCCGCCGCCGAGGCGGCCGTGCACCATCGAGGCGAAACCGGGGACGAGCACGTCGCCCATGGTGGTCGCACACGCCAGCATGCGAAGGTCGGCGGCTCCGATCCCGCGATCGTCGAGAGCGGCTTGCAGAGCCTTGACCGCCAGGCCCTCGTTCAGCTCGGTCGGCTCGCCGCGCTCGTCGAGCGCGTAGTGACGCTGACGGATGCCGTTCGACTCGAGGATGCGGCGGCGGATGCGCTCGGTGACCTTGTCGTCGCCGCCCAGACGAGCGACGATCCCGTCGTTGTCGACCGGATCACCGGGGAGGTACCGGCCGAAGCCGGTGAGGTACGCGGTGGCGGTCGTGCCCATGGGTCGACCCTAGGCCACGCGGCTCGGGCGGCGTCTTTGCCACGGCTGTCAAGCCCCTGCAGGCGCTGCGGCCGCCGCTTCTAGCGTGGAGTCATGACCGACACGACGGCATCCGATTCCTCTTCCGACGCAGTGCTCGGCACCGGCGACCCCGCCCTGCAGCCGCTCCGCGACGGAGACACCTCGATCGAACCCGACCCCACGCGGGACCCCGCCCAGGCGGAGTGGGACCGCACCGCCGCGCGAGACGAGGGCGTCGCCGACGACTTCGCCGGCCCGACGGCGACCGGCGACGATCCGGCTCACATCCCCTCGGACGACGACGAGATTCCAGCTGAGGATCTCCCGCGCCGCTCCGAGCAGCCCGAGACGCAGGGAGTCGACCCCACACTCGCGGGGCTCGGCGAGGAGGGTCAGGGGGACCTCTCGCCCGAGGACCTCTGAGTCCACTCCGCACGATCGGATGCACGCCCGGTGCATCCGAATCCGACCTCTGCGCCGAACACCACTGTGAGCCCGCACCAGGGCGTACGGTTGACGGCACCACGGGCACGGCGGCCCGAACGGGAGGCGAGAGTCGGATGGAGCGCGACGCGGAAGCGGAGGCGCTGCTGAACGCGCGTTTCCGCGCCGGCGACGACCGGGCGCTCGAAGAGCTCTATCGCCGGTGGTCTCCCGTCGTCTTCACCCTCGCGCTGCGCTCCCTGGGCGACCGCAGTGACGCCGAAGACGTCACCCAGCGCACCTTCGTGTCGGCCTGGACCTCGCGCACCAACTTCGACCCTGCCAAGGCCAGACTGTCGACCTGGCTGATCGCGATCGCGAAGCATCGGATCGCCGACACCCATGAGTCGCGCGCGAAGGTGCGGGCCATCCAGGCCGAGCTCCAGCGCACCACCCGACCGGAAGATCTCGTCCGCGAGCCGCCCGACCTCGCCGAGACGCTTCTCGTCGCCGCCGAGCTCCAGGAGCTCGAACCCGATGCGCAGGCGGTGATGCGGCTCGCGTTCTTCGACGACCTGACGCACCAGCAGATCGCGCACCGGCTCGGGATGCCGCTCGGTACCGTGAAGAGCCACATCCGGCGCAGCCTCACTCGCATGCGCAACAGTCTGGAGGTGACCCGTGTCGCACATCGACCCTGAACAGCTCGCGCTGCTCGCGATGGACGAGCCGGTCGAGTCTCCCGACGACCGCGCTCATCTCGCCGCGTGCCCCGCGTGCACGGCCGAGCTGGTCGCGATGCGCCACGCCGCCCTCGTCGGGCGCGCAGCCGTCGACGACAGCGGACTGGAGACGCCGCCCGATCGCGTGTGGCTGAGGATCTCGGAGGAGCTCGAACTGGGTGATCGCACGCCGGAGCCCGACGCCGAGCGCGAGAACGAATCACGGCCACGACGGCGTCGCGGTCGGACGGTATGGGTGCTCGCTGCGTCGCTCGCCTTCGTCGTCGCGCTCGGAGCCGGCGTGTGGGGGATCACGAACGCCGTGCGACCGACGGCGGTGGCCGCGGCATCCCTCACGGCCTTCCCCGATCATCCCGGCGCGAAAGGCACCGCCACCGTCGAGGAGGACCGGGACGGCACCGTCACGCTCACCGTCAGCCTGGACGGAGACGCCGGCGGAGACGGCTACCGCGAGGTCTGGCTCATCCGAGGTGACGCCTCCGCGCTGGTCAGCCTCGGGATCCTGGACGGAGACCGCGGCACGTTCGTGGTGCCGGCGGGCATCGATCTGGCGGAGTACAGCCTCGTCGACATCTCGGTCGAGCCGCTCGACGGCGACCCGTTGCACTCGGGCGACTCCATCGTGCGCGGCGAGCTGGAAGCGGCGTAGGGTCGTCCCGGGCCGCGATCCCGATGTCAAGGCCCGTGCCGACGAGCTCGACGCGGCCTATCGTGCAGTCATGAAGCACGTCACGTATGCCGAGAAATCGCTGCTGATGGATGACGAAGCCGCCGATTCGCTGCTGGAGTACGCCCGGGTGCTGGCGCTCGCCTCACGGGCGGACACCGTGTCGGTGCGCGCGATCGGAAGCGATGGAAACACCGTCGATGCGGCCTTTCTCCTGAACGAGGCGAGCATCATGATCGTGGAGTCCACGAACTCGACGGTCGAGGCGCCCGACAACCGCGAAGCGGTGCAGTACATGCAGGAACGCATCGACCGCCTCCGGAACCCGCGCGGCGCGGAGGCCGAGGAAGAGGGCGACCTGCTCCGGCATGGAGACATCGACCTGCCCGGATCTCCCTGACCGACGGTGCGTCAGTAGAACTGCCGCATGGCGGCGGCGTGGATCGGGATGTCCACGATGTCGTGCCAGCCGAGTGCGACGTCACCCGCTGCGCTCGCGTTGCCCGTGACGGCTTCGAGGATGCGGTCGCGCAGCAGCTCGCCGTCCTCCCAGCCCGTCACGTCGAGCGTGACCACGTCGATCGACTGGCCCCGCGTGCGCTCGAGGGTGGCGTGCATGCGCGTCGAGGTCTGTGCCGCCGTCGCCAGGCAAGTGCCTTCCGGCAGGGAACCGCCGTGGGTGTACGCGACGAGGACATGCGTGAGGCGCGGATAGGTCGCGGCGAATCCGGCGACCTCTCGCGACACCTGCTTCAATCGCTTCTGCGCCGCGTGGCGGGTGGCCTCATGCCGGAGGTCGAGCCCCCACACGAGCGCTCGCGGCGACTCAGAACCCGGCGCCTGGATGACGGTCAACGGGGAGAGTACGGCGAGGTGATCGCCGCGGACGATCAGGTCTGCAGTCATGGTGCTGCCTCTCAGTGCGCTGGTCGAAACGTGCCGACCAGACTTCCCGGCTCACCTGTCCCTCGGACTCTCCGAAGGACCGCGATAGACGATACGCCTCCGACGGGCAGGTGAGGGCCGCGGCGCGCGTGTCTGAAAACTCGCTGAGGTTCAGGTCTTCTTCGAGTCGATGCCGGCCCGCCAGCGACCGTGTTCGCGAGCAAAGAGGACGCCGAAGACAGCCCAGACGCCGAGGTCGTCGGCGAATCCGAGGGGTCCGAGGATCAACTCCGGGATGAGGTCGATCGGCACGAACGTGTAGACCACGGCAGCGATGCCGACGACCCAGGTCGTCGGCGCCACGCGATGCTCGCGGTTCTTGATCGCCTTGAGGAACCCCATGTGACCAGTCTGCGCCCATTTCTGGCCATGACCACTCGTGGCGCAGGATTCACGGTGACTATGGGGTATCGAGAAAGACCCCGATCCGGTCGCCCTCGAGCACGAACTGCAGAGCGCTGTCTTCAGGGAACTGCGCGCGGATCTCGTCCGGACTGCTGCTGTCGACGGGAAGCTCGAGCGAGGTGGGGAAGTCACCCACGCGGCAAGCGGAGTACATCATCCCGTTGTACGTCCAGCTGTCAGGCGTGGAGTCCGCCTCGGGAATGGTCTCGGTCGCGGCGGCGGCGATGCAATCGGTGCCCGTAGGACCGTAGAAGCCGCCGGTGGTCTCGAAGAGAGTCAAGCCGTTGAACTGCCAGACCCGTGAGCTGGGGCCGGCGCCCATCCACCCCGGGGGAATCGGAATCGCGGGCACCGGCTGGAGAGTCGCGATCTGCTCCGCGCCACTCGAGACGTTGACCGGGGCGATGTACGTCAGTCCGAACGTGATGGCTGCTGCTGCAGCAGCGGATGCCGCCACCGACAGTGCCCAGAGGACCTTGATCCCTCGCGACAGACGCCGCTTCTTCGGCGGGACGAGGTCTGCGACAACCGTGGTCGCGGGCTCGGGTTCCCCTGGCGACGACGTCGCAGCCGCCGGCGTCGCCGGAGCTGCCGGCGCCGGAATCGGCGCCTCGATCGGAACCTCGGCCCGCACGACGATCGGCGCAGGCGACGGAGGCTCTGCCGCGGTCGCGCCGGCATCGGCATCCGTCGCCGCGCGGCTCTGGGTCTCGAGCTCGTGGAGCCGGCGCAATGCCGCGGCATCCTGCTCGATGTCCGCGCCCGGGCCGTACGCCCGCGCGCGGAGCTCCTGCAGTTCGTCTCGACTCACGGTGTCCATCCGGTGCATCGTCTCACGGCGGGCACGGGAACCACCACGACGCGCGCTTCTCGACGCGGGAGGCGCACGGCACTAGCGTTTCGCGTGGAGGGGCTATGCGCGCGGACGTGCTTGTCGTGGGGGCCGGGCCGGCCGGACTCGCGGTGGCGGCCTGCCTGCGCCGTCGGGGAATCGAGGCGCTCGTGGTCGACCGCGGCGACGCCGTCGGAGGTTCGTGGTCCGCCCGCTATGACCGGCTCCATCTTCATACGCCCCGCATCCAGTCGGCTCTTCCCGGTCTGCGCATGCCTCGACGGTTCGGCCGATGGGTCGGCAAGGACGACATGGCCTGGTACCTGCGGGTGTACGCGCGGCATCATGCTCTGGAACCACGGCTGGGCACCGAGGTGCGGCGCATCGAGCGCGATGGCTCCGGATGGGTGGCCGTGACCGCCGACGAGAAGATCACGGCGCGGGATGTCGTCATCGCGACCGGGTACAGCCACACGCCGATCCAGCCGCGCTGGGCAGGTCAGGCCGGCTTCGGCGGAACGGTGGTCCACGCGTCCGAGTACCGCAGCGCCGGCCCGTATACCGGCAGGCGAGTGCTCGTCGTCGGCGCCGGCAACACGGGCGCCGAGATCGCCGCCGACCTCGCCGAGCACGGGGCCGCCGAGGTCAGCCTGTCGATCCGCACGCCCCCGAACGTCATCCCCCGACAGCTGGGTCCGGTGCCGACCACGCTGATGGCGATCCCGATGGACTTCCTGCCCGCGTGGCTGGTCGACCCCCTCAACCGCCTGCTGCAGCGCACGGTGCTCGGAGATCTCACCCGTTACGGGATGCCGGCGCCCGACCTCGGAGTCGTCGCCCAGACGCGCGCGACCGGTGTCACGCCGACCATCGATGTCGGGCTCGTCGCAGCGCTCCGCGCGTCGCGTGTCGTGCCGGTCCCGTCCCTGGAGCGCTTCGACGGACCGGAGGCGGTGCTGATCGACGGCAGCCGGCTCGCACCCGACGCCGTGATCGCCGCCACCGGGTACGCGACCGGGCTTTCGCCGCTCGTCGGTCACCTCGGTGTTCTCGACGAACGCGGTGTTCCGCTCGTGACCGGACCACGCGCTGCGCCGGGCGTGCCCGGCCTGCGGTTCGTCGGGATGTCGAATCCGCTGAAGGGCCAGCTCTTCCAGATCGGGCTTCACGCTCGCGCGGTCGCGAGGGCGATCGATCGTGACAGGCGATCCGGGCTTCGCGGCTAGCTGCGCGATCGGGTGACCTGCCCGAGCTGGAACTCGTGCACGTCGGGCAGCCACTCGAGGGGCGCTGCCGGGCCGATCCGCGGGTCGTCGAAGGTCCCGCCGTCACGCAGGGTCTCGACGTACGCCCGGTCCGACGCGATCCGCTCGCGCAGACCGCCGGCGTCGCCGACCGAGCCGTGCCCGGGGATGACGACGTCCACATCGTCTGTCAGCTCGTCGAACAGGCGCAGAGTCGCGAGATAGTCGTCGATCGGGCTCTCGGCCTGCAGATCGAGGAACGGCATCAGGATGTCCGAGAGCATGTCACCGGCGACCAGGACCCGGCCGCCCTCGATGACCAGCGCCGCATGCCCGGGCGCGTGGGCCTGGTGCTCGATGATCCGGATCGCGGGACCATCCCAGGGAATGTGCGAGGTGCCGGCGGGCAGGCCTGAGATGAGACCGAGCAGCTCCATCGGGATCTCGTCCGCGTGCTCAGGCGGCAGTCCCTCGGCGATCTGCTCCTTCCAGTCCGCGCTGGAGAGCACTTCTCGAATGGATGCCGCGCCCCGCGCGGTCCCGTACCGCGGCACGTCGCCGAACTCGGGATGCCAGAGCAGGTGGTCCCAATCGGGGTGCGTCGAGAACCCGGCGACGACGGGCTGCCCCAGGCCGCGAACATCGTTCGCGAGGCACTCCAGGTCGTCGAGCGTGATGCCCGGGTCGATCAGCAGCACGCCGTGCCGGCCCTGCACGACCACGGAGTTGCTTTGGAGGAATTCGCTCTCGTGGACGAACACGCCCGCGGCGATCTGCGTCAGCATCGCCCCAGTCTCGACGGTGGCCGGTCCGAGCGGAAGCAGAGAGAAGCCCGCGCCGGCAACGCCGGCGCGGGCTTCTCAGCGCGAGGTCAGGCCAGGGCCTTGGCCTTCAGCGCCTCGTACTCGGCCTGCGTGACCGCTCCCGAGTCGAGGAGCTTCTTCGCGGATTCGATCTCGCTCGTGGGCGAGGAGGTGCCGGCGACGCTGCGGATGTAGCTGTTCGCCTCGTTCTGAGCCTGACCGCGTCGCTCGAGCTCACGCTGGGTCATGCCCTGGCCGCGGGCGATCAGGTAGATCAGTGCGGCGAGGAACGGGAGGACGACCAGGAAGATGACCCAGCCGGCCTTGCCCCAGCCGTTCAGGGTGTGGTCGCGGAACAGATCCATGATGATCGTGATGAAGATCCAGATGCACGCGAACAGGATGTAGAACCAGAACACCCAGAGGAGAAAGTCCCAGAAGCTACCAGTCATGGCGATTGCCCTTCGTCTGCGCGGAAGTCCGCGGGTTGCGGCCGCTTATCGTGCCGATGCCACCTTCCCGCGTATCGGCGCGGGACTCATCACCCTCGAAGGATGACGAATGCGACGCGGCTCCCGGTCAGACGTCATCCAGTGCGGCGGTCGCCGCTCTCCGGCCCTCGGCGATGAGGCGCGGCACGTCCTTCATGGTCCATTGGGCCATCCGCTCCATTTCCGGCTGGACCAGCACGACGGTGGGATCGTTCGCCAGGTCCGCGATCTTGGTGACCGTCCGCATCATCCGCACGTTCTCCCATTTGGCGTGGAGATGGACCACGATCACCCGCTCGGCACCGAGCTCCCGCGCCGCCGTGTGGGGAACGTTGTCGACCATGCCGCCGTCGGCCAGGAGCCGGCCGCCGAGATGGACGGGCGGAAGCAGCCCCGGCACCGCGATGGTGGCACGCAGCGCTGCGCTCAGCGGACCTTTGTCGATCGTCACCGCCTGGCGGGTGCGCAGGTCGGTCGCGACCGCGCCGAATCTGCGTGGCAGGTCCTCGATGCGCGGGTCCTCGCCCAGCAGCCGGTGGATGGCGTCCGTGACGACGCGCGTGTCCAGCAGCCCCCAGCGCGGCTGGGCGGTGAAGCGCGCGATCCGGTTCCAGCGGAACCTCCGGGCGATCCGCTCGATCGCTTCTCCGTCGAGTCCGGCCGCATACGCGGACCCGACGAGTGCACCGGAGCTCGTCCCCGTCACGATTCCAGGTTGGATGCCGCGTTCCTCGAGGACCTGGAGAACTCCCACGTGCGCCGCGCCGAAGGCGCCGCCGCCGCTCAGCGTCACGGCGAGGCGAGGATCGCCGAGCGGGCGAGCGGACTGCGGGGGCACGCCGCCACGCTACTCGCGATCGGCTTCCGCGGAGGGCCGCGCGTTCCGCAAGCGTGCCAGACTTGCCTTCGAACGGAGGATGTATGGGCAAGCTGATCTATGGCGCGCCGACGTGGTCGATCGACTTCGATGACCGCGAGCTCGCACACCTGCGGATCGTGATCATGACGAAGCTTCGTCGTGGCGAATCGTTCTCTCTCTCGTGGGAGTCGGACTCGACGAGCGGGATGGGCCGCAACTCGATCTGGCTGCACCAGGCGATCCCGTTGCAGTTCGTCTTCTTCGGCGGACGCGAGCCCGCCCTCAACCGGGCATGGGTGGAAGCGCTGATGGCGAAGGCGAACAGCGGGTCAGGGCTCGAGGTCATTCCCGAGCCCGAGCCGCGCGGCACGCCGAGCCCCTCCAACGGCGACAAGGAGCAGACATGACAGTTTTCAACCGGCTGACCGTCGACGGACGGGACTACTTCCTTCCGGACCCGGTGACCGACCTGAAGGACAAGATCCTCGAGGCGATTCGCGCCGGCGGCGGGTACGTCACCATTCCCCCGTTGCGCTCCGGCCCGGGCATCGACGTGCTCTTCTCCCCAGGTATGCCCGTGACGTGGACGCAGATCGACGTCGGCGGCGAGACCGAAGAGACCTCCCGCGGCGCCTCGGCGGCGGAGTTCTCCGACCTCTAGTCCTGCTCCTGCTCGAGCAGCGCGTCGAACGCGGGACGCCCGAGGGGACGACTCACCAGAAATCCCTGGATGCGATCGCACCCGAGCTCCACGGCGCGCTCGAACTGGGCCTCTGTCTCGACACCCTCCGCCACGACTCGCAGGTCGCGTTCTCTGGCCAGCCGCATGGTGTCCATGAGGACGTCGTCCACTTCCGGACTGAGGGACTGGATGAGAAGCCGGTCCAGCTTCACCTCGCTCACGGGCAGCTGCTCCAGCTGTGCGGTGGAAGCATGTCCGGTTCCGAAGTCGTCGAGTGCCACGCCGATCCCCGCACTTCGCAGGCGCTCGAGCTCGCGCACGACGACGACGGCGTCGCCCAGGGGCTGCGACTCGGTGATCTCCACGATCAGCGACCCTGCCGAGATCGCGTGCTGTTCGAGCCTCTCCTGGAGGTGATCGACGAACCTCCCGTCGGTCAGCTGCACCGGCGACACGTTGACGGATGCCTCGATGGCCACGCTGCGCTTCTGCCAGTGGGCGATCAGATCGAGTCCGTGGTTCAGCATCAGCCGGCCGAGTGCCCGGATCGAACCGGTCTCCTCCGCGACCCGGATGAAATCCTCGGGCGGCACGAGCCCCCGGAGAGGATGCCGCCACCGGCAGAGCACCTCGGCAGCGACGATCGACCGCGTGCCGAGATCGAGCTGCGGCTGGAACACGGCGAACAGCTCTCCGCCGGATTGCGCCGAGAGGAGATCCGTCGCGAGCTCCGTGTCGATCGTCACGA
This sequence comes from Microbacterium sp. Root166, assembly GCF_001427145.1. GTDB lineage: Bacteria > Actinomycetota > Actinomycetes > Actinomycetales > Microbacteriaceae > Microbacterium. The sequence continues at coordinate 1,618,411 of NZ_LMGL01000001.1, forward strand.
TGACAGTCAGCCCCACAACGGCCTTTGAGGCAAGCCTCCAGCGAAGACGGCGCCGACGGCGTAGAGTGCTCCTCCTTGCCACTCGGCTACTCGCCATTGGACCGACCAATCGCCTACGATCGCCTTGCGCGTCCGTCGGATGCCGAGAACGACCTCAGGAGTACGGATGGCAGCGGCCCGAGTGCTGGACCCCTTGCGACGGAACAACGTGAGCATCAGCGGTGATCCGGATGGACAGATCATGCTCTTCGCACACGGATTCGGCTGCAGTCAGGCGGCATGGGAACTCGTCGCCCCGCACTTCGAACGCGACTACAGGGTCGTCCTCTTCGATCACGTCGGCTCGGGCGATTCCGACGTCGCCGCCTACGATCGCGGCAAGTACGACTCCCTCGACGGCTACGCCGACGACGTCCTCGAGATCCTGCACGCGCTGGACGCACACGAGGTCGTGTTCGTCGGGCATTCCGTCAGCGCCATGATCGGAGTCCTCGCGGCGAATCGGGAGCCCTCCCGATTCAGCGACCTGATCCTGATCGGGCCGTCACCCCGCTACATCAACGACGAGTCGTACCGGGGCGGATTCGAGGCGACCGATATCGCCGGGCTGCTCGACACGCTGGACGCCAACTACCTGGGGTGGTCGGCGGCGACCGCTCCGATCATCATGGGAAACGACGACCGTCCTGAGCTCGGAGCCCGACTCACCGCGAGCTTCTGCAGCCTCGATCCCGAGATCGCACGGCACTTCGCGCACGTCACCTTCCTCTCCGATAATCGCCGCGACCTGTCGCAGGTGTCGGTTCCCACACTCGTCATGCAGGCCGGCCACGACGCGATCGCACCCGAGGACGTCGGGCGCTACGTGCACTCCGCCATCCCTGCGAGCGAACTCGTCCTTCTCGAGACCACGGGGCACGTGCCGATCCTCTCGGGCCCGGATGAGGTCGTGGCGGCGATGAGAGCCTTTCTGTCATGAGCTCTCCCGACGACCCGTGGTTCCGGCTCGCGCCGTGCGGTCTCATATCGATGTCGCTCGGCGGCGTGGTGACGGAGGCGAACGAGACGTTCCTGACCTGGACCGGGTACGCCGCCGAGGAGGTCGTCGGGCGCCCGTTCCTCGCCGTGCTCGATCCGGGAAGCAGGCTGTTCTTCGAAACCCGGCACCTGCACATCGTGCACCTGGAAGGGGCGGTCAACGAGGTCGCCCTGACCGTCATGCGCAAAGACGGCACGAGACTGCCGATGCTCGTCAACGCGTCGCTCGATCTCGAGGCTCAGCTCGTCCGGACCGCCCTCTTCAGCGCCAGCGAACGGCACCTGTACGAGACCGAGCTGCTGGCCGCCCGCAAGATAGCGGAGTCGTCCGAGGCCCGGGTCCGGATCCTTCAGGACGTGTCGAGCGCCTTCGGATTGAGCGCCAGCGACGAGGATGTCGCGCAGTCGTTCGTCGACGTGGCGCGGGAGGCGTTCGACGCGAAAGCCGCGATGGTCATGCTGCTCGACGACGAAGCCGTCCTCACGCGCGTCGCCGGCACCAATCCTCTGGAAGGACTGGTGGCCCCCGTCACGTCGCTCCGCAACACGGCTCACGTGACCGTGGTGGAGGAGACGAGCGCACGGGAGGAGTTCCCGGAACTGGCCGCGGCCATGCGCACCCAGCGGATCTCGTCGCTCAGCATCACGCCTCTGCTGGCAGACGACCGGCGGCTCGGCATCCTGATCTGCTTCTTCGGCCGGCGGACGGAATTCGACGAGCACTTCTTCGATCTGCAGCACGCGCTGGGGCGACAGGCGTCGCAGACGCTCGTACGCGTCCGGCTGCAGCGACAGCTCGCCTACCTCGCCCTGCACGATCAGCTGACGGGTGTCGCGAACCGCCAGCTGCTGCAGCAGCTGCTCGACGACGCGATCGACGACGCAGTGAGAACGTCTGAACCCCTCGCCGTGCTTTTCCTTGACATCGACTCCTTCAAGGAGGTCAACGATCGGTTCGGTCACGCCACCGGAGACGCAGTCCTCGTGGAACTGGCCGCACGGCTGCGCGACGGCGTCCGCGGCGGCGATGTCGTGGGACGCATGGGCGGCGACGAGTTCGTCGCCATCTGCGCGAACGCAGACATCAACGCCGCCGCAGCGATCGCCCACCGCATCCTCTCGATCACGCGGGCACCGTTCGCGGTCGGAGCCGCTGAGATCGCGGCATCCGTCAGCGTGGGGGTCTCGCTCTACACCCCCGGCGTCGACGAGCGCCCGGACGGCGCGAGCCTGCTCGTCCGTGCGGACGGCGCCATGTACGACTCGAAGGGCGCGGGCAAGAACCGGGTCACGATCGAGACGATCGCCCGCGGATAGCAGCGACGGGAGTCACCATGCACGTGATGCTCTCCCGCGCGTCTCAGGTTCCCGCATCCGCGTCGACGGGCCGCCGTCGTCGCCCCGTCAGCGATGGCCGCAGCGCAGGGAATGTGAGAACGGCGACGAGCACCGCTGCGGCAGCGGCGATGGCGGCCGCGAGGTTGGCGGCCTGAAGCCCCGCTTCCGCGGCTGCCAGCGTCGTGCCGCCGGCATCGAGGGTGGTGGCGCGCCGCGCGGCGTCGATCGCGCCGAAGACGGCGATGCCGATTGCTCCGCCGATCTGAGCGGTCGCAGAGGCGAGGCCTGAGCTGACGCCCGAGTTGCGGGCGGCAATGCCTTCCGCGATGACGAGGGTCGTGGGGGTGAAGCTGAACGCGACGCCCGCTGCGGCGACGATGAGCGCCGGGAGGACGCGGAGCAGGTACGAGTCGCCGTTGTCGACGGCGGCGAGCAGGAGATGCGCGATGACGAGCAGCACGAGCCCGATGGCCGCGACGCGCTGCGGACCGAGCCTGTTGAGCGCCTTCGGCAGGAGGAGGATGCTGACGGCGAAACCTGCGAGCGATGTCGGAAGCATGGCGAGGCCCGCGATCGCCGGGTCGTACTCGAGAACCTGCTGAAGCAGAAGGGCGACGAGCACGAAACAGGCGACGCGGGCGCCGCCGCCGAGGAGGTTGACCGCGATTCCGCCGCTGACCCGCGCGTCTCGGAGGATCCGTGTGGGCAGCACGGGGTCCGCGGCTCGCTTCTCGACGAGGCCGAAGCCGACGAGGCACAGCCCGGCGACGATGGCCGCGGCGATCACCTCGACCGAGAGGAGTCCGCTGTGCGGTGCCGAGAGCACTCCGAAGACGATGGCGACTGCCGCTCCGGTGAGGAGGGATGCGCCGGCGGCGTCGAACGGGCGTGCCTCAGCGCCCTTCCCGGTGGGCAGGATCGCCCAGCCGGCTGCGCCGATGACAGCTGCGACCGCCGCCGTCACGAAGAGAACGCTCTGCCAGCCGAACGCCGCCGTGAGCAGTCCGCCCACGGTGACGCCGGCCGCACCTCCCACGGTGGAAGCGGCTCCCCAGCCGCTCATCGCCCGCACCCGTTCGCGCCCCGTGAAGGTGGCGAGGATCACCGACATGGCCGCCGGGCTCAGCATCGCCGCGCCCACTCCCTGGACGAGACGCGCCGCGATCAGCATCATGTCCGTCGTCGCAAAGCCGCCGAGCAGGGAGCCTGCGACGAGGACTCCGGCTCCGAAGAGGAACATGCGGCGGCGGCCGAAGACGTCCGCGGCGCGGCCCGAGATCAGCAGCAGCCCGCCGAACGTGAGGAAGTAGGCGTTCAGGACCCAGGCGGTTCCGACCGGGCTGAGGCCCAGGTCTGTCGCGATGGACGGAAGCGCCACATTCAGGATGCTGGAGTCCAGCATCACCACGAACTGCGCGGCGACCAGGGTGAGGACAAGCGGCAGCGTCGGGGATCTACGCATGTGCAATCGCCTCCAACACCTGGAGAGCTTAGCCCCGTGTCAGGCAGGCATGCCGTGACGGAACTTTCGGGATGAGGCCGCAGCGTGCCGTCCGGCGACAGCCCTCGTGCACATCGGCTCCGGGGGAGACGTGGGATGGCGCCGCACGTCGATGGGTCGGTGAGCGCGGATTCGACATGGCGCTCACGACCGCCTGGGCCGAGGCCGGCGCGCGGTTCATCGGCGGATGCTGCCGAGTCGGCCCGTCAGCGATTGCCGCGATGGTGCGCGTGCTGAGTTGAGCTCGGGACGCTGCCTTCGCAGGTAGACGCGACGGCGGGAGTCGAACTCAGGCAGGGCGGTTTTCGGGCCACTAGATTTGGGCGAGATCCGCGGATTCATGCGGATATCGAGGTCCATGGATGCCGTTGGATTGCGGTGATTCTCGGCAAGTGTGGGCAAAGTGTGGGCACGGCGTGGGCGCCGGAGAGGCCACCGTGCCTGGTGGCTAGCGCCAGTCGAGCGGCTCACGTCTCGGAGGGCGCGAACAGTCGGACCGAACCCGGATGCAAACGCTCCAACTCCGTCGCCCACGCCCGATGCAAGCTCCCAGTCGCCTCGATCGCGATCACGACCCGCCCCCGGGCTGCGTGACCGTTGACCGCGTGTTCCAGCTTCTCGATCTCGGCGCGCGAGACCGGGCTCGAGGCTGGCTCCGTCAACAGCCCGTCACCATCGCTGACCCAGACCCAGTTCAGCACCTTCCCGGGGTCGATCGCCACCACCAGAGTCGAGAGTGTGAGCGGCGCTTGCAGCAACATCACCGAGCTCCTCACCCACCGAACGGCGATCAAGGCCGCGTCATCAGCGGTAGTCGCAAGTGATCACGACAGCCATCGCCTCGACGGCCCATCCTCAGCCTGCGCTCGTCGGTGTCAATGTCGTTCATGCTCGCTCCGCTGCGCGTGCTCCACATTGACATCTCCCACGCTCCGGCAGTGGCTGGCCGCCTATCGACGCGATGGCCTACTCATGACCTATCAGCAATCCCTCGTGTCGAGCACTTCGCCACCCGAGACCGCTGGATCGGTCTGATGTCGGGACGAGGATGCAGGCTGACTTCTTGTCTTGCTCATGTGCGAGCACCACCCGGGTTTGTGATCCGTTCCGCTGTTCCCCTCCAAGTCACTCTCAAGACGACTGGGTGAGATGGAGCTGGGCATAGCGGCCACCCCGGGTCACCAGGTCGTCGTGTTTGCCGATCTCGGCGACACGGCCCCGCTCGAGGACGACGATGCGGTCCGCCTTCCGGATGGTTGAGAGCCGGTGCGCGACGACGAGGGTCGTTCGTCCTTCCATGAGTCTCGCCAGCGCCTCCTTGACCAGGCCCTCTGACTCGGGATCCAGAGCGCTGGTCGCTTCGTCGAGGAGCAGGATTCGCGGGTTTCGGATCAGCGCGCGCGCAATGGCGAGTCGCTGTCGCTGACCGCCGGACAGACGCGCCCCTCGCTCACCTACGACGGTGTCCCAACCGTTGGGCTGGTTCTGGACGAAGTCGAAGGCGTTGGCGGCCCGCAGCGCGTCCGCGATCTCGGGATCCGTCACGTTGGTGAGTCCGTACGCGATGTTCTCCCGAATGGAACCCTCGAATAGGACTGAGTCCTGCGGAACCACGGACACGAACCGCCGGACGGCCCGCAGATCCAGTTCCTCCATATCGATGCCGTCAAGCAGGATGCGGCCACTGGTCGGACGGGCGAAGCCAAGCGCCAGGTTCAGCAAGGTGGACTTGCCAGAGCCTGACGAACCGACAAACGCAACGGTTTCACCTGCAGCGATGTCTATCCGAATGTCATGGATAGCATCGGCGTCCGCACCGGGATACCTGTGGCATGCGCCTTCGAAGGTCAGCTGGCCTGCGACTCTATCGACGCGACGCTTGCCTTCGTTGTGCTCCAGATCAGGTTCTTCCAAGACCTCCGCGATTGACCGCACCGACTCCACGCCTCGTGCCGTCACCGGTATCAGCATGAGGAGCGAGGTAAGCGCCTGAGTGAGGAGAGCAAAGTACGTCGAAAGGAGGACCACCTCCCCGGGCGTGACAGGAAGGAAGCCGGTGAGGGAAACGATTGCAGCCAGCGCGAGACACGCGACGCCGAGCAGTTGCATGGTGATCCACGAGACCGTCGACACGTGCGAGTTGAGGACATCGAGCCGTAGACCCGCGTTGCGGACACCGTCTGCACCGCGTGCGACCCGATTGACCGCAGTCCCTTCCAACCCGTGCGCTCGGGTAACAGGTATCAACGATGTCATCTCGCCGACTCGTGTTGCCAGCCCTTCCATCTCACGACGAAAGACCGCGTTCGGTCCGACCGTGCGTCGCCGCAGGGACGCGCGCAGTCCGATTGCGATGGGGACTGTGAGCGCGTATACAGGCAGGAATGCGGGAACTGCCAGAGCGGTCATCACTGTCGCACCGACGAGCACGATGACCGACGACAAGATCGGCGGCGTGACCTGCTGCAGCATCGTCTCAATGTTTTCGACGTCCCGAACGACCTTCGTCTGCAACACCGAGGAACTCACTCGACTGCGATAGCCGATGGATAAGATCTGCATCCGCGCCGACAAGGCGTTGCGCAGGTCCGCGCCGGTGTCGCGAACAATGGTCATGTACTGATGGGTGTAGAGCAGAGTGTTCGGGTAGTTCTGCACTAAGAGCAACGCCGCAACACCGAACCAAACGAGCACGTCGCTCACTGCGCCGCCGTCGGCGACCACGTCGATGATGGCCGCCGTTACGACCGGCAGGAACCAGACCGGTATCTCTTTGATTGCGAAGGCGGCAATGGCGACCGTCAGGCGGACCGGTCGCCTACGAAGAAGCCGAAGAATCGAACGGACGGGACGGGCGCCATCTACTCGTGGCGCGACAGCGTACCCGCCGCTCAACGCACGTCCCGGTGGGTTCCACGCAAATACATCGTCGTCTCCTCAGCGCCGATGCAACGGCGTCGCTCGCGCTCCGCCAACCCTATTGCGAATAAGAAACGCCTGGTACAAATTCTCGGGCCCAGATCGGCGACTCTCCGCCTATGGGTCGCGAGGAGTGATCACTTTCGGCGACTCACGTCCCATCAGTTGTGGGATCCTCCTGACGGGCCGCTCCTGACGAGTGCCGACAAGCAGCGGCTAGGCGACACCGCTAACAGTGCCCTCGAAGGCCTCGGGGATGGTGGATTCGAAGAACAGGCCCATGGGTTTTGCCATGTCAGCGGAGGGGTCGATCAGCCACTGCAGCTGGACCCCGTCCCAGGCCGCTAGCAACAGCCGGCTGAGCGTGTGCGGGTCTCGAGCGCGGTCGATTCGCCCAGCGCCCTGGTCGTACGCGAATGCTGCCGCGAGCTCCGCGGACTTGCGTTGATACCGAAGGGTGAACCACTCATGCGCGGGGTGGCTGGGCGAGGAGGACTCGGCGGCAAGGATCGCGAAAAGTCTGAGCAGTTCCGGGCGGTCGACGCTTGTCCGCACACGTTCGAGCGTGGCGAACACGACTCCACGATCTCTGCAGGCCGCGTCGAAATCGAAGTCTTCGTCGCCCGAAGTTGTCTTGTCCGAGCGCTCGAGCACCGCCTCGAGCAGCTCGTACTTGGTGCCGAAGTGGTGAACGATGCTCGTCAAGCTGACGTCGAGCTGGCGGGCGATGTCGCGGAGTGAGCCGCCGTGGTAACCGCTGGTAGCGAAGACCGTCGTCGCGGCATCGAGGATGTCGCTCGAACGTTGCGCTGACTTCGCGTAAGGGCCACGGGCTCCGGTCTTCTTCGGTGCGCTCATCTTCGTGACACTACCCATCTCCGGCCTGCCGCGTCATCTCCGACAGGTAGCCGCGAACCTCCATGAAAATGTAGCACGTGTTTTGGATTCGGTGTATGGTTTACAACACCAAGGGCGGCTTGCACTCGAGCCTCGCCATGTTCACAAGGAGGTAGACATGACCACACGCGCATCCCGCGCACGACGAATCGCTGTTGCAACGGGCGCGTTCGTCGCAGCATCGGTGCTTCTCGCCGGCTGCACCGGAGGCGGTACGGGCGGCGGAGACTCGGGAGAGTCCACCCTCGACGTGATGTTCGGAGCCCAGGACCTGAGCGATGAGCAGATCGCCGAGTTCGAAGCCGACAACCCCGGCGTCAAGATCAACGTCATCGTGTACGACCAGGCGCGCCTGAACACGATGCTCGCTTCGGGAAACCCGCCGGACGTAGCCTTCGGCAACGCCGTTGGCAGCGCGAACTTCAACGCACGAGGACTCGCGACGGACCTGACTCCGTACCTCGAAGAGAGCGACGTGCTGAAGGAAGATGACCTGCAGCCGGTCAACAACGCCTTCCGCTGGGACGGCGAGAAGGCTGGCGAGGGCCCGCTGTACGGCATTGTGAAGGACTGGAGCCAGGACAACGCGCTCTGGTACAACACGGCGCTGTTCGACGCCGCTGGCGTCCCGTACCTCAGCGACACCGAGCCCATCACCTACGACGAGCTCCTCGACATTTCGAAGAAGCTCTCTGTGATCAATGGCGGAACCACCGAGGTCTATGGCCTGGGTATGGAGTGGCAGTGGACCCTCTACGGCCCGATTGCAGCGATGGTGGAGAGCCAGGGCGGCAGCCTCTTCAACGACGACCTGACCGAAATCGACTTCACCAGCCCTGAGGCGCAGCGCGCGCTGCAGTGGTTCGTTGACTACGGCAAGTCGGGCGTCGGCCCCACCTCACTCAACCCGCTGCCGGACGGGTCGGACTACTCGACTTTCGCCGCGGAGCGTATGGCCATCAGCCAGGATGGCTACTGGTTTGGCGGGAACTTCGCCGGCGACGATGCTCTCAAGACGGTCCGGTTCGCGCCCGCGCCCGTGATGGGCGACACCCCGGTTCCGATGAGCTTCGGCGGCGCTGGCGCCTGGATCCCCGAGGGATCCGACAACAAGGACAACGCCTGGAAGTTCATGGAGTACTTCATGGCCGGTCCGCCGGCCGAGGCTCGCGCGTCCAGCGGGTGGGGCATCCCTTCGCTGAAGTCCCTGGCGGACAAGCTCCCTCAGGAGCAGGACTACCAGAAGCAGGCGTACGAGGTCGTGCAGAACCAGGCCGATCTCACCGTGCCGCTGCCGGACTCGCCGTACATCTCGGCCGGGCTCCTGCAGGACTCGATTGACAAGTACCTGCAGCAGGCAATCAAGGGTGAGGTGACCGTGGAAGAGGCGGGCGCGAAGCTCACCGATGAACTGAACGAAGCTCTCCAGCAGGGCATCGACCAGGTCGGCTAAGGAGAAGTACCGCGATGGCTCGCAAATGGAGCAGATACCCGAAGCGAACGTTCTACGCGTTCGTCTCACCCTGGGTGATTGGATTCCTGCTGCTCACCGCAGCACCCATGGTGTACGGCTTCGTTGTGAGCCTGACCAACTTCGATGGCAGCTCACCCAAGTTCAAGTGGGTGGGACTGCGCAATTACGTCGAACTCTTCTCCGACGGCGACATGTGGGCGGCACTGGTGAGGACACTCGCTTTCACCGCGATTGTCGTGCCGCTCACTGTCGGCGGATCACTGTGGCTCGCAACAATCATCAACCGGCGACTGAGGGCAGTGGGGCTATGGCGCACCGTCTTCTTCTTGCCCTCAGTCGTTCCGGTGGTCGCCATGGCCATCATGTGGAAGCTGGTCCTCAATAAAGACTCCGGCATCCTCAACGCCGCCCTCGGGGTGGTCGGTATTCCGCCCGTCGAGTGGCTTATCGACCCGACCGTCTTCTACTCCCTCATCATCCTGATGCTGTGGGGCCTTGGCGGCGGCATGATCATCATGCTCGCGGCGCTCCAGGGGGTCCCCGTCGAGTTGGAGGAGGCGGCCACCGTAGACGGCGCGAACAAGTGGACAGTATTCCGCCACGTCACCATCCCTATGATCTCGCCCATCCTGTTCTTCCAGGTGGTGACCGGAGTCATAGCGGCATTGCAGATCTTCATCCAGCCGATGCTCCTCACCAACTCCGCCGGAATCTCGACGGTCGGCGGAGTGCCGGAGAGCACCACGCTCTACATGGTGCAGGTCTACCAAGAGTTCTTCCTCAGTAACCGGTTCGGCTACGGCTCCGCGATGCTCTGGGTGTTCTTCATCATCATCCTCGGGCTGACCTTCGTTCTTCTGCGATCGAGTCGGTCCTGGGTCTACTACGAGGTCGATACCGAAGCCGAGCGCGAGGGAGCAGAGCGATGACTGTAACCGACACCCCGATCCCCGCAACGGAAACCGCTGCGCTCGTCACGCCCTCGACGCGCAGGTTAAAAGGGCGGAACAAGTCAAAGAAGCGGCCCGGCGCAGGGACCTACATCCTGATCCTTCTGTTGACCGTCTTCTTCATCGGCCCGTTCATATGGCTGGTGCTGGCGGCCCTGAAGACGCCTGCTGAGTGGGCTTCGCTACCCATCCAGATCCTTCCTGAGGTGCCACAATGGAACAACTTCGTTCGCGCCCTCGGTGACATCAACTTCCTCGGCTACGCCGGCAACTCCTTGTTCCTGGCGACGACCTACTCCGTGCTCATCACCTTGTCGAGTGCCTGCGTCGGATTCGGGTTCGCGCGGTTGCGCGCTCCCGGAAAGAACACGCTGTTCATCGTCGTACTGGCGACCATGATGATCCCGCAGATCCTGACACTGCTGCCGACGTACGTGCTGTTCTCTCGCATCGGTCTGGTGAACACCTACTGGCCCTGGGTCCTCTGGGGACTCGCTGGCTCGCCCTACATGATCTTCCTGTTCCGCCAGTTCTTCTCCTCGCTGCCGAAGGAACTGGAGGATGCGGCAATCATCGACGGAGCTGGATGGTTGCGGATTTTCACTACGATCTTCCTGCCGTTGTCGCGACCGGTACTCATCACGTCGTTCCTGCTGATGTTCACCTGGACATGGGGCGACTACATCGCCCCGGCGTTGCTGTTGGATCTGGACCGCACCACGCTGTCGGTCGCCATCACTGCGTTCTACCAAGACCCGAATGGCAACACGATTCCGACGATCCAGGCAGCCGCGGCAGTGCTGTACATCGTGCCGGTGCTTCTGATCTTCTTCTTCGCCCAGAAGTACTTCGTCAGGTCACAGGTCTCGTCGGGTATCAAGGGTTGACGACGGCCGGAGGCCGCCCCCACTGTCGTGAGCGCACGACTATGGCGAGCACTCACGAGGGGCGCTCTTTCTGGCGGAACCCGCGGCTGAATGAAGGCCGCCGCGCAGCAGCATCAAAGTCGCCAGACTCAGCACAACTGGTGGGCGACTTGCAGAACACACGTCAATGAAAGGACGTTTCAATGTACGAGGGCTTCGTCCAGTCCGGGCACCTCACCTTTCCGTCGGATTTCATCCTGGGCGCGGCGACCGCTGCCTACCAGATCGAGGGCGGAGCGACTGAGGGCGGACGCGGCCCGTCCATTTGGGACAGCTTCAGCCACACTCCCGGGAAGACCGAGGACGGGGCCACGGGCGACGTCGCCGCCGACCACTTCAACCGCACGCACACCGATCTCGAACTGATGTCCGCGCTGAACCTCGACGCCTACCGGTTCTCGATCTCCTGGCCGCGTGTCATGCCCGCAGGTGAGGACGTCGTGAACCAGGAAGGACTGACGTTCTACTCGAGGCTCGTCGACGGACTCCTCGCCAGGGGCATCGAGCCCGTCGTGACACTCAACCATTGGGACCTGCCTCAGGCACTCGAGGACAAGTACGGAGGATGGCGAGGCCGCGAGACCGCGTACGCGTTCGAGAAGTACGCCGAGATTGTCGGCGCGGCCCTCGGCGACCGGGTCGCCGTCTGGTCCACCCACAACGAACCGTGGAACAACTCCTTCTCCGGATACGGCAGCGGGGCATTTGCGCCCGGCGGGACGAGCCACGCAGATGCCCTAAAGGCGGCTCACCACCTAAACCTCTCGCACGGACTGGCGGTGCAGGCGCTCCGACGAACCGTCACACGGGCAGATGCGCGCATCTCAGTCGCCCTGAACGTCTTCCGAGTCGAAGCCGACACACCAGAGGATGCCGAGGCCGCGCGACTCTTCGATGCCGTGGCCAATCGCGTGTTCACCGGGCCCATGCTGCGCGGCGAGTATCCCGCAGATCTTCTTGAGGACACGAAGGCGTTCACCGACTGGAGCTTCTTGCAGCCGGGCGACCTTGAGATCTGCCACCAGCCCTTGGATCTGCTCGGGATCAACTACTACGAAGTGATGCACGTGCGTCTCGACCGCAGTTACGTGCCCGGTCAGGATAAGAAGGGCGGGACGGCTTTTCCCGGCTCCGAGCGTATCGAGTTCGTCCGCCGCGAGGACCTTGAGCGGACCGGGATGGACTGGGGCATCGAACCCCGAGGTCTCGAAGACCACCTGGTAGCGCTCTCGCGGGAGTTCCCGGGTCTGCCCATCATGGTCATGGAAAACGGAACCGCGTTCCCCGATGAGGTCCTCACCTCCGAAGCCGGGTCTTTCGTCGTCGACCGGCAGCGCGCACGCTACATCGCCAGTCATGTGGAGGCCACACATCGCGCACTTGAGCGGGGTGCGAACGTCGTCGGGTACCTCGTGTGGTCGCTGCTGGACAACTTCGAGTGGGCCGCCGGGTATGGACCACGGTTCGGCATCATCCATGTCGACTACGACACCCTCGAGCGCACACCGAAGCTCAGCTCTCATTGGTTTGCGCAGCTGTGCGCCTCCCGCACGATCCCGATCCTCGTCCTTCCAGCCGAAGAAGAGGCGCGCGTCCGCTCCTTCGTGTCCGCCGCGTCCCCCACAGGTATCTGATGGCGTACATGGGCGGTGGACAGCCCGAGCGATCAACCAGCCCCGATGGGATCCCGTACCGGGACCTGAACGGGAACGGGGTCATGGACCCTTACGAGGATCCACGCAGGACACCGCAGGATCGCGTGGAGGACCTTGTCGGGCGCCTATCCATCGAAGAGAAGGTCGGCCTGCTCTTCCAAACCGTGATCGAACCGGGCCCCGACGGGACGCTGTTGGAGACGCCTGGACGAATTAGCAAGTCGCCGACCAGCGCCGTCGTCCAGGGCAAATACATCAACCATTTCAACGTCCATCGGCTCGAATCGGCGCACCACGCGGCTATCTGGAACAACGCACTCCAGGCCATGGCGGAGAAGACGCCGCACGGGATTCCGGTGACCATCTCCACCGACCCGCGGCACTCCTTCACAGAGAACAGCGGCGTCGCGTTCTCCGCAGGGCCGTTCTCGCAATGGCCAGATGCCCTGGGGCTCGCGGCGATCGACGACCCTGACGTCATCGAGGACTTCGCGCGCCGTGCCGGCGAGGAGTACCGAGCAGTGGGAATCCGCGCCGCCCTCCACCCCCAGATCGACCTCGCGACAGAACCGCGGTGGGCAAGGCAGCTGCAGACGTTCGGCGCAGACTCAGAGCGCGTCGCCAGGTACACCAGCGCATACATTGCCGGTTTTCAAGGAGACGAACTCGGAGCGGAGAGCGTGGCTTGCGTCACCAAGCACTTCCCCGGAGGAGGCCCCCAAAAAAACGGGGAGGACGCGCACTTCCCGTACGGCCGAGAGCAGGTATACGCCGAAGGCGCCTTCACCGACCACCTCCGCCCGTTTCTCGCAGCCATCGAGGCGGGCACGGCCGCAATCATGCCCTACTACGGGATGCCGGTCGGGCTGGAGCTCGACGGAGAGCCCGTCGAGGAGGTCGGGTTCGGGTACAACCGCCAGATCCTCACCGGTCTACTCCGGGAAAAGCTCGGCTACGACGGCGTGGTCCTCACCGACTGGGAGCTCGTCAACGACAACTTCGTCGGCGATCGGGTCCTGCCAGCCCGCGCATGGGGTGTTGAGGAGCTTGACGCGAGCGGGCGAATGCTCAAGATTCTGGGCGCCGGCGCGGACCAGTTCGGCGGTGAAGAATGCACCGAAGTGCTTCTAGAACTCATCCGGAGCGGTCGAGTAGACGCGTCTCGCATCGACGAGTCGGTGCGGCGCATCCTTCTTGTGAAGTTTCAACTCGGCTTGTTCGACAATCCCTTTGTCGACCCCGAACATGCAGCCGCCGTCGTCGGCTCGGCGCCCCACCGCCAAGCGGGCCTGCAAGCGCAAGCGCGCTCGGTGACCGTGCTCGAGAATCGCGGCTCGCTCCTACCCCTCCGCCGAGGCCAGCGAATCTATCTCGAGGGAGTCTCGCCCGCTGCGGTCGCGGACTTCGCCACAATCGTCGATGACCCGGCAGAAGCGGATCTTGCGCTCATCCGCATACACGCCCCGTTCCAGCCTCGCGACGACCTCTTCCTCGAGGACTATTTCCATCAAGGCTCGCTGGAATTCGCTCCGGGACTGATATACCGGCTTCGGAATATCGGTGCCACCACCCCAGTGCATCTCGACGTCATCATGGACCGGCCGGCGATCTTGACTCCGCTTGCCAGCTACATGACGGGCCTCACCGCCAGTTTCGGCGTCAGCGACCACGCTCTTTTGCTCGCGCTCACAGGTGAAATCGCCCCACAGGGCGCTTTACCCATCGAAATTCCCCGCACCGCCGCCGCAGTCGAGAGCGCCCACGAGAGTCTTCCGGGGACGGATGACCCGCTCTACCCCCTTGGTTTCGGCCTTCACATTGAAGCCGTCGTCCGGCGGTGAGGAGCGCCGTGGAGCGGGTCGAAGTCACCACGGCAATGCGCGAAATCCGGAATTGACACGCGTCAAAATGAGTGCTTCCCTTGTCCAAACGACACCGACTTGGCCCCGCCAAGGCTCCGGAACCCGAGTGCCCGATGACGGGCCAATGACAAAGGCAAACCCATGAGACGCAAAGACGCGGCAAACATCCCGCCGAACAGCACCCCCATCGAGGAAGTGTCACAACTCACGCTGCGGGCCGAAGAGGTGGACGACGATCCCACGACCGCGGAGCTCCGAATCCCGAAGGTCGGCTTCGGATTCAAGTTCGCATACGGGCTGGCCTACTTCGGCTTCTTCCTCTGCCTCTTCATGCCCGCGCTGTTCAGCCTGCCCTACAAGATCCAGCTCATCGACCCGGCCAGTAAAGAGACCGCGCTCGGTCTGGTCGTCGGCATCAGCGCCATCGTGCTCCTGCCCATCGGGCCGATCTTCGGGGTGCTGAGCGACCGGAGCAAACTCTCTTGGGGGCGTCGCCGTCCATTCCTGCTCCTGGGCCTCGGTGCGTTTGCAGTCAGCGCGACCATCATCGCCATCGCGCCGACCGTCCCCGTAGTTCTCGTAGGCTATGTCATCGCTCAACTCGCCGGGGGGCTTGTCGGTGCTGCAATGAATCCGGCGCTGGCGCAGTACGTCCCGCCTGCGCAGCGCGGAAAGCTCGGCGCGCTCAGCGGGGTGATGGCGTCAATCGCGGGAGTCTGCGCCAGCCTTATCGGCAGCTTCCTGCTCGGCAACCTTCTGGTGCTCTTCCTCCTTCCGGTAGCCGTGTTCGCAGTCGGCGTGCTGATCTGGATCTTGGTCATTCCCGACGGGCCGGCTCCTGACAGGTTCCAGGCGGTGACCGTCGGCGCCTCCCTGCGTTCGCTGCTGTTCAACCCGCGCAAACACCCAGATTTCAGTTGGGTCTGGCTCGGCAAGTTGCTCATCGGAATCGCCACAGCGTTCTTCAGCACTTACCAGCTGTACTTCCTTCTCGACCGCTTGGGATTCACCGCAGAGCAGGCGGGCCAGCAGCTGGCGGCCGTCGGCGGTCTGGCGCTGCTCGCGACCATCGGCTTCACCATCGCGGGCGGCTACCTGTCGGACAAGCTCCGCCGGCGCAAGGTCTTCATCTACGTTGCAGCATCGATGATTGGCACCGGCATGGTCATCGCCGCGTTCTCTTCGAACATCACTGTTTACATCGTCGGTGCAGTCCTGCTGTCGGCAGGATCGGGGGCGTTCAACTCGGTGGACCTGGCCCTCGCCTCCGACGTTCTTCCCGATAAGGAAGCCGGTGGCAAGTGGATGTCGATCTACCAGGTGTCCGGCACCATCGCCACGGCAATCGGCCCCGTCATTGCACCGCTCCTTCTCGCAATCGGTGGCGGAGGGAACTACACGGCGATGTTCATCGCAGGTGGCCTGGTCGCCGCGGGAGCTGCATTCACCGCCTCGCGCGTACGAGGCGTCCGATAGCCCGAGCGCGGCGGGCGGTCCCGAATCGCCCGCCGCGCTCGCACCACCCAATGCCCATCCATCGATCCGAATGGAAGCCCGTTGAACAGAGTGACATCCCCCTGGATCGGCCCCTACCTCGCCGTTGACGGCCACCCTTTTGTCGTGGTCGGCGCCGAGGTACACAACTCCAGTTCCAGCACCACGCGGGCTATCAGCCGGTCCTTCGATGCGGTTCAGCAGTTGGGCGCGAATACTGTGCTGGCACCGGTCGCCTGGGATCTGTTCGAGCCGACCGAAGGCAGCTTCGACACGCACTTGCTGGACGCGATGATTCACGGTGCGCGAGCTCGCGGGCTCAAGCTCATCCCGCTGTGGTTCGGGTCGTGGAAAAACGCTGCGTCCACCTATGTTCCCAACTGGGTCAAGCGGAATCCCGACCGCTTCTCCCGTTCAGTGCTTGGCGACGGCCGGCGCATTCAGCATGTGACGCCATTCGGTGGGCAGGCGCGCGACGCGGACGCACGCGCTTTCGCGGCCGTGATGCGCCGGATCGCCGAGGTCGACACCGACCACACGGTCATCGCCGTGCAGGTGGAGAACGAGATCGGCTTGCTCGGTGACTCGCGCGACCGAAGCGAGCTCGCTGAGGCACGCTTCAACTCGCCCGTGGAAACAAATGTGATTGATGCAATCGCCGGGGACACAGAAGCGCCCCTGCATGCGGAATGGGTAACCGCAGGACGTCGCACTGAGGGCACCTGGGCTGAAGTGTTCCCCGCCGGCGACCGTGCGGACGAGGCGTTCATGGCCGCCGCTTTCGCGCGGTATACGCAGGTCGTCGCCGCCGCGGGCCGCGCAGAATTGAACCTTCCGCTTTTCGTGAACGCCTGGCTTGACCGCGACAGCGTTCTCGACGGCCCGGTTGCCCTCGCCGGTGGAAAACGTCCCGGACAGTATCCAAGTGGCGGCCCAGTGCTTCCGGTCGCTGCGATCTGGGAGGCCCTCGCGCCCGACATCGACTTCCTTGCCCCCGACATGTACGTCGATGATGCAGCGCCGGTGTTCGCCGGATATAAGGCCCGACGCGACCGCTTGTTCATCCCCGAACTTCGCGGCGACGCCCCCGGTATCCCCCAGATGTTCGAGGCCATTGGCGGACACGCCGCATTGGGGGTCGCGCCGTTTGGCGTGGACTCCTACATCACCGATGACCCCGAGATCGCGCCGCTCACCGATGCGTACGGCCTCCTCCGCGCGGCCGCCGCCGTCATTGCCGAGAGCCCTACAGCTCGCATGCGGGCAATCACGCTGAACGAGGACAACCCCAGCGCCGAGTTCTCCATCGGTGACGTTCGAGTGAATATCCACACGAAGGACGAATGGGGTTACGTCACGCCGACGTACCCGGGCTACGCCATCGTCATCGAGGATGGCGACGACGCGGCGTATCTCATCGGCCGGGGATTCTGGATCACCCTCGCCGCCGCCGAGGGCCTGACACCGGCCTTCCTGTCCGCGACCGCATTCGAGCTCGAGGACAGCGAACTCGTACCGGTCTTCCGCCTCAACGGCGATGAGACCGCATCCGGCACGCTCATCCCGTTCCCATTCCCGAACACGCCCCTAGTTCCAGGACGCGCCATTCCCACTCGCATCCCCGAGACCGGCATCGTCCGGATCTCCGTCTACGCGGTCTGACGGCCGCCTCGATCCCGACGCTCCCGAAACACGAACGGACCGCCCATGAACGACGAATACCGTCCCTACCTCGATCCGACTCAGCCCGTAGGCGTACGAGTCCGGGACCTCCTCGACCGAATGACCCTTGAAGAAAAAGCTGCGCAGACTGCTTCCCCGTTCGGTACCGCAGTCGACGCGCACCAGCCGCCAGCACTCGGATGGGGGACAGCGACGGCAGCCATTGCCGCGCTCAACCTGCCCCCGCGTGAAGCCGCCGCGCGGGTCAACGAACTGCAGCGCAAACACATCGAGGACACCCGTCTCGGAATCCCCGTTCTGCTCGCTGAAGAAGCGCTACTCGGATTCAAAGTGCAGGGCGCCACCACATTCCCCGACGCCATCGCGCAAGCCGCGACCTGGGATCCCGACCTCATCGCCGAGATGGGCGCGGAAATCGGCGCACAGATGACCACGCTCGGAGCGCGCATGGCCCTCTCCCCGCTCGCCGACGTGGCACGGGACCCGCGCTGGGGACGGGTCGGCGAGACCTACGGTGAGGACCCCTATCTCGTCGGCGCGACCGCGTCAGCATTCGTCCGCGGCCTCCAGAACTCGAACCCGGATGCTCCCGTCATCGCCGCGCTGAAGCACTTCGTGGCCTACGGCGCCAGCGACGGTGGACGCAACACCGAGCCGGCGCAGGTGGGAGATCGACTGCTTCGAGAGTTCTACGGTGTCCCGTTCGAGATGGCAATCCGCGATGGTGGCGCCAACGGCATCATGCCGTCGTACAACGATCTGGACGGCGTTCCCGTCACCGGATCACCCGAGCTTCTCGATGACCTGCTCCGAGGTGACTACGGATTCGATGGCCTAGTCATCTCCGACCTCGACGCCATCGGCCAGCTCCACACCAAGCACGGCGTGAGCGCATCCTTCGTCGCGGCGTTCGCTGACGCGATCCGCGCGGGCGTAGACATCGATCTCGATAACCGCGTCTCGACCGACCGGGTGGTGGAGGCTGTTCAGACCGGCCTGCTCAGCGAGGTCGAACTGGACCGCGCTGTGGCCGCGATCCTGCGCGCAAAGTTCCGACTTGGGCTGTTCGAGAATCCCTACATCGACATCGATTCCGTGCCGGAAACTCTTGACTCACCCGCGGCGCGGTCGCTGGCCCGGCGTGTCGCCGAGGAGTCCATCGTTCTGCTCAAGAACGACCCCGTCGACGGCACGCCCCTCCTGCCGCTGTCCTCCGCGCCCGGCACCGTAGCGGTCATTGGCCCGAATGCCGACCGGCCGCTCGGACAGCTCGGGCACTACGCGTATCAGGTGCTCGACAGCATGACCAAGCGGTTCGCCCTCGCCGCCAACCCCCAGGCGCGGCTTGAAGATGTCGAAGAGCTGCGGGGAAGAACCGGCGCCGACGACGCCACATTGCTCGTTGAGACAGTTCCGCTTGTGACGTTCCTGGAAGGCATTCGCGACCGGCTCGGAGACGATGCCGACGTTCTCTACGAGGCGGGCTGCCCGGTCGAAAGGATCGACCGCTCTGGTATTCCCGCCGCTGTGGAGGCTGCACGTCGGGCCGAGGTTGCGGTACTGGTGGTGGGTGACCAGGCGGGAATCAACGGGTTCGGAACTGTCGGCGAGGGGCTCGACAGCGCCACGTGTGAGCTGCCTGGCGTCCAAAGGGAACTCGTGGAAGCGGTCCTCGACACCGGCACGCCGACTATCGTCGTCTTGAGCCACGCGCGACCGTACATCCTTCGTTGGCTCGCCGACCGGGCTCCCGCAATCGTGTCGGCCTGGCTGGGCGGCGAGGAAGCGGGTGCGGCCACGGCGGCAGTGCTCTTCGGCGACGTGAATCCGGCTGGACGCCTCCCCATCGCGATGCTTGAGAACGTCGGATCGGCCCCCGTCCCGTATTGGCGGACGTTGCAGGCGTCAGACAGCTATGTCGACGGCTCTGCCGGCGCCCTGTTCCCCTTCGGTCATGGGCTCAGCTACAGCCAGTTCGAGTACAGCGACTTGCAGCTCCAGACGCCCGAGGTTGGGACTGACGGTGTGATCCGTGCGACCTTTACCGTCAAGAACACCTCAGAGCGCGCCGGCGACGAGGTCGTTCAGGTCTACGGCCGCGACCTGGTTGGACGCACCGTTCGCCGCACCCGGGTGCTGCTCGGCTTCAAGCGCCTCATGCTGGCTGCAGGCGAGGAGCAGAGCGTTCTTGCGGAGATTCCCTCGGAGATGTTCGCACTCTGGGACCGCCGCGACGGCTGGTTAGTCGAGCCCGGGGCTGTGCGACTGTTCATTGGAGGGTCATCGGCTGTAACCCCTCTGCGCGGCCGAGTGGAATTGGTCGGCGGGTTGCATCGATGCGCGCATAACCGCGCACTCTGGAGCACTGTGACACCCGGCGCCGACATGCCTGACATCGCTCCCGGAGAGATGGTCGGGGGCGCACCGGCGGTCGCCCCACTCACCTCGGAGAGCACCATCGGCGACTGGCTCGAGCATCCTCATGGACGCACCGTGCTCTCGTCAGCACTCGGCGGCGCGGACGAGGATGCGCTCGCCCAGGCAGTCGGACTCACCCTCGACCAGCTCGTAATGTACAGCCAGGGCGCGTTGCCGGCGGACTTGCCGGCGACGCTCCTGGCCAGTGTGAATCAGCATTGACGAAGAATGGGGCGGGTCGAGCGCACGTGCGCTCGACCCCGCGCGGTGCTCCCGCCTTCCACAATTGACACCAATGACCGCACGGCGCCGAACGCGTCTGCGGGCATCGTTTGAGCCCCGTGCAGCAGTCCGCGCACAATCTCGTGGGCGCTGAAGCGCACGTCGAAGTCGATAGTGGTCAGTGACGGTTCGGTCACGCCGGACGCCGACGTATTGTCGACGCCGATGATTCCGATGTCGCGGGGAACGTCCCGTCCCGCATGCCGCGCGGCGGCCAGGATGGCCATCGCCGCATCGTCGTTGTATGCCGCGACGCCGACCTCGGATTCAGGCAACAGCCGAGCCGTGGACGCGCTGCTGTTGCGCTCGAGCGTCAGGCGCAACGTGGGCAAAGTCTGCACGCCGGCTGCGCGGGCGGCGTGCAGGGCACCTTGCTCGCGTGCGAGGGCGAAGGGTTGTTCGCGGAGATCCTCCGGGAGCGCCACGGCGATGGCAGAGTAGCCGCGCTCGATGAGATGCTGCGCCTGGATGGCGCCGACCTCGTGGTCGATTCTCGACTGCAATTCGCGCGGTTGGTCGACAACTACGACTCCGAGCTTCCCCAGACGCGCATGCTGGTCCGGAGTAAGCGGGGCAGGGCTCCAGAGTCCGGCCGGCCGCAGGGCGAGGACTGCTTCGTCGATTTGCGCATCGCCCGAGGAGAGTCGGATCAGGTTGGTCTTTCCAGCTTCAGCGAGTTCCTCGGTGACGCGGTCGATGAGTTCACGCAGGCGTGGCCCGAGCGAGATGTTTGGCAGCAGAGTGATGACGACGTCGCTCGTCCCCCGTGCGAGGGCGCGGCCCGCCATGGAGGGGCGGTAACCGAGGTCCCTGGCAACCTTCTGAACGTGGTCGACCATATCGGGCTTGAACCTGTGACCGTGACCGTTCAGGATCTGGCTCACGGTCGAGCGGGACACGCCAGCCTTTGCGGCGACATCGGCGCTATTCGTCATCCTCGGCTCCTCCTGTCGCCGCCGTAAGTCTATGGTGAAGCGACGCAAAGTTGTTGCGCGTCAATCCACGACTAGTTCTCGTTCTCGCGATTCGGGTTGGGCGCCCCTCCAGCTTTTGACACGCGTCAATTGTTGTGTTTCCATGGGATGAAGGCGGCTTTCCGTCTGGCTTGGAACTTGAGGACGACGATGACTCTGATGCGCCCCGCGCTTGCGACGACCGACATCACTCTGTCTGGGTGGGTCGTCCGCTCCGAAGACGCTGCTGAGGTGAAGGTGCGTCTTCCGGACGATGCCATGCTGCGGGCTGGCCGACACCCGGAGGCCCCCGGCGGTGCCGAGTCAGGATGGTTCCTCGGCGGCGATTACGAGTACTGCACCTCGTGGGACGCGCCTGCAGGTCAGGGCCAGATTGCTCTCGTCTTTGAGGGCGTGCAGGGTGACGCCGAAGTGCGGGTGAATGGACAGTACGTCGGGTCGGTCCGCAGCGGTTACACCGAGAGCGAGGTCGATGTCAGTGACGCCGTGCTGCGCGGCGTGGCCAACGACATCCGAGTGCACGTCCGCCACGTTGAACAGCCCTCCGAACGCTGGTATCCGGGCTCCGGCCTCTACCGGCGGGTGCGGGTGCTTGTGCGACCACCTGTCCACTTCGGACGTGACTCCGTCCGCGTGCGCACGACGCACCTGGAGTCCTCGCGCGCCAGCGTCTCCGTTGACGTGCGCCTGTCGGGTCCCGTCGCGGGGGAGACGACCGTCGATGCGCAGCTCTACGCCGACGGCGTCTTGGTTGCGAGTGGAAGGGTCGCCGCGGCTAGCGGGACGATTGCACTCGACGTCGTCAACCCGCGCCCCTGGACCGCCGACGATCCCTTCCGCTATGACCTGCGGGTGACGGCCACCTCGGACGAAGAGGTTCTCGACACGTGGAGGGCACCTGTCGGCCTTCGCACGGTTACTGTCGATGCGCAGCAGGGTTTGCGGGTGAACGGGCGACGCGTGCTTCTGGCAGGCGCGTGCATTCACCACGACAACGGGCTTCTGGGTGCGGCCACCCACCGGGCGGCAGAGTTCCGCCGCGTCCGCTTGCTGAAAGAGGCCGGCTTCAACGCGATACGCAGCGCCCACAACCCGCTTTCCCGCGACATGCTCGATGCCTGCGATGAGCTGGGCATGTACGTCGTCGACGAACTTGCGGACTACTGGTTTGCTCGGAAGACGCAGTTCGACCACTCCGACCGCTTCCGGGACACCTGGCGGAGCGATGCCGACGCGCTCATCGCGAAGGACCGGAACTATGCAAGCGTCATCATGTACGCCTCGGGCAACGAGATTCCGGAGACGGCGACAGCCGCCGGTGTAGAACTCTCGCGCGAGATCACCGAGCACTTCCACGACGCCGACCCGACCCGGCCTGTAACGCTGGCCATCAACCTTTTCCTCAACGCGATGGTTGCGATGAACGCCTCACCGTACGCGGTAGACGGCGATGGCCCTGAACCAGCGATGGCGGGCAGCACCGAGGCGAATGTGATGATCAACCACATCGGTCGCATGATGAGCGTTGTCTCCCGCCTTCCCCGTGCCGACAGGGCGTCTCGTGACGCGTTCGCCACGGTCGACGTCGCCGGATACAACTACGGCCTCGCCCGCTACAAGGGAGATGTACGCCGCTACCCGCACCGGGTCATCTTGGGCTCGGAGACTCTCCCCGGCGACGTCGCGAAGGCCTGGCGTCTCGTTCAAGACATCCCCGCCGTCATCGGAGACTTCGTTTGGGCCGGCTGGGAGTATCTCGGGGAGGCTGGCGTCGCAGTTTGGGTGCCGGGGAAGAAGGCCGGCCTCGCGAAGCCCTACCCATACGTCATCGCAGGCCCAGGCATGTTCGACCTCACCGGACGCCCGGACGCCTCTCTCCGCTTGGCCCAGGCGGCGTGGGGAGTGCTTGACGAGCCCGCCATCACGGTGCGGCCCCTTGATCGCGTGGGCCGCCCATACGTTCGTTCGGCCTGGCGGATCACAGACGCCGTCGAAAGCTGGGCGTGGCGTGGCAGCGAGGGAAAGCGCGCCGAGGTCAGCGTCTACAGTGCGGCCGACGAGGTCGAGCTGGTGTTGAACGGACGTTCCGTCGGCCGCCGTGGCGCCGGGGAGAAGAATCACTACAGAGCCGACTTCCACGTCCGGTGGCGGCCCGGCGTACTACTGGCTATCGCGTACCGCGCCGGCGAAGAAGTGGGACGCAGCGAATTGCGATCCGCCGCCGACGAGCTGAACATCAACGTGCGGCCCGAATCCGATGTGCTCAGCGCTGACGGCGACGACCTCGCATTCGTGCACCTTGAACTGACTGACAATGATGGGGTCGTCGAGATGCTGAACGAAGACACCATCGAGGTCGAGGTCACGGGCCCGGCAGAACTCATCGGCCTCGGCACGGCGAACCCGGCGCCTGAAACTTCATTCCTGTCCTCGAGCACGAGCACCTACCGCGGACGTGCGCTTGCGATCCTGCGCTCCACGGGAGATGCCGGAATCGTGCGCGTACTCGCACGCTCGCGCAGGCGCGGCGAAGCGATAGCCGACATTCTCGCAGTGCCAACCGAATCCGCACACGCAGTGACACCGCGCGACGCCTGACACCGACGCCGCACCACCTGGAGACACCATGTCCGACACCGCCATCGACATCGATCTGAATGACAAGCTCGCAATGCTCTCAGGGGAGAGCTTCTGGGAAACGCACTCGGTGCCGTCAGCCGGCATTCGTTCGTTGACTCTCGCCGACGGCCCGTACGGCCTGCGCCATCAGTCGGGACAGCACGACAATCTCGCCATCTTCGCCAGTGATCCCGCTACTTGCTTCCCTCCGGGCGTGGCCATCGGCTGCAGCTGGGATGTAGGGCTCGCCGCTCGGTTGGGGGCCGCGCTTGGACGCGAGGCCGTGGCCCAGCAGGTCGACGTGGTCCTTGGCCCGGGAGTGAACATCAAGCGCAGCCCGCTGTGCGGTCGCAACTTCGAGTACCACTCGGAGGACCCGCTCGTTTCCGGAGTGCTCGGTGCGGCATTCACCGCCGCTCTTCAAGCGGAGGGTCCGTCTGTCTCTGTGAAGCATTTCGCTGCGAACAATCAGGAGACGAACCGGCAGACCATCAGCTCCGACGTCGACGAGCGCACGCTGCGGGAGATCTACCTGCCCGCGTTCGAGCGCGTCGTGAGGGAAGCGCGGCCGCGCACGGTGATGGCGTCGTACAACAAGATCAACGGCGTTCACACCTGGGCGAACCCGTGGCTGCTGACGAAGGTCCTGCGGGAGGAGTGGGATTTCGACGGCGTGGTCATGTCCGACTGGAGCTCGGTAACGGATCCCGTCGCCGCCGTCCAAGCCGGACTCGACCTCGAAATGCCAGCCGAGTCGGGACGCGTCATGCAACTTCGCGCCGCGGTGGAGGGCGGAGTGCTTGACCCGAGCATCGTCGACGCAGCTGTCGCTCGTTTGACTGCTCTCGCGCTCACACCTCGCCCCGAGCCCGTCTACGTCGATGAGGCGGCGCACCACGCGCTCGCTCAGGAGCTGGCCGAGGGCTGCCCGGTGCTCCTGCGGAACGAGCATCAGGTCTTGCCCCTTCCCGCAGGAGTTGATGTCGCGGTCGTCGGGGTTCTCGCAACGCAACCGCGGTACCAGGGAGGTGGGAGTGCCCACGTCAATGCGACGCGGGTGGATGAGCCGCTGGCCGAGCTGCGGACCATCGTCGAGTCCGGTGGCTCGACCGTTACCTACGCCCCCGGCTACCGACTCGATGGTGCTGACGACGACCAGCTCGCCGACGAGGCCGCAGCGGTCGCGCGTCGCGCAGATGTTGCCGTGGTCTTCGCCGGTCTTGGCGAAGACCAGGAATCGGAAGGATTCGACCGGGACACGCTGGATCTCCCCGCAAACCAGGTCGATCTCATCCACCGCGTCGCGTCCGCTGCTCAGCGCACCGTTGTCGTCCTCTCGCACGGCGGGGTTGTCAGCCTCGAGGGTTGGCACGACGATGTCGACGCGATCCTGGACGCCTTCGTGCTCGGTCAGGGGGGCGGCCGTGCAATTGCCCGCCTCCTCACTGGCGAGGCGACTCCGTCCGGGCGGCTCGCGGAGACCATCCCGCTGCGGCTCGAGGATCACCCATCCTGGCTGAACTTCCCTGGCGAGCAGGGCCATGTGCGTTATGGCGAGGGGGTCCTCGTTGGGTATCGGTACTTCTCCACCGCTGGTGCCCCGGTGCGTTACCCGTTCGGATACGGGCTGTCGTACACCTCTTTCGAAACCGCGCTGGCAGGCGTCGAAATCACCGGCGACGACTCGGCCGTCGCCACCGTCACCGTCCGCAACTCCGGGCGGCGCGACGGCGCTCACGTGGTCCAGCTGTATGTCTCGACGCAGGCCGGGGACGTGCGCCGTCCGTTGCGCGAGCTGAGAGCGTTTGGAAAGGTGACGCTCGCGCCCGGCGAGTCGACCGAACTGCGACTGGAGCTCGACCGTCGCGCGTTCGCATACTGGGATATCGGACTTGACGACTGGACTGTCAAGCCCGGTGAGTACGTCATTCAGTTGGCTGATGACGCCGCGACCGTGGTAGCAGAGAAGACCATTGAACTGTCCGGCGACCGCGTCGCTGCCGCGATCACGCTGGACAGCCCTATCGCGGCATGGCTCGACCACCCCGTCGTCGGCGAGAAGACCAATCAGACTCTCGGGTTCGCGTCAGCGGAGATCAGCGCGGAGCAGTTGGCGCAGGTGCGGTCCATGACCATGCGCCAGTTCGTCCGCATCTCGGGACTGCCCATACCTCTCGACGTCCTCGAAGCAATCGCCGACCAGACTCGCTGATCAATAGACCGGAGCCCACAATTGAACCTCGAAGGAAAAGTCTTCGCCGTTACCGGCGCCGGCAACGGAATGGGGCGTGAAGTCGCTCTGGAGCTTGTCAGGAAGGGCGCGAAGGTCGCGGCCATCGATCTGAGCGAAGAGGCACTGGAGCGGACTGCGGAGCTGTCCATCGCCCCAGGCCGCGTCAGTACGCACCGCGCAGATGTGACGGACGCCGAAGGCGTCGTGGCGCTTCCCGGGCTCATCGAAGAGGCGCACGGGCAGCTGGACGGGCTCGTGAACATCGCCGGGATCATCCACCGCTTCGTGCCGTCTGCAGAACTCACCCGCGAAGAGCAGGAGCGGGTGTTCAAGGTGAATTACTGGGGGACTGTCAACATGTGTCAGGCGTTCCTGCCGGCACTGCTCGAGCGCCCGGAGTCGTCCGTCACCAACATGTCGAGCCTTTCCGCTCTCGTCGCGTTCGCGGGACAGACCGTTTACGGTGCGAGTAAGGGAGCTGTCAAGCAGTACACCGAGGGTCTTTATCAGGAGTTGCGTGGTTCTGCCGTGCAGGTGAGCGCCATCTATCCCGGGAACATCTCCACCGAGATCAGCAAGAACTCGGGCGTCGCAATGATTGACAGCGGCGGACGCAAGGTGCGCGCGACGACCCCGCGGAACGCGGGGATCGCCATCGTCTCAGGCATCGAGCGCGGGAAGTTCCGGATCATGGTCGGTAATGACGCCAAGCTGTTGGACCGACTCGTGCGAGTCGCACCACGCTGGACAACCAATCTCATCGCCAAGCAGATGGCATCGGTCCTCTGACCGCCGAACGAGAAGACGGGTACAACATGAGTTCCTTTCCTGACGGCTTCCTCTGGGGCGCAGCGACGGCTGCGCACCAGGTAGAGGGCAACAACCTCAACAACGACTGGTGGCGACTCGAGCAGGTGGCTGCCGACTACGGGGTGCAGCCCAGCGGTGATGCACTCGACAGCTACCACCGATACCGCGAAGACATGCAGCTGCTCTCCGACCGCGGCTTCACCGCCTACCGGTTCAGCCTGGAATGGTCACGCATCGAACCCCTTCCCGGCAAGTTCTCCCGCGCGGAACTGGGCCACTACCGACGCATGATCGAGACCGCGCGTGAGCTCGGTCTCGATCCCATCGTCACCATTCACCATTTCACCCACCCCCTGTGGTTCGACGACCGTGGAGCCTGGCTGTGGGACGGTGCCGTCGACGCGTTCGTTCAGTACGTCGAGCAGGCCTGCACAATCCTCCACGACGTGCGCTGGATCATCACCATCAACGAGCCGAATGTGCTCGCCATCACCCACGGCGGCCAGCGTCAGGTGGCTATGGGTAACCCATACCCGCAGAACGCGCTGCCCGACCAGGAGATCGGCGACGCGCTCATCGCCGCGCACCGGGCAGCCGCTCCCGTCGTACGCCGGCTCACGGACGCGAAAGTTGGCTGGACGGTGGCGAACCAAGCGCTCACCGCCACCTCTGGCAACGAAGAGAAGTTCGCCGAGGTGCAATACCTCATCGAGGACAAGTACCTCGAAGTCTCGAGGGACGATGACTTCGTCGGCGTCCAGTCCTACACGAGCCAGCCGGTGGACGCCGACGGCATCGTGCCGCACCCGCCGGCTGACGACAACACGCTGATGGGTTGGGCATACCGCCCCGATGCGCTCGGGATCGCGGTTCGCCACACTCATGACGTCCTCGGCGGGGACGTACCGATCCTCGTCACCGAGAACGGTATCGCTACGGACGACGACGAGCGACGTATCGCCTACACGACGACGGCGCTCCGCGACCTGGCAGCGGCCATCGCGGACGGTGCTGACGTCCGCGGCTACTTGCACTGGAGCCTTCTGGACAACTTCGAGTGGGGCCACTGGGGCCCAACGTTCGGTTTGGTGGCCGTCGACCGAGAGTCGTTCGAGCGACGTCCGAAGCCGAGTTTGGATTGGCTCGGTACTGTCGCCCGCCGAAACGCGGTCGAAGATTGAACGTCAACGGCTCGGATCCGTGAACTGACATGCCCAAGAAGCGACAGAGCCTCCGGCTTCGAGCTGCCCTCTACGTGACCGAGAAGAAGCTTGGAAAGGCTCAACGCTCCCGCCGCAGTCAGTTCGAGATTCTCACTCCACCGCCGAGGAGCATAGTTCTACTCGGCGACAGCATCACTGAAGGCGGTATGTGGGACGAATGGCTCCCTGAATACCATGTCGTCAACCGCGGGATCGGCGGCGAGACCGCAGCCCAAGTGCTGGAACGAATCGACAGTGTGGCCTACGACCCGGCCGCCGTGTTCCTCCTGATTGGCACCAACGACCTAACGCTCGGATACTCCATTGAGTCCATCACGGAGAACGTCGAGAAGATCATCGAGCGCGTGAAGGAGCTAGCTCCGGGCGCTCCGATCCACGTCCAAAGTGTCATGCCTCGAGGTCCGAGATGGCGGCAAACGGTCCTGCGCTTGAACGCCGCCGTGAGTCAAGTCGCTCGGCGGACAGGAGTCCAGTACATCGACCTATGGCCTGCCCTCGAGGGTGTCGATGGCGCACTGAAACGGAACTACACAATGGATGATCTTCACCTGACCGGCGCGGGATACCGCGCCTGGGTCGAGGTGTTGCGTCCCATCATGGCGACAGTGCGGCGAGCTTGAAGAAGCTGAGCGTGGCGGCTACATCAGGTCCATAAGATCCGGACGGCACCGCGTGCGCCTCGCGGCGACCAGGCGGGGGCCGACTGCATGACGCAGATCGGGGCGGGCGAGCTCCACGACGTCCGAGCCCTGCACCTGGCGCCCGTAGAAGTCCGCCCTATCAACGAACACCTCGATGCATCCTGCTGCAGTGAGCGCATCGGTCTGAGCATCGGGGTTCTGGTCCCGAGTGGACACTCGCGCGTATCCCACCTTTGCCATGAGCACACCGTAACGCAAACGTTCCTCGTGATACGTAGATTTTGTACACGGCTATGTACAGCAATGGCGATGTCGATTGTTTCGTCGGAGCGGCCGTCTCACAAACCTTCGTTTACGTACGTGCGCGGCTCCGGTGTCGCGGGGGGCAGCCCTTGCTGTGACTCCATCGAGGCGTCGGCGCTCGTCCCCCAGCTCGATGCGTTCGGCGAGCTGTTCCAGTCCGGACCGCAACTCTAGGGCTGTGGCCCCATTCGGTAGGGTCATCCGGTTCCGGACCAACGCACGGGAGGGGTGTTGTCGTGGATCAGTCTCGCCGCGTGCTGATTGTGGTGGTTCGCAAGGTAGGAAATTGGTCGTCGCGCCACTCGACACAGCTCTCATTGCCGGCTGCGATCCGCTCTTCTCGCTGTCGGAGCTCAACGCGTCGAATCTTTCCGGAGATTGTCTTGGGAAGGTTGGCGAACTCGATGCGGCGAATGCGCTGAAATGGTGCGAGGTGCTCGCGGGCGAACGCCAGGATCGACTCAGCAACCTCCGGGCTGGGCTGGGTGCCTGCGGTGAGGACGACGTACGCCTTGGGGACGGACAGGCGGAGGTCATCGGGCGCCGGGACGACGGCCGCTTCGACGACGGCGGGGTGCGCGACGAGGACGCTCTCCAATTCGAAAGGGCTGATCTTGAAGTCGGACGACTTGAAGACGTCATCTGATCGGCCAATGTAGGTGAGGTAGCCGGCTTTGTCGCGGGAAGCGATGTCGCCCGTGTGGAAGCGTCCGCCCGCGGTGGACTCTGCGTTCCGCTCCGGGTCGCCAACGTATCCAGTCATCAGGTTGAGCGGCCGCTCGGTCAGATCGAGGCAGATCTCGCCCTCGTCTGCAGACACGTTGGTGATCGGGTCGACCAGGATAACGGGGCACCCGGGAAGAGGCCGGCCCATGGATCCGTCGGTGACTTGCTGGCCGGGTGAGTTTGCGACGATGGCCGTCATCTCGGTCTGGCCGTACCCGTCGCGAATGGTCAGGCCCCAGTGGGAGCGAACTTGATTGATGACCTCTGGGTTTAGCGGCTCTCCGGCAGAGATGATCTCGCGCAGCGCGCCGGCACCATTGGAAAGGTCGGCTTGTATCAGCATGCGCCACACTGTCGGCGGAGCGCAGAAGGAAGTGACCTGCTCGCTACGGATTGCATGCAGCAGCGCCGCCGCATCGAAACGCCCATAGTTATAGACGAAAACGGTGGCTTCAGCGAGCCATGGGGCGAAGAAACAGCTCCACGCGTGCTTGGCCCACCCCGGAGAGCTGATTGCAAGGTGGATATCACCGGGACGAAGACCCAGCCAGTACATCGTCGTCAGGTGTCCCACCGGGTAGGACACGTGGGTGTGCTCGACAAGTTTCGGGCGGCTGGTGGTCCCAGACGTGAAGTAGTGCAGGAGCGCATCGTCAGACCGTGTTCCCGGGTGTCGTAGCGGTCCCCGGTCGTCGCTGAATGCGTCGTCGTATCTCGCCCACCGGGCCATCGAGTCAGATGCACCAGCATCGCCGCCGACCTGGACGCCGGTGAATGGGTGAGGCACAGTGGCGAACTTCTGCACGTCGGAGTGACCGGCGATGACCCATCGCACTGATGCGCGGTCGATCCGCTCGGTCAACTCGCTGCTACCGAGGGCGATCGTCGTGGGCAGGATGATCGCGCCGATCTTGATGAGAGCGAGCATGCTCTCCCATAGTTCAACCTGGTTGCCAAGCATGACCATGACTGCGTCGCCCCGTGTGACGCCAAGGTTGTTAAGCCACGTCCCGAGCTGGTCAGAACGCACCGCCATCTCGTCGAATGTGCGGGTCACCCGTGTGCCATCCTCTTCGACGATGATCAGTGCGTCCCGGTGGTTCGCTCGAGCGATGCGGTCGAACCACTCGATGCCCCAGTTGAAGTTAGCGCCGACGTCGGGCCACTTGAATGCTGACACTGCACCCGGCAGGGAGTCGCGCATCGATATAAGCTTGTCCCGGGCGTCTGTCAGCGCCCGAAATGCTCCGCCGTCAGCGGAAGTACCCGCAATTTCTGATGTTCGTGGCGACGGTTCGATCGTCATCCTTCAACCTCCACTTCTCGCGAAGATTGCAGGTGCAATCTTTCGCTCTTCTGCCTTGGTAGCTGTGCGGGTCACTGTCGCAGGCTGATCCCGACGGGTTGAACGTGCTCGGGAGACCTCTTCGGAAGGAGGTGCGGAGAGCAGGCGGCCCTTCGGCTCTACCCAGGGCCTGGCCTTGGACCACTCATGGCAGCTCTCGCTTCAGGCGCTGGGCGATGCACGTCGGGCCGTCTGTACAATCTCGTGGACGAAATCCGGCCACAGGGGTTCCGCTATTTCATGTCCCAGTCCCCGGAACTTTCGCAGCCGTGATCCTTTGATCTGCCGATGAAGTTCGTCGGAAGCGTGGTGGTCGATGAGAAGATCCGCCTCACCGGTGAGAATCGTCGTGGGGGCGGTGATCGATGCGACAGCCTCGAACCGATCGTCCGCGGTCATGACCGCTCGGGCCTGCCGGACGTTTCCCCCCTTTACCGGATCGCGGTCAAATGACATCTCAGCCAGTCGCTGCAGCCAGTTCGTGTCCTGCGGGTAGGCCGCCGAGCGACATGCCTCCTCTCCAGCCAAGAATTCCACAACCGCCTGCTCCCTCGACAGGGTCGCGTGGTCTTGCAGGATCTCGCGGTCGTAAGCCGGTGGGAGCAACCACTGCAGTGAGGCGCTCGTATAGAACAGGGTCAGCGAGGCGACCAGGTCACGGTGACGGATGGCGAGTTCCTGGGCGATCATCCCGCCCATTGACTGGCCGACCACATGAGCTGGGGCGACGTTGAGCGCTTGGATGAGGCCAGCGATATCTTCGGCCATGTCCGCGACCGTGTAGTTTCGATTGTCGAATTTCTGGGAAAGGCCGACGTCTCTGTTGTCCACCCGAATGACGAAAAACCCTTGGTCGACGAGGAGCTGACAAAACTCCGGCCGCCACTTGATCATCTGCGCGGTGAGACCCTCAATGAGAACGAGCGGCATCCCTGCGTCGGGTCCGAGAGTGTCGTAGAAGAGGGTGGTGCCGTTGGCGACGGTGATCGATGGCATGGCGTTTTCTTTACTTCGTCGTTGAGATAGTGGAGACGGAACGTAGCGCCGTGATGACGGTCTCGCGCCACACTCGAGCAGCGCCCACCACTTTCGTCATCATGGGGCTCGCGTGGATCTGACCGTCAGCCATCGTGTAAGTGACGGAGACCCCTGCCTCTTCCAGGCGACGCGCGTACAGCTCGCAGCTGCCGCGGGTGAGGTCGAACTCCGACGTGAGGATCACCGCCCGGGGAAGGTGCGACAGATCCTCAGCCAACGCGGGTGACACGTAGGGACTTTTCGCGTCGGCGGGGTCGGTGAATAGGTCGCGGGTGATCTGGTCGATCTCCGGGGCTTCGAGGATGTATCCGTAGTCGTACTCGTGGAGTTGTGTTTTCCAGGTGAGGTCCAGGGCAGCAACTTCGAGCAGCTGCAGTGCGATCCGGGGACCGGACTGATCCCGGGCCATGAGGCAGACACTGGCGGCGATGTTGCCGCCGGAGGATTGACCGCCGATGATCAGGCGTTCTGGGTCGACGCCGAGTTCGTCAGCATGCTCGGCAACCCACTGCACTGCCGTGTAGCCATCATTCAGGGCGGTGGGAAAAGGGAACTCTGGGGCGAGGCGATACCCGACCGCGACCACGACGGTGTCGGCCCCGACGCAGCGTTCGCGGCAAGTTCCGTCGTTGAGGTCGTAGTGGATGGACCCGCCGCGGAATCCGCCGCCGAAGAAGAACACGTACGCGGCGCGCGGACCAGGAGTGGGGGGGGTGTAGATGCGCAGTTCAATCGTGCCGTGCTCCACCGGGATCTCGACCAGCTTGCGGTTCGCCACCTCCGGATAGGGTTCGGCGAGCTGCGCCGCGATGCTGTTCAAAGTCGCCTTCTCGGTCTGCATCCGCACGACCGGATCATCGATGAGAGCGGGCGGCGGAAGTTGAGTGAGCAGGTTCGCGACGACGGGATCGATGGGCAAGAGAGGCTCCGTTGCGTCAGGTGATACTGGTCAATTGTCGGTCGGGGGATGATGTGGACGTGGCTGCGTGAGCGACACCCAGGAAGGGGTGGCATCACCCGGGTCGAACGTTTGGCGATGATCGACCCGGGTGAGCGGTGAGGGTCTCGGAGCGCCTAGCTGCGGCCGGCCTTGAATCGTCGAGCACGGCGGAACTGATCGACCGCC
This sequence comes from Microbacterium sp. Root166, assembly GCF_001427145.1. Taxonomy (GTDB): domain Bacteria; phylum Actinomycetota; class Actinomycetes; order Actinomycetales; family Microbacteriaceae; genus Microbacterium. Next base: position 1,651,886 of record NZ_LMGL01000001.1, read on the forward strand.
ACTGCGACGGCCAGGATGATTCCGATGAAGATGTTCTGATATAGCGGGTTTACTCCGCTGGTCGCGAGACCATTGTTGATGACGCCGAACAGCAGTGCGCCGAGGGCGCTGCCAGTGATCGTGCCAATGCCCCCGAACAGGCTGGTGCCGCCGATGATGATGGCGGTGAGGACTTGGAAGGTGAGGGCGTTTCCGCCGGCGAGCGGTGACGCGGCGAAGATGCGTGAGGCGCCCAGAAGCCCGGCCAGGGCGGCAATGCCGCCGCTGGTGGCGAACAGGATGAGGTCCACGCGCTTCACCCGGATGCCGTTGGCCATCGCCGCGGCTCTGTTACCGCCGGTCGCTCGGACGTTATAGCCGAACGGGGTACGTTCAAGCAGCAGATGGAACACGATTCCGATGGCGACGGCGATGTAGATGAGATTGGGGACACCTAACAGGGAGCCACTTCCGATGGCGGTGAACGCCTCCGGGAACCCGAACACGTCTCGTCCGCTGGTGAGCACTACGGCTACCCCGCTGGCGACGAAGAAGGTGGCAAGGGAAGCGATCAGCGACGGGATCCCGAGGAACACCGACATCGCGCCGGTGACGAACCCAGTGCCTGCACCGACGAGGACCCCGGCAAGGAGCGCCAGCGGCCACGGCACTCCTGCGAGCATCAGCAGCCCGCCGCTCACGGCGCCGAGCGCGTAGACCGCTCCGACCGACAGGTCTAGCCCGCCCGCGACGATGATCAGCGTGACCGGGCACGCGACGATGAAATACAGTGTCGCCGACCTGAGGACCTCGAGGATGTTTCCTACGGTGAGGAAGGCCGGGTTGGCGAGTTGAAAAATGACCGACAGGAGGAGGATGACCGCGACCAGCCCGAGGAGTTGGGTGTAACGGCCCCAGTCGATGCTTCGTTCCCTTCTGTCAACGGTGTGCGGGGGTTTTACGGTGGAGGTCATTGGGTAGCTCCTGTGATGAGTGCGATGATTTCTTCCCGCGTCGTCTCCGAGCGCTTCCGCACTCCCGCGACACGTCCGAGTCGCATCACCTGGATGCGGTCGGCGAGTTCCAGGACGAGGCTCATGTCGTGGCTGACGATGATGACCGCGTTTCCGCGATCGCGAAGAGTGCTGATCATCTCGGCCGCTTGAGCAGTTTCGCGGACACCGAGCGCGGCGGTCGGCTCGTCAAGCAGGGCGATGTGGCCACCGGTGCGCATGGCTCGGGCGATTGCGATGATCTGTCGTTGACCGCCCGAGAGCATCCCGATTTGAGTACGCACGGATGAGACAGTCACTTTGAGTTCGTTAAGGAACTCGCGCGACTCCCGCTCCATCCGGGCGCGGTCAGCGAAAAAGCCTCGGCGAGGGATCTGCCCCAGAAACATGTTCGTCGCCACGTCCAGGACCTCCACGAGGGCGAGATCCTGGTACACAGTCGCGATTCCGGCTTCGCGGGCGTCGGCGGCGGTGTGGAAATGGCGTACCTCTCCGTCGACCGTCAGGTGTCCGGCGTCGGGTCGGTAGATTCCGCTGATCGTGCGGATCAGGCTCGACTTGCCGGCGCCGTTGTCACCGACGACGGCGAGGATCTCCCCCGGGTAGGCATCCAGTGCCACGTCCTGCAAGGCGGTGACGTGACCGAACGACTTGGTGATGCTTCGGAGCTGTAGCGCGGGGGTGGCCGTTGTTGTGTTCTCCATGGCGAGGAACTACTTGTCGTCGAGTTCGGCGTCGAGGTTCTCCTCGGTGACGAACGTGGTGCCGGTGTCGGTGAGCGCGGGAACGTCCTCGCCCTTACTGACGGCTACGGCGTAGTCGATGGCCTGGGTCGCCATGCCGCAGAAGTTCTGCTTGCTGGCACCGTAGAGGGTGCCTTCACGGATGCCGGCGATGCTCTGATCCGTCAGGTCGTTGACCACGCCGAAAACCTTGCCCACGGCGTCTTTCTCTTTGATCGCCGTGGTGATACCCGCAACCGCGGTCCCTTCCCACGAATACACGATGGTGGTCTCGGGATGGGCGGTGAGCCCGCGCGAGACGACGTCGGCGGACTGCGAGGCGTCTCCGCCGTCGAACACGGTATCCACAATGGTGACGTTCTCCGGGGCGTTGGCCTTCAACGAGTCGAGGATCACGTCTCCGACACCGCCCGGGCCGTTGGTCAGCAGCAAGACGTTCTGCTCGCCGTCCAGCTTCCCGATCTCTTCGGCGACCTGCTTGCCGTACGCCGGGTAGTCGGTTCCCACCGCGAAGTCTTGAAGCTCAGTGGCATCCCCTGTGTTCACCGTGCCGATGATGATGCCGGCGTCCTTCGCGCGCTGCATCAGCGGGTTGAACTGTGCCGGCTCGATGGGCACCATCACAATGGCGTCATAGCCCTGCGTGATGGCCTGAGAGATTCGGTCCACGGTGAACGCGTTGTCAGGGACCAATGTGGTGGGGCCGGAGGTGTCTCCCTTGATTCCGAGCTCTTTCGCGTGGGCCGTGAAGCACTCATCGAACTTCGCCCAGTCCGCATACGACGGCAGCGGGTTCGCCATGTAGATGCTCTGCAACCCCTCGGGTGACGAGGACTCATCTGCCTGGCCCGACGAGGTGGAGCATCCCGCTAGCGCGAGCACGGCGACGGCGCCGACGGCACCAACCAGAGTGGCCCTCCCCAGCCGAGGGCCGATGAGGCCCGATGCGGTGCGGGCGGGGGCAGTTTCCAAATATGACTTCATCGTCCTTCTCTTCCTTGAGGTGCGTGTGACATGCGGGTTTAAGAAGCAATGCTGCGTCCGGTGTTTGTACGTATAAACAGTTGCTTATTCGTATAAACAACGCTACTGTAGCGATAGTAGTTGCGAAGCGCAACTCCACACAGTCGGAAGGTGTTCGGATGGCAAGGGTGACTTCAAGAGACGTGGCAGAGGCCGCGGGTGTTTCCCAGGCGACGGTGAGCTTTGTCATGAACGGCCGGCATCTCAACCGCATCACCGACCACACTCGAGGTCTGGTTCTTCGCACTGCCAAGGAGTTGGGCTACGTGCCATCGGCGTCGGGCCGAACCCTGAAGTCTGGGCGCAGCAACGTCGTGACGTGCATCGTCCCCGACATGCGGCCCTCGGAAGCGGTTGAGGTCTTCAAGCGCGCGCTCAGCGGGGCTCTCGCAAATGCCGGCTACGCGTGCGTGTTCGTTCACCCCGCCGCCGGACTGGACGTTGCCGCTGACCTCTGGAAATACCTCGAGCCGTGCGCCGTCGTCGGGCTCGACAAACTAGGGACCGAAGACGCCAGAAGATTGCGGGACGCAGGAACCCCCGTCGTCGACGGACTGCTACTCCCGGGAGACGAACAGATTATCGATCAGCACGAGATCGGTGCTCTGCAGATGCGCCACCTGGCAGCGCTGGGTCATCGTCAGATCGCATATGCGGCCTCCGACGAGGCGAGCGAAGACCTAGTGACCGATCAGCGAATCGCTGGTGCTCGTGACGCGTGCGAAAAGCTCGGGCTGCCGGAGCCCCGGATTGTGAGACTCGGCTACACGCCCGAATCCGCGCGAGATGCCGTGATCCAACTCACAGACGGCGCAGCGCCTGCTTCGGCCGTTGCCGTGTTCGGCGATGTTCTCGCGCTCGCGCTGCTGGCAGCTGCGCGGGCGCGATCAGTTGCTGTGCCTGCGGACCTGGCGATCATTGGTGTTGACGACATTCCGCTGGCCGCGCTCTCCGTGCCGCCGCTCAGCACCATCGCGATGGATCTCTCCGGAGCGGCTCACGCCCTTGCTCACCACCTCACCCATCTCATCCAGACGCCCGAAGTAGCCCCACCGGCGTTCCACGCCGGCGCCCTCAGCGTCATCGACCGCCAGACCGCGTGACATCGCGAGATCCATCATTGGTTCCCGGCAGAGCCGCTGCGAACCACCCACATCACAAAGACGTTCAGGTGTACACATGAAGAATCCCGAGCCCCGTCCAACCCCCAAGAAGTCATTTGTCGCTGACGCAATCCTGTCGGCAATGCAGAAAAACTCCAGGTTCAGCAACTCCTACCGACCGGTCGCCGAACCGACAAGATCGGTCGCGGACGGCGGCACGCTACGAATCAGTGACATCCAATATGGCACCCGGTACCCGAACAGCTACCTAGACATCTACGTGCTCGGCAACGACTTGATCACCAAGCGCCCCACATTCATCTACGTACACGGCGGAGGGTTCGTCCTCGGCGACAAGATCAGCCCCGATCCCGCAGCGCAGGGAGACGGAGGGTTCGGAGTGGTCCGCGACCCGATCATCGACGCTGGCTATAATCTCGTCTCCATCGATTACGCACTCGCCCCGGAGTTCAAGTATCCCGTACCTGTCATCCAGCTCTCCCAGGCGATCGCGTTCCTGCAAGACCACGCGTCCGACTACGGATTGAACATGGACCAAGTTGTCATCGGCGGAGCGTCAGCAGGAGGACAGATCGTGGGGCAGTTCGCCCTGATCGAGTCCGACCCGATCTATTCTGAGCGCGTCGGTATCGAGCCGGTCATGAACGGCAACCTCAAAGCGGTTGTACTCGACAGTGCCGTTATCGACACCAGCCGCGCCGGCAAAACCCAGACGCGCAAGATGGTGACGAACCTCTTGTTCGGACTTGCCCGACGGGCCTACCTCGGACGCTCGGCCAGGTTCCTTAGAGAGGCTGACATCCTCGGCAACGTCACCAGCAACTACCCCCCAACGTTCATCTCAGACGGCAATACAGGCACGTTCCCGGACCAGGCAGGAGACTTGCACAATAAGCTCAACCAGCTCGGAGTGAGCAACATCCTGAACGTTTATCCGCGCACCGAAGTCGCCCTCGGCCACGCATTCATGGTGTCGCCGTCGAAATTCACCACAGACTACAACCGGCTGAAGGTCGATTTCCTCTCGCGGATTCTCGCTCCTGGGGAGCAGTGAATTGCCTCACCCTGAGCCTGCCACCTGGGATGTGAGCTCAGCCGACTCGATTTGAGGCGTTCAGAACCGGCGACGAAGCCCGAGCCGGTGTGTGCCCGATCAGCGACCAGCTTCAACGAGCTTCGGCGTACCTGCTGCTCGTCCGGGCGCGCACGGAGCTGAACACATCACGAACCTACGGCTGACGTTCCGCCGCCTCTCGACTGTAAACCTTCGTTTGCGTACAAACCACGCGGATTAGGTCTGGACGCCCTCCAGCGTGGCCGACAGCGGCTGCGGTTCAGCGATACCTTCCAGGAACGCGTACCGACCCGGGCGCGTCTGCACCTTGCCTTGAACTACAACCGTCGTACCACCATGCATCCACTCGTGGAGCACTCCTAGCTGGTCGGCGCGCACTCGCATCTCTACGCGGCTCTTGCGACCGCCGCTCGGCCCGGGGGCCTGAATGACGATCTCGCCGAACACTTCACCCTTGATGTACTCGATACGAATGATCGGACCGACCAGCACCCGGAGCGGATCTTGGTTCGACCTCCCCAGGACCCGCGCTGCGTCAGTGAGGAGCTCTCGCGCCTCGGCCGGTATCGCCACGGAACGAGGCAGAGTTTTGCTAGCGGGTTCGGCGCCGGCCCAGATGAAGCTCGTCTCGAAGAAGGAGATGTCCGGTTCCGCTAGAGCGGTGGCGACCTTGCTGAGCAGTTCCTTCGTGCCACCTGCGTAGACAACGGGGAGGAGGGAGCGGGGCGTCGGCGCAGTTCCGGGGTCGACTACTTGACGTTCGAACGCGTCCAGCGCCTGCGCAAGCGTCCGAGTAACGCGACGCTCGTCCGACTCCGGGATGATCTGGTCGACGCCTTCGAGTGTGGCCTCTTCGGGCGGTTCCGGCTCGTTGATGTGCAGCAGGACGGGGAACACGAAACTTCCCACTTCAGTGTGGCCAAGTCGCGCTTGCGCCGCGATCTCGTCGCCGGCCTTCACGTAGTTCTTGATGGTCTGGGTTGGGCGTCGTGCGGCGGTGGCAGCGGCGCGGATCATCCCGAATGCGCTGTTGATAACGGTGGCCGCGGACTCGAGCGGGATGGAATCGCCGGAGGCATTCACGCGGAACCGCATGAAGTCATAGTTCTTGTGCTCGATCGCCCGCTCGATATCGCGGGGGTTTTCCTTCGCGGGAGCGGCGATGCGTTCCAGCACTCCATCCCACTCCAGAGTGTCTCGGCGAAGACTGTGCGGCACGTATAGCTCGCTCGAAGTACCGGGGAGCGTCCATAGAGCTGCGCGATCGCTCGTCCGTGCTTGGATCCATTCCCGCCGTAAGAGCTCAGCGGTGATGTCCGCGACAGCGTGAGAAGGTGCGTTGCCGAAGTGCGGGCGGTGGCTACGGGGGCTCACGTCACTACCCCGTCCGCGATGTCGTAGGCCAGATCGCGCCACTCGTAAATGGATTCCCCGGTCAGGCGATCCGAGCTCGTGAACATCATGGATGTGGTGTCCGTCGTGACATCGAAGCGTCTCCCGAAGGCGACGGCGTTGTGGCGAGTGAATGCAACGTCATAGTCCAGCCACCCCGGAATGTCGCTGGGCACCTTGACTACGACGACGAAGACTGGCGTGTCGCTGGCCGTCCACTTCTTCGTCCATCCCGGCTCCAGCGGCAACGTGAACTTGCTTCCACGGACGCTGAATTTTGATGTGCACTTGATCTGCACCCGTACAGGCATCCGCGCGAAGTCGACAGTGCCGTCGATGGCCATGATGTCTTCGTCAACGTTCGTTTCGGTGAACGAGGCGCCAGCGTGAGCGCACAATGCACGAAGGTATGCAGCACCGTAACGTGCTCGGCGACCGTTGTCGGTGAAGTCCACGTGTGCGGATTGCAACAGACGGCTGGGCGTCGCACCGGTTGCCGCCGTGGTCATGCGCTCACTCTAGGGCCCGCGGTGCCAGCCTCGTCGTCACCACTGTTGGACTATCGCGGTCCCGTTCCGGCGGGCGCGCGAATTCACCCCAGTGGTTCGATGAGAGTCGGGTCCGTGGGGTCGGCGGTTCGGGTGTTGTTGACTTTGCGGTCGACGTCGTAGCTGGTGATCATCGCGGCCACCCGGTCGGATTCGACGGTGAGAAGCTGCACCATGTCTTGTTTGCCGGCGTCGTCCAGCTTGTCCGGCGATAGGTATTCGTCCCATACGTCCGCCTCGAGGAACACCGGCATCCGGTCGTGGATCTCCCCCGAGGCATCCCGCGCCGGTCGAGTGATGATCGACGCGGACACTTCCCAGTCGTCCTCGACCTTCCGGGCGGTGTAGATCCCCGCGGCCGCGAGCAGCCCGCCGTCCTTCGAGTGCAAGAAGTGCGGCTGCTTGTTGCCGGCGGTTCCGGTCCACTCGAAGTACCCGCGCATCGGGAACAACGCCCGCGAGGACGCGAACGCGCCTTTCCAGAGCCCGCTGGTCGCGGCGGTCTCGATGCGGGTGTTGAAGTTCGGCCGCTTGGAGTCCTTCATGAACGACGGATGGAAGTTCCACACCGCCGCGTCGAGCTGCCGGCGAAACTCTCCCGTGTCCGGGTGGGCGCGTTCCCGCACGATCGGGACGATCTGGGTCGGCGCGATGGAGTACCTGGGGGTCCATTCGCGAAAGTCGCCGCCGTCTGCGACGAAGTCGCGGATGATCTCATCGGTCTTGGCGTTCAGGGCAGCAGGCGTAATCACGCGAGCAGCGCCTTCCGTGAAACTAGAACGGTTGCTACATTTTTCCTTACCCGCTGACTCTCGCCGAAGAGACGTCAGACATGGAGACTCGAATCGGAGAAGATATGACGAGCACCACCCACGCCTCATCGGCGGCGGCGACATCGCCTACCTCCCAGGCGTACGTCACATCATTTGACTCCGGCTGGGAACTCCGGCCCAAGGTCAGCCTCTTCGCCCAGATCGCCGGACGTCCCGATGGCCAGCAAGTGCGGCTGCCCCACGACGCGGTCATTTCGCTTCCGCGCTCTCCCGAAAACGCAGCGGAGCAGGCATACTTCCCCGGCGGCGTGTTCGAGTACTCCAAGACCTTCTTCGTTCCCGAACACTGGGAGGGCAAGCGAGTCGGCATCGAGTTCGACGGTGTCTACCGAGACGCGGTCGTGTTCATCAACGATGCGGCCGTGGCGCAGCGACCGTACGGCTACTCCGCATTCACAGTGGAGTTCGCGCCGTACCTGCACTTCGGGAGGGAGAACACCGTACGCGTGGAGGCCCGCTCGTGCCAGGACTCCCGCTGGTACACCGGTGCAGGCATCTACCGTCACACTCGGCTGTTCGTCACAGACCCTGTGCACATCGCTCCCAATGGCGTGCGCATCACCACTCCGGACATCGACGACGAGCGGGCCGTTACCGAGGTCGCGGTAGACGTGCGCAATCTGAGCGCGTACGTCTCCACAACAGATCTCGAAGTCGCACTTCTAGACCCCAGTGGCCGTGTCGTCGCGCAGGGGCTCGTCCCGGTGACAACAGTGCCACAGGAGACCGAGACGGCCCGACTTCGTCTCTACGTGCGAGACCCGCTGCTATGGCGGACCTATACGCCGTACCTCTATACGGCGCGGGTCAGCCTCCGCGGTTCATCGACCCATGAGGAGCAGGCCATTCCGTTCGGCATACGGTCGCTGAGGCTCGATCCGCGCCACGGCCTTCGCATCAACGGCGAGGTCGTCAAGCTGCGGGGGGCCTGCATCCACTCCGACAACGGCATCCTCGGGGCAGCCGCATTCGCTCGCGCGGACGAACGGCGGATCGAACAACTCAAGGAAGCCGGATTCAACGCGATCCGCTCCGCGCATAACCCACTTAGCTCTACCGTCCTCGCGGCGTGCGACAGGCTGGGCATGCTCGTGATGGACGAAGCGTTTGACGTGTGGACCGAGCTGAAGTCGCCCCAGGATTACACGCTTCGGTTCACTGAATGGTGGGAGCGGGACATCACGGCGATGGTGGCGCGTGACTTCAACCACCCCTCGGTAATCTTCTACTCCGTCGGCAATGAGATCTTCGAGACAGGCGACCCCCTTGGCTCCCGCCTGGGTCGCCGGATCGCAGAGAAGCTGCGCGAACTGGATCCCACGCGGTTCATCACTGGGGGCGGCAACGGCCTGGTCTCCACGCTGAGAGACCTAGCGGCCGCTCTCCGAGAAATCGATGAAGCCGTGCAGGACCGGCCAGAAGACATCAACGCGCTGATGGCCGAGGCCGGGGAGCTGCAGGAGAACTGGTACTCAACCGACCTCGTCACTGCGCGCACGGCCGAATCGTTCGGCGTGCTGGACGTCGCGGGGATGAACTACAGCGAGTCGCGATACGAGCTGGACAAGACGCGCTTCCCCAACCGAATCATCGTCAGTACTGAGACCTTCCCCACGAAGATCGCCGCCAACTGGAAGAGGATCGAAAAGAGCCCTCGACTTCTCGGTGACTTCACGTGGACCGGATACGACTATCTCGGCGAGGTGGGAATAGGTCGAGTCATCTATCCCGATGAATACGCCGGTTTCGAAGGACCCTACCCCTGGATCTCGGCCTGGTGCGGCGATCTGGACCTCATCGGCTTCCGTCGCCCCCAGTCCTACTATCGCGAACTCGCTTACGGGCGGCGGTCAGAGCCGTACATCGCCGTGGAGCGACCGGAACTCTATGGCAGGGAATCCAAGCGCGGACCGTGGAGTTGGACGGAGGCCATCAGCAGCTGGTCATGGGACGTTATGGAGGAGACACCGATTCGCGTCGAGGTATACGCCGACGCCGACGAGGTGGAGCTGCTGCTCGAAGGGGAGCCGCTGGGTCGCGTCAGCGTCGGAGAGCGGATGGCGCTTGTCGCGGACTTTGACACGAAGTACAAGCGAGGCATCCTCACGGCCATTGCCTATCGCGGTGGCAAGGAGTCTGGGCGGACCACGCTCGCTTCGACAAGCGGATCGACGGTGCTCGCGCTTACTCCGGATCGCCGGGAGATCCGTGATTCCGACGGCGACCTTGTCTTCCTCACCGTGGAACTCACTGATGAGAACGGGCTCGTCGAAACGAGCGCCGACCGTCCTGTAACGGTGGCGGTGCAGGGCGCAGGTGTGCTCCAAGCATTCGGCAGTGCGCGTCCTCGGACCGAGGAACGTTACGACGCCGACGTCCACACGACGTATGACGGCCGCGCGCTACTCGTCGTTCGCCCGACCGGTGAGGGAAAGATCGTGGTGACTGCCACCGCGGAAGGACTTGAACCAGCGCACGCGTGGGTCAACGTCATCGCCGCGTCGCGTGATCAGTCCCCGAACTAGGCGACCTCGTGTGCGGCCAAGCGCGACGTCGGCCGCACACTGAGGAAGCTCCTGGTCGCCGCGCTCACTGAGCGTCCACGAGCACAGGTTCACCGGTGGTCACACCGCCGGGACCGAAGCTGTCGACCGCGATCCAGTAGGCGTGCCCCGCGTTCAGCGCCGTCAGGCTGAGATTCGTAGCGCCGAGCACCTGCCAGCAGTGATACAGCCGGTCCTCGGAGCGGCCGTAGCGCACGTTGTAGCCGTCAGCGCCGACGCTCGCAGACCAGGACACTGCCGCGTCGAGCGGGCTTGTGCGCACGGCCTGCGCGGTGACTGGCTCCGGCGCCGGCACATCGTGGTAGCCGAACACTCGCACGCCGCTCAGGGCGAACGGTGCGCCCCACGGGACGGACACGCCAGTGACGCGAATGAATCGCAGCATCGCACCTTCTGGCAGCTGTACAAGCCGGTGCGGGCGGTCAGACATGTCTGTCCGGCCGTCGTGGAGGACTTGCCACTGGGACCCGTCGCGCGAACCCTCCAGCAGGTACCGGACTGGGTGGTCTTGCGGGTGTACCGCTCTGAGCGCCACCGGCTGTTCGTCGGGGTCACGGCGGGGACGCCGGGGCTTGTGCCGCGCGAGCTGGTGGTCTGCAACGTTGACCTGGACCGCGTAAACGTCCCTGGCATCGCGGAGGTCGAGTGTAAGGCTCTCGCCCGGGTCGGCACTGTTCGCGACCCAGCAGGTTCGGACGTCCTCATCTGCTGCAAGTTCTGGCGCGTGACCAGGAGCCGCTGAGGTTGCCGAGGCGCGTGCACGGTAGGACTGCAGCATCCACCCTGTGCTGGTCCCCGTCCATGGATCCACAGGACCTTCGGGCACGAGTGTGGGGTAGTCGCCGAAGGTCTGATTGCAGAAGAGAACCCCTTCGTCGTCGAAGCCGGCGGGGAAGATGCCGAGGCGACGCTCGAAACGGTGGTTGACGGAGATGCGCATGGTGGCTGCGTGCCACCAGTTGCCGTAAGCGTCCTGGAAGGTGCTTCCGTGGCCCGCGCCAGTGATAAATCCGCCGGGCTTGGAGGAGAACGGGCTGTGAGGTGAAGCAGCGAACGGGCCGAGGGGCGATGGAGCGGTGTAATACCCGTCCGCGTAGACGTTGTATTCGGTACCCGGTCCGGCGTACTGCATGTAGTAGGTGTCACCCCACTTTGTCATCCACGCGCCCTCGAGGTACGGCGAGGTGCTGTGTGTGCCGAACACTCGAGCACTAAACCGCTCACGCAGTGTGCGAGGTGGGTCCATCTGATTGTCCTCGCCGTTGCGCTCCCAACCATGGTCTTCCGGCTGCCCCGACAGCACGTCGATTGCATCACCAACCGGATTCAGGGAGCTGCCCTCAACTTCGACTCCTCGAAGTGGCTCGACGTTGGAGCAACCCCAGTAGAGGTACTTTCGGCCGTCGCTGTCCTGAAAGAGGTTCGGATCCCACCATGCGAATGTGCTTTCTCCGACGCGCTGGAATCCTTCCGTGAGCGGGTCCCGTGAACGGAAGATGGGGCTGCCCGGCTTTCGGCGAGATGCGGTGACGACCAGTGCGCCGTCGACCTCCCGCACGTCGGGGGCGTAGTCGCCCGCCGGGAGGTCTGGAGCCGCCTCGAACTCCCACTGCGTCAGGTCCGTGGAGTGCCAGTAGCCGCCACTCATCGATGCGAACATAAAAAAACGGTCGCCGAAGCGGACCACGGATGGGTCTGCTGCCTCCCGGAAGACGGCGCGCAACGGACCGCGCGCGAAGTCCTGGTAGCGGTACGCGATATCGAGCGGGTTGCAGAAGACTCTCCCGGCAGATGTGTTCGTCACAGGCTCGCCAGCGCGTCTTGGAGGTCGCGCTCCAGTTCGGGCGTGCTGTGAGGGATAGCAGGTAGCATCATGGCGAGTGTGACGTGTGCCGCCTCCGGGCCGGACGCATCGATGGGGAATGGCAGGTGCTTCTTGAAGACGCGCGTGAGTGAGCGCCACGCGGCGCGGTCCTCAGCGAGGGTGCCTAGCGGCGTGTCAAAGGTGTACGGAGCTCGCTCGCTGACGGCCACCTCGTACGCCCACGAATGAGTACCCGCTTCGACCTCCGGTCGCGCAGCATCCGGGTGGCCGGGAAGTACCACTTCGGCGGACGAGCCTGCGGGGACGGTCACGGTTACCGTGGCTTGGCCGCCTGTGACTTGCCAGGAGATCTCGATGCGGCCGAGTGTGGTGTCGTGCACGAGTTGAGCGGAGGTGAGGTCTGCTCCAGGCTGCGGTGCGATGCGGATCCGCCGGTAGCCGGGCTCGAGCGCTTCCAGTCCTCCGATGACGCGGTGCATCCATTCCGCGATGGAGCCGAGAGCGTAGTGATTCAGTGAGGTCATTCCAGTGGAGTTGAGGGAGCCATCGGGCCGGACGGCGTCCCACCGCTCCCAAATTGTCGTGGCGCCCTGCGTGACGGGGTACAGGAATGACGGGCACTCCTGCTCGGTGAGCAGGAGATATGCGGTGTCAACGTGTCCGGTCTGAGAAAGCGCATGCGCGACCAACGGGGTGCCGACAAAGCCGGTCGACACGGTGTACCCGCTCTTGGCTACGAGGTGAGCGAGGCGGGCGCCGGCGCGCTCGCGCTGGGCCGGGTCGAGGAGGTCGTAGCAGATTGCGAGCGAATATGCAGTGGCAGAGTCGCTGACGAGCCGGCCGGAGGGTGCGACGTACTCGTTCCGGAACGCGCTTGCCACTCGCTCGCCCAAGGCGGCATAGCGGGAAGCCTCATCCGAGAGACCGAGTGCGCGGGCGCTGTCCTCCATCTGCCGGGCGGTCCGGACAAGACAGGCTGTGGCAACCAGATGCCTGTCAGTCTTGCCGCCACTGGCGTCCTCGGCGGGAGCGTCGGGGTCGAGCCAGTCGCCGAACTGGAAGCCGGAGCCCCACAAGCCGGTCCCATCCAGCAGGCTTTCGACCTGGTCGAGGAAGGCGGTCATCGCAGGCCAGTTCTGGCGGAGGATGTCCACGTCGCCGTACTCCCAGTAGAGTGTCCACGGTAGGCCTACGATCACATCGCTCCACAAGGCAGTGGGAGCCGACGGGGTCCCGGAAACGTCGGGTACGTACCAGGGCACGTATCCCTTCTCTCGCTGTTCCGCGGCCACGTCCTTCAGCCATGAGCCGAGCATGGCGCGCACGTCGTAGAGGAACGCTGCCGTCGGTGCGAAGGCGTGCAGGTCGCCGGTCCAGCCAAGCCGCTCGTCGCGTTGGGGGCAGTCGGTGGGGACGCCGACGAAGTTGCCTCGCATGGACCAGACCACGTTTTCGTGCAGCCGGGAAAGGAGTGGGTCCGATGTCTCAAGCCACCCGGTGCGCTCCATGTCGCTATGAACGACGATGGCGGTGAGGTCTTCAGGGTCGAGATCGCCCGGCCATCCCTCGACCTCGACGTAGCGGAAGCCGTGGAACGTGAACGCCGGCTCCCATGTCTCCGGCTGTCCGCCTCGGAGGGTGTAGACGTCGGTTGCCTTGGCCGTGCGCAGCGTCTCGTATTCCGGCTCGCCGTCCGATGTGAGCAGCTCAGCGTGCCGCAGCGTCACGGTTTGCCCGGCGGCGCCGGTGACCGTAATGCGGACCCATCCAGTGATGACCTGACCGAAGTCCACGACGGTTCGACCCGAGGGGGAGGTGGTCACGGCGGCGACAGGCAATTCCTGGGTACGGCGAATGGGGGGTGGTCCGTCGCCAGTGAGAACGGCGAGATCGACATCCTGGGGGGTGGCCGTTCGCCAGCCTGAGTCGTCGAAGTCGGGCGTGTGCCAGCCGACCGGCTCCTGACAGGCATCGTAGGTTTCGCCGTCGTAGATGCTTGCGGCGCGGACTGCGCCGTCGGCGACACGGAACGTCTCGTCGGTGGCGATGATCTCAGTGCGGTCGTCGTAGGTGAGAGTGAGTTCCAGATACAACGCGGGCCGGTCGGTGTAGTGATGGCGTTTGTGTTCGAAGCCGATTCGGCCCGCGGCCCACCCTTCGGCAACGACGGCGCCCAAGACGTTCGGGCCCTCGACGATTTCGTTGGTGACGTCGTGTTCGCTGACCCCGATGCGGTGGCGGTACGAGGTCCACCCCGGAGCGAGAACGTCGTCACCGACGCGATGACCGTTTACGAATGTTTCGACGATGCCGAGTGCGGTGGCTCGGAGCGTCGCGGAACGCAGGCCCGGCTCGACTGTGAATGTTCGGCGGAAGTAGGGAGCAGGGTCACCTTCGGAAGACGGGCGATCCGCCGCGATAAACCGCGCATGAGTGATTGGAGATGCGGTCATTAGTCGTGGCCCTTCCGTTGCGCCTCGAGAGGTGAATCGCCGCACTTCATCGTCCGTCGGCAATTCAAGGCAATCACAACAATTGACGCGCGTCAAACCCCGGAGGGTGCTAAACGATATCTGGGGCCAAGCGGGGTGGGGCTCACGCCCCACCCCGCTCCTCGGTCCTATCGAGCGGGCGGGAACGGCTCGTACGTGACCGTGGTCTCGCCGGTGGCCGAGATCCCGTCGACATTACTTGTCGCCGTAATCTTTGCCTCACCTGAAGGGATCGAACTCAGCTTCGTATTCACGGACGTGCGCACAGTCTTCCCAGGTAGAACGTTGCGAACGGTTTTGCGTCCGAAATCTGTCGAGACCGTGATGTCAGCGCGCACAGCACTCCTGTTGGTGACCGACACGCTGAGATGCACCTTTCCCCCAGGGGCGCCGACGCTGACCTCACCCGTAACCTCGAGAGTCGGCTCAAGGGCGGATTCGCCGTAGGGAAGTAGCCGCACGGGGCCGGTGAGCCCGTAGACCTGCGTGCCCTTCAACACGCCGCCAGCCTGTGTCGGGGCCTGCGCGAGCACGGCGTTTCGCATGGTGGTCGACACCCGCACAACAATCGTGTTCTCACCGCTCTTGAGGTATTCGCCGATGTCGATCCGGGTCGGATTGATCTGGCTGGCGCCCTCGACGACATGTCCGTTCACCGTCAAACGGTAGGTGTGAGGGTTTCTCCCGAGGTCTAGGTAAGCTCCGTGCCGGTCACCCCACTGGTCACCCAAAGCGACCGTCGTCGTATACGTGCCCAATCCCGACACGGTGCCCAATCCAGGAAGCTCGTCCCAGCCAGGTAGCGCGCCGTTGGCGCCGGCATGTACCGCCATGGAATCCAGTTGGGTTTTCTTCGTGACCAGTCCCTCTGCAGGCTTCCCCCACGACTCGACTTGGAGATTCCACGAGTCAAGAGTTTGGCTGCCGGGCACATCTCCCACGTCTGCTCGTACCGCGTATCCGCCATTGGTCGTGCCCGTGATGGTGGCCGCGCTCGAAGAACGTGCGTAAGCGACACCGTCCCGAACAACCACGTCCCCGGTCGCCGTCACCAAGTGGTCGCTCTGCTCGTGTCCGAAGGCGGTGTCGTCGGTGGTCACCGCGATGGCGGTCGTCTCCCCGCCGCTGAGGCGCACAGGCACGGTCACTCCCGCTCGGTTCGTCTGGTACACCGGCGGCGGCTCGATTGCTCCCGACCAGGCGTCCATGACGTACGGGCGTCCCTTCCCGGTAAGCGTCACCGAGGTCTCAACGGTGGATTGTGATGCATTGAAGATCCAGTAGTAGGTGGTCTTGGCGTCGCGACGCTGGATGATCTGCAGATGCGATGGACCTTCCACTGCTGCGTCGGGCGAGACGCCGGCCGTCCGGAACGCGGCCGGGAGGTCTGCGGCGGTTCTTACCGTCGTGACGTTCCTCCGGGCTAGCAGTGTCGAGATGACCTCAGCGAGGGCGGCGTCCTCGTTCAGGCCCTCTCGGGTATCGATTGCGCGTTTCGGCGCCTCACCGACAATGAACACCGGGATTCCCGCCTTCGCCAGCTTGAGGATCTTCTTCGCGCTAGCAACTGACATGCGAGGTTCGCCGTTCACCACGAACGCCTTGTACGCGGGTCCGTCCGGCGCGATTCGTCCACCACCGAGGTCGATGTCAGCGAGCCCTGCCGGCGACACGTAGCCCCAGGTGTACCCGGCGCCGGAGATCGTGGAGTTGTCCAGCGGGCTGGCAAACATCCCGCTCGAGCCCTCCGTGTACGCCAGGAAGTCGCTCTTGAGCTGGCCCTGGCGTAGCACGAACTGACTCCTGCCCAGGTACTCGTTGACCGACAACTGGTCGTCCCACGAGGGCTGTCGGGTGTCCCATGTCTCGCCGATGCCCGTCACAGGGACGAACGGGTTCCACCCTGGCCACGCGTTCGGCCCGCCGAAGACGAAGTTGAGGCCGCGGTGGCCGTTGCTCTGCGGGAATCCGTGGTACTCGATGAGGGTCGAGCCTGTTGAGAGTGACTGATTCAGACGGTAGAGCATGTCAGGCCACAGGGCGCGCCAGGAATTTTCGCCGTCTGGGCCGAGGAACGCGCAGCATTCGGTGGGAACGACATCTGCGCCGCTCAGCGCCGCCGCCGCCGCGACAGCACGAGAGTCAATCGTTTCCGCCTCGGGAATGTCCAGGGCTCGCCAGGCGTCGTCGGCAATCATCGCGACGGGACCGTGGCTGGAGTACGTCTGGTACCGGAGGTCCATGCCGAGCGAGTCGGCCCATCTGTCCAGGGGGTCGATGTGATGAGCAATGAAGTTTTCGCTCATCGTGCGGAGCCAGTCGTGCTGGATGCGCTCAGCGGAACCATCGTCGAAGGTGAACGCGGCGGACTCTGTGAATCCGACGGCCGGGAGACCCTTGATCAGGCTGTATCCGCGACGCTGTTCGAAGTCGTCGAGCAGATTGGGTGTCCAGTTGGTGGCCTCGGTCAGTTCGAGCGAGTCGAGCCACATGGCGCCGGCGTTGCGAGCAAGGAGCTCGCGTACCTTCGGCGTGAGGATTGGCTCCCACGCGGCGATGAGTGCCTCTGCGCCCCCCGATCCGAAATGGTCCGCGAGGTAGGTGTTGCGGAGCAGAGCGTCGATGCCCGCGACGGGCCGGAGTCCACTGCCTTGGCTGTAGAACGCGAGGATGAGCCAGTTGGCATCGCCAGGCGTTGACGGCGCAGTCCAATTCAGTTCGAGTCCGGTGGCGCTGCCGTCGGCTCCGGCGTTAGTGACCTCGTTCGTCAGATCGGTGACGCTCGCGCGGACGAGGGGCACCGGAGAGTCGCCGGAACAGGTTGTCGCGCATTGCACGGCAAGCACTGCCTGGAGGTCGCGCTTCTTCACGCCCGCGGCAAGAGCGGACAACGGAATCTGGCCGGAGAAGCTGCCGCCGGCCGCGATTACCTCGCTCCGTCCCAACCCCAGGGTTTTCGCGGTCGCGGAGCTGTCCGGGCTTGCCGCGACTCCTGCGGACCAGCCCGGTGCGATGAGCGCGTCGATGGTGAGGTCGTTCTCAATACCGGCTTCGAGAGCAGTCGTGAAGTTCGTCGTCCAGTTCGGAGTGCCGAAAAGGGCGGAGCGGTCGTAGACCTGCGCGAGAACTAGCTCGTTGTAAGTGGCGCGGCCGATTCCCTGGCCCGCCATGTCAGTGATGTCCTTGCGGATGTCGGCAGGATCACCGTTACCGGCTGCCACCCAGTATCGATTCGATGGGAGGTACTCCGATTCGGGGTTAGCGAAGGCGTCTGCAATCACTGGTGCCGCGGTGCCGGTCGACGGTTGTGCACCGGCGGGCGTTGCTATCACACAGGCCGCCAGCATCGCCGCGGCGGTCGTTAGGCTCGCGGCCCTGAAGCCACGAGAGTTTACACGTTTCATTTTGCTCCCTGGGTGTTGGGTGTCGGTCGTTGCTGGGGTGGTTTCATTCCGCCGGCTGAAAGAGTCGGCGCGGGTTGGTGGTGGCCGACGGGATGCCGGAAACCCCGTGTGTGATGCGTCGCGCATTGGCGCGAGGAGGCGCCGTCGATCGTTCTGCCTGTGGCCAGTGGTGCTGCGCGATCCGAGAGAAGTGTCCTGCCGGGCGGCGGACTCATTACTTGGACGTCGAAGAAGAGGGGTCGATGCGGGGGCTCGACTTCAGTTCTCGGATCGCGCACCGAACCCGCGTGGGGTTGTTCATTGGAGGGAGGCCCGCGCCGCGGCGAACAGCGCGGGCCCCTGATGGTCAGTCGATTTCAACTAACGAGCGTTTGCGAGTCGGTCGACTGTTCACCATCGTGACGGCAGTTCGCGAAGTGCGCTCATATCAGCCGCCAGTGCTCTCGGGTGCCGCGTTCTTGACCTGCACCTTGGTCTTCGTCGTCTGCGTCACGCCTTCCGAGTTGACGAGCTCGGCGCTGTACTCGTACGTGCCGTTCGGCTTGCCGCTGAATGAAGTCTCCACCCACTGCGACGACACGTTGACCGCATTCAGCGGCTTGGCGTCGACGAGGACGCCGTTCTCGTAGAGGCGGTAGAAGCTCCCCGGCGTTCCGTTTCGGAGTTGCATCGTGACCGTGTACTCGCCGTCGTGCGCTCCGTTCCCGCGCGTGCTGGACAGGGTCGCCTTACTGGGCTTGTGGTCATTTGCGACGAAGGACTGCAGCGCATCCCGAACCGCGAAGTAGGCAGGCTTGGGGTTGAACTCCTCGTCGAACATGGTCGGCTTCGCGCCGGGCAACCAAGTCCAGAGGTGCTTATCGGTGAAGCCCCACACGCTGATGTCGGTAATTCCGGCGGCCAGTGCCTCCGCGACGACGTCGGCGTAGATCTCCGCCTGCTGCGCCGGGTCGTACGTGTGCACGTCCAGTTCAGTAATGCTCACTTCGAGGCCGAGTGCCGTGTAATCGTTGACGATGCTCGTTAGTACGCCCGGGATGGGTCCCTGGAGCGTCTCGTGCATCTGAAGCCCCACGCCGTCGATGGGTACTCCGTCGGTAACCAGTCCTTCGACGAGGTCGTAGAGCTCCTGCCGCTTGACCGGGTCGAACTCGACCATATTCTCGTTGATGAACAGCTTCACCGTCGGGTCTGCTTCGTGCGCGATGCGGAAGGCCTCGGCGACGTATCCGGGGCCAAGGCGGTCGTAGAACAGGTTGTGCTCGAGCCCGGTCCCACCGAACGTCGGGAAGGGCTCAGTCACAACATCCCAGCGATCCATCCGGCCCGTGTATCGCTGCATGGTTGTCGTGAAGTGATCCACTATGGCCTGACGGAACTCCGCCGGGTCGGTCTTCGCGACAAGGTAGTCCGGATTGAACGACCGGGAGATCCCAGCGTGGGCTTTGGCCTCCATCCCGTTCTCCTCGGCGAAGGCGACGAGCCGGTCGAGGCCCTCGAAGTCGAAGTTGCCTTCCTCGGGCTGGACCATATTCCACTTGAACTCGTTCTCAGGCGAGAGGCTGTTGAACTGTTCGGCCAGGGTTTGCCCATACCGTGGGTCGGTGAAGTAGTTGGCCGGGCGGTCGTCGGTGGTGGAGTTGGAGGCCTTGACTGACCCGGACCCGAACAGGATCCCGGCCTCTTGCGCGAGCTCTCTGATGGTGGCTCCCGTGTCGGTGTCGGGTTCGGCTGCGGACGCAGCGGCAGTGGACAAGGTCAGTCCGAGGACGACTGTAGACGCAAGTGTGATCTTGCTGAACGCTTTCATAGGGACTCTGTCTCTTGCAGCGTGCCGTTGCTGCGACTCCTTCGTCAGCCGACAGGCGTTTGGCACGGAATGATTCTTGGCGCGAGTTCGACGGTGAATGGTGCCGGTGAGAGGGGCCCTCCTTGACTCTTCCTCGAGTGCGGACGAGCGCGGCGAGGCGCTGCGGGGAAATGTAGCAGGTGTACCGCATTCGCGGTAGACCCGACCCGATCAGGCCCGGTAACGTGGCCGAAGTGTCAGAAATAAATCTCGTACGTATGTAACAATTACCGCGATGGGTCGTGCCCGCGATACAAGAAGACCACTCGCCAAGCCGTCCCACCCACCTGAGCAAAGGCCGTCAATGTCGCTGACCATCCCCGCTCCACGTCTCCCGGATCCCTATCAGTGGCCGTCGTTCAGATGGGGAGTGATCGGCACGGGGATCGGCCGAAGCTTCGTTCGCGCCGTTGCGCAGCAGACTCGTCAGCGAGTAGTTGCGGTGACGGCGCGGGATCAAGCGAAGACTCACGCTTTCGCAGCCGAGTTCGGAATCGAGACGGTGCACTCGTCTGTCGAGGCGCTCGTGAACGATCCGGGTCTGGACGTGGTGTACATCGCATCGCCCCATCCGCTGCACAAGGAGCAGGCGCTCGCCGCCATTGCGGCGGGAAAGCACGTGCTGGTGGAGAAGCCGATAGCGATGTCGGCCGTTGAGGCGAACGAGATCACCTCCGCAGGTCGTGCGGCGGGGGTGCTCGTCATGGAGGCGATGTGGACCCGCTACCTCCCACAGGCCGACGTGATTCGACGCGTTATCGCGGATGGAATCATCGGCGACGTACACCAGGTGCAGGCCGACTTCGGCTTCGTCTCCCAATACGACCCATCGAATCGTCTATGGGCTCCCGAACTCGGCGGGGGTGCACTTCTGGATGCCGGGATTTACCCGGTGTCCTTCTCCTCGTCGATTCTCGGATCACCCACCCTGGTGCGAGTGGCAGGTGACCGCGGTCGGGGTGGGGTCGACACACGGGTGGACATCTTGCTGGCGGCGCCGCGCGGCCGGGCCCTTCTCTCAACCTCGATTACGACCCAGCTTCCGACCATTGCATCGGTTAGCGGCTCGGAGGGCGGGATCACCATCGGAGCGCCGTTCTTCACACCCACTCAACTGACGGTGACCCGTGGGGCGGCGTGGGACGGAGATCGTGCGGTGTTCAGCACGCCCGAGCTCGCTCGTAACGACGGCGGGATTGGTCTGCAGGCCACGGCGCTCGCGCAGTACGTCGCGGAAGGACGGCTCGAATCGCCGCTCCACCCGCACTCAGAGGTGGTGGACGTGATGCGCGTCCTCGACGTTGCTCGTGAAGTCGTTTCGCGCGCCCCGCTCGATTAGCCGCCCGCGAGCTCGCTTCTTTTTGCTCGCGCTCGCCATACGACCAGAGAGCTTCAGATCTTCGCATCTCGCGCAGTCGCTGGCTGACGGGTCGAGCTCGCGGTCGTCCCGCAGCAAACTTCTCTGGCGAGATGCCGACGCTTGCTCTCCCCGCCCGCCGGGTCCGCTCAGCGTGTCTGCCGCGCGAGCTGCCATTCATCCCCCTACCGCCTGCTGCGCACGCGGTAATCGACAGCCTGCGTTGAGCGGATGTGCCTGAGCGGAGTTCTCGAGAGGCTCGAAGAGACCTGTTTACGCCTAAGCGCTCGACGAATGGATTACGCATGGCAAGGCTCCTAGCCCGACTCGGGCGACTCTCGGCAAGACACCGTTGGGTAGTGATCATCGGATGGTTGGCGGTGCTGACCGGTTTCGCCGTGGTCGCGCTATCCGGTATGCGGTTCAGCGACGGCGGGTTCGATGTCCCCGGCACTTCTTCCAGCAGAGCCATGTCTGTGCTCGAAGAGGAATTCCCCTCAGGTGCGGACTCGGATGGGCCCACATTGCAGTTCGTTGTGGAATCTCGCGATGGCGACATAACGGATCCCGAGAATCTGGTGACCCTGACCAACGCGCTCGAAGCGATCCGTGCGGTGGACGGCGTAGGCGCAGTCAGCGACCCGCTGGATCCTGCCCGGCCTTACATATCGGCCGACCTGACGACCGCCGTGGCCACGATTGAGGCCGACCGAGGGGCTGACGAGGAGGAGCTACCTCACAAGATCGCCGCGATCGCTGATGATCTCGATGACGAGGGGATGAACGCTGAAATCGGCGGGACCATTGCTGAGGGCGTCCCCGAGATTCTCGGTCCAAGCGAAGTTGTTGGAGCTGCCCTCGCGTTTCTGGTGCTGCTCCTCACCTACGGCTCACTGGTCGCGGCCGGCGCCAACATGTTCGGGGCGTTGATAGGTGTCGGTGTTGGCATCCTGGGAGTGCTCGGCTTCTCCGTCGTCACGCCCATCGGCTCCGTCACGCCGATTCTGGCGGTGATGCTCGGGCTAGCAGTCGGCATCGACTACTGCTTGTTCATCATTGCAAGGTTCCGTTCCGAACTACGAGAGGGTGCGAGCGTTCAGGACGCCATCGGACGTGCAGTGGGAACGGCCGGCTCCGCGGTCGTCTTTGCCGGAGCGACCGTTGTCATTGCTCTGGCTGGGCTGACGGTCGTCGGTATCCCATTCCTCGGTGAGATGGGCCTCGCTGCAGCCTTCGCCGTCGCGGTTGCGGTGGCCATGGCGCTCACCCTGGTCCCAGCCATGCTCAGTCTCATGGGAGCCCGGGCGCTATCCGCACGGGATCGGAAGCGCCTTGCACAACGAGTCGATGGCGCGCTCTACGTGCCGAACGTCGCGACACGATCCGAGAAGGGATTCCTCGCCTCCTGGGCCCGTGCTGTCACCCGACATCGAGCACTCAGCCTGATGGGTGGGACGGCGCTCCTGACGCTGGTGGCTCTGCCGCTGCTGTCGATGCAGACGACGCTGAACACCCCTGGAGGCGAGGACCCGGATTCCACTCAGCGCGCGGCGTACGAGCTCGTCGCCGACAAGTTCGGCGATGGGTCACAGGATCCGCTGGTCGTGCTCGCGCAGGGCAGTTACATCGAGGTATCGCTACCGGCAGTGGTCAACGAACTCAGCGAACTTGATGGAGTAGCCACGGTGATGCCAGTCGGGGTCTCGGATGATGGTGACACGGCGATGCTCACAGTCATGTCGGAGTACGGTCCGCTTGATGACCGCACCAGGGATCTCGTCAAAGACATCCGAGCCGAAAGCGGAGGTCCAAGCAACGTCGAGTTGCTCGTGACAGGGGCGACAGCCATCGGGCTGGATTCGGACGAGCAGCTTCAGTCCGCGCTCCTGCTCTACATCGTCCTCATTGTCGGACTTTCGCTGATCCTCATGGTCGTTCTCTTCCGGTCACTCCTCGTGCCGCTCGTTGCCACACTCGGGTTCCTCCTGTCTCTGGGAGCCGGCCTCGGGGCAACCGTCGCGGTGTTCCAATGGGGGTGGTTGGACGTCATCGTGCCGTCGCCACAGGGCAACCCGCTGCTCAGCCTGCTGCCTATCGTGGTCACGGGCATCCTGTTCGGCCTGGCGATGGACTACCAGGTATTCCTGGTGTCGCGGATGCATGAGGCTCATGCGCGGGGACTCACCCCGCTCGAGGCGATCCGCACCGGCTTCCGCCACTCCGCCGTGGTCGTCGTGGCGGCAGCGGCAATCATGGCGGCCGTGTTCGGTGGCTTCGCGATGAGCCCGTCCTCGCTCGTCGGGTCCATCGCGCTAGCGCTCACCGTCGGCGTGGTCGCTGACGCCTTC
Source organism: Microbacterium sp. Root166 (assembly GCF_001427145.1). Classification (GTDB taxonomy): domain Bacteria; phylum Actinomycetota; class Actinomycetes; order Actinomycetales; family Microbacteriaceae; genus Microbacterium. The sequence goes on from NZ_LMGL01000001.1 coordinate 1,675,455, forward strand.
ATCGTACGTATGGTGCTCGTGCCCGCCGCGCTCGCTGTGCTCGGCCGGGCTGCATGGTGGATGCCCGCGTGGCTGGACCGCCTGCTGCCGACCATTGACGTCGAGGGTGCGGCGCTGGAGGGCGATGCTCCTTCTGCCTCGCCCAAGCCCATTCCCGCACGGGAGGCGGTCGGCGCGCACCAATAGCCAGCGTTCGGTGACCGCGAGCCCCGCGGTCACCGGACCCGTTTCCGCGGTTCGCCCTCCCGGGGTGGGTCACAACTATGCGATGGGAGAATCGAGCTCATGAGCGCCTCGCTTGACGTGCCGCGCCGCACTATCCGCCTCGGCAAGTGGGAGCTGCTGCTCGACTTTGCAGCCGTTGCGGCGGCCATCTTCGAGGTGGGTGAGATCGTCCGCACGGGCTCGTGGGCCGCAGTGCCCGTGCTGGTCATTGCTTTGGGCGCAGTCGTCGCCCGTCGGCACTATCCCGTCGCGGCGGCGGTGGTCGCTGTGCTCGCGAGCGGACTTGTCCTGCTACTGCCGGCAAACGCTGTGCCAATTTGGGTTCTCGCCGAAGTGGTTCTGTTCACGCTGGCGCTCCGCGCCCGGCGCGCGGTGACCCTTGTCCTTGCGGGCACCCACGCCGTTGTCTTGTACACCGGAGCCGTGGTGGTCTTTGGGGACGCGCCGTATGAGCCAGTTGCGCTCATCCTGCCCGTGTGGACCGCAGCAGTCGTCGCGACGGGCTTGGCACTGCGGGCCAACGACGATTACGTCCGTGCGCTCGAGGAGCAGCACCGGTCCGCGCTTGCCTACCGCGACAGCGAGGTGCAACGACACGTCGGCGAAGAGCGGCTCCGCATCGCCCGAGACCTGCATGACTCGGTCGCGCACACCGTCTCCATCATCGCGGTCCATGCGGGAGCGGCTGAACGCTTCATCGAGCGCAACCCCGAACGCGCACGCCAGTCGCTGCGCGAAGTGCGTGCGGCCTCACGTGCCGTCATCGGAGAGCTGCAGGATGTCCTATCCGTACTTCGCGGCCGAGAGCGGGGTGATGACGTGACCGAAGCGGTACCTGGCATCGAAGGGCTCGACGCACTCATCCGTTCGACCCGCGACGCGGGCGTGGAGGTTCGGGCACAGATCTCTCCTACCCATGACATCGACCGTGCAGTTAGCGTCACGGCGTATCGCATCGCTCAGGAATCGCTCACGAATGCCCGCAAGCACGGAGCGGGCGACGCTGATATCGAGGTTTCGGTGAGCGGCGATCAACTCGTCATCGCTGTGAGAAACGCTCTTGCCGGCAAGGCGCCTCCTACCGGCGAGGGGTTCGGGCTCCTCGGCATGCACGAGCGTGCAGCAAGCGTCCACGGTTCCGTGAGAACCGGCGTCGAGGAGAATCAGTTCTTTGTGCGCGCAGCGCTGCCCACCCACCCGCACCAGCGAGAAGGAGCGGCTTCATGACCGGCGTGGTGCTCGTCGACGACCAAGCCATGATTCGAGCTGGCCTTCGGAGCGTCCTCGAATCGGCGGATATCGAAGTCGTCGGCGAGGCCGGCGACGGGGCGGCCGCACTAACCGTGCTGCGGACCACGCGGCCGGATGTCGTGCTCATGGACGTGCGGATGCCTGGTGTCGATGGTGTCGAAGCCACCCGACGCATCCGCGCGGACGCCGATCTGGCGAAGCTCCCCATCCTTGTGCTGACGACGTTCGACGGGGACGCGCACGTGCTTGCAGCGCTGCGCGCTGGTGCCGACGGATTCCTCAGCAAGTCGGCTGAACCCGACGAATTGATTGACGCTGTCATTCGGACGGCGGCCGGTCAGTCGAGCTTGTCGCCGGCGGCCTCGCGCGCTGTGGTGTCGCACCTTGCGCACGCCAGCGCGCCCGCTCAGGCTGATCCCGAGCTCGCGAATCGTGTGGCCGCGCTGACGCCCCGCGAACGTGACTTGGTGATAGCAGCCGCCGCCGGCGAAGACAACGCCGCCATAGCCAGGCGTCTGTTCCTCTCACCGCTGACCGTCAAGACTCACCTGAATCGAGCGATGATGAAGCTGGACGCTCGAGACCGCGGTCAGCTGGTGTCCATCGCGTACCGCAGCGGCCTGATGAAGTAGCCCGGAATGAGCGGAGACATCCTCAATCTGCTTCAGGTCATCTTCGAGCACGCGCTCACCACCGGGTTGATCTGGACCGGGGTGGTTGTGCTCGCGGTGACCGTGACGGTGGTCGGGCTGGCGTTCTCACCAACCGCCCGGCCGCGAGTGCGTGCGCGCGACGAGGCCACGAGTACCTTGCTCACGCACGGAACGCCACGGTCGGACTCGCGAAGGCGCCGCGCCAACGTGTGAAGCTTGCGGGCGCAGCAACCTCATATGCGTACCCGGCGACCTCGATGTCACAACAGGCTCCCCGTATCTTGGCCCGGCCCGGTTCCCGCTCACGCCGAGAGATCGCATCGTCGTCGATGAAGCCGGAATGGTCGATCTGCAGGCCGCGGATGCGCTCACCGAGCTCGCCCTCGAAACCGGTGCGGGCCTGGCCATGGTGGGCGATACCCACCAGGCTCTGCCCGTCGGTCATGGCGGAGCGATGGGCACCGCCCTCCGGTTCGCGACCGTCGCCGTCGAACTCGACACCGTGCGTCGTTTCGCGGATCCCGAGTACGGTGCCCTCACCCTCCAGCTACGAAACCCGCGCGACAGCGACCACGCCGTACAAGTAGCTACGGATCTGGCCGACCGGGGACATCTGCGCGCAGTCCACAGCGCCGATGAGGCGAGAGCAACAATGGTCGATGAGTTCTTCCGCTGGCATGCGCGCGGCCAGCGAGTGGCACTGGTCTGCGCAACCAACCAAGAGGCCGACGCGGTCAACGCCGCGATTCAGCAGCGACGCATCGATGCCGGCGAACTGGATCCGTCACGGCTGGCGATGGGAATGGGGGAGCAGTGCCTGCTCGAAGGCGACCAGGTGCAGACGCGCCGCAACGATCGACGCACCGGCGTAGAGAACCGCGCCACGTGGATCGTGCACGGCATCAATGCGGACACCCTTGACCTGGTCTCTCCCACCGACAGCGGACAACTGCGCCGGGTCACCCGCGCCTACGCCCTCGAGCACGTCCAGCTCGCGTACGCCTCCACCGTCCACGGCGTTCAGGGCGAGACCACCGACGCCGCCATCGTCGGCCCAGACGTAGACGCCGCAGGGCTCTACGTCGGTCTCACCCGCGGCCGCCACCACAACGAGGCGATCTGCATTGCAACAACGGATGCCGCCGCCCGCGCCAGCCTCGCAGCAACCATGCTCCGCGGCACCACAGAACTCACCATCGCCGACTCGATGCGAGCAGCGGACGCACAGCTACGCCGCGCGGCGCGGGAACGCGACACGCAACAGGTGTACAGCGCACCGTCAGCCGGGCCCGGGGCGTCGCTCTGAGTGGGCGTGCGTATGTCGCCCCGTCACCGTGCCGACAATTGGCCGGTTTTGCGGGCATCGGCCAGCAAGTCGGTTAAAGAGAACCGTCGAAGGGATGCTGTGCGCGGAGGGCGACCCGGATCCGTACTCACGGACCGAGGAGGAGATCGCGCATGCGGAGTTCCGTCTCGAATACTCCGAGACGTCCGGGCGCTATGAGATCGCGTCGTTCGGAATCGACCGGAGAAAGGTGCCGGTCGAGATCACCGGAGCTCTCTGGCGGACCATCCGCGTTCATGAGACGACTCGAATGGCGATCGAACTCGCGCTCCCGTTCTGGACTCATCCCATCACCATGCTTCGGGCCATCAAGAGCAATCCCCACAACGAAATCGACTTCTACGCGGACGAGCTGCCCGACGATGATGGACTTCTTCTTGCCGCGCTCGTCTACCGGATCGGACAGATCTCAGACGAAAAGCCGGCGATGGCTGTGGCGGAGACACTCGGGCTGAAGCAGCGGACCGCAACGAACTGGATCCAACGCGCACGGGCAGCCGGCTACATGGACCGCGTCGATCATGAGAAGGACCTGCGGCGGATCGCGAAGACCATCGAGCCGAAGGTCGCACCGCGTCAACTGACGCCGGAAGAGGTGGCGGACGTCATCGCGAAGCACAAGGAAGCCCGGAGGAAGGCGAGGGAGACCGATGGGGACCGTCGAAGCGTATGAGACCATCTCCGGCCGTCGGTACCGGGTTCGATATCGCACACCTGAGCACCGGCAGACCGACAAGCGCGGCTTCCGCACCAAGCGCGAAGCCGACCTCTTCCTCGCAACCGTCGAGGTATCCAAGGCGACGGGCGAGTACATCGATCCCGCCCGCTCGCGCACGACAGTCGCCGAACTCGGCGCCGACTGGCTGGCCGCGAAGAAGACACGGCTGAAGCCGTCGAGCTACGCCGCGATCGACGATACCTGGCGGGTCTACGTCGAGCCCCGCTGGGGAAGGGTGCAGGTGTCCGCGATCACCCACGGCGACGTTCGAACATGGGTGACGCAGCTCGCCGCCGGAACGGCGAAGACCAACCGTCAGCAGCATCCGCGAACGATCAAGCAGGGCGCGCGACCCAAGAGCGCAACCGTCGTCATCCGAGCCCATGGGGTTCTGGCATCGATTCTCGACCTCGCGGTCAAAGATCGTCGCATCCCGAACAACCCCGCCCGCGGCATTGATAACCTCCCGCGCAAGCTCCGCAAGCCGCACCGATACCTCACGCACGAGGAGATCGAACGCCTCGCAACCGCTTCGGGAGACCACGCCACCCTCATCTACCTCGCGTCCTACACCGGGCTGCGCTGGGGCGAACTCACCGGACTCCGAGTGCGGGATGTCGACGCGCTTCGGCGTCGACTTGCGGTGAACGAGAATGCTGTCCGCGTCGGAACCGAGATCCATGTCGGTACGCCCAAGACGCACGAGCTCCGCTCCGTTCCTTATCCCGAGTTCCTCGAGCTCCCGATTGCGCGGCTCTGCGAAGGCAAGCCGCGCAATGCCATCCTGTTCGGGGACGGTGTCGAGCACATCCAGCGGCCACGCGCCTCCGGCAGCTCGCGCTCGTGGTTCGTGCGCGCCCTCGACGACGCCGGCCTCGAGCGCATGACCATCCATGACCTCCGCTATACCGCAGCGTCCCTCGCCATCAGCTCTGGCGCAAACGTCAAAGCGGTACAGCGAATGCTGGGTCACGCGTCTGCAGCGATGACGCTCGACGTCTACGCGGACCTCTTCGATGACGACCTCGACAGCGTCTCGACGTCGCTGAACGCCGCTCGCGTGGCCGCCATCACTCGCTCCTGATCGACCTCGATCAACCCGCGTGAGTGCGGTTATCCACAGGTATGCCCGCGAAAAGTGTGGGCAAAATGTGGGCAAACGGCCGTTCGCCGAGAAACCTGAGAATCGCGATCCCAGTCAAGACAAGGGATCGGAGCCCGTTGAACGTGGACGCGACGGCGGGAGTCGAACCCGCAACGCTGCCGGGTATGAACCGGAGCCCGGTCCCACCGGATCGCCGCGATCCCACGACGGTATCCGCCACCCCCGACCTCGCGGGGAAGGATGAAGCGCTGTTGCGTCACGCGTCGCCGTATGACGGCGACCTCGCGTCAGCCGGCGAGTTCGGCGCTGTACGCGCGCAGGTGCTCGACCACGAACGCGTGATCCTGCGCCTGCGGCAGACCTGATACCCCGACCGTGCCCACGACGCCGACTCCGGCGATCGAGACAGGGAACACTCCGCCGTGAGCGGCGTAGAGCGACGTGTCCAGGCGCGCCTCGGTGTCGAACTCCTTGCCCGCCGCGCGGAACGACAGACCGACTCCATAAGAGGAACGTCCGTAGCGACGCGCGACCCGCGTCTTGCGGTCGAGCCAGCCGTCGTTGTCCGCACTCGATCCGGGCAGCGCGGTGTGGAACACGCGTGCCTCGCCGAAGGTGATGCCGATGACGATCGGCAGGCCCGCCTCGAGTGCGGCTGCGCGCATGCGCGAGCCCAGGGCCCAGGCATCCGCCAGATCGAAGCGCGGAAGCACGATCTCGCGCTCCTGCTGCTCGACGTGATCCAGGGTCTCGCGTGCGTCGTCGCTCATGACGTCGACCCTACGACGCCTCCATGTGCGCGCGTGCCGGCATGACCCGTCGCGGCGGCGGAGGAGCGTCGATGGCCCGCAGCATCCGCTCGAGCGACTCGCGCAGCTGCGACCGTGCGGGCTCCTGAAGGTCGGTCGTGTACTCGACGCCCTCGGGAATCCACATGAGGCCGTACATGGTCTCGCGCCAGTCCGCTCCGCCGACCGGCCAGCGCGTGTGCGTGTCGTCCTCCGCTTCCGCGCCCTGACCCCACTGGCCGAAGTACTCGCGCATGGTCTCGAGGGGCAGCTCCATCACGGCATCCGCCTCGACGGCCTGGCGCACCCACGAGCGCGCCACGAAGATGAACTCCTCGATCTGCTCGGGGGTGAGCGGCTTGGGCTCGAAGAGGACGCGGGTGTGCTCGACGGCTTCGAGGCGGTCGACGCGGAAAGTGCGCCAGTCGGCCTTGTCGAGGTCCCAGCACAGCAGGTACCAGTGCCTCTCGGCCGGCGCGAGCGCGTGCGGCTCGACGCGCCGCCGTGTGACCTCTCCCGATGCGGCCGTATAGGAGAAGCGCACGCGCTCGTGGTCGCGGCAGGCCAGAGCGAGCTCTCCCAGCACTTCGCTCGAGACCGCGGCACCGGCGTTGATGCCGGTGGGCTGCACCGTCTCGGCGAGGGCGTTCACCCGGCGTCGCAGGGGCGCGGGCAATACCTGCTCGAGCTTGGCGAGCGCGGTGATGGTCGTCTCCGGACCGCTGACGAGGCGCTGGGATGCCGCGACCCGCAGCCCGATCGCCATCGCCACGGCTTCTTCGTCGGTGAGCAGAAGGGGAGGGACCGCGCTGCCGGCTTCGAGCCGGTAGCCGCCGGCGGATCCCGGTGAGGACTCGATGCGGTAGCCCAGATCGCGCAGGCGCTCCACGTCGCGCCGGACCGTCCGCTCGGTGACGCCCAGACGGTCGGCGAGCTCGGACCCCGGCCAGTGCCGGTGGGTCTGGAGCAGGTTCAGGAGCGAGAGGGCTCGGGTCGTCGTGTCGGACATGATTCAAGATTGCCCTACTATGCGGACCGGATGTGTCCGCAATGGTTTCTACCCTTGATCCATGGCGAACGAACCGATCATCGAAGCGCAAGGCCTGACCAAGCGCTTCCCAGACCAGCAGAAGAAGACTGCCAAGAAGAAGAGCGTGGAGGCAGTTTCCGATCTCACGTTCCAGGTCGCGCGAGGCGAACTCGTCGCGTTCCTGGGACCCAACGGCGCGGGCAAGTCCACGAGCCTGCGCATGCTCACCACCCTCATACCGCCGACCTCGGGCACCGCCCGCGTCGTCGGGCACGACATCCTCAGCCGGCCCGCCGACGTCCGCGCCCGCATCGGCTACGTCGGGCAGTTGACGAGCGGCAGCTTCTCGCAGCGGGCTCGCGACGAGCTGCTCAGTCAGGGCGCGTTCTACGGCATGTCCAAGGCCGCATCCAAGGCGCGGGCGGACGAGCTCATCGAGTCGCTCGACCTCAGCGGCTTCGCGAACCGCGCGGTCCAGCAGCTGTCGGGCGGGCAGAAGCGCCGGCTCGACGTCGCTCTCGGGCTCATGCACGCGCCGCCGCTCATCTTCCTCGATGAGCCCTCGACCGGGCTCGACCCGCAGAGCCGGGCGAACCTGTGGCAGCACATCCTCGATCTGCGCCAGAAGTACGGCACCACGGTGTTCCTCACCACGCATTACCTCGAGGAGGCCGACCGCTACGCCGAGCGCGTCATGGTCATGGACAAGGGCCGGGTCATCGCCGACGACACGGCGACGGCCCTGAAGGCCAACCTCGCCGGCGACGTGCTGACCTTCGGCTTCGCCTCGAAAGCGGATGCCGCGGCCGCCGTCGCGGTGATCCAGAGGCTCACCGATCGCGAGGTGCGGCTGACCGAGGACGGGACCGTCAGCCTGACGGCTCCGGACGGCGATGCGCTGCTGCCGACCGCGGTGCGGGCGCTGGACGCCGCGGGCATCCAGGTGGCGCGGGCAACGGGAGTGCCGCCGACCCTCGACGACGTCTTCCTCGCGCTCACCGGCCGCACGCTGCGCGAGGCGGGCGAGGGCGAGCCGACGGAAGAAGAGGACTCGACGGGGCAGGGCGACGGGCCCGACGAAAAGAATAGGGATGCCGCGGATGCGGCATCCGGATCCGCCGAACTGGCGGCAGAGAAGACGGGAGCACGCCGATGACCACGACGCAGACAGAGGCCCGCCCCGACACCGCGGTGCGGGCGAACCCCGCCCGTGACACGTGGAACGTGCTGACCCGTGAGCTGAAGCCGGTGGTGCGCGATCCCTTCACGCTGATCTTCAGCCTGGTGCAGCCGTTGGTCTTCCTCGGCCTGTTCGCGCCGCTGCTGATCGGCTCGTCGGGGCAGCCGGTGGGGGAGACCCTGCAGTGGTTCGTCCCCGGCGTGCTCGTGATGATCGTGCTGTTCGGCACCGGGGCGACGGGGTCGAACCTTCAGTACGAGATGATGACGGGCTCGCACGAGCGGACCCTGGTCGCACCGCTCGCACGGTCGTCGCTGCTGGTCGGGCGCGCGCTCAAGGAGATCGCCCCGATCGTCGTGCAGGCTCTGCTCATCGTGCTGATCGCGTGGCCGTTCGGGTTCAGCATCAACGTGCCCGGCCTCATCATCGGCCTGGCGCTGCTCGCGGTGTTCGGAGTCGGGCTGGGCTCGCTGTCGTACACGCTGGCGTTGAAGACCAAGGATCGCGAGTGGCTCTTCTGGGGAGTCCAGCAGACGCTGATCTTCCCGCTGCTGATCCTCTCGGGCATGCTGCTTCCGCTCGACACGGCGCCGGAGTGGATGCGGGCGGTCGCCGCCGTGAACCCGATCAACTGGGTCGTGCAGGCCGAGCGCGCGCTGCTGGCCGGCGACCTCGGCGCCACCGCGGTCCTGTGGGGCTGGGTCTCGGCGCTCGTTCTCGCGGGCCTCGGGCTGTGGGCCGGAATCCGGGCCATGCGCAAGAGCAGCTGACGCCGTCATCGTCCACGGATGCCCTCTTCGCCTCACGGCGGGGAGGGCATCCGTCGCGAGTGGGCTCCGCACCGTGGCGGCTGGGGTCCGCTGCGTCAGAAACACCCCGTCGGACGCACTAACGTAATGCCATGACGATGGCGACCCGGCGAGGCATCCTCGCTGTCGTCACCACTCTGGTGCTGCTGGCCCTCGGGGTCGGACTCGGCGTCGTCGTCGGCGATGCGCTCGGCATCCGCACCGAGCCGGCCGAGCAGATGCAGCCCGCAGCGCCGACCGCGCCCGAGATCGGCGCCATCGTCCCGGCGCCGCGCATCGCCGGCATCGACACCCCCGGCGGGCCGCGGTACGAGGCCGCCGTGCAGAGCCTCAACGAGGCTGTCGAGACGGCTCAGCTGCAGGAGGGCGAGGTGTCGATCGAGGTGTTCTCGGGCGGCGCAGACGATGCCGGCGAGACCTACCGGCTGACCGGCACCCCGACGGCCCTCCGCATCGAGGCGGCCGGAGAGGCTGGCGGCGTCCGCGGCCTGTACGACCTGGCCGAGCAGATCCGCACCGGCCGCTCGATCGCCGAGCACCTCGGCGAGGAGGTCACCTCGCGCCTTCCGTTCCGCATGGTCGACATGGGCGCCGTCGGCGTCGAGCCCGACCCGGCCGCGTGGGAGGCGGGCGACGACTATTCGCACGCCTCGAAGGCGTTCGACCAGGTGCTCCTGCCCGAGGCTCCCTACATCGACGAAGCGGCGCTCGCCGAGGCGTTCGCCGACTTCGACGAGTTCATCCGGCACTCCCTCGCCAACGGCTACACCGCCGTGGCGTTCCCTGGCTTCGTCGAGTTCGTCGCGTTCGACGAGGTCGCGGACGGCATCGTCTACACCGACGGCGACGAGCACCGCGCGCAGGCCATCGCGCTGCGCGAGGCGTTCGGACCGTTCTGGCAGCACGCCGACGAACTCGGCATGGACGTGTTCCTGCGCACCGACATGCTGACTCTGACGACGCCGCTCGAGGAGTACCTCACCGAGCGGTTCGGCTCGCTCGACACCGAGAACCCCGAGCTGTGGGACGTCTACGCGGCAGGACTCGACGAGCTCTACGCCGCCCAGCCCGCGCTCGACGGCATCCTCATCCGCATCGGCGAAGCCGGGCAGGTGTACGACGTCGAGGGATGGGACTACTACTCGCAGCTCGCCGTCCGCACCCCCACCGCCGTGCGCGCGATGCTCGAGACGCTCAGCGCCCAGGCCGAGGCATCCGACCGCGAGGTCATCTTCCGCACGTGGAGCGTCGGCGTCGGCGCCGTGGGCGACATGCACACCAACCCGGCGTCGTACGAGGCCGTGCTCGGAGGCATCGACTCACCCGCGCTCATCGTGTCGACGAAGTACACCCTGGGCGACTTCTACAGCTGGCTGCCGCTGAACAACACCCTCGAGCAGGGCGAGCAGCGACGGATCGTGGAGTTCCAGTCCCGACGCGAGTTCGAGAACTTCGGCGCCTTCCCCAACGACCTCGGCCGCGAGTACCAGTACGCGCTGCAGACGCTGCTCGCCGCCAACGACAACATCGAGGGCGTGTGGGTCTGGACGCAGGACGGCGGCCCGTGGCGCGCCGGCCCGATGACGCTGTACCTGAAGGCCGGGTTCTGGCAGCTGTTCGAGCTCGACACCGTCGTGGCCTCGGCGCTCGCCCGTGACCCGGACGCCGACGTCGCCGACGTGACCGCCGGCTGGGCGCGCCAGTGGTTCTCGGACGATCCGGCCACCGTGGGCGCGATCGTCGAGGCGATGGACCTGTCGCGCGAGGCCATCGAGCAGGGCATGTACATCGAGACGTTCGCCGACCAGCGGGTCTTCGCGATCGGCCTCGAACCCCCGCCCATGATGTGGATCTTCGAGTGGGACATCCTCACCGGCGACTCCGCCGTGCTCGACGTGCTCTACGCGATCTCGCGCGACGCCACCGGCGGCGACATCGAGGCGGCGATCGAAGGCGGCCGCGAGGCGGTCGCGACGGTCGAGCAGATGCAGCAGGCGGTGGCGGCGACGGATGCCGCGACCTGGCACGATCCGTGGATGCACGAGGCGTTCACCCGCACGCTCGCCTACGAGGCCGACGTGCTGCGGCTGCTCGCGGCCTACCGCGCGATGATCCTGCACCAGGGGCAGTGGCACGACACGCTCTCGCCCGACGCGTACGCGGCGTGGGATGCCGACCGCCAGGAGTTCGAGACGCTGGCTGCCGCGCACCTCGAGGCTTACGAGGGCGACATCGACTACCCGGCGTACAACCTCACCGCCGCCCAGCTCGGCGTGGAGCGTGCGGAGCGCGACCTCGCCATGGCCTGGATCGCCCGCGTGCTGCTGGTGCTCGCCCTCGCGTGGGTGGTCATCGGGATCCTGGCCGCGCGGACGCGGCTGGTGCGCCGGCCGGGTGCCGCCGCCGCGCGGGTGTCGTGGATCGCGTCGATGCGCCCGTGGCGTGCGCGCGAATCGACCCTGGGCATGCTCGAGCTCGACCGCTGGCTGCTGCTGATCGTTCCGGCGGCGCTGCTGGTGGCGACGCGCGCCGTGCAGACCTCGTTCCTGTCGTGGACGCACCTCGTCGTCGTCTTCGCCGCGTGGGCCGTGTTCGCCCTCGTGGCCCGCGCCTTCCTCGGCCGCCGTTCGCCGTGGCCCGCGATCGCCGCGGTCGGCGGAGTGGTGGTGCTGCGCTGCATCGTGACGCTCTTCGCCCTGTCGTTCTCGGGCCCCGGCGGCTACTGGTTCGCGTTCTGGACCGAGCCGGTCATGCGCACGATCTACATCGCCGTCGCGTTCGCCCTGTTCGTCTGGGTGTTCATCGCCGCGGGCTGGGCGCTCGCCGCTCAGGTGCGCGCGCGCCGCGCGACCGGCTACGTGCTCGCGGCCGTCGGCGCCGGGCTCGCCGTGCCCGCGGCGATCATCGGCATGATCGGGCTCGAGGGCGCGCTCACCGCCTGGAATGACGAGATGGGCCTGCTGCCGTGGGGCCTCGCGCGCATCCTCGGCATCACGACGTACCTCGAGATCCCCGCCGAGACGCCGTGGATCGCCGCGGCCTTCGGCGCGCTGCTGTTCCTCGCCGGGCTGCTGCTGGCGCTGCCGTGGAAGCGGCGCGGGGCCGCGGCATCCCCTCCCGCCCCCCTGGTGGGCGTCGACGCCGAAGCCTGACGAGCAACCTCCCTACCGGACGCCCCGAGAGGGCTGTGCGGCGTCGGCGCTCGCGGCTTCCACAGGAGATCCGGCCTTCCACAGGAGGAATCCGGCCCGGATGTCCTGCGGTAGGCGGGTTCTCCTGCGGAGCGCGGATGCCGCCACCCCGCCGCGCGGTGTCGGCGTGCGCGCCTAGACTTGTCGGGACATGACCGACGCCCCGCTTCCTCTCATCGTCGGCGCAGATCACGGTCCGCAGCCCACCGGCGCGCGCCCCGACGACGACCTTCTCGCCGGCCTCAACGAGCCGCAGCGCGAGGCCGTCACGTACCGTGGCCCGGCGCTGCTCATCGTCGCGGGCGCCGGCTCGGGCAAGACGAGCGTGCTCACGCGCCGCATCGCGAGCCTCCTGCGCACGCGCGAGGCCTGGCCGAGCCAGATCCTCGCGATCACCTTCACGAACAAGGCCGCGGGCGAGATGCGCGAGCGGGTCGAGCAGCTCGTCGGCGAGACGGCGCGCGGCATGTGGATCTCGACGTTCCACTCGGCGTGCGTGCGCATCCTGCGACGCGAGGCCGAGCAGTTCGGGTTCACGAAGGCCTTTACGATCTACGACTCCGGCGACTCCCGCGCGCTCATCAAGCGCCTGGTGAAGGAGCACGAGGCCGACGCCTTCGGGCTCACCCCCGCGGCCACGCAGAGTCGTATCTCGAAGCTCAAGAACGAACTCGCGGATGCCGAGTCCTACGCCCGGTCGGCCAATATGAGCGACCCGGCCGAGCGGGTGTTCGTCGAGCTCTTCGCGGCCTACCAGCGCGAGCTGCAGCGCGCGAACGCCTTCGACTTCGACGACCTCATCGGGCAGACGGTGTTCCTGTTCCGGGCGTTCCCGCACGTCGCGGACGTCTACCGTCGCCGGTTCCGGCACATCCTGGTCGACGAGTACCAGGACACCAACCACGCCCAGTACGCGCTCATCCACGAGCTGACCCGGCCGATCGGGTCCGACGCCGGACCCATCGCGTCGTCCGGCGGCATGATGATCTTCGACGCCGACCCGGCCGAAGACCCTGACAAGGCCGGCGCATCGCTGACCGTCGTCGGCGACTCGGACCAGTCGATCTACGCCTTCCGCGGTGCCGACATCCGCAACATCAGCGAGTTCGAGCGCGACTACCCCGGCGCGAAGGTCGTGCTGCTCGAGCAGAACTACCGCTCGACGCAGAACATCCTGTCGGCCGCGAACGCCGTCATCAGCAACAACTTCGACCGCAAAGACAAGAAGCTGTGGACCGACGTCGGCGCCGGCGAGCAGATCGTCGGCTTCACCGGCTACTCGCAGCACGACGAGGCGCAGTTCGTCGCCGACGAGACCGAGCGGCTGCGCAAGGCCGGCATCGACTACTCGCAGATGGCCGTGTTCTACCGCACCAACTCGCAGTCGCGTGCGCTGGAAGAGATCTTCATCCGCTCGGCGGTGCCCTACAAGATCATGGGCGGCACGAAGTTCTACGAGCGCGCCGAGATCAAGGACGCGCTGTCCTACCTCGTCGCGGTCGCGAACCCGGCGGACGAGATGGCGATGCGACGCATCATCAACCGGCCGCGCCGCGGTATCGGCGACGTCACGATCGAGGCGATCGCCCGCTACGCCGTCGATCAGCAGATCACCTTCCGCGACGCGCTCGCGAACTCGTCGGCCCTGGGCGTCGGCCCCAAGATCCAGGCGGCCATCGCTCATCTCGACGCGGTGCTGGCCGAGGCATCCGCTCTCATGCTGCCCGCATCAGGCGAGCTCGCTCCTCCGACGGCGGTCGCCGAGGGACTGCAGCTGCTGCTGAACAAGAGCGGCTATTACGACGCGCTGCGGGCCAGCAAGGACGCGCAGGACGAGGCGCGCATCGAGAACCTCGACGAGCTCGTCGCGGTGGCGCGCGAGTTCACCCGCAACAACCCCGAGGGCACGGTGCTCGATTTCCTCACCGAGGTCGCGCTCGTCTCGGATGCCGACGACCTCGAGGATGCCTCGGGCTCGGTGTCGCTGATGACGCTGCACACCGCGAAGGGCCTCGAGTACGACGCCGTCTTCGTCACGGGCGTCGAGGAAGACCTCATCCCGCACCGCATCTCGGCGAACGAGCCGGGCGGGCCGCAGGAGGAGCGCCGACTCTTCTACGTCGGCATCACCCGCGCGCGCAAGCGCCTCTACCTCTCGCTCGCCATGACGCGCGCGCAGTTCGGCGAGGTCACGGTGGCAATGCCGAGCCGCTTCCTGCAGGAGATCCCGAGCGAGCTGCTCAACTGGCGCCAGTCGCCCGGCGACGTCAACTCGCGCGGCGGCACCCAGTCACGCGCGCTCAACGCCCGTCGCGGCTCGGGCTCCGGCTACGGCGGCTCGGGTGGCTCGGGCTTCGGCGGCTCGGGCAACCGCTACGGCGACGACCTGGTGCCGCTGCCGCGGCGCCAGCCGACCGGCTCGATCGACCGGTTCGCGAACAAGATCCCCGCGAAGGTCCGCGACAACGGCGACATGGAGCTGGCTCCGGGCGACCGCATCCGCCACGACGACTTCGGCGACGGCAAGGTCGATGCCGTGACCGGCGAGGGCGCCAAGCGCGTGGCCCACGTGCGGTTCGAGAAGGCAGGACCGAAGAAGCTGCTCATCAAGATCGCGCCCATCGAGAAGCTCTAGCCCACGGAGCGCCGAGACGCCCGGGTTAGGCTCGGAACCATGGCTCTCTTCTCCCGCCGGCCCAAGGACGCGTCCGGTTCGACCTCTCCGCAGCCCGCCGATCAGGCGACGGAGGATGCCGCGGCCGCCCCTGCCGGCGACGCTTCCGCCCAGACGCCGGGCGTCGAGACGGAGGCCGGCGCCGCTGAGGCCGGCACCGCGGCGGAGGAGGCGGCATCCGTCTCCATCTCGCTGTCCTCGTACGGGGGACTCGGCGCACCGGCTCCGCGACCGGCAGCGCCCCCCGTGGCGAAGCCGGCGATCCCCGCGCCCGTTCCGCGCACCTCGGTCGACGCCGCGACCCGCACGGCGCCGCCGCAGACGGAGACCGTGCCCGGACTGCGCGACAACGTGCTGGTGCGCGCTGCCCTGGCCAACGTCGGCGAGAGCGCCCCGCCTCAGGCACTCCTCGACGTCGCCCGGCAGATGCTGCAGGGTCACCTGTTCCTGCGCGTGAAGGGGGATGCGCGCACGCTGCTCGCCGAGGGCAAGGATCTTCCGCTCGGGATGGTGACGCTGGGGGAGCGGCGCTTCACCGTCGCGTACTCCAGCGGCGCTGCACTGCAGGCCGCGATCCGAGCGGACGGCGATGTCGAGACGTCGGCGATGGGCCAGCCCGTCCTGAGCGTCATCCGCCACGTGCTGGGCGGAGGCTTCGACGGGCTGATCATCGACCAGTCCTCGGCGCCCGCTCGTGCGGTGCTTCCCGCCGAGCTCCTCAAGCGCATGGTCGACAAGATCGACGAGCAGCTGACCATCAAGACGCTTCTGGCCGGCGAGCGCACGGCCGAGACGGCGCCCGCGGTGGTCAAGGCTCTGGCTACGGCGCCGCTGTGGATCGCGGTGGGCAAGCTCGCCGACGGGCGTCCCGGCATCGCCGAAGGCCGGTCGAAGGAGGGCGAGCGCTTCCTCGAGGTGTTCTCGCACCCGCTCGAGGTGGCCGTCCTTGGCCGTCCTGACCAGGCCGCGCCGTTGACCGCCGCCCAGCTCGCCGGCGCCATCGCCTCCGACGAGGGTCTGTCCGGCATCGTCATCGACCCGGCCGGGCCCTGGATCCGCCTCTCGCGCGAAGACCTCGCACCGCTGCTCTCCGCGACTTCCTGATCGGGGTCTTGACGGGAAGCGGCATCCGCTCTACCGTTGTTATCAACATAAAGGTTGATAAAGGAGAAGGTTGATGAGCGACGCCGATGCGGCACTGGACAGGGCCTTCGCAGCGCTCGCGGATCCGGTCAGGCGGGCGATCGTGGCGCGCCTGAGTCGGGGCTCCGCGACGCTGGGAGAGCTGGCCGAGCCGTTCTCGATCTCGCTCCAGGCCGTGTCGAAGCACATCACCGTCCTCGAGGAGGCCGGTCTCGTCTGGCGCACGCGCGAGGCGCAGCGCAAGCCCGTGCACCTCGACCCTGCCGCGCTCGAGCGACTGACCGCCTGGATAGACCGCTACCGGCTCGATGCCGAACGGTCGTTCCGCCGGCTCGACGCCGTCCTCGCCGCTGCACCCCCACAGACCCCTCGCAAGAACACCACCACACCCCGTTCGAAGGAGAAGGAATCATGAGCAACCCGCTGGTCATCGACGCCGTGCCCGGCACCTCGTACGCCGACATCACGCGCGAGTTCGAGGCGCCCGTCGAGGCGCTGTTCCGCGCCCACGCCGATCCGGAGCTATTCGCGCAGTGGATCGGACCCGACAAGGAGCGCAGCACCACCACCGAGTGGGACTTCCGCAGCGGCGGGGGCTACCGCTTCGTGCAGAAGGATGCCGAGGGCGAGTACGCCTTCCGCGGCGTCTTCCACACGATCCGCGAGAACGAGCTGATCATCCAGACCTTCGAGTTCGAGGGCTGGCCCGACGAGGTCAGCATGGACACGATCCGCTTCGAGTCCCTTCCCGGCGGCCGTTCGCGCCTGGTCGATCACAGCGTGTTCGGCAGCGCCGAGGTGCTCGAGAACATGATCGCCTCGGGCATGGAGCGCGGCATGCGCGAAGGCTACGAGAAGCTCGACCGGATGCTCGCCTCGGAGGTGTGACGTGGGCAAGGTCATCTGCTCCGCGTCCATGTCGCTCGACGGGTTCGTCGCTCACGACGACAACGATCCCGGTCGCCTGTTCGACTGGTACCAGGCGGGCGACGTCGAGATCGCCAATGCGGGCGACCTGCCTCCGTTCCACCTCGCTCCCGCCAGCGCCGAGTACTGGCGGGGATGGGTCGGCGACCTCGGCTGCCTCGTCGTCGGCCGCGTGCTCTTCGACATCACGGACGGCTGGAGCGGACAGCATCCGCTCGACGTACCGTTCGTCGTGCTCACCCATGAGGCGCCGACGAACTGGGCGCACGCCCACACCGGCAACGCCCACTTCGTGACGGGGGGCATCGAGCAAGCCGTCGCGCGGGCGCAGGAGATCGCCGGCGACCGGAACGTCGGCGTCGCCGCCGGCACCATCGCCGGTCAGGCGTTGGCCGCGGGCCTCGTGGACGAGGTCGCCGTCGACCTGGTCCCGGTCGTGCTCGGCTCGGGCCACCGGTACTTCGCCGACATCGACCCCGCGGCCGTGCGCCTGGGCGACCCGACCGTGGTCATCCCGAGCACGCGCGTCACGCACATGCTGTTCCCCGTCGAGCGCTGAGGCTCTGCGCCCGGCCCCGGCTCATCTGTGCGAGATCGACCTCCGGCGCCCCGTCGAAGGTCGATTCCGCGCAGATGGAGCGCGACACCGAGGGGATGCGCGATGTCGGGCCGCCGCCCTAGGGTCGAGGCATGGCGTCGGAGCGCATCACGTTGACCATTCCCGGACCGGACGGCGACCGCGAGGTCGGGCTCTCCAGCCCGAATCGCGTGCTGTGGCCCGAGCTCGGCATCACCAAGCACGAGCTCGCCGAGTACATGCTCGCCGTGGCCGAGCCCTTCATCGCCGCCAACGGCGACAGGCCCGTCTCGCTCGAGCGCTTCCCCGAGGGCGTCGGCGGCGAGAGGTTCTACTCGAAGAACCCGCCCAAGGGAGCGCCCGGCTTCGTCGAGGCCCAGACCGTGACCTACAACAGCGGGCGGCGGCATCCGCAGCTCATCCTCACCGAGATCGCGACGGCCGTGTGGGCCGTTCAGATGAACACGATCGTGTTCCACCCCTGGGCGTCGCTGACGGCGAACGTCGACAACCCCGTCGAGCTGCGCATCGACCTCGACCCGCAGCCCGGAACGGACTTCGCGGATGCCGCGGCCGTCGCGCCGGCGCTGCGCGAGGTGCTCGCCGAGGCGGGGCTGACGGCGTTCCTCAAGACCAGCGGCAATCGTGGCATCCACGTCTTCTGCCCCATCGAGCCGACGCACGAGTTCCTCGACGTGAGGCACGCGGTGATCGCCGCCGGGCGCGAGCTCGAGCGGCGCCTGCCCGACAAGGTGACGATGAACTGGTGGAAGGAGGAGCGCGGCGAGCGCATCTTCATCGACTTCAATCAGGCCAATCGCGACCGCACGATGGCCGGCGCCTACAGCCCCCGCGCCCTCCCCGGAGCAACGGTGTCCACTCCGCTGGAGTGGGAAGAGCTGGCGGATGCCGATCCCGCCGCATTCACGATCCGCACGGTGCCGCAGCGTCTGGCCGACACCGGCGACCCCTGGAGCGACCTGCTCGCGAAGCCGGGCCGCATCGACACGCTGCTCGAGTGGTGGCAGCGCGACCTCGACGCCGGCCTCGGCGAGCTGCCGTTCCCGCCCGACTTCCCGAAGATGCCGGGCGAGCCGCCGCGCGTGCAGCCCAGCCGCAAGAACGCCGAGAACTGGGACTGAGGACGGCGAGGCCCGATGACCGATCGTCCCGGTCTGCTCGACCGAGTGACCGCGCGACTGCTGCGGGTGCGGTGGCTGATGCGGATGCCGATCCCGCTGTATCGCGCGAGCCTGGGCTGGCTGTTCGGCAGCCGTCTGATCATGATCGAGCATCGCGGCCGCAAGACCGGAGAGCGCCGATTCGTCGTCGTCGAGGTCATCGGGTTCGAGCGCAACGCCGTGCGTGTGGCGAGCGGCTTCGGTCGCGGATCGCAGTGGTACCGCAACATCGAGGCCAACGGCGTCGCCTTCATCAGCGTGGGGCGTTTCCGCCGGGTGCGCGCGCGGGCACGCCTGCTCGATGCAGGGGAGTCCGCCGTGGCGCTCGCCGAGTACGCGCGGCGGCACCCGTCGGCATGGCGGCACCTGCACGCGGCGATGGATGTCGCCCAGGGCGGCGAGGCCGACATCCCGGTCATCGAGTTCGGCCCGCCGCACGTCCAGCCCAGCCTCATCGATTCCGAGGACTGGGGCTGAGCCGCGCGTCGGCGTTCGTCTCCATGCGATCGCTCAGAGGGATCAAGACCGTGAACCGGTCGTTGAGCGAGGGAGCGGAGCGACCGAGACGAAACGCCCCCCTGGACTGAGCCGCGCTCAGTCCAGGACGTCGCCGAGGTCGTAGGCCGAGACGGTCTCGAGCTGGTCGTACGTGCACGACCGGGGGTCGCGGTCGGGCCGCCAGCGCTCGAACTGCACAGTGTGGCGGAACCGCCAGCCCTCGAGCTGGTCGTAGCGCACCTCGAGCACCCGCTCCGGGCGGAGGTGCACGAAGGACGAGTCGCGGTCGGGAGCCGAAAAGCGCGACTTCTCGCCCTCGCTCTTCATCGCCGCGCCCGCGTCGTCGCGCTCGACCAGCGGAGCGACCTCGTCGATGAGCTCGAGCCTGCGGGCGTTGCTCCACGCGGCGACACCGCCGACCGGGTACAGCGTGCCGTCGTCGTTGTACAGGCCGACCAGGAGCGAACCGACGCCCTGGCCCGACTTGTGGATCCGGTAGCCCATCGCGACCACGTCGGCGGTGCGGGCGTGCTTGATCTTGAACATCGCGCGCTTGTTCGGCGCGTACGGCTGGGCGAGCGGCTTGGCGATGACGCCGTCGAGCCCTGCCCCCTCGAACTCGGCGAGCCAGCGCGTCGCGCGTTCGGGGTCGTCCGTGGTGCGGGTGACGTGCACCGGATGCGGCACGCCGCCCAGCAGGTCGACGAGCTCGGCCCGGCGGACCTCGAACGGCTCGGGCTGCAGATCGCGCTCGCCGCGGGCGAGCAGGTCGAAGGCGATGAGCATCGCCGGCGTCGTCTCGGAGAGCATCTTCACGCGCGAGGCCGCCGGATGGATGCGCTGCGAGAGTGACTCCCAGTCGAGCCGCTGCGCCCCGGGCTCGCCCTTGGGCACGACGATCTCGCCGTCGATGAGACACGGCTCGGGCAGGATCCGCGCGAACGCCTCGACCAGCTCGGGGAAGTATCGCGTCAGCGGCTTGGCGCCGCGGCTGCCGATCTCGACGTTCTCGCCGTCCCACGACACCAGCGCCCGGAAGCCGTCCCACTTCGGCTCGAAGCTCAGCCCGCCGGGCGTCTTCGCGGGGTCCGGCACCTGGGGGACGGACTTCGCGAGCATCGGTGCCGGGATCTCATAGGCCATGCGCACCATCCTGCCCTGGACCGCCGACGCCGGACAGCGGCATCCGCTCGCCTTTGGGGCGCCGAAGGTCCGAGACACGCCGGAACCGTCGGCGCGTCGTGTCGTGAAGACGCCCCGAACCCGTGAGGTCCGGCGGTCAGGCTTCGATGGGATGCTTCGGCCGGGCCCAGCGGGCGGGGAGGTCGGGCCCGTCCCACACCAGGATGACGCCCCAGGCGGCCGCGGCGATCGGCACGGCGAGCACCGCGCCGACGATGCCGCCGAGCACCGTGCCGACGGTCAGGGCGACGAGGATCACGAAGGCGTGCAGCTTCATCGACCGGCCCATCAGCACCGGCTGGAGGAAGTTGCCCTCGAGCTGGTTGACGAGCACGACCACGCCGACGACGAGCAGCGCGTTGAAGGGGCCGTTCGCGACGAGCGCGACGAGTGCCGCGATGATGCCGGCGACCGTCGCACCGACGATCGGGATGAAGGCGAGCAGGAACACGAGCACGGAGAGGGGCAGCGCGAGCGGCACCTGCAGGATGAGCAGACCGATGAGGATGCCGACGGCGTCCACGAATGCGACGGTTGCCGTTCCGCGCACGTACGACCCCAGCACGACGGTGGTCTTGTCGCCGATCCGGCGCGCGCGGAGGTAGCTCTCGCCGCGGAAAGGACGCAGCAGGAACTCCCACATCTGCGGCCCGTCCTTCAGGAAGAAGAACAGGATCGTGACCATCAGGATGAGGCCGGTGACGAAGTTCGCCACCGCTCCCACACCGGCCAGAGCGCCGGTGCCGAACTGGGAGCTCGTGACGAAGTCGGTGAGCGACGCGATCCACTCGTCGACCTGGTCCGGCTGGAGGAACTCGAACGGCAGCGTCTGCGACCACGCAACGAGGTCCTGGAAGCCGTCCTCGGCCTGCGCGTACAGGTCGTCCCACTGGTCGCGCACCGCCCACACGATGAGCCAGCTCAACAGGCCCAGGATCACGGTGATCGCGAGCAGCGTGATCAGCGTGGCGAGGATCGACGGAATGCCGCGCCGTCGCATCCAGCTCATGACCGGGTGGAACGCGCACGCCAGGATCAGCGCGATCACGAGGGGGATCGTGACGAGCGTGAGCTGCCGGATCGTGTAGATGATCCCGCCGACGACCGCGACGACGACGATGATCTGGATCGATCGGATGCCGAGCCGGCCGAACCCGTCGGCCCACAGGCTCCAGGGGGCCCGGGTCGCCTTCAGCTCGACATCCTGCGACTCGAGGCGCACGTTCTGCGGGTCGTTCCGGAACAGTCCCATGCGATGAGGCTAACGGCCGCCTTCCCGCATTCCGGGCGGCTTGCCGAGGTCGTCGGGCGACTGCTAGGCGAAGGCGCTCATCCCCGTGATGTCGCGCCCGATGAGAAGGGCCTGGACGCTCTCGGTGCCCTCGTAGGTGTGGATGGCCTCGATGTCGGCCATGTGCTGCATCACGCCGTTCTCGAGGAGGATGCCGTTGCCCCCCAGCAGGTCCCGCGCGATCGCGGCGATCCGGCGGGCGGCGCGGGTGTTGTGGTACTTCGCGAGTGATGCCTGGGTCGGGCGGAGTCCGCCGGACGCCTCGAGGTCGGCGAGGTGACGGCAGTACAGCTGCATCGCGGTGAGCTCCTCGAGCATCTGGGCGAGGCGCTCCTGCACCATCTGGAACTTCGCGAGCGGCTTGCCGAACTGGGTCCGCTGCCGCGCGTACGACAGGGCGGCTTCGTAACAGGCGGTCGCGTGGCCGAGTGCCGACCAGGCGACTCCGGAGCGGGTCGAGTACAGGACGGTGGAGGCATCCTTGAAGGTCTTCGTCCCCGGCAGGACGGCGTCCAGCGGCACGCGCACGCCGTCGAGGGTGATGAGCGCCTGATGGATGCCGCGCAGCGACGCCTTGCCGCCGATCACCGTGCCGGTGTACCCGGCGGTCTCCTGGGGAACGAGGAAGCAGCGCACCGCGCCGTGCTCGGGCGCATCGGCGTCGTCGACGCGGGCCCATACGAAGGTGATGCCTCCGGATGCGCCGTTGCCGATCCACTTCTTCGCGCCGTCGAGCACCCATTCGCCGCCGTCGCGGCGAGCCGTGGTCTCGAGCGACACCGAGTCCGAGCCGTGGTCGGGTTCGGTGAGAGCGAAGGCGGCGGGCACCGTGCCGCGGGCGACGGGCTTGAGCCACTGCGCCTGCTGCTCGGGGCTGCCGAAGAGAGCCAGGGTGCGAAGGGCGAGCCCGCCCTGGACTGCGATGACCGTGCCGAGGGACCCGTCGCCGCGCGAGACCTCCATGTTGACCAGCCCGGCGGCCAGCGGTGAGAACCGGGTGAGCTCGGGGTGGTCGATGCCATCGTTGAAGAGGTCGAGCTCGCCCATGCGCATGGCCAGTTCGAGAGGGTAGGCCGCGGCATCCCACGCGTCCTGCATCTGTGTGCCGACCTCGTCGACGTACGACTGCGCGCGCTCCCAGACGGCGCGGTCCTCCGCGGAGATGTCGGCGAACACCTGGTAGTAGTCGGTGCCGAGCCGGTCGGTGAGGTCGTAGCCCTCGGTGGCCTGACCGGGGCGGGGCTGGAAGTCCGGCATGATGCTCCTCTGACGCGCGGAGCCACCAGTCTATTGGAACTCGATGTCACGAACACTAAGACTCAGTGTCAGGTGAGCGGTATCATCCGAAAAAGACCGACTCACCGGGAGAAAAGTTGGTTGACGATTAGCGATAATGTTGGATTCCCGCGACTCTGACTGCAGAGCCAAGCTCCCCGGGATACCCCAGACCCGGGTCACAGGATGCCCCGGACAATCCCCAGCCGGGGCATCCTTCTTTGTCCGGCGTCTCAGCGACGCGGCGTCCACCCGAGCGGCGCCGGTCCATTGCCCGCAGCGCGTTCGGCGTCTGCGCGGGCCGACCACCCCTGAGCGGCCTTCTCGGTGTCGAAACCACCACGGGCGACGCGGAGGCCGACGTCCTCGTGGTGCATCCGTGGTGCGCCGCCGCGTCGCGTCGAGGCACGCACGCTCCACGCATCATCGGCGTAGCCTCCGCCGCGGAACACGCGATACGCGTCGTACCTGGCCGGGTCGAGCAGATCCCAGCACCACTCCCACACGTTGCCGAGGGTGTCGAAGAGACCGTGGAGATTCGGCAGCTTGCCGCCGACGTTCTGCGGCGCCGTCACCCCGTCGGCGCTGGTCCAGGCGACATCGGCGAGGAGACCGTAGTGCGGGCCGGTCGACCCGGCGCGGCAGGCGTACTCCCACTCGGCTTCAGTGGGCAGGCGGTATCCGTCCGAGTCGACGTGCCACGTGATCTCTTCGCCGTCGAAGGTGTAGGCGGGGTCGAGGCCCTCCCACTCCGACGCCGCATTGCAGAACCGGACCGCGCGAAGCCAGCTGACGTCGGTGGCCGGCCGGCGGGGGTGTCGCGCCGCGATGCCGAGGATCTCGGCGAGCTGCTCCTGCGTCACGGCGTACACGCCGATCCCGAACGCCTCGAGTTCGACGCTCCACCGCACCTTCCGGCGCGCGTCGTGCAGTGCGACGGCGCCCGCGGGAATGCGGGCGAGCTCGATGTCTGTCACGGGTCGCCTACGCGGGGACGCGCGCGATCTCCTGCATCAGCTCGGCCAGCCCCGCGAAGATCGTCACCGCGATGATCGTGGCCACGACGAGCGAGAGCGCGATGCTCGCGACCGCCGCCCACATCGGCGCCGAGCCGTGACCGGTGCGGCGCTTGACGACGACGGAGCGCCCGATCGGGTACACGGGGTTGAGGAAGGCCCAGGCCCAGTGGAACGTCTTCGGGATGGCGCGCGCCTTGAGCTCCTTCTGGTCGAGGTACGCGAAGAACACGCAGAGTCCGTAAACGGCGTAGCTGACGAGCTGGGACAGCCACAGCAGGGGAGAGGTGTACAGGCCCATCTGCGACCGCATGATCTCGGTCGGGTCGGTCTCGTACGGATCGAAGGCGAACATCGAGCCCCACGGGATGAACAAGGTCAGCAGGAGGGGAAGGAGCGGCAGCAGCACGACGAGCCAGATCCAGGGGGTGTTCCAGGCGGTCCCCGGCGGGGCTGTCAGCGGGGCCGCGAACGGCGATACCGCAGCCTGCTGATGCGAGGTCCAGGCGTAGCCGTCCCAATAGCGCAGGGTGGACGGTACGAGGGGATCGGGGTACCAGCCGGCGGGTGCTGAGGTCACGCCTTCGAGCCTAAGTCGTCGGCACGAGGCGAATCCAGGTCAGGAGTCGAGCCGCGCCTGCACGCGCCGGGCCACTTCGGCCGTCGGCATGGTGCGCGGGAAGACCGCCACCACCACGTCATCGGGCGCGGGAGAGTCGCCCTCGTCGAGGACGCCGAAGCGGCGCAGCGCATCGTCGAGCGCGCGGCGCAGCACCGAGGCGGGGACCTTCTTGGGTCCGCGCAGCAGCTGGCGCAGCACGTGGTTGTGGATCGCCGTCACCAGCGCCGAGAAGCCCACCGCGTCGAGCGGATCCAGGCCCGGCAGCGACGCGCGGAGGTACTCGTCGAACAGGCGCTCGTAGCGGAACACCGTCACGATCTCGCGCTCGCGCAGCGCGGGCACCTGGCGCACCACGGAATAGCGCCGGCGGGCGAGCTCGGGGTCGGCTGCGAAGTGCGAGTAGACCAGGAGAGAGGCGTCGCACACCGCGCGCCACGGGTCGGGGTGGGGCTGTGCGAGGAACTCGCGGAGACGGTCGAGGAGCAGCTCGTGGTCGGCGAAGACGACGTCGTCCTTGCCGCCGAACTGGCGGAAGAACGTGGATCTCGAGACGCCGGCCGCCTGGGCGATCTGCTCCACCGAGGTCTGGTCGAAGCCACGCTCGGCGAACAGCTCGAGGGCGGCCGCGACGACCATCGCCCGGGGTTCGGCGGAGGGTGCGGCGGCGGTGTCGATCATCTCGCTGGAAGCCTATCGGCTCGTGCATCTTGACAATCGCTGCGATCAGTGGAAACGTTTCCACCGCAGCAACGCGGCTGCCTGGATCTCGAGGAGCGAATGTGGCGCGGGTCACCATCATCGATGTCGCCAAGCGAGCCGGAGTGTCGGTCGCGTCGGCATCCCGCGCCCTCAACGGCCTGGTCGCAAGCGCCGAGACGGTCCAGAAGGTGCGTGCTGCGGCCGCGGAACTCGGGTACGCCGCCGACGCCACGGCGCGGTCGCTCAAGCTCGGGCGCACGCAGCAGCTGGCCTACGCCGTGGCCGATATCGGCAACCCGGTCTACGTCGAGATGATGGGGGCGATCGAGCGGGTGGTCGCGGCATCCGATTACCGTCTCGTCATCTCGAGCACCGGTGATGCCGACGCCACGGTCGAGCTGGTCCGCAGCCTCGGGCGCGGCTTCGTCGACGGAATGGTGCTCTCGCCGCTGCGCGTCACCGACGAGCTCGTCGCCGCGATCGCCGACTCACCGGTACCGGTCGTCGTGCTCGGCCGCATGCCCGACGACGCCGCCGCCGACACGGTGCGCGCGGACTCCGCACGCGGCATGGAGCTCGTCGTGGACCACCTGGTGCGCGAGGGCCGACGGCGTCTGGCGTTCATCAACGGTCCCGTCGACACCACCCCGGGCCGATTCCGGCGCGACGGGTTCCGCAAGGCCGTCTCCAGCGATCCGAGCGTCTCGAGTGTCGAGGTCGTCGTCGACGACTTCACCATCGCCGAGGGCTACCGCGCCGCCATCCGCCTGCTCGAAGGCTCCGCGGGCGACCTCGACGCGCTGGTCGCCGCGAACGACCTGATCGGCATCGGCGCGCTGCATGCCGCCGACGACCTCGGACTGCGCGTCCCCGAAGACATCGCCGTCACCGGCGTCGACGACACCGAGCTCGCGCAGGTCTCCCGTCCGGGCCTCACGAGCGTCGACCTGGGAGCCGCCGAGCGCGGCCGCGTCGCCGCCGAGCTCCTGCTCGCCCGGCTCGCCGAGCCGGACCGCCCCGCGCACACCGTGACCGTCGCCCCCGCGCTGCGGGTGCGCGGATCGTCGATTGCCCGCGCCGTCCCGCATCCGGCCACGTCCGCCGCGCCCGAGGAGGCTTCCGCATGAGCGCCACCGAACGCACCGTGCCCGAGCAGAGTGCCGAGAAGCGTCGTGGCACGCGCCCGGTGAAGCCCGTGCAGCGGCTGGGAGTGAGGGCGCGCGCCGAGCGCAAGGAGGCCATCGCGCTCGTGCTGCCGGCGCTGCTGCCGATCATCGTCTTCTCGGTCATCCCCCTCGTCAGCGGCGTCGCGCTCGGGTTCACCGACGCCACGCTCGCCCGCAACGACGAGATCAACTTCAACGGCATCGACAACTTCATCGAGCTCGCCGGCGACCGCCGGTTCTGGGACTCCTTCGGCATCGGCCTGATCTGGGCGGTCTCCGTGGCACTGCTCACGCTGATCTCGTCGATGGGCCTCGCCCTGCTGCTGAACGCGAATCTGCGGCTCAAGGGATTCACGATCGTCCTGGCGCTCATCCCGTGGGCGATGCCCCCGGTCGTCGTCGCCATCGTCTGGCGCATGATCTACAGCACGACCTCCGGCCCCATCAACGCGGTCATCGAGGCCATGGGCGGAACGCCCGTCAACTGGCTCGGCGATTTCCGCACGGCGCTGCCCGCCGTGATCGTCGTGGGTGTGTGGGCGGGGATGCCGCAGACCACCGTCCTGCTCCTCGCCGGAATGCAGTCGATCGCGCCGGAGCTGCACGAGGCGGCCGCCGTCGACGGCGCCGGAGCCCTCCGCCGCTTCTGGCACGTCACCCTGCCGGCCCTGCGCCCGGTGATCATCGCCATCACGACCCTCGACTTCATCTGGCAGTTCAACTCGTTCGGCCTCGTATACGTCCTCACCGAGGGCGGTCCGGGTGGCCGCACGATGATCCCGCCGCTGTTCACGTACCTCGAGGCGTTCCGCAACCGCGAGATCGGCTACGCGTCCGCCATGGGCGACGTGCTCGTGATCGCGATCATGCTGATCCTCTCCATCTACCTGGTACATCAGTTCCGCCAGCAGAAGGAGGCGAACCGATGAGCGGGCAGACGACCTCCAACATGCTCGTGGGCGGCGATGACACCCGCACCATCGTCACTGGCAGTCCGACGCCCGCGCGCCGTCGCCGCGGACCCTCGGTCGGACGGGTCTTCCAGTACCTGGCGCTGTCTGTCTATCTCTTCGTGCTCGGGTTCCCGCTCGTCTGGCTGATGTCGGCATCCTTCAAGTCCTCGCGCGAACTCAACTCTTTGGATGCGAACCTCATCCCGCGCGAGTGGGTCTGGGACAACTACGTCAACGCCCTCGAGCGTCAGAACCTCATCAACTCGATCGGCAACTCGCTGATCGTCGCCATCGCGACGGTGATCCTGACGATGCTGCTGTCGCTGCCGATGGCCTACGCCCTGGCGCGCCTGAAGGGGAAGCTGCGCGCGGCCGGAACGGTGTGGATCCTGGCGAGCCAGGTGTTCCCGGCGATCCTCATCATCATCCCGCTCTTCCTGGTGCTGCGGACGATCCAGCTCAACGACACCCTCTTCGGCCTCGTCCTGGTGTACGTCACCTTCACGATGCCCTTCACGCTGTGGATGCTGCAGGGGTACATCGCCGCGATCCCCCGAGAGCTGGAGGAGGCCGGCGAGATGGACGGCGCGGGCCGGTGGACCGTGCTGCGGCTGATCGTGTTCCCGCTGCTGCGGCCCGGTCTCGTGGCGACGGCGATGTTCACGTTCGTCTCGGCGTGGAACGAGTTCTTCCTCGCCCTCGTGCTCATCCAGAGCCCCGAGCTGTACACGCTGCCCATCACCCTGCGCTCGTTCCTCGGTGCCGAGGGTCAGACGCAGCTCGGCCCCCTCGCGGCGGGGGCGGTCATCGCGACCATCCCGTCGCTCATCATCTTCAGCATCCTTCAGAAGAAGCTCACCGGCGGCACGCTCGCCGGTGCCGTCAAGGGCTAGTCCCGCCCTCACAGGAGAAAGGTACGCATCATGTGGAAGACCAGAGGAGTCGCTGCGGTCGCCATCGCCGGCGTCGCGGCCCTCGCACTCAGCGGCTGCCAGCAGGGCAGCGCATCCAACGGCGGCGGTGAGGACGGCGACGCGGTCACGCTGCAGTTCCAGTCGCTCTCCGACCAGCCCGCGACCCAGGAGGCGGTCGCGGCGATCGTCGACGAGTGGAACGCGGAGAACCCCGACGTGCAGGTCGAGATCGTCCAGGCAGGCTGGGACGGCATCTACGACAAGCTCATCACGCAGTTCACCGGCGGCACCGCGCCCGACATCATCCATTTCGAGGCGGCGAGCATCGTCCCCTTCGCCGAGGACGGCTACCTCGCCGACATCTCCGATCTCGTCGACCCCGAGCTCCAGGGCGACATCTCCGAGGGCATCTGGGAGTCGGTCACCGTCGAGGACCAGGTCATCGGCTACCCGTCGACGATGCAGTCGTACATGGTGTTCGCCAACACCGACCTGCTCGAGGCCGCCGGCGTGGAGGTCCCCACCGGCGAGACGATGAGCTGGGACGAGCTGCAGCAGATCGCGCAGGCCACCACCACCGGCGGCACGTACGGGCTCGGCTGGGGTCTCGGCTCGCCGACGGCCGCCATGATGAGCCTCTCGCTCGGTTTCGGCGGGGGCTACTTCGAAGGCTCCGGAGAGGACGCGACCATCGAGGTCGGCGAGAACGAGCTGGCCGTGCCCGAGCGCATCCACGAGATGGCCTACACCGACATGTCGCTCGACCCGACGTCGCTCACCCAGTCCGGCTCGGACGTCCTGGCCTCCTTCTACGGCGGCACCATCGCCATGACGGTGCAGGGCTCGTTCCAGGCGACCAACATCGCGAACGACGCTCCCGAGGGCTTCAACTGGACCGTGCTGCCCCCGCTCGAGGGCTCCGAAGGCGCCATGCAGGCGGCGAACCCGCAGACGTACTCGATCAACATCGACTCGGAGTACGTCGAGGAGTCGGCCGACTTCATGAACTTCTTCATGAGCGCCGACAACCTCGCCTCGGTCGCGTTCGCCGACGCGCTGATCCCCTCGTCGGGTGCTGCTCAGGCCGAGGTCGAGACCCTCGCCGGCGACGCGACCGGCTGGGACCAGATCATCGCGTCCGCCGCCGGGCTGACGGCTCCGCCGTTCCTGAAGGTGTCGAAGTACGCCGAGTGGAAGGACACGGTCGCCACGCCGGCCTTCCAGCAGTACTTCGGCGACCAGATCAGCCTCGAGGACCTGCAGGCGCAGCTCAGCGACGGCTGGACCGAGGTCAACGGCTGATCGAGGCCACCAGCGGGCG
Organism: Microbacterium sp. Root166; assembly: GCF_001427145.1. Lineage (GTDB taxonomy): Bacteria > Actinomycetota > Actinomycetes > Actinomycetales > Microbacteriaceae > Microbacterium. The sequence continues at coordinate 1,705,189 of NZ_LMGL01000001.1, forward strand.
GAGCGGCCTGGGTGCACGACTGGGCTGCGGCATCCGCTCTGCCGCCCACCCGTGCCGACGCGCCGAGCGTCTGGAACTAGCCCGGGCCTGGGCGGTGCGACCGAGGGATGGACGCCGGAGCAGATCGAGGAGCGCCACGGCGGACGGGTGACCGGCATCGTCGGCCCGTTCCTGCCGGACTGGCGCACGGCGCGGCCCATTGCGCCGTACCACAAGGGCGATGGGCACGTCACCGACGACACGTTGATGACCCACGCCCTGATCGAGGTGTACGCCGCGCGCCGGACGCACCTCGACGCGTTCCACATGGCCAGCGACCTGGTGCCGATCATGATCGGCGAGCCCCGCTGGATCCCGGAGCTCGAGCAGGAGGCGCTCATCCTGCAGCGCGTGTTCCTGGCCGAGAAGTGGATGGTGGCGCGCATGCACTACGGCCACGTCGATCCCCGCGAGGCGGGCGTCGGGAACGTCGTCAACTGCGGCGCCACCATGTACATGGCGCCGGTCGGCCTGGTGAACATGGGCGATCCCGAGGGTGCGTACGCCGAGGCGATCGACCTGGCCGGCGCGCACCAGTCGTCGTACGGGCGTGAGGCCGCGGGAGTCTTCGCGGCCGCCGTCGCGGCTGCTGCGGCACCGGGAGCCACCGTCGCGGACGTGATGGATGCCGCGCGCCGCATGGCCCACGACGGCACCGCCGCGGCCATCGACGCCGTCCTCGCCGCGGTCGCCGACTTCACCGCACGCGGCGGGTCGGAGGATCCCCGTGAGCTCGGCCGCGTCATCCGTGCAGCGGTGGCCCCGTACGACACGGTCGGCGACGCCTACCGCGCCATGGCGATGGACGCCCGGCTGCCCTCGCGCACGAAGTCCATCGAGGAGCTTCCGGTCGCGCTGGGGTTCGTGGCGGCGCATGCCGGCGATGCCCGGGCGTCGATCCTGGACGCCGTCAACTACGGGCGCGACTCCGACTCGATCGCCACCATGGCCGGCGCGATCTGCGGCGGTCTCGGCGGCCGCGACGCGGTGCCGGCGGAGTGGGTGCGCGATGTCGCCGAAGCCAGCCGGCTCGACCTCGACGCGGTCGCCGACACGATGGCAGGCGTCGTGCGCGACGTCGCCGCCGCCGACGCCGAACGAGCACGTGCGAAGGCGGCCATGCTCGACGAGCTGCTGGCGGGTGCGCTGCTGTGAGGCTGACCTGGGCTCAGCCCGAAGATCTGGTAGCTGCCGAGCTGACGGCTCTGCGCGAGCAGGGCGCGTCCGAGGACGTGCTCGCCGCGGTGGAGCAGCGTTGGATCTCCGCGGGAGGCGACCCCGTCCTGCAGCCGTCGGGCGCCAGCGCGGTTCCCGCCGAGCCCGCCATCCGCGACCTCGCGCGTCAGCTCCTCGACGAACTCGCCGCCGCCCAGCCCGCGTCTGCCGACGAGCCCGACGACTGGGAGGCGATCGAGCTGCTGCTTCCGGCGGAGCCCCGGCTGCCGTCGGCCGGAGCCGATGAGGATCGCGTGCGCGGGGCCTGGCTCGGACGATCGGTGGGATGCCTGCTGGGCAAGCCGGTCGAGAAGATCCCGCGTCAGGGCATCGAGGAGATCGCGCGCGCGACCGGCAACTGGCCGATCACCGGCTACTTCACCGCTCGGGGCCTGCCGGACGACGTCGCCGCGCGCTGGCCGTGGAACCGCCGGTCGGCGCCGACATCGCTGGTCGAGAACATCGACGGCATGCCCGAAGACGACGACCTGAACTTCGCGCTGCTCGCCCTCCAGCTGCTCGAGGACCACGGCGCCGGTCTCACGACCGAGGACGTGGCGACCGCGTGGCTCGCGAACCTCCCGGCAGGCCGGGTCTTCACCGCCGAGCGCGCGGCCTATCGCAATCTGCTCGATGCGCGTCCGGTCCCGGCGACGGCGACCCACCACAACCCGTTCCGGGAGTGGATCGGCGCCCTCATCCGGGCCGACGTCTACGGCTGGGCCCACCCCGGCCGCGTGCGCGAGGCAGCGAGGTTCGCCTGGACGGATGCCCGCCTCAGCCACACCCGCAACGGCCTGTACGGCGCGATGTGGGCGGCGGCGCTGTGCTCGGCGGCGCTCGCGGTCGACACTCCGACGCAGGCGCTCGACGCCGCGAGCGCGGTCGTCCCGCCTCGCTCCCGGCTTGCAGCCGCGATCGAGTTCGGCCGCCGGACCGGCGCCGACCTCGCGGCCGGCGGACGAGACGACGCTGCCGCGCTCGACCTGCTGCATGCCGAACTCGGCGGACTGCACTGGGTGCACACGCTCAACAACGCCGCGCTCATCGCGTGCGCGCTCGAGGCCTCCGGCGGAGACCTCGGCCGCGGGATCTCGCTGGCCGTCGCCGGCGGCTGGGACACCGACTCCGCCGGCGCCACCGTCGGCTCGGTGCTCGGCGCGCTGACCGGCGCCGAAGGCATCGCGGCGGCGTGGGCGGACCCGCTGCACGGCCGGATCTCCACCTCCCTTCCCGGTGCGCCCGAGCGGTCGATCGACGACCTCGTCGAGCGCACGCTGCGCGTGGCCGAGAGGATGTCGCGATGAAGGTCGCCGTCGTCGGCAGCGTGAACATGGATGTCGTCGCCCGGGTCTCGCACGTCCCGCGGCCGGGGGAGACGCTGCTCGCGCAGAGTTCGTCGCGCGGCGGCGGCGGCAAGGGGGCCAATCAAGCCGTCGCCGCCGCGCGCGCCGGCGGTGCCGAGGTCGCGTTCATCGGCGCCGTGGGCAGGGACTCCGACGGCGAGGTGCTGCGCGCCGCGCTCGAGGTCGAGGGCATCGACGTGACGGGCCTCGAGGTCGACCCCGCACCCACCGGGACCGCGCTCATCTCGGTCGCCGACGACGGTGAGAACGCCATCGTCGTGATCGCCGGAGCCAACGCATCGGACGCCGCTCTCACCGAGCGTCAGCGCGCGCTCGTCGCCGGCGCCGACGTCGTGGTCGCGCAGCTCGAGATCCCCGCGGAGCGCGTGCTGACGGCATCCGCTCTGCGCTCGACCGAGGCGGTCTTCGTGCTGAACGCGTCGCCGTCCGCGCCGTTCGCCGACGCCGCTCTCGCGGCCCGGCTGCTGGCGGCCACCGATGTGCTGGTGGTCAACGAGCACGAGCTGCGCGCGATCGCCGGCATCCGGTCGGGCGACATCGACGACGCCGTCGACGCGGCGGCGCCTCGCGTCAGCGCCCTCGTGGTCACCCTCGGGGCCGCCGGATCCATCATCGCCCAGGGCTCGGAGCGGCGACGCGTGGACGCGTTCCGGACCGACGCCGTCGACACGACCGGCGCCGGCGACACCTACTGCGGGGTGCTCGCGGCGCAGCTCACCGCAGGTCGGTCCGGCCTCACCGCGGACGCGCTCGCCGACGCGGCGCGGGTCGCCGGAGCCGCGGCGGCACTCGCCGTCGGCCGCCCCGGCGCGCAGGCGGCCGTGCCGACCGCCGCCGAGGTCCGCGAATTCCTGGAGGAGAGAGCATGAGCGGCGGTTTCGACCCCCTCGTCCCGCGCGAGCTCGACCGCCCGACGGTCGTCCCGCTGGACGAGGACGTGACCGGCGGAGAGACCGCTGCGCGCCTCGACGACGCAAAGATCTTCGCCGCACCGGCGGATCCTGCGGACCTCGATCGCTGGCGAGCGCAGCTGGCCGCCTGGCGCGCCGGCGCGATCGAGCGCCACGGCGCCCCGACCCGCTACGACCAGCCCGAGGCCGCGTGGTCGGCGGACTGCTTCACCGTCGCCCAGGTGTGGCTGTGGGACGAGCTGTTCTTCGACTTCACCGAGCAGCGCTTCACTCCCGAGCGGTTCCTCGCCGATGCGCAGCAGCGGTTCGGGGGACTCGACGGCGTCGTGCTGTGGCACGCGTACCCCGTCATCGGCATCGACGACCGCAACCAGTGGGACTTCTACGACGTGCCGGGGCTCCCCGACGCCGCAGCCGCCCTCCACGAGTCGGGCGTCCGGGTGTTCGTCGACTACAACCCGTGGGACACCGGCACCCGGCGCAGCGGCGAGGACGTCGACGAACTCGCCGAGGTGATCCGCCGGCTCGGCGCCGACGGCGTGTTCCTCGACACGCTCAAGAACGCCGACCCGGGCTTCGTCGCGGCGCTCGACCGCGCCAGGCCGGGCATCGGCCTCGAAGGCGAGTCGAAGCTCGCCACCGATCGCATCGCCGATCACAGCCTGTCGTGGGCGCAGTGGTTCGCCGACACGACGCCTCCCGGCGTGCTGCGGGCGCACCTCTTCGAGCGGCGGCACATGCAGCACCACATCCGGCGCTGGCACCGCGACCACTCGGACGAGCTCGTCTCGTCGTGGCTCAACGGGGTCGGCGTGATGGTCTGGGAGGTCGTCTTCGGTGCCTGGGTGGGGTGGAACGAGCGGGATGCCGCGACCCTGCGTCGCATGCTGCCCGTCCAGCGGCGGCTGCACCGCTGGCTGGTCGAGGGGGAGTGGACGCCGCTCGCGGTGTGCGACCCCTCGGGCCTCTCGGGGTCGTCGTTCGTCCTGGACGGCGTCACCCTGACGACGCTCGCCAACACGTCCGATGCCGACCTCGAGTTCCGCCCCTCCGGTTCCGGCCGGTGGATCGCGCTCCACGACGGATCGTCGTCCGCAGTGGTCGTGCCCGCGCGCGGGGTCGCCGCGGTGCTCGAGATCGCCGAGGGCGCCGCCGAGCCAGAAGGGCTCGAGGTTCTCCGAGCCGAGCTCGCCGCTGTGAGCCATGATCGCGATGCCTCGTTTCCTCACCTGCGGGCGCGGCGCCTCGCCCCGCCGGTGTGGTCGGGGCCGACGGCGGACGACGCCGTGCGCGACCACCTCAGCGCGGGCGCGGTGCGCCTCGAGCCCGGAAAGCGGGTCGTCACCGTGCGCTACCGGCAGCGGGAGACCGGCATGTACGACGGCGCCCCCTACGTCGACGAGTGGAAGCCGCTGCCTCCCCGCCTGCACGATCAGCGCACGCTGGAGCGAGTCGTCGAGCTGTCCGGCGCGCTCCTCGTGGGCGCGGCCGAGGTCTCGGCTGCCGAGTACGCCGAGTTCCTCTCCGCCATCGGAGAAGAGGCGGATGCCGCGTCGCCCGACGCCCCCGCCACCGGGGTGACCTTCGCACGGGCCCGCGAGTACGCCGCCTGGGCCGGCGGGCGCCTGCCGACCGAAGACGAGTGGCAGGTCGCCGCGGCGGACCCCGCGTTCATCCGCCGGTCTCCGGTGGTGTGGAACTGGACGGAGTCCGAGCACAGCGACGGGCGCAGCCGGTTCGTGATGCTCAAGGGCGGCTCCGACCACGTGTCCGAGGGGTCGGACTGGTACTTCGACGGCGGGGTGCGGCATCCGGAGTTCTCGGCGAAGTTCCTGCTGCCCGGACTCGGGGTCGACGCCTCACCGTCGATCGGCTTCCGGGTGTGCTGGGAGGCTTCGGCATGAGCGCACTGGAGGACCTCACCGTCATCGACCTGTCGACCCTGTTCGCCGGGCCCATGGCCGCCATGCACTTCGGCGACATGGGTGCCGCGGTGATCAAGGTCGAGCACACCACCAAGCCCGATCCGGCACGCGGACACGGACCGTCCAGGGACGGCCAGAACCTCTGGTGGAAGACCCTCGGGCGCAACAAGCGAACGATCCGCCTCGACCTGCACACCGAGGGCGGTCGCGAGGCGCTGCTGCGGCTCGTAGAGGCGGCGGACGTCGTCATCGAGAACTTCCGCCCGGGCACGCTCGAGCGGTGGGGCGTCGGCTACGACGCCATGTCCGCGCGGAATCCGCGCATCGTGCTGGCGCGGGTCACCGGGTTCGGTCAGAAGGGGCCGTACCGGTCCCGGCCGGGCTTCGGCACGCTCGCCGAAGCGATGAGCGGGTTCGCCGCCATGACGGGCGAGCCCGATGGGCCGCCGGTGCTTCCGCCGTTCGGACTGGCGGACGGCATCGCCTCGCTGGCCACCGCCTACGCGGTGATGGTCGCCCTGCACGCCCGTGAGCGCTCCGGCATCGGGCAGGAGGTCGACGTGGCGATCGTCGAGCCGATGCTCGCGATGCTCGGCCCGCAGATCACCCGGTGGGACCAGCTGGGCACGGTGCAGCAGCGCACCGGCAACCGCTCGGCCAACAACGCGCCGCGCAACACCTACCGCACCGCCGACGGCTCGTGGGTGGCGGTGTCCACCAGCGCGCAGTCGATCGCCGAGCGCGTGATGATCCTGGTCGGGCGTCCCGAGCTGATCGCCGAGCCGTGGTTCGCGACCGGAGCCGGGCGGGCTGAGCACGCCGATGAGCTCGACGACGCGGTCGGCGGATGGATCGCGCAGCGGTCCCGCGCCGAGGTGCTCGACGTGTTCGAGCGTGCCCAGGCGGCCATCGCGCCGATCTACGACGCTGCCGACATCGTCGAGGATCCGCAGTTCCTGGCCCTCGGCACGATCCACACGATCCACGACGACGACCTCGGCGAGATGCGGATGCAGGGGCCCATGTTCCGGCTCTCCGCAGGCGATGCGACGATCGCCTTCACCGGACGCGCTCCCGGCGCCGACACCGACGCACTGCTGGGCGAACTCGGGTACACCGCCGCCGAGATCGCGGGCCTGCGTGCGGAAGGATCTGTCGCATGACCCTTCCGCTGACCGCCCTCTACGCGCCCGGCGACCGACCGGACCGTGTCGCGAAAGCGCTGACCTCCGGTGCCGATGTCGTGATCGTCGATCTCGAGGACGCGGTCGCGCCGAGCAGCAAGGCGCGGGCGCGTGACGGGCTCGCAGCCTTTGCGGGCCATGACGCTCAGGTCGGCCCGGCGCTCCAGGTCCGGGTCAACGCGGTCGGATCGGACTGGTCCGACGACGACCTCGCCGCGCTCACCGACCTGCCCCTGCACATCGGGGTCCGAGTGCCAAAGGTCGAATCCGCCGCTGCGGTGCACGCGATCGCGGGATTGCTGCCAGGCCGGGGCATCCATGCCCTCGTCGAGTCGGCGCTCGGGGTGGAGCGCGCGTTCGAGATCGCCTCCGCGGGCGTCGAGTCCATCGCGCTGGGGGAGGCGGACCTGCGCTCGCAGCTCGGACTGCCGCGGGGCCGCGAGGGCGAGCAGGGTCTGCAGTGGGCGCGCTCGCGCCTCGTGTACGCCGCCGCGGCCGCAGGGATCGCAGCCCCGATGATGAGCGTCTACGCGGACATCGCCGACACCGCCGGGCTCGCCGCGAGCTGCCAGGCCGGAAGAGCGCTCGGCTTCGTCGGCCGGACGGCGATCCATCCCGCGCAGCTGCCGGTCATCGAGTCGGCCTTCACCCCGTCGCAGGACGATGTCGAGCGTGCCCGCGAGGTCATCGCCCGCGTCGGAGCGGCCGCGGCGGACGGCGTCGGCACCGTCGTGCTGGCGGACGGCGCCTTCCTCGACGTCGCGATGGTGCAGTCCGCCCGGCGCACGCTGGCGCTCGCCGATCGGACCCGCTGAGTTACCGCGAACCACGGCCGAAGGCACGCTTCCGCGCGTCGCTGCGGTCCGGAGCGCTCAGCAAGCGGTAGTAGGCTGTGGGACTGGTCGATATCTCGACGTCGAGACGCTTTCAGGCGTCATCCCACCCCCCATTCGCCACCTGCGAAGGAATTCCACTGTGGATCTGTACGAGTACCAGGCACGTGACCTTTTCGAGAAGTACGAGGTGCCGGTGCTCGCCGGCATCGTCGCGGACACGCCGGAGGAGGTGCGGGCCGCGGCCGAGAAGATCGGCGGAGTCGTCGTCGTCAAGGCGCAGGTGAAGACCGGCGGCCGCGGCAAGGCCGGCGGCGTCAAGGTCGCCAAGACCCCCGATGAGGCGTTCGAGGCGGCCCAGGCCATCCTCGGCCTCGACATCAAGGGCCACGTCGTCAAGCGCGTCATGGTCGCCCAGGGCGCCCGCATCGACAAGGAGTACTACTTCTCGGTGCTGCTCGACCGCGCCAACCGCTCCTACCTGTCGCTGTGCAGCGTCGAGGGCGGCATGGAGATCGAAGAGCTCGCCGTCGAGCGTCCCGAGGCTCTCGCCCGCATCGCGGTCGACCCGCTCGAGGGCATCGACAAGAAGAAGGCCGTCGAGATCGCGGAGGCCGCCGGCTTCGCCCCCGAGCTCGTCGACAAGGTCAGCGACGTCTTCGTCAAGCTCTACGCCGTGTACAAGGGCGAGGACGCCACGCTCGTCGAGGTCAACCCGCTCATCCTCTCGGCCGACGGCGACATCATCGCCCTCGACGGCAAGGTCTCGCTCGACGAGAACGCCGACTTCCGTCACGCCGGGCACGCGCTGCTCGAAGACAAGGCGGCCGCCGACCCGCTCGAGGCCAAGGCCAAGGAGAACGACCTCAACTACGTCAAGCTCGACGGCGAGGTGGGCGTGATCGGCAACGGCGCGGGCCTCGTGATGTCGACCCTCGACGTCGTCGCCTACGCCGGTGAGAACCACGGCGGCGTCAAGCCCGCCAACTTCCTCGACATCGGCGGCGGCGCCTCGGCCGAGGTCATGGCCGCGGGCCTGGACGTCATCCTGGGCGACCCGCAGGTCAAGAGCGTGTTCGTCAACGTGTTCGGCGGCATCACCGCGTGCGACGCGGTCGCCAAGGGCATCGTCGGCGCGCTGGCCGAGCTCGGCTCGAGCGCCTCCAAGCCGCTCGTCGTGCGCCTGGACGGCAACAAGGTCGAGGAGGGCCGTGCGATCCTGCGCGACGCCAACCACCCGCTCGTGACGCTTGCCGAGACCATGGACGAGGGCGCCGACAAGGCCGCCGAGCTCGCCAACGCCTGAGACAGCCGAGAACAAGGAACCTAGAGAAATGTCGATCTTCCTCAACAAGGACTCCAAGGTCATCGTCCAGGGCATCACCGGCGGCGAGGGCACCAAGCACACGGCGCTCATGCTCAAGGCCGGCACCCAGGTCGTCGGCGGCGTCAACGCCCGCAAGGCCGGCACGACCGTCCTGCACCACGACGCCGAGGGCAACCCGGTCGAACTCCCCGTCTTCGCCTCGGTCGCCGAGGCCATCGAGAAGACCGGTGCCGACGTGTCGATCGCGTTCGTGCCCCCGGCCTTCACGAAGAGCGCGATGGTCGAGGCCATCGACGCCGAGATCCCGCTACTCGTGGTGATCACCGAGGGCGTGCCGGTCGGCGACACCGCCGAGGCCTGGGCCTACGCGCAGTCCAAGGGCAACACGACCCGCATCATCGGACCGAACTGCCCCGGCATCATCACCCCGGGCGAGTCGCTCGTGGGCATCACGCCGGCGAACATCACCGGCAAGGGCCCGATCGGCCTCGTGTCGAAGTCGGGCACCCTGACCTACCAGATGATGTACGAGCTGCGCGAGATCGGCTTCTCGACCGCCATCGGCATCGGCGGCGACCCGGTCATCGGCACCACGCACATCGATGCGCTCGCGGCTTTCGAGGCCGACCCCGAGACCAAGGCGATCGTCATGATCGGCGAGATCGGCGGCGACGCCGAAGAGCGCGCGGCGGACTTCATCAAGGCCAACGTCACGAAGCCGGTCGTCGGCTATGTGGCCGGCTTCACCGCTCCCGAGGGCAAGACCATGGGCCACGCCGGCGCCATCGTCTCCGGCTCCGCGGGCACGGCTCAGGCGAAGAAGGAGGCCCTCGAGGCCGCCGGAGTCAAGGTCGGCAAGACGCCCTCCGAGACCGCCGAGCTGATGCGCGCGATCATCGCAGGCCTGTAAGCCACACACACGAAGGCGGATGCCGCGGCCCAGTGCCGCGGCATCCGCCTTCGTCGTTCCTGCGAACGAAATCATCGCCGAAGAACGTCGTCCGTGATGTATTCCCGAGGCGGAATCCGACTCTTCCCTTGTGAAGCCTGTCTCCGGGGGTCTACATTCCCCCCAGGGGAGAGGCATCTCGTTGGACGATTGGGCAGAAGGAGCCCCATGAGTCGGAGATACCTCGCATTTGAGGCATCGCGCACGCGCAGCGGTTCGACCGCTGCGCCGTCGGCGCGCGCCCAACGCACCGTCGCCGTGGTGCTCGCCGCAGTCCTCGCAGCAGGCCAGCTGATGTGGGGCGGAGCCGCCGGAGCCCCGAGCGCCGGAGCCCAGGAGCGGACCGGCGAGGGCATGCCGTGGGCCGTCGGGCCCGGGGCGGGCACCGCCGCCGAGGACCTTCTGGGCGAAGACACCGAGGGCGATGACGAAGCGCCCGACGGAGGCGTGCCCGAGCTGCTGGTGCCGCCCGTGACCGACCCGCGCGACTACTCCCGCATGATCGTCTCGCCGGCCGGCCCGCGCCGTATCGCCCCGGCTGCACCCGCGAATCCCTACGGCCCCAATTGCCGCGAAGTGACGACGAACGACGGATCGGGCTCCACGAGCACGACCCTCGTCTGCGGGCCGAGCAGTGGCCCGGGCAACGGCAACGGTCCGCAGGCGCCGGCCATCCCCGCGATGCCCGGCCTGCCCACGCCGCCGCAGCCTCCCGCTGCGCCCACCGCTCCCGCACCGCCGGCGGGGCTGCCGGGCGTTCCGACGCCCGGTGTCCCCGGCCCGCCCGCCCCCGAGGTGCCCGCACCGCCGGCCCCCGAGCCGGCCCCGCAGACGCCCGCGAACCCTCCGGCTCCCGTGCCTCCGGAGGTGCCCGAGCAGCCTCCCGTCCCCGGCGTTCCCGAGCAGCCGGCGGCGCCCGGCGCGCCGGAGACCCCCGGCACGCCCGACGGGGTCACCGGGTCGGCGGCATTCCTCGACGTCCGCCCGTTCGAGGTGGACGAGCCGGCGGCGGGCGACCCCGCGCCGGTCGACGTCCCCGAGTCTCCGGAGCCCACCGAGCCCCCGACCGTCCCCGCCCCCGAGGCGCCGGAGCCCACCGAGCCGCCGGCCGCGCCGGAGCCGCCCGCGGAGGGCAGCGAGCCCGAGGGCGAAGCCCCCGAGGTGCCGGCCGAGCCGGGCGAGCCGGGAGCCCCCGACGAGGACCCCGCCGCTCCCGAGCCGGCCGACCCGTCCGAGGCGGAGCCCGAGACGCCGGAGGCACCGGCCGCGGACGTCGAGATCGACCGCGATGTCGACGACGAGATCATCTCGATCTCGCAGAACGCGGGCGGCGACCTCGTCATCACCACGAACGACGGCGACACGACGGTCGTCCCGGCCGCGTCGGTGCGGATCCACACGAACGGAGCCCGCGCGATCATCCGGATCATCGGAGCGCTGCTCTTCGCCGGGATCGACTTCGACCTCCGCGCTGCGCGCATCCTCCTGAACGGGGCGACGCTGACCGGCGGCAACATCCTGCTCACCGCGATCGCCGAGCTGCTCGAGGCCGATGAGCCCGAGCCGTGCGACGTCGAGCCGTGCGAGCCGGCGCCCGCGCCGACGACGCCGGCGCCGGTCGAGGCCGAGATCATCATCGACGGGGGCTCGACCGTGACGGGCGAGAACGTCGTCCTGATCGCCCAGGCGAACAACGAGACGGACGAGTCGGCCGGCGCGAGCATCGCGGTGACGGACTCCTCGATCGTCTCGACCGGCTACGTCGGCATTCACGCCTCTGCCATGACCGCCGGCGAGGACGCGACCGTGGAGGTCCTGCTCACCGACGCGACGGTGAACGGCGAGAACGTCGTCGTGCGAGCACACGCCAAGGTCACCCACACCGAGACCGAGGAGTCCGACGAGGCGGTCACGAGCGCGCTCGGCGAGGCGAACGCGACGGCCCGGGTCATCGTGCGCGACGGCTCGATCGCGGCCACCGGCGCCGGCGCGAGCGGCGACGTCCACCTCTCGGCGCTGGCCGAGGTCGACCTCGACGTCACCGCGACCGGCACGGGCACCGACGACGTGGACGCGGCCGGGGCGTACTCCGACGCATCGGCGACCGCGGTCGTCCAGGTGGAGGGCCAGGCCGCGATCACCGCGACCGGTGACCTCACCCTCCTCGCGCAGACGGACACCGACGTCGACACGACGGCGACCGCACAGCAGGCCGGCGGTGCGATCGCCGTGAGCCGCATCGCGATCGACACGCGGGCGGCCGTCACGTCGTCCGGCGCGGTCGGGGCCGGCGGCGTGCTCCACGTCGAGGCAGCCAGCGTCTACGCCGTCAGCACCGTTGCGACGGCGAGCGCCGGCGGCGCGACTCAGAACGGCACGGCCCCCACCGCGACGACCGACGGCAACGCGACGACCCCCGACGGGTCCGTCGACCTCGCCGCGGCGCTCGCCTACACCGACCTCGACGTCACGACGCTCGCGACGGCCGGCGCGACCCCGACCGCCCTCTACACCGCGGACGGCGGGGTCATCCTGGTCTCGCGTGCTCACGGGTCGGCGACGGCCGAGGCCGACGCCTCCGCCGTGGCGGAGGACGCCACCGGCGTCGGCGTGGCCGTCGCGGTCAACTCGGTCGACATCGACACGCGCACCGCAGTGGGCGACGCCGCATTCGCCGCGCCGTCGCTCTCCGCCTACGCCATCGCGGCGTCGCCCGAGGGCGCGCCCGCGAGCGCGTTCCGCGCCATCGCCACCTCGGGCGCCGGTGCGGCCGACAGCTTCGGCGTTGCCGGTGCACTCGCCATCGCGCTCGTCAGCCGCACGACGCAGGCGCTGCTCGGCGGCGGCCCCGTCGCCTTCCAGGGGGGCGAGCCCACCGACGCGCGATTCGAGGCGTTCTCGTCGGCTGCGACCTTCGCGACGGCGGCACCCGCCACGGCAGCCGGAGTCGCAACCGGTCTCGGAGCCCATGTCGCCCTCGGCATCGTGAACGACGCCACCACCGCCGAGCTCACGGCGCCGGCGGTGACCGGCTCCGGCGATCTCTCGCTCCTCGCCACGACGGTCTCGCCGCAGACGGTCACGGCGAACGGAGGAGCGGCATCCGGCGCAGTGTCGACGGTGCTCGCACTCTCCGTCTCGAACGCATCCGCGACCTCGCGCGTGGCCGACGCCCCCGAGTCGCTGGCGGTGGCCGGCGCCCTCACGATGCGCGCGGCGCTCGTGGCCCCGGTCACGACGACGGCGCGAGGCGACATCACGGCAGGTGACGGCGCCGCCATCGGTGCCGTGATCGCCTTGACGTTCGCCGACCACTCCGCGTCGGCCGACCTGGATCGCGACGTGGTCGCGACGGGAGACGTCGCCCTCTCCGCCGAGGCGCGCGGATCCTCCGACACCGACGCGGCCTCGTCCGCCACCGGAGCGGAGGGCGCCGCGCCCGGATTCGGCCTCCTCGCCGCGGCGGACCCGTCGGCGCAGATCGCCGGCGCCCGCAGCTGGGCCGACGGCGCCGCCCCGGCAGGCGGGGGCGCCGGCTCGACGCCCGCCGCTCCCACCCCCGCGACCCCGCAGGGCACCGTCCTGGCCGCGGCGGCCGTCGCCCTCAGCATCCACGACCTCACCAGCGACGTCGTCGTCGACGGGGTCTCGATCCAGGCGGCGAACGCATCGTTCACGGCGTTCGGCAATCTGCAGGCCGACGCGACAGCAAGCGGCGGTCCCTGGGACCGCGGGCCTCCGGCCGAGGGCGGAGAACCGGCAGCCACCACGATCGCGGCAGCCGTCGCCCTCACCCTCGCGGACGCCCGAGTCCGCACCGCGCTCGCCGCAGACGCCTCCGTCGTCGCCTCGAGCCTCAGCCTCACCGCCGGAGTCGCCCCGCTCACCGCGAGCGGCGTGAACGACCCGGCCCACCGCATCGCCGCCACCGCCACCGGAGGCGCGGGATCCGGCGGCGATCTCTCGGTCGCCGGCTCTGTCGCCCTCGCCCTCTCGAGCGTCGAGACCTCCTCCGCTCTGCAGGGCTCGTTCGACGGCGCGACCCTCGCGATCGCCGCGACCGGGGTCGCCGAGACCTCCGCCCGCGCGACGCTGGCGACCGACGGTGGCACCGGCGCGACCACCGGCGTCGGTGCGTCGTTCGCCCTCGCGACGAGCAGCACCCACACCACCGCGACGCTCAGCGGATCGGCGACCGGAATGGCGGATGCCGCAGTCACGGCGAGCGGCACCGACATCGTCCGAGCAGAGGCGAGCGGGTCCGCGGCCGGCGCGGACCTCGCCATCGCGCCGTTCGCCGCCGTCGCGATGGGGAACACACGCACCGTTGCTCTCGTCGACGGCGCCGGCGGCCTCGCGGTGCAGGACCTCGTCGTCACCGCGGTGCAGCGCGCCGAGACGCACGCCGCGGCGAAGGCCGCCGTCGCCTCGGGCGGTGACGCCGCGATCGGCGTCGGCCTCGCACTGGCGCTCGCGGATCACTCGGTCGAGGCGCGACTCGCGCGGGATGTCACAGCTGCCGCTGCGGCGGACGGATCGGCGGACGTCACCGTCGGCGCGACCGGCGTATCGAAGACGACATCGGATGCCGAGGCCTCGGCCTCCGGGGCTCCTGAGAACTCCGCGGGCGGCAGCGCGGGCGGCGGAGTGGACGGCCAGGTCGCGGCGACGCAGAGCACCGCGAACGCCATCGCCGCCGAATCGGGACGCCCGGGGAACGCCGGCACGCCGGCGAGCGCGGAGACCAGCGACGGCGGCGTGAACGTCGCCGCAGCGGTCGCGGTCACCGTCGCCGAATCGGTCGTGTCGGCGATCATCGCCGGCGCGGTCACCGCCGAGACCGTGACGGTCGTCGCCGGCGAGCACACCGACGCCACCTCGCGGGCCGACGGCCGGGCGTCGCAGGGCGCCGACGCGACCGTAGGCGCCGCCGTCGCGATCACCGACTCGAGCCTCGCGGCCAGTGCCCTTGCGACCGAGGGCGCGTCGATCACCTCGCCCGCCACGACCATCCACGTCCGCATGGTGGCGGACGGCGCCGACACCGTCTCGGCGTCGGGCGCCGAGTCCATCGCCGGCGCCGGAGGCGGCGACGTGTCGGTCGCCGGCTCGGTCGCCATCGCGCTCGTCGACCGCGCACTGCGGGCTGCCCTCGACGGCTCCGCCGGCGGCGCTTCGCTCACCGTCGCGGCGAACGGCACCAGCAGCACGACGGTGAAGGCCCTGCCCGCGGGTGCGGGCGTCACAGACGCCGGAGACCTCGGCGTCGGCGCCTCGTTCGCCCTCGCGATCGTCCGCGCAGAGACTCTCGCCGAGCTGGGCGACGGCGCGACGCTCGCGGGAGTCGCCGCGCTCACCGTCGACGCCCGATCGACCGTCACGACGACGACCGAGGCCCGGATGGGGGCCGCCGGCGGTGGCGTCTCGGTCACGCCCGCCGTCGCGACGACCGTGTCCACGATCCGCACCATCGCGCGACTCGGTGCGGGAGATGCCGCCGCGCTGACCGGCGCGCTCCGCCTCACCGCGCAGCAGCACGCCACCGCGGGGGCCACCGCGGGCGCGATCGCCCTCTCCACCGGCACCGCCGCCATCGGCGCCTCCCTCGCACTGACCATGGCCGAGCACACGGCCGAAGCGCAGCTCGCACGCGACGTCACGGCGGAGAGCGCCGCGCTCACCGCCCACGCCGTCAGCGAGGTCACCTCGAACGCGACGGCCTCCGCGGCGGGCTCGCCCGAGAACGCAGACGACTCCGACGACCCGGCGAACCCCGGTGGCGCGGCGGGTGACGGCGTGGACCAGGCCGTGCAGCGTCAGCGCGACCACGCCGACTCGACCGCGGGCTCGCCCGCCCTCGCCGGCACCGGCACTCCGTCGGCGGCGACCTCGCAGGGTGGGGTCGCGGTCGCTGCGGCCGTCGCCGTCACGCTCGCCGAGCTCGCGGCCGGTGTCGTGCTGGCGGGCGACCTGACGACCATGGGCTCAGCGATCATCGACGCCGCGACCCACTCCGATGTGCGCTCCCTCGCCGACGGGTCGGCGTCGGAGGCGACCGACGCCGCCATCGGCGCAGCGGTCGCTCTCACTCGCGCCGACATCTCGACCAACGCCGTCGTTCCGACCGGCGTCGTCGTCGCGGCGGGCGGCCTGCAGCTGTTCGCCCGCGCGCTCGACGACGGCGGGGACGCGACATCCGCCCTCGCCGCGGAGGCGCTCGCGGGCGCGGGAGGCGGCAAGCTCTCCGTCGCGGGGTCGGTGGCGATCGCGCTCGTGAACCACTCGACTCGCGCGGCCGTCGACGGTTCGGTGGCGATCGCGGGCGGGGGAGCGGTCACCGCTTCCGCGACGAGCGACCTCGCGACCACGGCCAAGGCCTACCCGCACGAGGGCGGCGTCGAGGGTGCCGAGTCGCTCGGCATCGGCGCGTCGTTCGCACTCGCGGTCGTGACGGGCACGACGCTCGCGGAGCTCTCGTCGGCCGGCGCGATCACCGGTGCATCGGGCATCACGCTCTACTCCAACGGCGCAAGCGCCACGACGGCCGACGCCAAGATGGGCGCCCGGGGCGGATCCGTCGCGCTCACCCCCGTCGTCGCGACGACGCTCACGACCGAGACCGCCGAGGCGCGGGTCGTCGGCGACGGAGCACTCCAGCTCACCGGCACGCTGCGCCTCGACGCGATTCTCGACGCGTCGGCCACCGCGAACGCCACGGCGGATGTGACGAACGCGACGACCGCGGGCGTCGGCATCTCGCTCGCCCTCGCGATGCCGAACCACCGCGCGCTGGCCACCGTCGAGCGGGATGTCGTGGCGGGCGGCGACGTGCTCGTCCACTCGTTCCTGACCTCGAAGGCCACGACGACCGCCGTCGCCTCCGCCGCCGGCGCGCCGGAGAACTCGGGCGAAGGCGGCGAAGGCGGCGCCGGCGTCGATCAGCAGCTCGGGCAGGAGCGGGCCCACGCCGACGGTGTGGCCACGACCGCCGGGGGAGCCGGCTCGCAGGGCACCGTCCCCAGCGCGGCGACGAGCGACGGCACGGTGAACGCGGCCGCGGCGGTCGCCCTCACGCTCGCGACGGCGCTGAGCCGTGCGACCGTCGAGTCCGCCGTCGTCACCGCCGGCGGACAGGTCCGCCTCGCCGCACTCGAGAACGCCGACCAATCCTCCGACGCCGACGGGTCGGCGGCCGACGGCGCCACCGCAACGATCGGAGCCGGTGTCGCTCTGACCCGCGCCGACATCTCGACCGAGGCGATCGTCTCCGCGGGTGCATCGGTCACCGCGGCATCCCTCCAGCTGTCGACCGTGACCCTCGCGAACGGCGACGACACCGCATCCGTCACCACTGCCGAGTCGGCAGCGGGCGCGGGCGACGGCAAGGTCTCGGTGGCCGGGTCGGTCGCCATCGCGCTCGTGAACCACTCGTCGCTCGCCTCGCTGCGCGGCACGGCGACGGTCGCCGGAGCCGTCCTGATCTCGGCCGCGAACAGCACCGGCGTCGTCGCGAAGGCGCTGCCGCACGGCGACGGCGTGACGGGTGCATCCACCCTCGGCATCGGAGCCTCCGTGGCCCTCGCCATCGCCACCGGCGAGATGGCGGCGGAGATCGCCGACGGCGCCGCGCTCGCGGATGCCGGATCGCTCACGCTCTTCGCGAGCGGCCGCAGCACGATGACGGTCGAGGCGCGGATGGGGGCGACCGGCGGCGGAGTGGCGCTCACGCCGGTCCTCGCGACGGCCCTGTCGACCGAGGCCGCGCTCGCCCGGATCGGCACCGGCGCACAGCTGAGCGTCGGCGGGGCGATCCGGATGGATGCCGTGCTCAACGCCACCGCGAACGCCACGGCGACCGCGGAGGTGGAGGGAGCGGGCGACGCGGGGGTCGGGGTCGCGCTGGCGCTCGCGATGCCGCAGCACCGCGCGATCACCGAGATCGCCCGCGACGCGACGGCGGAGGGGGATGTCGCGCTCGCGTCGTTCCTCACCTCCTCCTCGCTCACGAACGCGATCGCCTCTGCCGCGGGCGCACCCGAGAACGGAGCGGACTCGGGCGATGCGGCCAACCCCGGCGGCGCGGCAGGCGGCGGGGTCGACCAGCAGCTGCAGGCGCAGCGCGAGCACGCCGACGGCGTCGCGACTGCGGGCGGCGGAGCACCGTCGGCGTCCGGTGCGAGCGCCCCGAGCGCCGAGACGAGCGAGGGTGGCGTCAACGCCGCGGCGGCCATCGCCCTCACCCTCGCGACCGCGGTCAGCGAGGCTCGGGTGCTCGCCGGAGCCACCGTGACCTCGAGCGGCGCGATGTCGCTCGCGGCACTCGATGACATCGACCGGCAGGCGAAGGCCGACGGATCGGCAGCCGACGGCGGAACGGCCACGATCGGCGCCGCGGTCGCGCTCGCGAAGGGCGAGGGCTGGACGCGTGCATCCGTCTCGGCCGGTGCGACGGTCCGGGCCGCGAGCCTGCAGGTGCTGACGACCGCCCTCGCCGGCGGTTCGTCGGTCCTGTCCGCCGAGTCGATGGCGGGCGCCGGGGACGGCAAGATCTCCGTCGCCGGATCCGTCGCCATCGCCCTGACCACCCACGAGTCCACGGCCGTGATCGCGGGTGCCGTTCAGCTCACGGGTGACGCGGTCGTATCGGCGTCGAGGACCCTCGAGACCGCGGCCAAGGCGCTGCCGCACGGAGTCGGCGTCGGCGGAGCGGGCACGCTGGGCATCGGCGCGTCGTTCGCGCTCGCGATCGTCACAGGACGCACCACGGCGGCGCTCGCGGACGGCGCAACGCTCACGGGCGCCGCGAACCTCACCCTCACGGCGAACGGGCGCAGCACTGTTGCGGTCGAGGCGAAGATGGGAGCGACCGGCGGCGGGGTCGCGCTCACGCCGGTCGTCGCGATCGCGCTCTCGACCGAGACCGCCCACGTGCTCCTCGCCCCCGGTGCCGCGCTCGCCCTCACCGGCACGCTCCGCCTGGACGCCGTGCTGAACGCCACCGCGAACGCGACGGCGACAGCCGAAGTCGAGGGGGCGGGAGATGCGGGCATCGGCATCGCGCTCGCCCTCGCGATGCCCAGCCACTCGGCCCTCGCCCGCGTCGGACGCGTCGTCACGGCGTCGGAAGTCCACCTCGCCACGTTCCTCACGAGCGGCTCCGCGACGACCGCCGTCGCCTCGGCATCGGGGGCGCCCGAGAACGAGACGCCGGCAGACGCCGATCCGAGCGCCCCCGGCGGTGTCGACCAGCAGCTCGCCGCTCAGCGCGACCACGCCGACGGCGTCGCAGAAGACAACGGCGGCGCGACGTCGGGCGCGGCCGCCGCCCCGAGTGCCGAGACGAGCGAGGGCAAGGTCAACGCGGCCGCCGCGATCGCGCTCACCCTGGCCACGATGCTGAGCGAATCGGTGATCGCGCCGGGCGTCACCGTGACGGCCGGGACGGTACGCCTCGCCGCCCTCGAGAACGCCGACCAGGCGGCGACCGCCGACGGCTCGGCATCGCAGGGTTCGAGCGCGACGATCGGCGCGGCCGTCGCGATCACCGACGCCGACGTCACGACTCGGGCGCTGCTGTCAGCAGGAGCCACGGTCGTCGCCACGGAGCTCGTGCTCGCGACCGCGACGCTCGCGAACGGCGGGGATGCGGCATCCGCTGCCGACGCCACCGCGATGGCGGGCGCGGGCGGCGGCTCGCTGTCGGTCGCAGGCTCGCTCGCCCTCCTCGTCGCGGATCGCGAGAGCACCGCCCGCCTCGCCGGCACCGCGACGCTCACGGGCGCGGCCACGCTCGCCGCCCGCAGTGCAGCCACCACGACCGCGAAGGCCCTCCCGCACGGTGTCGGGGCCGAGGCGGCGGAAGGCGGCGTCGGCTCCGGCGCCTCCGTCGGCATCGCGATCATCCGGCACGACACGCTCGCGGAGCTCGCCGACGGCGCGATCCTCACGGGCGCGACCGACGTCACGCTGCTCGCGACCACGGCCGACACCTCGACGGTCGAGGCGAAGATGGGCGCGCAGGGCGGCGACGTCGCCCTGGCCCCGGCCGTCGCGATCGACCTCTCGAACGTCACGACGACCACCCGCCTCGGCACCGGGCCTGCCGCGCTCATCCTGACCGGCGACCTCGCCATGCACGCGACGCAGGAGGCGGAGGCGTCGGCATCGGGCACGTCGTCCGTCGCCGGTGCGGCGGACGCGGGGATCGGCATCAGTCTCGGCCTCCCGATCGCCAACCACACCGTCACGACGCGCATGGAGCGGGAGGTCGTCGCAGGAGGGGCCGTCACTCTCCGCACCGCGAGCGTCTCCCGCACCACGGCATCCGCGAATGCCTCGGCGGCCGGGGCACCGGGATCGGACGAGGAGCCCGCCCCGGGCGAGCCGAGCGGCGTCGACCGGCAGATCGGCGACCAGGTCGCTTTCGCCGACCAGGTCGGAGCCGCGCAGACGGGCAGCGGCACCGGCGGTGCCGAGGCGCCCGCCGCCGAGACCAGCGGCGGCGGCGTCCAGGCCGCTGCGGCGATCGCCGTCGCGCTGTCGACAGTGGTCTCGGAGGTCATCGTCACCGTCGGCGACCTGAGGGCAGGCGGCATCGCCACCCTGCAGACCGAGGCGAACACCGATGCATCCGCGACGGCAGACGGGTCGGCGACGCAGCCCGCGGGCGGCACGGCGTCGATCGGAGCGGCAGTCGCGATCACGCTCTCGGATGTCCGCAACGCCGCAGTCGTCCCGGGCACCCTCACGATCACCGCCGGCGACCTCGTCGTCCGCGCGCAGACGGCCGTCGACGGCGACGATCACACGGCGACGATCGCGGCGAACGCGACGTCGGGAGCCGGCGGAGGCGACGTGTCGATCGCGGGATCGTTCGCGCTCGCCGTCGTCGACCATCAGACGCGCGCGGCCATCGAGGGCGACGTCGTCCTCACGAGCAGCGACGTCTGGGTATCCGCCGCGAGCGATCTCGCGAGCACGGTGAAGGCGCTGCCGGCGGGGGCGGGCGTCACAGAGGCGGACGATCTCGGCTTCGGGGCCTCCGTGGCCCTCAACCTCGTCACCCACCGCACGGTCGCCGAGATCGCCGACGGCGTCGTGATCACCGGCGCCGACGACGTCGTGCTGCAGGCCACCGTCGCGGACGTCGCGGTCACGGAGGCGCGGATGGGAGCCGCCGGTGGCGGCGTGTCGATCGCACCGGCCGTCGCGACGACGCTCTCGAACGTCACCGCCGCCACGCGCGTGGGCACCGGATCCCTGGCGCTGGACGGCTCGCTCCAGCTCGCCTCCGCCCTGAACTCGTCGGTCACGAGCACCGCATCTGCGGCCGCCGTGTCCGGTGGCGACGCCGCGATCGGAGTCTCGCTCGGCCTCTCGATCGCGAACCACGCCTCCACGAGCGACCTCGCCCGCGTCGTCGACGCCGGCGGAGACATCGTGCTGCGGGCATCCGCGATCTCCGACTCCGCCGCTTCGGCGACCGCTTCCGCGGCCGGCGCACCTGAGGAGGACACCGGCGCGCCCGACGAGGACCCCGACAACTCCGGCGTCAACGAGCTCATCAACCGCGAGCAGGATCACGCCGACGGTCAGGCCGCGCAGAACGGCCTCGAGACCTCGGGCGGCGACGACCAGCGCGCCCCGCAGGCGGAGACGAGCGAGGGCGGCGTGAACGCGGCTGCCGCGGTCGGCGTGAGCCTCTCCAGCCCGGTCGTCCGCGCGGGGGTCACGAGCGAGGTCGGAGACCTGACCGCTGCCGGCACGGTCGCCTTCATGACCGCCGCGAACACCGACTCCTCGTCCGCCGGCGACGGTTCGGCGGTCGGAGGCGGAACGGCCAACATCGGCGTCGGCGTCGGCATCACCCTCATGGACGTCGTGAACACAGCGACCGTGCCCGCCCACCTCACGGTGCGCGCGCACGATCTGATCGTGCAGGCGGATGTCGCGGCCGACGGCGCCGACACCACCTCGACGATCTCCGCCATCGGCACCTCGGGCGCGGGAGGGGGCGAGTTCGCCGGAGCGGGATCGCTCGGGCTCGCGGTCGTGAAGCACCTCACGCGGGCCGCGATCGACGGCACGGTCGAGCTCACCGGAGGCGATGCGGCCGTCACCGCGAAGAGCGACGTCGCCACGACCGCGAAGGCGCTCCCGCACGGCGAGGACCAGGATCCGGCCACCTCGCTCGGCCTGGGGATCTCGGTGGGACTCGCGATCGTCACGCACGACACCGTTGCGGAGGTCGCCGACGGCGTGCTGGCCACCGGCATCCGCAATCTCGTGCTCACGGCCGACGCGAAGCACGTCACGACCGTCGAGGCGAAGATGGGCGCGCGGGGCGCGATCGCGATCACGCCGTCGATCGGCATCGCGCTGTCGAACGTGTCGACGCTGGCACGTCTCGGCGCCGGTGCGACGCAGCAGCTGACCGGCACCCTCGCCCTCACCGCGACGCAGAAGGCCCTGGCCGACACCGTCGCCTCGGCCGCCGCGCTGGACGCGACCGATGCCGCCGTCGGATTCGGGCTCGCGCTCACCTATGCCGATCACTCGTCGATGGCGGTGCTCGGCCGTGACGTCGACGCCGCCCAGCACGTGCTGCTGCGCGCCTCGAACATCTCCGAGTCGAGCGCGCTGGCCGAGGCATCCGCCGCGGGCGCGCCTGAGAATGAGGAGTCGGGCGACCCCGAGAACCCGGGCGGCGGAGCCGGCACCGGCGTCGACCAGCTCGCGGGCGAGCAGCGCGGGTACGCCGACGCTCAGGCCGCCCAGAACGGCGCCCCCGACTCGGGTGACACCGAGAACCCGCCTGCCGAGACCAGCGAGGGCGGCGTCGCCGTAGCGGCGGCCATCGGCATCCTCGTCGCCGAGGTGCACGCCGAGTCGCTGATCCTGCCCGAGGTCGCCACGATCATCGCGGGCGGTCAGCTGCGCGTCGAGTCGTCGACGAACACGGACGCGCGCTCGGGCGGCGATGGATCGTCGGTGTCCTCCGGCGGCGACGCGAATATCGGCGTGGGCGTCGCGCTCACCCTTGCGACGACGGTCAACCGGTCGATCATCCCGGTGACGCTGTCGGCCACCGCGGGTGACGTCGTCGTCTCGGCGACGGTCGCCGCGGACGGGGACGACGTCACCGCCACCTACGGAGCGGCGGCGGCATCCGGCGCGGGCGGCGGCAACATCTCGGTGGCGGGCTCGGTCGCGATCGCGATCATCACCACCGACACGCTCGCGAGCGTGCTCGGCACGCTGGCGCTCACCTCGGGTGATGTGGCCGTCGCGGCCCGCAGCGCGGTCGACGGCACCGTCACGGCGCTGCCGCACAAGGCGGGCGACGAGGACGGGGACGGTGAGGTCGAAGGCGCCGGCGGCGAGGACTTCATCGGGGGCGTCTCGACGGAGGGCGACTTCGGCCTCGGTGCCGCGTTCGTGATCGTGCTCGACACGCACCGCACGAGCGCCCTCATCGGCGACGACGTGGTGATCTCGGGCGCCCAGGACGTCGTCGTGTCCGCCGAGGCGACGGATGAGGTCACGGCCGAGGCGAAGATGGGCGCGAAGGGCGGCGGCGTCGCCATCGCACCCGCGGTCTCGATCGTGCTGTCGAACGTCACGACCACGGCGCGCATCGGCACGGGATCGCTCGAGGCGAGCGGGGACGTGTGGATTCGGGCCACGCAGACGGCATCCGCACTCAACTCGACGACGGCGGCCGCGATCGCCGGGGCGGATGCCGCAGTCGGGATCTCGTTCGCCCTCACGATCCCGAACCATGACGTCCTCGCCGAGCTCGCACGCACCGTCGACGCGGGCGGATCGCTCACGCTGCAGGCGTACAGCCGCTCGGCGTCGAGCGCGAAGGCGACGGCGTCCGCGGCGGGCGCGCCCGAGAACGAGGCGGACAGCGGATCGCCCGACCCCGAGAACCAGGGCGGCACGGCCGGAGACGGCGTCGACCAGTTCGCGACGCAGCAGCGCGGCTACGCCGACCAGCGCTCCTCGGAGTCCGGCGGATCGGGTTCGGGAGACGCCGAGACCCCCAGTGCCGAGACGAGCGAGGGCCCGGTGGCGGTGGCCGCGGCGGTCGGCATCGTCGTCGCCACCATCCAGCCGATCGCGCGCATCACCGAGGACGTCACGGAGCTGACGGCGGTCGGCACCGTGCGCATCCTCTCGTCTCACAACACCGATGTGGCGACCGGCGGCGACGGCTCGTCGGCGTCGGAGGGCGCGTCGGCGACGATCGGCGTCGGAATCGCGATCAGCTGGGTCGACGTCGTCAACCACGCGATCGTCCCCGACTGGCTCACGATCACCGCGGGCGGGCTCGTGGTCGGTGCGACGACGACCCCCGACGACGCGGGCGACCGCACCTCGACCGTGTCGGCCGAGGCGGCCTCGGGCGCCGGCGGCGGCAAGATCTCGGTCGCCGGCTCGGTCGCGATCGCGCAGGTGAACGCCGACACGCTGGCCGCCGTCTACGGGGACGTCTTGCTCACGGGCGACGACGCGGATGCCGTGATCATGGCGAGCGATGCGCTCAGCACGACGGCGAAGGCGCTCCCGAAGGGCGACGGAGTCGTCTCGACAGGCAACGTCGGCGTGGGCGCGTCGTTCGCCCTCGCCCTCGTCTTCAGCGAGACGCACGCGTTGATCGACGACGGCGTGCAGGTGACCGGAGCCGACGACCTGACTGTCGCCGCGGCATCCGAGAGTCACACCGCGAACGAGGCGAAGATGGGTGCGAAGGGCGGCGGGGTCACCGTCACCCCGGCGATCGGCATCACCGTCTCCGAGATCTCCACCACCGCGGTGATCGGCACGCTCCCCGACGCACTCGAGGCGACGGGCGACGTGTTCGCGATCGTCGAGCACGCCACCAGTGCGAAGACGACGACGGACGCCGAGGCCGGCGAGGCCGCCACGGCCGTCGGCGTCTCGCTCGCGCTGAACTTCGCGTTCGACGTCGCGTTCGCCGAGACCCGACGCGATGTGGTCGCGGGCGGTTCCGCGGTCTTCACGGTGACGGGATCTGCGCTGGCGGGCGCGACCGCGAAGGCGTCGTCGAGTGGCGCGCCGGCACAGAACGACGAAGGCGGCTCCGGCGCCGGCGGCGTGGACGGCCAAGTCGCGCAGCAGCGTTCGTACGCCGACCAGCAGACGGCGGCCAACCGCGGCTCCGGCATGCAGTCGACGTCGTCGCCCTCCGCGTCGACCAGCGGGGGCAGCGTCTCGGTCGCCGCCGCGATCGCGCTGTCCATCGCCGACGCGAGCTTCACGGCGCACCTCCCGGACGGGCTGTCGATCACCGCGGGCGGTCACGTCTGGTTCCTCTCGCGGGCGCAGGTCGACTCGAAGACCGAGGCGGATGCGTCGGCGACGGTCGTCGCGTCCGGCGGCGGTGGTGGCGGCGGAGGTGGCGGCGGTGGCTCCTCCAGCACCGCGATCGGCGCCGCGGTCGCGCTCAACCTCGTGTGGGTCGAGAACCGCGCATGGCTCGGCGAGGACACCGAGGTCGAGGCGAACGGATTCGCCGTCTCGGCCACCATGACCCCGCTCCCGAACGACGGCCGCCACGACTTCGCCGCCGTCGCGAAGTCGGGTGCGGGCTCGCCCTCCGGCACGGGCGTCGCGGGCGCACTGGGCCTCAACATCGTGACCGACCACACCGAGGCGTGGATCCCCTCGAGCGCGGTGGTCACGTTCGGCACGGGCGACGTCACGGTCGCCGCCGAGAACCTCCGCACCGACACCGCCCGCGCCGTGAGCGACGCGAAGGCGGGCGGCGGCAGCGTGGGCGTCGGAGTCTCGATCGCGCTCAACGTGCTCGCCACCGACGTCACGCGCGCCGAGATCCACGACGGCGCGGATGTCACGGGCGGCTCGAACGTCACGGTGCGCGCGGACCACTCCGACGCGGTGGTCAACGAGGTCAAGGCCGGATCGGCCACCACCGGCGGCGGTGCCGCCGTGGCACCGGCGGTCGGCATCGACGTCGTGCTGCCGGTCGTCCTGGCGCGCATCGGCACCGCGGGCCCGCGCCCGTTCACGGCGACCGGTCAGGTGCTCGTCCGTGCGACGTCGACCACGACCGTCCAGGCGAACGGCGACGCCGAGGCATCCGGCAGCGGCACGGCGGTGGGCGCGATCATCGTGATCAACGTGGTCGACGTCGCCGTGAACGCGCAGGTCATCCAGGACGTCACCGCCGGCTCGCTCTGGCTCGTGTCGAGCGCCACGGTGAGCTCGTCCGCGGTGACCGCCGCGAGTGCATCCGGTGCGAAGAAGGCCGAGGCCGGCGAGGCGCAGGATGCCGACCAGCAGGCCCAGCAGGAACTGGACGGCAACCAGGCGACCTCGGGCCTCGGGATCGGCCTGCCGAGCTCGCAGAGCACCGTCGCCCAGGGCAACGGGACGGCGAACAGCCAGTCGGGCCAGTCGAGCGACGGTGTGGGCGTCGGCGCGGCCGTCTCGGTCAACTGGGTCACCGTCGAGAGCCGCTCGATCGTGCCGGACGATCGCACGGTCCGCGTCGGGGGCATGTTCGCCCTGCTCTCGTCTGCGCACGTCGACGCCAAGGCGCACGCGACGGGCAAGGCATTCCCGAGCGGCACGACGGCGGTCGGCGCGGGTATCTCGCTCAACGTCGCGACCGTCGACGATCTCGCCTCGCTCGGTGCGGGTGCGGACGTCGTCGCCGGCGACATGGCCCTCACCGCGCGCACGCCCGAGGGCGCGCAGAACGACTTCGAGGCGCGCTCCGTCGCAGTGGCGGCTCCCGACCCGACGAGCGGAGGGGGCGGCGGATCGGGCGGCGCGGCGGTCGCCGGCTCTGTCGCGGTGCAGGTGCTGCAGCTGCACAACGAGGCGGTGATCGGCCAAGGCTCGACGCTGCGGATCGCGGGCGATCTCACCCTGCACGCGACGAACCCCATGGGCATGCAGGCGATGGCGGTCTCGGCGGCGGCGTCGATGTCGGGCAGCGGCGTCGGCGCGGGCATCGTCGTGCAGTTCGTCGATGCCGACACGCTCGCGCACATCGACTCGTCGTTCGAGCGTCCGACGATCATCGAGGCAGGCGGCGCGATCATCGGCCGCGCCGCCGCGCACCTTCAGGCGCTCGCAGCCCCCGACATCGGCATCGACTTCATCGACATCCCCGACTTCACCGGCGTCGCGCTGGGCGCGGCGCTCGGCGGCGGCGACGCGGGCGTCGGCGGTTCCGTCATCGTCAACGTCACGAACCGGAACACCGGCGCGTGGCTCGGCGAGGCCGCGCAGGTGAACCAGACGATCGGTACGACCGACGCCGACCAGCACTTCGCGTTCACGGCGAGCGACCAGACCGAGTTCGTCGATCTCGCCGGCGCACTGGGTCTGACGACGGGCAGCGCGGGCGTCGGGTTCGCGCTGATCGTGGGCGTGCACAACAAGGACGTGCGCGCGACGATCGGCGAGGGCGTCGCCGCGCGGCTCGGCGGATCGGTGTGGCTGGACGCGCAGGCCGGTGAGAGCTGGACCCAGGTCGTCGCGGGCGGCGCCGCCGCGAGCAGCGCTGCGATCGCCGGATCGTTCCTCGTGCTGATCGTGAACAAGGGCGACGGTGCGCCGGGCACGCGGGCGTTGATCGAGAGCTCGGCGCAGAACCCGACCGAGGTGCTCGCCCAGGGCGGCATGACGATCACGGCCGCTGACCCGGTGGGCGGCTCGACGCTCTTCGCGGGCGCGGTCGGCGTCTCGACCGGGACAGCGGGCATCGGGGTCGCCACGGTCGTCTTCGTTCGCGACGCGATCGTCGAGGCGCAGGTCGGGGATGCCGCGTGGCTGCGCGCCGCGGGCGGGCTCGGCCTCGTGCTCACCGCCGATCAGAGCCAGGACGTGTGGATGGTCGCGGTCGCGGGCGGCGGCGCAGGCACTGCGGGCGTCGCCGGCGCGATCACGACCGGCGTCTACGATCACGAGACCCGCGCACACCTCGGCCGGGGCGTGACCCTCGACGGCACCTCGCCGGACGGCGAGGCGGGCGCGCGACTGCGGGCGACCGACCACACCGTGCTCCGCGGCATCGCGGGCCAGGCGGCGGCCGGCGGCACCGCGGGCGTCGGCCTCGGTGCGGACGTGCAGGTGATGCACAAGCACACCGAGGCCTCGATCGCACCGCAGGTGCTCGCGACGGTCCCCGGCGACGTCACGATCGACGCCGACTCGAGCGAGGACGTCACCAGCGTCTCGGCGGGCGCTGCGGTCGGCGGCACGGCCGGCGTCTCGGTGAACGCCGCCGTGCCGGTGTACGACGTCACGACCCTGGCCTTCATCGGCGAGGAGTGCGCGGCGGCCGTCGCGAGCGAGGCGAACTGCGCCCCGTCGCGCAGCATCGTCCTGGCCGGCGGCAGCGTGCGCATCACCGCGAACGAAGTGCTCACGATGGATCTCATCGCCGGCTCGATCGCGATCGGCGGGACCGCGGGTGTCGGCATCGGTGCGGCGGTGCCGGTCCTGACCAAGACGACGCGCGCCTTCATCGGCGACCTCTCGGTCGTGACGGCGCTGGCGCTCACCGACGGTGTGCTGGGCACTCTCGGCGGGTTCGACATCTCGTACATCGACACGCGCTTCGATCCGCAGTTCGCGCTCGACCCCGACGGCTACACGATCGACCTCGGCTATGCGCACGGCATCGACGACGGCGAGGTCGTCACGTACTTCTCGGGCGGCGGGCAGGCGCTGCTCGGCCTGGGCGACGGTCTCGAGTTCTACGCCCTCGTCGATCCGACCGCGCCGACGAAGATCCGCCTCTCGCTCACGCAGGGCGGCGATCCGCTCGCGATCTCGGCCCCGGCACGCCCCGGCCGCTCGCACCGGATCGTCCCGCTCGACGAGGCGAGCGTCCCGGCTGCGCTGCAGCCCTACTTCATCCCGGGCGACGTGAGCGGCAGCACCATCACCCTGCCGTACGACCTCGTGGCGTCCAACGGCGAGGTCGT
This sequence comes from Microbacterium sp. Root166, assembly GCF_001427145.1. Lineage (GTDB taxonomy): Bacteria > Actinomycetota > Actinomycetes > Actinomycetales > Microbacteriaceae > Microbacterium. Next base: position 1,733,931 of record NZ_LMGL01000001.1, read on the forward strand.
CATCTACACGGCGAACGGCGGTACGGCGATCGGCGGGCTCGTCGACGGCGAGTCGTACTACGTCGTCGGCCGGGCGGGCAACAGCCTGCAGCTCGCCCGCACCGAGGGCGGCCCGGCCATCGCGCTGGACGCGAGCGCGGCCACCGGTCGCGCGCACAGCCTGGTGCGCCAGGACACCCAGCCTCCGGGAGACCCCGCACTGGCCACCGGCATCCGTGTGCTTTCGCCGCGCATGGGCGCGATCCGCGGCGTCGCCGTGATCGCGAACAACAGCGACGAGATCCTCGCGATCGGCGGCGCGGGCGCGGTCGGCGGCTCGGCCGGCGTCGGTGTCGCCGGCAATGTCAACGTCGTCAACGTCGACACCGACGCCTTCATCGGACGTCTCGCGCGGGTGAACGACGTCGCGAACGAGGAGGCTTCGCCGTTCCAGTCGGTCGCCGTCCAGGCGGGCGGATCGTTCCGTCAGCTGATGGTGTCGGCAGCGCTCGGCGCCGGCACGGTGGGTGTGGGCGTGAGTGCCGCCGTCGATGTCGTGGATCTCGACCAGGATGCGCAGATCCGCGCCGGGGCCATCGTGCGCGCACGCAGCGACGTGGTCGTCGCCGCGATGGGCAACGAGGACGTCACGGCGGCCTCGGCAGCGCTCGGCGGCGGCTTCGTGGGTGTGGCCGTGGCGGTGACCGTCGCGATCGTGAATGCTCACACGCACGCGCTCGTCGCCGGGGGAGCGACGGTCGATGCGGGGAACAACGTGATCGTCTCGGCGATCGACGACAGCAGCTACACGACCGTGACCGGCGGCATCGGCGTGGGCTTCGTGGGCGTGGGTGTCGGCGTCGCCGTCGTCACGACGACCAAGAGCACGGATGCCCGGATCGGCGCCGGTGCGACGGTCGACGCGCGGGCGCTCCGCGGGGCGTTCGGATCGATCTCGGACGACGCCTACCTCGGCGCGGGCGTGCTCGGCCTCGCGGTGACGGCGCAGTCCTCGCAGCGCCTCTTCGGCCTCGTCATCGGCGCCGGCGGCGGGTTCGTCGGCGCAGCGGGCGGCGTCGGCGTCACACTCCTCGACATCACGACGAACGCATCGATCGACAGCACCTCGGCGGCGCGCACGCGGATCAACGCGGACCCGGCCGGTGCGGGCGCCTGGCAGAGCGTGCTCGTCGCGGCACACGACACGACCGACACGCTCACGATCGCCGCCGCCCTCGCCGTCGGCGCCGTCGCGGTGTCGGGCGCGGTCGACATCGGCATCGCGGACATCGCCGTGACGACGTCGATCGGCGACTTCGCCGAGGTGCGCGCCGCACACTCGCTCACGATGGAAGCGACATCCGTCCGCGAGATCCAGACCTTCGCCGCGAACATCGCCGGCGGAGCGGTCGGCGTCGGCGCGTCCGTGTCGGTGTGGACGGTCGGCGGCACGCCCAGCGGCTCCTACGACGACGGCGGCGACGGCGGCCCTCGCGACGCGCTCGGCTCGGCGGGCGGCAGCCCGCAGCAGCAGGCCGACACGGTCGTCGCCGGAGAGGGCGACAGCGGCAACGGCCTCGGCGGCTTCCGCGACATCCTGAGCGGCGCCGAGGACGAGGAGGGTGCATCGCAGAACGTGGCGGCGATGCACCGGCAGAACGGCATCGCGGCCGCGAACGGCGCGGTGCAGTCGGCCCAGACCGGCGACTCGATCGTCGCCGACTCGTTCGCCACCGCGCCGATGCGCGGCACCTCGAGCCGGATCGGTGCGAATGCCCTGATCGAGACCGGGCGCGGCATCGCGGTGCTCGCCGACGCGGACGACACCTACTTCGGCCTCGCCGGCTCGGCGTCCGCCGGAATCGCGGGAATCGGCGCGGCGGTGCTCGTCGCGACACTCCGCCCCACCATCGAAGCCGGTGTCTCGAGCGGCACGGTGCTGCGCTCGGGCGGCGATATCACGGTCCGCTCCCGCCACGCCGAGGACACGTTCGGCCTCGCGTTCGCCGGCCAGGTCGGCGTCGTCGGCGTCGGCGGCCAGATCGTCGTCATCTCGAGCGTCGTCGACCAGGAGGCGCACATCGATGACGGGGTCTCCATCCCCGCCGCGTACGGCACGGTCGCCGTGGAGGCGATCGCCGACCGCACTCTCGAGGCGAACACGATCGGGCTGCAGATCGCCGGCGTCGCCGTCGGCGGCTCGGTGGTGATCGTCGATCTCTCGGGCGACGGCGAGACGAGCGACACGATCGCCCGGATCGGCAACGTGCTGATCGGCTCCGAGAGCCCGGTCGGCGGCGTGCGGGTCCTCGCCGACTCCGACATCCGGATCGATGCTTCGGCGCTCGCCCTCTCGGTCGGCGTCGCCTTCTCGGCCACCGGTGCCGGCGCCGACATCGAGATCCCCGGCCGTACCGAGGCCACCTTCGCCGGTTCGGTCGTCTCGTTCGGATCGGTCAGCGTACGGGCCGTCGGCAGGAACGCCGTGAGCACGTTGATCGCCGCGGTTCAGGGAAGCGGTGTGGCGACGATCGGCGCCTTCGTCACCGAAGCCGTCATCAGCCGCGACACTCTGGCTTCGACCGCCGTCGGCACCGTCATCCGTGCGGCGGGAGCCGTCACGGTCGCGGCCGACTCGCGCAACCACGCCGACGCCTCGATCGCGTCGGGCTCGTTCGCCGGCTTCCTGGGCGCGGCAGCGCAGATGCAGAGCGCCACCGTCTCCGGGCTGACCGAGGCGCTGCTGCGCTCCACGGTCGATCAGTCCGGATCGGTCGCGGTGACGGCGGTCGGCGAGAACCGCGCGATCGCGAACGGTGTGCTCCTCGCTCTGGGGCTCGCGACGATCTCCGGGGCGCTCATCACGGCGACCGTGACCGAAGATGCCGCGATCCGGGCCGCGGCATCCGGTCCGTTCATCCACAGTCTCGGCGTCGTCGCAGTGACGGCGACGGTGGCCACCGACGGCGGCAGCGGCGGCCTCGCCGGCGGCAACCTCGCGAAGGCGTTCCTCACTGCCGTCAGCGGTGCGCTGTTCAGCGGGTCGGCCTACGGCGCCCGGGCAGAGCTGCGCGGTGCGACCACGGCGACGCTCGACAGCCCGGTGTACTCCTCGAACGGCGTCCAGGTCGTCGCCACCGCGACGAACACCGCCGACGTCGACACGTTCTCCGCTGCGCTCGGCCTCTTCACCGTCGAGCTGCTCGTGGCCGAGGCCACGGTCTTCGGGAGTGCTGCGACCCGCGCGCGCGTGCTGCAGAACGTCTACGCGAACGGCATGAGCACGGTGCGCGCGACCGCGGCGAACACCACCACCGTCGACACCGATACCGCTGCCATCTCGCTCGCCGGGGGCGCGGCGACCCTGCCGGGTGCCCGCATCGCGGCCGCCACCGAGGCGCTGTTCGCCGCCGGACTCGAAGGCCGCGGTCTCACGGTCGACGCGTCGGCGACCAATCGCGCGACCGTCGCGCTCAACATGCTCATGGTCGGCATCCTGGGCAGCGTCAGCCTCACGGGCGAGTCGTTCGCCGAGGTGACCGCAGCTGCCGAGACGCGCGCCGAGATCGCCTCCGGCGGTCGTCCGGTACACGCGCGCACCGGGGCTCTCGCGGTGACCGCATGGTCGCTGAACGCCGCGAAGCTGGACGTGTCGCGCGGCGGCGGCGGAGGTCTCGACCTCTCGGTCGTCGCGCCGCGCAGCAGCGTCGCGGCGGCCACCATCGCACGGGTCGGCGCCGCCGATCACACCTCCTCGTCATTCGCGGTCTCGGCGTCGTCGCAGAACTCGGCGTCGACCACCCTCGCGCTCACCTCGATCTCGGCGATCGGCGGGAACGGCGTCTCGGCGACGGCCGTCGTCGTCGAGGGCGCGACGACGAGCGCCACGGTCGCTGCGGGCGCGCGCCTCGTCGCAACCGGCGCGGTCTCCGTCGACGCGACGCAGCGCGAGGGCACCGCTGTCTCGGCGTCCATGAACGGCACGGCCATCGGCCTCGTCGCGAGCATCTCGCTGTTCGGCGTCTTCGCGACGCAGTCCGCCGGTGCGCTGGCGGCGTTCGACGGGTCGATCTACGGCTCGGCGAGCCTGCGCGTGCAGTCGACGGCATCGGGGGCGGTGACGGCGACGATGCGCGCTGCGTCCGGCGGCACCATCGACGTCACCACGGCCTCGGCCACGGCCGCCATCGGCTCCACCGCCTCGACGGTCGCGCGCTACGGCTCGGGTGTGCTCGTCGTGAACGGCGCGGTGGGCGTCGGCGCGGCTCAGACGACGACCGCGAACGCCACGACCGACAGCAACGGCGGCGGTGCGGTGAGCTTCCGGGACAGCACCGCGACGGCGACCATCGACGCGGCGGCGCACGCCTCGACCGCGGCGCGGCAGACGTTCGGCACCGGAACGTCGGTGCGGGCGACGGCGAACCGCACCGTCGACGCGTTCGGCGGCCAGGTGGGCGTCTCGCTCGGAGGCGGATCCTCGCTCGTCGCGACCGCCCGCATCGGGTCGGCCGCGCGCACCGACGCGCTCATCCTTCCCGGCGCGGTCATCCACGCCCCCGACGCCGCAGTCGTCGTGGAGGCGGTCTCCACCAACCGCGCCGACGCGGGCGCCGGCGCCGTCGGCATCGGCGTGATCGTCAACGTCGGCAACTCCGACCCGCGAGCCGAGATCCTCGGCGCGACGCGCGCGCAGATGGCCGCCGGCATCCCGTTCGCGGCCAGCCTGCGGGTGGAGGCGCGCAGCGCCGACCTCGCGCTGGCCTCGCTCGAGAGCCGCAGCGGCGGTCTCATCGAAGTCGGCGACGGCGTCGCGGTGGCCAACGTCGACACCGACGTGACGACGGATGTCGGCGGGGGAGCGAACGCACCGATCATCGTGCGGGGCGACGCCGACCTCGTCGTCGACTCGCAGCCGCGCGCGGTGAGCGACACCCAGTCGAGCTCCGGCGGCGGTGTGCGCGTCGCACACAACGCGGCCGTCGCGACGAACCGCACGTCCGTCGTCCTGGACATCGCCGACGGCACTCCGCTCGCCGCGGGCGGCTCCATCACCCTCACCGCCCGTCAGAACACCGTGGAGCAGCCCGGACCCGTCGGCCTCTCGTTCGACGCGGTCGAGGGCGTCGACACCGGCACGGAGCAGATCGTCCTCTCGGGCCACGGCCTCGCCGACCTGGCGCTCGTCACCTACGACGCACAGGGCCAGACGCCGGTCGGCGGCCTCAACCCGGGCGATCCGTACCGCGTCATCGTCATCGACCCGAACCGCATCGAGCTCGGCGCGCTGCTCGCGGGCGGCCGCGCGACCGGCGCGGACGACACGCTGTGGTTCGGCTGGTACCTGAGCATCGGCGGGTTCTTCGAACTCTCGCAGCCGCGCGAGCACGGGCTGCGCGAGGGCCAGCGCGTCATCTACAAGGCGCCGGCGGGCTCGGTGCCCGGACTCGTCTCCGGCAAGGCGTACACGGTGAAGATCGTCGACGAGTTCCGCGTGCAGCTCATCGACGCGGAGACGCCGGCGGCGCCCGTGAGCTTCGCGAGCTCGTCGATCAGCGGCGACGGGCTGCGCATCCTCGCCTCGAACGGCTACGCCGTCGGTGCGGCACTCGAATACGTGGCACCGGCGTCGCTCGCGCAGTTCGCCGGCGCCTTCGTCGAAGCGCGCCAGTGGACCGCCGACGACCCCGCGAACGACCGCGAGGCCGGGCAGCTCATGGTCATCGACGGCAACATCCAGTACTTCGGCACCGGCGACGACTCGATCGCGATCCGCGACCACGGCCTCACCACCGGCCGCGAGGTCTGGTATCAGGCGACCTCTTCGGTCATCGGAGGCCTGTCGAACGAGCGCTCCTACTGGGTCATCGCGGTCGACGGCGACCGGATCCGCCTCGCCGACTCTTACTGCGAGGCCGTCGGATTCGCCGGCGACAGCACCTGCTTCGAAACGGTCCAGACGGGTGTCGACGAGGACGACAACCCGATCTTCGAAGACATCCCGATCGAGATCGCCGCGCTCGTCCTCGCCGCGCAGTACGGCGCCGACACGGTCCACACGCTCTACGACCCGGCGGCCAAGCCCGTGCTCGGACTGCGCAACGGCCAGCGGTACTACGTCGTCGCGCGCGACGACGCCGGCTTCAGCGTCTCGGCGTCTGCGGGCGGCGCGGCGATCGTCCTCGGCGCGGGCGGCGGCACGAGCTCGTTCCGTCCGGCCGTCGTGGATCTCGGCGACGCGTCGATCGCGCTCGGCGACAAGCAGCGCCTCACCATCGACCTCACCGCGGACGGCACCGGCACGCAGCAGTTCGTGCCGGGCACCGTGGAGCTCGCTCTCGCCGGCGGCGGCGAGTTCACCGAGTCGTTCGTCGACGGCGGCGGCGGCGGGTTCATCTCCACCGGAGAGACGGAGCCGAGCACGACGGTCTCGGCCGACGTCGACTTCATCATCGGCGACGGTGCGAAGCTCAGCGCCGGCGGGGATGTCGACGTGCTCGTCTCGTCGCACGTCGCGGGCAACGCCGAGGCGCGGTCCCGTTCGGGCGGCGCCATCGACATCAGCTCGTCGCGCTCGCGCGTGAGCGCCGAGGCCACGACCGACATCGTCTTCGGAACGGGCAGCGAGGTCGACGCGGGCGGCTCGGTGAACGTCCTCTCGCTGACCCGGGCGAGCGGCAAGGGCAAGGCCGACACCAAGGCAGGCGGCTTCGGCACGGGCGTGAGCGCCTGGGTCCGGCTCTCGCTCATCGCCCTCTCGACGGTGACGCTGAACGGCAGGATCACCACGGGCGACGACATCCGCGTGAACAACCAGTCCGCGTTCTTCGCAGACGCGTGGATGAATGCGAACAGCGCATCCGTCGGCGGCGCCGCATCGGGCGGCGAGTGCGACATCCAGGTGAACGACGGCCGCAACACCGGCTGCCACACCTATGGCCGCAGCGCGAACGTCATCAACGTCGGCGGGACCGCCTGGCTCGAGGGCGACGACGTCTCGCTGCGCGCGGCCCTGGCCGGCAGCAGCATGCGCGACGAGGGCTACTCCCGCGGCGAGGGCGTCGGTCAGGACGCCGACGCGCGGGCCCAGGTGCGGGTCGACTCGGCGAGCGTGATCGAGATCTTCAGCGGCGCCAAGATCATCGGCCGGCAGAGCGTCACGCTGACGGCCGACCAGGGCGGCGAGGGCACCGTGGATCTGCGGGCGCACGCACGCGCCAGCTGCGGCTGCCTGGGCGGAGACACCGACGCCGACTCCCGCGTGACGTTCAACGGGGAGTCCCGGATCACCGCGCACCGTTTCGCGATGGTGAAGACGGCCTCGCTGCTGGTGCAGGCGCTGCAGAGCGCCGTGGCCGTCAACGCGACGACCTCGCGCTCGGGTGCGGCGTTCGACGGCGGCAGCCAGAGTTCGCCGGAGAGCGCGTCGACGACCCGCAGGATCCAGTGGAGCGCCGACGTCATCCTGCACTCGCCGACGCCGCTGCTCGTGATCGATGAGGACGGCCGCGTCGTCGAGCTCCACGGGCTGACGGCCTCGGCCAACGGCTCGACCCTCGCCGTCGGATCCCTCGTCGCGTCGGGCGCGGTCATCGAGGTCGCGCCCATCGAGAACGACGGCGGCGGCGAGGCTCGCTTCGTCGCCAACCACGGCTCGCACCCGGCGGTCGTGCAGCGCGTCGTCTACGACGGCGTCGCGCACGACGGCACCTGGCGCATCCAGAGCACCTTCGACTCCGTCACGATCCATAACCACTCGGATCGCGAGCTGCACATCGACCGGATCTCGGTGGTCAACCTCGACGCGAACCCGGCCGCGGAGGTCGAGATCGTCTCGCCCGACAGCGAGGGCTTCCGCTTCCGGATCGCGAAGCCGCTGTTCCCGGCGACCCTCGTCGACATCGCGAACCTCGGCACGCCGGGAGACCGCGACCTCGTGCTCGAGGGCCTGATCGACAACCCCATCGGCACGACGCTGATCGTCAACGACGAAGGCGACATCCTCGCGGCCGACACGGGAGCGATCCGCACCAACATCGCGCGCCTCGACGCGCCGCGCGGAACGATCGGCCGCTGGACCGGCGGCGGTGAGTTCCTCGCCCGCGAGCAGATCGACATCACGCTCGTGCAGTCGGACTACCTCGTCGACGAGGTCGACCCCACGCGCCCCGTCTCGCTCATCGCCGACGCGGCCGAGGACGTCGTCCTCGACATCACGTACATCGCGCGGATGACAGCCGACTCCCCGTACATCGCCACCGCGTTCGCACCCCAGCTGGGTCCGATCCACGCCGGCCGCGACATCGACATCGTCGTGCACGATTCGCTCACCGGCGACGACCGGGCGTCGTTCACGGCGTTCAGCATCCACGTCGAGGCGCAGGATCCGGGGGCGGCCGACGGAGACTTCGAGGTCTACTACTACCCGGATCAGGCCTGGCCCGGCTTCGACGATCCCGTGCTCATCGCCTGGGGCACGGCGAACGAGCTCGCCGACTCGACCTACCTGTTCAGCCTCGCCGCAGGCGACGACATCCAGGTGCTCCATACCGAGACCGGGACCACCATCCCGATCCTCGCCTTCACCGACGTCGACGCGACGCTGGTCGCCATGCGCGACTGGACCGTGGCCTACTCGTCGACGAACGGCGACGGCGAGATCACGATGCTCACGAACGGCTTGCTGCAGGTCGTCGAGACGGTGGGGGATCTGCGGGTCGGCACGATCACCTCGACCGAGGACGACGTGAACCTCTGGGCTCTCGACACGTGGGCATCGATCCTGGATGCCGGCACCGTCGACGACGGCTCGGCACGCGTCGCCGGCGGCATCGTCCAGCTCGTTGCGGGCGCCGCGTCGGGCCGCATCGGCGGAGGCGAGGTGCTCGCTCCGGCGGTGCGGGACCACCTTGAGATCGACGCGCGAGAGCATGTCACCTCGTTCGCAGGCGGTGACACGCTGCTCGACCAGGTGGCCGGCACCCTGTCCGTCGACTACGTGCAGTCCACCGCCGGGGACGTCGCCATCCGGACCAGGAGCGGATCCATCCTCGCCGCACCCGTGGACGGACGGGTCATCGCCGACGGCGGCATCGGCGACGGATCGATCGACCTGATCGCCCTGGGCGGGCGGATCGGCACCGACAGCGCCGACCGATCCGGCGACCTCGTCATCGACACCGGCCGATTCGGGCGCCTGTACGCCGTGAGCGACACCGTGCCCGACCCGGAGCCCGAGCCCGAGCCGCTGCCGGGAGAAGAGCCCGAGCCGCCGGTCGAGCCCGAGCCGCTGCCCGGTCTCGGGGGCATCTTCCTCACCGAGGCGATCGGCACGCTCGTGGTGCTGCGGGCCGAGACCGACGACGGCGACGTGCGGCTCACCGCTCCGTTCGTCGCGAGCCAGGAGCCCGCGAGCCTGTACGTGACGACCTCCGGCGAGACGATCGACGGATCCGAGACGCTCACCGAGGGCCGCGTCGTCGCGACCGGCGAGGTGACGCTCCTCGTCGGACAGGACGTCGTGGCGCCCGCGGGCACGCTCATCCAGGGCGACACGGTCACGATCCGGGCGTCGTTCGGAAAGCCGACGGCTGCCGACGGCGGATCGTCGCTCTACTTCGGCGGCACCATCGCCGCCCTCCCGATCGCGATCTACGGCGGCCTCGCCGACGATCTGTTCGTCTTCGACGGCACCCTGCTCGTCGGCCACACGCTGGTCTACGGCGGCGTGGAGGAGACGGGCGAGCTGCCGACGGGCGACGACACGTTCGAGGTCATCCGGCTTCAGACGATGACGGGCGCGCACCTCATGCCCGGTGTGCCGGTGATCCCCCTGGTCCCGCTCGAGCCCGCCACCCCGATCGGCGAGGAGCCCTTGCCGCCGCTGCCGCCGATGGTCGCGCCGGAACCGGTGGAATGGTTCGCCGGACGCGCGGTGCGCCACTCGCTGGTCATCTACGGCTTCGACGGTGACGACGACGTCACGGTGCAGACGTGGGGCGGCGCCGACACCGATCCGCTCGGTCACGAGTACGAGATCATCGTGCGCGGCGGGGGAGTGCCCGGGTTCGACACCCTCACGGTCGAGGGCACCGACGAAGCGGACGTGTTCCTGTTCCGCGCGCTCGCCGGGGTCCCGGGTCACCCGGATGCCTCCCGCCCCGCATTCGTCGCCGCGGTCAACGAGACGGCCGGCACGGCCGAGCGCATCGTCTACGACCGTGGCACCGCGCGACTCACCGTCATCGGTAACGACGGGGACGACACCTTCGCGTTCGACGACAACAGCACCGCCACGACAGTGCAGGGCGGCGCAGGTGCCGACACCTTCATCGTGGGCCAGTTCCACCCCGCACCCGCCGTCGAGCCGGCGGTCCAGCCGGGCGACGCGTTCCAGACGGTCGAGACGGAGTTCGGCTGGCTGAGCCGCGGCGCCACGTTCGCGCTCGTGCTCTACGGTCACGACGGCGATGACGTCTTCCGGGTCAACCGGCACGCGGCCGAGCTGCGGATCGAGGGCACCGTCGGGAACGACCTGTACGACGTGCGGGCCGTGCGCGACCCCGACGGCGCCTACCTGCAGAACGGTGTGCTCTGGCTCGAGGGCACCGCGGACACCTCGGGGGCGCCTGGCGAGGAGACGCTCCTCATCCGCACCGCCGGCGCCGCGGGCGACATCGACGTCCGCTACCTCGCGCAGGAGGTCCTCATCCTCGGCGCGGGCCTGCACATCATGACGCGTCTCATGGACGGCGCCACGGTGCTCGCTGTGCCGTTCGCCGTGCCGGCGCCGGTCGTCCTGCCCGCCGATCTGCTGCCGTCGCCCTGGGATCTGCTCACGGTCCCGATCCCGGTCGAGATCTCCCGTCTCCCCGGACTCGTCATCATCACCGAGTCCGGCGGCAGCACCCGGCTCATCACCGGCATCCAGGAGGTCGACAGCTACAAGATCCGGCTCACCGTGCCCGCCACGGAGCGCGTCTACATCGCCATCTCGGGCGCCTACGCGGGCGGCCTGCTCTACGCCGTGGTGTCGGTCGACGGCGGCGTGACGTACGGCGAGGACGCGGTCCTCGTCATCGAGCCTGGCCAGGTCGGGCCGTTCGAGATCTTCGTTCGGCTCGTGCCGACCATCGCGCCGCACGGCATCGGGCTCTTCGCCTTCGTGCCGTCCGCCGAACCCGGCCCCGGCATGATCGTCCAGACCATGAGTCACGTCGTCTCGAGCGCCGACCCGCGCTTCGACTCGGCGCGCGCCGCGAACGTCTACATCAACCTCCCGCCGCCGCTCGTTCCGTCCAGCGAGGATCCGGACGACCCGACGGATCCGACCGACCCGACGGATCCGACCGATCCCGGCGGAGACGGCGGAGGCTCGGGTACGTCCGACGGCGGCGACGCCGACGGTTCGGAGGACGGTCTTGCGGTGACGGGCGAGGAACCCGACATCCGTCTCCTCGGCTTCGCGCTCCTCGCGCTCATGCTCGGTCTCGCGCTCGTCCTGTCTCGGCGCCGCCGGGCCTGACCGCCTTTCGCCGAGACCGCAAAACCGCACCTAGATCGGCTCGCGCACGGTGCATTCGTGCGGTCTCGGCGTCAGCGGTCTCGAGGCTCCGGGATCGGCTTAGGGTGAAACCATGCCGCTGACCGGAGAGTACGAGCCGTCCACGTCCGAATGGGCCCGCAAGCAGGCCGAGACCTTCGAGGCCTCGAACGGCCAGAAGGCGAACCTGCTGCGCGGAGTGCCGATCATCGTCCTGACCACCGTCGGGGCCAAGAGCGGCAAGCTCCGCAAGACCGCCCTCATGCGGGTCGAGCACGGCGGCCGCTACCTCGTCGTCGCCTCGAAGGGCGGTGCCCCGGACGAGCCCAAGTGGGCCGCGAACATGCGGCGCCAGCCGCACGTCGAGCTGCAGGACGGCGCCGACAAGCGCGACTACCTCGCCCGCGAGCTCAGCGGCGCCGAGCGCGACGAGTGGTGGCCGCGCGGCACCGCGGTGTGGCCGGACTACGACAACTACCAGGCGAAGACCGACCGCCTGATCGCGATCTTCCTGCTCGAGCCGATGGGCGAATGAGAACAGGGGATGCCGCGGGCCGCGGCATCCCCTCTCTCGTCGTTCGTCAGCCGGCGAGCAGCGCCTCGACCGGTCCGCGTGCGAAGTAGACGAGGAAGCCTGCGGCGACGATCCACAGCAGGGGGCTGATCTGCTTGGCCTTGCCCGAGAGCGACCGCACGATCACCCACGAGATGAAGCCGGCGCCGATGCCGTTGGCGATCGAGTAGGTCAGCGGCATCACGGTGACGGCGAGGAACACCGGCAGCAGGACCGAGAAGTCCGAGAAGTCGATGTACCTGATCTGCGCCATCATCAGCGCGCCGACGATGACCAGAGCGGATGCCGCGACCTCGCTGGGCACGATCGACACCAGTGGCGTGAAGAACATCGCCACGAGGAACAGCACGCCGGTCACGATGTTCGCGAGCCCCGTGCGCGCCCCTTCGCCGATGCCGGCGCCGGACTCGATGAACACCGTGTTGGACGAGGCGGACGCGTAGCCACCGGCGACGGCGCCGACGCCCTCGACGATCAGCGCCGACTTGATGCGCGGGAAGTCGCCCTTCGCGTCGGCGAGACCGGCCTCCTTCGACAGGCCCGTCATGGTGCCCATGGCGTCGAAGAAGTTCGTGAAGACCAGGGTGAAGACGAGCATGAGCGCGGCGAGCACGCCGATGCGTTCGAACGAGCCGATGAGGTCGACGTCGCCGATCAGCGAGAGGTCGGGCACGCTCACGAGCGACGCCGGAAGCTCGGGCACCGAGAGGCCCCAGCCGCCCGCGTTGACTTCGTCGCCGTCGAACTTGGGTCCGATGTTCCAGATCGCCTCGACGACGACGGCGACGACCGTGCCGGTGACGAGACCGATCAGGATGCCGCCCTTGACCTTGCGGGCGACCAGGATGCCCGTGAGCAGCAGCGTGAACACGAAGATCAGCGTCGGCACGGTGGCGACCGAGCCGTTGATGCCGAGGCCGACCGGGGGAGAGGATGCGCCCGTGGCGGTGACGAACCCGGCGTCGACGAAGCCGATGAAGGCGATGAACAGGCCGATGCCGACCGTGATCGCGAGCTTCAGCTGGATCGGGACGGCGTCGAAGATCATGCGCCGCAGCCCGGTGGCGGCCAGCAGCACGATGATGAGGCCGTTGATGACCACGAGACCCATGGCCTCCGGCCACGTGACCTGGCCGACGACCGACACGGCGAGGAACGAGTTGATGCCGAGACCGGCGGCGAACGCGAACGGCAGTCGCGTGACCAGGCCGAACAGCACCGTCATCACACCGGCGGTCAGCGCGGTGACGGCGGCGACCTGCGGGAAGGCGAGGCTGTTGCCGTCGACGTCCACACCGCTCGACAGGATGATCGGGTTCAGGATGACGATGTAGGCCATCGTCACGAAGGTCACCAGGCCGCCGCGCACCTCGGCGCCGACCGTGGAGCCTCTGCGGGTGATCTCGAAGAACCGGTCCAGCGCATTGCGCGGCTCGGGAGTCGCGCCCGGCTCGTCGGGCTCGTCGGTGCGGGTATCGGGCGTGGGGACTGTGCTCATGAATGACCTCCGCAGACGACGTTAGCGCCCGTCCGCCCGCTCCGATGCGCTGATTCCGGATGCCGCGCCGGGCCGGGCCGTCGGCGTCCGGGTGAGCCGTGCCTGGGTAGGGTCGATGGCGCAATGCATCGCCTCATCGTCGCCGTTCTCGCCGCAGTCGACGCCGCTATCGCCGCGGCCGTCGGCGTCGCGGCGATCCTCGCGCCGTTCACGCTGCTCTGGGTGTTCGGGCTGGGCGCGGCGGCCGACTGGGCGACGCTCTGGCCTTCGGCGGTGACGGTGTGGCAGTTCGGCCATCTGGTGCCCGTCGCCGTCACGCTGCCGGCCGAGTACATCGTGGCCGCGGGCATCGATCCGGCCGCGGCATCCTTCGTCCTCTCCCTGGCGCCGCTCGCGTTCGCCGCGTTCACGGGCATCTTCGCCGCACGGTCGGGCGTGCGCGCGTCGCAGGCGGACGCCTGGCTTACCGGTGTGCTCACGGGGACGATCGTGTTCGGCGGCCTCACCGCGCTCGCCGCCCTGACCGCCCAGAACCTCATCGCCGACACCGAGCTGTGGCAGGCGATGCTTCTGCCCACCCTGATCTTCGCGCTGCCCGCCCTGGGTGGCGCCGTCGTCACCGAATGGCGCGAGGCCGGGGCGGGCCTGATCGCCCGGCTTCGCGAGCGCGTCGAGGCCGCGCGGCACGGCTGGAGCGACGTCCCCGCGCTCATCGCCCGCGGCACGGCTGTCGTCGTCGTCGGTCTGGTCGGGCTCGGCGCCGTGCTCACCGCGGTCGCCCTGCTGCTGCAGGCGGGCGAGGTCGTCTCGCTCTATCAGGCGGGCAACGTCGATGCGCTCGGCGCGACCCTACTCACGCTCGCGCAGGCCGCCTATCTTCCCGTTCTGCTGGTGTGGGGCATCGCCTTCGCCGCAGGACCGGGGTTCGCCGTCGGCACCGACTCCGCCGTCTCGCCGGCTGGCACCCAGGCCGGCGTCGTTCCCGGCGTGCCCATCCTCGGCATCCTGCCCGAATCGACCACTCCCTGGCTGCTGCTGCTCGCGCTGATCCCCGTCGCGCTCGGCGCCTTCGCCGGATGGATCGCGCGCTCGCGGTTCGTCCACGCGGGTGCACCAGCGGCGGTTGCGACGGCGCCGGAGTCGCCTGTGGTCGTCGACGACGCCCGGACCGCCGCCGTCCTCGGTCTCCTCTCACCGCCGGTGGCGCCCGAAGCAGACGTGCACGACAGCGCCGACGATTTCCTGCACGACGACCACGAGCCCATCGCGGCGCGACTGGTGGTCGTGGCGGGCATCACGGTGCTCTCGGCTGCAGCGGCCGCCCTTCTCAGCGCCGCCGCGTCGGGTTCGCTCGGACCCGGGCGACTGGCGGAGTTCGGCCCGCAGCCGGGCGCCGTGGCCCTGGGGATCGGGCTCGAGGTCCTGGTGGGCGCCGCCATCCTGCTGCTCGCCCCGCTCCGCCGCGCGCACCACCGCATCATCGAGGACTCCGGGGTCGAGACGCACGACGACGCAGAGCGGATGCCGCAGCCCCCCGCGCCTGCAGAGGGATCCCGGTCCGAAGACCTCAATGCGACGCTCGATCTCGGGCCGCGATAGGGCACCCCGGGCGCGCCGGTAGACTGACCGGGTGCTCACGGTCGCGGTCCTCATCTCGGGCACCGGTTCCAATCTGCGCGCCCTGCTCGATGCGGCCGCCGACCCCGGCTACCCCGCGCACGTCGTCGTCGTCGGCGCCGACCGCGAGGCCGAGGGCTTCTCGCACGCCGAGGAGTACGGCATCCCCTCGTTCATGGTCCCGTGGGCGCAGTTCGCCTCTCGCGAGGAGTGGGGGGCCGAGCTCGGCGCCCAGCTCGACGTCTGGAAGCCCGACCTCGTCGTGCTCAGCGGACTGATGCGCCTGCTGCCCGCGTCGCTCGTCGACCGGTGGGCGCCCCGCATCATCAACACCCACCCGGCGTACCTGCCGGAGTTTCCCGGGGCCCACGGGGTGCGCGACGCGCTCGCCGCCGGCGTCGACCAGACCGGTGCCAGCGTCATCATCGTCGACAACGGCGTCGACTCGGGGCCGATCCTCGCCCAGGAGCGCGTGCCCGTGCTGCCTGGTGACGACGAGCACGCCCTTCACGACCGCATCAAGCCCGTCGAGCGCCGCCTGCTGATCGACGTCGTCCGCCGCATCGCGACCGGCGACCTCGATCTCGCCGTCGCGGCGTCCGCATCTTCCGCTTCCTGACCCCGAACGAGGAGCCACCCATGGCCGGCCCGAGCCACGACCCTGCCCTGTACCGTCACCGCGACCTCGTCCCCGTGCGCCGCGCACTGGTGTCGGTGAGCGACAAGACGGATCTGCTCGCGCTCGCCGAAGCCCTCTCGGTTGCGGGAGTCGAGATCGTGTCGACCGGATCGACGGCGGCCACCATCCGCGACGCCGGCTTCGCGGTCACCGACGTCGCGAGCATCACCGGGTTCCCCGAGTCCCTGGGCGGGCGCGTCAAGACGCTGCACCCGAGCGTGCACGCCGGCCTCCTCGCCGACCTGCGTCTCGAAGACCACGAGCAGCAGCTGGGCGAGCTCGGCATCGAGCCGTTCGAGCTCGTGGTCGTGAACCTCTACCCGTTCGTCGAGACGGTGCGCTCCGGCGCCCAGGGCGACGAGGTCGTCGAGCAGATCGACATCGGCGGTCCCGCGATGGTGCGCGCCTCCGCGAAGAACTTCGCCAACGTCGCGATCGTCGTCTCGCCCGAGTCGTACCCGTCGATCATCGGCGCACTGGGTTCCGGCGGCACGACGCTGATGCAGCGCCGCGAGCTGGCCGCGCGCGCCTTCGCGCACACGTGCGAGTACGACAAGGCCGTCGCCACCTGGTTCGCCGAGGAGACGCTCGCCGGAGCCGACCTGCCGCAGCACCTCACGATCAAGGCCGAGCGCCTGGCCACCCTGCGCTACGGCGAGAACTCGCACCAGCGCGCCGCGATCTACTCCCGCGCCGGAGGCCATGGCATCGCCCAGGCCACGCAGCTGCAGGGCAAGGAGATGTCGTACAACAACTACGTCGACGCCGATGCCGCTCTGCGTGCCGCGTTCGACATGGTCAAGCCCGCCGTCGCGATCATCAAGCACGCGAACCCCTGCGGCATCGCCGTCTCGGCCCCGAATGCGCTCGACCCGATCGCGAGCGCGCACCTGCGCGCTCATGAGTGCGACTCCGTTTCCGCCTTTGGTGGAGTGATCGCCGCCAACCGCACCGTGACGCTCAAGATGGCCGAGAACCTGCGCGACATCTTCACCGAGGTCATCGTCGCCCCCGCGTTCGAGCCGGCCGCCCTCGAGGTGTTCAAGCTCAAGAAGAACCTGCGCGTGCTCGAGCTGCCAGCGGACTGGCAGCAGGAGCGCATGGACGTGCGGCTGGTCTCCGGCGGGTTGCTGCTGCAGGACGCCGACCGCTTCCCCGACGACATCGAGTCCGTGGCCAAGGACTGGCAGCTCGTCTCGGGCGAGCGCCCCGACGACGACGAGATGACGAACCTCATCTTCGCCTGGAAGGCCTGCCGGGCCGTCAAGTCCAACGCCATCGTGCTCGCCAAGGGATCGGCCACCGTCGGAATCGGCATGGGCCAGGTCAACCGGGTGGACTCGTGCCGGCTCGCGGTCGAGCGGGCCGGTGACCGCGCCGCAGGGTCGGTCGCGGCATCCGATGCCTTCTTCCCCTTCGCCGACGGTCCCCAGGTGCTCATCGACGCGGGGATCCGCGCGATCATCCAGCCCGGTGGCTCGGTGCGCGACGAAGAGGTCATCGAGGCGGCCCGCAAGGCGAACGTCACAATGTTCTTCACCGGAGAGCGCCACTTCTTCCACTGATGGACGTCGCCGAACTGATGCGGATCGTGCGATCCGAGAAACTCGAGACGCCGATCCTGTACGGCGACGCACCTCCTCGCAACGACGCGGTCGTGCTCGAACACGCCGGCGCCGAGTGGAAGGTCTATCTCGCCAACGAGCGCGGTGGGTTCCATGCGTCGACGGTGAAGCTGTTCGACAGCGAGTCGGACGCACTGGAGCATGTGCTGCTCAAGGCTCGCCAGAGCCTGAAGTCGAAGCGTTCGCTTGAGTCCCTTGAACGGCGGCAGGCCCGTACGACAGTCGGTCAGCAGCGAGCAGACATCGAGCGCCTGCTCGAGCAGGAATCGTGAGAACGAATGGTCAAGCAGGTTTCCGTTTTCCAGCCGGACTCGGTGCGGACGGCCGGCGACGCGCGGCCGCTGCTGAATGAGGAGCGGCTCTCGGACGACGAGCAGTCCCTCGTGGGCGCGTACCTGGACGCCGGCGCGGTCGTGATGCACACCACAGCGCGCGGAATCGACATTCTGCGCAACGATGAGCCGGTCGTCCCCATGACGATCAAGACCGACGGCGAGTACGTGTGGACCGGCCCGGTGACCTACTACGTGCAGACCCACGGTGTCGCTCCCGACCCGGGCTTCCTCGAATATGTGCGTGCGCGCGGTTACCAGAATCGCGTGCCGGACAAGGCTGAGATCGACGCGGCCGCTCAGTTCTTCACGCCCGGACGCTGAATCCGCCCGCGGTGGAATTGTGCATGGGTACTTGTCCCCATCGTGGCGATTCCACCCCTGCGTCTAGGCTCGTCCTGGAGGTACGCCCGTGGGAATGATGTTGCCGAATGAGCTTGTCTGGGTGATGGAGAAGCTCGGGTTCGAGTGGCCGGACATTGACGAGGATGAGGTTCGGAAGGGCGCGACGCTGGTGCGCAACTTCGGGTCTGATCTGGAGGATCGACTCGCGACGTGACGGCGNATGGGTACTTGTCCCCATCGTGCGATTCCACCCCTGCGTCTAGGCTCGTCCTGGAGGTACGCCCGTGGGAATGATGTTGCCGAATGAGCTTGTCTGGGTGATGGAGAAGCTCGGGTTCGAGTGGCCGGACATTGACGAGGATGAGGTTCGGAAGGGCGCGACGCTGGTGCGCAACTTCGGGTCTGATCTGGAGGATGTGATCCAGGCGGTCGACCGCAAGGTCAACGGCGATATCGCGGGGGCGATGCGGGGGCAGACGGGTCCGGCGACGATGGGGGCGTGGAACACGAACCGGTCGCAGAATCTGCAGCAGCTGGTGGACATCATGCCGCCGGCGTCGCAGGCGATGGATATCGGGGCGGATGCGATCTTCGCGTTGAAGATGAAGGTCATCGTCGATGTGACGACGACGCTGATCGCGTTGGTGGCGATGCTGACGAACCCGTTGACGGCGATGGGTGCGGGGCCGATGCTGCTGATCAAGAAGAAGCTGCTGAACGCGGCGGTGGACATCGCGGTGGAGCAGCTGCTGAATCAGTTGGCGCCGATGGCGATCGAGCCGTTGGCGGAGCAGCTGCCTGCGGTGATCGACGCGATCCTGGATGCTCCGATGGTGGAGGGGCAGGTGGGGGACTCGGACGAGTTCTACGCGGACCTGCAGGCGCTGGAGGAGGCGCAGTCCACGATGAAGGTGCACGGCGCCGACATTCAGACGTTGACGTCGAACTTCTTCGCGGAGTTCTCCGCCCTGAACTTCGGAGATGACTGATGAGCGCGCTCAA
>NZ_LMGL01000002.1 GCF_001427145.1 Microbacterium sp. Root166
GCCGATGGTACTGCAGGGGGGACCCTGTGGGAGAGTAGGACACCGCCGGACTTCCATTACCGAAATGGCCACCCAAAGATGGGTGGCCATTTCGCGTTAACAAGGCATTCGAAAGCCACCCGGAAGGACCGAGAAATGGCCGAACACGAGCCGCGCGATGGCGCAGCAGACCGTGAGGCGCGCGGACGCGACAGCAGCGCGCGTCCCCCTCGATCCGACAGCGGGTCGCGCACGCCTGCCGGCAAGCGCGACGGTGCGAAGAAGCCGTACACTCCGCGTGATGGTGGTGACCGGAAGCCGTACACGCCTCGCGATGGTGGTGACCGGAAGCCGTACACCCCGCGCGATAGTGGTGATCGCAAGCCCTACACTCCGCGCGACGGTGGAGATCGCAAGCCGTACCAGAAGCGTGACGGCGACCGTCCGTACACGCCTCGTGATGGTGGCGACCGTAAGCCGTATACGCCTCGTGATGGCGGAGATCGCAAGCCCTATACGCCGCGTGACGGTGGGGATCGGAAGCCGTACCAGAAGCGTGACGGCGACCGTCCGTACACTCCGCGTGATGGTGGCGACCGTAAGCCGTACACTCCTCGCGATGGTGGAGATCGGAAGCCGTACACGCCCCGTGATGGCGGCGACCGGAAGCCGTACCAGAAGCGTGACGGCGACCGCCCTTACACCCCGCGTGATGGTGGCGACCGCAAGCCCTACACCCCGCGTGATGGCGGCGACCGCAAGCCCTATACGCCGCGTGATGGTGGCGACCGTAAGCCGTACACGCCTCGTGACGGTGGGGATCGGAAGCCCTACACGCCTCGTGACGGTGGGGATCGGAAGCCGTACCAGAAGCGGGACGGCGACCGTCCTTACACCTCGCGTGATGGTGGTGACCGCAAGCCCTACGCCCCGCGTGATGGTGGTGACCGGAAGCCGTACACTCCGCGTGATGGCGGAGATCGGAAGCCGTACACGCCCCGTGATGGCGGCGACCGCAAGCCCTACCAGAAGCGGGACGGCGACCGTCCTTACACCTCGCGTGATGGTGGCGACCGCAAGCCCTACACCCCTCGTGATGGCGGCGACCGTAAGCCCTACCAGAAGCGTGACGGGGACCACTCGTACGGGCGCCGCGACGACAGTCGTCCGACGTACGCCGGCTCGCGCGGCGACCGCCCCGAGCGTGGGGGAGTGGGTCGTGTCGAGAACCCGCTTCGTCCGGAGGAGAACAAGCCGGTTCGCGCGCGGCATGACGACCCGATCATCCCCGATGACGTCACGCCCAATGACCTGAATCAGGGCGCGCGCAACGAGCTGAAGACGCTGAGCAAGGAGAACGCCGACGAGGTCGCGCGTCACCTCGCCATGGCCTCCAGGCTGATCGACGACGACCCCGAGCTCGCGCATCTGCACGCTGTCTCGGCGTCGCGTCGTGCGGGTCGCATCGCGATCGTCCGCGAGACTCTGGCGATCACTGCCTACGCGACGGGCGACTTCGCGCTTGCGCTGCGCGAGCTGCGCACTTACCGCCGCATCTCCGGCAACGACGACCAGATCGCACTCATGGTCGACAGTGAGCGCGGTGTCGGTCGTCCCGACCGAGCGCTCGAAGTCGGGCGCAGCGTCGACCGCGCAAAGCTCCCCACCGACGTACGCGTGGAGCTGGCGATCGCCATGTCCGGTGCGCGTCTGGACCTCGGCGAAGCCGAGCGGGCGCTCCAGGAGCTCGACATCCCCGAGTTGGATCCCGACCGTGCCTTCGAGTGGAGCCCCGGGCTGTTCGCAGCCCGCGCGACCGTGCTCGAAGAGCTGGGCCGCGAGGACGAGGCTGCGCGCTGGCACGAGCGTGCCCGTGTCGCCGCCGACGCGCTGTACGCGGCGTCGGGCGCCGAGGACCTCGAGACCGTCTTCGTCGACGAGGTCCTCGAGGAGATCGAGGTGTACGACGACGACTCTGACGACGACGAGATTGACGACGAGATTGACGACGCGGAGCCCGAGAGCGCCCAGCAGGACGACTCCGTCGTCGCCGAGCACTCTGGCGCCAGCGCCGACGCCGCGATCGACCACTCCGACGACGAGCGCGTCGAGGTGAGCCCGGACGACGTTGTCGAGACCGAAGGCGTCGAGACCGACGCCGTCGAGGCCGACGAGCCGAGTGCGCGGGCCGTCTCGGTCGAGGACGAGGTCGCCGAGATCCTCGCCGACGCCGGCATCGACGACTCCGACGATTCCGACGACTCCGACGACTCCGACGAAGAAGAAGGCTCCGACCGCTGATGCGCCTGTTCGGTCGCCGATCCGACGGCCCCACTCCGCTCGACGGAGTCGATGTCGTGCTCGCGGATCTCGACGGCGTCGTGTACGCGGGTGCGGGTGCGCTGCCGCACGCCGTCGAGAGCCTCAACCGGGCCCGTGACGGGCGCGCGCTGGCGTACATCACGAACAATGCATCGCGAACGGATGCCTCGGTGGCGGGCCACCTCTCGGAACTGGGTCTGCCCACCGCCGCGCAGGAGGTGGTGACGAGCCCGCAGGCCGCCATGCGCCTGCTGGCCAAGCTCATCGCACCCGGATCGACCGTGCTGGTCGTGGGCGGCGACGGACTCGTGGACGAGGTGGCGAAGGCCGGCTTCGTCATGACTCGCAGCGCCGAGGACGCGCCCGCGGCCGTCGTGCAGGGGTTCGCGCCTGAGGTCGGCTGGACCCAGCTCGCAGAGGCCGCGTTCGCGCTCAAGGTTCCCGAGGAAGAGGGCGGGATCCCTTGGATCGCGACCAACACCGACTGGACCATCCCGCAGTCGCGCGGTGTCGCGCCGGGCAACGGGACCCTCGTTTCCGCGGTCCACACCGCGATCGGTCGCCTGGCCACCGTCGCCGGCAAGCCGGAGGTGCCGATCTTCGAGGAGGCCGTCGCGCGGTTCGGGGCGCGGCATCCGCTCTTTCTGGGTGACCGCCTCGACACCGACATCCTCGGCGCGAATCGTGCCGGGATCGCGTCGGCGCTCGTCCTCACCGGGATCGACCGGCCCAAGCACGTGCTCGCCGCGCCCGCCGGATCGCAGCCGACGTTCATCCTCGGCGACCTGCGTGAGCTGCACGAGCCCTACCCGGAGGTGTCCGTCTCGGACGGCGTCGCGACGGTCCGGGGCGCGACGGTCGCCGTCGAGGGCGCCGACGTGCGGATCGTCTCCGAAGGAGATCGCCCGGTGGATCTGCTGCGCGCCGGCGCGGCGGCCATCTGGTCGACCGGCCGGGCGATCTTCGGCTTCCGCGTGCCCGAGCGGCTCTACGCCGACCCGTTCCACCGGCCCTGAGCTCCCGGCCGCGGGAGAGGATCCCCGTATCCTGGGAGACATGGTCCAGGAGCAGCAGCACGATCCCGATCGCAGTGACCTGCTGTCGACCCTCGACGTGATCGAGGCGCAGCCGCTCGCCACCCGCGCCGAGGCGTACGACGCACTCCACGACACGCTCGCGCGCCGACTCGAGTCCGCTCCCGGCGCCGCGACCGCGTCATGACGTCCCGCCTCGACGCAGCTCTGGCGGCCCGCGGTCTCGCGCGCTCCCGGACGCACGCGAGCACGCTGATCGCGGACGGCCTGGTCAGCGTGAACGGGACGACCGTGGTCAAGGCCTCGACAGCGGTCTCCGACGACGCCGTCCTCGAGGTCGCCGGTTCGGACCACTACGTCAGCCGCGCCGCCCACAAGCTGATCGCCGGACTCGACGCCTTCGCCGTCGATGTGCGCGGACGCCTCGCGCTCGACATGGGCGCTTCCACCGGCGGCTTCACGCAGGTCCTGCTCGAGCGCGGCGCCGAGCCTGTGATCGCCGTGGATGTCGGACACGGGCAGCTCGCGGCATCCATCGGCGCAGATCCCCGCGTGATCGCCGTCGAGGGTTACAACGTGCGGCACATGACACCCGCTTCCCTGGCAGAGGTCAGCGGCATCGAGACCGCGCCGTCCGTCATCACGGGCGACCTGTCGTTCATCTCTCTCGGCCACGTGCTCGGTGCGGCGAAGGCGGTGGCCGCGCCCGACGCCGACCTGGTGCTGCTCGTGAAGCCGCAGTTCGAAGTCGGCCGCACAGCAGTCAAGGGCGGCCTCGTGACGAACCCCGACCTGCGGGCAGACGCGGTCGCCGGCGTGCTCTGGGCGGCGTGGGACCAGGGGCTCGGCACGCTCGGCGTCGTCTCCTCCCCGCTCCTCGGCACGCACGGCAACTCGGAGTTCATCGCGCATCTCGCGCCGGGCCGCGGCAGCAATCCGACAGAATGGTTGGGGACTGTGAACCGACTGGCGGGGAGCCGATGACACACACCGACGAGCGCGCGGATCGCAGCATCCTCGTCGTCGCGCACGCCCATCGCGAAGACACCGTGATCGCCGCCGAGCGCGTGGTCGAGGCGCTGCGCGCGGCAGGTGCCCGCCCGGTGCTGGCCGCCGACGACCGCGACGAGCTCGCGGCCGTGCGGCCATCTCTCGCCCACGTCGCGACCATGGGCGACGACGTCCCGGTCGAAGACATCGAGCTGGCGATCGTGCTCGGCGGCGACGGCACCATCCTGCGCGCAGCCGAGCTCGTCCGCGACGGCACCGCGCCGGTCCTCGGCATCAACATGGGCCACGTCGGATTCCTCGCCGAGATCGAGCGAGACGACATGGACGATGCCGTCCACCGCGTGATCGAGCGCGACTACGGGGTCGAAGAGCGCATGGCCCTCAAGGTGCGGGTGAAGGATGCCGGAGGCTCGGTCATCTACGAGACGTGGGCGCTGAACGAGGCCACCGTCGAGAAGGCCAGCCGTGAGCGCATGCTCGAAGTCGTCATCGAGATCGACGGCCGGCCGCTGTCGTCCTTCGGCTGCGACGGCGTCGTGGTCTCCACGCCGACCGGCTCGACGGCCTACAACTTCTCCGCCGGTGGTCCGGTGATCTGGCCGACGGTCCAGGCGATCTCGGTGGTGCCGCTGTCGGCCCACGCCCTGTTCGCCAAGCCGCTCGTCATCGGCCCCGAGCAGGCGGTCGCGATCGAGGTGCTCGAGCGCACCAACGGCGTCGGCATCCTTTGGTGCGACGGCCGCCGCTCGCACGATCTTCCTCCCGGCGCGCGGGTGTCGGTGCGTCGCTCGGAGCGTCCGGTCCGGCTCGCCCGGCTCCACCCTGCGGCGTTCACCGACCGCCTCGTCCGCAAGTTCCAGCTGCCTGTGGTGGGCTGGCGCGGTCCTGACGCGATCACTGCCGGGCCGCTGCCGTGATCGAGGAGATGCGCCTGCGGGATCTCGGTGTCATCGCCGAGGCGACGCTGACCATCGGCCCGGGCTTCACCGCCATCACCGGTGAGACCGGTGCGGGCAAGACCATGGTCGTCACCGGGCTCGGACTTCTGCTCGGCCAGCGCGCCGACTCGGGCGCCGTGCGCTCCGGGGCGACGCAGGCCAGCGTCGACGGCATCTGGAACGTTCCCGAGACCGGCGCCGTGGCCGACCGCGTGCGCGAGGCGGGCGGCGAGCTCGAGCCGCTCGGCGCCGGCCGCGCCGAACTGCTGGTCGGCAGGTCCATCTCGAGCGAGGGCCGCGGCCGAGCGTCGGTGGGCGGGCGCGCAGCTCCGGCCGGAGTGCTGGCCGACCTGGCCGACGACCTCGTCGTGGTGCACGGTCAGTCCGAGCAGCTCCGGCTTCGCTCGGCCACCGCCCAGCGCGAGGCGCTCGACCGCTTCGGCGGCGAGCCGGTGCAGTCCGCCCGGGGTGCGTATCAGCAGGCGTTCGAACGCTGGCGCGCCGTCGACCGCGAGCTGACGTCGCTGACGGGTGAGCGCGACGTCCGCGCACGCGAGGCCGAAGAGCTGCGGGCTCAGATCGCCGACATCGAGCAGGCCGACCCGCAGCCCGGCGAGGACGCTGAGCTCGCCACCCGCGCCGAGCGGCTGGCGAACGCCGAGGAACTGCGGCTGGCCGCGGCATCCGCTCATGACGCCCTGTCGGGGGAGGGCGACGTGCCCGATGCCTCCGCGCTGATCGCCGAAGCACGGCGCGCGCTCGAGCGCGCCCACGATCCCGCCCTGGAAGAGCTCGCCGGGCAGGTCGCCGACCTCGGCTACCGCGCGGCCGACATCGCCGCCGCCCTGTCGGGCTACCTCGCCGACCTCGACGAGACCGGCCCGCACGAGCTCGCCGTGGTGGAAGAGCGCCGCGCGGTGATCTCGTCGCTGGTGCGGGCTCACGGGTCCCTCGACGAGGCGATCGCGCTCCTCGACACCGGATCGGCGCGGCTGGCCGAACTCGACGACGATTCCGATCGCGTCGAGCGGCTCACCGCGGAACGGGATGCCGCGGCATCCGTCCTCGACGAAGCCGCTGCCGCGCTCACCGCCGCCCGCACCGCCGCCGCCGAGCGCCTGGGTGCCGCCGTGACGACCGAGCTGCGCGCCCTGGCCATGCCGGACGCGTCGCTCACCGTCGCCGTCTCGCCCGGGGCGGAGACCGCCGCGGGCCGCGACGATGTGGCGCTTCTGCTCGCGCCCCACGTCGGCGCCGATCCTCGACCGGTCGCCCGAGGGGCGTCCGGTGGCGAGCTGAGCCGCGTGATGCTGGCGATCGAAGTCGTGATCGCAGCGGTCGATCCCGTGCCCACGTTCGTGTTCGACGAGGTCGACGCGGGAATCGGCGGCGCGGCCGCCATCGAGGTGGGGCGCCGGCTGGCGCGGCTGGCGCAGTCGTCGCAGGTCATCGCCGTGACGCATCTCGCCCAGGTCGCGGCTTTCGCGTCGAATCACCTCACTGTGGTCAAGGCGAAGGACGGCTCGGTCACCGCGTCGGACGTCCGCCGACTCGAGGGTGCCGACCGCGAGGCCGAGATGGCCCGCCTGCTGTCGGGGATGCCCGATTCCGACGCCGCGCTGAGCCACGCACGTGAGTTGCTCAGACTTCGCACCGATGCCCACTGATAGGATCAAAGCCCGTGATGCAGACTTCTGATTCTTTCCGCGGCGACTTCCACAGCGACACCACCAAGCACATCTTCGTGACCGGAGGTGTCGTCTCCTCGCTGGGCAAAGGTCTCACCGCCGCCAGCCTCGGAAACCTGCTCACCGCCCGCGGTCTGCACGTCGTCATGCAGAAGCTCGACCCGTACCTGAACGTCGACCCCGGCACGATGAACCCCTTCCAGCACGGCGAGGTCTTCGTGACCGACGACGGCGCCGAGACCGACCTCGACATCGGGCACTACGAGCGCTTCCTCGACATCGAGCTCAACCAGGCGGCCAACGTCACGACCGGGCAGATCTACTCGCAGGTCATCGCGAAGGAGCGCCGCGGCGAGTACCTCGGCGACACCGTGCAGGTCATCCCGCACATCACCGACGAGATCAAGCGCCGCATGCGCCTGCAGGCCTCGGAAGATCCCCGTCCCGACGTCATCATCACCGAGATCGGCGGCACCGTCGGCGACATCGAGTCGCAGCCGTTCATCGAGTCGGCGCGCCAGATCCGCCATGAGCTGGGCCGCAACAACGTCTTCTTCGTGCACGTCTCGCTGGTGCCGTTCATGGGCGCCTCGGGCGAGCAGAAGACCAAGCCCACGCAGCACTCCGTCGCGACGCTGCGGTCCATCGGTATCCAGCCCGATGCGCTCGTGCTGCGCAGCGACCGCCCTGTCACTGAGTCGAACAAGCGCAAGATCGCGCTCATGTGCGACGTCGACGAGAGCGCCGTCGTCAACGCGGTGGACGTGCCGAGCATCTACGACATCCCCACCATGCTCAACGCGCAGGGCCTCGACGAGTACATCGTCCGCGCCCTGGGCCTGACGAAGGCCGCCGAGGTCGACTGGTCCCGCTGGGAGCGCGTCCTGCAGGCCGTGCACAACCCCAAGCACGAGGTCACCATCGGCCTGGTCGGCAAGTACATCGATCTTCCGGATGCCTACCTCTCGGTCACCGAGGCGCTCAAGGCCGGCGGGTTCGCGCAGGAGACGCACGTCAAGATCCGCTGGATCCCGTCGGACGAGTGCGAGACGCCCGAAGGCGCCGAACGGGCGCTGGCTCCGCTGGACGGCATCGTGATCCCGGGCGGATTCGGCATCCGCGGCATCGAGGGCAAGGTCGGCGCGCTGAAGTTCGCTCGCGAGCAGGGCATCCCTACGCTCGGCATCTGCCTCGGCCTGCAGTGCATCGTGATCGAGTACGCCCGTCACGTCGCCGGCATCGAGGGCGCCTCGTCGACCGAGTTCGACCCCGACACCACGGCCCCCGTCATCGCGACGATGGCGGAGCAGGTCGACATCATCGAAAGCGGCGACATGGGCGGCACCATGCGCCTGGGGCTGTACCCGGCCGACCTCGCCGAGGGCTCCATCGCCGCCGAGGTGTACGGCTCGAACCGGGCGTCGGAGCGTCACCGCCACCGCTACGAGGTGAACAACCGCTATCGCGACCAGATCGCCGCGGCCGGCCTGGTCTTCTCGGGGCTCAACCCCGACCTCGACCTCGTCGAGTACGTCGAACTGCCGCGCGACGTGCACCCGTACTACATCGCCACGCAGGCGCACCCCGAGCTGCGCTCGCGTCCCACCGACGCGAACCCGCTGTTCCGGGGGCTGGTGGGCGCCGCCCTCGAGCGCCACCGCGCGAGCGAGCTGTTCGACGTCGACAATGGCTGACGCGCCGGTGGCGTCGGGTGCGGGCCTGACCGATGAGCCGGTCGCGCTCGAGGTGACCGACAGCGAACTCGTCTACGAAGGCCGTGTGTGGGACGTGCGCAGCGACACCATCGCGTACAACGGGCACGACATCGTGCGGCAGTACGTCGCGCACCCCGGTGCGGCGGCCGTGGTCGCGATCGACGACGACGGCCGGGTGCTGCTCATCCAGCAGTACCGGCATCCGATCCGCCACCGCGACTGGGAGGTCCCGGCCGGGCTGCTCGATGTCCCGGGCGAGCCGCCCATGGAGGCCGCGCGGCGCGAGCTGGCCGAAGAGGCCGACCTCGCGGCGTCTTCGTGGGAGCCGCTCGTGAGCATCTTCACGACGCCCGGGGGCAACGACGAGATCGTGCACCTGTTCCTCGCCCGCGGGCTGTCGCAGATCGCCGACGCGCACCCGCGCGAGGGCGAGGAGGCCGACATCACCCTCGAGTGGGTGCCGCTTGCAGAGGCCGTCGACGGCGTGCTCGCCGGCCGGCTGCGCAACGGCATCCTCGCGGTAGGTGTGCTCGCGGCGGCCGAGCGGCTGCGGCGTGCCGCGGAGTCTCCCGGGAACTGACGTGCAGCTCGCTCGTGCGGTGGACTCGTACCTGCGCCACATCTCGATCGAGCGCGGGCTGTCCGAGAACACCGTCTCGGCCTATCGCCGCGACCTTGCCGGCTACGTGGCGTGGCTGGCGGCGCAGGGCGTCGACGAGTCGAGCGCCGTGACCCCCGAGCTCGTCGCCGGGTTCATCGCGGAGCGGTCCGGTGCGCAGCCGCCGGTCGCGGCATCCTCCCTCGCTCGTCTGCAGTCGTCCGTGCGGGGACTGCACCGGTTCCTCGCCCGCGAGGGCATCGAGGACGCCGACCCCTCGGTCCGCCTGCGTCCCCCCAAGCAGCCGCGCCGGCTGCCCAAGGCGCTGACGATCGACCAGGTCGAGGCGCTGCTGGATGCCGCGGGCCCGCCGCCCCCGACGGCTGCGGGTGACGAGACCGGCGCCGCTCCCGGCGACCTTCTGGGCCTGCGTGACCGGGCGCTCCTCGAACTGCTCTACGCCACCGGGGCCCGGGTGTCGGAGATCGTACAGCTCGACGTCGACGACGTCGGTCACGGCGACGTGCTGCGCGTGCGCGGCAAGGGCTCGAAGGAGCGGATCGTGCCGGTCGGGTCGTACGCGCGCGCCGCAGTGGACGCGTACCTGACGCGCGCCCGGCCGGAGCTCTCGCGCCGGGGCCGGGCCAGCGCCCGGCTGTTCCTCGGTGCCCGCGGCGCACCGCTGTCGCGCCAGAGCGCGTGGCTGATCATCCACGCCGCTGCCGAGCGCGCGCAGCTCACGGCGCACGTCTCGCCGCACACCCTGCGGCACTCGTTCGCAACGCACCTGCTGCAGGGCGGGGCGGACGTGCGCGTGGTGCAGGAGCTGCTCGGCCATGCCTCGGTGGCCACGACGCAGATCTACACGTACGTCTCGGTGGATGCGCTGCGCGACGTGTACGCGACTTCGCATCCGCGCGCCCGCTGATCCTCCCGGGAGTACGCCCGCGCCGTGACTAGAATCGGTTCACGGCATGGCGAAGTCAGGAGAGTCTGTGGCGGGCAGCAAGCGGGGCGCGACGAAGGCCTCTGACGACGGCACCCTGATGGGTCCAACCGGTCGTCCCTACCACGGCTTCCCGACCCCGCCGCCGCTCGCCGGCCACGGTCCCGCACGCATCATCTCGCTGTGCAACCAGAAGGGCGGCGTCGGCAAGACGACGACCACCATCAGCCTCGCCGCCGCACTGGCCGGCTACGGCCGCAAGGTGCTCGCGGTCGACTTCGACCCGCAGGGCGCGCTGTCGGCGGGTCTCGGCATCCAGACGCACGAGATCCCGACGATCTACGACCTGCTGCTCGACAGCAAGCGCGACCCGAACGAGGTCGTCGTCCATTCGCGCGTCGAGAACCTCGACGTGGTCCCCGCCAACATCGACCTGTCGGCGGCCGAGGTGCACCTGGTGAACGAGGTCGCGCGCGAGCAGACGCTCGCCCGCGCGCTGCGCCGCCTGGCGCCCGACTACGACGTCATCCTCATCGACTGCCAGCCTTCGCTGGGTCTCTTGACGGTCAACGCGCTCACCGCCAGCCATGGCGTGCTGATCCCGCTGGAGTGCGAGTTCTTCGCGCTGCGCGGCGTCGCGATGCTCATCGAGACGATCGACAAGGTGCGCGACCGCCTCAACCCCACCATCGCACTCGACGGCGTGCTCGCCACGATGTACGACGCCCGCACGCTGCACTCGCGCGAGGTGCTCGAGCGGGTCGTCGACGCGTTCGGCGACGATGTGCTCGAGACCGTCATCGGCCGCACCGTGAAGTTCCCCGACGCGTCGGTGTCGGGGATGCCGATCACCGAGTTCGCGCCCGAGCACGCCGCCGCCCAGGCCTACATGCGGCTGGCGCGGGAGCTGGTCGCCCGTGGCGCCGTCGCCTGACGGGGAAGCCGCACCCGAGGCCGTCGCAGGGCCTGAGTCGAGCGCTGGGCAGGACGCCGGGCACGAGCCCGAGCCCGGGTTCCGCGTCTCGCTCGGGGTGTTCGACGGGCCGTTCGACCTGCTGCTCACCCTGATCTCCAAGCACGAGCTCGACATCACCGAGGTGTCGCTCTCGCGGGTCACCGACGAGTTCATCTCGTACCTGAGGGCCCTCGGTCCCGACGAGGAGATGGACGAGGCCTCGGAGTTCCTCGTCGTCGCCGCGACGCTGCTCGACATGAAGGTCGCGGGACTGCTGCCGCAGGGCGAGCTCGTCGACGCCGAGTCGGTCGCGCTGCTGGAAGCGCGCGACCTGCTGTTCGCGCGGCTGCTGCAGTATCGCGCCTTCAAAGAGGTCTCGGCGTGGTTCGAGCGGTGCCTGCGTCGCGAGGAGAAGCGCCACACCCGCTCCGTGCGCCTGGACGCGAAGTACCGCAACGCGGTGCCCGAATTGGTGTGGTCGCTCAGCGTCGACGACTTCGCGGCTCTCGGCCTGCTGGCGATGACGCCCAAGGAGATCCCTCATGTCGGTCTCGACCACCTGCACGCCCCGCTGGTGAGCATCCGCGAGCAGGCCGCCGTGGTCGTCACCCTGCTGCGCAGTGCGGGCTCGCTGAGCTTTCGCGAGCTCATCGCAGGCGTGACCCAGTCCGGGGTGGTGGTGGCCAGGTTCCTCTCGGTGCTCGAGCTCTACCGCCACGCCGCCCTGTCCTTCGAACAGCTCGAGCCGCTCGGCGAGCTCACCCTGCGCTGGAGTGCGCAGCGGTGGTCCGACGAGAACCTCGCAACCCTGGGAGCCGACTATGACCGTTGACGCGTCAGCCGAGCCCGCTCAGCCCTCCGCGCAGCCCGCGGACGTCGCGCGCCGCCTCGAGGCCATCCTGCTCGTCGTCGAGGAGCCGCAGAGCCTCGTGAGCCTCGCGGCGGCCGTGGGCGCGCCGGTGCCCGCGGTGCGCCAGGCGATCGAGAGCCTGGTCGCCGACTACGACGGCGAGACCGGGGGACCGGTGCGCGGGTTCGAACTGCGCGAGGTCGGCGGCGGCTGGCGGCTGTACGTCCGCGAAGAGCACGACGACCTGATCAGCGACTTCGTCAACCAGCAGGCGCCGTCGCGGCTGTCGCAGGCGGCGCTCGAGACGCTCGCGGTGATCGCCTACAAGCAGCCGGTCACGCGCAGCCAGGTCGCCTCGATCCGCGCGGTGAACGTCGACTCCGTCGTCCGCACGCTGCTCGCCCGCGGGCTGATCACCGAGCTGTTCTCCGACTCCGAGACCGGCGCGATCAACTACGGCACCACCGATGCGCTGCTCGTGCATCTGGGGATCAACTCGCTCGACGAGCTGCCCCACATCTCGCCGCTCCTCGACGACGGCGCGGATGGATTCGATGAGGAGGCCCGTCGATGACGGCACAGCACCACGACCCGTTCGCCGCACCGGAGGGCGTGCGCCTGCAGAAGGTGCTCGCCAATGCGGGGGTGGCCTCGCGCCGGGTCGCCGAGGATCTCATCGTCGCCGGACGGGTCCGCGTGAACGGCGAGGTCGTCACCGAGCTCGGCTCGAGGATCGATCCCGAGAACGATCTGGTCGACGTCGACGGCACCGCCATCCAGCTGGACCAGTCCAAGCGCTACGTCATGCTCAACAAGCCGACCGGCGTCGTGAGCTCGATGAAGGACGACCGAGGCCGCCCCGATCTGCGTCGCTTCACGAAGGACTGGGAGGAGCGGCTCTACAACGTCGGTCGATTGGATGCCGAGACCAGCGGCCTCCTCGTCCTCACCAACGACGGCGAGCTGGCCCACGTGCTGGCGCATCCCTCGTTCGGCGTCACCAAGGTGTACATCGCCAAGGTCGAGGGCCGCGTGACGGCGCAGACGATCCAGACGCTCACGCGCGGGATCGTGCTGGAGGACGGCCCCATCGCGGCCGACAAGGCCCGGCTGCTCTCCAGCTCGGCCGAGGGCGGCGGCTCGCTCGTCGAGCTGACCCTGCACTCCGGCCGCAACCGCATCGTGCGGCGCATGCTCGCCGAGGTGGGGCATCCGGTCGTCGAACTCGTCCGGCGGCAGTTCGGGCCGCTCCACCTGGGAACTCTGCCAGCTGGGCGAACCCGCGAATTGACTAAAGTGGAGCGGGGCGATCTGCTGACTCTCGCGCGTCGCGCGGGCCAGGATGCGTCCGAGCCCCGCGAAGACTCCGAATCGCGGAGCGACCAGGAGAACGAGTGACCGATTCCACGCAGGCCTCTGCGCGCGTGCGTGCCCCGCGGGTGCACGGCACGGTGCGCGTCGTCGGCGCCGGGCTGCTCGGCTCCAGCATCGGCCATGCGCTGAGCGCCCTCGGTGTCGACGTCGCGCTCGACGACACGTCGCCCGCGCAGCTGCGCCTGGCGATCGACTACGGCGCCGGGCGCCGGGCCGAAGCCGGCGATGAGCCGGTGCTCGTCGTGGTCGCGGTCCCGCCGGACGTCGTCGCCGACGTGATCGAGCGCGAGCTCGCGGCGTTCCCAGGGGCGGTCATCACCGACGTCGCGAGCGTCAAGCTCGAGCCCCTGCGCACGCTGCGCGAGCGGGGCGTTGACCTGACCCACTACATCGGCTCCCACCCGCTGGCCGGCCGCGAACGCGGGGGAGCGATCGCCGCGCGCGCCGACATCTTCGTCGGGCGCCCGTGGGTGGTCTGCCGCGACGGTGAGACGCCGGCAGCCGACCTCGCCGTCGTCGAGGCGCTGGCCCTGGATCTCGGCGCCATGCCGATCGAGATGGGCCCCGAAGAGCACGACCGGGCCGTGGCGCTCGTCTCGCACGTGCCGCAGCTGGTGGCGAGCCTGCTCGCCGGACGCTTCGTCGACGCGCCCGAAGGGTCGCTGAGCCTCGCGGGCCAGGGCGTCCGCGACACCACGCGGATCGCGGCATCCGCCCCCGAACTGTGGGTTCAGATCCTCGGCGCCAACGCGGCACCGGTGGTCGATGTGCTCGACGCGCTCGCCGCCGACCTGTCCCAGGTCGCCGCCGCGCTCCGCGCGCCGGAAGCCCCGGGCGCCCGTCGCGCCGTCGCCGACACCATCCGCCGAGGCAACGACGGTGTCGAGCGGCTCCCCGGCAAGCACGGCCAGAACCGCCGCTTCGAGCAGGTCGTCGTCATGGTCGACGACACTCCCGGCCAGCTCGGACGTCTGTTCGGCGAACTCGGCGAGCTCGAGGTCAACGTCGAGGACCTGCGCCTCGAGCACTCGCCCGGCGCGCAGTTCGGCCTGGCGGAGATCAGTGTCGTCCCGGGCGCCGTGCGCCGGGCCGTAGAGGGCCTCGAGGCCCGCGGCTGGAAGATTGCGAGCACCACCAATGACTGACGCCACGAACCCGGCAGGCACGGTGATCGTCGCGATCGACGGCCCCGCCGGCAGCGGCAAGT
This sequence comes from Microbacterium sp. Root166, assembly GCF_001427145.1. Classification (GTDB taxonomy): domain Bacteria; phylum Actinomycetota; class Actinomycetes; order Actinomycetales; family Microbacteriaceae; genus Microbacterium. Next base: position 14,618 of record NZ_LMGL01000002.1, read on the forward strand.
CCAGCGTGTCGAAGCAGGTCGCCCGGCGCCTCGGCTACGGCTTCCTCGACACCGGCGCCGCGTACCGCGCGCTCGCCTGGCTGGCGCTGGACCGCGGCACCGACACGTCCGACTCCACCTCCGTCCTCGACGTGATGGGCGACTTCGACTACGCCATCTCGCTCGACCCCGACGAGTTCTGGGTGCGGGTGGGCACCGCCGACGTCACCGACGCGATCCGCGAGCCGCAGGTGTCCGAGGCCGTCAGCGGCGTCGCCCGCGTGCCGGCCGTGCGGCAGTCGGTGAACGCCCTGTTCCGCTCGCTGGTGGCGGCATCCGATCTTCCCGGCGTCGTCATCGAAGGTCGCGACATCACCACCGTCGTTGCGCCCGACGCGCCCGTGCGCATCCTCCTCACCGCCGCGCCGGAGGTGCGCGCCGCGCGTCGCAGCGCAGAGCTGACGAGTCAGGATGCCGCGGCCGTCGCCGCGGCGCTGCACCGCCGCGACGCCTCCGACTCGGCCGTCGTCGACTTCCTCACCGCCGCGCCCGGCGTCGAGGTCGTGGACTCGACCCACCTCGATTTCCATCAGACCGTGGACGCCGTGATCGGCGTCATCCGCACGAACGTGCCTGCACAAGACGGGAGCGCACGATGACTTCTGACAACCGTGACGCCGAACAATACGAAGGCGCGGAGGACAACCTCGCCGAGACCCTCGCCGCCGTCGACGATACCCTCGCCGAGCAGCGGGCCATGGCCCTGCGCCAGGGCCTCGAAGACTACGACCTCGACGACGACGATGCCGCGCTGCTCGCCGGCCTCTCCGTCGGCGAGGACGGCATCGAGTACCTGCCGGCGCTGCCGGTCGTCGCCATCGTCGGCCGCCCGAACGTGGGCAAGTCCGCACTGGTGAACCGCATCCTCGGCCGGCGCGAAGCCGTCGTCGAGGACACCCCGGGCGTGACCCGCGACCGCGTGACCTATAAGGCCGAGTGGATGGACCGGCGGTTCACGGTCGTCGACACCGGCGGCTGGGAACCCGACGCCAAGGGCATCGACCGCTCGGTCGCCCTTCAGGCCGAGATCGCGATCGATCTCTGCGACGTCGTCATCTTCGTCGTCGACGCGATGGTCGGCGCCACCTCGACCGACGAGCACGTCGTGAAGCTGCTGCGCAAGAGCGGCAAGCCGGTGTTCCTCGTCGCCAACAAGATCGACGATGCCCGCCACGAGCCCGAGGCCGCAGTTCTGTGGAACCTGGGTCTCGGTGAGCCCCACCCCGTCTCGGCCATCCACGGCCGCGGCGTGGCCGATCTGCTGGACGCCGTCATGGGCGTGCTGCCGAGCGTGTCGGCCGTCGCTAAGCAGGAGATCGGCGGCCCGCGCCGCGTGGCGATCCTCGGCCGCCCGAACGTCGGCAAGTCGTCGCTGCTCAACAAGGCCGCGGGCGAGGAGCGCGTGGTCGTCAACGAGCTCGCGGGCACCACGCGCGACCCGGTCGACGAGGTGGTGGACGTCGGCGGCAAGCTGTGGCGGTTCATCGACACCGCCGGCATCCGTCGCCGTGTCCACCTGCAGCAGGGTGCCGACTTCTACGCGTCGCTGCGCACCACGGCAGCGCTCGAGAAGGCGGAGGTCGCCGTCGTGATGCTCGACGTCAGCGAGCCCATCAGCGAGCAGGACATCCGCATCATCGACCTCGTTCTCGACTCGGGTCGTGCGCTCGTCCTGGCCTTCAACAAGTGGGATCGCCTGTCGGACGACGACATGGAGGACATCGAGCGTCGCCGCTACCTCGAGCGCGAGATCGAGCAGGACCTGGCCCACGTAGCCTGGGCTCCCCGCGTGAACATGTCGGCGCGCACCGGCCGTCACCTCGACAAGCTGGTGCCGGCGCTGGAGACCGCGCTGGACTCGTGGGATCAGCGCATCCCCACGGGCAAGTTCAACGCGTTCCTGTCGGAGCTCGTCAACGAGCACCCGCACCCGCTCCGGGGCGGCAAGCAGCCCCGCATCCTGTTCGGCACGCAGGCCTCCACGCGCCCGCCGACCTTCGTGCTCTTCACGACGGGCTTCCTCGACCCCGGCTACCGCCGGTTCATCCAGCGCCGCCTGCGCGAGCTGTTCGGCTTCGAGGGTTCGCCGATCGTCATCAACATGCGCGTCCGCGAGAAGCGCCAGCGCTGACATCCGTCACGAAGCAGAGGGGCCCGACCGCAGTGGTCGGGCCCCTCTGCTCTCACCGGGCTCCTAGCGCGAGGTCAGGGTGAAGGTGCGGTACCAGATGGTGCTGAAGCTCGACGAGCTGCGGCTCGACGTGGTCCACGCGGAGGACGTCTCCCAGCTCGACGAGTCGGCCCACGCCCACTGCAGGAACGAGTACCACCCGCTCTGCGAGGACGTCGCCTTGCCGGTGCGGGTGACCTTCACCGTGACGGTGCCGACGGCCGACGCCGTGCCGCTCGTCGCCTTGGCGCCGAACGTGAACGTCCCCGCCTGGGTCGGGGTGCCCGAGAGCACGCCCGTCGACGACAGCGCCATGCCTGCGGGCACGGTGCCCGAGCCGACTGACCAGACGTAGGTGCCGGTGCCGCCCGTGGCGGTCAGCGCGACCGACTTGAACTTGCCGACCTTGGCATCGACGGACTGCGGCGCCACGACGACCGCGGGAGTCGCCGCCGGGTTGACCACGATGCGGACGGTGGTGCCGGCCCCCGACAGGGCGGAGTCGCTGACGCTGACGCTGACATCGAACGCGCCCGCGGCCGTCGGAACGCCGGTCGCGACGCCGGTCGCGCTGTCGAGCGCGAGCCCGGCAGGCAGCCCGGTGGCCGAGAAGGCGTACGGCGCGACACCGCCTGCGGCTTCGGCGAGGTCGGCGCTGTACGGTGTGCCGACGACACCTGCTGCCGGCGTTCCCGCGGTGATCGTCAGCGGATCGGTGGGCGGCTGGACCGTGCCCGTCGTGAGCGAGACCTGGTAGCGGCCGAGCGAGGCGTAGTCGCTGTACTTACCGGCCGTGAGCGGGTCGCCCGTGCCGACGCCGTCGATCGTGGCGGTGTACGTCGCGCCCTCGGCGGGCAGCGTGCCCGTCCAGACCGCCGCGAGGCCCGAGGCCACGCTGCCGCTGATCTTGCCCGCGGCCGGGTCGACGGTCGCGACGACCGTGCCGGCCTGATCGCGGATCGAGAGGCTCACGTCGAGGTTCGGGAACCCGTCGGCGGGGGCGACGGCGACCGTGGTGGCGCCGGCGCCCGTGAAGCGGAAGGCGTCGGTGTCGGCGCGCGTCGAGATCAGGCCGTTCGCAGACGCACCGGGCGCGAGCGCGGTCGGGGCGGCCAGGTCGCCGTGATCGTCCGTCATGAGCGGTGCGCCGTTGGCGATGATGGCGAGGTCGTCCTGCGTGTTGTTCGCGCCGCCGTACTCGCCACGGCTCCACTGGGTGATCGGCTCGTAGTAGCCGACGCCCATGATCGGCGCCCACGGCGCGCTGCCGGGGGAGTAGCCGCTCGTCGGGGTGCCGTCATGACCGAGCCCGAAGTTGTGGCCCACCTCGTGCGATGCCGCTTCGGCGATGTTCTTGCCCCCGGTGCCGACACCCTTGGTGAAGACCCAGGCCGGCTGGTAGTACTCGTGATCGCCGCTGCGCGAGAACACGCCCCCGTAGGCGACGCCGCCGCAGCCGCAGTTGGTCTGGAGGCCACCGGGATCGGCGGAGATGACCGCACGCGTGCCGTAGACGAGGTCGGCGGACGACGTGCGCTCGATCGCGCCCGGCGCCGGCTCCTTCGTGGTGACGTTCACGTTGAACGGGGCGTAGTCCTCTGCGACGGCCTGCCACACGGCCTGGATCTCACGGCGCTCGGCGTCGCTGAAGGTCGAGGTGTCCGCGTCGATCGTGTACGGCGCGGCGACGATGGTCGCGCCGGGTGCCCACGCGCTGTCGACGACGGTCTCGCCGAGGAAGTCGAGGTAGATGGTCCGCTGAGATCCGGGCCGGGACTCGAGCTCGAACGTCTCGGAGAGCGGGCGCAGAGCGGTCTCGCCCGCCGAGGCCTGCGCGGACTCGGTGCCGTGGGCATCCGGGGCGGTGTGCACTGGATCGCGGTAGAACGCCATGCCGCACTCGTCCAGCCAGAGCGTGTCGTCCTGGCGCGCGACCGCGGACAGGCCGGCGGTGGACTTGCCGTTGACCGCCGCCGCCTCGGTGAACGCCTCGGCGTCCTCGGCCAGCACCTCGGCGGCCTGATCGGCCTCCGCGAGGATCGGCGTCTCGCACGCCTCCTGCGACTCGGCTGCCGAGGCTCCAGCCGCGGTGGGAACCACGCCGCCGACCGCGACCAGACCCGCCAGGGCGACCGCGGACAGCGCAGTCAGACCCGTCCTCTTTCGATTCACTGTGTCTCCTTGCATCTCGCCGGCTCTTCGGGGGAGCGCGGCAGGGTGGGGGCGCTGGGAACACTCGTTTCTGCACGTAGGTAGTCGTGACACTAGGGGAAACGTCCTACCAATCGTGGGAGGTGATCACCCTCGAACACAGATGAACGTCCGGAGCCGGGTTTTGTGACGCTCTGAGCCCTTAGGCTCGACCCGGCCCGCGCGCGCTGTGTCAGGGTGGAAGGGTGAGCATCGAACTCCCCGCGGCCGGGGAACCCCGGCGTGCGCACGGTCCCCGCGACCCGGGCGATGCCTGGGTGGTCGCGCCGTCGGGCGAGCGGTACTGGGGCCGGTTCGGGGCGGCGGGACTGCTCGCGCTCGACCGCGACCGAGGTGTGCTGCTGCAGCACCGCGTGTCGTGGAGCCACTTCGGCGGGACGTGGGCGCTTCCGGGCGGTGCGCGCCACGAAGGCGAGTCGGCCCTCGATGCGGCTCTGCGCGAGGCGGCGGAGGAGGCGGGTGTTCCGGATGCCGCGATCCGCCCGCGCCTGCTTTCTGTGTTCGACCTCGGCTACTGGAGCTACGCGACGCTCATCGGTGACGTCGACGAGCCGTTCGAGCCGGTCATCAGCGATCCCGAAAGCGTGGCGCTCGAGTGGGTGCCGATCGCCGACGTGGCGGACCGGCCGCTGCATCCGGGTTTCGGCGCCGCATGGGAGCGTCTGCGGTCGCTGCTGCCGCTCTCGCCCGCCGTCATCGTCGATGCGGCGAACGTCGTCGGGTCCGTGCCCGACGGGTGGTGGCGTGACCGGCCGGGGGCGGCCGGACGCCTGCTGCAGCGGATTCGAGCCTTGTCGGGCGCCGGGGTACCCGCCGACGCCCTGGACCTGCCTGAGCACACGTGGTTCCCGCAGTGGACCGTCGTGCTCGAGGGCGCGGCCAGAGCGGCGGGGGACGCGGCAGGCATCGATGTGGTGCGTGCCGACGCGTCGGGAGACGATGAGATCGTCCGGCAGGCCGAGCGCTCGATGACGGCGGGGCAGGTGGTCACCGTCGTGACGAGCGACCGCGAGCTGGGCGAACGTGTCACTCGTTCCGGCGCGACGGTCAGGGGAACGCGATGGCTGCTCGATCTGATCGAGACCACGGCGCCCTGAGGGCTGGTCAGTCGTCTTCGCGGCCTCGGAGTCGATCGATGTCGCGCCGTTCACGCTTCGTCGGGCGGCCGGCGCCGCGATCACGCGTGGGCACGAATGCGGTGAGCTCCCGCGGCGGCGGGGGAGGCGTGCGGTCGTCCACGGCTTCGGCGGCCAGCACGGCGCCCACGCGCTTGGTGATCGTCTTCTTCACGACGAGGATGCGGTCGAAGCCCGCGATTCGCACGCGCAGCTCGTCGCCGGGACGCACCGGCTGCGCGGCTTTGGCGCGGTCGCCGTTGACGCGCACATGCCCGGCGCGGCATGCCGTGGTCGCAGCGGATCGCGTCTTATAGACGCGGACGGCCCAGAGCCAGGCGTCGACGCGGGCCGCGGCATCCGTCATGAGAGCACCTCGGTGCCCGCAGCCTCGCGCGACGCGGCGCGAGCACGTGCGGCGAGCAGCACGCCGGCGGCGATCAGTCCCTGGCCGAGGCAGTAGGTGAGCATGACGAGCGGGCTCGTCCAGTCGGGCATCGCGTCGGGGAGGAACAGCCGGAAGGCCAGGATCGTGTCGGAGGCGAGGAAGAACACGCCGCCCCAGGCGATGACCGGGTGGCAGCGCGCCGCGCCCGCGGCGGTCGCACCGAGCACGAGGCCGTACAGCGCGACCGGGATCAGCAGCGACCCGAGGTGGGGCCAGAGGACGGCGAGCAGCGCCATCCACCACACGGCGTACGCCGCGGCCCACACCGGCAGTCGTCGCACGGCCAGCACACGCCAGAACAGCCAGATGTAGCAGAGGTGGGCGAGGCCGAACCACAGCAGCATCATCGGGACGGTCGGAGCCCACGGGAAAAAGGCGCCGACCCCATCGCCGAGCCATGACAGCGCGATCGCGGCGACGAGGAGCGTGTGCGTCCGCGTCCACCGCGAACCCCATGCGCCCCAGACGACCGCGACCGCGAGCAGCGGCATGAGCAGGAGCTTCGTCGGTCCGGCGACCGCCTCGGCGTCCGCTGCCAGGGCGCCGACGTGGACGAGCGAGACCGCGCTGTAGGGGACGAAGGCGATCCAGAGCCGCGGCATGATCCTCCTCGATGAGCGGGGCAGTGACCATCGTCGCATGGCGACGCTGCGCCGGCTGTGCAGGCGCTTTGGCTGACGGGCGTACCGTCAGCCCGCGAGTTCGAGCGACACGACCGCGACGTCGGGGCGTGGCCTCCCGATCTCGCGGAAGCCCGCGTTCGCGAACGTCGACACGGTGCCGTGGTACAGGTCGTTCGATGAGTGCTTCGTCCCGGCCTCGGGATCGATCGGGTACGCCTCGACCACTCGCGCGCCGCCCGCGCGGGCGAAGTCGACGGCGGCGTCGAGCAGCAGGGCGTTGAGCCCCTGACCGCGGTGCTCCTTGCGCACGACGAAGCACGACACCGCCCAGACGCTGTCGTCGTCCCACGGCTCGGGGGAGACCGCGGTGTAGTTCCTGGTCCGTCCGAGACGGACCTGGGCGGTGCGCGGCCCGACGCGCACCCAGCCCGCGGCTTCGCCGTCGACGTAGGCGATCAGGGCGGGCGGTCGGCGGGACTCCATCTCGTCGCGGAGCATCGTCCAACGCTCATCGTTGGACGTCGCGTTGAACTGAGCGTTCGTGAGGGTCCACCACTGGCACTGGCAGGTCGGTCCGTCGCCGCCACCGGTGAGCGCGTGCTGCGCATCGTCGAAGCGATCGGCGGTGGCGGGTTCGATGGTGATGTTCGCCATGCCGCGACGCTACCCCGAGGCTGCGACACGCGCGAGCGTCCCGCCCGCGTTCGCGACGGGTCCGGCGACCGGGTAGGATGGGGGAGTTGTCCACACGCAAGCGCGGGCATCGGGATGTGGCGCAGCTTGGTAGCGCACTTGACTGGGGGTCAAGGGGTCGCAGGTTCAAATCCTGTCATCCCGACCACATCGAGAGAGGGTCGGCCGAAAGGCCGGCCCTTTCTCAATCTCCGGGAGGAATAGTCGGATGGCTTCATCCGCCCAGCGCGCGTCACGCCGCCGGATCACCGCTTCGCTCCTGCTGCTCGCGGTCATCGCCGCGGGTCTCGCCGTGCACGCCTTCGCGCCCGACTCCGCCGCGAGCGACATCGCCGGCGACGCCCTCTACGCCGTTGCCGCCTATCTCGCGGTGCTCATCATCGCGCCTCGCCTCCGGCCGGTGACGGCGGGACTGATCGCCGCCGCCTGGTGTGCCGCCGTCGAGCTCTTCCAGCTCACCGGAGTGCCGTCCGCCCTCGGCGCCTCCTTCGCGCCGGCGACCCTCGTACTCGGCACCGTCTTCGACCCGCGTGACCTCGCGGTCTACCTGGTGACGATCGCGGTCGTCACGTCGGTCGACGCGCTCGTCGCCGCCCGGCGGTCGCGCGTCGCGGCAGGCTGATCGCCCGGCGTTCACGTGCGCGGGCGGGCGGGTTGCGGCATCCGTTTCACGGCCTGACCATGGAGACATGGCGGATGCCGCACCCGACGTCGCCGGCCCGGCTGACGCGCGCGGCCGGCAGGCTCGCCGCGGCGCGCGCCGTCTCTGGGTCGTCGCTGCGGTCGTCGTGTCCGCCCTCGTCGCGGCGGTCGTGATCGGGGTGCTGCTGCGTCCCGGCGACACCGCCGCGTCCGCGCCCACGCCGCCCGGCACCACGCCGGCGCCGACCGTCACCACGACGCCCACCTCGTCGCCTGCTCCGGTCGGGTATCCGGCGAACTCGACGCCGTACGAGGTCACGGCGCTGCCGCAGGTGAACGTGTTCGCGGTGAATCCGGCCCTGCCGGTCGACGCCGAGCCGTTCGCGGCGCCGACGAACGAGACGGCGCTGCCGACCGGCATCGGCGCTCCTGTGTTCGCCGACCCGACCGGTGAGCCGGTCGCCTACCTTCCTCGCGAGTTCCCATACGGCGGCACGACGGTGCCGGTGCTGGAGCGTCAGGAGCACTGGGTGCGGGTGCTGCTCGTGGGACGTCAGGCGGTCCCGTCGCAGGGTGATCCGGCGCAGGTCGCCGGGTGGCTGCGCACTCAGGACGTCGAGTTCGCACCCGCCGACGTGCAGGTGGTCGTGAGCATCTCGGCGCGCACGGTCGACCTCGTGCGCGGCGGCGTACCCGAGCGCATCGCCACCGACTTCGCGTGGGGCACCGAGGCGACACCGACGCCGCTCGGGCGGTCGTACATCATGACCACGCGCGTCGTGCCGGAATTCGGGTACACCCGGGGGCACCCGATCGTGTACCTGTCGGTGCAGTCGCCGACGCTGGACGGCTTCGGGGGAGCGGATGTCGCGGTCACCGCGTTCCACTATCACGACGACCGCTCCGGTCAGATCTCGAACGGGTGCATCCGCGTCGATCCTGCGGCGATCAGCCGGCTCGCCGAACTGCCTGCCGGCACGCCGGTGACCATCAACCCCTAATGGGGCTCCGCCCCAAACCCCCGGCTTGCTGACGCGCGCCCCTGACGCGCGCCCTGTGGTCGTGGGGCCGTGGCATGCTGGAACGCGGTCGCGCCCGTGACCCCGTCGGAAGGATCCCCATGCAGCAGCGCCCCCTCGGCCGGACCGGCCGCGACGTCTCTGCGATCGGCCTCGGCACGTGGCAGCTCGGCGCGGACTGGGGCGCGGTCAGCGAGGAGGACGCGACGGCTGTGCTCGCGGCATCCGCTGATCAGGGTGTGACGCTCTTCGACACCGCCGATGTCTACGGCGATGGGCGCAGCGAGTCGATCATCGGGCACTTCCTCGCGGGACGCCCGGATCACGGCATCACGGTCGCGACCAAGATGGGCCGCCGGCTCGCCCAGGAGCCCGAGAACTACTCGCCCGAGAACTTCCGAGCCTGGACCGATCGCTCCCGCCGGAACCTCGGCGTCGAGACGCTCGATCTCGTCCAGCTGCACTGCCCGCCCTCGGCCGTCATCGAGGCCGACGAGACGTACGACGCACTCGACGCGTTGGTCGCCGACGGCACGATCGCCGCGTACGGCGTCTCGGTCGAGACCACTGCGCAGGCGCTCGCCGCGATCGCGCGGCCGAACGTGACGAACGTGCAGATCATCTTCAACCCGTTCCGCCTCAAGCCGCTCGACGAGGTGCTGCCCGCGGCATCCGCTGCCGGTGTGGCGATCTTCGCGCGCGTTCCGCTGGCGTCCGGACTGCTGTCGGGGAAGTACACCGCCTCGACCACGTTCGCCGAGAACGATCACCGCACCTACAACCGGCAGGGCGAGGCGTTCGATCGCGGCGAGACGTTCTCGGGCGTCGACTTCTCGATCGGAGTGGATGCCGCGAACGAGCTCGCCGCGGCGCTGCCCGACGGCGTGGCGCTGCCCGCCGCCACGCTGGCGTGGATCGCCTCGCAGCGGGGCGTGACCAGCGTGATCCCGGGAGCGCGCAACGTGCGGCAGGCGGTGTCGAATGCGGATGCCGCGGCTCTGCTCGACGGCGGGTTCGACGTCGACGCGTTCGACCGTGTCGTGCGCGAGGTCTACGACCGCGATCTGCGCGAGGCCATTCACCCGCAGTGGTGACGGGCGGTCTGCTCCGACATTGATCGCACCGCGTCATGCGGCGATCCGGCGTGCACGCGCATGCCGACGATCGATCGAGGAGATCTCATGTCCGATGACCGACTGCTGCGAGGGATCGAACGGTTCCTGGACGCCAACTACCCGTGTCGCTGCGGCGACGACGAGTGCCCGGGCAACCTGTACGAGGCGATGGAGCTCGTCGAGCTGGTCCGCTCGTTCCTGATGGCGAACGTGCCGGCGTACTGGGGTGCGGACGCGGACGGCACGCGCTGACGGCGGGCGTTCCGTCTCGCTGAGCGAGGAGCGAAGTGACGAGACGAAACGCCCGACGACGCTCAGAGTCCGAGCGACAGGTCCCAGCCGCGCAGCGTCGCGAGTGCGACGAGCGCACCGAGCGCGAGGATGTTCAGCACCACGGTGGTCCAGAACGCCCGGCGGAACGAGCGCTTGCGGGTCTTGTGCCGGAACACCTGCTGCGCGATGAGGGCGCCGGGCCAGCCGCACGCGATTCCCATGGTGAGGAGCGCCTGCTCGGAGGTGCGCTGTGCGCCGCGCCGGGCCGCGGACTTGTCGAGGCCGTAGGCCGCGAAGGCGATGATGCTCATCACGACGTAGAGTGCCGGCATCCACCAGGGCAGGCTCAGCGCGACGAATGCGATCGCGAACGCCGCGACGAACCCGACGAGCACGCTCCAGCTCAGTGCGGCCGGCAGCGGCCGGGACAGGTCCCTCATCGATTCGGCGCGATTCGGCGCAGCGGTGGGGACACGACGGGCGGGCGAGGTCGGCATGCGCTCGAGCCTAGGGTGCGGGAACCCGGCGACAAGACAGACGGATGCCCCGGCCCGGCGTGGTGGCCGGGTCGGGGCATCCGCTCTGTTTCGTCGTTCGCTACGGCGTGGGGTAGTCCACGACGTACTGCGGCGCGCCGGTGTTGGTGTTGTCGGCCTGGCCGCCGATGCCGTTCACGACGTGCTGGACCGTGCCGGCGCTGAGGTTCACCGTCATGATGTGGTGCAGCTTCACTCCGGGCGTCTCGGGCACCGAGAAGCCGTTCGCCGTGATGATCGACGGGTTGTTCTGGTTGAAGACGTACACGCCCGCACCGAAGAGCTGGTGGTTCTTCACCTTTGCGTCGACGACGTAGCCCGGGTAGCCGAGCGTGCCGTCGGGCTGGGTCCAGTCCGCCTGGGTCGGCGGGTCGTACGGCAGCTCGTTCTGGTACAGGATGACGTGGCCGTTCTCGCCCTTCCACAGGGTGTTGTACTGCTGGAAGTGCTCGACGAACAGGCCGGTCGCCGACACGTTGTCGCCGTTGACGATCACGCCGTTCGTGCCGGTGTTGGTGTTCCACCGGTCGGTGTCGCCGTTGAAGCCCTCGGTGAAGCCTTCGACTCCGTGGTCGCCGCGCCACACCCAGGTGTGGTCGATGAGAACGTTGTCGGAGTTGACCTCGAGCGCGGTCGTCGACTTGCCGATGTGCGGTCCGCCCACGCGGAAGTACACGTCGCTCAGCGTGATCGGGTTCTCGGCGCCCAGCGGCTTGCCGCCGTGCTCCTTGCCGACGCGCAGCAGGACGGGAGACAGCTCGGTGCCGGCGTCGATGGTGACTCCGGCGACGACGATGCCCGGGGCGTCCTTCACCTCGAGCGGCACCGCGCCACCCACGGCGGTGAGGGTCGCGTGTCCGATGCCGAGCACGACCGTGTCGGCGCGCTTGACCTCGATCGTGCGGTCGATGTCGTAGACGCCCGGGGTCAGCAGCAGGTGCTGGCCGCGTGCGAGGGCGTTGTTGATGTCCTTGACCGAATCGCCGGGCTGCGCGATGAAGAATTCGGTGATCGGGATGCTGCGCCCCGCCGTCTCTCCGTCGGCCCAGCTCACGCCGCTGGAGTTGCGCTGCACTGCCGGCACGCGCAGGTTATAGCGGCCGTCGGCGTCGACGTAGAGGTACGGCTTCTCGCGGCTGATCGGGGTCTCGTCGATCGTCGTGTAGGGCGGGGTCGGGAAGCCGGCGTCGTCGGGGGCGCCGACGACGCCCGAGAAGACCTGGTTCCAGACGCCGTTGGACCAGCCGGCGACCTCGCTGTCGCGGATCAGCCACTGTTGCTGCGAGCCGCTGACGACGTAGGGGAGTCGCGAGTCGGCGATGAAGCCGCCGCTGGCGTACTGGGGACCGGCGGTGCAGTAGTCCATGAGCGAGAGGTTCGCGCCCGAGACGTCGACGCGACGCATCGACACGGCCTGCGAGACGGCCCAGAAGTTCGCGCTCGCGCGGCAGCCGTCCTGACCGGTCTTGTCGACGTCGATGGACAGGTTCGAGATCGTGCGCCAGAAGTTCACCAGGGCGAGGCAGTTGCCCGTGCCGCCGTCGGCGAGGCAGCGGTTGTAGACCTCGATGCCGCCGTGGACGGTGACGTCTTCGGGGGAGGCGCCGAGTCCCGCGACCTCGGTGTAGTAGCCGAGGTTGAATTGCAGCGGGTCTGCCGTCGAGCCGTACTGGCCGGGAAGGAAGAACACCGCCTTCCGTTCGATGCTCATCTCGGCGTTCACCTGCTGCGTGTGGAGGGCGTCGAGCTCGGACTGGATCTGCGCCTGCGGGGTTTCGGGACCGTAGACGGTGACGTTCGGCCCGAAGTCGGGGTTGAACGGGTCGATTGCCTGTGGCGGGGCGGCTGCGGCCGGAGCGGCCATCAGTGCTCCTGCGATGAGGGTCGCACCCGTGAGCACGGCGGCGAACCGGATCCGGGAACGGTGGGGGGAATGGCGTGTCATGCGAAATTCTCTCTTCGTCGAGGGATGCCGCGCGGCAGGTGTGCCGCCTACTTACAGGACAGTAACCAAACCTTGGGAGCGGTTTCAAGGGTCAGTTCGGGAGAGCGCTCGCCCGCGCAACCGGACAGTCTTCACCCACGAGCGCGCGCCGTTCTTGCGACGAACGAGAACCGCGCATTGCCGCCCAGCCTGGGCACCCGGTCCGGATCGACGTGAGGTGGGGGAACGAACCACACTCTTCCTTCGACCCCGCGGCCTTCGATTCTGATGTCCCATCCGTTGTCGTGGATGCGATGGTGGCAGGTCTCGCACAGCAGCACGCCGTTCGAGAGGTCGGTGGGTCCGGCATCCCGAGACCACCATCGAAGGTGATGGGCCTTTGTCATGCCGGGTGGGAGACCGCACATCGCGCAGCCTCCGTCGCGTTCGGCGAGGGCGCGTCGTTGGGCAAGAGTGAAGAGCCGCCGCTGCCGGCCCCAGTCGACGATCTCGCTGTCGCCGTCGAGGACGCAGGGGATCACCCCGCCCGACGCAGCCATCCGGCGAGCAGTAGCGATCGATATGGGCTGATCGATCCCGTCGACCGTCGCGGATCCGTTGCCGGACTCGAGGTCGGCCAAGGTCATGCGCACGATGACGGTCGCGCCCTCCATCGGACGCCCGGTGGCCGTGCACCCGGCGACGTGCGTCGCGAGCTGCACGAGGGCATCGGCCTGCCGCTGGGAGAGAGTGCGCCTGGGCGCATCGGCATCGTCGCGCTCGCCCACCCCATCGTTCCCCGCCTCATTGCGGAACTCCGCTGTCACGATCGCCTCGATCGCCGCCTTCACCGGCGCTGCGGACTCGGGGTCGAGCTTGGCGTTGAGATGCACCATCCCGGCCCGCTCGAACATGACCAGGCCGCGCTCGCCGCGGAGCTGCTCCTCTTTCGGCTCGAGGCCGTCGGGGTCAATGTACGCCTCGGCGCGGGCCAAGACCCGGCCCAGCTGATCCAGCGACAGCCCGACGGCCTGGCCGGCCAGCGTCTGCTCGGCGCTGTCGACGACGTCCGGCGCCGCGCGCAGCGCGACCCGATCGAGCATGGCGATGATGGCAGCCGAGGCGTTCATGCCGATGTCGCCGGTAGCGAGCGCTCGAGCGACATGCGGGTGGCGGGCCGGGGCATCCGCTCCACTGAACGTGCGCCGCGGAGCAGTTGCCTCACCCACGGCGACGAGCCGCGAGGCGTCGCCGACGGTGGTGCCGGTGGTGGTGGCGATGAGCAGGGCTGGGTTGCGGTACCCGTTCTTCTTGGCGAGCCCCTCGGCCCCGAGCTCTGGCCGCGACTGCCGGGCGATCTCGGAGGCGACCTGCGCATGCGCGGCCTCAACTCGGCGTCGCAGGGCGCCGAGCGCTCCGTTCAACCCGACGAGCTCGGGATGCGTCAGCCCATCCACACGCGAACGCCCGCCCTCGGGCCAGGCACGCTCGACCGCGGCCAGCGCCTCGGCGAGGGCTGCGACGGGGTCGATCGGAGCGTCGATGGTGGTGCGCCTTCCGTCAGGGCGACCGCGACGGGCCGCCGAAACTCACGGTGGGCACTCCCGAGTTCGAACAATCTCACTCTACGAAGGGCCTCCGACATTGACCCGGCCCGGCCCCGAAGCCACAAAACCCGACACGCCACCACAACCAAATGCCCGCAGAGCCCCCGGAGTAGGGTGTCGCGTGTGCCCCTCGCCCCACGTGTCACGGTCGTCATCCCGTGCCGTGACGACGCCGAGTATCTCGACGCCTGCCTGACGGCGCTCGCCGCGCAGGAGCATCCGGCCGATCGCATCGTCGTGATCGACAACGCCAGCACGGATGCCTCGGCCGCCGTCGCCCGCCGCCACGGCGCCGACGTCATCCGCGAAGAGCAGATCGGCATCTGGCCGGCCGCCGCCCGCGGCTACGACGAGGCGAGCGACTCCGCCGACATCATCGCGCGGCTCGACGCCGATTCGCGTCCGCACCCGGACTGGATCGCGAATCTCGTGCGCGCCTTCGTCGCGGATCCGGGCCTCGGCGTCCTCACCGGCGGCGCCGAGTTCTACGGCGGCAGCCCTCTCGCCAACTACCTCGGCGAGCACTGGTACATCGGCGGTGGGCACTTCTGGATCCGCAAATGGCTCGGCATCCCGCTGGTCTTCGGCTCGAACTTCGCGATGCGCACCTCCCTCTGGCTGCGCGTGCGCGACGTCGTCGACCGCGAGAACGCGACGATCCACGACGACCTCGACCTCACGATCCGCCTCCGCGCAGCCGACGGCGTGCGTTACGACCCGCAGCTGCGCATGCCCGTCTCGGCGCGTCCCGTCCAGACCGTGAGCGGCCTGTCGCGCCGCGTCTTGCGGGTGGTGACGACGTTCGCGGCCAGTTGGCCCGAGGGTGCCCCCTGGCGGCGCGAGAAGACTCAAGAAGCAACGGATGCCGCACCCGCCGCAGCCGAATGGGCTCCGGCCGGCGACGAGTGGACGCCCGAGTTCGGCCGCTGACCCAGCCCGTCCCGCAAGCACCCACGCCTGCCCGCCCGAACCGCAAACGCCCCGCGACCCGACCCGGCGGAGCCACGCCGGGGCGCGGCATCCGCTTCCTCTTGACATACCTCGCTCGGAGGTGGAGCATTTCGGCCAACGGCGCACTGGGGAGATTCGCCGGAGAGCGGCGCGGGGGACGCGCCGCAGTGGCGGTGCGGGGAAGCACCGTCGACGAGGGGAGGGCTACGCCTATGGCACGCGCGCGAGTGTCATCCGCCGCCGTCTCGGCCGCAGTGAACCTGGGGCTCGCGTCAGGTGGCGCTCCCGACCGGGCCGACGATCCACCCCGCTGGGGTGGTCGCCGGTACCGGGATATCCCGTGACGGTCGACGGGGTGAAGACCGGTACCGTCGTCCTCGCCCTGTCGGACGACTCCGAGCATGAGTTCGAGGTGAGCTTCACCAAGTGACCGAGGCGAACCGGGCCGGGCTGCGCTACCGTGTCGGCATGTTCGAGATGACCGAGAGCGCACTGGTCGCGGCATCCCCGGGTGCCGTCTGGAACGATCTGACGGATGCCGAGAGCCTGGCCGATTGGATCTGGCCGCCCCGGTTCGAGACGGTGGCCCTCGTCCAGCCCGTCGAGCTCGGGCGCTGGGAGGTGCGCTCTGCCGTCGCCGGCATCGCGGTCGAGGGGAGGATCCTCGCGATCGACCCGCCGACGCGTCTGCGCCTCGAGTGGCGCTGGGAGGGTGAGGAGCACGCGACCGACGCCGAGCTGACGCTCGAAACGGCAGCGGATGCCGCAACCCGCGTCATCGTGAGGCACACCGGCTTTCTCTCGGCGGACGAGCGGCAGAGTCATATCGAGGGCTGGTCCAACTGTCTGCAGCGTCTGGTCGAGCGCCATGGTGGAGTTTCGGCATTCGGATGATCTCCCGCCGCCGCACTGGGCGCGTCTGCCCTTCGCGGTGATCTGGTGCGCAGCCGTGATCGCTGCGCTCGCGGTGCTGTGGTGGGGGATGTTCCTGGTGAGCCCGATGCACCTCGAGGGAACGATGTGCACGGTCAGCAACGGCCTTCCGCTCGTGCTCGGGGCGCTCGCCTTGGGGATCATCGCCACGATCGGCGGGATCGTCATGGGTTCGGCGCCCTGGGCGGTCGTCGTGGGCTCGCCGGGAGTGGTGACCGTGCTGCTCGTGATCGTGTTCCCGTGCTCGCTCGTGCCCGTGATCGCGCTGCCGGCGCTGTCGCTGTGCGCCCTCGTCGGCATGATCCCGCTGGTGCGGGACTATGTCGAGCCCGATCGGTAGCGTCGACGCATGATCATCGAGTTCGAGGGTGAGGTGTTCCGCTGGGATGCCCGCGACGACGCCTCATGGTTCTTCGCCGCCGTGCCGCCCGAGCTGAGCGAGGACATCCGCGAGATCCCGCGTCCCTACCGCGGCTTCGGCGCGGTGCGCGTTCGCGCGCGGGTGGGTGGCTCGGAGTGGACGACGTCGATCTTCCCCGACTCGAAGGCCGGCTCATACGTGCTGCCGCTGAAGAAGGCGGTCCGGGATGCCGAAGGCTTGGTCGACGGCGGGCCCGTGGTGGTTCGGCTCGACGTGCTCGACGGGTGAGCGCGCTCGGTCGTTGAGCGCGCGAAGCCCCGGTCGTTGAGCGAGCGAAGCGAGACGAACCGCCCGCATCTACCCGACGCCGCAGCCGACCACCTTATAGAGCGAGGACGAGCCGGAGCGGAACGCGAGTTCGACGTTGGGGGAGTCGTCGAGATTCTCGAGGCCGGGTTGCGGCCGAAGGATCGGGGACGGGTTCTCCTTATGGAACTCGAGGACCCACTTCACCTCGAGGTCGCGCGCTGCCTCGCAAGCGGCGTCCCCGGTGGTCGCGCTGGCAAAGCCATCGAGGAACGCCCTCTTCTCCGGAGAGATCGGAGCAAGAAGGTGCCCTACGAGCACCGGACGCCCGGTCAGTGCGTACGCCAGACTCGAGCCATCGCGCGGACTGCCCGCGATGACCTCGTCGCGGGGAACGATCTGCTCGATCTGGGACAGCACCGCACGGTCGTCAGGGCTGACCGCGAGAAGCGCCTGGATGGGATTGTCTGTGGGGGTGTAGACCGCGTTCATCCATGAGTCGGTCCGACGCACACCGGGTGACTGCACCAACAGTGTGCAGAGGATGAGCAGCGCGAGCGAACGGGTCACCAGATCGAAGCGGTGGAGACCCGAGGTGCGCAGCAGCTGAGCGATCCAGATCCAAGCGGACTGCACGCCGACCGCGGCGAGCGGAATGATCACGGCGGGAGCGAACGCCGCGATGCGCGTGGCATCCGAGTACCAGGGGCCGGACATGACGATGCGGAGGAACTCGTTGTCCCCGGCGGCGGAGATGTAGAGGAAGCCCACGATGGCCCACATTCCCACCGCTACGCCGTCGCCGGCTCGACCACGCTTGATGCTGAGAACGATGCCGATGGTGGTGAAAGCGGCAGTGACCAGCGGGAGGATCGAACTCGCGTAGGACTGGGTAAGCACTTCGCCGATCGCCTGCGGGATCGTCGATCGCCAAGCAGCGGGCTGCTCGATGTGCGGCCGGACGAACACGATCATCGCCAGCACTGCTGCCACGGCAAGTGCACCGAGCAAGAGGACGAGTCGGCCGCGCTCATGGCCCTTGCGCGCGGTCCGGAGCGCGGCTGCAATGACTGGCGGCAGTGCCAGGACCGCGAGCATGACGATTACCGAGGGGTGGGTCAGCGCAATAGCGGGGACTGAACCTGCCGCCACGGTACCCGCAGCAACGCGACGGATATTTCCGGCGCCGATTCCGCAGCACGCGCAGATTGCGGCGAGGCCGATCGGCAGTAACGCGATACCCGCCACGAGCGGAAAGGTGCCGAGATACGGAAGCAGATAAAACGGATAGAGGGCGAAACCGGCTGACAGAGCCCCGGCAGCGATGAGGAGTACCGGCTGGGTTCCGAAGAGGGTGCGTGTGAGAAGGACCGCGCCGAGTGGCCAGATGAGGCACGTGAAGACGACCAGCACTGCGTTGGTGGCAGTGGGAATGGACGCTCCTGATACTCCGACGACGAGGGCTGATATCGCGTGCCAACCGGTGGGATAGAAGTCGATTGCCGCGGACGGGTCACCGAAGCCCCCGAATCCAAAGGGGGACGCGATGCCGCTGTCGAGGATCGAGCGCACGGCATTCAGATGGAAGACATTGTCTCCGACCTGTGCGAACGCATCCGGTGCTGGAATCGCTGACGCGAGACGTACTGTCAGCAGAAAAGCACCCAGCGCTACTCCGAGCGTCGACGACCAGCGCGAGTTCACAGCATCGGAGTGCCGTGGTCGCAGAAATGGGATGGAACGAGTCAGAAGTGCCGCGATCAGCGCGAGTACGGCTGTAAGCCCGAGTACCACCCACAGCGACCAGACCGCTCCGATGGCAGCGGCTATCGCCGTCGATGTCGTGATCACGGAGACGCCGAGGGCGGCGCCGGCACCGGCAAGCCACAGGCCACGAAGCCGCAGCGCCGCCGCGATGCTGAGCCCCGGCAGGAAGATGACCACCACACAGCAGGTGATCGACCACACCAGCTGCCACCAGTGCACGGGAACTCCTTCGGTGGCGATCGCGGGCGGAAGATTGAAAGGCGCTGCGAGAATCGCGCGGGAAGCACCTATCGGAATTCTGGACGATTCGATACGGTCCGTGACCGTTTGCGGCGATTCCTGAGCGGAATGCGTAAGCGAATGTGGTTCTTGAGAGTTTCCTGAGTGAACCCTGCGGTACGCTCCGTTGACAGGAGCATGAGAGAGATCTCATGCTCATGGGTGGGAGGGGATTCACGCCGAACCGCGTGCGTCTCACCTCGGCTCTGATGAGGTCGGGGACGCAACATATATGGGGTTTGTGTCGATCAGTCACGTTCGTGGCTTCATCAGTGCTGTCCGAAACCATCCACCGCATTAGGGGAGACAGCACATGCGTGCATTCATCAAGAACTACATGGACGACCTGAAGAAGCAGCGCGAAGAGCGCGGCGAAGATGGCGGCTTCTCGCTCATCGAGCTCATCGTCGTCGTCGTGATCCTCGGCATCCTCGTCGCCATCGCGATCCCGGTGTTTCTCGGACTGCAGGCGAACGCCGAGCAGTCCGCGCAGGACACTGTTGCAGCGAACGCTGCGACGCAGGCCGCTGCGACCATCGCCAACGGCTCGAGCGCTCACACATTTGCCAACCTCGAGGATGGCGCTACATACGACATCACGATCGCGGACGGCGACACCCTCGACGACTTCTGCGTCACGGTCGAGGGCCCCGCAGCCGTCGACTCGACCTCCGGCCCCGGCTGCTAATCAGCCCATTCGGGGTGGGGACATCGTCCCCACCCCGATTCCCGCTTAAGCGCTCTGGGGAGAGAGATGAACAATCGAGAGTCAGATGCAGGCTTCGGCCTCGTCGAGGTGATCATCTCCATGCTTCTGCTGGCGATCATCGCTGTGGCTCTCATCCCGCTCCTCTGGCAGGGAATCAGGCTCGCGTCGACGGAGTCGGCCACGGCGACCGCAACCCGCCACGTGAACTCGCTCGTAGAGGAGCTGCGTGAACAGCCCACGTGCGCCAGGGTCGCCGGCGCTGTCACAGCTCCAGCCGTGACGGATGGACGCGGGTCATCCCTGACCACCTCAGGCTCGTACCGCACCTACGCGATCGACGGCACGCTCGGCACTCTCGGCTCGTGCGCGTCGGACACGACCGTGCGGGTCCAGCTCGCCGTCACCGACTCTGACGGTGACGTCATCGCCCGCACGACGGCATTGGTGTTCATCCCATGAGGGCTCCCAAGCGGCAGCACAGTGACGAGAGCGGACTCGGTCTCATCGAGCTCATCGTCGCGATCATCGTCGGGGGCATCATCATGGGCGCCGTCGTGATGATCTTCGTGAACTCATGGCGGACTCAGGAAGAGGTGACGACGGTGACGCAGGCAACCAACCGCGGTCAGCTCGTAGGCGCCACCATCGAACGCGCCATGCGCAACGCGCTCTTCTTCGAGGTCGACGCGACCGGCACCGAGCTGCGCGTGCGCACCTCACTCGACGGAGAACTGCAATGCCAGGGCTTCCGGATCGTCGCCGGCGCGGCGCAAATGACGACCGATACCACAACTCTTTCGACTCCCTCGACGTCATGGCCGACGTGGCAGAGCGGCGTCGTTCAGCGACCCGGTGTGCCGTTCTTCGTGGCAACGGGCGACGTCGTCGTCTACACCTTCGATCTGACCACCGAATCCGCCCCCGTGCGGATCAAGGGCGAGGTCGCAACGCGGTCTATGACTGCAGGAGGGAGCGGGACATGCTGGTCGTAGACCGCCTGCGCGCTCAAATGCGCGAGTCCGATGACCGAGGCGCCGTGTTGATGTCCGTCGTCATCGTCATGATCGTCGGCTTCATCGTTGCGACCGCCATCGCGGCTTCCGTTGTGGCCACCATCGGTGCCAACGCTCAGAACGGTGACAATCTCGATTCTTTTGTCGCAGCAGAGTCGGGCCGCGATGTCGCCGTCAGTGCGCTCAACGCCGGATGCAGTCCGACGCAGACCAACTTCGCGGGCTCGTCCCCGCAGTTCACCAGTCGGATCTATCAGACGGCCGGCGCCCAGCCCGAGTCCGCCGCCTCGACCGGTGTCACGGCGGGGTGCCCGACGTCCGCGACCAAGTACGTCGTCATCGAGTCGACGGGAACGGGGCCCGACGGCACGACGACCACCATCAACTCGGTATACCCCTGGTCGGTCAGCTACGCCGAGGTTCCCGGAGGCGTCGTCACCTACTTCTCCGGCAGCGTGACGCAGGGCGTTGCGCACTACACCGGTGACCTGGTGCTTCGAAGCGGCAACTGGTCGTGCAACATCAACGGCATCCTCGACGGTGACCTCTACGTGCTCAACGGCACCGTCTCGCTCAGCAACGGCTGCACGATCAACGGCGATATCTACGCTGACGGCAAGGTGAGCGGCCAGAGCAACGGCTGGCACATCAACGCACGGCCGTCCAGCAGCAGCGTCGGCAACATCACGACCAACGGCCTCGTGGACCTGCGGTCCAACGGCAATACTTCGGTGGCCGGCAAGATCCACGCCGGCGGCGAGGTCATCCTCGACGACAACGGCGGTGGCCTCGGCACTGTCGGCGGCACCGTGATCTCGATGGGCTCCGTGACGAAGGACCCCGGCTGGACGACCGGCATCGTCACTCCGAACTCTCCGGACGAGCCTGTCTTCGAGCCCACGCTCGAGTGGCTCGAAGCCGCCTCGCAATGGATCGACCTCGATGCCGCCTCAGGTTGGGGAACTCCGATGGCGATCAACTGCAACGTGCTCCAGAACGCGAACACCGCCTCGGCCTTCGTCGAACCGTTGCTCGCCGCGTCCACGGCGCGCCTCGTACTCGACTTCTCGGCTTGCACGAAAGACGTGAAGCTCAACTTGGTCGGTGAGACACTCACACGGGATGTCGTCATCATCGCACCGAAGAATCAGGGCATGGACATCGAGGTCGGCAACCTCAGCGCTGCCTCCCCTGCCAAGCAGCTGCTGTTCATCCACTCCGATGGCAATCGTGACGATCGCGATGCCGCCGGAGACACGAAGCCGACCTGCGGCAGTACCGGCACCCGCAACACTCCTGACGGTTTCACAGCTTCCAGCGCCATCGACACCGACATCAACGTGATGGTGTACAGCCCCTGCGGCCTGGGAGGCACCGTGACCGCGAGCTTCTCCGGCCAGCTCTACGCCGATGACACCACACACTTCCACTCCGGCTCGCTCTACACGTGCCAGCCGATGTCGTGGCCTGGAGCGCTTCCCAAGCTGGGCTGCAAGATCAAGGGCGAGGGCGGGGTCATCGACGAGACCACCTTGACGCAGACGCTCGGCGTGCTGCTCTACCAGTCCGAGAACTGACCCATGACGCCGCTCACCGCCTTCATCGTCGTCACCGCAGGCGTGTTCGGGCTGCTCATCGGTTCTTTTCTGAACGTGGTTGCCTACCGGGTGCCAGCCGGGATCTCGCTGCTGCGCGAGAGCCGGTGCCCGCAGTGCGATGCAGCGGTGAAGCCGTGGCAGAACGTGCCGGTCGTCTCCTGGCTCGCGTTGCGTGGCCGGTGCGCCGCCTGCCATTCGCCGATAGCGCCGAGATACGCGGTCGTCGAGGGCATCACGGGTCTCGCGTTCGCCGCGATCGCGTGGTGGGCGCTCACCGCCGGCCTCGCCGTTCCTGCCACGTCGTCTCCGCAGATCTGGGCGGACGCGCTGATCATCATCGCGTTCCTGTACTTCGCCGCGATCAGCATCGTACTGACGCTCATCGACCTCGACACGCACCGCCTGCCGAATGCGATCGTGCTGCCCAGCTACCTTGTCGCCGGTGTGCTGCTGACGGCCGCCTCAGCCCTGAGCGGCGATTGGATCGCACTACTCCGGGCAGCGATCGGCATGGTTTCGCTCTACGCGTTCTACTTCCTGCTCCGGCTCGCCCGACCGGGGGGAATGGGCGGCGGCGACGTCAAGCTTGCCGGCGTCGTCGGACTCTACCTCGGCTTCATCGGCTGGGGCGCGCTGGTCGTCGGTGCATTCGCGGCCTTCGTGCTCGGAGGCGTGTTCGGCCTCGCGCTGATCGCGCTGCGCCGTGCCGGCCGCAAGACGGCAATCCCTTTCGGCCCGTGGATGATCGCGGGCGCCTGGGTGGGAATCTTCACGGGCGAGGCTCTCGCCCGGTGGTACATGGAACTGTTCGCCTCCGTGTGATGGGAGCGGCGTGAGCCGCCGCGGGAGCGACTTCGAAGAAGGTAGGTGAGACCATGGCGAAAACCTCCGTGGCGCTCGAGATCACAGAGGAAAGTGTGCGCGCCGTCGAGATGACGACGGGTCGCTCTCCGGCGCTGGTCGCGGCCGGTGAAGTGCCGCTGCCGCGTGAGGCGGCGAAAGACTCGGAAGTGCTCGATCCGGATGCGGTTGCTGTCGCGCTGCGCCAATTGTGGACGTCCGCAGGCATCAAGGGTCGTCGTGTCACGGTCGGCGTCGGCAGTCGCCGCATCCTCGTCCGCGAGTACACCACTCAGGCGATGAAGCCCGAGCTGCTACGCCAGGCGCTGCCCTTCCAGGTGCAGGATTTGCTTCCGGTACCCGTGGCCCAGGCCGTGCTCGACTTCTACCCCCTCACGCAGACCGGTGACATGATTTCGGGGCTGCTGGTGGCCACCGTCTCGGAGACGATCGAGCAGATCATCACCACGCTCGGCAAAGCGAAGCTGCAAGCGGATGCCGTCGACCTCGTGCCCTTCGGACTCGCGCGGATCGCCAAGCGCGTCGCCGAGCCAGGGGAGACGGTGGCGATGATCCACATCGGCGACCACACCTCTCACGTCGTGGCAGCGACGGACGGCATCCCGCATTTCGTGCGCATCATTCCCGTCGACGTGGCGACCACTGCTGCTCGGCGCGAAGAACTCGCCGCGCCGACACCAGAGTTGGAGTTGGAAGAGATGCTCGAGTCGGTGCCACCGCGACCTACGGCCGCCGGAACCCGCGCCGCGATGCGGAGCAACGGTGGCGCCAACTCACCGGCGGTCAACGACCTCGTCGCGCGCTTGCGCAGCACGATTGCGTTCTTCGCCGCGCGCCCCGGGGCCCCGCAGGTAACGCGAGTGTGCGTCAGCGGAGCCGGGTACCTCGCACCGGGTGTGGCCGAGACGCTCATTCGCGCATTCGACCTGCCCGTGCTGCCCGTGCGTCTTGATCAGCTGATCAACGTCGGCAAGCATCCGCTGCCCGACGAGCTCGCATTCAACACGGTCGCCACGGCGGGCGTACTCTTCGGGGAGGCCTCGCGATGAGCGTCGCAGTACCTGTGCTGGTTCGGCCCGGGGTTCCCCGGGTCAACCTCATGCCCAAGGCGGAGATTGAGCGTCGCGAACGTGCGAAGCTCATGCGGCGATGGTTGTGGGGAGCGCTCGGCGCGCTGCTCCTGTCCGCGGTCATCGTGGCCGGTGCCGTCGTGCTTTCGTGGTTCGCTCAACAGCGGCTGGCCGCAGAGCAGGCGGAGACGACGCAGCTGATCTCCGAACTCGCGGCACTCTCTGACGTGAGCGCCGCGCTGTCCACCGAGTCCGACCTCGACGTCTTCCGCTACGAAGCCATGGGATCGGACTTCGCGTGGGAGCCGGTCATCGGCCAGGTACAGGCTTCGCTGCCTGCCGGAGTCACATTGACTGGCTTCGATCTGATAACCGGCGGTATCCCGCAAACCGACGACCCGACGGCGGAGCTCGGTCTCGTGGGCTCGCTGACATTGGCGAGCCCCAACGCGATCGACATCGGTCAGACGGTGCGCAGCGTCCGTGGCCTCGAGATCGTCTGGGACGCGGACGGCAGGCTCCTCTCCACCGATCAGCAGCTGTCCGGCGTCTACACCTATCAGCTCGAAGTGGCGTTCAACCAGACGATCTATTCCGGTGACTATGCCGAGGGAGACGAGTGATGCCTAAGCAGCTCATCAACATCATCGGACTTGTCGTCTGCCTCGGCATTCTCGCCCTCGCCATCGCGCTCGTCGCGGTGCCGATGTATCTGCAGTCCGTCGGGACCAACGCCGAGGCGAGCCAGGTCGCGCAGACCAACGACATCTACCAGATCCAGGTAGACAGCCTCGAGGTGCAGTCCGAGCGCATGGACGAGATCGAGGCATCTGTCGCCGATCACCGTGCGGAGATTCCCGCGACCAACCGGCTCGACGATGTCTTCGAACTGATCGCGCGATCGGCATCGGCCACCGGGGTCGAGTTGCAGACTGCGACCGCGGGCCTCGATGCGCCCTTCACCGTCCGCACGGAGGCTCTGGTGGTCGGGGAGGTGGCGGAGGTGACGGAGCCCGCCGAGACCGATCCCACCACCGATCCCGCCGTCGAGGACCCTGCAGCCGCGGCGCCGACGGATACGTCAGGCGACGTGCCGGTGGCCGCAGGCGACGGACGCGTGCAGGTCGACTTCGTGTTCACCGTGACTGCCGTCGACTTCAACACCGTGGTGCGATTCCTGGATGCCCTGCGCTCGGGACCACGCCTGCTCAGCTCCATCCAGTCGACGGTGATACCGACCGGCACCGGTTACGACGTGACGGTGTCCGCTCTGACCTTTGTGCTTCCGGAGGCGTGAATCATGGCCCAGACAATTCTTGACGGTCTGCTGGCGTCGGCCGCCCGCAAACGAGCATCGGACGTCCACCTGACGGGGGACGCCGCGCCCCTCATGCGCGTCGACGGCGATCTCGAGGCGATACCTGGCTTCGAGGAAGTCATTCCCACCGCGTGGGTGGAGGCGGCAGCGCACGAGCTGATGACTGCCGCGCAACGGCAGGAGTTCGAACAGCATCACGAGGTCGACCTCGCCCACGCCTCGGACGGCCTCGGACGGTTCCGTGTCAACGTCTACCGTCAGCTGGGCTCGATAGCGATCGCTCTTCGTTTCATCCCCGAGCGCGTGTTCACGCTCGAGGAGCTCGGCGCGCCGGCAGTCGCCCGCGACCTCGCGCTCAGGCCGCGCGGCATGGTGCTGCTCACCGGCCCGACCGGTTCGGGCAAGTCGACCACGCTGACGGCGATGGTCGACATCATCAACAAGACGCTCCCGGCACACGTGATCACGATCGAGGACCCGATCGAGTTCCACCACGAGAGCAAGATGTCGCTCATCCACCAGCGCGAGGTCGGCACCGACACGAACTCGTTCACCGAGGCGCTGCGTCGCGTTCTTCGTCAGGACCCCGATGTCATCCTCATCGGTGAGCTTCGCGACGCCGAGTCCATTTCGACGGCCCTGTCAGCCGCGGAGACCGGCCACCTCGTGCTGTCGACGTTGCACACCCAGGGCGCCGCGAAGAGCATCAACCGCATCATCGATGTATTCCCCTCGCACCAGCAGGCGCAGATCCGCACGCAGCTCGGCGACACACTGCAGGGCGTGATCAGCCAGACGCTGCTGCCGCTGGCCCAGACCGAGGGACGAACGATCGCCACCGAGGTGCTCGTCAACACTCCGGCAGTGGCCAACCTCATTCGTGAAGGCCAGGTACCGCAGATCTACTCCGCCATGCAGGCCGGGGCGAGTGTGGGAATGCACACGCTGGATCAGGATCTCAAGCGGCTCGTGTCGGAGGGGCGAATCGCGCAGCACGTTGCGAAGGCGTACGCCGTGGATCCGTCGACGCTGGACGACGTCTACGTCCGCCCACGGGATCTCGACGCGGAGGCGTGGAGCACCCACGCCGGCGAGTGGCACCACCAGAACTCGGGGGTCTGACATGCCGGTCATCGAGGAATACACCTACCGCGCGGTCGACCCACGCGGCGGGGCCATCGTCAAGGGCACGATCGAGGCGGGAAGCGAGGCGGCGGTCGCCGGCAAGCTCCGGGCTCAAGGCCTCACTCCGATCTCGGTGGCCGCCGTATCGACGTCCGGGCTCAATATGGAGATCAAGCTCCCGGGCCTCACGAAGCACGTCAACCCGAAGACGCTGGCGGTCTTCGCCAGGCAGATGGCGGGTCTCATCAACGCCGGCCTGCCACTCATGCGGACGCTGTCGATTCTGATCGATCAGACCGATGACAAGCGCCTGCAGCCGGCTCTCGTCTCGGTGTACGCCGATGTCGAGTCGGGCTCGTCCTTCTCGGGCGCCTTGTCGCGGCATCCGGATGTCTTCCCTCCCCTGATGTTGAGCATCATCCGAGTGGGGGAGACCGGCGGATTCCTCGGCGGTGCTCTGACCTCGGTAGCCGACAACTATCAGAAGGAGGCCGAACTCCATAACAAGATCCGGTCGGCAACCACCTATCCCATGATCGTGTTGATCGTCGCGGTGATCGGTGTGCTCGCGATGGTGACATTCATCGTGCCGGTGTTCGAGAACATGTTCGCGGGCTTGGGTTCGTCCCTTCCGCTCCCGACTCAGATCCTCGTCACGCTCTCGAAGAACATGGTGTGGATCCTTCCCACGCTCTTCATCGGCGGATTCGTGACCTGGGTGTGGTGGATGCGGAACCGCAACACCGAGCGGGTGCGCAAGGTGTGGGACCCGATCAAACTCAAGCTGCCCGTCTTCGGAAAGCTCGCCACCAAGATGGCGGTCGCCCGCTTCAGTCGCAACCTCTCGATGATGCTGGATGCCGGCGTCCCGATCATCCAGGCCCTCGGCATCGTGGGTCAGGCATCGAACAACTGGAAGGTCGAGCAGGCCGTTCTCGAAGTGCAGGAGTCGATCCGCCAGGGCAAGACGTTCGCCGCGCCACTGGCGAAGGCGAATGTCTTCCCTCCGATGGTGCCGCAGATGGTGTCTGTGGGGGAGGAGTCCGGCACGCTCGTCGACATGCTGTCGAGCATCGCCGACTACTACGAGGACGACGTCGAGACAGCCACCTCGCAGCTGTCGTCTACCATCGAGCCGATCCTCATCGTCGTGCTCGGCATCGTCATCGGCGGCATGGTGATCTCGCTCTACATGCCGATCTTCTCGCTCTACGGCGAGCTCGGTCAGAGCAGCTGAGGGCTCGGCGCCCCGATCCCCTCCCATCGGGGTGGGGGTGTCCGACAAGCCGCCCCCGGGTGAGGCGAAAGCCCCCGGGGGCGGTGCTATGTCGTCAGAGCGAGACGCGCAGGACTTCTTCGATCGTCGTGAGGCCCTGGGCCACCTTCGACCAGCCGTCCTCGCGCAGTGAGACCATGCCCTGCTGAATCGCCATCTGGCGCATCTCGGTGCCGGTCGAGCGCATGACGAGCAGCTGCTCGAGCTCGTCGGTCATGGTCATGACCTCATGCAGGCCGATACGGCCGCGGTAGCCGGTGCCCGAGCACGAGACGCAGCCGACGGCGCGATACAGCTGCGGCACGTCATGCGGGTCGTGCGGGAAGCCGAGCGAGCGCAGCACCTCGGTGGGCTCGGTGTAAGCCGCGCGGCAGCGCAGGCAAAGCCGGCGGGCGAGTCGCTGGGCGATCACGGCCGACAGCGCCGTCGCGACGAGGAACGGCTCGGTGCCGATCTCGGTGAGACGCGTCAGCGCCGACGGGGCATCGTTCGTGTGGAGCGTCGACAGCACGAGGTGGCCTGTGAGGGCCGCCTCGATCGAGATGACGGCGGTCTCCTTGTCGCGGATCTCGCCGACGAGCACCACATCGGGGTCGCTTCGCAGGATGGACCGCAGCGCCGACGCGAAGGTGAGGCCGGCTCGGTTGTTTACCTGCACCTGGTTTATCCCCGCCATGCGGTACTCAACCGGGTCTTCGACCGTGATGACGTTGATACGCGGATTCGCGACCGTCTTGAGCGCCGTGTAGAGCGTCGTCGACTTGCCCGAACCGGTCGGGCCGGTCGCGAGGATCATGCCGTGCGGGCGCGAGATCGCCTCGCGGAAGCGCTGCTCGTTGATCGAGGAGAACCGCAGGTCGCTGAGCGCCATGGCCTGACCGGAGTTGTCGAGGATTCGCATGACGATCTTCTCGCCCCACACCGTCGGCAGCGTCGCGACGCGGAGGTCGATCGCGCGTCCTTCGTGCTCGACCGAGAGGCGACCGTCCTGCGGCTTGCGCCGCTCGGCGATGTCGATCGACGACATGATCTTCAGGCGCGAGATCACGCCGTCCTGGATCGAACGGTCGGCCTTCTGCATCTCGTGCAGCACACCGTCGATGCGGAACCGCACCGTCAGCTGGCGCTCGCCGGGCTCGACGTGGATGTCGCTCGCCCGGTCGTTGATGGCCTGGGTGATCAGCAGGTTGACGAAGCGCACCACCGGGGCGTCGGCATCCTGATCCTCCAGCACCTCGGTGAAGGTGACTCCGGAAGTCTCGCCGGCGGACTCGCCGATCTGCTCGGACAGGTCGCTGAGCTCTTCGTCGGAGCGCAGGTACCGCTCGAACGCCTGCCGCAGCGCATCGCCTGCGACGACCACGGCTTCGACCGACAGGTCGGTGATGCTCGTGATGTCGTCGATCGCGATGATGTCGGTCGGATCGAGCATGCCCACAACGACCTTGTTGCGCATGCGACTCAGCGGAATGAGCTGATATCGGCGACAGAGCGCGCCCGGCACGAGGCCGAGCACGTCCTGATTGATCTCGACACCGTTCATGTCGAAGTACCGGTGGCCCGTCTGCAACGCCACAGCTTCGGCGATCTGCGCCTCTGTGACGATGTTCGAGCTCACCAGAAGCTGTTGAAGCTCCGGACCCTCACCTGCCTCCGCCATGGCTGCCGACATATCGGCAGCACGAACGGCCCCAGTCAGAACGAGTGTTTGAGCGAGTCCTCTCATAATGATTCCCCTATCCCCGATCGTCATACTAGGCCCATAGTGAGGGTGCAGTCACGAGCTGAGGAAACCCTTGGGTAGGGTGGCGCCATGGCTGAGCTGATCGCCAAGGTGACCGCATGGGCCCTCTCACTGAAACCGGTGCGGGTCTGGTTCCACTTCCTCGAGCGCCGCGGCCTCATGCTGGCGGACTCCATCACGTACCGCGCGCTGTTCTCGGTCTTCGCCGGAGTACTGCTCGGCTTCACCCTGGCGTCGCTCTGGCTCGCCGACAACCCGACGGCCTGGGCCGCTCTGGTGAACACCGTGGACGCGGCGATCCCGGGCCTCCTCGGCGAGGACGGCATCATCGAACTCGACGCGATCAAGGCACCCACAGGCCTCACCCTCACGGGCGTGATCGCCGCCGTCGCCCTGGTCGGCGCCGCGATCGGAGCCATCGGCTCGCTGCGTGCAGGACTGCGCACCCTCGCCGACGAGATCCACGACGACGTCTTCTGGATCTGGGTGATCGTCCGCAACCTGCTGCTCGCCCTCGCCGTCGGCGGTGGCTTCGTGCTGTCGGCCGCGGTGACGTTCTACGGCACGACATTCATCGATTGGACGGCCGACGCGCTCGGAATCGAGGGCTTCGTCGCGGATGCCGCCACCCAGGCGCTCGCACTGGTTGCCGTGTTCGTGCTCGACGCCGCCGTGATCGCCCTCGCCTTCGTCGTGCTCAGCGGCGTCAAGGCACGCCCCGGCACCCTCATCGTCGGCTCGCTCATCGGAGGGATTGGCCTCACGGTGCTGCAGCAGCTCTCCGGCCTGTTCGTGCGAGGAGCCGGGGCTAACCCGCTGCTGGCGTCGTTCGCGGCGCTCATCGCGCTGCTGATCTGGTTCAATCTGTCGGCCCAGGTCATCCTGCTGGCGTCGACCTGGATCATCATCGGCGTCCACGAGCGCGCCGACCGCGTGCGCGAGAAGTTCGGCGCTCCCTCGTTCGAAGCCCGCCGCGTGAAGCGAGCTGAGGACGCCCTCCGCGTCGCCGCGGAGGAACTTGAGGTCGCTCAGCAAGCCGCGGCAGAGGCGCGGGAGAAGTCGAAGCCGAAGGCCGCCGTCACCAAGTAACAGTCATCGCGGGGGAGCGGCCTCAGTCGTCGTCGCCCTCGGAGTCGTCGCCGTTGCCCTTGCCGTTGTTCCCCGGGAAGTCTTCGGAGTCCTTGTCGTGGCCGAACGCGTTGCCTTTGCCGTTGTTGCCGGGTCCGTCCTCGTGCTTGCCGGAGCCGTCGGGCTTGCCGCCGTTGCCTGGACCGTTCCCGTCGTCGTCGCGCTCGTTGCCCTTGCCGGGTAAGTCTTCGGAGTCCTTGTCGTGGCCGAAGGCGTTGCCTTTGCCGTTGTTGCCCGGACCGTCGCCGTTTTGGTCGTTCCCGTTGCCCTTGCCGGGGAAGTCGTCGGAGTCCTTGTCGTGGCCGAACGCGTTGCCCTTGCCGTTGTTGCCCGGCCCGTCATCGGCCTCGTTGGCGATCTCGGCGACGTAGCCGGCGGGCGAGAGCACGGTCGGCGTGACGCCGAACGCGATGCTCGGCACGACCAGCGCGGCCGATGCGACCACGGCGATCCCCGCGCCGATCGCCAGCAGCTTCTTCGTGCTCATGGTCCCCCCCCGGGTCCCGAGCGTTCGGGCGCCCGTGCACGGATCGTACACCCGCCCGATCACGGCGGACAGAGCGCCGAGGCCGACCTCGACCCCGGACTACCGCGCGTAGCGCTCGACGAAGGTGCGCAGCATCCGGCTCGGGTGTGAAACCGACGCGCGACGGACCGCAGCCAGTGTCAGCTCGAGCTCGTCGGCGGCAAAGTATCCGTAGCCGGCGTAGGCGTGGATGCGCGTCGTGATGCCGTCGACGTCGAGCTCGGGGTGGAACTGCGTCGCGTACACGTTCTGCCCGACCTTGAACATCTGCACCGGGCAGCCCGGCGACGAGCCCAGCAGCGTCGCGGTCTCGGGGAGGACCGTGATCGCCTCCTTGTGCCCGACGAACGCGGCGAACTCGCGCGGCAGCTCGGCGAGCAGGGGATCGGATGCCCCGGCCTCGGTCAGCGTGACCGGCACGACGCTGATCGGCTCGGGGTAGGTCCGGTCGATCACGGCTCCCTGGTGGGCTCCGAGGGTGCCGATGCCGTAGCAGGCGCCCAGGAACGGGAAGTCACGCGCCACGACCTCGTCGAGCAGCGCGTCGAACTCGGCTTCGACCCGGTGCTGGACGGCGGACTTCGACTCGTCGGGATCGGACGCGTTGAAGGGTCCGCCGCCGACGAAGATGCCCGACAGCGCATCCAGATCGAACCGGGGCATGGGGCCCGCCTCGAGCCGGACGCGGATCAGATCGCGCTCCTCGAGGCCTGAGTAGCGCAGGAACAGCGCGTACTCCTCGTCGGCGGGCACGTCTTCGGCCCGGGTGGCGAGGAGGACGAACGGCTTCACCCCCCAAGCCTACGGCGAGCGGATGCCGCGACTCGCGCCGCGGCATCCGCTCTCCGTCTCACCAACCGACGTGCACGGAATCGGAGATCGTGCCCGACACTCCGCGAGTGGGGCGGCTGCCCCGGCGTGCCGGTGAAGATCTCCGATCCTGTGCTCGCGCTTGTCAGCCCCTGTAGTCGTTCGTCCAGGACGACTCGGCGCCCGGCTCGACCGCCACGTACGGCTTCGGCACGGCCGTGACCGTCACCTCGGCGCCGGCGTCGACCTGATGCGGGCCGTGATCGACGAGCTCGCCGTCGACGTAGTAGTCGAAGGATCCGTCGTTCGGCACGATCACCTTGTCGGGCTTCGAGCCCGGGAGGTCGACGAAGTTCGGCGTCTTCGGAGCGGCGACGCTCGTGGCGAGCGGCACGTTCGCGAAGTCCATGTCGCTGGCCAGGTAGTAGCTCGTGTACGACGGCTGGTTGTACGTCGTGTTCTGGCGAGCCACCTCGGCGCGGTACTGCACGTCGTGCATGAGGGTCGTGAGCTTGTGCCCGGTCACCTCGGTGCTCGTGAAGATGCGCAGCGCCGACGAGTCGGTCGTGCGGACCAGGAGCTCTTCGCGCCAGTCGCCGAACACGTCGGCCACGAGCGACGGGTTGCCCTTGGTGCCGTTGTTCGTTCGGGTGTCGGTCGCCGTGAGCAGGCGGCCGCGCGTCCAGTCGTCGATCGTGACGTTCTGGTCGCCCGAGCCGTTCACGATCTGCGTCGTAAGGTCGGCGGCCCAGCGGATCGACTGGTTCGTGCCCGGGATGCTGGTGCCCAGCACCTCGCCGGTCGCGCTCAGCAGACCCGAGGCCTCGGTGCCGCCTGGCATGCTCGCCCACACCTCGATGCCCGGGACGTCGCTGCGGACGTCGCCGATCATCGCGCGGCCCGTGTCGCGGCCGGAGTACGCCCCGAACAGGACCTCGCCGGTCGCGGCATCCCTCATCGCCGACCCGTACGGGGCGAACGTGCCGCCCTCGTGCGCGGTCCAGATCTCGAGCCCCGGACGCGCCGGATCGATGTCGGTGACGTGCATCGCGTCGCCGTGTCCGAGGCGGACGTTCTCGCCCGGTGCCGCGCTGCCCTCGGGCAGCACATCGAACGAGCTGTACAGCAGCGATCCGTCGTGGTCGAGCGTCGCGGAGCCGTAGACGATCTCGTGCTTGCCGTCGCCGTCGACGTCGGCCGAGCTGAGCGAGTGATCGCCCTGCGTCGTGAGCGTGCCGTACTCCGGGTCGGTGCCGTCGCGCCCGTGCGGCCCGTCGTTGAACGGGTTCGTCATGGGCACGTGGCCGCTGTCGACGAACCAGCGCTGGGTGAGCGCTTCGCCGTCCCAGTCGTAGGCCGCGATGGTCGAGCGCGTGTAGTAGCCCCGGGCGAAGATCGCCGACGGGTGCGTGCCGTCGAGGTAGGCCACGCCGGCCAGGAAGCGGTCGGAGCGGTTGGCGGGCTCGATGCGCGACATCGCGTAGTCGCCCCACAGCAGGCCGTCATCGCCGCGTCCGGGCTCGTACGCCACGGTCTGCAGCTCTTCGCCGGTGGCCGAGTCGAAGACCGTGAGGTACTCGGGCCCGTCGACGATGAAGCCCTCGAACTTGCGGAGCTCGTTGCGGGCGCTGCGCGTCGGAGCGTAGACGTCGAGGAAGTAGTCCGCGAGCTCGCCGGCTGCGGCATCCGAAAGCGGATACTCGTGCGCCACCGGAATGCCCCACGCCTCTTCGAGCGTGGCGGGCCAGTTGCCTGCGACGACCTCGGGGTGCTCGGTCCAGCCCTGGAACATCTCGATGAGGTGAGTGCGGTAGTCGTCGGCGCTCAGCCGGTAGTCGTCGTCGGGGGAGTACCCGGCGGCGATGTCCTCCGCGAGCATGGTGATGTCAGCGGATGCCGCCACCGACCCGTCAACGTTGTACCGCGTCGACGTCGTTCCGGGCGCCGTCTTGAGCATCGTCTCGGACCGGCCGTCGCCGTCGAAGTCGTAGACCATGAACTGCGTGTAGTGGGCGCCGGCGCGGATGTTCACGCCGAGGTCGATGCGGTTGAGCAGCGTGCCGTCGAACTCGTACGTGTCGACGTAGACCGGGCCGGTGTAGCCGCGCTGCGAGACGTCCTTCGAGTTCGAGGGGTCCCACTTCACGATGAACTCGTACGCGCCGTCGCCGTCGACGTCGGCCACCGAGACGTCGTTGGCCGAGTACGTGTAGGCCTCGCCGACGGGGGTGGTGCCGTCCGCGGGCTTCTGCAGCGGCAGGTCGTAGTAGCCGCTCTGCCAGGCCGACACCTCTGCGGACTGGTCGCCGACGACGTCGTGCCATGCCGGAGCCACGGTGTAGACGGAGGCCGCCGTGCCGTCGGGGTCGGAGAAGTTCGTGCTGTCGTCGACCGTGGCGATGCGCTCGCCGTCGCGGAACACCGCGAACGACGGACCGCTGAGGCCGGTGTCGGTGGCGGTCCCCGCCTCGGGGGCGAGCAGGCGCCAGCTGAGGAAGACGCCCTCGGTCGTCGAGACCGCGACGAGGCCGCGGTCGAGCGCCTCGAGCTGTGGTCGCTCGTCGCCGGCGTGCGCCGACACGGGCTGGACCATCCCGAGGATCAGGGCGCCGGCGATGCCGCCGGCTGCCAGGGTGCGTGCGGATGTGCTGCGGAGATTCATCGTCGAATCGCTCTCCCGGTTCGTGTGCGAAAACGCTTTCCGAGATGACGGTAGTTCGCGGGTCCGACAGGGTCAACGATCATTGGAACGTTTTAATGATCCGGCGGCACATGCGAGTTGCCACTTCCGGCGGGATACCCGGGGAGGGAACCGCCAGAAGTGGCAACTCGACCACGAGGGTCAGGACGCGTAGGTCACAAGCCCCAGCTCCACGGCCGAGACGAGCTGCGGATGCCGCGGCACGACGCGCACGGTGTAGCCGAAGGTGCCCGTCACGGTGAGCGGCAGCGTTCCGGTGAACGTGGTCACGCCGTCGACGGCGGGCCCTGCGGGGGAGAGGCGGTGCACCGAGTGCTCGCGCGCGAGCGCGTCGTCCTCGTTCGTGCGGCCGTAGGCCAGCTCGACGGCCACGTCGTCGGGCGACAGGCCGTCCAGGCGCACCCCCGCGCTCACCTCGAGCACATCACCGGCCTGCGCCTGCGACGGGATGCCGGACGAGTCCACGTTCGCGATCGACACCCGCGGCCAGGCATCCTTCACCCGCGTGACGAAGGCCGCGAGAGCCCGAGCCTCGGCGAAGCCGTCCGCTCGCAGTGCCGCGTCGTGCGAGGCCGCCGGGCCGTAGAGCCGCGTGACGTAATCCTGCACCATGCGGTCGCTCGTCGCCTTGGTCCCGAGGTCGGTCATGGTGTGGCGCACCATCTGCAGCCACCGCAGCGGAATGCCGCCCTCTCGCTCGTAGAACCGCGGCACCAGCTGGTGCTCGATGAGGTCGTAGAGAGCGGATGCCTCGGCGTCGTCGCGCTCCTCGTCGTTCGCGGCGGTGTCGGCGGTGGGGATTGCCCAGCCGTTCTCGCCGTCGTACCACTCGTCCCACCAGCCGTCGAGGATCGACAGGTTCAGCACGCCGTTCAGCGCCGCCTTCATGCCGCTCGTGCCGCACGCCTCGAGCGGGCGCAGCGGGTTGTTGAGCCACACGTCGCAGCCGGGGTAGAGGTCCTTGGCGAGCGTGATGTCGTAGTCCGGCAGGAAGACGATGCGCCCGCGCACCTTGGGGTCGCGGCTGAAGCGCACGAGCTGCTGGATGAGGATCTTGCCCGAGTCGTCGGCCGGGTGCGACTTGCCGCCGATCACGATCTGCACGGGGCGTTCGGGGTCGGTCAGCAGGCGCGTCAGGCGCTCCGGGTCGCGCAGCATGAGCGTCAGCCGCTTGTAGGTCGGCACACGGCGCGCGAAGCCGATCGTGAGCACCTCGGGGTCGAGCAGCTCGTCGATCCAGCCGGGCGTGATCCCGCTGCCGTTCGACACGGATGCCGCGACCCGCCGTCGCGCCTCGGCGACGAGCTCGCCTTTCATGTGCTGACGGACGCCCCAGAGCTCGGCATCCGTCACCGACTCACGGTTCGTCCAGTCGTGGGTGTCCGTGTGGGCATCGCCGAACACGCGCTCGCTGACGGCCTTGAGCGCCGGGTGCACCCAGGTGGGCGCGTGCACGCCGTTGGTGATCGAGGTGATCGGCACCTCTTCGGTGTCGATGCCGGGCCAGAGCTGCCCGAACATGCCGCGGCTGACCTCGCCGTGCAGCACCGAGACGCCGTTCGCGTGCTGGCCGAGGTGCAGGCCGAGCACGGCCATGTTGAACACGCCCTGGTCGCCGCCGTCCCACGTCTCGAGTCCGAGCGAGATCGCGCGGCCCGCGTCGAGGTTCTGGAACAGGCCGCTGGAGAGGAAGTCGGCGATCATGTCGCGCGGGAACCGGTCGATGCCGGCGGGGACCGGCGTGTGGGTCGTGAAGACGGTGGAGGCCCGCACCTGGGCGAGCGCGCTGTCGAAATCGAGCCCGTCCTGCGTGATGAGCTCCGACATCCGCTCCAGGCCCTGGAACCCGGCGTGGCCCTCGTTGGTGTGGTAGACGTCCGGCGCGGGGCGGCCCGCGGTGGCGGACCATGCGCGCACCGCGCGCACGCCGCCGACGCCGAGCAGCAGCTCCTGCAGCAGACGGTGCTCACCACCGCCGCCGTAGAGGCGGTCGGTGACCTTGCGCAGCTCTTCGGAGTTCGAGGGCGTTTCGGAGTCCAGCAGCAGCAGCGGGATGCGGCCGATGTCGGCCACCCAGACGCGCGCGTGCAGGCGACGGTCGCCGGGCAGGTCGAGCGCGATCTCGACGGGCGCGCCCGCCTGGTCGCGCAGCAGCGTCAGACCGAGGCCGTACGGGTCGAGCAGCGGGTAACTCTCGCGCTGCCAGCCGTCGTCGCCGATGGACTGGCGGAAGTAGCCCGCCCGGTAGAACAGGCCGACGCCGGTCAGCGGCACGCCCAGGTCGGATGCGCTCTTGAGGTGATCGCCGGCCAGGATGCCGAGCCCGCCGGAGTACTGCGGCAGCGAGCCGTCGACGCCGAACTCGGGCGAGAAGTAGGCGATGTGCGCGGGCTTCGGCCCCTCGAGGCGCTGGAACCAGCGATCGCCGTCGAGGTACGCCGTGAGTCGCTCGTCCTCTTCACGCACGCGCTGGACGAACTCTTCGTCGTGGGCGAGCTCGTCGAGGCGCTCCTGACCGAGAGCGCCGAGCATGCGGGCGGGGTTCGCGCCGATCTCGGTCCACAGCTCGGGATCCATCGACGCGAAGAGCGCATGCGTCGCCCGGCTCCACGACCAGCGCCAGTTCGCGGCGAGGCGGTCGAGGGGAGCGAGGGTTTCGGAGAGGACGGGGCGGACGGTGAACGTTCGGATGGCCTTCACGCGAGCGATTCTAGGGGTCGAAGATGAAAACGCTTGCACTGATACGGATGCCGCGGCCTCCGGCATCCCGAACCGCTTGTCAAGGCCGGGGAGCCTGGGCGGGCCCGGGTCTAGGCTCGGGCACATGGCTATCGCACGACTGCACGGAGGCCCGCTCGACGGGCAGCTCCTTCCCCTGGATGACGCCGACCTCGACCGCATGATCGTCCCGTACAGCGAGACGCAGGTCGTCTATGAGCGCAAGGGCGAACCCGGCAACACCGGGGAGTCCGACGGCCCCACCGAAACCGAATTCTGGTTCGTCGAGGCCGAGGGTGAGATCGACCCCTTCAGCGACCAGGCGCGTGACCGCCGCTGAGCCCGGAGCAGGCCCGGCGCAGTCGTTCGAGGTCGAGCTGAAGTTCGACGTCGACGACGACACCCCGCTGCCCGACTGGTCGGGTCTGCCGGGTGTGGCGTCGGTGGGTGCCGCAGAGCCTCGGGAGCTGGATGCCCGGTACCTCGACACCGCCGAGCTGACCCTGGCACGCGCGGGCTACGCGCTGCGTCGCCGCAGCGGCGGTCCTGACGCCGGGTGGCACCTCAAGGGGCCGAAGGTCGGCGAGGGCCGCGTCGAGCTGCAGTGGCCGCTCGACGACGGCGCGTCCGGTGCTCTCGTCGTTCCCGGTCCGGTGCTGGCCGAGATCGAGCCGCTGACGGGGGAGCCGCTGTCGCCGCTCGCACGCATCCGCAACGCACGCACGGCGTACGCCCTGCGCGCGGCCGATGGCTCCGTCATCGCCGAGTTCGCCGACGACCACGTCATCGCGACCGATGAGCGCTCGGGCCTCGAGCGGCGCTGGCGCGAATGGGAGCTCGAGCTCGGCGCGGGCGCCGCCCCCGTCGACCCCGCCGCGTTCTTCGCCGCGGCCGAGGCGGCCGTGCACGCCGCCGGCGGCCGGGCCGCGGCATCCGCTTCGAAGCTGGCTCGCGCGCTCGGAGCCTGATCGCGCCCGCACCAGACTGACGCTGAAACGGTCCAGAGCGCGCAAACGGCGGTTCCGGCATGCCGACTCACGTCATTCGTGCACTCTCGGCACCAACTCGGCCCCGCACCGACGAGAAACGCCCCGGACCCACGAAGGGTCAGGGGCGTTTCGTCTCGTTTCGCTCGCTCAACGACCAGGCTGGTGCTGAAACGGTCCAGAGTGCGCAAACGGCGGTTGCGGCATCCGGATTCATGTCATTCGTGCACTCTCGGCACCAACTCGGCCCCGCACCGACGAGAAAGCCCCGGACCTGCGAGCAGGTCCGGGGCTTCGTGCTGATCAGCCGATCAGAGGTTGATCATGTGGCCGGCGAGGCCGTGGAAGGCCTCCTGCACGGCCTCCGACAGCGTCGGGTGCGTGTGGACGTTGCGCGCGGCCTCGAGGGCGGTGAGGTCCCACTTCTGCGCGAGCGTCAGCTCGGGAAGCAGCTCGGAGACGTCGGGGCCGATGAGGTGGCCGCCGAGCAGCTCGAGGTGCTCGCCGTCGGCGATGAGCTTGACGAAGCCGATGGGCTCGCCCAGGCCGTTCGCCTTGCCGTTGGCCGAGAACGGGAACTTCGCGACCTTGACGTCGTAGCCGGCGTCGCGCGCCTGCTGCTCGGTGAGGCCGAACGACGCGACCTGCGGCGAGCAGAACGTCGCGCGAGGCATCATGCGGTAGTCGCCGAGGGTCATGGTCTCGGCCTTGCCGATGGTCTCGGCGGCCACGACGGCCTGCGCCTCGGCCACGTGGGCCAGCTGGAGCTTGGCGGTGACGTCGCCGATCGCGTAGATGTGCGGCACGTTGGTGTGCATGTGGTCGTCGATGTCGATCGCGCCGCGGTCGGTCAGCTTCACGCCGGTGTTCTCGAGCCCGAAGCCCTCGACGTTGGCGGCGAAGCCGATCGACATGAGCACCTTGTCGGCGTCGATCGAGCCGGCGCTGCCGTCCTTGGCGGTGTAGGTCACGGTGACCTTGTCGCCGTGGTCGGTGACCGTCTCGACCTTGGTCGAGGTGAGGATCTCGACGCCGTAGCCCTTGTACTGGCGCGTGATCTCCTTCGACACGTCGGCGTCCTCGTTGGGGAGGGCGCGGTCGAGGAACTCGATGATCGTGACCTTGACGCCGTAGTTGGCGAGCACGAAGGCGAACTCCATGCCGATCGCACCGGCGCCCACGACCACCATCGAGGTGGGCAGCTCACGCGTGAGGATCTGCTCCTCGTACGTGACGACGTTCTGGCTGAGGTTCACGCCGGGAAGCAGGCGCACCTTCGAGCCGGTCGCGATGATCGCGTTGTCGAAGGTCACGTCCTCGGTGGAGCCGTCGGCCTTCGTCACCGTGATGGCGTTGGGGCCGGTGAACGACCCGCGCCCCTCGTACTCGGTGACCTTGTTCTTCTTCATCAGGTAGTGGATGCCCTTGACGTGGGTGTCCGCCACCTTGCGGCTGCGATCCCACGCGACGCCGAAGTCGAAGTGCACGTCGCCGGAGATGCCGAACAGCTCCGCCTTGTGGTGGAACTGGTGGGCGAGGTCCGCGTTCTTCAGGAGCGCCTTGGAAGGGATGCACCCCACGTTCAGGCACACACCGCCCCAGTACTTCTCTTCGATGATCGCGACCGACAGGCCGAGCTGTGCGCTGCGCACGGCCGCGACGTACCCGCCGGGGCCCGCGCCGAGGATGACGACGTCGTAGTGAGGCATGCCTCCAGCCTATCGGTCGGCCGGGGGCTCAGATTCGGTCGGCGTCGACGTCGGGGAGGCCGCGAGGCGGGCCTTCTCGCGGCGCGAGCGCGTGGCCAGCGAGTACACCAGGGCGCCGATTCCGGCCAGCAGCAGCACGAGGCCGCCGATGATCCAGGGCGTCGAGTCCACCTTCGAGGCGGGGACGGGCTCGGGGGTCGCTTCGGTCGTCTCGACCGGGTTGGAGGCGCCGTCGGTCGGAGTGGGCAGAGGATCGGCGGGCTCGCTCGGCGCGGGCTCGGCGGTGACCGTGAACGAGAGCTGCCCCGAGATGGGGTGGCCGTCGCTGGAGACGACCTTCCAGAGCACCGTGACGGCACCGGACGCCTCGCCCGCGAGCGGCTGCGTCAGCACGTTGTCCTGCGCGGACGGCTCACCGTCGACGAGAGAGGTGCCCGCGGCATCCGTCACCTCCACGACCGACGCGCCCGCGTCGGTCGCGATCGCCCCGCTGAAAGTGAGCGTGAGGGCGGCCGGAAGCGCGTCGAGCTGTGCGCCGGCGGCGGGATCGCTGCCGATGAGCTCATCGTGGGCAAGGGCGGGGGATGCCGGAGCCACCAGCACCGCGAAGGCCACCAGGAGCGCTGCGATCAGCGCCGCGAGTCGGGGCGAACGGGTAGCGGGGAGTGCCGAAGTCTTCACCCGATCAACCCTAACCAAGCCCCTTCAATCCGCGGGCCGCCGCGTCTAGCATGGGCCGCAGGCGGGCGGTCCTGCCCGCTCTTCGACCCGAACGGAAGAGAGGTGGCGGATGGACTCCATGATGATGGACGCCATGGCCGCGGACATGAAGTCGATGCCCGGCATGGACACGATGGACATGTCGGTCCTGCAGGCCTGTATGGATGCCTGCTCGGCCTGCGAGCAGGCGTGCACGGTGTGCTCCACGCAGATGATGTCGTGCGCCCCGGCGTGCATGAACTGCGCCGACATGTGCAACACGATGATGCGCTCCATGATGCGCATGCAGGGCATGACCTCCGCGTCGATGACGGCGATGCTCGACGCCTGCATCGAGATGTGCCGCGCCTGCATGGACGAGTGCATGCAGCACGCGGATCACAGCGAGGTCTGCAAGATGTGCGCGCAGTCGTGCCAGGCGTGCATGGAGGCCTGCATGGCCGTCAAGGACATGATGATGAAGGCGGCCTGACCGGTCGCCTTCTGGCTGCGCGGCTGCGGGTCAGCCGCGCAGGACGTTGAAGCGCTCGCGACCGATCGCGAGCACGTTGTAGCGCGCGTGGAGAGCCACAGGCGTTCCGGCGGCGAGTCCGGCGGCAGCGCCGGCCCCGCTCCACACCGACACCAAGTCGCCTTCGTCGAGCGTCCGCACCAGGATCACGCCCGTGCTCGCATCCGCCTGATCGACGATGGCGTCCGCCCAGCCCGAGGGTGTCGCCGACGCCAGGCGGGCCTGGATCAGGTGGAGCGCGTGCCCCGGCTCGTACGAGGAGCAGACGTCGCCGTGTCCGCACATGCACGTCGCACGCTCACGCACCTCGAGGGGCGGGAACGGACGGTGCTGGCTCGACATGGGGGGACTCCTTCAGATGGACCCGATCCGGGTGGATCGACGTGCGACCAGGCTAGGGAGGACGTCGGCGCACGGCACGCCGATCGACACGAGGCGAAACAATGAGGGCATCGTGTCCACAGACCGGAACCGGCCCTTTCGTCCGACGACCGATCGGATAGGCTGACAACTCGAAGGGGGCAACCGTGGAAGACAATCGCCGACCCGAAGAGGGCGACATCCGCCGTGCAGGCGCCGAAGGCGGCGAATTCGACCGTGGCACCGACACGACGCAGACGTTCGGGCACGATTCGGATCTGTCCTTCGTGCCGTTCGGCAGCGAGCTCGCCGAGGCCGAGCTCGAGGCCATCGAGGCGCTGCCCACCGGAGCGGCGCTGCTGCTGGTGCGCTCCGGCCCGACCGCGGGCGCCCGCTACCTGCTCGACACCGACGTGACCACGGTCGGACGACACCCCGAGGCCGACATCTTCTTCGACGACGTGACCGTGTCGCGTCGTCACGCCGAGATCACCCGCTCCGGCTCCTCGTTCGAACTCGTCGACCAGCGCTCGCTGAACGGCACCTACGTCAACGGCGAACGCGTCGACCGCGCCGTTCTCACCAACGGCGCCGAGGTGCGCGTCGGAAAGTTCCGGCTGAACTTCTTCGTCTCGCCCGCAGACCTCGCTCAGGCCGCGGAAGGGTGATGCCGGCCGCCTCCGCCCGTGAACGATCGTCGTCCGCGGGCCTACTGAGCATCGGACAGGTGCTCGCCCGGCTCTCCCCGGAGTTCCCGGCGCTCACCTCCAGCAAGCTGCGGTTCCTCGAAGTCCAGGGCATCGTCACGCCGGTGCGCACCGAGTCCGGGTACCGCAAGTTCTCGCAGGGCGACCTCGAGCGGCTGCGCCTGGCGCTCACGCTCCAGCGCGACCACTACCTGCCGCTCGTCGTCATCCGCGAATACCTCGAGGACGTCGATGCCGGCCGTCAGCCGGCGACGCCGACCGCAGTCCCGCCGCCCTCGATCGTGCCGGCGCCCCGCCGCTACCGGCGGGACGAGCTGCTGGCCGCCGCGGGCGCCGCGCCGCAGCTGCTCAACGACGCCATCAGCACGGGCGTGCTGACCGGATCCGACGCCTACACCGAGCAGTCGGTGGCCCTCCTGCGGGCGCTCGTGGCACTCGATCGCCACGGCATCGAGCCGCGGCACGTCCGCGCGCTGCGCCAGAACGCCGAACGCGATGTCGCGCTGGTCGAGCAGGCACTCGCACCGCTGCTCCGGCGCACCGATTCCTCCTCACGCGGCCGAGCCAGCGAGGTCGCGCCCGAGCTCGCGAAGCGCCTCGACGAGGTGCGGGCCATCTTCGTGCGGTCCGCCCTGGAGCGGCTGCTTTCCTGAGGCCCGAAAGCCCGTCGGCGCGACACGCCGGGGCGCAACAGCGGATGTCGTTGCCCGAGCGGGGTGGCTCATCTAGCGTGGAAGTATCCGACAGCGGAGGGGGACGAGCATGACTGCTCGAGACGCGGCCGACAACGAGCCGTTCGTCAGCGAACTCCTCTTCACCGACGGCATGCCGGCGATGGACGACGAGGTCGGCTACCGCGGCGCAGTCGCCGCCCGAGCGGCCGGGATCACGTACCGCCAGCTCGACTACTGGGCCCGCACCGAGCTGGTCCAGCCCACGGTCCGCGGGGCCAGCGGCTCCGGATCGCAGCGGCTCTACGGATTCCGCGACATCCTCGTGCTCAAGCTCGTCAAGCGCCTGCTCGACACCGGCATCTCACTGCAGCAGATCCGCACCGCCGTAGACCAGCTGCGCGCCGCCGGCATCCGCGATCTCGCCGGAACGACCCTCATGAGCGACGGCGCCTCGGTCTACCTCTGCACGTCCAACGACGAGGTCATCGACCTCGTCAGCCGCGGCCAGGGCGTCTTCGGCATCGCCGTGGGCAAGGTCCTCCGCGAGGTCGAGACCGAGCTCGTGGCTTTCGAGGCGCAGGCGCCCGAGACCATGGACGAGCTCTCGGCTCGTCGCGCCGCCCGCACCGCCTGACGGCACGGGCGCCGCGACACGGCCTCAGGCGAAAGAGGCTTCCCGATCCACGCGGGCCTCTGACGCGGCGAACGCGCGCTCGAGGTCGGCGATCAGGTCGTCCGGGCTCTCCAGGCCGATCGACAGGCGCACCAGCGCGTCTGACGGCTTGGCCTCGGACTGCACGGGCCGGTGGGTCAGGGCGGCAGGGTGCTGGATGAGCGAGTCCACGCTGCCCAGCGAGACCGCGTGAGTGAAGAGCTCGACTGCCGCAGTCAGTGAAGAGGCCGCCTCGAATCCGCCGGACAGCTCGATCGCGATCATCGCGCCGGGCCCGGACTGCTGCGTGCCGATGAGACCGTGCGGATCGGAGCCTGCGAAGCCGGGGAAGTGCACGCGCGCGACCTCGGGTCGCGTCGTGAGCCACTGCGCCACCACGCAGGCACCCTCCTGCTGCGCGCGAACACGCACGGGCAGGGTGGCGAGGCCGCGGTGCAGCAGGTACGCGGCGAGGGGATGCATGATGGCGCCGGTGATCGCACGGGTGCGGCGCAGCGCCGCGGCGATGCGCGCGTCGCAGGCGACGACGCCACCGACCACGTCGCCGTGGCCGCCGAGGTACTTGGTCGCACTGTGGAGCGACATCGCGGCGCCCAGATCGAGCGGATGCTGCAGCACGGGCGTCGCGAAGGTGTTGTCGACGAGCACCGGCACATCGCCGGCCGCCCGCACGACGGCGCGGATGTCGACGAGCTCGAGCGTGGGGTTGGCGGGGGACTCCAGGATGACGAGCGCGGTGTCGGACCGGAGTGCTTCGCCGACGCCGTCGGGCGTGCAGTAGGTCGCCTCGACCCCGAGCAGCCCGGAGGCCAGCAGGTGGTCGGTTCCGCCGTACAGCGGGCGCACGGCGACGACGTGGTGCTTCCCCTGCTCGTGCGAGAGGGCGAGCAGCACAGCGGTCACCGCCGCCAT
The DNA here is from genome assembly GCF_001427145.1 of Microbacterium sp. Root166. Taxonomy (GTDB): domain Bacteria; phylum Actinomycetota; class Actinomycetes; order Actinomycetales; family Microbacteriaceae; genus Microbacterium. The sequence continues at coordinate 59,479 of NZ_LMGL01000002.1, forward strand.
GCCCGAGGAGAAGGCTACGGATTCCTCCGCGTGCTCCAAGCGCGCGAGCGCCTCCTCGAAGCGCGCGACGGTCGGGTTCCACAGGCGCGCGTACACGTGCGAACCGCCTTCGAACGGATGCCCGCCGGTGGCGAGCACCTCGTAGGAGAGCCCGCCGACGTCGATACCCGGGAGCGGGTTCGTCGACGAGAGGTCGAGGGGGAGGGCGTGGACGCCCAGGCTCGCGAGATCGTCGCGGCCGGCGTGCACGGCAAGGCTGTCAGGGTGCAGCGACTTCGGTGTCATGCAGTGATCGTCGGTGATTTCGCAGTGATTGGCAAGTCTGCTTGCGCAGGATTCTTCGCTGGAGGAGTATCGTTTGCAGATTCCACAAGCGAAGGGCCGATCCATGGCATTGCCGTCGAAGATTCCGCAGTCGCCGTCGCTCGACCCCACGGACCGGGCGATCCTCGAGCTCCTGGTCGAGGACGGGCGGATGACGAACGCGGCCCTCGCCGCGCGGGTCGGTCTCCCCGAGTCCACGTGCGCCTACCGGGTGCGGGCGCTGCGCGAGAGCGGAGTCATCGCGGGGATCCACGCGCGCATCGACCTCGCCGCGATCGGCCGGCCGATCCAGGCGGTCATCAAGGTGCACCTGTCCAGCCACAATCGGGTGCACATCGACGAGCTCTTCGATCTGCTCGTCGCGATCCCCGGCGCGCTGTCGGTGGTGCACGTGGCGGGCGACAACGACTTCCACCTCCACGTGGCGGTGGCCAGTCCGGAGCGCCTGCGCGACGTCATCCTGGAGCACATCACCAGCCATCCGGCGGTCACGAAGACCGAGACGCAGCTCGTGTTCGAAGTGCGCGAGGGTGCCGGCGTCCTGGCGCCGCTCTAGACCTGCGCCTCGCCGGGCACGGGCACGCGCCCGGTGCGCATGATGCGGTCCAGCAGCGAGTCGAAGTCGGCCGCGAGCTCCTGAGCGGAGTCGCCCGGCCAGATGTGCAGCGGCTTGGCCGCACCCTGAGCCTGCTGCAGCGACGTGCGCTCGGGCAGCTGCGGTGAGAGCACGAGCGGCCCGAACATGTCGCGCAGCTCCTTGATGCGGAACTGGTGCTCGATCGACTGCGGGCGCACGCGGTTGACCACGATGCCCAGCGGCTGAAGACGAGGGGAGAGACCGCGGCGGATCTCTTCGATCGCGCGCAGCGCACGGTCGGCGGCTGCGACCGAGAAGAGTCCGGGCTCGGTGATGACGATCACCCGGTCGCTCGCGGCCCATGCGGTACGGGTCAGGGCGTTGAGGGAAGGGGCGCAGTCGATGAGCACGAGGTCATAATCGGACTCAATCGTCGCGAGTGCCTCTTCCATCTTCCAGACGTCCCGGACGCTCGGGTGCGGGCCGTCGAAGTTGATCGCCGAAGGGCTGCCGATCATGACGTCGATGGTGCCCGGATGCACCTTGGCCCAGCCGCTGGAGGTGATGGCCTGACGGACCGTCTTCTCCTTCGGATTGGCCAGGACATCGGCGACATTCAGGCGACCGGCGACCTGAATGTCCATGCCCGTCGACACGTCGGACTGCGGGTCGAGGTCGACGACGAGCGTGCGGACACCGCGGGCGAAAGCCGCCGACGCGAGTCCGAGAGTCACGGTTGTCTTGCCGACTCCACCCTTGAGCGAGCTGACGGATAGGACGTGCACAAGGCACCACGTTACCGTCCCCTAGGCTGTGAGCACACTCAGGCCCGCCCGCGCCGCCGCCTCCGGAGGTCGAATGTTCCGCAAGATCCTCGTCGCAAACCGTGGAGAGATCGCCATTCGCGCGTTCCGCGCTGCGTATGAACTCGGTGCCCGCACCGTCGCCGTCTACCCCTACGAGGACCGCAACTCGCTGCACCGCCTGAAGGCGGACGAGGCATATCTCATCGGCGAGAAGGGGCACCCCGTCCGGGCGTACCTCGATGTCGACGAGATCATCCGCGTCGCGAAGGAAGCGGGAGCCGACGCCGTATACCCCGGCTACGGATTCCTCTCGGAGAACCCCGAGCTGGCCGAGAAGGCCGCGGCCAACGGGATCGCGTTCATCGGCCCGCCCGCGCGCGTGCTCGAGATGGCGGGCAACAAGGTCACCGCCAAGCATCACGCGGTCGCGGCCGGGGTTCCCGTGCTGCGCTCGACCGAGGCATCCGACGACGTCGACGCCCTGATCGCGCAGGCCGAGGGGATCGGGTTCCCCATCTTCGTGAAGGCCGTCGCCGGCGGCGGCGGACGCGGCATGCGTCGCGTCGAGACGGCCCCCGAGCTCGCACCGGCGCTGGCCGAGGCGATGCGCGAAGCCGGAAGCGCGTTCGGCGACGCCCGCGTGTTCCTCGAGCAGGCCGTCCAGCGCCCGCGTCACGTCGAGGTGCAGATCCTCGCCGACCAGACGGGCGAGACCGTCCACCTGTTCGAGCGCGACTGCTCGGTGCAGCGTCGCCATCAGAAGGTCATCGAGATCGCGCCGGCGCCGAACCTCGATCCGGCCGTGCGCGACGCGCTGCACGCCTACGCCGTCGCCTTCGCCCGCTCGATCGACTACCAGAACGCCGGCACCGTGGAGTTCCTCCTCGAGACCGCCGGACCCCGCACGGGCGAGGTCGTCTTCATCGAGATGAACCCCCGCATCCAGGTCGAGCACACCGTGACCGAGGAGGTCACCGACGTCGACCTCGTCCAGTCGCAGATGCGCATCGCGGCGGGCCAGACCCTGGACGAGCTCGGCCTCACCCAGGATCGCATCCACCTGCGCGGTGCGGCGCTGCAGTGCCGCATCACCACGGAGGACCCGACGCAGGGCTTCCGTCCCGACACCGGCAAGATCACGACCTACCGCTCGCCCGGCGGCGCCGGCATCCGCCTCGACGGCGGCACCACTGCCGCGGGCTCGCAGGTGAGCCCGCACTTCGACTCGATGCTGACGAAGCTCACGTGCCGCGGCCGCGACTTCGGCGCCGCCGTCCTGCGCGCCCGCCGCGCCCTGGCGGAGTTCCGCATCCGCGGGGTCTCCACGAACATCCCGTTCCTCCAGGCGGTGCTCGACGACCCGTCGTTCGTCGCCGGCGACGTGAGCACGTCATTCATCGACGAGCGCCCCGCGCTGCTGCGGGGACGCGAGTCCAAGGATCGCGGCACGAAGATCCTCAACTGGCTCACCGACACGACGGTCAACAAGCCGAACGGCGAGAACCCCGTCACGATCGATCCGCGCCTGAAGCTCCCGGCCCTCGACCTGCTCAGCGACCCGGCTCCCGGGTCGCGGCAGCGCCTGATCGAGCTCGGCCCGGCCGGCTTCGCCAAGGCGCTGCGCGAGCAGACCGCCCTCGCCGTCACCGAGACGACGTTCCGCGATGCCCACCAGTCGCTGCTGGCGACCCGCGTGCGCACCAAGGACCTCGTCACCGTCGCTCCCTACGTCGCGCGGCTCACCCCGCAGCTGCTGTCCGTCGAGGCGTGGGGCGGTGCGACCTACGACGTCGCGCTGCGCTTCCTCGGCGAGGACCCGTGGGAGCGCCTGGACCGCCTGCGCACCGCGCTGCCGAACGTCGCGATCCAGATGCTGCTGCGCGGACGCAACACGGTGGGCTACACGCCGTACCCGACGGAGGTCACGGACGCCTTCGTACGTGAGGCCGCGTCGAGCGGGATCGACATCTTCCGCATCTTCGACGCCCTCAACGACGTCTCGCAGATGCGGCCCGCCATCGACGCCGTGCTCGCCACCGGCACCTCCGTGGCCGAGGTCGCCGTCTGCTACACGGGCGACCTGCTGAACCCGGCTGAAGACCTGTACACGCTCGACTACTACCTGCGCCTGGCGGAGCAGATCGTGGACGCCGGCGCCCACGTCCTCGCGATCAAGGACATGGCGGGCCTGCTGCGGCCGGCCGCGGCATCCCGTCTCGTCTCCGCCCTGCGTGAGAACTTCGACCTGCCCGTGCACGTGCATACGCACGACACCGCGGGCGGCCAGCTCGCGACGCTGCTGGCCGCGAGTGAGGCGGGAGCGGATGCCGTTGACGCCGCCGCCGCGCCCATGTCGGGCACCACGAGCCAGCCGTCGCTGTCGGCGCTGGTCGCGGCCCTCTCGCACACCGAGCGCGACACCGGCATCGACCTCGACGCCGTGAGCGACCTCGAGCCGTACTGGGAGGCCATGCGCCACCTGTACTCGCCGTTCGAGTCCGGCCTGCCGGGCCCCACCGGTCGCGTGTACCACCACGAGATCCCGGGCGGGCAGCTGTCGAACCTGCGTCAGCAGGCGATCGCGCTGGGACTGGCCGAGGACTTCGAGCTGATCGAGGACATGTACGCCGCCGCCGACCGGATCCTCGGCCGCGTGCCGAAGGTGACGCCGTCCTCGAAGGTCGTCGGCGACCTGGCCCTGCACCTCGCGGCGGTCAAGGCCGACCCCGACGACTTCGCCGAGAACCCGCAGAACTACGACATCCCCGACTCGGTGGTCGGCTTCATGGCCGGCGAGCTCGGCGACCTGCCCGGCGGCTGGCCGGAGCCCTTCCGCACCAAGGTGCTGCAGGGCCGGACGGTCGACATCGCGGTCACGCCGCTGACGGCCGCCGAGACGATGGCTCTGGAAGGGGATGCCGCGGCCCGCCGCGAGACGCTGAACAAGCTGCTGTTCCCCGGGCCCACGCAGGCGTACCGCGAGGTGCGCGACCTGTACGGCGACGTCAGCCTGCTCGACACGTCGGACTACCTGTACGGGCTCACTCCGGGCACCGAGCACGTGGTGGAGATCGAGCGCGGCGTGCAGCTGTTCGTCGGCCTGGAGGCCATCGGCGAGGCCGACGACAAGGGCATGCGCACGGTGATGACCACCCTCAACGGTCAGCTGCGTCCCGTGTTCGTGCGCGACCGCGGCATCGACGTCGAGGCCCGTCAGGCCGAGAAAGCCGACACCACCAAGGCGGGTCAGGTCGCCGCGCCGTTTTCGGGTGTCGTGACGCTGAAGACCGTCGTCGGCGACGCCGTCCTGGCCGGTCAGCCGGTCGCATCCATCGAGGCGATGAAGATGGAGGCGGCCATCACCGCACCCGTCGACGGGGTCGTCGAGCGGGTCGCGATCGGCGAAACCCAGCAGGTGGAGGCAGGCGACCTTTTGGTCGTCATCCGTCCTGCCCAGTAACCTGGTGGGCGGCACCCGCCCGAAGCACGCCCTCCTCTGCCTTGGAGAACTCCGCAGTGACGCCTGATCGACCCGACCACACGCCCGAAGAATCCGAGAACGGCGTGCTGTCCGACACCGGCAGCATCGAGACCGCCGGCTTCGGCATCCTCGGCGGCACCACCGCCCAGGTCAACGTCGAGCTGCCCACCGAGTCCGACGACGACCTCGTCGACGACGACGTGATCGGCCACGAAGTCCCGTTCGTCGTGGAGATCCCCGCCGATACCGCCGAGGCGGAGATCGTGGACAACGCCGCGGCCTACGAGGACTGGACGTTCGAGGACGACGGCGTCGCCGTCGATGAGACGGCCGACATCGTCACCGCCGTCGAGGTGGAGGAAGAGCCCGCAGTCTTCGCTGAGGACCCCGAGCCCGCGGCGACTCCCGCCGCCGCGGCTCCGGCCGCAGCGCCCGCGCCCGCCGCGGCGCGCGCGGAGCAGGCAGCGCCGGCCGAGCCGGCGCAGGCGGTCGCCCGAACGAACGCCTTCCCCGAGGTCTCGCTGACCTCGAAGCGCCTGGGCGAATTCGAGCCCGGCCGGGAGACGGCCGATCTGCTGACCGCCGACCGGCTGCTCGACCCGCACCAGGTCGTGCGATCGGAGCCGGAAGGCTACTGGCAGCACCTGGTCTATTCGGTCTCGGGCCGCCGCATCAACCTCGGCGACAGCAAGCGCGCTCGCGCCCGCAAGGCGCTCGACCGCCGGATCGCCGCTCCGCTCAACGGCGGGGCCCGCTTCGTGCCGGTGCTTTCGCGCAAGGGCGGCGTCGGCAAGACCACCGTCACGACCCTGCTCGGCATGGCGCTGGCCGATGCGCGCGACGACCGCGTCATCGCTGTGGACGCCAACCCCGACCGAGGCACGCTCGCCGAGCGCATCTCCCGCAGCAGCGGCAAGACGGTGCGCGACCTCATCCGCATGCGCCGCGAGGTGGTGGGCTTCAATGATCTGTCGGGAATCGTCGCCCGCGACGAGACGCGACTGGACGTCGTGGCGTCCGACTCCGACCCGCACGTCTCCGAGGCCTTCAGCGACGCGGACTACCGCGACGTCGCGACCCTCGCCGCGCACTACTACTCGATCGTCCTCACCGACACCGGGACCGGCATCGTGCACTCGGTGATGGGAGCGACGCTCGAGCTCGCCGACCAGCTGGTCGTCGTCTCAGGTCTGAGCGTCGATGAGGCCCGCCTGGCGTCGGAGACGCTGACCTGGCTCGAGAGCAACGGCTACGCCGACAAGGTGCGCAACGCCGTCGTGGTGCTCAACACCGCGCGTCCCGGCACGCCGCTCATCCGCCCGGAAGAGCTCGAATCGCACTTCCGCACGCGCGTCCGCGCGGTCGTCCGCATGCCCTACGACCCGCACATCGCCGCCGGCAGCGCCATCGTCTTCCGCGACCTCCAGCCCGAGACGCGGCAGGCCGCGCGCGACCTCGCCGCGACCGTCGTCGAGGGACTGCGCTCGCTCTCTGCTGCGGCCTGACCCGATCATGGCTGTCCGACCCATCCGTGTCTTCGGCGACCCCGTCCTGAAGTCCGTCAGCACACCCATCGACAAGGTCGACGAGGGCGTACGCGGGCTCGTGCGCGATCTCCTCGACACCGTCGAGCTGCCCGGCAGAGCCGGCGTCGCGGCGCCGCAGATCGGCGTCGGCCTGCGCGCGTTCAGCTACAACATCGACGGCGACATCGGCTACGTGCTCAACCCCGTGCTCGTCGAGGTGTCGGGGGAGCCGGCCGCCATCGGTGAAGGATGCCTGTCGGTCCCGGGGCTGTGGCATGACGCCGTGCGCTACCCGTGGGCGAAGGTGGTCGGCACCGACCTGGACGGAAACGAGGTCGTGCTCGAGGGGGAGGGGCTGCTGGCCCAGGCGCTCCAGCACGAGACCGACCACCTCGACGGAACCCTGTACCTCGAGCGGCTGACGCCCGACGAGCGTCGCGTCGCGATGCGCGAGATCCGCGAGTCGGACTGGTTCTGAGCCGCGCCTCTCAGCCACGTGGACGACCGAAGCCCCGGACCTCCGAAGAGGGCCGGGGCTTCGGCATCCGATCGTCCTACGAGAGCGCGACGTTCGAGGTGTTGACGGGAACGCTGTAGAGCTCGTCGACCTCGGTGGCGAAGTCGTCCATGATGACGTTGCGCTTGATGCTCATCTTGGGCGTCAGGTGACCGCTGGCCTCGGTCCACTCCGTGGAGAGGAGCGTGAACTTGCGGATCGACTCGGCCCGCGACACGTGCTTGTTCGCCTCGTCGATCGCGCGCTGCACCTCGGCGCGGACGGCCGGGTTGGCGGCGGCGTCCTTGAGACTCATGCCCTTGTCGAGGCCGTTGTTCGCCAGCCACGTGGGCAGCATCTCCGAGTCGAGCGTGATCAGCGCCGAGATGAACGGCTTCTGGTCGCCCACGACGACGACCTGGCCGACGATCGGGTTGGCACGGATCGGGTCCTCCAGCACGGCGGGCGCGACGTTCTTGCCGGCGGCCGTGACGATGATCTCCTTCTTGCGCCCGGTGATCTTGAGGAAGCCCTCGTCGTCGAACGAGCCGATGTCGCCGGTCCTGAACCAGTCGCCGTCGAAGGCCGCGGCCGTCGCCTCGGGGTTGCGCCAGTACTCCTTGAACACGTTGATTCCGCGGACCTGGATCTCGTCGTCCTCTGCGAGGCGGACGCCGACGCCCGGCAGCACCGGGCCGACCGTGCCGATCTTCGACTTCGTCGCCAGGTTGACCGTGGCGGGAGCGGTGGTCTCGGTGAGGCCGTAGCCCTCGAGGATCGTCACGCCCAGGCTGTGGAAGAAGTGGCCGAGACGCGGGCCGAGCGGCGCCGAGCCCGAGACCGCGTAGACCACATTGCCGCCCATGGCCGTGCGCAGCTTGCTGTAGACGAGCCGGTCGAAGAGCTTGAACTTGATCTTCGTCAGCAGCGGCACCTTCTTGCCGTCCTGCAGCAGCGTCGAGTGCTCGACGGCGGTGTGCGCGGCGGCGCGGAAGATCTTGCCCTTGCCGCCGGCCTCTGCCTTCTGCTCGGCCGAGTTGTAGACCTTCTCGAACACGCGCGGAACGGCCAGGAGGAACGTCGGCTTGAACGAGCCGAGCGCCGGAAGGAGCTGCTTGGTGTCGGGCTGGTGGCCGGTCTTCACGCCGGCGTGGATGTCGAGGATCGAGATGAAGCGGGCGAAGATGTGCGCCGTCGTGATGAACAGCAGGGTCGATGCCCCCGGGGTCTCGACGACCTCGGCGAGCGCCTTGGACGAGTTGCGGACGAGCTCGACGAAGTTGCTGTGCGTGAGCACGCAGCCCTTCGGGCGTCCGGTCGACCCGGAGGTGTAGATCAGCGTCGCGATGTCGGCGCCGTTGGCCAGATTGCGGCGGCGTTCGATCTCTTCATCGGTGACGTCCTTGCCCTCGGCGATGAGCTTGTCGAGGTCGCCGTTCTGCATGGCCCACGTGGAGCGGAGAAGCGGCACGTCGGCGCGCACCTCGTCGAGGCGGGCCGCGTGGTCGGCGGACTCGGTGATGCACGCCACTGCGCCCGAGTCGGTGAGGATCCAGCCGATCTGCGTGGGGGAGCTGGTCTCGTACACCGGCACCATCACGGCGCCGGCGAAGAACAGCGCGAAGTCGACCAGTGTCCAGTCGTAGGTGGTGCGGGCGATGAAGCCCACCTTGTCGCCGGGCTCGACGCCCGCGGCGACGAAGCCCTTGGCCAGGGCGATCACCTGCGTGTGGAACTCGGTGGCGGTGATGTCGCGCCAGCCATCACCGTCGGGCACGGCGAACAGCGCGAGCTGAGGGGTCGCCTTCACGCGCGCGACCAGAAGGTCGGTCACGTTCGCCTTCGGGTCGGCGGGGACGATCGCGGGGACTTCGAATTGGACCACGGCAGCTCCTTCGGTACCGGACGGGTAAATCGCGGGTCTATCTCATGTGAGTCTAATCCGCACCGGGCGCTCGGCATCAGCCACCGGCCCGCGGCGATCAGCCGATGCGCACCCACCGGCGCCGATAGACTGCACACCGCCGTCGCGAGCGCGCCGGCCGGAGGGGAGTGCGGTGCTCAGGGTCGGAATCGACATCGGCGGAACGAAGATCGCCGGAGGCGTCGTCGACGCCGGCGGCCGGATCGTCGAGAAGCTGCGCGTGGACACCCCGACCGACACCGGTGCGCTGGCCGCGGCCGTGACCGACATGGTCCAGCACTTCCGCGCGGGCTACGAGATCGGCGCGGTGGGCGTCGCCGCGGCGGGCTTCATCGACCGCGATCGCGCCGTCGTCATCCACGCGCCGAACATCGCGTGGCGCAACGAGCCGCTCAAGGCCGACCTCGAATCGCGCATGGACCTGCCGGTCACCATCGAGAACGACGCGAACGCCGCCGGCTGGGCCGAGTTCCGCTTCGGCGCCGGCAAGGACGTCGAGAACATGGTGATGCTCACGATGGGCACCGGCGTCGGCGGAGCGGTCGTGCTCGACGGCTCGCTGTTCCGCGGCGGTCACGGCATCGGCGCGGAGCTGGGCCACATCCGCTTCATGCGCGACGGCCTGCCGTGCGGCTGCGGGCAGAACGGATGCCTCGAGCAGTATGCGTCCGGTCGTGCGCTGCAGCGCGAGGCGAACGCCATCGCCGACGGCGGCGGGATCGGATCGGCCCTCGCCGCGCTGCGCGCCGAGTCGGGCACGATCAGCGGCCCTGCGGTCTCTCGGCTCGTCCTCGCCGGCGATCCGGGTGCGACCGAGGCGCTCCGGCGCGTCGCGACCGCGCTGGGGGAGTCGTGCGGCGGCTTCCAGGCGGTGCTGGACCCCGAGCTCTTCGTGATCGGCGGCGGCGTCGCTCAGCTCGGCGAGGATCTGCTCACTCCGGTGCGACTGGCGTACGAGACCTCACTGCCCGGCTACGGTGATCGCCCCATCGCGCAGTTCGCCATCGCCCAGCTCGGCAACGACGCGGGACTCATCGGCGTCGCCGACCTCGCCGCAGCGGAGGCGTAGCCCGATGTTCTACTGGCTGATGAAGTACGTGGTGGTCGGACCGCTCGTCAAGGCGATCTTCCGCCCGTGGATCGTCGGCCGTCGCAACATCCCCGCCGAGGGCGGAGCCATCCTCGCCAGCAACCACCTGTCGTTCGTGGATTCCGTCATCCTGCCGCTGATGATCGACCGTCGCATGGCGTTCCTGGCCAAGAGCGACTACTTCACCGGCAAGGGCCTGAAGGGCACGGCGACCCGGATCTTCATGAAGGGCACCGGGCAGCTGCCCATCGACCGATCAGGCGGCAAGGCGTCCGAGGCATCCCTCAACACCGGCCTTCAGGTGCTGGGCGGCGGCGAGCTGCTGGGCATCTATCCCGAGGGGACCCGCAGCCCCGACGGCAAGCTGTACCGCGGCCGCACCGGTATCGCCCGCATGGCGCTCGAGGCGCACGTGCCGGTCGTGCCAGTGGTCATGGTCGACACCGACACCATGATGCCGATCGGCCGGCGCCTGCCCAACGTCGTGCGGGTCGGCGTCGTGATCGGCGAGCCGCTGGACTTCTCGCGCTTCCAGGGCATGGAGGGCGACCGCTACATCCTCCGTTCCATCACCGACGAGATCATGGTCGCGCTGCAGCGACTGGGCGAGCAGGAGTACGACGACGTGTACGCCTCCACGGTGAAGGACCGCCTCAAGACCACCCGCTGAGCGGGGCGTCATGCGCGCCGGTGCCCCGGTGGCCCGCCGCTAGACTCGGGGGATGCTTCAGCAGCTCGACACCCTCGACCACTGGCGGAATCTGCCGATCAAGCAGCAGCCCGCCTGGCCGGATGCCGACGCGGTCGCCGCGGTCTCCGCCGAGATCGCCACCCTGCCCCCGCTCGTCTTCGCCGGCGAGGTCGACAACCTGCGCGAGCGCCTCGCGCGCGCGGCCTCCGGAAACGCGTTCCTGCTGCAGGGCGGCGACTGCGCCGAGACTTTCGCAGGCGCGACGGCCGAGCAGATCCGCAACCGCATCAAGACGGTGCTGCAGATGGCAGTGGTGCTGACCTACGGCGCATCGATGCCCATCGTGAAGATGGGGCGCATGGCGGGCCAGTTCGCCAAGCCGCGCTCGAGCGACAACGAGACCCGAGGCGACGTGACGCTGCCGGCATACCGCGGCGACATCGTCAACGGCTACGACTTCACCGAGGCCTCGCGTCAGGCCGACCCTCAGCGGCTGCTCAAGGGCTACCACACGGCGGCATCGACCATCAATCTGATCCGCGCGTTCACGCAGGGCGGCTTCGCAGACCTCCGCGAGGTGCACTCGTGGAACAAGGGCTTCGCGCAGAACCCGGCGAACCAGAAGTACGAGCGCCTCGCGAATGAGATCGATCGGGCCATCCGGTTCATGGGGGCCGCGGGTGCGGACTTCGACGAGCTCAAGCGCGTCGAGTTCTACACCGGCCACGAGGGCCTGCTGATGGATTACGAGCGCCCGATGACCCGCATCGACTCCCGCACGAACACGCCGTACAACACGTCGGCCCACTTCCTGTGGATCGGCGAGCGCACGCGCGAGCTCGACGGCGCCCACGTCGACTACTTCTCGAAGATCCGCAACCCCATCGGCGTGAAGCTCGGCCCGTCGACCTCGCCCGAGACCGCGCTCGAGCTCATCGACAAACTCGACCCGAACCGCGAGCCGGGCCGCCTGACCTTCATCACGCGCATGGGCGCGGGCAAGATCCGCGATGCGCTGCCGCCGCTGCTCGAAGCGGTGAAGGACTCCGGCGCGACGCCGCTGTGGGTCACCGACCCGATGCACGGCAACGGCATGACGACGCCCACGGGCTACAAGACGCGCCGCTTCGACGACGTCGTGGACGAGGTGCGCGGCTTCTTCGAGGCCCACCGTGCCGTCGGCACGTTCCCCGGCGGAATCCACATCGAGCTCACCGGCGACGACGTCACCGAGTGCCTCGGCGGCTCGGAGGAGATCGACGAGGCGGCTCTGGCCACGCGCTACGAGTCGCTGTGCGACCCGCGCCTCAACCACATGCAGAGCCTCGAGCTGGCCTTCCTCGTGGCCGAGGAGCTCGAGAAGCGCTGACCCGGATGATGACGGATGCCGCGGCCGCGGCATCCGCTATGGTTCTTTGCCGACGATCGGGACGTTGAAGCGATCGGGCGAGGGCGCGCGGGGCTAGAGAGTCGCGCCGATGCGGATCGAGATCTCGGTGCCCTTGCGCTTCATGGCGCCCGGGTCGGGATCCTGCGACTCGACCTGGGTGAACGGGTCGGGGAAGGCGTCCCAGCGCTCGTCGTAGGCGATGGTGAATCCGACGGCGGCCGCGGCGTCGCGTGCCTCCGCGAGCGTCATCCCGAAGAGGTCGGGGACGGCGAACAGCGGGGGACCGGAGGAGACGATGAGGGTGACGGTGTCGCCGGGAACCCAGGCGGCTCCGCCCTCCTTGTCGGCGATGCGGATGACGAGCCCGTCCTCGACGGTGTCGCTGGGCTCTTCGGGGCGGTCGCCCGAGACGACGAGCTCCACTCCCTCGAGGGCTGCCGTGGCGTCGCCGACCGACTGCCCGGCGACATCGGGCACCGCGCCGGCCGAGACGAGCAGGGTCGCGCTGTCGCCCTGGTGAACGGTGCAGCCGCCTGTGCAGTCCACGGGTTCGGCCGCACCCCGGGGAGTGACGGATGCCGCGATCACCGCGTCCTTCGGCACGTCGGCGGAGAACTGGCGGGCGCTGTCGCCGACCGCGACGACGTTCGCGTCCAGCAGCTCGCGCGCCTGCGCTTCGGTCATGCCCGCGAGCGGGGCGATCGTCACCTCGGCGGGGCCGAGGGAGATGTAGACGTCGATCGACGAGTCCTGCTCGACCCGCGTTCCCGACCCGGGCTCGGTGCGGATGACCTGCCCGAGCGGGATGTCGAGGCTGTTCTCGCCCTGCTCGACGGCGACGAGCGAATCCTGCGCGAGACGTTCCTGCGCTTGCACGAAGGTGAGACCGGAGACGTCGGCGACGGGCACGAGCGAACCGGGACCTGATCCGAACCACCATCCCGCGCCGGCCGCGAGAGCGGCCAACAGCACCACGATCGTGACGATCCAGCCGCCCTTCGCGCGGCGGCGCCGGGCTGCGCCCCGGAGTCGTGCGGCATTGTCGACGACGTCGGTGGGCCCAGGGGTCGCCTCTCCGGGCAGCGGCATGACAGCGGTCAGGTCGCCCGAGGCGGCTCCGTCGTCGTGCAGCGCGCGCTGCGGAGCCGTGCGCGTGACGGTCGGGGTGATGGCGAGCTCGCGCTCGATCTCGCGGAGGCGCTCGAGCATCTCGCGGGCGTCCGAGGGGCGGTCATCCGGGGTCTTCTCGGTCGCCCACAGCACCAGCTCATCGAGAGGTTCGGGCACGCCGGGGTTCTTGACGCTCGGCCGCGGCACCGAGTCGGTGGCGTGCTGGAACGCGATCTGCATGGGCTGCTCGCCCTTGTACGGCTGCTCGCCCGTGAGCATCTCGTAGAGCATGATCCCGAGGGCGTAAATGTCGCTGCGGGCATCGGCGGTGCCGCGCGTGACGAGCTCGGGGGCGAGGTAGGCGATGGTTCCGAGCAGCTGCGCGCCGGTCGCGGTGTTCGCGGTCGTCGCCCGGGCGAGGCCGAAGTCACCGATCTTGATGCGGCCGTCCTCGGCCAGCAGCACGTTCTCGGGCTTCACGTCGCGGTGCACGATGCCGGCCCGGTGCGCAGCGGCCAGGCCCGAGAGGATCGCGTCGAGGATCGACACCGCCTGCGGCACGGTGAGGCGGCGCTGCTCGCGCAGCAGATCGCGCAGCGTGATGCCGGGCAGGTACTCCATGACGAGATAGGCCATGTCGCCGTCCTGGCCCTGATCGAACACGTTCACCACGTGCGGGTCGGCCAGTCGCGCGGCCGCCCGGGCCTCCTGGATGAACCGGCTCTGGAACACGGTGTCGTCGCTCAGATGGCCGTGCATCACCTTGAGGGCGACCCGGCGTTCGAGCCGCAGATCGGTCGCGACGTAGACGGTCGCCATTCCGCCTCGTGCGATGCGGGCACGCACGCGGTACCGGCCGTCGACCAGACGGCCGATCAGCGGGTCCGTCTGCTGGCTCGTGCTCACGTACAGAGTCTACGGACGCAGACCTGCGAGCCAGCGGAACGGCGCACCACTGCGCGCTGTGGATCCGGGCTCAGCCGAGGGCCGCGAGCCACGCGTACGCGGGCTGCTCCCACGCCGTGTAGCGGTCGGGATACGCGGAGATCTGCACGGCCTGCGCCGCATCGGCGAAGGACAGGTCCTGCCAGCCGGCGACATCGAGCAGCCCGCGCGTCCGATCGCCGTTGGGATCCGAGGCGCCGCCGTAGAACACCTTGATGGAGCGGACCCGGTCGCGGATCTCCTCGGGCGTGCCCCAGCCGGCGCTCGGGCGCTGCTGGAAGAGTCCGAGCGAGTCGCGGTCGCCCCAGTCGAGATTGCGGATCCACGATTCCTGCATCGCCGTGCCGAGTGCGATGGCGATGCCGCGGTCGGGCACGCCGAGCTCTCGACCGACCTGGATGATGAGTCGCGCGTTCTCGATCTGCTCGGCGTCGAGTCCGGGGACGCTGACGCCCGCCGGAGCAGCCGAGGCGGCGGGGATCGACAGCGTCTGCCCGGGGTAGATGATCGACGCCGCCACCAGGCCGTTGGCGGCGAGGACGGCCTGGGTGCTCACGCCGTGGCGCGATGCGATGCCGCTGATGGTGTCGCCTGCCTGCACGACATATCCGGCTGCGGGGGCGGGTGCCGGCGCGGGAGCCGGTGCAGGAGGGGCGGGGGATGCCGCGGCCGCCGCACCGGGGATCACCAGGGTCTGCCCGGGGTAGATGATCGACGACATCGCCAGGCCGTTGGCGGCGAGGACCGCGTGAGTCGTGACGCCATGGCGCGACGCGATGCCGCTGATGGTGTCGCCCGCGACCACGGTGTAGCCACCCGCGGGCGCTGCCGGAGCGGGTGCGGGCGCCGCCGCGGCGGAGAGAAGCAGCACCTGGCCGGGATAGATCACCGAGGACCACGAGAGCCCGTTGAGGGCCAGGACATCCACGGTGCGCAGACCGTGCCGGGAGGCGATGGCGCTGATCGTGTCGCCGCTCACGACGGTGTAGCTCGTGGGCGCGCTGGTCATGGCGACCTCGAAGGCGCGGATGCCGGCGGGCTGTGCCGGAGCTTTCGACAGCGTCGCCGGAGACTGGTTCGCCCGTTCGGGCGGCGCGGCGTGTGCCGGGGCGGCCGTCAGTGCCAGCGCGATGGTGCCGAAGACGGCTACAGGCGCGGTCAGGACAGCGTTGGTCGCGCGACGCGCGCGCGGTGTGCGGTGATCGGTTCGCAAGAGCTTCCCCCCTCATCGGACTGCCAGAACCGTGGCACGGAAGTGAACTCGTGTCAACGGGTGTGGTAGGAGAGACCCCTGTTACTGGTGTGACTGAGGTGCATCCTGACGGAGAGGTGCGGGGCGCCGCGCAGGGGTGGGATAGTTGCTGGGTGACACCTGACGACGCCCCGCGCATCGAGACCGAATGGCTCAGCCTGCCCGAACTCGTGGAGGTGCTCGGTGAGCCGCTCGGCCGCGTGAGGCGCTTCCTGGACGAGTCCTATCTCGTCGGATCCCGGCGCGACGGACCGCTCAAGGTCCCGGCGCTGTTCATCCTCGACGGCCATCCGATCGCGTCGCTCCGCGGGACCGTCATCGTGCTGCACGACGTCGGACTCTCCGACGACGAGACCATCGACTGGCTGCTCACGCACGAGGAGTCCATCGGCATGCCGCCGATCGAGGCGCTCCGCGCCGGCCGCAAGGCCGAGGTCCGACGGGTGGCGCAGACCGTCGCCTAGGTGATGCGGACGGTCGCTGCCCGTGCGAGCTCTCGCAGCTCGCCCACGGCCGCGTTGCCCAGCCGAGCGCCCGAGAGTGAACGCTCGGCCTCGCGCGCATAGTCGGCGATGAGGCGCTCGACGCGCTCCAGCGCGCCTGTGTCGACGATGGTCTGCTGCAGTGAGGCGATCTGGTCCGCCTCCAGCTCCGGGTCGCCCAGCAGCTCGTCGACGGTCCGCCGCGCCGGGGGCGGAAGAGCCTCGCGCGCATAGGCGATGAGCACTGTGCGCTTGCCCTCCCGAAGGTCGTCGCCGGCGGGCTTGCCCGTCTCCTTCTCGTCGCCGAACACGCCCAGGACGTCGTCGCGCAGCTGGAAGGCCATGCCGACCGGGTGCCCGAACGCAGCGAGCGCGGCCGCCTGCGCGGCATCCGCCCCTGCCAGCGCCGCACCGATG
The DNA here is from genome assembly GCF_001427145.1 of Microbacterium sp. Root166. Taxonomy (GTDB): domain Bacteria; phylum Actinomycetota; class Actinomycetes; order Actinomycetales; family Microbacteriaceae; genus Microbacterium. The sequence goes on from NZ_LMGL01000002.1 coordinate 75,990, forward strand.
CCGAGCGGCTGCTGGATGCTGTAGCGCGCGGACTTCAGCGATGCCACGCGCAGTGCCCGCTCGGCGTGCCGGGCGTCCGGCTCCGTTGCGAACGCGGACTCCTCAGCGATGTCGAGGAACTGCCCGATGGTGACTTCGCGCCGCATCGTTGAGTACTCGCTGCGCGCCGTCGCTGCGACTGCGGGCGTCGCCGTGGCGAGCCCTTCTTCGAACAGGTCGGCGCTCCACGCGACGAGCAGGTCGCCGAGGAGGATCGCTCCCGACCTGCCGAAGGCCGCGGCATCCCCTGCCCATCGTGCATCTCGGTGCGATCCCTCGAGCGCCCGATGGGCGGCGGGGCGGCCGCGGCGGGTGTCGGAGTTGTCGATCACGTCGTCGTGCACGAGCGCGGCGGCGTGGAAGACCTCCAGCGCGGCGGCTGAGGTGACGACGGATTGCGGGGGAGCGGATGCCGAGCGGGAGGCCTCCTCCACAGCCCTCCACCCCGCGATGCAGAAGCGTCCTCGCAAGCGCTTGCCGCCCGAGACGGCCGAGGCGGCCGCTTCGACGAGGAGGGCCGCTTCGGGTCCGAGGGGGACCGCATGAGCGCGCTGAGCCGAGACGAAAGTGTCCAGACGCTGGGAAATGCCTTCGACAGGGTCCGGAGAGGCTGACACGGGCCTAGCCTAGTGATCTACGGCACGCGTAGAATCGAAGGACTCGAGCTACAGAGGGGGATGCATGCCACTCTCCGAACAGGAGCAGCGCCTGCTCGATGAGATGGAACGCCATCTCATGCGCAACGACGCGGATGTCGTCAGCGCGCCCCGCGGCGGGCGCAGCCTCAGCTACCGCAACATCGTCTACGGCACGATCCTCGTGCTGCTGGGCCTCGGCGGCCTGATCGTGGGTGTCTCGCTGCAGATGATCGCCGTCGGCGTGATCGGCTTCGTCGTCATGCTGGGCGGTGTGATCCTCGCGGTCACCCCGTCCCGATCGACCGGTCCCGTCCGCGTCGAGACGGCAGCGCCTACCGCCGCCCGCCAGGGCGCCTCCTTCATGGATCGCATGAACGACCGATGGGACAAGCGCCAAGAAGGGCGCTGAGCCCACCGGCCGAGCCGGCACGACAAGCACCGACCTTCGGGTCGGTGCTTTTTTTGTGCCCGATCCCGGCTCTCGCGCGGCCCAGTGGGGCGCGGGGGAGCAATTCGTCGCGCTTTGAGTGACAAAGTGGAGAGAAGTGGAGTAAAGTGGCGTGCAACCCGGGGGGCCGGCTGAAGGGGGTGGGGTGGACCGATGCTTTTGGGCACGCACACTCCCAAGCTGGACGACAAAGGCCGCGTCATCCTCCCGGCGAAGTTCCGGGATGATCTGGGCGGGGGCGTCGTGGTAACACGCGGACAGGACCGCTGCCTCTATGTCTTCAGCACGCAGGAGTTCGAGCGGGTGCACGAGCGGATCCGTGAGGCGCCGCTCGCCAACAAGCAGGCCCGGGACTTCCTGCGCATGTTCCTCTCCGGCGCGAGTGCCGAGAAGCCCGACAGCCAGAACCGCATCACCATCCCGCCGCCGCTGCGCGCGTACGCCGGGCTCGAACGCGACCTCGTCGTCACCGGCGTCGGCGCGCACGCCGAGATCTGGAACGCCGACTCCTGGAACGCCTACGCCGATGCCAACGAAGAGACCTACGCCGAGCTCGAGCAGGAGGTGATCCCGGGCCTGTTCTGAGCCCTCCGGTCCCGACTCCCAGCTGCTCGTGCCCTGACACCACTTCCCCGGTGCCAGGTCGGAGCGGATGGGGATCAGGGCCTGAGGTCCCGAATACCGATCATCATGAACCTGCGCGACATCCACACCCCGGTCCTCCTCGACCGCTGCGCCGAGCTGCTGGCACCCGCCCTGCAGCGCGACGGCGCCGTCTTCGTCGACGCGACGCTCGGCATGGGCGGTCACTCCGAGGCCTTCCTCGAGCGCTTCCCCGGCATCCGCCTCGTCGGCCTGGACCGCGACACCGACGCGCTGCGCATCGCAGGCCAGCGCCTGGCCCGTTTCGGTGACCGCGTCACGTTCGTGCACACCGTATACGACGGCATCGCCGACGCCGTGGCGTCGGCCGGGTTCGGCGCCGCAGACGCGATCCTCTTCGACCTCGGGGTCTCGTCGCTCCAGCTCGACGAGGCGGACCGCGGATTCGCGTACTCCAAGGACGCCCCGCTCGACATGAGGATGGATCAGTCCGCCGGCACCACCGCCGCGGACATCCTCGCCACCTACGGCGAAGGCGACCTGCGCCGGATCTTCGAGCGCTACGGAGAAGAGAAGCTGTCCGGGCGCTATGCCCGCGCGATCATCGCGGCACGGGCCGAAGCGCCGATCGAGCGGTCGGGAAGGCTCGTCGAGATCCTCGTCGCGGCCACGCCGTACGCCGCGCAGCGCACCGGCCACCCGGCCAAGCGCGTCTTCCAGGCGCTGCGGATCGAGGTCAACCGCGAGCTGTCGGTGCTCGAGCGCGCCATCCCCGCGGCACTCGATGTGATGCCCGTCGGCGGGCGCATGGTGGTGCTCGCGTACCAGTCGCTCGAGGATCGCCTCGTGAAGCGCGCCTTCGCGCAGGCCACGGCCTCGACGGCCCCTGCGGGACTGCCCGTCGAGCTCCCCGAGCACGCCCCGAAGTTCCGGCTCCTGGTCAAGGGCGCCGAGCTGGCCTCCGAAGAGGAGCGGGCCGTCAATCCTCGCGCGACGCCGGTCCGGCTTCGTGCCGTCGAGCGGATCAGGGAGGACTCGTGAGCACGCTCTCCACGGCCGCCCTCGGCGCCCCCTCCGTCGCCCCCGATCGCGGCGATCGCCCCGCACGCCGCCTCCGCGTCGTCGACGCACCGGCGCGCCGCCGCCGGCCCCGGCTCCTCTACGGCATCGTGGCGGTCGTCGGCGCATTCGTCATCGCCTCGGCGCAGATGGTCTTGTCGATCATGACGACTCAGGCCTCGTACGAGCTGTCGGCCTTGACGCAGGAGGCCCGCGACCTGACGTTCCAGAAGCAGATCCTCTACGACGAGGTCGCAGGCCTCAGCTCGCCCCAGTACCTCGCCGCGAACGCCGCAGCCCTCGGAATGGTCATCGACCAGTCGCCGAACTACCTGCGACTCAGCGACGGAGCCCTGCTCGGAACCGGCGGAGTCTCGTTCGGCTCGTCGTCGGTGGACGCGATCGGCCGTGGCACGGTGCCCAATGCCCTCATCTCCGACACGGCGCTGGTCACCGTCCCGGAAGCCACCATCGAAGGCGTGCCGGTCGCGCCCGTCGAGGTCGTGCCGGAGGACGGGGGAGTATCCAACACTCCGCCGCCGCTGACCGACGGACTGCCCACACCGAGCACACACTGATCGCATGACGACCCGCAGCACCCGAAGCCCCCGCCGACGCACCGTCGTCGCGTTGGCCGTCGTGCTCGCCGTCCTGGCGGGTTTCACCGTCCGCCTCGTCGACATCCAGGTCGTGAACGCGGACGAGCACGTGTCGGACTCGCTCGAGCGCGCCTTCCAGGGATCGCAGGTGCTGCACGGCACGCGCGGCCAGATCATCGACTCGACGGGCCAGACCCTCGCGAGCAGCGTGCTGCTGTACGACTGCCAGATCTCGCCGCAGCTCGTGAGCCAGATCGACGGCGACATCGAAGCAGGCACCTCCAGCTCCCGCCCGTGGTCCGAGGTCTCCGAGGACGTCGCAGAGATCATCGGGCGGACTCCCGACGAGGTGCGTGCGATCGTCGCCGACGAATTGGCGGTCAACCCCGAGTCCGAGTTCGCCTATCTCGCGAAGGGCATCAGCACGCAGCAGTACCGCGATCTGGCGGAGCTCGGGGCGAACTACATCGCCTGCCTGCAGCACCCGGCCCGCGCGTATCCGGACGGAGCCGTCGCCGGCAACATCGTCGGCTTCGTGGGCACCGACGGCCAGCCTCTCGAAGGACTCGAGAAGACGTACGACGACTGCCTCTCGGCCACGAGCGGTGCGCTCGCGTACCAGCAGGGCAAGGACGGCGTGGTCATCCCCGGCACGGTGCGCGAGCAGCCCGCCGTCGACGGCGGCACGCTGGAGCTGACCATCAACCGCGACCTGCAGTGGTACCTGCAGCAGCTCATCGGCGAGCAGGTCCAGAACATGGCCGCACAGAGCGGATCGATCCTTGTGGTCGAGGTCGCCACGGGCAAGATCAGGGCCGCCGCCGAATACCCCACGGTCGACCCCAACGCCGTCGACAGCTCGGCCGAGGGCGACCGCGGCAGCCGCATCTTCCGGGGAACCTTCGAGCCGGGCTCCACGTTCAAGTCGCTCACCGCGGCCACCGTGATCGACGCCGGCGGGCAGACGCCGCTGTCGACCGTGACGGCCTCCGGCCGGGAGACGTTCGCCAACGGCGCCCGCGTCAACGACGCGTTCGGCCACCCCGCGTACGAGTACACGCTCACCGGCGTGCTGGTGGACAGCTCGAACGCGGGCATCTCGAAGTTCAGCGAGAAAGTCAGCGCCCAGACGCGCTACGACTACTTCAAGAAGTTCGGCATCGGCGAAGGCACCGACACCGGCTACCCCGGCGAGGAGAAGGGTCTCATCCACCCGGTCGAGGACTGGGGTGCCCAGACCACCTACAACACGTCGTTCGGACAGGCTCTCACCACGACGATGCCCGAGCTCGCCGGCGCCTATGCCGCCATCGCGAACGACGGCGTGCGCATGCCGCTCTCGCTCGTCGAGTCCTGCACGGCGGCCGACGGCACCGTGGTGCGTCCCGAGCTCGCCGACCCGGTGCAGGTCCTGAGCGCCGGAACTGCCCAGCAGGTGCGCAGCATGCTCGAGAACGTCTTCGTGCAGGCCGGCTACTCGAAGTCCGTGGCGACGTCGGGCTACCGGCTCGCCGGCAAGACGGGAACGGGCGAGAAGTCGGACGGGAACGGCGGCTACAAGGCGGGCGTGTACTACACGACGATGGTCGGCTTCGCGCCGGCCGACGACCCCGAGTACGTCGTCGTCGTGACCATGGACGAGCCGACGAAGGTAACATCGTCAGCGGCCAACGCGACCGCGTTCCAGAGGGCGATGACACAGGTGCTCAAGACCTATCGCGTCCTTCCCGCGACGTCGGCGCCGGAGCTGCTGCCCAAATTCGGGTGACACTCCCTTCTGCCGGAGAACTCATGATCGCCCTCACCATCACCCGACTCGCCCATGCCCTCGCGGGAGAGGTCCACCTCGCGCCGGGCGACACGCCCGACACTCTGATCTCGGGCGTGGTCGACACCGACTCGCGCCTCATCGAGCCGGGCGGCGTCTTCGTCGCCAAGCCCGGTGAGGAGACCGACGGTCACCGGTTCGTCGATGCCGCCGTGGCTCGCGGCGCCGCCGTGGCCGTCGTCGAGCACGTCGTGCAGACCGAGACGCCCGTGACGCAGCTCGTCGTCTCCGACGCCGTCGGCGCGCTGGCCGAGCTGGCCCGTCATGTCGTGGCGTCGGTTCGGGATGCCGGAGCCCTGCGGGTCGTGGGCATCACGGGGTCCAACGGCAAGACCACCACCAAGAACCTGCTCGCGCGGATCCTGGAGGGCGAGGGCGAGACGGTGTCACCCAAGGCCTCGTTCAACAACGAGGTCGGCGCTCCGCTGACCATGCTGCGCGTCACCGAGCGCACCGAGTTCCTGGTGAGCGAGTTCGGCGCGAGCGCGCCGGGCGAGATCGCGCGACTGGCCGGCCTGGTCGACCCCGACATCGGGGTGGTGCTCATGGTCGGCATGGCGCACGCCGGAGGCTTCGGGGGCATCGAGGCCACCTTCGCCGCGAAGTCGGAGCTCGTCCGCGCCATCCGTCCCGGCGGTGTCGCCATCCTCAACGCCGACGACGCCCGCGTGGCCGCCATGGCGCCGATCGCGGCGGAGCGCGATGTCGCGGTGCGCTGGTTCGGCCGCGGTGCGGACGCCGATGTGCGTGCCGACGACGTCGTCGTGACGGCATCCGGAACCACCTGCGTGGTGACCGCCGACGGCGTCTCCGCGCCGCTGCGGCTTCGCGTGCTCGGCGAGCACCACGTCATGAACGCCCTGGCGGCGATCGCCGCGGCGACCTCGCTCGGGGTCTCGCTGGCCGACTGCATCGCTCGCCTCGAGACGGTCGAGATCGCGGAGCGCTGGCGCATGCAGCCGCTCGGCTCGGACCGCGTGCGGATCATCAACGACGCCTACAACGCCAGCCCGGACTCGATGGCGGCCGCGCTGCGCACCCTCGCGCAGATCACGGGGCCGGATGAGCGCACGGTCGCCGTCCTCGGCGCGATGAGCGAACTCGGCGAGCACGCCGAGGAGGAGCACGATCGTGTCGGCCTCCTCGCCGTCCGCCTGGGTATCAAGCGGATCGTCGTGGTCGGCCAGGACGCACGGCGCATGTACCTCGAAGCCGTCGCACAGGGATCGTGGGACGCCGAGGCGATCTTCTTCGCGACCGCAGACGAGGCCTTCGACTACCTCCAGGGCGAGCTGCGCGACGGCGATCGTGTGCTCGTGAAGTCATCCAACTCGGCGGGACTGCGGTTCCTCGGCGATCGTCTGGGAGAATCGTTCTCGTGAGATCACTCCTGACGGCCGCAGCGATCTCGCTGGCATTCACGCTCTTCCTGACCCCGGTCTTCCTGCGGCTGTTCCGCAAGTGGGGCTGGGGGCAGGTGATCCGCACCCCCGAAGACATCCGCAACCCGAACCACCACGCCAAGCGCGGCACGCCCACGATGGGCGGAACGATCTTCATCGTCGGCACGATCGTCGGCTACGTCATCGGCGGCTACGTCGGAGGCAACCCCCCGACGATCTCGGGCCTGCTCGTCGTCTGGATGATGGTCGGCTTCGGCGTCGTCGGCTTCATCGACGACTACATGAAGGTGCGCAGTCAGCGCAGCCTGGGTCTGAGCGGCTGGCGCAAGATCGTGGGGCAGATCCTCGTGGTCGTGCCGTTCGGCATCGTGGCGCTGAATTTCCCCAACGTGTGGGGCGAGACCCCCGCGTCGCCGTACATCTCGATCTTCCGCGACATCCCCGTGCTGTCGTTCATGGCGCTAGGTCCCATCCTCGGCTGGCTGCTCTATCTCGCGTGGGTCGGCTTCATCGGCGTGGCGACGTCGAACTCGGTCAATCTCGCCGACGGCCTCGACGGGCTCGCGGCCGGCGCCGGGATCTTCGTCACGGGCGCGTACAGCCTCATCGCCTTCTGGCAGTTCAACCAGGCGTGCTGGGGCGGCGAGGGCCTCTCTCCGGGAGCGCTGTCGGCGTGCTATCCGACGCCCAACCCGTTCGACCTCGCGATCGTGTCGGCGTCGTTCGTCGGCGCCCTCGTCGGCTTCCTGTGGTGGAACGCGCCGAAGGCGCAGGTCTTCATGGGCGACGTCGGGTCGATGGCGATCGGCGGCGTCCTCGCCGCCATGGCGATCCTCACCCGCACCGAGATCCTGCTCGTGCTCGTCGCCGGCGTCTACGTCATCCCGACCGGCTCGGTGATCCTGCAGCGGCTGTACTTCAAGGCCACGCGGGGAAAGCGGCTGTTCCTCATGAGTCCGCTGCACCACCACCTGGAGATGCGCGGCTGGTCCGAGATCTCGATCGTCGTGCGCATGTGGATCGTCGCGGGCCTTCTCGCCGTGTCGGGCGTCGGGTTCTTCTACGTCGAATGGCTCTCCCAGACATGACCGCAGAACGCCTGCAGGCCCTCACGAGCTGGTACGCGGACTGGAAGGGCCTGCGCGTCGCCGTGCTCGGGCTCTCGGTGACCGGATTCTCGGTGGCCGACACGCTCGCGGAACTCGGCGCCGACGTGCTCGTGGTGAGCGAGCGCGCCGACGAGGAGTACGCCCGCCTCATCCCGGTGATCGGCGCGCGCCTGTGGACGGGGCCGCTCGAGACGGTGCCGCAGGAACTGGTCGACTTCGCGCCCGACGTCGTCGTCGCCTCACCGGGCTTCGCGCCGGGGCATCCGCTCATCGCCTGGGTGCGGGAATCGGATGCCGCGCTCTGGGGCGACATCGAACTGGCGTGGCGCGTGCGCGACAAGGTGACGCGGGCCGACGGTCGTCCGGCGGACTGGATCCTGATCACCGGCACCAACGGCAAGACGACCACCACACGCCTCACCGCAGCCATGCTCGTCGCCGGGGGAGTGCGCGCGGCCCCGGTCGGCAACATCGGCACCCCGATCCTCGACGCCGTGCGCGACCCGGGCGGCTTCGACGCCCTCGTCGTCGAGCTCTCCAGCCACCAGCTCTGGTACCTGGGTCTGCAGGACGGGGCGGAGCCCGTCTCGCCGCACGCGGCGGTGTGCCTGAACCTCGCCGACGACCACCTCGAGTGGCACGGTTCCTTCGAGGCCTATCGCGAGGCGAAGGCGCACGTCTACGACAACACCCGCGTCGCGTGCGTCTACAACAAGGCGGATGACGCGACCCGGGAGATGGTCGAAGAGGCCGAGGTCGTCGACGGCGCGCGCGCCATCGGATTCGACCTCGGTGTACCGGGGCCCAGCGACCTCGGCGTGGTGGACGGGATCCTCGTCGACCGCGCCTTCCTCGAGGACCGCCGCACGAGCGCCCTCGAGCTGACGACCGTCGACGAGCTCGCCGAGCTCGGCCTGTCGGCACCGCACATGGCGGCGAACGTGCTGGCCGCTGCCGCGCTCGCCCGCTCGCTCGACGTGGCTCCGGCCGACGTGCGGCAGGCGCTGCGCGGGTTCCGGCTGGATCCTCACCGCATCGAGGTCGTCGCCCGGCAGCACGGCGTCACGTGGGTCGACGACTCGAAGGCGACGAACCCCCACGCCGCGGCATCCTCCCTCACCGCCTACCCGGGCGCGGTGTGGATCGTGGGCGGACTGCTCAAGGGCGTGGACATCTCCGACCTGGTGGCCGGCCGCGGCGCGCGATCCAAGGCGGCCATCGTCATCGGCGTCGACCGGGCGGCCGTCGTCGAGGCGTTCTCGCGACACGCGCCGGGGGTGCCCGTGTTCGAGGTCGACGCCGGTGACACTGAAGAGGTCATGACGCGTGTCGTCGAGCTGGCAGCGGGGATCGCGCGTGACGGGGACGTGGTGCTTCTCGCCCCCGCCGCGGCATCGTTCGACCAGTTCGCCTCATACGCGGACCGAGGGCGGCGATTCGCGGCAGCGGTGAGGGAACGATTGGGAACGGGGGCCGGCGATGAGCACGACCGCACGGACCCCTCCGACCCCGCCTGATCCCGCCGCCCGGCGCGGCCTGGCCGCCCGGGTCTCGCTGGGACGCATGTTCGCGCCGGTTCCGAGCGAGTTCCTCCTGATCTCCTCGACGGCGCTGCTGCTGACGTTCTTCGGGCTGGCGATGATCCTCTCCGCGACGTCCGCCGTCGCCACGGCCGCCGGAGAGCCCCCGTACGACGCGGTGCTCAAGCAGGCCCTGTTCGCCATGATCGGCATCCCGCTCATGTTCGTGGCCAGCAGATTCCCGCTGTCGTTCTGGAAGCGCATCGCGTGGCCCGCCCTGATCTTCGCGATCGCCTTCCAGCTGCTGGTGTTCACGCCGCTGGGGCACGGCGCGGACGGCAACCGCAACTGGATCATCATCGGAGGCTTTCAGGCTCAGCCGTCCGAATTCCTGAAGCTGGCTCTCGCCCTGTGGGTCGCCTACGTCCTGTTCCGCAAGCAGACGCTGCTGAGCAAGTGGCAGCACGTGTTCATTCCGCTGGTTCCGGTCGCGGCACTGGCCATCGTCACGGTGCTCGCAGGCAGGGACCTGGGCACGGCGATGATCCTCGTGCTGGTCGTGCTCGGCGCGCTCTTCTTCTCGGGGGTCAAGTTCCGGATCTTCGTGATCCCCGCGATCCTCGCCGCCATCGCCGTGGCCGTCCTCGCCGTCACGAGTCCCGACCGCATGCGCAGGTTCCTGAGCTTCCTGAACCCCAACTGCCTCGACGACTACTTCAACGACTGCTACCAGCCGCTGCACGGGATCTGGGGGCTCGCCAACGGCGGGATCTTCGGACTCGGACTGGGCAATTCGCGCGAGAAGTACGACTGGCTGCCGGCCGCCGCAAACGACTACATCTTCGCCATCGTCGGCGAGGAGGTCGGACTGATCGGCTGCATCGTCGTGCTCGGCCTGTTCGCGCTGTTCGCGGTCGGCGCGTTCCACGTCATCCGCAAGACCGATGACCCGTTCGTCCGAATCGCCGCCGGCGGCATCACCGTCTGGGTCGTGGGCCAGGCCCTGATCAACATCGGCGTCGTGCTGCGGGTGTTCCCCGTCCTCGGCGTCCCCCTCCCGTTCATGTCCCAGGGCGGTACCTCGCTGCTCTCGGTGCTCATCGCCTGCGGCGTGCTGCTCTCGTTCGCCCGCACGCTGCCTGCCGCCGTCGCGCGACGTGAAGCGGCGATCCAGCAGGCCCGCGCGGCCCGCGCCAAGCGAGACGCCCGCGCGGCACGTCAGACCGTCTCCGTGCGCTGACTCCGGTCAACTCGCGAGAATCAGCGCAGCGTCCGAGAATCAGTGCGCCGCACCGCTTCTCGGGCGCTGGAGCGATTCTCACGGGAGGGGAGGGGCAGCAGGTCGCTTCCCGTGCTCGGGCTAGGCTCTCGGGGTGACGACGTATCTTCTCGCCGGCGGCGGCACGGCCGGCCACGTCAACCCGCTGCTGGCCGTGGCCGACGCGCTCAAGGCGCGTGAGCCCGACGCCGAGGTGCTCGTCCTCGGCACCCGCGAGGGCCTCGAAGCCCGCCTGGTGCCCGAGCGCGGCTACGAGCTGCTGTTCGTCGACAAGGTGCCGTTCCCGCGGCGTCCGAACCGCGCCGCGGCAGCGTTCCCGGTGCAGTTCCCTCGTGCCATCGCCCAGGTCCGCGCGCATATCGCCGAGCGGGGCGTCGACGTCGTCGTCGGCTTCGGCGGCTACGCCTCGGCGCCCGCTTACGTGGCCGCGCGCCGTGCGCGGGTGCCGTTCGTGGTGCACGAGGCCAATGCGCGGCCCGGGCTCGCCAACGTCCTGGGCGCCCGCTCGGCGGCGCGCGTCGGCGTCGCCTTCGAAGGGACGCCGCTCAAGCGCTCGCGCGTGGTCGGGATGCCCCTGCGCCGCGAGATCGTCGAGCTCGACCGTGAGGCACTCCGCGCCGAGGCCGCGGCCCACTTCGGATTGGATGCCGATCGCCCGGTGCTTCTCGTCTTCGGCGGCTCGCTCGGCGCGCTGCGCCTGAACACAGCCTTCGGCGAGGGGCACAATGCAGGGTGGCGCGACGTGCTGCGCGTCGGGTGGCAGCTGCTCCACGTCACCGGTGAACGCTCGAGCCTCGCCGATCCCGGCGAGCCCGGCTACGCGCTGCGCCGCTACGTCGACCGGATGGACCTCGCATTCGCTCTCGCCGACGTCATCGTCTCCCGCGCCGGTGCGGCCACGGTGAGCGAGATCAGCGCCCTCGGGATTCCTGCCGTGTACGTGCCCTACGCAGTCGGCAACGGCGAGCAGGCGCTCAACGCGGCGGCAGCAGTGAGGGCCGGTGCGGCGATCATCATTCCGGATGCCGAGTTCACCATCGACCGCGTGGTGTCCGAGGTCGTGCCGCTCCTGACCGACGAGGCGCGGCGCACGGCGATGACCGAGGCCGCGGCATCCGTCGGCACGCGCACCGGCACCGAGAACGTCGTCGAGCTCATCGACGAGGCGCTCGGGCGGCGCTGAGGGGTCAGGCGGAGGCGACGTCTCCGCCGCCGCGCAGGGCGGCCGCGACGAGTGCGAGGGCTTCGTCGGCGTCCATGCGCAGCGCCCGGATCTGCTCGGCGAACGCGGCCGCCGCCTGCTGTGCCTGCTGACGCGTGGGGTCGCCGGTGAACGCGACGAACGTGCCGTTGCGTCCGCGCGTCTCGATGAGCGTGGATGCCTCGAGCTCGCGGTACGCGCGTGCGACGGTGCCCGGCGCGATGCCGAGGTCCTCGGCAAGGCGCCGCACGGTCGGCAGGCGATCGCCCGGGGTGAGCTCGCCGGACGTCATGGCATCGACCAGCCCGGCGCGCAGCTGCTCGAACGGCGGAACGTGCGACGCGGGGTCGATGACGATCATCGCCCTATCGTGTCGCCACGCTGACAATGTGTCAATACAAAACGCCGCTGGCCCGGACGGCCTGCCGACAGCGCGCCGGGGCCGCGGGGACGGTCACCCAACTTAGGATTGACGGGTCATGATCAGACCCGACCTCAGCCTGCCCATCCCCGAGAACATCGAGGCCGCCCACTTCATCGGAATCGGCGGCTCCGGCATGTCGGGCCTGGCTCGCATGTACCTCGAGCGGGGCATCCGGGTGTCCGGATCCGACCGCACTGACAGCCCCGCGCTGCGGGACCTCGCGGCGCTCGGCGCCACGGTGCACGTCGGCCACGATGCCGCGAACCTCGGTGACGACGTCGACACGGTCGTGCACACCGGAGCCATCTGGCCCGAGAATCCCGAGTTCGTGCTGGCCAAGGAGCGCGGGCTTCACGTCATCCACCGGTCGCAGGCGCTGCACTGGCTGATCGGCGGACGCCGGCTGGTCTCTGTCGCCGGCGCGCACGGCAAGACGACGTCGACCGGCATGATCGTCACCGCCCTGCGCGCACTCGACGCGGACCCCACGTTCGTCAACGGCGGGGTCATCGCCCAGCTCGGCGTCTCGAGCGGAAGCGGCTCGGACGACCTGGTCGTGATCGAGGCCGACGAGTCCGACGGCACGTTCCTGCTGTACGACACGGCCGTCGCGCTCATCACCAACGTCGACCCGGACCACCTTGACCACTGGGGCTCGCGCGAGGCGTTCTACGAGGCCTTCGCCCGGTTCGGAAACCGGGCGCGCGAAGCCGTCGTGATCTCGTCCGACGACGCCGGAGCGCGCGTCGTCGCCGAGCAGCTCACGCACCCGCGCGTCGTGACCTTCGGCGAGGCCGCGGACGCGACGGTGCGCGTCACCGACATCCGCACCGACGGCCCGGTCGCGTTCTCGATCACGCACGAGGGCGCGACGGTCGCAGGTCGACTTCCGGTTCCCGGCGCCCACAACGCCGTCAACGCCGCCGGCGCCGTCGCGGTGCTGCTCACCCTCGGGTTCGAGCTGGAGCCCGTGGTCCGAGCGGTCGAGGAGTTCGCCGGTACCGTGCGCCGCTTCGAGCTGCACGGCACCGAGCGCGGCGTCAGCGTGTACGACGACTACGCGCACCACCCGACCGAGGTCGCGGCGGCCCTGTCCGCGGCGCGCACCGTCGTCGGCGGCGGCCGTATCATCGCGATCCAGCAGCCGCACACCTACTCGCGCACGCAGGAGATGTACCGCGAGTTCGCGGAGGTGCTCGAGCAGTACGCCGACCACACGGTGATGCTCGACGTCTACGGCGCGCGGGAGGATCCGGTTCCGGGCGTCACGGGCGAGCTCGTCAGCGGCGCCTTCGCCGACCCCGCCCACGTGCACTATGTCCCGGACTGGCAGGCCGCCGCCGACTACACGGCGACCATCGCGCGCGACGGCGACTACGTCGTCACACTCGGCTGCGGGAACGTCAACCTGATCATCCCGCAGGTGCTCGACGCGCTGGGCCGCACCGCCGAGTCGGGCGCCGCACGCGCCGACGCGGGGGAGTAGCCGGCATGAAGCGGCCGACTCCGCTGCCGCAGCCGCCCGCGCGCACGGCGAAGGCCGTTCCGCCGGCGGTCGGCGGATCGCCGGAGTCCCGCACATCGGAAAGCCTCTCGGATGCCGCGGCCACCGCGCCGGTCATTCCCCTGGCGACGGGCTCGCCGGCCGAGGAGTCGGCAGGCGAGCGCGTCGGTCTGCGCGATGTGTGGAACGCGTCCCGCGCGCGACGCAAGGCGCTCCGCGCGGAGGTGCGGCGCTTCACCGTGCGCCAGCGGCGTCGCCGCTCCCTGTGGATCGGCGTCGCGGCCTCGCTGCTGATCCTCACCGCGGCTACGGTCGGAGCGGCCTACAGTCCGCTGTTCGCCGTGCAGACCCTCACCATCGCGGGCGTTCAGCAGCTCGACGAGGCGCAGGTGCGCGAGGCACTGTCCGACCAGCTCGGCACGCCCATGCCGCTCGTGGACGAGAGCGCCGTCAAGGCCGCGCTCGTCGGCTTCCCGCTGGTGGAGTCGTACACGCTCGAGGCGCGGCCGCCGCACGAGCTGGTGGTGCGCATCGTCGAGCGCACCCCGGTCGGCGTCATCGAGACCCGGGCCGGCTACACGCTGGTCGATGCCGCGGGCGTGGCGCTGTCGACCTCGACGACTCCCGCTGCCGGCACGCCCGTGCTCGACATCCGCGGTGGTGTCGACTCCGATGCGTTCCTGGCGGCCGGGCAGGTGCTGCACTCGCTGCCCGAAAGCGTCCGCGCACAGGTGACCGGGGTGACGGCATCCACTCCCGACGATGTCACGCTCACGCTCGGCGACGCGAACGCCCAGGTGGTGTGGGGCAGTGCCGAGGATTCCGCGCAGAAGGCGCTGAATCTCGAGAAGATCATGGCCTCCCGGCCGCCCTCGACGGTCAGCGTCTACGACGTGTCCTCGCCGGGCGCCGTCGTCGTCCGCTGAGCACCTTCTACCGCAGGTCGAGACTTCCGAGGACTTCCGCGGCGGGTTGGCGCGACACGCCGTTTCAGTCCCGGTGCGGCGGCGGGCTCCGCTTACTTTCAAGTCAAGGAATTGCATACCCGGCAATTCTTTATACCTCTACTAGAGGTTGAAGGTTTACATCACAGGTCCAGGGCTACGGAGGCCGGCATGAGCCAGAACCAGAACTACCTCGCCGTCATCAAGGTGGTCGGGGTCGGCGGGGGTGGCGTCAACGCCGTCAACCGCATGATCGAGCTCGGCCTGCGTGGCGTCGAGTTCATCGCGATCAACACCGACGCCCAGGCGCTGCTGATGAGCGACGCCGACGTCAAGCTCGACGTGGGCCGCGAGCTCACCCGCGGACTCGGCGCCGGAGCCGACCCCGAGGTGGGCCGACGCGCCGCCGAGGATCACGCCGAAGAGATCGAAGAGGCCCTCCGAGGCGCCGACATGGTCTTCGTGACCGCAGGTGAGGGCGGTGGCACCGGCACCGGTGGCGCACCCGTCGTCGCCAAGATCGCGAAGTCGATCGGCGCGCTCACCATCGGTGTCGTCACCAAGCCGTTCTCGTTCGAGGGACGCCGCCGTCAGCAGCAGGCCGAGACCGGCGTGAGCAAGCTGAAGGAAGAGGTCGACACCCTCATCGTGGTGCCGAACGACCGCCTTCTCGAGATCAGCGATCGCGGCATCTCGATGATCGAGGCGTTCGCGACCGCCGACCAGGTGCTTCTCGCCGGCGTGCAGGGCATCACCGACCTCATCACCACCCCGGGTCTGATCAACCTCGACTTCGCCGACGTGAAGTCGGTCATGCAGGGGGCGGGCTCGGCGCTCATGGGCATCGGCTCCGCACGCGGAGCCGATCGCGCCATCAAGGCCGCAGAGCTCGCGGTCGAGTCGCCGCTGCTGGAAGCGTCGATCGAGGGTGCGCACGGCGTGCTGCTGTCGATCCAGGGCGGATCCAACCTCGGCATCTTCGAGATCAACGACGCCGCGCAGCTGGTGAAGGAGGCCGCCCACCCGGAGGCCAACATCATCTTCGGAACGGTGATCGACGACACCCTCGGCGACGAGGTGCGCGTGACCGTGATCGCCGCCGGGTTCGACGGCGGTGAGCCGCTCACCCGCATCGAGCCCATCACCGCCGCACGTGTGGCACCCGCACCGGCATTGCCTGTGCTGCCCGCCGACGAGGCCGCCAAGGACCGCGACGCCGAGCCGGTGTCGGTGGGCGCCACGCTGCCCGAGACGTCGTACGACTCGGCGTTCGGCGACGACGACCTCGACATCCCCGATTTCCTGAAGTAACGGTCGCCGGGCTCAGGGGACCACGTCGTGACATCGTTCGCTGAGCCCGTCGACGCCCTTTCCGGGCGTCTGGCCGAAGTCGATGGCCGGATCGCGGATGCCGCGCGCGCCGCCGGCCGTGATCCGTCGGCGATCACGCGCATCGTCGTCACCAAGTTCCACCCGGTGTCGCTCGTCGAGCAGCTGTACGACCTCGGTGTGCGCGACGTGGGTGAGAACCGCCAGCAGGAGTTCAGCGCCAAGGCCGACGAGGCCGCGTCGCTGTCCGGCCTGCGCTGGCACTTCATCGGCCAGGCCCAGACGAACAAGGCCCGCGCGATCCGGGCCGCGGCTGCCGCCGTGCACTCCGTGGACCGCGCGCGCCTGGCAGACGCCCTGCACGCAGCCGCAGAGCCGGACGCGGCACGACTCGACGTGCTGCTGCAGGTGAACCTCACCGACGACCACGGTCGCGGTGGAGTGGATGCCGCGGGCCTGGAGTCACTGGCCGCGCACGCTGCTGCGCTCCCGAGCCTGCGCGTGCGGGGGATCATGGCGGTCGCGCCGCTCGACGTCCCCCCGGCACAGGCGTTCGAGCGGCTGCCGTCGCTCTCTCAGACCGTCCGCAGCGTGGTCCCCGATGCCGAGTGGATCTCGGCAGGGATGACGGCGGACTTCGCCGAAGCGATCGCAGCGGGCGCGACACACCTGCGGATCGGGTCGGCAATCACGGGCCCGCGGCCACAACGCGGTTAACCTCGGAACAGATGAGCACTACGGAGGATGCGATGTCGAACCCGCTCAAGAAGACCATGGTGTACCTGGGCCTCGCCGACGAGGAAGAGGTCTACGAGGAGCCTGCGCCGCAGCCCCGTGGCCGCAAGCCCGAGGCGACGCTCGAGAAGGCCGCTCCGGTGACCCCGCTGCACCGTCCCGCCGTCGTGCGCCAGCCGACGCCGGCCGCGATCAGCGAGATCCTCACCGTGCACCCGAAGCAGTACCGCGATGCGCAGATCATCGCCGAGAACTTCCGGGACGGCATCCCCGTCATCATCAACCTCTCGCAGATGAGCGACGCCGACGCGCGCCGCCTCATCGACTTCGCGAGCGGACTGTCGCTCGGCCTGTACGGACGCATCGAGCGGGTCACCAGCAAGGTGTTCCTGCTCTCGCCCGAGAACGTCGCCGTATCGGGCGACGGAGCGGTCGCGCACGCCGACGCGGACGCCGTGCCCTTCTCACAGCCGTAGTCTGGATCCGTGGCCGTCGTCCAGCTCATCGCCTCGATCCTCAACTTCGCACTCCTGCTCTATGTCTTCGTGTTGCTCGCGCGGCTGATCCTCGAATGGATCCCGTTCTTCAACCGCGAGTGGCGCCCGAAGGGCGCTGGGCTGGTCGCAGCTGAGGTCGTCTACTCCGTCACCGACCCTCCGATCAAGCTGTTCCGGCGCTTCATCCCGCCGCTGCGGGTCGGCGCGATCGCGATCGACTTCGGCTTCGCGCTCACGATGCTGCTCTGCTTCATCCTGCTGAGCCTCACCGGCGCCATCGCGAACTGATCATCCCCTCCGAGCTCGTCGATCCCCTTCGACACCGCGCGGAACCCCCGACTATGCTTGGCTGATACGACCCGCCCCAGACGGTCGGCCCCCGACATCGGCCAGCGACCTGAGCGCTCGAAAGAGGAATCACCATGGCATTGACCCCCGATGACGTCGTCACGAAGCAGTTTCAGCACGTCCGCTTCAAGGAGGGTTTCGACCCCGACGAGGTCGATGACTTCCTCGACGAGATCGTCGTCGAGTGGCGCAAGGTCATCGCCGAGAACGACGAGCTGAAGGCGAAGCTCGCGGCCTACGAGTCCGGCGACGCGCCGGCCCGTGCCGAGGCCCCGATCGCCGCTGCCCCCGTCGCTGCCGCTCCCGCCCCCGTCGCCGAGGCTCCCACCGGTGCACCTGGTGCTGCCAGCGCCGGCATCATCGAGCTCGCTCAGCGCCTGCACGACGAGCACGTGGCCGAAGGCCGGGCTCAGCGCGACCAGCTCATCTCGGACGCCAAGTCGCAGGCCGCGGCCATCCTCTCCGAGGCTGAGACCCGCGGTCGCGAAGAGGTCGCCAAGCTCGACCGCGAGCGTTCGCAGCTCGAGAGCCGCATCAGCGAGCTCCGCAACTTCGAGCGCGACTACCGCGCCCAGCTGCGCAGCTACATCGAGGGCAAGCTCCGCGACCTCGAGACCACGGCCACGACGTCCGGCGCGACGCCGGTGTCGGCCATCGGCCTCTAAGTCCATCCTTTGACGGGTCGACCCCCCCTTCGCAAGGCGGCGGCCGGCACCATCATCGCGGTTCTCGCGGTGCTGGTGCTGGCCGCCGACCAGTTCACCAAGTACCTCGCGCTGCGCGACCTGCCTTATGAGCAGGCCGTCCACGTGATCGGGGACTTCCTCATCTTCTACCTGACCCGCAACCCCGGCGCGGCGTTCTCGCTCGGGGCCGAGGTCACCTGGATCTTCACCATCGCCCTTGCGGCGGTCGCCGTGGTGATCGCCTGGCTCGCCGCGACGCGGATCACCTCGCGCCTGTGGGCCGTGTGCCTGGGACTGCTGCTCGGCGGCGTGCTCGGCAACCTCACCGACCGCATCTTCCGTGAGCCGGGCTTCGCCGTCGGCCACGTCATCGACTTCATCAACACCCCCTGGATGATGCCGGCGATCTACAACGTCGCCGACATGTTCATCGTCACGATGATGATCGGCGTCGCCCTGCTGGTGCTCGTCGGGCTCCAATTCGACGGCACGCGCGAAACGCGCAAGCCGGTCGAGACGGAGGATGCCGAAAACCCGGATGCCGCGACCCAGGACGACGACGAGGCGGATGCCGCGGCATCCGAGTCGCCGAAGGCCTGACGTGGAATCCCGCAGTCTTCCCGTCCCCGACGGCCTCGACGGGAGCCGCGTCGACGCGGCCCTCGCCAAGATGCTGGGCTTCTCGCGGACGTTCGCGGCCGACGTCGCCGACGCCGGGGGAGTCGTGCAGGACGGGCGGGTGCTGGCCAAGGCCGACAAGCTCCGCGGCGGCGCCTGGCTCGACGTCTCCTGGACGCCGAAAGAAGCGCCCCGGGTGATCCCCGTCGACGTCCCCGATCTGGGCATCGTCTACGACGACGACGACATCGTCGTGGTGGACAAGCCGGTCGGCGTCGCTGCGCACCCCTCCGTCGGCTGGGAGGGCCCGACCGTCCTGGGCGCCCTGGCGGGAGCCGGGTACCGCATCGCCACGACCGGAGCCGCCGAGCGACAGGGCGTCGTGCATCGCCTGGACGTCGGCACCAGCGGGCTGATGGTGGTCGCGAAGACCGAGCGCGCGTACACGCTGCTGAAGCGCGCGTTCAAGGAGCGCGAAGTCGAGAAGATCTACCACGCGGTGGTGCAGGGCCATCCTGACCCGCTCGTGGGCACGATCGACGCGCCGATCGGGCGCCACCCCTCGCACTCGTGGAAGTTCGCCGTCACTCCCGACGGCAAGGACTCGATCACCCACTACGAGACGCTCGAGGCGTTCCCGCGCGCGGCACTGCTGGAGATTCACCTCGAGACGGGGCGGACGCACCAGATCCGCGTCCACATGGCCGCGCACCGTCACCCGTGCGTCGGCGATCCGCTGTACGGCAGCGATCCGACACTCTCGGCGCGGCTCGGGCTCACGCGGCAGTGGCTGCACGCGCGCGAGCTGTCCTTCGCGCATCCCGTCACCGGCGAGCAGGTGACGTTCACGTCGGAGTATCCGGCCGACCTGGCGCATGCCCTCGAGGTGCTGCGCGGCGACTGATGCGCGTGTCGGATGCCGGTGCCAGGCTCGAGCCATGGCGATCGAGGTGCGACCGGCGACGGAGTTCGCCGACATGAGGACGATGGTCGGGCCGAAGCGCGAGGACGCCAACGTGTGCTGGTGCCTCAGCTACCGGCTGCCCGCCAAGGAGAACATCGCACTGCGCGGCACGCAGCGCGGCGACAAAGTGCGCGCGCTCATGAAGGAGGGTCCGCCCGGGGTTCTGGCGTATGAAGAGGGCGAGGTCGTCGGATGGGCGGCGGTTCACCCGCGGTCGGGCACCTCGTTCGCGACCAGCCGGAAGATCCCGCACGTCGACGATGCCGACGTGTGGAGCGTGTGGTGCATCCGCGTTCGTCCCGGACACCGCGGTGCGGGCATCTCGCACGCCCTGCTCGCCGGCGCCGTGGACTTCGCCCGGCAGAACGGGGCACCGGCGATCGAGGGGTACCCGGTCGACAACAAGGGCGCGAAGGTCGAGCAGACCATGGCCTACGTCGGCACGCGACGTCTGTTCGAGAAGGCAGGCTTCCGCAAGGCTTCCGACACGGAGTCCGTCGTCAACGGGTTCCCGCGGGTCCTAATGCGGCTCGACCTGCGCTGAGCCGGCCTCAGCGGGTCGGTCGCCCGCCCTGGAACGCGGCCGGGTCGTCCTCGGCGACAGCCAGGGCGATGCGGCGCACGTGGTCCGCGTCGAGGTCGCCGAGTGCCTCGAGGCCGCGGAAGCCGACCTCGGTGAGCTCGCCGTCGGCGGGGAACGGGTCGCCCGAGACCCACGCGCAGCGGAAGACGAGGTCGAGGTAGTCGACCTGGTCGCCGTTGACGTACGTCGTGCGGGGGAGGGTGTGGACGAGCGCGAGGCGCTGGGCCCGCACCACGACTCCGGCCTCCTCGAGGCATTCGCGCACGGCGGCGTCCGCGGGCTCCTCGCCGGGCTCCACGATCCCTGCGATGAGCTGCAGGCGACCGTTGTCGGCGCGGCGTCCGACGAGGACCTTCTCGTCGCGGAACACCACGGCGGTGACTCCGACGAGCGGCAGTGGATCGGTGCCGATGCGACGGCGGAGGTCGAGGACGAAGTCGGGGGTGGCCACGTCGCAAGCCTATGTCGCGGGGCCCCAACCCTCACCCTCCGGATGAGGGTGAAGCGACCTCGTGGCGCATTCCCGCGGCCCGCACGCGAGCCCGGCAGCGGTGTCCGATCCTCTCCGTAGACTCATCGCGTGGCATCCGACTCCTTCGTTCACCTGCACGTGCACAGCGAGTACTCGATGCTCGACGGAGCAGCCCGTATCGGGCCCATGGTGCAAGAGGCGGCGCGGCTGCAGATGCCCGCGATCGCCGTCACCGACCACGGCAACACGTTCGCCGCGTACGAGTTCTACAAGACCGCGAAAGATGCCGGGATCAAGCCGATCATCGGCATCGAGGCGTACGTCACGCCCGGCACCCACCGCTCCGATAAGGCGCGCGTGCGCTGGGGCACGCCTGAGCAGAACGACGACGACGTGTCGGGTTCGGGCGCCTACACGCACATGACGCTGCTGTCGCAGTCGACCGAGGGCATGCACAACCTCTTCCGGCTGTCGTCCCTGGCGAGTCTTGAGGGCTACTACTTCAAGCCCCGCATGGACCGTGAGCTGCTGCAGAAGTACGGCAAGGGGCTCATCGCCACGACGGGGTGCCCCTCCGGCGAAGTGCAGACCCGGCTTCGGCTCGGTCAGTACGACGCCGCGCGCGCTGCGGCCGCCGAGTTCCAGGATCTGTTCGGCAAGGAGAACTACTTCGCCGAGATCATGGATCACGGGCTCTCGATCGAGCGCCGGGTGATGACCGACCTGCTGAGGATCGCGAAGGACCTCGACATCCCGCTCGTCGCCACCAACGACCTCCACTACACGCACCAGCACGATGCCGGCAGCCATGCGGCGCTCCTCTGCGTGCAGTCGGGATCGACGCTCGACGACCCCAAGCGCTTCAAGTTCGACGGCGACGGCTACTACGTCAAGTCACCCGCCGAGATGCGCCAGGTCTTCCGCGATCACCCCGAGGCGTGCGACAACACGCTGCTCATCGCCGAGCGCTGCGACGTCGAGTTCAACACGAGCGCGAACTACATGCCGCGGTTCCCGGTGCCCCAGGGCGAGACCGAAGAGTCCTGGTTCGTCAAAGAGGTCGAGAACGGGCTCCAGGTCCGCTACCCGGCCGGCATCCCCGACGATGTCCGCCGCCAGGCGGAGTACGAGACCGGCGTCATCGTGCAGATGGGCTTCCCGGGCTACTTCCTCGTCGTCGCGGACTTCATCAACTGGGCCAAGCGCAACGGCATCCGCGTCGGCCCCGGCCGTGGCTCCGGCGCCGGTTCGATGGCCGCCTACGCGATGGGCATCACCGATCTCGATCCGCTGCAGCACGGCCTGATCTTCGAGCGCTTCCTCAACCCCGACCGCGTCTCGATGCCCGACTTCGACGTCGACTTCGACGACCGCCGTCGTGGCGAGGTGATCCAGTACGTCACCGAGAAGTACGGCGACGAGCGCGTCGCCCAGATCGTCACGTACGGCACGATCAAGGCCAAGCAGGCGCTCAAGGACGCCGGACGCGTCCTGGGCTTCCCGTTCAGCATGGGGGAGAAGCTCACCAAGGCCATGCCCCCGGCGGTGATGGGCAAGGACATGCCGCTGGAGGGCATGTTCGACAAGGACCATCCGCGCTTCAAAGAGGCCTCCGAGTTCCGTGCGCTGATCGAGACGGATGCCGAGGCCAAGACGGTCTTCGACACCGCCGTCGGCCTCGAGAACCTCAAGCGCCAGTGGGGCGTGCACGCCGCCGGCGTCATCATGTCGTCCGAGCCCCTGATCGACATCATCCCGATCATGAAGCGGGAGCAGGACGGCCAGATCGTCACGCAGTTCGACTACCCCGCCTGCGAGTCGCTCGGTCTCATCAAGATGGACTTCCTGGGGCTTCGCAACCTCACGATCATCAACGACGCCCTCGACAACATCGCCGCGAACCGCGGCCACCCCCTCGTGCTCGAAGACCTCGAGCTCGACGACGCCGGCGCCTACGAGCTGCTGTCGCGCGGCGACACGCTCGGCGTGTTCCAGCTCGACGGCGGGCCCATGCGCTCGCTGCTGCGCCTGCTCAAGCCTGACAACTTCGAGGACATCTCGGCCGTGATCGCGCTGTACCGACCCGGGCCGATGGGCGCGAACTCGCACATCAACTACGCCCTGCGCAAGAACGGCCAGCAGGAGATCACGCCGATCCACGAGGAGTTCAAGGACTCCCTCCGCGAGATCCTCGACACCAGCTACGGCCTGATCATCTACCAGGAGCAGGTGATGGCGATCGCGCAGAAGGTCGCCGGGTTCAGCCTCGGTCAGGCCGACATCCTCCGTCGCGCGATGGGCAAGAAGAAGAAGTCCGAGCTCGACAAGCAGTTCGAGGGCTTCCAGGCGGGCATGCACGCCAACGGCTACTCCGACGAGGCCGTGCAGAAGCTCTGGGAGATCCTGCTGCCCTTCTCCGACTACGCCTTCAACAAGGCCCACTCGGCCGCGTACGGACTGGTCTCGTACTGGACCGCGTACCTCAAGGCCCACTATCCCGCCGAGTACATGGCCGCGCTCCTCACGAGCGTCGGCGACTCGAAGGACAAGATGGCGGTGTACCTCAACGAGTGCCGCCGCATGGGCATCAAGGTGCTTCCGCCGGACGTCGGGCAGTCGATCCGCTACTTCGCCGCCGTCGGCGAAGACATCCGCTTCGGCCTCGGCGCCGTCCGCAACGTCGGCAGCAACGTCGTCGACGGCATCGTGGCGTCGCGCGCGGACGACAGCTTCGTGAGCTTCCACGACTTCCTCACCAAGGTCCCGGTCCACGTCGCCAACAAGCGCACGGTCGAGTCGCTCATCAAGGCGGGCGCCTTCGACTCGCTCGGATCGACGAGACGAGCCCTCATGGAGATCCACGAGGACGCCTGCGAGGCGGCCGTGGACGCCAAGCGCAAGGCTGCCACCGGAGCGATCGGCTTCGACTTCGACAGCCTCTACGACGAGGCCGAGGAGGTCGTTCCGGCCAAGGTGCCCGACCGGCCGGAGTGGACCAAGAAGGACAAGCTCGCGTTCGAGCGCGAGATGCTCGGCCTGTACGTGTCGGATCACCCGCTGGCGGGGCTCGAGATCGCGCTCGCGAAGCACGCGTCGACCAGCATCCACGACCTCCTCTCCTCCGAGGACGTCGATGACGGCGATCAGGTCACGGTCGCCGGCCTCGTGACGAGCGTGCAGCACCGCGTCGCCAAGGCCAGCGGCAACCCGTACGGCATGATCACGGTCGAGGACTTCAACGGCGAGGTCACCGTCATGTTCATGGGCAAGACCTACACCGAGTTCGCCTCGATGCTGGTCGCCGACTCGATCCTCGTGGTGCGCGGCCGGGTGTCCCGGCGGGACGACGGGCTGAACCTCCACGCGCAGTCGGCGTTCGCGCCGGATCTCGGGACGATGGATGCCTCGGGCCCGCTGGTGCTGATGATGCCCGAGCGGCGCGCGAACGAGACCATCATCAACGAGCTGCGCCAGGTGCTCGACCGCCACAAGGGCGACACCGAGGTCACGGTGAAGCTGCACGCCGGGTCGGTCGCCAAGGTCTTCGAGATCCCGCTCCAGGTGCGGCTGACGGCCGACCTCTACGGCGAGCTGAAGGGTCTGCTCGGACCGCAGTGTCTCGGGTGACACGCCCTTCGTCTCATTTCCGTCTCATGGGCCGTGGGTAGCATGGGAACGACGTACGCCGCCCCCGCGCGGCCGGAAGGGAACATCGTGACGGACGATCAGCTGAACGAGGAATACGACGTCGAGGCTCCGGTGCACACCGAAGAACCGCCCCAGTACGGGGTCGGGCCGTTCACCATCCGGGAAGTCGCCCTTGTCGGCGTCTGGCTCGTCGCCTTCGTGGTCTCGTTCTTCTCCGTGTTCCAGCGTGACTTCGCGTCCGTGTGGACGTGGAACCTCCAGTGGGTGCTCACGATCGGCGTGCCCAGCGTCGCCGTCTTCCTGATCGTCCTGCGTCGCCTTTCGCCGCAGGGCATTCGTCGTGTCGGCTCACTCGGCATCGACCAGTTCGCCTCGGTGGCGTTCTCCGTCGCCGCGGTCGTATGGCTGAACATGGTGTGGGGGAGCATCGCCCTGACCATCGACGGTCCCGGTTCGCCCTACTCGTGGGTCATGTGGGTCGAGTTCGTCCTCATGGTCGCCGGCGTCGTGCTGACCGTGTTCGCGCCGATCATCCCGGTGCTCGAGCAGGACTTCCGCGGTCGCCCTGAGATTCCCGCGCACCGCAGCGCCCGCCCGGTCCGTGCCGTGTCGCCGCGTCCGGCTCCCGCCCCGCGTCCCGCCGCCGAGCCCGAGCCTGAGGCGTACGCCACGCCCGCCGAGCAGCCCGCGTACTACGACACCGGCGCGCAGCCCGTGACCGGGGCGAACCTCGGCACGACGGAGGCCACGCGCACCGCCGCCTTCGAGGCGGGCGGTTCCCGCGACGGCTTCGAGCGCTTCGAGCAGTCGCTGTCGTCGGCCGAGCCCGTGCAGGAGGCGCCGGCGCGCCAGCAGGCGTTCTGGGCGCTCGTGCCGGAGGAGCGCGATGTCGTCGATGAGATCGGCATCCCACAGTTCCGCATCGGCCCCACCGCGTGGGCGCTCGTCGTCGAGGACCGCGGCGACTCGTTCGTCGTGCGTCACGAGGACGGCCGCACCGGCTACCTGCGCGACGTCTCGGGCGTCACCCGCGGCTGAACTTCCGAGTGCGTCGCCGGCATCGGCCGGCGGCGCACTCGTCTGCCCGCGGGCGCCGACTTCTGAGAGGTCGCCCGAGCCGCACGCGATAGCGTAGAAGGATGCTCCGGACGATCGATCTGCGCGGGCGTGCGCTCTCGCCCGCAGAACTCCTCAGCACTGTGCCGCGGGCGACCGCTGCCCGGGAGGAGGCGCTGGCCACCGCCGCGCGCATCGTCGCCGACATCGCCTCCCACGGCGAGACCGCGCTGCGCGATCAGGCCGAGCGCTTCGACGGCGTCACCGGGCACGACATCCGTGTTCCCGCCGCCCACCTCGACGAAGCCCTGGAGTCGCTGGATCCGGCCGTCCGCGCCGCCCTCGAAGAGGCGATCGTGCGCGTGCGCGAGGCGTCCGCCGCGCAGGTGCCCCCGACGATCACGACCGAGCTCGGCCCCGGCGCGCGGGTGACGCAGCGCTGGCAGCCGGTGCGCCGTGTCGGGCTCTACGTTCCGGGCGGCAAGGCCGTCTACCCCTCGAGCGTCGTCATGAACGTCGTACCGGCACAGGTGGCGGGTGTGTCCGAGATCGCCCTGGCCTCGCCGCCGCAGCGCGAGCACGGCGGCCGTGTCCACCCGGTCATCCTCGGCGCCGCCAAGCTGCTCGGCGTCGACGAGGTCTACGCGATGGGCGGTGCGGGAGCCATCGGCGCCCTCGCGCACGGCGTCGCGGCGCTCGACCTCGATCCGGTCGATGTCGTGACGGGCCCGGGCAACAACTTCGTCGCGGCGGCCAAGCGTGCCGTCGCCGGCCTCGTCGGGACGGATGCCGAAGCCGGCGCCACCGAGATCCTGATCGTCGCCGACGACAGCGCCGACGCCGCGCTGGTCGCGGTCGACCTCATCAGCCAGGCCGAGCACGACGAGCAGGCGTCCGCCGTGCTCGTGACGACCTCGCCGGCGCTGGCCGAGGCCGTCGTGGCCGAGATCGCTCCCCGTGCCCGGATGACCCGGCACGCGGTTCGCGTCGAGGCCGCACTGTCGGGCCCGCAGTCGGCCATCGTGCTCGTCGACGACCTCGGCGTGGCCACCGCGTTCAGCAACGCCTACGCTCCCGAGCACCTCGAGCTGCACCTGGCCGATCCGCGCCCGGAGGAGTTCGTGCACGCCGGCGCGGTCTTCGTCGGCCCGGACTCGCCGGTGAGCCTGGGGGACTACCTCGCCGGAAGCAATCACGTCCTGCCCACGGGCGGGCAGGCGCGGTACAGCGCCGGCCTCTCGGCGGCGACCTTTCTGCGCCCCCAGCAGGTCATCGAGTACGACCGCGCTGCCCTGGCCGAGGTGCGCGACGCGATCGTCACGCTCGCCGAGGCCGAGGCTCTCCCGGCGCACGGCGAGGCCGTGACGGCACGGTTCGCGTCCTGACACCGGTCGCGGCGTAGGCTGTCTCTGCCATGCACTGTCCGTTCTGCCGCCACCCCGACTCCCGGGTCATCGACTCGCGCACGAGCGACGACGGCCTCAGCATCCGCCGCCGTCGCCAGTGCCCGCAGTGCGGAGGCCGCTTCACGACGATGGAGACCGCGAGCCTCAACGTCATCAAGCGGTCCGGCGTGATCGAGTCGTTCAGTCGCGAGAAGGTCATGTCCGGCGTACGCAAGGCCTGCCAGGGCCGGCCGGTCACCGAAGCCGATCTCGCCGTGCTCGCCCAGACCGTCGAAGAGACTGTCCGTCAGACCGGTGCGTCGCAGCTCGACACCAACGAGATCGGCCTGGCGATCCTGGGTCCGCTCCGCGAGCTGGACGAGGTCGCGTACCTGCGGTTCGCGAGCGTCTACCAGGCGTTCGACTCGCTCGAGGACTTCGAGTCCGCGATCGACCAGCTGCGCGCCGACCACCAGCACCGCGCCTGATCGGCGCCTCGCTTCGCGAGCAGAGCCGCCGCCCCGATAGCCTGGACCGGATGTATCCCCTCCTCTTTCGCACCGTGCTCTCGCGCATGGATCCCGAGTCCGCGCACCACGCTGCGATGGCCGTCATCCGTGTGCTGGGCGTCCCACCCTTCTCCTGGGCGGCGCGCGCGCTGACGCGGCCCGCGCCGGCGCTCCGCACCCGGGCGCTCGGCCTCGACTTCGGCTCGCCGTTCGGGGTCGCCGCCGGATTCGACAAGGACGTCAAGGGCGCGCCGGGGCTGCTGGCCCTCGGCTTCGGACACGTCGAGGTCGGCACGCTGACCGCGATCCCGCAGGACGGCAATCCGCGCCCGCGGCTGTTCCGGCTGATCCCCGACCGCGCCGTGGTCAACCGCATGGGGTTCAACAACCAGGGGGCCGAGGCCGCCGCCGCGCGGCTGGCCGTCTTTCGCCGCCGTCGGCGCCGCGGCGTCATCGGCGTCAACATCGGCAAGAGCCGCGTGGTCGACGTCGCCGATGCCACGGCGGACTACGTCCGCAGCACGACGCTGCTCGCGCCGCTCGCCGACTACCTCGTGGTCAACGTGTCGTCACCGAACACGCCGGGGCTGCGCGGTCTCCAGGCCGTCGAGACGCTGCGCCCGCTGCTCGAGGCGGTGCGCGACGCCGCCGGCGCGACGCCGCTCCTCGTGAAGATCGCGCCCGACCTCCCCGACGACGAAGTGACCGCTGTCTCGCGGCTGGCGGTCGACCTCGGGCTGTCCGGACTCATCGCCACAAACACGACGATCTCGCGCGACGGTCTGACGACCGATCCTGCGGTGATCGCCGCCGCCGGCGACGGGGGGCTGTCGGGGGCTCCGCTGAAGAGCCGCGCCCTTGCGGTGCTCCGCCTGGTGCGCGACGCCGTGCCCGCGGAGTTCTGCGTCATCTCCGTCGGCGGCGTCGAGACGGCCGCGGACGTGCAGGAGAGGATGGATGCCGGAGCCACGCTCGTGCAGGGGTACACGGCGTTCCTCTACCGCGGGCCGCTGTGGGCGCGTCAGATCAACCGCGGCCTCGCGCGGGGGCGCTGAGTCGCGGAACCGCGGTCGGGTTCAGACCGGGCGCTGGCCGCGCTTGACCTGCGGCTTCGGCAGACGGAGGAAGCGCATCTGGACGGTGCGCATGGCCGCGTACCAGCCGAGGCCCTTCTCCTGCTTGTCGGCGCCGAACTTCGCCTTGACGGCGCGCTTGGCGAAGATCGACGTCAGGACCATGTCGCCGACCACGAAGAGGATGAAGATCCACAGCGCCACGAACGAGTAGTACTGGACCTCGGGCACCGGGATGAAGGTCGCGAGGATCACGACGAGCATCGCGGGCATGACGGCCTCGCCGAGGTGCCAGCCGGAGTCGACGAAGTCGCGCACGAACTTGCGCTGTGCGCCCTGGTCGCGGGCGGGCAGGTAGCGCGGGTCGCCCGCCGCCATGCCGACACGGGCCTTCTCGCGCTTGGCGTTGAGGTCGGCGCGCGCGCGGGCCTTCGCTTCCTTGGAGTCCGGAACGAGCGGCCGCTTGCGGGCCGCCTCGCGCTCGGCGCGGGTGGGCGTCGCCCGTCCCTTGCCACTCACGGGCACTCCATTGAGCACCGTTCCGTCGGAGGGGGCGTCGCTGGACGCGGGTGCTTCAGGGTTCTTGGCCACGATGATCCTCGGGAAATCGGCTAGGGGTGCACTTAAGATTACCCGCATGACAGTTGAGCTCTCCCGACAGGATGCTGTGCGCGACGCCGCGGCCTCCGGCATCCCCGCCGCCGTCGCCGACCTCGGTGCGCTGGTGCGCATCCCGTCGGTGGCCTTTCCCGGTTTCGACCCCGCGCCCGTCCGGCGCAGCGCGGAGGCCGTCGCCGACCTGGTGCGCGAACTGGGGCTGTTCGAGACGGTCGAGATCCGCACCGCCGTCATCCCGGAGACCGGCGAGGAAGGGCAGCCGGCTGTGCTCGCGTCCCGCGCCGCCCGCAACGGCCGGCCCACGATCCTGCTGTACGCCCACCACGACGTCCAGCCGGTCGGCGATGAGGCGCTGTGGGAGTCCGCGCCGTTCGAGCCCACCGTGCGCGGCGGGCGGCTGTACGGCCGCGGCGCCGCCGACGACAAGGCCGGCATCATGGCGCACATCGCGGCGCTGCGCGCGCTGAAGGAAGCCATCGGCGACGACTTCGATCTCGGCGTCGCGCTGTTCCTGGAGGGGGAGGAGGAGGCCGGTTCGCGGTCCTTCGCCCAGTTCCTCTCCGACAACGCCGACGCGCTGCGGGCCGACGTGATCGTCGTGGCGGACTCCGGCAACTGGGACGACAAGACCCCCGCGCTCACCGTGTCGCTGCGCGGCAACACCCGATTCACGCTGCGCGTGAAGACCCTCCACCACGCGTCGCACTCCGGAATGTTCGGGGGAGCGGTGCCGGACGCCATGATGGCCACGGTCACGCTGCTGTCGACCCTGTGGGACGAGAGTGGGGCGGTGGCGGTGGAGGGACTCACCGAACGGGATGCCGAGACCCCGCCGTACAGCGAGGAGACGCTGCGTGACGAGGCAGGCCTTCCGGCCGGCGTCTCACCGGTCGGCGGCGGCACGATCCTCAGCCGCATCTGGAACAAGCCGTCGATCACGATCACCGGCATCGACGCCCCCTCGGTGGCGAACGCCTCCAACACCCTCAGCCCGGAGGTCTCCGTCGTCATCAGCGCGCGCATCGCGCCGGGCCAGCCTGCCCGCGAGGCGTACGCGGCCATCGAGGCGCACCTGCGTGCACACGCCCCCTGGGGCGCGGAGCTGACCTTCAGCGACCAGGACTACGGCGACGCGTTCCTCGTCGACACGTCCGGCTGGGCGGTGGCGGCCGCCCGCGAAGCGCTCCACGAGGGCTACGGCGTCGAGTCGGTCGACATCGGCGTGGGCGGCTCCATCCCGTTCATCGCGGACCTCGTGCGCGAGTTCCCCGCGGCGCAGATCCTCGTCACCGGGGTGGAGGACCCGCACGCGCGGGCCCACAGCCCGAACGAGTCGCTCCATCTCGAGACCTTCCGCAATGCGGTCCTGTCCGAGGCGCTGCTGCTCGAGAAGCTCGACGCCCGGGACGGTCGAGCCTGACACGGCCGGGCTCGGAGCCGGCTCACGGCGGACGGGCGTAGAATCGAGGCATCCCGCCGCGATCGCGGCCCGTCCGGAGGAGTGCCATGACCGACACTGCACTGTCGACCGACCAGTCCACTCGTGAGCACGGCGTGCTGCTGACCGATGCCGCTTCGCTCAAGGTGAAGAGCCTCCTCTCGCAGGAGGGGCGCGATGACCTGCGCCTGCGCGTGGCGGTCCAGCCCGGTGGCTGCAGCGGCCTGATCTACCAGCTCTACTTCGACGAGCGCTTCCTCGACGGCGACAAGGCCGTCGACTTCGACGGCGTCGAGGTGATCGTCGACGACATGAGCGTGCCCTACCTCGACGGCGCGACGATCGACTTCAAGGACACCATCTCGGAGCAGGGCTTCACCATCGACAACCCGAACGCCGGCGGCAGCTGCGCGTGCGGTGACAGCTTCCACTGATCCGAGCAGATTTTGCCAGGCCCGGTGCGCTCCTCGGAGTGCCCGGGCCTGCGGTTTTTCCGCTCCGGCACTCGAATGAGCCTGGGCGGATGGCCTGAATCCCCTGAACGCTTGCCCTAGACTGGCGAGAGTCATTTGTCAGACCCAGAAAGGTGCATCGTGCCCTCGAAACGCCGTCTCCGCTGGGCCCTTCTCCCCGTCGGGATCGCCACGGCAGCAGTGCTTGCCGGTTGCACGCCGACCGAGCTGAACGGCTTCCTCCCCGGCTTCGTCGAGAGCGGCGGCGAATTCGCCACGGACCGCACGCAGATGGTGTCGGCCCTCTGGGTCAACTCCTGGATCGTGCTGCTCGCCGTCGGCGTCATCACGTGGGGACTGATGGGCTGGGCCGCGATCGCCTACCGCCGTCGCAAGGGCCAGGTCGGCCTGCCGGTGCAGCTGCGCTACAACATGCCGATCGAGATCTTCTACACGATCGTGCCGCTGATCCTCGTGATCGGCTTCTTCGCGTTCACCGCGAAGGACCAGAACGTCCTCGAGACCCAGTACGAAGACCCCGATGTGTCGATCGTCGCGATCGGCAAGCAGTGGGCCTGGGACTTCCAGTACGACGGCGAAGACGAGGAAGACACCGTCTGGACCATGGGCGTCCAGGCGCAGACCGACCCCGAGGGCACCGTCGTCAGCGAACTGCCCACGCTGGTCCTCCCCGTCGACAAGACGGTCAAGATCAAGCTGCAGTCGCGTGACGTCATCCACTCCTTCTGGATCATCGACTTCCTCTACAAGAAGGACATGTACATCGGCAAGGACAACTTCTGGTCCTTCACGCCGACCCGCGAGGGCACGTACGCCGGCAAGTGCGCCGAGCTGTGTGGCCAGTACCACTCGATGATGCTCTTCAACGTCGAGGTGGTCAGCGAGGCCGAGTACGAGGAGTACCTCGAGACGCTTCGCGATGCCGGCCAGACCGGTGACATCAACGACGAGTACGACCGACTTCAGAACCTGCCGGGCACCGATGGCTCGGGCGAGGCTTCCGAAGAAGAGGGAGAGCACTGATCATGGCGACGACGCTTCCGCTCCAGGAGACGACGCAGGGTCGCCCGACCACTCTGCCGCCACGCCAGGCCGCGCTGCTCAGCGCGTCGCGCGTGGAGCAGAAGGGCAACATCGTCGTCAAGTGGATCACCTCCACCGACCACAAGACGATCGGCTACCTGTACCTGATCTCGTCCGTCATCTTCTTCCTCCTCGGTGGAGTGATGGCGCTGATCATCCGTGCTGAGCTCTTCGAGCCCGGGATGCAGATCATCCCGACGAAGGACCAGTACAACCAGCTGTTCACGATGCACGGCACGATCATGCTGCTGATGTTCGCGACGCCGCTGTTCGCCGGTTTCGCCAACGCGATCCTGCCGCTTCAGATCGGTGCACCCGACGTGGCGTTCCCGCGTCTGAACGCCTTCGCGTTCTGGCTGTTCCTGTTCGGCTCGACCATCGCCGTCGCCGGCTTCCTCACCCCTCAGGGTGCGGCCGCGTTCGGCTGGTTCGCCTATCAGCCGCTCGCCAACGCCAGCTTCTCGCCAGGCGTCGGAGGCAACCTCTGGATGCTCGGCCTCGGCATGAGCGGTTTCGGAACGATCCTCGGTGCGGTGAACTTCATCACCACGATCATCACGATGCGTGCACCGGGCATGACCATGTGGCGCATGCCGATCTTCTCCTGGAACACGCTGATCACCAGCATCCTGGTCCTGATGGCCTTCCCGGTGCTCGCCGCCGCGATCCTGGCCGCCGCCGCGGACCGCGTCCTCGGCGCCCACATCTACGACCCGGCCAACGGCGGTGTGCTGCTGTGGCAGCACCTGTTCTGGTTCTTCGGCCACCCCGAGGTCTACATCATCGCGCTGCCGTTCTTCGGCATCGTGTCGGAGATCTTCCCGGTGTTCAGCCGCAAGCCGATCTTCGGCTACAAGACCCTCGTCTACGCGACGATCGCCATCGCGGCGCTCTCGGTGGCGGTCTGGGCGCACCACATGTACGTCACCGGTGCGGTGCTGCTGCCGTTCTTCGCCCTGATGACGATGCTGATCGCGGTGCCCACGGGCGTGAAGATCTTCAACTGGATCGGAACGCTCTGGCGCGGCTCGGTGACGTTCGAGACCCCGATGGTGTTCGCGCTCGGCTTCCTCGTCTCCTTCGTGTTCGGCGGTCTCACCGGTGTGATCCTCGCGTCGCCGCCGCTGGACTTCCACCTCTCGGACTCGTACTTCGTCGTGGCGCACTTCCACTACGTCGTCTTCGGCACCGTCGTGTTCGCGATGTTCGCCGGCTTCTACTTCTGGTGGCCGAAGTGGACGGGGAAGATGCTCAACGAGCGCCTCGGTTACGTCCACTTCTGGATGCTGTTCATCGGCTTCCACATGACCTTCCTCATCCAGCACTGGCTGGGCGTCGACGGCATGGTGCGTCGCTACGCCGACTACTCCGAGGCCGACGGCTGGACGTTCCAGAACCAGGTCTCCACGGTCGGCGCCATCATCCTCGGCGCATCGATGATCCCGTTCCTCTTCAACGTCTGGGTGACCGCCCGCAAGGCGCCGAAGGTGACCGTCAACGACCCGTGGGGCTACGGCGCCTCGCTCGAGTGGGCGACGTCGTGCCCGCCGCCGCGGCACAACTTCACGTCGATCCCGCGGATCCGCAGCGAGCGGCCCGCGTTCGACCTGAACCACCCCGAGGCGGGAATCCCCGTCGGCGTCGGACCCGCGAAGGACGCCCCCGAAGCCCCGGTTGTGGACCTCGCCGAGGGAGAGGTGAAGTAAGTGCGTACCAACGCCGGACTCTGGTGGCTCCTCACCGTCTTCTTCCTGATCGTCGCGATCGTCTACACGACCTGGAACATCCTCGCGAACCCGCAGGAGTTCTGGCCGAACCGCATCGAGTGGGTAGGCAGCGTCGGCCTGCTGTTCACGGCCCTCATGGGCGCGCTCATCGCGTTCTACATCGGCCGTGTCCACGCCTCCCAGGGCGGCGAGCTGCCCGAAGACGTCCTCACCGCCGACATCGACGACGGTGACCCCGAGCTGGGCGAATTCAGCCCCTGGTCGTGGTGGCCGATCGTGCTCGCCTTCTCGGCAGCCCTGGCGATGATGGGCCTCGCCGTCGGGGCCTGGCTCTTCCCGATCGGTCTCGCGGTGTTCGCCGTCGCGATCATCGGCTGGGTGTACGAGTACTACCGCGGGTACTTCGCGCGCTGATCGTGACGCTCACCCCTCGGGTGAGGCTGCGCTCGAGCGCCGTCTCAGACACCGGTGCCCACCGGTCCGTCAATCAGGACGCCGCCTTCACCGCAACGTGGGGTGGTGCGGTCGCGGACGGCGTCGGCGGCGGGCCGGCCGGCGACCTCGCGTCATCGGCGCTCGTGCATCGCCTGGCAGCGGGCAATGTCGGGCCCGTCGACGCGGAGAACCTCGGCGTCAGCGTGCGCACGGCGAACTGGGACCTTCGGGCCCACGCTGAGAGAGACCCTGCGCTGCACGGGATGGCGACGACGTTCACCGGCCTGTTCGTGTCGCGCGACGGCGACCTGCTGCTCGCGCACACCGGCGACTCGCGGGCGTACCGTCTCCGCGAGGGCGTCCTGACGCAGCAGACGCGCGACGACTCGTACGTTCAGGCGCTCGTCGATCGCGGACTCGTGGCGGCGGAGGATGCCGCCACCCACCCCCGCCGCAACCTCATCACCGCGTCGCTGAGCGGTGGTGAACGCGACACGATCATGGTCGCCCAGGTCGACGCGCAGCCCGGAGATCGGTGGCTGCTGTGCAGCGACGGCCTGAGCGACTACGTGCCCCACGCCGTGCTCTCCGAGGTCGTGACGCAGCATGCGACGCCCGAGGAGGCCGCCGCGGCGGCCGTCGCGATCGGGCTCGACGCCGGGTCCCGCGACAACGTCACGGCCGTGGTCTGCGACGTGGACTTCACGGGCGACTTT
Organism: Microbacterium sp. Root166; assembly: GCF_001427145.1. Classification (GTDB taxonomy): domain Bacteria; phylum Actinomycetota; class Actinomycetes; order Actinomycetales; family Microbacteriaceae; genus Microbacterium. The sequence goes on from NZ_LMGL01000002.1 coordinate 110,981, forward strand.
CCCGCGTCGCCGGCGCCGGCCGCGTTCTACGGTTCGGCCGCTCTGCGGTTCACCGAGGGCCTCGAGACCGCGTGAAGCCGGCGGCTGGCTCCTGCGGCTAGGCGCCCACCGGCGCGCGGACGACCATCACCTGCGGGTCGAAGACGCGGGGGAGTGAGCCCTCGTCGTTCTCGGTCGGCTGGCCCTCGCGGACCCAGTACTCATACCCGCCGATCATTTCCCTGACGCGGAAGCCCAGCTTCCCGAACTCCACAGCGGCCTTGGCGCCGGCGTTGCAGCCGGGGCTCCAGCAATACACGACGACGGGGACGGCAGGATCGAGCTCCTGCAGCGCGCGCTCCGCGATCTGCGGCCGTGGCAGGTGGACGGCTCCGGCGATGCGCCCCTGCGCCCACGCCTCGTCGCCACGCACGTCGACGAGGACGAAGGTCTCGCCGCTCTTCTGTGCGGCGTACACGTCCGAGGCGTCTGTTTCGAGGGCGAGCTTGGCGGAGAAGTACTCGAGTGCGCTGATCATGCTTCCAGGCTAGCTGCGGCGCGCACGCGGAGTTGCGCCGCGGGCGGTCACGCTGCGCCGGAATCCTGCCGTTCCGGCAGGGGAGGAGGTGCAACGCAGGATGCCCCGGCACGAGCACCCGCGAGGGGGCCGTGCCGGGGCATCCGGAAGAACTGCGGTCTGCTACTGACCGGTCTCCTTCTCGCGGTTGCGCGGCTTCTTCTCGCCGTCCTCCGGGACGATGATGTTCGACGGGCGAACAGCGGTCTCGGAGTTGTGGCCGTCGTCGATCGGCTTGAGCGGAGCGTCGGGGACTCCGGCGCGCTCGTGCGCACCCTGGAGCTCGGCGTTCTCTTCGGTCTCGATGTGGTCGAGCGCGTGGTGCTGGTGGGCCAGCGCCGCGTCGAGCTCGGACTGCGTGACGGGGGAGAGGCGGTCCTCGAAGAACCACCGCGACAGCGACGCGCGGACGTTCTCGTGCCACGGGATGCGTCCCTTGGCGTTCGGGCGCACCACGAGCGGCTCGTACGTCTCGAAGTCGACCAGCTTGTAGCGCTCGTACTCGTCGACCGGCTGGTGGACCTCGATGTACTCGCCGCCCGGGAGGCGGACGATGCGACCGGACTCGTACCCGTGCAGCGCGATCTCACGGTCCTTCTTCTGAAGGGCGATGCAGATGCGCTTGGTGACGAAGTACGCGATGACCGGGCCGAGGAACAGCAGGGCCTGCAGCGTGTGGATGACGCCTTCCATCGTGAGCCAGAAGTGGGTCGCGATGATGTCGGACGCCGCCGAGGCCCACAGGACCGCGTAGAACGTGACGCCGGCGGCGCCGATGGCCGTGCGGGTGGCCGCGTTGCGCGGACGCTGGGCGATGTGGTGCTCGCGCTTGTCGCCGGTGACCCACGCCTCGATGAAGGGGTAGATCATGACGAGGACGATGAACACGCCCAGGCCGATGAGCGGCACGAGGATGTTGAACGACCAGGTGTGGTCGAACAGCACGAACTCCCAGCCCGGCGGGATCAGTCGCAGGGCGCCGTCGGCGAAGCCGATGTACCAGTCGGGCTGCGTTCCCGCCGACACCGGTGACGGGTCGTAGGGGCCGTAGTTCCAGATCGGGTTGATCGTGAACAACGCCGCGATGAGGGCGATCACGCCGAACGTGATGAACAGGAAGCCGCCCATCTTCGACATGTACACCGGCATCATCGGGTAGCCGACCACGTTGCTGTTGGAGCGACCGGCGCCGGCGAACTGCGTGTGCTTGTTGATCACCATGAGCATCAGGTGAAGCACGAGCAGGCCGACGAGGATCGCGGGCAGCAGCAGGATGTGCAGGGAGTACAGACGTCCGACGATCGCGGTGCCCGGGAACTCGCCGCCGAAGAGCAGGAACGAGGTCCAGGTGCCGATGAGCGGGATGCCCTTGACCATGCCGTCGATGATGCGCAGGCCGTTGCCGGAGAGCACGTCGTCGGGGAGCGAGTAGCCGGTGAAGCCCTCACCCATCGCGAGGATGAACAGGATGAAGCCGATCACCCAGTTGAGCTCGCGCGGCTTGCGGAACGCTCCGGTGAAGAACACGCGCAGCATGTGCACGCCGATGCCGGCGACGAACGTCAGAGCCGCCCAGTGGTGCATCTGACGGACGAGGAGTCCGCCACGGAGGTCGAAGGAGATCTCGAGCGTGGAGGCCATCGCGGCCGACATCTCGATCCCCCGCATCGGCAGGTAGGCGCCGTGGTAGTGGGTTTCGACCATGGAGGCGTCGAAGAAGAACGTCAGGAACGTGCCGGTGAGCAGCACGACGACGAAGCTCCACAGCGCGATCTCGCCGAGCATGAAGGACCAGTGGTCCGGGAAGATCTTGCGGCCGAGCTCCTTGACGAAGCCCGACAGGCTGGTGCGCTCGTCGATGTAGTTCGACGCGGCACCGACGAACCGGCCACCGAGCGGCTTGTCGCGCGGAGGGGTCGCGGCGGGAGGAGCCTCGGTGAGGTTCTCGTTAGGGGCGGTTGCGGTACTCAATGACGCTCCCAGAAGCTCGGGCCGACGGGTTCGGTGAAGCCGCTGCGCGCGACGAGGTAGCCCTCGTCGTCGACGGTGATCGGCAGCTGCGGCAGCGGACGTGCGGCGGGGCCGAAGATCACCTTGGCGGCGTCGGTCACATCGAACTGCGACTGGTGGCAGGGGCACAGCAGGTGGTGCGTCTGCTGCTCGTAGAGGGCGACGGGGCAGCCGACGTGCGTGCACACCTTGGAGTACGCGACGATGCCGTCGTAGGACCAGTCGGCCTTCTCGGGGGCCTCGGTGATCTGCTCGGGGAGCAGACGCATGAGGAGGACGATCGCCTTCGCCTTCTCTTCGAGGTAGCCGTCGCTGTGGGACAGTGCCGCGAGCTCTTCGGGGATGACGTGCACGGCCGAGCCGAGGGTCACATCGGCCGCGCGGATGGGCTCACCGCTGGGGTCGTGCGCGAGGCGGGACCCCTCTTTCCACATCGTCTCGTTGAGGAGGGCCACCGGGTCGCCGCCGTGCGGGTGCTCGGGGGTGTCCTGGGGCGCGAGTCCGCGGAAGAGCACGATGCCGGGAGCGACCGAGGCCACCAGGGCGGCGATGAGCGAGTTGCGGATCATCGCGCGACGGCCGAAGCCGGACTCTTCGTTGGCTTCGGCGAATGCCTGGATGGCAGCCTCGCGCGTCGTGTCCCGGCCGCGCGTCGCGTGACGGGGCTCGGTGAACTCCTTGTCGGACATGATCGCCTTGGACCAGTGGATCGCTCCGAGGCCGATGGCGAGCAGTGCCAGGGCGATGCCGAGGCCGATGAAGAGGTTGTTGTTGCGGATGTCGATCATCCGGCCGCTCTCGATCGGGAAGAGCATGTAGGCCGCGATGGCCCAGATGCTTCCGGCGATCGAGATGTAGAAGAGCGTGTACACCGTGCGGACGGCGTTCTTCAGCGCGACCGGATCCTTGTCGGTCATCCGCTCGCGATGCGGAGGGAGCTCCGGGTTGCGCACCGGGTCGGTGACCGCGACGGCGAGCCCGGGGGAGGGCTTCCAGGAAGCCCTCTCGTGCTCGAGCGGGTCGTCCTCGTGTGCCATGCTGCTCCTCGTCAGTTCTTGCGTGTCAGTGGGGTCAGTTGGACTTCGCCGTGATCCACACGGTCAGTGCGATCAGCGAGCCGATCCCGAAGATCCAGATGAACAGGCCCTCGGAGACGGGTCCGAGCGAGCCGAGCGTGAAGCCGCCGGGCGACTCCGACTCCTGCAGGAAGAGCAGGTACGAGATGATGTCGCGCTTCTCTTCGGTCGTCAGGGTCATGTCGTTGAAGACGGGCATGTTCTGCGGACCCGTGACCATCGCCGCGTACATGTTGAGCGGGGACGTCTCGTAGAGAGCCGGGGCGTACTTGCCCTCGGTGAGCGCACCGCCGGCGCCGGCGACGTTGTGGCACATCGCGCAGTTGATGCGGAACAGCTCGCCGCCCTCGGAGGCGTCGCCCTGACCGTCAAGGACCTCTTCATCGGGGAAGGTGGGTCCGGGGGCGATGCTCTGGATGTAGGCGCCGACGGCCGCGATCTGCTCGTCCGTGAACTGGACCGGCTTCTGCGGCGCCTGCGGTCCCTGCATCTGCAGGGGCATGCGGCCGGTGCTCATCTGGAAGTGCACGGACAGCTCGCCGACGCCGTACAGCGACGGGCCGTCGGGCGTGCCCTGGACGTCGAGTCCGTGACAGGTGGCGCAGTTCGCCTGGAAGAGCTTCTCGCCGTCCTCGGCCGTCAGCGCTGTGGCGGCGGCCTCGGTCGGGGCGGTGGCGGCTACGGCGGCGGATGCGCCGGCGTAGATGCCGCCGGTGATCAGCAGGCCGATGCCGATGAGTGCGGCGGCAGCCCAGGGACTGCGACGGCCTTTCGAGCGGCGCGGGGTCTCGCGTGCCATATCGGGGATCAGCTCCGCTCTTATTTCAGGAAGTAGATGACGAGGAACAGGGCGATCCAGACGACGTCGACGAAGTGCCAGTAGTACGACACGACGATCGAGGAGGTCATCTCCTTGCGCCCGAAGTTCTTGACGGCGTACGCACGCCCGATCACGAGGAGGAAGGCGATGAGCCCGCCCGTGACGTGCAGGGCGTGGAAGCCGGTGGTGAGGTAGAAGGCCGAGGCGTACGAGTTCGCGTCGATCGGCATGCCCTCGGCGACGAGCTGGGCGTACTCCCACACCTGGCCGGAGACGAAGATCGCGCCGAGCGCGAAGGTGAGCCAGAACCACTCGACCATTCCCCAGCGCTGCCAGAACCGGTTGGACTTCACGGTGTAGGGCTGGAAGCGCTCAGCGGCGAAGACGCCCATCTGGCACGTGACCGACGAGAGCACGAGGATGATCGTGTTCACGGTCGCGTAGGGGATGTTCAGCAGCTGCGTCTCCTCGGCCCACAGGCCGGGGGAGGCGTTGCGGAGCGTGAAGTAGATCGCGAAGAGGCCCGCGAAGAACATCACCTCGCTGCCGAGCCACACGATGGTGCCGACGGCGACCGGATCCGGCCGCTTGACGGACCGCATGGCCTGAGAGTAGGTCGCTTGGGAGGTCGTCACGCTCCCCATTATGGCCGATCTTGGGACTCCCTATTCCCATCACGGGGCATGTATTTGCCCGGATCGGAACTTAGGTCGACCTAAGAGAGTGCCGCGAGTCCGCCGTGAACACGACATGAACCCGCCCGGATGCCGCATCCGCACCGTTCTGTCACGAAACGGTTCCGATCTCGCGCCCCGGATAGGCTCGGGGTCATGGCGGAGCTGTACACCTGGCCGGGCATCCTCACGACGCTGCTCGAGCGGCGCGACCTCAGCGTCTCGGAGTCGACGTGGGCGATGCGCCAGATCATGTCGGGCGCCGCGACGCCCTCCCAGCTGAGCGGTTTCCTGATCGCTCTGCGGGCGAAGGGCGAGACCGTCGACGAGATCGTCGGGTTCCGCGACGCGATCCTGGAGGCCGCGCTCCCGCTGCCCGTGGATCCCGCGGTCCTGGACATCGTCGGCACCGGCGGCGACCGCTTCGGCACCGTCAACGTCTCGACCATGGCGGCACTGGTGGCCGCGGCATCCGGTGTCCCCGTGGTCAAGCACGGCAACAAGGCCGCGAGCTCCGCGTCGGGATCCTCCGACGTCCTCGGCGCACTGGGGCTGGACCTCACCCTCTCGCCGGAGGCGGTGGCCGAGACGCTCGAGCGCGCGGGCATCACGTTCGCGTTCGCCGCGGCGTTCCACCCCGGTTTCCGTCACGCCGGGCCGACCAGGAGCGAGCTCGGCGTTCCCACGGTCTTCAACTTCCTCGGGCCGCTGTGCAACCCGGCACGTGCCGAGGCCAACGCGGTGGGCGTCGCCCACCTCGACCGGGTGCCGCTCATCACCGGCGTCTTCCGCACCCGCGGCGCGACCGCCCTCGTGTTCCGCGGCGATGACGGGCTGGACGAGCTGACGACGACCGGCCACAGCAGGCTGTGGGAGGTCAGCCGCGGCGACATCCACGAGCACGACCTCGATCCGCGCGACCTCGGGATCCCCCTCGCCGACATCGACGACCTGCTCGGCGGGGACCCTGCCCACAACGCGGCCGTGGTCCGACGTGTTCTGGGCGGCGACGAGGGGCCGGTGCGCGACATCGTGCTGCTCAACGCCGCGGCAGGACTCGTCGCCTACCGGCTGTTCCAGGACGCGACCCAGGTGCAGCGTCCGATCCTCGAGCGCCTCGCGGAGGCGCGAGACGACGCGGCCGCGTCGATCGACAGCGGAGCCGCCCTCGCAACGCTCGACCGCTGGGTGGACGTCACACGGCAGCTCGCCTCCTGACGCCCGCCGCGTTCACCGTTCGGAGACCCTGGGCGCGTGGTCTACCGCCGGAATCCGCACGCCGCTAGGTTGGCCGCAACCCCACCCAGGAGGATGCGATGACCCAGGAACTGCCCCCCACGACCTCGGACACGATCGAGCCGCCGGCTAAGCGAGTCGGATTCGTGAAGGCGGTGGGCATCCTCGGCATCATCGCCGGGATCGTGCTCATCGTCGTCGGCGTCATCGCCTGGATCGGGGTGACGACCCAGCTGACGGCCGAGAACATCACGATCCCCGACGACGCCATGGCGTTCCAGGGCCAGCAGGTCACCGGACCGCTGACGGCGTACGTGCAGGCGGACATCATCAACCAGCACGCTCTCGCGGCCTCCGACGGCAAGACCTATGCCGAACTCGATCAGGACGACCCCGTGCGCACCACGGTGATGCAGGCCTCGTTCCTGCGCACGTCGCTGTACACCTCGGTCGTCGCCTATGGCGTCTCGCTGTTCGCCGCCGGCATGGGAGTCCTCTCGATCCTCTTCGGATGGGCGATCCACCGGCTCGCGAGCGTCCCTGTCGTCGTCCGGCGCACGCCGCTGGCGGCCGCATGACGCCGGCACGGCGGCACGGCCGATGAACCCGTACGAGGCGCTCACCGAGATCGCGACGCTCCTCGAGCGGGAGCGCTCCTCGCGGTACAAGTCGAAGGCGTTCCGCTCCGCGGCGGACGCGATCGTGGGCCTCACGGACGAGCAGCTGCGGGATTCGGCATCCCTTCGTCGTCGCAAGGGGATCGGGGACTCGACCTTCGGAGTCATCCAGGAGGCCCTGGCCGGCGGCGTGCCGGCCTACCTCGCGGACCTGCGCGAGCGGGCGGGCGTGCAGGTGGCCTCGCAGCTGCGACCGCTGCTGCGCGGCGACCTGCACTCGCACAGCGACTGGTCGGACGGCCTGACCTCGATCGATCTCATGGTCGCCGCGGCACGCGCACTCGGCCACGAGTACCTCGCACTCACCGACCACTCCCCGCGCCTGCGTGTGGCGAACGGGCTGTCACCCGAGCGCCTGCGCGAGCAGTTCGAGGTCGTCGCGGGCATGAGCGGCGACGGCTTCACGCTGCTGCCGGGCATCGAGGTCGACATCCTCGACGACGGCTCGCTCGACCAGGAGCCCGAGATGCTCGACCGGCTCGAGATCGTCGTGGCGTCGGCGCATTCCAAGCTGCGCATGGAGCGCGGCCCCATGACGAGGCGGCTGGTCGCAGCCGTGTCGAACCCGCATGTGGATGTGCTCGGGCACGTGACCGGCAGGCTCGTGGAGGGCTCGCGCGGAACGAGGCCGCAGTCGACGTTCGACGCCGAGCGGGTGTTCGAGGCCTGCGCGGCGCACGGCGTCGCGGTCGAGATCAACTCCCGGCCCGAGCGTCAGGATCCGCCCGACGAGCTCATCGCGCTGGCGCTGGAGAGCGGATGCCTCTTCTCGATCGACTCGGATGCGCATGCGCCCGGACAGCTCTCGCTCATCGACCACGGTGCCGAGCGCGCCGAACGGGCAGGAGTGCCCGCCGAGCGCATCGTGACGACGTGGGACCTGGCACGGCTGCGAGATTGGACCTCCCGCAGCCGGTGACGGCGTCGGAGCCCGGCGGTACGGTGTGACCGTGGAACTGAGCAGAGCAGCACTCATCTCGGGCAACGACGCGGAGTTCTCCGCTCTCCTCGAGCTGATCGGCGGGCTCCCGCCGGAGCGCCTCGACGAGGACTTCGCCGGAACGGCGCGAGACCGCAATGTTCGCGATGTCATCGCCCACCTGCACGCGTGGCACATCCTGCTCGAGAAGTGGTGCGCCGACGGCGAGGTCGGCGGCATGCCGGCGATCCCCGCTGAGGGGTACACGTGGCAGCGCCTCGCCGAGCTCAACGAGGAGCTTCGCCTGCAGTGGCAGGACACCTCGCTCCCCGAGCTCCTGGCGCTGCTGCGGGCGTCGCACGAGTCGCTCCAGGCGATGGTCGCGCTGCACACGGATGCCGAACTGGAGGGTCCGACGTCGTACGCGTGGACGCAGGGATCGCCGCTGGGAGAGTTCGCCTGGGAGTGCGGCGGCAACCACTACGCGTGGGCGCGGACGACCATCACGGCCGGTCTGGCGCTCGGGGGCCGCGCCTAGACTCGTCGGGTGACCTCTGACCCCGCCTCCGGAGCGAGGCGGGCACTGCCCTGGCTGGTTGTAGCCGGTGTGCTCGTGGCGGCGCTCAGCCTGCGCGGCCCGATCATGTCGCCGACGCCGGTCATGACGCAGATCGAGGACGACTTCGGCATCGGGTCCGGCACCGCCGGGCTGCTGACCACCGCCCCCGTGCTCATGTTCGCCCTGCTCACACCGGTCGCCGCGCTCGTGATCCGCCGTGCCGGCGCCGAGGCGGCGCTGCTGATCGCGCTCAGCGGAGTGCTGATCGGCACCTTCGTCCGCGCGCTCCCCGGGTTCGGGTGGATGCTGACGGGAATGGTCGTCATCGGGGCCTCGATCACCATCGGCAACGTGGTCATCCCCGTGATCATCCGGCGGGATGTGCCGCCCGAGCGGGTCGCCCTCGTGACCGCTGCGTATGCCGCCACGCTGAATGTCGGGTCGCTCCTGACCTCACTGCTCACGGCGCCGCTGGCCGAGGTGATCGGCTGGTCGTGGGCCCTCGTGGCCTGGTCGTTCCTGACCTTCGGCGGGATCGGGCTATGGTCGATCCACATGCGTCGCGCCCGTTCGCAGGGGAGCGAGAGCGGAGAGCAGCACTCCGGGTCGTCGCCCGCGTCCGGCGTTCCCCGCGCCGGCGTCGATCCGGACACGCTCACGGGGCCTCTTCCCGTCGTCGCGCACGGGCGCGAGAGCCGTGTCGTCTTCGGGCGTCCGGTGGCATGGCTGCTCGTCGGTGCGTTCGGCCTGCAATGCACCATGTACTACGCCCTGTCGACCTGGCTGCCGACGTTCGCGGCCGACGAGCTCGGGCTCGATGCCGCGGCGGCGGGCGCGGTCGCGTCCATCTATCAGGGCGTCGGAATCCTCGGCGCGTTCGTCGTGCCGCTGCTGCTGCGGTTCACGCCCCGCATCGTCGCCCCGCTGGTCATCTGCGCGTCCTGGCTGATCGTGACGACCGGCCTGCTGCTGGCTCCCGAGCTGCTGTGGGTCTGGCTGTCCTTCGGCGCCATCGGGCACGCCGGCGGATTCGTCGTGGTCTTCTCGGCCCTTGTCGCCGTGTCGAAGACGGACACCGAAGCGGCCGGGATGTCGGCCTTCGTCCAGGGCGGCGGTTACGCCCTCGGGGCCCTCGGCGCCCCGGTCATGGGCGCGCTGTACGAGGCGACGGGCGAATGGACGACCGCGCTCGCTGTCATGGTGGTGCTCGCCGTGGTCTACTGCGGGGCGCTGCTCGCCGCCGTCGCGTCCTCGCGCCGCGCGGCGCGCTGAGATCCGGCCGCGCGATCAGCTGGCGTCGACCCGATCGAGTGCGTCGATGATGCGGGTCATCGCGGTGCCGAGCGCCCATTCGTCGGCGAGCACGGTCGCGGCGACCTTCGCCTCGTCGTCCAGCGGTCGCAGCCGCGCATCGATCGCGGGCAGATCCAGGTCGCGAACGACGGCGACGACCTTGGGCGCCACGGCGAGGTAGGGCGCGCCGGCGGCCAGCTTCGCCCGGACTCCGGCCGACATGCCGTCGCCCGCCTCGGCTGCAGCGAGGATGCCGGGGAGATCGCCGTGCGCGGCGAGCAGGCCCGCGGCGGTCTTCTCCCCGATGCCCGCGACGCCCGGCAGTCCGTCCGAGGAGTCGCCCCGCAGCGTGGCGAAGTCGGCGTACTGGCTGGGCAGCACCCCGTACTTGGCCACGACGGTCGCGTCGGTCAGGATCTCGAGGTTGCTCATGCCGCGCGCGGTGTAGATGACGCGCACGTCGCGGGCGTCGTCGACGAGCTGGAACAGGTCGCGGTCTCCGGTGACGACGTCGACCGGCAGGGTGGCGCGCGTGGCGAGGGTGCCGATCACGTCGTCGGCCTCGTGCTCGGCCGCGCCGACGATGGTGATGCCGAGTGCGCCGAGCGCGGCACGGATCACCGGCACCTGCACTTCAAGAGGATCGGGGACGATCTCGACGTCGGGCCCCACCGCGACCACCTCGGCGACGCGATGTGTCTTGTATGTCGGGATCAGGTCGACCCGCCACTGCGGGCGCCAGTCGTCGTCCCAGCACGCCACGAGGTGCGTCGGGCGGTAGGTCGTGACGAGCTTCGTGATGATGTCGAGGAAGCCCCGCACCGCGTTCACTGGCGTGCCGTCGGGCGCCCGCACCGTGTCGGGGACGCCGTAGAACGCGCGGAAGTACAGGGAGGCGCTGTCCAGGAGCATGAGGCGATCGGTCACGGGCTTCATCCTGGCACGCGGGACCGACCTCGACGAGACGGCGGTCGCGGCATCCGGTCAGTGCAGTTCGTACGTCATGTGCGTGACGTGCGGCGTCGCCCGGACGTGGGCGGGCTTCAGACGACGGGCGGGGACGCCGTCGAACACGCGCACGACCTCACGGTGCTCGCTGATGCCCAGCGTCATCGGGGCCACGTGCAGCCGGAGCACGTCCACGAGTCCGAGGGCGAGGAACTGGTTGAGGGTGTCGGCGCCGCCCGCGATGGCGATGTCGCCGTCTCCGGCCGCCTCGCGAGCGCGCACCATCGCAGCCTCGGGGCCGTCGGTGACGAAGTGGAAGGTCGTGCCGCCGAGCATCTCGACCGATTCCCGGGGGTGGTGCGTGAGCACGAACACCGGGTGATGGTACGGCGGCTCGGGGCCCCACCAGCCCTGCCAGTCGCCGGTCCACTCGCCCCGGACGGGCCCGAACATGTTGCGGCCCATGATGTACGCCCGGGCCTCGAGGATCGCGGCGATCTCGTCCTCGTGATCGGCGGCGTGGGCGAACATCCACTCGTGCAGGCGCTCTCCCTGCTCGCCCAACGGGTCGTCCTTGCTCTGATTCGGACCGCTGGAGTAGCCGTCGGCGGAAACGGTGATGTCTGCGGTCACACGTGCCATGCCGACAGACTGCCCGAGTCCCACGTCCTGCGGAAGGCTCCCCGCCGGCCGGCGCCACCCACCGTTCACCTTCCCGTCGCCGGGCGGTAGCCTGTCGGGCGCCGCCCTGTTCACGTGTCCCGCCCACCGTGGGGGCATGGCTCGCAATGACGTTCTCGCGTGGGTCGAGTCCCCGCTGCAGCTCGTCGGCGCCGCGGAATGGGCCGACGCGCACGGCACCACCGTCCCCGTCGCGGGCCGGCTGACCCCGCAGATGTCGGCGACGGCCGACGAGTTGCTCGCTCGCGGGGCCCGGTTCGGCGACCTCGAGCCGTATCTCGGCATCCCCTTCTCGCTCCTCGCCCGGCACGGCCACTGGCTCGTGGGCGACGGGTTCTCCGGGCAGTTCCGGGCCGCGGCCTCCCTGCTGCGTCCGCACCGGGTCACGTTCCTCGACGACGGAGCGCAGACGATCGCGTACGCCGACGCGCTGCTGGAACGGCGCCCGTACGCCCGGCCGGGCGTGATGGAGCGTGGCCTCACGACCCGGATCGCTCCGCTCGTGCGGGCCACGGTCCTGCATCGCGCGGCCCAGGGTCGTGCCGACCTGTTCACCGCCTTCGACCTCGGCGCCGAGCGCGCCGATGCGCTCGCCGACCGCGGCTTCGGCATCCGTCGTCATTCCTTCGAGTGGACGAGGCGCACTGCTCCCGCCGTCGCCGACCCGGGCGGACGCGTCATTCTGGGTAGCGCCCAGCCGGTCGACGGCCGGCTGAGTCTCGCCGCCTACCTCGACTGGGTTCGGGATGCCGCGGCCGCCGCCCCGGCGACCTACCTGCCCCATCGCCGCGAGCCCGCCGCGCAGCTCGCGGCGGTCGCGGCGATCCGCGGGATCACGGTCCGCCGCACCGACCTGCCGGTCGAGCTCGTCCTGGCGGGAGCGACCGGACCGCTGGAGATCCGCACCCTGGCGTCCAGCACGACGACCACGCTGCCGCTGGTGCTGCGGGGGAGCGGCGTCGACATCCGTGCCGGCCGTCGCTCCACCGGCGTGAGGGAGCCGGCATGAGCGAGGTCGTCGCGATCATCCCCGCCCGGGGCGGCTCGAAGGGCGTGCCCGGCAAGAACCTGCGCCGGGTCGGCGGCATCCCGCTCATCGCCCGCGCCGTGCGGGCCGCGAGCCGGTGCGCCGCGATCGACCGCGTCGTCGTCACCACCGACGACGCCGACATCGCCGCCGTCGCCGCCGAGTGGGGTGCCGAGATCGTCGAGCGCCCCGGCGATCTCGCCGGCGACACGGCGAGCTCGGAGAGTGCGCTCCTGCACGCGCTCGCGGTGCTCGAGGAGCGCCGGGTCGACGTCGGCGTTCTCGCCTTCGTCCAGGCGACCTCGCCCTTCATCGATGTCGCCGCGCTCGAGCGAGCGGTGCAGCTGGTGTGCTCGCGCCGCCGCGACAGCGTGTTCGCGGCCGTGGAGACGTACGGGTTCCTGTGGGCGAAGACCGCCGGGTCGGCGGCCGAAGCCGTCAACCACGACGCCGATCACCGGCTCCGCCGCCAGGACCGCGAGCCGCACCACCTCGAGACGGGCGCGTTCTACGTCGTGCGCGCGGCGGGATTCCGGGCGTCGGGGCACCGGTTCTTCGGCAGCGTCGGCTTCGTCGATGTCGCCGCACGCACGGCCGTCGAGATCGACACGGCCGAGGAGCTCGAGATCGCGCGGGCCATCTCACCGCTCGTAGACAGCTCCGAGCCCATCGTCGTGGACGCGGTCGTGACCGACTTCGACGGTGTCCACACCGACGACTCGGTGTCGCTCGACCAGCACGGCGTCGAATCAGTCACCGTGAGCCGCAGCGACGGCATGGGCGTCGCGCTGCTGCGCGAGGCCGGCGTGCCGGTGCTGATCCTCTCGACCGAGGCCAACCCTGTCGTCGGCGCCCGCGCGCGCAAGCTCCGCGTGGATGCGCTCCAGGACGTCTCCGACAAGGCCGTCGCACTCCGCGAATGGGCCGCGGGTCGCGGCATCCCGCTCTCGCGCATCGCCTACGTCGGCAACGACGTCAACGACCTCGGCTGCCTCGACCTCGTCGGCTGGCCCGTCGCGGTTCCCGGGGCCCATCCGCTCGTCCTCGCCGCCGCTCGGGTCGTGCTCGACCGCCCCGGCGGTGCCGGCGCCGTGCGCGATCTGGCCGATCGCGTTCTGGCGGGCCGGGCCGCGGCATCCGCTCATCTTCCATCCCCTGCACAGGAGGCACCATGACCGTCACCATCGGATCCCGCGTCGTCGGAGGCGGTCGTCCCGCCTACGTGATCGCCGAGATCGGCCTGAACCACAACGGCGATGTCGAGCTCGCGAAGAAGCTCATCGACGTCGCCGCCGACGCCGGTGCCGACGCCGTGAAGTTCCAGAAGCGCACGCCCGAGATCGCCACCCCCGAGCACATGCGCGATGTGACGCGCGAGACGCCGTGGGGCACCATGACCTACCTCGAGTACCGCCGCCGGGTCGAGTTCGACCGCGACCAGTACATCGAGATCTCCGACCACGCCCTGCTGCGCGGCCTGGAGTGGTTCGCGTCGCCGTGGGACGAGCCCAGCGTCGCCTTCCTCGAGGACCTCGGGGCGACCGCGCACAAGGTGGCGTCCGCATCGCTCACCGACCACGCACTGCTGCGCGCGCTGCGCGACACCGGGAAGACGGTGATCCTGTCGACGGGAATGTCGACCATCGAGCAGATCGACGCCGCCATCGATGTGCTGGGCACCGAGCGCCTGCTGCTCATGCACGCGACCTCGACGTATCCGATGGACCCGTCCGAAGCGAACCTGCGCATGATCCCGGCGCTGCGCGACCGGTATCCCGGCGTTCCGGTCGGGTACTCCGGGCACGAGCGCGGACTGCAGATCTCGCTCGCCGCGGTCGCCCTCGGGGCCGTCGCCGTCGAGCGCCACATCACGCTGGACCGCACGATGTGGGGCTCCGACCACGCGGCGTCGCTCGAACCCACCGGCCTGCAGCACCTGGTCCGCGACATCCGTGTGATCGAGGCGGCACTCGGCGACGGCGTCAAGCGCGTCTACCCCGGCGAGCTCGCACCGATGGCGAAGCTGCGGCGCGTCCCCGCGTGAGGCGCATCGTCGCCCTGGCCGACACCGACTCCTACGTCAAGTGGGCGGCGGCGCTGCTCGGGGGACTGGATGAGGAGTGGGATGCCGCGCTCCTGGTCGTGCAGACACCGCTGGTCGTCAGCCCGGCGCAGCTGCGGACCGCACTGAGCGGAAGCGGCCTCGAGCCTGGGGCGGTGTCGTCCGTCGAGTACACCGAGTTGCGCGAGCGCCTCGCGGCGCTGCGACCGGATGTCGTGGTCGTCGCCGCGCGCGGGCCGCTCGTGCGAGTGCTGGCACGGGATGCCGCGGCCCTGTCGCCACGGCCGGTGATCGTCGCCGGGCTCCCGGGCATCTCGATTCCCGCGACCCGGAAGGCGCTCCACTACCGCGCCCAGTGCGACCTGTTCATCGTCCACTCGAAGCGCGAGAGGCGAGAGTTCGCAGCGCTCGCCGCGCACTACGGGCTCGAGCAGCGCTTCGCGCTCGCGACCCTGCCGTTCGCGCGGGCTGCCGGCACGAGGCCCGGCGGTGGCGCCGGCACAGACCTGGTGTTCGCCGCGCAGGCCAGGGTGCCGCTGGAGCGCGAGGACCGGCTGCGGGTGGCGCGCCTGCTCGTTCGCGCGGCCCGCGCCGACCCGTCGCGCCGAGTGGTGGTGAAGCTGCGCGCGGCGGCGGGGGAGCAGCAGACGCACGTCGAGCACGACGGCTACCCTGATCTGCTCGCCGAACTCGGCACGCTGCCGGCGAACCTCGTGACTTCGACCGAGCCGATGTCGCGAGCGCTCGACCGCGCCCAGGGGCTGGTGACGGTGAGCTCGACGGCGGCGATCGAAGCAGTGGCGCGGGGCATCCCGGTCATCGCGCTCGACACGTTCGGCGTCGCGCCGGAGCTGATCAACGAGGTCCTTGCGGACGCCGGGCTGCTGGCCGGTGAAGATGACGTCGTCGAACGCCGGTTCCGGCAGCCTGTGGCCGGCTGGCGCGATGACAACTACTTCCATGATCAGGATGCCGACGACTGGGTCGTGCGGATGAACGAGCTGGTCGCGGCGGGGCGAGCGGGACAGCTCGAGGCGAGGCCGGCGCTGAGCCGTCGCGGCGGCGCGCTTCGCGACGCGTGGGAGCGCAAGGTGGCGCTCGGCGGCTCGGACCGCACCGCCTCGGGCTCGATCGCGTGGGCGATCGGGATGCCGGTGCGCGGCGCCGTGCGGATGGTGCGCCGCGTCACGGCCCAGCGGCCCCTCGCGCCCTGAGCGAAGCGAGGACTGCGGGTTGCGCGCGGGCCGTCAGCAGCCCGGGCCGGACGGATCCTCGGCACAGGTGCGGTCGACGAGCGCCGTGCGCACCTCCACGACGCGGACGTCGTAGCCCGCGGTGGTCACGCTGACCCGGCCGGGGACAGGACGCCAGGTGCCGCTGCCGAAGTCGACCGACGCCGCGTACTGCACGGTCACCGCGACCGGGTAGGTGCCGCGCTCTCGGTAGACGTGGCTGGTGGCGGTCGGGCTGAACTGCGCCTGGCCGAGCCGCTCCCAGCTCGCGCCGCCGGTGGTCGCCGTTGCGGTGGTGCCGTCGCCGTGGTCGAAGACGAATGCCGCAGGAACGAAGCGCACCGTGACGTCCCAGCCGAGCAGCGTTCCGGTGAGGCGCTGCTCGGATGCCTCGGCCACCAGATTCGTGGGCATCCCCACGACCCCGAATCCGGTCGGCTCGCCGGTGAGGGTCGGGGCAGCGGGACGGAACGACGCGATGTCGGCGAGGGTGACGTCCGGGACGCCGACGACGATGAACCCGCATCGCGGGTCGCCCTCGTCGCATCCGGGCTCGGGCGGAGCAGGATCGGGCTCACTCGGCCGCGCGGCGCCCGGGCCGTTGTCGGGTCTGGGCGTTCCTGGGCGGTCGAGGCCGGCGGTGATGTCGACTTGGGACCCTGAGTTGGCGACATCGCAACTCGTCTGCCAACCAGTGATGTCGCAGTCGTCACCAGAAGCGTGGGCTGCCGGCCCCAGAAGCACACCTACGAGCACTACCGAGGCTGCCGTCACGACGCGGTGGGCTATTCGCACTGGGGATCGCCTTCTCTGCCCTCGATGTCGCGGATCGTCCAACCGGTCGGGGTCGCGTCAGACGCTTCGAGCGAAATCAGCATCGTCTGGACAGCGGGCCGATCAGAAGCGACAACCGACTGACCGTCCGCGTCGACCAGATTCACCCCCGCGACGTTGAGGCACACAGCCAATTCCACGTCGGTCACCTCGGCTCCGCCTGCCGAGCGAGGCTCAATTAGAGTCGGCGAGCTCTCCCCTGACACCGTCCAGCTGTCGGCATGCATCTGACTAAACGTGGTCCTTGCCGCGGAATTCGCTTCCCCGGTGGTCCATGCGTAGACCTCCTCGAACGTCTCCGGGTCGCTCAGGTCGACCTGGTTGAGGGCGTCGACATAGGCGCGGTAGGTCTCCTCCGCCGCCGCGAAGGCCTCGGCCTCGCTGGAGAATACCGGCGTCGGGTCGGTCTCCTCGGGCTCCGGCGTGCAGCCGGTGAGGACTGCGGCGAGCACAGCCATCGCG
The DNA here is from genome assembly GCF_001427145.1 of Microbacterium sp. Root166. Classification (GTDB taxonomy): domain Bacteria; phylum Actinomycetota; class Actinomycetes; order Actinomycetales; family Microbacteriaceae; genus Microbacterium. Next base: position 128,047 of record NZ_LMGL01000002.1, read on the forward strand.
ACGGCCACCGGAGCGAGACGGGAGATCACGCCCACCACGGTAGCCGCCCCGCTGTCGCCGGCCTCGGACTTATCCACACGTGGCAGCGGGCTTCCGGCATCCTGCTCCCGTCAGCAGACCGGGGGAGGAGCCGGCGATCCCGTGGGGGGCCGAGACCGCCGACTCTGGAGCGGCTCGAAGAGGCCGCCCCCGGTGTGCCCTGGGGGAGGGCACAAGGGGGCGTCCCACGCGGGGACGCCGCTGTCGCGGTTCGCCTCGCCGCTCGGGTGCACGGCGGATCGCGGACACCTCAAGAATCCCACCGCGACCTGTGAACCGGCTGTTCAGGGGCGGATTCCCGGACCCGGCTCGTGCCCGATCCGAACGGACGCAACACGCCGCGTCTGTGACGGGCGAGGCGGCATGTCGCGTCCGTTCACCCCGTAAACCACGAGCCGAAGCGAGGCCCCGTGCCGGCCTCGAAACGCCGTGCAATCCGAAGCGGCCGGGCCTCGGCATCCGCTCCGCACCGTACGCTCGAGGGCGATGACGACCCGACCCGACGACGCCGATCGCGACGCGCTCCTCGACGCGACGCGCGCTGACGCGGTGGCGCGCCTGAAGGCCATGGACGACGCGATCGACAGGCTGCGGTCGGATCGCGGCAGCGACGTCGCCGATGACGAGCACGATCCCGAGGGCGTCACCCTCTCTTCTGAGTGGGCGCGCCTGGTCGGTCTGCGCCAGGCGGCGGAACGCGACCTCGCCGAGCTCGACGATGCGATCGACCGGCGCCGTGCCGGCGTCGACGGGATCTGCGAGGACTGCGGCCGCGTCATCCCGCCCGCCCGCCTCGAGGCGCGTCCGGGCGCGACGCGCTGCGTCGACTGCGCCACCCGGGCGGGGGTCTGATGTCGTTCGGTCAGGCAGCGCAGCGCATCGCCGCGGGCGAGGCGCCGTGCCCGTGCGGATCCGGCGAGCGCTTAGACGGATGCTGCGGCCCGATCCTCGACGGGACCCCGGCGCCCACAGCCGAGCGCGTGATGCGCTCCCGCTACACCGCCTTCTCGCTGGGCGATGTGCGACACCTCCGGTTGACGTGGCATCCGCGGACGCGGCCGGACGATCTCGACCTCGACCCCGGCCTGCGGTGGACCGGTCTCGAAGTCCTCGCGACCCGAGCCGGCGGTCCCGACGACGACACGGGCGAAGTGGAGTTCCGCGCGCATTGGCGGCAGGACCGGGAGCGCGGCGTTCTCCACGAGCGCAGCGCCTTCGTCCGCCGCGGAGGACGCTGGGTGTACGTCGAAGCGATCGACTGACCGTTACGGCGACGGCCCCGACGGCGCACGCCGCCGTTAGCGTGGAGGGATGAGCTCTCAGGTCGAAAAAGCACAGTCCCTCGCCCAGCTGCACGCCGCCCCCGAGATCCTCCGGGTCGTCAACGTGTGGGATGCCGTGTCCGCCAAGACGATCGCCGCGCTGGACGAGACCCGCGCGATCGCGACGGCCGGTCACTCGATCGCCGCGACGTTCGGGTACGCCGACGGCGAGAAGATCCCTCTCGAGCTGATGCTCGATATGGTCGGTCGCATCGTCGAGGCCGCCGGCGACCTTCCGGTGACCGCCGACCTCGATGCCGGCTACGGCGATGCGGGCGAGACGGTCCGGCGCGCGATCGGCAAGGGCATCGTCGGAGCGAACGTCGAAGACCGGCTCCGCCCGCTCGACGAGTCCGTCGCGGCCGTCGAGGCGATCATCGCGGCAGGGCAGGCGGAGGGCGTGCCGTTCGTGCTCAACGCCCGCACCGACGCCATCGTGCGCGCGGGCGACCGGCCGATCGAGGAATCGATCGCCGACGCCATCGAGCGCGGCCGCGCGTACCTGGCCGCCGGCGCGGATCTCGTCTTCGTCCCCGGCATCCTCGATGCCGACGTCACCCGCCGGCTCGTGGACGGCATCGGCGAGCGCAAGCTGAGCGTGATCGGGCTGCCCGGCGCGCTGAGCGCGGCGGAGTACGAGGCGATCGGCGTCGCACGCATCTCGTACGGCCCGACGACCCAGCGCGTCGCGCTGACCGCGCTGCAGGACGTCGCCGCCGACCTCTACCGCAACGGCGTCATCCCCGCCTCGACGCGCAACCTCAACTGACCCCGACCGGCCCGGCATCGTCGAGTTGCCGGTCCTGGCGGGCGTGAGCGCTCGAAAGCCGCACGGACCGGCAACTCGACACTCGAAACGAGCTAGTCCTCGCTGGAGTGCAGGCCGCGCCGCGCCGAGAGCAGCGTGATCTCGGGGCGGTCGGCCATCACCCGCTCCGCCCGGTCGAGCACGTCCCGCACGTGCGATGCACCGGAGCCGACCACGGCGACGCCGATCACGGCGCGGCGATGAAGGTCGTGCTCGCCCACCTCGGACGCCGCGGCCTCGGTGCGGCGGGAGAGCTCGGCGATGATCGGGCGCAGGATGCCGCGCTTCTCCTTCAGCGAGTGCACGTCGCCCAGCAGCAGGTCGAACTCGATCCAGCCGATCCACATGGATCCATGGTGCCAGGCGCCTGCCGCGCACGCTCGAATCGGGCCGCGGCGCTCCGGAGGGTACGGTGGCAGGCGGGTTCGCACGGACCCGTCACGCCGCCAGGGAGGTCGTCGAATGAGCGTCGCGCGCGAGCTGTTCCGCAGGAAGCCGATCACGCCGCCCGTCGCCGCCCCCGGCGGTCTCACCCGCCGTATCGGCACCTTCCAGCTCGCGATGCTCGGCGTCGGGGCCACGATCGGCACGGGCGTGTTCTTCGTGATGCACGAGGCCGTTCCGCTGGCGGGTCCGGCCGTGCTGCTGGCGTTCCTGATGGCGGCGATCGCGGCCGGGCTCTCGGCCGTCTGCTACGCCGAGATGGCGTCCGCGGTGCCGGTGTCTGGCTCGACCTACTCCTACGCCTACGCCACCCTCGGCGAGATCGTGGCGATGGGCGTGGCCGCGTGCCTCATGCTCGAGTACGGCGTCTCGACCGCGGCGGTGGCCTCCGGCTGGAGCGGCTACCTCAGTCGGCTGACGAGCGACCTCTTCGGATGGGGGATTCCCGAGGCGCTGACGGTGGGCCCGCTCGAAGGCGGGATCATCAACCTTCCGGCCGTCATCCTCGTCGGGCTCTGCGCCGTCCTGCTCATCCGCGGAACCCGCGAATCGGCCGTCGTGAACACCGTCATGGTGATCATCAAGATCGGCGTGCTCGTGATGTTCGCCGCGATCGCGCTCACGGCGTTCTCGGTCGACAACTTCGCCGAGTTCGCGCCGCACGGGGCCGCGGGCATCACCGCGGCCGCCGGCACCATCTTCTTCACCTTCATCGGACTGGATGCCGTCTCCACCGCCGGCGACGAGGTCAAGGACCCGCAGCGCGCGCTGCCCCGCGCCATCCTCATCGCGCTCGTCGTCGTGGTCGCGGTATACCTGCTGGTCGCGGTCGCCGCGATCGGCGCGCAGCCCTGGCAGGGCTTCGAGGATCCCGCACAGCAGAGCGCGGGCCTCGCCGTCATCCTCGGCGACGTGCTCGGCGCGTCGTGGCCGGCGACCTTGCTCGCGGCGGGCGCGGTGATCTCGATCTTCTCCGTGACGCTCGTGACCCTGTTCGGCCAGTCCCGCATCCTCTACTCGATCGGCCGCGACGGGCTGATCCCCAAGATCTTCTCCCGCGTGAACCCCCGCACGCACACGCCGGTCTTCTCGACCGTCGCCGCCGCGGTCGTGGTGGCGCTGCTGGCCGGTCTCATTCCGCTGTCGAACCTGTGGGATCTCGTGTCGATGGGCACCCTCGTCGCCTTCATCGTGGTCTCCGTGGGCGTGATGGTGCTGCGCCGCACGCGCCCCGACCTGCCGCGCGCCTTCAAGGTGCCGCTGTACCCGGTGATCCCGATCCTGTCGATCCTCGCGTGCGTGTACCTCATCACCGGCCTTGGGCTGTCGACGTACGTGTGGTTCGCGGTCTGGGTGGCCGTGGTGCTCGGGTTCTATCTGCTCTGGGGTCGTCGGCACAGTCTGCTCGCGCAGGTCGAGAAGGGATCGGATGCCGCGGCCGCGGCATCCGTCACCCCACCCGAGTGAAGCGCGGCCCGCGGTAGCCGTCGCGGTCGACCTCTTCCGTCCACATCGACACGGGTCGGATCCACAGCCCGCGCTCGCCGTAGAGGGCGCGGTAGACCACGTGCTCCTCTTCGGTCTCGCTGTGACGCGCGACGCCGATGACGTCGTACTCGGCGCCCTTGAAGTGGCGGTAGGTGCCCGGTTCGATGGCCATGCGCCCAGCGTAGGCACTCCGGCAGGCCCGTTAGTGATCGGCGGCCCGCCCGCGCGCCTGCGACGCGTCGACGCGACATCGGGGTAGGAAAGCAGGGTTGTGCGCTCCCGAGGGATCGCCTGTGGTCGGAAGGGACCCCTCAATCGTGAAGCTCGTCAAGCGCCTCGTCGTGGGCCTGGTCATCGCATTCGCCCTGTTCTACCTGGTCACGCGTCCGCAGGATGCCGCCACCGCCGTGCAGGGTGCGGTCGGCGCGGTCTGGGGTGCCGGTGTGTCGGTCACGAACTTCTTCGTGACGCTCGCGGGCGGATGACCCTGTTCGATCCGCGGATCGAGAAGCACCTCATCGCCGACCAGGGCGAAGTGGTGATCGATGAAGTGCGCAAGCACTGGGCCGCGGTGGTCTCCGCAGCGCTCGAGCTGTTCGGCGGAACGGTCGTGCTGCTGCTGGTGTTCTTCGTTCCGGAGCAGGCGTGGTGGGTGCCGTTCGTGCTGGGCGGTGCCGTCGTGCTGCATGCGCTGTGGCGAATGCTCGAGCGGCACACCGACCGCTTCGTCATCACCAACATGCGGGTGTTCCGGGTGCACGGCATCCTGTCCCAGCGCATCGCCATCATGCCGCTGTCGCGCATCCTCGACATCTCGGTGCACAAGCCGATGATCGGGCGGATCCTCGGCTACGGGCACTTCGTCTTCGAGTCCGCCGCACAGGAGCAGGGACTTCGTGAGATCCGGTTCGTCGGCGACCCGGACGCGCGTGGCATCACGATCCAGCGCGTGATCGCGCAGGCGGGGCTGCGCGGTTCGGCGGTGCGGCAGGGCGGACTGCACGCGACCGTGGCGGCCTTCGTGCCGCGGGAGGCCCGGGTCGCGGACCCGCGGCCGCCGCTGCCGCCGCTCCCACCTCTTCCGCCGCTGTCGGCGTCATCCGCGTCATCGGCGAACCCCACCGTCGAGTGGAGACCGAGCTCCGACCCCGACGCGCACCGCGGGTGGGGCTGGCTCGCCGATGCGCAGCGGCGCGAGGACGAGCGCCTCGCGCACCTGCGCGGCGATCCGCCAGCGGTTCGGGATCGGCCGTTCGATCCGGATCGCACGACGACCGCGCCGCTCGACCTGCCTCGGTAGGGCCTGGTCGAGCGGTCAACGCCGGCTTCAGGGGAACATCCCGGTGGCCCCCCGCGTTCTGCTACCCTGGAGTGTCACTCGTGTGGCTATATCGCCACGCCTCGGCTCCGGTTCATTCCGGCAGCAGAGTGCCATCGCACCACAACAATCCGCTTCGCTTCGGCTCGAGGCATCCGTTCGCCATCGTGCGGCCGGAAGCAGCGCATCGAGCCGGGCCCGATACCCCCAACCCAACAAGGACAACCCACTACATGACTACCGCAACGGCCGTCCCGGCCACCAAGCAGGTCGCGATCAACGACATCGGATCTGCTGAAGACATCCTCGCTGCGATCGAACTGACGCTCAAGTCGTTCAACGACGGAGACCTCATCGAAGGCATCGTCGTGAAGATCGACCGCGACGAGGTGCTCCTCGACGTCGGCTACAAGACCGAGGGTGTCATTCCCTCGCGCGAGCTTTCGATCAAGCACGACGTCGACCCCAACGAGGTCGTCAAGGTCGGCGACGAGGTCGAAGCCCTCGTTCTCCAGAAGGAGGACAAGGAAGGCCGTCTGATCCTGTCCAAGAAGCGCGCGCAGTACGAGCGTGCGTGGGGCGACGTGGAGAAGATCAAGGAGAACGACGGTGTCGTCACCGGTTCCGTGATCGAGGTCGTCAAGGGTGGCCTCATCGTCGACATCGGCCTCCGCGGCTTCCTGCCGGCTTCGCTCATCGAGCTGCGTCGTGTCCGCGACCTCACGCCGTACCTCGGCCAGGAGATCGAGGCGAAGATCCTCGAGCTCGACAAGAACCGCAACAACGTCGTGCTCTCGCGCCGTGCGCTGCTCGAGCAGACGCAGTCCGAGTCGCGCACCACGTTCCTGAACAACCTGCACAAGGGTCAGGTCCGCAAGGGTGTCGTCTCGTCGATCGTCAACTTCGGCGCGTTCGTCGACCTGGGCGGCGTGGACGGCCTCGTGCACGTCTCCGAGCTCTCGTGGAAGCACATCGAGCACGCCTCCGAGGTCGTCGAGGTCGGTCAGGAAGTCACCGTCGAGATCCTCGAGGTCGACCTGGATCGCGAGCGCGTGTCGCTCTCGCTCAAGGCGACGCAGGAGGACCCGTGGCAGGTCTTCGCCCGCACCCACGCCATCGGCCAGGTTGCGCCCGGTAAGGTCACCAAGCTCGTTCCGTTCGGTGCGTTCGTTCGCGTCGCGGACGGCATCGAGGGCCTCGTGCACATCTCCGAGCTGTCGGGCAAGCACGTCGAGCTCGCCGAGCAGGTCGTGTCGGTCGCCGAAGAGGTCTTCGTCAAGATCATCGACATCGACCTCGAGCGTCGCCGCATCTCGCTCTCGCTCAAGCAGGCGAACGAGTCGGTCGACCCCAACGGCACCGAGTTCGACCCGGCCCTCTACGGCATGGTCACCGAGTACGACGAGAACGGGGAGTACAAGTACCCCGAGGGCTTCGACTCCGAGACCGGCGCCTGGCTCGAGGGCTTCGACGCTCAGCGCGAGAAGTGGGAGCAGGAGTACGCCGCTGCCCAGGGTCGCTGGGAGGCTCACAAGGCTGCCGTCGCCAAGGCCCTCGAGGCCGAGGCGAACGCTCCGGCCGACACGGGCTCGTCGAGCTCGAGCTTCTCCTCCGACAGCAGCACCGGCGGAACGCTCGCCGACGACGAGGCACTCGCCGCTCTGCGCGAGAAGCTGTCGGGCCGCTGAGCTGATCAGCAGCTGAACCGCTCTGGATCGTAAGGGCCGGGACCTTCGGGTCCCGGCCCTTTCGCATGCCCGCTGTGGTGTGTCCGAGCCCGGCCGTACACTCACGGGGTGTCCCGCAGCTGCCTTGTCTCGAGCGGATGCCGCGGCCCTGTGCCCGACGATGCACCGGTCGCGCTCTGCGAGTGGCACCTGGCCGCGGCATCCGAGTGGGAGAGCCGTCATCACGGCGTGACCGACGCGCTGCCGTCGCCATGCCGGCTGTGCGGGTCGCGGCTGGGAGTGCGCTACCCCTCGGGGTGGCTGTGCGCGGTGTGCGAGTGGCGGTACGGCGAGGTGGTCGACACGGACCTGGCGCCGCCCCGCGTCGACGTCGTCTACTACCTCGGGTACGACGACCGCATCAAGATCGGCACGTCGGCCAACCCGCGTCAGCGCCTGGCCGCGCTCTGGCACGACGAGCTGCTCGCCTTCGAGCGCGGCGACCGCACCATCGAGCGCCGTCGCCACGAGCAGTTCGCGACGGATCGCTTCGCGCGAACGGAGTGGTTCCGGCGCTCGTCGGCGCTGGAGGCTCACGTCGCGGACCTGGCGGCGGGAGTCGACGACCCGTGGCTCCAGCACGCCCGCTGGGTCAGCGAGGCCGTCGCCCGCAGCCTCTGATCACGGCGGTCCCGGCGAACCGGAGCGCGCCCCCCACGCGCGGGCCGCGGCATCCGTTAGCGTCGCGGTTATGGACGACGAGGGCTTGCACGGCGCGAAGGGACGCGAGGTCGCTCCGCACAGTGCACGCGTGCGTTCGGCATGGCTGCGCGGCGACTTCGCCGACAGCACCCGCGAGCGCACGGCGACGCTGAACCAGCTGCTCCTCGCGTCGGTCGCCTTCGTGCTGGGCGTGCTCGTGACGACGGGCCGGTTCACCGGTGACGAGGCGCTGTTCTTCACCGGCGTGGTGATCATCGTGCTGCTCACCGGCGCGACGTTCGTGATCCCGTGGAACCACCTCGCTTACGGCTGGGTGGCCGTCGTTCCGGCGATCGACATCGTCGCGATCACCCTGATGCAGGTGGCCGCTCCGCGCACCGCGATGGGGCTGCTCTGGATCTTCCCCACGACCTGGCTCGCGGGTGGCTTCGGCCTGCTGGGGCTGTTCGCGGTGATCGTCGCGATCGCCGGCATCACCAGCGTCCTCACCGTCCTCAGCGCCGAGCAGGTCACCTACACGACCCTCCTGCTGCCGCTGGTGCTCGTCGCGGTGGCCGCGACCAGCCACCTCAACGCGCGGCGCTCGGATGCCCAGCGGACCCTCTTGGCCAAGCAGGCTCAGCTGCTGCGGAGGGTCCTCGAGCGTACGCGCCGGCAGGAGCAGGTCGTCACCGAGGTCCTCGACGCCGTCGACTTCGGCATCACCCGCATCGACGCCGACGGGCGCGTGGCGGTCACGAACGAAGCCCACGCTCGCCTGCAGCAGGCCACCGGGAGTGAGGGCGGCGACGAGGTGTCGGCCTTCCGCGATGACGGGGTGACGCCGCTGCCGGCTGACGAGCTGCCGCTCGAGCGCGCGCTCCGCGGCGAGGCGTTCGACGGCCAGGTCGTCTGGTTCGGCGCCGATCCCGGCGCGCGTCAGGCGCTGAGCGTCAGCGCGCGCAGGCTGCTGGATCCCGACGGGGGAGACGGCGGCGCGGTCGTGATCTCGCGCGACATCACCACGGAGCTCAACGCACTCAAGGCGCGCGACGAGCTCGTCGCGTCGGTCTCGCACGAGCTGCGCACACCCCTGACCTCGATTCTGGGCTATCTCGACCTCGCGATCGAGGATCCGGGCATCCCCGACCACGTGCGCGCGAACCTCGACATCGCAGAGCGCAACGCCGAGCGGCTGCTGCGCATCGTCGCCGACATCCTCGCGGCGTCGAGCTCGTCGTCGTCATCGATCGAGGCGAGCATGACGCCGCAGGACGTCGATGTCACCGAGGTGGTCCGCGCCGCCGGCGACGCGCTGCTCCCGCGTGCGTCCACGCGCGCCATCACGATCGACACCTCCGGTCTCGAGGCCGCCTCCGCGTGGGCCGATCCGATGCGCCTGCGTCAGGTGGTCGACAATCTGATCTCCAACGCCATCAGCTACAACCGGGACGGCGGCACGATCTTCCTCGGCACCACGACCGACGGGATCTCCACCTGGATCCTGGTGCGCGACACCGGCATCGGCATCAGCGAGGCCGATCGGGCGCGTCTCTTCCAGCGCTTCTACAAGGCGGGCGCCGACCGGCGGACCGGTACCGGACTGGGCCTGGCAATCACGCGCGACATCGTGCGCGCGCACGGCGGTGAGATCGGCCTGCACAGCTCACCGGGCGTCGGCTCGACGTTCATCGTCAAACTGCCGGCCACGGCGGCGAGAGAGGAAGCACCGTGAATCTGCAACTGACGAGTGTGCTCATCATGACGGCGCTGGTGGTCAACGTCAGCGGCGTGCTGTTCATCGTCGAGACGCTGCTCCGTCGCGACGAAGGCGCCGGGCGCATCTGGGCCATGGGCTTCCTGGCGGGCATGCTCACCACGCTGGCCTACATGGTGTGGTCGCAGTCTCCCGGCGCGTGGTGGGCGGTGGCCGTCGGCAACGCCACGTTCGCCGCGACCACCGGGTGCATGTGGCTGGGATGCCGGCGGTTCAACGGCCGAAGCGTGAAATGGGCGTCGGCGGTCGTCGCCGCCGGCGTGCTGGCCGCCGGCGCCGCTGTCGTCGCGGCCGGCCCGACGGGCGGCGACTGGGCCGGCGCGCTCTGGATGTTCGTGGCGCTGATGGTCTTCGCCGCAGCAGGCGCGGTCGAGTGCGTGCGCGGAGCGCTGCGAGAGTCGCGGACCGCCTGGGTGCTGGCTGCCGTACTGGGCTTCCAGTCGCTGTACTACGTCTCCCGCACCTCCGCGTTCCTCTCCTCCGGTCCGGACAGCGCCCTGTTCGAGAGCACCTTCGGGACCATCCCGACAAGCTTCCTCACCGTGGTCCTCACGATCGTGGCGGTCGTCGTGACGTCAGTGCTGAGGGCGTCGCGCGCCCCGATGCGGGGCAGACTGCCGGGGTCCGATCTCCTGGCCGAGGACGGCATCCTCTCGCACGACGCGTTCCAGCGGTCCCTGGGCGATCTGGTCAAGCGTGCGTCCTGGCGCTCGGAGATCGTCGGCGTGATCGCGGTGCGGATCGACGATCTCGACCAGATCTCCACGGCGTTCGGCAGCGAGGTCGCCCGCGCGATCACCGACGCCTGGCGTATGGGCGTGCGCCGCCACGCGCCGTCCAACGCCCTGGTCGCCGAGGACGACACGGCCGGACTCCTCATCGGTCTGGCGATGGACTCGCCCGCGGACGCCCGCCGCCAGGCCGGCACCGTCTACCGCGGGCTGTTCGACGAGCTCGGCAAGGTGGGCGGGGGAGTGATCCCCGTGGTCGGCGTCGGGGTCGCGCTCAGCGACACGACCGGCTATGACCCTGCGGAGCTGCAGCGCGTGGCTCGCGAAGCCGCCGCGCGGGCCGCCGCCAGCGTCGAGAGCTCGGTTCTCGTCGGAGACCCCGAGTAGCGGCATCCGCCCCGGCGCAGCCGCTGTCAGGCCGCGGTCAGGCGGTATCCGACTCCGCGGACCGTCTCTATCCACCGCGGGCTGGCCGGTGACTCGCCGAGCTTGCGGCGCAGATTCGCCACGTGCACCTCGATCGCGCGCGCGTCGCTGTCGCTGACGAACTCGACGCCGGTGAACTGCTCGCCCCGCAACATGAGCGCGAGGTCGGACTTGCCGCGCACGCGGCGGCCCGCGGCGAGCAGGTCGGCGAGGATGTCGAACTCGCTGCGCGTCAGGTCGAGGTCTTCGCCGTCGACGGTGACGATGCGCATCTCGGGGTTCAGGCGAAGACCCTGGTGCTCGAGCCACGCCTCGGACGGCTCGGATGCCTCGGCAGCCGGCGCCACGGCAGTGACGTGGTGCCGGGGGCGGCGGAGCATCGCATCGATGCGGGCGCGCAGCTCGCGCGGCCGGAAGGGCTTCGCGACGTAGTCGTCCGCGCCGGCCTCGAGGCCCTGCAGCGCATCGATCTCCTCGGTGCGCGCACTGAGCATGACGATGTACGTGGTGCTGACGGAGCGGATGCGCTTCGCCGTCTCGAAGCCGTCCATTCCCGGCATGTTGACGTCGAGCGTCGTGACCAGGGGCTGGTGCTCCCGGACGAGTTCGATGCCGTCCTGGCCGTTGGACGCGCCGTGCACGTCGAACCCGGCTTGCGACAGGACCGCCGAGAGCAGGGAGCGGATGTCTTCTTCGTCCTCGATAACGACTGCTACGCGCGCTTCATCCACCGATGCACCTTCCGGAGAGGGCATGGGGACAGCCGACTCCTGAACGTCGGTCATGATATCCCAGAAGGCCGCCTGGAAGAGTCGGCCACGCTCGGACATCAGCAGGTCCGCACTCTTGCGCGACGGCAGAACCGGATCTCGCGCAGGTGACCGGCGAGGCGGCGGCCGGAGCCACGAGGACTCCGGCCGCACACCCTGCCGGAACAAGAGACTGCGCATCCGCCGGCTGGCCCCCCGAGCCGGCGAACGCGTGCCTCCGGTGTACGGCATGGAGTGGCGGTCGCCCCCACGACCGCCACTCCGCCGTACCGACAGCGGAATCCGCCCCGCCTTGCGACGAGGGGGGACGAGCGGGAAGGCGAGTCGAGCACCGACGATACGACGTCACGTCGGTCCACGGTCGATCCTTCCCCCAGAAGTCCCTCGAGCAGGTTCCACCTTCTTTTCGGGTTGCCCACGACGCTACCCGCGCGTCCTCAGGTCACCCTCAGGCAGACCTCAGGAGCGCCCAAGCATCGTCGGCACGCGCAGTCATGGCATCCTCGAGGCATGCCAATCGTCGCGCTCACCGGCGGAATCGCCTCCGGGAAGTCCACGATCGCCGGGCGCCTCGCCGAGCACGGAGCGGTCATCGTCGACGCGGATCAGCTGGTCCGCGAGGTCCAGCAGCCGGGCTCGCCGGTACTGGCCGCGATCGCGGGGGAGTTCGGCGAGCGGATGCTGCACCCCGACGGTTCGCTGGACCGGGCCGCCCTCGGGCAGCGGGTCTTCGGCGACCCCGAGGCCGTACGCAGGCTCAACGCGATCGTCCATCCGGCCGTGCGCGCCGAGTCCGCGCGTCGTTTCGCGCAGGCCTTCGCCGTCGACCCCGGTGCCGTCGTCGTCTATGACGTGCCCCTGCTGGTCGAGGCGCGCGTCGACGACCCGTGGGACCTCGTCATCGTCGCGCACGCTCCTGCCGAGCTGCGCCGCCGACGGCTGGTGGAACTGCGTGGGATGACCGACGCCGACGCCGCGGCCCGCATCGCGTCGCAGGTATCCGACGAGGCGCGGATGGGCGTCGCCGACGTCGTGATCGACACGACGGGCACGCTGGACGAGACGTACCGCCAGGTCGATGCCCTCTGGAGCTCTCTTCCCGCGCTCGCCGGGCCGGAGGGGTAGTAGAGCGAGCCGTCGCGCGGGTACCCTGGCCGCCTAGGCGGAGGTCGCACATGGGCATGTGGTCGAGGTTCAGGCGGAAGCGTAAGTTCGAGGCGCTCACCGAAGAGGAGCGCATCTCGCGCTACGTCTATCTGCTCAACACGCTGCCGGCGTCGGTCATCGAGCACGCCCATGCGAGCGCGTTCAAGGACGTGCCGGTGCAGCGCCGCCGGGAGATGTTCGAGCAGCTGCGGCCGTTCATGTCCGACGCGGAGCGGAACGCGGCATCCGATGATCCGACCGTCCTCGCCAAGCTCGTCCGGCGCGCGGAGGAGCGGCGTGCCGAACGCGCCTCATCGCAGGCTGCGGCCACGCAGACCGCGACGGCGACCCAGGAGGGCCTCGATCCGAGAGACGGCGTGGACTCCCGGGCACTGCTGCTGAGCAGCGGCGTCTCCGTGGTCGTCGCGCAGAACTTCCTGCTGGCGGCGGCCGTGACGACGTACTTCTCGGCCGGCGGCGGATCCCTCGCGCTCGGCGCCGAACCCCTGTGGGTGGGCGAGTCGTACGGCCAGGCGTCCACGGGCGCGTTCGACGCCGGCGGCTACGGCGGAGGAGGGGACTACGGCGGAGGCGGTTTCGGCGGCGGCTTCGACGGAGGCGGCTTCGGCGGCGACGGCGGCGGAGGCGGCTTCGGCTGAGCCCGGTTCGCGGTCCGGGGCTCGTCGCGGCACGGCGGCGAGGTCCGCCGGCGGCGAACCCCACCCCTGGTGTCGGTGGCCGCGCCTACGCTGGATGGGTGCAGCCCACGCGATCCGTCCGGCCCTTCGAGGTCATCAGCGAGTACGAGCCGTCCGGGGATCAGCCCACCGCGATCGCCGACCTCGCGGCCCGCATCAACGCCGGCGAGACCGATGTGGTCCTCCTCGGCGCCACCGGCACGGGCAAGTCGGCGACGACCGCCTGGCTCGTCGAGGCCGTTCAGCGGCCGACTCTCGTGCTCGCCCACAACAAGACGCTCGCCGCGCAGCTCGCCAACGAGTTCCGCGAGCTCATGCCCAACAACGCCGTCGAGTACTTCGTCAGCTACTACGACTACTACCAGCCCGAGGCGTACGTCCCCCAGACCGACACCTTCATCGAGAAGGACTCCTCGGTCAACGCCGAGGTCGAGCGTCTGCGCCACTCCACGACGAACTCCCTGCTCAGTCGCCGCGACGTGATCGTGGTGAGCACGGTCTCGTGCATCTACGGACTCGGTGCTCCCGAGGAGTACCTGCAGGCGATGGTCGCCCTCCAGGTGGGCGAGCGCTACGACCGCGACGCGCTCATCCGCAAGTTCATCGCCATGCAGTACAACCGCAACGACGTCGACTTCTCGCGCGGCAACTTCCGCGTGCGCGGCGACACCATCGAGATCATCCCGGTGTACGAGGAGTACGCCATCCGCATCGAGCTGTTCGGCGACGAGATCGAAGCGCTGTACATGCTGCACCCGCTGACCGGCGACGTCATCCAGCGCATGGACGCCGTCCCGATCTTCCCCGCATCGCACTACGTCGCAGGCACCGAGACCGTCCAGCGCGCGATCGGCACGATCGAGCACGAGCTCGAGCACCGGCTGAAAGAGCTCGAGTCGCAGAACAAGCTCCTCGAGGCGCAGCGCCTGCGCATGCGCACGACGTTCGACCTCGAGATGCTGCAGCAGCTCGGCTTCTGCAGCGGCATCGAGAACTACTCGCGCCACCTCGACGGCCGGATGCCGGGGGAGCCGCCGCACACGCTTCTGGACTTCTTCCCCGACGACTTCCTCATGGTGATCGACGAGTCGCACGTGACGGTCCCGCAGATCGGGGCGATGTACGAGGGGGATGCCTCGCGCAAGCGCACTCTCGTCGAGCACGGGTTCCGGCTGCCGAGCGCCATGGACAACCGTCCGCTCCGCTTCGACGAGTTCAAGAACCGCGTCGGGCAGACGGTGTACCTCTCGGCGACGCCCGGCCGATACGAGATGGGCATCGCCGACGGCGTCGTCGAGCAGATCATCCGCCCGACGGGTCTCATCGACCCGCAGATCATCGTCAAGCCTTCGAAGGGGCAGATCGACGATCTGCTCGAAGAGATCCGGCTGCGTGCCGCGCGCGACGAGCGCGTTCTGGTGACGACTCTGACCAAGAAGATGGCGGAGGAGCTCACCGACTTCCTCGGCGAGCACGGCGTGCGTGTGCGCTACCTGCACTCCGATGTCGACACCTTGCGCCGGGTCGAGCTGCTCAGCGAACTGCGCTCCGGTGTGTACGACGTCCTGGTCGGCATCAACCTGCTGCGTGAGGGCCTCGACCTTCCGGAGGTGTCACTGGTGTCGATCCTCGACGCCGACAAGGAGGGCTTTCTCCGCAGCGGCACCTCGCTGATCCAGACGATCGGACGAGCCGCCCGCAACGTGTCGGGTGAGGTGCACATGTACGCCGACAAGATCACCGACTCGATGCGCAACGCGATCGACGAGACCGATCGCCGCCGCGAGAAGCAGGTGGCGTACAACACCCTCCACGGCATCGACCCGCAGCCGCTGCGGAAGAAGATCGCCGACATCACCGACGCGCTCGCGCGGGAGGCATCCGACACGAAGGCGATGCTGGCGCGCAAGGGTTCCGACCGGCTGAAGTCCGGCAAGGGCAAATCGCCCACGCCGCAGCTGCGTCGCGAGGGCATCGCAGCCGAAGGCGCGGAGCAGCTCGAGGCGACGATCGGCGACCTCAGCAACCAGATGCTGGCCGCCGCGTCCGAGCTGAAGTTCGAGCTGGCAGCGAGACTGCGCGACGAGGTTCAGGACCTCAAGAAGGAGCTCCGCGCCATGGAGCGGGCCGGGCACGCCTGACCCGACGGTCCTGTGACCTCAGGGGCAGTGCATGAGCGGCTTGGGACCGCTGCGATCGAAGGTGTGGGCCGTCATCGGATGTCCGCACAGCGGGCACGCCCGTTCCGCGCGCTCGGTGCTGGACGGCGGAGGGGTGCTCTCGTAGGGTCCGACCGCCGCCGGACCGGCGACGCGGATCAGGCTCGAGTTGAGCCAGGCGTACCAGCCCCCGGCCTCGCGGACGCGCTCGCGCAGGGGAGGGCGAGGGTCGGATGCCGGACCTGTTCGTGCCATGATGTTTAGTGTACTAAACAATCGAGGAGTGTGGCATGGCCACGGATGATCTGCTCAAGCTGGAGAACCAGCTCTGCTTCGCCGTCGTGACGGCTGCGCGCAACGTGGTCTCGGTCTATCGGCCGATCCTCGAGCCTCTCTCGCTCACGCACCCGCAGTATCTGGTGATGCTCGCTCTCTGGGAGTCCGCGCCGAGATCACTCGGCGAACTGGCCGCCGAGCTCGCGATGGAGCCGGCCACCCTCTCGCCGATGATCAAGCGACTGGAGGCGCAGGGAAGGGTCACCCGTGCGCGGCGGGCCGCGGACGAGCGCGTCCTCGACATCGATCTCACTCCGGAGGGACGAGCGCTGCGCGAAGCCGCCCTCGAGGTGCCCCGCCGTGTCATGGCCGCCACCGGCATGGATGTGGACGAGGTGGCTCGGCTGCGCGACGCATTGGCGCGGTTCGCGGGTGCTCCACCGGCCTGATTTGTGGACTCCCACCAGGGAAACGGTCTCGATCACGTTGCCGTTCGATGAACTCCCTCTCATGACCGTTGGCATACTCCCGGCAAACTCCTAGGCTCGCTCTCGTGCGCGCGGACGAACCCTCCACGCGCGCTGCATCGCCTTACCCGGTCCGATCCAGAGGAACCCCCATGCGATCTCGGTCACAGTCCGACCACATGTCCACCCGCCGGCGCCTCACCGCCGTCGCGGTCGCCACCGCCGCCGCCCTCGGCGCGAGCGCACTCGCCGTCGTGCCGGCGGCTCACGCCGCCCCGACGCAGGTGCAGATCCTCGCAACGAACGACTTCCACGGCCGGCTCGTCGACAACCCGACCGGCGCTGAAGCCGGCGCGGCTGTGCTCGCGGGCGCCGTGAAGCAGCTCCGTGCCGCGAACCCGAACACAGTCTTCGCGGCCGCGGGCGACCTCATCGGCGCCTCGACGTTCGATTCGTTCATCCAGCACGACAAGCCGACCATCGACGCCCTCAACGAGGCCGGACTCGAAGTGTCGGCCGTGGGCAACCACGAGCTCGACCAGGGCTACGACGACCTCGTGAATCGCGTGATGGCGCCCTACCACCCGACCGACAACCCGTACGGTGGCGCGGAGTGGGAGTACATCGCAGCCAACCTCAAGGTCCGGCTCACGGGTGACGACGCCGTCCCCGCCACGTGGATCAAGGAGATGAGCGGCGTCCAGGTCGGATTCGTCGGCGCGGTGACCGAGGAGCTGCCGGCGCTGGTGAGCCCGGGCGGTATCGCCGAGATCCAGGTGACCGGCATCGTCGAGTCGGTCAACACCGAGGCCGCCGCGCTGGTCGCCGGCGGCGCCGACCTCGTCGTGATGCTCGTGCACGAAGGTGCGCCCTCCACCAACTGCGACACGATGGACGACAGCGGCGCGTGGGCGTCGATCATCAACAACGTCTCGCCCGACGTCGATGCCATCGTCTCGGGCCACACGCACCTGGCCTACAACTGCTCCTTCCCGGTCGCCCAGTGGGCCACAGAGGGCCGTGCGGTCCAGGACCGTCCCGTGGTCTCCGCCGGCCAGTACGGCACGAACCTCAACCAGCTCGTCTACACCGTCGACGGTGACACCGGCGTGGTCTCGGCTAAGGCGCAGACTCTGCTCGCGCTCGAGGCGGCCGGCAACGTGGCGAAGTACCCCGCCGACCCCGCCACCGCGCAGATCGTGGCCGACGCTGTCGCCGTCGCGAAGGTCGAGGGCGCCAAGCCTCTCGGGCTCGTGGCGGGAGCCTTCAACCGGGCGCAGCTGAGCACGACCAACGCGCAGGGCGTTCCGAACGAGAACCGCGGCGGGGAATCGACGCTCGGCAACCTCGTCGCCGAGGTCCAGCAGTGGGCGACCGAGGCGCCGGAGTCCGGCGCCGCCGAGATCGCGTTCATGAACCCGGGCGGACTCCGTGCGGACATGCGCGGCACCGACCCCGGTGACGGCAGCTACCCCCGCACCCTGACCTACCGGCAGGCCGCCGACGTGCAGTCGTTCGCGAACACCCTGGTGAACATGCAGCTCACCGGTGCTCAGATCAAGACGGTGCTCGAGCAGCAGTGGCAGCGCAATGCGTTCAACCAGCTGCCCACCCGTCCGTTCCTGCGCCTCGGCGTCTCGGAGGGCTTCGAGTACACCTACACGCAGGAGACCGTGACCGAGACCCCGATCGACAACCCGGCGACCACGGACGTCGACGAGTCGCTGGCGGTCTACACCGCGCCGCAGGGCACGGTCACCGGCATGTGGCTGAACGGCGAGCCGATCGATCCCGCGCGGATCTACTCGGTCACGGCGAACTCGTTCCTCTCCACCGGCGGCGACAACTTCTTCGAGTTCGCCAACGGTGCGAACCGCCGCGACACCGGCAAGGTCGATCTCACGGCGATGGTGGACTACATGGCCGCCTTTGCCGCGACCACGCCGCTCCCGGTCGACTACGAGCAGCGCGCCGTCGAGGTCGCGTTCCCGGCGGATGCTCCGGCGACGTACGAGCTCGGGACGACCGTGGCGTTCGACGTGCGGTCGTGGGCCATGTCGACGGCGGCCGACCTGAAGGATGCGGAGATCACCGTGTCGCTCGCCGGAGAGGTGCTCGGCACCTTCCCGGTGGACAACACGATCGGCGCTGTCGTCTACGACGACTACGGCACCGCGTCCGTGTCTGTGGTGCTCCCCGCCGACGGCCCCGTGGGCGCCACGGCGCTCGAGCTGACGGGAGCGACGACCGGCACGTCGATCACCGTGCCGCTGACGACGTTCGACCGCGCCGACAGCGTCGTGCTCGGCATCCCGAACAAGCTGATCGCCAAGAAGAACTCGGCGATCAAGTACACGGTGCTCGTGCTGGCCGAAGGCGGCATCACCCCGACCGGCGAGGTCACGATCTACGACGGCGACGAGGTCCTCACCACGGTGACGCTCGGCGAGAAGGATCGCGGCATCGTCAAGGTGAAGCTGCCCGAGCTGTCCAAGGGCGTGCACAAGCTCTCGGCCTCCTACGCCGGAAGCGACACGGTCCGGGCGTCGGAGAGCGCGACCGTGCCCGTGCTCGTCTGGTAAGAACCAGGGAAGGCGGGGCCCCCGGCGCCGATGTCGGAGGCCCCGCCTAAACTTGTCTGGTGCCCATAGTCCCTGTCGCCATGCCCGGAAACACCAGCGGAAAGCTCAGCGTCCGCGGTGCCCGCGTGCACAATCTGAAGAACGTCGATCTCGACATCCCGCGCGACTCGCTCGTGGTGTTCACGGGACTCTCGGGCTCGGGCAAGTCCAGCCTCGCGTTCGACACGATCTTCGCCGAAGGCCAGCGGCGCTACGTCGAGTCGCTGAGCGCATATGCGCGTCAGTTCCTCGGGCAGGTCGACCGCCCCGACGTCGATTTCATCGAGGGCCTGAGCCCCGCGGTCTCCATCGACCAGAAGTCGACCAATCGCAACCCGCGCTCGACCGTGGGCACGATCACCGAGATCCACGACTACATGCGCCTGCTGTGGGCGCGCATCGGCGTGCCCCACTGCCCGGAGTGCGGCGAGATCATTCAGCGCCAGACCGTTCAGCAGATCGCCGACCAGCTCGTCGAGCTGCCCGATCGCACCCGCTACCAGATCGTCGCTCCCGTCGTCACGCAGAAGAAGGGCGAGTTCGTCGACCTCTTCAAGGAGCTCTCCGCGAAGGGCTATGCGCGAGCGGTCGTCGACGGTGAGCTCGTCCAGCTCTCCGAGCCGCCGACGCTGAAGAAGAGCTACAAGCACGACATCGCGGTCGTGGTCGACCGCCTCGTCGCGGCGCCCGACATCCTCGGCCGCGTCACCGACTCGGTCGAGACGGCGATGGGCCTGGCCGGCGGTGTCATCCAGGTCAACTTCATCGACCGCGAGGGCGACGACGCCTGGCAGTCCTTCTCCGAGAAGCTCGCCTGCCCCAACGGCCACCCGCTGCAGCTGACCGAGATCGAGCCTCGGACCTTCTCGTTCAACGCGCCGTTCGGCGCCTGCCCGGCGTGCTCGGGCCTGGGCACGCGCATGTCGGTCGACGTGGAGCTCATGATCGGCGACGAGGAGCTCTCCATCCGCGAGGGCGTGCTGATCCCGTGGACCACGCAGGGCAAGGGGCTCTTCCAGTACTACGAGCGCCTTCTCGAAGGGCTCGCGCGTGACCTCGACTTCTCGCTCGACACCCCTTGGCGGATGCTGCGCGCCGAGGTCCGCGAAGCGGTGCTGCGCGGCGAAGACTACAAGGTCACCGTCAAGTGGAAGAACCGGTACGGCCGCGAGATGCGGTACTCGTCGGGCTTCGAGGGCGTGGTGCCCTACATCGAGCGCCAGTACCTCCAGGCCGAGAGCGACACGCAGCGCCAGCGCTGGTCGGAGTACCTGCGCGAGGTGCCGTGCCCGGTCTGCGACGGTGCCCGCCTCAAGCCGGAGGTCCTGGCTGTGAAAGTGCACGGCCATTCGATCGCGGATGCCTCGCGCCTGAGCCTCGCGGACGCTCAGCGGTACTTCGCCGACCTCCAGCTCACCGACCGGGAGGCCAAGATCGGCGCGCAGGTGCTGCGCGAGATCCGGCTGCGGCTCGACTTCCTCATCCAGGTCGGCCTGACGTACCTGAACCTCAGTCGCTCGGCCGGCTCGCTCTCGGGCGGCGAGGCGCAGCGCATCCGCCTGGCCACGCAGATCGGCTCCGGCCTGACCGGCGTGCTCTACGTGCTCGACGAGCCCTCGATCGGGTTGCACCAGCGCGACAACCGCCGGCTCATCGACACGCTGCTCAAGCTCCGCGACCTGGGCAACACGCTCATCGTTGTCGAGCACGACGAGGAGACGATCCACGCCGCCGACTGGATCGTCGACATCGGCCCGCGGGCCGGCGTCGACGGAGGAGCGGTCGTGCACTCCGGACCCCTCGAGCAGCTGCTCAAGGAGTCCGACTCGATCACCGGCGACTACCTCGCCGGCCGGCGCGAGGTGCCGACGCCGAAGAAGCGCCGCAAAATCGACAAGAGCCGCAAGGTCACCGTCGTCGGTGCGCGCGAGAACAACCTCCAGAACGTCACCGTCGACTTCCCGCTGGGCGTGCTCACCGCCGTCACCGGCGTGAGTGGATCCGGAAAGTCGTCGCTCGTGAACGACATCCTCTACGAGGTGCTCGCCACGCGGCTCAACGGCGCCCGCCGCGTCGCGGGCAAGCACACGCGCGTCCTCGGCACGGAAGAGCTCGACAAGGTCGTGCACGTCGATCAGGGTCCGATCGGCCGCACGCCTCGATCGAATCCCGCCACCTACACGGGGGTCTTCGACCGCATCCGCACCCTGTTCTCCGAGACGCTCGAGGCCAAGGCGCGCGGGTACCAGCCCGGCCGCTTCAGCTTCAACGTCAAGGGCGGCCGCTGCGAGGCGTGCTCTGGTGACGGAACCATCAAGATCGAGATGAACTTCCTGCCTGACGTGTACGTCGACTGCGAGGTGTGCCATGGCAAGCGGTACAACCGCGACACCCTCTCGGTCCATTACAAGGGCAAGAACATCGCCGAGGTCCTCGAGATGCCGATCTCCGAGGCGGCCGAGTTCTTCGAGCCGATCCAGGCCATCCACCGGTATCTGCGCACGCTCGTGGATGTCGGACTCGGCTACGTGCGCCTGGGGCAGTCGGCCACGACGCTCTCCGGCGGCGAGGCGCAGCGCGTGAAGCTCGCCACCGAGCTGCAGCGCCGGTCCAACGGACGCTCGATCTACGTGCTCGACGAGCCGACGACGGGCCTGCACTTCGAAGACGTCCGCCGCCTCCTTGAGGTGCTGGGCGGCCTCGTCGACAAGGGCAACACGGTCATCGTCATCGAGCACAACCTCGACGTCATCAAGAGCGCCGACTGGGTCATCGACCTCGGCCCCGAGGGCGGCTCGGGCGGCGGGCAGATCATTGCGACCGGCACTCCGGAGCAGGTCGCCCGTGTCGAGGGCAGCCACACGGGCGCGTTCCTCGCCGAGGTGCTGGGCGGGGCGCAGGCGGTCCGCAAGGCCGGCTGAGCGAGATGGCCCGCAGCGCTCCGACCGTCGCCTACAAGCCCAAGCCGGGGGAGATCCCCACCAATCCCGGTGTGTACCGCTTCCGGGATGCCGACGGTCGCGTCCTCTACGTCGGCAAGGCCAAGAACCTGCGCGCACGCCTGTCGAACTACTTCGCGCCGCTGCACACGCTCCATGAGCGCACGCGGCGCATGGTCACGACGGCCGCATCGGTGGAGTGGACCGTCGTCGACAGCGACGTCGACTCGCTCCAGCTGGAGTACATGTGGATCAAGGAGTTCGATCCGCCGTTCAACGTGCGCTACCGGGACGACAAGTCGTATCCGTTCATGGCCATCACGCTCGCCGACGAGGC
The DNA here is from genome assembly GCF_001427145.1 of Microbacterium sp. Root166. GTDB lineage: Bacteria > Actinomycetota > Actinomycetes > Actinomycetales > Microbacteriaceae > Microbacterium. Next base: position 150,182 of record NZ_LMGL01000002.1, read on the forward strand.
CCCGCGGGTGATCGTGACCCGCAACCGCCGGATCCCCGGCGCCAAGTACTTCGGCCCGTATCCGAAGGTGTGGGCGGTCCACGACACCATCGATCTGATGATCAAGGTGTTCCCGATCCGCACCTGCAGCGACTCCTCGTACAAGAAGGCGATGGCGTCCGGGCGGCCCTGCTTCCCGGGTCAGATCGGGCGATGCGGCGGGCCCTGCTCGATGAAGGTGTCCATCGAGGAGCACCGCGCGATCGTCGAGGACTTCATCTCGTTCATGGCAGGAAGCGACCAGCGGTTCGCGAAGGAGCTCAACGCGCGCATGCGCGAGGCATCCGCGGCGATGGACTACGAGGCGGCGGCGACGTACCGCGACCGCCTGCAGGCGATCGACGCCGTGCTGAGCAAGAGCGCCCTCGTCCTCGCGCCCGACACCGACGCCGACCTGTTCGGAATCGCCGAGGACGAGCTCGCCGCGGCCGTCCAGCACTTCGTCATCCGCGGCGGGCGCGTGCGCGGTGTCCGCGCGACCACGATCGAGAAGGAGCTCGACATCTCGGGCGGCGATCTCGTCGATCAGGTGCTGCAGCGCACATACGGCAACGCCGTCGGCGCCGACATCCCGAAGCAGGTGCTGGTCCCCGCGATGCCCGACGATGCGGCGGACCTCGAGGAGTGGCTGCGCGAGCGACGCGGCAAGTCCGTGACGATCCAGATCGCCCAGCGCGGACGCAAGGCCGACCTGATGCGGACGGCGACCCTCAACGCGCAGCAGGCGCTCATGCTGCACAAGACCCGGCGCACGAGCGACTACCTCGCGCGCACGCAGGCGCTCACCGACCTGCAGGAGGCGCTGGATCTCGCCGAGGCGCCCCTGCGCATCGAGTGCTTCGACGTCTCGCACCTCGGTGGCACCAACGTCGTCGCCTCGATGGTCGTCTTCGAGGACGGGCTGCCGCGCAAGGACCAGTACCGGTCCTTCGGCGTGCCCGAGACCACGGACGATACCGACTCGATCTACCAGGTGCTGCGGCGTCGGCTGGCGTACCTCGACCGGCCGGAGGAGGCCGAGCCCGCTCCGGTCGAGCCCACTGCCGACGGAGAGGTCGTCACTGAGCGTCGCCGGGCGCGCTTCGCGTACCGTCCGCAGCTCCTGGTGGTGGACGGCGGCAAGCCGCAGGTGGAGGCGGCGGCACGCGCACTCCGCGACGCCGGCCACGAAGAAGTCGCGCTGTGCGGCATCGCCAAGCGCCTCGAGGAGGTGTGGCTGCCGGGGGAGGAGTACCCGGTCATCCTGCCGCGGACCTCCGAGGCGCTCTACCTCCTGCAGCGCCTGCGCGACGAGGCTCATCGTTTCGCGATCACGTACCAGCGCAAACGCCGTCGCCGCGACATCCAGAGCGTCCTCGCCGAAGTCCCCGGCCTCGGCGACGCACGCATCAAGGCCCTGCTCCGTCACTTCGGCTCGGTCGCCGCGCTCAAGCAGGCGACGCCCGCAGAGATGTCCGAGCTGCCGGGTGTCGGGCCCAAGCTGGCCGCGGCGATCCATTCGCACCTCTCCGGTGGGTAGGCTGGATCCGACGACGGGGGTGGTCATGACGGAAGCAGCACGCCGAGAGCCCGGCGAGGTGCTCATCGTCACCGGGATGTCGGGCGCCGGGCGCTCCACGGCGGCCAACGCCCTCGAGGATCTCGACTGGTACGTCGTCGACAACCTCCCGCCGCAGATGCTCAAGCCGCTGCTCGACCTCACCGAGCTCGCGGGCGGCGTCCTGCCCCGGGTGGCCGTCGTGGTCGACGTGCGCGGTCGCGACCTCTTCTCCGACCTCCCCGAGGCGATGAGGGCGCTGCGCGAGCGCCGCCAGATCCGGCTCATGTTCCTGGACGCCTCGGACGACGTGCTGGTGCGCCGGTTCGAGGCGGTCCGCCGTCCGCACCCGCTGCAGGGCGACGGGACGATCCTCGACGGCATCCGTCTCGAACGCGAGCGGCTGGCGGCGGTCCGCGAGAGCGCGGACGTGATCATCGACACCTCCACCTACAACATCCACCAGCTCGCCACGCAGGTGACGGAGCTGTTCACGGCCGAGAACGCCGCGCGCCACACGCTCACGCTGCTGAGCTTCGGGTTCAAGTACGGGCTGCCTCCCGACGCCGACATGGTCGCCGACATGCGATTCCTCCCGAATCCGTTCTGGACCGAGGAGCTTCGTCCCCTCACCGGGGAGAGCGGCGAGGTCCGGGATTTCGTCCTCGCTCAGCAGGGCGCCACCGAGTTCGTGGACGCGTATGCGGCCGCGCTGCGCCCGGTCCTGGAGGGCTACCAGCGCGAGAACAAGAGGCATTCGGTCGTCGCGGTCGGCTGCACCGGCGGCAAACACCGCTCGGTCGTCATGACGCGTGAGCTCGCCGAGCGTCTCGCGACCGTGCCGGGCGTCGCCGTCCGCATCAAGCACCGCGATCTCGGGCGCGAGTGACGCAGGCGGCGAAGCCGTGCCGCCCCGAGTAGGCTGGACCGTCGTTCCCGTACCTCGCTAAGGAGTCCCGTGTCGCTGACCGCTGACGTGAAGGCCGAGCTGATCACCGTGCGTGATCCCCGCCCGACGGCCCGGGTGGCCGAGCTCACCTCTCTCCTGCGGTTCTCCGGAGGCCTGCACTCGATCGCCAACCGGGTCGCGGTGGAGGCGGAGCTGGACTCCGACGTCCTGGCCCGGCGCACGGCCCGCGACCTCATGGAGCTCTACGGCGTCCGTCCCGAGCTCGTGCACGTGCAGGGCTCGGGCGCGCGCGGCGGCAGCCACTTCGCGGTGCGCGTCATCGAAGGCGGCGAGACCCTCGCCCGGCAGACCGGGCTGCTCGATCAGCGCCGGCGGCCGGTGCGGGGCCTGCCCAACAAGCTCACGACGGGTTCGCGCGCCGATCTCGCCGCGATCTGGCGCGGCGCGTTCCTGGCGGCCGGTTCGCTCAGCGAGCCCGGGCGCTCCGCCGCCCTCGAGATCACGTGCCCGTCCTCCGAGGCCGCGATGGCTCTCGTGGGTGCGGCCCACCGTCTCGGCATCCCCGGGAAGGCGCGCGAGGTCCGCGGCATCCCGCGTGTCGTCGTCCGCGAGGGCGAGGCGATCCGCGCCGCGCTGGCGGCGATGGGCGCCGAGAAGGCTGCGGCCGACTGGGACCAGCTGCGCCAGCGTCGCGAGGTGCGCGCGGGCGTCAATCGTCTCGTCAACTTCGACGACGCGAACCTGCGGCGCTCGGCCCAGGCTGCAGTCGCCGCGTGCGCCCGCGTCGAACGCGCACTCGAGATCCTCGGGGACGAGGTGCCCGAGCACCTGCGCGAAGCGGGTGCGCTGCGTCTCGCGCACCGCGATGCCAGCCTCGACGAACTGGGGCACCACGCAGACCCGCCGCTGACGAAGGATGCCGTCGCCGGACGCATCCGGAGGCTGCTGGCGATGGCCGACAAGAAGGCCGAGGTCGAGGGGCTTCCCGGCACCGAGTCGGCCGTTCCCGCCGGCATCGAGGACTGACGCGGGCCGCGACCCCGACCTCTCTGCGCGAACCTCTTAGATCGCGTCATCGAGGGAAGCAACCCCCTCCCTGTGGTGTTGCCCCTCAGTAGGATGAAAAACGTCCCCCTCGCTGCGCCGGGGAGCCTCGGCGCGCGCCGAACGGAAGAAGAGAACATGGCGAAATACACGTTGCCCGACCTCCCGTACGACTACGCCGCCCTCGAGCCGCACATCAGCGGCAAGATCATGGAGCTGCACCACAGCAAACACCACCAGGCGTATGTCACCGGAGCCAACACCGCCCTCGAACAGCTCGCCGAAGCGCGCGATTCCGGCAACCTCGCGAACGTGAACAAGCTGGAGAAGGACCTCGCGTTCAACCTCGGCGGTCACGTCAACCACTCGATCTTCTGGACCAACCTCTCGCCCCAGGGCGGCGGCCAGCCCGAGGGCGAGCTGAAGGCGGCGATCGACGAGTTCTTCGGCGGCTTCGACAAGTTCCAGGCGCACTTCACCGCTGCGGCCACCGGAATCCAGGGCTCGGGATGGGCAGTCCTGAGCTGGGACGTCATCGGCGAGCAGCTCATCATCCAGCAGCTCTTCGACCAGCAGAGCAACACCGCTCAGGGCACGATCCCCGTGTTCCAGCTCGACATGTGGGAGCACGCCTTCTACCTCGATTACCTCAACGTCAAGGCGGATTACGTCAAGGCAGTGTGGAACATCGCGGACTGGCAGAACGTCGCGCGTCGCCTCGATGCGGCCCGCGAGAAGACTTCGGGCCTGCTGGTACTGTCATAACCAGGTGCGGCGTCCTGGTGGTACGCCCGCCAGGACGCCGTTGTCCTTGCCTGATGCAATTACCGCGCACTCGCGCACGACATATCTAGGGGAAATTCCGTGGCTGTCAAGATCGGGATCAACGGCTTCGGCCGTATCGGACGTAACTACCTCCGCGCGGCTCTCGCGCAGGGTGCAGACCTCGACATCGTGGCGGTGAACGACCTCACCGACAACAAGTCGCTGGCGCACCTGCTGAAGTACGACTCCGTCGGCGGCGTGCTGACCGAGGACGTCTCGTACGACGCCGAGTCGATCACCGTCGGTGGCAAGAAGATCCGCGTCTTCGAGGAGCGCGACCCCGCGAACCTCCCCTGGGGCGAGCTCGGCGTCGACATCGTCATCGAGTCCACCGGCCGCTTCACGAACGCCGTGGACGCCAAGAAGCACGTCACGGGCGGGGCGAAGAAGGTCCTCATCTCGGCACCCGCGACCGGCGACGACGTCACCATCGTCATGGGCGTCAACGAGGGCGACTACAACCCCGAGACCGACGTCATCATCTCGAACGCGTCCTGCACGACGAACTGCCTGGCCCCGCTGGCCAAGGTCTTCAACGACGCCTTCGGCATCGAGCGCGGCTTCATGATGACCGCCCACGCGTACACCGCCGACCAGAACCTCCAGGACGGCCCGCACAGCGACCTCCGCCGCGCCCGCGGTGCCGCGATCAACATCGTTCCGGCCTCGACCGGTGCGGCCAAGGCGATCGGGCACGTGCTGCCCGAGCTCAACGGCAAGCTGAGCGGCTCCTCTTACCGCGTTCCGGTCCCCACCGGCTCCATCGTCGACCTGACGATCGTCACGCCGACCGAGGGCCTCACGGTCGAGCAAGTCAACGCCGCCTACAAGGCCGCCGCAGCCGACGGCCGCCTCGCCGGCTACCTCGAGTACACCGAGGACCCGATCGTCTCCAGCGACATCCAGGGCAACCCGCACTCGTCGATCTTCGACTCGGAGCTGACCAACGTCAGCGGCAATCTGGTCAAGGTCTCCGCCTGGTACGACAACGAGTGGGGCTACTCCAACCGTCTCGTCGACCTCACCGAGTACGTGGCCGAGAGCCTCTAAGCCACACCATGACTCTGCGCACCCTCGAATCGCTGGGTTCGCTCGCAGGCAAGCGCGTCATCGTCCGCTGTGACCTCAACGTTCCTCTCCAGGACGCGGTCATTGCGGACGATGGCCGTGTGCGGGCATCCCTTCCCACGCTGAACGCCCTCATCAACGAGGGTGCCCGCCTGGTCATCTGCTCTCACCTCGGTCGTCCCGACGGGGCACCCGACCCCAAGTACAGCCTCGCGCCCGTGGCGCAGCGGCTGTCGGAGCTCCTCGGCAAGCCGGTCGCGTTCGCGCGCGACACGGTGGGCGAATCGGCGCACGACGCCGTCGCAGCGCTCGAGGACGGCGAGGTCGCGGTCATCGAGAACCTGCGCTTCAACGCCGGCGAGACGTCGAAGGATGCGGGGGAGCGGCGCGCTTTCGCCGAGCAGCTCGCCGAGCTCGGCGATGCCCTCGTCTCGGACGGCTTCGGCGTCGTGCACCGCAAGCAGGCCTCGGTCTACGAACTGGCCGAGATCCTGCCGTCGGCTGCCGGACAGCTGATCGCGGCCGAGCTCGACGTGCTCGACCGCCTCACCGAGAACCCCGAGCGGCCCTACACGGTCGTCCTCGGCGGTTCGAAGGTCAGTGACAAGCTCGGGGTCATCTCGCACCTCCTGCCCCGCGTCGACCGCATCCTGGTCGGCGGGGGCATGCTGTTCACCTTCCTCGCCGCGCAGGGACACAAGGTCGGCTCCAGCCTGCTCGAAGCCGACCAGCTCGACACCGTGCGCGAGTACATGCGCATCGCCGAGGAGTCGGGCGTCGAGCTCGTCCTCCCGACCGATGTCGTCGTGGCCTCGAAGTTCGGGGCGGACGCGGAGCACGTCATCACGCCTGCTGACGCGATCGAGGAGACACCCTTCGGGGCTTCGGGCCTCGGCCTCGACATCGGTCCCGCGACGGGCGCACGGTTCGCGGAGCTCATCCGCGACTCGAAGACGGTGTTCTGGAACGGGCCCATGGGCGTGTTCGAGCTGGCACCGTTCGCTGCGGGCACGAAGGCCGTCGCGCAGGCACTCACCGACGTCGACGGCCTGTCCGTCGTGGGCGGCGGCGACTCCGCCGCAGCCGTTCGTCAGCTCGGATTCACCGACGACGAGTTCGGCCACATCTCGACGGGCGGAGGCGCAAGCCTCGAGTTCCTCGAGGGCAAGAAACTTCCCGGATTGGAGATCCTCGGTTGGCAGTGACAACTCGCACCCCTCTCATCGCAGGCAACTGGAAGATGAACCTCGATCACCTCCAGGCGGTCGCGTTCGTCCAGAAGCTGCACTGGACTCTGAAGGATGCCAAGCACGAGGACGGCTCGGTCGAGACCGCGCTCTTCCCGCCGTTCACCGACCTGCGCACGGTCCAGACCCTGCTCGACGCCGACAAGATCCCGTTCGCCCTGGGCGCGCAGGACGTCTCGGCGCACGACTCGGGCGCGTACACCGGCGAGGTGTCGGGCGCGTTCCTGAAGAAGCTCGACAACACCTACGTGATCATCGGGCACTCCGAGCGTCGTGAATACCACCACGAGGGCGACGACATCGTGGCCGCCAAGGTGCAGGCCGCGCTCAAGCACGGCCTCGTGCCTGTGATCTGCGTCGGCGAGACCGCGGAGGACCTCGAGAAGTTCGGCGCGAGCGCCGTTCCCGTCGGGCAGCTGCAGGCCGCGCTGGAGGGTGTCAAGGCGGATGCCGACATCGTCGTGGCGTACGAGCCGGTGTGGGCGATCGGCTCCGGCCAGGCGGCGACGCCCGACCAGGCGCAGGAGGTCTGTGCCAAGCTGCGCGACGTCATCGCCGACAAGCTCGGAGCGGATGCCGCGGCACGAACCCGCGTGCTGTACGGCGGATCGGTGAAGTCCTCGAACATCGCCAGCTTCATGCGCGAGCCCGATGTCGACGGCGCCCTGGTGGGCGGCGCGAGCCTGGTCGCGGACGAGTTCGCGGCAATCATCCGGTACCAGAAGCACGTCGGCGTCTGACCGGTATACTCGACCCTTGTGCGATCGGCGACTGATCGCGGCGAAAGGCTTCAACGACTGTGCAGATCCTCGAGTTCGTCCTGCAGGTGCTCCTCGGTATCACGAGCCTCCTGCTGACCCTCCTCATCCTGCTCCACAAGGGGCGCGGCGGCGGCCTGTCCGACATGTTCGGCGGCGGCATGACGTCCGCGCTGGGCTCGTCCGGACTCGCTGAGCGCAACCTCAACCGGTTCACGGTGATCCTCGCTCTGACGTGGTTCGTCGCGATCGTGGCGCTGGGCCTCATCACGAAGTTCCAGGCGCTCTGATGGCGACCGGCGGCAACGCGATCCGCGGCACCCGTGTCGGTGCCGGCCCGATGGGCGAGCAGGACCACGGCTTCCACGCCGATCGCGTGGCGGTGTCGTACTGGGATGCCCTCGGCAACGAGACCGTCCGCTACTTCGCGGCCGGGATCGCCGAAGAGGAGATCCCCGAGACGATCGACTCGCCTCACTCGGGCCTGCCCGCAGGTCGCGACAAGGAGAATCCGCCGGCTCTCGCCAAGACCGAGCCCTACAAGACCCACCTGGCCTACGTGAAGGAACGTCGCACCGAAGAAGAGGCCGACGCCCTTCTCGACGACGCCCTCCAGCAGCTGCGCGACCGTCGCGGCCAGGGCTGAGCGACTCAGACAAGAGAGAAGAGCGGATGCTGGGCCCACGCGTCCAGAGGCTCCGCGCAGCGCGTAGCGATGCGTGGAGAGGACGTGGGGAGCATCCGCTCTTCTGCGTTTCCTGGTCTTGCCCGGTCAGTACTCGCGATCGATGAGGTCCGGCGGCACCTGGGCGGCGGCGGCCTCGTCCACGAAGAACACCGTGCGCTTGCGGCCCTTGGCGCCCGCTGCGGGCACGCTCGCGTAGCTGGCTCCGGCAAGGGCCAAGCCGAGGGCCGCGGCCTTGTCGCCACCGGAGAGGACCATCCACACCCGCTTCGAGCTGTTGATGACGGGACGCGTCATCGTGACCCGCTCGGGCGGGGGCTTGGGGGAGTCGCGCACGGCGACGACCGCACGATCGGTGATCTGGATCTCAGGGCGATCGGGGAACAGCGAGGCGATGTGCCCATCGGGGCCGACGCCCAGGAAGCAGACGTCGAACGACGGCCAGGCGCCTTCCGAGCCGGGGAAGCGCGCGAGCTCGTCGGCGTAGGCCGCCGCCGCGGCGTCGAGATCGGCGCCCTCGCCGCTGGCGGCAGGGGCGTGGATGTTCGCCGCCGGGATCTCGAGCGCGTCCAGCAGCGCCGCGCGCGCCTGCTTCTCGTTGCGATCGGCGTCGGCGCGCGGGACGAATCGCTCGTCGCTCCACCAGAAGTGGACGAGCGACCAGTCGATCTCCGCGACCCGAGGGTTCCGGGCTGCCGCCGCGAGCACGCCGGACCCCATCGACCCGCCGGTCAGCGAGATGTGGGCGAGCTTGCCCTCTGCGACGCGCTTCGCGACGCGGCTGAGGAAGCGTGCGGCGACGGATTCGGCGAGCGAGGTGGGATCCTGGCTGATGACCACGCGCTTCTCGGCCCAAGCCTCAACCATGACGCTCACTCGTCCGCAGAACCGTCATGCGCTGTGCGTCTCCTTCGTCGCCGGAGGGTCGAGCAGTTCCCAGCCCTCGGTGATCACTCGACCATACAGGACGTCGGGATCGAGGCGACGGAGCTCTTCCGCCAGGCACTCGCGCAGCGTGCGTCGCGGGAACGCCAGCTCGTGGCTGGGCTGACCGGGCTGCGTCAGGATGGCTGCCGCGGAGCTCGGACGCTCGAGCAGAACCTCGCCGCTCGGGCGCACCAGAGTGACCGACTTGATGCCGTGCGGCCACTCTTCCGCGTCGAGGTAGGCCCAGTCGACCGGGACGTCCAGGGCCAGGCGCAGCCACGCTGCGAGCAGCGCGGTCGAGGGCGAGTCCGCCGCACCGCGCACCCGCACGGCCGTGACGGGCTCGTACGGCGGCTGATCCAGGATGGCGGCCAGCTGCTCGCGCCAGCGGGTGAGCCGGGTCCACGCCAGGTCGGTGTCGCCGGGTGCGTACTGCTCGCCGAGCGAGGCGACCCACGACGACGGGTCGGACTTCGTCGCCGCGTCGGTGATGCGCCGCTGGGCGATGCGTCCGATCGAGGTCTTCGAGATCGACTCGGGCGTCTTGTTCGGCCACCAGACGACCACGGGGGCATCGGGCAGGAGCAGGCCGGTGACGAAGCTCTCGAGGTTCGAGCGACCTGCCTCGCCGAAGATGCGCAGCGTGATGACCTCGCTGGCCCCGGCGTCGCCGCCCACACGGATCTGCGCGTCGAGGCGAGTCTCTGCCGAGTCGCCGTCGATCATGAGCACGATGACGCGCATGGGGTGCTCGCGCGAGGCGTCATTGGCCGCCTCGATGACCTCTTCGGCGGCACCCTCACGGGTGACGATGATGAGGGTGAGCACACGGCCGAGCGCGACGGCGCCGCCCTCCTCCCGGACGCTCACGAGCGCGCGGGAGATCTTGCTGACGGTGGTGTCGGGAAGATCGACGATCACGGGCGTCTCCAGCTTCGTCCGTCGCGGGCGAGCATCTCGTCCGCGGATGCCGGGCCCCATGACCCGGGTGAATACTGCTCGAGCGGGCCGCCCTGAGCCGACCAGAACTCCTCGATCGGGTCGAGGATCTTCCAGGAGAGCTCGACCTCTTCGTGGCGGGGGAACAGCGGCGGGTCGCCGAGGAGCACGTCGAGGATGAGGCGCTCGTAGGCTTCCGGGCTGTCCTCGGTGAAGGCGTGGCCGTAGCCGAAGTCCATCGTGACGTCGCGCACCTGCGCGCCGGCACCCGGCACCTTCGAACCGAACCGGATCGTGACGCCCTCGTCGGGCTGCACGCGGATGACCAGGGCGTTCTGCCCCTGACCGGAGGTCTGGTTGCGCGTGAAGAGCAGCTCGGGCGCGGCCTTGAACACGACGGCGATCTCTGTGACGCGACGGCCGAGACGCTTGCCCGCGCGCAGGTAGAACGGCACGCCGGCCCAGCGCCGGGTATTGATCTCGAGCGTGATCGCGGCGTAGGTCTCGGTCGTGGACTGCGGGTTCATGCCGTCCTCGTCGAGGAACCCGAGCACCTTCTCGCCGCCCTGCCACCCGCCGGCGTACTGTCCGCGGGAGGTCGAGCGGGAGAGGTCGTCGGGCAGCGTCACCGCGGCCAGCACCTTCTCCTTCTCGGCGCGCAGCTCCTTCGCGTCGAAGGAGATGGGCTCTTCCATCGCCGTCAGGGCCAGCAGCTGCAGGAGGTGGTTCTGGATGACATCGCGCGCTGCGCCGATGCCGTCGTAGTAGCCCGCGCGTCCGCCCACGCCGATGTCCTCGGCCATGGTGATCTGCACGTGATCGACGTAGTTGCGGTTCCACAGCGGCTCGTACAGCTCGTTCGCGAAGCGCAGCGCCAGGATGTTCTGGACCGTCTCCTTGCCGAGGTAATGGTCGATGCGGAAGATCGAGTCCGTCGGGAACGTCGAGCTCACGGCGTCGTTGAGTTCCCGCGCCGATGCGAGGTCGTGCCCGAACGGCTTCTCGATCACCACGCGTCGCCAGCGATCGGGCTGGTCGGCGGTGTCGTCCACCAGTCCCGACGCCCGCAGCTGCTGCGCCACGAGGGCGAAGTCGCGCGGCGGGATCGACAGGTAGTAGGCGTGGTTGCCCATCGTGCCGCGTTCGACGTCGAGCTTCTCGACGGTGTCACGGAGACGCGCGAACGCCTCGGCATCGCCGAACTCGCCCGAGACGAACCGGATGCCCTGCAGCAGCTGCTGCCAGGTCTCCTCGCGGAACTCGGTGCGGGCGTACTGGCGCACGGCGTCGTACACGACCTTCGCGAAGTCCTGGTCCTCCCAGTCCCGCCGGGCGAACCCAACCAGGGCGAACCCGGGAGGAAGGAGCCCGCGGTTCGCGAGGTCGTAGACGGCAGGCATCAGCTTCTTGCGGGAGAGGTCTCCCGTCACGCCGAAGATGACGAGCGCGCTCGGTCCCGCGATGCGGTTGAGGCGTCGATCTTCCGGGTCGCGCAGGGGGTTCTGCCCGCGCGAGATCTCGACAGTCATCGGGGGAGGGGTCTCCTACTGGGCCGCTTCGAAGAGCGAGAGCACTTCGATGCGGGGGTCGGTGAGAGTGAGGGTGACGACGGGCCGGCCGTGCTCGGCGAGAACGCTCGCGTCACCGGCGGCCTGAGCCTGGATGAGCTGGCCGAACGTGAACGGGCGCTCCGGGATCTCGAGGTCGACGTCGGTCTGCTCGAGGATCTGCAGGAACACGCCGTTGGCGGGACCGCCCTTGTGGAACTGCCCGGTCGAGTGCAGGAACCGGGGGCCCCAGCCGAACGTGGTCGGGCGACCGGAGTCGGCGGCCACGAGCTCTCGCAGTCCCTGGAGCTGGTCCAGTTCGAGTCGGTTGACGTACGCCTGGATCGCGACGTAGCCGTCCTCGGGCAGGCGCGCCCACAGTGCGTCGAGCACGCCGGCGACCGTTCCGCTGGCGGCCAGGGCGGGGTCTGAGACCCGCACCTCGACGCCTTCGACCGTGAAGGCCGGAGCGGCCTGCTCCGGTCGTGCGTCCAGAAGGCCACGGGTGGCGATCTTCGCGGACTCGACATCCGGCTGATCGAACGGGTTGATCCCGAGCATCTTGCCCGCGATCACCGTCGCGTACTCCCACACGACGAACTGCGCGCCGAGCGAGCCGCTGATCAGGATCTCGTCGGTGTGGTGCTCGAAGAGGTGGAACTGCTTGGCCTCGTCGACCAGTCGCACGATCTGCAGGTCGGCGGGCTTGTTCTCGACCTCGGGCGACACGGGGAGAAGGACGACGGGCAGGATGCCGGTGCCCTCCTTGCCAGTCGACTCGGCGACGAGCTGCTCGATCCAGTCGGGCAGGCCGATGATGTGCGTGCCGTCGGTCACGAGGCCGAGCTTGTCGCGGCGGGGCTCGCCACCGGCGATCGCCGCGGCGAGCACCAGCGCCGGGTTGTCGGGGCTGTCGATGGCCACCTCGAGGAGGGTCGCCTCGGCCTCGTCGAGAAGCTCGTCGATGTCCACGCCGGCCAGACCCGTCGGCACGAGGCCGAACGCGGTGAGCGCCGAGTAGCGGCCGCCGACGGTGGGGTCGGCGTTGAAGACGGTGTATCCGTCGGCGCGCGCGGCCTGGTCCATGGGCGAACCGGGGTCGGTCACGACGACGATGCGCTCGAGCGGGTCGATGCCGAGGTCGCGGAAGGCGGCCTCGAAGGCGCGCTTTGCGGAGTCGGTCTCAACCGTCGCGCCCGACTTCGACGAGACGACCAGCACGGTCTTCGAAAGGTCGCCCGCCTGGGCGTCGCCGTCGAGCGCGGCCAGCACCTGGCCGGGAGCGGTGGAGTCGAGGATCACCAGCGGCACGCCGGCCGTCTGGGCGATGACCTCGGGAGCGAGCGACGAGCCGCCCATGCCGGCGAGGACGACACGCGTGACGCCCTTCGCAGCGAGCTCCTGGCGGAGTGCCTCGATCTGCGGCACGAGCGGGCGCGAGACGGTGACCGCCTCCACCCAGCCGAGACGCTTGGACGCCTCTTCCTCGGCATCGGGACCCCAGAGGGATCCGTCGCCCGCGGTGATGCCCGAGGCGACGAGGCTCGACACCAGACCGGGCAGGGTCTCCTCGACGACCGACTTGACGTGGCCGCTCAGGTGGATGTCGAAGCTCATCGTGCGGCCTCGGGGGCGTTCTCGAGCGCGGTCTTGACCGTGCCCTGCAGGTCGTGCCACGAGGCGATGAACTTCTCGACGCCCTCGTCCTCGAGCGTCTGGGTGACGTCGGCGAAGTCGACGCCGACGGCGGCGAGCTTGGCGAAGACCTCGTGAGCTCCGGCGTAGGCGCCCGAGATCGAGTCGCCGGCGATCACGCCGTGGTCGAAGGTCGCCTCGAGGGTCTTCTCGGGCATCGTGTTGACGGTGCCGGGGGCGACGAGCTCGGTCACGTAGAGCGTGTCCGGGAGTGCCGGGTCCTTGACGCCGGTCGACGCCCACAGCGGGCGCTGCGCGTTGGCGCCGGCGTTCAGGAGGGCGGTCGCCCGCTCGGAGGCGAACTCCTGCTCGAACAGCTCGTAGGCGAGGCGCGCGTTGGCGACGCCGGCGAGCGACTTCAGTCCGGTGGCCTCGTCCGTGCCGATCGCGGTGAGGCGCTTGTCGACCTCGGTGTCCACCCGCGAGACGAAGAACGATGCGACCGAGTGGATCGTCGAGACGTCGTGCCCGGCATCCTTCGCCTGCTCGATGCCCGACAGGTACGCGTCGATGACCTCGGCGTAGCGCTCGAGGCTGAAGATGAGCGTCACGTTCACCGAGATGCCCTCGGCCAGCACGGCGGTGATGGCGGGGAGGCCGGCCTTGGTGGCGGGGATCTTGATGTGGACGTTCGGGCGGTCGACCGTGGCCCACAGCTCCTTGGCCTGTGCGATGGTCGCGTCGGTGTCGTGGGCGAGGTCGGGGGAGACCTCGATCGACACGCGGCCGTCCACGCCGGCGGTGGCGTCGTAGACCGGACGGAAGATGTCGGCCGCGTCACGGACGTCGTCGGTCGTCGCGGCGAAGATCGCCTCGTCGACGCCCGCGCCCTTTCCGGCGAGCTCGGCGATCTGTGCGGCGTAGGCGTGGCCGCCGCCGCCGATCGCGCCCTGGAAGATGGTCGGGTTCGTCGTCACACCGCTGACGGTGCGGGTGCGGATCAACTCCGCGAGGTTGCCGGACGTGATGCGGTCGCGCGACAGGTCGTCGAGCCAGATGCTCACGCCGGCGGCGGCGAGCTGTTCGGTGGGGGTGCTCATGCGTTGTCCTTAAGGGTCTCGCGTGCCGCCTCGACGACGGCGTCGGCGGTGATGCCGAACTTCTGGAACAGGGTCTTGTAGTCGGCCGAAGCGCCGAAGTGGTCGATCGCGACCGAGCGTCCCTTGTCTCCGACGATGCCGCGCCACGACAGCGCGGAGCCGGCCTCGACCGAGACGCGGGCGGTGACGGACGCCGGAAGCACCGACTCGCGGTACGCGGCATCCTGCTCGGCGAACCACTCGAGGGACGGGGCGGAGACGACGCGGGCGTTGACGCCCTCGGCGGCCAGGGTCTCGCGCGCCGAGACGGCGAGCTGGACCTCGGAGCCGGTCGCGATGAGGATCACGTCCGGGGTGCCGCCCGGAGCCTCGGCCAGGACGTAGGCGCCCTTGACCGCGTTCGCGGCGGAGGCGAACTCGTCACCGGATGCCTCACCCTCTCCACGTGCGAACACGGGGATGTTCTGACGGGTGAGCGCGATGCCCGCGGGGCCGCTGCGGCGGCGGAGGAGCTCGAGCCAGACGACGCTCGTCTCGTTCGCGTCGGCGGGTCGCACGACGGCGAAGTTCGGGATCGCACGCAGCGTGGCGATCTGCTCGACCGGCTGGTGGGTCGGGCCGTCCTCGCCGAGGGCCACCGAGTCGTGGGTCCAGACGAAGATCGACGGGATGTCCATCAGCGCGGCCAGACGCACCGACGGGCGCATGTAGTCGCTGAAGATCAGGAACGTGCCGCCGAAGGCCCGGGTCGGGCCGTGCAGGACGATGCCGTTGACGATCGCGCCCATGGCGTGCTCGCGGATGCCGAAGTGCAGCACGCGGCCGTAGGGGTCGCCCGACCACTCGTGGGTCGACCACTGCGCCGGGATGAACGACTTGGCGTTCTTGATGGTGGTGAGGTTGGACTCGGCGAGGTCGGCCGATCCGCCCCACAGCTCGGGGAGCTCGGCGGCGAGGGCGTTGATGACGGTGCCCGACGCGGCGCGCGTGGACACCTCTTTGCCGGCCTCGAAGACGGGCAGCGCCGCGTCGACGCCGTCCGGCAGCTCGCCGGCCTGCAGGCGGTCGAACAGCGCCTTGCGCTCGGGGTTGGCCGCGGCCCACGCGTCGAAGGCCTGCTGCCACTCGGCGCGATCTTCAGCGGCACGCTCCTTGAGCGAGCGCGTGTGCGCGATCACATCGTCGGCAACGACGAAGGACTGCTCGGGGTCGAAGCCCAGCACCTTCTTGGTCGCGGCGAGCTCGTCGGCGCCGAGCGCCGAGCCGTGGATCTTGCCGGTGTTCTGCTTGCCGGGCGACGGCCAGCCGATGATGGTGCGCAGCACGATGAGGGACGGCTTGTCCGTCTCGCCCTTGGCGGCTTCGATGGCGGCGTAGAGCTCGGCGACATCCTCGACGTACTCGCCGCTCTTCTTCCAGTCGACGGTCTGGACGTGCCAGCCGTAGGACTCGTAGCGAGCCGCGACGTCCTCGGTGAAAGCGACGTTGGTGTCGTCCTCGATCGAGATCTGGTTGGAGTCGTAGATCGCGATGAGGTTGCCCAGGCCCTGGTGACCGGCGAGGCTCGACGCCTCGGACGTCACGCCCTCCTGCAGGTCGCCGTCGCCGGCGATGACGTAGATGTGGTGATCGAACGGGGAGGTGCCCGCGGGCGCCTCCGGGTCGAACAGGCCGCGCTCGTAGCGGGCGGCGTACGCGAAGCCGACGGAGGACGCAAGGCCCTGTCCGAGCGGGCCGGTCGTGATCTCGACGCCGTCGGTGTGGCCGAACTCGGGGTGACCCGGCGTGAGCGAGCCCCACGTGCGCAGCGCCTTCAGGTCGTCGAGTTCGAGGCCGAAGCCGCCGAGGTACAGCTGCACGTACTGCGTGAGCGACGAGTGGCCCGCCGACAGGATGAAGCGGTCGCGCCCCACCCAGTGCGTGTCCGCGGGGTCGTGGCGCAGCACGCGCTGGTAGAGCAGGTAGGCCGCCGGAGCGAGGCTCATCGCGGTGCCGGGGTGGCCGTTGCCGACCTTCTCCACGGCGTCTGCTGCCAGCACGCGCGCGGTGTCCACCGCGCGCCCATCGATTTCATCCCAACGCAGATCCGACACCGGGCCGCCTTTCCTGGAGGTTGCGCCCGAACAAGCCAGTCCGCTGCCCTTGTCCGGATGGATGAGGGGGGATCGGCGCGGGGCGCGCGAGTGGTCTCAGCATAGCGAAGGGGTATGTTGCCCCGGCCATGTGAACCTTTGTGTGACGCAGTCTTGCGAAAGCGCTCTCCCTCTGCATGTCACGGCCGTGTCGCCGGAGTGACGTTCTTCTCACGCCGGGCGGGCGGGGTTTGTGAGGGCCGCCGCACGCCGGGGCGAGCTCGCCGGATGCCATAGACTTGAGTGATTCTGCGGGCAGCGATTGCGGGGGCGATGGACATCACGACGACAGCTCGGGCCGAGGCATCCGCCCGAGCACCGCGCGAGTCCCGCCAGAGCTTCGGACGCACCGTCCGCGCGTACATCGCGCTCATGAAGCCCCGCGTGCTCGAGCTGCTGCTGGTCACGACCGTTCCGGTGATGATCCTCGCCGAGGGCGGTCTGCCGAACCTCTGGCTGGTCCTCGCCACCGTCATCGGCGGCACTGCCAGTGCCGGCTCCGCCGCCGCGTTCAACATGTACCTCGACCGCGACATCGACGCGCACATGCAGCGCACGGTGAACCGTCCGCTCGTCACCGGCGAGGTCTCGCCGCGCGGGGCGCTCGTGTTCGCGTGGACGCTGGCCGTCGGCTCGACCGTGTGGCTGTGGCTCACGACGAACTGGCTCGCTGCCACGCTCTCGGCCGCGGCCATCTTCTTCTACGTCGTGATCTACACGATGATCCTCAAGCGCCGCACCGAGCAGAACATCGTGTGGGGCGGGATCGCCGGCTGCTTCCCCGTGCTGATCGGCTGGACGGCCGTCACCGGCTCGCTCGCGTGGCCGCCCGTGATCCTCTTCGTCCTCGTCTTCCTCTGGACGCCGCCGCACTACTGGCCGCTGTCGATGAAGTACAAGGAGGAGTACGAAGAGGTGCACGTGCCGATGCTCGGCGCCACGCGCAACGGCTCGCAGGTCGGCCTGCAGATCATCCTGTACGCGTGGGCCACTGTCGCCTGCTCGCTGCTGCTCATCCCGGTGGCAGACATGGGCGTCGTCTACGCGGTGTCGTCGCTGGTTTTCGGCGGCTGGTTCATCTACGAGTCGCACCGCCTCTACAACCGCGCCGTCCGCGGCACCGAGGCCCGCCCGATGCGCGTGTTCCACGCGTCGATCACGTACCTGACGCTGATCTTCGTCGCGATCGCGGTCGACCCGCTGCTGCCGTTCTGATCGGACGGCCGTAACGCACGAAACCCCTGGGAAGTCCCAGGGGTTTCATTCGTGGAGGGGCTGACGAGAATCGAACTCGCATCATCTGTTTGGAAGACAGAGGCTTTACCACTAAGCTACAGCCCCGAATTCGGCGGGGTTCCGCCGGAGTCCGGATGCCGCGGCGGGCCGCGGCATCCACAAGTCTAATGGAATGTTCGCGCAGTCCCGAACCGCCGCGGCGGGGCCCGGGGGAGCGCGCGCAGTCGGCAACCGGGCGCGTCGGCTAGACTTCTCGGGGCCACTGTGCTTTTCGGAGCACAAGATGGGCGCACGTGCGTCGTGCGAACCCGCCCGGGGCGTAGCTCAGCTTGGTAGAGCGCCCGCTTTGGGAGCGGGAGGCCGCAGGTTCAAATCCTGTCGCCCCGACATCACGGCACTCCCAGAATTCCGACCCAGACCTTCCGCCGCGCACGCGCGCGGTCCGATAGAGGAGAACGAACAGGCATGGTGAACAGCACCGTCGAGAAGCTCAGCCCGACCCGGGTGAAGCTGCACATCACGGTCACGCCCGAGGAGCTCAAGCCGAGCATCGCTCACGCGTACGAGCACATCGCGCAGGACGTGCAGATCCCCGGCTTCCGCAAGGGCAAGGTCCCGGCGCCGATCATCGACCAGCGCGTCGGCCGCCTCGCGGTCCTCGAGCACGCGGTCAGCGAAGGCCTGGACACGTACTACCGCCAGGCCGTCGAGGCCAATGAGCTGCGCGTGCTCGGCCGCCCCAACGCCGAGGTCACCGAGTGGCCGTCCGACAAGGACTTCTCGGGTGACCTGCAGGTCGAGATCGAGGTCGACGTCCGTCCCGAGTTCGACCTCCCCGCCTTCGAGGGCACGACCGTCGAGGTCGACGCCGTCGAGGTCGACGAGTCGGCCATCGATGAGGAGCTGGACCGCCTGCGCGGCCGCTTCGGCACGCTCGTCACCGTCGACCGTCCCGCCGCCACGGGTGACTTCGTCGAGCTCGACCTCGTCGCCACGATCGACGGCGCCGAGATCGACCGCGCCGACGGCGTCTCCTACGAGGTGGGCTCGGGCGAGCTGCTCGAGGGCATCGACGAGGCCATCGAGTCGCTCACCGCCGGTGAGGACACCACGTTCCGCTCGAAGCTCGTCGGCGGCGACCACGCGGGCGAAGAGGCCGAGGTGGCCGTGAGTGTCAAGGCCGTCAAGGAGCGCGAGCTGCCCGAGGCCGACGACGAGTTCGCGCAGATCGCGAGCGAGTTCGACACGATCGCCGAGCTGCGCGACAGCCTGAAGGACCGCGTCGGCCAGCAGTCGGTGTTCACGCAGGGCTCCGCCGCGCGCGACAAGCTGATCGAAGCGCTGCTCGAGCAGGTCGAGATCCCGGTTCCGCCGGCGCTCATCGAGTCCGAGGTGCACACGCACCTTGAGGGCGAGGGTCGCCTGGAAGACGACGAGCACCGCGCCGAGGTGACCGAGGCCAGCGAGAAGCAGTTCAAGACGCAGATGCTGCTCGACGCCATCGCCGAGAAGGTCAACGTCCAGGTCTCGCAGGACGAGCTCACGCAGTACCTCGTGCAGTCGGCCGCTCAGTACGGCATGGCTCCGCAGGAGTTCGTCAACGCGCTGCAGCAGGGCAACCAGCTTCCCGCCATGGTCGGCGAGGTCGCCCGCAACAAGGCTCTCGCCGTCGCGCTCGGCAAGGTCAAGGTCGTCGACACGAACGGCAACCCGGTCGACCTCACCGGCTTCGTCGCCGTCGAGGACGAGGCCGAGGCTGAGGCCGAGGTCGTCTCCGACGCTCAGGAGATCGCGGATGCCGCGGCCGACGCCGACGACGTGATCGAGGCCGAGGAGGCCGAGAAGAAGCCCGCCAAGAAGGCGCCCGCCAAGAAGAAGGCGGCCGCCGACAAGGAGTAGTAGCTGCCCGCAGCGACGGGGGACGGATGCCGCGGCATCCGTCCCCTTCTTCGTCTGCGGCGCGCCGATCTGCCCAGGGCGAACACGCGCGGGTCGATCATTGCGCGCCGGTAGATTCGATGCACGACCACGGAATCAGGAGTACACATGGCCGAACCACTTGTCGCCACGAGCGTCTTCGACAGGCTGTTGAAGGACCGCATCATCTGGCTCGGGTCGGAGGTGCGCGATGAGAACGCGAATGAGATCTGCGCGAAGATCCTCCTTCTCGCCGCCGAGGACACGCAGAAGGACATCTACCTCTACATCAACTCGCCGGGCGGATCGATCACGGCCGGCATGGCGATCTACGACACCATGCAGTTCGTCCCGAACGACATCGTGACCGTCGGCATCGGCATGGCCGCGTCGATGGGCCAGCTGCTGCTCACCGCAGGCACGAAGGGCAAGCGCTACATCACGCCGAACGCGCGCGTGCTGCTGCACCAGCCCCACGGCGGCTTCGGCGGCACGGCCAGCGACATCCAGACGCAGGCGCAGCTCATCCTCGACATGAAGAAGCGTCTCGCCGAGATCACGGCGGCCCAGACCGGCAAGTCGGTCGAGCAGATCAACGCCGACGGCGACCGTGACCGCTGGTTCGGCGCCGAGGAAGCCCTCGAGTACGGCTTCGTCGACCACATCCGCGAATCCGCGACCGACGTCATCGGCGGCGGCGGAACCGCCGGCTGATCGCACCGAAGGCGAAAGAGAGAGAAACCTGATGCAGACCCCCACCTTCGGAACCCAGGGTGCCCAGGCGCTCCACATGCCCGGCAGCCGCTACGTCCTCCCGCAGTTCGAGGAGCGCACGGCCTACGGCTACAAGCGCCAGGACCCGTACAACAAGCTGTTCGAGGACCGCGTCATCTTCCTGGGCGTCCAGGTCGACGATGCCTCGGCAGACGACGTCATGGCCCAACTGCTCGTGCTCGAGAGCCAGGACCCCGACCGCGACATCATCATGTACATCAACTCGCCCGGCGGCTCGTTCACGGCCATGACGGCGATCTATGACACGATGCAGTACGTCTCGCCGCAGATCCAGACGGTCGTGCTGGGCCAGGCCGCCTCGGCGGCCGCCGTGCTCCTCGCGGCCGGTGCGCCCGGCAAGCGCCTGGCGCTGCCGAACGCCCGCATCCTGATCCACCAGCCCGCCATGGGCGAGGCCGGTCACGGTCAGGCGTCCGACATCGAGATCCAGGCGCAGGAGATCATGCGCATGCGCAGCTGGCTCGAGCAGACGCTGTCGAAGCACTCGACCTTCCGGACGCCGGAAGAGGTCAACAAGGACATCGACCGCGACAAGATCCTCTCGGCCGAGGAAGCCGTCACGTACGGTCTCGTCGACCAGGTGCTGACCACGCGCAAGCGCACGCCCGCCGCGCTGACGAAGTAGCGGAGCCTCGAAGCCCCGTCGTCCCGATTCCCGGGCGGCGGGGCTTCGCTGTGGGCGGAACGGGGCTCGTTCACAACGCGTGTCGCAATCCCACCCCATGTCGCCGGGAGCGATTAGGCTCGGAGGACATCCGGGGGCCCGCCCCCGCGCTTCGAGAGGGAGCCTCATGGCACGCATCGGTGAGAGCGCCGACCTGTTCAAGTGCTCCTTCTGCGGCAAGAGCCAGAAGCAGGTGCAGCAGCTGATCGCAGGACCCGGCGTCTACATCTGCGACGAGTGCGTCGAGCTGTGCAACGAGATCATCGAAGAGCGCATGGCCGAGTCCACCACCGGCGTGGTCACCGACTTCGATCTGCCCAAGCCCCGCGAGATCTTCGGCTTCCTCGAGGAGTACGTCGTCGGCCAGCACGCGGCCAAGCGCGCGCTGTCGGTCGCCGTGTACAACCACTACAAGCGAGTCCGGGCTCACGGCACGATCCAGTCCGCCGAGCAGCGCGCCGACGAGGTCGAGATCGCCAAGAGCAACATCCTGCTCCTCGGTCCCACGGGCTGCGGCAAGACCTATCTCGCGCAGACCCTCGCGAAGCGGCTCAACGTGCCTTTCGCGGTCGCCGACGCGACGGCGCTCACCGAGGCCGGCTACGTGGGTGAGGACGTCGAGAACATCCTCCTCAAGCTCCTGCAGGCCGCCGACTTCGACACGAAGCGCGCCGAGACCGGCATCATCTACATCGACGAGGTCGACAAGATCGCCCGCAAGGCCGAGAACCCGTCGATCACGCGGGATGTCTCGGGCGAGGGCGTGCAGCAGGCGCTGCTGAAGATCCTCGAGGGAACGGTCGCATCGGTCCCGCCGCAGGGCGGCCGCAAGCACCCCCATCAGGAGTTCATCCAGATCGACACCACGAACGTGCTGTTCATCGTGGCCGGCGCCTTCGCCGGGCTCGAAGACATCATCTCCTCGCGGGTCGGCAAGCACGGCATCGGGTTCGGTGCTCCGCTGCACAACAAGGGCGACGATCTCACCCTCTTCAGCGAGGTCCAGCCCGAAGACCTGCACAAGTTCGGGCTCATCCCCGAATTCATCGGCAGGCTTCCCGTCGTGGCCTCGGTCTCGCCGCTCGATCGCGAAGCGCTCATGGAGATCCTCACCGAGCCGAAGAACGCGCTGGTCAAGCAGTATCAGCGGATGTTCGAGCTCGACGGCGCGACCCTGGAGTTCGACTCCGGAGCGCTCGAGGCCATCGCCGAGCTCGCCGTCGAGCGCAAGACCGGCGCCCGTGGCCTGCGCGCCATCCTCGAGGACGTGCTCGGGCCGATCATGTTCGAGATCCCGTCGTCGGACGACGTCGAGAAGGTCGTCATCACGCGGGCAGCTGTCGAGGAGGGGGCGACTCCGACGCTCGTCCTGCGGCAGAAGCGCAAGAGCGCCTGACGACGCGCCCGGCAAGGGGCTGACGCATGGACGAGTTCGTTCCCGACCTCGATGACTTCAGCGGAGTGCTGAGCGTCCGTCGCGGCACGGATGTACTGGGGGAGTGGGCGACGGGGATCGCCGATCGCACCGCCGGCGTCGCGAACACTCCGGAGACGCGGTTCGGACTGGCCAGCGGGACCAAGACTTTCACCGCGGTCAGCCTGCTCTCTCTCGTCGCCGACGGAAGCCTGTCGCTGCAGACGCGCGCACGCGAAGTGCTGGGCGACGATCTGCCGCTCGTCGCCGATGACGTCACGATCGACCACCTGCTGACCCATACTTCGGGCATCGGCGACTACCTCGACGAAGAGGTCGATGCGCTGGCGCCGCTGTCGGTGCCGGCGCAGCAGCTCGATTCGACGCCGGCCTATCTCGCGATGCTCGATGGATTCCCGACGAAGTTCGCGGCCGGCGAGCGGTTCTCGTACTGCAACGGCGGGTACGTCGTGCTCGCCGTGATCGCGGAACGTGTCTCGGGCGTGCCGTTCGCCGACCTCGTCGCGCGCCGCGTGTTCGGGCCTGCCGGGATGGCGGCATCCGGATTCTTCCGCTCCGACCTGCTTCCGCCGGGGACGGCGGTCGGCTACCTGGACGACGGTCGGTCGAACGTCTTCGCCCTGCCGGTCCTCGGTTCGGGCGACGGCGGCGCGTACTCCACGGGCGCAGACCTTCACCGGTTCTGGCTGGGTCTGGTGGCAGGCCGCATGCTGCCGCCCGAGCTCGTCGCGCTGGCCATCCAACCGGTCACGCCGGATGCCGACGAGGGCATGGGCTATGGACGCGGCATCTGGCTCGAAGGAGACCACCTCCTGCTCGCGGGCGGGGACCATGGCGTCACGGTGGTCAGCCGGCACGACCCGGTCACCGGAACGACCTCCTCGGCGCTCGCCAACAGAGGGGCCCCGACGTTCGCGCGGGCGCGCAAGGCGATGGAGGCGGCTCTCGCAGGCGGGATTGTCGGAGCCCCTTCGTAGCCTGACCGGGTGAGCATCGAGCCCTTCGAGATACACGTCCCCGACACCGAACTGGACGATCTGCGGGAGCGGCTGGCCCGCACGCGGCTTCTGGACGACTCGCCACACCGACCACCCGCCGGTATGACCGCCGGCTATCTGCGCGAGCTCGTCGATTCCTGGCAGCGCTTCGACTGGCGCGAGCGTGAGGCCTGGCTCAACCGGCATCCGCAGTTCACCGCCCCGATCGGCGATGCCGTCATCCACTTCGCTCATCTGCGCTCCGAGCGCGCTGATGCGCCCGCCCTTCTGGTGATGCACGGCTGGCCGCACACCTTCGCGCTGCAGCTCGACTTCGCCGCCCTGCTGCGCGACTTCCACGTCGTGGTGCCGAGCTTTCCGGGCTTCGGGTTCTCGAGCGCGTACGCGGAGGGCCTCGTGACGGAGCAGCGGCTGGCCGAGACCATGCACGCGCTGATGACCGAGGTGCTCGGCTACCGGCGTTACATCACCTACGGCGAGGACGTCTCGGCCAATGTCAACGAACTGCTGGCGGCGCGGAATCCCGATCACATCATCGGAACTATCGCCACCCACGCGCACTTCCCGTCCCGCGCCGAGCGGGAGACGCTGACCGAGCCGGACGAAGTCGCGTTCTTCGAACGTCTTGCCGCCGACCACGTCACCGAAGGCGCGTACGGCCACGTGCAGGCGACCCGCCCCGACACCCTTGCGGCGGCGCTCAACGACTCACCCGCGGGCCTGCTCGCCTGGCTCACCGAGAAGCTCGTCGAGTGGAGCGACACGCCGCCAGGCGATCCGGCGCTCATCGAGGGGCGCATCTCGCGCGAACGGATCCTCACGGAGGCGATGATCTACTGGGTCACGCAGAGCATCGGGTCATCGTTCCGGCCGTACTACGAGGGCGCCGACCAGCCCGATGCCATTCCGCCGGTCGGCGTGCCGGCCGCGGTCTTCATCCAGCGCCACGAGGCCGACTACCCCGAGTCGCTCGCTCGCCGGTTCTATCGCGACCTGCGCACCTTCGAGCGACTCGACGAAGGCGGTCACTTCACGGTCGCCGAGGTGCCGGCGGCGATGGCGGACCGTACGCGTGCCTTCGCGCGGGAGCTCGGCATGCTCTGAGCCCCCGCGCTGCTCCAGAATGGCCGCTTCCGGTCATGGACGATGGCCCGTCGGGGCGACGCGGACGAAGCGGGCGCCCGGCTTGACTCGCAGGCATGACATCACTCGACACCTCGACCCTTGGCTTGGCTGACGACGTCGGCAGACTCAGTTCCGTCTCGCTCGACCCCACTGACGCGGCGTATGAGCTGCCCGGACCGGCGAGATCCGGTCACCTGCTCATCGACCGGCGTCTCAACGGTCCACGTCGCTTCGCCAACGGCGGCTTCGCCGCAGGCGCGATGGCGCGCTATATCGATGCCGACACGGTGACGGTTGTCCTCCGTCGGCCGATACCACTCGGTCGTCGCCTGGACGTGGTCGGTGAAGGTGCCGGATGCCGCGTCCTGCGACGCCGCACGCTGGTGGCGGAAGCGCACCCCGGCCGGCTCTCCGGCGCACCCGAGCCGCCGGCGCCCGACTACGGCGCGGCGCTGCTCGCGCGCGACGCGCATCCCTTCGCCGACGTGCGCCATGCGCTCTCCGACTGTGTGGTGTGCGGTCCCCGACGCGTCGATGGCATGCACGTCACGCCCGGGCCGGTGCCGGATCGCCCTGATCTGCTCGCCGCCCCATGGGTCGTGGGCGCACGCGACTCGGTGGGGGGCGCGGCGCCGATCGAGGCCATATGGGGAGCGATCGACTGCACGAGCTATCCTGCGGCTGCTTTGGGGTCGAGAACGCTGTGCCTTCTGGGGACGATCACGGCAGCCGTCGAGCGTCGCCCCCGCATCGGGGAGGACCTGGTCGTCTACAGCTGGACGCGCGAGCAGCGCGGGCGGAGGTACGAGACGTCAGCGGTGCTGATCGACCGTTCCCAATCGGTCGTCGCACGTGCGGACGCGACCTGGATCGCCGTCCGGCGCCGGCGGCTCCAGAGGATCGGGACACGGTGACACTCTCGGCGAGGCAGGATGGCCTGATCCGGCCATCCGGTATGGCGGATTCGCGCGATGACAACCGGAGCGTCGGGGAGTTGACTGGCGGCATGAGTGAACAGAATGCACAACGAGCCGCAGCCGATTCCGCGGCGTCGGCTGCGGGCGAGCTCGCCGATCGATTGATCGAGTCCCTGGCCCCCGCTCTCGAGCTGCTGACGATCGAGTTCGGGCGGCGCCTCGGCCTCTATGAGGCGGTCTTGGCCCGCGGCAGCGTCGACCCGCTCGAGCTGTCTCAGGCCGCGGGCATCCACCGGCGGGTCGCGCGGGAGTGGCTCGAGCAGCAGACGGCGGCCGGGTTGCTCGACGTCGACGACGCCGCAGCGGAGCCCGACCGCCGGCGTTTCATGCTTCCGCCCGGGCATGCGGCGGTGCTGCTGGAGCCCGAGAGTCCGGCGTACGCCATGGGTGCGGCGACCATGTTCAGCGGCACGGCCAGCGCCTTCGAGGCCGTGGTGGCGGCCGCCGCCACGGGTGAGGGCGTGTCATACGGGACGTTCGGAGCCGGAGTCCGCCATGGGCTGCAGCAGCTCAACCGGCCGGGATTCGTCAGCGACCTCGACGACTGGCTCGCCTGGATGCCCGACATCACGGAGCGCCTGCGCGACGGCGGCCTCATCCTCGACCTGGGTTGCGGGACAGGATGGTCCTCGGTCGCGCTCGCGCGGCTGTTCCCGCGCGCGCAGGTCGTGGGAGTCGACCTGGACGATGCGTCCATCGCCGAGGCGCGCCTCCTCGCCGCCGAGCTGGGGCTCGGCGGTCGGCTGCGATTCGAGAATGCAGACGCGACCGATCGGCGGCAACTCGCTGCGCTCACGGGCGCGCCCGTCGACCTCGTCACGATCTTCGAGGCGCTCCACGACATGAACGAACCGCGGCAGGCGCTGGAGGCTGCCCGCGCCGTGCTCGCCGAGACCGGGGCGGTGCTCGTCGGCGATGAGCGGGTCGCGGAGGCTTTCGGCAGCCGAGGCGACTTCCTCGAACGCTTGAACTACGCCTTCAGCGTGCTGCACTGCCTGCCGGCGACGATGGCCGAGGGCACGGGCACCGCGAACGGCACCGTCCTGCGACCGTCTACGGTGCGCGCGTGGGCCGCCGATGCGGGTTTCGTGAACACCACCGTCCTGGGCATCGAGCACCCGTTCTGGCGGTTCTACCGGATGGACGGCTGAGCCGTTCGGGCCCTCGTCCTACACTGAGAACGTGATCCCGGAGGACCAGGTCGTCCGTCATGCTCGCGTGGGCGAGCTCGACGTGGCCTGGTCCGCGGTCGGTTCCGGGCCGCCCCTGGTCCTCGGCGGCTGGTGGTCGAGCCACCTGGCATACGATTGGGAATCCCGGGCGTTCCGCGAGTTCGTCGGCCGTCTCGCCGCCCATCGCACCGTCATCCGGTACGACCCGCCCGGCGTCGGTCTGTCGCGGCGGCGGGGGTCAGTGCCGCACAGCCTCGCGCTGCACACTGACGCACTGGCCGCGGTGATCGGCCACGCGACGTCCGATCCCGTCGCGCTCGTCGCCGGCTCGTCGGGCTGCTCGGTGGCAGTGGCGCTGGCGGCGCGACGACCGGAGCTCGTGGATCGACTCGTGCTGTACGGCGGGTACCGGCGGGGGGTCGACATTGCTTCGCCGACCGATCGCGAGGCGATGGTCGAGCTCGTCCGCGCCAACTGGGGGATCAGCTCACGCGTGCTCACCGAGATCTTCCTGCCGGATGCGACTGCCGCGCAACGGCAGGAGTTCGCGCGCGGCCAGCGGCGCGCGGCGTCGGCGGACGACGCCGCGGCGGCGCTGGCCGCGGTCTACGAGCTGGACGCCTCGGACTTCTGCGATCGGGTCGAGGCCGAGACCCTGGTCCTTCACCGCCGAGGTGACCGCGCGATCCGGTTCGCGCTCGGGCGAGACCTCGCCGCCCACATCTCCGGGGCGCGGTTCGAAGAGCTCGACGGTGTCGATCACTTTCCCTGGTACGGGGACTCGGATGCCGTGCTCGAGCGGATCCTCGACTTCCTGGGCGTCGAGACGGCGGCGACGGTGCGGGCGCAGACGCCGCGTCCGATCGACGCTGCGGACCTCGGTCTCACGGCGCGCGAGACCGAGGTCCTGCGCCTCGTGGCCGAGGGGCTGACGGACTCACAGATCGGCGAGCTGCTGTTCCTGAGCCCGCACACAGTGCATCGGCATGTCGCGAACGCGCGCACGAAGCTCGGGGTCCCTTCGCGGTCGGCCGCCGCCGCCCTCGTCGCCGCCGCGATGGCACGAGGCTCTGCCTAGTCCAACGCTCAGTCGAGAAGGCCCCGGCGCTCGAGCAGGGGACGGATGTCGGCATCCCGCCCGCGGAAGTCGCGATAGGCCTCGAGTGGATCCTTCGAGCCGCCGACGCCGAGTAGACGATCGCGGAATCGGTCGCCGTTCGCGCGTGTGAGGCCGCCGTTCTCGCGGAACCACTCGACGGTGTCGGCGTCGAGCACCTCGCTCCAGATGTACGAGTAGTAGCCGGCGCTGTAGCCGCCCGAGAACACGTGCGCGAAGTACGTCGACGAGTACCGCGTCGGCACCGCCGGGTTGCCGAGGCCGATGCCCGCCAGAGCGGATGCCTCGAACTCGGCGACATCCCCGACGTCCGCTGCCTGGGCCTGCGTGAGCGAATGCCACGCCTGGTCCAGCCAGGAGGCGGCGAGGTACTCACTGGTCGCGAAGCCCTGGTTGAAGGCCTCGGAGGCGTGGAGCTTCTCGACGACGTCGGCGGGGAGCGGTTCGTCGGTGTCGACGTGGCGCGCATACGCGGCGAGGATCTCGGGCCAGTAGATCCACATCTCGTTGACCTGGCTGGGGAACTCCACGAAGTCGCGGAAGACGTTGGTGCCGGCGAAGTGGGGATACGTCACGGTCGCGAACAGTCCGTGCAGCGCGTGACCGAACTCGTGGAAGAGCGTGGTCACCTCGTCCAGCGTCAGGAGCGTGGGGCTGCCCGGAGCGGGCTTCGGGACGTTGAGGTTGTTGACCACGACGGGTCGCGTGCCGCGGAGCTCGGACTGCAGCACGATCGAGTTCATCCACGCGCCGCCGCGCTTGGTGTCGCGCGTGTACAGATCGAGGATGAACAGGCCGAGCTCGCTGCCGTCCTCGTTGTGCACCTCGAACACGCGTGCATCGGGGTGGTACGCGGGGATGTCCGGGCGCTCCGTGAACGAGAGGCCGTAGAGCTCCGTCGCAGCCCGGAAGACGCCGTCGTGCAGCACGCGCTCCGCCTCGAACCACGGCCGGAGCGCGCCGCGGTCGAGGTCGTACTCGGCGGCGCGCACCTTCTCGGTGTAGAACGCCCAGTCGTGCGCCTCGAGCGCGAACGGCCGAGGGGACTGGTCGATGATGGCCTGCAGGGCGTCCTGCTCGCGCTGCGCATTGCGGGCTGCCGGGACGGCCAGGCGGCGCAGCAGGTCGTGCACGGCCTCAGGGGATCCGGCCGTCTCATCCGAGGTGATGTACGCGGCGTGGCTGTCGTAACCGAGGATCGCCGCGCGCTCGGCGCGCAGCGCGACGATCTCGCGCAGCACGTCGCGGTTGTCGAACTCGTTGCCGCGCGAGCCTCGTGCCCGGGAGGCCTCGAGGATCCGCTGCCGGCTGGAGCGGTCGGTGAGGGATGAGAGATACGGATGCCCCGTGAACAGCGTGAGCGTGACGACCCAACGGCCTTCGAGGCCTCGATCGGCGGCGGCCTGCGCCGCTGCCGACAGCTCGCCCACTGTCAGGCCGTCGAGCTCGTCGATCGAGTCGAACACGACGGCGAGATCGTTCGTGTCGCCCAGCAGGTTCTTCTCGAACGTCGTGGTGAGCGTGGACAGCCGCTGGTTGATGGCTGTCAGCTTCGCCTTCGACGCATCGTCGAGCCCGGCGCCGGCGTGGGACATCTCACGGAAGTGGCGCTCGACGAGATACCGCTGCTCGGGCGTGAGGTCGAGGACGTCGAGCTGCTCGTGGATCGAGCGGATGCGCGCGTACAGGAACGCATCGAGCTGGATGGAGTCCTGGTGCGCCGACATGAGCGGAGCGAGTTCTTCGTCGATCGCCTGGATCTCGGGCGTCGCGTCAGCCGACGAGACGGTGTAGAAGGTGCGGGCGACGTCGCCGAGCAGTTTCCCGCTGGTCTCGAGCGGGACCAGCGTGTTCTCGAAGGTCGGTGCCGATCGCACGCGCGTGATGTTCGAGATCTCCGTGCTGTGCTCGGCGAAGGCGTGTGCGAACGCCGGCAGGTAGTGCTCGGGGCGAATCAGCGTGTAGTCGGGGAGGCCGTAGGCCAGGCGTGCGGAGTCGAGCAGGGGATTGTCGTTCGGCATGGAGTCAGCCTAGTCACGCGCCGGGTCGATGCCGCCATCTCTTTGCAAAAGGCTCGTTGCAAAGAAGTGCTTGCAAAGAAGTCTTTGCATCGCTATCGTGAAGGCATGACAACGAACGAGAACCCCGAAGAACAGGTTCCCGCCTCCGCGATGGACGAACGCCACGCGAAGGACCGGGTCCTCGACTCCGGGGCGCTACGTGCCCTCGCGCACCCGCTGCGAGTGAAGATCTACGACATCCTCAGCCAGTACGGCCCGCAGACGGCCAGCTCGCTCGCCGAGCTGCTGGGGGAGTCCAGCGGCTCGACCAGCTACCACCTGCGGGCGCTGGCGAAGCACGACCTCATCCGCGAGGCCGCCGATCGCGGCGTCGGACGCGAGCGCTGGTGGGAACGGCCCATCGGGGGCATCTCGTTCGCCAACCCCGATGCCATGTCGACGCCCGCCGGCCGCGCGGCGACGCAGGTCGTCATGAACGAGTTCCTGCGCGGCCGCAACGAGCAGCTTCTCGACTTCGTCAACCGCGGCATCCGCGGCGAAGACGAGGCCTGGGAGGACGGAACCCTCATCTCCACTGCCACGGCGCGGCTCACCCCCGCGCAGAGCAAGGATCTCGCGGCCAAGATCATTGCCCTGATCGACGAGGCCGTGGATGCATATCGACACCAAACCGGCGAGAACGTGCGACCCGTCACCATCCGGGCCGACGTGTTCCCGCTGCCCGACCTGGGAGAAAAGTCATGACCGCCATCACCGCCTCTCACTCGATCAGCGTCGTCACGCCCTTCGAGCGCACGCTCCTCAGCGCTTCAGCGCACCTCGACCGCTTCGTCGCCACTCGCCTCGAGCGCCGTGCGACGGCCGTTCCCCACATTCGCGCCCAGGTCGCCGCCGTCCAGGCGCGGACCGACGCGCAGGCACGGGGTGCGATCGGAATCCTGCCCCGATGACCACCGTGGAGGCCGCCACGAAGACCGGACGTTCCGGCCGTCCGAAGCGCACCCCTCTGGGGCGCGACTTCGGCAAGCTGTGGACCGCGGCGGCGTTCAGCAACCTCGCGGACGGACTGGGCCGGACGGCCGTCCCGCTGATCGCGACGACACTCACCCGTGACCCGCTTGCGATCTCGATGATCGGCGCACTGGCCTTCCTGCCCTGGCTGATCTTCGGCCTGCCCGCCGGCATGATCGTCGACCGTTTCGACCGCCGGTACATCATGGCGATCGCGAACGCCCTTCGCGGCGCGGTCGCTCTCTGGCTGGCCATCCTGACCGTCACGGGTTCGCTCGAGCTGTGGGCTCTTCTCGTCGGCACCCTGATCTTCGGCCTCGGCGAGACCCTGTTCGACAATGCGACGAACGCCGTGATCCCGGGCGTGGTGACGCGGCCGCAGCTCGATCGAGCCAACGGCCGCATGCAGGCCGCGCACATCACGATCGACATGTTCGTCGCCCAGCCCATCGCGGGCGTGCTCTTCGCGGTGTCGCTGGCACTGCCGCTCTGGGTCGGTTCCGCGGGCTACCTGGTCCCTATCGTGCTGGCACTGCTCCTTCCGATCTCGGCGGCCCGACCGCTCCGCGACCGCGAGCGCGTGGTCGATGCGGATGCGCCGTCCGTCGCCGCGGGCACTCCGGTCGCCGAACCGGTGCCGGCTGAGCAGTCCACCTCGAGCGTCTCCGCCCGCGTCGCGATCAGCTACCTGTGGGGCAACCACTACCTGCGGGCCATGGTGCTCTTCACGTCGCTGATCGGCAGCGCGCTCTCGTTCGCGCAGGCCGCGACGATCCTCTACTTCCTCGACGTGCAGGGGGTCACCCCGGCCGCGATCGGCTTCGTGACGGCCGGCATCGGCATCGGCGCCCTGCTCGGCTCCCTGTTCGCCTCACGCCTGGTCGAGCGCTTCGGACGGGGTTCGGTGATGCTCGCCGCCAACGTCGGCGCGGCCGTCGGCCTCTTCCTCACCGGTCTGGCTCCGAACGTCTACACCGCCAGCGCCGCCTACGCCCTGGCCGCGTGCTCGATCTCGGTGTGGAACGTCCCGTGGGGCGCGCTGCGCCAGCAGATCGTCCCGGCGGAGCTGTTCGGCCGCGTCCTGGGGATCATCCGGATGCTGACGTGGGGACTGTTCCCGATCGCCACGCTGCTGGGCGGCTGGGTCGCCCGAGCCGACCTGCGGCTGCCGTTCCTGGCGGCCGGCATCTTCATCGTCGTCGTGACGGGGATCGGCGCGCACCTGCTCATCGTGGGCACGCGCCGAGCGGGCGCCGAGGCACGCGTCGAGGCGGAGTGAGCTCGGCGCCTCAGCCGAACCCGTCCTCCGGATCGTTGCGGGCCACAGCCTTGCCCTCGGCGTCGAGCGAGACGATCACACCGGTGTCGAGCTCGGCGATCGGCTTGCCCTCGAGCCAGGTCAGCGTCCAGCGCGGGCGGGGCTGCCCGAGCTGATCCGCCGGGATCGTCTCGTCGACGGCGCGGATGCCGAGGCGCAGCGCGTCCGGAACGGCTTTGGGCGGTTCGTCACCGGAGGTCCAGCGGGTACCGAGCTGCATGTCAGGCCTCCTGGGGAGCGAGTTCGACGCTGTCGATGACGAGGTCCTCGCCGCCGCCGAGCAGCTCGAGGCGCTCGATGCGGCCGACGGCCTGCAGATCGCCTTCCGCGAGGCGAAGGCGCTCGATCGTCTGGTCGTCGGCCCGAAGCGTCATCGAGGTGACCACGGTCTTCTGCGAAGCCTTGGCCTCGGTCTTGGCCCGACGGATGCCGATGAGTGCGGCGCTGGCCGCCGAGAGCACGTGGGGGTCGCCCTCGATGCCGAGCGGCTCCGGCCACGGCGCGGTGTGCACCGAGCCGTCGTTGAACCATGACCAGGACTCCTCGGCCGCGAACGAGACCACCGGCGCGAACAGGCGCAGCAGCGCCGACAGCGCGGTGCGCAGCGCGAGCGCGGCGGATGCCTGCCCCACATCGGTCTGGTTGTACGCGCGCTCCTTGACGAGTTCGAGGTAGTCGTCGCAGAACGTCCAGAAGAACGACTCGGTCACTTCGAGCGCGCGCGCGTGGTCGAAGGACTCGAGCGCCTTCGTGGCGTCGCGCACGACGGCGTCGAGCGTGGCCAGCATCGAGGCGTCGAGCGCATGCGTGACCTGAGCGCCCTCGGGCACGGGGAAGGACAGCACGAACTTCGCCGCGTTGAGCACCTTGATGGCCAGGCGGCGGCCGATCTTGATCTGCGTCGGGTTCTGCGGGTCGAAGGCGGCGTCCGTGCCGAGGCGGCTCGACGCGGCCCAGTAGCGGACGGCGTCCGAGCCGTGCTGAGCGAGGATGTCGGCGGGAGTGACGACGTTGCCCTTGGACTTGGACATCTTCTTGCGATCGGGGTCCACGATGAAGCCGGAGATCGCGGCATCCGACCACGGTGCGCGCCCGTCTTCCAGGGCGCTGCGCAGCATCGTCGAGA
This sequence comes from Microbacterium sp. Root166, assembly GCF_001427145.1. Classification (GTDB taxonomy): domain Bacteria; phylum Actinomycetota; class Actinomycetes; order Actinomycetales; family Microbacteriaceae; genus Microbacterium. The sequence goes on from NZ_LMGL01000002.1 coordinate 183,487, forward strand.
ACAGCCAGGTGCGGATGATGTCCTGGCCCTGAGGGCGCACGTCGAACGGGGCGACGAGGTTCCACAGCTCGGGGTCGCGCTCCCAGCCGCCGGCGAGCTGCGGCGTGAGCGACGAGGTCGCCCACGTGTCGAAGATGTCCTTCTCGCCGTCGAAGCCACCGGGCACGCCGCGCTGGTCCTCGGTGTAGCCCGCGGGTACGTCGGTCGTGGGGTCGACGGGCAGCGCGGCGAGGTCGGGCGTGAGCACACGCGAGTAGTCGCGGGTCCCGTTCTCGTCCAGCGCGTACCAGACCGGGATCGGCACGCCGAAGAACCGCTGGCGCGAGACGAGCCAGTCGCCGGTGAGGCCGTTCGTCCAGTTCTCGTAGCGCACGCGCATGAAGTCGGGGTGCCACGACACCTCGCGGCCGAGCGCGAGGAGCTTGTCGCGCAGCGCCTCGTCGCGGGCGCCGTTGCGGAGGTACCACTGGCGGGTCGACACGATCTCGAGCGGGCGGTCGCCCTTCTCGAAGAACTTGACCGCGTGCGTGAAGGGCTTGGGGTCGCCCTCCATCTCGCCGGACTCCTGGAGCAACTCGACGACGCGCTTCTTGGCGCTGAACACCGTCTTGCCTGCGAGCTCCGCGAACGCCGCCTTCGCGGCATCCGTCACGATCACGTCCGGCGCCTCGTCCATGACACGGCCGTCCTGCCCGAGGATCGTGCGGTTGGGCAGGTCGAGCTCGCGCCACCAGATGATGTCGGTGACGTCGCCGAACGTGCAGATCATGGCGATGCCCGAGCCCTTGTCCTGCTGGGCGAGCGGGTGGGCGAGCACCGGCACCTCGACGTCGAACAGCGGGGTGCGCACCGTCGTGCCGAACAGCGGCTGGTAGCGCTCGTCGTCCGGGTGCGCCACGAGAGCGACGCAGGCCGGAAGGAGCTCGGGGCGCGTCGTCTCGATGTGGACGTCGCCGGAGCCGTCGCTCTTGTGGAAGGCGACGCGGTGGTACGCGGCCGGCTGGTCGCGGTCCTCGAGCTCGGCCTGCGCGATGGCCGAGCGGAAGTCGATGTCCCAGAGCGTGGGGGCCATCGCCTGATAGGCCTCACCGCGCTCGAGGTTGCGCAGGAACGCCAGCTGGCTGGTGCGCATCGTGTCGTCCGAGATCGTGCGGTAGGTCTGGGTCCAGTCGACGCTCAGGCCCAGCGCGCGCCACAGCGCCTCGAAGTGCTTCTCGTCCTCGACGGTGAGCTTCTCGCACAGCTCGATGAAGTTGCGACGGCTGACCGGCACCTGGTCCGCCGCGCGGCTGCTCTTGTTGTCGCCGCCCTCGTACGGGGGCGTGAAGTCGGCGTCGTAGGGGAGCGTCGGGTCGCAGCGCACGCCGTAGTAGTTCTGGACGCGGCGCTCGGTGGGCAGGCCGTTGTCGTCCCAGCCCATGGGGTAGAAGACCGTCTTGCCGCGCATGCGCTCGAAGCGCACCTTGACGTCGGTGTGCGTGTAGCTGAAGACGTGCCCGATGTGCAGGCTGCCCGAGGCCGTCGGAGGGGGAGTGTCGATCGAGAAGATGCCGGCGCGGCCGACCTCGGCGGCGCGGACGCGGTCGAACAGGTACGTGCCCTGCTCGGTCCACGCGGCATCCCACTTGCTCTCGAGACCTTCGAGGGCGGGCTTGTCGGGAATCTGCGCGTCGGCCACGGGGTCTCCTAGATCGATATGTGCGGCACTGTGTGAGCGTGCCTGAGTGTGGATGCTCGATTCTACCCGCGCACCGTCAGGCGGGCCGAACCCGGAGCTTCGCGCGTTCGCCAGGGATCGCCACTTTGCAAGTCGTTTGCGCCGGATGCCGCTTGCGAAGTGGCGATCTCCTGCGAAGTGGCGCCGGCTCCTCCCCGCGGAGAGGTGCGCCCGCGCTTATCCACCGACCACTCGACGCGGAGACCGCTTCGGATGCCGAGGACCGAGGCTGTCTGCGTGTCGAACATCGCGAAACAGTCGCCGGCGCTGATCGGCATGCTGGCAGCCGTTCGCCGCGGCGGCGGCGTCGCGCGCGCCCGCACCCTGATCGACGCCGGTCACAGCCGCTACACCGTTCGCAGAGCCGTGGAGTCCGGTCAGCTGATCCACGTCCGGCGAGACTGGGTCGCGCTTCCCGAGGCGGATCACGAACTCGTCTGGGCGGTGAGAGCCGGGGTCGTCGTCAGCTGCGTGAGCCAGGCCAAGCGCCTCGGGCTCTGGGTGCTGCGGGTCGATCGCCCGCACGCGGCGGTCGTCGGGGCTCGCAGGGTGCGAGCCGGGAATGCGACGGTGCACTGGGCGGAGCCGGTCGTGCCGCGGCATCCGGATGTCGTCGTCGACCCGATCGAGAACGTCCTTGCTCTCGTGGCTTCGTGCCAGCCGTTCGAGATGGCGCTCGCGGTGTGGGAGTCGGCGCTCCGCGGCGGAATGGTCGCGCGTGCGTCACTGGAGCGACTGCCCCTCGGAGCCCAGGCGCGGCGGATTCTCGGTGTCGCGTCGCCGTGGTCGGACTCCGGCCTCGAGTCGTTCGTGGTTCCCCGGCTGAGGTGGATGCGACTTCCGATCGTCCCGCAGGCGTGGATCGCCGGGCACCGCGTGGACTTCCTGATCGGCGAGCGACTCGTGCTGCAGATCGACGGCGGGCACCATGTCGGTGCGCAGCGGGCGGCCGACATCGAGCACGATGCGCAGCTGATGCTGCTCGGGTATCACGTCATCCGGGTCGACTACCGGCAGGTCGTCGACCGCTGGCACATCGTGCAGGACACGATCATGCGGGCCGTGGCTCAGGGGCTCCACCTCGCCGGATGACCGCGGCGACCGCCACTTCGCAAGAGATCGCCAGTTCGCAAGACGTTTTCGCCGGACGCCGCTTGCGAAGTGGCGATCTCCTGCGAAGTGGCGGAGTAGAGCGCCCGGCTCAGTCCTGGACGTCGATGCCGTGGGATGCCGCGAGCGCGCGGGCCAGCTGCTCCACCTGCCACGGGCTCAGCGTCGCGCCGCGCAGCGCGCCGACGTTCAGGTAGGACGCGGCGTCGAGTCCGCGCAGATCGACGCTGTCGGCGCGCATGCCACCCGTGTCGACCTCGTCCGCGCGGGTGTTCTCGAACCGGACCCGCGTGAGCGTGGCCTGCGGCATGTCGAGGGTGACGATGGTGCAGTCGGCGACCAGCAGGTCCTCGACCTTGGCGCCGCCGAGCGAGAGGTAGTCGATGCGGACTCCGCGCAGCTCCACCTCGTCGATCCCGGCCGTCGCGAGGTCGAGAGTGCCGATGCGGCCTCCCGTGATCCGCACGCGCCGCAGGCGCGCGTCACGGGCGACGACGGTCGTCGCGCGCAGCTCCTCGATCGAGACATCGACGAGCGTCGCGCCGGTGAGATCGAGGCGGTCGACGGATGCCGCGGCCACCGTGCACTCGGTGAGTGCGGCGTGCGCGGCATCCGTCACCGCATCGAGGTCCGTGATGCGCAGCTGGAAGTGATCGCCTCGGGCTGTGAGGCCCGGCGACTGATCCAGGCGCGGCGGGAGGTCGGGCGCTCCGATACGCGGCGGCTGCGGATGCACATCGGAGCGTCGGGCCATGGAACGACCGTACCGATCAGGCGGGGGCGACCTGCTCTTCGCGCTCGGCGGCTCCCGTGAACTCCGGCTCGATCGGCCGGCGCGAAGCCGCCCAGGCCGACACCAGGGTGACCGCCGACAGGATCGCCAGCACGACGCCGGGGTGCCACCACGCGTTGCCGGTCGCGACGCCCAGCTCGAACGTCAGGTACGGCACGAACCCGCTGATGGTCGCCGCGAGCGCGTACGCGAACGACAGCGCCGAGTAGCGGAAGTGGTCGGGGAACAGATCGTTCATGAGGCCGCCCAGCGCCGCCCACGCCATCGTCGGCAGGATGCCGCCGACGATCATGGTGCCGACGAGGATCGGGAAGGTCGCGAACTGCAGCAGCCAGTACATCGGGAACGCGATCAGCAGCGTGCCGATGGCGCCCCACAGCACGACCCGGGCGGAGCCGATCCGGTTGGCGAGGGCGCCGAACAGCGGGATCGTGACGAGCTGGACCAGGCCGCCGATCGTGGTGGCGATCAGCAGAGCGTCGAACGTGAAGCCGAGCTCGGTCACGCCGTAGTTGATCGTGTAGGTGTTCATCAGCGAGTAGGACCCGATGCCGAGGAGGGCCGCGCCGATCGCGATCGCCATGGCCGCCGGGCGCTGCGCGAACATGGTCACGAACGGCAGCCGATCGCGACGTCCCTCGGTCACCACGCCGCGGAACACGGGGGTCTCGGTGATCGACCAGCGCAGGTAGAGCGAGACGAGCAGCAGCGGGAACGCGAGCAGGAACGGAATGCGCCAGCCCCACTCGACCATCTGCTCGGTCGGCAGCGACAGGGTCAGGACGATGAAGACGACAGCCGAGAGGATCGAGCCGACGGGGGAGCCGAGCTGGGGGATCGCGGCGTAGAACGCGCGCTTGACCCGGCCGGAGTGCTCCGTAGCGATGAGGATCGAGCCGCCCCACTCGCCGCCGAGCGAGAGGCCCTGCGCGATGCGCAGGATGATCAGGAACACGGCGCCGAACCAGCCGGCCTGCGCATAGGTCGGGAGCACGCCGATGAGCCCTGTGGCCACGCCCATGATGCCGATCGTCCACAGCAGGGTGGCGCGGCGGCCCAGGCGGTCGCCCATGTAGCCGAACAGGATCGCGCCGATCGGGCGGATCACGAACGCGAGGGCGATCGTCAGGAAGGCTGCGGCGGTGGCGCCGACCTCGCCCAGCGGCTCGAAGAAGAGCGGGCCGACGAAGAACGCCGAGAAGTAGGCGAAGAGGTAGAAGTCGAAGGATTCGAGCGAGGTGCCGACCATCGAAGCCCACGCGACGCGGCGGGTGGGGCTCGAGGTGGCGTCGGGGGTGAAATCAGTGGTGGTCACGGGCGTCAATCCTGGCATGAGTCCATCAAACCGCGGCACCCCCGTCCGCATTCCCCTTGCGCCGCCACGGTAGACTGGGCTCACCAGCACCGATCCGGCCATCACCGGGGAGCTCTCGGAAGAACAGGACCCCGGTCCTCAGTAGAACCGAGCGGGTCAGGCCCGTCACAGCCGCTGAAGAGAGGCCATCTCCCCACCCCGGGAGAACGGCAAGCGGGGTGGTACCGCGGCTCGGTGGAGTCGTCCTCGCAGGAAGCATCGCAACCTGCTGGAGTGACATGACCTACCCCAAGTCCTCGTTCGGACCCGCCGCCGATTCCGTCGTGCCCAGCCCGCGCTTCCCCGACATCGAGCGCGACACGCTCGCGTTCTGGAAGGACGACGACACCTTCCGCGCGTCGATCGCGCAGCGCGACGGCGCCGACGAGTGGGTCTTCTACGACGGACCCCCGTTCGCGAACGGGCTTCCGCACTACGGGCATCTGCTCACCGGGTACGCGAAGGACCTCTTCCCGCGCTTCCAGACCATGCGCGGCAAGCGCGTGGACCGCGTCTTCGGCTGGGACACCCACGGCCTGCCCGCCGAGCTCGAGGCGATGAAGCAGCTCGGCATCACCGAGAAGACCCAGATCGAGGAGATGGGGGTCGCGGCCTTCAATGCCAAGGCGCGCGAGTCGGTGCTGGCCTATACCCGTGAGTGGGAGGACTACGTCACGCGCCAGGCCCGCTGGGTCGACTTCGAGCGCGGGTACAAGACCCTCGACACCTCCTACATGGAATCCGTGCTCTGGGCGTTCCAGACGCTTCACGAGAAGGGCCTCGCCTACGAGGGCCACCGCGTGCTGCCGTACTGCTGGCGCGACGAGACGCCGCTGTCCAGCCACGAGCTGCGCATGGACGACGACGTCTACAAGATGCGCCAGGACCCGTCGGTCACGGTGACCTTCCCGCTCGTCGGTGCCAAGGCCGAGTCGCTCGGCCTCACGGGCGTGCGCGCCCTGGCCTGGACGACGACGCCCTGGACCCTCCCGACCAACCTCGCGCTCGCCGTGGGACCGGACATCCGCTACGTCGTCGTGCCCGGCGGGCCGGCCGGCGCCGCCGACGTGCACCACACGCCCGACGGCCGGGCGGACGATCCCGCCGAGGCCTTCGCGCACCGCTACCTGCTGGCCGAGGAGCTGCTCGCCGGCTACGCCAAGGATCTCGGCTACGAGTCGGCCGAGGCCGCGCGCGAGGCCGTCGTCCACACGGTCGTCGGCTCGGAGCTGCAGGACGTGTCGTACGACCGCCTGTTCGACTACTACGCGGATGCCGAGACCTGGGGCACAGGCCGCGCCTGGCGCATCCTCGTCGACGACTACGTCACCACGGGCGACGGCACCGGGATCGTCCACCAGGCCCCGGCCTACGGCGAGGACGACCAGCGGGTGACCGAGGCCGCCGGCATCCCGCTCATCATGAGCCTGGACGACGGCGGGCGCTTCCTGCCGCAGGTGACCGACGTCGCCGGCGAGCTGTGGATGGACGCCAACACACCGCTCGTCCGGCTGCTGCGCCAGCAGGGGCGCCTGCTGCGCCTCGCGAGCTACGAGCACTCGTACCCGCACTGCTGGCGGTGCCGGAACCCCCTGATCTACAAGGCAGTCTCGAGCTGGTTCGTCCGGGTCACCGACATCAAGGACCGGCTCCTCGCGGGCAACGAGCAGATCACCTGGGTGCCCGAGAACGTGCAGCACGGCCAGTTCGGCAAGTGGCTCGAGGGCGCGCGCGACTGGTCGATCAGCCGCAACCGCTACTGGGGCACGCCGATCCCGGTGTGGAAGAGCGATGACCCCGAGTACCCGCGCGTGGACGTGTACGGCTCGCTCGAGCAGATCGAGCGCGACTTCGGTCGCCTGCCCCGCAACACCGAGGGCGAGGTCGATCTGCACCGGCCGTACATCGACGACCTGACGCGCCCGAACCCGGATGACCCGACGGGGCGCAGCACCATGCGCCGCATCGAGGACGTCCTCGACGTGTGGTTCGACTCCGCATCGATGCCGTACGCCCAGGTGCACTACCCGTTCGAGAACCACGACTGGTTCGACGCGCACTCGCCCGCGGACTTCATCGTCGAGTACATCGGGCAGACCCGCGGCTGGTTCTACGTCATGCACGTGCTCTCGACCGCGCTGTTCGATCGTCCCGCGTTCACGGGCGTCTCCTGCCACGGCATCGTGCTGGGCAGCGACGGGCAGAAGATGTCGAAGTCGCTGCGCAACTACCCCGACGTCAGCGAGGTCTTCGACCGCGACGGCTCCGACGCCATGCGCTGGTTCCTCATGGCGAGCTCGGTGCTGCGCGGTGGCAACCTCGTCGTGACCGAGGAGGGGATCCGCGCCGGGGTCCGGGAGTTCATGCTGCCGCTGTGGAGCACGTGGTACTTCTTCGCGACCTACGCCAATGCCGCCGGCGCCGCGAACGCCGCCGATCCCGAGGCGGGGTACGAGGCATCCTGGCGCACCGACTCCACGGACGTCCTGGACCGCTACATCCTCGCGCTCACGGGTGACCTCGTGCGCGATGTCGCGGCCGACCTCGAGGGGCTCGACTCGACGATGGCGGCCGCCAAGCTGCGCGACTTCGCCGAGGCGCTCACGAACTGGTACATCCGGCGCTCGCGCGACCGGTTCTGGGTCGGCGTGGTCCCGGGCGACGAGAGCACGAAGCAGGCCTTCGACACGCTGTACACCGTGCTCGAGACGCTGACCCGCGTCGCCGCCCCGCTCATCCCGCTCGTATCGGAGCGCGTGTGGCAGGGCCTCACCGGCGGACGCAGCGTGCACCTGCAGGACTGGCCCGACGCCTCGGCCTTCCCCGCCGCCGACGACATCCGCTCGGCGATGGACGCCGTCCGCCACGTCTCGAGCGTCGCCAACGCGCTGCGCAAGAAGGAGGGCAAGCGCGTGCGCCTGCCGCTCGCGAAGCTGACGGTCGTCACGACGGATGCCGCGTCCCTCGGCCAGTTCGACGGGATCCTGCGCGATGAGCTCAACGTCAAGACGGTCGAGCTGGTCGAGCTCGACGCCGACGTCGCCGAGCGCTACGGCATCAGCAAGCGCCTGTCGGTCAACGCCCGCGCCGCGGGTCCGCGCCTCGGCAAGCAGGTGCAGCACGTCATCGCCGGTGCCCGCGCCGGCCTCTGGGAAGAGGTCGACGGCGCGATCGTGGTCGACGGCGTCGCCCTGCAGGAGGGCGAGTACGAGCTCACCCTCGAGGCCGGCGGCGTGGCAGAGGGAACGGCCATCGCCCTCCTGTCAGGCGGCGGCTTCGTGCTGCTCGACACCGCGACCACTCCGGAGCTCGAGGCCGAGGGTCTGGCGCGCGATGTCATCCGCGCCGTGCAGGACACCCGCAAGGCTGCCGGCTTCGATGTCAGCGACCGCATCCGGCTCGGGCTCTCGTTCGCGGATGCCGAGGACGGCGAGGCCGTGTCCGCCGCGTTCGACGCCGCGGACATCGCCGGCGAGACCCTGGCCGTCGAGCACGCTCTCGCGGTCGGCGCACCGGGCGGCGACGGCGCCGACCACTCGGCGGACTTCGCGGCGGGAACGTTCGCGAACCGCGGTGCGTTCACCGTCTCCGTGACGAAGATCGGGGCATCCGCATGACCGCCAGGGATGAGGCCCGCGCCGACGCCGTGTACGCGGCGCTGCTGGAGCGCCAGGGCGAGCGCTGGGTGCAGCCGCGCGTGGAGCGCACCCGCCGGGTACTGGAACTGCTCGACGATCCGCAGAAGACCTACCGCGTGGTCCACGTGACCGGCACGAACGGCAAGACCTCGACCAGCCGCATGATCGAGAGCCTGGTCCGCGCACACGGGCTGCGGACCGGCCTGTTCACGAGCCCGCACCTGAAGCGGTTCACCGAGCGGATCATGGTCGACGGCGAGCCGATCGACGACGCCGCGATCGCCGACGCGTGGGACGAGATCGAGCCGTTCGTCGGCCTGGTCGACGCCGAGCTGACCGCGGCCGGCGACGCACCGCTCACGTTCTTCGAGCTGCTGACGGTCCTCGCGTTCGTCGCGTTCGCCGATGCCCCCATCGACGTCCTCGTGCTCGAGGTGGGCATGGGCGGCTCGTGGGACTCCACGAACACCGCCGACGGCGACGTGGCGGTCTTCACGCCCATCGACATCGATCACGCCGATCGGCTGGGTGAGACCATCGCCGAGATCGCCACCGTGAAGGCGGGGATCATCAAGGACGGCGCGGCGGTGGTGTCGGCACGACAGGATGCCGCGGCCGAGGCCGCCCTCCGCGACGCCGCCCGCGCGCAGAGCGCCACGATCGCGTTCGAGGGGCAGGACTTCGGTCTCTCCGAGCAGCGACTGGCCGTCGGTGGCCAGCAGATCGCGGTGCGCGGACTCGCCGGCACGTACGACGACGAGTACCTGCCGCTCTACGGCGGTCACCAGGGCTTCAATGCCGCTCTCGCGATCGCCGCCGTCGAGGCACTGATCGGGGGAGCATCCCAGCCCATCGCGGGCGACATCCTGACCGAGGGCCTCGCCCAGGCCACGGCGCCCGGGCGCCTCCAGCTGGTCGGCATCGCACCCACCGTGCTCGTCGACGCGGCACACAACCCGCACGGCGCCAAGGCGCTGGTCGCCGCGCTCCAGGAGTCGTTCACCTTCGACGAATGGGGCGTGGTGTTCGGGGTCTTCGCCGACAAGGACGCCGCGGGCATCGTCGCGGCGCTCGCACCGGTCGCGACGCACGTGTTCGCGACCGCACCGGCATCCGATCGCGCCGAGGAGGCCGACCGCATCGCCGACCTCGCGGAGGCGAACGGCCTGCAGGTCACGGTGCACGACGATCTCGCTCAGGCCGCCGAGGCGGCACGGGCGTGGGCCGCGGCATCCGAAAGCCGTGCCGTGGTCGTCGCCGGCTCGGTCGTCCTGGCGGGCCAGGCGCTCGCGCTGGCCGAGGCCGAGGACTGGAAGAGCGGGTGGGACGCGTGACCGGCACCGCAGCACCGGCTCCGCAGCCGCGGCGTGCCCGCGGCGCCGCCGAGTCGCTCGCCTCGATCGTGCTCGCGTTCGAGTCGATCATCGCGTTCCTCGGCGGTCTCGTGATCTACGGCCTGAAGGCCCTTCCCGAGCCCATCGAGCCGTGGTGGGGGATCGTCGCCGGCTCGGTGGTGGCCGTCCTCATGATCCTGACCGGCCGGTTCGTGCGGTACCCCTGGGGCATCGCCCTCGGCTGGGCGCTGCAGGTCGTCGTGGCGCTGGGCGCGATCTTCGTGCCGGCCTTCGCGCTCGTCGCGCTCATTTTCGGCGGCATGTACGGGTATGCGACGATCAAGGGAGCCCAGCTCGACCGGCGCAATGCCCAGCTCGCGGCGAACACCCCTGACGAAGCCTCAACGGCGAACGGAGACTGACATGTCCACCGAAGAGACCCTCATCCTGGTCAAGCCCGACGGCGTGGCGCGCGGCCTGACCGGCGCGATCCTCGCCCGCATCGAGGCGAAGGGCTACTCGCTCGTCGACATCCGCCTCGTCGAGCCCGACCGCGGCACGCTCGAGCGGCACTACGCCGAGCACGAGGGCAAGCCGTTCTACGAGCCGCTCCTCGAGTTCATGATGTCCGGCCCCTCGGTCGCCATCCGCCTCGCGGGCAACCGCGTCATCGAGGGCTTCCGCTCGCTGGCCGGCACGACCGACCCGACCACGGCCGCCCCCGGGACCATCCGCGGCGACTTCGGCCGCGACTGGGGCCTCAAGGTGCAGCAGAACCTCGTCCACGGCTCCGACAGCCCCGAGTCCGCCGCGCGCGAACTCGCGATCTGGTTCGCCTGACCGCAGCGGTCAGAACAGGCTGCCGAGCACGTTCAGGCGTGCCTGCGCCAGGACGGCGATGAGCGCGTAGCTCAGCACGGCCAGCAGGGGCACCCAGCCCATCAGCGTGTCGGCCGTCCGCCGGACTTGTGCGGGCGCCGGCAGGATGCCGCTGCGGAGGATGTGCAGCGTGACGGCGTAGAAGGTGGGGATGGTGACGATCCAGGTCACCATGCACCACGGGCAGAGCGTTCCCAGCACGTAGATGCTCTGCACGATCAGCCACGCGACGAAGAGGAACGCGAAGAGCAGGCCCGCGTCGAATGCGAGCCAGAACCAGCGTGCGAACCGCGCGCCGGCGAGGATCGCCGCACCGACGACGACGGGCGCGACCCAGCCGGTGAGGCCGAGGATCGGGTTGGGGAAGCCGAAGACGCTGCCCTGCCAGGAGTCGAGGTTCGCGGTGCACTGGACCAGCACGCTGAAGTCGCACGACGCGATCGCATCGGGGTCGGCGAGAAGGTGGAACTTCTCCACGGTGAGCTGGAACGCCGCCCACCACCCGACGGCTCCTGCGACGATCAGCCAGACCGCCAGGGCGGTGGGGCGGGTGTGCGTCTGCGCCTGGGCCATGCGTCGGATTATGGCATCGGCGACTGGGCGGCGGCCCCGTGCGACCCGCCCGGGAAACTCCCGGCGCGGCGCCGATGAGCAATCGACGGGGGAAAGTGCGATAATGGTGGTCGATGGGCAGCGGCCGCGCCGCGACGCACATCACCAGAAGACTTCAGGGCGACGAATGCCCTTGGCAGCGCGAGCTCCCGCCGCATGAGCCGGGAACCCGCTGCAGACCGAGTGAGTTTCGCGGCACCGCAGGTGCGGCACCGCACGAGATTACGCCGGGTGGCGCGCGGTGCCGACCCGCAGGGAGTAAGCCAGTGATGGCCGATGGAACAGATTCAGAACTCAACCTCAACGCTGACTCGGATGCCGCGCTAGCGCCAGACGCAGCGCCCGCCGAAAGCGCGGACCAGGTCGACCAGGCAGAGGCGACGCTCGCCGACGCCGAGGTCGACGCGGTCCGCGAGTCCGTCGAGGCGATCGGCGAGGACGTCCACGATGAGACGCGCGCGGTCGCCGACGAGCGCCCCGAAGAGGCGGCGGAGTCGCCCGCCGAGGCTCCTGCAGCGCCCGAGGCTCCTGAAGAGCCCGAGGTCGCCGCAGAGTCCGCAGTCGAGCCCGAGGCCACCGAGCCCGCGGTAACCGAGCCGGAGCCCGAGGCCGAGGCCGAGGAGACGCCGCTCACGGCCGTCGCACTCGGTCTCCTGCCCGAGGTCTTCGTCTCCGAGGTCTCCACGCAGCTTCACTTCTACGCGCCGGCCGTCGCCCCGCTTCCCGCGATCGACGAGCCCGAGCCCGAGGCCGAGCAGTCCAGCTCGACCTCGCGCCGCCGCAACCGTCGTCGCGGGGGAGAGGGCCGGGACGAGGCATCCGCTCCCTCCGAGCCTGCGCCGCCGCGCCAGCGTGCCGTCGAGCTCATCACCGAGCCGCAGCGCATCAAGGGCTCCACTCGCCTCGAGGCCAAGAAGCAGCGCCGCCGTGACGGTCGCGAGGCCGGCCGCCGCCGCGCCGTGGTCACCGAGGCCGAGTTCCTCGCGCGCCGCGAGTCCGTCGACCGCATGATGATCGTGCGGTCCAAGAACGGCCGCATCCAGATCGCCGTCCTCGAAGACAACGTGCTCGTCGAGCACTACGTCGCCCGCAGCCAGGACTCGTCGCTCATCGGCAACGTGTACCTCGGTCGCGTGCAGAACGTGCTGCCCAGCATGGAGGCGGCCTTCGTCGACATCGGGCGCGGCCGCAACGCGGTGCTCTACTCGGGCGAGGTCGACTGGGATGCCGTCGAGACCGGCAACCAGCCGCGCCGCATCGAGCTCGCCCTCAAGTCCGGCGACAAGGTCCTCGTGCAGGTCACCAAGGACCCGGTCGGGCACAAGGGCGCCCGGCTCACCAGCCAGATCTCGCTGCCGGGCCGCTACCTCGTGTACGTGCCGGGCGGCGCCATGAACGGCATCTCCCGCAAGCTCCCCGACACCGAGCGGGCGCGACTGAAGAAGATCCTCAAGGAGGTGCTCCCCGAGTCCTCCGGCGTGATCGTTCGCACGGCGGCCGAGGGCGCCACCGAGGATCAGCTCACGCGCGACGTGCAGCGTCTGACGACGCAGTGGGAGCACATCAGCAAGCAGATCCAGTCGATCCAGGCGCCCGCCCTGCTGCACAGCGAGCCGGACCTCCTGGTGAAGATCGTCCGCGACGTCTTCAACGAGGACTTCTCGAAGATGCTCATCCAGGGCGAGGACGCGCACCAGACGATCACCAAGTACGTCGAGAGCGTCGCTCCCGACCTGCTGGACCGCGTCGTCGCGTACGACGGAGACCGCGATCCCTTCGACGAGTTCCGGGTCACCGAGCAGATCGAGAAGGCCCTGGACCGCAAGGTCTGGCTGCCGTCGGGCGGCTCGCTCGTCATCGACCGCACCGAGGCCATGACCGTCGTCGACGTCAACACCGGCAAGTTCGTCGGCTCGGGCGGAAACCTCGAGGAGACGGTCACCAAGAACAACCTCGAAGCCGCCGAGGAGATCGTGCGGCAGCTGCGCCTGCGCGATATCGGCGGCATCATCGTCGTCGACTTCATCGACATGGTGCTCGAGTCCAACCGCGACCTGGTGCTGCGCCGTCTGGTCGAGTGCCTGAGCCGCGACCGGACGAAGCACCAGGTCGCCGAGGTCACCTCGCTCGGACTCGTGCAGATGACCCGCAAGAAGCTCGGCCTCGGACTGCTCGAGACCTTCAGCGAGCAGTGCGAGGTGTGCGCGGGCCGTGGCCTGATCGTGCACCACGACCCCGTGGTGAAGCACCGCGGGCCGCAGAGCTCGGGCGGCGCCCCGTCCGGCCGGCGCACCCGCGGCAACGCGGCACCGCAGACCAACGGCGGCTCGAACGGCACGCACGTGATCACGGAGGGCGTGAAGTCCGCGCTCGCCCAGATCGCGGCATCCACCATCCACCATCACGACGAGGCGCACGAGACCGTCATGGCCGACGAGCCGGCTGTCGTGGCGGAGGCCCCGGCTGAGCGGCCCAAGAAGCCCCGCAAGAAGCGCGAGCCCGCGGCGAAGGCGAAGGCCCCGAAGACCGAGACGGACATGCTCCTGGATTCGGTCCTCAGCGCCCTGCCCGAGCCCAAGGCCCCCGGTCAGGGACGCTCGCGCCGCCGCGTCAGCACCGCTGCGCTCACGGGCACCCCGGTCGCCCACACGCCGTCGGAGGACTGACCCTCACGTCTCGCCGCGCCGCCGCAGGCCTCTCGGGGTCAGCGGCCGGCGCGGCGTTCGCGTGCGGTGACCCGGAGGCCGGACGCGATGAGCCGCCGCACGAGCTCGTGCCCGCTCACGTGCTCGGCGCCGGCCGCGACCAGGCGCGCGTGCGCCTCGTCGGGGACGTCATAGTGGTCGCGGTCGAAGCCTCGGCGGGGGATGCCGTTCGCCGCAGCGAAGGCATGGAGCTCCGCGAGATCCGAATCGCTCACCAGATGAGCCCACAGCCTGCCGTGCGCCGGCCAGCGCGGATCGTCGATGAGGATCGCCACGAATGCGATCCTATTCGGCCTGTCCGGACACGGCTCCGGGCGTGCTTTTGCCGTTGGTGCCGGCATCCGGTAAAGTAGTCCTTTGGTGCGTCCCGTTTCGCAGGACATGGCGATGCCCGACAGGCTCAGCAGCCGGCTGGCCGTCGCTCCCGCACCGGAACTTCCTCTTCTCGCAAGGGCAGAGTCTCGCTAAGACAATCGGAGCCGTGCGCTCCATCCAGTAGAAACAGGTGTGAAGTGGTTTACGCAGTTGTGCGCGCCGGTGGCCGGCAGGAGAAGGTGGAGGTCGGCACGATCGTCGTCCTCGACCGCCAGAAGGCGAAGGTCGGCGAGACGCTCGAGCTTCCCGCTGTGCTCTTCGTGGACGGTGACGCAGTCACGGTCGACGCTGACAAGCTCGCCAAGGTGACCGTCACCGCCGAGGTGCTCGGCGAAGAGCGCGGCCCCAAGATCGTGATCCAGAAGTTCAAGAACAAGACCGGTTACAAGAAGCGCCAGGGGCACCGTCAGGACCTCACGCGCGTCAAGGTCACCGGCATCAAGTAAGCCCAGGAGAGACGCAGAGATGGCACACAAAAAGGGCGCAAGCTCCACCCGTAACGGTCGTGACTCCAACGCTCAGCGACTGGGCGTGAAGCGCTTCGGCGGCCAGAAGGTCCTCGCCGGCGAGATCATCGTCCGTCAGCGCGGCACGCACTTCCACCCGGGCGCCAACGTCGGCCGCGGTGGCGACGACACGCTGTTCGCCCTCGAGGCGGGCGCGGTCGAGTTCGGCCAGAAGGGCGGCCGCAAGGTCGTCAACATCGTTGCGGCGGCCGCGGAGTAATCCACGGAGCACACACATTCTCGAGGAAGGGGCGGGCTTCGGCTCGCCCCTTTCCCTTTACTCTGGGCATGACCCAGACAGCTCCGTGAGGGGGATCGCATGGTCACGTTCGTCGATCGTGTAACGCTGCATCTGAGTGCCGGCAAGGGCGGCAACGGCTGCGTCTCGGTGAAGCGGGAGAAGTTCAAGCCGCTCGCCGGCCCCGACGGCGGCAACGGCGGCCACGGCGGCGACGTCGTGCTCGTCGCAGACCCGCAGGTCACGACCCTGCTGTCGTACCACCACTCGCCCCACCGCTCCGGCGGCAACGGCGGCTTCGGCATGGGTGATCACCGCTCCGGCGCCGCCGGCGAGACCCTCGAGCTGCCCGTCCCGGTCGGCACGCTCGTCAAGGACGTCTCCGGCGAGCCGCTCGTCGACATGATCGACCCCGGTATGCGCTTCGTCGTCGCGCCCGGCGGCATCGGCGGCCTCGGCAACGCGGCGCTGTCGAGCCAGAAGCGCAAGGCCCCCGGATTCGCGCTGCTCGGCACGCCCGGGTGGGAGGGCGACGTCCTCCTCGAGCTGAAGACCGTCGCCGATGTGGCCCTGGTCGGCTTCCCCTCCGCGGGCAAGTCCAGCCTCATCGCCGCGATCTCCGCCGCGCGGCCCAAGATCGCGGACTACCCCTTCACGACCCTTCACCCCAACCTCGGCGTCGTTCAGGCCGGCGACACGCGCTACACCGTCGCCGACGTGCCCGGACTGATCGAGGGTGCCAGCGAGGGCAAGGGCCTCGGCCTGGAGTTCCTCCGCCACGTCGAGCGCTGCACGGCGCTCGTGCACGTGCTGGACTGCGCCACGCTCGATCCGGGCCGCGATCCGCTCACGGACCTCGATGTGATCCTCGCCGAGCTCGGCGCCTATCCGGTCCCCGAAGGCCAGACGCCGCTGCTCGAGCGTCCCCAGCTCATCGCCCTCAACAAGGTCGATGTCCCCGAGGCGAAGGATCTCGCCGATCTGGTGCGCCCCGAGCTCGAGGAGCGCGGGTACCGCGTGTTCGAGATCTCCACGGTGAGCCACGAAGGACTCCGCCAGCTGAACTTCGCGCTCGGCGACATCGTCGAGAAGCACCGCATCGAGCTGGCCAAGACTCCCGCGCCCGAGCGCATCGTCATCCGCCCCAAGGGCTCGCAGAAGGACTTCTGGGTGCGCGTCGAAGGCGGCACGTACGGCAACATCTACCGCATCCTCGGCGAGAAGCCGGTGCGCTGGGTGCAGCAGACGGACTTCCAGAACGAGGAGGCCGTGGGATACCTGGCCGACCGGCTCGAGAAGCTCGGCGTCGAGGACGAGCTCTTCCGCGCCGGCGCGATCCCGGGCGCCACCGTGGTCATCGGCGAGGGCGACGGCATCGTCTTCGACTGGGAGCCCTCGCTCAAGTCCGTCGCCGAGCTGGCTACCGCGCCTCGCGGCACCGACCCTCGCCTCCTGCAGAGCAGCCGCCGCACCACATCGGAGCGCCGCGAGCGGTACCACGAGATGATGGACGCGAAGGCCGATGCCCGCGCCGAACTCGAAGCGGAACGCCTTGCGAAGGCGGACTGGAGCGCGGAGGGCGACGAGTGATCGCACTCGAGCGTGACGGCATCCGCTCCGCGCGGCGCGTCGTCGTCAAGGTGGGATCGTCGTCCATCAGCGGTGAGAACGCCGCGAAGATCGGTCCGATCGTCGACGCCATCGCTGCTGCGCACGCCCGCGGCGCCGAGGTCGTGCTGGTGTCGTCCGGCGCCATCGCGACCGGCATGCCCTTCCTGCATCTCGACGAGCGCCCGAGCGATCTCGCGACGCAGCAGGCCGCAGCCGCTGTCGGGCAGAACCTGCTGATCTACCGCTACCAGGCGGCTCTTCGCCCGTTCGAGATCGTGGCAGGCCAGGTGCTGCTCACTGCCGGCGACCTCGAGAACAGCACCCACCGCTCGAACGCGCGCCGCGCGATGGAGCGGCTGCTCGGACTGCGCATCCTGCCGATCGTCAACGAGAACGACACCGTGGCGACCCACGAGATCCGCTTCGGCGACAACGACCGCCTCGCGGCGATGGTGGCCCAGCTCATCGGGGCCGACGTTCTCGTGCTGCTCAGCGACATCGAGTCCCTGTACACGAAGCCGCCGGGGGAGCCCGGCGCAGTGCCGATCCGGCGCGTGGCGCACGACGAGGACCTCCACGGGTTCGAGTTCGGCTCCGTCGTCGTCAACAGCGTGGGCACCGGGGGAGCGGCGACCAAGGTTTCCGCAGCGCGGCTGGCCGCGGCATCCGGAATCGGCGTGCTGGTCACGAGCGCCGACCTCGTCGCGGAGGCTCTCTCCGGCGAGCCGATCGGCACGTGGTTCCAGCCGAACCCCGACCCCGCGGCACCTCTGCCCACGGGTCCGGTGCGCACCGCCCAGCGATAAACTGACCGGATGACCACGACGGCGACGACAGCCCGAGAGCGGATGCTGCTGGCCAAGGACGCCGCACGCACCATCGGCCTTCTCGGCGACACCGAGAAGAGCGACGCGCTTCGCGCGATCGCCGATGCGATCGAGCAGGCGGCGCCGCAGATCGTCGCAGCGAACGCCGAGGACCTCGAGCGAGGGCGCGCCGGCGGCATGGCCGAGGGCCTCCAGGACCGACTGCGGCTGGACGCCGACCGCGTCTCCGCCCTGGCCGCGGCGGTGCGCGACATCGCCGCACTGCCCGACCCCATCGGTCGCGTGCTCGACGAGCGCACACTGGCGAACGGCGTCTCGCTGACGAAGGTCGCCGTGCCGTTCGGTGTCGTGGGCTCGATCTACGAGGCGCGGCCGAACGTCACCGTCGACATCACCGCTCTCGCGCTGAGATCGGGCAATGCGGTCGTGCTCCGCGGCGGCTCGGCGGCGGAGCGGACCAACGCCGCGCTGATCCAGGCCATGCGCGGCGCGCTGGCCGACCGGGGCATCGATCCCGAGGCGATCCAGACCGTCGACGAGTTCGGCCGCGAAGGAGCCCGCGAGCTGATGCAGGCGCGCGGCCTGATCGACGTGCTGGTTCCCCGTGGCAGCGCCCAGCTGATCGAGACCGTCGTCACGGAGTCCTCCGTACCCGTGATCGAGACGGGCGCGGGCGTGGTCCACATCGTGCTCGACGAGTCCGCCCGGCTGGAGTGGGCGCGCGACATCGTCGTCAACGCCAAGGTGCAGCGCCCGAGCGTCTGCAACTCGGTGGAGACCGTGCTGGTACTACGGGATGCCGCGCCCCGCCTGGTTCCGCCCGTCGTGGACGCGCTGCGCGCACAGGGCGTGACGGTGCACGGTGACGAGACGGTCGCGGCCCTGGCGGACGGCGTCACCGCGGCGACCGAGGACGACTGGTCGACGGAGTATCTCAGCCTCGACATCTCGATGCGCGTGGTCGACGACCTCGATGAGGCGCTCGAGCACATCCGCCGCTACTCGACCCACCACACCGAGTCGATCATCACCGACGACGAGGCCAACGCCGAGCGCTTCCTCGCCGAGGTCGACTCCGCCGTCGTGATGGCGAACGCGTCCACCCGCTTCACCGACGGAGGCGAGTTCGGCTTCGGCGCCGAGGTCGGGATCTCGACGCAGAAGCTGCACGCGCGCGGCCCGATGGGCCTCACCGAGCTCACCAGCACCAAGTGGCTGGCGCGGGGCGGCGGACAAGTACGCGTCTGACCGCCTAAACTGGATCCAGCCTGACCCCAGAGGCGAACCGAACGGAGCCCGAATGACCCTCGCCACGATTGTCGCCCTCGCCGCGGAAGAATCCGAGCACCACGGCAACGTGGCACTCGAGACGGTCGGCTACGGCATCATCGCCGTGTGCGTCTTCGCGGCTCTCGCACTCGTCACGCTCTCGTACCGCAACGTCGCCAACCGGCACGCGCACAAGGCCGAGGCGTATGCGCGTGCTCACGCGAACGACGTGCACCAGGCAGGACACGGCCACTAGGTCGACTGGATGACGGTGGCGTCCACCCCGCGAATCGGGGTCATGGGTGGGACATTCGATCCCATCCATCATGGGCACCTGGTCGCCGCCAGCGAGGTCGCGCAGTCTTTCGATCTCGACGAGGTCGTCTTCGTACCTACCGGACAGCCGTGGCAGAAGGAAGACGTCTCGCTGAGCGAGCACCGCTACCTGATGACGGTCATCGCCACGGCATCCAATCCGCAGTTCACGGTGAGCCGCGTCGACATCGACCGATCGGGCCCCACCTACACGATCGACACACTGCGCGATCTGAAGGCGCAGCGGCCCGATGCGGAGCTGTACTTCATCACCGGTGCCGACGCCTTGGCGCAAATTCTCAGTTGGAGGGACCATGATGAGTTGTGGGACCTCGCGCACTTCGTCGCCGTCTCCCGTCCGGGCCATGTGCTGAGCACGGAGGGACTGCCCAGCGAAGACGTGAGCCAGCTCGAGATACCCGCTCTCGCCATCTCGTCCACCGACTGCCGTGACCGCGTCGGACGCGGACATCCCGTGTGGTACCTCGTGCCCGACGGGGTTGTCCAATACATTGCGAAGCATCACCTCTACCGGAGCAAGGAATGAGCACACCTGAGCAGCCGGCGAACCCACCGCTGACACGCAAACAGATTCGCGAGATCCGCAACACCGGGTCGACGCCCGTCATCACGCCTGAGGAGATCGACCAGGCGCCGTCCGCCGCGCCCGAGGGGGCCCCTGAGGTCGAAGCCGAGGAGACCACGCCCGAGGTCGTCGAAGCGGCGCCGGAGGCCGACCCCGCCCCGCCGGCTCAGCCTGCGGCTGCCGCGATGCCCACCTGGTCCGCCGCTCCGCTGCCGCGGGCGGCAGAGCCCGCCGTCGTCGGCCCCGCTCCCGACGCCGATTCATCGGTCGATCTCGGCGCCTCGCCGCTGACCCGTCGTCAGGCACGTCAGCAGGAGCGCATCCGCACGGCCTCCGTGCCCGTCATCACCCCTGAGGTCGCCGCCGCTCATGCGGCCACCACCGGCTCCGCTCCCGTCGCCGCGACCCCTCCGCTGACGCACGCCGAGAGCCCGAGCCTCGACAGCGGCATGCACGACCTCTTCGGACTGCACACCTCGCCGGCTCCGATCATTCGCGATGAGGCCGCCGCTCCGGCCGCGGTCGCCGTGGCGACCGACCGTGAGCCCGCCTCGGCGTTCTCGCCGTGGGCGCAGCCCGAATCCGACTCCGAGTCCGAGTCCGACGAGCGTGCAGCCGACGAGCAGGAACGCGTCGTCAGCCCGCTGCTGGGTGCGGGCCTTCTCGAAGGCGAGCCCGTCCTCGCCGACCTGCCGCCGTCCTTCGACCAGCTGCTGTCACGCTCGACCGGCTCGGTGTCGATGCCCAACGCGCTGATCCTCTCTCAGGCCCCGGAGGTCGCCCCCCTGGGCGCGGCTGTCACGGCGACGGGCGAGGTCATGATCACCGGCACCCTCAACCTCCCCGAGGGGCTCGGTTCGACCGGGCACGCTCGCGGGACGGCCGACGGCAAGGAGATCGACGCCACGCTCGTGGACGGCGAGCTTCCCGCCCATTCCTCTCCGACTCCCATCGCGGCAAGCGCAGCGGTGAGCACGGTCAAGACATCCGGCGAAGTCATCAAGCCCCCGGCCCCCGAAAAGGGCAGCCGACTCATGATGACGCTCGCCATCACCGCGGGCGCGCTGGCGCTCGCCCTTGTGGGCGTGCTCATCCTCGCCTTCGCGACAGGAGTTTTCGCATGACAGCGACCGCACAATCCCACGACATGCTTCAGATCGCGGCCATCGCGGCGGACTCCAAGGGCGGCGAGGATCTCATCGCCCTGGACGTGTCGGAGCCGCTGCCGCTCGTCGACATCTTCCTCCTCGTCACGGGACGCAGTGAGCGCAACGTCGCCGCGATCGCGGACGAGATCGAAGACCAGCTGCACCAGGCCGGACACAAGCGGCTGCGCCGCGAGGGACGCGCGGAATCGCGCTGGGTGCTGTTGGACTTCGGCGACCTCGTCGTGCACGTCTTCCACGAGGAGGAGCGCATGTACTACGGCCTGGAGCGGCTCTGGAAGGACTGCCCCGTGGTCCCCATCGAACTGCCGGCTCCCGCGCCCGCGGAGTAGGCCGGGCGTGGTTCGGACCACGCGCTGACGTGTTGTAAGCTTGTCGAGTTGCCCCGCGGGGCAGCAGAACAAGGGCCTGTGGCGCAGCTGGTAGCGCACCTGCATGGCATGCAGGGGGTCAGGGGTTCGAGTCCCCTCAGGTCCACCAAAACTCCCGGTAAAGTACCAAATCTTCACTCCCTGATCAGGGAGCTTCAATGTTTGGTAGTCGTTTACTGGACACTTCGCCGAGTCGACGCAGCGCGCTCTCGGACCTTCTCGAAGTATCTGGAAGGTACGCGGCACCGCCCGCGCACCTTCGCTATATGGACGCTGTTGGCACCTCAGAGTCGGGACATGGGGACTACGTCTCGTTGGCCGAGCTTGCCGCCGAGCTAAAGGTTTCCGTCCAGACGATCTATGACCTGCGGAGCAAGGGTCGTGGCCCGCGTGGGTTCCGTGTCGGCACGCAGTTGCGGTTTCGCAAGAGCGAGATCGACGCGTGGGTCCACCGCATGGAGCTGGCCGACGAGCGGCGTCACGCCGGCGGTGCGTGGTGAATGGCGGGCGGCCACGCACGCTGATTGGCTCATACGGAACCATCAGTGTCAGAAGGCGAGGCGCGTCGTACGTAGCCTTGGCGCGCATTCGTGACGCCGACGGGCGTCTGCGCAGAGTGACGGGCGCGGCCCGCACGGAGTCGGCCGCTCGAGCCCGTTTGAGGGAGCGCCTGCTGGACAGACCGGGCTTCGGGGCGGGAGGTCTGCTCGATCTCAGCAGCTCCTTCCGTGACCTCGCCGATCTGTGGCTCGAGGATCTGGAGATGCGGGAGCTGTCGGATGGGACGAAGAAGAACTACCGCGATGATCTCCGCCTCCGCGTGCGGCCGCAGTTCGAGCACTTCTCACTCGGTGAGCTCACCACCGGCCGCGTGGAGTGGTTCCTCCGCTCTGAGAGGGCCGTGTCGTTCTCTCGTGCGCACCACTCGCGGACGATTCTTAATCAACTCTTCGGCTTTGCTCTCCGGCACGACGCGATTCCGCGGAATCCGGTGCAGGGAACGAGCCCATTGCGCCGGCCGAAGGGCGAGCGTCAGGCGTTGACCGTGGAGCAGATCAACGCGATCCGCGATGCCGCGGGTCGCTGGCGGACCGGACCCGACGTCAAGGGACCCAAGCCCGACGGGCAGGTGCGCGACATCATCGAGGTGCTCCTCGGCACCGCGCTGCGCATCGGCGAGTGCCTCGCTCTCCGCGTGTCCGATGTAGAGGACGGTCCCAGCGGTATGACGATCTCGGTGACGGGGACGGTCGTGTTGCGCACCGGCAGCGGTGCCGTCCGTCAAGACCACCCAAAGACCGAGCACTCTATCCGCCGAATCGCAGTTCCCGATTTCGCTGCGGACGTCGTTCGAGCACGGCTCGCCGGCATCTTGACTACCGACCCGGGACGGACCATCTTCGCCAATCGCGCGGGCAAGCCACTGAGCCCGTTCAATGTGCGACGTACCTTCCGAGCGTTCCTCGAGCTGGCAGATCTCGCGGGGGAGGGGATCACGTTGCGCTGGTATCGGCGGACGGGTGCAACGGTCATCGCGCGCGGGGCGAGCGCCGACGCTGCCGCCACCTTCCTCGGCCACGGATCGACCGCGATCACAGAAGGGCACTACATCGAGCCCGACCGCAGCGTGGATCGGGGGCCGGCAGGAATCCTCGAACGGACCCTACGCCGGGTGAACCCCGATACCTCGCTGCTCTCGACGGACGACGAAGCGGTCGACAATCCGGCGCTCGACTTCCTCGACGAGGAAGACATCGAAGCGGCCTAGTGCCTATTCGATCGGTTGATCTCGATCGTTCGTGCCCCAACTCGCGATCGGCCCGCCATTCGGGCCGTGGTTCCGCAGGAACTCGCCGTGGACGCGCTCGCAGGCGAGGCGGAGGGTGCTTGACCAGCCGATGACTTCGCCGCGGAAGCTGACACGGTAGCGAACGTCGTCGTCGCTCACTCGGCGGATCTCGATCGTGCCGTACACGCGGTCGTATGCGTCGAGCAGGCTCCAGGTGCCCGTGGGATTTTCCTGCGCTGCCAGGAACGGGTGCCATCGGCGCTGGTCGACCATGGGGTTCCTCCTCCGGCCGACACGGATGAGAGAGTAGAACGACCTGCAGACATCGCCGTGTGAATCGTGGGCGCTGGGTGCGCACCTTCATGCCATGAGCGATCGTGAGCGCGCTGACGCCGTCCTCGAGCACGTGGCTGTGCTCGCGTTCCTGTACTACCCCGGCATCGAGGTGGATGATCCGAGCTACAGCCTCGCCGACGACATCGAATGGTGTCTCGCGCGGCTGGGCGATGTGGCCGACGTAGAGCGGGAACGGATGCGTGCGCTCTTCGAAGGAGCGATCACGGACCCCACCGCGACGCGCGAGGAGTTGTTCACGGCTCTCGTTGAGCTCGACGGCGTTCTCGCAGTGGAGCACCATGAGTGACGCGCAGCCGAGCGACGACGAGCGGGCAGCGCGCCTGGCCGCGCAGCGGAAGGCATGGAACGACGCGCACCCGACCTACTACGCCGAGTACCGTGAGCGGAACCGTGAGGACATCCGCCGGAAGAACCGCGAGCGGGAGCGTGATCGTGCTCAGCGCGAGCGGGAGGAGAAGGCGCGCCGTCAGAAGGGGATAGATCGCGCAAGAGCGTGGGCAGCGGAGCACCCGGAGGAGCGTCAGCAAGCGCGCGAGCGCTACAAGCAGAAGCACCCGGAGACGTACAAGCAGGCGCAGCGCGACTATTACCACCGGAACCGCGACGCGATCGCTGAGCGGCGGCGGGCGCGTGAGGCTGCAGACCCAGCGAAGGCGAACGAGGCTCGACGCCGCGCGGTCGACCGGGCCCGGGCTGCCGGCCGCGACCCGGCATGGTCGCCCACTCCTGAGCAACGTGCGACCTATCGTGAGCACGAGAACGAGACAAGGCGCCTGCAGCGTCGCCGCGCGCGTGCCGGACTGCCCGAGCGACAGCTCCACCGGGTTCACGCGCCGGAGCGACGTCACAACGATGCCGCGGCGGACGCATTCTTCGCGCAGAAGCGGACCGGTGAAGACATCGCCCGAATTAGAAATCAGGACGATCCGACTCCTCCGGACTTGGTGCACGCGTGGCGGGAGCGTTCGGAGAACCGACGTGTCGCGCGTGAGATCCTAGCGATCGCTGAGGAGTACTTTGCCGATCACGAGGTCGAGTTACGGGCACGGGTCGCGGAGGCATCCCGCGTGCGGTTCCGGGGCGGGATGCTGCCGCTCGACGTATACACGGAGCCACGCCGTCACGCCCTCGAGTTCGCAAGCCGGGGCTATCTGCGCGCCAACGCTGCGTCCCCGACGTCATCGCTGACGATCTTTCGCTGGCTCACGACCGATTACGCCCAACGGCGACCCGACATCACGCTCTGATCGATCCGCATTCGGGCATGCTCGGGAGAGCCGCGCGCTTCGCGAATGGTGTCGCAGCGCACCTCTAGGCTGAGCGAATGGTCGACTATGGGGAAGTCGTTGGGGACGGTGTTGCCGCAGGGCTTGGAATGCTGTGGGCGGGGGTCGCGGCGAACCCGTGGACGGTGATCCTGTTCGTAGGGATTATCGTCGGCGCTCTTTGGTTACAACTGACACCGACCCGACGGGGTCGCCGCCGATGACCACGACTGCACCTGCGGACGGGGTCGGCTCTGTCCCCGCCGCGGCGGTGATCTCGGCGTGCCTGAGCGCTCAGGCCGGTGTCCCTGCCCGATCCCGCGTGTCGCGCGTGTTCGGTCAGTCCCCGCTATCGGTCGACTCGCGACCCTGGTATCTCGGCGCACTCGGTGAGCTACAGGTCGCGGAGCGCCTGGCGAAGCTCGGGCCCGACTGGACGGTGCTGCATTCCGTCCCGATCGGCGATCGGGGGAGTGACATCGACCACGTCGTTGTCGGTCCTGCCGGAGTGTTCACGATCAACACGAAGTTCCACGACGACGCCCGGATCTGGGTCGGAAGCACGCGGCTTCTAGTCAACGGCCAGAAGACCGATCATCTGCGCAACTCCCGCTACGAGGCGCAGCGGATCGCCAGGAAGCTGATGGCGGTCGCGGGGGAGCCGATCGACGTCTACCCGGCGATCGTTCTCGTCGGAGCCCGCAGCGTCACGATCCGTGACCGACCCGTGGACGTGACGGTGCTCCGAGACACCGAACTGGTCCGCTGGCTCACCCGGCGCACAGCCATGCTCACGGCTGATGCGCGCGACCGCCTCGCTGAGATGCTGACGCGCCCGGAGGCATGGGGTACGACATCCGGCGCCTCCTCGGAACCGGACCTCACGGCATTCGCCGCTCTTCGCCGCGAAGTGGGCGCCGCGCGGCGCGTGCGGATGTTGTGGGGAACGGCCGGTCTGCTTGGCGGCATAGTGGTGGCCGCGACTCTCTCCATCAATGCCTATGCAACGCTCCTTGGCGGATAGCTCGCATGATGGACTCATGCCGCTGAGTCCGACCATCGCGATGCTTCCCGACACTCCCGATTCTCGGCTGCTAGCCGAGTTGAGTTCCTACTCGGACGACTTGTCCGAGGCGAGTGACGCGATCGAGCAGGCATTGGAAGCAGGACACGAATCGCCGCTCTGGCAGCCGCTGACAAGCTACGCCGTGGTCGCCTACATGCGTGCGTTCGCGCACTCCAACGTCCGGCCCGGCCTCCTCGCGTATGTTCCAGTCCCTGACGATCTGGTCGAAGCGCACGACATGATTCGCGGCTACCGGAACACGACCATCGCGCATTCGCAGTCGGAACTCTCGATGTCGTTGCCCCTTGCCTCGCTCACGGCTGAAGGGACTGTCCGCCAGGTGCTGCCGATCACGATCCGCCACAATCTTCCGCAGACCACGGCTCGCCGCATCGCCGACGCTGTCGACCGGATGAGCGCCCTCGTGGCCGAGTTGATCCAGCCACTTGCCGAGCGGCTCACCGCCGAGTACCGGCACGCAAGCCCTGCCACGATTGCCGGCTGGCCCGTCCCCGACCTGGATCATGAACCTGCTGACCGATTCACTGCGCAATCAAGGAGACGGCGACCGCCGCGCTTCGTCGCGTATTGGGACGTCGGCGGCGTGCCAGTCGACGGCCCTCGCTAGCGCGCCGCGGCTGCGACGTCGTCTGCGAGCCTATCGATGACGTCTGCTAGGCCGCGATTGGCCAGGTCCCACGGGCCTACCGCCCGGGGGTCTCCTCGATCAGCCGCAGGAGTAGCTCGGGAGGAGTCTTCTTGTTGACTAGCAACGCCTCTCGAGCCCCTTGCCCGCCGTGAACTGCGACGTAAGTGAGAGCCTCCAATGATGCGTGCTCGTTTGCTGCGACGGCGGCGACTGCTTTCGGATTGCGGCTGGATGCCGCGGCCATGATCCGCTGTTGATCCGTTCCCTCGGCGAACCCAATCAACATCGACTCCGGGAAGTTTGGATGCTTGATCGCCAAGTTGATCATGTCTTCATCTTTGGTCCCGCCGCATGCGACCTGTCGGAGGAAGAGCTCGGGTGCGTGCGGGTTGCGGATCAGCGCCTTTCGGACCGCGTCGTCGTTGCCGCGGGGGTCTCCGGAGCGGAGGCGTGATGCAACAGCCTCGACGACATTCCTATTGTTCGATCCTGCGAGGCGGACAAGCAGGTCACCCTTCGTGTAGTAATCCTTCGCTACGAGCACTGCAGTTGGGGCGTCTCCCGTGTTCGCCAGCTGTTCGAGGATCGCGATCGGGAGCTCTCCATAGCGCGCGGCCAACGTCCGCCACGTCTCGGAGTTGCCCGTCTTGATCATGTGATCGAGCGCGGCCGCTGAGATTTCGAGGCCACCGAACACGTGATCCAGTGTGCTGATCGACTTAAGGACCGCCGCTCGGACGGAGGGGTGCTCGTCGAACGTCATGCGGCTACGAGCGGGCTCAGAGAGCGCGACCCAGAACGCGCCCGCGTTCGACGCTACCGCGGTGCGAATATCAGGATCGTCGTCTTGGGCCAGCACCTCGAACCCAGCCCGATATGCGACCTCACGAGGCTCTCGCGTATACCCGGAGCGCTCATGCTCACGAATCGCGGCGTCCGGATGCGTCGACCCTGCGGCGGCGACGCGAACCGAAGGTTCAGCGTCCGCAGCGAGGCGCGCGAACGCAGCGGCTGGTGTCGAACGATTGGCGGCGACTGCCCGGCGAACTGCATTCGCCGGATCGTTGGCGAGCTCGTCGAGGATCTCAGGCGATGCGTCTGGATTGGCAGCAAACCCGATCCGGTCGGCTTGACCATCCTCCCGCATCCAACTCCGACGCGAGATCTCGCGGCGAACCTTGCGCGCCATGTCGGCCTTGGCTGCGGCCGTTGCGCTGCCATCCCAGATCGTCCATGTGATGGTGTGACCGTCATCGCGTTCGCTGCGCGTCGTCGTCCGACGCGCCACCCAATCGCCGTCGCTGAGGAACTCAAGGGTACCGACCGCGGAGCCGGGGTTCTCTACGATGTCACTCAAAATCCGCTCTCGCGACCCCTCAAGATCGCGAGGCACCCGATCAGGGTCACCCTTCATCCAAAGCTCCCGATGAGCCCCGCGAGCCACCGCGTCGAGCACATCCGGAGACGCTGCATCGTTCTTGGCCAGAGCCGCCCATACTTGCGCCTCCTCCGCGAGTCGTCGCTGATCGCGGGGAGACGATGACCGCGCGAGGACGCTCATGACCGACTCGACAAGCACGCTCAGAGCCTCGGCGGGCGTGTTCGAGTTTGCCGCAGCCGATATGAGTGGTTCGAGTGGGAAAGTGTCACGCTCTGTGCTGTACGAGGGTCTCGCAGGTCGCGCCGCTCTACGAGCAAGCTGGTCGTTCACTATTTTTGTGAGCACTGGTGCCGTGGCTGATGCATTGGCTGCCACTGCTGCGACGACGTCCGCCGCATCATCCACCGCGAGCCGCATCAGCAGCTCGGGCGGCATGGACGCGTTGCCTGCAACGGACTTTCGTACGGTCTTGTCTGCGTCAGCGGCGAGACTGACAAGGCTGGAGACCGGCATTCCCTGCCCACGAGCCGCGGCGGCACGAATGTTTGGTGCGGGATCGAGGGCGAGTATCTTCAGCACGTCTGACGGCGCGGCCGCTCTCGACGCGACCGCAAATCGGACACTGGAACTCTCGTGCTTTGCAAGGCGCCGCAACACGTCATCCGGCGTGGTCGCCTCCTTGCCGTAATCACGAAGGAGGTCCTCTCCGGCCGTGTCAATGATCGCCAGCACTAGCTCCGGCTTCAGCTCGGGTGGAGTACGCGGGTTGCGCGCGATGGCCTCGAGAAGCACCGGGTCACTCTCTCGCGCGAGACGCCGTATCTCAGCGCCATCGTTCGCAATTCGAGCTCGAGCCACGCCAGCGACACCTTCCGCAGAATCAGTCGCGAGCAGTGTGAGGACGTCCTCCTTCACGTTGGGCGAAATAGCTACGGCTCGCCGAACTGCCTGGTCCCGATCGTTCGCAAGCAGCTCGAAGGTCGCCGAGCTTATGTACCCACTACCGCGCACATGGGAGATCCGCTTCGCGATCGGTTCCGTAGGGATCGTGGCCAGGACGATCGGACGGAGGTCCTCCTGCTCGTATAGGTACGCTCGTGTCGATGTTGGTGTCGCAGGATTCTCGGCGAGGGAACGGGCAATCGCCCGCATTTTCGGCTTCTCCCGATCGTGCCAACTAAACAGGCCGCCCAGGGTGTCTGCGGAAGCGCACGTGTTCCTCGCCACAGCCAGCTTTATCTCCTGCGGCGCGTCGTGCCAGGCAAGGCGAGACAGAACTGCCGGCGGCGTCGCGGGATTCCCAGCGGCAGCAACCTTCTCCGTGAGTGTCGCTCCGCGACGGTTGAGAATGTCACCCAGCACGGCTCCCGGTGTGTTCGGGTTTCCGAAAACTGCGGCGCGAATGTGCTCATCCCGACTACCCGCCAGACGCTCAAGTGAGGGTCCTGGGGTGGAGGTGTTGCCGGCGGCGGCGAAGGTGACGCCAGGTGCACCATCGTCCGCCAAAATTTCCAACACGCTGGGAGGTGTACTGACATTACTAGCGACGAGTGCGCGAAGCTCCGGATTCCCGCTTCGCGAAAGCCTGGCCAATCGCGCCGGCCGGGTCTGCGGGTCTTGAGCTGCGGTACCGCCGAACATCACGACGTTCGACTAATCGAAGCGCATGCGGTGTTGCGTCGTGTTATCGATAGGCGCCACGACTGGTCAGACGTTCCGGGCATCAACGCTCCTCGGTCGGCGGGCAACGTGGATCAACACTATCGACTGCATTCGACACGGCGTTCGACGTTGGGGGGACGGGCCAGGCGGTCATCACAAGGCCCGCGACTATCGCCGTACGCGGTTTCGACCAGCGCCTTCCGAATCGACAGATGCGCGGTCATAAGAGTGACTAGTCTGGACCGTCGTGGGTGGTATGCAACGACTCCTTGACGAGATCGAGTCGCGCGGCTGGTCCGACGTGAATAAGACAGTCTGCTCGGAGTGCTTGACCGATTACGCGCTTAGCGCGGCGGTCCGTGACGCCGGCGGACGCGCGCCTTGTGACTACTGCCACGACTCACCCAGTCACCCCGAGGCAAGCGCTTCCGTCAATATCGTGCTCGACCTAATCGTCGACGGCTTCCGGTATGAGTACGAGGATCCGGTTGAGCAGGTGGTTTACTCCTCCGCAGACGGTGGATACCAAATGGGCCTGCTGGATCCGTGGGACCTCCTGGGAAACCACGAGGTCACTGAAGATGGGCACTTGTTTGAGGATCTTGCCGCTGCGGTCCAGCAAGACGCATGGGTCCAACGAGACCCCTACGCGGCATCACCGACAGACGCCCTGCGATGGGGATGGGAGTCCTTTCGCCAATATGTGAAGCACCGCAGGCGATACACGTTCCTCGTGCGCGACACTAGGTCGATGTACGGCGCAGGGGAGATCACGATGGATGCGATACCAGCTGCACTCGCCGACGCCGTCGAGACCGCGGGCCAGGTACGAGTACTCGACGCAGGAACGAAGTGGTGGCGAGTGCGTGTACACACGCCCGGGGAGCACCATCGTTCGGCTGCGGCGCTTGGATCGCCACCTGACCAGTGGGCCAAGGACAACCGCATGACAGCCAAGGGCATGGGAGCGTTCTATGGTGCGTCCACCGCCGTCGGCGCCCAAACGGAAGTCGCTGGATACGCGGGCCCCACAGACGTGGGAACTATCGGGGAGTTCGAACTACTTCGTGACATCACGGTGGTGGACCTGACGACGGTTGATGAGGTGCCCTCACTCTTTGATCCTGATCGACGGCACGAACGGGCACCGATCGCGTTCATGCGCGATTTTGTCGAGGACGTCGCGCGCGTAGCTGACCCCACAGATCGCCAGAATCTGGACTACGTTCCAACTCAAATCGTGGCGGAGTACCTGAGATACGAACTCCGGGGCCCCGCCGGTCCTGTAGATGGCATCCTTTGGCGCTCCTCGAAAGACCCGACCGTGACGAACTGCGTCGTTTTCGCGACGAACGAACAGATGGCGGAGGTCGGCTACGCCGATGTCAATTCCACCCTCGGACTCGACCCGACCACGGTTCGAGTAATTGCAGCGCCTTTGTAAGGCGTCACGCGGGGGCGGAGATTGATCGTCACGAAACTGCTGGTCATCGCACACCCCCATTAGTGGACCCAGCCGGAGTGATCACAGCGGCCTCCGCCGCAGGTCGCTGGAAACTAGCCAAAACATCGTAGGTGCCGTGAGTTGCGGGGTGACACCCCACAGGCGAATGCGCCACCAAATTCGACAACACGCCGAGGTCACTCGGGGCGCCGGGTCTCCGCTGCGATGAAGGCGTCCTCCACGGCCCGGCGGCGGGCGACGTCCTCGACGACGAACCTGCGAAAGTCGGTCGACCGGTCCTCGATGGGGATCTCTTCGACCGACGGCGCCGGCTCCTCCCCAGGCCACGCCGTCTGACGTGTAGCTCTGTCGCGGTCGAGCCGCGAGCCGCATGCGGCGACCCAGTCGTGCAGGCGCTCTCGGGCCTCGGCGAAGTCCTGATGCCAGCCGAGGGGAGCGGAGCCATGCTGCTCCTCGTCGTATGCGCAGAGCCAGTGCAGGTGTAGGGCGGAGAGTTCCCAAACGAGTTCGGAGTGGCGATGCCACAGCGGCGGGATGATCGACGGTCCGAGACCGTAGGTGCGTCGTAGCCAGTTCACCCACCTGTCGAGTTCAACCCACTCGAATGCGGCTCGATCCGAGGTGAGCACGTTCCAGTTCACCGGGCGGGGCACGCTCGGCAGGCCATCGGCCTCACCCTCGGGGCCGTCCGGCGTTGGTGGCTCGAACTCATACCCGGGAAAGTGCAGGGGCTCGTCGGCGGTCATCAGGCGCTCAGATGGCCACGGGACGGACCGCCGGCTTTGCCGTCGACGGGGCGGATGCCGCCACGGACGGAAGCGCGTTGCGGCGGCGTTGCAGGATGTAGTTGGTGCGCGCGGAGTCGTGGCCGAGGCGCTTCGCTACGAACTCCTCGGTCTCGACCATTTCGCCGTCGCGTTCCCGCGTCGAGGTGTGCGTGTAGCCCTCGGCGATGAATACGTCGCCCTTGTTGAACATCGCGTAAGCCCGTTCCGCGTTGCGGCGGAACATCACGAGGTCGTGGTACGTGGTCTCAGTCTGGGTGAATGTGCCGTCTTCGTTGCGTTCGAAGTGCTCCTGCCCGATGCGCACCCAGAACCGGGCTTCACCTTTCGCGTTGAACGCCAGTTGAGGCTGCGACGCGATGAACCCGGAGAGAGACTGCTGGGTGTGGATAGTCATCGGATGCTCCTACCAAAGGGCCGCAGGTCGGCCATCACCTGGTAGGTGCGTGGCCTATCCCCGCCGCAGTTGTTCCTCGACTCGAGCCCTTTCAGCGCGAAGTTCTGCAGCGTCGGGCCGGGCAGTCCATTCGCGCATGCGCGTGACGATCGGCGGCGCCGACCTCAGCAGTAGGAGCGCCGTGCCGTACGGCAGCGTGCGAATCACGTCGGGCGGCATGATCGGAACCCGGCGCGTTGATCGCTGGTTAGAGCGCATGCCGCGTTCACCGATAGTGATCGAGTCGGTGGCCTCGTCGCGGTCGCCAATCAGGGTGGCGATGTCTTGGAGGTCTCGAGACCCTGAGGCGCCGCCGAGCACGATCTTGGCGATACTCGCGTCCCAGATCGCCGTGGCTGCGTTGTCGCCCCACCGCTGACGGGCCTGCGCGAGCGACTGAAGCACCGGCATCGTGGTGACACCGGTGCCTCCGCCTTCGGCCATCAGGACAGGCAGCGACGGCAGAGGGGCAAGGTTGCCGATCTCATCCAGCGCGAGAAGCAGCGGCGGGTCGAGGCGGGCGCCTGGGGATCTCGCGGCAACGCGCCTCGCGGTTTCGACGAGGTCTTCGACCAGAGCGGCGACGAGGGAGGAGGATGCGCCGGTGCCGGCGCCCGTCGCGAGAAGGTACAGGGTGCCGTTGCGTCGGAGAAAGGTCTCCGGATCGAACTGCTCGTCCTGGCTCGGGCTGACTGCATCGAGAACACGAGGGTCAGCCAGAGCCGCCAGCGCCAGGGAGACGCCCTGCCAGATCGAGTCGCGCGTGCGGGGGTCGGCGTCGATCATCGCCTCAAGCGACTCAGCCCATCCCGTCGCGGCCGCAGGATTGGACGTGAGGATCGCGACGGCATCCTTCGCCGCGGCCGGATCGAGCGTCCAGCGAAAGAGCTCACCAGGTGAGCGGCCGTCGAGCGCTGCGGCGTGCAGCAGCGACTGAAGGGCTGTACGGGTTTTGCCCTCCCAGAAGCCGCCGTTTTCCACCCCAACGCTCGACAGGCCTGTACCGGCCGCAAGCCCCGCGGCGCGAATCATCGCGGTGAGTGGGAGCTCGCAGCCGCGTACCGGAGACCACCGCAAGCCCGCCGGTACCCCCGGGGCAAGATGCTGTGGATCGAACACGGCGACGGGCCCCCGTCTCATGCGCGAGCGAATGGTGGTCGTGAGGTTGTCCGGCCTGGTGGAGGTGGTGACGACGGCGCCAGGTGCGTCGAGGATCGCGTTGATGACGACGTGGGCGCCCTTGCCCGACCGGGGAGGGCCGATCACGAGGATCGAGTCCTCAACCGACGTCCACACCTTCGTTCCTCGCGCCACTCCCACGAGGTAGCCGACGTCCTCGCATCGCGGCTTGTCGACGGACGCGCGAAGGTGGGCAGCGCGCTTCAGCAACGCGTGATCGGAGGCAGCGCGGCGCACGTCGGCCGTGGTCGCGATCCCAGCAATCCGGTTCGGGTCGGACCTGGCGTGACGAGTGTGGTTTCGGATGACGCGCCACACCCACCACCCCGAAACGCTGACTAGCGCCACGAACGCCACGACGACAGCCCAGTACGCCACGGCGTTGAGCCCGGGAGATCCGAGTGCCGCCCCCGGGTCAGCGGGGGAGCCGAAGACACCGAGCCCCGCGGCCAGACCACCTGTCGGCTGCTCCGCTCCTGACAGGAAGGCGGCGAGATTGCCGCCCACACGCAGGATGCCGGCGATCGCAACGGCCCCGCCGAGAGCGAGCAACGCGACGTTGGTCAGCCCGTCGGGACCGGAGACGCCGACACCGTGGGGTCCCGTCATGTGACGATCCCGAAAACACACGTGCCGGAGATTCTCCCCACGAGGACAATCGCGCCCTCGGCGGTCACGCGGCAGAGCCCCGGTTCCAGCAACGCTCGAGCGGACCCGTCCGCAGAAGCCTTGATGTGACGCACGATGATCGCTAGGGCTACTTCTTCGCCCGGGAGGAAACCCTCTTCGCCGTAGACAGCGCGAGGCGGCTCGACCAAGGGGGTCGCATCGATGAGTGCTGCGGGTGCGGCCAGTGGCTCCGCCGGAGCGCTCGACCCTGCGTCCCGGATCTGCGGCGGCACAGTCGGGGCGACCGAGCCCTGCAGCGGCCGGGTGATGAGGTCGGTGAAGACCGTGCCGTCTGCCTCGTGGACGACGACCCGCACCGGCGACCCGTGAGCGAGCAGGACCGTGTCTATGACTTCCGCGAAGGACGCGCGGGTCCAGGGTGCCCCGAACCGAGGCGGTTCGAACGGCGTCCCATCGACGGCGACGGTCATCGTGCCGTCCGCCGAGATCGTCATGGTGATCACGGGAAGGACCGCCGGCACGAGGATCGCGTCGATGGATCGTCGTAATGCGTGCGCTGTCGTCATTTTACGCCCTCCGTCATGCGACCCGTCGTGTCGAATGCTGCGAGCTCCGCGGGGTGCAGCTGGTGCTGGACCACGAAGCTACGGTCCTTGATCCTCCAGAGACCTTGACCCGTGGCGAGGCCGGGCAGCAGGCCCTGCTCGGTGCCAGTGAGGCCCAGCGCGGTCGCAGTCGCTCCGAGTTGGTCCGCTTCCTGCCGGTAGATGATCCGCGTCTCCGCGTTGGCGAGGAGGGATGAGGCGATCGCGCGCATCGCGGAGCCCTGGTCGCCGACGTTGTCGAGGTCGGAGAGCTTGTGGAAGACGAGCAGGTTCGCGATTCCGTAGTGGCGGGCGAGTCGCCACTGAGCGTCCATACGTCGCAGGAGGGCGGGATGCGACATGAGCCGCCAGGCTTCGTCGTAGATGACCCAACGCTGCCCACCGTGAGGGTCGAGGAGCGCCGACTCCATCCAAGCGGAGGAGCAGGTCATGAGGACGGACACGAGCGTCGTGTTCTCGGCAACGCGAGACAGATCGAGCGAGATCATCGGCAGGCTCGGGTCGAAGGTGACGGTGCTGGGACCGTCAAACAGTCCGGCGAGATCTCCCGCGACCAGCCGACGCAGTGCGTGCCCCACGACCCTGCCGTCCTCGACGAGGCGTCGGTCGGCTTGCTGAGATGCGTCCGGAGAGAGGATGCGTTCGACGACCATCGGCAGGA
Source organism: Microbacterium sp. Root166 (assembly GCF_001427145.1). GTDB lineage: Bacteria > Actinomycetota > Actinomycetes > Actinomycetales > Microbacteriaceae > Microbacterium. The sequence goes on from NZ_LMGL01000002.1 coordinate 218,823, forward strand.
TCGGGGTCTCGCATGAGCGGACAGTGTCCGCGAGAGCGAGATCGATCGCGGTGTGCTCCAGCGGGCTGAGTGGTCGTTCGAGCACCGTTTCGGTCAAGGCGCCGATCAGGTCGCGGCGACGAGAGGCGACCTGACCAGCCCAGCTCTCGTCGGAAACGCCGGAAGGGCGATGCCCCTCATCGAGCGGATTGAGTCGGTTCGCCATGCCGTGTCCGAGCACGATTGCCTGCCCGCCCACGGCTTCGGCGACGGCCGTGTGTTCCCCCGTCGGATCGCCGGGTACGTAGACGCGACGGCCGAAGGGGATCGAACGCGTGTAGAGGCTCTTCACCAGCGATGACTTACCGGAGCCCACGATCCCTGCCAGGACGATGTTTGGCGCGGTGATCATTCCACGTGAGTACAGCACCCACGGGTCATAGACGAATGACGCGCCCGAGTAGAGGTCCTGGCCGACGAAGACGCCTTGCGAGCCGAGTCCGCCTTCGGCGAGGAACGGGTAGGCTCCGGCGAGCGTCGCACTGGTGTCCTGGTGGCGCGGTATCCGCAGGCGGCCGGGGGTTCGCAGCGCGGCGGGCCGCGACTCCCCGGCGGCAGGCAGGTAGGCCGTCGCGCGTAGATCCGCGCGCTGCGCTTCGACCTGGGCACGGTCGGATTCGGTGGTGGCAGCGCGAGCGGCGGCACTGAGACGCTGGGATGCCTTCCGTCGGGCGCGACGCTCCTTCCTGCGTTCGCCTGCCGGGTCCACGAGCGTTGTGGTGTGAATGCGCTCACCCCCTTGCGCGTTCACAGCGACATCCCGTTGCGGCGGTGAACTTTCGCACCAGACCCCTGGAAGGCGAAGGGGCCAGGGCGCTGAAACGAGTCGTTCGGATTGACGCGGGGCGCGAGTGATTCCGAGACCTGCGGCGCGGCGACGACGGACGGGCCCCATGCGATTCGGCTGGAGTGCTGAGATGCCCGATCCAGGGCCAAGCTGGCTCGAGCGACAAGGGTCGACGCACGCCGCAGCGCGAGGGCGGCTGCATGGGCTTCCTCCACCCCAGCCCAGTGATCACCGTCGTCAGTCCGGGCGATCGCCTCCGAGCTGGTGTGCGCGAACGCGAGCTGATCGAGCACCTGTTCGAGCGATCTCAGGCCGCCCAGCAGATCCCCGACCACCTCGTACGTCTGTGCCGGATCATCGAACGTGCGCGTGGCGTGCGCGAGAGCGCGCAGAGCGTGACATGCTTCCTCGCCATCGACGACAGGATCCTGAAATCTAGGCATTGTGTGTCCCTTGCAACAGAAGTCGTCAGTCAGGTGCGCGAGGTGTCCCCGCGCGTCATACGGTTCGGCACAGGGGCAGCGCGGCGACGGTGAACGCTTGCGCCTGCTGACCCACGAGCCTCCGTGTTTCGCAGGCAGCTTGCACGGCGGCCTGCTCGATCGCCGCGACTGCGGCATCCAGCTCGTCGACGCTTGGCGCCGACACCGCCACGAGCCCGGTGAAACGCACCACGCCGTGACCAGCCGTGAGGTCTGACTCTTGCTGCACGACGTCGTTGTATTCGGCGGTGCGCGCGGCATCCTCGATCTGCCCGACCTTCGCCCGCTGCGCAGCATCCGAGAGAAGCCCTACCTTCTTTCTCCTGATGTCTCGCGCAGCGAGGTCGGCACGGACCGGCGTGCACGTCAGAGTGAATGTGCGTTGGATACCCGAGGTCAGCAGCAAAGGGGAGAGGAAGCCGGGGTACACCTGTGACCTCGGCCACTCCGAGATCCAGAGAACCGCGTGGTGGGCCGAGTCGGTACGCAGCCGGTCCCAGGTTTCGGAGACTGCGATGGGGCCGGCCGTTGCGAGAGATCGACCGATGTCCCCGTGTCTCTCCAGCGCGGGAGCGGCCGCGGGATCGTATGCGGAGCGCAGTACGACCGCGACCTCGCCTGGGCTCAGCCAGCCTGTGGGCGTTAGGTCGGCTGCCCGCAGTGCTGCTACGAACGTCGTCATCTCCTGACGCAGTACGCTCGCGGCCCCCTTCATGCCACCCCCGGCGGCGCGGATCTGGCGGGCCGCCGCACGCATGTCGAGCGCGAGGGCGATTGTCGTCTCGTGTCGTTCGCCTGCGGGGCCGGCGCGCTCAATGAGCTCCTTGTATGTGACCGCGGGCCAAGAGTCATCGTCGACGCCGTGCCGGGCCCACCATTCGGCGAGCCCGCTTCCGGAGCTGGGCACCGTGCGCTCGGAGATCTGCACGCGCGCGATACGACCCGACCGGCAGACCGTCGCGAGCACCCGCCCCCAGCCGGCCACCCGACGCTCCTGTTCGCCGCTGTCGAGAAGAACGAAAGCCGGATGCGTGATGCCGGCGATCGCCGTCAGGGTCTGGGCATGAGGGTCTTGGATCATGGCGGCGCCCGTCTCGGGGTCGACCCACTCTCGGAGCGCGGCGGCGTCGCCGGGGAGTGCGAGCGTGCCCGCGGGGCGCGGCTTGACCAAGTCCGCGCGGAACCGCAGCTGGCCGCCGACGCTTCGCCACACCCAACGCGTTGCGATCGGCACCCATTCAATGAGCTTCCGACCACCCACGGGGACGAAGGCAAGAGCGACGCTTGTCACCCAGATCGGCGAGGTGAGGCCGAAGAGGATGCCGCCGCCCAGGTACACGGCGCTGGTCAACGCGATCAGTCCGATGGCGAGCGTCACGAGCTGCGCCAGGGAGAGGCCGAGCATCACGCCTCGCTTGGACAGACGGGAGAACTGAACCGGGTGCAGCTGGTTCGCGCGCGGGGGGTTGTTCGCTGTCATGCTGTCGTCCTTTCGCGCGGCGTGGGGATCGGCCGCGTGGGCGGGTTCGGTGTGCGCGGCTGTGGCATCGGTTGCCCGGTAGCCGGCGAGGGTGTCGGTGCCGGTGGCATGTCCGCCGGAATGGCACCCTCGGCATGTCCCATGGCTGCTGATCCGGTAGCGTTGGCGAGCTTGGGTCCGGCGGAGGCAGCCTTGCCAGCCACCTGACCGCCGACGATGACTGCGGCGGCCGGGCCGGCGGCCGCCGCAGCTCCTGAAGTTCCTGCGCCTGACGCTGCTGCCCCAGACGCTCCCGCGCCGGCACCCGATCCGGTGGCGCTGCCGGCGGCGCTCGTTGCCACCGGGGGCGCCGAGCCGCTCGAGGTTCCACCTCCGTCGAGGATCGACTTCGCCGACTTCGCAGTCCCGGGGCTAACCGGCACCGGGACGGGCCGATTCAGTGCTCCCTTAGCCTCCTGTTCGGTCGACATCGCGTGGTACATATCGACGCCGACGAACGAGATGAACTTGTAGGTCATGTAGGGCGCGAAGGCCGCGACGAGCATGAGCACGACTCCGGCCACAGGATCGCTGATCGAGGCGAGATCAAGGTCAATCGGCGCCGCGGTCTGATTGATCGCGACCAGGAAGAGGACGACGAGCACGAGCTTGGAGAACACGAGGGCCACAACGAACGCCACCCACTTGCCGAACCAGCCGCGGGCAGCATCCCAGGAGAATCCAGCCAGTGCGATCGGCGCGAACACGATCGCCACCAGGAGCAGAGCTTTGCGGATCAGGAGCGAGAACCACACAATCGCGGTGGCTGCGATCGCGAGTCCTGCCAGGAAGATCGTCATGATCGCGCCGACGCCTGGGCTCGCGATATTGATCGCGACCAGGCCGGCGGCCATCAGGGCGATTCTGTCGCCCATTCCCTCCATCGTGTTTCCGGTTGCCTGGACGATCCCGATGGCCAGCTGATCTGTGACCTCCAGCAGCGTCGCCGTCAGGGTGATTGCGACGAACGATCCGAGGACGGACTTGCCGAGCCCCACAGCAGCCCGGGAAAGCGCAGTCGGATCGCGATGCGCCAGTCCGGTGATCAGTTGCAGGCAGAAGAACACGAGCATGACGAACAGCGCGACGCCGAAAAGCAGGTTGTACACCTGGGTGTACTGGTCACCGGTGACGTCGACGAGGGTGGTCGTGTCGAACACCGCCCAGACGGCTTCGAAAAACCACGCGGCGGCTGCGGCGAGCGTGTGGGCGAGCCAATCGAAGGGCGCGGCAACGAGCGAAGTGACACCCGACCCGACGGTCTGGCATACCTCGGCGATCGCCGGGATATCGCAGACCCCGCCCACTCGCGTCGTTCCTCTCAATCGGCCGCGTCTCGCTCAGACGGACTGGCCGACACCCCAGAAGAAGTTCACAAGCGTGACGGACGCCCCGCAGATGAGTGCCGCGCCGCACGCCACCAGAACGCCGAGCTTGCCCCGTGAGGCGAGATGGGGATTCGATGAGTTGGCTCCATACCCCCACGCGACAGCGGCGATGATGAGGGCGAGCACGGCGAGAATGAGCCCGACTGTCATTACTGCGCCGACGATGACGCGGAGTTGCTCGATGCCGGGAAGTCCCGACCCGTTGGGAACGATGTCGATCACGGTCGTGCTCCTTGTCTGCGCAGAAACGAACCTGCGTACAAGGTGCGTGCGGCGTCCCCGAGATCCGTCGACCCGCGCAGTCCGTGCACGCACTCTGGCTAGAGCTGTTGGCCGACCCCGATGAGGAAGTTCATCCAGGCGACCGCCGCGCCGGCAAGTGCCGCTGCGCCGACAGCAACAAGAAGGCCGGTACGGGCTCGCGTGGCTGATTGGTAATTCCCGCTCGTCGACGCGATCGCCCATGTGGCGGCGCAGATGAGGATCGCGAGTACCGCGAAGACCAGGACATACATGAGGAGCGCGCCGACGATCACGCGGAGGTCACCCGCTCCTCCAACCGCTCCGAAGTCCGGGAAGATGTCCATTTCGGTCACCTCATGCGCCTGCCGCGCACGCCGTCCTGCCAGCGGTCGCGGCATCCAATCCTTCGGCGCCGTGCTCGGCGAGCCACGGGTCTGCGTCGATCGCCGGCTCGAACGCTCCGCCGGGACGGATCTCGAAGTGCAGATGAGATCCCGTGGACTTGCCGGATGACCCTACGTCTCCGATGTGCTGGCCAGCGGTGATGCGCTCGCCGACCGAGACATGTACGCCGGTCGGCCACATGTGCGCGTACGCCGACGCCACCCGCTCTCCGTTGACCGTGTGCTCAATGACGATCAGCTGTCCGTAACCCCCATACGGCCCTGCCCAGCTGACGACCCCGTCCGCGATCGCGAAGATGGGTGTGCCGTCCGCCGCAGAGAAGTCGGTTCCTGCATGGAATGCGGGTCGACCGGTCATGGGGTCAGTGCGCCCGCCGTAGCCGCTCGCCCGCACCCACGTGTCGCTCGGGAGGGGGAAGACGACGCGGGTTGTCTCGGGGACGGAATCGAGAGGCGCGCCGCCTCCGGTCGCCGACGCGATTGGCCGGGTCAGCGCGACGAGGACGGCTTCCGCAACGGGCTGATACTCCTCATAGCGGTCGGGGAAGGCTGAGCGCTCGACAGCTTGCGCAGCCGAGCCGGGATCGGCTGCTTGCCAGCCGGGGATGTCGAGAAGCCCCGCGGGGGAGGGGAAGTTGGGTCCTTCTGCTCCGCCGAAGAATGCGCGCACCTGGTACTCCGGATCCATGAGCTCCTCGACGGTGCCCCAGCCGGAGGTCGGGCGCATCTGAAAGAGGCCGAGTGAGTCGTGGTCGCTGCCGACGCCGTCGTTGGGTATGCCGAGCGATGCCGGATGGGCGGCGTTTGCGAGCATCCGCAGGGTCGACTCGGTGAGCGCGGCCATCAGCCCGATCAGCACCCCCTGCCGCCCGACACCCTCAATGCCACTGCCTACCGTGATGATCGTCGCGGCGTGGGTGAGCTGTGCCTGCCCGAGGGTCACAGACACGCCGTCGCTCCGTCTTGCGGTCAACCTTTCGGGCACGTCGGTCACGACTAGCTGGCCGGACGCCTGGCAGGCAGCAAAAGCGGCGGGGGAGAGGACGAGGGGGAGAGCGATCAAGCCGGCGAAAGGCAGCGTGAATAGAACGACGGCAAGGGCGATCACGAGCTTCTTCATATGCGGCGTCCGTCACCGGAGCGGGTTGTCGACCGCGGAGAGCCGGAGCAGGCGGCATTCGTCGAAACTCGGCTCGCAGGCGATGAAGAGGGTGAATGCGATTGGTCGAGACGTCTCCTGCGCCTGGGTCCCTACGATGCCCGCGCGGTGGCGTGTTCCCGTGACCGTGTACGCGATGGTTCCGGGAAGGATTTGGCCAGGTGTCGCTTGATCGATCGCGTCGTTCCAGGATGCCGGCACGAACGCCTCGTCGATGATGAGCCACTGGCGCGTGCCGTAGGTGCGCAGCGTTATCCAGGCTTCCGTCGTCGGCAGGTAGGTGCGGACATCGGAGGCAAGCCCGGCGGTCTCGGCTCCAGAGGGATCCCCTGCATCGACGACTACCTGTGCGTAGTCGGCGGGATCGAAGTCCGTGGCGGCGTCCCAGTTGATGAGCGCGCCGGCGGCTTGGCGCGCGAACGCCTCGGCATTCGATGTCGAGCGGATCGGGGGAAGCGTTGCGCTCGAGGCGCTCGGTTTGGGGCTGACGTCCGAGGCAGCCGGGGCTGTCGGCGCGACGGCGGTCGTCGGAGTGCTGGGCGACGGTGCCAGTACAAGGCCGTACAAGCCGACGCCGACAAGTGCGGCCAGCGCGCCGAACCCGATCGAGAAGAGAAGGACGATGCGCCGCCCTGGGCTCACAGACGCGGTCATCACGCGATATCCCGTCTCAGCTGGACACGTGCGCTGCGGAGCGCCGCGAAGAACTCCACGGTCGAAGCGAGCGTCGCTTCGAACTGCTCGAGTTGCTCATCCGTCAGTTCAGTAGCCACAGCCGCGACATCGAAATGGGTCCACCAGAGATCCAGGTCCTCCCACACACGCACGAACGCACGGACGGGAAAGACGTGCGCCGTCGCAGCACGAGACCTGGATGGTCGCTGGCTGCGCTTCGCCTCCTTGACTCTCGCGAGCGCCGCGTTCGCCAATTGCTCGAGTTCATCGGGCGGCTCGAAGTCCTCGGGCGCTTCGAAGTCCTCGAACTGCTGTGGCGACACCGGCTCGAGGAGTTGCCTGATTCGCGCGTGTGACGCGGCGACACTGCCGCCCTCGTCGATGAGCCGCAGTTCTTGGCTCGCTTTCTCCTTTTGGGCAGGGTCGGTGCCGGGGTCAGCGACAACGCGCTGTAATTCGGCAATGCGTTCCAGCGTGGTGTACGACGCCTTTCCGGTGACCATCTGGGCTGCCTGGGTGCGACTCTTGCCTGCTTTGAATTGCGGTGGTGCCACGGTGGCACCACCGTCCTTTCCATCCCGAGAATCCGCACGGCTGAAACGCGTCGCGGACTGCCGGCGAGTCGCGTCGTCAGTGATGTGATCCTTCAGTTCGGTGTACAGGGCAGCTGCCTCTGTCGGCGTGAGCGGTTTGTGGAGGAGGTTCTCGGCCTGCTCTGCCAGCAACTCGGCGAGCCGATCCGAGATCCCGGACCTCACCCATACCTTGATCGTCTTCTCGCCCAGCCGCTTCAGCGCTTCGAGCCGACGGGCACCGCACACCAGAACGCCTTCTGGTGTCACGGTGACAGGCTGGAGAAGTCCGTCGCGGGTGATCGACTGGGCGAGCTCATCGATGTCTCCGAACTCGGTACGGTGCCGCTTCCCGACGACGATCGATTCGATCGATCGTTCGAGCTCGATGTGGCCGACTCTGGTTCCCATGGTCACCGCCTCGATCGCTCGGCGGGGGCGGCGAGACTCACCGCGAGGACGAGATCGTCATCCGTCAGCAGTGAACGTAACGGTTCACCGATCAGCAGGCGGAGCAGGATGCCGCGTCCGGCTGTCGTCCGGGCGACCTCGGGTTCCGGGTTGCCGAGGACAGCGCGTAGTAATCCGTTCCACGATGCGGACGACAGATCGAGGAGAGTTCTTCCGTGAACGTCGCGCCGAAGCGATTCCCAGGCGGTCGCACGCGAGGGAACCTCACTGAGTCGTGCGCAGATGTACTCCATCGCGGTTCGCGCGGGCGTGCGCGGCCAGCCGAGTAAGGTCATGAAGGCGATCGCATTCTCGACTGCCTCTCCAATCCCGGCGCCGTCCGATGAGCACCCGTCATCGAGCGCGTCCCCGGCACCCTGGACACGCAGTGACGGGTGATAGTCGCTCAGGGGGTTCTCTCGGTCACTGAATCGCTCGGGGTCGTGGAACGACGAGAACTCGGGTCGGCGCGCCTGGTAGACCGAGCACAGCAGGCCGTTCGCCCGTTCCTCCGCGATCAGCGTCACCTGCACGGCCCGAGTGACTACCGCCCAGGGGTCGTCGGCATTGCGCACCGCCGACGAGCGCATTGCGTCGAATGCGGCCGCCGCGGCATCCCATGGATCGAGTCCGTGCTTGCGCGCCAGCTTTGCGTAGCGCCGAACGACATACTCCATGAGCGCTGCGGCTTCGGCGTCGCGGCGCCAGGCGCCGTGGTCCTGCGCGGCGAGGCGTTTGAGCACTTTGCGCAGCCCCTCGGAGCTCTCAAACGCGGCGGGCACGCTCGCCGACTCGGACGAGTCCGGAACGCGCTGCGAGTGCACCGATGCGGCGGCAGCTGAGCGGGAACCCTGGCTCGACATGGCAACCTCGCTACCGACCGATTCCAGAACGACGGACGGACACGTGATCAGCGCGGCCGTTTCCGAACGCCTCCACCGGCGGTAAGTGAAGGGCCCGTTCTCGGATTGCGCGGCGAGTAGCCGCAACCCCCTGCGTCGGGAAAGCGCGCGCTCGCCAGGCGAGCGAGGACTCGAGGTCGATTCCCTGGCTCGCGACGCGCCCGGTGACCGCGGGAACGAGTTCCGTAGGTCGCATCCAGACCACCTCGCTTCGAACCCGCTCAGCGCCAGATAGGGACAGCGGCTGCCTCGCAAGCGAAGGATCGCCGTGCCGCGCCAATTCGGAGACCTCTTCGGGTGACCGCTTATCGACGAGTTCACGTTCACGCTCGGACGCGTCCACGCGAAGCGGTAGGCCGGGTCGCCCGACTCGCTCGTATTCGTTCATGACGTAACCTCCTTCTGAACCTCAGGTGTGCCGATCGTCCCCGCGAACCACCGGCCGACTGTCGACGGATGAACTCCCGTGGCGCTCGCAATCTCCTTGTTCGACATCCCGCGCTGCCGCATTAGCGCGGCAACGCTTCTCCGGGCACCCTTCTCCGGAACCTCGACCAGCGAGCGAATCGGAACGACTTCTGTGGACAGGTCTCGTGGCGTCTCTGCTGTGGAGGAAACGTGAAGCCGGAATCGCTGGGTGAGAACGACCGTCAGGTGAGTGATCGCGAGAAGCACCAGCGGCGGTACTGCGGCAACCGACGCTGCAAGCACGGGAAGAACATCGGCATCGGCCGCGACGACGGCATGGATTGAGTTTGCGGCGACCGATACCGCAGCACCGATCATGAGCAGCACCCACGGATACCACGCACCCGGTGTCCGGCGAGCGCGACGACGGCAACGGTTCCGACGACGATGATTCCGTCCACAATGAGCGGCCACGCCCACGCCTGCGTCGTCGCGATGCCGGACGCGTGGGCGAGATCCGTGAGAGCGGTGAACGACAACCAGAACGCACCGACAGCGATGAACACAGTGCCGACTACCGCGGTCCATACGGCAATCCGTCCTGACCGCAGGTCGGTCGTAGCGGGGATCATGAGATCACCTGCCCGCTGAGCGAGCGGGATGCTGAGCTGCCACCACTGATGCGAAAGGGTGGCGTCTGCCCCACCACCGTTCGGTACGCAGATCGGATGGTCGTCAGGATCTCAGCCCGATGCAACCCCGCATGCTCCGCAGCAGGCCCGAGTACGTTGCGCGCGCTGTGATCAGTGACGCCGTTCTCGGCGAGCCGGCATGCGGCCCAGTACAGGGCGCGGTTCCGCTCGCCCTCAGCCCGTGCGGCCAACCACGCCGCGAGACGCTCCGCGTCAACATCGCGGCGGGCCTCCGCGGGCATTGACACAACAGAGGTCGGCCTCGGGTCAAGGAACTGTCGAAGCGCCGATCCGTCGATAGACACGGCGTCCCCGCGTCCGGCGCCGATCAGCTCATACGCAGACCTGTTGCCTTCGAACAGCACCTGCGACGGCGGCACGATGACGTAGCCGCCCTCGCCCCGGAAGTCGATGCCGGCGCTAGCGGCCTGCCACGATGCCTGAACGTGATCAGGGTCTGCGGGGTAGTAAGCGTGCATCCCCCCGGATGCCGTCTTCACCAGCGCCTGCCAGCGATCCACGAGACCTTCCCGGCGAGCGAGTTCGAAGGCAGCGAATCCGCGCACCCGCCCGTGCACATCGATGTCTACGACCTCGACGGCGGAAGCGCGCCCGGTCGGCATGCCGATGTTCGCGTCGGGCCATCGAGACCACCATCGGGCAATCTGCCGGTCGTCGGAGGTCGCGTCGCGGAACCCGTGCTCTGTCAGCGGTCGCTTCTCTGCTGGCTTGCAGGGGAAGATCGGGACTCCTGCCGCAGCGAATCGAGCGGCGCCTTCCCGCGGCGAGAGGCCGATCATTCCGGCGAACAGGGCGACGGTGTCCATCACAGATCCCGGGCGGAGATCGCGGAATCGGGGGACGAGTGCCGGACCCTCAGGCGGCGGACATCATCGAATCGTGCCACCGGACCCGCAACGAGAGGCTGAAGTGCAAACCGGTGCGCTTCCCTCGTCAGACCCGGCGGGTCACCCGAGCCGGCTTGCAACGTCGGCAACTCCGTGAGGATCGTGACCGCTGTCGTCCGCACTCGCTCACCAGTGGCTTGCACCACTTCCACCGGCGTCTTGCCCTCGACGGATGTTGCCCAGGTCGCCACATACGGGATCGTGTAGCCCGATGTGTCGAGGCCGTGGGCCGCTCCGATCATCAGAGCAACGGACTCCGCTTCGACCTCCCCGATCCCGCGATGGAATACGGCATCGGCGTTGTCAGGGCCGTGCAGCATCATGTGCGCCAGCTCGTGCGCCAAGGTCTTCGCACGTGCCGCGGGGTCTATGTCACCCCGAATGGCAACGCTCCGAGTGAGGTAGTCAGTCATGCCGTTGGCTCCGCCGAGATCGCGATCGCTCCCAACAATGCGCAGCGTGTACCCGTGTTCGCGTACGAGGGATGCAAGACCATCCCAGAGACCTTGTGGCGCCTCGCCCGCGAGCAACTGCGGAGTGGGGGCATGGGGGATCGGGACACCGCTCGTCTGCGAGGCATCCCACACGTATGCGGGCCGCACCCCGACCATTCGAGTGCGCACTTCGTCGTTGCGTCTCGGGGTCTCGTGAGGCGCAAGACGACGCCATGACTCGGCGACCTCTGGGGTGGGGGAGGTGAACCGCGCGTGGATGGGCGCAAAGATCATGTACCCGGTCTGGCCGCGATCGACCGACCTCCCAAGCGTGCGCCATTGCCGGAACCCCGCGACGTACGTCGGCGTGGGCTCAGCCACCCTGCCCTGCTCGAACGCAGCGAGGTGTTGCAGCCAGATGAGCATGGTGTTGTTGAACGAACGAGAGCGGAATCGCGCGCCGAACTCAAGAGCCCGCACCCAGTCTTCGCTCGTCACCAGCGTGGCCACGGCATCCGCCAGCTGAGCGTGCAGCCGTTCGAGCTTCGCCTCAGTGGAACCGGTTGTGGGGGATTGGTGAGTCATGGCGCGGGAACCTCCTTCTGACTGGCCCGCAGCGGCTTCTTGGGGGAGGTACGCGTCATCTCACCGGGACCGACGGGCGATCGCGCGAACGATCGACCCGAGACGGTTGTGCAACTGTTCGCTCGCGAGCGGGCGTGCTCGTGAAATTCCAGCGCGCCAGCGCGCTGGCTGAGTGGGGTGGGGTGCCGGCAATTCCGATGATTCTTGCTGGGCGATGACCTCCGCTTTGAGCATGCTCAATTTGGTTTGGCATCGTTTTAGCATCGATATTGAGCATGCGCAACGGGTTGATTTGAGCATGACCAACGAGTACATTGAGCATTCTCAACGCCCGCCGACTGGCGCTCCAAAACGACAAGCCTTGCCTCACCCGAGGGGAAGGGTGGTCTACCGAAATGACAGAAGACGAGAGCAAAGTGGCCGCGGAAGACCTCGCGAAACGCCTCAGGCTGCTCCTCGACGTCGCGATCACTGAGTCGGGTTCTGAACCGACCTACGCCCAGATCGCGGCGTTCCTCGAGATGCGCGGCGTCAACCTGTCGAGATCTCGATGGACATACATGGTCAACGGCCATCGCTACGTGCAAGACCCCGTGCTGTTCGAAGGTCTGGCTGCGTTCTTCGACGTGGATGCCGCGTTCCTGCTCGGGGAGGACGGCGCAGCGATCCCGGACAAGGTCACCGCGCAGCTTGATCTCGTGCGGGCGATGCGGGCAGCGAAGGTGAAGTCGTACGCCGCGCGCACGCTGGGGGACATCTCCCCGAAGGCTCTTCAGGCGATCAGCAGATTCCTGGATGAGGAAATGACACATACCTGAGCAGTGCCCTTGCCGGTCCCTTGTGGCCCCCCCACCGGCACATGCTCCCCAGACGGGAGTGACATCGTGCATATCGAGCAGACCGTGTCGACGGCCGTCGCAGACCTTGCGCTGGGTAGCACCTTCACCTTTGACGATCTCGTTGGGGCAATTCAGGATCACCGGCAGCGCACACTCCGCATCGTGGAACTTGCGGATCTCGGCGACCACGACGGCATCTGCGCGGTGTGGCTCATCACCGAGAACGAAGACCTCGTCCTACACGCGCACAGCGACTCCGTCCTCCATCGCCAGCAGTTTGTGCTGCACGAGTTCGCCCACATGATCCTCGGGCATGGAGACGACGACGAATGTTCGACCGAAGACTTCCTCCTTCCAGACATCCCCGCCCGAACTCGTCGTCGATTGCTCACCCGACAAGACCTCGACTCTCACACCGAGATCGCGGCTGAGGCCTTGGCTGACCATCTCGCTGCGGCGATCCGAGGCTCCGTGTGCGGCGAATCGCGTTACCTCGAGATCTTCGGGTGATGCAGACCTTCGTCGCAGTGCTGATGTGGCTACTCGTGGCGAGCCTGCTCATCCTGCGCCGCGGACGAACCGAACGAAGCATCACCTACGCGGCGGTCACGATCGCCGTAGCAATGACAATCAATGTTGATTCGGTCTACCGGCCCCTCGATGCACTCCTCGGTGGCTCGAATGTCGCCACACTCATCGGGGACTGCGCGCTGATGGTCGGGATCTTCTTCCTTGGCCGAGGGATCATGAAAGCAGGCGAGTATCAGCCCGGCCCCGTCCGCGTTGCGCTCGGCCCCGCTGCCCTCGTTGTTGCGCTGGGTGGCGTCGTGGTGGCCTTCCTGCTCATCGACCGTGGCGCGACGACAACCAACTTCATGATCGATCTCGGAGCGCAGCCTGCGGCTGCTGCATATTCGATGATCCAGTTCAGCTACTACGGGATCGTCGTCGGCACCATGGCAGTCCTTGCCAGTCGTCAATATCGGCTGAGTGCTGGTCGACAGCGTTTGCCTGCCGGTTGTCTCGTCGTCGGCTCGATCCTCGGAGTCGCTCTCTGTGTCGTCGTCCTCATCATGGACATCGCACACGTTGCCGGGGGTGTAGACGTGATGGCTGACGTGTCTATCGCCTATGGACCTCTCTACATACTGACCTTCCTTTTCCTGTGCGTCGGACTCGCTGGGCAGCCGACAGTGCGTTACCTGAGCGCGCGCCGGAGGGCGGCGCGAACACGCACGCTCATCAAGGAACTGTCGCCCGCATGGCGAGCGGCGACGATCGTTCGCCCGGGATTGAGTCAGACGGATGCCGCGTCCGTGCAAACCGATGGCCTCGAGGCACAGTTGCATCGACAGGTCGTAGAGATCCGCGACGCGATGATCGACCCGCGCGTGTCGTTTTCTCTCAACGCAGGCGACCGTCTCGTCCTTGAACGTGCCGAGCAGCATCTCCTCGGAACCAACGAAGCTCGACTTCACGCGTCGGCTGCGCCTGCCACACGGCGCAACTCTCAACGAGGAGCGGCATGAGGGGTCCGATTGCGCTGGGAGGCGTGCTGGCAGCCGCGACGCTATCGTTGGGCCTCGGTTTAGTGATCGCGCGGCGCCTGACCGCCCCTTCGGGCCCGCGCCGATTCGACCTGCTTATCCGTGCCGTCGAACAGGATGGCGACCGGCAAGCAATCGTGCTCGATCGAACGCATCAAACTGAGTCCCCAGGTGAGTTCACTCTGATGTTTCCGGGTGGCCATTGGGTGCAGCTGTCTGCCGAGGTCCTTGATCGCGGGCCTGGGCGCATCGCGCGTGAAGTGACGGCAACGGCACCGGGGTTCACACCGTCAGCCGGGGAGTGCGCCTCCTGGAGCGGCATCTACTTCATGACCCCCCTCGATGCGGGTCTCAGCGCCCGCGACGTTGCCATCCACACCCCGTCTGGGCCTGCGCCGGCATGGCGCATCGATGGAAGTGACGTGCAGTCAACGAAGTGGGCAATTCACATCCATGGGCTCGGCAGCCCGCGAGCCGGAACGCTGCGAGGTGTGCAAGTCACCACCGAGCTGGGTTACACGTCGCTCGTCGTCAGCTACAGGAACGATGGCGAAGGCCCGTGGCGCGAAACTGGTCGGTCAACCCTCGGCGCCACTGAAGTTGACGACGTGGATGCTGCGATCCAGTACGCCATCGATCAGGGCGCACGTCAGGTCGTTCTCTTCGGCTGGTCGATGGGAGCACAGGTCGCACTTCAGCTTGCTGCACGGGCGCGCTACGGGCGGCCGGTAGCCGGGCTCGTGCTTGAGTCGCCCGTTCTCGACTGGGTCGCGACTATCAAGGCGAACTGTGCTCGTGCAGGGCTGCCTGCCGCGGCAGGGCTCCTCGCGATCCCGTGGCTCCTATCGCCCTTTCTCGCACGTGCAGTCGGCCTGCCTGGCGCCATCCCTCTTGGGGATCTCGACTGGATCGCACGCGCGCGGGAGCTGACCGTCCCTACGTTAATCTTGCACGGAGCGGATGACGACTCGGCGCCGCCTGCGGTCTCTCGCAAGCTTGCAGCGCTGCGTCCAGGTCTCGTTCAGCTCGAACTCTTCGACGCGGATCACACGATGACGTGGAACTCCGACCAAGAGCGCTGGCGATCCATTGTCGCAGCCTGGCTATCCCCACCGAACCTGAGCCCATCCACCCTAGGCGGATCCAGACTCCATTAGTTTGCGGATTCGAGTTCCGTGTGGTGCGTGATGCATGTCGCGCCAGACTGCCCATGACTTGCAGCATGAGCGCGAAGGTGACGAGGCTATGACTGACGTAGTTTCACAACGGGTGGTGTCGCCCGGCGTGGCTATCATCCAAACATGCCCGAAAATGCTCCGCCTGCCGACTTCGAGCTCCGCGTCTCGCCCACGCTCGACGCCCCGGCGGAACTCCAGGAGATCGCGCGGCTCTACTGGGAGCACGACGGGCTCGACCCGTACGGCAACGGCGTTCTCTGGACGCGCAAGACCACGGAGATCGACTTCAAGCCGTGGTCCGGCACCGTTCACTACGCTGCGGCTGCCGGGGGAGTGGCGACCTCCCGGACCTTCGACTGCCCAACTTGCGGCGAACCACTCACCCTCAGCTCGCGCCAGACGCTCGCCGACGCCCGCCGGGGGCTCTCGCCCGAGTGCAGGAAGTGCAACGGCACCATCAACGAGAGGGCTGCCGCCGTGCTCGACCCGTCCACCGTCGAAAAACGGCAGGGGAAGGCCAAGGCGGACAAGCGGGAGCGGGCCGCGGCGGAGGCCGCGCGCGAGAATGATGCGCTGCGCGTGCAGGAGGAAGCAGCTCTCGAACAGATGCGCCGTGCCGCCATTGCGGCCCAGTACCCGAGCGAGACGGAGGACCCGGGCGAGTACGACCTGGTGCACGCGTCCGTGACTGACAAGGTCGGCGCGCTGGCCGTCATCCAGGCGCTGGGCTTTTCATCCGGGTTGGTCCACGTCGGTCGCTACGCCGAGGCGGACATCGCGCCGACCGTCGACATGTCGGTGGAGCTGCTGGCCGCCGCGTGGCGGGCGCGGCTGCTGCTCGTGCACCCGTCCTCGCCATCGAACGCGTTCGTCTGGAGCGAGGACGATCCGGCAGAACTCGGATCGAGCATCTACACGGAGCGCACCAACTTCACCGTGCCCGGTGGCAGCACACTGGCCCGCCGCATGGAGCAGTTCGCAGGATACCTGCGCGACCATCTGGAACTCGCATCGCTGTGGTCGACGCAGCGGCGAGAGCTGCGCGACCTGGCGAAGACCCTCGTGGCCGAGGAGGCGATCCGCTACTTCCGCCATCAGCTCGCCGATCACGGCTTCCCGGACCCCGCCGAGCATCACCTTGAGACGCTGCGCAGCCACGCCGAGCGCGGCTCCCGGCACTTTTCGCTCGGCCAGCTGTATCGGATGGCATGGACGTCGGCCCGCAACGCCGCCTCCGCCTACGAGCGCAACCGGGGGATGAGCAAAGAGAAGGCGGCGGCGCACGGAGTGAACAGCTTCGTGGGGTGGGTCCAGCGCGGACTCGACGCGCCCGCCGAACTGGGTGACCACTTTCGGGAGGACTTCGAGCTGCCGCTCACCGCCGCAACGGACGTCGTCTTCCGCGTCGTGCTGGACCTGAGCCCGATGCGCGCGCTGCCCGGGGACATCGACGCCGCGCTGGAGGGATCTCCCGACGAGGAACTCCGGCGGGCATGCAACGACCGGATCCCCGATCGCCACGAGGTCATGGAGTGGCTGCGGACGAACGCCGAGTGGGAGCCGGACGACTTCCGGTCCGGCCTCGAACGCGTCGGCGGAGAGGACTTCGAGCTCTGCGGGCCGGGGTGCGCGCACGAGCGTGCGCCGATGGTCGCGTACCAGTCTTCACGCCTGATCGACCGGATCGTTTCGCGCGTCGGCGCCCGGGATGCTGCCGTCGTCACGGCGGAAGCGATGTCGATTGGCAACGAGAACGACTACCGGGGGAGAAGCGGCGACCTCGTGCTCGCTCACGTCGCGCGCGCGCTCGGCTGGACTTCCGCCGACCGTGAGGACGACGAACGTGAGGACCTCCCCGTCGCCTTCTGACAGCTCCGGGCGCTAGTTGCGGTTCAATCCGTGACGCCGGGTATCGAGGGCGTCCTTGAAGTGACTCTCGGCGATGTTGATGTCACGCGTCGGCGTCGCGGGGTCGAAGACCCGCAGGAGCGAGTATCGGAAGCTTGATGGATCGAGGCCCTTCAGCTCCACATTGCCGCCGTGGCCGTTCGTGGCGTAGATGCTCCAGCGCTGCCGGATGCTCTCCTCACCGTCTGCCTTCCCGACGTACTGCTTTCCGTCCCGGGTATCGGTGATGAGGTAGATACCGAACACCGAGGAGAGCGCCGTGCGCCACGACGCATACCGATGCTCACGCATCACTGCTCGCAGCTGCACGTAGCTCAGCACGAGGCGGTCGAAGCCCGGGAACGGCACCGGTTCCGCATCCGCGATACCCATAACCGGGTAAGTCGCTGCGGTCGTAGCGTTCATCTTCCAGGCGCGCGGTGACTTCCAGCCGATCACGAGTCGACTGCGCAGATCGGCCATGTGCTCTGTTTCGACGGTGTCGAACGTCCGGATGATCCCGTCGTTGTCGATCTCACCGCGGTTCTCCACGACCGACCACAGGCGTGCCTGGTCGCCGCCCTCTTTGATGAAGACAACCCAGAGCCGTTGCGGGACCGCGGGGAAACTGCGGGTGCTTGCAGACTGGCGCCGCGTGTACTCGAAGATCTCCGCATGCGTCGAGTTCGCGTGAAGGCCCGTCAGACCGCTTTCTTCGGCTTCCTGCGCGAAGGCATGGCGGATCACGAGGGCCTGTGCTGGATCGATTCCCGCGTCGATCAGCAGCGGGCCAAGTGTCAGCGCCATAGGTCTATCACTTCTCTCCGGGCGCAGTCAGTTGCTCGTCAGGCGCGTCGTCTTCGTCGCTGTGTCGACGGTGCAATCGTTCGTTCACGTCCCGCACAATCTTCTCGGCGGTTGACTTTGCACCCTCAAACGTTTTGATACCGAAGCGCCGGGTGATCTCGACTCCGTCGGCGCCGACCTCGACTGCCTTGTCTCTTGCCTCCCCGACGGCGACCACCCAACGCTTGGCTTCTATCTCCTGGCGAGTTGTATCAATGCCAAGCCGCTCATGGAAGATGACGACGTCGGTGGCTACTTCATTACCGGAACGCACGACATTGCCGGCTTTGAAGGGATGCAGCAGCGCCTTCTCGTTTGCTGTGCTCGCTGCCGCGTCCATGCGACTCAGCAGGCTGTGCGTTGTGGCTGCGATCTGTTCGCGGCGCTTACGACGCGCAGCCTGCAGTCCTTCTCTGTGGCGATCGAGTTCCGCGGGAGAGGAGTCAAGCACGCGGTCGAGTTCCAACACGGCGAGGCCGTCTTGTAACTGAAAGCAGCGCGCCAGCACGGCCAGCCACTCTTCCACCGTGGCCTCGGCAGCTGCGGCAGCGTCCGCCACATCGCCGACGTTTCGTTGCTTCTTTTCGAGCTTCTCCGCCAGCGCGTCGAGGCGACGAAGCGCATACCCCTGCGCGGCCGCGATGTCCTGCGCGGTGCCCTGCACCTTTGACCACGTGACGTCGGACACGCGGCCCGTGTGCTCCCGGACGGTCATGGCCTCGTCGATAACGAAGCCGACTCCGATCATCTCCGCAATCGCGGCATCCTTCTGGGCGCGCAGTATGTCGTCGACCTTCTCGTCGATCGTCGCGAGATAGTCCGTGATCTCATCCATCGTCTGCTGCATCGCGAGCTGCGCCATCACGCCGGCCGCGCCGGCCAACATCGCTGGGCTTGTGAGCATCGAGCCGATCGAGCCCGGCTTCACGAACTCCAGGATGCCGGTGATCTTGCCACCCTTGGTCGTGGTGATCGCTCGCTGGACGCCCGATGACGAGCCCTTCATCATCTGGTTGACCTTCATCGCCTCGGCGGACTTTTCCGTCAACTTCACCCACCGCCCCGAGTTGGCGGCGATCTGAGACCCCGCTTGGGCGGCAGTCGACCCAGTGTTCAGGACGGAGCCAAGCTTCTGCTGGAGGTCGAGTTCCTTCGAGGGCACGCCCGCGGTGCGAAGAAAGAGATCGACCGCGCCCGGGTCGCCGAAGACCGCGAGGCCATCACCGTCGCTAACCAGCTCGATCTCGTCACTCATCGCTTCACCTTACGAGGTGCGACCGACGCCGTTCCCACACCACCCTCGTGTTCCTGGGCGGGGTGGTGGCGGCCCAGCCCCCTTCGGACGATCATCGAGGGCATGACGAGCCGAGATGAGCGAGGAGTTAGGGCGACACCACGAAGCCCTGTCCAGCTCACGGCAGATCAGATCAAGCTGCTGTCATGGGTTGTGGATGGATGCCCGACCGGCGTGTATCCGGAAGGCTCGTTCGCGCATCGCATTTCGGCGCGTGCTCTCGTGAGTAGAGGGCTTGTCGATGTGTCGGGTCACGGAGCATCTTGGTGCGCCGTGCCGACGGAGCGTGGGCGCGCTTGGCCAGACCTGCCCAACGGCGACCTCTCGCCGCGGCAGCAGCATGTGCGGCACGGTGGCGGTTCCGATTCCCATGCAGTACTAGCTACCTCCGCAAGCAGCCGCTCTCGACGCCGCGGAGCGCCCGCCACGTCCGTCCCGATCACGCACGTCAGCAGGCAGGAGATCTTCATGAGGTTCAAGGTTGCGGTCACGCGCGTCCAAGTGGCCGAGCGCTGGATTCGAGCCGTCGACGAAGAGGACGCCGCCAGGAAGGTTCGCGAGGAATTCGAGAAGCCGTACGCCTACTTCGGTCACTGGGAGACGAAGGCGTCCGAGATTGACGTCATCGAAGCCGAGGAGATCACGGTGGTTCGCTCAAACCTCCTGGACGATTCCGGGCCGATGCTCCTGTCGATCAAAGACGCAGCCGAAGCACTTGGGATTCCGCACCGCGCGCTTGGGGTACTGGCGGCCGAGGGAGATATCGAGTGCACCCGCATCGGGACTCGGAAGTATGTCTCCCGGGACGCCATCTTCGCGTTCGTGCAAGCGAACACCCGCCGCGGGTAGACGACAACCAGGGTTCTCGCGCCTTGACGCCCACTCCACGGCGCTTCCCGCCCGGCACGGTACGCTGGTAGCGCTGGCCTCTGTAGCTCAGTGGAAGAGCCACTCCGTCCTAAGGAGAGGGTCGGGGGTTCGAATCCCTCCAGGGGCACTTTTCTTTCTGATCAGGTATTTATATCGGTCAGAATGGCGCGGTGTCGCGAGTCTTAAGCGTTCATGGCGCGGGCGGTGGCGGCGGGTCGGGCATCGCGTCGTTGAGGCGAGCTGCAACCGCGTCGAGATCGTCGTCGAATAGATCGGCGTAGGTGTCGAGCGTCATCGCCGCCGACGCGTGACCGAGCATTCGCTGGACTGCCTTGACGTTGGCGCCCGCGCTGATCGCCAGTGACGCAGCAGTGTGCCGGAGGTCGTGTGGTGTCAACCGGGGGATCGAGGGGTCTTCCTGTCGGGCCCGACGCACCGCCGTGGCGAACCAGCTCCGCTCGTCGCTCTCGCGCTTCATATGCGTCACGCCGTTGCCGAACAGCAGGCCGTCAGGCGCCTTGTCGCGACAGGCGGCCTTGATGAGCGGGTCGAGACGTTCGGGGTACGGCACGGAGCGCCGCTCGTGGGTCTTCGGGGTCCCGACGTGAATCTCCCACTTCACCAGCACCGCATTCTCTTCAACGCTCAAGCGGCGTCTGGCTCGGCTGACATGGCGGACACGCAGCGCCGTCGCCTCACCCCAGCGCAGCCCCGTGTAGGCGAGCACGAGGACCAGGGTCGGATGCGCCGAGTTCGCCGCGAGCGTGCTGACCTGCTCATGGGTGAGATACACCCGCGGCTTCGCCACGCCTCGCTTTGGCAGCGTGCGAAGCCCCCGCGCCGGGTTGGTGGCGATGCGCTGGTCATCCACGGCCATGTCGATGATGCCGGCCAGGACGCCGAGTGCGCGCATCACAACCGAGCGGGACTTACGAGTGGCCAGGTCAGACACCCACGCCTGCACTTCAGACTTGTGGATTGAGGAGAGTTCACGGTGTCCCCACACAGGCGCGACGTGCGCGTTCCACGACGTCACCAGCGGCTGGAACGACGCCGGTTTGAGCATCGGCGGCTGCTTCGATTCCAGCCAGACAGCGGCGAGATCGCCTACGCGGATCTTCGCCAGTTCCGGGTCGATGTAGGCGCCGGTGGCTTTGGCAACGGTGACCGAGGAGAGGAAGAGCTCTGCCTCACGCCGAGTGGCGAAGCCGCGCTTCTCCGTTTCGCGTCCATCCGGCTTTCGGTAGCGCGCACGATAGCGACGGCCCTTTACGGTTTCATACGGAGTTACCGAGCCCATGGTGCCCTCGCCTCTACTCACGGTGCGCCGCAATGTTCCTCTCAGTCTGTCCTGCGCGGCAGCGCTCTGAGTCCGAGGGGAAGGCGTCAGAGGATCGTGGCGTCCTTCTCGCTGGCGACACCCTGTGCGATCGCGCAGCACTGCGCACGGAGCGCCGACAATTCGCGAAGGGCACGAGGGTTGTCGCGGAGGTTCAAGAGCGGCCCATGGCGCCGGATAAGTGCGACCTCGACGTCGTGCACACCCTCATCGAACGCGACCCAAGAGACCTCCAGGTTGTCGTTGATCCAGTTCACGATCGCAACGGTGTCGGTGGGGGAGAAGCGGTAGTTGCGCTGATTCGCCTTGCCCACCAATGAGCCGGCCACCGGACGGTATCCGAGGACCGCCCCAATGCTACGAAAGAAGGTGCCGTGCCCCCGACCGCGAAGCTCGTTGCGAAGGAACCGCTTCCGGAGCGTCTGGCCGGTCGCCTCGCCGATGTAGATCAGGGTGGACTCGCGTTCCTCCGCAACCGAGCGATACGGCTCGGGGATCACGACCAGGCTTCGAGCGCGGATGGCGTAGAGCCCGAACTGATCCGGCACATCAGCGTCGACCTCCTTGGCGCTGCGGAAGTGCGTGGGTTCGAGCAACGTATGTTTGACGTCGCTTGGAGCCTGCCTCGGTGTCGGCATCCTCTCGATAGTTCGCGGTTTCACGGCGAGCGCGCACGCCGTGCATCGGAGTTCGGGCGCGACACTCCCGGTACTGATCAACGAGATCTTGCCGTCGGCGACGTCGAATAGGTGAGGGTAGTTTCGCGCGCGGGCGCTGATCTGCCCGGAGCCAATCGGCCGGAGATCGGCACGTTGGTAGAGCCCACGCCGATTCACTTCGTCTGCAACCTGGCGAGGAGTCAGTGGTTCTCCTGCCGCCGCGAGCACTTCCCGCACCGCCGCGTGGAGCGTCATGGGACGAGGGTCTCGACGGTAGATGAACGCGATTGCACCCGGTCACTGATGAGCTGGAAAATGTTGTCGACGTAGCGAGACTGGACCCGGTGCTTGACACCGCTGCGCATCTCGGTCACGAGCTTATTGATTGAATCGGCGTGCCGGAAGTCACCGCCCGCGACGAAGTAGGCGCGCAGCCATGATTCGGGATCGACGGGGAGGCCCTCGCTGGCGAAGGCGCGCACAAGTTGGACAACCGCGTCCTTGCCGTAGCCGGAGCTGAGCCCGTTGTACTGCTCATCCACCATCATGCTGGCTGCCTCCACCATGAGCGGGTCGGGCGCTGGTGCGGCTTCTCCGGTGTGCAGATTGAGCGCACCGTGCGCATCGAGCCAAGTGCGCACCTCATCGGCGTGCCACCAGATGAGGACGAAGAGTTTCTGGAGTTTGCCGTCGTCGACGAGCTCATGGAGCGTCTCGACGTCCTCGCGCCTTCTGGGTGCACTGCGATGACGCAGCGCTCCACGACCGTGTCAGTGTTTCGGAGCTCGCCGAAGTTCGCGACGCTGTGGACGCTTCGCTTGGTACCCTGCGGAGCGATGTAGTCGGCAACCTCTCGCTCCAGATTCCTGTCGGACTTGTTGTAGCGCGCGAGGTCTGGGACGGCAAACATGTACGGTGCGGAGCCAACCCAGCTTCGAATCACTTCGCTCTGAGGGACCATTGCCGTGGCCTGTTGCGCCCAGTCGGCGCGGATCATGTAGGCGAGTTCTCCCATGCGAAGCAGGATCGCACGAGGGTCCGACATCAACCGTGCCTGCTGAGCTCGGCGTTGACACCGCGTCACTCGCGTCGGATGGACCGACGACACCGGGGTGTGCGATAGTCCTTCACAGAACTCAATAGATATGCGCGGCCGTCGACCGGTTCGAATCCGGTCCCTGCTTATTGGCACAGCAGTGGCACTAACCCTTCTCTGCATAGCACCCAGCGTGATTCTGGTTCTCGAACCACCAGCAGATTGGAGGTACTTCATGGAAGCAATCTCGGTACAGGTACTACCCGTTCTGACTGACCTAACATCGCAAGTTCTTTCGGGGTTGGTCTTGGTATGGGCGTCCGTTGCTTTCGCGAAATCTCAGTGCGCACACCGCTGTGCTGTGCTGAGCGACTAGCGAGCAAGCGAAACGCCCCCGGTATTCAGTCCACTAGGAGGAACGCCGGGGGCGTTTTGGCTCTCAGGTCGGTCGTCAGGTGTGATCGGCCGAACACGGCCATCGTGTTCACTACGATGAGCTCGTGTCGCTGACGACGTGAGGCAGCGCCAACGAAAGGACTTCCTGGTGGCGAAAGGTCATCTGTGCCCGCAGTGCGGCACGTACACGCTGCAACGCATCAGCACTAACTGGGTGCAGTGCACTTCGTGCGGGTTGAAGAAGCCCGTCGACTAATCTGACCGCCCACCGCGACCGAAACCGGAGATGCTGTTGAATCACGGCCAGATCGACCGCGGCCTCTCTCGAAGTCATTCGCTGATTAGCGGAGCTCAGGCCGCGCGGGTGCTGAGCGCGGAGGCGCAGGTCGCGGGGGAGCTTCGTGGACGCCTCGGATCTCTTCTCGACCTCCTTGACGAGTGCATCGCAGATCGGGACTTCTGGCGATCTCTCTCACAGGCGGACGTCTATTTGGACTCGTACGCGGCACGAGGGTTGATTGGTGTCGGTTCTGCGCCGTGG
The DNA here is from genome assembly GCF_001427145.1 of Microbacterium sp. Root166. GTDB lineage: Bacteria > Actinomycetota > Actinomycetes > Actinomycetales > Microbacteriaceae > Microbacterium. The sequence goes on from NZ_LMGL01000002.1 coordinate 242,902, forward strand.
GAGGAGCTCCTCCACTCAGGTGGGTACGTGTCTCCGCCGCCGCCGTCTGCCGACCAACTCGCCGCAGCTATTTCGATGAACGTGCGCCACGCCATCGAATCGAATCCAGCTGAACTGGGGCGCTCCTACTCCTCTTTTGTTCTCAACGTCCGCGACCGGCTCAAGCTCCACCTTCGGATACTGCGCGATCGCCTACAGCTCAGCGGGACTCCCAGGGGCGCAAGCGAACTTCCCTTCGTGGCGAAAGTTACGACGGACGCTGCGATCGACACTGCGGCAGCTCTCGCGCTGCCCGCGATCGCTGCTGACACAGTCGGCAGCGCAGGGCTCGGCATCGTCGCTTCGATGCTTTCCGCAGTGGCTGATCGGACGTGGGGAGCCTTCGAGGAGTATCGAGATCTGCGCCGTCCCCTGTCGCGTCGTCGTGAGCACGACCCGATCCTGCAGCTCCTCGCCCTGATGATGGACACCGTCCAGGAGATGCGGGTGAACGCCAGCCTGGAGCTCCCGGATCCGGGCTGGGCACAGGCTCTCTCAGATCGGCTGGAACGGCAGTCCTCCTGGATGCGGAAGATGGCCGCTCCGCCCGACGGTGACTTTCCGCAGTGGCGACATATCGATGAGTTCTCCTACAACGTGCGTCACGGTGGGGACGAACCGGATGCACACCTGCTCACGCAACTTCTCCGCCATCTCGAGGATGCATTCGCAGCGCGCGTCTACTGAGTCGGCTCCGCTGTCAAGCTCGTCCGAGCAGCTTGGTTCAGACGAACTCAATCTCGTCCTGCATCAGATCCCACACCTTTTGCCGTTCAGCGCTGAAGTCAACTGCGCGCCCCGCGGCGGTCTCAGCGACGCGCTCCAGCGGCCAGTCGGTGAGCGTGCCGTAGCGCGCCGAATAGATGGCAAGGCTCCGGATCTCGTACGCGTCCGAGTAATCCAGGAGGGCGTATCCCAGCAGCTGATGGACGTGCTCGGGCTTGAGTACGTCGGGCCGGTCGCCGGCCTTGGTCTTGGGCGCGAGGTTCGACTTGATGTCGACGAGCGTGCCGCCGGAGATCAGGTCGGCTTCTGCGGCGATACGCTGCCCATCGCCGGGCCTCGACAGGTCGAATAGCGGTCCGAACACGGTCGGCGGCTGCAGTCGCGACATCAGGCGGGCTTCGAGTAGCTCGCGAAGGGCTGTCAGTTCGACGACAGCCTCGGGAGGCGCCTCTGTCATCATCAGTGGCGCGGAGAACTCACGCGACCGCACCAGCTCGGGGATCCGCGGCGCGACGGCAACACCTGCGCGGAACGCCGAAACGCACAGCGCGAGGCCCCACGCGGCCCTGGCCTGAGTCTCTCGCTCCGGGTCGTTCGCGAGCGCCACCAGGCCGGCCAACTCCTCGTGATAGCCCTCGTTGAAGGGAAAGAGCTGCGCAGCGGAATCCGGCAGCTCGGACGGCTCTGCGATAAGCCGCGGGATCAGATCGACCGCCGTGCCGATCATCGTCGCGCTGGCGCCCGCGCTGTCAACGGCGAGCGCGTCGGCGCGAGCCTTGTAGTCGGCCTGGATGGGCTTTAGGTACGGAAACGTTGAGCGCAGGTACGCCCCGAGCGTCGTGTTGGCGTCCTTGAGATCCTGGCTGAACGTGCCGCGCGTCCTGTACATGCCTCAGACGGTATCGGTAGCGGACGACATGGCGCCTCGCCGCTGAGAGGTGCGTTGTGCAATCGTCAACGCAGGATTGACTTTCGCAACGTCGCGTTCATAATCAGCCGTCCGCTCCTCGTCGGGCTGCGGTGTCGAGGATTCCAGCCGGGGATCATCCGCCGCTTCCGATGAGGAGGCTCACCCATGAGTGAGAACGAACCACCTTAGGTGCCGACCACGGCCCTCGGACCTGTCCGTCCGCTGTCATCAGGATCACGGACGGCCTGCGAGCGCAACTGGACGTGATCGCCCAGCTGAACGATCGCAGCGTCACCGAAGAGATCCGTCTGGCACTGGAGGCCTGGGTCGAGACCAGCAAGTCCGACCCGAAGGTGCTCCAGCGAGCCGAGACGGTGCGTGCCGAGATCGAACGCGAAGCCCAGACCAGGCAGACCGCCATCGAGGCCATCTTCGGGCCAGACGCCGCGGCTCCCAGGCGGGGCCGCGGCTGACGCAGGACTGGGGATCCTGCGAACTGGGGCGACTGTCCCGGGGATCGAGGGCCACGCGCTCTCTCCCCGGGCGGTCGCCGCCTTTCCTTGCCTCGTTGATGCGCTGCGGTACGTGCGAGAACCATCCGGGTTCTCGGCCGCTTGCATCAAGGAGGACCGTCATGGTCAGAGGAATCGTCATCCCGGCCGCGGGGGAGGAGCCGCTCGAGGAGCGCGACTTCGCCGAGCTCGAGGACTACCAGAGCGCCGTTGGCGGCTGGATCGAGGCTGTCGACATCCCGTCGATCGGCGTGACCGTCTACGTCAATGAGGAAGGGCTGCTCCGGCAACTTTCCTTCAACAGCCGCGCGACGTTCCTGTGGTGGCACGAAGTGCCGGAGGTCAGGCAGAAGGCGATGCTCGTGGGCGACGCGGTCGTCGTGGGTCTGCCCGACAGGCGGGACGAGAGCACGGACGTGCCGCTGGACATCGCCGATCGCTTCACGAAGCGCGCCGATTGGCGCGTCGAGATCCGTCGGCTCGGCGATTCGGAGTGGTACGGCGACGATACGACCTACCGCGACTACTTCGAGGCGCTCGTCTGGGCAATGATCACCGTGAGCCGTTGGGAAGTTGTGGACGCCGCACGCATTACATCGGCGAATCCAAATCAGGACGTCACCTGCTGACCGGCAACGGGGCGACGACCGTCAGGAATCGAGAACGCACGAGTTCTTTTCCGGCGGTCGTCGTCCTACTTTCTATTCGGCCGGAGTGCGGCGTCCGGGAGCGGCGCGTCGTAGCGAATCGGCCTACTTGTCTGGCGGCCCTGTCTGCACGATGTCGGTGGGCTCGCCGCCGCTGTCGTAGGCGACGTCGTACTGCGCGTTGCATCCCCAGCAACGGTTGGCTCCGCTCTCCAACGCCAGTACCTCCTCACACTCCTTGCAGACGTATGTGAGGGTTCCGCAGGAGCTGCAATAGCCTGCCAGCTCCCCGCTCGGCCACTCGCCGAGCAGCACTTCCCATTCGTAGCAATTCTCGTTGGCGCAGCGGCTGAACCCCAGCGCTCGGTTAGCCTCGTCGGCCCAGTTGTCGCTCGGCGTCGCTGCAAGGAGATCCGCGAACGTGACGCTCGTGCTCGGAGGAAGCGTCTCCGGCACCGGGGCTTTGGGATCGAGGATCCGCAGTTCGACTTGCGGGATCCGTTGCCCTGCCGCGCGGGCGGTCGCGTTCTTCGAGAAGCCCTTGCCCGTGTAGAGCACTCCCATCGCGGCTCCGACGTCGATCAGCTTGCCGATGAACTCGTCGACCATGCCGATGCCGAGCTTGTTCCGGTAGAGCTTGCACTCGACGACAACCAGGTGCTTCACCCCGATGGTTTCGCTCACGGCGAGGGCGTCGATCTGTCGGCTCGTTTTCGACAACGTGTCAGTCAGGCGGTGGTCGCTGTGAACGTCGGCACCCGGGTGAATCGCTTTGAGTTCCTTGGCGACCCGGAGTTCGAACTGCCGCCATTCGGAAGTCGACCGCGGATTGTCGACTGGAGTGGGATCTTCGTCGGTTGTCAGCTCGCTCACCCCGCCAATCTTGCCGACTCTTGCGCGGCATAGGAAACTCGCGGGTGCGTGCTGATGGATAGCATCTCTGGATGCCGCGCCTCGGTCCGTCGCCGCTTGCCCTGTCGCATGCTGCTGTCATAATGAGGGCCAAATGGGGACAGCAACTACATCACATGACGCGAATACGTCCACCTCAATCGAGGTGTCTTTGTGAGGCTCGTCAAGGCAGAGATCCAAGGATTCGGCCGCCTTGCGACTGGCAAGGTCAACCTAGATAGCAAAGTGATCGCGGTCGTGGGGCCGAACGAGGCCGGCAAGACGACGCTACTTAGGGCGCTCGCGTATGTCGACAACGGGGCGACACTCACCGCTTCCGAACGTTCCCGTGGGATGAATGTCGACGACAGCGCGACCGTCGTACGCGTTCAGTATCTTCTCAACGAAGGCGACGTTGCGGCGGTCGAGGCGTTCGACCTCGAGGACGTCCCGCAGTCGATATGGCTATCGCGCGCTGCAGGCGACGGGACGGTACGTGAATCTGTCCTACCCGCCCCTCGCAAATCCATTGCACCGCTTTCAAAGGCGCTCGCTGCGGTCAAACGGGCCGCGACCAAGAAGGCGTTTGGGGAGCTGGCATACACAGCACCAGTTCCGTCCGAGGACGGTACGGTCGACCCCGTCGATGAAGCGCATGCGTCGCTTCGAGAGCGTGCGGAGAACGCGATCTCCAGCCTGCTGGCTGAGGCTGACGCGGAAGGCCCTGTTGCTCCGGCTGAACGGCGTGCCGACGAGCTACGCGCAATCAGCCACGATCTGTCGGTCTATGGACTCGCACAACAGCTCGCCGCCACGCTTGGCGAGGTGATTGCGTGGGTAGACAGGGCCGACCCCACCGCGGAGGTGGCCTCCGCGCTCTACGGCCGAACGCCCGACATTGTGCTGTTCGGTGAGCAGGACCGAATGCTCGCCTCCGCGCACGGCCTCAGCGACGAACTCGTGGCCAACCCTCCCGCCTCGCTCCGGAATCTGGCCGGCATGGCCGAGCTCGACCTCGGTAAGGTCTGGGCGACGTTCACGAACGGCGACGAAGGAGAACGCGAGACACTCATCGACCGCGCGAACCAGACGCTCGCGGCCAAGTTCGACAAGGCGTGGAACCAGTCCAAGGTGACGGTCGTCCTCAAGACCGAGGGCGCCACGCTAGCGATCCGCATCAAACAAAACGGCAACCGCATCACCCAGTTCGATGAGCGCAGTGCCGGACTCAAGATGTTTGTTGCGTTGGTTGCATTCCTCGAGGTGCGCGGGAAGACCACCCCGCCAGTGCTCTTGATCGATGAAGCCGAGACACACCTCCATATCGACGCGCAGGCCGACCTGGTGAACACATTCATGACGCAACAGCAGGCCGCCAAGATCATCTACACGACTCACTCGCCTGCGTGTCTTCCGCCTGATCTCGGCTCGAACATTCGCGCCGTTGTGCCCGATCCTGACAACGAATACCGCAGTCTGATCAAGGGCAGCTTCTGGGACGGCGCGGCTGGGTTCTCGGCGCTGATGCTCGCGATGGGGGCAGGCGCTGCGGCTTTCTCTACCGCTCGTTACGTCGTCCTGGCGGAGGGCGCGTCGGAGATGCTCGTGCTGCCGAGCCTGATTAAGTCGGCGGTCGGTGTCGCCGACCTCGATTATCAGGTTGCGCCGGGCCTTTCGGAAGTTGCCCCTGAGATGTACCCGGAGCTCGACCTCGCCGGTGCTCGGGTGGCGTACCTAGTTGACGGGGACCAAGGTGGGCTCGACCGTCGCCGTGACCTCATCGCGGGCGGTGTGCCGGAGGATCGAATCGTGACGCTGGGCGCGCTCACGCTTGAGAATCTTCTTGATGCGGAGTCCTACACGACAACGCTGGCGAAGCTCCTCAAGGAGTGCAATCCGGATGCGGTCGTCCCGGACCTCCCGGATCTACCCGACCCGACCGCGGAAGTCTGGCCCTCATTTGTCGAACGTTGGGCGAATGAACACTCGCTGAAGATGCCTGGTAAGCGGATCGTCGCGAGCCGCCTGGTCGAAGATGGGTGCGCAAGTCCCAGCGACTTCGGCGCCCCAATTCTTGCGTCGGCTCACGCCGAGCTCCAATCGGTTCTGAAGCGAGCCAGTTCGGGCGCGACGTCGTGAGCTCAGTCAAGACACACATTCGGAGCATCGACGAGGCTATCCGAGGAAACATCGACAGCCTTGGCGACAATCGGGGCCTTCTCTCGCAGAACATGCTTCAGCAGCTGCGTCACCTAACCGAGGGCGCCGCCGTGATGGCGCACACACGGGACGCATCGACTGAGCACGACTACGACGCCATTGAGGCCGGACTGGCGCATGTGCGGTCGCAGGCCAAGCTCGGTTTCCTCCGCCGCTTCCATAAAATGCTCCAGCCGAGCGCTTCGCACTACACGTTCGATGGAGACAGCTCCGAACGCCTGATGCTCAAGTACTACGAGCACCTGGTTCGCCTGCGGACGTACCTCAACGACGAGTTCGGGATGAGCGTTCTCGGGAATCTTGAATCGTTTCCCATCGACCTCGATCCATCACTCAGGGAGTACCACGAGAAGATCGCAGCACGCATCGAGGCGGTCCGCGACTTGCCCGAGCGCGGTGACTCTTCGTCGCGCTACTACGTGCGGAAGACTCGGCCTTTCTTCGTCGGTGGGCGCATCTACTACGAGGTCACCTTCACCAATCCTGTCGACAAGGTCAGCAAGTTCGACCGGGTCATCGCGTTCACGGACCAGGACATCAGCGATCGTTATGCCGCGACGTTGACCCTGCGGGCGGACGCCATCGATGTGCTTGGGCAGACAATGCCGATCCTGGTGATCCGAAAGTGGGAGGTGTCGATTCGTCCCTGCGAGCTTGACAACTTCGCGCGCTTCTTCGGCCCCAGGACCAAGATCAACACAGGTAGCCCGGAGTATCGCCGGCTTATGCGGTACCTCACCAACACCGGCTCGACACTGCTCGATCTCATCGATCTGCCGGACGCGCGGTACGCAGAGATCAAGACGGGGGTTACTGAGCGATCACAGACTCCGTATATCTTTCCAGTGCTCGACAAGGCGCGTGTCGCCATCCGCAACCGTGAGGCCGGCTACGTCCTGCTGCGCTATCTATTGCTGCAGATGCGCAACTCCGTGCTCCGTGAGCAGTGGAGTCCTGACAGCTGCGGCCGTCTGTCCGGACTCAACTTCCAATGGGGATGCATCCCCTTCGATCAGATGCCGTTCTGCACCTTCCCCTTGGGACATCGGCCCCGGTTCTGGGACCTCATGGAGGCAATCGATCCGGCCGAACGTACCCACGAGCTCCTCGCTCGGCGCGTCAAGAACAACGTGGACCGTCGAGGCATGCTGTACACGCCGCTCACTGAACTTGAGCCCTTCGGCGACGTTCCCGCGCTCATCCAACGCCACAACGACCTCCTCTACTACAAGCACAAGGCTCGGTCGTTGGACGTGGATCGGGGTCACGTATTCATTCGCGGATACGAGAACGACACGGTCAAGATCATCGAGAAGGTGCAGGAGTACGCGGGTTCGGGCGTGGGCGGCTGGACGGATGCGATGGAGCGCTGGCTCGCAGAGCGCCCAACTCTCGTGAACGACCCGATCAAGGCGGAAGCCCTGAAAGCGCTCTTTGCGGATTCTCGCGTCGCCTTGATCTACGGCGCGGCAGGTACCGGAAAGTCAACGACGATCGACTACATCGCCCAGCGCTTCAACGGAGAGCCACTGTTGTTTCTCGCGAATACACACCCTGCGGTAGATAACCTCAAACGGCGCGTACAGACCCAGCACGGCGAGTTCCGCACCATCGCGAGCCACAATTGGCGGACCGGCTCCGATCCAGAGTTTGAAGTTGTGGTGATCGACGAGTGCAGCACGGTTAGCAACGAAGCGCTCCTCCGCGTACTGGAGAAGACGAAGTTCAAGCTGCTCGTCTTGGTCGGCGACGTGTATCAGATCGAGTCGATCCAGTTCGGGAACTGGTTCGGCATCATGCGGTCATTCGTGCCATCTTCGTCAGTCTTCGAGCTGGAGACGCCCTACCGTACGACCAACGCAAACCTGCTCGCCCTGTGGCAGAAGATCCGCAACCTCGATGACGACATCACCGAGACGATGGAACGCGGAGACTACTCGACGGTACTCAGCGAGGAGTTGTTCGAGGCGCATCGCGACGACGAGATCATCCTCTGCTTGAACTACGACGGCCTCTACGGAATCAACAACATTAATCGGTTCCTCCAGAGCAGCAACCCGAGCGAGCCTGTCGACTTCGGGCCGGCGACGTTCAAGGTCGGCGACCCGGTCGTCTTCAATGACAGCGACCGGTTCAAGCCGCTGATCTACAACAACCTCAAGGGCACGATCGTCGGCATCGACCGGCAGCTTGGATACATCCGCTTCGAGATTGACCTTGACCGCGAGGTGACCGAGCTGTCCGTCTGGAGGACTGAGCTCACCTGGATCCGCGACTCGGTCGTCGCGTTCGACGTCTACGAGTTAGCGAACAGTGACGATGATGACGTCGACCTCAACACGTCGATCCCTTTCCAGGTCGCGTATGCGGTGTCGATCCACCGCGCGCAGGGCCTCGAGTACGAGTCTGTAAAGGTCGTCATCACCGACGCCAACGAGGATGACATCTCGCACAGCATCTTCTACACAGCGCTCACGCGTGCTCGCGAGAATCTCCAGGTCTTCTGGACGCCCGAAACGCAGAAGGCGGTCATCGAAAGGCTCGAGCGCAAGACCAACCAGAAGGATGTGTCGCTGCTCACGGCACGAAGGGGGCTTAGCCGCGCGTCATAGCCGACGTCAGCTGGCATCGCCCAGCAGCTGTGCGACCAGTACCTCGACGAGAACCTTGAGGCGCAAGACCAGAAGGACGTGCCCCCCCGGCCCCGGCCCCGGCCCCCGGCACGGCGACGGCTCAGGCGCGCGTGGGCCGACTCGGGTTGTTGAGTTGGTCACAGGGGAGCTCCTCCGTTCCGGTGCGGACCGCCTCTACTTGGAAAGCTTCCGTGGACCTTTGGCGCGCATCGCTACGCCGCTCCGGTGAAGCGATCTGAGTACGGCGCCATGCGACACCTTGTGCTTATTCTCGATCACAGCCACGGTCGCGCCAGCCTCGTACTCCTCGGCCATCGCCTTCGCTTCCGCGTTCGTGACGCGCCGCTTCTTCACGACGACCGCGTTGTCGCGGAGGAGGTTCACGACCGCCGACGTGGACACGCCGTATTGCTCGGAGAGGCTTCGAGCACTCTCGCCTGCCTCGTAGCGATGGATGATGTCGGCCACCTTCTTCGGGCCGAGCCTCTGGGATAGGCCGTGAGCACGGTACTCAATAGATGCTCCAGAACCCTCGCCACTGTCACCGGGCACCGCGAGATTTCGCAGTTCCTCGGATGTGAAGGGCAGATCCCAATGGTTAGAACAGAGGTCCCTTACGTCAGCCTCGCAGGACTCGAACCCCGAACGACAGAACCGACCCCTTTCAGGAGATCCCTACCTCGACGGGCGACCCGGCTTCGACCCCGCTTCCGACCGACCTGTCAATCTCAGCCACCAACCATCGCTCCCACACGTCTTGCAGATCAAGGACCGTGCCCGCCCCGGGGAGTTCGACCACGGGAGGCGGTGCCGGGTGTCGGTGTCGATGCGGGTGATGAGCGCCGGCGATGGTTACAAGTACCTCCTCCGCACGGTTGCCGCGGCTGACGGGGATCGGTCGCTTTCCACCCCGCTGACCCGCTACTACGCAGAGTCGGGCACGCCACCTGGGCGGTGGCTCGGGAGCGGGCTGCCAGCCCTTGCCGACGGGCGGATCGATGCGGGATCGCGGGTCTCCGAAGCCCAACTCGAGTTGCTGCTGGGGATGGGGCGAGACCCCGGCACTGGTGCTCCTCTCGGGCGGGCATATCCCGAGTATTCGGCCTCCGAATCGGGGCCGAATGGCATGACTCCACCCGAGTCGACAACCTCGCTGCAGACCCACCGCCGCGCTGTGGCCGGCTACGACTTCACCTTCTCGCTGCCGAAGTCGGCATCCGTCCTCTGGGCGGTCGCCGACGCGGGGACCCAAGCGAAGATCACCGCTGCCCATCACCACGCCATTGACGACGTTTTGGCCTTCATGGAGCGGGAACTCGCCGCGACCCGCGCAGGCGAGGCAGCACGCAACGGTGCCGTTGCGCAGGTCGAGGTCACGGGGTTGATCGCCGCCGCTTTCGATCACTTCGACTCGCGCGCGGGCGATCCACAGTTGCACACGCATGTCGTGGTGAGCAACAAGGCGCGGACGGTGTTCGACGGCAAGTGGCGTTCGCTTGACGGGAGACCGCTGCACGCGGCAACGGTGGCGATCTCCGAGTTGCACAACGCCGTGTTCGCCGACCACCTGACGCGTGCGCTCGGCGTCGTGTGGGAGCGGCGCGAGCGCGAAGCCGATCGCAACCCCGTCTGGGCGATCGCAACCGTTCCCGAGGATCTCGTGGCCGAGTTCTCGTCTCGCTCGCGTCACATCGACATTGAGAAGGACCGGCTGGTTGACGAGTACGTTGCAACGCACGGTCACGCACCGTCGAAGGTCACGGTCATCCGGCTACGCCAGCAGGCGACGCTATCAACGCGTCCGGAAAAGCAACTCCGATCGCTCGCGGATCTCACTCACGATTGGCGCATCCGCGCAAGCCGACTGCTCGGAAGCGACGCGACGGCATGGGCTCGAGGCGTGATTCGAGATGCGGATGCCCCGACGCCGTTGCGCGCCGAAGACGTGCCGCACAGCATCCTGAACCAACTTGCTGAACGCGTCGTCGACGTCGCAAGCGAGCGCCGTTCGACCTGGAGTCATTGGAACCTTTACGCCGAAGCCGCGCGGCAGACGATGGGGTGGCGCTTCATCGCAACCGAAGACCGCGAGGCGATCGTGGGCATGATCACGGATGCCGCGGAGCAACGCTCCGTTCGGCTCACGCCTCCCGAGCTTGCACTCTCGCCCGCCGAGTTCCGACGTGAGGATGGCACGACCGTCTTCCGCCCGAGCAACTCCGAGCGTTACTCGTCGATCACTCTCCTGGATGCGGAGGAGCGACTGCTCGCCTCGTTGCAATCGACCCACGGTCCGGTCGTCGGCGCTGCAACCCTCGAGCATGCCGAGCGAGCGCGCCGCAATCACGGGATCGTCCTCGGAGAGGATCAGCGCAACGCCCTTCATTCGATCGCAACCTCATCGCGCAAGCTCGATGTCTTGATCGGCCCGGCCGGTGCCGGCAAGACGACGGCGATGCATGCCCTACGACTCGCGTGGGAGCACGAGCACGGGCGTGGCTCGGTCATCGGGCTCGCGCCTTCCGCTGCCGCCGCTCGTGAGCTAGCCGAAGACCTCGGCATCTCAACCGAGAACACGGCCAAGTGGTTGCACGACAATCGCCAAGGGCACGCGTCAGTGCGAGCTGGTCAGCTCGTCATCATCGACGAAGCATCCCTCGCCGGCACGCTGACGCTTGATCGCATCTGCACTATCTCGATGCACGAAGGTGCGAAGGTCCTCCTGGTGGGGGACTGGGCGCAACTGCAATCGGTCGACGCAGGCGGCGCGTTCCGGATGCTGGTCGAAGCACGTTCCGATGCTCCCGAGCTCGCAGACGTGCATCGCTTCCGGCAGGCGTGGGAGAAGGACGCGTCCCTGGACCTCCGCAACGGGCGACTAAATGCCCTGGACGCATACGGCGCGCATGACAGGATCGTTGGCGGCGATGCCGATGCAATGTCCGATGCGGCCTACGGTGCTTGGCTACGAGACATCGCCTCCGGCATGTCGTCAGTGCTCGTCGCTGACACGGGGGAAGCGGTCGGTGCGCTCAACCGACGTGCGCGCGCCGAGCTGATCCTTTCCGGCGCTGTGGAAGCCAGCGCCGAAGCGCCGCTGCGCGATGACGCGGCAGCATCCATCGGCGACGTCGTCATCACCCGCAAGAACGACCGCCGACTGCGATCGGGAGGCAGCTGGGTGCGCAACGGTTCGCGGTGGCGGGTCGTTGCGATTCGTCGCGATGGTTCGTTGCGCGTGCGAAACACTGACCGCATCGGGGCTCGACCGCTCTGGCTGCCTGCCGAGTATGTGGCTGAGAACGTCGACCTCGGTTACGCGGTGACCGCCTACCGGGCGCAGGGGATCACAACGGACACGGCGCACGCAGTCATCGAGCCTGGAACGACGCGCGAGAACCTGTACGTCGCGATGACGCGGGGAAGAGCATCGAACACTGCCTACGTGGTCACATCGCGTCCCGACGACAATCACTCCGCGCTACATCCCGGAAATCGTTCCGATGCGACGGCCCGCGACGTGCTCGTGGGCGTGCTCGGACATGTGGGGGCCGAACTGGCGGCACACGAAGCGCTCGTCAACGAGCAGGAGAGTTGGGGGTCGATCGCGCAGCTCGCTGCCGAGTACGAGACGATCGCGTCGTCCGCACAGCGGCCACGGTGGACGCACCTCATCCAAGCCTGTGGACTCCCGGCCGCACTGGCCGAGGCCGCGATCGCTTCGGACGCGTTCGGCGCACTGACTGCCGGCCTGCGACGCGCCGAAGCGGTCGGGCACGACGTCGACGCGTTGCTCCCGCGAATCGCTTCTGCGCGCGGTTTCGAGGATGCTCAGGATGGCGCGGCCGTGCTCCACGAACGTCTCGAGCGAGTTCTCTCTCAGCCGTCGAGTGGCAGCTCGCGGGGGAGCGGACGCCGGTTGATCGCCGGCCTCATCCCTGCGGCGATAGGGGAGATGGATGCCGAAATGCGGCGTGCTCTCGACGAACGGGCACATCTCATCGAGGCGCGTGCGACGGCGTTGGTCGAGAACGCATTGACGTCGCGAGCGACCTGGATTGCGTCGCTCGGGCGCATTCCCTGGGAAGCGGCGCGAGCGACTGCATGGCGTCGCCAGGCGAGCATTGTCGCGGCCTACCGTGACCGGTACGGCGTTTTCGATGATGACGCGCTCGGCGCTCCCGCTACCTCGCCGAACCAGCGAATGGATGCTGCGGCCGCACGCGTGGCGCGTGATCGCGCGATCTGGCTATCGCGAGCGGATGCTCCTACACAGCCGCAACGAGGCCTACGACGCACCGGGCGCATCCACAGTCTGTAGCCGCGGACCTATCGGCGGCAGAGGGGCGAGCGTAGCCTGAGCGCAACCGCCTGCCCCACGCCTGAAGGAGAGGCCTGGCCGATGTTCCAACTACTGGTCGCCTTCGTGAGTCGCATCTACTCGTTCTTTCAGCGGACGATGCCGACGAACATCCTGATCCGCGCCACACACACCCGCCGCGGCCTCAAGTGGTGCGTGCCAGCGATGCTTCTCGGCGTTGTCTACATTGTGATCGCTGCAGCGCTCGCTCAGTGGGTCACCAGCGGCGCGCCGGGCTGGATCAACCTGCTCGTCCTGGTGTGCCTGTGGAATGCGCTCAAGTTCGTGGTGAATGGGCCGATTATGCTCGTACGGCTGGTGCGCGTGCGGGCGATCGAGCGGCGTTATCGAGAAACGGAACCGACGCCCAACGAATCAACGTTGACTTCTGCGTCAGCCATTCACCAGACCTCCACGTCCCACTTGAGCCGCTGATCCCAGATGCCTCGGTGCACTTCGCTCGCTTCGTCCGCGAGTTCCCGAGCAACCTCCTGGAATATGAACTGTGTGATGCCCTGGATCGTGGGCTTGATCTTGCCCCAGTTGTCGGCGGGGTTCATGACGTCGAGGAATGGCAAGCCGCCACTCGAGGTCGGCATGATGTGAACTACCGCGTTTCGCTTGCCGATGATGTCGCCGCGATCCCAATGGTTCGCGAGTGTCGTCTGGACCGGCGATGGGACATACCTGGCCGATTCGCGAAGGAGCGCCTTGATCGCTGCGCGCGCCGAGCCCTCTTCCGGGCGGAGCGCTTCCGCCAGTCCGACGCCACGCACGAGGGTCGACGTCCCAACCAGATCGGGCCAAGGTTCGGCCTCAAGTCTGAGCGCAGCCACGTGGCGGACAAGACCCTCGTACGCCGCAGCGATGTGCTTGTTCTTGATGGGCGTCGCAGGGATCGCAGGCAAGTTCAGGTCGATGTCGTTCTGTACAACCATTCCAAAGGTCCAGCCGACGATGACTGGGGAGAACTCTTCACGGCCGCCGAGTTCGCTGACGTCCTGCTCGTCGGTATCAAGGTGGGCGAGAATCTCAGACCTCATCGCCGCCGAGAAGTCATCGGAACTACCGCGACGTCGCAACGCCGTCAGAATCCAGCTGGCGAGAAGTGCGTGCGGAGCTTCGAGGCGCTGGATTTCATCCGCTGGGACGCCGGTGTTGAGCAGTTCGACGTTGCTAGACCACTTGCGTCCATACGCCTCCGCCGCCGAATCGAGCCATTCAAGATCGAGTTCAATCTCCGCCAGCCGAGGCTCGAGGGCGGCGTGTGCGTCAGCATCGTCAGCGAGGCGGCGATATAGGACGTTGTACACCAGCGGCGAAAGACGACAGCTCAGTTCGGCCACAGGATGCTCTCCAGCTGCGCGTCGAGCGGTCCCACTGGAAGTACCTCCGCCGCTTGCACCTCAAGTGCGTCTGCGGCGACTGGGAACTGCCGCAGGTCAGTGAGCCGCATCTGAGGCACGGTCCCATCAAGCGCTAGGAAACGCCACCGTGCAAGACCGATTGCGCTGTTGAGGAAGCTCGCGATCGCGGGGGCAAGCATCCGCTCGCTCGGCCGGACCCGGTAAACGGTGTCGCTGACGAGCATGGGCTGACTGACCACCTGAGCCAGCGGTCGCTCGCCAATGACCGCAACGAGCACATCGCCTGGTTCGGCGATGAGCGAGTTCGGTAGCACTGGCGCAGCTTCATCACGCCTTCCCGCCAGGTACATACCGGTCGCGAGTGGAAGCATGTCGGTGGAAGGGTTCATTGGTTGGTCTTCGCGCGGACGCGACTGGCGCCCCCGAACGATCTCGCAGTAGTTGCTGAGCGGCTCACCCTCCTGCATGAGCGAAGGGTTGGCAGAGGCCAGAGCGAACCGCCATTGCTGGCCGCGCAGGTCAGTGACCCGCCACCACGTTGTGGGCCCCTCCTGCTCCTGACCTCGAAGCCTCTGCTCGACCGCTACCAACCGGTATGCCACGGATCGCTGCTCGTCAAGGCTCGGAACCACGATTTTCATGCGCAGCAGTGCCGCGGTTGCGTCGAGCTTGCCAGAGGATTCCGCGGTTACGAGGCGCCGAAGTGATCGCCCAGAACGACTGTTCAGCACTCCCCATAGCCAGTGCGAATCGATTACCGAAGGGTCCGGGCGAATGGCGAGAAACTGCGCAGACGCGAGCGAGCCGGTCAGCGTCTCATTCACGAAGAGCGCGGGTACGTTGGTCGACGGAACCAACACGTCACCAGGCTGCAAGGCGCGACCGAACCCGCCCACTCGAAAGGCGGCGCCGATGTAGCCGCGCTGACGACGACGGAGGACTCCAGTCACGCTATCGATACTCAGCGGCGTAATGACCGGGAAGTCTGGTTCAGCCTCTTCGACAGCCGAAAGCGTGTGTGCAACCTCGCCAAGTTGAAGAAGAGGCTGATTGGCAGGCCAGGCGAACTCGTCGATCGCGAGACTTCCGATGTCCCATGTCCGCTTGCTTCGGAGATCAGTCAGTACCCAATTACTCATGACCAGATCTCGCTGAACCCGTCAAGGTGATCTACCGCGGCCTTCGTCAGCGCCCCCTCCACACCGAGCTGCACCTGCCAGTCGTCATCGGCCGCCTGGCCGACGAACGTCTCGCCAGGGGCATCGCCCTTATCAATCACCAGCACCACACCGGCGAAGCTCGTGCCAGGCACCGCGCCGCGCGGTGTGCCGATCAGTGCGCCGACGCGGAACTCGTTGGCGAGATACTCCCGGTAAGCGTCGCCGCTGGAACGGTAGACAAATGATCGCGGAAGCAGGATGACTGCGCGACCGCCCTCTTCGAGGTGACGGAGCGACAGGTCGACTGCGGCCAGGTCCATGTCGGTGGTGACGCGCCCGTTGAGCAGTTCGTAGGGCTGCGGCAGCCGCATACCCACTGGTGGGGCGGTGACGATCGCACTTGACATCGGCAGCTCGACGCGGAACGCATCCCCGGCCACTATGTCCGTTGGCACGCCTGCAATCTCGCCAATCGCACGAGCGATCGCTGCGGTTCGCTCCTCCAACTCGACGCCAAGGAGTCTGACGTTCGGCGGCGATTCGCCTCGTTCCATCGCCCCTCTGACGCGATCGGCGACCGCCCAAAGGAAAGAGCCGACACCAGAGAACGGGTCAAGGACGAGTCCTTCGAGCCGATTACCGATCAGGCGCGCAACCAGCGCCGCGATTAGCGGGCTGCTGGAATGCTGGGCGAACCCCGACCGCGAGGTCGTGTCGGCGATGGCACGCATTGCCGCCCGCCAGTACGCCTCGTTGGTGACAGAGAACCCTTCCAGTGTCGGAAGACCGACGGGAAGCTCGCGCGGCGCCATCTCCCGGGTGAGGCTCGCAAGCCAGTTCGTGAGAAGCGGCTCAACAACTGCGGGGTCGTCGACCTCTCCGTGGGATCCAAACGGTGGGGGCGTCGGTCCGCTGACAGGCTCAAGACGTCGGAATGATCGATCTGCCTTGAACCACTTCGTGCCCATGACGACGTAATTGTCTGCGGTGCCGAGCGTGCTGGCGTACTGCGCGACCTGCGGGAGTACGAACTCGGGCTTGCTGCTGCTCGCTCCGGACTTGATCTCGATGACTACCCAGGGAACGACTTTTCCGTCCTCGCTCGCCGCCCACGCGACGATATCCGGACGCGAGTTTGTGCCAGCGATGCGCAGGTCCGACTCCACCGACCGAAATCCAGCGTGGCGCAGCTGTTCCACAACACGCGCGACGATCGCTTCGTGCTCGCGTCTTGGACTCGACATCACGTTGCCCCCTTCCTGAGCTTGAGCAGCCGGCAAACCTACCATCGCCCGGACTCGGGAGCAAACGGGTGGGTTGTGACGCCGCATACGGAGTGACGTGTCGGCCGAACGACCACCACTGCGCGGTGGACAGACTGTCGTGCGCCAACCGTGTCGTGCTGCCGGATCGGTCGACCCCGCTGGCTAGTGTGAGAGTGAAGTCCTGGGGAAGTCCCCGCATTTTGCACCTGCAGAGGTGCGCAGGAGGAGCCACGAGCATGCCCCGAGCTACGACGATGAATCACCGACGCGCTTGCGTAGAACGCACGCACGGCGCGCTGTCAACGATGGCGGTGCGGTAATGGCCCTCAAGAAGTCGGACCTCTACAGCTCTTTGTGGGCAAGCTGCGATCAGCTCCGCGGAGGTATGGACGCCAGTCAGTACAAGGACTACATCCTGACGATGCTCTTCATGAAGTACGTCTCGGACAAGGCGGGGTCCGATCCGGACAGCCTCATCGAAGTGCCCGACGGCGGGTCCTTCGAGGACATGTTCACCGCCAAGGGCGATCCCGAGATCGGTGATCGCTTCAACAAGATCATCGGCAAACTGGCGGATGCAAACGGCCTCCGCAACGTAATCGATCAGGCCGATTTCAACGACGCCGAGCAGCTCGGCAACGGCAAGGAGATGCAGGATCGCCTCTCCAAGCTCGTGACCATTTTCCGGGACCTCGACTTCCGCGGCTCTCGTGCAGAAGGCGACGACCTGCTCGGCGACGCCTACGAGTACTTGATGCGCCACTTCGCGACAGAATCCGGCAAGAGTAAGGGGCAGTTCTATACGCCCGCAGAGGTCTCCCGAGTACTCGCGAAGGTAGTCGGGATCGGCAGCTCGACCAGCCAGGACGAGACCGTCTACGACGCAGCCTGTGGATCAGGGTCTCTGCTGCTGAAGGCTGCCGCTGAGGCTCCTCGCGGGATGACGACCTACGGCCAGGAGAAGGACAACGCGACCTGGGCCCTCGCCAAAATGAACATGATCCTGCATGGCAACGCGACTGCGGAGATCTTCAAGGGCGACACGATCACGAGCCCGAGCCCGCAGCTCACCAACGGTAAGAGCTTGAAGACGTTCGATTACGTCGTGATGAACCCACCGTTCTCTATCAAGTCATGGAACAACGGGCTCGAGGAGGACTTCGGTCGGTTCGAGTACGGCATGCCGCCCGAGAAGAACGGCGACTACGCCTTCCTCCTTCACGCCCTTACCTCGTTGAAGTCCGAGGGTAAGGCGGCCGTCATTTTGCCGCACGGCGTCCTCTTCCGCGGTAACGCCGAAGGCAACATCCGTCGCGAACTCCTCAAGCGTGGCTTCATCAAGGGCGTCATCGGCCTGCCAGCGAACCTCTTCTACGGCACGGGGATCCCGGCGTGCATCGTGCTCCTCGACAAGGAGAACGCTGTCAGCCGCAAGGGCGTCTTCATGCTGGACGCGAGCAAGGGCTTCGTCAAAGACGGCAACAAGAACCGCCTCCGCGACCAGGACATCCACAAGATCGTCGACACCTTCAACCGCCAACTGCCGATCGATGGCTACTCGCGCATGGTGCCGATGAGCGAGATCGCCGATCCCAAGAACGACTACAACCTCAACATCCCGCGCTACATCGACAGCTCGGAACCCGAGGATCTTCAAGATCTCTCGGCGCACCTCCACGGCGGCATCCCCAACCGTGACATCGACGCGTTGCAGAGGTACTGGGACGCACTGCCCGCACTGAGGAGTGCGTTGTTCGAGCCGCTTCGCGAGGGCTACTCGAAGCTCAAAGTCGAGCCTTCTGAGGTGCAGGACTACGCCCTCAATCGAAGCGGGCTGGATACGATCCGCCAAGAAGTGGCGTCTGTTGTCTCGGACTGGTTCGAGACTCACCGCAGTGCACTGCTCGGGATAACAGCCGATACGAAGCCGAATGACTTGATCCGGGACCTCGGCGACGACCTGCTCGCGCGCTTCAAGGACATGCCGCTCCTGGACGAGTACGACGTCTACCAACAGCTCATGAGCTACTGGAACGACACCATGCACGATGACGTCTACCTGCTCATGACTGAGCTCGGCAACGGAGGCTCATGGGCGACCGCGGCAAAGCCTCGCCCGACGATCGAGGACAAGGAGCGCAAGCTCACCGAGGACGCGGATCTTGAGATCGGTAGCGGCCGCGCCAAGAAGAAGTTCAAGATGGACCTCATCCCGCCGGCTTTGATCGTGTCGCGATATTTTGCCGCCGAAAGGGCGAAGACCGACGAGCTCCAGGCCGCCGCTGAAGACGCTGCCCTCGCCGTCGAGGAGTTCGTCGAAGAGCACGCTGTCGAAGACGGTCTGTTTGCCGAGGCCATGGATGACGAGAAGATCTCGAAGGTGCTTGCAGCCAAACGCCTGCGCGAGATCAAGGGCTCAGGTGACAAGGAAGAGATCGCCGCACTGGGCCGCCTGATCAGCCTTTACGGCAATGAAGCCACCGCGAAGAAGACAGCAAAGGACGTTCAGGCGACGCTCGACGAGCTGACCCTGCGTCAGTACGGCGCACTCACCAACAGCGACGTCCAGGAGCTTCTGCTGGATGCGAAATGGCGATCGACTCTGCTTGAGCACGTTGACGGCGCAGTAAGCAACCTCACACTCGCACTCGTCGGCCGCGTGAATGCACTCGGTGAGCGCTACGGGGGGACGGTCGCGGACCTTGAGTCACGGCTCGCCAGTCTCGACGCGAAGGTGATGGCGCACCTCGCGGCAATGGGGGTGCGTTGATGGCACGCAAGACTCTCGGAGAAATCTCAACCTTCATCACAAAGGGGGCGACGCCGACGACCTACGGATACAAATGGCAAACCTTCGGCGTGCCCTTCCTTCGGAGCGAATGCGTCTCCAGCCAGGGGCTGGACATGCGCCAGTCGATGTTCATCTCCGAGGGTGCCGACCAGTCCTTGCGTCGCAGCCGCGTTAAGGACGGCGACATTCTCATGACGATTACCGGCAACGTAGGCCGAGTCGTGCGGCTCACCGGTATCGGGTCAGCCAATATCAACCAGCACATCGCCAGGGTTCGTATCAAGGATCGGAACTTCGACCCCAGCTTTGTTTATCACTTCCTTTCGCAGGGCACGATGCGGGAATACTACGAGTCGATTGTCACAGGACAGGCGTATCCGCAGATCAGTCTTGTGCAGGTGCGGTCGACACCGATGCCGGAGATCGGTGTCGAGGAGCAGAAGGAAATCGCCCGAGCGCTTGATGACGCCGACGAGCTGATCGGAACGCTTGAGGGGCTCATCGCCAAAAAGCAGGCGATCAAGCAGGGCATGATGCAGCAGCTCCTGACCGGGCGTACCCGGCTTGAGGGCTTCACGGAGCCCTGGGGGGCTCGCCCACTAGGGGATCTCCTCGCATACGAGCAGCCCGGCCGTTACCTCGTTGCGACCACTGACTATACGCCGAGTGGCATCCCCGTTCTCACAGCAGGGAAGACCTTCATTCTCGGACGCACACAGGAGCGCAACGGGATCTTCGAGGCTGTGCCCGTCATCATTTTCGATGACTTTACGACTGCTTCGAAGTACGTCGGTTTTCCGTTCAAGGCGAAGTCATCAGCAATGAAGATGCTCAGCGCACGCACTGAAGTGAATCTCCGGTTCGTCTTTGAGCGAATGCAACTCATCGACTTCGTGGCTGTCGACCACAAACGCCGTTGGATAGCTGAATACAGCAGGATTCAGGTCGCAGTGCCATCTCGCAATGAACAGGACGCAGTTGCGGCCGTGATTCAGGACGCCGATCGAGAGATTGAAGTGCTCAATCAGCGTCGTGCAAAGGCGCGCGCCATTAAACAAGGCATGATGCAGCAGCTCCTCACAGGCCGCGTTCGTCTTCCTGCGGAGGCAGCGGCATGACTGGGCTTAACACTGAGTGGGCACGCAAAGAGCTTGACGCACTCATCCACTTGACCGAACTTGTTCCACATCCGTCTCCGAATGTCATTGGCAGCTTCCCGCGTGGCTCGGAAGAAGATATTGCCGCGCAAGCGCAGGTCGTTGAGCAGATACTGGATCGAGTTCTTCCACGCTGGCGAGTCGAAGTTCCGGACGATGAGTACACAGCGTGGGCTAGACATCGTGAGGCTGCAACGCGCGCGCGTGCGCAGTTGAAGCGTGCTGACGAGATCCGGCAGAACCTCGGAGATGACGCACCGGAGATTTCAGCCGCAGACCTGCATCCCTGGATCTGGAGCGGCGCGCGGTCGCTCTGGCAGTCGGGGCACTACGTGCAGGCTGTGCGCGACGCGGTGACGAAGCTCAACGCCGAGACGCAAAACAAGGTGGGGCGTCGTGACGTCAGCGAGACGGACCTTTTCAAGCAGGCCTTCTCGCTCGATGAAGCGAAGCCCGGCAAGTCGCGGTTGCGCCGCATGCCACCCGAAGACAGCGACACGTATCGTTCCGTGCAGCGCGGGGCGATGTCGCTTGCCGAGGGCGTGTTCGCCGGCATCCGTAATCCGCTCTCACATGAGGCGGATCAGGAGCTGTCCGAGCAGGTTGCGCTTGAGTACCTGGCGGCGCTGAGCGTGCTCGCGCGCTGGGTAGATGAATCAAATGTGGAGCATGCAGGGGGGACGTCATGAGCACAGTGGGACAGATCGAGAAGAAGACGCAGGACCGCGTCGTCAAGCTGTTCAGGGAGCAGCTTGATTACGACTACCTCGGTGACTGGCACGACGGCAATCGGACCAACGGCATCGAGGCTGACCTCCTTACCCAGAACCTGCGCGCTCGGAACTACGACGACGTCCTCATCACCCGCGCCATCGAGCAGCTAGAGAAGGCCGCCGCGGTAGGCGTCGGCCACAACCTCTACGAGGCGAACCGGGATGTTCACCAGCTGCTCCGCTACGGCGTGAAGGTCAAGGCAGCTGCCGGTGAATCAACGCAGACAGTCTGGCTCATCGACTGGCAGACCCCATCAGCCAACCACTTCGCCCTCGCACAAGAGGTCACGGTGCTTGGCCACCACACCAAGCGCCCGGATATCGTGCTCTACGTCAACGGGTTGGCGCTCGGGGTCTTGGAGCTCAAGCGCTCCAAGGTGTCGCTGACCGAGGGGATCCGCCAGTCCATCGGCAATCAAAGTAAGGACTTCATCCGGCCGTTCTTCTCGACCGTCCAGTATCTGTTCGCCGGCAACGATGCCGAGGGGCTGCGATACGGCGTCATCGATACGCCTGAGAAGTACTGGCTTGAATGGAAGGAAGACTCTGACGTCGAGTCGCCGCTTGACCGTGCGCTGCTCCAGATGTGCAGCAAGGACCGTTTCCTTGAGCTGATCCACGACTTCATCGTGTTCGACAAGGGAGTCAAGAAGGGGCCGCGCCACAACCAGTACTTCGGCGTCAAGGCAGCGCAGGAGCGCATCGTCCAGCGAGAGGGCGGCATCATCTGGCACACCCAGGGATCGGGCAAGAGCCTGACGATGGTCTGGCTGGCGAAGTGGATCCGCGAGTCGCAGGTCGGCACCGACCCCCGTGTCCTCATCATCACCGACCGCACGGAGCTCGACGACCAGATCGAGAAGGTATTCAAGGGCGTCAATGAGTCCATCTACCGGACCAAGAGCGGCGCCGACCTAATCTCCACACTCAACACCTCCGAGGAGTGGCTCATCGGGTCGCTCGTGCACAAGTTCCGTGACAACACCGACAGCGCGGATGCCGACACCGACGACTACATCGCTGAACTCAATGCCGCGCTCCCGAAGGGCTTCCGCGCCAAGGGCAACATCTTCGTCTTCGTCGACGAGGCCCACCGCACGCAGACCGGCAAGATGCACCGCGCTATGAAGCAGCTCCTGCCGGACGCGATGTTCATCGGCTTCACGGGTACGCCGCTCCTCAAGGCGGACAAGGCGACCAGCATCGAGACCTTCGGGTCGTTCATCCACACCTACAAGTTCAACGAGGCTGTCAGCGACGGCGTCGTGCTTGACCTTCGCTACGAAGCGCGTGACATCGATCAGGACCTCACCTCACCCGCCCACGTCGACAAGTGGTTCGAGGCGAAGACCAAGGGCATGACGGATCTCTCCCGCGCCGAACTCAAGAAGCGCTGGGGCACGATGCAGAAAGTGGTCTCCAGCAAGTCTCGTGCTGAGCAGATCGTCGCCGACATCCTCCTGGACATGGAAACCAAGCCGCGCCTGATGGACCGCCGCGGCAACGCCATGCTCGTCGGAGCCAGCATCTACCAAGCGTGCAAGTTCTACGACCTGTTCGTCGCCGCTGGCTTCAAGGGCAAATGCGCCATCGTCACGAGCTACCAGCCGAACGTCACCGAGATCTCGAAGGAAGACTCCGGGGCAGGCAAGACGGAAAAGCTCGCGCAGTACGACATCTACCGCCGCATGCTCGCGGACTACTTCGACGAATCCGAAGACGCGGCCATGGGGCGCGTCGAAGAGTTCGAATCTGCCGTCAAGAAGCAGTTCATCGAGGAGCCGGGCCAGATGCGGCTGCTCATCGTGGTGGACAAGCTCCTCACGGGCTTCGACGCTCCGAGCGCTACCTACCTCTACATCGACAAGAAGATGCAGGACCACGGGCTGTTCCAGGCGATCTGCCGCGTGAACCGGCTCGACGGCAACGACAAGGACTACGGCTACATCGTCGACTACCGTGACCTCTTCAACTCGCTAGAAAGCGCCATCAACGACTACACCTCAGGCGCCCTCGAAGGGTACGAGAAGAAGGACATCGAAGGACTCCTCACCGATCGCATCGACAAGGCGCGCGACGACCTTGATGACGCACTTGAGCGAATCCGTGCGCTCTGCGAGCCCGTGCTCCCTCCCAAGGGGACTGATCAATACCGCGCGTACTTCGTCTCGAAGGTGGCCGGCGATGCTGCTCAGATCAAGGCCAACGAACCGAAGCGCGTGGAACTCTACAAGGCCGTCTCAGGGGTCGTACGCGCATTCGCCAACGTCGCCAACGACATGGCCGAAGCGGGCTACAGCCCTGCCGACGTCGACAAGATCAAGAAGGAGATCGCGCACTACAGCGACGTGCGAGCCGAGGTGAAGCTCGCCGCAGGTGAAGACGTCGACTTCAAGGCCTACGAGGCCGACATGCGCTTCCTGCTTGATACCTACATCAAGGCGGGCGCCTCGGAAGTCGTGTCCAACTTCGAGGACACCGGCCTCATCGACCTCATCGTCAAGCTCGGCCCGGCCGCGATTGACAAGCTCCCTCCGGGCATCAAGAAGAGCAAGGACGCAGTTGCCGAGACCATCGTCAACAACATGCGCAAGGTGATCATCGACGAGCGCGCGCTCAATCCCAAGTTCTACGACCGCATGAGCGAACTGCTCGACGCGATTCTTGAGGAACGCCGCAAACAAGCGCTCGACTACGAGGCGTACCTGGCCAACATCCTCGAAGCAGCACAGCAGCTCGGGGCCAAGGACACTGGCAAGACCTACCCGACGTGGGCGAAACACGGTGGACAGAAGGCACTGATCGACACGCTGGATGACGATACTGACCTCGCGTTCGTCATCGACTCCGCGGTGCGAAACGTGAAGAAGCACGACTGGGCCGACAACCCGATGAAGCGTAAGCAGGTCAGACAAGCTATCGCCCGAGCCCTTCCCGACGCAGACGGTCGGCTCGACGCGGTGTTTGATCTCGTGAGGTCTCGTGATGAGTACCGCTAGCGCGTACCTCACAGTACGAGGGCTCGATATCGACGTTGTCCGCAAGGACATCAAGCACCTTCATGTCGGTGTCTATCCGCCAGCCGGACGTGTGCGTGTCGCCGCGCCCATGGGGTTGGACGACGAGCAGATCCGACTGGCGGTGATTCAGCGTCTCGCCTGGATCCGGCGACAGCGCAAGGAGCTGCAAGACGCTGCGCGGCAATCAGTTCGCGAGATCGTGACAGGTGAGTCGCACTACGTCTGGGGCATCCGGAAGCGATTGAAGGTGATTGAGCGACCTGGTCGCGCGCATGTCGAAGTCGACGGTGACCGTCTCGCCCTATACGTAACTCCCGACGCCTCCATTGAGCAGCGCCGTACCTATCTCGAACGGTGGTACCGCGCGCAACTCCGCGCCGTACTCCCTGATCTCATTGATACCTGGGAGCAGCGGCTTGAGGTGACCGTCCCCAAGTGGACGATTCGGAAGATGAAGACCAAGTGGGGCTCATGTAGCCGCGAGAGCCATCATCTGTGGTTTAACGTCGAGCTCGCCAAGAAGCACCCTGATTGCCTCGAGTACATCGTTGTGCACGAACTCACCCACTACTTCGACGGCGCTCACGGTGCGCGCTTTGCTGCCCTGATGGATCGCAACTTGCCCGACTGGCGGGTCCGTCGCGATGAGCTAAACGATGCGCCGCTGGCGGAAGAGGTCTGGACGGCATGAGCGAACGACCGACGGGTCAGGGGCGTGATGACCGAACGAAACCGTGAGATCCCTCAAGATGTGCAAGCGATTGTGCTGGATACCAACTCGGGCAGCAACGGCTTCTTGAACCTGGAACAGATCCGGGAGTTGGTCGACGTGATCAACGCGCAAGAACTGGTCGTGGAAATCTGGATTCCAGAGCCCGCGCTATGGGAGTGGGCCGAACACGCTCACAACTTGGCCCTGACCACGAAGAAGACAACTGAGGCGGCGGCGCGGCGCTTGGACGCATCTGGCGTCGAGGGGTTCGCCGAAGTGGCGTACACCTGGAGCATTGCTGAGCTTGTCGAGCACCTGGAGGAGAAGGTCACTGACTTTTGGCTCGACGATGGGCGACAGGCCGTTGTGGTTCTTGATCTTGGTAACCATGCAGAAGCGGCAGTCGCAGGCATCCGCGATCAGGTGCTCAAGTTAGGGGCCGGGCGTACAAAGTCGGACAAGGGTCAGGCGGTAAAGACTGGAGCATCCGACAGCGCTTCGTGGCGCTTAGTCGAAGCGGCGGCTGACTCTTTGGGCAGGGTCGTGCTCGTCACCGCTGACCGCGATGCGGACCAGCACTTTGCTGATGGTGATGCTCCGGTTTTACTCAAAGACATTTGGGCCGCTAAAGAGGCATTGCTTCGTCTACAGAACGGATCGGAGCTCGCGTTCGATCTCGTTGATCAGGCGATCCGCGAGGACTTACCGCGCCTGTCCGAACGTCAGCTCCATCGCGCGACCGTCGCGGGTGGTTTGCCACCAGGGTTGCTGCCGCGCCGGGACTCCAACTACGATCCTGTGGTCCGCGTGCTCGGAATCGATCGTGTGGTGAACGTAGACGACATTGAAGTGTCCCGAAGGGACGAAACTGCCACGGCACTCGCGCTGGTCGAACTTCGAGTCAGCGTCGATTTCCTTCGATGGGATCCCGACAGCGAGTCGTTGGAGTCCGACACCGTCGAAGAGTCCGGGGTCGAGGCGCTGGCGCAGGTGAGCGCTGAGTCAGGCGGCATCCAGAACCGGGATTGGTCGGCTTGGGTCAGTCAGTTGGATCTCCGCGCGTAGCGGCGCAAAGTACTGGCATCGCCGCGCACTCCGATCGCGAGCGAACCTGAGTTGTAGTCCTTTTCTCGACACTTCGGATATCTCGCAGGTCCTCGAAATGTGTCGAGAATCCTCGAAGCCCGGTCGCGTATGCTGGCAGTCACCACCACCGGAGTGAAGCCGAAGGGCTAGATTCCGGGGGTTTTGGGTATCCGCGGAGACCATCCGGGCCTGTGGCGCAGCTGGTAGCGCACCTGCATGGCATGCAGGGGGTCAGGGGTTCGAGTCCCCTCAGGTCCACCGAACGACAGCGAAAAGCCCCCGGATTCCGGGGGCTTTCGCTGTTCCGGGGCGCCGGAAATCCTCGCTCCCGACCTCACGGCAAAGCATCGATGCTCCCGGAGAGAACGCGCACCTTCCCAGCATTCACGCCAGCGGGACGACGGTGAAGACGGCCACGCTGAGCACCACCGGCCCGTTCGTCGCCGAACCCGACAGGTAGCTGTAGATGCCCACCGCACCCGGGGCCTGCAGCCCGGCGCTGGTATCGGTTGCGGTGGCCTGCCACGTGGCGGGTTCCGTCGTCCCCGATTCCCACACCTTCGCGCGCAACGTCGTCGTCCCGGCACCCTGCGCCTGGAACCGAGCGTTGAGCACGTCGCCGGGAGCGAACACGCCCGTCGCGTTCTGAGCGGCCAGCGTGGTCTCGACACCGTTGACCGTCCGGACCAGGAAGATCGTGGTCGCCGTCGCCGTCACGCGCACCTTCAGCCGATAGTCCGAGGTGCCGATCCGCCGGGCGACCAGGGACGTGTACACGCCGCCGCCGGTCCCTGCCTTGTCGAAGCCGAAGCTGCTGGTCATCTCGACGTTCGTCGCAGCCACGGCGTTCAGGTACGCCGACGGACCGGTGCCCGTCGCCATCAGCACCGTGCCGGAGCCGCCGGCGACGGCGAAATTGCTGGCCGCGGTGGTCGTGGCCCACGCGCCGCCGGTGTTCGCGGCGCCCCACCCGCCTTGGACAGTGCGGTCGAAGGTGTCGTTCGCGATCACGGTCGGCGTACCCCCCGCCGCCACCGTGACCTGACGGCTCTCGGTGTCGGTCGCGCCGCGGTTGTCGGTGACCGTCAGCACGATCGTGTACGTGCCCGCCGCCGTGTAGGTGAACGAGGTGGTCCCACCCGTTGTGCTTCCCGTGCCGGCACCCCCGAACGCCCACGAGTAGCCCGCGATCGAGCCGTCCGGATCGGTGGACGACGTGCCATCGACCGACACCGTCAGATTGCTCGTGGCCGTCGTGAACGCGGCGACCGGGAGCTGGTTCGTCCCACCGGGCGGCGGGGTCCGTCCGCTCGCGCTGTACTGCGCCTGGATCTGGCCCAGGCTCAGCGCGGTCGGGTAGATCGCCACCTCGTCGACCCCGCCGGCGAAGTTGGCCGTCGTCGGCCGCGACGGCCAGCCGTCGAGGCTGTCGCCGCCGACGCGCCAGTAGCCGAGATACGCCTCACCCTGCGTCGTGTCCGTGCGGCCGGCGACCTGTGCACCGTCCACATAGAGCACCATGCCGGCCGGGCCCATCGTCGCGGTCACCTGGTGCCATTGGTTGTCGTTGTAGGAGCGCGGGCTCGTGATCGTGCGGTTCGACCCGTCCTGGGCCCGTACGCCGAACATGAGCTGCCCGGAGTTCGTCATGTACAGGTGCCGGTCGCGGTGGCCGGACCCCGCCTCCCGGTACTGCAGGTCGCTGAAGCCCAGGATGCGGCCACCCCTGGTCGATGTGGTTCTGATCCACACCTGACTCGAGAACGTGTCCGGCGCGGTCCGGGTGCCCCAATTGCAGCCGCCGAGCGCCGCACAGTTGCCGGCGTAGATGCGGCTGAAGTTGTTGTCACCCAACGCAGCGGCCGAGTCGCCGGGGATCGCGCCCGCCTGATTCCAAGTCACCCCCGCGTCGCTGCGAGCGTCGGTCACGCCGATTCCGGGAACGCTCGTGGCAGACGCCGCACGGTCGACGACCCGTGTGCCGCTCGTCTCGTTCAAGGGCCAGTAGATCGATGCACCGCTGCTGCGCACCGACGTCCCGTACGCACCGGATGCCGCCATCGAGGTGGGCATCGTGATCGACGCCGTCGCGCCGATCACCTGGTTGCCGCCCGGATCGGTGACCTGCAGCTGATATTCGTAGGTCGAGCCGGGCGAGAGTCCGGTATCGACGAATCCCATCAGGGGAAGCGTCCACCAGTTCGAGTCGGCGGTCGTGTCGTAGCGCGGGCTGCCGAACGCGCCGTTGCGGATCACCCGGTAGCGCAGGTTGCGATCATCCCGGTCGAACCCGGCGGGAAAGCTCACGCGGACGGAGGTGGTCGACGTCGCCACAAGCGTCGGCACGGTGGCGTTGCCGACGAAGCGCGGGCCCTCGCCGCCGGGCGCCTTCGACCGGACGGCGAAGCGCACCAGCCCCTGCTGGGCAACGCCGTTCACCGCCGGGAATTCACCGCCGTAGACCACGTACTCGTCATTGCCCGCGACGCTCCAGCCGGCCTGGTACTGACCGGTGTAGCTGCCGATCGACATGTCGGGAAGCCAGTTCGCCAGTGACGGACCGGGCTTGCGGAAGTGCCAGTTGGGGTAGCCGTGGACGTCGTTGAGGATCTCCCCGCCCACGGCATCCGTCCACGCCATCGCATGCTGGAAGCGCCATTCGTTGTACTGCGGGAAGCCGCCGCCCATGTTGCCGCAGTAGTGCGAGTGACCCGCGACATAGACGAAGCCCCGGGCCATGAAGCTCGAGTACGTGTCGCCATGACAGTCGGTCACCCATTCGACCTCGCCCGTCGTGACCGGCGTCTTGAAAGTCCCCTCGAGGTTGCCTCCCGGGCCGAAATGCCAGGTCGTGCCGTAGAGGAAGCCGTTCTGCACTCTGAGACTCGAGATCCCGGCATCCGGTCCCGCATTGCGCACGCCGTTCGCCGAGCTCGTGGCACGATCCCGCCACGCCCTGTCGAGCGCTCCCGGGGTGGCGGTGTTCGCGCCGGCCACCTTCGCCAGGCCGTAGGAGGGCTGGCCGCCGACGTTCTGGAACGAGCCTCCCGCGAAGACGGAGTTGCCGTCGGCGGAGATCGCCAGTGCCCACACCGTGTAGTCGGCGTTGGGGTTCCACGACAGCGTGGTGCCGTCGGAGGCACGGTAGGCGACGAGGTTGTTGCGCAGCGTGCCGTTCTGCAGTCCGGCGAACCCGCCTCCGACATAGACGGCGTCGTTCGTGGCGACCACGGTGCGGGCCTGCGAGTTCACTCCGCTCGGGTTGAAGCTGGCGACCAGTGCACCGGTGGTCGCATCGAACGCGGCGACCCGGCGACGCGCGAACCCGTTGGCCGTGACGAAGTCGCCCACGGCATAGATGCGCGTCCCGTCCGGCGACGCCGCCACCCCGAGCACCTGGCCGTTGAGGGAGGGAGCGAACGTCGAGATGAGGTTGCCGGTCGTAATGTCATACGCGAGGAGGTTGTTCCGAGCGGTGAGGTTGGTTCCGGGTGCGGCGCCGGCCGGACGAGCGGCCGTGAAGCTGCCCCCCGCGTACACCCGATTGCCCACGACGACCTGCGACCACACCACACCGTTGATCTGGACGGTCGGCAGGCGGTCTGCGGACACAGCCGTCACGGGCGGCTGGACCACCGGCGCGGGCGCGGCCGTCGCCGGGGCAGTGCCGAGCACCAGCAGCCCGGCAACGACCACGCCGACTGTGGTGAGCATGGCCAGCGGCCGGCGCAGCGCTTTGAGTCTTCCCCACATGAGAACCTCCCCGGGATCGCGGGATCCCACAGAGCCGCCGGCGAACGCGGTGCGCTGCCGGCAGGGTCCCGAACGAGTCACCCTGGGCGCGGTGCTCGCACGCGGCAAGCTCTACCGGGCCACACCGGTGTTGATCGCATGCGTGAAGCGGCTCCCCAGAGACCGTGGCTGAATTGTCCCTCTCGACGCAACTGGCCACAAGGGCCTCCACCGAAAGACAGCGGAAAGCCCCCGGGATCCGGGGGCTTTCCGCTGTTGCCGGGCGAACGAGCGCGGCGGCGATCACGGAAGGGCCGCGGCGACTCATCGCCACCGCGGCCTTTCCATCAGCTCACGCGGTTCGTCGGCGCATCACTGCGAGCCACAGACCCAGGAGCACCGCGGCCGCGCCGCCGACGGCCAGCGGCATCCAGGCCCCACCTAGACCAGTTGCGGCAAGGTCAGAGCCGGAGCCGGCACCGGAGCCAGAGCCAGAGCCGGCACCGGAGCCGTTGCCACCACCTGCCGGCGGGGTGGCGGTGTAGGCGTTGTCGACCACGATGACCGTTTCGACGCCGAGATCGGCCTCGAACGAGCCGAGGTCGTCCCATGGGGTGGCAGGGCCGCCGTCAGCCGACAGCGTCGCGCTGGTCGCGACATCCCACCCCGCTGCGGCACCGGTCTGCGACTCGGTCAGCGTGCAGGCCTGGGGCTCGCGGATGCCGGTCACGGTCTCGGTGACCGTGGACGCACCCGCTTCCAGGACGACCTCGGTGATCACGCCGTTGCAGTCCAGCGAAAGGATCACCGGGGCGCTGCGCTGGGTCAGGTCGCTCGGTGCGTTCTTGGTGACGGTGATCGTTCCGGCGGGCACGATCTCGTTCGAGAACGTGCACACCGGGTCGGGAGCCGACTCGGTGACCGCGACCGTGACGTAAGCCGAGTCGAGGTCGACCGACTGCTCGGCGCCGCCGCAGTCGACGCCGGTCATCCGCCACACACCGGCGTCGCTCGCTGCCGGCATGATCTCCTGAATGCCGAAGAGGCCGTGCTCCTGGACGTCGATCCTCTCGTAGGCGGTGTCACCGGCGATAGAGACGTTCTCTTCGGTGGTCGTGGCGTTCGCGGTGACCACTCCGGCCCCCGTTGCAGGCTCTCCGGTCGCGGTCAACGGGAACATGTCGTATGTGAATGAGCCGACGCCGCCCGTGGTGATCTTGGCCACCGACAGCGAGGCGCTCGCGATGAATTCGTTCACGACGAGGCATTCGATGTTGTCGCCGGTCTGGAAGGTGGCGCTCGTCTCCCAGACTCCGTTGCCCAGATCCGTGATCGGCTTGGCCTCACCGTTGCACTGCGCGGTCACCATCTCCCAATGGCCCGCGTCCGTAGCCGCCGGCATGGTCTCCCGTGCGGTGATCGTTCCGGGCTCGGCGGATGGCACAGAGGTGACCAGCTGCGGCTCGCCTTCGTTCAGGGTCGTGACGGTCGCGTTCACCGTCATACTCGGCCCCACGATCGTGAAGGGGAAGGTCCCCACCCGACCGAGCGTCGCCTTCCACAGCGAGGCGGGGCCAGTCGGAATGCGGCTGTTCGTGTACGTGCAGGTGACGTCGTCGCCTTCCGCGAGCCGGATCCCGGTCGCGGTTCCGGCGATGTCGATCACGCTGGTACCGGCAGCCGAGACGCACTCGAGGCCGTCGAAGGTCCAGCCGGCCTCGTCGAGCTCGCGGAAGGTCCATGGCTCGTCACCGGGACCGACGGCGGCGCGGATGAACGTCTGCGAACCCGCGGTGGCCGCGTCCGACCGCAGCGTGAAGGTTCCCAACTGGCCCTCGGGCTTGTTGAACGAGATGTTGCCCTCGAAATCGAAGGTCCCCGCACCGTTGGTGACCGCCGGCACTTCCTTGCGCACGGTGATCGTGCCGGTGCCAGGGGGAGGGGTCGTGGCGTAGTAGTAGCAGAAGACGTGCGTGGAGCCGTTCGGGAACCACACATAGTCGACGTTGTCGCCGTTGAGTCCGTCCTGGGCACAGCGGAGGGTGCCGAACGCGACATCCGCCTGCCGGCCGTTGAGCGTATCCACGCCGACGCCGCCCTGTACGACGAGGCGCCCGCCCGACTGCACGGTCGCAATCTGCTCGGGCGTCAGCGGAACCGTCACGGCACCATCGATCGTCTGACCGGTCGGCAGGCCGGCGGAATCGAGCTCGGCCGTACTGGCGGCTGTGGTGACGGCGCCGTCCATGTACGGACTCGACGCACGGCTGAGCCAGTTGGCGGCTTCCGTCTTGGCGATGATCCCGCGGCCGACGGAGAGCGTCCAGTCAGGGAACGGACGGCAGTTCGGCGAACCGGCGGCCTCGGAGGCGGGGTTGATGATCCCGTTCGTCGCATACGTCGTGTCGGGGCCGAGATTGCGCAGCGACTCCATGATGTTGTTGCGCGCCTTGTTGGCCATGATGTCGGTGTACTCGTCGCAGATGCGTGCGACGTAGGTGACGGACAGCGGCTCGGCTGCCGCGGCGGGCGCGGCGGCGACGATCGCCGATCCACCGACGAGTGCGATCGCGACGAGGCCCGCGGCAAGGCGGCGGCCGCGGCGGACGGGAGAAGAAGGCATGTTGATCCTGTTGGGTCCAAGGGAGTCGGCGCTCGGGTAGAGGCGCCGACAGGAGAGATGCCCTCGGGGGCGGGATCTCACGCGATTCTTGCTGAGAGTTCGCTGGATCCAATCAGATCGCCACCGGGATTGACCCCGCTGGATCCGCAGGGGACCCTGGGATCTCGAGACCAGGAGGCGTTCCATGTCCGATGTCACCCCGTTCCTGTGGTTCGACAGCGACGCGGAAGCGGCGATCTCGTTCTACGTTCAACTGATTCCCGGCTCTGAGATCGTTGCGCTGGGCCGCTATCCCGACGAGGTGCCGGGGATGGGCGGCACCGTGATGCACGCTCACTTCCGCCTCGCCGGCCGCGACTACTACGCGATGGATGCCGGTCCGCAGTTCCCGTTCACCGAGGCGATCTCGCTCTACGTCTCGTGCGCGGACCAGGCCGAGGTCGACCGGTACTGGGACGCGCTGACCGCCGACGGCGGCCAGGAGCAGCCGTGCGGCTGGCTCAAGGATCGCTGGGGGCTGTCGTGGCAGATCATCCCGGACCGGCTCATCGAGCTCATCCGTCACCCGGATCCGGCGAGGGCGCACCGCGCGGTGCAGGCGATGCTCACGATGCGACGGATCGACATCGCCGCGCTCGAGGCGGCCGCGGCGGGCACATGAGGCGTGCGACGCGGGTCGCGGCATCCGTTCTCGTCGTCGGCGTCCTGTCGGGCTGCGCCGCCGAAGTGCCCGACCGAGCCGTCCCGCCCACCGCGTCGTCCACGGCGTCGGCCGAGGCATCGCCCACGCCGCGTGCCGGCTGGTGGCAGCCCGCGGGTGCGCCGGAAACCCTTGCCGTGGGTCTGGCCGCGCCCTGGTCCGTCGCTCCGGTGCCCGGCGGCGGCGCCCTCATCTCGCAGCGCGACGACGGCACGCTGCTCGAACTCCTTCCGGGCGGCGACCTGCGCAGCATCGGCACGGTGCCCGGCGTCGTCTCAGGCGGGGAGTCGGGCCTGCACGGGATCGCGCTGCTCGAGGACGGCGACACATCGTGGCTGTACGCGTACCACGGTGCGCAGGAGGACAACAGGGTGATCCGGATGCCGCTGCGCGGCGAGCCCGGCACATTCGAGGTCGGCGCGGCGGAGGTGGTCTTCGCCGGCATCCCGCGGGCGAGCACCCACAACGGCGGACGGATCGCCTTCGGCCCGGACGGCTTCCTCTACGTCAGCACCGGGGACGCGCAGCAGCGCGACGCCGCGCAGGATCCCGATGCCCTCGGCGGCAAGATCCTGCGGCTCACCGAGGCGGGGGAGTCCGCCCCGGGCAACCCCGGCGGCGGACCGGCGTGGTCGTGGGGTCATCGGAACGTGCAGGGCCTCGCCTGGACGGCGGACGGGCGGATGTGGGCCAGCGAGTTCGGCCAGAACACGTGGGACGAGCTGAACCTGATCGAGCCGGGCGGGAACTACGGCTGGCCCATCGTGGAGGGGATGGCCGGGCGGGACGGTCTGATCGACCCCCTGGTGGTCTGGGCGACCGCGGACGCGAGTCCGAGCGGCATCGCGGCCGTGGGAGACACGCTCTTCGTCGCAGGCCTTCGGGGAGAGCGGGTGTGGATGGTCGACACGTCCGCCGGGGCGCTCGCCGCCGAGCCGGTCGCGGTCCTCACCGGGGAGCAGGGCCGGCTGCGAGAGGCGGTCGCGGCACCGGACGGCTCGCTGTGGCTGCTGACGAACAACACCGACGGCCGAGGGACACCGCGCCCCGAGGACGACCTCCTCATCCGTCTGCCGGTGCAGCCACGACCGTGACGGGCGCGCAGGGTCCGCTCGGAGCTGCGCGCGCTACGGTGAGTCGGTGAGCTCTCAACCCCGGTGCCCGCATTGCCGGCACTTCGTCTACCTGGACACGTTGACGTGCCCCAACTGCGAGGCGGAACTCGGCTACAACATCGAGCTGCGCGAGTTCTTCGGTCTCCGCCACGGCCGTGTGCAGATCGGGGAGCGGACCTGGTACGCGTGCTCGAATCGAGAGTGGGACTGCAACTGGCTCGTGCGCGACGACGCGCCGGCGGGCCGCTGCTTCTCGTGCCGTCTCACCCGGCGCCGTCCCGACGCCGGCGACACCGTCGCGCTCGAGAAGCTCGCCAAGACGGAGGAGGCCAAGCGGCGGCTGCTGCTGCAACTGGGCGATCTCGGACTGCCCATCGCCCCGTGGGACATCAAGCCCGGCGGCCTCGGGTTCGACCTCATCTCGAGCCTGACCGACGGCAAGCCGGTCATGATCGGGCACGCGAACGGCATCGTCACGATCGACCTGGCGGAGAGCCTGGATGATCGCCGCGAGGCGCTGCGCGTGCGACTGGGGGAGCCCTACCGGACGATCCTCGGGCACCTGCGTCATGAGGTGGGCCACTACTACCAGAACGTGCTGCTCACCGACGAGGCACTGTGGACGCGCTGTCGCGAGCTGTTCGGCGACGAGCGGGCGAGCTACCGCGACGCGCTCACGCGTCACTACAAGATCGGCGCCCCCGCGGGCTGGCACGAGAGCTTCATCTCGGAGTACGCCACGATGCATCCGTGGGAGGACTTCGCCGAGACCTTCGCCCACTATCTGCACATCACGGGAACACTGCAGACCGCCGCGGTCATCGGCATCCGGCTCGACTCGGCGGTGAGCAACCTGCGCGACATCGACGTGGTCCCGCTGCAGTCGTACCAGGACGAGCCCGTGCAGCGGCTGCTCAGTGACTGGCAGTGGCTGTCGCAGGCGTTCAACCGCATCAACCGGGCCATGGGCTTCGGCGACCTCTACCCGTTCACGATCGTGGGACCGGTGCGGCACAAGCTGGAGTTCCTGCACGAGATCATCACGCGCGCGCCTCTGACGCTCGACCAGCAGATCGCGATCGCCCTCGCGACCGACGAGGAACGGGCGTGAGCAGGCAGTCCGTCCTGCTGCGATCCACGGCGGGACTCGTGCTCGGCGCGGCCCTGGCCGTCGCGGCCACGGGCGGCGCCTCGGCCGAAGCACCGGCAGTCGAGGAGCCGGCGACCGTGCGCGTGGAGGCGGCCCCGGCCGACGCGATCCAGGATGCCGCGGCCCAGCGCGTCGCCGCGATGTCGGTGCGTGAGAAGGCGGCCTCGGTCGTGATGGGCCACCTGCCGACGACGGATCCTGCTGCTCTGCAGGCCTACATGGCCGCCACGGGCATCGGCGGCTTCATCTTGATGGGTGCGAACATCCCGCCCGACGAGGACGCGCTGCGCGGCGTGACGGCTGCGCTCACCCTCGATGCTGCCTTCCCGCCGCTGCTCGCCGTCGACCAGGAGGGCGGCGACGTATCCCGGCTGCCGTGGGACGGCTTCGCGTCGGCCCGCCAGCTCAAGTCCGAGCCGCCCGCGGCCGCCCTGTCGGCCTTCGCGGGCCGCGCTGCGCTCGTCCAGCGGGCCGGTATCGGCGTCAACTTCGGGATCGTCGCCGACGAGACCGCCGACCCGGCCTCGTTCATCTACCGGCGCGCGCTCGGCACGACTCCGGCTTCGGCTGCCGAACGGGTGGCGGCTGCCGTCGAGGGCGAGGGATCGGATGCGCTGTCGACCCTCAAGCATTTCCCCGGTCACGGCGCCGCACCCGGCGACTCGCACCAGGGGATCCCCTCGACCCCGATGAGCAAGACCGATTGGGCGTCCGCCGACGGCCTCCCGTTCCAGGCGGGGATCGACGCCGGCGCGCCGCTGCTGATGTTCGGGCACCTCGCGTACACCGCGGTCGACCCCGCGCCCGCCACGCTCTCGGCGGAGTGGCACCGCATCGCGCGGGAAGAGCTCGGGTTCGAGGGCGTCGCGGTGACGGATGACCTCGGCATGCTGCAGGCTTCCGGGGTGCCTGCCTACGCCGATACGGTCGCGAACGCGGTCGCTGCTCTCGCCGCGGGCAACGACATGGTGCTCGCGGTCGTGTTCTCCACCGCCGACACCGCTCCGCGCATGGTCGACGGGATCGTGGCGGCCGTCGAGTCCGGCGCCCTGCCGGCCGAGCGGCTCGAGGAGGCCGCCGAGCGGGTGGCCGCGCTGCGACTGCGGCTCGCGGCCGAAGGCAGGGGTCTCGTGCCATGCGCGGACTGCGCGCCCGCGGAGTGACTCAGGAGCCCTCGATCACGCCCAGCAGGCGTGCGCGCAGCAGCTGTCCGCGCTCTGTGAACCCGCGCTGCGCGCGCACGTACGCGGTCTTGCCCTCGGGAGTCTCAATGGGCACCGGCTCGTAGCCCCACGCGCTGAGGTCGTATGGCGAGGCGCGCATGTCGAGGGTGCGGATGTCGCGCGTCAGCTCGAAGGTGTCCAGGAGCAGGTCGCCCGGGATGATCGGGCCGAGCTTGATCGCCCACTTGTACAGGTCCATGCCCGCATGCAGGCAGCCGGGCTGCTCTCGCACCGCCTGACTCTCGCGCGACAGCTCGACGCGGTTGCGCGGGACGGCGTCAGGGGTGAAGAACCGGAAGGCGTCGAAGTGCGTGCAGCGCAGCTCGTGCGCCTCGACGACGGCGTCGGTCGGTCCCTGCCCGAGGCGCAGCGGTGCGGGATGCCGATGCTCGCCCTGGCGGTAGACCATCGCCCACTCGTGCAGGCCGAAGCAGCCGAAGCCGGCGGCTCGGCCGGCGGTCGCGCGCAGGATCCGGGTGATGTTCGCCACGAGCAGGTCGCGGTGGCCTCGCAGCGCGACGCCGTCGACCCGAAGCGAACCGGGGAGCGATCCCGCCGCGTACCAGCGCCATTCCGCGCGACGCGAGGTCGCGGCATCCGCCAGCTCGACGCCCTCACCCGGGTGCCACCGCCGCAGCACGGCGGGCTTGTACGAGTAGTACGTGAAGAGGAAGTCCTCGACCGGATGCCGCTCACCACGCGACGAGCGCTCGCGGTGTGCGAGGGTCAGCGCGTCGGCCCGGACCTCATGATCGGCCTCGAGTTCCCGCCATTCGCGCGCGGTCAGCACCGCGTCGGAGGCGGGGGCGATCGTCACCGTTCGAGGATACGCGGCCCGATCGGGCGGAACCTGGGCACTGTGGACCGGTCAGTCGTCCGCAGGCTCGATGAGGTCGGGGGAGTTGTTGCGCACGTTGCCGACGGCCTTGGACACGACGTGATCGGCGAGCGTGTCGGCGAGCGCCGGGGCGGCGTCGATCGTCGCGTCGAGGACGTCGCGCACGTTGTCGGTCGTCGGATCGAGCCACGCGTCGGCGTGATCGGGGTCGAGGAACAGGGGCATGCGGTCGTGGATGGAGCCGAGGTGACCGATCGAATCGCGCGTGAGGATCGTGAAGCTCAGCATCCAGCGCTCGGGGTCGTCGTCGGTCTTCGACTTGTCGCGCCACCACTCGTACAGGCCTGCCATCAGCAGCGGGGACCCGTCGGCCGGGTGGATGTAGTGCGGCACCTTGACGCCGTCGACGGTCTTCCACTCGTAGTAGCCGGATGCCGGCACCACCGCGCGCCGCTTCTCGAGCGCCGAGCGGAACATCGGCTTGTCCTCGAGCTCTTCGGACCGGGCGTTGAAGGCGCGGGCGCCGATCTTGGGGTCCTTCGCCCAGCCGGGCACGAGCCCCCATCGAGCGCTCTCGAGCCGGCGGACGGGCAGCTCTTCCTTGACCGAGTCGAGCACGATCGCCACCTGCGCGGTGGGTGCGACGTTGTACGACGGCTCGGGCAGATCATCGCCCTCGACATCGACGCGAAGCACCCCGACGAGCTCGGATCCGGCACTGGCCACCACGAAGCGTCCGCACATGCGGCCAGCCTACGCGCGGGGTCCGACCTCATCGGGGCTCCGCCCCAAACCCCCGGTTTGCTGACGCGCGCCCGTCGTCCGAGAGACCCGATGTCAGCTGGGGACGACGCCGATCGCCTCGAGCCGCTCGAGCAGCCCGGCGCCGTCGGACTCCGTCACCCAGGGGACCGAGGCCGCGGAGTGGTCGTTGACAGCGGTCCGGCCGCCGGCGAGCACGGCCTCCGCAGGGGACAGGCGGCGGATGGCGACGCCGACCACGTTCTGCGGGTGCTCGGCGGTGAACGTCGTGTAGATCTCGTCGTCGTGCTGGCCGTCGTCGCCGATGAGGAGCCAGCGCACGTCCGGGAACTCCTCGGCGAGACGGCGGAGGTTGGACAGCTTGTGCGCCTTGCCGCTGCGGAACCAGCGGTCGTGCGTCGGGCCCCAGTCGGTGAGCAGGAGCGATCCGGGCGGGAAGAGGTGACGACGCAGGAAGCGCATCAGCGTGGGCGCGATGTTCCACGCGCCGGTGGAGAGGTAGATCACCGGGGAGCCCGGGCTTTCGCGCACGACCCGCTCCAGGAGCACAGCCATTCCCGGGACGGGCTGGCGGGCGTGCTCGTCGACGACGAACGAGTTCCACGCCGCGAGCAGCGGGCGCGGGAGGGCCGTCACCATCACGGTGTCGTCGACGTCGGAGACGACCCCGAAGCTCACCTCGGGCGCGACCACGAAGGCTCGCGTCTCGACCGGCTCGCCGTCCTCCACCGTCATGGTGAAGGTCTGCCAGCCGGGTTCGAGCCGCGCGGGCAGCCGCACGTCGATCACTCCGCCGCGGTCCGCGACCACCTCGTGGTCGACGCCCGCGATGGTGACGGTGACCTGCGCGTAGCCGATCGGCACGGCGACGAAGCTGCGCCAGCCTCGGACGCTGGCGTACTCGCCCGACTCGGTGCGCTTCACCGGCGGCACGATCATGACCCGGCCGAGAACCCGCACCCAGTCCGGTCCGGCATACCCCGGGAAGGGCGTCACCGTCGGCGTGTGACCCCGGCGGCGCGCACGGCGCTCGCGCCAGGAGTGGAAGCGGTACTCGAGACGGGCGAACCACAGCACTTTCGTGCGCGCGGTCTTCGCTTCGAGCTCGGGCATCCTCTCAGTCTTCCATGTCGGCATCGATGGAACCGCCCGGCGACGGCACCTCGTCGTGCGCGTGGTCGAGGTGCTTGCGCTCGACGCGCTCGATGACCTTTTTGCTGACGAAGACCAGCACGAGGAAGGTCACGATCACGCCGACGAAGATGTAGCCGGCGTAGTGGATCTGATCGGCCAGCTGGCGGTACGTGCCTGCCGCGACCGCCGCGACCGAGATGTACAGAGTGGCCCACACCACGCAGGCCGGGATGGTCCAGGCGAGGAACCGCTTGTAGGGGTAGCCGCTCATGCCGACGGTGAGGGGCACGAGCGAATGCAGCACGGGGAGGAACCTCGAGATGAAGATCGCAGGCCCGCCGCGGCGGCGCAGGTACCGCTCCGACCGATGCCAGTTCTCCTCGCCGATGCGGCGTCCGAGGCGGGAGTGCTGGATCTTCGGCCCCAGGAACCGGCCGAGCCAGAACCCGATGCTCTCGCCGATCAGCGCGCCGACCACTACGGCAAGCCCCAGGAGCACCGCCTCCAGCGGTGAGTCGACCGCGGTGGCGGCGACGATCACGACGGTGTCGCCGGGCACGACCAGGCCGATCAGGACGCTGGTCTCGAGCATGATGGCCAGCCCCGCCAACAGAGTCCGGAGCACCGGGTCGACGCTCTGGACGGCGTCGAGCAGCCAGGTCAGGAACTCGTTCACCCCACGAGCCTAGAACCCGGAGCGGCCCTCTAGCCTGGGAACATGTCGGAGCCGCTCGTCGCCGTGGAGCTGGCCCGGTGGGTGGATCCGGCATCCGTCTTCCTGGACCAGCACGCCCGCGACGAGCACGCCTTCTGGCTGGATGCCGGACCCGGCGCTGCCGAGGGCTGGAGCTGGGTCGGCACCGGCGTGCCCGAAGACGACCCCGGCGCCGTGCGAGCGGTGGTCTGCGCCACCGCGGATCCGGGCGACGGCTGGCCGGCGGGACGATTCCGCGGTGGCTGGGTGGGCTGGGCGGGCTATGACGCGGCAGCGGCCCGCGCCGACGCGCCGGCCGAGGTTGACGACGCGAGCCCGGAGCAGTCGTGGCTGCGCGTGGACCGGTTCGTGGCGTTCGATCACGGCAGCCGCCGCGCCTGGGCGGTGGCGCCCGCCCGGGACGTCCGCACGCTCGCCGCGACGGCGGCGCGCGCGACCGAGCCCGCTGAACCCGCCGCACCTGCGACGGCGGCCCGCGCACGGCCGCGGCACGCGGCGGGGGAGTACGCCGAGCTCATCGAGCGCTGCCGTGACGCCATCCGCGAGGGCGATGCGTACCAGCTGTGCCTGACGACGCGCTTCTCGATCGACGCCGCTGTCGATCCGGTCGACGCCTACCGGCGCCTGCGCGCGGCGACGCCCGCGCACCATGGCGGACTGGTGCGCACCGGTGGGGTGGCGCTGGCCAGCGCCAGTCCCGAGCGCTTCCTCGAGGTCGAGCACGGGGTCGTGCGGACCCGTCCCATCAAAGGCACGCGCCCGCGCGGGAAGGACCCTATGACCGATGCGGCGCTCGCCGAGGAGCTGCGCACCGACGAGAAGGAGCGCGCCGAGAACGTCATGATCGTCGATCTCATGCGCAACGACCTCTCACGGGTGTGCGACGCCGGCTCGGTCGGCGTCGACGCCCTGCTGCAGGTGGAGTCCTACCCGGC
Source organism: Microbacterium sp. Root166 (assembly GCF_001427145.1). Lineage (GTDB taxonomy): Bacteria > Actinomycetota > Actinomycetes > Actinomycetales > Microbacteriaceae > Microbacterium. The sequence goes on from NZ_LMGL01000002.1 coordinate 284,098, forward strand.
CGTGCACCAGCTGGTCAGCACCGTCTCGGGCACGCTGACGCCGGGCACGACCGTCGGTGGGCTCCTCGACGCGGCCTTTCCCGCCGGCAGCATGACGGGCGCCCCGAAGCTCTCCGCGATGACGATCCTCCACGAGCTCGAGCGCGGTCCGCGCGGGGTGTTCTCGGGCTGCTTCGGGTGGGTCGGCGACGACGGGGCGCTCGACCTCGCGATGGTGATCCGCTCGATCGTCGTGCACCCGGGCGGCGCATACGTCGGCGCCGGCGGCGGGATCACGTGGAGATCGGATGCCGCGGCCGAGGTCGCCGAGGTGGGGATAAAGGCGCGCGGGCCGCTGGCGGCCCTGGGCGCGGAGCTGCCGCCCGGCTGGTGAGCACGGGTTCCGCTAATCTGGAGTTTCGCGCTCGCGCGCGTTCCCGACTTCCTCGATTGGTTCCCTCGTGTCACAGATTCCCCCGTCCGACACCGCTGTGCCCGCCGACGGCGGAGGGTACGACGTCTACGCCGTGCAGAAGAAGTGGCAGGCACGGTGGGAGGAGGCGGACCCGTTCCGCGCCGGCGGCGCGGAAGACACGCGTCCCCGCAAGTACGTGCTCGGCATGTTCCCGTATCCCTCGGGCGACCTGCACATGGGTCACGCCGAGAGCTACGCCTATGTCGACGTCGTCGCGCGGTTCTGGCGTCACCGCGGCTACAACGTCCTCAACCCGATCGGCTGGGACTCGTTCGGCCTGCCGGCCGAGAACGCGGCGATCCAGCGCGGCGCCGACCCGCGCGAGTGGACCTACGCCAACATCGCCCAGCACAAGAAGAGCTTCCGCGAGTACGGATCGTCGTACGACTGGTCGCGGATCCTGCACACGAGCGACCCGGAGTACTACCGCTGGAACCAGTGGCTGTTCCAGCGCCTGTTCGAGCGCGGTCTCGCCTACCGCAAGGACAGCCCGGTCAACTGGTGCCCCAACGACCAGACCGTGCTCGCCAACGAGCAGGTCGTCGACGGGCACTGCGAGCGCTGCGGCGCCGAGGTCGTGAAGAAGAAGCTCACGCAGTGGTACTTCAAGATCACGGACTACGCCGACCGTCTGCTCGACGACCTCAACCAGCTCGAGGGGTTCTGGCCGCAGAAGGTCATCCGCATGCAGCGCAACTGGATCGGCCGGTCGGTCGGCGCTGACATCGAGTTCGAGATCGAGGGACGCGAAGACCGGGTCACCGTGTTCTCCACGCGCCCCGACACGCTGCACGGCGCGACCTTCTTCGTCGTCGCCCCTGACAGCGATCTGGCCGCCGAGCTCGTCGAGGGCTCGTCCGACGAGGTGCGCGAGCAGTTCCGCGAGTACCTGGAGCGCGTGCAGCGCGAGACCGACATCGAGCGTCAGAGCTCGGACCGCCCCAAGACCGGGGTCTTCCTCGGCCGCTACGCGATCAACCCGGTCAACGGCGAGCGCCTGCCGATCTGGGCCGCCGACTACGTGCTCGCCGACTACGGCCACGGCGCCGTGATGGCCGTGCCCGCGCACGATCAGCGCGACCTCGACTTCGCCCGTGCGTTCGATCTGCCGGTGAAGGTCGTCGTCGACACGACGGCGCCCATCACCGGTGCGATCCCCGTCATCGAACTCGACGACGACGGCGTGCCGATCGATCCCGGTGCGGGCGAGGCATCCCTGTCCGATCTGGACCCGGCCCGGACGGGCGTCGCCCTCACCGGCGAAGGCCGGATGATCAATTCCGGCTCGCTCGACGGCCTGTCCAAGCGCAACGCGATCGCCCGCAGCATCGAGCAGCTCGAAGCGGCGGGCACCGGCCGCGCTGCGAAGTCGTACCGCCTCCGCGACTGGCTCATCTCCCGCCAGCGCTTCTGGGGCACGCCGATCCCCATGATCCACACCGAGGACGGCCGGATCGTCCCCGTGCCCGAGGACCAGCTGCCGCTGGTGCTGCCCGACGCCCAGGGGCTCGACCTCACGCCCAAGGGCACCTCCCCGCTGGGCGGTGCGACGGAGTGGATGGCCACGGTCGACCCCGAGACGGGGGAACCTGCGCAGCGCGACCCCGACACGATGGACACCTTCGTCGACAGCTCGTGGTACTTCCTGCGCTTCCTCGCGGCGCAGGACCCGACCCAGGCGTTCCCGACCGCGGAGGCCGATCGCTGGGCCCCGGTCGACTCCTACATCGGCGGCGTCGAGCACGCGATCCTGCACCTGCTGTACGCGCGCTTCATCACGAAGGTCCTGTTCGACATGGGGCTGATCGAGTTCACCGAGCCGTTCACCAGCCTGATCAACCAGGGCATGGTGCTGCTCGACGGCTCGAAGATGTCCAAGAGCAAGGGCAACCTCGTCGAATTCGCCTCGAGCATGGTCGACCCCGGTGCCGACGCGGTGCGCGTGGCGATCGCCTTCGCGGGCCCGGTCGAGGACGACATCAACTGGGAGGACGTGTCGACGACCGGCGCCCAGAAGTTCCTGGCGCGAGCGTGGCGCGTGGCGACCGACGTCACCAGCAGTCCCGATGTGATCTGGGCCGAGGGCGACACCGCCCTGCGCCGCGTGACGCACCGCCTGCTCGCGGACGCCCCGGGCCTGGTCGAGCAGACCAAGTTCAACGTCGTGGTCGCCCGCCTGATGGAGCTCGTCAACGCCACGCGCAAGGTGATCGACACCGGAGCGGGTCCGGCGGATCCGGCGGTGCGCGAGGCGGCGGAAGCGGTCGCGATGATCCTCGATCTCTTCGCGCCGCACACGGCCGAGGAGATGTGGGAGATCCTCGGCTACGAGGGCTTCGTCGGCCTCGTGCCGTGGCGGAACGCAGACCCGACCCTGCTCGTCGAGGAGACCGTCACCACGGTCGTGCAGATCGACGGGAAGGTGCGCGCGACGCTGCAGGTGTCTGCGCGCATCGACGCGGCCGAGCTCGAGCGCCTCGCGCGCAGTGACGACCGCGTGGTGAAGTCGCTCGCCGGGCGCGAGATCACCCGGGCCGTGGTACGGCCGCCGAAGGTCGTCAGCTTCAGCACCCACTGACACGGCTCGGCGGCTCCTCCCCGGACCGCCGTGCCGCCTCGCCTCCCCACAGCCTGCACGGGGCGGCCCGCGTCGCCCGCAGCCCGCTCCTAGCGTGAGGGGGTGACAGCCGAGCACGCGCCCGAGCGGTCCTCGCCGGGGCGCCGCCTGGGCCTGGGCGCGGCCGTGGTGGTCGTGATCCTCGCCCTCGCGGTGACGGTGGTGATCGGCATCCTGCGCGGCGCGTCGGCGCCCGTCGAGCAGGTCTCGGTGGAGGCGTCGACGGCCGGAACGGATGCCGCGGCCCCGCCGCTGCTGTACGTGCACGTCTCCGGCGCCGTCGCCGCGCCGGGGCTGTACGTGCTCGACGAGCACGCCCGGGTCGTCGATGCGATCGCCGCGGCCGGCGGCTTCGCCGACGGAGCCGATGAGGGCGCGGTCAATCTCGCGCGGCCGCTGTCGGACGGCGAGCAGCTGCATGTCGGCCGGGTCGGCGAGGCGCCCGCCGACCTCGGGGCGGGAGGCGCCAGGGGGCCCGTCGGCGGCGACGGCCGCGTCAACCTGAATACGGCAGACACGACCGAGCTCGATACGCTGCCGCGCATCGGTCCCGCCATGGCGCAGCGCATCATCGAGTGGCGCGACGCGAACGGTCGCTTCACGAGCGTCGAGGATCTGCTGGCCGTCCCGGGGATCGGCGACAAGATGCTCGAGGCGCTGCGCGACCTCGTGACGGTGTGAGCAGTGCCGTTGCGCATGACACTCCGTTTGGTCCCCGTCGCGGGCGCCGCCTGGGCTGTCGCTCTCCTCGCCACGATCCTTCCCGGCACCGCGGGCGTGATGGCGCTCGGCCTCTGGGCGGCGGCGCTCGGCTGCCTGGCGTGGACTGCCCGACGCGGGCGGCCGGCGGCACGACGTGGTCACCGACGGGTCATCGTGACCCTGGCGCTCTGCGCCGCCGCGGCCGCGGCATCCCATGTCGCGGTGGCCCAGCCCGCTCGACAGGAGGCTCTCGAGCTCGACATCACCGGCGGGCGCGCCGTCGAGGTGCACGCGACCGTCGTCGGCAAGGTCGAGCGCCGGGCCGACGGGGCGCTGGCGTTCGACGCCGTCGCCACGCGAATCGACGCGGGCACGGTGTCGCACGCCCTCCGGGTCGAGATCGTGGTGCGCGTCGATCCCGCCAACGTCGCGGACCGGAACGCGCTCGATGTGGGCGCCGTGGTCTCGGCTCGGGGGACGGCAGCCGCGTCGCACGCGGGGGAGCGCGCCGTCCTGGTGATCCGCGCGACGCGCGGGCTCGACGTCACGGCCGCTCCGTCGGGACCCGGCGCTGCTACGGCCGGCCTCCGCCAGGGTCTCGTGGCGACGGCGGCGCGACTCCCGGGCAGCGGGGCTGGGCTGGTGCCGGGGCTCGCGGTCGGCGACACGTCGGCGGTCTCGATCGAGCTCGACGCCGCCATGAAGGAGTCGTCGCTGGCGCATCTGACGGCGGTCTCGGGGGCGAACTGCGCTCTCGTCGTCGGGCTCGTCTACGCGGCGGCGGCCCTGGCGGGTCTGCGCAGGCCGACGCGCGTGGCATGCGGGCTCGTGGCGCTGGGCGGCTTCGTCCTGCTCGTCACGCCCGAGCCCAGCGTCGTGCGTGCGGGGGTGATGGCGGCGATCGCGATGCTCGGGGTGGTGCTCGGGCGACCGGGCGCGGGCATGGCCATCCTCTCGCTGGCCGTCACGTTTCTGCTGGTCGCCGATCCATGGCTCGCCGGGTCGCTCGGCTTCGCGCTCTCCGCCGCGGCGACGGCCTCGCTGCTGCTGTTCGCGCGGTCGCTCGCCGACGGGATGTCCCGCGTCCTGCCCCGCATGCTCGCGCTGGCACTGGCCGTGCCCACGGCGGCACAGCTCGCATGCGGTCCGCTTCTCGTGCTCATCGCTCCGCAGGTGCCGCTGTTCGGCGTGCTCGCGAATCTGCTGGCGGCTCCCGCTGCGCCGCTGGCCACCACCCTCGGTCTCGCGGCATGCCTCGCCGCGCCGGTGCCCGTGCTGCAGGAGGGGCTCGCGGCTCTCGCGTGGCTGCCCGCATCATGGATCGCCGCGACAGCCACCACTGTCGCCGGTCTTCCGGGCGGCCTGCTGCCCTGGGGCGAGGGGTGGGCCGGCGCGGTGAGCCTCGCGGCCCTGGGCCTCGCCGTGGGGCTGGTCATCGGACTGCGGGGCAGCTCACCGAGCCGACGTCGGGTACGCGCGGTGTCGGCGCTGATCGTGGCGACCACGGTCGGCATCGTGGGAGGTACCGGTCTGCTCGACTCGGTCGCCGGACGGTGGACGCTGCCGGCGACGTGGAGCATCCTCGCGTGCGACATCGGCCAGGGTGATGCCGTGCTCCTGAGGTCCGCGGGGGCCGTTGCCCTGGTGGACACCGGTCCTGAACCGGATGCTGTCGCGGACTGCCTGGCGCGCGCCGGGATCGACCGGGTGGACCTGCTCGTGCTCACGCACTTCGACCTCGACCACGTCGGGGGCGTTTCCGCGCTCGTCGGACGCGTCGGCACCGTGGTCCACGGACCGGCCGATCCCGACGGCGCCCGGATCCTGGCGCAGCTCGAGGCGGCCGGTGCTGAGGTCGTCGAAGCCGATGCGGGACTCGCCGGCCGGCTCGGCGAGGCGCACTGGCGGGTGTTGTGGCCGCTGGCCGACAACCGCGCCTTCCCGGTCGGCAACGACACCAGCGCCGTGCTGGACGTGAGGGGCGGCGGCATTCCGCCCACCCTCCTGCTGGGCGACCTGGCGGCCTCGCCGCAGCGGGCGATCGCGGCATCCGGCGCGCTCGATCCGCCGTACGCGGTCGTCAAAGTCGCCCACCACGGCAGCGCCGACCAGGATGCCGGGCTCTACCGCTCGGCGGAGCCGTCGATCGCGCTGGTGACCGTCGGAGCCGACAACGACTACGGCCACCCGCGCACCGAGATCCTCGAGGTGCTCGTCGCCGAAGGCGCGCGCATCGCCCGCACCGACACGCAGGGCGTGATCGCGCTATGGCAGGCCGCGGGCGGTGTCGCGATCTGGCGTGAGCGCGGCGGGTGAGTCGGAGCCGCTCGGTAGGCTGGCTGCATGGCAACGACCGCGCGGCGCACTCCGACCAAGGCAGCGCGCAGCGCGATCCCGCAGGTGTCGTGGCGGGCACCCCAACCGGCGCCGATCGTGCTCGTCTCGGGCCCCGAAGACGTCTGTGCCGAGCGCGCGATCGCCGGCCTCCGCGACTATCTCCGGGCCGAAGACGCGAGCCTCGAGGTCTCCGACCTTCGCGCCGACGACTATGCGCCGGGCTCGCTGCTGGGTCTCACGTCACCCTCGCTGTTCGGCGAGCCGCGGCTGGTCCGCGTCACGGGCGTCGAGAAGTGCTCCGACGCCTTCCTCAATGAGGCCGTGTCGTACCTCGCCGCCCCGCAGGACGGCGCGACGGTGGTGCTGCGCCACACCGGCGCGAGCGTGCGCGGCAAGAAGCTCCTCGACGCGATTCGCGCCGGGCAGGGCGGGGGAGTCGAGATCCCGTGCGCCGCCGTCAAGCGCGACTCCGACCGCTTCGACTTCGCGGCCGGCGAGTTCCAGGCGGCGAAGAAGCGCATCGCGCCGCCGGCGCTGCGCGCACTGGTCTCCGCCTTCGCCGACGACCTCACCGAGCTCGCCGCAGCCTGCCAGCAGCTCATCGCCGACGTGCCCGGCGACATCACCGAGCAGGTCGTCGAGCGGTACTACGGCGGCCGGGTCGAGACGTCGGCGTTCACCGTGGCCGATACGGCGATCGCGGGCCGCTACGGCGATGCGCTCGTCGCGCTGCGGCACGCGCTGGCCTCCGGTGCCGACCCGGTGCCGCTGGTCGCCGCGATCGCGTCCAAGCTGCGCACGATGGCGCGCGTGGCCGGCAGCCGTGAGCCGGCGGCGGTGCTGGCGGGGCGGCTCGGCCTCAAGGACTGGCAGGTCGACCGCGCCCGGCGCGATCTGACCGGCTGGAACGAGGCCTCCCTCGGTGGCGCCATCCAGGCCGCTGCGCGGGCGGATGCCGAGGTCAAGGGCGGCTCGCGTGACTCGGTGTTCGCGCTGGAGCGCCTCATCACCGTCATCGCGACGCGCGCGCCGTTCGGAGCCTGACGCTCCAACGCCGAAGGCCCGCCCCCGGAGGGACGGGCCTTCAGACGGATTCCGGAGGACGGATCAGAGCGCTGCGACCTGCTTGGCGATAGCCGACTTGCGGTTCGCGGCCTGGTTCTCGTGGATGACGCCCTTGCTCACGGCCTTGTCGAGCTTCTTGGTCGCCTTCTGAAGGGCCTTCTCAGCGGCAGCCTTGTCGCCCGTGGCGATGGCCTCGCGGGTGCGACGCACCTCGGTCTTCAGCTCGCTCTTGACGGCCTTGTTGCGCTCGCGCGCCTTCTCGTTGGTCTTGTTGCGCTTGATCTGCGACTTGATGTTCGCCACGTGTCGACGTTCTTTCGTTCGGAGTGAAATGGAGAGAGCCGCTCAGCAGAAGAGGGCTGCGTTGCGGCGGTCGTGAGGGTGGCAACCCACACGCAAGCCAATCACCGAGTCTATCAGGTCTGCTCGAGGGTCGTGATCGCCAGGTCGAGGACGGCGTTGAAGACCCGTGGCCGCATCACGGTGACGTGGTGAGTGGTGCGGGGGACGACGATCAGTTCGGCGTGCTGCGCGATCTTCATGAACAGCTTCTCGTTGATGCGGAGCTGGTCGTACTGCCCGTTGACGAACCACAGCGGCACGTCGATGCGGTGGAGCGCAGCGAGGAGGTCGAGCACCGAGAGGCTCCGCAGCGCGACGTCCTGTGTGTCCAGCGCGTAGCCGCCGGCACCGAAGTCGGCTCGGGTCTCGTCGGGCAGGATACGATCCAGCATCCGGTTGGTCAGCCACATGCCGCGATCGGGCAGCGAGTCGAAGCCGCGAGTCAGCACCCGGTAGGCGGCGAGCCCCATGCCGCGCGGAATCGAGGTGCACGACGCCGCGATGAAGCCGGCGACCGGCGGCGGGTTCTCGCGGCCGACGTACTCGATGCACAGGAGGCCGCCCATCGAGTGCCCCGAGAGGAGCACCGGACCGCGGGTCGCGGCATCCCGCACCGCATCGTCGATGGTCGCGAACGCGCCGTCGAGGGTGAACTCCTCGGTCATGCGCGAGCCGTGTCCGGGAAGGTCGACCGCGACCACCGGATTGCCCCGCTCGCGAAGGTGGTCGACCTGCGCGCGCCACATCGTCGCAGACGTACGGATGCCGTGCACGAGGACGACCTGCACGACCATCGCCCCAGGCTATCGGCAGGCCGCGGGAGGCGCTCGGGGCGTGCGCAGGGTGAGAGGCCGCCTCACCCGTAGAATCGACGGGATATGTCACCCCGCGCCCTGAAGCCCCTCGAGCCGTCCGCGACTCCGCCCGAGCTGATCCGCAACTTCTGCATCATCGCCCACATCGACCACGGCAAGTCGACGCTGGCCGATCGGATGCTGCAGATCACCGGCGTCGTCTCGGACCGCGACATGCGCGCCCAGTACCTCGACCGCATGGACATCGAGCGCGAGCGCGGCATCACGATCAAGTCGCAGGCCGTGCGGATGCCGTGGGCCACGCCCGACGGCACTTTCGCGCTGAACATGATCGACACGCCGGGGCACGTCGACTTCACCTACGAGGTGAGCCGCTCGCTCGCCGCGTGCGAGGGCGCGATCCTGCTGGTGGACGCGGCGCAGGGCATCGAGGCCCAGACGCTCGCGAACCTCTACCTCGCACTCGAGAACGATCTGCAGATCATCCCGGTGCTCAACAAGATCGACCTGCCGGCCGCCGACCCCGAGAAGTACGCCAAGGAGCTCGCAAGCCTCATCGGCGGCAAGCCCGAAGACGTCCTGCGCGTCAGCGGCAAGACCGGCATGGGCGTCGAGGAGCTGCTCGACCACGTCGTCGCGCAGATCCCGGCGCCGAAGGGCGACCCGAACGCGCCGACCCGCGCCATGATCTTCGACTCGGTGTACGACTCCTACCGAGGCGTCATCACCTACGTCCGCATGATCGACGGGCAGCTGAACCCGCGTGAGCGCATCCAGATGATGTCGACGCGCGCCGTGCACGAGCTGCTCGAGATCGGCGTCTCGTCGCCCGAGCCGTCCCCGACCAAGGGACTCGGAGTCGGCGAGGTGGGCTACCTCATCACCGGCGTGAAGGACGTCCGCCAGTCCAAGGTCGGCGACACCGTCACGAGCGCCACGAAGCCCTCGAAGGAAGCGCTGCCGGGTTACACCGACCCGAAGCCCATGGTCTTCTCGGGCCTGTATCCGATCGACGGCAGCGACTACCCGGTGCTGCGCGAGGCGCTCGACAAGCTGAAGCTCTCGGACGCCTCGCTCAACTACGAGCCCGAGACCTCGGTCGCGCTGGGCTTCGGCTTCCGCTGCGGCTTCCTCGGCCTCCTGCATCTCGAGATCGTCACCGAGCGCCTCGAGCGCGAGTTCGGCCTCGACCTCATCTCGACCGCGCCGTCGGTGACGTACGAGGTCGTGACGGACGACAAGAAGACCTTCACGGTCACCAACCCGAGCGAGTTCCCGTCGGGCACCAAGATCGCCAGCGTCACCGAGCCGATGGTCAAGGCGGCGATCCTCGCTCCGAAGGACTACGTCGGTACGATCATGGAGCTGTGCCAGTCGCGTCGCGGGACGCTCATGGGCATGGAGTACCTCGGCGAGGACCGGGTCGAGATCCGCTACACGATGCCGCTGGGCGAGATCGTGTTCGACTTCTTCGACCACCTGAAGTCCAAGACCGCCGGCTACGCCTCGCTCGACTACGAGCCCAGCGGCGACCAGGAGGCCGACCTGGTGAAGGTCGACATCCTCCTGCAGGGAGAGCCGGTCGACGCGTTCAGCGCCATCGTGCACCGCGACAAGGCCTACGCCTACGGGGTGCTGATGACCGAGCGCCTCAAGAAGCTCATCCCGCGCCAGCAGTTCGAGGTGCCGATCCAGGCCGCGATCGGCGCCCGCATCATCGCGCGCGAGTCCATCCGGGCGATGCGCAAGGACGTCCTCGCCAAGTGCTACGGCGGCGACATCAGCCGTAAGCGCAAGCTGCTGGAGAAGCAGAAGGAGGGCAAGAAGCGCATGAAGATGGTCGGTCGCGTGGAAGTCCCCCAGGAGGCGTTCATCGCCGCGCTCTCCGGCGACACCGAGAAGAAGGACGCCAAGTAGGCTTTCCGTCATGCGTCGAGGAACCTTCCGGGACGACACCGTCGACTACGCCGCCGTCGGCGCCACGCAGGCTGCCGACCTCATGCAGTATCCGCCGGAGCGCAGCATCCCTGCCGAGCAGTCGTGGCGGCTCGGCAGCGGCGAGGCGCGCTTCCAGACCGCGAGCGACGCGCTGATGTCGTGGACCGCGCAGCGCGGGGCCGGCCTCACGCTGAAAGACGTGCGCCCGGCATCCGGGCCGATGTACTCCGGCGTGAGCTTCGACGCCGACGGCACACCGCTGGCGCCGAGCAAGTCCGAGTCGGACCTCCGCTACGACGCCGACGGCACACCCTATGTGGGGGCGGGCACGACCATCCGCCTCGAAGGCCGGATCAAGGGACTGCGGGCGGATGCCGAGCTCCGCGTGATCTTCGCCATCGAAGAGCCTCGGCGCGTGGGCTTCGCGCTGGGAACCGTCGGTGATTCGGTCGTGAGCGGCGAGGAGTCGTTCATGGTCGAGTGGCACGACAATGACGAGGTCTGGTTCACGGTGCGCGCCTTCGACGCGCCGGCCGCGCTCACGTACAAGGTCTTCCCGGGACTCACGCGGCGCCGGCGCCGCGAGCTGTTCACCCGGTACCTGCGCGCGATCTCGCCGCTGTACACGACACCCGCGTGAGGCGCTGATGGGCTCCGCGCTTCCCCTGGGCGAGCCGGTCCCCGCCGACGGCTCGCTGCCGGCCGGCACGACGATCGATCAGGCCGGCGCCTTCGGCGTCTACCTCCACGTGCCGTTCTGCCGCGTGCGGTGCGGCTACTGCGACTTCAACACCTACACGTCCGACGAGCTGCAGGGCGCCCGGCAGGATCAGTACGCCGACACGCTGCTGCACGAGGTGACGCTGGCCCGCGGCGTGCTCGAAGGACTTGGCCCGCTGCGCCCGGCATCGACGGTGTTCTTCGGCGGCGGCACGCCCACGCTCCTTCCGCCGGGCGACCTCGGACGCATGCTCGACGGCGTGCGCGAGGCTTTCGGCATGGCCGAGGGCGCCGAGATCACGGTCGAGGCCAATCCCGACACGGTGACGGATGCCGTCATGGCCGAGCTGGCGGCATCCGGAGTCACCCGGGTGTCGATCGGCATGCAGTCGGTCGTCCCGCACGTGCTCGCGGCGCTGGACCGGACGCATAACCCTGCGAACGTGCGCACCGCGGTCGCCGCGGCCAGGGCCGCCGGCCTCGACGTCAGCGTGGACCTCATCTACGGCGCACCGGGTGAGTCGCTCGAGGACTGGCGCGCCTCGGTCGAGACGGCGATCGACCTCGCACCCGACCACATCTCGGCCTACGCGCTCATCGTCGAGGACGGCACCAAGCTCGCCCGTCAGATCCGCCGTGGCGAGGTGCCCGCGCCCGACGACGACCTGCAGGCCGACATGTACGAGCTCGTCGACGACCGCCTCGCCGCCGCCGGGTTCGACTGGTACGAGGTGTCGAACTGGGCGCGCTCGCACGACCAGCGATCCCGGCACAACCTGGCGTACTGGCAGGGCACGGACTGGTGGGGATTCGGCCCGGGCGCGCACAGCCACATCGGGGGAGTGCGGTTCTGGAACGTCAAGCACCCGTCGGCCTACGCGCAGCGGCTCGCCGGGGGAGCGTCACCGGGAGCCGGGCGCGAGATCCCGGACGCCGAAGCCCGCGCGCTCGAGCAGGTGCTGCTGCGCACGCGGATCCGCGAGGGGCTGCCGGTGGCCGAGCTCGCTCCCGACGCGCGCCGGGCGGTGGCCGGGCTGATCGCCGACGACCTGATCGACGGGGCATCGGCGGTGCGGGGGAGCGTGGTGCTCACCCGCCGGGGCCGACTGCTCGCCGACGCCGTCGTAAGGGCGCTGACGTCCTGACCGCACGACCGGGCGCCGCGTTCGGTCACCATGGGCGTCGCAGGGCGGTTCGTGCGGCGGCATCCGGTAGAATTGGCACTCCAGTCATGCGAGTGCCAGACGCGGCGTGAGGAGGCGGGATGGTCAGCGAACGAGGGCTTCAGGTTCTGCGCGCGATCGTCGAGGACTACGTCGACACGCGCGAGCCCGTCGGCAGCAAGGCGATCGTCGAGCGCCACGCGTTCGGCGTGTCGGCCGCGACCATCCGCAACGACATGGCGCTGCTCGAGGACGAAGAGCTCATCGCCGCCCCGCACACCTCGTCCGGGCGCGTGCCCACCGACAAGGGCTACCGCGTCTTCGTCGACCATCTCGCCGAGGTGCGACCGCTCAGTTCGGCTCAGCGCACGGCGATCTCGTCGTTCCTCGAGGGTCCTGGCGACCTGGACGACGTGCTGGCGCGCACCGTGCGCGCGCTGACGCAGCTGACCGGTCAGGTCGCGATCGTGCAGTACCCGTCGTTCGCCCGCGCGAACGTGACGCACGTCGAGCTGGTCCAGCTCGGCGGCGGCCGGATGCTGGTGATCGTGGTCACCGATACCGGGCGCGTGTCGCAGCGCATGGCGTTCGTGCGCGACGAGTTCGACGAGAGCGACCTCGCGCGCATCCGCGCCGAGCTCGGCACCCTGCTGGTCGGCCGCTCCGTGCGCGACGGCCTGCAGCGGATCGCGGACCGGCTGCAGAACGAGGCGCTGATGACGGCGCCGCACCAGGCCGCGACCGCGCAGATCGTGCGCGTCGTCGCCGAAGAGCTGGACGAGTTCCGTCAGGACAAGCTCGTGATGGCGGGCAGCGCGACGCTGGCGCGACGCGAGGGCGACTTCCGCGGCAGCATCTACCCCCTGCTCGAGGCCATCGAGGAGCAGGTCACGATCCTCCGGCTCATGGGCGAGATGGTCGCCGACGAGAAGGGCCTCGCTTCGAGCATCGGGCGGGAGAACGAGCCGTTCGGCCTCGCCGAGGCCTCGATCGTCGCCAGCGACTACGACGCGACCGGCGCCCGCGCCCGCGTCGGCGTCATGGGCCCGACTCGCATGGACTACCCCACGAACCTCGCGGCGGTACGCGCCGTCGCGCGATACCTCACGCGGATGCTCGAAGAAGACGAGAGCAGCCGCTGACGCGGACATACACGAACCCTGCGGCTCGCCGCGGGCAGGAAGGCGAAAGTGGCTGACCACTACGAGGTCCTCGGCGTCTCACGCGACGCCTCGCTCGATGAGATCAAGAAGGCGTACCGCCGCCTGGCGCGCGAACTCCACCCCGACGTCAACCCGGGCGAGGAGGCGTCGGAGCGGTTCAAGCTCGTCACGCACGCCTACGACGTGCTGAGCGACTCGGATCAGCGGGCCCGGTACGACATGGGCGGTGACGGCAGCGCCTTCGGCGGCGCGAACGGCTTCACCGGCTTCAACGACATCTTCGAGACGTTCTTCGGCGGCGGCGGTGGCGGCGCCCGGGCCGGGCGGCCCCGGTCGCGCCGCGAACGCGGTCAGGATGCGCTCGTGCGCGTCACGCTCGACCTCGGCGATGTCGTCTTCGGCGTCCACCGCGACATCGAGGTCGACACCGCCGTGGGCTGCGACACCTGTCAGGGCTCCTGCTGCCAGCCCGGCACCTCGCCCGTGACGTGCGACATCTGCCACGGCACCGGACACGTCCAGCGCCAGGTGCGGAGCCTACTGGGCAACGTCATCACGAACCAGCCCTGCAACATCTGCCAGGGCTACGGCACGACGATCCCGTACCCCTGCGCCACGTGCCAGGGGCAGGGCCGCGTGCGCGCCCGCCGCACGGTCTCGCTCGACATCCCCGCCGGCGTCGAGACCGGCCTGCGCCTGCAGCTGCCCGGTTCCGGCGAGGTCGGCCCCGCCGGCGGACCCAACGGCGATCTGTACATCGAGGTCACCGTGACGCCGCACGAGGTGTTCAGCCGCGACGGCGACGACCTCCTCGCCACACTCGAGGTGTCGATGCCCGACGCCATCCTCGGCACCACGACCACGATCCAGTCCCTCGACGGACCGGTCGACCTCGAGCTCCGCCCCGGCGTGCAGGGCGGGGATGTGCTGACGATCAAGGGCCGCGGCATCACGCCGCTGCGCGGCACCCAGCGCGGCGACCTGCGGGTGGGCGTGCACGTGGTCACCCCGACCAGGCTCGACGCCAAGGAGCGCGCGCTGATCGAGGACTTCGCCAAGCGCACCAAGGCCCCGAGCCCGCGCCTCGCCGAGTTCCACCAGGGTCTGTTCGCCAAGCTGCGCGACCGCTTCCGCGCCTGACGATGGCCCTTCACTTCGTCCTCGACGAGCCCGCCCTCGCGCAGGCCGGCGATGTCGTCACGCTCACCGGAGCAGAGGCCCATCACGCTGCGTCGGTGCGCCGCGTGCGCGTGGGCGAAGAGGTGACGGTGGGCGACGGCCGCGGAGCGTGGCTCGCCGGAGTGTGCGAGTCCGTCTCGCCGCGCGAGGTCGTCGTGCGGGTGAGCACCCGAACGGATGCCGCGGCCCCGCGTCCGCGCATCGTGCTGGTCCAGGCGCTGGCCAAGGGCGACCGCGACGAGCTCGCGGTGCAGGCCGCCACCGAGCTGGGCATCGACGAGATCGTGCCCTGGCAGTCCGCGCGCAGCGTCTCTCGCTGGGATGCCGCGAAGGCGGAGAAGGGCCGGGTGCGCTGGGCGTCCATCGTGCGCGAGGCGGCCAAGCAGGCCCACCGCATGTGGATCCCCGAGGTCGCTCCGCTGGCCACGACCCGCGAGATCGCGACGCGAACGGCGTCGTCGCGCACGCTCGTGCTCGAGCCGACCGGCTCGGCGCGGCTCGCCGGCCTCGAACTCACCGGCGAGGAGCGCGACATCCTGCTCGTCGTGGGGCCCGAGGGCGGGATCGCGCCCGACGAGCTCGCATTGTTCCAGGATGCCGGTGCGTCGCTGGTGCGACTGGGGGAGAGCGTGCTGCGCACCTCGACCGCGGGTCCCGCCGCCCTTGCGGTGATCAGCGCCGCGCTCGGCCGCTGGTGACCGCCCTGTGGTCGGCCCGGTCCGGCCGTGCGCGGGGGCTCATCGGTAGACTTGCGGGATGAGCGAGCCATCGATCTTCACGCGGATTCTGAAGGGTGAGATCCCCTCCGAGATCATCGCCGAGACCGAGAACGTGTTCGCGATCCGCGACATCTCTCCGCAGGCGCCCGTCCACCTGCTCGTGATCCCCAAGTCGGAGGACTACCGCAACGTCGTCGAGCTGGCCGCGGGCGATCCCGACCTTCTCGCCGAGATCATCGGCCTGGCCAACAGTCTCGCCGCCGAGCACGGCGACGGCGACTTCCGCCTGGTCTTCAACACCGGCCCGAACGCGGGCCAGACCGTCTTCCACGTGCACGCCCATGTGCTCGCCGGAAGGCTCGAGGAGAAGAGCGTCGGTGCCTGACGAATCAGCCCAAGACCGTGTGATCGATCGGGTGTACGCCGACGGCGTCGCGATGGTGCAGCTACTCGGCCCGCAGGACCGCCTCCTGCGTGTCATCGAGAAGGAGCACCCCGACGTCGACGTCCACGTGCGCGGCAACGAGATCACCCTCACGGGAGAAGCGGATGCCGTGGCCGCCGCGCGCTCGCTCGTCGACGAGCTGCTCGCGATGACGAAGGCGGGGCACGCTCTGGGCGAGTCCGATGTCTCGTCCTCGAGCAAGATCCTGCGCACCGAGGGCGGACCGCGCCCGTCGGAGGTCCTCGGCGAGGCGATCCTTTCCTCCCGCGGCAAGATCATCCGGCCGAAGACGCTGGGCCAGAAGGCCTACGTCGACGCGATCGAGGAGAACACGATCGTCTTCGGCATCGGCCCGGCCGGCACCGGCAAGACCTACCTGGCGATGGCCAAGGCGGTCCAGGCGCTCCAGCGCAAGGAGGTCAGCCGGATCATCCTGACCCGTCCGGCGGTGGAGGCGGGCGAGCGGCTCGGCTTCCTTCCGGGCACGCTCACCGACAAGATCGATCCCTACCTCCGTCCGCTGTACGACGCGCTCAACGAGATGATGGACCCGGATCTCGTGCCGAAGCTCATGGCGACGGGCACGATCGAGGTCGCGCCACTGGCGTACATGCGCGGGCGCACGCTCAACGACTCGTTCGTCGTGCTCGACGAGGCGCAGAACACCACGCCCGAGCAGATGAAGATGTTCCTCACGCGACTGGGCTTCGGAACGCGCATGGTCGTCACCGGCGACATCACCCAGATCGACCTGCCTCAGGGCGCGTCGGGGCTGCGGCTGGTGACGCGGGTGCTCAACGAGATCGACGACATCCACTTCTCGTACCTGACGAGTGACGACGTCGTACGCCACACCCTGGTCGGACGCATCGTGGACGCCTACACCGAGTACGACGAGCGCCGGCTGGTCGCCCGCCGCGAGCGGGACGAGGCATCCGAGTTCGCCAGCCGTGCCGAGCGACGTGCCGGCATGCGCCCGCAGAACCCGCGCGATCACCTTCCCAAGCGAGGACGCTCATGACCATCGAGATCAGCAACGAGTCCGGCATCGAGGTCGACGAGACCGTCCTCCTCCGCCTGATGGAGAACAACCTCTCCGAGCTGCACGTCAGCGCCGACGCCGATGTCGCCATCCTGCTCGTCGACGAGGGTGCCATGGAGGCCCTTCACGTGCAGTGGATGGACGAGCCGGGACCGACGGACGTGCTCAGCTTCCCGATGGACGAGCTGCGG
Source organism: Microbacterium sp. Root166 (assembly GCF_001427145.1). Classification (GTDB taxonomy): domain Bacteria; phylum Actinomycetota; class Actinomycetes; order Actinomycetales; family Microbacteriaceae; genus Microbacterium. Next base: position 300,990 of record NZ_LMGL01000002.1, read on the forward strand.
CCCGGCACCGACGACATGCCCACGCCCGCGGGGCTGCTCGGCGACATCGTGCTCTGCCCGCAGGTCGCCGAGACCCAGGCCGTCGCCGCGAAGCACTCGACCATGGACGAGCTCGTGATGCTCACCACGCACGGGCTTCTCCACCTTCTGGGCTTCGACCACGCCGAGCCCGAGGAGGAGCGCGAGATGTTCGGGCTCCAGCGCGAGCTCATCACGGCCTTCCAGGCCGTCGAGCGTCGCCGAAATCGCGCATGACCGCTGCTCTGCTGCTCGTCGTCGCCGTCCTGCTCCTCGCGTTCGGCGCCCTGATGGTCGCGATCGACGCTGCGCTCGGCGTCACCTCCCGCGCGGACCTCGCCGAACTGGGCGCCGGCGGTCGCAGCGCTGCGGCGCTGCGCAAGATCGCCGACGACCCCGAGGCGCACGCAAACGCGGTGATCTTCATCCGCGTCCTCGCCGAGACCACCGCCGCGGTGCTCGTCACGGTCGCCTTCACGCTCCTCTTCGACAGCATCGGCTGGGCGATGCTCGCCGCAGCCCTCCTGATGACGGCGGTGTCGTACGTCGTCGTCGGCGCCAGCCCGCGAAACGTCGGACGCCAGCACGCCAGGGGCCTGCTGCGCGCGGCCGCGCCGGTGGTGCGGGGCGTGCGCATCCTGCTCGGTCCGCTCGCGCACGGTCTCGTCGCCCTCGGCAGCCGCATCACTCCCGGCGCGTCGCGCGGATCGAGCTTCGCGTCCGAGGAGCAGCTGCTCAGCATCATCGACGAGGCCGCCGAGAACGAGCTCATCGAGCAGGACGACCGCGAGCTCATCCACTCCGTCTTCGACTTCACCGACACGTTCGTCCGCGCCGTCATGGTGCCCCGCACCGACATGGTGACGGTGGATGCCTCGGCCTCGACCCGCGAGGCGATGGCGATCTTCCTCGACCGCGGCATCTCGCGGGTGCCGATCGTCGACGACGATGCCGACGACGTGGTCGGGGTGCTCTACCTCAAGGACCTCGTGCAGTTCGGCTTCCGCGACGAGTCCGGCTGGCGGGATGCCCCGATCAGCCGCATCGCACGGCCCGCGGTGTTCGTGCCCGAGTCGATGAAGGCCGAGACGCTGCTGCAGCAGATGAAGCGCGACGCCGTCCACGTGTGCCTGGTGATCGACGAGTACGGCGGAGTCTCAGGGCTGGTGACGCTCGAGGACCTCATCGAGGAGCTCGTGGGCGAGATCGCCGACGAGTACGACCCTCGCGCCGACGAGGTGACGGAGCTCGAGCCGGGCCATTTCCGCGTCAGCGCCCGTCTCGGACTGGACGAGGTCGGCGACCTGTTCGGCATCGAGCTCGAGGACGAGGACGTCGATTCCATCGGCGGTCTGCTGGGCAAGGCGCTGGGCCGCGTGCCTCAGCCGGGAGCCACCGCCGAGTACGGTGGACTCGTCCTCACCGGCGGCGCCTCGCGCGGGCGGGGCCGCGGAATCTCCACCGTCTTCGTCGAGCGCGGCGACACACCCGAGCCTGCCGAGGCATCGAACGGACGCGCTCCGCGCACCGGCGAGGTCAGAATCGTCTCCCCGCGCACCGGTGAGGTGCGCTCATCCAAGAAAGGGGATCGCCCATGACCGAGTCGACCCGTTCCGGTTTCGTCACCTTCGTCGGGCGCCCCAACGTGGGCAAGTCCACGCTCACGAACGCTCTGGTGGGTGAGAAGGTCGCCATCACGAGCGACAAGCCGCAGACGACGCGCCGCGCGATCCGCGGCATCCTGAACCGCCCCGCCGGTCAGCTCGTGATCGTCGACACTCCCGGCATCCACAAACCCCGCACGCTTCTCGGCGAGCGGCTCAACAGTCTTGTGGACCAAGTGCTCGGCGACGTCGACGTCATCGGATTCTGCGTGCCGGCCAACGAGAAGGTCGGCCCCGGCGACCGGCGAATCGCGGAGTCCCTCGACGGCTACGGCCGTGCGAAGAAGGTCGCCATCGTGACGAAGACCGACACGTCCTCGCGCGACCAGATCACCGAGCGGCTCATGGAGGTCGACGGCCTCCGCGAGGACTGGGCTGCCGTCATCCCGCTGTCCGCGCTGACGCGCGAGCAGCTGGACGTGCTGACCGACGAGCTGCTGTCGCTCATGCCCGTGGGGCCTGCGCTGTACGACCTGGGTGTCGTCACCGACGAGTCGATCGAGGATCGCGTCGCCGAGATCATCCGCGAGGCCGCACTCGAGGGCGTGCGCGACGAGCTGCCGCACTCGATCGCCGTCACCATCGAGCAGATGGCGCCGCGCGAGAACTCCGATCTCACCGACATCTTCGCCAACATCGTCGTCGAGCGCGACAGCCAGAAGGCGATCATCATCGGCCACAAGGGCTCGCGCCTGGCCGATGTGGGCAAGCGCGCCCGCGCCGGTATCGAGCCTCTCGTGGGCACGCGCGTGTTCCTGTCGCTGCACGTGCGCGTCGCCAAGGAATGGCAGCGCGACCCGAAGCAGCTCGGCCGTCTCGGTTTCTGACCGGCTCAGCCCTCGATCGGGCGCAGGGCCGGGGTGATGATCACGACGTCGTCGCCGTAGTCGTCGTCCGCGGCATCCTGCCAGGTGCCGTCGTCCCAGACGACGTCGACGCGAAGCCAGCCGTTGTCGGGGTACGAGCCGAGGTAGGCGTCGCCGAGGCTGTCGGGCAGCTCCTCCTGGATCGCGAGGAGCGTGCCCTCGTCACCGGCGCCCGGCTCGCCGCCGGTCGGGTCCTCGATCATCATCGGGTCGTAGAGCGCCAGCATGATCGGCGGCTGAGTGACGCTGAAGGCGTCGCCGTCGTACGTGCCCTGCACGGCGTACGCGCCCCACGTCACGTCGCCGGAAGTCTCCGACCCATCGACGCCGTCCCACGTCCAGTTCGTCACCGGGATGCCGCTGCACTGCGGGGGATAGGACTCCATGATCGGGCCGAGACACAGCTCAACTGTGCCTGCGACGTCCATCACGGTGCCCTGCGCGATCACCTCGCCCTCGGGCGGCGCGGGCGACAGCGATCCGAGCGAGGCGCCCGGAGGAGCATCGGCAGCGCTCGAGGGCGCGCCCGATCCGGCGGGCGTGGCGCAGCCCGAGAGGGCCAGGACGGATGCCGCGCCCAGCGCGAGCAGCAGGTGCCGACGACGGTGTCTCATATGCGTTCAGTGTCGGCGGGAGGCCGATCGTCTCAGCCGGAATGTGTCGGTCCGTTCGCGCCGCCGCCGGGGACGGGTGTAACCTGGGCCCATGCGTGCAGGCTCGCTGCTTCTCCTTAGCCGCCGCGACGAGGCCTCGATCTAGGGCCCTCCTCGTCGCGGAGCTTGTCGTCGGCCCGCCACTCGACGAGAAAAGAACGACATCATGGAGAACAACCAGAATCCCTCGGGGATGCCGATCCACAAGTATCGGCCGTACCACGAGCAGATCGCCGTCCACCTGCCGGACCGCACCTGGCCCTCGAAGCGGATCACCGCCGCGCCGCGCTGGTGCGCGGTCGACCTCCGGGACGGCAACCAGGCCCTCATCGATCCGATGAGCCCCGAGCGCAAGCGCATCATGTTCGACCTGCTCGTGCGCATGGGCTACAAGGAGATCGAGGTCGGCTTCCCGTCGGCCAGCCAGACTGACTTCGACTTCGTCCGGCACCTCATCGAAGACGACGTCATCCCGGACGACGTGACGATCCAGGTCCTGACCCAGGCGCGCGAGCATCTCATCGAGCGCACGTACGAGTCGATCGCGGGTGCCAAGCAGGCCATCGTGCACCTGTACAACTCGACCAGCGTGCTGCAGCGCGAGGTCGTGTTCCGCACCGACAAGCAGGGCATCATCGACATCGCCCTCGAGGGCGCGCGGCTGTGCCGCGAGTTCGAGAAGCGGATCCCCGAGACCAAGGTCTTCTACGAGTACTCGCCCGAGAGCTACACGGGCACAGAGCTCGAGTTCGCCGTCGACGTCTGCAACCAGGTTCTCGAGGTCTTCGAGCCGACCCCCGACCGCAAGGTGATCATCAACCTGCCGGCCACGGTCGAGATGGCGACGCCGAACGTCTACGCCGACTCCATCGAGTGGATGAGCCGCAACCTGGCCCACCGCGAGAACGTGCTCCTCTCGCTGCATCCGCACAACGACCGCGGCACCGCGATCGCCGCCGCCGAGCTCGGCTACATGGCCGGCGCCGACCGCATCGAGGGATGCCTGTTCGGCAACGGCGAGCGCACGGGCAACGTCGACCTGGTCGCGCTGGGGATCAACCTGCTCACGCAGGGCATCGACCCGCAGATCGATTTCAGCGACGTGGACCAGGTCAAGCGCACCGCCGAGTACTGCAACCAGCTGCCCGTTCACGAGCGCAGCCCGTGGGCCGGCGACCTGGTCTTCACGGCGTTCAGCGGTTCGCACCAGGACGCCATCAAGAAGGGCTTCGAGGCGATGGCCGCCCGTGCCGACGCCGAGGGCGTCTCGGTCGACGAGATCGAGTGGGCCGTTCCCTACCTGCCGATCGATCCCAAGGATCTCGGTCGCTCGTACGAGGCGGTCATCCGGGTCAACTCGCAGTCCGGCAAGGGCGGCGTCGCCTATCTGCTGAAGACGGACCACGCGATCGACCTCCCGCGCAAGCTGCAGATCGAGTTCTCGGGCGTCGTGCAGGCCAAGACGGATGCCGACGGCGGCGAGGTGACCAGCGACCAGATCTGGGCGATCTTCACCGACGAGTACCTCCCGTCGCAGGTCGACGAGCACCGCTGGGGACGATTCGAGCTCCTGGCCACGAGCACGCGCAGCGACATGTCCGGCGATGTCTCGCTCGACGTCACCCTGCGCGACGGCGACGAGACGTACGACGCCTCAGGACAGGGCAACGGCCCGGTCGCGGCGTTCCTCGAGATCGTGCGCGAGCGCGGCTTCGACGTCACGCTCTACGACTACGTCGAGCACGCGCTCAGCGCGGGCGGGGACGCGCAGGCCGCGGCGTACGTCGAGCTGCAGGTCGACAGCGAGCGCCTGTGGGGCGTGGGCGTCGACGGCGACATCTCGACGGCGTCGCTCAAGGCGATCGTGTCGGGCGTCAACCGGGCGATCCGCACACGCGAGAAGACCGGCGCCCTCGCGAGCGTCTGACCTGCTGTTCGGCCGTACTGCACGCCGAAGCAGAGGATTCGCGTCGAACCCGAGGGTGTCGCCCTCGGGTTCGGCCGGATTCCCCGGGTTCGCCGGACGACGGGGTTCGCCGGGCGGCGGGGTGCGCCCGGCCGCGCGTCCCGTCGTTCGGGGCGCGCTCGCGTGACGACACGCGAGTGACCTCGGCGCGCCGTCGACGCTTCCCGCCCCGAACCGGCGGAGGCGGCAACGTCAGGACTTGACGATCGGGATCGTCGAGGTCTCGACCGCGACCTTGCGGCGGTAGAGCGCGCGCTGCTCGGGCAGCGAGATGTCGAAGATCACGGCGAGGAGCCGGATCACAGCCGTGACGACGACGCCGATGATCGCTGCAGCGACGAGGTCGACCCCGAGCGCGTTGGCCCCGGCGAGGACGAGGCAGCCGGCGCCGGCCGCGACGGCGTACAGCGATCCGACGTGCATGATCGCCACCGGCAGCCCCATGATCATGTCGCGCAGGATGCCGCCGCCCACGGCTGCGCAGACGCCGACGAAGACCGCCGGAACGAGCGGCAGACCGAGTGCGAGGGCCTTGCTGGTGCCGAAGGCGCCGAACAACCCGATGACCAGGGCGTCGAGGCCGACGATCACGGCGTTGAGCCGGTGGAAGAGGCCTGCCAGCAGCATCCCGATCAGTGCCGCACCGGTGGCGGTCAGCAGGTACCAGTTGCTCTGCAGCGTGACCGGGGTGACGTTGAGGAGCAGGTCGCGGATGAGGCCGCCGCCCATGCCCATCACGATCCCGATGATCGCCACACCCAGCAGGTCGAGTCGTCGCTGGCCGCGGAATCCGGACGCGAACAGCGCCCCCTGGATGCCGCCCAGGCCGACGGCGATGAGGTCGGCCCACAGCGGGATCACGAAGACGGGCTCGTTCACCCCTCCATTGTCGTGCGGGCTCAGGGAATGTGCGTGCGCACCGCCGACATGAAGCCGTCGAGGTCGTCGACCCACAGGCGGACCGCATCGATCTCGACCGTGTCGTCGCGCAGCTTCGTGCGCACCGGGTGCTCGAGGGTGATCAGCACGTTGGTCTCGTTGCCGATGCGCAGCGCGAGCGTGCGGCCGTGCTCGTCCTCCTGGATCTTGGGAGCCTTCTCCTGCACGTCCTTCGACTTCTCGACCGAGGCCACGGCCTCCCAGGGAAGATCGACGTCCACGTGGGCTCCGTCCCGTGCGCGGATGCCCTCAGGGCCGACGGCGTGCGGGCGGGTGAGGAAGCTCAGGAGCAGCCCGACCATCCAGGTGACGCCCCAGATGCCGGCGATCAGCAGCGGGATGCGCACCCAGTCCCAGCGGTGCACGATCAGGTCGATGACCGGGATCTCGATGGCCGACAGGACGATGAAGATCACGAGGATCGTGAGGATGGGGGAGTGATAGCTGAACCCTGAGGCGCCGTTCGGCACCCGCGGGCGGCGGAAGATCCAGCGGTAGAAGCTCTGCCAGATGCCGACCTCGGCCCGCCAGGCGGCGCGGCCGACCTTGACGATGCGCGAGGTGAGGGTGGGCGCCGGCGCGGTGGTGGTCATCGGTGGGGGTCCTCGTCGTGAAGGCGCTGCTCGTGCTCGGCGATGAGCTGCGCGAGGCGGGTGTGCACGTGGTCCAGGGCATGCTGCGCGGCGCTGACGGTCGCGGCGTCGAGGCCGTCGATCAGTGCGGCCCCCAGCTCGGTGTGCTCCCGATCCATCGACTCCATGATCGCGACGCCCCGTTCGGTGAGGTGCACGAGAACGGCGCGGCGATCGGTCGGGTGGGGCTCGCGGCGCGCGAAGCCGGTGGCCTCGAGCGCGTCGACCAGGGTCGTCACGTTGCGCGGCGTCACGGCGAGCGCCTCTGCGAGCTGCACCTGCGTCGCGGGCCCGTCGTGGAAGAGCACCCATAGCAGATGTGTACGCGGGCCGGTGAGGCCGCGCCGGTCGAGCTCCCGCTCCTGATCGCTCTGCAGGACCATCGTGATGGCCAGCAGCGTATCCAGTATTTTGGTTCCCGACATAGTGAACAGCATACATTATGTTGCCTGGGCGCTTGCCGAGGGTCCGCGGGCGCCCGAGCGGCGAACGCCGTTCGCAGGCCGCCCGGCTCCATAATTGACTGGTGCCCACCTACCGCGATGAAGTCGTGGTCCTGCGCACCCACAAGCTGGGTGAGGCCGACAGGATCGTGACGATGCTCAGCCGCCGTCACGGCAAGCTGCGCGCGGTCGCCAAGGGCGTGCGTCGCACGTCGTCCCGGTTCGGCTCGCGACTCGAGCCGTTCATGGTGGCCGACGTCCAGCTGTATCAGGGCCGTTCGCTCGACATCGTCCAGCAGGCCGAGTCGCTCGGCTCCTATGGCGCCGACATCGCCGCGCACTACGACCGCTACACCTCCGCGCACGCGATGGTCGAAGCCGCCGATCGCCTGAACGAGGCCGAGGCGACGGGCCAGCAGTACCTGCTCCTCGTGGGCGGCCTGCGCGCCTTGTCGCGCGGCGAGCACGCGTCGCGCAGCGTCCTGGACTCCTACCTCCTGCGCGCCATGGCGCTGTCCGGCTGGGCTCCGGGGCTCACCGAGTGCGCCCGATGCGGCGCGCCGGGACCCCACGACACCTTCGTCGCTCAGCTGGGCGGGATGATCTGCCGCAGCTGCGCCCCGACGGGCGCCGCGCGGGTGCATCCCGAGACGGCCGCGCTGCTCCAGTCCCTGATGGCAGGCGAATGGGAGTTGGTGGATGCCGCATCCGTCGCATCGAGCGCGGCGGCGTCGGGCCTCATCGCGGCGTACGCGCAGTGGCACCTCGAGCGCGGCATCCGCTCGCTCTCGCACGTGCCGGCGGCCGGAGGAGACCGATGACGCCGAAGCCGTACACGCATCGGGATGCCGTCGCGTTCCGCCCTCTCGACTGGACCGGCGTCTACCCGCCCGCCTTCCCGAAGGGCGCGGTGCCCGCACATGTCGCGGTGGTGATGGACGGCAACGGCCGATGGGCCAACCGCCGCGGACTGACGAGGGTCGAGGGGCACAAGGCCGGGGAGGCCGCGCTGCTGGACGTTGTGGCGGGAGCCATCCAGGCCGGCGTCAAGCACCTCTCGGTCTACGCGTTCTCCACGGAGAACTGGTCGCGCTCGCCCGACGAGGTGCGCTTCCTGATGGGCTTCAACCGTGACGTGCTCCACCGCCGCCGTGATCAGCTCAACGAATGGGGCGTGCGCGTGCGCTGGGCCGGTCGCAAGCCGCGGCTGTGGTCGAGCGTCATTAAGGAGCTGCAGTACGCGGAGCGCCTGACCGCGGGCAACGACACCCTGACCCTCACGATGTGCGTGAACTACGGCGGCCGCGTCGAGCTCGTCGATGCGATGCGCTCCATCGGGGACGACATCGCCGCCGGGCGGCTGAAGCCTTCGGCGGTCACCGAGAAGCTGATCCAGCGGCGCCTGTACCAGCCCGACATGCCGGACGTCGACCTGTTCATACGCTCCAGCGGCGAGCAGCGCACCTCCAACTTCCTGCTGTGGGAGTCCGCCTATGCCGAGTTCGTGTTCCTGGACACGCTGTGGCCGGACTTCTCGCGCGCCGACCTGTGGCGCGCCATCGGGCTCTACCTCGATCGCGACCGCCGCTTCGGCGGCGCGGTGGATGCGCCGACCGAATAGCGCCGCACGCCTCTCAGCGCATTCGCCGGAATAGAAGCCGTCGAGGCGCGTTGTCCTTGAGCATGACGGATGCCATCAAGATCGACGTGTGGAGTGACATCGCCTGCCCCTGGTGCTACATCGGCAAGCGGAATCTCGAGAAGGGACTGGCCGAGGCATCGGGCGATCCCGATGGTCCGGCCGTCGAGGTGGTCTTCCACTCCTTCGAGCTCTCGCCCGACACCCCGGTCGACTTCGAGGGTGGCGAAGCCGATTACCTCGCCACGCACAAGGGCGTCTCGACCGCCCAGGCGCAGGAGATGCTCGACCGTGTCACCGGCGTCGCCGCGCAGGCGGGTCTCGAGTACCGCTTCGACCTGCTCCAGCACACGAACACGGTCAAGGCGCACGAGCTGCTGCACTTCGCGAAGGATCATGGTCGCCAGCACGAGCTGGCCGAGCGCCTGATGTCGGCGTACTTCACCGAGGGTCGCCACCTCGGCCAGGAGGACGAGCTCGTCGCCCTGGCCGCCGATGTCGGACTCGACGCCGACGCCGCGCGCGAGGCGCTGCGCAGCGGCCGCTACCTCGACGCGGTGCGCGCCGACCAGGCTCAGGCCACGGCGTACGGCATCAACGGCGTGCCGTTCTTCGTGATCGACGGGAAGTACGGCGTCTCGGGCGCCCAGCCCGCAGACGCCTTCGCGCAGATCGTCCGGCAGGTCTGGGCCGAGCGCAGCGAGTCCGCCGTCGTCAGCGCCTGACATCCCCTGACGCAAGAGAGACCCGTCGCGCGAGCGACGGGTCTCTTCTCGTTCTGCGGGTCAGCGGGGGAGGCTGCCCTCGATGACCTCGACGATGGCGGGGTCGTCCGGCTTCGTGTTCGGCCGGAACCGGTGCACCTCGCCTTCGGGCGTGATCACGAACTTCTCGAAGTTCCACTGGATGCGTCCGGTGTTGCCCTCGACGTCATCGGCCTGCTTGAGCGCCTTGTAGAGCGGGGCGGCCTTGCCCCCGTTGACCTTCACCTTGTCGAAGACCGGGAAGGACACGCCCCACGTGACCGAGCAGTACTCGAGGATCTCGTCCATCGAGCCGGGCTCCTGCCCCATGAACTGGTTGCAGGGGAACCCCAGCACGGTGAAGCCGCGATCGGCATAGGCCCGCTGCAGCTGCTCGAGCTGCTCGTACTGCGGCGTGAGGCCGCACTTCGACGCCACGTTCACGACGAGCACGACCTTGTCGGCGTAGTCGGCGAGTGTGGCGGAGCCGCCGTCGGCGGTCTGGAACGGGATGCTGCGCAGATCGATCGCGGTGGCCTCAGTCATTCCCCCAGGCTAATCGCTGGCGCATGGGCGAAGGCTGATCCACACACTTCCGACGTGCTGCGCTCGCTCAGCCCGAGTCTGGGACAATGGACGACGTGACCACCGCCCCCGTCCTCTCGCGCGCGCTGCGCATCGGACCCATCGAGCTCGATGCCCCGGTCGTGCTCGCGCCCATGGCGGGCATCACCAACACCGCCTTCCGCCGGCTCTGCCGCGAATACGGCGCCGGCCTGTACGTCAGCGAGATGATCACGTCGCGCGCACTCGTCGAGCGCAACGCCACCACGATGCGCCTGATCACGCACCACGAGTCCGAGACTCCGCGGTCGATCCAGCTCTACGGCGTCGACCCCGCCACCGTCGAGGGTGCCGTGCGCGTCCTCGTCGAAGAGGACCGGGCCGATCACATCGATCTGAACTTCGGATGCCCCGTCCCCAAGGTCACCCGCAAGGGCGGCGGCGCCGCATTGCCGTGGAAGCTCGAGCTGTTCCGCGAGATCGTCACACGCGCCGCCCGAGCCGCCGGCGACATCCCGTTGACGGTCAAGATGCGCAAGGGCATCGACGTCGACCACCTCACCTACCTCGATGCCGGCCGCATCGCCGAGGATGCCGGCGTCGCCGCCGTGGCGCTCCACGCCCGCACCGCGGCCGAGTTCTACTCCGGTCACGCCGATTGGGACGCCATCGCGCAGCTCAAGCAGGCGGTCACGAGCGTGCCCGTGCTGGGCAACGGCGACATCTGGTCGGCCGAGGACGCAGTGCGCATGATGGCCGAGACGGGCTGCGACGGCGTGGTCGTCGGACGCGGATGCCTCGGCCGCCCGTGGCTGTTCGGCGACCTGGCCCGTGCCCTGGGCGGCCCGGACGCGGCATCCGGTCCGCCCGTCGACGCGACGCTCGGCTTCGTCGCCCAGGCGTTCCGCCGTCACGCCGAGCTGCTCATCGAGTTCTTCGAGGACGAAGTCCGCGGCTGCCGCGACATCCGCAAGCACGTCGCCTGGTACTTCAAGGGCTACCCGGTCGGCGGCGACACGCGCGCGCGACTGGCGACCGTGTCGAGCCTGGCCGAGATCGACGAACTGCTGGCCACCCTCGAGCTGGATGCGCCGTACCCCGGCGCTGCCGCCGAGGGCCAGCGGGGCCGTGCCGGCACGCCCAAGCGACCGGCTCTGCCCGACGGCTGGCTGGAATCCCGGGATCTCGGAGCCGAGGCATCCTGCGCCCTCGCCGAAGCGGAACTGGACCACAGTGGCGGCTGAAGGCGCCGTGGCGATGGGCTTCGCCTCGGATCGCCCATCCGGCTATGACGACGCGGATGCCGCGCGCTGGCACTCCGAGCACCACAGGTCCACTCGTGACGACTTCGCCCGCGACCGTGCGCGCGTGCTTCACTCGGCGGCGCTGCGGCGGCTGGCGGCCAAGACCCAGGTCCTGAGCCCCGCGAGCCCGGCGGACTTCGCCCGCAACCGGCTCACCCACTCGCTCGAGGTCGCGCAGGTGGGCCGCGAGCTCGCCACCGCGCTGCGCCTCGCCCCCGACGTGGTCGACACCGCGTGCCTCAGCCACGACCTCGGGCACCCGCCGTTCGGCCACAACGGCGAGCGCGCGATGAACGAATGGGCCGAAGACATCGGCGGGTTCGAGGGCAACGCCCAGACTCTGCGCATCATCAGCCGACTCGAGCCGAAGGTCGTCGGCGACGACGGCCGGAGCTTCGGGCTGAACCTCACCCGCGCGAGCCTCGATGCCACCTGCAAGTACCCCTGGACCGCGGCGCATCCGTTGCCGGACCCGGGGGGCCGGCTCAAGTTCGGGGTGTACCCCGACGACGAAGAGGTCTTCCACTGGATGCGCGCCGGCGCTCCGGGCCGGGTCCGCTGCATCGAGGCGGAGGTCATGGACCTCTCGGACGACATCGCGTACTCGGTGCACGACTTCGAGGACGCCGTGGTCAACGGCTATCTCGACCCTGCTCGGCTGGCCGACGTCGGCGAGCATCAGGCGCTGCTGACGGCGATCCAGTCCTGGGTCGGGTTCGACTTCGCCCGGGACGAGCTCGAGGACGCGCTGTACCGGCTCATGCGGATGCCGGAATGGATCCAGTCCTTCGACGGTACGCGCGCCTCGCTCGCCCGTCTCAAGAACCTCACGTCCGATCTCATCGGCCGCTTCGCGCGCGCGGCGACGACGGCGACGCGCGAGGCGTACGCTACGTCGGTGCTCACCCGCTACCGCGCCCACGTCGTCGTGCCCCGCGTGGTCGAAGCCGAGATGGCGGTGCTCAAGGGCATCATCGGCGCGACCGTCGTCTCCATCGAAGGGCGCAAGGATCTCTACAAGGAGCAGCGCCGGGTGCTCAAGCGCCTGGCGACGGCCCTGTGGGAGCGCCCGGAGGCACTCGACGCCCTCCACGCCGAGGATTTCGCGGCAGCAGAGACCTACGCCGCGCGCCGGCGCGTCGTCGTCGATCAGGTCGCGAGCCTGACCGACCAGCATGCGATCGCCTGGCACGGGCGCCTCGTGGGCGAGCTGGATGCCGCGTCCCTCGGGATCTGGACTCCGGGCGCGCGCCTGCGCGAGGCCCTCTGATGGCGGGGCGCATCCGGCAGGCGGACGTCGAAGAGGTCAAGGCTCGGACGAACATCGCCGACATCATCGGCGAGCGCGTGGCGCTGAAGAACGCCGGAGTCGGCGCGATGAAGGGGCTGTGCCCGTTCCACGACGAGCGCAGCCCGAGCTTCAACGTCCGGGCCCAGGCGGGTTTCTACCACTGCTTCGGCTGCGGCGAGTCGGGCGACGTGTACTCGTTCCTCACCAAGATGGACCACGTCTCGTTCACCGAGGCCGTCGAGAAGCTCGCCGGGCGCATCGGCTTCACCCTGCACTACGAAGACGGGGGAGCTGCCCCCGAGCACACCGGTCGCACCCGCTTGTTCGCCGCCAACGCCGCCGCCGCCGAGTTCTTCCGCAGTCAGCTCGCGAGCGGCGAGGCCGACATCGCGCGACGGTTCCTGGGGGAGCGCGGGTTCGATGCCGGCGCGGCCGCGCACTTCGGCGTCGGCTACGCCCCGAAGGGCTGGTCGGGGATGCACGAGGCCCTCAAGGCGCAGGGGTTCACCGACGAAGAGCTGACGACATCGGGCCTGGTGTCGCAGGGCCAGCGTGGCGTGTACGACCGCTTCCGCGGCCGGGTCGTCTGGCCGATCCGCGACGTCACGGGGCAGGTCATCGGCTTCGGCGCGCGGCGCCTCTTCGAGGACGACAAGGGCCCGAAGTACCTCAACACCCCCGAGACCACGATCTACAAGAAGGCGCAGGTGCTGTACGGCCTCGACCTGGCCAAGCGCGACATCTCGCGCGAGCACCGCGTCGTCGTCGTCGAGGGGTACACCGACGTCATGGCGTGCCACCTGGCCGGGATCACGACCGCCATCGCGACGTGCGGTACGGCATTCGGCTCGGACCACATCACCGTGCTGCGACGCGTCATGGGCGACGATTCGACCGCCGGCGAGGTGGTCTTCACCTTCGATCCGGATGCCGCGGGCCAGAAGGCCGCGCTCCGCGCCTTCGCCGATGCCAAGCGGTTCAACGCGCAGACCTACGTCGCCACCGGGCCCGAAGGCCTCGATCCCTGCGATCTGCGCCTGAAGCGCGGGGACAACGCGGTGCGCGCACTGATGGAGGCCAAGGTGCCGATGGTCGAGTTCGTCCTCGACCAGCGCATCGCGGGCTACGACCTCGCCAGCGTCGAAGGCCGCGTCGGCGCCCTGCGCGCCTCGGCGCCCGTCGTCGCCGAGCTCCGCGACGCACTCCTTCAGCCGGAGTACGTGCGCGTGCTGGCACGCCGGCTCGGCATGGACACCGAGGACGTCCGTCGCGAGGTCGAGCGTGCGGGCCGCGCGGGGGCGGGCAAGCGCGAGGGCACTCCGGCACCCGCCGCGCCCGATCTCTCGGAGGGCGAGCCGCTCGTCCGAGTGACGATCTCGTCGCTTCCGCGCACCGCCGAAGTGACCCTCGAGCGCGACGCCCTCATGGGATTCCTCCAGTTCGGTCACCGACTGGATGCCGCGCTCGTCGCGCGCGCGGTGGAGCTTCCGTTCCGCCATCCCGCCCTCGAGGCGGTTCGGGCGGCGGTGCAGCAGGCTCCCGACATGCAGCGACCCGGCTGGGCGATGGATGCGGTGGGGACCGTGCGCGAGCCGTACCGGTCTCTGGCGGCGGAGCTGCTCGCGGCGGACTTCCCGGCGCTCGGCGATGCCGAGGCGCTCTCGTCGACGACAGACCTGGCGCGGCGGCTCGTCGTCCGGGCCCTGGACAACCAGAAGAACGAGCTGCTCGGCGCGATCCAGCGCGTGCCGGCGGCGTCGGAAGAGGGCCGGACGATCCGGCTGCGGCTGCGCGAGCTCGACGCGGAGCGCCAGCGACAGAGCTCCGACGCCTGAGGCATCGAACAGGTCGGTCGTCGCTGGCGGCTGAGGCGCCGGCACGGCAGGATGAGGTCATGGCTCGACGAAGAGACGCCGACGTGGCGATCCGCTGCACCGACCTCTCCCTCTCACGCGCGGGACGGAGCGGTCATCCGCAGCGCGTCGTCGACGGCGTCTCGTTCACGCTCGCCCATGGCTCTGCCCTCGCGGTCATGGGACCGACCGGATCGGGCAAGTCGAGCCTCGCGGCGATTCTGGCAGCTGCCGATGACGACGGTCTGTCGGTCATCGGCGGCGACGCGCTGGTCGAAGGCATCAGTGTCCGGCATCCGGGCCGCCGCCGGCGCGAGCTGGTCTACATGACCGGTCACCTCAGCCAGACCGCCGGGGCGAACCTTCCCGCGCGCATGACGGTGTCGGAGGTGATCGGCGAGCCGATCACGAGCCGCGACCGCCGGGTGAGCGCACGTGCACTCTCCGTTCGCGTCGCGACGCTGCTCGACGAGCTGATGCTGCCGCTCGGCTCGGCGGCCAAGTACCCCTACGAGCTCAGCGCGGGCATGCGTCAGCGTGTCGCGCTCGCGCGCGCGCTCATGCTGCAGCCGCGACTGCTGGTCGGCGACGAGCCGTTCGCGAAGATGGACATCGAGGTGCGCAAGGCGGCGCTTGAGGCCATCCTGCGGCGCCAGCGCGAGTACGGGATGTCGGCGCTCATCGTGACGAACCAGCCGGAGGTCGTCCGGGAGTTCGACGCCGATGTGCTGATCCTCCGCGGCGGGCACGCGATCGCGTACGGCCACGGCACGAACGACCTGCTCTGGACCCCGGGGGCCGAGGCCGACCGCCGTCTGGTCGCCACCTGAGGTCACGAGCACACCTCACCGTTTGCTAATATGGTGTGGTTGCCTGCGCGAGCGGGACAGCATTCCTCCATAGCTCAATTGGCAGAGCAATCGGCTGTTAACCGATAGGTTCTTGGTTCGAGTCCAAGTGGGGGAGCTGAACGGCCTCTGGGCTCCACCCCGGGGCCGTTCTTCATTTCCCGGGAATGCCGTCTTCCACGATCCGGATGCACACGGGCCCCACGCCGAGAGACCGACACTTTCGTGTCGGTCTCTTTCGCTGTGCCCGAAAAGCAGTGGAAGGTCTTCCCCTCGCTTAATTACTCAACTAGAGTAAAAGCATGACCCCGATCACCGCAGCCGCAGCGATCCGAGCGATACGAGCCGCTCGCACCGCGCGCGATCTCTTCGACGGACGCCTCGGGGATGCTGCCGCTGCGCGCCGCAGCTACCGCGCTCTGGTCGCCCTGATCCATCCTGATCTCGCCGCGGCGAATCGCATCGATCCGGCGGACGCGGTCGATGCGACCGCCCGATTGAACCAGCTCTTCGAGCAGTGGCGAGATCAGGATGCCAAGCCGCAGCCTGCCGAGCCGCACGTGGTGGGCGATCACGGCACGTACGTCCTGCGTACGCGCGTACGCAGGGCTGATCGGATCAGCACCTACGGCACCGACCGTCGCGACATCAGCGTGGCCGTCTCCCGTGCCCAGCCCCGCGCCACCGATGCCGTGTTGCAGGCGGCGCGGGCGCTGGGTGCGCAGGGACTCGGCGCTTTCGGACCCGACATCGTCGACCGCGGTCAGGTCGACGGCCGCGCATGGGTGGCGTACCGGATCCCGGCCGGGCTGCACAGTCTCCGCGAGGTCCGAGCGGCGTACCCCCGCGGCCTGGACGGACGTGACTGGGCATGGATGGTCCGCCGGATCCTCATGGCAGTGGCCGCCGCGGACGGCGCGCACGCCGACGTCGGGCTCGACACCGTCCTCATTCAGCCGGAGCAGCACGGCGTGATGCTCACCGGATGGGGCGGTGCCGGCATCCCACCCCTCCTCGCCCACGGTGAGCCAGCGCTCAACGGTCCCGACATCGCCGGGCTCTTCGACGCGATGCTCCACCCGGGCGAAACCCGCCAGCGCGAGTTCGCCGCTTCTGCGGTGACACTGCCACCCCGGCGCTGGCTCGCCGAATACGACCTCCTGCTGCGCCACCTGTACGGCGCCCGCAGGCATCGTCCGTTCTCACTCCCGAGGACGGCGTAAAACACGGGCCGTGGAGCGGCCCCGACGAGAGGAGCCCATCATGGGCGGAGGATACTGGGACACCAGCGCGTACACCCACGCAGCGAACGCGCGACGAGCCGCGGGTCAGGCCGACTTCGGCCACACCGCGCGCATGCGCGGACTGCCCCGCGACCAGCGCACGGCGGCCGACAGCCTCAACGCGTTCGGCGCGAAGGCCCGAGAGGCGCGTGACAGCAGCGAGCACCCGAACTCGACGCCGATCGCCGTGCTGTTCGACGTGACCGGGTCGATGGGCAACGTCCCGGTGACGCTTCAGAAGCGCCTGCCGGATCTGCTGGGGCTCCTCACCCGGGGCGGCTACGCACAGGATCCGCAGATCCTCGTGGGAGCGATCGGCGACGACCAGTACGACAGCGTTCCGCTGCAGGTCGGCCAGTTCGAGAGCGACAACCGCATCGATCAGCAGCTGCGCGACCTGTACCTGGAGGGCGGGGGAGGAGGGGATCGCTGCGAAGGCTATGCTCTCGCCGCACACTTCCTCGCCACCCGCGTCCAACTGGACAGCCTCGACAGACGCGGCCGCAAGGGCTACCTCTTCCTCATCGGCGACGAGGCGAACAAGGCCCGGCTGTACGCGCGGTCGGTGCAGCAGTTCATCGGGGACGACCAGACGGAGGATCTGGACGTCCGCGACGTGTACCGCCGCCTGGAGGAGAAGTTCCACGTCTACTTCATCGTCCCGAAGCTGACCTCGTACTACGACGAGCCATGGCTCGAGGAGCACTGGCGGGCGATCGTCGGCGAGCGATTCCTCAAGCTCGAAGATCCCGAGGCGGTGTGCGACCTGATCGCCCTCACCATCGGGATCATGGAGGACTCCATCACCCTCGATGAGGGGCTCGACGACCTCGCCAAGCTGGGATCCGTCTCCGGGGCCGCCGTCGGCAAGGCGCTCGCGAGTGTCGGAATCGCCGGCACCGCCGTCGCCACCGGGGGCGTGCTCCCGGCCGATCTGTAGGAGACGACCCGCAATGACCCTCACTACCGCACCTCACCAGGCGATCGTCGTCGTCGGCCTCGGCTACGGCGACGAGTCGAAAGGGGCGACCGTCGACTTCCTGACGGCGAGCATCCCCGACACCGTCGCCGTGGTGCGGTGGTCCGGGGGAGCGCAGGCCGCCCACAACGTGCGTCACGGCTTCCGGCACCACACGTTCAGCCAGTTCGGGTCGGGGACGTTCCTCGATGTGCGCACCATCCTGCGCGCGCCGATGCTCGTGAACCCCATCCTGCTCGCCGCGGAGGCGGCGGCTCTCGAGAGGCAGGCGGTCCGCGATCCGCTCGGCCTCATCGTTGCGGACGCACGGTGCCTGGTCACGACGCCGATCCACATCGCGATGAACCGCGCTCGCGAGATCGTCCGGGGCGCCGCTCGGCACGGGTCGACGGGGCTCGGCATCGGCGAGACCGTCGCCTTCGACCTCGCCGTCCGCGCCGGAGCCCGCCGCGGTGACGTCATCGGCAACTTCGTCGTCCCCGCCGACGCGCCACACGATGCCGCCCCGACGCTCGGCACGCTGCGCAGCCGGCCCGACACCCTCAGGGCGCTCGACGCGATGGCGAGGTATGCCGAGCCGCTGCTCGCCATGATCGACGACGGCGACGCCCAGCACGAGCCGGTGGAGCAGATGGCGACCGAGCTGTGCGCGATCGCCGAGCACCTGTCGATCGCCGACGACATCGATCACGTGCTGAGGTCGGCGATGGATGCCGGAACCGTCGTCTTCGAGGGCAGCCAGGGCATGCTGCTGGACGAGTGGCACGGCTTCCATCCCCACACGACGTGGGCCACGCTGACGCCGCGGCATCTGGTGGCCGGGCTCGCCGCCGCCAGCCGCGACCCCTACGTGCTCGGGCTCACCCGTCCTTACGCCACGCGCCACGGCGACGGCCCCATGCCCACGGAGGACGCCTCGCTCGTCCTCGCCGAGCCCGACAACCGCGAGGGCCGCTACCAGGGCGGGTGGCGCAGCGGTCACCTCGACCTTCCGGCGCTGCGCTACGCCGCAGAGGTCGCGGGGCGCATCGACGGCGTCGCCGTCAGTCATCTCGACATGCTCGGCACAGCCCCGCTGCAGGTCGCGGACTCCTGGGCCGGGCACCGCGAGCCGCTCGCCTTCGCGGCATCCCACGACCTCGGCCGGCTGGACGCCCTCACGCAGGTCGCGCGGGGCGCCCGCCCCGATCTGCGCGAACTGCCGGTGGATCCGGATGCCGTGACCGCCCTCATCGCGGAGACTGTAGGTGCGCCCGTCGTGCTGACCGCAACCGGACCGCACCGCTCCGACCGCAGCCTGCGGGCGGAGGCCGCCCAGAGGAGAACCGCGTGACCGACACCATCTTCAGCGTCGTGACGGTGGATGTGCTCCCGCTCACCTATGACCCGGACGGCCAGGTCGTCCGGTACGGGCTGCACCGGCGCCCCGCTCCGCCCTTCGAGGGCGAGCTCGCGCTGCCGGGCGTCGTCGTCCACAGCGGCGAACGGCTCGAGGCGGCGGCGCGCCGGGCAGTGGACAAGCTCCACCTCCGAGCGGATCCGGTCGCACTCGGCCAGCTGCGGACCTTCGACGAGCCGTCGCGCGATCCCCGCGGGCCCTCGCTGTCGGTCGCGATGTGGGCGGCCTACCCGTCGTTGCGCATGGGCGAGGACACGGGCGACTCGCTGTGGCCGGAGATCGCCGATCTGCCGGCCCTGGCGTTCGACCACACCGCCATCGTCGCGACGACCCGGGAGCTCCTGCCGGCGCTGCTGTGGCAGGACATGCCGTTCACCCGCGCGATCACGGGCGAGCGGTTCACCGCGACGGACGCTGTCGCGATCACGCGTCAGCTGACCCGGCACGACGTGCACCGCGCGAATCTCAACCGGGCTCTCGCCCGGATCCCGGGCTTGGCCCAGGCCGGAACCGCTCCGGCAGCGGGGGGACGTCCGCCGAAGGTGTGGGCCTGGGCGTAGCAGTCCCGCCAGGGGCTCGTCAGGCGTCGATGTCGTCGACGCCCGGCGTCCAGGAGTGCCCGGGACGGCCCCAGCCGCGCTTCCGCGCGATCTTCTGCGCGGTCTTCCAGTCGCCGTCGCCCAGTCGGTCGACGTAGAGCGTGCCGTCGAGGTGGTCGAACTCGTGCTGCATGATGCGCGCCCGCCAGCCGTCCACCTCGATGCGCACGGGGCCGCCCTCGAGATCGATGCCGGTGACGAGCACGGCTTCCGAACGACGCAGCGGGAATCGTTCGCCCGGGAACGACAGGCAGCCCTCCGACTCCTCGTCGGGGTCGGGATCGCCCGGCTCCATCGGCCGCATCCACAGCTCGGGGTTGATGATCACGCCGCGCCAGGGATTCCCGTCGTCGTCGGCGTAGGAGTACGTGAAGATGCGCAGCGGGACGCCGACCTGCGGACCCGCGAGGCCGACGCCGGGCGCGGCATCCATCGTCTCGAACATGTCGGCGACGAGAGTGCGGACCTCGTCCGTGATCTCTTCGACGGGAGAGGCGGGGGCGTGAAGGACGGGATCGCCCATGATTCGAATCGGCAGAACGGCCACGCCTTGAGCCTACCGAGACACGACGGCGGCTAGTGTCGTCGTGTGGTGTGGACGGCGAACGAGCTTCAGGACGTGGGCGAGACACTCGTCGGCGTATTCCAGAACCCCGGTCTGCTCATCGGAATCCCACTGGCGCTGCTCGGCGCGGTGTTCATGTCTTTCGGAGCGCAGTACCAGCACCGCGGAGTCACGAAGGTCGAGAAGCTCAGCGGTGGCGCCTCCACCGGCGGTCTCAGCGGCGGCCAGCTGTGGCGCCTCGTGCGACGGCCCTCGTGGGTCGTCGGCACCGTCATGCTGGGCCTCGCCATCGTCTGCCAGCTCGCCGCCCTGTCGTACGCGCCGCTCATCGTCGTCCAGCCTCTCGGCGCGATCGCCCTGGTCATCACGACGCTGCTCAACGCCCAGATCAGCGGGCACAAGCCGACCAGACGCTCACTGATCGCGATCGCGGCGTGCGTCGGAGGCATCTTCGTCTTCGTCACCATCGCCGCCCTGTACGCCACCGATGCTCCGGTCTCGAACCAGCAGCTCGTCACGATCCTGATCCTGCTCGGCGTCGTCACCGTGGTGTTCGGCGGATTGTGGATCTGGAAGCGCCACCACGTCGGCGCGCTGTTCTACATCACCGCCGCCGGCGTCATCTACGGCTTCGTCGCGACCCTGGCGAAGGTCGTCATCACACGCATACAGAACGATGACTTCGAGTGGCTGACGCTGACGTGCCTCGCCGCCCTCATCATCACCGCGATCGTCGGCGCGTACTTCGTGCAGACCGCGTACTCGTCCGGACCGCCGGACCTCGTGATCGCCGGGCTCACGGTCATCGACCCCATCGTCGCCATTCTGATCGGCCTGATCGTCCTCAATGAAGCCGCCGGTGCGCCGCTGTGGGTGTACATCGCCTTCGCGATCGTGGGCGCGATCGCGGTATGGGGAGTCTTCCAGCTCGCCCGCTACCATCCGCAGGTGCTCAGCGACAGCAAGGAGATCCCGATCCAGCGCGGCAGCAGCGGCGGCGGCGATGTGGCGCATCCGAGCACGGGTTCGCTGCGCGTCACCGAGGCCGTCGCGAAGGTGTGGCCGGACCCGCCGGTCAAAGACAAGGGCGACGGCTCGCAGCCCTGATCACTTCGGCTGATCTACCTCGATGACCAGCCTGCCCTCGTCGACGCTGCCCTTGTCGCCGGGTGCCGGAGCCGGCGCGGGCATCTCGACCTGAGCCTCCCACTGGGCGTGGGCGTCTTCCGCCGATGGGCGCCAGACCGCATCGAACCCGGCGCCGACGCCGGACAGTGAGCCGCCGGCCTCGCCGTCCAGCTGCTTGCGCAGGTGGTCGCGCTTGAGTCGCGGAGCCAGGGCGATCAGCACGACGGTGGCCGCGCACACCACGCCCATCACCGCCCAGCCGATCGCATCCACGGGACGATTGTGCCACGCGCCCCCGAACGAAAGATGAGGAGCGGCCGAGACGGCCGCTCCTCATCGGACGGTAGGGCGGGTGGGACTTGAACCCACGATCGTCGGGTTATGAGCCCGCTGCCTTGACCAGCTTGGCCACCGCCCCCTGCGAACATCGAGCCTAACGCCCGGTGACGCGAGCTACATCACCGCGCCGATGTAGGAGTACTTGACGAACACCTCGGGCGCGAGGCCGGCCTCTTCGAGGACACCCTGCACTGCGCTGAGCATATAGCTGGAGTCCCAGCCCATATAGAGGAAGTGGTCGTCGTCGAGCTGGTCCCACTGACCGTTCCACGACCGGGCCTCGTAGACGGGTCCGCCGCGACGTTCGCTGTACGAGACGACATCGGTACGGGAATCCGCCCACAGCCGCTTGAAGACGCGGTTGAAGAGATACTTCACATCGGGAACCTCCCAATGCTCGCCGCGGTACTCGACGTAGTCCCACTCGCGCTCCCACCCGGGCGGCCAGCCACGTCGGCGAACCGCGTCGAGGACGGGTGTGAGCCCGTCGTCGTCGATCCCCGGCGATCCCGGCCGTGCCCACACCTGGACGAAGCGGTCGGACAGCGCACTCGAGCGCTCGGCGATGGCCCGTGTGCTCCACTCGCCGAGATCCGCGAGGTCACGGGTGGAAGCGACGGCGCTCCGGGCGAACGCGGCGCGCTTGGCGGGGAAGCTGCGATCGAAGACGCGCTCGGCGAGCTCCTGCTCGAGAAGGGCGAGGTTGCCGAGGGTCTGCGCGAGCGCACGATGACTGTTCTGCTCGTCCTCGGTGTACTCGGCCCACTCGCGTGTGCCGTCACCGCTCCAGGACTCACCCGGCGTGAGCGGGACGATGTGGTCGACCTCGAAGCCGTGGGTGTCGGAAACGCCCGCCAGCCGGCCGAGTACGTAGACCGGGTGGGGGAGATCGGAGTACTTGAGGGCCACCCGCACCCGCTCATCGGACGGCGTGATGCGTCCGATGGCGTGGGCGAGAGCATCCGCCCCCTCCTCCCGCGCACGGCACAGGCGCGCCACAAGACGATCCGTGCTGGTCCCCACGATCGCGCGCCGCATCAGCAGCGCCTGCACCATCTCGAGGGTTTCGATGAGCTCCTCGCGATCGATCACGCCGCGGAGGAAGTCGTCGTACGCGCGCATCACGAGGGGATACAGGCCCGAGCCGAAGGTGTTGACGTATCCGAGCTGTCGGCCGATCTCGGCATCCGGAGCCGCCGAGGGGTCGCGCAGGACCCGGTAGATCTCGGCGTGCGCCCGCCACCGGGCTGCGTGAGCGCGCAGGTCGTCGATCTCCAGACGCGGGAACGTGTGGCGGAAGGCGTCGTACACGCCTCGGCCGCCGGCGCCCCCGGTGATCTCGCGGCCGGTCGCCATGATCAGGTAATGGCGCCAGAACTCCGCGATCGCGTCGCCGGTGTTCAGCTCGATGGGCAGCCAGAAGTCCGCTTCGATCTCGCGCTGTTCGGCGTGCGAAAGGCCCATCAGCACGTAGTTGTGGATGAGCTCGTGATCGCGCAGCGGCTCGCCCGTCGAGTTCAGGCTCTCGAAGATCTGCTGGGCGTTCGCACCGCTGCCGAGCGTGATGGCCACGTGCTCGAGCTTCTGCAGTCCGCGCCAGATGCGGGGTGCCTCGTCGAGGCTGATCTGACTGCGGAAGAAGGCGTAGTTGTCGTCGAACCGGGAGTCGCGCGCGCCGGTGGCGCCGCCGGGTGCGAGGACCACGCGCTCGAAGACCTCGGCCCAGGCCCGGTGCGGACGCAGCTTCGTGCGCTCCGGGTCGTGGGACGCGACCAGGACGCGCTGCAGCTGCGGCGTCACCTCGCTGTCTTCAGCCATCAGGGTGTGGTGGAGCGCGGCTACGAGCAGCATGAGCGTCGTGATCCGCTGCTGCCCGTCGATGAGGACGAGTTCGGCGCCCTCGCCGTCGGCGCGATCGGACGACAGGATCGACCCGATGAAGTGCATGTGCCGGTCGTTGAGGTCGGCGACGGCCCGGATGTCGGCCAGGAGCTGCTCGCAGGCTCCGATGTCCCACCGATACTGCCGTTGGTAGACCGGGACGACGATCGTCACGTCGGCGGTGGACAGCCAGTCGATGGTGTTGACCGCGGTCGCGTCGACGTTCGTGGCGGTGACCATCGTGGCGTGGGGCTCCTCGGGAGTTCGGGTCTCGATCAAGTCTATGGGCCGTCCGAGCGACCTCGATGATTGCCGCCGCGACTCCCCGGGACCACTCGAGAGCCCGATGTAGGCTTGCCTAAGTTGGGCCTGTTAAAACGTGCTGGCCCCCTACGAAAGGTGATCCACCTCATGGGTTACATCAAGTCCGCTGCGCTCGAAGAGACCGGCTACGTGGTCCTCGATCGCTACAACCAGGAGCTCGACCCGAAGGAATGGCTCGACATCGAGTATGTCGACTGGAAGTCCTCGGGCGACACCCGTTTCGCGCCGCTCGCCAGCGCCTTCGGCGACATCGAGTGCAACGGGTTCTGGAACCACAAGCCGCCGCGCACCGACAAGGACGGCGTCTTCATCCCCTCGCAGGTCGAGAAGGCCCCGAACCTGACGCGCCGCGCTCAGGAGCCGGGAGCCAACATCGGCCGCTGCCGAGTGATCGAGCTGCAGCCGAACACCTACGGCGACTGCCTCTACAACCTGCACCAGGACGACAACAACCGTCTCAACCCGGACGGCACCGGCTGGGTCGTCCGCGGGTTCTTCAACCTCACCGACGACAAGGACAGCTTCTTCGTCCTGCGCGAGAACCGGACCGACCCCGCAGGCGAGACGCGCATCGCGCTCCCCGCCGGCGCGCAGCTCATCATCGACACCCAGCGCCTGTGGCACGCCGCGACCCACGTCGGCAGCGAGCCCCGGTACAACCTCATCACGTCGTGGACGTCGGGCCCCGAGCTGGACGCCTACATCGCCAAGTACAACGGCGTGAACCGGGTCGAGAGCGTCGAGGTCCCGCAGGACGTCCTCGAGGCCGGCCAGGTCGAGCAGGCCCGCCGCGATGCGGCCCGTGCCGCGTACTACGCGGCCAAGGGTCAGGCCGCGAAGATCGCGATGAGCGAGGCCTGAGTCCGTCTGCTGTGCGCTGAGGCCCCGGTCCCGCTGGACCGGGGCCTCAGTCGTCCTCGCGACACGGTAATCACAGCCTTGTCATTCAGCGCTCGCATGGGCGATAATCGCAGGAGCACAACCGAATAGCCCGCCAGATAGCCCGTTCAGGTCGTTGGGGAAGACGCACCTGATGAAACGGAGAGATCATGGCGACACCACAGGCGCGTGGAGTGATCTATATTCACTCTGCGCCACGAGCGTTGTGCCCCCACCTCGAGTGGGCTGTCGGTCGTGCGCTCGGACGCGCGGTCAGCTTCGACTGGTCTGACCAGCCCGTGCTGTCCGGCAGCCGGCGCACCGAGTTCTACTGGGAGGGCACCGCCGGTACCGGCGCCGCCCTGGCCACAGCCATCCGCGGCTGGGAGCACCTGCGGTTCGAAGTGACCGAGGATCCCACTCCGCGCAGCGACGGCGGCCGCTGGCTGCACACGCCGGGGCTCGGCATCCACTATGCGCAGACCGACACCGCGGGCAACGTCGTCATCGGCGAGGACCGCATCCGGTACGCGATGGAGGTCGCGGCCGGCAATGCCGTCGAGCTGCACCACGAGCTGCAGGTCGCGCTCGGCGCCGCGTGGGACGAAGAGCTCGAGGCGTTCCGTCACGCCAGCGACGACGCCCCTGTCGTCTGGCTCCACAAGGTCGGCTGAGAGGCCCTCGGCCGACCTGTCCGCGCCCGGCGCGGCATCCACAACTCCACAGACTCAGGCGCGCGAGGCGTGACTACCGATGCTCGGAGACCGAAGTCCCGGACCGCGGGAAATCGAATCGCCGCCTGAAACGACAGACGCCCCCGGTGGCTTCCCGGGGGCGTCTTCGTGTGCGTCGGTCAGAGCGAGCGGAACGCGACCACCGCGTTGTGCCCGCCGAAGCCGAACGAGTTGCTGATCGCGAGCTGGGGGCCGTCGCCGAGCGGCTGCGTCTCGCCCGACACGCGCAGCGGGATCTCGGGGTCCTGCTCCGAGATGTTGATCGTCGGGGGAGCGACGCGGTCGCGGATCGCCAGCACCGAGAAGATCGCCTCGAGAGCGCCGGTGCCGCCGAGCAGATGTCCGGTGGACGCCTTCGTGGCCGACACCGGGATCTCGTGCAGGCGGTCGCCGAAGACGCTGAGAAGCGCCTTGTACTCGGCGATGTCGCCGGTGGGCGTCGACGTCGCATGCGCGTTGATGTGGGTGACGTCATCGGGTGTCGCGCCGGCGGCTTCGAGCGCGAGCCGAACCGCCCGGGACGCGCCCAGGCCCTCGGGCTCGGGTGCGGTGATGTGGTACGAGTCCGCCGTGACGCCGCCGCCGACGACCTCGGCGTAGATCTTCGCGCCGCGAGCCTGAGCGTGCTCGAGGGTCTCGAGCACGAGACAGGCGGCGCCTTCCCCCATGACGAAGCCGTCGCGGTCGACGCTGTAGGGGCGCGAAGCCGTCTCGGGGGAGTCGTTGCGCTTGGAGAGCGCCTGCATCGAGGCGAACGCGGCCAACGTGAGCGGGTGGATGACGGCCTCGGAGCCACCGGCGATGATGACGTCGGCGTGGCCGGCGCGGAGCGCGTCGTAGGCGTTCACCAGCGACTCGGTGCTCGACGCGCACGCCGAGGCGACGGTGCGGGCGTACGCACGGGCGCCGAGGTGCATCGAGACGGCCGCAGCCGGCGCGTTCGGCATGAGCATCGGAACACTCATCGGCATGACCCGCCGCGGGCCCTTCTCCTTCAGCGTGTCCCACGCCGCGAGGGTGGTCTGGAGCCCGCCGATGCCCGTCGCGAAGTCGACGCCGAAGCGCTCCGGCTCGACGTCGGGCTCACCCGCATCCGCCCACGCCTCTTTGGCGGCGACGAGCGCGAACTGAGCGGAGGGGTCGAGGCGATTGGCCACCGGGCGGTCCAGCACGGAGTCGGGCCGGACGGCCGCCTGCGCGGCGAACGTCACCGGGATCTGGTACTCGCCCACCCAGTCGTACTCGAGCGTGTGGGTGCCGGACGTCCCGCCCAGAAGGGCGGCCCAGCTCTCGGGCGCGGTGCCCCCGAGAGGGGTGGACGCTCCGATGCCGGTGACGACGATGCGGGGTTTGGTCATTGAGATCAGGATCCTCGGTGCTGGGCCGGTGGGGGCCTGAGGCCCCCACCGGGATGTTCCTTACGCCTGGTTCGACGTGATGTAGCTGACGGCGTCGCCGACGGTCTTGAGGTTCTTGACCTCGTCGTCGGGGATGGTGACGCCGAACTTCTCCTCGGCGTTGACGACGATCGTCATCATCGAGATCGAGTCGATGTCGAGGTCGTCGGTGAACGACTTCTCGAGGGCGACCTCGTCGGCAGAGATGCCGGTCTCGTCGGTGATGAGCTCGGCGAGCCCTGCGAGGACCTCGTCGCTGGTGAATGCCATGGTTTCTCCTGTTTTTCTTCGGGGGATGTCGGACCGGGGCGGTCCGCGTCAAGTCTAGGGTCGGGCCGGATGGGCCTCAGGGCAGGACGACGACCTGTGCGCCGAAGACGAGGCCGGCGCCGAAGCCGATCTGCAGGGCGAGCCCGCCGCTGAGTTCCGGGTGCTCCTCGAGCAGGCGATGGGTCGCGAGCGGGATGGAGGCGGCCGAGGTGTTGCCGGTCGTCTCGATGTCGCGGCCGATCACCACGGTCTCCGGAAGGCCGAGCTGCTTGGCGAATTCGTCGATGATGCGCATGTTCGCCTGGTGGGGCACGAAGGCGGCCAGATCGGACGCCTCGATGCCGGCTGCCTCAAGGGCCTGGCGTGCGACCTTCACCATCTCCCAGACGGCCCAGCGGAAGACGGTGGGGCCCTCCTGGCGCAGTGTCGGCCACGGCGCCTTGCCGTCACGGAAGTCGGTGAGGGTGTGGTTCATCCCCACCGCCTCTGCCTTGGAGCCGTCGGAGCCCCACACCGTGGGTCCGATTCCGGGGGTGTCGCTCGGGCCGATGACCACGGCGCCCGCGCCGTCGCCGAGGAGGAACGAGATCGAGCGGTCGGCGGGATCGACGATGTCGCTGAGCTTCTCCGTGCCGATCACGAGAGCGTAGGTCGCGGCCCCGGCGCGCACCAGTGCGTCGGCCTGGGCCACGCCGTACGCGAAGCCGGCACATGCCGCGTTGACGTCGTACGCGGCCGCGGGGTTCGACCCGACACGGTCGGCGACGATCGCGGCCACCGATGGCGTCTGCTTGGGGTTGCTGACCGTCGCCACGATGACGGCGTCGATCTTCGACGCCTCGACGCCGGAGCGCTCGATGGCCTCGCGCCCGGCATCCGTGGCCAGGTCGATCGCGTCCGTCTCGGGCACCGCGCGCGTACGCGTGATGATGCCGGTGCGCTGGCGGATCCACTCGTCGCTCGAGTCGATCGGGCCGATCAGGTCGTCGTTGGGAACCGACAGCTCGCCGCGCGCCGCACCGTACGAGTAGATGCGGGTATGGGCAGCGCCGGTGGGCTGGATGAGCGTGGGGGACATGCGGTTCTCCGGTCAGGCTTCGACGGCGGCGCTGAGCAGCGTCGTGGCAGCGGCGAGGTCGTCGGGGGTCTTGACGGCGACGCTGGGGACGCCGCGCAGCGCCCGCTTGGCGAGCCCCGCGAGCGTACCGGCGGGGGTGAGCTCGATGAGGCCCGACACTCCCGCAGCGGCGAAAGCGGCCATGCACAGGTCCCAGCGCACCGGCGAGGCGACCTGGTCGACGAGCAGGTCCACGAAGCGTGCTCCGGACTCGACCGTCGAGCCGTCGCGGTTGGTCCAGATCGTGACGCGCGGATCTGCGGCCGTGACGGATGCCGCGGCGGTGCGCAGCGTCTGGACCGCCGGTGCCATGTAGCGCGTGTGGAACGCGCCGGCGACCTGCAGCGTGATGACCCGGGTGCCGGCCGGCGGCTCGGCGCTGAGCGCTTGGAGGCCGTCGAGCGCACCCGCGGCGACGAGCTGGCCGCCGCCGTTGTAGTTGGCGGGGGTGAGTGCGAGCTCTTCGAGGCGCGCCACGACGGCTGCCTCGTCCCCGCCGATGACGGCGCTCATGCCGGTGCGCTCTGCCGCAGCAGCCTCGGCCATGGCCCGGCCGCGGATGCCGACGAGCCGGAGGGCGTCTTCCTCGCTGAGGATCCCGGCCGCGGCCGCGGCGGCGAACTCGCCGACCGAGTGGCCGGCGACCCCGGCGACGTCGTCGCGCGATTCCAGGGCGTTCCACGACAGCAGGCTCGCCGCGACGATGAGCGGCTGCGCCACCTGCGTGTCGCGGATGCGGTCGGCATCCCACTCCGTTCCCGCAGCGATCAGGTCGACGCCGGACCACTCCGAGTATTCGGCGAGGCGGTCGGCGGAGCCGTCGAGGGCGAGCCAGGGGGACAGGAAGCCGGGGGACTGGGAGCCCTGACCGGGGAAGACCGCGATTCTCACCTGTTCATCCTTTCAAGGAACGACGGGGTGTTTCTGACGATCACGACACAAGAAAGCGGGAAGCCTTTGTCTGGATCGGACAGATCAGTGGGGTCCGCGGCGCACCGGCGGCCGGCGCCTCGTGGCATCGGTGCCGATGGAGCCGAGGATGAGGGCCGTCTGCAGGATCAGCGCCTCGCGGGGACCCGTGGCGTCCCAGCCGATCACCTCGGTGACGCGCTTCAGCCGATACCGGACGGTGTTGGGGTGCACGAAGAGCTCGCGGGCCGTCGCTTCGAGGGAGCGCCCGTTGTCGAGGTAACTCCACAGCGTCGCGACGAGGTCGGTGCTGTGGGCCTGCAGCGGACGGTAGATGCGCTCCACCAGCGTCTGCTTCGCGAGCGGGTCGCCGGCCAGGGCGCGCTCGGGCAGCAGATCGTCCGCCTCCACCGGGCGCGGTGCGTGGCGCCAGGCGCGCGCGACGGCGAAGCCCGCGAGAGCGGCCCGTGCGCTGAGGCCGGCGTCGACGAGGGCGGGCACGGCGGGTCCGAGCACGAGGAAGCCCGGGCCGAACCCGGGTTCCAGCTGACGCGCGATGTCGGTGAAGGGCAGCTCGCCCGGAACGTCGTCGGGGCGCGTGGGCGGCTCGGCCCGGCCGAGCACCAGCACGAGGCGGGACCCCTGCACGCCGATGAGCACGTCGACGCCGAGCTTGCGGGCGGTGCGGCGCAGCTGGTCGATGTCGAACTGCGGCGGCGTCGTGCCGACGAGCACCGACACCTCGCCGTGGCCGTGCCAGCCCAGGGCCGCGATGCGGCTGGGCAGCTCTTCGTCCGCCTCGCCGGTCAGGATCGAGTCGACGACGAGCGCCTCGAGGCGGGCATCCCACAGTCCACGTGCCTCGGCCGCGCGCGCGTACACGTCCGCCGCGGCGAAGGCGACCTCGCGCGAGTAGAGCAGGATCGCCTCACGCAGGTGCTCGCCCTTGCCCGCGACGCGCTCCTCGGTGACCTCCACCGTGACCCGGATGAGCTGCAGCGTCTGAGTCAGGCTCACGCTGCGGAG
Source organism: Microbacterium sp. Root166 (assembly GCF_001427145.1). Taxonomy (GTDB): domain Bacteria; phylum Actinomycetota; class Actinomycetes; order Actinomycetales; family Microbacteriaceae; genus Microbacterium. Next base: position 331,242 of record NZ_LMGL01000002.1, read on the forward strand.
CAGCTCGCGCGGAGCGGCCAGGAAGATGTCGGCCGCGATCCACGGGGTGGAGGCGGGGTCGTCGTACCACGAGATGAACGACGTGATTCCGGCCTGCGCGACCAGCCCAACGGCGGATCGCCGCGCCGGCGGCATCTCCGCGTACCAGGGGAGCGTGTCCTCCAGCCGCTGGATGGTCGCCGTCGCGAGGTCGCCCGAGATGCGCCGGAGCCAGACGAGTGTCTCGGGCTTGTCCATCGTGGCGGGGCCGGACATGGCGCCGGTCAGCTCTCGCCGCCGGCGTTCCCGCTCGTTCCGGCCGTCACATCGTGCAGACGGTACTTCTCGATCGCCTGACCCGCGAGCGAGGCGTCCACGATTCCGTCGGCGGCGAGCGCCTGGAGCGTGCGGACGACGATCGAAGGCCCGTCGATCTTGAAGTAGCGCCGGGCGGCCGCGCGGGTGTCGGAGAAGCCGAAGCCGTCCGCACCCAGGGTCACGAAGCGGTGCTGCACCCAGGGCCGGATCTGGTCCTGCACGGCGTGCATGAAGTCGCTCACGGCCACCACCGGTCCTGGAGCATCCCTCAGCTTCTCGGTCACGTACGCGGTGCGCGGTGCCTCACCCGGGTGGAGGAAGTTGTGCTCGTCGGCGGCCAGGCCGTCGCGTCGCAGCTCGTTCCAGGACGTCACCGACCAGATGTCCGCATGCACGCCCCAGTCGTCCCGCAGCAGCTGCTGCGCCTCGAGTGCCCACTGCACACCGACGCCCGACGCGAGGATCTGGGCGCGCGCGCCTTCGCCCTCGGGGGAGGAGATGCGGTGGATGCCGCGCACGATGCCGTCGACGTCCACGTTCTCCGGCTCGGCCGGCTGCACGTACGGCTCGTTGTAGACCGTCATGTAGTACATGACGTTGGGGTCGGGGTGGTTGCCGCCGTACATGCGCTCGATGCCCGAGCGCACGATGTGGGCGATCTCGTACCCGTACGCCGGGTCGTACGACACCGTGGCCGGGTTCGTCGACGCGAGCAGGTGCGAGTGGCCGTCGGCGTGCTGGAGGCCCTCGCCGGTCAGGGTGGTGCGACCGGCGGTGGCGCCGATGATGAAGCCGCGCGCCATCTGGTCACCGGCCGCCCACTGGGCGTCGCCGGTGCGCTGGAACCCGAACATCGAGTAGAAGACGTAGACCGGGATGAGCGGCTCGCCGTGGGTCGAGTACGACGTTCCCGCCGCAGTGAAGGCGGCCACGGCGCCGGCCTCGTTGATGCCGACGTGGATGATCTGGCCCTGCGGGCTCTCCTTGTACGCCAGGAGCAGCTCGCGGTCGACCGAGGTGTAGTGCTGTCCCTTGGGGTTGTAGATCTTGGCCGTGGGGAAGTACGCGTCCATGCCGAACGTGCGTGCCTCGTCGGGGATGATCGGCACGATGCGGTGACCGAAGTCCTTGGCGCGCAGCAGATCCTTCAGCAGACGGACGAACGCCATCGTGGTGGCGATCTCCTGAGTGCCCGAGCCCTTCTTGGGGAGCGCGTACGCCGAGTCGTCCGGAAGCGTCAGTCCGACGTGGTGCGTGCGACGCTCCGGAACGAAGCCGCCCAGATCGCGGCGGCGCTCCAGCAGGTACTGGATCGTCTCGTCCTGGGGTCCGGGGTTGTAGTACGGCGGCTGGTACGGGTTCTCTTCGAGCTGCGCATCGGTGACCGGGATGTGCATCGAGTCACGGAACTGCTTCAGGTCGTCGAGCGTCATCTTCTTCATCTGGTGCGTCGCGTTGCGCCCCTCGAAGTGCGGACCGAGGCCGTAGCCCTTGATGGTCTTGGCGATGATGACCGTGGGCTGGCCCTTGTGCTCCATCGCGGCCTTGTACGCCGCGTAGACCTTGCGGTAGTCGTGGCCTCCGCGCTTGAGGCCCCAGATCTGGTCGTCGGAGTAGTCCTTGACCAGCTCGAGAGCGCGCTCGTCGCGACCGAAGAAGTTCTCGCGGACGTAGGCGCCGCTCTCGGTCTTGAAGGTCTGGTAGTCGCCGTCCGGGGTGACGTTCATGAGGTTGCGCAGGGCACCGTCGGTGTCGCGGGCGAGGAGGTCGTCCCACTCGCGGCCCCACACCACCTTGATGACGTTCCAGCCGGCACCGCGGAAGAAGCTCTCGAGTTCCTGGATGATCTTGCCGTTTCCGCGCACCGGGCCGTCGAGACGCTGGAGGTTCGCGTTCACGACGAAGGTGAGGTTGTCCAGGCCCTCGTTCGCGGCGACCTGAAGCTGACCGCGGCTCTCGACCTCGTCCATCTCGCCGTCGCCCAGGAAGGCCCACACGTGCGAGTCGGCGACGTCCTTGATGCCGCGGTTGGCGAGGTACTTGTTGCTCATCGCCTGGTAGATCGCGTTGATCGGGCCGAGGCCCATCGACACGGTCGGGAACTGCCAGAAGTCCGGCATCAGACGCGGGTGCGGGTACGAGGGGATGCCGTTGGGCGAGGCCGACTTCTCCTGGCGGAAGCCGTCGAGCTGCGCCTCGGTCAGACGGCCCTCGAGGAACGCGCGGGCGTACGTGCCGGGGGAGGCGTGGCCCTGGACGAAGATCTGGTCTCCGCCGGACGGGTGGTCCTGGCCGCGGAAGAAGTGGTTGAAGCCGACCTCGTAGAGGGCTGCAGACGACGCGTAGGTCGAGATGTGGCCGCCCACCCCGATGCCGGGGCGCTGTGCGCGGTGCACCGTGATCGCGGCGTTCCACCGGACCCAGGCGCGGTAGCGCCGCTCGATCTCCTCGTCACCGGGGAACTCGGCCTCGTTCTCGGGCGCGATCGTGTTGATGTAGTCCGTCGTCGGAACCATCGGCACGCCCAGGTGCAGGTCGTGCGAGGTCTTCAGCAGGCTCAGCATGATCTCGCGACCGCGGCCGTGGCCCTTGGCCTGGACGAGCTGCTGCAGGGACTCCTGCCACTCGGAGGTCTCGTCGGGATCGCTGTCGAGGGAGTCCTGCGAATACGGATCCTGATCGTTGACAGTCACAGAAGACCTTTCGTCGTCTGGCAGATCGTGCCAGAGAATGGCTACCGGAGCGTGGAGGGTTTGTTCACCGTGCACAACGCACCGTCCATAAGCCTACCGATTCGGACGAGCACTCGGTGCCGTGTGAAGCGCCCGCACGGCCGACATCGGCCGCGACCTTCTAGACTGCTCGGCGAGGGCCTTTAGCTCAGCTGGTAGAGCGCCACGTTTACACCGTGGATGTCGTCGGTTCGATCCCGGCAGGGCCCACGGACAGCAGAGGGCGTGGCACCGGATTCCGGCACCATGCCCTCTGCGTCTTCTGCGAGTCGCCGCTATGCCCGCGGGTCGTCGTCGCTGTCGTCACGACGGTGGGAGACGACCTCCGGCCGCGTGATGTCCATGTATCCGGGCTGTCCGATGCGCGACCGCTGCCGCGAGTAGGCGAAGTAGATGATGAAGCCGATCGCCAGCCACACCAGGAACCGCAGCCACGTCTCGACCGTCAGGTTGAGCATCAGGTAGATGCAGATCGCCGCCGACAGTGCGGGCAGCCACGGGCTGAACGGCACCCGGAAGGCGCGCGGGAGATCGGGCCGCTTGCGACGCAGCACGATCACTCCGACCGCGACGAGCACGAACGCCGACAGCGTGCCGATGTTGACCATCTCCTCGAGGAGGCCGATCGGCGTGAAGCCGGCGACGACCGCGACGATCGCCGTGACGACGATCGAGATGACCCACGGCGTGCGGAACCTCGGGTGCACCTTGGCGAGACCCACCGGCAGGAGCGCGTCGCGCGACATCGCGAAGATGATGCGGGTCGCGCCGATCAGCAGCGTCAGGACGACCGTGGTCAGGCCCGCCACGGCGCCCGCGGAGATCAGCGTCGCCATCCAGTCCGCGCCGTGGAAGACGAACGCGTTGGCGAGGGCCGCCGCCGGGTCGAGGTCCTCGTAGGGCACCATCCCCGTCACGACCAGCGCCACCGCGCAGTAGAGCAGCGTGCAGATGATGAGCGAGGCGATGATGCCGATGGGCAGGTCGCGCTGCGGGTTTTTGGTCTCTTCGGCGGTGGTCGCGACCACGTCGAAGCCGATGTAGGCGAAGAACACCAGCGCCGCGCCGGCGAAGATGCCGCCGACCCCGAAGGCTGTGGGCTCGATGCCGGAGAGGAACTGCAGCAGCGGCTGGGTGAGGCCGTTCGCGGTCTCGCGCGGCGCAGCCTCGGGGATGAACGGCGACCAGTTCGCCGGGTTGATGAACATGATCCCGGCGATGATGACGAACAGGACGATGAACAGCTTCACGCCCACGAGCACCATGTTGACCCGCAGGGACTCCTTGATGCCGAAGGTCATCAGCCCGCCGAGCACCACGACCAGCAGGATCGCCATGAGATCGACGGTGCCCCCGTAACCGATGGCCTCGGGGATCGGCATCCCTAGCTGCGCCATCAGCGTGCCGAGATACGCGCTCCACCCCTGCGCCACCACGCTGGCGCCGAGGAACATCTCGAGGATGAGGTCCCAGCCGATGATCCAGGCGAAAAGCTCGCCGAGCGACGAGTACGAGAACGTGTAGGCGGATCCTGCGACGGGGACGGTCGAGGCGAACTCGGCGTAGCAAAGTGCCGCGAGCGCGCAGGCGATGGCCGCCACGGCGAAGCTGATCACGATGGCGGGGCCGGCCACATCGTGGGCGGCGCGGCCGGTGAGCGTGAAGATGCCGGCGCCGATGACGACGCCGATCCCGAAGACCGTGAGGTCGACGGCGCTCAGCGACTTCTTGAGCCGGAACTCCGGCTCATCGGTGTCGGCGATCGACTGCTCGACGGATTTGGTGCGGAGGACGCTCATCTATCGCTGCTTTCGTCGGAAAGGGGACCGTTGAATGCTAATCCGCACCCGATCGGGCGTCGACGGCCGGGTAGGTTGGAGGCGTGAACGCCAGCCCCGCCGACCAGCGCCGCCTCGTCGAGGTCGCCGAGCTCGATGCCCGCATCCGCCACTCCGACCTCGCCCGCAAGAACCCGCCTCAGAGTGCCCGGGTGCAGGAACTGCTGGCGCATCGCCAGACCCTGTCGCAGGAGCTGACGACGCGCCTCGGCGCACGTGATGACCTGCGCACCGAGCTCTCCCGCATCGAATCCGATGTCGCGGTCGTCGACGCGCGCAGTGCGCGCGATGCTCAGCGTCTCGCGGCGTCGAGCAATTCGAAGGAGGCCCAGGGTCTCGAGAGCGAACTGGCGTCGCTGGCGCGCCGCAAGAGCGATCTGGAGGATGCCGAGCTCGAGCTGATGGAGAAGCTCGAGCTGGCCGATGCGTCGGTCGCGGAGCAGGAGGCGCTCATCGCCGAGACCAACGCGCAGGGTGCCGAGCTGAGCGCCGAGGGAAAGCGCGTGGTCGCCGAGGCCACCGCGGCGTTCGACGCCGCGTCCCGGGACCGCGCCGCGATCGCGGCCACCGTGCCGGCGGACCTTCTCGCGCTGTACGAAAAGCTCGCCGCCCGCGGCAACGGGGCGGCGCTGCTGCGTGCGCGCACATGCGAGGGCTGTCAGATGGTCCTGTCCGGATCCGATCTGAACATCCTCCGTCAGGCGCCGGACGACCTCGTGGTCAATTGCCCCGAGTGCGGGTGCATCCTCGTGCGCACCGACGAATCCGGGTTGTGAGCCCGCCCCTCGTCGCGCAGGCGGCGGGACACGAAGGGTTCGGCCGCAGGAAGGGGCGCGGTCGTGGTCTCACCCGAGGACGCCGCTAGGGCGCCTGCATGGATCGTGCTCGGCCGCGATGAGGCCGCCGTCTTCGCCGCGCTGCTGGATGGCGACGGGGTGGAATCGGAGCGGGTGCGGCTGGAGGCATCGGCGTTCCCGCGGTGGGCCGCTGTGCAGGAGGCCTCGGGCTCGCCTCGCTGGGTGTGGAACGACGCGCCGCAGTGGTACCCGCAGCTCCTGGCCGCCGGCGTTCGGCTCGCGCGGTGCCACGACCTTCGCCTCGTCCACGCGATCCTGAGCCGTTCAGAACTGGTGACGAACGGTGAGGCGCTCCGTGCCGCGGTGGAGTGGGATGCCCCACCGTTCGTCGCGGAAACGGTCCAGGCTCCGACCCTCTTCGATCTCGACGCCACCGGCGCGGCCAGTGGGCCTCCCGCCTCGCTCGACGCCGCGCTCGGCGAGTGGATACGTCAGCGCGACGCCGTCGCGAGTTCGCGCGTCCCCGGCCGGCTACGGCTGCTGGTCGCTGCGGAGTCCGCGGGCGCACTGATCGCCGAGGAGTTGCGCGCGGCCGGCCTGCCCTGGGACGCGCGCGCGCACGACCGGATTCTCACCGAGACCCTGGGTGAGCGTCCACTCGGCGGGGGACAGCCGGCGCTGCTGGCCGCAGCGGCGGCCCGGGTTCGCGAGGCGCTCGGCGACCCGACGGTGAGCCTCGATTCGCAGCCCAAGCTGTTGCGGGCTCTTCACCGCGCCGGCGTCCTGGTCGAGTCCACGAGCCGCTGGGAGCTGGCCGAGCAGCGGCATCCGGTGATCGAGCCGCTGCTCGAGTACAAGAAGCTGTCCCGGCTGCTCTCGGCCAACGGCTGGGCGTGGCTGGACGAGTGGGTCGCCGACGGACGCTTCCGGCCGGTGTTCGTGCCGGGCGGCGTGGTCACCGGGCGCTGGGCGTCGTCCGGCGGGGGAGCCCTGCAGCTGCCGAGGCAGCTGCGACCCGCCGTGCACGCCGACCCGGGGTGGAAGCTGATCGTCGCCGACGTCGCTCAGCTCGAACCACGGGTGCTCGCGGCGATGGCGAGCGACACCGCACTGGCCGCGGCCGCGCGCGGTCGCGACCTGTACGCCGGCATCGTCGAGAGCGGCGCGGTCGCGTCGCGTCAGGATGCCAAGATCGCCCTGCTCGGCGCGATGTACGGCGCCACCACTGGCGAGTCGGGGCGTCTCGTGCCGCGACTGCGCCGGATCTATCCGCGCGCCATGGGGCTGGTCGACGACGCCGCGCAGACGGGCGAGGACGGCGGGATCGTCTCGACCTGGCTGGGCCGCAGCGCGCCGCCGCCGTCGGAGACGTGGGACGCGGCGCAGTCGCGCGCGACAGAGGCCGAGGCATCCGGGGCCGACGAGTCCCGCGCCCGCCGATGGGCTCGCGATCGCGGCCGGTTCACCCGCAACTTCATCGTGCAGGGCACCGCGGCCGAATGGGCGCTGGCGTGGATGGCCGACCTCCGGGCACGCCTCTTCGCGCTGCCGCCAGTGCCTCCGGCCGAGGGCAGCGAGAGGTCCGGCCCGGTCTTCGCGCGGCATCCGCATCTCGCGTTCTTCCTCCACGACGAGGTGATCGTCCACGCACCCGAAGCGCTGGCCGAGACTGCGGCGCAGTGCGTGACGGATGCCGCGACCGCCGCCGGCAGGCTGCTCTTCGGCGATTTCTCCGTGGACTTCCTTCTGGACGTCCGCGTCTCCGACAGCGCCGGCAAGGACTGACTCAGCGGCAGGTCACCGCTGCCGAGGTGACGTCAGGCTTGCTCAGCAGAGGCGTGTGGAGGATCACCGGGCTGACCTCTCCCGGATCTGCCGCCACGAACCGGAACTCGACCGTGACCGTCTCACCCGGTGACAGATCGACCCGCACAGCGGTCACCGGGAATCCGGCGTCCTCGACTTCGACGGCGGGAACCAGCTCACCGCCGATCGCGACTCCGCCGAAGAACGAGCCGAGGGGCGCCGACACCGAGACATTCGTCGCGATATCGCCGACGGCCGTGCCGAAGTGGCCGCCGCCGGTCATACTGGCGGGGAATCCGGCGGCGTCCGCGGGTGCGTCGCTGGCGAGGGTCACGGCGACGACGACATCGCGATGGCCATCCGGGCGACACTCTTCGCTTCCGGATGTGATCGTGACGTCGAGGAAGCTGTCCATCTTGCCGCCGGTCGCATCGTTGAGGTAGATCGCGAACGCGTCCGGGCCGGCCAGCCGCTGTCTGGCCGAGGGGCCGGCGAGGAGAGTCGACGCGATGATCTCCTGCTCCTGCGACACGGCACTCCAGAGCGCGATCCGGCCTTCTTCGGCCGGCTGGGCGAGCGCCGCAGCCAGGGTCGTCACGTCCACCTCGCCCTGCGTGAGCCGTGCGAACACGGACGTCGCCACCTCGCGGAAGTGCACGTTCTGATCGGCTTGATCGAGTGCGAGGTATGGGTCCACGAGCAGCTTCTGCTGGAGTTCGCCCGCGGAGAGCTCGCCCTGGCCTGTCGACACCGGCCCGGTGACATCGAGTATCGCCTCCAGCACCATCGGGTCGACCGAGAGCAGGACGTCGGGCCTCACTCCGGAATGCCGCTCCCACCAGGTCGAGACGAGCTGAGCGGTGAGCGGGAACTCCGCGGACATCGAGGCGTTCTGCACGAATCTCCCGACGCGATCGCCGTAGAGCCGTGTGGTCGACGCCGGAACCGGCAGGAGCTCCGTCGGCGAAGACTTGAATTCAGAGGAGTCCGCCTGGGACACCAGCGTCAGCGCGCCGTCCTCAGCTGCGAGTTCGACGAAGGACCCCGTGATCCCGCCGCCGGTCCGCAGCTCCGCGTTGTTCTGCAGCATGATCAGAATCGTGCGGCGGCCGTCCGAGCCGAGGATCGGCGGAAGGATCCGAGCGGCGTCCTCGACGGCGGAGACGATCGGGACGAACTGCGCGACCGTCTCGTTCACCTCGCTGAAGCCATCGCGCACCGGAGGCAGCAGACGCGCCGCCTCGACGTCTTCGAGGTGCTCGGCCGCCTGCTCGAGAGCCGCGCTCGCCTGAGTGATCGGCTCCTGTTGCGCAACGATCGGAGCGAGGTCGATACGCCCGCCGGCTGCCGCGGTCGCGGAGATGCTCCGCGCTGCGCTCAGCAGCGGAACGACCGCCTCGGAGAGGACGGAGTCCAATTCCTGTGCGACGACGCGCACGGCCGCGAAGTTCGGACCGAGCCACGGGACGTACTCGGCGGCCCGCCACACGGGGTCCGAGGTGAGCTCCGCAGCGCGCGCCGCATGCAGCGCCATCTCATCAGCTGCAGAGCCGGCGGCATCGGCATCCATCGCCGCGGCGGACGCCTTCAGCTCCGAGGTGAGAGCCTTCGCTGCATTCAGCTCGCCGTACGCCATCCAGCCGCGCACGCCGAGCCACGCCAAGGCGGCCACGGCGACCGCGAGGAGGGCGAAGCCCACTCTCGCGGCGCGCCGAGGCCCGGCTGCCGCCCGTTCGACCCGCACCTTTCAGGACCGGGTGGTGCGCCGCCGCAGCATGACTGCCGCGCCGCCGGCGACGAGCAGCGCCGCGCCGACCGCTACCGCGATGATCGGCACGTCTTCTCCCGTGACGGCCAAGCCGGGAGCTTCGCTCGCAGCGCCGCCCCCGCCCGAGCCCTGAGGCGGTGCGGCAGCGCACTGCGGCGTGGCCGGCGGGTAGCTCAGCGCGACGACCAGATCCGGGTTGACCCGGATCTTCGCCGAGATCGCACCCCGCGTCCACGCGAAGTTGCCGCTCGTCTCGACCCACTCGCCGTTCACGAACGCCCATCCGGGCCAGCCCGTCGGGTTTCCGGACCCGTCGACCGATGCGCCAGGCCAGAGGATCCGACCGGACAACGAGTTGCCGACGAGCGTGCCGAGCGGGATCTCCGCGGTGTTCGCGCCGTCCGTGAGGATGAGAGTCGCCGTATCGCTGGTCGCCTGCTCATCCGGATCCGTCAGCGTGACGTTGTAGTTGATCCACGGGACGTCTCGCTGACATTCCCCATAGGCAACCGATCCGGCAAGCGTCGCGCTTTCCGGAATCGTCGGCGTGTATTCCTCGTCGCCTTCGATGGCGTTCGCCGCCGCAGGAGCGGAGATCGCAATGATCCCCGCGATCGCGACGATTGACATGATTTTTCGCAACACTTCAGCCCCCCAGTGGCCATCGCTCGAATACGCCCGACAATGCGGACGCCTCGAACGTCTTCCCCAGATGCCCGCACCCCAGCGCGAGCCGCTCGTACCCCAAGTACAAGCACAATCATGCTAGCCCAATCGTTCGTTCTTCGGGCGATGAACACCGCGCGAGCCGGAAACCGGTGGCCATTCAGGCCGCACCGGTAGACTTCGGCGTGCGAATGGGTCGGCTGGACGGTCGCGTCGCGCACGGTACTCCGTGTCGCGCCGAGGAACGTCCGGGCTCCGCAGGGCAGGGCGGTGGGTAACACCCACCCGGAGTGATCCGCGAGACAGTGCCACAGAGAGCAGACCGCCGGGGCTTCGGTCCCGGTAAGGGTGAAAGGGTGGTGTAAGAGACCACCGGGGTCGCGGTGACGCGACCCGCAAGGTAAACCTCGCCCGGAGCAAGGCCAGACAGGGGATGTTGACGCGGCTCGCCGAGTCCCCGGGTAGGCCGCTTGAGCGGCACGGCAACGTGTCGCCGAGAGAGATGACCGTCCACGGGGCTTCGGCCCCCGGACAGAACCCGGCGTACAGGCCGGCCCATTCGCCCTCTCGAGTGCCTTCCGGCTGCGCTCAGCCGAGAGCCAGGGCCGCTGCCCCGATGATGCCCGCGTTGTTGCGATGCACGGCGGGGACGATCGGCGTCTTCAGCTCGAGCAGGTGCAGGAACTTGTCGGCGTGCTTCGAGACCCCGCCGCCCACGATGAACAGATCCGGGCTGAAGAGGGACTCGACGTAGCTGTAGTACCACTGCAGCCGCTCGGCCCACTGCTCCCAGCTGAGCTCCTCGCGCTCCATCGCCGAATAGGCTGCGTAGGCCTCGGCATCCTTCCCGTGCCCTGCGCGCTGAAGGTGACCCAGCTCGGAATTCGGCATGAGCACGCCGTTGTAGAGCATCGCGGAGCCGATGCCGGTGCCCAGCGTCGTGAGGATCGTGAGGCCGTGCTGATCGCGGGCCGCGCCGTACCGATGCTCGGCGATCCCGGCGACATCCGCGTCGTTGGCGAAATGGATCTCGCGCTCGAGGCCCTCTTCGAAGAACTTCTCGGCCTCGAACCCGATCCACTTCTCCGACACGTTCGCCGCCGAGAGCGTCCGGCCGTGCTTCACGATCGCGGGGAACGCCACGCCGAGCGGGATCGAATCGGTCACCTCGAGGGTGGACAGCACCTCGGTGACCGCGGCGAGGACGTCCTTCGGCTCGGCGCCCGGGGGAGTCGCCACCTTCACGCGGCGGCTCTCGAGGACGCCCTTCTCGAGGTCCACGACTCCCGCCTTGATGCCGGTGCCGCCGATGTCCACGCCGACGGCGCGAGTCGCGTGTGATGCCATGCGCTCAGCCTAGCCAGCGGGCGAGCGGGGCATCGGGCCCGATCGCTAGGATCGTGCCCAAGCCGCCGAGGGGCGACGCGATCCGAGGAGCGAACCATGACGAGCGACAGCGAGAAGTACTGGTACAACCTCAAGACCGGCGAGGTCGAGAAGGGCTATGAGTCGCCCTCCGTCGATCGCGCCGGCCCGTTCGACACCCCCGAGGAGGCCGCGGACGCGCCCGAAGTCATCCGGCGCCGATCCCGCGCCTGGGCCGAAGAAGAGGCGAGAGAGGACGGCTGGAGCGGCGCTGCGTCGGGAGAGCCGCGCGGCGACCAGTAGTCTGGCATCGGCCGCATCGGGCACCCGGAGAGGATGCGATGGACAAGCAGCGTGACTTCGTTCTGAGGACGATCGAGGAGCGGGGCGTCAAGTTCGTCCGCCTCTGGTTCACGGATGTGATCGGAACCCTGAAGTCGGTGGCGATCGCCCCGGCCGAGGTCGAGGGTGCATTCAGCGAGGGCCTGGGTTTCGACGGCTCCGCGATCGAGGGCCTGACCCGCTCGTACGAGTCGGATCTTCTCGCCCATCCCGATCCCACGACGTTCCAGATCCTGCCCTGGCGGGGTGAGATCGACCCGACCGCGCGCATGTTCTGCGACATCACGACGCCGGACGGGCAGCCGGCCGTGGCGGATCCTCGTCACGTGCTCAAGCGCACGCTCGCCAAGGCGGCCGACGCGGGGTTCACGTTCTACACCCACCCCGAGATCGAGTTCTACCTGCTGAAATCGTCCTCCTTCGGCGCCGACGGCCCCGAGCCCGTGGACTCCGCCGGCTACTTCGACAACGTCCCCGGCGGCACCGCGCACGACTTCCGCCGACGCTCGGTGCGCATGCTGGAGGACCTCGGCATCTCGGTCGAGTTCAGCCACCACGAGGGCGGCCCCGGGCAGAACGAGATCGACCTGCGATACGCCGACGCGCTGGCGACGGCCGACAACATCATGACGTTCCGCACCGTGATCAAAGAGGTCGCGATCGAGCAGGGCGTGTACGCGACGTTCATGCCGAAGCCTCTGAGCGGCAAGCCGGGCAGCGGCATGCACACCCACATGTCCCTGTTCGAGGGCGACGTCAACGCCTTCTACGAGGAGGGCGCGCAGTACCAGCTCTCGCAGGTGGGCCGCCAGTTCATCGCCGGCTTGCTGCGCCACGCCAACGAGATCGCGGCCGTGACGAACCAGTTCGTCAACTCCTACAAGCGGCTGTGGGGCGGCGACGAGGCTCCGAGCTTCATCTGCTGGGGTCACAACAACCGCTCCGCGCTCGTGCGCGTGCCGCTCTACAAGCCCAGCAAGGGCCAGTCGTCGCGGGTGGAGTACCGCGCGCTCGATTCGGCGGCCAACCCCTACCTGGCTTACGCGCTCATGCTGGCGGCCGGGCTCAAGGGCATCGAAGAGGGCTACGAGCTGCCTCCCGAGGCGGAGGACAACGTCTGGTCGCTGACGGATGCCGAGCGCCGCGCCCTCGGGTACGCCCCGTTGCCGGCCAGCCTCGACCACGCGCTGGAGTACATGGAGGAGTCCGAGCTCGTCGCCGAGACCCTCGGTGAGCAGGTCTTCAACTACGTGCTGCTGAACAAGCGTCGCGAATGGCAGGAGTACCGCTCGCAGGTGACCCAGTTCGAGCTCAAGAGCAACCTCGAGATGCTCTGACGCCTGCTGACGCATGTCCGCGAGCGAAAGATCCAGCTCTCTCACCCATCTCGCGCGCCTCGGCTTCGGGCGGCTCCGTGAAGCCGACGACCTGCTCGCCGAGCTCGAGAGCGAGGCAGGTCTCCCGCGCGAGCTCGTGATGGCCGGCGCTTCCCGCGCCGCCGACCCGGACGAGGCTCTGGGCGCCATGGCGAGGATTGCGCGCCGGGATGCCGTGGCCCTGCGTGCGCTGCACGAGGACGCCCGGGGCCGGCAGGCGCTGTGGGCATTGCTCGGTGCATCGACCGGATTCGCGGACTTCTTCCTGCGGCATCCTTCCGAGCTCGCCCATCTGGTGGGAGCCGGCGAATCGCTGCCCTCGACGGGGGAGATGATGGAGGAGCTCCTCGACTCCGTCGGCACGGTCGACGGCTTCGCCTCGGACGGGAGCGAGGCCGCGTGGGTGGCGCTGCGCGTGCGATACCGCCGCATGCTCGCCCGGATCGCGGCGTACGACCTGCTGAGCGACTCGCCCGTCGATGTCGTGGCCGCCGTCGCAGCACGGCTCGCGGATGCCGCGGGCGCGGCGTTGGAGGCCTCGCTCGCGGTCGCCCGCACCCGGGTCTCGGGCGGCGCCGCGGGCGCCGGTCTCTTCCCCCGCGATCAGGTGGCGCAGACGGGCCTGGCCATCATCGGCATGGGCAAGACCGGTGCACGCGAGCTCAATTACGTGAGCGACGTCGATGTGATCTTCGTGGCCGGCCTCGCCTCGGAGGGCGGTGAGTCGCCGGGGGAGAGTCGTCTGGTCGACATCGCGACCCGCCTCGCCCTTCAGACGATGCGCGGCATCTCGAGCATCGAGACGGAGCCTCCGCTGTGGGAGGTCGACGCCAACCTGCGGCCCGAGGGCAAGCAGGGGGCGCTCGTGCGCACGCTGGACTCGCATCTCGCGTACTACGACCGCTGGGCGAAGAGCTGGGAATTCCAGGCGCTGCTCAAGGCGCGGCCGATCGCCGGCGATGCGCCGCTCGGAGAGGCCTACGTCGCGGCAGTGCAGCCGAAGGTGTGGACGAGCGCCGCGCGCGCGAACTTCGTCGACAACGTCCAGCGCATGCGCGAGCGCGTCACCGAGCACATCCCCGCAGCCGAGGTACCGCTGCAGATCAAGCTCGGGCCCGGCGGCATCCGCGACATCGAGTTCACGGTGCAGTTGCTGCAGCTCGTGCACGGCCTCTCGGATGACCGCATCCGGCAGCGGGGCACGCTCGAGGCGCTGGACGCGCTGGTCGCCGAGGGCTACATCGGCCGGGCGGACGCGTCCGCCTTCTCACGCGACTACCGCGTGCTCCGGCTGCTCGAGCACCGGGTCCAGCTGCGCAATCTGCGCCGCACCCACTTGATGCCCGCACGCCCCGAGGACCTGCGGGTGCTCGCGCGGGCATCGGGGCTCGCCGACACGGGCGACGCGGTCTGGCAGCTGTGGGAGTCCATCAAGCGCGAGGTGCGCGACATCCATGTCCGGCTCTTCTATCGGCCTCTCCTGTCGGCAGTCGCGGCGCTGCCGGCGGACGAGCGGGTGCTCTCCACCGAACAGGCCCATGATCGCCTCGCGGCGATCGGCTTCGCCGACCCCGCGGGGGCGCTGCGTCACATCGCTGCGCTCACGAGCGGCCTCAGCCGCAAGGCGACCATCCAGCGCCATCTCATGCCCGTCATGATCCGGTGGTTCGCGGACGGGGTCGACCCCGACTACGGACTCCTGGCGTTCCGCCGGCTCAGCGAGCGTCTGGGCGACACCCCCTGGTTCCTCCGCATGCTGCGGGACTCTTCCGCAGCAGCGGAGAGCCTGACGAGGGTGCTGTCGGGGTCCCGCTATGTCGGCGAGCTCATGGAGTGGATCCCGGAGTCGGCCGCATGGCTCGACGACCCGGAGCTGCTCAAGCCGCGCTCGGGGCACGCCCTCCAGCAGGAGGCGCGGGCCATCCAGGCGCGCCACGGCTCCGTGGAGGATGCGATGCGCTCGGTGCGAGGGCTGCGCCGGCGCGAACTGCTGCGGACGGCGATGTCGGCCATCATCGGCACCATCACCATCGAGCAGATGGCCGAGGCCCTCACCACGATCACCGACGTGACGATCCAGGCGACGCTCCGCGCCGTCCGGCCCGAGATCGTGCCGGCCGAGGATGACGCCCTCGACTTCTCGGTGATCGCGATGGGACGCTTCGGCGGGCGCGAGCTTGGGTTCGGCTCCGACGCCGACGTCATGTACGTCTACAACCCGAACGGCGTCGACCCGCAGCGCGCCCACGAACTGGCCGTGAAGCTGGTCGCGGCGCTGCGGGCGCATTCCGAGGACCATCGCGTGCCGCTGGATCTCGACGCCGACCTGCGTCCCGAGGGACGCAACGGCCCCATCGCCCGCTCGCTCGAGGCGTACGCCGAGTACTACCGCCGATGGTCGCTGTCGTGGGAGGCGCAGGCTCTCCTGCGCGCCCGGGGCGTCGCCGGCAGCGTCAAGCTCATCCGCGAGTTCACGGCCCTGGCCGACCAGGTGCGGTACCCCGCGGCCGTCGATCCGCAGGCGCTGCGCGAGATCAAGCGCATCAAGGCGCGCGTCGAGGCCGAGCGGCTGCCGCAGGGCGTCGACCCCGCGCGCCACCTCAAGCTCGGTCCCGGCTCGCTCAGCGACGTCGAGTGGCTGGTGCAGCTGCTGCAGCTCGAGCACGCCCATGCCGTTGCCGGCATGCGCACGACGTCCACCCTCGGCGCCCTGGCGGCGGCGCGCTCTGCCGGACTCGTCCCCGCGGCCGCCGCGGACCGGCTGCACGAGGCCTGGCGTCTGGCGAGCCGGCTGCGCTCGGCGAACACGCTTCTGTCCGGGCAGACCAGCGACGTGCTGCCGGTCGACCGCAAGAAGCTCGATGGGATCGGACGCCTGCTCGAGTACCCGCCGCGCTCGGCGACGCAGGTCGAAGAGGACTACCTGGGCACCACGCGCCGGGCTCGGCGCTTCTTCGAGAAGCTCTTCTACGGCTGAGCGGATGCCTCGGCTCGTCGGCGGCGGCAGGACCGCTGCGGCCGCCGAACTCTCACTCGTGCGTCGTGGGGGCCGGGCACACCGTGATGCCGTCGATGCGGTCCCCGGGGAGTGGCGCCGCGTTCAGCGCCGCCACCACCCGCACCGCACGGTCCCAGAAGCGCTCGTAGTGGAGCGGGTCGGCGTTCACCTGGGTGCGATGGGCCACCAGGGTCGGCTTGAGGGCCGTGCGATCGGGCACGCGAGCGATCATCGCGCGGTAGAAGAAGCTCGCGGCAGTGTAGGGGTCGAGCCGCGCTTCACGTGATCCCCAGCCATCCTGCTGCTGGAACAGACCGATCGAGGTCGTCCGGGAGCCGTCGGGATTCGTCACCCCGCTCGTCTCCCAGTCGCCGTAGTCGATGTTGCGCAGTGAGGACTCGCCCATGGCCGTCATGACCGCGATGGTCTGGTCCCGCTCATCCATGCCCAGGTCGCGCCCCGCAGCGAGAATGGCGCAGGCGTGCGCGAGCTGCTCCTGCCCGTAGCCCGCGACGTCCGGCTCGCGGTCGGTCGGAGGAGCGAAGAGTGGCGCCGAGTCGATTCGGTCGCTCATCGGCGCGGTCAGCGCATGCGCGACCACTGCCCCTGCGACGACGGCGCCCGCCAGCAGCACCACGGCCGTCAGTGCGACCGACACCGCGAAAACGTGCGCTGTCCCGCGCTGCTTCGATCTTCGAGTGGACCTGCGACGGCGCGGCACACGTCGGGACGTGGACTTCGGCGCGCGAGTTCGCGTCCGCCGGGTCCTCGCAGCCTGGCGCGGGAGCATCTGCTGTCGCCTTCCGTCCGTCGTGGGCTCGTTCAGCGTATGCGCGCGCGCTGGGCACCGCCAGCCACCGTGGCCCGCCGGGCGGGTGGCGACGACGAAGGGCCCCGGTCTCCCGGGGCCCTCGTCAGCTGTGCGTCAGATCAGACGCCGTAGTACAGCTCGAACTCGAACGGGTGCGGACGAGCGGCGAGCGGCTTGATCTCGTTCTCGATCTTGTACTCGATCCAGGTCTCGATCAGCTCGGGCGTGAACACGCCGCCGGCCAGGAGGAATTCGTGGTCGGCCGCGAGTGCGTCGAGCGAGTCCTGCAGCGAGTTCGGCACCTGCGGGATGTTCTTGGCCTCCTCGGGCGGGAGCTCGTAGAGGTCCTTGTCGACCGGCTCGTGCGGCTCGATGCGGTTCTTGATGCCGTCGAGACCGGCCATGAGCTGCGCCGCGAACGCCAGGTACGGGTTGCCCGAGGCGTCGGGAGCGCGGAACTCGATGCGCTTGGCCTTGGGGTTGGAGCCCGTGATCGGGATGCGGATGGCGGCGGAGCGGTTGCCGGCCGAATACACCAGGTTGACCGGAGCCTCGTAGCCCTTGACCAGGCGGTGGTAGCTGTTCAGCGTCGGGTTCGTGAACGCCAGGACGGCCGGGGCGTGTGCGAGCAGGCCGCCGATGTACCAGCGGGCGAGGTCGGACAGGCCGCCGTAGCCCTTCTCGTCGTAGAACAGCGGCTGGCCGTTGCTCCACAGCGACTGGTGCGTGTGCATGCCCGAGCCGTTGTCGCCGAAGAGGGGCTTGGGCATGAACGTGGCGGACTTGCCCCACTGCTCGGCCGTGTTCTTGACGATGTACTTGAACTTCAGGATGTCGTCCGCCGCGTGGACCATGGTGTCGAAGCGGTAGTTGATCTCAGCCTGGCCGCCGGTGCCCACCTCGTGGTGCGCGCGCTCGAGGATGAGGCCGGCGTCGATCAGCTTGAGGCTGATGTCGTCGCGGAGGTCGGCCTGCTTGTCGACGGGGGAGACGGGGAAGTAGCCGCCCTTGTAGGGGGTCTTGTTCCCGAGGTTGCCGCCCTCTTCTTCGCGGCCGGTGTTCCAGGCGCCCTCTTCGGAGTCCACCGAGTAGAAGCTGGAGTTCTGCTTCACCTCGTAGCGGACGTCGTCGAAGATGTAGAACTCGGCCTCGGGAGCGAAGAACGCGGTGTCGGCGATGCCGGTGGAGGCCAGGTACTTCTCGGCCTTCTTGGCGACCTGACGCGGGTCCTTGCTGTAGATCTCGCCGTTGCGCGGGTTGTAGATGTCGAAGATCATGATGAGCGTCTTCGCCTCGCGGAACTGGTCGAGGTACGCCGTCGACACATCCGGGATGAGCTGCATGTCGGACTCGTGGATGTTCGCGAAACCGCGGATCGAGGAGCCGTCGAACAGCTGGCCGACCGTAAAGAACTCCTCGTCAACGGTCGACGCCGGGATGTTGAAGTGCTGCTGCACACCGGGAAGATCCGTGAAACGGATGTCGAGGAACTTGACGTCCTCGTCCTTGATGTACTTGAGCACCTCGGATGAATCTTTGAACATGAAGGCTCCAGAGATAGGGCATCGGGAACTGCCGCGCGCGGGGGCGCTATTAGTGGCACGGTACCCGCGGGGGATTGCCCGGCAGTGACACCATTGTTTCCGGCATGTTACGAGCACCTGGATACGCTGGCGGGGTGACCCAGAATGCCCCGAGCTACCCCGGTGAGCGCCTCGGACTTCCCCGCGAGGGCAGCGGATCGATCGGCCGTCCCGGCCGGCGAATCGGCGCGCTGTTCCTGGATTACGGCGCCGCCTACCTGATCTCCGGGTTCTTCGGCTGGGATCCGCTGGCCATCCTGGCGATCTTCGCGGCGATCCAGATCGTCTTCATCCCGACGATCCAGGGCAGCCCGGGTCACCGCATCTTCGGACTCCGGCTGGTGCGTGCGGACGGCGCCTGGGTGGGGCTCTGGCGACCCGTCGTGCGCACGCTGCTGCTGATCGTCGTCATCCCCGCGGTGATCTGGGATGCCGATCAGCGCGGTCTGCACGACAAGGCGGCGGCCACGATGCTGCTGCGGGCCTGACCCGCGCGCGTCTTAGCGAGGGCGCGGAGCGCGCGCCTTCGTCGGGTCGATGCCCTTCGGGATCGGCATCGACGCGAGCGACTGCGACACGGACTCGATGCGCTTGATGACGGCGGCCATCGTGGTGCGGTCGATCTTCTTCGGCAGCGCCTTGATGGTCGAGGCGAGCTTCGAGATGGGCACGTCGCCCTCGCCGTGGCCGACGTAGATGACCGTCACCGGCACGCCCGAGGCGACGCGCTGCACCTTCGAGCGCTCGTCATTGACCAGGCGCGTCAGTCGTCCGCGGGCACCCTCGCCCACGATGACCACGCCGCCGCGTCCGACGGTGCGGTAGACGGCATCCTGAGTCTTGGGGTTGACCCCGACCGGCATCTCCGCGGCCTGCCACTTGCGGCCGAGCGACGTCGACAGCACGTGACCGGCGGCTCCCGGCATCCCGTCGATCTTCTTGTACATCGCACGGGTCGACAGTCGGGTCATCAGCATCAGCGACAGCAGGATGCCGAGCATCAGGCCGGTGACGCCCCACAGGATGACGCTCCAGATCGCGACGGGCGGCAGCAGGAAGCCCGCGCCGACGCCTGCGGCGATGCCGAGGAGGACCACGCCGATCAGCGCGTACGGAAGCCACGGGAACGCCTGCTGCGTGAACGTGTAGAGGCTACGGATCTGCGAGAAGAAGCCGGGGCGCTTCTCGGGTGCGGTGGTGCGGGCGGCCATGCCTCCAGCGTACCTTTCGCGGGGGCCTCGCTCTTCCTCCCCATAGCCGTCGGGTGCGGGTTCCTCCACAGCGAACGGGAGCGCGGGGGCGGGCGGGTGCGCATCCGGCGAGCCTGGTCGGTGTGACTGCGGACGAAGACCTCCTGACCGACCCGTATCGGGCGCTGCGTCCGGTCTCGGCCACGGCGGACGGACCGTGGCCCGGCATGCTCGTCTCGCTGGCCTCGGGCGAGCGCCGCATCCACGTCGCCGCGGCCGATCTGCCGGAGGACTGGTGGGGGTGGCAGGGCGAGCCGGACGGCCATCTGCTCGTGCCGCTGGACGTGGTCCGGCGAGACGATGGTCATGATGTGGCGATCCCGCTGTGCACCGAGCGCCTGGCCGACTTCCTCGCGCGGCGTGACGCCGCGGGTGCGGCGCTGGTCGACGGCGAGGCGGTCACGGTGGCGGTCAGCGTTCTTCGCGGCTGCGTCGAGCTGAGCGGGAGCGACGTCACCGGCGAATGGTGGCTCACCGAGGCGGGGCGGCCGGTCCTGGCGACCGACGCCGTCGATCGCCCGGCGACCGAAGGCGCGCTGGAGGTGCTGGACCGGCTCGGCGGGTCATCGCGCGCGACCGGAGTGTGGGCGGAGTTGAGCTCCCTTGTCGCGGCGCCCAGGCTCTCGCGGGTGGAGGCCGAGCGTCTGGAGTCCGAGCTCTTCGGCCTCGCCGCGCCGCTTCCTTTGCAGACGGCCACCGCCGGCTCGCGAACGGCACGCGACCTCGCCGTGACAGCCCGCGATGCGACGGCGCTCGCGCCGACCGAGCACCGATCGCTGTGGGGTGCCCTCACGCGGCATCTGGACGGTGACCTCGCCGACATGCTGTCGCAGGTGACGACGTCGCTGTGGCGGCGCGGAAGGGCGACCGAGGGGAGCCGGCGGATGCCGTGGCTGATCGGCGGCGCGGCCGCGGTGATCGTCCTCGCGGTGGGGCTTCTCTGGCCCACGGGCGAGGAGGCTCCAGCGACCGCGGACGCCGGTGCCTCCGCCACCCCCGCAGGCAGCGCTGCGCCGACCCCGGCTCCCTCCACCGTCTCGGTCGGACCGCAACCGGATGCGGGCGCGCCGACCGACCTCGTGCAGGTGACGACCGAGCTGCTCGACGAACGCCGTGCATGCGGCGGAGATGCCGGCTGCCTTGGGCGGGTGATGGCCGATCCGTCGACGCCGATGCCGTCCGGCGCGATCGATCTCCCACCGGATCAGCGGGCGGTCGTGCTGCTCGATGACTTCGGCGGTGTCACGGTGCTGAGGGTCGACCCTGTCGCGGCCGCGGAACAGCCGCAGCTGGTGGTCATCGTCCGTCTCAACGACGAATGGCTGCTGCGCGACGTCCAGGACGTCGCGCAGCAGCCATAGGCCGATGGATCAGTAGCCGAGCTGCGACTCGAACGCTGCCGCCTCGAGGCGGCTCTTGACCGCGCCGAGGAAGCGGGCGGCATCCGCGCCGTCGATGACACGGTGGTCGTACGACAGGGCGAGGTACACGTAGGAGCGCACCGAGATCGCGTCCTTGCCGTCGACCGTGACGATGCCGGGACGCTTGACGACGACGCCGGTGCCGAGGATGGCCGACTGCGGCAGGAACACGACAGGGGTGTCGAAGAGCGCGCCGCGCGAACCGGTGTTGGTCAGCGTGAACGTGCCTCCGGCGAGCTCGTCGGGCTTCAGCTTGTTGTCGCGGGTGCGTGCGGCGAGATCAGCGATCTCGTGCGCGATCTGCGCGAGGTTCTTGCCCGCCGCGTCCCGCAGGACGGGGGTCAGCAGACCACGCTCGGTGTCCACAGCGATCGAGAGGTTCTCGGTTGGCGGGTACACGATGTCGGTCCCGTCGACCGTCGCGTTGATCACGGGGTACGCCTGCAGCGCCTCCGCGGCGGCGAGGGCGAAGAACGGCAGGAACGAGAGCTTGGAGCCGGTCTTGGCCTGGAAGTCGCCCTTGACCGAGTCGCGGAACGACGCGAGCTTGGTGACGTCGACCTCGACGACCGACGTCAGCTGAGCCGTCGACTGCATCGACGCGACCGCGCGCTCGGCGAGCACCTTGCGCAGACGCGACATCGGCTGGGTCGTGCCGCGCAGCGGCGAGACCTCGAGCGGTGCCGGCGCGGCGGCGGCCGGAGCGGCAGCGGCCGGAGCCGACGCGGCCTCGGCAGCCTTCAGGACGTCCTCCTTGCGGATGCGTCCGCCCACGCCGGTGCCCTTGACCGACGCGAGGTCGACACCCTGCTGCTGTGCGAGCCGGCGGACCAGCGGAGTCACGTACGAGACGAGGTCCGAGTCGTCGGCAGCCGCAGCGGCCTGAGCCGGAGCCGCAGGGGCGGGAGCCGGAGCGGGCGCGGCGGCCGGAGCCGGAGCAGCAGCGGCCGGAGCCTGAGCCGGAGCGGGCGCGGCAGCCGGAGCGGGCGCGGCAGCCGAAGCGGGCGCGGCGGGCGCTTCTGCGGCAGGAGCCGGGGCTTCCGCCGGTGCCGAGGCCCCGGAGGAGTCGCCGATGCGGGCCAGAGCAGCGCCGACCGAAACCGTCTCGTCCTCCTGGACGAGGATCTCCTGCAGCGTGCCGGCGAACGGCGAGGGGATCTCGGTGTCGACCTTGTCGGTGGAGATCTCGAGCAGCGGCTCGTCGACCGCGACGTCGTCGCCGACCTTCTTCAGCCAGCGGGTCACAGTGCCCTCGGTGACGCTCTCGCCGAGCTCGGGGAGGACGACGTCCTTTCCACCGCCGGCGGGCGCGCTCGGCGCTGCGGCGGGTGCGGCCTCAGCCGCGGGAGCAGGCTCGGCGGCGGGGGCCGGAGCCTCGGCGGCCGGAGCCTCGGGGGCCGGAGCGTCGGCGGGCGCGGCTTCCGCCGGTGCGGCTTCGGCGGTCGCCGCCTCGGGGGCGGGCGCGGGCTCGGAAGAACCCGAGCCGTCGCCGATCTTCGCAAGGATCGCGCCGACCTCGACGGTCTCGTCCTCCTGGACGAGGATCTCTTCGATCACACCGCTGACAGGCGACGGGATCTCGGTGTCGACCTTGTCCGTGGAGATCTCGAGCAGGCCCTCATCCGCCTGGACGGTGTCGCCGACTTTCTTGAGCCAGCGGGTGACCGTACCCTCTGTGACGCTCTCTCCGAGAGCGGGGAGGACGACGGAAGTGCTCATGACGATGTCTCCTTCGGAATGGATATCGGGTCTAGCTTAGTGATCCCGCAAGGGGGTGATGTCAGAGCGCGTGCAGCGGCTTGCCGGCGAGTGCGAGGAATGCCTCGCCCAGCGCTTCGCTCTGCGTGGGGTGCGCGTGGATGAAGGGCGCGATGTCCTCGGGATGCGCTTCCCATCCCACCGCGAGTTGACCCTCGGTGATGAGCTCGCCCACCCGGTCGCCCACGAGGTGGACCCCGATCACCGGCCCCTCCTTGACGCGGACGACCTTCACGATGCCGGCCGTGCCGAGGATCTCGCTCTTGCCGTTGCCGGCGAGGTTGTACTCGTACGCGACGACGCCGTCAGTGCCGTGGGCCTCGACGGCCTGCGCCTCGGTCAGGCCGACGGACGCCACCTCGGGGTGACTGTAGGTGACCTTGGGGATCTGAGCGTCCGGGATGACGACCGGCGAGAGGCCCGCGATCTCCTCCGCGACGAAGATGCCCTGCTGGAAGCCGCGGTGGGCCAGCTGCAGACCGGGAACGATGTCGCCGACCGCCCACACATGGGGGACGCCGGTGCGCAGCCGCTCATCGGTGACGACGAAGCCGCGGTCGATGGTGAGGCCGGCCTCTTCGAAGCCCAGACCGGCGGTCGCCGGTCCGCGGCCGACGGCGACGAGGAGATAGTCCGCCTCGAACGTCTTGCCGTCTTCCAGCGTCACGGTGACGCTCTCGGATGTCTGGGTCACGCCCTGGAAGCGGACTCCGAGGGACGAGGCGATTCCGCGCTTGCGGAAGGCGCGCTCAAGGGCCTTGCTGAGCGCGATGTCCTCGTTCGGCACGAGGTGATCGAGGGCCTCGACGATCGTGACGTCGACGCCGAACGAGCGCCAGACGCTCGCGAACTCGACGCCGATCACGCCGCCGCCGAGGATGACCACGCGCTCGGGGATCTCATCGAGCGCCAGCGCGTGCTCGCTCGTGAGCACGCGTCCGCCGATCTCGAGGCCGGGCAGGCTCCGGCTGTAGGACCCGGTCGCCAGAACGACGTCGGTGCCGAGGTACAGATCGTCGCCCACGCGGACGGCAGGACCCGCCTCGAGGCGCCCCTCGCCGGTGACCACGGTGATCTTCCGCGCCTTGATGAGGCCTTCGAGTCCCTTGAACTTCTTCGCCACGATGCCCTCGCGGTATGCGCGGACACCGGCCGCGTCGACACCGTCGAACGAGGCGCGGATGCCGATGGCCGAGGCCTCGCGTGCCGTGTCGGCCACTTCGGCCGCATGCAGGAGCGCCTTCGTCGGGATGCAGCCGCGGTGCAGGCAGGTGCCCCCGACCTTGTCCTTCTCGATGAGCGCGACCGACTGGCCGAGCTCTGCGGCGCGCAGCGCCGCGGCGTATCCGCCGCTGCCGCCACCCAGGACGACGAGATCGAAAGTGTGGTCGGTCATCAGGACTCCTCTGTCGTGACGAAGCGGATCAGGCTGCGCACCGTCGCTGCGGTGGGGCCCTTGTCGGTGAAGCCGTAGCCGCCGCCCTTGTTCATGCCGACGCCGGCGATGTCCAGGTGCACCCAGGGGATGCGCGGCGCGTCGGCGTCGTCGCCGGTGCGGCCGACGAAGTGGCGCAGGAACAGGCCGGCGAACAGCGAGCCGCCCGCGGGATCGCCGATCTTGGCGTTCTGCAGGTCGGCGATCGGCGAATCCAGCTCGTCGACCATATGGGCCGGCAGCGGCAGCTGCCACGCGGGTTCGGCCTCCGCGGCAGCGGCGGCGAGGTAGGCGGCGACGGCCGCGTCGTCGCCCATGACCCCCGCATGGCGGGTGCCGAGGGCGATCGTGATCGCGCCGGTCAGCGTCGCGACGTCCACGATCACGTCGGGGTGCTCGCGGCTCGCCGCGACGAGGCCGTCGGCGAGGACGAGGCGTCCTTCGGCATCCGTGTTGAGGACTTCCACCGTCGTGCCGTCGAGCATCCGCAGCACATCGCCGGGTCGTGTGGCGTTGCCGGAAGGCATGTTGTCGGCGATGCACAGCCACGCCGTGAGCTTCACCGGCGCACCGATCACCGCGACCGCGCGCAGCACGGCCAGAACCGTGGCCGCACCGCACATGTCGTACTTCATCCCGACCATCGAGGCGGCCGGCTTCAGCGAGAGGCCGCCGGTGTCGAAGGTGATGCCTTTGCCGACGAGCGCGATGTGGCGCGTCGCATCGGCGGGCGCGTATTCGAGTCGGACCAGGCGCGGCGGGCGGGTCGAGCCCTGCCCGACGCCGAGGATGCCTCCGTAGCCGCCGGCCTGCAGCGCCGTCTCGTCAAGGACCTCGACCGTCACGGGGAGCCCCTCGACGCTCGCGACGGCCCGTTCGGCGAAGTCCGCCGGGCCGAGCCACTCGGCGGGGATCGACACGAGGTCCTTCACGAGGGCGACCGCGTCCGCCGCGGCGGCGACCGCGGCGAGGGCCGCGTCGTCGGCGGGGGCGGTGCCGTGCACGACCACCCGCGAAGCGCGGGCCTTCGGCGCCTCGGACTTGTACCCGTCGAACCGGTACCCGCCGAGCGCGGCGCCCTCGGCTGCGGCCGTCCACAGCGACGCCTCGGCGAACGGAGCGGCGACGGCGATCGTCGCGAATCCGGTCAGGCTGCGAATCGCCGCCCCGACGGCGTCGCGCAGGGCCGCGGCATCCGGCCGTGCACCGGTGCCCACGACGGCGAGGGGGTGCGTGGTGGCTTCGGGGGCGTAGACCCGTTGCAGCGATCCGACGGCACCGGTGAAGCCGGTCGCCAGCAGCGCTTCGCGCAGGCCGGGCCAGTCCGCCAGCTCGGGTGCATCGTCGCCTGTCAACGGCGGAAGCGCGAGCAGCAGTGCGTCGGCGTCGGAGTCTCGGATCTGGGCATCGCTGTACGCGAGGTCGGGAAACGACATGGTCTCCATCCTATGGACCTTCGGTGTTCGCTCTGAGCGGGACGACGGCGACCTCCACGGCGATCCCGCCTCGTAGCATGGAGAGATGCCCCTCTCCGGTCCGCTGTTCGAGCGTTCTGCCTCCGCACCCCCGGTGCCGCGGGGTCTGCCGCTCGTGATCGCGCTGACAGGCTTCACCGATGCGGGCAGTGCCGTGAGCCGGATCGTGGACTACTTCCGCGAAGACCTCGCGCCGACTCCGCTCGCCGTGTTCTCCAACGACGTGCTGCTGGACTACCGCGCCCGCCGGCCTCTCATCTCGTTCGAGCAGGACCACCTGACCGACTACCGCCCGCCGCGGCTCGAGCTCTCGCTCGCGCACGATGCCCTCGGGCAGCCGTTCCTGCTGCTGGCGGGCTACGAGCCCGACTTCGGCTGGGATGCCTTCGCGGCTTCGGTGCTCGAGTTCGTCGACGACTACGACGCGTCGACGGTGACCTGGGTCCACGCCATCCCCATGCCCGTGCCGCACACGCGTCCCATCGGCACCACGGTGAGCGGAACGAGGAGCGACCTCACCGAGGCGCACTCGGTGTGGCAGCCCCACACTCAGGTGCCGTCCACGGCCGGGCATCTCCTCGAGTACCGCCTCGCCGCGGCCGGAGTCCGCGTCGCCGGCTTCGTCCTGCTGATCCCGCACTACCTCGGCGACACCGAGTATCCGGCGGCCGCGCTGGCGGCGCTGGACAGCCTGACGGTGGCGACGAGCCTGGTGTTCACGGGGGAGGAGCTTCGCGAAGAGAATCGCGAGTACCTGGCCAAGGTGCAGGAGCAGGTGGCCGGCAGCGACGAACTCTCCCGCATGGTGCACGGCCTGGAGGAGCGCTACGACGCCTATATGGCGGGCTCGACCCTGGCGACCCCCATGATCCACACCGGAGATCTCCCGAGTGCCGACGAGCTCGCGGCGGAGCTCGAGCGCTTCCTGGCGACCAGGCAGACCGGCGAGGACGACAAGCGCATCCCCTGAGCGGAATGCCCGCGCGCCTGAGGGCGTTTGCACATGGTGAAGGTGCGACGCGGGTTTGCCGAATGCTGGCGGCGCACGGCAAGTATGAGATAATGGATACTCCGACCCGTTGTCAACCGGTTTCGTCAGGTCTTCCTGCGGCTCCGGGACTTGACAAGGGTCTTACTAGTGTCCGAAATCTACTGGGGCGTGCGGCACACGTCATCCGGTGAAAGGCGAAACGTGACCTCGAGCACGAACACCAAAGCCCGCGCGGCCGCGAAGGACACCGAGGCGGACGAGCAGGCGACGACCGCCGCCGCTGCCGCGAAGCCCGCGGCCAAGGCTGCTGCCAAGCCCAAGGCTGCACCCAAGGCTGCACCCAAGGCGAAGGCCGCACCGAAGGCGAAGGCCGCTCCGAAGACGGCGGCCAAGAAGACCGCGAAGACCGACGATGACATCGACGGCGACGTCGAAGAGCTTGACGAGGTCGAACTCGACGTAGAGCTCGATGTCGAGGACGAGACCGACGAGGCACCCGCTGCCGCGGCGCCGCGCCGTGGCGCCAAGGCCGCTGCCGAGGAGCCCGCGGCCGAAGTCGCTGCCGAAGAGGACGACGAGGACGAGGAGAACACCAAGCCGGCGTTCACCGAGCCGCTTCCGACCGGCGCCATCGTCATCTCGTCCAACGACGACGAAGATGTTCCCGTCTACTCGACGATGATCACCGGCGCGACCGCCGACCCCGTCAAGGACTACCTGAAGCAGATCGGCAAGGTGCCGCTGCTGAACGCGGCCGAAGAGGTCGAGCTCGCGATGCGCATCGAGGCGGGCCTGTTCGCCGAAGAGAAGCTGTCGCACATGTCGGCCGCTGAGAAGTCCTCGCAGCTGGGCCTGGACCTGCAGTGGGTCGCCCGCGACGGCCAGCGCGCGAAGTCGCACCTGCTCGGCGCGAACCTCCGTCTCGTCGTCTCGCTCGCGAAGCGCTACACCGGCCGCGGCATGCAGTTCCTGGACCTCATCCAGGAGGGCAACCTCGGTCTCATCCGCGCCGTCGAGAAGTTCGACTACACCAAGGGCTTCAAGTTCTCGACGTACGCGACGTGGTGGATCCGCCAGGCCATCACCCGGGCCATGGCCGACCAGGCCCGCACCATCCGCATCCCGGTGCACATGGTCGAGGTCATCAACAAGCTCGCCCGTGTCCAGCGCCAGATGCTGCAGGACCTCGGCCGCGAGCCCACGCCCGAGGAGCTCAGCCGCGAGCTCGACATGACCCCTGAGAAGGTCATCGAGGTGCAGAAGTACGGTCGCGAGCCGATCTCGCTGCACACGCCGCTCGGCGAGGACGGCGACAGCGAGTTCGGTGACCTCATCGAGGACACCGAGGCCGTGGTCCCCGCCGACGCCGTCGGCTTCACGATGTTGCAGCGTCAGCTGGAGTCACTGCTGGACTCGCTCTCCGAGCGCGAGGCCGGCGTGATCCGGATGCGCTTCGGCCTCGGCGACGGACAGCCCAAGACGCTCGACCAGATCGGCGACACGTTCGGGGTCACGCGTGAGCGGATCCGTCAGATCGAGTCCAAGACCATGGCGAAGCTGCGTCACCCGAGCCGATCGCAGTCGCTGCGGGACTACCTCGAGTGAGCGCGGCGAAGGCCGGCAAGACGCTTCGCCCGGGACTGCGGTTCGTTCCCGCGGTCGCAGCGGGAAAGCTGGCCCGGTTCGTCACGCGCTTGCGCGGGGGAGGCTCGGCCTTCCCCGGGTACCTCAGCAACCGCATGGCGCCGAACCTGCTGCCGACCCTTGCGGGCCAGTTCCGCTACGGCGTCGTCTTCGTGCTCGGCTCGAACGGCAAGACCACGACCACCCACATGGTGAGCGAGATCCTGCGGGCGCACGGCCTCGCCGTGTTCACCAACCCGACGGGCTCGAACATGCCGCAGGGCGTGACCAGCGCGCTCATGGCGGACGCGACGCTCACCGGACGGGTGAAGGCCGACGTCGCGGTCCTCGAGGTCGATGAGGGCTACGCCGCCGACCTGGCCGACCGGCTGTCGCCGCGTGTCATGCTCGCCCTGAACGTGCAGGTCGATCAGCTGTACCGGTTCTTCGAGACCGAGCGCGTCGCCGACATGATGCTCGATGCCGCCGCCCGCGCTTCGGACGCGGTGATCGTCAACCGCGACGACCCGTATCTCAGCAAGATCGACGAGACCGCCATGCGCGGCAGCGTCAGCTACTTCGGCGCCTCCGAGGCGCTGGTCGCGGCATCCGCTCACGGTCTCGTCAATGCGATCGACACCCGCAGCGACTCGACCGGCTCGGCCGCCCGTCACGCGGAGTCGGAGGTCGTGGCCGTCGACGGACGCAAGGTCTCGGTCGTTGTGGACGGGCAGCCCATCGGGGTCACTGTTCCGGCACGCGGCCTGCACTACGCCGTCGACGCCGCCGCCGCGCTGGTGACGGCCGCGCGCGTGCTCGAAGCCGAATTCGACGCGGACAACGCGGCACGGGCGTTCGCGGGCATGCAGCCCGCCTACGGCCGGGGTGAGGTCATCCCGCTCGCGCCCGGTCGGGACGAGCAGGTCGAGTTCGTGATGTTCAAGAACGCACCCAGCCTCCAGCTCAACCTGGACGCGCTCCCCGGTGCGCCGGACCGGGTGCTGATGGCGATCGACGAGGGCACGCCCGATATCTCGTGGATCTACGACGTCGATTTCGACGCCCTGGATCACGTCGACGTCGTCAGCGGCGAGAAGGCGCACCAGGTCGCGCTGCGGCTCGAGTACGCGGGGATCCGCGTCGGCGCGGTCGAGCCGGACCTCGCCCGAGCCGTGTCGATGATGAGGGCGCTGCCGCCGCGCAGCGGCCTGTCGCAGACCTGGCTGGTCAACTACGAGATCATGATGGCCGGTCGCCGCCTGCTCGGTCACGGCGATCAGGAAGTGGCACGGCGCGCATGACCACGCTCACGATCGTCCAGCTCTACCCCGATCTGCTCGGGGTGACCGGTGACCGCGGCAACGTGGCCGTGCTGCAGTCGCGCCTCGCTTCGGCGGGCATCACCGCGCGGGTCGTGACGGCCGGCGTCGGCGAACCGCTTCCGGACGAGATCGACATCGTCGTGATCGGCAACGGGCCGCTCTCGGCCATGCGCCGTGTCACCGACGATCTCGCAGCCAAGGCGGACACGCTGCGCGCGCATTCCGAGTCGGGCGGAGTCCTCTTCGCCGTCGGTGCCGGCGCCGAGCTGCTGTCAGCGGGCGTGCAGACGCTCGACGGAGCCGACGTGCCCGGGCTCGGCCTGCTGCCGTTCCGCGTGCGCCGGACGCGCCAGCGACGCGTCGGATACATCGTGGCCGACACCGAGGACGGCGAGCTGATCGGCTTCGAGGACCATGCGTCGACGTGGGACCTCGATGACGGGGCGAGCGCGTACGGCCGCGTCTCCGCGGGCAAGGGCAGCGTCGGCGCCGAGGGTCTCGGCGGCGAGTCGGTCCGCGCGGCGAACGCCTTCGCGACGAACGTGCAGGGGCCCGCGCTCCCACTCAACCCGCAGCTCGCCGATGCTGTGCTCCGCGCAGCCTGCGCGCGGCGCGGAGTCGACTACACCGCCGGCGAGTCGGTCGCCAAGGCCGACACGTTGGCCGAGGCGGCTCGCTCGGACATCCGGCGCCTGACCGCGGGCAAGAAGCCGACAGTGATGAGCATCTAGGCGATCATGCCGGTGACGGATCAGCTGGCGCCGCAGGCGACGATCTCACGGCGCGCGCTCGTCGCGAACGCCCGCATCGCGGCCGGCGGGTCGGACGGGCCGCTGTACGCCCCCGTCCTGCTCCGTGCGGACGCCTGGGGACACGGCGCCGCGCTGGTGAGGGAAGTGCTGGCTGCCGAGGGCATCGCGGAGGCGACGCACGCCGACGGAGGCGACCTGATCGATCCGCTGACCCTGTTCGGTCTTCCGGGCGGAGCGCCGGCCGCACAGCCGGTGATGCGTCTGCGGGGTTCGGTGCTCAGCGTGAAGAAGGTCGCCGCGGGCGAGGGCGTCTCGTACGGCTATGCCTACCGCGCGCCGCAGGACACCCGGGTCGCGCTGGTGACCGGCGGCTATGCCCAGGGCGTCGTGCGGGCACTCGGAGGCGCGGTGTCGGTGCTGCTCCAGAACCGGCTCCACCCGATCGTCGGCCGCGTCGCGATGGACGCCTGCGTGGTCGAGATCGGCGATGCTGATGTCTCGCGCGGGGACGAGCTCGTCTTCTTCGGGGACCCGGGGCGCGCCGAGCCCTCGCTGACAGGCTGGGAGAGCGCGACCGGACTGACCGCGGGCGAACTGGCGACCGCGGTGGGGCTGCACGCAGATCGCCGGGAGACCGAGTGACCGAGCTGCGCGTCGACCTGGACGCACTCGAGGCCAACATCGACGCCGTCCGCGGTGCCGTCGGCGCGGCCGAGCTGATGCTGGTGGTGAAGGACGACGCGTACGGGCACGGTCTCGGCCCGGTGAGTCGCCGTGCCCACGACGCCGGCGTCCGCTGGTTCGGCGCGTACGACATCGAGACGGGCAGCGAGCTCCGGCGCGCACTCGGACCCGGCATCCGGATCTTCGTCTGGATGGCGGCTTCCGGAGAGGCCATGGAACGCGCCGTTGCGCACGACCTCGACATCGGGATCGGCGACGCGGAGACGCTCGAGGCGGTGGCCCAAGCGGGCGCCCGGTCGGGGCGCGCAGCCCGCGTCCACCTCAAGATCGACACCGGCCTGCACCGCAACGGCGTCCGTCCGGAGGAGTGGCCGCAGTTCGTCCGGCGCGCGCGTGAGCACGAGATCGCGGGACGGATCGAGATGATCGGCGTCTGGAGCCACATCGCCGAGGCGTCGGATGCCGAGGACGACCTCGCGCGGTCGGCCTTCGACGAGGCGGTCCACGAGGCTTCGGCCGCGGGGCTCCGGCCCCGGCTGCGCCATCTCTCGGCGAGCGCCGCGTCGCTGGCGAGACCCGAGTTCCGCTACGACCTCGTACGCGTCGGCGCCTTCTGCTTCGGCATCCGCCCCGCCGGTGGCCCTTCGGAGGCAGAGCTCGGCATCCGCCCGATCGCCGCATTGCAGGCCCCCGTGACCTCCGTCGACGGCGATCGCGCGACTGTCGGCATCGGCCGTCTGGACGGCCTTCCCTCGACCCTCGCGGGTCGGGTATCCGTCGGCACGCCGGCAGGACCGCGGTCACTTCTCGAGGTCGGCGCCGATTCGACCGTGGAGAACTGGCCCGGCGCCGCTCCCGGCGACGTCGTCACGATCTGGGGCCCGGGCGAACAGCAGGAAGGATCGGCGACCGATCTCGCAGAGGCGATCGGAACGATCGGCGAAGAGCTCGCCGTGCGCGTGTCACCGCTCGTCCCGCGCAGCTACGTGGGGGAGTGAGACCGGGTCGTCAGACCGCGTCGACCAGACGAGCGGTCTCGTCGTGCCACGAGGTTGCGATGCTGCGCAGCTTCTCTTCGTACTTGCGTCCGTGGTGCGCGCAGAAGAGCAGCTCGCTGCCGTTGACCTCGGCGGCGATGTACGCCTGAGCGCCACAGGAATCGCAGCGATCGATCGCGGTCAGGCGGTACTCGAGGACGGCGGTCTCAGTCGGTGTCGATAGCGTGGTCATTTCGGTGCCTCCTCGAATCAATAGAGCTCTCGTGCGGGTCATGAAATACAACCACGCCCCGGATAGGAGAATGCCCGGAACGCGTCACATTTCGCTGAGCGCGTACGCCCGCCCCGCCTCGAAGCGTGTCGAGACCGCCCGGTGGGTGGGCGCGGATACGCTTGAGGATTGTGACCGCCGAGTATTCCGCCCACCATCTTCAGGTTCTCGAAGGGCTCGAAGCGGTCCGCAAGCGCCCGGGCATGTACATCGGCTCGACCGACTCCCGCGGGCTCATGCACTGCCTGTGGGAGATCATCGACAACTCCGTCGACGAGGCCCTCGGCGGACACGGCTCGCGGATCGAGATCCTGCTGCACTCGGATGGCAGCGTCGAGGTCCGTGACCGCGCGCGCGGCATCCCGGTCGACATCGAACCGCGTACCGGACTGTCCGGCGTCGAGGTGGTCTTCACGAAGCTCCACGCCGGCGGCAAGTTCGGCGGCGGCTCGTACGCGGCATCGGGCGGACTGCACGGTGTCGGAGCCTCCGTGGTCAACGCGCTCTCCGAGCGGCTCGACGTCGAGGTCGACCGCGGCGGCAAGACGTGGGCGATGTCCTTCCACCGCGGCGAGCCCGGCATCTTCGCCAACGGCTCGCCGTCCTCGGCCTTCACTCCGTTCGAGGAGCGCAGCGAGCTCCGCGTCGTCGGCAAGGCCGCCAAGGGCGTCACCGGAACCCGCATCCGCTACTGGGCGGATCAGCAGATCTTCACGAAGGACGCCGCGTTCAGCTTCGCCGAGCTCGAGCAGCGCGCACGTCAGACGGCGTTCCTGGTGCCGGGGCTCGAGATCGTCATCCGCGACGAGCGCGAGGCCGAGCCGCTCGAGACGAGCTACCGGTTCGACGGCGGCATCTCCGAGTTCGCCGACTTCCTCGCGCCCGACGCGCCGATCACCGACACGTGGCGGCTGACCGGCACGGGGACGTTCACCGAGACGGTCCCCGTCCTCCAGCCGACCGGCGCGATGGTGCCCACCGAGGTGGAGCGGGTGTGCGAGGTCGATGTGGCCGTCCGCTGGGGCACCGGGTACGAGACGACCTCCCGCTCGTTCGTCAACATCATCGCGACGCCCAAGGGCGGCACGCACCAGCAGGGCTTCGAGCTCGGCCTCATGAAGGTGCTGCGCACGCAGGTCGAGCAGAACGCGCGACGGCTGAAGTATGGCAGCAACGACAAGCTCGAGAAGGACGACATCCTCGCGGGGCTCAGTGCCGTCCTGACCGTGCGCCTCCCGGAGCCGCAGTTCGAGGGCCAGACCAAGGAGGTCCTCGGCACCCCGGCGGTGCGCCAGATCGTCGCGAACGTGGTGACGCGCGAGCTGACCGCCCGGTTCACGTCGCCCAAGCGCGACGACAAGGCGCAGACCTCGCTGCTGCTCGACAAGATCGTCGCCGAGATGAAGGCGCGCATGTCGGCGCGTGCCCACAAGGAGACCCAGCGCCGCAAGAATGCGCTCGAGTCGTCGTCGCTCCCGGCGAAGCTCGCGGACTGCCGGACTAACGAGGTCGAGGCCTCCGAGCTGTTCATCGTGGAGGGGGACTCCGCGCTCGGCACCGCCAAGCTCGCCCGCAACAGCGAGTACCAGGCGCTGCTGCCGATCCGCGGCAAGATCCTGAACGTCCAGAAGGCGTCCATCAGTGACATGCTCTCGAACGCCGAGTGCGCGGCGATCATCCAAGTGATCGGCGCCGGGTCCGGCCGCTCGTTCGACCTCGATGCCGCGCGCTACGGGAAGATCATCCTGATGAGCGACGCCGACGTCGACGGCGCGCACATCCGCACGCTGCTGCTCACGCTGTTCTTCCGCTACATGAGGCCGCTCATCGACGAGGGACGGGTGTACGCCGCGGTCCCGCCGCTGCACCGCGTCGTCGTCATGAATCCGGGCACCAAGCCGAACGAGACGATCTACACCTACTCCGAGCAGGAGCTCCACGCGCTGCTGACGAAGCTGACCAAGGCCGGCAAGCGCTGGCAGGAGCCCGTGCAGCGCTACAAGGGCCTCGGTGAGATGGACGCCGATCAGCTGGCGACCACCACGATGGATCGCGCCGGCCGGACTCTGCGACGCGTGCGGATGCCGGATGCCGAGGCCGCGGCATCCGTGTTCGAACTGCTCATGGGCAACGACGTGGCTCCCCGCAAGGAGTTCATCGTGGACTCGAGCGACCGGCTCGGCCGGGAGCGCATCGACGCCTGAGCAGGCATCGCTACGGTGACGAGGCCGCCACCAGCGGGAACGATCAGCGGATGCCGGCTCCGACAGCGCCCACGACGCCCTCGAGCGGCGTTCCCGACGCGTCCCGCTTGGCACCCGGCTCGGGCAGCGCGCAGACCGCTCCGTCGGGACCGACCGCACGCGGGTCGGAGCCCACCCACGCGAGGGTGAGTGCGTCCTCGCCGCGCAGGAGTCGCTGCGCGCGCACCCCTCCGGTGGCCCGACCCTTTGCGGGGAACTCGCTGAAGACGGAGACCTTCGCGCTTCCGGACTCGGTGCCCGCCAGCGCGGTGCTCGAGCCCGCGACCGTCACGACGACGGTGTCGAACGCGGACGCACCGACGACGGCGAACGTGATCACGTGCGCGTCGTCGCTGAGGCGGATCCCGGCCATGCCGCCGGCCGAACGTCCCTGCGGACGCACCGACGCCGCATCGAAGCGGAGCAGCTGCGCGTCGCTGGCGACGAAGACCAGCTCCGCGCCGTCGGAGGCCGGTGCCGCGCCGACGACGCGATCCCCGTCCCGGAGGGCGATGATCTCGACGTCGTGCTTGGTGCCGAGCTCGGACGCGGAGACGCGCTTGACGACGCCCTGCTTGGTTCCCACGGCGATCGGCGGACCATCGGTCAGCGGCACGATGGCCACGACGTGCTCGCCCGAGTCCAGACCGAGGTACTGGTCCACGCGCGTCCCGGCGGCCAGCTGCACCGAGTTGCCGGGAACGGACGGCAGATCGACGGGGGAGAAGCGCACCAGCCTACCGGCGCTGGTGACGGCGCCGACGTCCCCGCGGGTGGTGGTGTCGACCCAGGAGCGGATCGCGTCGTGCTTGGAGCGGCGTGCCGGGGGCACGATCCCGCCGCCGGCGGCGTCCGCCGTCAGCTCGGCGCGGATCATGCGCCCGGTCGCCGACAGGAACACCCGGCACGGGGCATCCGCGATCTGCAGGTCCGCCGCGGCGGCCGCCGCGCGCGAGCGGGGCTGGACCGGTCCGCCGTTGAGGAGGAGCGTACGGCGCGGCGTGCCGTACGTCTCGGCCGCGGCATCCAGCTCACGCGCCACCTGCGCCCGCAGCAGCACCTCGCTCGCCAGGAGCTCCTCGAGCTCCGCGATCTCGGTCTTGAGCTTGTCGCGCTCGGACTCGAGCTCGATGCGCGAGAAGCGGGTGAGGCGGCGCAGCCGCAGTTCGAGGATGTACTCGGACTGCGCCTCGGACAGGTCGAACACGTCCATGAGCCGCGCTCGCGCCTGCTCGCCGTCGTCGGACGTGCGGATGACCTGGATGACCTCGTCGATGTCGAGGATCGCGACCAGGAGGCCCTCGACCAGGTGCAGGCGCTCCTTGCGTCGCGCCAGGCGGAACTGGCTGCGGCGCGTGACCACGCTGAGTCGGTGTCCGAGGTAGACGTGCAGCAGCTCCTTGAGGCCCAGGGTCTGCGGCTGCCCGTCGACGAGGGCGACGTTGTTGATGCTGAAGTTGTCCTCGAGCGGCGTCAGGCGGTACAGGTGCTCGAGCACCGCCTGGGCGTCGAAGCCGGTCTTGATCCCGATGACGAGGCGCAGGCCGTGGTGGCGGTCGGTGAGGTCGGTGACGTCGGCGATGCCCTGGAGCTTCTTCGCCGTGACGGCGTCCTTGATCTTCTCGATGATGCGCTCGGGACCGACGAGGTAGGGCAGTTCGGTGACCACGATGCCGTTGCGGCGGGGGCCGAGCGACTCGATCGACACCTTCGCCCGGGTGCGGAAGCTGCCGCGGCCCTTCGTGTACGCATCCTTGATGCCGTCGAGGCCCACGATGATCCCGCCCGACGGTAGGTCGGGGCCGGGCACGAACTCCATGAGGTCCTCGACGGTCGCCTCGGGGTTGTCCAGCAGATGGATGGCCGCGCCCACGACCTCGATGAGGTTGTGCGGCGCCATGTTCGTCGCCATGCCGACCGCGATGCCGGTCGCGCCGTTGACGAGCAGGTTCGGGTACGCGGCGGGAAGGACCTCGGGCTGCTGGAACTGACCGTCGTAGTTCGGGATGAAGTCGACGACGTCCTCGTCGAGGTTCTCGGTGAGCGCGAGAGCCGCGGGCGCCAGTCGCGCCTCGGTGTAGCGGGGCGCAGCCGGCCCGTCGTCGAGCGACCCGAAATTGCCGTGGCCGTCGACGAGCGGCACGCGCAGCGAGAACGACTGGGCGAGGCGCACCAGCGCGTCGTAGATGGGCGCGTCGCCGTGGGGGTGCAGCTTTCCCATGACTTCGCCCACGACGCGCGCGCTCTTGACGTGCCCGCGGTCCGGCCGCAGGCCCATGTCGGCCATCTGGTACAGGATGCGCCGCTGCACCGGCTTGAGGCCGTCCCGTGCGTCGGGCAGAGCCCGCGAGTAGATGACCGAGTAGGCGTACTCGAGGAAGGATCCCTGCATCTCGGTCGAGACGTCGACGTCTTCGATGCGACCGTGGTCGATGGGGGATGAATCGGTGCGTGATGCGGGCATGACGATGAGGCCTCGGGTGACGGCGGATCGGCGGGGGCCGTTCGCCGGTATGCGAGACTGGCCCCGATGTCCCTCAGCCTACCCGCGGACCCGCCGCGAGCCCGGAGCCTCACCGGTGTCGTGCCGCAGATGGCGGCTGCGCTCTCCGGACGCTCGGAGTGGTTCGCCCCGGCCACCAGCGCCATCGTCTTCGTCATCGACGGCCTGGGCGCCGCGAACCTCTCGGGCCGGGCGGGGCACGCCCGCTTCCTCGCCCAGGCCGGCGGGAAGAAGGATGTCGCGCGCACCGTCTTTCCGGCCACCACCGCCTCCGCACTCTCGAGCCTCCTCACCGGCACGCTCCCGGGCGAGCACGGCATCGTGGGCTACCGGGCACGGATCCCGGGCACCGACGAAGTAGTCAACCAGCTGCGCGGCTGGGACACCGACGGCCTGCCGCTCGAGTGGCAGCGGGCGACCCCGCTGACGGCCGCCGGGGACAGGCCCTACTTCGTCGTCTCCAAGCGCGAGTACATGGGCACCGGCTTCACCGCGGCCACGCAGGCCGGCGCCGAGTTCGTTCCCGCCGACGACCTCACCGAACGTGTTCTCACCGCGGCGAGCCTGGCGGCGCGGCATCCCGGATCCCTGACGTACCTCTACGCGCCGGAACTGGATTCCATCGGGCACCGCCGCGGCTGGCAGTCCGACGAGTGGATCGCCGCGCTGGAGCGAGTGGATGCCGCGTCCCGCGCCCTCGCGGCTGCCCTCACCCGCGGCACCGGGGTCGTCGTCACCGCGGACCACGGCATGGTCGACGTGCCGCGTCACAAGCACATCCTGCTCGCCGAGGGGGACGACCTCCTCGACGGCGTGAGGCTCATCGGCGGGGAACCGCGCATGCTGCATCTGTACACGGAGGCCGGAGCTGCCGAGAAGGTCCTCCAGGCATGGCAGGCGGCCGAGGAGTCACGCTCGTGGGTGGTCTCCCGCGACCAGCTGATCGGGTCCGGGCTCATGGGCGTCGTCGCCGACGAGGTGCGCGAGCGGATCGGCGACGTCGTCGTCGCAGCGCGTTCAGGAGTGGTCTACTACGACGACCGGCTCGCCGACAAGGGACCGCAGAACATGATCGGTCAGCACGGCTCGCTCACGGCCGAAGAGCGCATCGTCCCGCTGCTGCGCCTGGGCGCCTTCGCCTGAGCCGGCTCAGTCGTCCGTCCGGGCGCCGAAGACGATTTCGTCCCACGAGGGCATCGACGTCCGTCCCTTGCGGCGGCCCGCTTCGGCCACGGCCGAGGAGGACTCCTCGTAGGCGGATTCCCGCACCTGCTCGGCAGGAGTCTCGTCGTAGCCGGGCTCGAGCGCATCGAACAGTGCGACGGGAGACTGCGACCGTGAGGGCGCCGCCTCGTCCGCGCCGGGAAGGGGCTCGCGCTGTCCGCGGCGGCGTCGGAGTGCCTCGAGCAGATCGGCGGTCTCTGCGGAGGTCACCGCGGGCTCGTTGGCCCGCTTGATAGCTGCTTCCTGCACCGCCGGGGCGGCGGGCGCAGGAAGGTCGGGCGACTCGAGGTCGGCGTCCGGTAGGCGCCGAGGGCCGAAGGCTCCGCTGTCGAAGCGGGAGTCGTCCTTGGGCTGCACGACGTCGAGCGCACGCAGCCGGGGGATGAGGCCGTCGGGCAGGGACCCCTGCCGCGAGAGCTGAACGGCGTCGGAGTTGAGGGGCGAGAGCGTGCTGCGGCGGGGGTCGAAGCCCCATCGCGCGTCGTGGTCGACGTCGTTCGCCGTGAACTCGAGCTTGATCACCCAGCCGGTCGGCTCTTTCCAGCTCGTCCAGCGCTCGCCCGAGGCGCCCGCCTCGTGGAGCTTCACGCGTACCGCGTTGCCGAATGTCGGCGGGGCGTCGTGATCGAGGTCGCTGCCGAGCAGCACCTGGACGGCGAGGGCCTGGCCGACGACGTGCTCGCGCTCGGCGAGGACCGGTCCTTCGAAGCGGGCGACGTCCTCGAGGCGTGCACCCAGCAGTTCGGCGACCTCCGTCGCCGACATTCCGGCGCGGATGTGCGACTGGATCTCACGCGGGCTGGGCCTGGCGGCCTGAGTGTCGCCGTCGCGGTCCCGTCGCGCCTTGCGCAGTTCGATCCGCAGTACGTCGTCGACGTCGAGCGCGAACCTCTCGCCCGACTCGGTGGCCAGGATGAGCTTGTCGTCCTCGGTTCCGATGACTTTGAGCTGTTCCATGCGAACGCCCCTCCGATCCCTGCGTGTCCCGCCATGCTGACACAGCACGGCCCCCCGACCGGGAATATCGCGCGCGCGCCGTGAGTTTCACGGTTTCGCACGGCCGAGCACCTGTCCGACAGCATTTGCTTATTCGGATCCGGTCGTGCAAACTATCGCCGCCCCAAGGGGCGAGCGCACCCGCGATTATCCGGAAGTTGAGACGTTCACGCATGGCCACCGATTACGACGCCCCCCGCAAGACCGAGGACGACAGCGAGTCGATCGAGGCTCTCAAGGAGCGCGTGCCAGACAAGCTCTCGGGAGCCGTCGACGTCGAGGACGCCGACAACCCGTCGGGCTTCGAGCTGCCCGGTGCAGACCTGTCCGACCTCGAGCTCGACGTCGTCGTGCTGCCCCCGCAGGAGGACGAGTTCACCTGCACCAACTGCTTCCTGGTGAAGCACCGCTCGCAGCTGGACCACGAGGCCTCCAGCGGCCCTATCTGCGCGGAGTGCGCAGCGTAGCCTGAGCCCGCCGCACGGCCGCCGCGAGGCGGTCGGGAGTGCGCGACGCGATGACCCACGACGGCGTCGGATCGTCGGGGTCCG
Organism: Microbacterium sp. Root166; assembly: GCF_001427145.1. Taxonomy (GTDB): domain Bacteria; phylum Actinomycetota; class Actinomycetes; order Actinomycetales; family Microbacteriaceae; genus Microbacterium. Next base: position 371,118 of record NZ_LMGL01000002.1, read on the forward strand.
TGATCGGAATGACCACGACTCCGTCGATCCCGCCGCGGATCACGTGCCACGACCGAGGGTCGAGGCCCGCGCCTCGCGCCTGCCGCGCCTCTTCGCCGCGGAGCACCTCCGGCATGCCGAGGTGCTCGACGCCGATGTGCGCGCGCCCTGCACGCAGCTCGCCCGCCCGCACGCGGACGACCGGGGCGCCGGCGACGAGCAGGGCGATCACCGCCACGCCGACGATCCCTCCGATCACGAGCGCGACGGTCGGATCGATCGGGGCGAACACGAGTGCTGCCATCGGCGCCGCCACTGCGGCGCTGACCAGGACCCACAGGGATGGCCCGAGCCTCTCTCGGTAGTCCTCGGGCCCGACATTGTGCGCTGTCTTCTGCATTACCCTCGTTGGGTGACTGAAACGGTGGATGTCCTCATTATCGCCCCGGACGCTCCGGCCTATGCGCACCCGGGCGATGCGGGTGCCGATCTCGTCGCCGCCGAGGCGGTCAGGCTGGAACCCGGCCAGCGTGCCATGGTCGGTACCGGCGTGCGGATCGCCCTCCCCGAAGATCACGTCGCCTTCGTGGTGCCCCGCAGCGGGCTCGCGGCCAAGCACGGCATCACCGTGGTCAACTCGCCCGGCACGGTCGACGCCGGCTACCGCGGCGAGATCAAGGTCATCCTGCTCAACACCGATGCCCAGCACGCGCACGACATCGCGGTGGGCGACCGCATCGCGCAGCTCATCGTGATGCCCGTTCCCCGGGTTCGCTTCATTCCCGTCGAGGAGCTGCCCGACAGCGTCCGCGGCGAAGGCGGATTCGGATCGACCGGCTACAAGAAGGATGGAGTCCTCGCATGACCGACCCCACTCCCGGCGAAGGCCCGGGCGCCGAAGAACTCGAGGATCGCGCCACCGCCGGCCCGTTCGACGAGTCCGAGGCCAACCCCGTCCGGCCGTACATCGACCTGGGCGGGATCAAGATCCTGCCGCGCGAGGGCCTCAACCTGCGCCTCGAAGTCGAGGAGCAGACGAAGCGCATCGTGGCCGTCGGTCTGGACTACGCGGGCTCGACCCTGCAGGTGCAGCCCTTCGCCGCACCTCGCTCGACCGGCCTGTGGGCGGAGACGCGCGAGCAGATCCGCGGCCAGATCCGGCAGCAGGGAGGCCGCGTCGAAGAGCGCGAAGGCCCCCTCGGGCCGGAGCTCCTCGCAGAGGTGCCGGTCGTCGCGGGTCCCGAGGGCACCGCGGGCAAGCGCCTCGCGCGCTTCATCGGCGTGGACGGGCCGCGCTGGTTCCTGCGCGGCGTGATCGGCGGGGCCGCGACCTCCGATGTCGAGGCGGCCGCGGCCGTCGAGGAGCTCTTCCGCTCCATCGTCGTCGTGCGCGGCGGCTCTCCGATGCCGCCCCGCGACCTCATCCCGCTGCGCATGCCGGCGACCCCGGGCACCGCGTGAGCGACCGTCCCGATCTCACACCGCCCGAGCCCGATCAGCCGACCGCGTCGGACGTGCTGGGCGCGGCTCTCGGCGGCGCGGCCCGCAAGGCCGGCCTCGACCCGTCCGAGGGCAAGAGCACGGGCCATGTGGTCTGGACCGCGATCGGCGGCATCCGCGGCATCCTGGAATCGGTCCTCCCGGGTCTCGTGTTCGTCATCACCTGGACGCTCACGTACGACGCGGAGGCCGGCACGGCGAATCTGCCGCTGAGCCTCGGGCTCTCGGTCGGCCTCGCGCTGGTGTTCACGGCGATCCGGCTGATCCAGCGCTCGAATGCCAGCGCCGCCATCGGCGGCCTGATCGCCACGGGAGCGGCGGCCGGCCTGTCGCTGCTCACAGGTCGCGGCGAGGACAACTTCATCCCCGGCTTCATCACCAACATCGCCTACGGATCCGCCCTGCTGATCTCGGCGCTCGTCGGCTGGTCGCTGATCGGACTCGCTGTCGGCTTCCTGATGGGGGAGGGCACCGCCTGGCGACAGGACAAGCGCAAGCGCCGCGTCTTCTTCTGGCTCGCCATCGCGTGGGCGGGGCTCTTCGCGGCGCGGCTCATCGTCCAGGTCCCGCTGTACTTCGCGGGAGATGTGGCGGCACTGGGGACGTTCAAGCTCATCATGGGGCTGCCGCTGTTCGCGCCGCTCGTCGCGGTCACATGGCTGGTCGTGAGGGCGCTCTATCCTGGGCCCTCGAAGTGATACATTTATCTTGATATCAAGATAAATTCCCCGCGTAGGGTCTTAGGTGACCCTCACTAGCCGACTGCAGGCCGGCGCGGGAAGATGGGGAGTGCCGGATCCCGGCCAGCTCCCGCCGCCGACGAAGGAGACACACGTGTCCACGGTTGACAGCTTCGGTGCCAAGAGCACCCTGACGGTCGGCAGCACCGACTACGAGATCTACCGCATCGACAAGGTCGACGGCTACGAGACTCTTCCGTTCAGCCTCAAGGTGCTGCTCGAGAATCTGCTCCGCACCGAAGACGGCGCGAACGTCACACAGGCGCAGATCCAGGCGCTCGGTTCGTGGGACGCCCAGGCCGAACCCGACACCGAGATCCAGTTCACGCCCGCGCGCGTCGTGATGCAGGACTTCACCGGTGTGCCCTGCATCGTCGACCTCGCCACCATGCGCGAGGCGATGGCGGCACTGGGCGGCGACGCCACCAAGATCAACCCGCTCTCGCCGGCCGAGATGGTCATCGACCACTCCGTCATCGCCGACCTCTTCGGCACCGAGAACGCCCTCGAGCGCAACGTCGAGATCGAGTACGAGCGCAACGGCGAGCGGTACCAGTTCCTCCGGTGGGGCCAGACGGCCTTCGACGACTTCAAGGTCGTCCCGCCGGGCACCGGCATCGTCCACCAGGTGAACATCGAGCACCTCGCGAAGGTCATCTACGACCGCTCCGTGGGTGGTGTCCTCCGTGCCTACCCCGACACGTGCGTCGGCACCGACTCGCACACCACCATGGTCAACGGCCTGGGCGTGCTGGGCTGGGGCGTCGGCGGCATCGAGGCCGAGGCCGCCATGCTCGGCCAGCCCGTCTCGATGCTCATCCCGCGCGTGGTCGGCTTCAAGCTCACCGGCGCGATCCCGATGGGCGTCACCGCGACCGACGTCGTGCTCACCATCACCGACATGCTGCGCAAGCACGGCGTGGTCGGGAAGTTCGTCGAGTTCTACGGCGAGGGAGTGGCCTCCGTTCCGCTCGCGAACCGCGCAACGATCGGCAACATGAGCCCGGAGTTCGGCTCGACCGCGGCGATGTTCCCCATCGACAGCGTCACGATCGACTACCTGCGCCTCACCGGCCGCAGCGCCGAGCAGCTCGCGCTCGTCGAGGCGTACGCCAAGGAGCAGCACCTCTGGCACGACCCGTCGCGCGAGCCGGTCTTCAGCGAGTACATGGAGCTCGACCTGTCGACCGTCGTGCCCTCGATCGCCGGACCGAAGCGCCCGCAGGACCGCATCGAGCTCTCCCGCTCGAAGCAGCAGTTCGAGGTCGACCTCACGAACTACGCCGACGTCGACCACGACCTCGTCGACCTCACGATCTCCGAGTCGTTCCCGGCGTCCGACCCGCCCGGGTTCTCGCCCGAGGACGAGAGCAACCACCACGAGCACCACCACCACTCGCACGCGCCCGCCTCGGTCTCCCGGCCGACGCCGGTGACGCTCGAGACGGGGGAGAAGTTCGTCCTCGACCACGGCGCCGTCACGATCGCCGCCATCACCTCGTGCACCAACACGTCGAACCCGTCGGTCATGCTGGCGGCGGGCCTGCTGGCACGCAACGCGGTGAAGAAGGGCCTGAAGGCCAAGCCGTGGGTCAAGACCACACTGGCGCCGGGTTCGAAGGTCGTCACCGACTACTACGAGAAGGCCGGCCTCACGCAGGATCTCGAAGACCTCGGCTTCTACACGGTCGGCTACGGCTGCACCACCTGCATCGGAAACTCCGGGCCGCTGATCGAAGAGGTCTCGGCCGCGATCAACGAGAACGACCTCGCCGTGACGGCGGTCCTCTCGGGCAACCGCAACTTCGAGGGCCGCATCAACCCCGACGTGAAGATGAACTACCTCGCGAGCCCGCCGCTCGTGATCGCGTACTCGCTCGCGGGGTCGATGAACTTCGACTTCGAGACCGACGCCCTGGGCAAGGACCAGGACGGCAACGACGTGTTCCTCAAGGACATCTGGCCGGATGCCTCGGAGGTCCAGGCGACGATCGACTCCTCCATCAACGAGGAGATGTTCACGCGTCAGTACGCCACCGTCTTCGCCGGTGACGAGCGCTGGCAGAACCTGCCGACGCCGACCGGCGACGTCTTCGAATGGGACGAGGCATCCACCTACGTCCGCCGCCCCCCGTACTTCGACGGCATGACCATGGAGCTGACCCCGGTCACCGACATCCAGGGTGCGCGCGTCCTGGCGACGCTCGGCGACTCGGTCACGACCGACCACATCAGCCCTGCCGGAAACATCAAGGCGGACAGCCCGGCGGGTCAGTACCTCGCCGAGCACGGCGTGGACCGCAAGGACTTCAACTCGTACGGCTCGCGCCGTGGCAACCACGAGATCATGATCCGCGGCACCTTCGCGAACATCCGGCTGAAGAACCTGCTCGTGAGCGCGGTCAACGACGGAGCGATCGTCGAAGGCGGCTACACGCGCGACTTCACGCAGGAGGGCGGTCCGCAGTCGTTCATCTACGACGCGAGCCAGAACTACCAGGCAGCCGGCACTCCGCTGGTCATCTTCGGCGGCAAGGAGTACGGCTCCGGCTCGTCGCGCGACTGGGCGGCCAAGGGCACCAGCCTGCTGGGCGTCAAGGCGGTCATCACCGAGAGCTTCGAGCGCATCCACCGGTCGAACCTCATCGGCATGGGCGTCGTACCCCTGCAGTTCCCTGCGGGGGCGAGCTGGGACTCGCTCGGCCTCGACGGAACGGAGATCGTCTCGATTGCCGGCCTCGAGCAGCTGAACGAGGGCGTCACGCCCAAGACGGTGCGTGTCACCGCCGCCCCGAGCGAGTTCTCGGCGCCCGGCAAGGAGACCGTCGAGTTCGACGCCGTCGTGCGCATCGACACCCCCGGCGAGGCGGACTACTACCGCAACGGCGGCATCCTGCAGTACGTGCTGCGCTCGCTCGTCTGAGCACCGATCGCGTGGGGGCCGGGCGCGCTGCGCCCGGCCCCTTCGCACTCTCACGGGTAGACTGACGGGGCCCATCCGGGCCGGGAAGGAGCGGGCATGCCACTGCTGTCATCGATCACGGAGCCCCGCGATCTCGACGCCCTGAGCACGGCGCAGCTGCAGGAGCTGGCGGACGAAGTCCGCACGTTCCTCATCGAGAACGTCTCGCGCACCGGCGGGCACCTCGGCCCGAATCTGGGCGTCGTAGAGCTCACGATCGCCCTGCACAAGGTTTTCGACTCGCCCAACGACCCGTTCATCTTCGACACCGGGCACCAGTCCTACGTCCACAAGCTGCTGACCGGCCGTCAGGACTTCGCGGGCCTCCGTTCGCGCGGCGGCCTGGCCGGCTACCCCCAGCGCTCCGAGAGCCCTCACGACGTCGTCGAGTCCTCGCACGCGTCGAGCTCGCTGAGCTGGGCCGACGGGGTGTCGCGCGCACTCACGCGGACCGGCCGCAAGGACCGTCACGTCATCGCGGTCGTCGGCGACGGATCCCTCACCGGCGGCATGACGTGGGAGGCCCTGAACAACATCTCCGACGACAACGACCGCAATCTGGTCATCGTCGTCAACGACAACGGGCGCTCGTATGCCCCGACGATCGGCGGCATGGCCCGCTACCTCAACCGGGTGCGCACGGCCGAGACCTATCGCAACCTCCACCGCGGGTCCGACACGCTGTTCCGCAAGCTCGGTCCCGCAGCCCGCGCGGTCTACCGCGGCGTGCGGGGCGGCACGCACGGCTTCCTGTCGCGATTCACCAACAACGCGGCGCTGTACTCGAACCTCGACATCAAGTACCTCGGTCCCGTCGACGGTCATGACCTGCCCACGCTCATCGAGACGCTCGAGCTGGCCAAGAGCTACGGCGCTCCGGTCATCGTCCACGCGATCACCGAGAAGGGGCGCGGCTATCAGCCTGCGCTGGACGACGAGGCCGACCAGTTCCACGCCGTCGGCAAGATCGACCCGCTGACCGGGAAGACCGTCGGAGTTGCGAGCACCGTGCAGGCCTGGACCGACGTGTTCGCCGAAGAGCTCGTCGAGGTCGGTCAGCGCCGTGACGACGTCATCGCGATGACGGCCGCCATGCTGCGCCCGACAGGGCTCCTGCCGTTCGCCCAGCGCTTCCCCGATCGCGTGTACGACGTCGGAATCGCCGAGCAGCACGCCGTCGCGTCGGCGGCCGGACTCGCGTTCGGCGGGCTGCACCCCGTCGTCGCGATCTACGCGACCTTCATGAACCGCGCCTTCGATCAGGTGCTGATGGATGTCGCGCTCCACCGCGCGGGTGTGACCTTCGTCCTCGACCGGGCGGGGGTCACGGGTCCCGACGGCCCCAGCCATCACGGCATCTGGGATCTCGCGATGCTCCAGCTGGTGCCGCACATCCGCATCGCCGCGCCTCGCGACGCGGAGCGCCTGCGCGAGTCGCTGCGCGAAGCCGTTGCAGTGTCGGACGCCCCGACGGTCATCCGCTTCCCCAAGGGCACGGTCAGCCCCGAGCTGCCGGCCCTCGAGCGACTCGAGGACGGCGTCGACGTCCTCGTCCGCTCGGACGCGCACGACGTCCTGATCGTCGGAATCGGCCCGATGGCCCACATCGCCGTCGACGTGGCGGGCCGGCTGCGCGACCAGGGCATCGGCGCCACCGTCGTCGACCCCCGCTGGGCGATCCCGGTCCAGCCGTCGATCGTCGAGCTCGCGGCATCCCATCGCCTCGTCATCACCATCGAGGACGGAATCCGCGTCGGCGGCATCGGCACCCGCGTACGTCAGGTGTTGCGGGAAGCCGGGGTCGACACCGCCGTGGACGAGCTCGGCGTGCCGGATGCCTTCATCGACCACGCGAGCCGTGAGCAGATCCTCGAGGATGCCGGTCTCACGCCGGCCAAGATCGCGCAGGATGTGGTCTCCCAGGTGCTGGGGACGCGCATCCCGGTGGCCCGTGGCGCGACCAGCGAGATCCCGACGATCGGCGACCTGTCGCCCCGTGAGGAGCGGCGCCGCTAGACCGCGGACAGACGCGTCGCGAGGACGGATGCCGCGGCATCCCACTCCGCCGCCGGTGTGTCGTTCGGCCGCGGCCCGATCGCCTGCGAGAGCAGGTACCCGTCGGTGAGGGCGTCGCCGGTGACGATCACCCGCAGCAGGCTGATGCCGCAGTCGGTGCGCACGAGGTCTGCGCAGGCGGCCACGATGCGCGGCGAGAGGACGTCGTTCGGCGGCAGCACCGCGCCGTCCAGCTCGTGCACCAGATCGCGCAGCGCGGCACCGACGATGTTGCCCGCCCGCTCCTTCACGTTGACGACGTCGAGCTCGAGGACCCGGAGGTCGTGGCCGGACACGATCGGCCGCCAGTCGAAGGACGCGTGCACGAGGTGCTGATGCCCGCTCGCGGCGGTGAGGCTGCGGGCCGGGAGATCCGTCGACCGCGCCCGCACGTCGACGAGCCGGTACCAGTAGAGCATCGGGAACGCGCCGTGCGTTCCCGGCCGGAGCACCACGACCTCACCGGTGCCGTCGCCGGTGCGGCTGCGCCGGATGATCGGCTTGCCGTTGCGGGTGCGGATCGCCGTGGATCCCTCGTCGATGGTCACCAGGAAGAGCTTCATGAGGGCGGGGACCACCACGAGCAGGGTCAGCGCGGCGCCGCTCGTCTTGACCAGCACCCCGAGCGCACTGCCGCTGAACAGTCCCGAGATCGCATCCAGCATCCGGCCACCTTCCGTTTCACTCATCCGACAGGGACAGGATGCCGTGTGCCGGGGTGGCCGACGTGCCGCGGATGCCGCGCAGCGCCGACTGTTCACGCTCCGGACGCGACACGTTCCGCGGACCGAGTGCCGGTGTTCCGCTCACCGCCGCGGCGGGGCGCGCACGCGTCCCGGACGACGAAGGGCGCATCCCCGCCAGGAGGATGCGCCCTTCGTCCGCGGGTCGGTGCGTCAGCCGCCGATGCCCTTGATGACCGGGTGATGGAACGTGTCGCCGAAGACCCGCTCGGACGCACCTTCCCGATCCAGGTAGGGCGATGCGCCGCCGTCGATGAACGGCCAGCCCGCACCCAGGATGAGGCACAGGTCGATGTCTTCGACCTCGGGGACCACGCCTTCGTCGAGCATGATCCTGATCTCGGCGGCGAGGCCGTCCTGGACGCGTGCCAGGATCTCCGCCTCGGTCGCCGGTGACGAGCCGACGGCGCCCTTGAGCACCTTCTCGGCCGCCTTCGTCCAGCCGGTGACCCGACCGGTCTTGTCCTTCTCGACGACCTCCGGCAGCTCGGCGAGCTGGTGGAAGTTCTCGGAGGCGTAGAAGCGCTCCGGGAAGGCGTGCGCCATCGTGTCCTGCACGTGGGCGGCGACCTTCCACCCGACGAGGTCGATGAGCTGGAACGGTGTCATCGGCAGGCCGAGGGGCTGGAACGCCTTCTCGACGGACAGCAGGGGAGTTCCCTCGTAGACGGCGCGCGCCGCCTCGCCCATGACCTTGGCCAGCAGCCGGTTCACGACGAAGCCGGGGGCGTCGGCGGTGAGGACCGCGTTCTTGCCCAGACCCTTCGCGACCACGAAGGCCGTCGACAGCGCGGCGTCCGACGTCTGCGGCGTCTTGACGATCTCGATGAGCGGCATGACGGCGACCGGGTTGAAGAAGTGGAAGCCGACCAGTCGCTCGGGGTGCGCGAGCTTCGAGCCGATCTCCTCGACGGACAGCGACGAGGTGTTCGTCGCGAGGATGGCGTCGTGGGCCACGATCGCCTCGATCTCGGCGAACACTGTCTGCTTCACGCCCACTTCTTCGAACACGGCCTCGATGACGAAGTCGCAGTCCGCGTAGAGACTCTTGTCGGTCGTGCCCGTCACCAGGGCCCGCAGCTTGTTGGCGCCGTCGCCGTCGAGGCGGCCCTTCGCCTCGAGCTTGCCGATCTCCTCGTGGATGTGGGCGACGCCCTTGTCCACGCGAGCCTGGTCCAGGTCGGTGATGAGCACGGGCACCTGCAGCTTGCGCACGAACAGCAGCGCGAACTGGCTGGCCATGAGGCCGGCGCCGATGATGCCGACCTTGGTCACCTTCTTCGCGAGGGCCTTGTCAGGTGCGCCGACAGGACGCTTGGCGCGCTTCTGGACGAGATCGAAGGCATACATGGATGCCGCGAACTGATCGCCCGCGACGAGCTCGGCGAGAGCTTCGTCCTCGCGCGCGAAGCCTTCCGCCTTCGTGCCGCCCTTCGCCTTGTCGAGCAGGTCGAGCGCCGCGTAGGGCGAGCGGGGGACCGTCCCGATCTTGGACTCGAGCATGCCGCGCGCCATCTTGATGGCGATGGGCCACTTCGTGAGGCGCTCGATCTTGCCGGGCTCGTGCTTCCGGCTGACCTTGACCGCGCCCGTGAGCACGCCGTCCGCCCAGGACAGCGAGTCCTCGAGGTAGTTCGCCGCGGGGAAGATCGCATCGACGATCCCGTAGTCGAACGCCTGCTGGGGCTTCAGCATCCGGTTCTGCTTCAGCGGGTTCGAGATGACGACCTCGAGGGCGTTCTCGATGCCGATGAGGTTCGGCAGCAGGTACGCCCCGCCCCAGCCCGGGATGATGCCGAGGAACACCTCGGGCAGCGCGATCGCGGCGGCCGAGGCATCCACGGTCCGATACGTCGAGTTCAGGGCGATCTCGAGTCCGCCGCCCAGTGCCAGCCCGTTCACGAACGCGAACGAGGGGATACCCAGGTCCGACAGCTTGCCGAACACGTGGTGCCCGAGCTGAGCGATGAGACGGGCGTTGTCCTTCGAGCCGACCTTGGAGATGTCGGACAGGTCGGCGCCCGCGGCCAGGATGTACTGCTTGCCGGTCACGGCGACCGCGTGGATCTCGCCGGAGGCCGCGCGGCTCTTGAGGCCGTCGAGCGTCTCGCCGAGCTGCGTGAGCGTGGTGGGACCGAGGGTGTTAGGCCGAGTGTGATCACGGCCGTTGTCGAGCGTGATGAGCGCGAGCACCTTGCCGGAGGCGAGCCGGATGTCGCGCACCCGCGAGTGCGTGACCACCTCGCCTTCGGTCAGGGCGTGCAGCGGCGAGAAGTCGATCTCTTCGTAGTTCGTCATCGAGGCTGTCCTACTTCTTCTTCTTGCCGTTGTAGTGCGGGTTCTCCCAGATGACCGAGCCGCCCTGGCCGAGGCCGACGCACATCGCGGTGAGGCCGTAGCGGACGTCCGGTCGCTCGGCGAACTGGGCTGCCAGCTGGATCATCAGGCGGACGCCGGACGCGGCGAGGGGGTGGCCGAAGGCGATGGCGCCGCCCCACTGGTTCACCCGCGGGTCGTCGTCGGCGATGCCGAAGTGGTCGAGCAGTGAGATGACCTGGATCGCGAACGCCTCGTTCAGCTCGAAGAGCCCGATGTCCTCGATCGTGAGTCCGGCCTTCTTCAGGGCCTTCTCGGTCGAGGGGATCGGGCCGATGCCCATGATCTCGGGCTGGACGCCCGCGTAGGCGAACGAGACGAGCCGCATCTTCGGCGCGAGACCGAGCTCCTTGACCGCGCCGCCACCGGCGAGGAGCGACATCGTCGCTCCGTCGGTCAGGGGTGACGAGGTGCCGGCGGTGACGCGCCCGTGCGGGCGGAAGGGGGTCTTCAGCGCTGCGAGGTCCTCCATCGTGGTCTGGGGGCGGCGGCCCTCGTCCTCGGTGGCCAGGCCCCAGCTGCCCTCGGCGTCCTTGATGGCGACGGACACGAGGTCGGGCTGGATCTTGCCCGCGTCGTATGCGGCCTGGACCTTCTGCTGGCTGAGCATGCCGTAGCGGTCGGAGCGCTCCTTGGTCAGGTGCGGGAACCGGTCGAAGATGCGCTCTGCGGTGACGCCCATGTTGAGGGCGCCCGGGTCGACCATCTTCTCGGCGACGAAGCGCGGGTTGGGGTCGGCGTTGCCGCCGATCGGGTGGTGCCCCATGTGCTCGACGCCGCCGGCGACGGCGACGTCGTACATGCCCATCCCAATCGATCCCGCCATCGTCGTGACGCTGGTCATCGCGCCGGCGCACATGCGGTCGATCGCGAAGCCGGGGACGCTCTGGGGGAGTCCCGCCAGGATGGCGACGCTCCGGCCGAGGGTCAGACCCTGGTCGCCGGTCTGCGAGGTCGCCGCGATGGCCACGTCGTCGATGCGGTCCTTCGGGACCTCGGGGTTGCGCTCCATCAGGCCGATCGTCGCCTTGACGGCGAGATCGTCCGATCGGGTGTTCCAGTACATGCCTTTTTCGCCGGCTCGCCCGAACGGCGTACGCATGCCATCGACGAAGAAGACGTCCGAAATCTCGGCCACTCTGCCTCCAAATTTAGGGATGGCATCAGCCTAGGAGTGCCCCGAGCACGCCCGGAATCGGGTGGGGGATTCCTACGAAGCGGTTTCCGCCTCGGTCGGAGCCTCTTGCACGGATCCCACAAAGGCATCCGCGATCAACTGTGCAGTCTGCGCAATCTGCCACGGGCGAGCCCCGAGCGCCGCCAGTGCCTCGCCGACCGCTTCGGCCGAGATCGGCTGCGGGGGAGTCCAGGCCACCCGGCGCAGCGCGTCGGGGGTGAGGAGGTTCTCGGTCGGCATGTTCATCTCTTCGGCGCGCTGCTCGACGACCGGGCGTGCGGCCTTGAGCCGCGCGTCGGCCTCCGGGTTGCGGTCGCCCCACGCGCGGGGCGGCGGAAGCGAGTCGCCGCCCGTGGCACGCTCGAGCGGCAGCTCGGTCGCGGCCCGGCCGGCCTCGAAGGCGGCCCACCACCGATCGAGCTGCGAGCGGCTGGCACGCCCGGTGAAGTCCTTGAGTGCGGCGAGATCCTGCTTCGTCGCGGGATCGGCGATGACGGCGGCGACGAGAGCCCGATCCGGCACGAGCCGGCCGGGTGCGACATCCTCCGCCTGTGCGAATTCCTCGCGCGCCGTCCACAGCGCGCGCGCGACGGCGAGCGACTTGCGGCCGCGCACCATGTGCAGGCCACTGAGCCGGCGCCACGGCTCGTCGCGGGCGGGTTTCGGCTCCCGCGACAGGACCGCCTGGAACTCCTCGGCCGCGAGTTCGGTCTTGTCCTGCTCCTCGAGTTCGGCGACGAGGGCGTCGCGCACGTCGACGAGGTGCTCCACATCCAGCGCGGCGTACTCGAGCCAGGACTGGGGGAGCGGGCGGGTCGACCAGTCCGACGCGGAGTGCGCCTTGGCGAGCATGATGCCCAGGGTGTCCTCGACGACGGCTCCCAGCCCGACCCGCTCGTGACCCAGCAGCCGGGCCGCGAGCTCGGTGTCGAACATCGAGGTCGGCTCGAGGCCCAGCTCGCGCAGCGAGGGAAGGTCCTGGCTGGCGGCGTGCAGCACCCACTCCTGGCCGCCGATCGCCTGCTGCAAAGCGCTGAAGTCCGCGATGGGCGGCGGGTCGAAGAGGAACACGCCCGCGCCGCGCCGGAACACCTGGATGAGATAGGCGCGCTGCGAGTAGCGGAAGCCCGACGCGCGCTCGACGTCGACCGCGACGGGGCCGTAGCCCTCGGCCAGCGCACGTGCGGCCTCGATCGCGTCTTCCAGCCGGTCGATGACGACGTATTCAGTCACGCGGCATCCTGCGCGAACCCAGCATTGCAATCCCTTCCGAGCCCGGGGGAAGTCCCGCGAGCATGCAGACCAGTTCTGCCCATGCTTCCACGTGTGCGCCGATCGCGCCTTCCGGCGACCACGAGGCCCGCAGTTCTATTTGCGCACCGTCGCCCTCGGCGGCGAGCGAGCCGAACCCCTTGGACAGTGTCTTGGTGGCCGTGCCGGACGCGGAGTGGTAGCCGGCCCGCCGCGAATGCAGGGCGTCGGTCAGCCACGCCCACGCGACATCGGCGAGCATCGGGTCCACGCCGATGTCCGGCTCGAGCGGAGCCTGCGCGAAGCACACGATGCGCCACGGCCCGTTCCACGGGGCGGGCTCGTCGGGGTCGTGCAGCAGGATGAGTCGTCCGGTGCCGTAGAGCGATTCCCCGCCCTCGTCCTCGGGGCGCACGTCGCCGGCAAGGGCGAGGGAGTCCGGCGCGAGACCGGTGGGCGCCGCGATCTCTCGCACCGAGAGGTCGTCGCGGAACAGCAGCGCTCGTACCTCTTCGGCGGCGTGCGCGAACGGCGTCATAGCCGCGGGAGGACGATGCTCAGCCACCCGGACAGACTAGAGTGATGCCTCGATGGTCGCCTTCAGGCGCGCCGCCTTGCGCGGCGCCTCACCCAGTCTTCTCGCCGGCGTGAGGGCTGCGATCACCGTGCTCGGGCTCGCCCTGGCCGGCGTGCTCGCGGCGATGGGCTTCGCATCCGCCCACATGGCTCGCCGCGTCGTGACCCCGGCGCAGCGCGCCGCCGACACGCGCATCCTGTCGCTGGACACCGCGGCCCAGACGATCACGCTCTCGCGCACCGCCGACACGCAGCTGCCCGGCCGCTACGGCCTGTTCACCTCGGGGACGGCCGACTACGTCAAGCTCGGCTCGGTCCTCTCCGAGGACGACACGAGCGTCAAGCGCAAGCTGCTCACCCACGTCAGCGGCGAGGCTCGGCTCGCACCGGAGGCTGCGTTCAGCGGCTGGTACTACGACCACCCCGAGCAGCTCATGCTCCCGTTCACCCCGGAGCTCGTCGGGTCGACCGTCGGGCCCTGCCCCGCATGGCTGTTCCCCGCCGGCGACGGCGGCGTGTGGGTCATCCAGGTGCACGGGCGCGGCACCAGGCGAGCCGAGTGCCTGCGCGCCGTCCCGCTCTTCCACGCGCTGGGGATCACGTCGCTCGTGGTGTCGTACCGCAACGACGGCGAGGCCCCGCGCAGCCGCGGGGGCACGTACGCGCTCGGGGCCACCGAATGGCGCGACGTCGACGCCGCCGTCGGCTTCGCCCGCCGCCGCGGCGCGAAGCGCATCCTCCTCATGGGATGGTCCATGGGTGGCGCGATCGCGCTGCAGGTCTCCCTCAACTCCGCCCACCGCGACAAGATCGCCGGGCTGATCCTGGATTCCCCGGTCGTGGACTGGCGCGTCGTCCTGGAGTACCAGGCCCGCATGATGCGGGTCCCGCCGACGGTCAGCGGCTTGGCGATCGGCGCCCTGGGCAGCGAGTGGGCGACTCCGGTCACCGGCGCGAGCGGCGCCATCCCGTTCGATCGGCTCGATGCCGTCGCGCGCGCGGCCGAGCTGCGGCATCCGATCCTCATCCTGCACAGCGACGACGACGGCTTCGTGCCGTCCGACGCCTCGCACGAGCTCGCGGCAGCGCGGCCGGACCTCGTCGACCTCGAGGTCTTCGACGTCGCCCGCCACACGAAGCTGTGGAACTACGACCAGGAGCGCTGGAGCGCCCGCATTCGGTCCTGGCTGGAGACTCAGGGCCTCTCGGCTGCACCCGCCTCCGCGCGGGACTGACGGCTCAGGCGCCGGGACCCGCCGCCACCTTGGCGCGGACCTGGCGCTTGGCGCGCATGAGCATGCCGGTCATGCCCGAGATGCGCAGCGGCGAGACCACCCGCGTGAGGCCGATGCTCTGCGGGAAGTCGGCCGGAATGGCGAGCATCTCGTCGGCGGTCAGTCCGGTGATCCCCTGGGCGAGGATGCTCGCGAAGCCGCGGGTCGTCGGCGCTTCGGCCGGCGCGGTGGCGTGCATCGCCACGATGCCGTCCGCATCGACGTCCAGAACGATGAAGACGGGGGACTGGCACTCGGCGACCCGCTCGTAGCGCTCCGGGTGGTCCTCGTACTCCGCGGGCACGGCGGGAAGCTCCTGCGAGTACTCCAGCAGGAGCTGCAGCCGATCGGCTTCGGGGAGTTCGAGGAACTCGTCGCGGATCTCGGCGAGGCTCTCGGGCAAGTGCGCGTCAGACATCCCCGTCATCCTTTCACGCTCCGGATGCCGCGGCTCAGCGCGCGGGCGCCTCACCGGGCTCGGAGCCCGTCGCGATCGGAACCCGCACGGCGCTGCCCCACTCGGTCCACGACCCGTCGTAGTTGCGGACGTCCTCGAACCCGAGCAGGTGCTTGAGCACGAACCAGGTGTGGCTGGAGCGCTCACCGATGCGGCAGTACGCCACGACGGAGTCGCCGTCCTTCAGCCCGACCTCGTCCCGATAGATGGCGTCGAGCTCGGCCCGGGGCTTGAAGCCGCCGTCCGGCGCCACCGCGCGCGCCCACGGCACGCTCGCCGCGGTGGGGATGTGCCCGGCGCGGAGCGCTCCCTCTTCGGGGTAGGCCGGAGCCGAGGTGCGCGAGCCGTCATACTCCTCCGGAGACCGCACGTCGATGAGCGGATCGCCGAGATGGGCGAGCACATCCTCCTTGTACGCGCGAAGCTTCGAGTCGTCTCGCTCCACGACGGGATACCGCGTGGCCTCCCGTGCCGCCGGCTCCGTGGTGGTCGGCCGCCCCTCGGCGATCCACTTGTCGCGTCCGCCGTCGAGCAGGCGGACGTCTTCGTGCCCGAAGAGCGAGAACACCCAGAGGGCGTAGGCCGCCCACCAGTTGTTCTTGTCGCCGTAGATCACGACGGTGTCGTCGCGTGCGATGCCCTTGCGGCTGAGCAGCTCGGCGAAGCCGGCACCGTCGACGTAGTCCCGCACGACGGGGTCGTTCAGCTCGGTGTGCCAGTCGACCTTGACGGCCCCGGGGATGTGGCCGGTCTCGTAGAGCAGCACGTCCTCGTCCGACTCGACCACGACGAGGCCGGGCTGACCGAGCCGTTCCTGCAGCCAGTCGCCGGTCACGAGTCGCCCCGGCTCGGCGTACTCGGCGAACTTGGGGGACGACGTGTCGATCGGGGCGGCCATGGTGCTCCTCGGGTCGGGGGCGAAGAAGTGCGACGACTAGGGTTGAACCGTCCCGACCGACCCTAGATTCCCGGATCGGGCCGCACCCCTCTTTCGTAAGACTCCGACACAGGATCCGCATGACCGTCTCCGCCGCCCGCACCGGCATCGTCCACCTCGCGGACCGCACCCCGCAGCTCGCGGGCGCCGAAATGGTCGCCGCTCTCGTCCCGCCGCCGCAGTTCTCCGACGCGACCTTCGACACCTACCGCGCCGACCCGGCGTATCCGTCGCAGCAGGACGCGAAGGATCTGCTGCTGGCCTTCTCGGGTGCGGGGGCGCCTGCCAAGGGCGGGTTCTTCCGCAAGGCGAAGCGGCCCGAGGTCAAGCCGGGCATCTACCTCGACGGCGGATTCGGTGTGGGCAAGACCCACCTGCTCGCGTCGATCTATCACGCGATGCCCGCCCGCCGGAAGTACTTCGGCTCCTTCATCGAGTACACCGCCCTCGTCGGCGCGCTCGGCTATCAGAACACCGTCGAGCTGTTCCGTGGCTCGGATCTGCTGTGCATCGACGAGTTCGAGCTGGACGACCCCGGCGACACCATGGTGATGACGCGCCTTCTCGCGGAGCTCGTCGCCTCGGGGACGCGGCTGGCCGCGACATCCAACACCCCTCCCAACGCACTGGGCGAGGGTCGCTTCGCCGCGCAGGACTTCCTCCGCGAGATCCATGCGATGTCGGCGAGCTTCCAGACCATCCGCATCGACGGCACGGACTACCGCCATCGCGCGCTCGACGGACACGCCGCGGTGCTGTCGCCCGCGGAGTACGACGCAGCGCTGACGGATGCCGCGGCCCGCGGCGTCGTGTCCGATGACGCGTTCGGCGATCTGGTGTCGCATCTGGCGCGCGTGCACCCGTCGCGCTACATCCGTCTCATCGAGGACGTGACGATGGTGGGCATGCGCGAGGTCGCGCCGTTCACCGACCAGTCGGCCGCCCTCCGGTTCGTCGCCTTCATCGACCGGGTCTACGACGCGGAGCTCCCGATCCGGGCGACCGGGGTTTCGCTGGACCTCGTGTTCCCCGAGGAGATGCTCGCGGGCGGCTACCGGAAGAAGTACCTGAGGGCGATCTCACGCCTCGTGGCGTCGACTCTCGACTGATTCGAAGCACTCACCGGCCTCTGCGAAACACGATGTTTACGCACGGGGCCATCGCGTAACGCTCGCGAAACACAGGGTGAACCCCCGCTGAAACGGGCCGTCCCCACACTGGGGGGACCCGACGCGACACCTGCGTCCCTGCAGAGAGGTTCTCCCTGAGATGGATCAAGGCAACACCGCATTCATCCTGATATGCGCCGCGCTCGTCCTTTTGATGACGCCCGGACTCGCATTCTTCTACGGCGGACTCGTCAAGGCGAAGAGCGTCATCAGCATGATGATGCTCAGCTTCGGCGCCCTGGGTCTGATCGGCGTGCTGTGGGTCGTCTACGGCTACGCGATCGCATTCCCCGGCTCTGAGGGACTCGTCGCGCCGTGGGCGATCGACTGGAACAACATCGGGCTCGCCGCGCTCATCGAGGTTCCCGAGGGCGCCGCGTACCCGCCGCTCGCCTTCGTCGCCTTCCAGGCCACGTTCGCCATCCTCACCGTCGCGCTCGTCTCGGGCGCCATCGCCGACCGCGCCAAGTTCGGCTCGTGGCTGATCTTCGCCGCGATCTGGGCGACGATCGTCTACTTCCCGGTCGCGAGCTGGGTGTTCAACTTCGGCCTCGCCGAGGACGGCAGCTTCGCCTACGGCGGCTGGATCACCTACGGCATGCAGGAATGGTTCGGCCTCGGCGCGATCGACTTCGCCGGTGGTACGGCCGTCCACATCAACGCCGGCGCCGCAGCTCTCGCCCTCGCGCTGGTGCTCGGCAAGCGCGTCGGGTTCCAGAAGGGCGTCCACGTCCCGCACAACCCGCCGTTCGTGCTCCTCGGCGCCGGACTGCTGTGGTTCGGCTGGTTCGGCTTCAACGCCGGCTCGGAGCTCGCCGCCGACGGCGTCGCCGCTCTCGCCTTCGTCAACACGATCGCCGCTCCGGCCGCCGCTCTGCTGGCCTGGCTGCTCGTCGAGAAGATCAAGGACGGCAAGCCGACCTCGGTCGGCGCCGCTTCGGGTGCCGTCGCCGGTCTGGTTGCCATCACTCCCGCGTGTGCCGCGCTGACGCCCGGCTGGGCGATCCTGCTCGGTGCCATCGCCGGTGCGGTGTGCGCCCTCGCGATCGAGCTGAAGTTCAAGTGGGGCTTCGACGACTCGCTCGACGTCGTGGGCATCCACCTCGTCGGCGGTCTGATCGGAACGCTGTTCCTCGGCTTCTTCGCGACCAACACCGGCCTGTTCACCGGTGGTGACGGCACGCAGCTGCTGGTTCAGGCCATCGCCGCGGTCTCGGTGCTCGTCTACTCCTTCGTCCTGGCCTGGATCATCGGCTTCGCGATCGAGAAGACGATCGGCTTCCGCGTGAAGAACGAGGACGAGGTCGCCGGCATCGACACCGTCGTTCACGGCGAAGAGGGCTACGTGCTGGAGAGCACGCGCGCCTGAGTTCTGCACACAGCACGAGGGGGCGCCGCGGATCATCCGCGGCGCCCTTTTCGTTCGCGTTAGGGTGACCACGTGACCCATCGCCCCGGCATCCTGAGCCGACTGACGCGACTGCTCCGTCCGTCCGCTCCCCGGTCGCAGCGGCCCGCGGCGGCAGTCTCCGGCCCGGCGGGGGACCGGCCCGGGCAGGCAGGCGCGCACGCGACCGTCGAGATCGTGCCGCCCGGCAGGGGCGAACTCGAGCTCAGCTACGCCCCCTCGCTCGACGGCGATCCCGACGCGGGCGAGATCGTCTGGACGTGGGTCCCGTACGACGAGCGCGACGGACGAGGCAAGGACCGACCGGTTCTCGTCATCGCCCGCGCAGACGCCGAGTGGGTGTACGCGGTGCGCCTGACGAGCAAGTCCCACGACGGCGACCGTGACTACCTGGCGATCGGCTCCGGGGAGTGGGACCCCCAGGCGCGGCCCTCGTGGGTCGACGTCGAGCAGATCTACCGCGTGCACGCGGCAGGCATGCGGCGCGAGGCATCCATCCTGGATCCCGTTCGGTTCGCCCGCGTCACGGCCGCTCTGCACGACCGATACGGCTGGGATGCCGCGGCCTGACAGGGCCGGGCCCGCCGTTCGCCCATAATCGAGGGATGCCGCATCCCACCCTCGAGGACCGCTACTTCGACCGCATGGCCTCGAGTCTCGGCGAGAAGGAGCGCATCCTCGACTGGGTGCTCCGCGGCCATGCCGTCGATGTCGGCGCCGGCGGAGGCGAGTTCACCGCGGCACTGGCGGCCCTGCCGGACGTCCACGCGACGGCGATCGACCAGGCGCCCGAATCGCTCGAGCGGCTTCGGCGGAACACGGCGTTCGCGTCCGAGTACGGCGTCGCGGGCGAGGGTACGGCGCCGTTCACCGATGAGCCGGCCGACACCGTCGTCTTCAACGCCATCCTGCACGAGGTCTACTCGTACAGCCCCGACCGTTACGCCGCCGTGGATCGGGCGCTGCAGCAGGCGGCACGCACGCTCCGGCCGTCGGGTCGCATCATCATCCGGGACGGAGTGATGCCCGACGATCCCGCGGCGGCGGCACGGTTCACGGCGCCCGACGACGAGTTCGTCGCCGACTACCTCGCCCGCACGCCGCACCCCGAGCTTGAGCTCACCCGCGACGGCGCCTGGTGGTCCGGCACCCGCCACGCTGTTTCGGAGGCACTGCTCACCCTGACGTGGGGTGCGGCGAGCCTGCCGCGCGAGGCGCGGGAGCGCTACGAGCTCTTGGAGGCGGACGGGTACGCCGCGGTGCTCGCCGGCCATGGCTTCAGAGTGATCCACACCGAGGTCGTGACGCAGCCGGGCTACGTGGAGGCGCTGCAGGAGTACAGCATCGAGTCCGCGGACGCCGCCGGCGACTGGGAGGCCTGGTTTCCTCCGACGAACGGCCTGTGGGTGTTCGAGCGCCCCTGAAAACGTGGTCGTCCCGGAACGACGAAACCCCCGCCGTGGCGGGGGTTCTCGGTGGGCGATACCAGACTCGAACTGATGACCTCTTCCGTGTGAAGGAAGCGCGCTACCAACTGCGCCAATCGCCCGTGACCCGTGGGGTCGAGAGTCGATACTACCCGACGGCGACCCCTGTCTCGAACCGGCGAAGGCGGACACGCGCGGGGCGCGTCTGGTTTTGCGTGATGCGAATAGTGGGCTAAAGTCTTACGAGTGCCCGGGTGCGAATCCGGGAACGAAATGCGGATGTAGCGCAGTTGGTAGCGCACAACCTTGCCAAGGTTGGGGTCGCGAGTTCGAGTCTCGTCATCCGCTCGAGTGCAGGGGTTTCTTTTCGGAGAGATCACGGCACGTGGGGTCACAAACCACACGGTGGCGTGGCCGAGCGGCTAGGCACCGGCCTGCAAAGCCGTTTACACGGGTTCGAATCCCGTCGCCACCTCCACTCAGTAACTCAAGAGCCCTCACGGGCGCGATTGGCGCAGCGGTAGCGCGCTTCCCTGACACGGAAGAGGTCACTGGTTCGATCCCAGTATCGCGCACACTGAAACCCCCGGAGTTCCGGGGGTTTTCTGCGTTTCAGGACACCGACGCCGGGCCGCTCCCGAGAATCTCGGGACTTTCTGGTGGAACCGCGTAACGAATCCGCTCGATCCGCATCTTCCTCCATCGAAGGTGCCGCACCCCCCGTGGGCGGCATCCCATCCCGGCCATGGGCTGCGGATGACCGTCGATGCGTTTCGGCCCAGGGGGGACTGCGCATCGACGAGGGCCCCGCCTGTCTCCCTCCCCTTGGCAGGCGGGGCCATTCCTCGCCTCGGTGGCCGCTTCGGCGCGGCCGCTACACTGAACGGCATGGAACAGCGGCGGATGACCCGTGCGACCTCGGTCGCCGTCACCGGCACGCGAACGCTCGGCGCCTGAGCGGGCGGGGCGCATCATGCGCCTGAAGCTGAGTAGCCTTGATCCGAGCCACTTCCAGGAGACTTTTCCGTGACTGACGTCAACTCGTCTGATGTGTCGTATCCCGCAGACGGATTCGCCCTCTTTCCCGATCGCTCCGTCGTCGCCCTGCGCGTCAACGGTGAGCTGAAAGACCTCGCCACGCGCGTCGAGGAGACCGACGCCGTCGAGCCGGTCCTGATCGACAGCCCCGACGGACTGAACATCCTGCGCCACTCCGCGGCCCACGTGCTCGCTCAGGCGGTGCAGCGCATCAACCCGCAGGCGAACCTCGGCATCGGTCCGCCGATCACCGACGGCTTCTACTACGACTTCGGCGTCGAGCAGCCGTTCACGCCCGAGGACGTGAAGGCGATCGACAAGGAGATGCAGCGCATCATCCGCGAGGGGCAGCGCTTCGTCCGCCGCGTCGTGACCGACGAGGAGGCCCGGGTCGAGCTCGTGGGCGAACCCTTCAAGCTCGAGCTGATCGGGCTCAAGGGCGGGTCGAAGGAAGCCGCCGAAGGCGCGTCGGTCGAGGTCGGTGCGGGCGAGCTCACGATCTACGACAACGTCGACCGCGACGGCCAGACGGTCTGGAAGGACCTCTGCCGGGGTCCCCACCTGCCGAGCACCCGCATGATCGGCAACGGCTGGGCTCTGCAGCGTGTGGCCGGCGCGTACTGGCGGGGGAGCGAGAAGAACCCCCAGCTGCAGCGCATCTACGGCACCGCGTGGCCCACGAAGGACGAGCTGCGCGCCTACCAGCTGCGCCTCGAAGAAGCGGCGAAGCGAGACCACCGCAAGCTCGGCAAGGAGCTGGACCTGTTCTCGTTCCCGGACGAGATCGGCTCAGGACTGTCGGTGTGGCATCCCCGCGGGGGCATGATCCGCCAGGAGATGGAGCAGCACGCGCTGCGCCGTCACCGTGCCGCCGGTTACACCTACGTGTACACGCCCCACATCTCGAAGCAGGATCTGTTCCTGCAGTCGAACCACCTCCGCACCTACAAGGAGGGCATGTTCCCGCCCATCCACCTGGATGAGGAGCGGGACGCCGAAGGCGTCGTCACGAAGGCCGGCACCGACTACTACCTCAAGCCGATGAACTGCCCGATGCACATCCTGATCTTCAAGGAGCGCGCGCGCAGCTACCGCGACCTGCCGATGCGGCTCGCCGAGAACGGCACCGTGTACCGCAACGAGCTGTCCGGCGCCCTGCACGGCCTGACCCGCGTCCGCGGCTTCACCCAGGACGACTCGCACCTGTTCGTGACGCCCGAGCAGCTGGAAGAGGAGACCACCCGCGTCCTCGAGTTCGTGATCTCGATGCTGCGGGACTTCGGCCTGAGCGAGTTCGAGCTCGAGCTGTCGATGCGCGACGACGAGAAGGACAAGTGGATCGGCTCGGACGAGTTCTGGGACTACTCCACAGACGCGCTGCGCAACGTCGCCGTGGCCAGCGGGCTCAAGCTCACCGAGGTTCCCGGCGAGGCGGCGTTCTACGGCCCCAAGATCGACCTCAAGACCAAGGACGCGATCGGCCGCACCTGGCAGCTCTCCACGGTGCAGGTCGACCCGAACCTGCCCGAGCGCTTCGAACTCGAATACACCGACCGTGACGGCCAGAAGAAGCGGCCGATCATGATCCACCGGGCGCTGTTCGGCTCGATCGAACGGTTCTTCGCGATCCTGCTCGAGCACTACGCCGGCGCCTTCCCGGTCTGGCTGTCACCGGTCCAGGTCGTCGGCATCCCGGTCGCCGAGGAGTACGCCGACTACCTCTCCGAGGTCATCGCGCAGCTGCGGTCCGACGGTGTCCGCGCGGATCTCGATCACAGCGACGACCGGATGCAGAAGAAGATCCGGACCCACACCACGCAGAAGGTGCCGCTCATGCTGATCGCCGGCGAGCAGGACCGCGCGGGAGGAACCGTCTCGTTCCGCTTCCGTGACGGCACGCAGCAGAACGGCGTGCCGATCGCGGATGCGATCCGTCGCATCCACGACTCGATCGCGGCGCACACGCTCGTGAACACGGCGGAGGACTTCGCGTGACCGACGCGTCGACGGGCGCCGACTCCGCCGCGGAGTCCGCGCTCGTCGATGCGGGCACGCTCCCCGGTGTGCCCGACGGCTTCCAGCGCCTGTGGACTCCGCACCGCATGGCGTACATCCAGGCCGGTCCCGACCCGCTCCGCGAGCAGTGCCCGTTCTGCGCCGCGCCGCACAAGTCGGACGAGGACGGCCTCATCGTCGCCCGCGGGACCACCGCGTACGCGCTGCTGAATCTGTTCCCGTACAACTCCGGGCACCTGCTGATCAATCCGTACCGGCACATCGCCACCTACGATCAGGCGACCCCGGAAGAGGTGGCCGAGATCGGCGAGCTCACCCAGCAGGCGATGCGGACCCTGCGCAAGGTCTCACGGTGCGACGGCTTCAACCTCGGGATGAACCAGGGCGCCGTCGCAGGAGCCGGGGTCGACGAGCACCTGCATCAGCACGTCGTGCCCCGGTGGTCATCGGACGCCAACTTCTTCCCGATCATCGCCCGCACCAAGGCCCTGCCGCAGCTGCTCGGTGACGTGCGTGTCGCGGTCGCGGAGGCCTGGGCGCGCTGACCGCCGCATCCGGATGCCGCGGCCGTGGGTGGGCCCACGCGCCCCGAGGCTCCGCGCAGCGCGCAGCGATGCGTGGAGAGGGCGTGGGGAGCATCCGATCGATCAGGCGACCTGGCGCACCTGGAACTGGAGGCGGGGGTGGGCGTAGGACTCCTGCGCCTGCACGAGCTGGAGCTCGCGCTCTCCCGAGGCGTGCGTGCGCTCGAGG
Organism: Microbacterium sp. Root166; assembly: GCF_001427145.1. Classification (GTDB taxonomy): domain Bacteria; phylum Actinomycetota; class Actinomycetes; order Actinomycetales; family Microbacteriaceae; genus Microbacterium. The sequence continues at coordinate 394,956 of NZ_LMGL01000002.1, forward strand.
AGGTCGAACACGCTCGACACCGTGCGTGCGAGGGAATCGGCCAGATCGCCGGTGCGCCGGTGGTGTGCGGTGAACAGCGCCGCCGTCACGTCGCCGGATCCGTTGGCCTTCATCGGGATGCGCGGGGTCTGCACGAGCCACGCGCCGCTGTCGTCGACCGCGAGCATCTCGATGGTGTCCGGGGCGGCGTCGGGGCGCTCGACGCTCGTCACCAGCACGGTGCGGGGTCCGGTCGCGCGCACCAGCGCGACGGAGGCGAGCGTGGATTCGAGCGTGTCGGGCTCGGTGTCGGTGAGGTAGCCCAGCTCGAACTGGTTCGGCGTGATGAGGTCGGCGGCCGGCACCACCCGATCGCGCAGGAGCACGGGAATCGCGGGCGCCACGAAGCAGCCGGACTTCGCGTTGCCCATCACCGGGTCGCACGCGTACACGGCGGCCGGGTTGGCGGCCTTCACGCGCTCCACCGTCTCGAGGATGACGTCTGCGACGCCTTCGCCGCCCTGGTAGCCGGAGAGGACCACGTCGATCTCCGGGAAGACGCCGCGCTCCTCGATGCCGAGGATCACGGCACGGAGATCGTCGGGGCTGATCAGGGGTCCGCGCCAGGCGCCGTAGCCGGTGTGATTGGAGAAGTTCACGGTGTAGACGGGCAGCACCTCGACGCCGATGCGCTGCAGCGGGAACACGGCCGCCGAGTTGCCCACGTGGCCGTAGGCGACCGCCGATTGGATGGAGAGGATCTTCACCGGTCGATCATCGCATTCCGGCGACGCGGGATGCTCCCGCCGTCTCGACGGCCGCGGCGATGTCGGTTGCCAGCTGCTCGGACGCGGCGTCGTCGAGATCGTGCACCGTCAGACGCAGCCGATGCGACGGTGCGGCCTCGGCGAGGGCGAAGTCGTCGCCGCCGCGCGCCAGCCAGCCGCGGCGCATGAGCTGCTCGGTGACCGGCCTGGCGGGCACGGGCAGCTCGATCCAGAGATTGAGCCCGTCGGCGGCGTCGGCGGGTATGCCGCGATCGGTCAGCAGCGCCGCGAACCGGGCGTTGCGGGCCGCGTAGTGCGCACCCGCGCGATCGATCTGCTCGAGCACGCCGGAATCGGTGACGAGCGCGTGCGTGAGGCGCTGCAGCAGGTGGCTCACCCAGGTCGTGCCGGGGGTCAGCCGCATCGCGAGGCGCTCGGCGGTGTCGGGATCGGATGCCGTCACCGCGAGGCACATGTCGGGGCCGAGGAACTTCGACACCGATCGCACCAGCGCCCAACGCCGGTGGTCGGGCCCGATGATCGAGTGGTACGGCCGGCGGGAGAGCATCGAGAAGTGGTCGTCCTCGACGACCAGCACGTACGGATGCTCCTGCAGGAGCGCGCGGAGCTCGGCGGCTCGACGCGCGGAGACCGTCGCACCGCTGGGGTTCTGGGCCCGGGGAGTGCACAGCACCGCCCGGACGCCCTGCTCGAGAGCGGCCCGAAGCCCGTCGACGGTCATGCCCTCGTCGTCCACGGGCACCGGCACGGGGCGATACCCGCCGAGCCGGACGGTGTGGATGCTGGTCAGGAAGCAGGGATCCTCGAGAGCGACGGCATCCCCCCGCGTCAGCAGGTGCGCGAAGAGGCGTTCCACGGCATCGGCGGCCCCGCTCGTGATGGTGAGGCGCATGGAGGCCGCGGGCGCGAGGTCCTGGCCCATCCATTCGCGGGCCCACGTCTCGAGGTCGCGGTCGATGACCGGCTCGCCGTAGAGCACGGGGCGCCCGGCCACCCCGGCGAGGGCGGTCGTCAGGTCGGGGATCAGGTCCGGGTCGGGGTTTCCGGTCCCGACGTCGCGCAGCACGCTGTCGGCCGCGAAACCCTCCTGGGCGACGGGGGCGGGGTCGGCGACGTGAGTTCCGCCGCGTCCGCGGGTGACCACCACGCCCGCTCGGGTGAGCTGGCGGTACGCGGCGACGGCGGTGTTGCGGTTGATTCCGAGGCTCTCCGCGAGGGCGCGCACCGGTGGAAGCGCATCGCCCGCCTGCAGGGACCCCCGTTCGACGAGCGCCCGCAGGCTGTCGGCGATCTCCGAGGCCGAGCGGCCCGTGATCTCGAGGTCCATGTCACCGTCTTTCGTTGGTCCGATCCTAGGTGCCGGTACATGCTATCTTTTGGCCTAGGTCAATCGACCGCTCCTCCACATCTTCGCGCACGGCGCGACATCGAAGGGATCCCCTGTGACCACTGCCGACACGGGAACCAGCCGCGTCAAGCGCGGACTCGCCGAAATGCTCAAGGGCGGCGTCATCATGGACGTCATCAACGTCGAGCAGGCGAAGATCGCCGAAGAGGCGGGCGCCGTCGCCGTGATGGCCCTCGAGCGGGTCCCGGCCGACATCCGCGCGCAGGGCGGTGTCTCGCGCATGAGCGACCCGGACATGATCGACAGCATCATCGACGCCGTGTCCATCCCGGTCATGGCGAAGGCCCGCATCGGCCACTTCGTCGAGGCCCAGGTGCTCCAGGAGCTCGGCGTCGACTACATCGACGAGTCCGAGGTCCTCTCGCCCGCCGACTACGTCAACCACATCGACAAGTGGGGCTTCACGGTTCCCTTCGTCTGCGGTGCGACCAACCTCGGCGAGGCGCTGCGCCGCATCAACGAGGGCGCCGCCATGATCCGCTCCAAGGGCGAGGCGGGCACCGGCGACGTCTCGGAGGCCACAAAGCACATCCGCAAGATCCGCAGCGAGATCAACGTCCTGCGCTCGATGACGAAGGACGAGCTCTACGTCGCCGCGAAGGAGCTTCAGGCGCCGTACGACGTCGTCGCGGAGATCGCCGAGACCGGCCAGCTGCCCGTCGTGCTGTTCGTCGCCGGCGGCGTGGCGACCCCCGCCGACGCGGCGATGATGATGCAGCTGGGCGCGGACGGCGTGTTCGTCGGCTCGGGCATCTTCAAGTCCGGCAACCCCGCCGAGCGTGCCGCTGCGATCGTCAAGGCCACCACGTTCTACGACGACGCCAAGGTCGTCGCGGACGTCTCGCGCGGCCTCGGCGAGGCCATGGTCGGCATCAACGTGTCGGACCTGCCCGCCCCGCACCGCCTCGCCGAGCGCGGCTGGTAATCAGCGCCCCGCACGTGTCGAGCATCCATCCCCGCGTCGGCGTCCTGGCTCTGCAGGGCGACGTCCGCGAACACGCGCGCGTCCTGAGCGGCCTCGGCGCCGACGTCACCCTGGTGCGCCGGCCGGAAGAGCTCGCCGCCGTCGACGGGCTCGTGCTTCCCGGTGGGGAGTCGAGCGTCATCGACAAGCTGTCGCGCGCCTTCGGCATGCGTGAGCCCGTCCGCGACGCGATCGCGTCGGGCATGCCGGTGTACGGCACGTGCGCCGGCATGATCCTGCTCGCCGACCGCATCACCGACGGCATCGAGGGTCAGCAGACCTTCGGCGGCCTCGACGTCACCGTGCAGCGGAACGCCTTCGGCAGCCAGGTCGACTCCTTCGAGGTCGACCTGGCCGTCCCGGTGCTCGGCGATGAGCCGGTGCACGCGGTCTTCATCCGAGCGCCCCTGGTGGCGGATGCCGGACCCGGCGTGGAGCGGATCGCGGAGCTGGAGGACGGGCGCATCGTGGCGGTGCGGCAGGGGCCGCTGCTGGCGACGGCGTTCCATCCGGAGGTCAGCGGAGAGCACAGATTCCACCGGCTCTTCCTCGATACGGTGCGGTCGACCTGACGCGCGGCCGCTCGGCGCGTTAGATTCTGACGCATGACGATCAACGACTGGTGGCGCGATCGTCCCGAGGAGCGGTATTGGATGATCGCTCCATCGCGGGGGATTGTGGGGGATGCTCTCTCGGCGCCGAAGGCGTCGGACGATCGACGATTCGAGTGGTCGCACGAGCTGGTGGGGTACACCGAGCCCGGCGACACGCTGTTCGTCTGGGACAGAACACTGCCGGTGCCCGGCATCGGCGCCTGGGGGCGCGTGCTCGGTCCGCTCGGCGAGGAGAGCCGCACCCGTCGCGGTGACGACGACGTGCCGCACTGGCGCATGCCTGTGAGCGACACGCTCCGGCTGGCGAGTCCGATCACCCTCACCGCGCTGCGCCGCATAGGAGGCGACATCGTCTCCGTGCGCGATGAGGTCGAGGCGCTGAGCGAGGGGCCGGTGTACTTCCCGTTCATCGGCTCGCCGGCCACTCTCGCCCCCGCGCCGGCGTACCTCTCGAAGGTGCCGCGCGACCTGGTCGCGCTGCTGTCGTCGCGGTTCGGCTTCGAGTTCGCGCTCTGATCCCGTGACGAGATGGGTCGCGCTGCTGCGCGGAGTGAACGTGGGCGGGATCACGATCCGCAACGCCGATCTGGCGGCCGTGTTCACGCAGCTGGGCTTCACCGAGGTGCGCACGGTGCTCGCGAGCGGCAATGTCCGTTTCGAGACGGATGCCGCGGCATCCGCTCGCTCGAAGCTGAAGGCGACGGTCGAGAAGGCGCTCCGCGAGAGGTTCGGGTACGACGCGTGGATCGTGCTCGTCACGGCCGCCGAACTGGCACGGGCCGCAGACGGGTTCCCGTTCGACGAGACCGACGCGAACCGGCAGCCGTGGCTGATCTTCTGCGTCGACGACGAGACGGCACGTGAACTCGCGGACGCGGCGGCGACGATGGATGCGACGACCGACCCGGTCGCCGCCGGCCGCGGAGTCGTCTACTGGAACCCGGTGAAGGGGACCACGGTCGACACTCCCTTCGCAAAGCTCATCGCCAAGGCCGCGTACAAGCCGCGCACCACCAATCGCAACCTGCGCACCGTCCGGAAGATCCTCGCCTGAACCCCGAGCCCGGGCACACGTCCCGCGGGAGGTTTAGAATGGTCAGCCGGTGGGCAGGATCGACCGGCGGTCATCGACGTTCCGCCGAACGCACGCCGACGAGCTGATCAGGAGAAGTATGTCCGGGCATTCCAAGTGGGCGACGACCAAGCACAAGAAGGCCGTCATCGACAGCCGACGGGCGAAGTCGTTCGCGAAGCTGATCAAGAACATCGAGGTCGCCGCCAAGATGGGCGGCGCCGACCTGGCCGGCAACCCCACCCTCTTCGACGCCGTGCAGAAGGCGAAGAAGACCTCCGTCCCGAACGACAACATCGATCGCGCGATCAAGCGCGGCGCCGGCATCGGCGGGGAGGCCGTCGAGTACACCTCGATCGTCTACGAAGGCTACGGGCCGAACGGCGTCGCGCTCATGATCGAGTGCCTCACCGACAACAAGAACCGGGCGGCCGCCGAGGTCCGCACGGCGCTGAGCCGCAACGGCGGCAGCCTCGCCGACCCCGGCAGTGTCGCGTACAACTTCACCCGCAAGGGCGTCATCGTCGTCTCCAGCGAGAGCGCGTCCGAGGACGACGTGATGCTCGCCGTCCTCGACGCGGGAGCGGAAGAGGTCGAGCCGCACGGCGCCGGGTATGCCGTGATCACCGAGGCGACGGATCTGGTTAAGGTCCGCACAGCGCTGCAGGATGCCGGTATCGACTACGAGTCCGCGGACGTGGAGTTCGTCCCGAACCTCAAGGTCGAGATCGACGCCGACACCGCCCGCAAGATCTTCCGGCTCATCGACGCCCTCGAAGACAGCGACGACGTGCAGAGCGTGTTCGCGAACTTCGACCTCACCTCCGACGTGCAGGCCGAGCTCGAGAACGACGAGTGAGGCGTCGCTCCGCGCATCGCGGGGCGCGCCTGAAGGCGTCGTGCGCAGGGCTCGCCTAGCGTGATGATGTGGCATCACAACCCGCGCGCGGCGCGCTGAGAGTGCTGGGCATCGACCCCGGACTGACCCGCTGCGGCGTGGGCGTCGTCGACGTCGCGGCCGACCGGTCGGCGAGCCTGGTGCACGTCGGAGTGGTGCGCTCCGACCCGGGTGCGCCGATCGAGGTCCGCCTCGCGGTGATCGCGGCCGGTCTCCGGGCGGTGATCGACGACTTCGGACCCGCCGTGATCGCGGTCGAGCGCGTGTTCGCCCAGCACAATCGCCACAGCGTGATGGGCACTGCCCAGGCCAGCGGCATCGCCCTGCTCGTCGCCGGTGAGCGCGGGCTGCCTGCTGCAACGCACACGCCGTCCGAGGTGAAGGCCGCGGTCACCGGCTACGGGGCCGCCGACAAGAAGCAGGTCCAGACCATGGTGGCGCGCGTGCTCCGCCTCGACACGCTGCCGCAGCCCGCGGACGCCGCGGATGCACTGGCGATCGCCCTCTGCCACGGCTGGCGCGGGGGAGCGCCGTCCGCCCCGTCGTCGCCGCTCACCCCGGCGCAGCGAGCCTGGGCGGACGCCGAACGCCTCACCCGGCGGTAGGCGTGTCGCTCGAACAAACCTCCGAACGGCGACCTAGGCTCGCTACATGATCTCCTCAGTCCGCGGCACGGTCGTGCATGCCGAGCAGGATGCCGTCGTGGTCGAGGTCGGGGGAGTGGGGCTCGCGGTAGCCGTGACGCCGCAGGTCGCCCGCTCCGCGCACCTCGGGCAGCAGCTGCTGCTGCACACCAGCCTCATCGTGCGTGAAGACGCGCTGTCGCTCTTCGGATTCGAGGACCGCGACGAGCTCGCGGTCTTCTCGCAGCTCCTCGGAGTCACCGGCGTCGGGCCGAAGTCCGCGCTCGGGGTGCTCGCCACGCTGACGGTCGCGCAGATCGCGGACGCGGTGGCTTCCGACGACGACGCGCCCTTCCGCCGGGTCTCGGGGATCGGGCCGAAGACCGCCAAGCTCATCGTGGTCCAGCTCGCAGGCAAGATCGTCGCTCCCGCGGCTCCCGGCTCGGCACGGACGGATGCCGCTCCCGCCGTCCCCGCCCAGGTCGTGCAAGCCCTGATCGGGCTCGGATGGTCCGAGCGCGTCGCCGCCGAGGCCGTCGAGTCGGTGGGCGCCGAGGCGGCACCCGCGGATCGTGCGTCCGTGCCCGCGCTGCTGCGGCTCACGCTGTCGGCGCTCGGTCCCGCGCGGAAGGAGACCGTCGGTGGATGACCTCCGCGACGCGTCCGAGCCCGCGGACGAGACCGAGCTCGCGATCGAGGGCGCGCTGCGTCCCACCTCGCTCGCCGAGTTCGTCGGCCAGCAGAAAGTCCGCGGCCAGCTGCAGCTGCTCCTCGACGCCGCACGGATCCAGCAGCGGCCGGCTGACCACATCCTGCTGTCCGGTCCGCCCGGACTCGGAAAGACCACGCTCGCGATGATCGTCGCCCACGAGAGCGGACGTCCGCTGCGCCTCTCGAGCGGTCCGGCGATCCAGCATGCGGGTGACCTGGCGGCGCTGCTGTCGAGCCTGGTCCCGGGAGAGGTGCTCTTCATCGACGAGATCCATCGCATGGCGCGGTCCGCGGAAGAGATGCTGTACCTCGCGATGGAGGACTTCCGCATCGACATCATGGTGGGCAAGGGAGCCGGGGCGACCAGCATCCCGCTCGATCTCGCTCCGTTCACGCTCGTCGGAGCGACCACCCGCTCCGGCCTGCTGCCCAACCCGCTGCGCGACCGGTTCGGGTTCACCGGGCACCTCGAGTACTACGAGCCGCACGAACTGGAGCGCGTGATCGAGCGTTCGGCCGCCATGCTCGGCGTCTCCGTCCCGCCGCTTCCGCGCGCCGAGATCGCCCGCCGCTCCCGCGGCACCCCGCGCATCGCCAACCGGCTGCTGCGACGCGTGCGCGACTACCTCATCGTGTATGGCGACGGCGAGGCTGCCGACGCCCGGATCGTCGACGCGGCGCTCGACCTGTACGACGTCGACGCGATCGGTCTCGATCGTCTCGACCGCGCGGTGCTGGAGGCGCTCGTGCGTCGGTTCCGGGGCGGTCCGGTCGGCCTCAGCACGCTGGCGGTGTCCGTCGGAGAAGAGCCGGAAACCATCGAATCGGTCGTGGAGCCCTATCTCGTCCGGATCGGATTCATGGGCCGCACGCCGCGCGGACGGGTGGCCACGCGCGACGCCTATGAGCACCTCGACGTCGCGCCCGTCGAATCGATGCTCGGCTTCGACCTATAATCACTGGAGGCTTTCGCCTACCCCCCTTCTACAGGCAGCGCCGCCCTGGTGCGCGCCTGACCCGAAAGGCCATCTCACCTTCATGAACGACTTCTTCGCCAACTACGGCCTCATCATCCTGCTGGTCGTGCTCCTGGTCTTCATGTTCTGGAGCTCGCGCCGCCGGATGGCGAAGCAGAAGCTCGAGCAGGAGGAGCGCGCGCGCAACACGGTCCCCGGCGCCGAGGTGCTCATGCAGGGCGGGCTCTACGGCAAGATCGTCTCCTACGACCCCGAGAACCTCGACCAGCCCGCCGTGGTCGAGATCGCCCCGGGCGTCGACATCAAGGTGCACAGCCAGGCCATTCTCCGCATCGTCACCCCGACGGAAGAGCCTCTGATCGACGAGGTCACGCCGCTCGACGACGTGCAGGTCGTCGAGGACGACTTCCGCACGGTCGAGAAGACCGACGTGGACCCGGACGCCGAGTCCGGCACCAAGCCCCAGGCCTGACCGACCCGCCCGTCAGGGCACCTTCAGAAAGCGGAATCAGTGGCGACTTCCACTCCCGTCCGGCATGCATGGCGTGCGCTGACCGGTCTCCTCGTGATCACGGCCCTCCTGGCCGGCATCAACGCGCTCGGCGTTTACGTCTTCAAAGAGAGCTCGTGGACGCCTGAACTGGCACTCGACCTTCAGGGCGGCACGCAGATCGTGCTCGAGGCGCAGACCGAGGACGGTGCGGCGCCCACCGAAGAGCAGATGAACCAGGCGGTCACGATCATCCGCCAGCGCGTCGACGCCTCGGGTGTCGGCGAGGCCGACGTCACCACCCAGGCGGGCAACCAGATCGTGGTGCAGATCCCCGGTCAGGCCGACGAGGAGACGCGCAACCGCATCGAGGCGTCCGCGCAGCTCCAGCTGCGCGCCGTGCTGTTCGCAGGTCAGCCCGCGAACACGTTCGTGGGCGAGGACGGCAAGGAGACGCCGCACCCGACGCCGGATCCCACGCTGGCTGCGACGCCCACGGCGGAGCCGACCGACGGCAGTGACCTCGCGTGGATCACTCCCGCCCTGCAGGCCGAGTTCCTCGCCTACGACTGCGAGGACGAGGCGAACAACCCGGCCGAGGCTCCGGCCGATCAGCCCCTCATCACGTGCGACGCCGATCGCACGGTGAAGTACATCCTCGGTCCGGTCGAGCTCGACGGATCGTCGATCGACGACGCCACCTTCGGGCTGCAGCAGACCAACGGGCTGTGGGCTGTCAACCTCGACTTCGACGACGAGGGCACCGAGACCTTCGGTGAGATCAGCCAGCGCCTGTACGGCGCCGACCCGCCGCTGAACCAGTTCGCGTTCGTGCTGGACGGCTACGTGCTCTCCGCGCCGTCGATGAACCAGGTCATCCTCGGCGGAAACCCCAGCATCACCGGCAGCTTCACGCAGGAGACCTCCAAGGTCCTCGCCGATCAGCTCAAGTACGGCGCCCTGCCGCTGAGCTTCACGGTCGAGAGCTCGAACTCGATCTCGGCCACGCTCGGATCGCAGCAGCTGCAGATCGGCCTGATCGCGGGCCTCATCGGTCTCGTGCTCGTGGCCATTTACTCGCTCATCGTCTACCGGGCGCTGGGCTTCGTGATCATCGCGTCGCTCATCGTGATGGGTGTGCTGACCTACCTCACGCTGTGCATCCTCGCGTGGCGCATGGGCTTCCGTCTCTCGCTGGCCGGTGTCGCGGGTCTGATCGTGACGATCGGCTTCACAGCCGACTCCTTCATCGTCTACTTCGAGCGAATACGAGACGAGCTGCGCGACGGCAAGTCGATCACGAGCGCCGTCGAAGACGGCTGGGACCGTGCCAAGCGGACGATCTACATCTCGAAGTCGATCAACATCCTCGCGGCCGTGGTGCTCTACATCCTCGCCGACGCCACGGTGAAGGGCTTCGCGTTCACGCTCGGTCTCACCACCGCCCTCGACGTGCTGATCTTCATCCTCTTCACCCACCCGGTGATGCAGCTGCTGGCACGCACGCGGTTCTTCGGTGGCGGGCATCCGCTGTCCGGGCTCGACCCGACCGCGCTGGGCGCGGTCTACCGCGGACGCGCTCAGTTCCGCACGCCCGTCGCCGCCACCGCGACGAGCGCTGCCGGCCGCCGTGCCGTCGCATCGCGCGGCGAGGCCGTGCGGCGCCAGACCATCGCCGAGCGCAAGCAGGCCGAACTGGCTGCCGGATCCACGTCGAAACCGTCCACGACCGCCAAGGAGGGAGACCGCTGATGCGCTCCATGGGCCAGCTCGGCAACGACCTCTACACCGGCAAGACCTCGTTCCCGTTCATCGGGCGACGTCGGCTGTGGTTCCTGATCGCCGCGATCCTCGTCATCGGCTCGGCACTCGTGCCGCTGTTCCGCCCGATCCAGTTCTCGATCGAGTTCACCGGCGGATCCCAGTTCACCGTCAACAACGTCGCGAACCCGGATCAGGCCACGGCGACCGAAGCGGTGCAGTCCGTCGTCCCCGACGCGACCACCAAGGTCGTCACGATCGGCGAGGACGCCGTGCGCGTGCAGACCGACCAGCTGACCGACGACGAGAGCCGGGAGGTGTCGGAGGCACTCGCCGAGGCCTACGACGTGCCGGTCACCGACGTCAGCTACTCGTTCATCGGTCCCAGCTGGGGCGCCGACGTCACGCGCCAGTCGCTGTGGGGTCTGGCGATCTTCCTCGCCCTGACCTTCCTGATCCTGGCGCTGTACTTCCGCACCTGGAAGATGTCGGTCTCCGCGATCATCGGCCTGGTCGACGTCCTCGTGATCACGGTGGGCGTGTACGCGCTGTTCGGCTTCGAGATCTCGCCTGCCGCGGTCATCGGCTTCCTGACGATCCTCTCGTATGCGCTGTACGACACGACGGTCGTCTTCGACAAGATCAGGGAGAACACGACGGAGGACGGTGAGGTATCCGGACGCACGTTCGGCGAGTCGGTCAACCTCGCCGTGAACCAGACGCTGGTGCGCTCGATCAACACCACCGTCGTCGCGATCCTGCCCACGGGTGCGATCCTGTTCATCGGCGTCATCTGGGCCGGCGCCCAGACGCTCACCGACCTGTCGCTGTCGATCTTCGTCGGCACGATCGTGGCCGCGTACTCGACGATCTTCGTCGCGGCGCCGCTCTACTCGCTGCTGCGTGAGAACGAGCCCGCGATCAAGGCGCGCGACGAGCGCGTGCTGGCTGCCCGTGAGCTCGCGGGCTCACCCGCCTGAGCAGAGCAGTACCGCACGCGGGCGTAGGATTGTGAGGTCCAGCGGAGGGGAGGGGATCGGATGACCGAGACCGTTCCCCCCGCGCAGACCTCGTCGCTGCGGCGCCTGGTTCCGCGGATCTTCTCGCGGTCGGCGCGGCGCGATGACGTCGAGCAGCTGCTGCGGACGGTGCGCACGCACCACCCCAAGGGCGACCTGTCGATCATCGAACGCGCGTACGCGGTCGCCGACAAAGCCCACGCCGGCCAGACCAGGCAGAGCGGCGAGCCGTACATCACGCATCCGCTTGCCGTCGCACAGATCCTCGCCGACATCGGTCTCGGTCCGAAGGCGATCGCGGCGGCGCTCCTGCACGACACCGTGGAGGACACCGGCTACGCGCTCGACACGCTGACGGCCGAGTTCGGCGACGAGGTCGCGATGCTCGTGGACGGGGTCACGAAGCTCGACAAGGTCAAGTACGGCGAGAGCGCGCAGGCCGAGACCGTCCGCAAGATGATCGTCGCGATGTCGCGCGACATCCGGGTGCTGCTGATCAAGCTCGCCGACCGGCTGCACAATGCGCGCACGTGGGGATTCGTCCCGCCCGAGAAGGCGCGCAAGAAGGCCACCGAGACGCTCGAGATCTACGCGCCGCTCGCGCACCGCCTCGGCATCCAGGCCATCAAGTCCGAGCTCGAGGACCTGTCGTTCGCGGTCCTCCACTCCAAGCTCTACGCCGAGATCGAGAGCCTGGTCAAGCAGCGCACTCCTCAGCGCGAGCAGTACGTCCAGAACGTCATCGAGGCGGTCGACTCGGATCTGCGAGAGCTGCGCATCCGGGGCCGGGTGATGGGCCGGCCGAAGCAGCTGTACTCCGTGTACCAGAAGATGGTCGTCCGGGGTCGCGAGTTCGACGACATCTACGACCTCATCGGCATCCGCATCCTGGTCGGCAGCGTTCGCGACTGCTACGCGGTCCTCGGCGCGATCCACGCGCGGTGGACTCCGCTTCCGGGCCGCTTCAAGGACTACATCGCCACCCCGAAGTTCAATCTCTATCAGTCGCTCCACACGACGGTGATCGGCCCCGGCGGGCGGACGGTCGAGATCCAGATCCGCACCAACGAGATGCACCAGCAGGCCGAATACGGCGTCGCTGCGCACTGGAAGTACAAGGAGCGGGTCAACGGCGGCAAGGGCGACCCGAAGTCGCTCGACACGGACATGGCGTGGCTCGCGCACATCTCCGACTGGCAGGCCGAGACGGCCGATCCGGGCGAGTTCCTGGACTCGCTGCGCTTCGAGATCGGCGCGAAAGAGGTCTACGTCTTCACGCCGAAGGGTCGGGTCATCGGGCTGCCCTCGGGTGCGACGCCCGTCGACTTCGCCTACGCGGTGCACACCGAGGTCGGCCACCGCACGATGGGTGCGAAGGTCAACGGGCGTCTGGTTCCGCTCGAGACCGAGCTCAAGAGCGGCGACGTCGTCGAGGTCTTCACATCGAAGAATCCCGATGCCGGACCCAGCCAGGACTGGCTCGGCTTCGTCAAGAGCACGCGGGCGCGCAACAAGATCCGCGGCTGGTTCACCAAGGAGCGACGCGAAGAGGCCATCGAGCAGGGCAAGGAGGCCATCGCGCGCGCCATGCGCCGGCAGAACTTGCCGCTCCAGCGCCTGATGAGCCAGGACTCGTTCACCGAGGTGGCGCAGTCGCTGCGCTACGAGGACGTGTCGGCCCTGTACGCGGCCGTCGGCGAGGGCCACGTCTCGACGCAGTCGGTGATCGAGAAGGTCACCGCGCTGGTCAGCGCCAACGAGACCGCGACGGGTCCCATCGAGCTGCCCGCCGTGGGCCGTGCCCGGCAGAGCCGCGGCGGCGATTCCGGCATCCTGGTGCGCGGCGCGCCCGACATCCTCGTCAAGCTCGCGAAGTGCTGCACGCCGGTGCCCGGCGACCAGATCATGGGGTTCGTCACCCGCGGCAGCGGCGTGTCGGTGCACCGGGCGGATTGCAGCAACGTCAAGTCGCTCATGGCGGATGCCGAGCGGCTCATCGAGGTCGAATGGGCGCCGACGACGAAGAGCATCTTCCTGGTGCAGATCCAGGTCGAGGCGCTGGACCGATCGGGCCTGCTCAGCGACGTCACACGGGTGCTCAGCGAGCACCACGTCAACATCCTCTCGGCGTCGGTCTCGACCTCGAGCGATCGCCTCGCGATCAGCCGCTTCGTGTTCGAGATGGGCGACATCGTGCACCTGGATCGCGTGCTCAACGCGGTGCGGCGCATCGACGCCGTCTACGACGTCTACCGCGTCACCTCGTCTTAGCCGCCGCTCGGGTCGAGCGTGCGCAGGAACAGGATCGCCGGGCGCTTGTGGGGGAGTGCGCCCCGCTGAAGACGGGCGATCGACTCGTGCACGAGCCCGCCCCGGCTCTCGGACAGCAGCGCCGCGGCGCGTCGGTGGGCGGGATCGTCGACCCGCGCGAGGTCGCAGAGCGTCCGCACCGGGGAGGTCACCAGGACGCCGCCGATGAGCTCGAGGTCTGCGGCGTCGACAGCGAGGTCGCGGTAGACGAGGTTTCTGGCGGGAAGCCGGTGCAGGCGGCGTGACACGCCGCGCTGAACGGTATGGCGGACCGGCGGCTCGGGCAGCACCCCGTGCACCCAGGCCGCGCTGAGGTGCGTGGCGGCGAGGTTGTCCCCGAGGATGCCGGATAGCGACCCGGCCCGCAGCGCCCGCGTCTCGACGGCGTCGGCGGGGATGTACGCGTCGCCCAGCTCGACGACGTCGCCGTCGAGGCGGGCGGCGCTCAGCTCGGCGAGCGAGAGGCGGTCACCGACGAAGTACAGGAACGGGGACGACGCCATAGCGGCAGTGTGCCGCAGTCGCCGTGCCCATGAGGAACCGCCCCCGTCGTCTGTGGACAACGGGGGCGGTTCTCAGTCGGTGCAGGACCGGCGACTCAGCCGCCGAGTGCCTTGAGCCACGCCCGGCGCGCCTCGAGGGCGTCGGTCGCGTCGGCGATCGCCTTCTTGTCGCCGCTCTTCTTCGCCGTGGCGACGGCGTCTTCGAGCTTGCCGATCGCGTCCATGAGCTGGCGCGTCATGTCGTTGGCGCGCGCCTTGGTCTCGGGGTTGTTCCGCTTCCAGTCGGACTCCTCGCGGGTCCGCAGCGCGTTCTCGATCTTGCGCAGGTCATCGTCCAGCGCCCGCTCGGCGTCGCGCGGGAAGATGCGTCCGACCTCGTCCCAGCGTCGCTGGATGCTGGTCAGGAGCGAGCGCGCCTTGGCGATATCGCGCTCGTCCGCCACGGCCTTCGCCTCTTCGAGCAGGGCCTTGCGCGTCTCGATCTTCTCGCGGGACGCCTCGTTCTCGGCGGACTCGCGTTCGATGCGCGCGGAGTAGAGGGCGTCGCCGGCCGTCTTGAAACGGGCCCACAGCGCGTCGTCGACCTTCTTGCCTGCCCGGCCGGCCGTCTTCCACTGGTCGAGCAGCTCGCGGTACGCGGCGATGCCGTCCTCGCCCTTGGGGGCGAGCGCCTCCGCCTTCTCGACGAGCTTGGTCTTGCGCTCGCGTACGCCCTTGTGGGCCTCGTCCAGCTCGGCGTAGAACTCGCGGCGGTGCTTGTCGACGATCGAACGCGCATCGCGGAATCGCTTCCACAGCTGCTGGGCGGTCGACTTCGGCAGGCGGGGGCCGTTCTGCTGCTGCGACTGCCACTGCTCGAACAGCTCGTTCAGCTCGGCGGTCGCCTGCTTCCACTGCACCGTGCGCGGATCGCGCGCGGCGAGGGCCTCCGCCTTCTCGACGAGCTCGGTGCGCACCCGCACGGCGTCGTCGACGGCCTCGCGGGCAGCAGCGGCCTCGGTCTCGGATGCCGCGGCGAGCGACTCGGTCAAGGCCAGGACCCGAGCCTCGAGGCTCGCCAGGTCGCCGACCGCGGCCGCCTCGTGCAGCTTGGCGGATACGGCGCGTGCCGCGCCGCGGAGGTCGGATGCCGACGCGCCGGCGCGCTGGCGACGGACCTCGAGCAGCGTGACCTCGCTCGCGAGGTCCGCGTACTTGCGCTCGAAGTAGGCCAGGGCCTCCTCGGGGGTGCCGTCGGGGTACTGGCCGACGACGCGCCAGCCGGATGCCTCGCGGACAGAGACCGTGCCGTCTTCCTCGACGCGGCCCCACGGCTCGCCGGCGGGCGCGGGCTTCGGCGCTGCAGCGGCGGCACCGGGCGCGGGGGTCGGCTTGGGACGAGCAGCCGCAGCGGGCGTCGGCCTCGGGGTGGGGGTCGGCCGCGGAGCCGGCGCAGGGGCGGCGGCCGCAGGCTCGGAAGCGGTCTCGGCGGGCGCTTCGGCGGCCTCGGCTTCGGAAGCGGTGGCGTTGGCGGCCTCGGGAGCGTCCGCCTCGGCCTCAGGAGAATCCGGCTCGACGTCGGCCTCGGCCGGCGCGGCTTCTGCCGCTGCCTCAACCTCGGGAGCGGCATCCTCGCCGTCCGTGTCGGGCGCCTCGACTGCGGGCGCCTCGGGCGCTTCGGCTTCGGGAGCGTCGGCGACGGCGTCGACGGTCTCAGGCGACTCAGCCTCGGGTGTTTCGATCTCGGGCGAGATCGCGTCGTTTTCGGGGGTGTCCGACTCGGTCGCGGGACCGGTGGACTCGGGAGTTGACTCTGCTGCGGCAGTCACGGGATGCACCTCATCGCGGCTCACGCCGCCTGTGGGGGATGGACGCGTGCAAGCCTAGTACGCGACCGGCCGCGTCATCCGATGCCGGCCGTGCCGGTTCAGGGTGTCGGCGTCGGAGTCGCGCTGGGGGTCGGCGCGGGCGTGTCGGACGGGGTCGGTGCGACCGTCGGAGTCGGGGTGGACGAGGGCGCCGGCTCCGGCGCACCCGGACCGGCGACGAAGTACGCCGTCTGCGCGGCGAGCACGCCCAGGATCAGCGCCCCGCCCGCGATGCCGGCGATGAGGTTGTCGCGCGTGCGGCGACGTGCCTGACCCGCGTGGAACTCCCGACGTGCCTGATACAGGCGCGCGCGCTCCCGCGACTCGCGAGTGCCGCGGTCCTTGCCACCGTTCGCCACGGATCCTCCTCCGCTCCGGGTCCGTGCCCGGGCGGGGTTGATCCTACGGGGCGCCGTCGGTCGCGACAAAACACGCCCGGAGCCCGCCGTCCGTGGCGCGGACTAGCCTGGAACGGTGACCGTTCCCACTCCCTCCGCACGCGGCGCGGGCGCGTCGCACGGAGGCGCGGGAAGCGGGGGCTCGCAGGCCGCGCTCTTCCAGGGCCAGACGCCGCTCGCCGTGCGGATGCGTCCGATCTCGCTCGACGAGGTCGCGGGCCAGGGACACCTGCTGAAGACGGGGTCACCGCTGGTGATGCTGGCCAGTCCGGATGCCGCGACCCGCACGGCTTCCTCGGTCATCCTGTGGGGTCCGCCCGGCACCGGAAAGACCACCCTCGCGCAGGCGATCGCCCGGTCGTCGGGACGCCGCTTCGTCGAGCTGTCCGCCGTGACGGCGGGCGTCAAGGACGTGCGCGAGGTCATGCAGGAGGCGCTCAACCAGCGCGATCTCTACGGGCAGTCGACGATCCTGTTCCTCGACGAGATCCACCGCTTCACCAAGGCCCAGCAGGACGCCCTGCTCCCGGGCGTCGAGAACGGCTGGGTGGTGCTGATCGCGGCGACGACCGAGAACCCGTCGTTCTCCGTGATCTCGCCGCTGCTGTCGCGCTCGCTCCTGCTCACTCTCAAGCCGCTCACCGACGACGACCTGCGGATGCTGATCGACCGGGCTGTCGCGGACGCCCGGGGGCTCGCCGGCGGCGTTCACCTCGGCGACGATGCGCGCGAAGCCCTGGTGCGGCTCTCCTCGGGCGATGCCCGGCGCGCCCTCACCGCGCTCGAGGCAGCGGCATCCTTCGCCGAGCCGTCCGACGACGACGCCGGCCCGCCCGAGATCACCTCCGAGCATGTCGCCCAGGCCGTCGATCGGGCGCTGCTGCGCTACGACCGCCAGGGCGACGAGCACTACGACGTGATCAGCGCATTCATCAAGTCGATCCGCGGCTCCGACGTGGACGCCTCCATGCACTACCTGGCGCGCATGATCGAGGCGGGCGAGGACCCCCGGTTCATCGCCCGGCGGCTCATCATCTCCGCCGCCGAAGACATCGGGCTCGCCGATCCGCACGCGCTGGTGATCGCCGTCGCCGCGGCCGACGCCGTGCAGCTCATCGGCATGCCGGAGGGGCGCATCCCGCTCGCCGAGGCGACGGCCTACCTCGCGACGACTGCGAAGTCGAATGCCGCGTACATGGCGATCAATGCGGCCGTCGCCGATGTGCGCGCCGGCGGGTTCGGCCGGGTTCCGGTGCACCTGCGCGACGCGCACTATGCCGGCGCGAAGCGGCTCGGGCACGGCAAGGGATATGTCTACCCGCATGACTCCGAGGTCGGCGTCTCGCCTCAGCAGTACCTCCCCGACGAGCTTCGAGGGCGGCGCTACTACGAGCCGAAGGCGCTCGGTGCCGAGCGAGATGTGCAGGCGCGACTGGAGAAGATCCGGCGCATTCTCGACGGCGGCTGACGGGCCCCATCCGCCCGGCCCCGAGGGATCCGGAGGAGAACCCCTGGTCTGGTAGACTTGACCGGCTCGAAACACAGTTTTCGGGCATCCCCTCTCTTCCTCACCTACCTTCCGGCATGCCCCGGCGTGCAGTCCGGAAGGGCGAAGAGACGAGATACGTCCGCGAGCCGTGAAAGACACGGCCGCGTCATCGGAAGGAAAACTTCGTGGCTACGAAGTCCCAGGACCGCCGCAAGGTCCGCCTGTCGCGCGCGCTCGGCGTTGCGCTGACCCCGAAGGCCGCCCGCTACCTCGAGAAGCGTCCCTACGCTCCGGGCGAGCACGGCCGCACCAAGCGCAAGCAGGACAGCGACTACGCCGTCCGTCTCCGCGAGAAGCAGCGTCTGCGCGAGCAGTACGGCATCCGCGAGAAGCAGATGCGCAACACGTTCAACGAGGCGCGCCGCACCCAGGGCCTGACGGGTGAGAACCTCGTCGAGCTCCTCGAGATGCGTCTCGACGCCCTCGTGCTGCGTTCGGGCTTCGCCCGTACGACCGCGCAGGCTCGTCAGCTCGTCGTGCACCGCCACATCCTCGTGGACGGTCAGCTCGTCGACCGCCCGTCCTTCCGCGTGAAGCCGGGTCAGACCATCCACGTCAAGGCCAAGAGCGAGGGCACCGAGCCCTTCCAGGTCGCAGCCGCCGGCGGTCACGCCGACGTCCTGCCCCCGGTCCCGGCCTACGTCGAGGTCCAGCTCGACAAGCTCCAGGCCGTTCTCGTGCGTCGCCCCAAGCGCGCCGAGGTCCCCGTGGTCTGCGACGTCCAGCTCGTGGTGGAGTACTACGCCGCACGCTGATCGCGTTTCCATTCGCACGAAGGGCGCCGGGGATTCCCGGCGCCCTTCGTCGTTTCACCCTACGATGGAGGGATGCCGCGCCCGGCGGCCTCGCGAGGAAGTGGTGACATGAAGAACCTGGTGTGGTTCCTGTTCGGCATCGCCGGCGGCTTCGTCGTCGCGCACCTCGTGAACAAAGACCCGCGCGGTCACGAGCTGCTGGCCGAGGTGGACGCCCGGATCACCGAGTTCACCGACCGCATCGGGGACTCGTACCGCGAGCAGGAAGCCCGCATCTCCGGGCTGGTCGACGACGTCAAGGACGCCGCCGCCGAAGCCGCTGAGGCGGCGCTGTCCGCAGCATCCGATGCCGCGGGCGCCGCAGCCGACGCCGCCAAGAAGCTCACCGACTGACCAGCGGCTCCCTCCACCCGCGCGCCGGGGGAGTGCACCGCGCGCATTTTGCGAGGACCCGAATGAAGACCGCCGAGATCGCGAAGCGCTACCTCGACTACTTCGAGAAGAACGACCACGTCATCGTGCCGTCGGCATCGCTGGTGACCGACGACCGGGCTCTGCTGTTCACGGTCGCGGGAATGGTTCCGTTCATCCCGTATCTCAGCGGAGACGTGCCCGCGCCGTTCGCTCGTGCGGCCGACAATCAGAAGTGCATCCGCACCAACGACATCGAAGAGGTCGGCAAGACTCCGCGCCACGGCACCTTCTTCCAGATGCTCGGCAACTGGTCGTTCGGCGACTACTTCAAGGCCGGCGCCATCCGATTCGCGTGGGAGCTGCTCACCTCGTCCGAGGACGACGGCGGACTCGGGTTCGACCCGAAGGACCTGTGGGTCACCGTCTACGAAGAGGACGATGAGGCGTTCGGGCTCTGGCAGGAGATCGCCGGGTTCCCCGAGGAGCGCATTCAGCGGCTCGGCAAGGACACCAACTACTGGAGCACCGGACTTCCGGGCCCCGCCGGTCCGTGCTCGGAGATCTTCTTCGACCGCGGTCCGGAGTACGGCATCGACGGCGGTCCCGCGACCGACGACGACCGCTACGTCGAGATCTGGAACCTCGTCTTCATGCAGTACGAGATCACCAACGTGCGCTCCAAGTACGACTTCGACATCGTCGGCGAGCTGCCCGCGAAGAACATCGACACCGGCATGGGCCTGGAGCGCATCGCGTTCATCAAGCAGGGCGTCGACAACATGTACGAGACCGATCAGGTGCGCCCGGTCCTCGACCGCGCGGTCGCGCTGTCGGGCAAGACGTACGGTGCGGTGCACGAGGACGACGTCCGCTTCCGCGTCGTCGCCGACCACATCCGCTCCTCGCTCATGCTGCTGTCGGACGGCGTCACCCCCGCCAACGACGGCCGCGGCTACATCTTGCGCCGCCTGATGCGCCGCGCGATCCGCTCCATGCGCCTTCTCGGCGTCGACGGCCCGACCTTCGCCGATCTGTTCGCCGCGTCGCGGGACGCCATGAAAGAGGCGTACCCCGAGGTCGCGACCGACTGGGCGCGCATCTCCCAGTACGCCCTGGCGGAGGAGGAGACCTTCCTGCGCACCCTCGCCGCCGGATCGAACCTCCTCGACGAGTCCGTCGCCGCCGCCAAGCAGTCCGGCGGCACGGCGCTGGCGGGCGCCGAGGCGTTCCTCCTGCACGACACCTACGGCTTCCCGATCGATCTCACGCTGGAGATCGCCGAGGAGGCCGGGCTGACGGTCGACCGCGACGCATTCGACACGCTGATGCTCGAGCAGCGCACCCGAGCGAAGGCGGATGCCCGCTCGCGCAAGCGCCAGCTCGCCGACACCAGTGTCTACCGCGACTTCCGCGCCCAGGGTGAGACGGTCTTCACCGGCTACACCGATCTGGAGACGCCGTCGCGCGTGCTCGGCATCCTCGTGGACGGCGTGTCCGTCGATCGCGCCTCGGTGGGCCAGATCGCCGAGGTCATCCTGGCCGAGACGGCGCTGTACGCGGAGTCGGGCGGTCAGGTCGCCGACAAGGGCGTCATCGTCGGACCCGGCTACGAGCTCGACGTCATCGACGTGCAGAAGCCGGTCGCCGGGCTCATCAGCCACACCGTCGAGGTCACCACGGGCGAGGTCGCGGTCGATCAGCCCGCCACGACGGTGGTGGACGCCGCCAACCGCCGCGCCGCGCGCCAGGCGCACTCGGCCACGCACCTCGTGCACGCCGCGCTGCGCGACACGCTGGGCAAGACGGCCACGCAGGCCGGCTCGCTCAACCGCGCCGGTTACATGCGGTTCGACTTCGCCTGGGGCCAGTCCCTGTCCGAGCAGACCAAGAGCGAGATCGAGGAGATCGCGAACAACGCGGTCCGCGACAACCTCGAGGTCACGACGCGGGTGCTCTCGCTCGACGAGGCGAAGTCGCTCGGCGCGATGGCGCTGTTCGGCGAGAAGTACGGCGACACCGTCCGCATGGTCGACATCGGCGGACCCTGGTCGCGCGAGCTCTGCGCGGGCACGCACGTCACCTCGAGCGCGGAGATCGGGCTCATCAACCTCGTCGGCGAGGCGTCCGTCGGCGCGTCCAACCGCCGTGTCGAGGCGCTCGTCGGCCTCGACGCGTTCCGTTCGCTGGCCGCCGAGCGCGCCATCGTGTCGCAGCTCACGTCGACGCTCAAGACGCCGCGCGACCAGCTCGCCACGCGCATCGCCGAGCTCACCGCCAGCCTCAAGGCGGCCGAGAAGAAGATCGCGGCCTTCGAGTCGAAGGCCCTGGGCGACCGGCTTCCGGCGCTCGTCGCGACCGCGTCGCCGCAGGGCGGCACCGTCGTCGTGGCGGAGTCGCTCGGCTCGGCATCCACCCCCGACGACGTCCGCTCGCTGGCGCTGCAGGTGCGCGAGCGCCTGGGCTCGGAGCCTGCCGTCGTCGCGCTCGGCGCGGACATCGGCGGCCGGGCCGTGGTCATCGTGGCGACCAACGACGCGGCGCGCGCCACGGGCGTCAAGGCCGGAGTGCTCGCGAAGGCGGCGGCTGCCGTGCTCGGCGGCGGCGGCGGCGGTCGCGACGATGTCGCGCAGGGCGGCGGGACGGATGCCTCGGCACTGCCGGCCGCGCTCACCGCGGTGAAGGACGCCCTCCGCGCGTGAGCGGCTTCCGGCGCGGGACCAGACTCGGCATCGACGTCGGCCGGGCGCGTGTCGGCGTTGCCCGGTGCGATCCCGACGGACTGCTCGCGACGCCGGTCGAGACCGTGCCCCGCGACAAGAAGTCGGTGGAGCGCGTGATCGCGCTGGCCGAGGAGCACTCCGCGGTCGAGATCCTGGTCGGTCTGCCGCTGAACATGCGGGGCGAAGACACCGCGTCCACCGTCGACGCGCGGGAGTTCGCCGAGGCGATCGCCGCGGCATCCGCTGTCCCGGTCCGACTGGTCGACGAGCGCCTCTCGACGGTCTCGGCACACGCGGCGCTGCGCGATTCGGGCAGATCCCAGCGATCGTCTCGTAGCATTGTGGATCAGGTCGCCGCGGTCGTCCTCCTCCAGCAAGCGCTCGACGTCGAGAAGAGCACCGGTCGCCCGCCCGGAACCCCCGTCTCCCAGGAGCCCGCCTGATATGACCGAGTCACCGTCCGCCGATCCGTTCGCGGATCTCTTCGGCAAGCTCCCGGACCCCCGTTCGCGCGACCTGCGGATGTCCGGCGAGGACGCCGGACGCGGCACCGCCGGCGGACCCGCGACGGGTTCGGCCGCCACGGACGGCGCACCCGTCTCGCGCCGGGCCGCCCGCGAGGCTGCGCGGCAGTCCACCGGTTCGACGCCGGTCACGGACGGCGCGGCTGCGCCGGAAGCCCCACCCGTCTCCTCGGCGGGTGCCTCTGCCGCGGCAGCGCCGGCACAGGCAGCATCGGCTTCCGCTGCTGCTCAGCACGGCACGTCCGAGCCGGTCGCACCGTACGGGCCCGGTGCCACGGCCGTCAGGGCCGACACGGCTCCCGTCGCGCCGCCCATCGTCGACCTGGACGCTGAGGCTGCGCCTGCCTACAGCCGCACCGGCTCCTCGACGAGCTTCGACGACATCCTCGGGCGCCGCGACGAGTCGACCCCGCGAGCGTCGTCGCAGCCCGCGGCTCCGGCCACGCTCGACGCCCTCTTCACCGGAAGCGTCTCGACGGACGAGATCGGCGCACCGCCGCCCAAGAAGGACAAGCGCCGGCGACGGATCGGCGGCTGGATCGCCCTGGGCGTCATCCTGCTCCTGCTCGGCGGTGCCGCCGGCGGCGCCTGGTACGCGTGGACGACGTACGAGGACAAGATCCGCGAAGTCATGGGCTGGGAAGAGCCCAAGGACTACGAGGCGGGCATGGCCAACGGCGAGGTCTACGTCACGATCGCGCCCGGCGACACGGGCATGCCGATCTCGGAGAGCCTCTACGCGGCCGGCGTCACCAAGACCGACGACGCCTTCTACGACTACCTCATCGAGAACGGCGAGAACCCGCCGTTCGTGCCCGGGGTCTTCAAGCTCCAGAAGCAGATGACGTCCGAGGCGGCGCTGGCCGCTCTGCTGGACCCTGCGAACAAGATGGAGAACACCGCGCAGCTGCGCGAGGGCCTCACCGTCGACCAGTCGCTTCCGCTGCTCGCGGAGGGCACCGGCATACCGATCGAGGAGTTCCAGGCAGCGGTCGCCGACCCGTCGGTCTACGGCGTGACGCCCGACCCCGCGGTCGTCGCCGCCGGCGGGCAGCCGCTCGAGGGCTGGCTGTTCCCGGCGACGTACACCTTCAATCCCGACGTCACCCCCCAGCAGGTCATCCAGACCCTCGTCGACCGCACGGTGCAGTCGCTGGACGAAGCCGGAGTTCCGGTGGAGGACCGTCAGCGCGTACTCAACGTGGCCTCGATCATCCAGCGCGAGGCCCGCTACGAGGCCGACATGCAGAAGGTCGCCACGGTGATCGAGAACCGCATGGACCCCAGCAACCAGGAGACCTTCGGGCTGCTCCAGATGGACTCGACGGCCCAGTACGGGTACGGCGAGATGCACGACGGCACCGTCAGCTCGTCGGGCGAGGCGCTGGCCGACCCCAATCCGTGGAACACGTACGTCAACGCCGGTCTGCCCGTCGGGCCGATCTCCAACCCGGGCGACGCGGCGATCGCGGCCGTGATGAACCCGTCGGGCGGCGACTGGATGTACTTCGTCACGGTCAACCTCGACACCGGCGAGACTCTGTTCACGACGAACCTGAACGACCACAACCGAGCCGTCGCGCAGTGGCAGGACTGGTGCTCCCAGCACCCGGACTCCGGGTGCTGATCCCGCGAGGGGATCGCCTCGCGGTGTGGGGCGATCCGATCTCGCACAGCAGGTCACCGCAGATCCACGCGGCCGCCTACCGCACGCTCGGCTTCGACTGGTCGTACGGCCGTGCGCAGATGGGTGAAGCCGGCTTCGCCGACGCCCTCGCCCGGCTCGACGCCTCATGGCGGGGGCTCTCGCTGACGATGCCGCTGAAGACCGTAGCCTTCGCCGCCGCCGCCGACCGCGACCGGCACGCCGAGCTCACCGGCGCCGTGAACACCCTGCTACTCGGTCCCGACGGCCCGCGCGGCTTCAACACCGACGTCGGGGGCATCGTCCGCGCCCTGGGCGACAGCGGCATCACCGAGACCCCCGCAGCCCGGATCGTCGGCGCGGGCGCGACGGCCACCTCGGCCCTCGTCGCGCTGTCGGAGCTCGGCGCCGAGAACGTCGACGTCGTCGCCCGGAGGCCCGAGGCCGCGGCATCCCTCGTCGCACTGGGCCGGATGCTGGACCTCGACGTGACCGTCTCACCGCTGGCTGCGGAGCCCCGCGCCGACGTCGCTGTGACGATCGCGACCCTTCCCGGCGACGCAGTGCTCGACGGCCCGGTCGCCGACGCGCTGGCGGCCTCGGGCGGGCTGCTGATGGACGTGGTCTACGGGCACTGGCCCACGACGCTCTCATCGGCCTGGGAGCGCGCCGGGTCGCCGGCGGTGTCGGGCCTCGGGATGCTGCTGCACCAGGCCCTGCTGCAGGTGCGGGTCTTCGCGACCGGAGATCCCGCCGCAGCCCTGCCGGATGAGTCGCGCGTCCTCGCCGAGATGCGCCGCGCGCTGGGGGAGCAGTCGCGCGACGTAACCGGCGACGGCGGCGTGGGAGACTAGACCAATGCTCCGCGTGCTCACGGCCGGCGAATCCCACGGCCCCGAACTCGTCGCCGTCATGGAGGGTCTGCCTTCGGGTGTCCCTGTGTCGCGTGCCGCGATCCAAGCCGATCTCGCCCGTCGCAAGCTCGGCTACGGCCGCGGTTCGCGGATGAAGTTCGAAGAGGACGAGCTCACCATCTCGTCCGGCGTCCGCCATGGTCTGTCGCTGGGAAGCCCGATCGCGCTGCGCGTCGGCAACACCGAGTGGCCCAAGTGGGTCGAGGTGATGAGCCCCGAGCCCGTCGAGCTGACCGACAAGTCCCGCGGCCGCGGAGCGGCGCTCACCCGCCCGCGCCCCGGTCACGCCGACCTGGTGGGCATGCAGAAGTACGACTTCGACGAGGCGCGGCCGATCCTCGAGCGCGCGAGCGCGCGCGAGACGGCGGCCCGTGTCGCCCTCGGCGCCATCGCGCGAGGGTTCCTCGGCGAGCTCGGCATCCGCCTCGTGAGCCACACGCTGTCGATCGGGCCGGTGCGCGTGCCCGAGGGCTCGGCGCTGCCGTCGCCCGACGACGTCGACGCGCTCGACGCCGATCCGCTGCGGTGCTTCGACGCGGAGACGAGCGCCCGCATGGTCGCCGAGGTCGACGAGGCCCGCAAGGACGGCGACACCCTGGGCGGCATCGTCGAGGTCCTCGCATACGGCCTTCCTCCGGGGCTGGGGTCCCACGTGCACTGGGACCGGCGCCTGGACGCGAAGCTCGCGCAGGCGATCATGAGCATCCAGGCCATCAAGGGCGTCGAGGTCGGCGACGGCTTCCTCACCACCACGCGCCGTGGTTCGCAGGCCCACGACGAGCTGCACGCGACGCAGGGCGGCATCACCCGCTCCAGCGACAAGGCAGGCGGAACCGAGGGCGGCATGTCGACCGGCACGGTGCTGCGCGTGCGCGCGGGCATGAAGCCGATCGCCACGGTCCCCAAGGCGCTGCGCACGGTCGACGTCTCCACCGGCGACACGGCGGCAGCCCACCACCAGCGCTCCGACGTGTGCGCCGTCCCGGCGGCCGGCGTCGTCGCCGAGGCGATGGTCGCGATCGTGCTCGCCGACGTCGTGCTGGAGAAGTTCGGCGGCGACAGCGTGCGCGAGACCCGCCGCAACCTCGAGGGCTACCTCGCAGCGATCCCGGAGACGCTGCGCACCGCGACCGCCAGCGACGCTGGCCTCGCCGAGCATGACCTCGCCCTCTAGCGCCCTCGTCCTCATCGGCCCGATGGGCGCGGGGAAGACCAGCGTCGGCAAGCGGGTGGCGCGTGCCCTGGGGGTGCCGTTCTTCGACACCGACGCGGCCGTCTCCCGCGAGCACGGCCCGATCGAGCGCATCTTCACCGAGCACGGCGAGGCCCGCTTCCGCGAGCTCGAGCGCGCCGCGGTGGCCGAAGGGCTGGCGACCGGGGGAGTCGTCGCGCTCGGCGGCGGGGCGATCCTCGATGCCGGCACCCGCACCGACCTGGCCGCGCATCGGGTGGTGCTGCTGACGGTGGCGCCGCGCGTCGTCGCTGCGCGCGTCCACGACTCGAACCGACCGCTGCTGCAGGACGCCGATCCCGCCGCCCGCTGGTCGGCGATCTACGAACAACGGCGACCCCTCTACGAGCAGCTCGCGGATGTGACGTTCGACACGTCCACCGGACCGCTGCAGCACGTCGTCGACGACATCGTGGCGTGGGTGCACGACCGCGAGAACGAAGGAGCATCATGACCGACGCGACGACCATCACGGTGAGCGGGGACGCCGGTTACGGCATCACGGTCGGCAGCGGCATCCTCGCCGGTCTCGGCGCCGCTCTGCCGCCCGCTGCCCGCAAGGTGCTGATCATCCACCCGCCCACCCTCGCCGCGCAGGCCGAGGCGCTGCGCACGTCGCTCAGCGCCGACCGCGAGGTGCTCCTGGCCGAGATCCCCGATGCCGAGCAGGGCAAGCGCATCGAGGTCGCCGCCTTCTGCTGGCAGGTGCTCGGCAAGGCCGACTTCACACGCACCGACGCCATCGTCGGGTTCGGCGGGGGCGCCGTCACCGACCTCGCCGGCTTCGTCGCGGCGACCTGGCTGCGCGGCGTCGAGATCGTCCAGATCCCCACCACGGTGCTCGGCATGGTGGACGCCGCCGTCGGCGGCAAGACCGGCGTCAACACGGCCGAGGGCAAGAACCTGGTGGGTGCGTTCTGGCCGCCCCGGGCCGTCCTGTGCGACCTCGACCTGCTCGACACGCTGTCGCAGAACGAGCGGGTCGCCGGCTACGCCGAGGTCGTGAAGGCCGGTTTCATCCACGAGCCCGAGATCCTCGACCTCATCGAGGCCGACCCACAGGCGGCGACCGACTCCCGCAGCGCCGCGTTCCGGCGCACCGTCGAGCTCGCGATCGGCATGAAGGCCGCAGTGGTCGGCGAGGACTTCCGCGAGGCGGGCCTGCGCGAGATCCTCAACTACGGGCACACGCTCGGTCACGCCATCGAGCACGCCGAGCGCTACCGCTGGCGCCACGGCGCGGCGATCTCGGTGGGCATGGTCTTCGCCGCCGAGCTGTCGCGCCTGGCGGGGCGGCTTCCGGATGCCGCGGCCCAGCGTCATCGCGACATCCTGACGTCGCTCGGCCTGCCGACCACCTACCGGGCGGGCGCCTGGCCGCAGCTGCTGGCGACGATGCAGCGAGACAAGAAGACCCGCGGCGGGATGCTTCGGTTCATCGTGCTCGACGACATCGCGCGGCCGACGGTCCTGCAGGCGCCGGACGAGTCGCTGCTGTTCGCGGCCTACCAGGAGGTCGCGGGCTGACGCCGGTCCCAAGATCACCCCCGGAGGGCGAGACCGTGTCGGGCACGATGTACTCGTGACCGACGCATCCACCATGCCGGCCCGCTCGCGGGCGGTGCTGGGCACCCTCATCATCGTCGCTGCGGTGGCGAATCTGCCGCTCGCGGTCGCGAACGTCGCACTGCCCGACATCGGGCTGGCGTTCGACGCCTCGCAGACGCAGCTGAACCTCGTCGCCATCGGCTACTCGCTCGGCCTTGCCGCGTCGGTGCTGTGGCTGGGCGCCGTGGGCGACCGCTACGGGCGCCGGCGCATGCTGCTGATCGGCATCCTGCTCTCGCTGCCCGCCGGTCTCGTCGCGGCGTTCGCACCATCGGTCGAAGTGCTCATCGCTGCGCGGGTGATCGGCGGCATCGCGGCAGGCATGGCCTACCCGACGACGCTCGCCCTCATCACGGCGCTGTGGTCGGGACCGGCCCGCACGCGGTCGATCGCGCTGTGGTCGGCGACCGGCGGCGCCATCTCGGCGCTCGGACCTCTCATCTCGGGACTCCTGCTGGAGAGCTTCTGGTGGGGCTCGGTGTTCCTCGTCACGATCCCGCTGATCATCGTCGCCGTGCCGCTGACCCTCACGTTCATCCCGGCGCACGTCAACGAGGCGACGGAGCCCGTGGACAACCTGGGCGGCGTGCTGTCGGTCGTGCTCGTGGGCGCGCTGATCGTCGCGATCAACTTCGCGACCGTGCCGAACTCCGAAGTGCTCGTCATCAGCCTCACCGGGCTCACGATCGTGACCCTGATCGCGTTCCTGTGGCGCCAGCGCCGGGCGGCCAACCCGCTGTACGACCTCGCCGTTGCGAAGCGGCCGATCTTCTGGGTCGCCGCCGTCGCCGGCGTCATCGTCTTCGGATCGCTCATGGGCGCGATGTTCATCGGCCAGCAGTTCCTGCAGAACGTGCTCGGCTACTCGACGATCGAGTCCGGCGCAGCGATCCTGCCCGCGGCCATCTTCATGGTGCTCCTCGCGCCCCGCTCGGCGAAGCTCGTCGAGGCGCGGGGCGCCCGTTTCACGCTGCTGCTCGGCTACATTCCCGTGCTGCTGGGCTTCCTGACGATGTTCCTGCTGTGGCGCGAGGGATCGTCGTACTGGGCGGTGGCGCTCGGCTATGCACTCATCGGCGCCGGTGTCGGGCTCGCCGGGACGCCCGCGTCCCGATCGCTGACCGGCGCTGTGCCGGTGCGGCGCGCCGGCATGGCCTCCGGTACGGCCGACCTCCAGCGCGACCTCGGCGGGGCGATCATGCAGTCGATCTTCGGGGCCCTCCTCACGGCGGGCTACGCCGCCGCGATGGTGAGCGCGATCGGGTCGAGCGCCGAGGCGAAGCAGGTGACGTCGAGCGTGCAGACGCAGCTCACGAAATCGTTCGCCAGCGCCGAGACGGTCGCGAAGCAGTATCCCCAGTACGCCGACGCGATCACGCAGGCGGCCAAGGAGTCCTTCCTCAACGGACAGGATTGGGCGTACGTCGCAGGCATCCTCGCGGTCCTCATCGGGGCGGCGCTGGTGTTCTGGAAGTTCCCGCGCGCGGAGCGCGAGCGCGAGCTGCTCGCGCAGTACCGCTCCGAGGACGACGCCGTCGAAGCAGCGGACTGACCCGCTGGTAGCGTGGCGGGCGTGACCTCGTCCCGCCGCCTCCTGCTCGTCAACGGCCCCAATCTCAACCTGCTGGGAACGCGCGAGCCCGAGATCTATGGAGCGCACACCCTCGAGGACGTCGTGAAGCTCGTGTCGGGAACCGCGGCCGGCCTCGGCTTCCAGGTGCGTGCGGTGCAGAGCAACCATGAGGGCGTGCTCATCGACGCGATCCACGCCGCGCGGGCGGACTGCGTCGGGATCGTCATCAATCCGGGGGGACTCACGCACACCTCGGTGGTGCTGCGCGACGCGCTGGCGGGGGTGGCGCTGCCGGTGGCCGAGGTCCACATCTCCGACATCGCCGCGCGCGAGCCCTTCCGGCACCACTCCCTTGTGGAAGATGTGGCCGTGGTGCACGTGGTCGGCGAGGGCGTGCCGGGCTACGCCACCGCTGTCTCCCGGCTCATCGCGATCATCGACGGGCACGACGCCGCCTGAGGCCGGCTCCCAGGCCCGGGGTGCGGCATCCCGTAGAATGCACTGTCGGGCCGCGCTCGCCCACTTCTCCTCACGAACGGAACTCCATCCACATGGCATCCACCGCAGACATCAAGAACGGCGTCGTCCTCAACATCGACGGGCAGCTCTGGAGCGTCGTGGAATTCCAGCACGTCAAGCCCGGCAAGGGTGGCGCGTTCGTCCGCACCAAGCTCAAGAACGTCATGACCGGCAAGGTCGTCGACAAGACGTACAACGCCGGCACCAAGATCGACATCCAGAACGTCGATCGCCGCGACTTCACCTACCTGTACAACGACGGCGACAACTACGTCTTCATGGACGTCGCCGACTACGACCAGGTCAACGTGCCGGCCGCCACCGTCGGCGATGCCGCGAACTTCCTGCTCGAGAACCAGCAGGTCACGATCGCCACCAACAACGGCACGCCGCTCTACGTCGACCTCCCGGCGTCGGTCGTGCTCGAGATCACGTACACCGAGCCCGGTCTGCAGGGCGACCGCTCTTCCGCCGGCACCAAGCCCGCGACCGTCGAGACCGGCTACGAGATCCAGGTCCCGCTGTTCGTCGAGGCCGGCACCAAGGTCAAGGTCGACACCCGCACGGGTGACTACCTCGGCCGCATCTCCTGACCATTGAGCGCTCGTAGCAAGGCGCGCAAGCGCGCCCTCGACATCCTCTTCCAAGCCGACGTGCGGGGAGAGGACCTCTCCGCGATGCTCGCAGCCGAAGCCAAGCGCGCAGCCGGCGAGCCCGCTCGTGAGGCATCGTGGCTGTACGCCCGCGAGGTCGTCGACGGCGTGATCGACAATCGTGACGCGATCGACGAGCAGATCACCACCTTCGCCAAGGACTGGTCGCTGGCCCGGATGCCCGCGGTCGACCGCGCCGTGCTGCGCATCGCGGTGTGGGAGATCCTCTACAACGACGACGTGCCCGCGGCCGTCGCGATCGACGAGGCCGTCGAGCTCGCCAAGGAGTTCTCGACCGACGACTCCGGCTCGTTCGTCCACGGAGTCCTCGCCCGCATCGCGCGCGCCTCCTGACCTCGGGGCGAATGCGCGACGGCGAGGCGGGAACCCCGTCGTGGCGGTCCCTCTTCGAACCGGCGACCAGTGCCGAGCGAGCGCGCCCGCTGGCGCTCGGCGTAGAGCTGCGGCAGCGCCTGCGCCGCTCGAGCTGGACGGCGGCGCGGGCTGAGACGGCGACGGCCCGCGGCGTCGAGCGCTCCGCCGGCGACGTCCTGCTGGGGCTGAGGCCGCTGGAGCGGAGCCCGCGCACCGAGGCCTGGATCAAAGGCGACGTGTCGTGGGATGCGCTGCGCCGCCCCGGCCATGGCTATGACCCGGCCCAGGCGCGCTGGTTCGCCGAGCTGCACAGCATCGGCCGCGACATGCGCCTGTTCGGATCGTTCTCCGACGCCTCGGAGTGGCTGACCCTCGACGACATCGAGTCGAGCCTGCTGTGGCCGCACCTCGGGGCGGCGACGGATGCCGGCATCCCGCTCGTGCCGACCACGCGGGAGCAGTCGGTGGCGCTTGCCGCCGCGGCCGAGGCCGTACTGCACGCCGAGCGCGCCGCCGGCGGTCTGCGGCTGGAGCCGCGGCTGACTCTGGACGGCGAGGCGGTGGACGCGTCGCAGGTGCGCCCGGTCGGCCGGACGGGCGCATACCGGTTCGTCGTGCGAAGCGGGCGGATCGAGGTGACCCTGGCTGAGGTCGCACTGTCGGATCCGGTGCGGACTCTTCTGACCGCGGGCGCGCCGATCGAGGTGCCGGCCGCAGAGACCGCTGAATTCGTCCGCGACCATCTTCCTCGTCTGGCGCGGGAGACCGTCGTGCGCGCGCCCGGGATCGACATCCCTCCGACGCCCCGCCCGCGAGCGGTGCTCACCGTGCGGTTCTCGCCCGCGCACCGGCTCGACTTCTATTTCGCCTGGAGGTACGGGCAGGACGAGCCTCTGCCCTTCACGGCGAAGCCCGACTCCGACCGCGATGACGTGGCGGAAGCCGAGATCCGGGCGCGTATCGAGGCGGAATGGTCGGCGGTCGCTGCGGGATCATTCGAGGCATCCGGTGCCCTTGCCGGCATGGAGGCCGCGGAGTTCGCCGCCGACGTGCTGCCTGCGCTGGAGGCGCTCACCGACGTCACGGTGGTCATCGTCGGCGAGCGCCCCCGCTACCGCGAACTCACCGGAGACCCCCACGTGTCGGTCTCGACCGTGGAGAGCGCCGACCCGGACTGGTTCGATCTCGGCGTGATCGTCACGATCGACGGGCGGACGATCCCGTTCGCCCCGCTGTTCACGGCGCTCTCGCGTGGCCGGCGCAAGCTCCTGCTGAGCGACGGAGGGTACTTCTCGCTCGCGCACCCATCGCTGCAGCGGCTCAAGGACCTCATCGAGGAGGCCGGTGAACTGACCGAGTGGGAGACCGGCCCGCGAATCAGCCGCTACCAGACCGACTTCTGGGCGGACTTCGAGGACCTCGCCGACGAGTCGGAGCCGGCCCGCAGCTGGCGGGCGACCGCCGAGGGCCTGCGCGCCGTCGATGCCGTGCCGCGGACGCCGCTGCCCACCGGCCTGCGCGCCCAGCTGCGGCCGTATCAGCGCAACGGTTTCGACTGGCTCGCGTTCCTGTGGCAGCACCGGCTCGGGGGAGTGCTCGCCGACGACATGGGCCTGGGCAAGACGCTCCAGATGCTCGCGCTCATCGCGCACGCCCACGAGACGGGGGAGAAGCGCCCGTTCCTCGTGGTGGCGCCGACGTCGGTGCTCTCGACGTGGCGCGAAGAGGCAGCGCGCTTCGTCCCCTCCCTGCGAGTCGCGGTCGTCGACACGACCCGTGCCAAGCGCGCAGCATCGGTGGGGGATGCCGCGACCTCGGCCGACGTCGTCATCACGTCGTACACGCTGCTCCGCCTCGACGAGGCGGAGTTCGCCGCGCGGGAGTGGGCGGGCCTCGTGCTCGACGAGGCGCAGTTCGTCAAGAACAGCCAGACCAAGGCCTACCGGGCAGCGCGAGACCTGCGCGCGGACGTCACGTTCGCGATCACGGGCACGCCGATCGAGAACAGTCTCACCGAGCTGTGGTCGCTGCTGTCGCTGAGTGCGCCGGGGCTGTTCCCCTCGGCACGCCGATTCCGCGACGACTACGTCGGACCCATCGAGGCGGGGAAGGTGCCCGAGAACCAGACCGGGGGCGCCTACCGCGCCGCCCGGCTCGCCCGGCTGCGCCGGCGCATCCGCCCGCTCGTGCTGCGGCGCACGAAGGAGATCGTGGCGGCGGAGCTGCCCGCCAAACAGGAGCAGCACGTGCGCATAGAACTGTCGGCGGCCCACCGGGCGCTGTACGACACCGTGCTCCAGCGCGAGCGCCAGAAGGTCCTGGGGCTGCTCGACGACCTCGATCGCAACCGCTTCATCGTCTTCCGCTCGCTGACGCTGCTGCGCATGCTGAGCCTGGCCCCCGAACTCGTCGACCCCGCCGACGCGCACATCGCCCCCAGCAAGATCACCGCCCTGTTCGAGCAGCTCGACGAGGTCATCGCCGAGGGCCACCGCACGCTCGTCTTCAGTCAGTTCACCTCCTTCCTGGGCCTCGTCGCCGCCCGGCTGGACGAGCGCGGCATCCGCTATGCGTATCTGGACGGATCGACACGGGATCGGGATGCCGCGATCGCGACGTTTCGCGAGGGTGAGGCGCCCGTCTTCCTGATCAGCCTCAAGGCCGGCGGGTTCGGACTCACCCTCACCGAGGCCGACTACGTGTTCCTGCTCGATCCCTGGTGGAATCCCGCCGCGGAGGCGCAGGCCGTCGACCGCGCGCACCGCATCGGCCAGACCCGGAGCGTGATGGTGTACCGGCTGATCGCGAACGGAACCATCGAAGAGAAGGTGATGGCGCTCCAGGAGCGCAAGGCCGAGCTCTTCCGCGCTGTCATGGGCGACGACGAGCTCTTCGGCCAGGCGCTCACCGCCGACGACATCCGCGGGCTGCTCGACCTCTGACACGGTCGCGCCCGGCCCGGCGCGCCCGGGGCCGCCCGGAGGCTCTCGTAGACTTGCTGAGGAAGGAGCGACCATGCGCATCACGGGCCTCGGCCACGCCGGAATGTTCATCGAGACGGCAGGGGGAAGCATCCTCTGCGATCCGGTGATCGGCCCCACCTTCTTCGGATCGTGGTTCCCGTTCCCCGACAACCGCGGGCTCGACTGGGAGAAGTACGGCAAGGCCGACTTCCTCTACATCTCGCACCGTCACCGCGATCACTTCGATCCGGCGCTCATGGAACGCTGCATCCCGAAAGACATCAGGGTGCTGCTGCCGGAGTACCCGACCGACGAGCTCGAGCAGGATCTCCGCAGGCTCGGCTACGACAACATCGTCTACACGCAGGCGGGGGTCCCGCTCGAGTTCGGACCTCTGAAGGTCATGGTCACGCCGCTGCGCGCTCCCAGCGACGGCCCGATCGGCGACTCGTCCCTCAGCGTCGACGACGGCACCGCCAGCATCCTGAACCAGAACGACTCCCACCCGCTCGACCTCGAGAAGCTCCTGTCCTTCTCCAAGCCCGAGGCGTACTTCACGCAGGTCTCGGGCGCGATCTGGTGGCCGATGGTCTACGACCTGCCGCTGGACGCGAAGCAGAACTTCGCCAAGCTCAAGCGCGACGCGCAGAACAAGCGCGCGATGTACTACATCGAGAAGGTCGACGCCGAGCACGTGTTCCCCATGGCCGGTCCGCCGATGTTCCTGCGCGAGGAGCTGTTCAAGTACAACGGGCAGGGTCTCGACGGCGACGCGATCTTCACCGACCAGCGGGAGTTCCTCGCGTACATGCGGGAGCTGCGACCCGACCAGAAGGCGCACGAGTTCCTTCCGGGAACCGTCGTCGAGCTCGAAGACGGCGAACTGTCGGTGACGCAGACGCTGTACACCGAAGCGGAGATCGACAGGATCTTCGACGACAAGTGGGCGTACCTCGCCGAGCAGCGCGACGCGCGGCAGGACGAGATACGCGCCGAGGAGACGACCCGCGCCCCGGTGCTGCCCCCGGACGAGATGCTCGCTGCCATCAAGGAGTGGTGGGAGCCGCTGCTGCGGCGCGCCCGCACCATCCGCGGCGGCGTGGGCGGTGCAGTGCGCTTCCGCATCGGCGACCTCGACATGGTCGTCGACTTCCCGAAGGCGAAGGTCCGCGAGTACGCGGGCGAGGACTGCATCTACTGGTACACGATTCCCGCCGACCTGGTCTCGACCAACATCGCCGACCACGAGATCGACTGGTCGAACTCGATCTTCCTGTCCATGCAGTTCGAAGTCGGTCGCAGCGGCAAGTTCAACGAGTTCCTCACGACCTTCCTCAAGTGCCTGTCCCGCGACCGCATCGAGTACGTCGAGAACTGGTACGCCGAGCAGACGGATCAGACCGAAGACGCCCAGCTGGGCGACTGGGTCGTGCAGCGGCGATGCCCGCACCTGCGCGCGGATCTCACCAAGACCGGGAAGATCGAGGACGGCGTCCTCACATGCTCGCTCCACGACTGGAAGTGGGATCTCGCGACGGGCAAGTGCCTGACCAGCCAGGGGCACCCGATCCGCGCGTCGGCGGCCGTGCCGGACGGCGCGACCGTCACGGAGCCGTCATCCGCGCCGGCGGCCTGAGCGTGCACTGCTAGGCTGTCGAACGATCACAGCAACCTTTAACACCGTCCCGTGAGGCGGAGAAGGGAGCGGCGGATGAGCACGCGTACCGTGCTGCACGAGGCCGACATCGCCCGCGCGTTGACTCGCATCTCTCACGAGATCCTGGAGTCCAACCGGGGATCGGACGATCTCGTCCTCCTGGGCATCCCCACCCGAGGCGTCACCCTCGCCCACCGCATCGGCGCGCTCATCGAGCAGTTCGGCGGCGTTCCGGTCGCCGTCGGTGCTCTGGACGTCACGATGTACCGCGACGATCTGCACCGCAATCCCACCCGCGCCCCGCAGCCCACCGAGATCCCGGCGGGCGGCATCGACGGCAAGGTCGTCGTGCTCGTGGACGACGTGCTGTTCTCCGGTCGCAGCATCCGCTCCGCGCTCGACGCGCTGCAGGCCATCGGCCGCCCCACCGCTGTGCGCCTGGCGACCTTGGTCGACCGCGGTCACCGCGAGCTGCCGATCCGCCCCGACTTCGTGGGCAAGAATCTGCCGAGCTCCCGTGAAGAGCGGGTGAACGTGCGCCTGGCCGAGATCGACGGCGCGGACGAGGTGACGATCGGATCATGAGGCACCTTCTCGATACCAAGACCCTCTCGCGCGAGAGCGCCCTGCGCATCCTCGACGTCGCCGAGGACATGGCGGACACCCAGCAGCGGGAAGTGAAGAAGCTGCCCACCCTGCGCGGCAAGACCGTCGTGAATCTGTTCTTCGAGGACTCCACGCGCACCCGGATCTCCTTCGAGGCCGCAGCGAAGCGGCTCTCTGCCGACGTCATCAACTTCTCGGCGAAGGGCTCGAGCGTCTCCAAGGGCGAGTCGCTGCAGGACACCGCGCAGACGCTCCAGGCGATGGGCGCGGACGCGGTCGTCATCCGCCACGGCGCCTCGGGCGCTCCGCGCACCCTCGCGACGAGCGGATGGATCACGGCCGGCGTCGTCAACGCCGGCGACGGAACGCACGAGCACCCCACGCAGGCGCTGCTGGACGCGTACACGATCCGCAAGCGCCGGTTCGGCGACGACAGCCGTGGCCGCGACCTCGCAGGGGTCAAGGTGACGATCGTCGGCGACATCCTGCACTCGCGGGTCGCCCGGTCCAATGTCTGGCTGCTCGACACCCTGGGAGCGCACGTGACGCTCGTGGCACCGCCGACACTCGTGCCGCAGGATGTCTCGGCCTGGCCCGCCCGGGTGGTCTACGACCTCGACGAGGCCCTCGCCGGCGCGCCCGACGCGCTCATGATGCTGCGCATCCAGCTCGAGCGGATGAATGCGGCGTATTTCCCCACTGAACGGGAGTATTCCCGGCGCTGGGGCCTGGACGCACGGCGTCTTTCGGCACTCGGTGCCGATAGCATTGTGATGCACCCCGGTCCTATGAACCGAGGTCTCGAGATCTCCGCAGAAGCCGCGGACTCGCCCCGCTCGACGGTGCTCGAGCAGGTCGCCAACGGCGTCTCGGTGCGCATGGCCGCGCTCTACCTGCTCCTGGCGGGCGCGGAGCGCGGCGAAGACCCCCCTGCGGGCACAGAGAAGGAGAACCCCCGATGAGCGTGTCTCGAGACGCCGGTTCGGCCGGCACGACGACGACCGAGACGCTGCTGTTCCGCGGTGCGCAGCTGGAGGGATCCGGCGCTGCCGATCTGCTCGTCGAGGACGGTCGCATCGTCGAGGTCGGCCCGGGGCTCAGCCGGGCAGGCGCGACGGTGGTCGATGCCGCGGGCCTGATCGTCCTTCCCGGACTGGTCGACCTGCACACGCACCTGCGCGAGCCGGGGTACGAGGCATCCGAGACCATCCTGAGCGGGTCGCGTGCCGCAGCCGCCGGGGGCTACACCGCCGTCTTCGCGATGCCGAACACGTCCCCGGTCGCCGACACCGCGGGCGTGGTCGAGCAGGAGCTCGCGCTGGGCGAGGCCGCCGGCTACGTGACGGTGCAGCCCATCGGCGCGGTCACCGTCGGGCAGAAGGGCGAGCGCCTCGCCGAGCTGGGTGCGATGGCGGACTCCCGCGCCCGCGTGCGCGTCTTCAGCGACGACGGATTCTGCGTATGGGACCCGCTGATCATGCGCCGGGCCCTCGAGTACGTGAAGGCCTTCGGCGGCGTCATCGCCCAGCACGCCCAGGACCCGCGACTGACCGAGGGCGCCCAGATGAACGAGGGTTCGGTCTCCGCTGAACTCGGCCTGGCCGGATGGCCCGCTGTCGCGGAGGAGTCCATCATCGCCCGCGACGTCCTGCTGGCCGAGCACGTCGGATCGCGTCTGCACGTGTGCCACCTCTCGACCGCCGGGTCGGTCGAGATCATCCGCTGGGCGAAGCGCCGGGGGGTCGACGTCACGGCCGAAGTCACGCCGCACCACCTGCTTCTGACCGACGAGCTCGTGCGGGACTACGACGCCCGCTACAAGGTGAACCCGCCGCTGCGCCGTGAGGAGGACGTCCTCGCCGTGCGCGAAGGACTCGCCGACGGCACGATCGACATCGTCGCGACCGACCATGCGCCGCACCCCGCCGAGTCGAAGGCGTGCGAGTGGCACGCCGCCGCCAACGGCATGGTCGGCCTCGAGAGCGCCTTGCGCGTCGTCCAGCAGTCCATGGTCGACACCGGCCTGATCACGTGGGGCGATGTCGCGCGGGTGATGTCGCGCGAGCCCGCGCGGATCGGCCGGCTCGCCGGTCACGGCACCCCGCTGACCGAGGGCCACCCCGCTTCGCTCACCTTCTACGACCCGGCGCCGGTGCGCGCCTTCACGACCGCCGACCTGCGCGGCCGCAGCGCGAACTCGCCGTACCTCGGTCGCGAGCTTCCGGGCGAGGTCCGCTGGACCCTGCATCAGGGCACGGTCACAGTGGCCGACGGTGCCCTGCTGGACGCCCCGGGTGTGCGCGCATGACGCGCGAAGGTGCACTGCTCGTCATCGTCCTCGCGGCGGTGGCGCTGCTCGGCCTGCTCGCATGGGCGTGGCTGCGACGTTCGCGCCGCGATTCACGGCTCTCGGCTCCCGTCGGAGAGGCGCCCGCGACCGCGAGCGTGACAGCCGTGTTCCCAGGCCTCTACGTGGCCACGACGCGCCACGGCGAGCCGATGGAGCGCCTGGCGATCCGGGGCCTCGCATTCCGCTCTCGGGTCGACGTCACGGTGACCGATGCCGGCGTCGCCCTCGACCTCACCGGCCAGCCCCGCGTGTTCCTCGACACGTCCCGCATCGCCGAGGTCGCGCAGGCCACGCTCGCGATCGACCGGGTGGTCGAGCGCGACGGCCTCGTGCGCCTCGCCTGGCGCCTCGACGACGGCACCGTCGTCGACTCCTATCTCCGCCCCCAGGATGCCTCGGCCCGCGCCCTGGCCGACGCCATCGCCGGCATCCTCACCTCCACCCAGACGGGAACCGACGCATGACCTCCCTGTTCCAGTCCGATCCGGCCGTGCTCGTCCTGGAGGACGGCACGCGCCACATCGGCCGCGCCTACGGCGCCCTCGGCACGACCCTCGGCGAAGTGGTGTTCTCCACCGGCATGACCGGTTACCAGGAGACGCTGACCGACCCCTCCTACGCCGGTCAGATCGTCCTGCAGACCGCACCGCACATCGGCAACACCGGCATGAACGGCGAAGACCCCGAGTCGCGCCGCATCTGGGTGTCGGGCTACATCGTGCGCGACCCCTCCCGGGTGGTCTCGAACTGGCGTGCCGATGAGTCCCTCGACGACGCCCTCGACCATGACGGGGTCGTCGGGATCAGCGGCATCGACACGCGCGCCGTCACGCGCCACATCCGCTCGGCGGGCAGCATGCGCGGCGGGATCTTCTCGGGCGAGGCGGCCGCCCTGGACGCCGAGCAGCAGCTGCAGCTCGTCCGGGAGGCGCCGGCGATGGCCGGTCGCAACCTGTCGGCCGAGGTGTCGGTCGCGGTCGCCGAGGTCACCGAGGCGACGGGGGAGAAGATCGGCAACCTCGCCGTGCTCGACCTCGGCGTCAAGCAGGCGACGATCGACAACCTGGCCGCCCGCGGCTTCGAGGTGCACGTGCTGCCGCAGGACGTCACGATCGACGACATCCGCTCGATCGAGCCGGTCGCGGTCTTCTACTCCAACGGTCCGGGCGACCCCGCCGCTTCGGGGGATCACGTCGAGCTGCTGCGTGGTGTGCTGGACGAGGGCCTGCCCTTCTTCGGCATCTGCTTCGGCAACCAGCTCCTCGGCCGCGCGCTGGGTCTCGGCACCTTCAAGCTGCCTTTCGGCCACCGCGGGATCAACCAGCCCGTGCTCGACAAGACCACCGGGCGGGTCGAGATCACCGCTCACAACCACGGCTTCGCGGTGGACGCGCCGGTCGACGGCGAGTTCGACAGCCCGAACGGCTACGGCCGCGTCGAGGTGAGCCACGTCGGCCTCAACGACAACGTCGTCGAGGGACTGCGCGCCCTCGACATCCCCGCGTTCTCGGTGCAGTACCACCCCGAGGCCGCCGCGGGCCCGCACGATGCCAACTACCTCTTCGACCGCTTCCGCGACCTCGTGGTCGCGACCCTGAAGGACAAGAATGCCTAAGCGCGACGACATCAACTCCGTCCTGGTGATCGGCTCCGGCCCGATCGTCATCGGCCAGGCGTGCGAGTTCGACTACTCGGGCACGCAGGCCTGCCGGGTGCTCCGCGAGGAGGGCGTGCGCGTCATCCTGGTCAACTCCAACCCGGCGACGATCATGACCGACCCGGACTTCGCCGACGCGACGTACATCGAGCCGATCACGTGGCAGGTCATCGAGACGATCATCGCCAAGGAGAAGCCCGACGCGATCCTGCCGACGCTGGGCGGCCAGACCGCGCTCAACGCGGCGATCGACCTGCACAACCACGGGATCCTCGAGAAGTACGACGTCGAGCTGATCGGCGCGAACTTCGAGGCCATCAACAAGGGCGAGGACCGCCAGATCTTCAAGCAGCTCGTCCTCGACGC
The DNA here is from genome assembly GCF_001427145.1 of Microbacterium sp. Root166. Taxonomy (GTDB): domain Bacteria; phylum Actinomycetota; class Actinomycetes; order Actinomycetales; family Microbacteriaceae; genus Microbacterium. Next base: position 435,397 of record NZ_LMGL01000002.1, read on the forward strand.
GGGCGCGGACGTCGCGGCATCCCGCATCGCCCACACCATGGACGAGGTCCTCGCCGCCGCCGATGAGCTCGGCTACCCGCTCGTCGTGCGCCCGTCCTTCACGATGGGCGGCCTCGGTTCGGGCTTCGCCTACGACGAGAACGACCTGCGCCGCATCGCCGGCGCCGGCCTGCGCGATTCGCCGACCACCGAGGTGCTCCTGGAGGAGTCCATCCTCGGCTGGAAGGAGTACGAGCTCGAGCTCATGCGCGACACGGCCGACAACACCGTCGTGGTCTGCTCGATCGAGAACGTCGACCCCGTCGGCGTGCACACCGGCGACTCGATCACGGTCGCCCCCGCGCTGACGCTGACCGACCGCGAGTACCAGAAGCTCCGCGACATCGGCATCGACATCATCCGCGCCGTGGGCGTGGACACCGGCGGCTGCAACATCCAGTTCGCCGTCGACCCCAGCAACGGGCGCATCATCGTCATCGAGATGAATCCCCGCGTGTCGCGGTCCTCGGCGCTGGCCTCCAAGGCCACCGGCTTCCCGATCGCCAAGATCGCCGCGAAACTCGCGATCGGCTACCGCCTGGACGAGATCCCGAACGACATCACGAAGGTCACTCCGGCGAGCTTCGAGCCGACGCTGGACTACGTCGTGGTGAAGGTTCCCCGCTTCAACTTCGAGAAGTTCCCGGCGGCCGACACCACGCTCACCACCACCATGAAGTCGGTCGGCGAGGCGATGGCCATCGGCCGCAACTATGCGACGGCGCTGCAGAAGGCGCTCCGCTCGCTGGAGAAGCGCGGATCGAGCTTCCACTGGGGCGACGAGTCCCGGTCCGCCGAGGAGCTCCTGCAGATCGCGAAGAAGCCCACGGACGGCCGCATCGTCGTGCTGCAGCAGGCGCTGCGGATGGGCGCCACGGTCGAGCAGGCGTTCGAGGCCACCGGGATCGACCCGTGGTTCCTCGACCAGATGGTGCTCATCAACGAGGTCGCCGAGCACGTTCGCCAGGCCGGCGAGCTGGATGCCGCGACCCTGCTCATCGCGAAGGAGCACGGCTTCAGCGACGCCCAGATCGCGCAGCTCCGGGGCGGCGGTGTTGATCAGATGAGCGAGGAGTCGGTGCGCGGCATCCGTCACGGGTTCGGACTCCGCCCGGTGTTCAAGACGGTCGACACGTGCGCGGGGGAGTTCCCCGCACTGACGCCGTACCACTACTCCAGCTACGACTTCGAGACCGAGGTCACGCCGTCGGAGCGGACCAAGGTCGTCATCATCGGCTCGGGTCCGAACCGCATCGGCCAGGGCGTCGAGTTCGACTACTCGTGCGTGCACGCCTCGTTCGCGCTGTCGGACGCCGGGTACGAGACCGTCATGGTCAACTGCAACCCCGAGACCGTGTCGACCGACTACGACACCTCCGACCGCCTGTACTTCGAGCCGCTGACGCTCGAGGACGTGCTCGAGGTGCTGCACGCCGAGGCGCAGTCCGGCGAGATCCTGGGCGTCATCTGCCAGCTCGGCGGCCAGACGCCGCTGGGCCTGGCGAAGGGCATCGAGGACGCCGGGTACAACATCCTCGGCACCAAGCCCGCCGCCATCGACCTGGCCGAGGAGCGCGAGCTGTTCTCGCGCCTGCTCGACGACGCCGGGCTCCTCGCCCCGCGCAACGGCACCGCGATCGACGCCGAGGGCGCCGTGGTGATCGCCGAGGAGATCGGCTACCCGGTGCTCGTGCGCCCCAGCTTCGTGCTCGGCGGCCGCGGCATGGAGATCGTGTACTCCACCGAGGCGCTGCGCGAGTACTTCGTGCGCACCGCCGGCGAGGTGATCGTGGAGCAGGGCAAGCCGCTGCTCGTGGACCGCTTCCTGGACGACGCCATCGAGATCGACGTCGACGCCCTGTTCGACGGCGAGGAGCTCTACATCGGCGGCGTCATGGAGCACCTCGAGGAGGCCGGCATCCACTCCGGCGACTCCAGCTGCACCCTGCCCCCGGTGAGCCTCGGCCGCAGCGACATCGACCGCGTGCGCGTCGCCACCCAGGCGATCGCCGAGGGCGTCGGCGTGCGCGGTCTGCTCAACGTGCAGTTCGCCATCTCGGCGGGCGTGCTCTACGTCATCGAAGCGAACCCGCGTGCCAGCCGCACCGTGCCGTTCGTGTCCAAGGCCCTCGGCATCCCGCTGGCCAAGGCGGCCGCGCGCGTGATGGCCGGCGCCTCGATCGCCGAGCTCAAGGACGAGGGGCTGCTGCCCCCGCAGGACGGCTCGCGCGTCCCGCTGGACGCGCCGGTCGCCGTCAAGGAGGCCGTGCTGCCCTTCAAGCGGTTCCGCACCGCCGACGGTCAGACGGTGGACTCCGTCCTCGGCCCGGAGATGCGCTCGACCGGAGAGGTCATGGGCATCGACCGCGACTTCCCGACCGCGTTCGCCAAGTCCCAGGAGGCCGCGTACGGCGGTCTGCCACTGGAGGGCACCGTGTTCATCTCGGTCGCCGACAGCGACAAGCGCGCCGTGATCCTCCCGGCCCACCGCCTGCAGGAGCTGGGCTACACGCTGGTCGCGACCGAGGGCACCGCCGAGATCCTGGCACGCAACGGCATCGCCGTGACGGTCGTGAGCAAGTACTCCGAGACGCAGGAGTCGGGCGCGACGAACATCGTCGACCTGATCAACGCGGGCGAGATCGACATCGTGGTGAACACGCCGAGCGGCGGCAGCGCCCGGGCCGACGGCTACGAGATCCGCGCGGCGGCCGTCGCCGGCGACAAGGCGCTCTTCACGACGATGGCCGTGCTCGGTGCCGCCGTCAGCGCCATGCCCGCGCTGCGCGCCGGCTTCGACGTGCGCAGCCTCCAGGAGTACGCGGCCGACCGGGCGGCTCGAGCGTGACGTCGTTCGGTGCCCGGGTCGCCGCCGCGCTGCACGCCCACGGACCGCTGTGCGTCGGGATCGACCCTCATGAGTCGCTCCTGACGGAGTGGGGATTGGATGCCTCGGCCGTCGGCGTGCGGGAGTTCGGCCTGCGCGTCGTCGGCGCCGCGGCGGGCCGCGTCGGCATCGTCAAGCCGCAGGTCGCCTTCTTCGAGCGCTACGGATCGGCCGGGTTCGCCGCGCTCGAGGACGTGCTGCGCGAAGCGCGCCAGGCCGGGCTGTTGGTGATCGCCGACGCCAAGCGCGGCGACATCGGGTCGACGATGGACGGCTATGCGGCCGCCTGGCTGACGCCGGGGTCGCCACTCGAGGCCGATGCGCTCACGCTGAGCCCCTACCTCGGTGCGGAGTCGCTGCGGGCGACGCTCACCACGGCGATCCGCCATGACAAGGGCGCGTTCGTGCTCGCCGCGACGAGCAATCCCGAGGCATTCGCCCTGCAGAGCGCTCAGGTCGTCGATGTCGCCGCCGCCGACGGCCAGTCCGTTGCCGAGCGCGTCGCGCGCGACATCGCGTGGGTCAACGGGTCGGCCGCCTTCGCCGGCACGCTCGGACCCGTGGGCCTCGTCGTCGGCGCCACGGTCGATCGCGTCGTCCTCGGGCTGAGCGACGATGCACTCCGCGGCGCGCCCATCCTCGCTCCCGGCTTCGGGGCGCAGGGCGCCGAGCCGCGGGACCTGCCCGCGCTCTTCGGGCCCGTCGCCGGCAATGTCATCGCCTCCGAGAGCCGCAGCATCCTGGCCGCCGGCCCCGACCGCCTGGCCGCGCGGATCTCCGAGCGGTCCTCGATGTACGGGGAGGCCGGCCGTGGCTGAGCAGCGTGCCGCGGCGACGCGGCCCCCCGAGGTCGACCGGGCAGCGGCATCCCGTCGTGCCGTCGCCGCGCGCCGTGAGAGAGCCGCCCTGAAGAAGGATGTCGCGACCCGCGTCATCTCGCCGCAGGAGCTGCTGCGGAGGGCCCTCGCCGCGCCGGACTCTCCGGCCGGCGCGATGCGCGTGACCGAGTTCCTCACCTCGATCCCCGCGATCGGGGAGGGCAAGCGCGACCGCATCCTGCAGGACCTCGGCATCTCGCCGGTCAAGCGAGTGGGCGGTCTCGGCACGCGTCAGCGCGCCGACCTGCGCGCCTTCCTCGACGAGCGCTGGCCCGAGCTCGAGCCTCGCGGCGGCCGGAGCCGCCTCATCGTGCTGGCCGGGCCCACCGCCGTGGGCAAGGGGACCGTGGCCGCGCACATCAAGGAGCACCACCCCGACATCCACCTGTCGGTCTCGGCCACGACGCGGGCGCCCCGCCCGGGCGAGGTCGACGGCGAGCACTATTTCTTCGTCGACGACGCCGAGTTCGACCGGCTCATCGCCGAGGGCGAGCTGCTCGAGCACGCCACCGTCCACAACGCCTACCGGTACGGCACGCCGCGGGCGCCGATCGAGCGCGTCCTCGCCGAGGGGCGCACGGCGCTGCTCGAGATCGATCTGCAGGGCGCACGACAGGTGCGCGCGGCAGATCCGTCGGCCACGCTGGTCTTCCTGCTGCCGCCGAGCTGGGACGAGCTCGTGCAACGGCTGGTGGGCCGCGGCACCGAGGGCGACGAGGAGCGCGCGCGACGACTGCGCACGGCGAGGACCGAGCTGGCCTCCCAGGGCGAGTTCGACTACCGCGTCGTCAACGACGACGTCGCCCGCGCCGCCGGCGAAGTGGCACGCCTTGCACGCTGAGAGCGCGCCGGGGGCGTAGAATGGCTGGATGCCTCGGTTCGCCCGGGGCCCCGAGACCTTTCCACCCGTCATCCGATCCAGGAGGATTCCCATGGCCGGAACGAACCAGGGCATCATCGAGCCCCCCATCGACAGCCTTCTCGAGAAGGTCGACTCCAAGTACCAGCTCGTGATCTTCGCGTCCAAGCGTGCGCGCCAGATCAACGACTACTACTCCGACCTGCACGAGGGCAACCTCTTCGACAACGTCGGCCCGCTGGTCGACTCGACCGTCGAGGACAAGCCGCTCACGATCGCGATGCACGAGATCCACGAGGACAAGCTTCGCCTTCGTCCCATCGAGTAAGACCATTACCCCTGATGCCCCTGGCAGCCGACGTTGTCGGCCACCGGGGGCATACTGGTGCCTGCACTCTTCCGATCTGGAGCATCGATGACCGACCTGCGGCTGTTCACGTCCGAATCCGTCACCGAGGGGCACCCCGACAAGATCTGCGACCAGATCTCGGACAGCATCCTCGACGCCATCCTCACCGAAGACCCGCGCGGCCGCGTGGCCGTCGAGACGCTCGTCACGACGGGCCTGGTCCACGTCGCGGGTGAGGTGTCGACGTCGGCCTACGTCGAGATTCCGGCGATCGTCCGCGGGGTGGTCAACCGCATCGGCTACACGTCGAGCGAGACCGGCTTCGACGGCGACTCCTGCGGCGTGAGCGTGTCGATCGGCGCGCAGTCCAGCGACATCGCCGCCGGCGTCGACAAGGCGTTCGAGCGTCGTGAGGACGGCTCCGAGGACCCGCACGACCTGCAGGGCGCCGGCGACCAGGGCATCATGTTCGGCTACGCCACGACCGAGACACCGCAACTCATGCCCATGGCGGCATGGACCGCGCACCGCATGGCCGAGCGCCTCGCCGAGGTGCGCCGGTCGGGTGCGCTGCCCTTCCTGCGTCCCGACGGCAAGACGCAGGTGACGCTGGGCTACGACGGCCACACGCCGCGCACGGTCGAGTCCGTGGTGCTGTCCACGCAGCACCAGCCCGACATCTCGCAGAAGGCGCTCCGCGCCGCCGTCCGCGCCGAGGTCATCGACCCGGTGCTCGAGGCGACCGGGCTGGAGCTTCCGGAGGTGAAGTTCTACATCAACCCCGCCGGACCGTTCGTCACCGGCGGACCCAAGGGCGATGCCGGGCTCACCGGCCGCAAGATCATCATCGACACGTACGGCGGGGCATCCCGCCACGGCGGCGGCGCCTTCAGCGGCAAGGACCCCTCCAAGGTCGACCGCTCCGCGGCGTACGCGATGCGGTGGGTGGCCAAGAACGCCGTCGCCGCGGGTCTGGCCGAACGGCTCGAGGTCCAGGTGGCGTATGCCATCGGCAAGGCGAAGCCGGTCGGGCTCTACGTCGAGACGTTCGGCACGGGTACGGTCTCCGACGAGGTCATCACGCGCGCGATCCTCGACGTCTTCGACCTGCGTCCCAAGGCGATCATCGACCAACTCGACCTGCTGCGCCCGATCTACGCCAAGACGGCCGCCTACGGCCACTTCGGCCGTGAGCTGCCCGAGTTCACGTGGGAGCGCACGGACCGCGCCGACGACCTGCGCAGCGCCGCAGGCCTGTGACGCGAGACCCCGCCCGCCGAGCGCGGGCGTGCGGAGCGCCGGCATGACCTCCCGGCGGGTCGCGCGCGTCCTGATCGACTCACCGCTGCCGCAGCTGGACCGCCTGTTCGACTACGCGATCCCCGAGCATCTCGCGGACGACGCCGTCGCCGGCGTACGGGTACGAGTGCCGCTGCGCACCGCCGGTCGCACGGTCGACGGCTACCTGGTCGAGGTCGGCGAGCCCGACGAGTCGGACCGCCCACTGTCGGAGCTCGACGCCGTCGTCTCGCCGATGCCGGTGCTCACACCCGGTCTGTACGCGCTCGCCCGCCGCTGCGCCGACCGTGCGGCCGGATCGGCCGGCGACATCCTCCGGCTGGCCATCCCCAAGCGCATGGTGCGCGCCGAGAAGGCCTGGCTGGCGGCCGAGCCGCCGACCGATCCCTCGGTCGTGCCCGCCGCGGTCGAATGGGCCGAGGCCGTGCTAGCCACGCACCCCGGGTTCGGCGAGGCGCTGGATCGCCGGGAGCGGCTCGCCGTCGACGCGCCGCCGTCTCCCGCGCTCCTCGGCGACGGCTCGGCCGTCGGGTCATGGGCGATGATGCTGGCTGCGGCAGCCGTCCGCACGCTCGCGGGCGGGCGCAGCGCGATCATCGTGGTCCCGGATCACCGCGATCGCGCGCAGCTCGAGGCGGTGCTGTCCGTGTACGCGCCCCCGGGCGCGGTGGTCCGCGACGACGCCAAGCAGAGCTCGCCGCTGCGGTACTCCGCCTTCCTGCGCACGCTGGCCCCGGTGCCGTGCATCGTGATCGGCAACCGCTCGGCGGTGTACGCGCCGGTCGAACGGCTCGGCCTCGTCGCGCTGTGGGACGACGGCGACCCTCTCCTCGGCGAGCCTCTCAGCCCCGGCGTCCACGCGCGCGACGCGGCGCTGCTGCGTCAGGAGCTCGACGGGTGCGCTCTGGTGTTCGCCGGCCACACCCGCACCACGGACGTCGAACGCCTGGTCCTCGTCGGCTGGGTGCGCGATCTGCCGGCCTCCCGGCGAGCCAGCCCGAAGGTCGTGCTCAGCGCTACCCAGGAGGGCGAATCCCGTGGCTCGCGCGTTCCCTCCGCCGCGTACGCCGCCGCGCGCGAGGCGCTCAAGGACGGACCGGTGCTGGTACAGGTCGCCCGGCCGGGCTACGCGCCCGTACTGGTGTGCGCCGAGTGCCGGCAGCCCGCCCGCTGCGCGCACTGCGGCGGGCCGCTGCATGCGAAGCGTCACGGCGCGGTGCCCGACTGCACCTGGTGCGGCCGTACCGCCGTGGGGTGGTCGTGCCCGGACTGCTCGTCGACGCGCCTGCGCATGGCGTCGTCGGGCAGTGAGCGCACGGCCGACGAGCTGGGCAGGGCGTTTCCCGGAGTCCGCGTCATCGTGGCCGACGGCGATCATCCGGTCTCCCACGTCGACGGCCGTCCCGCGCTGGTCGTCTCCACGCGCGGCGCCGAGCCGCTCGCCGCGGGCGGCTACCGGGCCGTGATCCTGCTCGACGGCGATCGGATGCTGCTCGCCGAGGAGCTGCGGATCGGTGAGTCGTGCCTGCGGTGGTGGTCCAACGCGGCCGCCCTCGCGGCGCCCGGCGCACCCGTGCATCTCGTCGGGGTCACCGGTCCCGTGGCACGAGCACTGGCGACCTGGACCCAGCCCGCCTACGCGCGCGCCGAGCTCGCCGACCGCGTTCCGCTGCGCATGCCTCCCACGGTGCGGGTGGCCTCGGTCGACGGGGATCGTCCGGCGGTCGAGGCCGCCCTCGCGGCGCTGCGCACAGCGGTGCCCGAGTTGAGCGACGAGGCGATCCTCGGCCCCCTGCCTCGGGAAGAGGGCGTCCGCGCACTCGTCCGCTTCGAATACGCGCACGGCGCCCGGGTCGCGGAGAGCCTCCGCGCGTCCGTCGTGGCCGAGGCCATCAAGGCCCGGCGCCCGGCGAAGCGGCGCTCCGCGCCCGGCCAGCTGTTCGGGGCGGGGGACCGGCCGGCGGGCAAGCGCAATACACTGAAAGTTCGGGTCGACGTGCCCGATCTCGACCTGTGAGGAACACCATGCGCCTCGTCTTCGCCGGCACGCCGGAGCCGGCGGTGCCGTCGCTGCGCCGCCTCGCGGCATCCGATCATCACATCGCCGCCGTCATCACCCGAAGTGATGCCCCGCTGGGGCGCAAGCGGGTTCTGACACCCTCGCCGGTCGCTGCGGCCGCCGACGAGCTGGGGCTGCACGCGCTGCGGGCCGACCGGCTCGACGCCGACGCCACGGAGCGCATCGCAGCGCTGCGTCCGGACCTCGGCGTGATCGTCGCGTACGGAGGACTCGTGCGCGAGCCGCTCCTGTCCACGCCGGTGCACGGCTGGATCAACCTGCACTTCTCGCTGCTGCCGCGCTGGCGCGGCGCGGCGCCCGTCCAGCACGCGCTCATCGCCGGTGATGCGGTCACGGGCGCCAGCGTCTTCCAGCTCGTTCCCGAGCTCGACGCCGGCGACGTGTTCGCCGAGGTGAGTCAGGACATCCCTGCGACCGCGACCGCCGGCGAGCTCCTCGCGGCCCTTGCAGACAGCGGCGCCGAGCTGCTCGCGGGCGTCGTCGACGCGATCGCGGCGGGCACGGCCGTCGCGCGGCCGCAGGTCGGTGAGACGACCTACGCGCACAAGCTCACGGACGCGGACGGGCTCGTGGACTGGACCGCGCCGCAGCCCGCGGTGCTCGGGCGCATCCGCGGGGTGACACCCGAGCCCGGCGCGCACACGCGCATCGACGGCGCCCGGCTCAAGATCCTCGAGGCCGGACTCGCACCGGTGGACGCCCCGGCGCTCGCACCCGGAGCGCTGGCGCTGCACGGTCGTGACGTGCTGATCGGCACGGGCACCGTCCCGATCGCGCTGCAGACCGTGCAGCCCGCCGGCAAGGGCCCGATGCGCGCTCCGGACTGGTGGCGCGGGCTCCGCACGAGCAGCCCGGTGGCCGGCTCGTGAGCGGCGTGGGATCGCGCCGCGTCGCGTACGACACCATCCGCGCCGTCCACGAGTCCGACGCGTACGCCAACCTGCTGCTGCCGACCTCCATCCAGCGCGCGGGGCTCGACACCGCCGACGCCGCGCTGGCGACCGAGCTGACCTACGGCACGCTGCGCCGCCAGGGAACCTACGACGCGGTCATCGCGATCGCCGCGGATCGCACCATCGCCGAGATCGACCCGGCCGTGCTCGATGCGCTGCGGCTGGGCGTGCATCAGCTGCTGTCGACCCGCGTGGCGTCCCACGCCGCCGTCAACGAGTCGGTGGATCTCGCCCGCGCCGCCGGAGGCCGCGGCGCCGCCGGATTCGCCAACGCCGTACTCCGTCGGGTCTCGCGCGACACGCCGGGCGACTGGATGACGCGCATCGCCGCCGGAGCACGCTCCGACGACGAGCAGCTGGGCCTGCTGTTCTCCCACCCGGTCTGGATCGTCCGCGCGTTCCGGCGTGCACTCACGGCCGAGGGACGCGCCGACGAGCTCGAAGCGCTCCTCACCGCCGACAACGCCGCCCCGAAGGTGACGATGGCGGCGCTGCCCGGTCTCGCCGATGTTCCGGACGACGCACGGCGCACGCCGTTCTCACCCTTGGGGTTCCGCCTCGGCGGGGGAGACCCCGAGGGCCTCATCCGCTCGTCGGGCGGGCGAATCCGCGTGCAGGACGAGGGCTCGCAGCTCGCGGCACTGGCCCTCACCCGTGCGCTCCCGGTGCGCGAGGGTGAGCGGTGGCTCGACCTGTGCGCCGGCCCCGGAGGCAAGACGGCGGTCCTGGCGGCGGAGGCGCTGGAGCACGGGGCGCTGCTGGAGGCGAACGAGATCTCGCCCGCTCGGGCGGGTCTGGTGCGCCGGGCGATCGAGGGCGTCCCGCTCGAGGTCCCGGTGTCGGAGCAGGACGGCCGGGTACGCGCGGCCGAGGCGCCCGAGACCTACGACCGGATCCTCGTCGATGCGCCCTGCACGGGACTCGGCGCGCTGCGCAGGCGCCCCGAGGCTCGCTGGCGCAAGGCACCCGGCGACGTGCCCGAGCTGACCGACCTGCAGCGTGAGCTGCTCAGCGCGGCGGTGACGGCGCTCAAGCCCGGCGGCGTCGTGGCCTACGTCACGTGCTCTCCGCATCTGGCCGAGACCGCAGGCGTCGTCGCCGAGGTGCGGCGCGAATGGGGTGCCGCGCTCGAAGAGGTCTCGGCCCGCGAAGTCCTCACACGGATCGCCGACACCGACCCCGGGCTCGCGCCGCAGGCCGACGGCTCGGGACGCGCGCAGCTGTGGCCGCACCGTCACAACACCGATGCCATGTCGATCACGCTTCTGCAGCGCGTCTGAGCCCGATCACCGCTCGACGGTGAAGCCGAGCGGCAGCCCTTCGAACTCGCTCTCGAGGGCCACCAGCGCGGCGGGGTGCAGACGGCCGATCTCCCGGGCGTCGAGCGTGACGGTGGAGCCCTCCGGCAGACTGGCGGCCAGCTCGCGCAGCACCGCGAACACCCGCTCGGTCCCGGCGAAGCCCAGCTCGCCGCTGAGCCGCACGACCGGACCGGTCTCCCCGTGATGGACTGCCACGGCCGGGACGGCGACGCTCTCGTGAGGTTCGAGCAGGTGCATCCCGAGGCGGTCGGCGAGCTGGTCGACGACGGCGACCGCGCGGACGCTGTTGCCGTGCCGGTCCAGTCGCGGGCTGAAGGCTGCGACGCCGAACTGCGACGGCGCGACCGCCAGCAGGCCGCCGCTGACCCCGCTCTTCGCGGGCAGGCCCACCCGCAGCAGCCACTCGCCCGAGAAGTCGTACATGCCGCAGCTCGCCATGAGCGAGAGCACGTCGCGTGCGACGGGCTCGTCGACGACGCGCTCCCGCGTGGTCGGGTTGAACCCGCCGAACGCGAGGGTCGCCGCCATCTGCGCGAGGTCGCGCACCGTGACGAGGATGCTGCACTGCCGGAAGTACGACTCGACCGCGAGATCGACGGAGCCCTCGATGAGTCCGTAGGACTTGAGGAGCCCGTCAGCGACTCCGAGGCGTACACCGATTCGTCCACGACGAGCTCGCGCCCGGCGAAGCTCGAGAGCAGCTCGATGATGTGACTCGTCCGCTGCTCGATCGAGTCCCCGGAGACCAGGGCGGTCGTAGCGATCGCGCCGGCGTTGATCATCGGGTTGGCCGGGCGGCCGGTGACGGCTTCGAGACTGATGGCGTTGAACGGCTCGCCGCTCGGCTCCGCCCCCACCCTGGTCATGACGGCATCCCGGCCGTGCTCGGCGAGTGCGAGCGCGAGGACGAACGGCTTGGACATCGACTGGATGGTGAACTCCGTGTCGTCGTCGCCCGCCGACCAGACCCGCCCGCGCGGCCCGACGACCGCGAGAGCGAGGCGCTCGGGATCGGCTGCGGCCAGCTCCGGGATGTAACCGGCGGGCGCTCCGTCCGTAAGCGGCCGGACCTGGTCGAGCGCGCTGCCCAGCAGGGCCGTGATGGAGTCCACGCCTCGACCATAATGGTGCGGTGCCCCTCCGCGACGAGAACGGCCGCGATGGCGGCATCCGTATCAACCCGAGCATCCTGGCCGCCGACTTCGTGAACATGCAGGCCGAGCTCGCCCGCATCGCCACCGCCGACTTCGTGCACGTCGACGTCATGGACAACCACTTCGTCCCGAACCTGACCTTCGGGCCGCAGATGGTCGAGCGCATCCAGGCGACGAGCCCCGTGCCGCTGGACGTCCATCTCATGATCGCCGACCCCGACCGCTGGGCGCCGGAGTACGCCGAGATCGGGGCTGCGTCGGTGACCTTCCACCTCGAGGCGGCCGCCGAGCCGCTCGCGCTCGCGCGACGGCTGCGCTCGATGGGGGCGCGCGCCGGAGTGGCGGTGAAGCCGGCGACACCGGTGGAGGGCCTGTTCGATCTCCTGGACGATTTCGACCAGATCCTCGTGATGACCGTCGAGCCCGGCTTCGGCGGGCAGTCCTTCATGCCCGAGACGATGCCCAAGCTCCGCCGTCTCGCCTACGAGGCGCGGCGCCGCGGCTCGTCGGTGTGGCTGCAGGTCGACGGCGGCATCGGCGAATCGACCATCGCCCAGGCGGCCGAGGCCGGTGCCGACACCTTCGTCGCGGGCTCCGCGGTGTTCGGCGCCCACGACCCCGCCGCCGCCATCGCGAGCCTGCGGTCCTCCGCCGGAGCCCACCGTCACGCGCACTGACGTCCTGCCGCGTCACGCGGGGCCGCGGCATCCGTCCGGTTCGATACCCTGGCATGGTGAAGACGTTCGACACGCTGTACGCCGAGCTCGCCGCGAAAGCCGCTGAGCGCCCCGAGGGATCGGGCACCGTCGCGCAGCTGGACGCGGGCGTCCACGCGATCGGCAAGAAGATCGTCGAAGAGGCCGCCGAGGTGTGGATGGCCGCCGAGTACGAGTCCGACGATGCCGCGGCCGAGGAGATCTCGCAGCTGCTGTACCACCTGCAGGTGCTGATGCTCGCGAAGGGGCTCAGCCTCGAGGATGTCTACCGACATCTCTGAGCCGGCGCCCTTCCTCCTCCCTCGAACCGAAAGCCCCGCTGCCATGCTGCGAATCGCCGTGCCGAACAAGGGCTCGCTCGCCGAGACCGCCTCCGAGATGCTCTCCGAGGCCGGCTACACCGGACGCCGCGATCCCAAGGATCTGCACGTCATCGACCCCCGCAACGAGGTCGAGTTCTTCTACCTGCGTCCGAAGGACATCGCGACCTACGTCGGCTCCGGCGCGCTCGATGTCGGCATCACCGGTCGCGATCTGCTGCTGGATGCCCGCATGCCCGGAGCGCGCGAGATCGAGGCACTCGGGTTCGGCGGCTCGACGTTCCGCTTCGCCGGTCCTCCCGGTCGCTTCTCGACGGTCGCCGACCTCGAGGGCATGCGGGTCGCCACGGCCTACCCGGGGCTCGTCGACGGCTTCCTGGACGATCACGGCGTCGCCGTCGACCTGGTCCCGCTGGACGGGGCGGTCGAGTCGGCGGTACGGCTGGGAGTGGCGGATGCCGTCGCCGACGTCGTCTCGACGGGAACGACGCTGCGCCAGGCGGGCCTGGAGATCTTCGGCCCTGTGATTCTCGAGTCCGACGCCGTGCTGATCAGCGGCCCGGTCGAGGCCGAGGGGGCCGAGACGCTGCTGCGCCGCCTCCGCGGCGTCATGGTCGCGCGTCGCTACGTGCTCATCGACTACGACCTGCCGGCCGCGCTCATCGACGAGGCCGTGAAGCTCGCGCCCGGCATCGAGTCGCCGACGATCTCGCCGCTGCGCGATCCCGAGTGGGTGGCGGTTCGGGTGATGAGCCCGCGCCAGACCGCGAACCAGGTGATGGACGCGCTCTACGCGCTCGGCGCGCGCGCGATCCTCGTGACGGCGATCCACAACGCGAGGCTCTGATGAGCCTGGTCTGCCGCGTGATCCCGTGTCTCGACGTGGCCGCCGGCCGCGTCGTCAAGGGCGTCAACTTCGAGAACCTGCGCGACATGGGCGATCCCGTCGAGCTCGCGCGCGAGTACTTCCGCCAGGGCGCCGACGAGCTCACCTTCCTCGATGTCACCGCGACGGTCGATGAGCGCTCGACCACGTACGACGTGGTGCGCCGCACCGCCGAGGAGGTCTTCATTCCTCTCACCGTCGGCGGGGGAGTGCGCTCCACCGAGGATGTCGCACGCCTCCTCGCCGTCGGCGCCGACAAGATCGGGGTCAACTCGGCGGCGATCGCGCGGCCCGGGCTCCTCGACGAGATCGCCGACCGCTTCGGCGCGCAGGTGCTGGTGCTGTCGCTGGACGTCAAGCGCTCCCCGGCCACCACGTCGGGCTTCGTCGTCACCACGCACGGCGGTCGCACCGAGACCAGCCTCGACGCGCTGGAGTGGGCGCGTGAGGCGATCGAGCGGGGTGCCGGCGAACTGCTCGTCAATTCGATCGATGCCGACGGCACGCGCGAGGGCTTCGACCTCGAGCTTGTCGCGCTCATGCGCGAGGTCTCCAGCGTGCCCGTGATCGCCTCGGGCGGCGCGGGGCGGGCCGAGCACTTCGGTCCCGCCATCGAGGCCGGCGCGGATGCCGTGCTGGCAGCCTCGGTCTTCCACTCCGGGCAGCTCACCGTCGGCGACGTGAAGTCGGCGATGGCCGCGACCGGCATCCCCGTGCGAGAGGTGGTGACGGCGTGACCGAGTCCGTCGACGAGCGCATCGCCCGCGTCGCCTTCAACGACGACGGCCTCGTCGCCGCCATCGTCCAGCAGTGGGACACCCGCGAGGTGCTCATGCTCGGGTGGATGGATGCCGAGGCCTTGCGCCGGACGCTCACCGAGGGGCGCGTGACCTTCTGGTCGCGCTCGCGCCAGGAGTACTGGCGCAAGGGCGACACCTCGGGCCACATCCAGCTGGTGCGCGGCGCCCGGCTGGACTGCGACGGCGATGCGATCCTGCTCGAGGTGGATCAGGTCGGCGTCGCCTGCCACACGGGCACGCGCACGTGCTTCGACGCCGACGACCTGGACCCGGTGCCCGGACCGGAGCGTCCCGCGTGATCCGTCGCGCCCGTCTGCTCGCGGTGACGGCGATCCTCGCGTGCGGCGCGCTCGGGGTCATCTCGTCGACGCAGACGTGGCTGACGGTCGCGCTCGGAGAGGACGCTCCGCTGCTGCCCGTCGCCGGGGCATCCGCCGTTCCGGTGCTCGCGCCGCTGAGCCTGGCCGTGCTCGCCCTGGGCGGGGCGCTCTCGATCGTCGGCACGGTCGTGCGGTACGTCTTCGGCGCGCTCACGGTGGTCATCGCGGTGCTGCTGGGCTGGCTCACGGCGCAGGTCGTGTTCGCGCTCCCGACGTCGGCGGTCGCCTCGACCGTGACCGAGTGGACCGGCATCACCGGCGAGGCCGCCGTCGCGGCCCTCGTCGTCTCGATCACTTCGACGCCGTGGCCCGTCGTGACGCTGATCGGCTGGATCGCGCTGTGCGCGGCCGGACTGTTCACCCTGGTGACGGCGTCCCGCTGGAGGCGCACCGGCCGCCGCTACCGCACCGACGAGACGATCGGCGCGACGGCCGGCGGATCCCGTCCGCACGACGCGATCGACTCGTGGGACGACCTGTCCCGTGGCGATGATCCCACCGACCGCCCGCTAGACTGACGACATCCCGCGCCTACCTGGAGGAGATGCATGAGCAACCACATCGGCGACCCCGGCCACGGACACTCGCCCGCCGCCTGGACGGCCGTCGTGATCATGCTCGTCGCTGTCACGCTCGGCACCGTCTTCTACTGGTTCGACATGCCCGCCCTGGTCTGGGCCTCCGCAGGACTGCTGGTCGTCGGAGCCATCGTCGGCTGGGTCATGGCCCGCGCCGGCTACGGCGTCAACGGCTCGAAGTACAGCGCGAAAGAGCACTGACGTGCTCGCCGACCTCACGGCCGGCGCGGTTCAGGATGCCGAGGCCCGCGCTTCGGCGAAGCCTCTGGCGGCCGTCGAGGCCGCCGCTCTGGCACGTCCCGCCGCGCTCGACGCCCTGGCCGCCCTCGCACCCGCCGACCGCGTCAAGATCATCGCCGAGGTCAAGCGCGCGAGCCCCTCGCGCGGTGACCTCGCGGCCATCCCGGATCCGGCGCTGCAGGCCCGTCTCTACGAGCAGGGTGGCGCCTCGGCCATTTCGGTGCTCACCGAGGGACGCCGGTTCAAGGGCAGCCTCGCCGATCTCGAAGCCGTCAAGGGCGCGGTCGCGCTCCCGGTGCTCCGCAAGGACTTCATCGCGAACGAGTACCAGGTGCTGGAAGCGCGTGCCGCCGGTGCGGACCTCGTGCTCCTCATCGTCGCCGCGCTCGAGCAGGACGTCCTCGAGCGTCTGCACACCCTGATCCTCGAGCTGGGCATGACCCCGCTGGTCGAGACGCATTCCGGCGCTGAGGTGGACCGGGCCGCGCAGATCGGCGCCCGGCTGATCGGCGTGAACGCACGCAATCTCTCGACGTTCGAACTCGACCGCGACCTCTTCGGCCGGCTGGTGGATCGCATCCCCGGCGATGCGGTCAAGGTGGCCGAATCCGCAGTGCTGAGCCCTGCCGACGTCGCGCACTACCGCGGCGCCGGCGCCGACGTCGTGCTGGTGGGCGAGGCGCTGGTCACCAGCGACCCCGTGACCACGCTGAACGCATTCCTGGAGGCGGGCGCATGAGCCTTCGCGAGGCATCCGGTCCCTTCTTCGGCGAGTTCGGCGGCCGCTACATGCCCGAGTCGCTCATCGCCGCGATCGACGAGCTGACCGCCGAGTACGAGGCCGCCAAGGCCGACCCGGCGTTCCAGGCCGAGTTCGTGCGCCTGTTGCACTCGTACGCCGGCCGGCCGTCGCCCATCACCGAGGTGGAGCGCTTCGCTGCCCACGCGGGCGGTGCGCGGGTGTTCCTCAAGCGGGAGGACCTCAACCACACCGGCTCGCACAAGATCAACAACGTGCTGGGCCAGGCGCTGCTCACGAAGCGGCTCGGCAAGTCGCGCGTGATCGCCGAGACCGGCGCCGGCCAGCACGGCGTGGCCACGGCCACCGCCGCCGCCCTGTTCGGCCTCGAGTGCACGATCTACATGGGCGAGGTCGACACCGAGCGCCAGGCTCTCAACGTGGCGCGCATGCGCCTGCTGGGTGCCGAGGTCGTGCCGGTGACGACCGGCTCGCGCACGCTCAAGGACGCCATCAACGACGCGTACCGCGACTGGGTGGCGACGGTCGAGACGACCAACTACATCTTCGGCACTGCGGCAGGACCCCACCCGTTCCCGGCGATGGTGCGCGACTTCCAGAAGGTCATCAGCGAAGAGGCGCGCGCACAGCTGCTCGACGAGGCAGGGCGCCTCCCGGATGCCGTCATCGCGTGCGTCGGCGGCGGCTCCAACGCCATCGGCATGTTCGACGCCTTCCTCGATGACGAGGGCGTCAAGCTCTACGGCGTCGAGGCGGCCGGCGACGGAGTGGACACGCCCCGCCACGCCGCCTCGATCGAGCGCGGCCGGCCGGGCGTGCTCCACGGTGCGCGCACCTACGTCCTGCAGGACGAGGACGGCCAGACCATCGAGTCGCACTCGATCTCGGCGGGTCTGGACTATCCCGGCGTCGGACCGGAGCACTCGTGGCTCGCATCGATCGGCCGCGCGGAGTACATCCCCGCCACCGACGATGAGGCCATGCAGGCTCTGCGGCTGCTGTCGAAGACCGAGGGCATCATCCCGGCGATCGAATCGGCCCACGCGCTGGCCGGCGCTCTGCGCATCGGCCGCGAGCTCGGCCCGGACGCGATCATCGCGGTGTGCCTCTCGGGGCGCGGCGACAAGGACATGGACACCGCTGCGCGGTACTTCGACCTGTACGACGCCGCTGCCGCCGAAGCGGTGGCCGCACCGCCCGCGGACGACGCCGCAAAGGGAGAGGGACCCCAGCTGTGACTTCCCGCGTCGCGGCGGCGATCGACGCCGCCCACGAGGCCGGGCGCGGAGCCCTCATCGGCTACCTTCCGCTCGGGTTCCCCGACCTGCAGACGAGCATCGACGCCGCGGTCGCGCTGGCCGAGAACGGCGCCGACATCCTCGAGCTCGGACCGCCCTACTCCGACCCGGTGATGGACGGAACGGTCATCCAGGAGGCCACGCAGGCCGCCCTGGCCGGCGGGTTCCGCCTGCGCGACACGTTCACGGCCGTGGCCGAGATCACCCGTCGCGTCGATGTGCCCGTGCTCGTCATGACCTACTGGAATCCGGTGCTGCAGTACGGCGTCGACCGCTACGCGGACGATCTCGTCGCCGCCGGCGGCGCGGGTCTCATCACGCCGGACATCACGCCCGAGTCCGCCGGCGAGTGGATCGCGGCCAGCGAGCGCACCGGACTCGACCGCATCTTCCTCGCGGCGCCGACCTCGACCGACGAACGGCTCGACCTCATCGTCGAGAGCTCGACGGGGTTCGTCTACACGGTCTCGACGATGGGCATCACGGGGGAGAGGGCGCAGCTGGATGCCGCGGCCCGCACCCTCGTGGGCCGGCTGCGCGACCGCGGGGTCGAGCACGCCTGTGTCGGCGTCGGCATCTCCAACGCCGAGCAGGTCGCCGGAGTGATCGACTACGCCGACGGCGCGATCGTCGGCACGGCGCTGGTCCGCGCGCTGCGCGACGGCGGCGTCGACGGCCTCGCCGAGGCCACCCGCTCGCTCGCCGCGGGCACCGCGCGCCGCATCTAATTAGACTTCTCGCATCGGCCCGCCGCCGACCTCCCCACCAGCAAGGACACGATCTGCCATGGTCAACGCCGCATCGAGCCATCTCGCCCAGGGCGTCTTCGCCAGCATCCCGAGCCCCGAGGTCAGCTCGGTCCAGCTCGGCCCGCTCACGATCCACTTCTACGCGCTGTGCATCATCGCGGGGATCATCGCGGCGGTCCTGCTGACCAACCACCGCCTCACCAAGCGCGGGGCCGAGCCGTGGGTCGTCATCGACATCGCTCTCCTGGCGGTGCCGCTGGCCATCATCGGCGCCCGGATCTACCACGTGGTCACCCACTGGGGCTTCTACTTCGGCGAGGGAGCGAACCCTCTGAGCGCTCTCTACATCTGGGAGGGCGGCATCGCGATCTACGGAGCCCTCATCGGCGGCGCCGTCGGAGCCTGGCTCGGCTGCCGGTGGACCGGCATCCGATTCTGGACCTTCGCCGATGCCCTGGCACCGGGTCTCCTCCTGGCGCAGGCGCTCGGCCGCTTCGGCAACTGGTTCAACCAGGAGCTCTTCGGCCTGCCCACCGACCTCCCGTGGGGCCTGGAGATCGCGTTCGACAACCCGGCATGGCCGGTCGGGCTTCCGGAAGGCACGCTGTTCCACCCCACCTTCCTGTACGAGGTCGTCTGGAACCTGCTGGGCGTCGCCGTCCTGCTGTGGGCCGGCCGCGCCTTCCACCTGCAGTGGGGTCGCCTGTTCGGTCTGTACCTGGTCTGGTACAGCGCCGGCCGCATCGTGTGGGAGTCCATCCGCATCGATCCGAGCGAGATCATCCTGGGCCTGCGCACGAACGTGTGGGCCGCCATCATCGGCGTGGTCCTCGGTCTCACGATCTTCTTCGTCCAGAAGCGGCGTCACACCGGGTTCGAAGCGTCCCCGTACGTCGCCGGCCGCGAATGGACCCCCGAAGGGGCTGTACAATCGCAGGACACCGACGACTTCGTCGACGTCAGCGAACCCCCGACGTCCGAAGTCGACGAGGCCACTGCCACAAGCACACCCGCCACGAAATAGAGCGCCCCCGCGCGTACACGGGCCGACGTCGTCCCATCTTGAGCATCAACGTGAGGACGGTAGGTATGCCTGCGAGCCCCCGTCGCGTCGCCTCTTCCGAGTCGACGACCCCTGAACCGACCGGACTGTCGGGCTTCCCCGCGAAGCAGGGGATGTACAACCCTGCGTTCGAGAAGGACGCCTGCGGCCTGGCCATGGTCGCGACGCTGCGCGGCCACGCCGGCCACGACATCATCGACCTGGCCCTGACGGCGCTCCGCAACCTCGAGCACCGCGGCGCGATCGGCTCGGACGCCGGCACCGGCGACGGTGCGGGCATCCTGACGCAGATGCCCGACGAGTTCCTGCGTGCGGTCGTGGAGTTCCCGCTGCCTCCGGTCGGCGAGTACGCCGCCGGCATGATCTTCCTGCCGCGCGACGATGAGGCGCGCGCCGCTCAGAAGGCCGGAATCGAGCGGATCGCGGCATCCGAGAATCTGACCGTTCTCGGCTGGCGCGACGTCCCCACCGTCGAGGACAACCTCGGCAAGCTCGCTTTCGAGGCCCGCCCGGTCTTCGAGCAGCTCTTCGTCTCGCGCCCCGCCGTGGGCGACGCCGCTGCGCTGTCCGGCATCGAGCTGGACCGCCGCACCTTCCGCCTGCGCAAGCGTGCCCGTACCGAGCTCGACGCGTACTTCGTGTCGCTGTCGGCGCGCACCCTCGGCTACAAGGGCATGGTCACCACCCTCCAGCTGGAGCCGTTCTACCCCGACCTTCAGGACGAGCGCTTCGCGTCCGAGCTCGCGGTGGTGCACTCGCGCTACTCGACGAACACGTTCCCGTCGTGGCCGCTCGCACAGCCCCTGCGGATGCTCGCCCACAACGGCGAGATCAACACCGTCAACGGCAACCGCAACTGGATGCGGGCGCGCCAGTCGCAGCTCGAATCCCAGCTGCTCGGCGACATCTCGCCGCTTCTCCCGATCTGCACCACCGGCGCCAGCGACTCCGCGTCGTTCGACGAGGTCCTCGAACTCCTCACCTTGACCGGTCGCAGCCTGCCGCACGCGATCATGATGATGGTGCCGGAGGCCTACGAGAAGCAGGCCGACATCGACCCCAAGCTGCGCGCGTTCTACGAGTTCCACTCGATGCAGATGGAGCCCTGGGACGGCCCGGCCGCACTGATCTTCACCGACGGCACCGTCGTCGGCGCGACGCTCGACCGCAACGGGCTGCGCCCCGGCCGCTGGACCGAGACGACGGACGGCCTGGTCGTCATCGGCAGCGAGACCGGCGTGCTCGACTTCGCCCCGGAGCGCATCAAGCGCCGCGGGCGGCTGCGCCCCGGCCGCATGTTCCTCGTCGACACGGACCAGCGCCGCATCGTCGAGGACGACGAGATCAAGGGCCAGCTCGCCGACCTCGAGCCGTGGCAGGAGTGGCTCGACGCCGGTCGCGTGCGACTGGCCGACCTTCCCGAGCGCGAGCACATCGTGCACCCGATCGCCTCGATCACCCGTCGTCAGCGCACCTTCGGCTACACCGAGGAAGAGGTCAAGATCCTCCTCACGCCGATGGGCCAGACCGGTGCCGAGCCGCTGGGCGCGATGGGATCGGACACCCCGGTCGCCGTGCTCAGCGAGCGTCCGCGACTGCTCTTCGACTACTTCACGCAGCAGTTCGCCCAGGTGACGAACCCGCCGCTGGACTCGATCCGCGAAGAGGTCGTGACCTCGCTGTCGCTGGGCCTCGGACCCGAGCGGAACCTGCTCGAGTGGGGCCCCGAGCACACCCGTGTGGTGACGCTCGACTTCCCCGTGATCGACAACGACGAGCTCGCGAAGATCCAGCACATCGACACCGCGCTGCCCGGGCGCACGTCGGTGACCATCCGCGGCCTCTACCGCGTCGAGGCCGGCCACAAGGGGATGCAGAAGCGCCTGGCGCAGATGTGCTCCGAGGTCGACCAGGCCATCGAGGACGGCGCGGAGTTCATCGTGCTCTCCGACCGCGACTCGAACAAGGACCTCGCCCCGATCCCGTCGCTGCTCATGCTGGCCGCGGTGCACCACCACCTCATCCGCAAGGAGACCCGCATGAAGTGCGGTCTCGTGGTGGAGGCCGGCGATGTGCGCGAGGTCCATCACGTGGCGACGCTCATCGGGTACGGGGCATCCGCCGTCAATCCGTATCTCGCCATGGAGACCGTCGAGTACCTGGTGCGCGCCGGATACATCACCGGCATCACGCCCGAGAAGGCCGTCAAGAACCTGATCTACGCGCTCGGCAAGGGCGTCCTGAAGATCATGTCCAAGATGGGCATCTCCACGGTGTCGTCCTACGCCGGCGCACAGGTCTTCGAGGCCGTGGGCCTCTCGGAAGAGTTCGTCGGAACGTACTTCACCGGCACGGAGTCCAAGCTCGGCGGCGTCGGGCTGGACGTCATCGCGGCCGAGAACGCCGCCCGCCACGACTACGCCTACCCCGAAGACGCGGCGGTCCGCGCTCACGAGCGCCTGTGGACCGGTGGCGAGTACCAGTGGCGCCGCGACGGCTCGCCGCACCTGTTCAACCCCGACACGGTGTTCCGCCTGCAGCACTCGACCCGCACCCGCCGGTACGACATCTTCCGCGAGTACACCAAGCTCGTGGACGACCAGGCGAACGAGCTCAAGACCCTGCGCGGCCTGTTCAAGCTGAAGACCGAGGGCCGCACCCCGGTGCCGATCGACGAGGTCGAGTCGGTCGCCTCGATCGTCAAGCGCTTCTCGACCGGTGCGATGAGCTACGGCTCCATCTCCAGGGAGGCGCACGAGACGCTCGCGATCGCGATGAACCGCCTCGGCGGCAAGTCCAACACGGGCGAGGGCGGCGAGGACGTCGACCGGCTCCTCGATCCCGAACGCCGCAGCTCGATCAAGCAGGTCGCCTCGGGACGCTTCGGCGTCACGAGCCTCTACCTGACCGAGGCGGACGACATCCAGATCAAGCTCGCGCAGGGCGCCAAGCCCGGCGAGGGCGGGCAGCTGCCCCCGACGAAGGTGTACCCGTGGGTGGCGCGCACCCGCCACGCGACGGCCGGCGTCGGGCTCATCTCGCCGCCGCCGCACCACGACATCTACTCGATCGAGGACCTCAAGCAGCTCATCTTCGACCTGAAGCGCGCCAATCCGTCGGCCCGCGTGCACGTGAAGCTCGTCAGCCAGTCGGGCATCGGTGCAGTCGCGGCCGGCACGGCCAAGGCCCTCGCCGACGTCATCCTGGTGTCCGGCCACGACGGCGGAACCGGCGCGAGCCCGCTCAACTCGCTCAAGCACGCCGGCACGCCGTGGGAGCTCGGTCTCGCCGAGACCCAGCAGACCCTCATGCTCAACGGCATGCGCGACCGCGTGGTCGTCCAGGTCGACGGTCAGCTGAAGACGGGCCGCGACGTCATCATCGGCGCGCTGCTCGGCGCCGAGGAGTTCGGCTTCGCGACCGCGCCCCTCGTGGTCTCCGGCTGCATCATGATGCGCGTCTGCCACCTGGACACCTGCCCCGTCGGCGTGGCCACGCAGAACCCGGTGCTGCGCGAGCGGTTCAACGGCAAGCCCGAGTTCGTCGTGAACTTCATGGAGTTCATCGCCGAGGAGGTGCGCGAGTACCTCGCCGAGCTCGGCTACCGCTCGCTCGACGAGATCATCGGCCACACCGAGCTGCTCGACATGAACGGCGCCGTGGAGCACTGGAAGGCCGGCGGACTGAACCTGGCTCCCGTGCTCGAGGGCCCGCAGTTCACCGAGGACGAGCCGCGTCGCAACATGACGCTGCAGAAGCACGACCTCGACGAGCACTTCGACGTGCCGCTCCTCGTGCGTGCGCAGGACGTCATCGCGAACGGCGGTCAGATCACCTTCGATCTGCCGATCCGCAACACCGAGCGTGCCGTGGGGACCCTGCTCGGGCACCACGTGACGCGTGCGCGCGGCGAGAACGGCCTTCCCTCGGGCAGCATCGTCGTGAACCTCACCGGCTCTGCCGGCCAGTCCTTCGGGGCGTTCATGCCCGCCGGCATCACCCTGCGCCTCGAGGGCGACTCCAACGACTACGTCGGCAAGGGTCTCTCGGGCGGCCAGATCGTCGTGCGCCCGCCGCGGGACGCGACCTTCGACGCCTCGCTCAACGTCATCGCCGGCAACGTCATCGGCTACGGAGCGACGCAGGGCACGCTGTTCCTGCGCGGGGTGGTGGGGGAGCGGTTCTTCGTGCGCAACTCCGGCGCGACCGCTGTGGTCGAAGGCGTCGGCGACCATGCACTCGAGTACATGACCGGCGGTCTCGCGGTCATCCTCGGAGCGACCGGTCGCAACCTGGGCGCCGGCATGTCCGGCGGCACGGCGTACGTGTACAAGCTCGACCGCAAGCTGGTCAACCGCGAGGCGCTGGCCACCGGCGAGCTGGAGCTCGGCGAGCTGGGCTCCGGCGACGCCGAGATCCTCCGCGATCTGCTCGAGCAGCACGTCGCCGAGACCGATTCGACTCTCGCCGCCGCGATGCTCGCCGACTTCGAGGCCGAGCTCGACAACTTCGTCCGGGTGCTGCCGCGTGATTACGCCGCCGTGCTCCGGACCCGTCAGAACGCCGTCGCCGAGGGTCTCGACCCCGATGGCGACGTCGTCTGGAACCGCATCCTGGAGGTGACGGGTGGCTGACCCCAAGGGCTTTCTCAAGGTCACCGATCGCGAGCTGCCGCCGAGGCGGCCCGTGCCGGTGCGCATCATGGACTGGAAAGAGGTCTATGAGCCGGGCGACTCGGCGGTGCTGCGCCGCCAGGCCGGTCGCTGCATGGACTGCGGCGTGCCGTTCTGCCACCAGGGCTGCCCGCTGGGCAACCTGATCCCGGAGTGGAACGACCTGACGTGGCGCGGTGAGGGTCGCTCGGCCATCGAGCGCCTGCACGCGACCAACAACTTCCCGGAGTTCACC
This sequence comes from Microbacterium sp. Root166, assembly GCF_001427145.1. GTDB lineage: Bacteria > Actinomycetota > Actinomycetes > Actinomycetales > Microbacteriaceae > Microbacterium. The sequence continues at coordinate 459,915 of NZ_LMGL01000002.1, forward strand.
GGGCGCCTGTGCCCCGCTCCGTGCGAGAGCTCGTGCGTGCTCGGCATCAACCAGCCCGCCGTGACGATCAAGCAGATCGAGGTCTCGATCATCGACGAGGCGTTCTCGAACGGCTGGGTCGAGGCGGAGCCTCCCGGGCGCCTGACGGGCAAGACCGTCGCCGTCGTCGGCTCGGGTCCCGCCGGTCTCGCGGCCGCGCAGCAGCTCACGCGCGCCGGCCACACCGTCGCCGTGTTCGAGCGGGATGACCGCATCGGCGGGCTTCTGCGCTACGGCATCCCGGACTTCAAGATGGAGAAGAAGCACCTCGAGTCGCGTCTGCGTCAGATGCGCGACGAGGGGACGCGGTTCCGCGCCGGCGTCGAGATCGGCAAGGACATCTCGTGGGGAGACCTGCGTGCGCGCTACGACGCGGTCGTGATCGCCACCGGAGCAACCCTCCCGCGCGAACTGGCGATCCCGGGTCGCGATCTCGCCGGTGTCCACTTCGCCATGGAGTACCTCGTCGAGTCGAACAAGGCGGTGGCGGGCGACGCCGTGCCCCACCAGATCTCGGCCGAGGGCAAGCACGTCATCGTCATCGGAGGCGGTGACACGGGCGCCGACTGCATCGGCACCGCGCACCGCCACGGTGCGCTGAGCGTGACCAACCTCGCCATCGGCAAGCAGCCTCCGGGGGAGCGGCCCGAGCACCAGCCGTGGCCGATGTCGCCGACCGTCTTCGAGGTCTCCTCGGCGCACGAGGAGGGCGGCGAGCGCGCGTTCCTCGCGTCGACCGTCGAGTTCCTCGGCAACGAGGCCGGCGAGGTCCGCGCCCTGCGGGTCGCCGAGACCGAGTTCGTCGACGGCCGTCGCGTTCCCAAGAGCGGCACCGAGCGCGAGATCCCCGCCGACCTCGTCCTCATCGCCATGGGCTTCACCGGCCCCGAGCGGTCGCAGCTCGAAGACCAGATCGGCGCGCAGTTCACCGACCGCGGCAACGTGCGCCGCGAAGAGGACTACCAGACAACCGCGCCCGGCGTCTTCGTCGCCGGCGACGCGGGTCGCGGCCAGTCGCTGATCGTCTGGGCGATCGCGGAGGGCCGCGCCGCAGCGGCGAGCGTGGACGCCTACCTGATGGGACAGACGCAGCTGCCGTCGCCCGTCCGGCCGACGGATATCGCCATCGGACTCCAGCCCGCGTAGGCTGACACCGGGCATTCGCCCATAAATAATCGGGGAGATCACACACGGATGAGACGCGCCAAAATCGTCGCAACACTGGGACCTGCTACTTCGACGTATGAGAGTGTTCGCGCTATCATCGACGCCGGCGTAGACGTCGCCCGCTTCAACCTGAGCCACGGCGACTACTCGGTCCACGACAGCAACTTCGCCAACGTGCGCAAGGCTGCGGACGACGCCGGTCGCCCGGTCGCCATCCTCGTCGACCTTCAGGGACCGAAGATCCGTCTGGGCAAGTTCGAGAACGGCCCGCACGACCTCGCCGCCGGCGACATCTTCAAGATCACGATCGACGACATCCTCGGGACGAAGGACATCGTCTCGACGACCTTCAAGGGGCTGCCGCAGGACGTCAACCCCGGCGACTTCCTCCTGATCGACGACGGCAAGGTCCGCGTCGAGGTCACCGAGAAGACCGAGACCGTCGTCACGACGAAGGTCATCGTCGGCGGCCCGGTGTCCAACAACAAGGGCATCAACCTGCCCGGCGTCGCGGTGAACGTCCCGGCACTGTCCGAGAAGGACGAGGCCGATCTCCGCTGGGGCCTGCGCGCCGGGGCCGACATCATCGCCCTGTCGTTCGTCCGCAACGCGAAGGACGTCCAGCGCGTCCACGTCATCATGGCCGAAGAAGGACGCCGCGTCCCCGTCATCGCCAAGATCGAGAAGCCGCAGGCCGTCGACAACCTCGAGGAGATCATCGACGCCTTCGACGGCATCATGGTCGCCCGTGGCGACCTGGGCGTCGAACTCCCGCTCGAGGCCGTGCCGATCGTGCAGAAGCGCGCGGTCGAGCTCTGCCGCCGCATGGCCAAGCCGGTCATCGTCGCCACGCAGATGCTCGAGTCCATGATCGAGAACCCCGTTCCCACGCGCGCCGAGACCAGCGACGTCGCCAACGCCGTCCTCGACGGCGCGGACGCGGTCATGCTCTCGGGCGAGACCAGTGTCGGCAAGTACCCGGTGGTCGTCGTCGAGACCATGGCCCGCATCATCGACTCGACCGAAGAGCACGGGCTCGAGCGCATCCAGCCGATGACGACGAAGCCGCGCACGCAGGGCGGCGCCATCACGCTCGCCGCGCTCGAGGTGGCGGAGTTCGTCGAGGCGAAGTTCCTCTGCATCTTCACGGAGTCGGGCGACACCGCCCGTCGCATGTCGCGACTGCGCCCGCGCATCCCCATGATCGGGTTCACCCCCGAGCCGGCGATCCGCCGCCGCATGGCGCTCACCTGGGGCGTCACGTCGACGCTCGTCGAGCACGTCGCGCACACCGACCGCATGTTCCTCCAGGTCGACGACTACATCCTCGCCAACGACCTCGCGAAGGTCGGCGACAAGGTGGTCGTGATCTCGGGTTCCCCTCCCGGGATCATCGGCTCGACCAACGACATCCGCATCCACAAGGTCGGCGACGCCGTCCACGGCAAGGCGCCGATCTACCAGTCCGGCGAATAGCGGCGGAATTCCGCCAGCCGAACGGTCGCGCTCACTATGCTGAGCGCGACCGTTCGTCTTTCTCCCGATTGGGGCACCTCGCATGGACTTCTTCTGGTGGCTGCTGTGGATCTTCTACTTCACGGCCTACATCTACGTGGTGATCCTGATCATCACCGACCTCTTCCGTGACGAGTCGGCGAACGGCTGGGTGAAGGCCGTCTGGCTCATCGCGCTGCTCTTCGTGCCCTTCCTCACCGCGCTGGTGTACGTGATCGCGCGGGGGAGCGGGATGGCAGAACGCTCGCGTGCCCGCTACGGCTACGGAGTCCCGGAGGCGGACGACTACCGTCCCGCCGCGTCGTCGAGCCCCGCGCAGGACATCGCGAGTGCCAAGGCGCTGCTCGACGCCGGCAGCATCTCGCAGGGCGAGTTCGACGCTCTCAAGAGCAAGGCCCTCGGAAACCAGTACTTCGGCGCCTGACGATCGACAGCCGTGAGCGGATGCCCCGGCACGGGCCATCCGCTCACCGCTTCGTCGTCCGCGGGCGGCCGCCTCGGGCAGACCTCGCATGATGTACCGGTGGTGGGAGTCGAACCCACACGCCCTTGCGGGCAACCGAGTTTGAGTCGGTCGCGTCTGCCATTCCGCCACACCGGCCCGCGCGGAGCGCGTCCGCGATTGACCATACCGTAGGATTCAGAGGTGACTGAGCAGGAGCTTCCCCCCGAACCGCAAGCCTCGACCCCCCGCCGTGTCGTGGTGGCGGAGGACGAGTCGCTGATCCGCCTCGACATCGTGGAGATCCTCCGCGACAACGGCTACGACGTCGTCGGAGAGGCCGGGGACGGCGAGACCGCGGTCCAGCTCGCGACCGACCTGCGTCCCGATCTGGTGATCATGGACGTGAAGATGCCGCTCCTGGACGGCATCTCGGCCGCCGAGAAGCTGAGCAAGAACCACATCGCCCCCGTGGTGCTCCTCACCGCCTTCAGCCAGAAGGAGCTCGTCGAGCGCGCGAGCGAGGCCGGCGCGCTGGCCTACGTCGTCAAGCCCTTCACGCCGAACGACCTTCTGCCGGCGATCGAGATCGCGCTGGCCCGCTACGAGCAGATCATCACGCTCGAGGCCGAAGTCGCCGACATGGTCGAGCGCTTCGAGACCCGCAAGCTGGTCGACCGGGCCAAGGGCCTCCTCAACGAGAAGATGGGTCTGTCCGAGCCCGAGGCTTTCCGCTGGATCCAGAAGGCATCGATGGACCGCCGTCTGACGATGCAGGACGTGGCAAAGGCCATCATCGAGCAGCTGGCGCCCAAGAAGTAGCGCCCCCGACACTGTGAATGAAGCGGATGCCCCGGGCCGGGGCATCCGCTTCGTCATTTCTGCGGCAGGTCCTTGATGTGGTTCGTGATGCGGATGGTCGAGCACCGGCGGCCCTGATCGTCGGTGACGACGATCTCGTGGACGGTGATCGTGCGTCCGAGATGCAGTGGCGTGCAGACGCCGGTGACCGTGCCAGACGTCGCCGAACGGGTGTGCGTCGCATTGATGTCGACGCCGACCGCGAGCCGTCCGGGCCCGGCGTGGAGGTTCGCGGCCATCGAGCCGAGCGACTCTCCGAGCACCACGTAGGCCCCGCCGTGGAGCAGCCCGACGGGCTGGGTGTTCCCCTCGACCGGCATCGTCGCGACGCAGCGCTGCACCGAGAACTCGGTGAACTGCATGCCCATCTTCTCGGCGAGAGCGCCCATCCCGCGGGTGGCGGCCCACTCGAGTCCGTTCACGTCTGCGGGGGACAGGTCGGTCATCGATCGCCTTCGGATTTGCTGTGCGGGGGAGTGTCCCGCCCCGCGTCTAGGCTTGCAGGGTGACGGACTCCGCAAAGCCTACCCTTCTCGTCGTGGACGGCCATTCGCTGGCATACCGGGCGTTCTACGCCCTTCCCGTCGACAACTTCTCGACCAAGGACGGGCAGTACACGAACGGGATCTACGGCTTCCTTGCGATGCTGATCAACCTGATCAAGGCGGAGAAGCCCACCCATATGGCGGTCGCCTTCGACACGTCGCGACAGTCCTTCCGCACCCGTGAGTACACGGAGTACAAGGCGAACCGCTCCGAGACTCCCTCCGAGTTCAAGGGCCAGATCCCGATCCTCCAGGACTGCCTGGCGGCGATGAGCATCACGGTCCTGCAGAAGGAGGACTTCGAGGCCGACGACATCCTCGCCACGCTCGCCACCCAGGGTGCCGAGCAGGGCTACGACGTCCTGGTGTGCTCGGGCGATCGCGACACCATCCAGCTCGTCACCGAAGACATCACGCTTCTCTACCCGAACGTGCAGGGCGTGTCCCAGCTCAAGCGCTACGACCGCCAGGCGGTCATCGACCGTTACGGGGTGCCGCCCGAGCAGTACCCCGAGATCGCCGCGCTCGTCGGCGAGACCAGCGACAACCTTCCCGGTGTGCCGAAGGTCGGCGAGAAGACCGCGGTCAAGTGGCTGAACCAGTTCGGCTCGCTCGATGAGCTGCTCGCCAACGCCGACAAGGTGACCGGCGTCGTGGGCGGCAACCTGCGCGCGCACATCGACGACGTGCGGCGCAACCGTGCCCTCAACCGACTCCTGACGGATGTCGAGCTCCCCGCGACCATCGCCGACCTCGAGGTCAAGCCGATGGACGCCCAGGCGGTGCGCGACATCTTCGCGCGCCTCGAGTTCAAGACGCTCATCCCGCGCGTGGCCGAGCTGGCGGGCATCGAGCAGCAGATGGCGGCCGTGACTTCGGCGGCCGCCGTGCCGATGCCCAAGCCCGTCGAACCGGCGCCTGCCGATCTGCTCGCGTGGCTCGACGCCGCAGAGGGCGAGGTCGGAGTGACCGTCGTCGTCGAGGGCGGCCTGCCGAAGCGCATCGGCTTCGCGACGAAAGATGCCGCCGCCGAGGCGACCTGGACGCCCGAGCTGCAGGAGGCTCTCGCCGGGTGGCTGGCCTCCGACGCCCCCAAGGTGATGAGCGACGCCAAGACGCAGGTCAAGGCGATGCGCCGAGCGGGTCTGCGCATCGGCGGACTGACCTTCGACACCGTGGTCGCCGGATGGCTGCTGCGGCCGAGCTTCCCCGACAAGAACCTCGCCGACCTCGTGGACCGCTACCTCGACGAGAAGCTGCCCGAGGCCGATCCGACCCAGCTGGTCCCCGAGACCGAAGGCGCGACCCCGGGCCAGCTCGCCTGGTTCTCTGTTCGCGTGGCAGAGGCGCTGAGGGCCGAGCTGCCCGCCAGCGTCGCGACCGTGCTCGCCGACATCGAGCTGCCCACGCTGCTGACGCTCGCCGACATGGAACTCGCCGGTGTCGCTGTCTCGCACGACAAGCTCTCGTCGTTCTCGGCCGAGCTCGCGGAACGCGCCGACGCCATCGCCCAGCAGGCCTACCTCGCCATCGGGCGGGAGGTGAACCTCGGCTCGCCCAAGCAGCTGCAGGAGGTGCTGTTCGAAGAGCTGCAGCTTCCCAAGACCCGCAAGACCAAGACCGGGTACTCGACCGACGCCGCCGTGCTCGCCGATCTGCAGGATTCCCACCCGCATCCCTTCCTCGATCTGCTGCTGCAGCACCGCGAGGCGACGAAGCTGCGTCAGATCATCGAGTCGCTCGACACCGCCATCGGCGCGGACGGTCGGGTGCGCACCACCTACGTGCAGACCGGCAGCCAGACCGGGCGACTGTCCAGCACGGACCCGAATCTGCAGAACATCCCCGTTCGCACGGAAGAGAGCCGCCGCATCCGCTCGGCGTTCGAGAACGGCCCCGAGTACGAGACGCTGCTCACCGCGGACTACTCGCAGATCGAGATGCGCATCATGGCGCACCTTTCCGAAGACCCGGGGCTCATCGAGGCCTTCAACTCCGGCGAAGACCTGCACCGCTTCGTCGGCGCGCGCGTGTTCGGTGTCGAGCCCGCCGACGTCACCCCGGCCATGCGCACGAAGGTCAAGGCGATGTCGTACGGCCTTGTGTACGGACTGTCCGCCTTCGGACTCTCGAAGCAGCTGCGGATCGAGCAGACCGAGGCCAAGCAGCTGATGATGGAGTACTTCGCCCGCTTCGGCGCGGTGCGCGACTACCTGCGCTCGTCGGTCGAGCAGGCGAGGATCGACGGCTACACCGAGACGATCTTCGGACGCCGCAGGCCGTTCCCCGACCTCGCGAGCCCGAACCGGGTGCTCCGCGAGAACGCCGAGCGCGCGGCTCTCAACGCGCCGATCCAGGGCAGCGCCGCCGACATCATGAAGGTCGCGCTGTTCCACATCCATGACGAATTCGCCGCGCAGGCGCTGCGTTCCCGTGTGCTGATGCAGATCCACGACGAACTCGTCGTGGAGGTGGCGCCGGGGGAGTGGGATGCCGCGGAGCGCATCGTGCGCGAGCGCATGGGAGACGCGGCTGCCCTGTCGGTGCCGCTGGACGTCCAGATCGGACGCGGCAGCGACTGGAACGAAGCCGGCCACTGAGCCGGATGTTTGGCGCGTCGCGGCGTGCATCCATAGGCTCTTGGGCATGACTGACGAAACACGTACGCCCACGCCGATCGACACGATCGCTGACGCATGGGTCGACACACTCGCCGAGCTCGAGCCGACTCTCGCGACCTACATCGGTCGCGACGAGTACAACGACCGCTACGGCGACTACAGCCCCGAAGGCCACGAGCGACTCGTCGCCGAGGGCCGCAAGACTCTCGCCGCCCTGGCGGCAGCCACCCCTGTGGACGACATCGACGCCGTCACCCAGGACGACGTGGCCCGCGAGATCCAGGTCGCGATCGAGCTGCACGACGCGAAGTGGAACCTCCGCGACCTCAACGTGATCGCGTCGCCGGCTCAGGACATCCGGTCGGTCCTCGACTTGATGCCCACGGCGACGACAGACGACTGGACGGTCATCGCCACGCGACTCAAGGCCGTCCCGGGAGCGATCGACGGCTACATCACGACGCTCCGCGAGGGCATCGCGCAGGGCGTCGTCCCCGCGCGTCGCCAGGTCGAAGCGGTCGTCACGCAGATCGCCCGGTACACCGAGGACGGCGGCTTCTTCGCGTCGTTCGCGGCGGAGGCCGCACCGGCCGAGGGTCAGCTGCCGGCATCGCTCGCCCGCGACCTCGCCGACAACGCCAATGCGGCCCGCGTCGCCTACGACGAGCTCGCATCGTTCCTCGGCAGCGACCTCGCGCCGCGCGCGGGTGAGGACGACGCGGTCGGCCGCGAGCTGTACGCGATTCATTCGCGGAGGTTCCTGGGCGCGACCATCGACCTCGACGAGACGTACGAGTGGGGGGTCGAGGAGCTCGCTCGCATGGTGGCGGAGCAGGAGTCCATCGCCGACGAGATCAAGGCGGGCGCCTCGGTCGAGGAGGCGGTCGCCTTTCTCGAGCAGGACGACTCCCGCAAGCTGCACGGCACCGACGCCCTGCAGAAGTGGATGCAGGAGACGAGCGACCGCGCGGTCGCAGAGCTCGGGCGCACGCACTTCGACATTCCCGAGCCCATCCGCAAGCTCGAGTGCATGATCGCTCCCACCAAGGAAGGCGGGATCTACTACACCGGTCCCACTGACGACTTCTCGCGCCCCGGCCGGATGTGGTGGTCGGTGCCGGAGGGCGTCGAGACCTTCGACACCTGGCGCGAGCTCACCACCGTCTACCACGAGGGTGTGCCGGGGCACCACCTGCAGATCGCGCAGGCGGTGTACAACCGTGCGCAGCTGAACTCGTACCGACGCCTCCTGGGCGGCACCTCCGGGCACGCCGAGGGCTGGGCTCTATACGCCGAGCGGCTCATGGAGCAGCTGGGTTACCTCGACGACCCGGCCGATCGCCTCGGCATGCTCGACGGTCAGCGCATGCGCGCCGCCCGCGTGGTCCTCGACATCGGCGTGCACCTCGGCAAGGACCGCCCCGACGGTCAGGGGAAGTGGGACGCGGACTTCGCGCTCGACTTCATGCTGCACAACGTGAACATGCCCGACGAGTTCGTGAAGTTCGAGGTCAACCGCTACCTCGGCTGGCCGGGCCAGGCGCCGTCCTACAAGGTCGGTCAGCGGATCTGGGAGCAGCTGCGCGACGAGGTGGCCGAGCGCGAAGGTGCTTCGTTCTCGATCAAGCAGTTCCACAAGCGCGCCCTCGACATCGGCGGGGTCGGGCTCGACTCGCTCCGCAAGGCTCTTTCGCGCTGACGCTCCGCTGAGGCCTCAGCCGACGCGGGGGTCGTGGGACAGCAGTTCCACGACCTCCGCGTCGCTGGTCTGGGTGAAGTCGTCGTAGAACTGGCCGACCGCCCAGAAGTCGTGTTCGCGATGCGGGCAGACGAACTCGTCAGCGGCGCCGGGGTCCGGTTCCCACCCTGCCGGGGCGACCGGAACGGCGAGCACGACGGCGTCGCAGTCACGGGAGCGCAGCGAACGGCATGCGGCGATCGCGGTTGCCCCGGTGGCCACGCCGTCGTCCACGACGATGGCGGTGACTCCCGACAGGTCATCGGCGACCGAGCCGAAGCGCCGCGTCCGCCGGAGCAGCTCGGCGCGCTCCCGCTCCTCGACCTCCTGGAGCTGATCCGCGCTGAGAGCTCGCGCACTGCGGAAGCCGTCGTTCATCACGCGGATGCCGTCGGCGATGGCGCCGACGGCGTACTCCTCGTTCGACGGCACACCGAGCTTCCGCACGACCACCGGCGCCAGCGGCAATGCCAACAGGCGCGACACCTCGGCGGCGACGACGATTCCGCCGCGCGGTATCCCGAACACGATCGCGTCGGTGCCGCGCCGGTCGGCGAGCGCGGTACCCAGCTCTCGACCCGCCGCGGTACGGTCGGCGAACAGGGCCATGGGTCAACGCTACGCCTCCGGCAAGCCGAGCGGCAGGGAATGCGCGAGCGTCCGGAGCGGTTGCGGACGATACCCACTGGTTCATTCAGGCGCATAGAAAGGCCCGTCGATGACCGCAAGCGATCCTTCCACGCTGGAGCTCGGCCTGGACACATTCGGCGACGTCACCCGCGACGAATCCGGAAACCTCGTCAGCGATGCGCAGACCATCCGCGATGTCGTCGAGCAGGCCGTGCTCGCCGACGAGGTCGGACTGGCGTTCTTCGGGGTGGGGGAGCATCACCGCCCGGAGTTCGCCGTCTCCAGTCCTGAGATCGTCCTGGCAGCCGCCGCCGCGCGCACCCGCAGCATCCATCTCGGGACCGCCGTGACGGTCCTCTCGAGCGATGACCCGGTCCGTGTCTACGAGCGATTCGCCACGTTGGATGCGGTGTCGAACGGACGCGCCGAGGTCATCCTCGGGCGCGGCTCGTTCACCGAGTCGTTCCCGCTCTTCGGCTACGACCTGCGGGACTACGAGACGCTGTTCGAGGAGAAGCTCGAACTGTTCGCGCAGCTGCTCGAGGAGAAGCCGGTCACCTGGCAGGGAACGCTGCGGGCGCCCCTGGCCGACGCCGACGTGTTCCCGAAGACGGAGAACGGCCTGCGCGCCTGGGTGGGCGTCGGCGGCACGCCGGAGTCCGTGGTGCGTGCCGCGCGCTACGGCTACGGCCTCATGCTGGCGATCATCGGCGGACCGGCGGACCGTTTCCGGCCCTTCGCATCGACGTATCGCCGGTCACTCGAGGCCTTCGGTCGCGGCCCCTCGCCCGTCGGCGTCCATTCGCCCGGGCACATCGCCGACACCGATCAGCAGGCGTGGGACGAGGCCTACGAGGGCTTCGAGGCGATGAACAACACCATCGGGCGGGAACGCGGCTGGCCGCCCTACAGTCGCATGCGGTTCCAGCGTGACGTCGGGCCTGAGGGTGCTCTCTATGTGGGGTCGCCGGAGACCGTCGCCCGCAAGATCGCGGATACCGTCCAGACGCTCGATCTCGATCGGTTCGACATGAAGTTCTCGACCGGGACGCTCTCTCACGCGCGGATGATGCGCTCGATCGAGCTGTACGGCTCGAAGGTGGCGCCGCTGGTCCGCGACATGCTGGCGTGAGCGCACCGTCCGAAGGATCCGTAGCATGACGCTATGACGGATGCCGAGACCCGCACGGACGCGACGCTCCCGGAGCGCCTCGACCGGCTGCCGTTCACACGCATGCACCTGCGGGTGCTGACCGGCTCCGGCCTCGGGTGGGCGCTGGACGCGATGGACGTCGGACTGATCTCCTTCGTGATCGCCGCGCTGGCCGTGCAGTGGGAGCTCCAGCCCTTCGAGACAGCGTGGATCGCGTCGATCGGGTTCGTCGGCATGGCGATCGGCGCGAGCGTCGGCGGACTGCTCGCGGATCGATTCGGGCGGCGGTCCGTGTTCGCGCTGACGCTGCTGGTGTACGGCATCGCCACCGGCGCGAGCGCACTGGTCGGCGGGCTCGTCGCGCTTCTCGTGCTGCGGTTCTTCGTCGGGCTCGGGCTCGGCGCCGAGCTGCCGGTGGCCTCGACATATGTCAGCGAGTTCGCGCCGGCGCGGATCCGTGGCCGTCTCATCGTGATCCTCGAGGCTTTCTGGGCCGTGGGATGGACCGCCGCAGCACTCATCGGATACTTCGTCATCCCGACGTCGGACAACGGATGGCGCTGGGCGTTCGCGCTCGGCGCGGTGCCCGCCGCGTACGCCTTGTTCGTGCGGTGGGGACTCCCGGAGTCCGCTCGGTGGCTGGAGCGCCGCGGTCGGCACGAGGAGGCGGGCGCGGTCGTTCGCACCTTCGAGGAGTCGGCGGGGGATGCGGTATCCGCCGTCGCCGTCACCGCCGCCGACACGCCGCCCGCGGCTTCCTCCACGATCGCCTCACGCCTCGCCGTGCTGTGGTCTCGCGAGTTCCGCGTGCGCACCGCGTGCCTCTGGCTCGTCTGGTTCTGCGTGAACTTCTCGTACTACGGGGCGTTCATCTGGATTCCGTCGATCCTCGTCTCGCAGGGCTACGACCTGGTGCGGTCCTTCGGATTCACGCTCATCATCACACTCGCGCAGCTTCCGGGCTACGCCACCGCCGCGTGGCTGATCGAGGTCTGGGGTCGCCGTCTGACGCTCTCGGTGTTCCTCGTCGGATCCGCCCTCTCTGCCGTCGTGTTCGGGACGGCGGGGAGCGAGGTGGGAGTCATCGCGGCCGGAATGGCGCTGTCGTTCTTCAATCTCGGCGCCTGGGGCGCTCTGTATGCGGTGACGCCCGAGATGTACCCCACATCGCTGCGGGCGACCGGATCGGGGTGGGCCGCCGGCGCCGGACGCATCGCTTCGATCATCGCGCCGCTCATGGTGCCGGTTCTGCTCGCTCTGGGGGGCGCACCCACCCTCTTCGTCGTGTTCGCGGTCTTCTTCGTGGTCGCCGCGGTCGCTGTCTGGGGTCTCGTGGACCGGCGGGGGATGGCGCTCGACGACCGGTGAGCGCGGACGACCATTCTCGGCTGCGGCCGCACCCTAGGCTGGGACGATGGCATCCCTGAGGTACGTCGCGATCGGCGATTCGTTCACCGAGGGCGTCGGAGACGAGCTCCCCGACGGTCGCGTGCGTGGGTGGGCGGATCTCGTCGCGCAGGGGTGGGCGGATGCCTCGGGTCAGCCGGTGCAATACGCCAACTTCGCCATCCGCGGGAAGCTCGTACAGCCCATCGTCGAGCAGCAGCTCGAACCCGCGCTTGCACTGAAGCCGACGCATCTGTCGTTCAACGGGGGCGGCAATGACATGCTTCGTCCGCGCACGAGCGTTGCGCGCGTGGTCGACGCCTTCACGCATGTGCTGAACCGATGCGACGAAGAGGGTGTCACGCTCATCCTGCTGTCGGGTGCGAACCCCTCTGCCCAGCTCCCGCTGAGTCGCGTGATCCAGCGGCGCGGAGATCTGCTGTCCGCGGCCGTCACGGCGAAGTTCGCGGACCGCACCGACATCGTCCGCGCCTTCAACTGGCCCGACCGTGAGCTGTCCAGCCCGCCGTACTGGTCAGAGGACCGGCTCCACATGAACTCGCGCGGTCACCATCGCGTCGCCGCCAGGGTCCTGACTGCGCTCGGTCTGGAGCCGCCTGCCGGGTGGTGGTCACTCCCGCCTCTGCCGCCGGCCGCGGCGCGCGGCACGGCGTATTACTGGGAGCATGTCGGCCCCTGGGTGCAGCGTCGGCTTACGGGCACGTCGTCGGGCGACGGCCGTGAGCCGAAGCACGGCGAATGGTTCGACATGGTTCCGTCAGCCGACTGAACCGACGAGCGGGGTCCTGCTCAGCGAGTACACCAGTTCGGCGAACTGGCCCGCCCGCGTGACCGACTCCAGTGTCAGACGATCGGATTCCAGCCGGCGAGGGAGCAACGGCCGCCCTGAGACCAGCGTGACCGGAGCGATCGAGACGCGGATTTCGTCCAGGAGTCCCGAATCGGCGAACTGGCCGACGAGGTCTCCGCCGCCGACGATCCAGATGTCCCGATCGCCGGCTGCTTCGGCCAGTTCCGGCCACAAGGCCGACACCTCTCCACGGCGGAAGCGGATGTCGGCTCCCGCGACCACGGGCAGTTCGCGTGAACTCATCACGAAGGAGGCCTTGCCTGCGTAGGGCCACTTCTCGGGGTGGGCGATCAGTCCTTCATGGTCGACCACCCACTCGTAGGTGGTCGAACCCATGATGAGCGCACCGACGCCGTCGAGGAATCGACCGAAGTCGTGCTCAGCGGTATCGGCGCCGGGGACGGCGAAGAGCCAGGACAGCGAGTCGTCGTCGTCGGCGAGGTAGCCGTTGAGGGTGGTCGCAGTATGGAATATGACGCGGGCCATACGGCCACGCTAACGTCGCCCACCGACAAAGCGCTTGCAGCGTATTCAACTAGTTAGTACAGTACCGATAGGTTGAATACAAAGGAGGCGAAGATGATGTCGGAAGACCAGCTCAGCCGCACCTTCTCGGCCCTCGCCGACCCCACACGCCGCGCGATACTCGAGCGGCTGAGCGGGGGAGAGGCGACCGTGGGAGAGCTGGCCGCGCCGTTCGACATGACATTCGCCGCCGTCTCCAAGCACCTGCGGGTGCTCGAGAGCGCGGGGCTCGTCACCCGCGGCAAGGACGCCCAGTACCGGCCCGCCCGTCTGGATGCTCGGCCGCTGGCTGCGGCATCCGAGTGGATCGGCGATTACGCGCGGTTCTGGGAAGCGAGCGCCGACGCCCTCGATCAGTACCTCAACGCCCTTCAGCAACTCACACCCCCGTCCGACCACACCGACAAGGAGAACCCCCATGACTGAGTACTTCACCATCACCCGCACCCTTCGCGCACCGCGCGAGCTCGTCTTCGAGGCGATCACCAAGCCTGAGCACTTCGCGGTGTGGTTCGGCACCGCCGCTGTCACCGTTCCCCAGGAGTCACTCACGATGGATGTGCGCCCGGGCGGTGCCTTCCGGGCCGTCATGGAGCTGCCCGACGGCAACCGGATCGACTGGGCGGGGGAGTACAAGGTCGTCGAGCCGCCGTCCCACCTCTCGATGACACTCACGGACCAGCCCGGAGACGACGCCGGACTGCCGGTCCTGTTCGACCTCGTCGAGGTGGACGGTGGAACCGAGCTCACCATCAGCCAGGATCGGTCCGACTTCAGCGACGAGCAGGTCGCGGCGACGATCGCGGGCTACAACGCGTTCGTCGACGACATGGAGGACGTGCTGGAGAGCATCCAGAGCGCCTGACCGCTCAGAGAGCGCCCGCGCGGCGCAGCGCACCCATCGCGAGGTCGCTGCCCGCCCGGGCGCTCTCGAGCGGATCGGCCCCGGCGAGTGCCGCCGCGACGTAGCCGGCAGCGAACGCGTCGCCGGCGCCCGTGGAGTCGAGCACGTCGTCGACCCGCTCGACCGGCACCTCGACGCGTTCGCCGTCGTACGTGACGAGCACCGGATCACCGCCGCGCTTGACGACCACGACCGCATCGCCGAAGTGGAGCCCGAGCTCGTCGGCGATGCGGAACTCCTCATCGTTCGCGAACACGACAGCCGGTGCCACGGCGTCGAGCAGTTGCTGCAGTCTCCGTGCGCCGAGCTCGCGCAGCGTCGCCACGCTCGACAGATCGATGCTGATGCGCGCGCCCGCCCGGGCGGCAGTCGCCGCGGCGTCTGCCAGCGCAGTGCGCGATGTCGGGGTCGCGAAGCCGTAGAGCGGCAGGTGCACCCAGTCCGCCCCGTCCAGCCAGCCGGCATCGATGCCGTCGAGTTCGGCAGCGGCTCCGCGGTCTGTGATCATGGTGCGCTCGCCCACGGCGTCGACGAGCACGACGATCGCGCCGGTGCGTCCGCTGCGCTGCAGACGGGCATCGACGCCGCCGCGTTCCAGTTCGGCGGCGAGGACACGTCCGAGGGGGTCGTCGCCGACCCGCCCGATGAACCGCACCGGGTGCCTCGGGGCCGCAGCCATCGCCACGTTCGCGGCGCTCCCGCCCCGCGTGAGGCGAACCTCGGCGGGGTTGTCGGTACCTCGCTCTAGAAAGGATCCACCGAGCACGATGAGGTCCGCGACGAGGTCGCCGATGACGACGAGCATCAGGCGAGCTCAGCGAGTGCGATCGCGATGCGGGCCCCGAGCTCGACGTTGCCGCGGTACACGGCGACGTTCACATCGAGACTGCGGCCGTCGGTTGCGCGCTGCATGTAGTCCAGGAGGAACGGCGTGGTGTCGTGGCCCGAGACGCCTTCCGCCTCTGCGGCGGCGAGGGCTCGGGCGAGGACGTCGTCGTGCAGCGCGCGGTCGAGCTGCAGGTGGGATCCCACGGGGTTCGCGACGAGGAGCGTGGACGAGATGCCGAGCTCGTCGCGCACGCCGGCGATGCGGGCGATCTCGTCGGGGGAGTCGACGGAGTACTCGAGGTCGTGGCCCGAGTCGGCGATGTAGAACCCCGGATAGTCCGTCGTGCGGTAGCCGACGACGGCGAGGTTGAGAGTCTCGAGTCGCTCCAGGGTGAGGGGGATGTCGAGGATCGACTTCACTCCGGCACTCACGACGATCATCGGCAGAGCGGCGAGGGTGCCGAGGTCGGCGCTCTCGTCGAAGGTCTGCTGCGCACCGCGGTGGACGCCGCCGAGCCCACCGGTCGAGAACACCCGCAGCCCTGCCAGATGGGCCAGGTGCGCCGTCGCCGCGACCGTCGTGCCCGCGCTCAAGCGCTTCGCGGCGACCACCGGCACGTCGCGCAGGCTCGCCTTGACGACTCCCTCGCTCTCTGAGAGGCGAACGATCTGGTCGGGCGACAGGCCGACCGTCGGGCGCCCGTCGACGACGCCGATCGTCGCCGGGGTCACGCCGAGAGCCCGCACGCGCTCCTCGGCCTCGAGCGCGACCTCGACGTTGCGCGGGCCGGGGAGTCCATGGGTGAAGATCGTCGACTCGAGCGCGAGCACCGGCCGCCCGTCTTGGACGGCGCTCTGCACAGCGGGCGAGACGTCAAGGCCGTGAGAGGTCACACGCGTTCCTTCCTGACGGTATGAGGCAACAGTACAAACACCGGCGGCTGGGGGACGGGCGTGATCGAGATATCTCCTTCCTTGTCAAGCCCCTGTGCGGGCACCGCGAGGCACGGGAGAGTGTGACATCGGGGTCATCGCGCCCCGGGAACAGGGGAGGGCTGATCGCCGCGCCCCGGAAAGGAACCTCGCATGAGCATCGGAGCAGGTATCGCACTGTTCGCCATCGGAGCCATTCTGGCCTTCGCGGTGAACGTGGAGGTCGGCTGGGTCGACCTCACGATGATCGGTTACATCCTGATGGCCGCCGGAGCCGTGATCTTCCTGGTCGGCATCATCCTCATGATGCGCCGCCGGTCCACGGACTCGGTGACCCGCACGGCGGTCGACCCGACGGGCAACGAGCGCGTCACACGCCAGTCCACGAGCATGCCCGACGACACCGTCGGACTCTGACACACTGAACGACCCGAACGGGGCGGTGCCGAGAGGCGCCGCCCCGTTCGCCTGTGTCGCGACCGCTGAGCGTCGTTAGGCTGAATGCCGTGACGCTGCTCCCTGACCCGGTCTGGCCCGTGGTCGTGCTGGCCGTGATCTCGATCGTCGACGGCCTGCTCTGCCTGAAGCCTGCGGCTTTCATCGCGCAGTGTTTCACGGACGTCCGCTGGCCGCGAAAGTACTGGTGGATGATGGCGCCGATCAAGTTCGCCGCCGCCGCCGGTCTCATCGCCGGGATCTGGGTGCCGGGGCTCGCTGCACTGACGACGGCGTGCCTGGTGGTCTATTTCATCGTCGCGATCTCGATGCACGTTCGTGCGCGCGACTTCGGCCGCAACCTCTTCGTCAATGCGAGCGGGATGCTGGTGCTGTGCGTCGCGACCGGGATCTGGTGCTTCCTGATCTAGAGGAGCCCGTTCAGGTGCGCTGCCGCCGCGGGGAGGGACCGCAGGAAACGCAAGCTGACATAATGTGCATTATCGGCTACACCGTGTCGTCACGAACGCAGCGGGGCCGACGCGCATCTCTAAGCTCGAGACATGCTGCAGTCGATGATCGGATTCGTCGTCGTCGGCGTCGCGATCCTCGTCGGCTGGATCATCGGTCGCGTAGACCTGCTGGGTGAACACGGTCGACCAGTGCTGGCGCGCCTGACATTCTTCGTGCTCTCGCCGTTCCTGCTGTTCGTGGTGCTCGCGCAGGCCGATGTGCGGACGCTCTTCTCCGCGCTGCTTCCTGTCTCCGCCATCGCCGCAGCGGTGATCCTGCTGGCGTACTTCCTGGTGGCTCGATTCGCGTGGAAGCGCTCGATGGGCGAAACCGTCATCGGGGCGCTGAGCGCGGGCCAGGTGAACTCGAACAACATCGGCATCCCCTTGTCGCTGTACCTTCTCGGCAACGCGGCCTATCCGGCGCCCGTGATCCTCCTGCAGCTGCTGGTGTTCACGCCGATCAGCATGACGATCCTCGATGCCGTCACCTCCGGACGAGCGACACTGGGGCGCTCGATCCTCCGGACGATCGGCAACCCGATCGTGGTGGGCTCTGTGCTGGGGACGATCGTGTCCGTCAGCGGCCTCGAGCTCCCGGCGATCATCATGGAGCCCGCGGTGCTCATCGCCAATGCCTGCGTTCCGGTGCTGCTCATCAGCTACGGGATGTCGCTGGTGGGCCAGCGAGTGCTCGCCCCCTCCGGCCGCCGTCGCGACATCGTGCTCGCCAGTTCGCTGAAGCTCTTCGTCATGCCGGCGCTCGCCTGGGTGCTGGCGGAGTTCGTCTTCGGCCTGAGCGCTCAGGACGTGCTCATCGTCGTCGTGCTCGCAGCGCTCCCGACAGCGCAGAACGTCTTCAACTACTCGCAGCGCTATGACGTCGGCGAGACGATCTCGCGCGACACCGTGTTCCTGACGACGATCGGCTGCGTTCCCGTCCTGATCGGCATCACCCTGCTGCTCGGCTGACGACGGCGTCAGCGACGCGAAAGTTCCCGCAGCATCCCGAACACGACCCGGACGCCGTCACCCTCGCGAAGCGCCGTCAGCAGCGTGTGCGTGCACGACCGGCAGCGCACGATCGCCGCCGTCTCGTCCAGTTCGACGACGGTCTCGGCCAGCGGAGCGGCCTGGCCGCAGCCGTCGCACACGCCGATCAGAAGGGTCACGTCGCCGGCGAACGCCTCCGACAGGATGCCGGCCAGCGCGTTGCCGTCGACCGTCGCGGTCGCATTGTCTGCGCGCATCATGCGCCTCCGAATCGTTCCGTCTTGATCCTGTCGGGCGGATGCCCGAGCCGCACGAGTGCGTCGGCCACGTGCTCGACGAAACCCGTCGGCCCGCAGACATACACGAGCGGCTCCCGCGCCGGCTCCCACACCGCGTCAATGAGGAATTCGTCGTCCACGCGACCGACCCGTCCTGTCCAGCCATCGGGTCCGCCGCGCGTATAGGCCCACGTGACCGCCACTCCCCCGTCTCCGGCGGCAGCGGTGAGCTCTTCGCGATATATCGCGTCTGTGGCGTGTCGCACCGAATACAGAAGCCGGACGGATGCCGCGGCCGAAGCATCCCGAGCCGCACGCGCCATCGCCATCAGCGGAACGATCCCCGATCCGCCCGCGATCAGCTGCACGGGCTCCGCTCCCCCGGGCCGCCAGACGAAGTAACCCCCGAGCGGTCCCTTCACCTCGAGCTCGTCGCCCGGACGCACGTCGCGCACGAGGTAGGGCGAGACCTCTCCCTCGGGGATCTCGTCCACCGCCAGCTCGATCGTCCCGCCGTCGCCGTAGGAGCCGAGCGAATACGACCGCTCGGCCTGGTACCCGTCTTCGGCGGTCAGCCGGATGTCGACATGCTGACCGGGCTCGCTTCCCGGCCAGCCGGGCACCGCGAGCCGCAGGACCCGTGCGCTCGGCGTGACGTCCTCGATGGTGTCGACGCGCGCGGGCCGCCAGCCTCCGACGATCACCAATACCGCTCCTCGGTCCACGGATCGCCGTGCATGTTGTAGCCGTTCTGCTCCCAGAATCCGGGCTCGTCCTCTTCCATGAGCGTGAGACCGCGAACCCATTTCGCGCTCTTCCAGAAGTAGAGGTGAGGCACGAGCAGCCGCGCGGGCCCGCCATGCTCGGGATCGAGCGGCTCGCCCTCGAATTCGAAGGCGATCCAGGCCTTTCCGCCGAGGAGGTCGTCCAGCGCGATGTTGGTGGTGTAGCCGCCGTAGGAATGCGCCATCGCGTAGGAAGCGTCCGTCTCGACGTGGTCGAAGACGGTGTCGAGCGAGATGCCTCGCCACGACGTGCCGAGCTTCGACCACCGCGTGACGCAGTGGATGTCGGTCGAGATCTCCTCGGCGCCGAGCGCGAGGAACTCGTCCCACGACCACGACACACGATCGCCGGATTCGCTGCGCACCTCGAACGACCATTCCGCGGTCTCGATGCGCGGCGTCGGACCGGCCGACAGAACCGGGAAATCGTCGGTCAGGTACTGGCCGGGCGGCACCTGCGGATTGCTCTCGCGGCGACGGGACCCGAATCCCCTCGAGAAGACTGCCATCGTGCACCTCTCCTGGTCGGCACCGGTCACGCTCACCGTAACGCGGACCTGCGTCCGAAAGCGAGAAGGGGTCTGGCCGGAGCCGCCCGCTCGTCACGCGACACACCCGTTCACGAATGACCGAACTCTGCCGCGCGGGTCTAGGCTTTAGCCCGCCCCTCCCAGGAAACTCCCAGAAAGGACACTCGCATGTCCACAGAATCCACGGCCGAATCGGCCGCCGTCAACGGCATCCGCACCGCGCTCGGAATCGGCGGAGTCCTCGCCGTCCTCGCCGGTATCTTCATCCTGTTCCAGCCGGCCGAAGCCGCGTTCGTGGTGACCATCGTCATCGCGATCTACGCGATCGCCGCCGGCCTCGTCTACGCCGGTCTCGGCATCTTCTCGAAGAACAAGGGCGGCTGGGCCCGTGTCGGGCACATCGCCCTCGGCATCCTGTTCATCATCGCCGGTGTCATCGCGCTGGTGAACCTGCAGCAGGCGACCGCCTGGCTCGCGGTCTTCGTCGCGATCCTCATCGGTATCCTCTGGATCGTCGAAGGAATCGTCTCGCTGTCGACGCTCGGCGACGCCGCGTCGAAGGTGTGGACGATCATCTTCGCGATCATCAGCATCATCGCCGGTCTCTACCTGGTGTTCTCGCCGTTGTGGGGCGCCGTCGTCCTGTGGTGGGTGCTCGGCATCGGGCTCATCATCCTCGGCATCGTCAACATCGTCCGCGCGTTCACGTTCGGCCGCAAGACGGTCTGATCGCCTGACCTACGAAGAAGGGTCCCGGGGATTCCCCGGGACCCTTCTTCGTGTGCGCCATGGGCTCAACTCACCGGGAGCTTCCGCTGCCACCAGTCGAGCACCGCGTCGAACCGCTGCACGCGATGCCGGGGCTGCCCGGACCTCGTCAGTTCGTGGTTCTCGCCCGGGAAGACCAGCATCTCGGCCTCAGCGCCGTTGCGCTTGAGCGCCGCGTAGTAGCGCGTCGCCTGCTCGAGCGGGCAGCGGAAGTCGAGCTCGGAATGGATCACCAGCGTCGGCGTCGTGACCTGATCCACGACGGCCATCGGGCTCTGCCGCGCGATGTCCTCGGCCGAGACGCCGACGTACTCGTCGCCGAAGAAGGTGCCGATGTCGCTCGTGCCCTGGAAGCTCACCGGATCGAGGAAGCCGCGCTCCACGATGGCCCCGGCGAACCGGTGGTCGTGGGCGATGATCCACGCCGTGAGGTAGCCGCCGTACGAGCCGCCCATGATGCCGACGCGCGCGCCGTCGAGCCGGTCATCCTCCGCCACGGCACCGTCCAGGAAGTCGATGACGTCGGCGAAGTCGAGCGTCCCCATCGCCTGGCGGATGCTGCGTCCGTGCTCGCGACCGTAGCCTGCCGAGCCGCGCGGGTTGCTGTAGACGACGGCGTAGCCGGCATCGACGAGCACCTGCGTCTCATCGAACAGATGTATGCCGTACGACGCATACGGTCCGCCGTGGATCTGGAGGATGACGGGGAACGGCCCCTCCCCTTCCGGCGTCGCGACCCAGCCGTGCACCGGGTAGCCGTCGCGGCCGGTCACAGTGAGCTCGCGCGGTGCGACGATTCCGGATGCCGCGGCACCGCCTCCGAACGCGGTGAGGGTTCGAGCATCCCCGGCGCCGACGAGGACGAGCTCGCCGTACGAGTCGGGTCGTGCGACGGCGGCCACGATGCGACCTGCGGCGGCCGCCTGGCCGGCGACCTCGACATCGCCGCCGAGCACTTCGGTCAGCCGGCCGTCGCGAGACACCCGCACCAGGCGCACCCGACCACGCGTGCGGTTCTGCACCAGGAAGTCGTCGCCGTCGGCCACGATGTGGCTGCCGACCTCGCCCAGGTCGATGGACTCGGCGTCGGTCAGCCGGCGGGCGCCCGAGCCCTCGATCAGCCACAGGCCCATGCCGGGCGCGATGAAGTCGACGCCCTTCTCCCCCACCTCGTGGGCGAGGAGCGCGATCGTGCCGTCACCGGCGACCGCGATCCCGGCGGCGGACAGCCCGGCGTCCACGCCGAGGACCTCACGCTGCCCGGACCCGTCGACCGAGACGGCGATCACGCGGGTCCGCAGGTCCCTGCGCTCCGCCTCGATCTCGTCGACGCCCGTGAGCACCTCAGCGCCGTCCGCCGTGAACGCGACGCCGCCGTGCGAGACGGCGCCCTCGGTGAGCTGCCGGGCCTCTGCGGCCACGACCCGCTTCTTCCGCGCGGTCTCGTCCTCCGGGCGCACGGCGGGAGCGGGCTCGTAGAACGGCTCGGCGTCGGTCTCGGGAGCCGCGACGACGAAGAGGTGCGCGGGCCGGTCGGCGATGTAGCCGAGTCCGTTGGCATGCCAGCGGATGCCGGTGATGTGCCGCGGCGCCTCGGCCGCGGCATCCAATCCCTCCACGCTTCCGTACCGACCCGCCTCGGGCAGGCGCGCGAGGAAGGCGAGCGATCGGCCGTCCGGCGACCAGGCGTACTCCTCGACCCCGAGGGGAGAGTCCGTCGCCTGGACGGCCTCGCCGCCGCGTGGCGGGATCAGCCAGAGCTGCGGCTTCCCCTTCGCGTCCGCCCGCGTGAACGCGAGCGTCGCACCGTCGGGCGACAGCCGGGGTGCGGCGTCGGACACGCCGCGGGTGAGGCGCACCGGCGTGCCGTCCGGCAGATCGACGCGCCACAGCTGACCCACCGCGCGGTTCGCGTCCAGATCGGGGCGCGAGGTCGCGAAGACGGCGAACGACCCATCGGGAGCGATCGTGGGCCGGCCGACCGAGATGAGCTTGTCGATGTCGCTCGCGCGCATCGTCACTCCCCCGCGAACGAGCCGGTGTCGCCGATGAGCCGGGTGTTGTCGGCCGGCACCGGGTCGAGCGCCGCGGCGGCGACCTCGGCCGCGAACTCCGACACGTTGTAGAGCTTGCCTGCATCCTCGCGGCGCGCGGCGATGGCACCCGGGTTCGCACGCTCGAGCAGCGTCGCCGTGATGGTGCCCTCGATCATGTCGCCCGAGACGACGACGAACTCGACGCCGCGTTCGGCCAGCGCAGGGATCCGCTCGCGCAGGGCGTCCTCGCCCGCGCGCTTGGACAGCGCGACGGGCTCGTACTCGGGCATCGTCGGCGTCGTGCGGATGAAGTGGGCCTGGTGGCTCGTGACGAACACGACGCGCGCGCCCTCCCCGAGCAGCGGCAGGGCGGTCTCGAGGACGTTCACCTGGGCGTCGCGGTTGAGCCGCAGGGCGTAGTCCTCGGCCATGCCCGACTCCATGCCGCCGGAGGCGTTGAGCACGAGGATGTCGAGCGTCCCGAAGGTGCGCTGGACCTCGTCGAACATCGCCTGAACCGACGCCGGATCGGTGAGGTCCGCGCCCACCACGAGCGCCTCGACGCCCAGCTCGCGCAGCTGCGCCGCGAGCTTCTCGGCGCGGGGCGCCTTGTTGCGGAAGTTGATCACGACGTTCGCGCCGGCCTCGGCGAGATAGCGCACCGTGTCGGCGCCGATGCCCCGCGAGGAGCCGGTAACGAGGGCGGTCTTGCCGCTCAGAGAGCCGGCGGGAAGGGGCAGGGAAGTCTCAGTCACGCCCTCGACCCTACCTGCTAGGTTCGAACCAGAAGGAGGCGCATCGTGGACCTCATCCAGACCATCGAGCAGTGGGCGTGGATCGGGTGGCTCGTTCTGATCCTCGCGTTCCTCGTCATCGAGATGCTGACTCTCGACTTCACCTTCCTGATGCTCAGCATCGGCGGACTCGCGGGCCTCGGCGCCGACCTGCTGGGCGCTCCGATCTGGCTCCAGGTGATCATCGCCGGCGTCGTCGCCGCCGTGCTGGTGCTCGTGCTGCGGCCGCCGCTGCTGCGTCGCCTCCGGCGCGGGGAAGACCCGACGCCGTCGAACATCGACGCTCTCATCGACCTGCGCGGCCGCGTGATCTCGACCGTCACCTCGCACGGCGGACAGGTCAAGCTCGCCAACGGCGACGTCTGGACCGCCCGCACCGACTCGGGCGAGCTCGAGCCCGGAATGCCCATCCACGTCACCCGCATCGACGGCGCCACCGCGGTGGTCAGAGCCAACGATCTCGCAGCCCCTTCCCCGGAGGACACCCGCGCATGAACGACCTCGGCACCCTGGTCCCGACAGCGATCGCGTGGCTCCTCGCGATCGCCGTCTTCATCTTCGTGCTGGTGGTGATCGTCCGCTCGATCCGGATCATCCCGCAGGCCAGCGCCGGTGTCGTCGAACGGCTCGGCCGCTACCACAAGACCCTCTCGCCCGGCCTGAACCTCCTGGTGCCGTTCATCGACCGCCTGCGGCCGCTCATCGACATGCGCGAGCAGGTCGTGTCGTTCCCCCCGCAGCCGGTGATCACCGAGGACAACCTGGTCGTCTCCATCGACACCGTCGTCTACTTCCAGGTGACCGATGCGCGGGCCGCCACGTACGAGATCGCCAACTACCTCGGCGCCGTCGAGCAGCTCACGACGACGACGCTGCGAAACGTGGTCGGCGGGCTCAACCTCGAAGAGGCGCTGACCAGCCGCGACAACATCAACGGCCAGCTGCGACTGGTGCTCGACGAGGCGACCGGCAAGTGGGGCATCCGCGTCGGGCGCGTCGAGCTCAAGGCCATCGATCCGCCGCACAGCATCCAGGACTCCATGGAGAAGCAGATGCGCGCGGAGCGCGACCGTCGTGCGCTCATCCTGACCGCCGAGGGAACGAAGCAGTCGGCCATCCTCACCGCCGAGGGCCAGCGACAGGCGGAGATCCTCAAGGCCGAGGGCGACAAGCAGGCGGCCGTGCTTCGCGCGCAGGGCGAGGCCGAGGCGATCGCCACGGTGTTCCAGGCGATCCACGCCGGTGACGCCGACGACAAGCTGCTCGCGTACCAGTACCTCCAGACGCTGCCCAAGATCGCCGACAGCGCATCGAGCAAGCTCTGGATCATCCCCAGCGAGTTCACCGAGGCCCTGAAGGGGCTCAGCGGATCGTTCCTCGGCGGCGCGGTCGACGGTGCCGCCGTGACGCGCGCGCGCGAGTCGCGTCCGGACGCCTCGCCCACCGCTCCGTGACGCATCCCTGGTTCGAGGGGGCGCGCACGCCGCGCGTCCTCGCTCACCGGGGGCTCGTGACGGTGGAGGATGCCGCGCACGGCGTCACTGAGAACTCGTTCGCCGCGGTGGCCGCGGCTCACTCCGCCGGCGCCCAGTACATCGAGTCCGACTGCCATCTCACCAGAGACGGCGTCGTGGTGCTGTTCCACGACGACGACCTCTCGCGCGTGACCGGCGATCCGCGCCCGGTCGCCGACGTCTCCGCCGCGGAGCTCGAGGAGCTCATGTCGTCACGCGGAGGGCTCACCACGCTGCAGCAGGCGCTGGAGGCGTTCCCCGACACCCGATTCAACCTCGATGTGAAGGCCGGCGCCGCGGCCGAGCCCGTCGGGCGCGCGGTGGCGCCGCACGGCGAGCGGGTTCTCCTCACCAGCTTCTCCGACGCCCGCCGTCGGGTCGCGTTGGCCGCCGCGGAGGCGGCGGGCCGCGGCATCCGTCCGGCGACGTCCGCCGGTTCGAGGACCATCGCACGCGTGCTCGCCGCGGTCTCGGTGGGCTCGGACGTGCTCGTGCGGCGCGCGCTCGCGGGCGTGGACGCGCTCCAGGTGCCGGAGCGTCAGGGACGCCTCCGCGTCGTGACTCCGCGGCTGATCCGCGCGGCCGCGCGCCACGGTGTCGAGGTGCACGTCTGGACGGTGAACGACCCCGCCGACATGCGCCGGCTGATCGCTCTCGGCGTTCACGGCGTCGTCACCGACCGTGCCGATGTGGCGCTGCGCGCACTGGGCTGATCGAACTCGTCGCGCGCCCGCGGAATACGTCATCTCCGCTGTGCATCCACTGTGAAAGGCGTAAGCGCAAGGCCCTTTCGGATGATCCCCACAGGTGGCTTCGTTATACCTGAACAGCGACGAGAGGACCACAAAATGGCAGACCGCAGCTTGCGCGGCATCCGACTCGGCGCCCAGAGCCTACAGAGCGAAGAGGGCGTCGTTTTCCATGACCGTTCACAGCACATCTATTCGTGCACGTCCTGCGGACGTGACACCACGCTGACCTTCGCGGCCGACGCCGAGGTGCCCCCCGCGTGGGAGTGCCGCACCTGTGGTGCGGAGGCGCTCCTGCGTGTGGGCGAGGGGACGGCCACGGTCGACCACTCCGGTGACAAGGTCCCGCGTTCCCACTGGGACATGCTGCTCGAGCGGCGCACGCTGCCCGAGCTCGAGGAGCTCCTCGAGGAGCGCCTCGCGTACGTCCGCTCGCGCCGCGGCGCCGGCGAGGACGTGAGCCTGGACAAGATCAGCGCCTGACGCTGACGCTATGAGACGCCGGTCCCTTCGGGGGCCGGCGTTTTCGCGTCGCGGCGGCGCATGACCTGGACGCCCAGACCCAGCGCGACGAGCGCAAGGACGCTCCCCCACCCCAGCAGTGCCTGGATCGCAGGCCCCGCGATGACCGCGGGGGTGAGGCCGGTCCGCAGCTGCACCTCGGTGAGCATGTGCCCCGCCTCATCCGAAGGGAGCCCATCGATCGTGCTGCCGTCCGGGGCGATGACCTGGCTCGTTCCCACCGTAGAGAGGTTCACCACCGAGCGGCCGGTCTCGATGGCGCGCATCCGTGCGAAGGCGAGCTGCTGCAGGTTCTCGTCGGTGCCGCGGAAGTCGGCGTTGTTGGTCTGGAACATGTACACCTGAGCGCCGTCGTGGGCGCCGTCCCAGATGACCGCGTCGTAGATGACGTCGAAGCAGATGGCCAGTCCCACACCGACGCCGTCGAGGTCGAAGTAGGGCGGATTGGTGCCGGGGGTGTACTCGCGCTGGATGAGTCCGATGAGGTCGGGTGCGAGCGCCTCGAAGAACCACCGGTCCGGAACGTACTCCCCCATCGGCACCGGGTTGGTCTTGTCGTGCAGCTGGACGGCTCCTTCGCCGGCGACCCAGAGCATCGACGTGTTGAACGTGTCGTCGCCGCGGGTGGTGGCGGCGTTCACGATCAGCGGCGCGCCGGCACGCTCGGAGAGCGAATCGAGGATGCTCGCGGTGCTCTCGTTCTCGAGGGGGTCGGAGTCGATGCCGCCCTCCGGCCACAGGAGCACGTCGAGCTCCTCTCCGAGCAGAGGGGCGGATGCCTCCAGCTGGGCGTTCAGCACGGCGTTCCGCGTCCGCTCGTCGAAGTAGCCCGAGGGCCCGTTGCCCTGCGCGCTGCCGACCCTGAGGGTCCCGGCCGGAGTGGTGGGGAAAGCCGGCACGAGCAGGAGCAGCACAGCCAGGCTCGCGACGGGGATGAGGGTGGCGAGGCGCCGGAACTCGCCCGCGCGTGCCCACTCGATCGCGGCGGCCGTGAAGGCCACCATCACGAAGCTGAGGCCGGCGACCCCCGTCCACGACGCGAGGTGCGCGAGCGGGCTCTCCGACTGGCTCATGCCCAGCCGTGCCCACGGGAACCCGGTGTACGGCCAGGAGCCCATGAACAGCTCCCGCGCCGTCCAGAGCCCTGCCACGAGCAGCGGGAGCCCGATCAGCTGCACCCAGCGCCCGGGGAAGAGGCGCGGCATCCATCGGTATGCGAGCGCCAGCGGAATCGAGCCCGCCGCCATGAAGATCGTCTCGAGCCCTGCGAGGGCGAACCAGGGCACGACGCCGAGATACCGCGTGATCCACATGATGTGGATGAGGAAGAAGACCGCGCCGAAGACGAACCCGACGAGCAGCGCGCCCCACACCGAGCGGCCGATCAGCGCGATGAGCGACAGTGTGACGCCCACGAACGCGAGCGGCCACCACCCCACCGACGGGTAGGCGAGGTCGAGGATCGCTCCCCCGGCCGCCGAGACGAGCACGGCGGCCCACAACGGCAGGAGCGGGCGCGGCGCGGCGGCGAGAGGCACGCTCCCACCCTAAGCGGCGCTGACTGGGCGGCCGCTGTCAGACGGTCGAATACGCGACGATGCCGCGACGGACGGCGTCGAGCGCCTGCCTGGCCGTCGTCGCGAGGGGGCCGTCGGCGACGATCGACAGCTGGTCGAGCAGGTCGATGGTCTGCTTCGACCACCGCACGAAGTCTCCGGCGGCCATGTCGGCCTCCTCGAGGACGTACTCCAGCATTCCGCCGCGCGCCCACATGTGCATCGCCTGGGCCAGGCTCGCCGAGACGGGCTCGGAGCCCGGCAGCTGATGCTCGCGCTCGAGGTCGTCCAGGCGCTGCCACAGGTCGTTCGTCGCGGTGAACGCCGCCCGGAAGGGCCCGCGAGGCAGCCGGCGCTCCCCCGGCCCGCCGTCATCGCGCCGCGGCTCGTAGACCAGCGAGCAGGCCAGTGCCGCGAGCGAGGGCGGGTCGAGGTCCGTCCAGAGCCCACGGCGCAGCGACTCGGCGACGAGCAGGTCGCGCTCGCCGTAGATGCGCCGCATCGTCCGGCCGGCGGGCGTGAGCTCGGTGGCGCCCTCGTCCGTCACCCGGACGTAGTCCAGCTCGTCGAGCACGTCGACGACCCGGTCGAAGATGCGGGCGACGGTGCCGGTCCGCGTCTGGATCTGCTGGCGGATCTTGTCGATCGTCCGCTTCAGCTGCCAGTAGCGCTCACCCCACCGCGCGTGGTTCTCCCGATCGGGGCAGGAGTGACACGGATGCCGCTGCATGCGCCTGCGCAGCACCCCGAGCTCGCGGTGCCTCTTGTCGCGCGTCGCGCGCGAGGCTGTCGCATCCTTGCGGTTGAGCTTCTCGAGATCACTGAGTTCGCGCCGGATCGAGGAGTACTCCGTGAAGTCGCCTCGGTCGCAGGTCATGGCCTTCTCGTAGCCCGCCAGCGACTCCTCCTGCTCACGCACCTGGCGTGCGAGTCCCACGACCGAGCGGTCGGCCTGGAACTGCGCGAACGAGGACTCCAGGATCTCGCGTGCGCGGGAGCGTCCGAACTGGTCGATGAGGTTGACGGCCATGTTGTAGGTCGGCCGGAAGCTCGAGTTCAGCGGGTACGTGCGGCGCGAAGCGAGTGCGGCGACGGCCTGCGGGTCCAGGCCCTCGGTCCACTGGATGACCGCGTGCCCTTCCACGTCGATGCCTCGACGGCCTGCGCGCCCGGTCAGCTGGGTGTACTCGCCCGAGGTGATGGCGACCCGGGCTTCGCCGTTGAACTTCTCGAGCTTCTCGAGCACCACGGTCCGGGCCGGCATATTGATTCCGAGAGCCAGCGTCTCGGTCGCGAAGACAGCCTTGACCAGCTTGCGCTGGAACAGCTCCTCGACGACCTCCTTGAACGCCGGCAGCAGTCCGGCGTGGTGCGAGGCGACACCGCGTTCGAGGTTGTCGAGCCAGTCCCAGTACCCCAGCACCTCGAGGTCCTCTTCGAGGAGAGTGCGGGTGCGGTCCTCGACGATGGCTCGGATCTCGGCGCGCTCCTCGGGCGAGGTCAGGCGGACGCCCGCCCGCCGCACCTGCTGGACGGCGCCGTCGCAGCCGGCGCGACTGAAGATGAAGAAGATCGCGGGCAGCAGATTGGCACGTCTGAGCAGCTCGACGACGTCGGGCCGGTCCAACCGCTCGATGCGCTGTACGTTCGCCGAGCGCACCGGCCGCTTCCCGCCGCGGTTCGGACGACGGCGGGAAGCCTCGTACCCGCTGTGCCGGGCGCTGCTGGCGGCCTGCGCACGGCGGTTGTTCTCGTAGTTCGGGCCCTTCACCGACCGGATCCGCATGAGCTCCTGGTTGACCTGCGCGGTCGCGATGCCGGCGCGGTCGTCGAACAGGGGCAGCAGGTCGCCGCGGACCAGGACGTGCTGCTCGAGGGGCACGGGCCGGGTCTCCGAGACGATGACCTCGGTGTCGCCGCGCACGGTGTCGAGCCAGTCGCCGAACTCCTCGGCGTTGGAGACGGTCGCCGAGAGCGAGACGAGCTTCACGCTCGGCGGCAGGTGGATGATGATCTCCTCCCACACCGCCCCGCGGAACCGATCGGCGAGGTAGTGCACTTCGTCCATCACCACGTAGCGCAGCCCTCGCAGCGCCGGCGAGTCCGCGTAGAGCATGTTGCGGAGCACCTCGGTGGTCATCACGACGACACGGGCATTGCCGTTGATGTTGGTGTCGCCGGTCAGCAGGCCGACCTCATCGGCGCCGTAGACGTCCTGCAGCTCACGGAACTTCTGGTTGGACAGCGCCTTGATGGGGGTCGTGTAGAACGCCTTGTCGCCGGGCTCGCGCATCGCAAGGTGCACGGCGAACTCGCCGACGATCGTCTTGCCGGCGCCGGTAGGCGCGGCGACCAGCACGCTCCGGCCGTCCTCGAGGGCGCGGCATCCGGCGATCTGGAAGTCGTCCAGCGTGAAGCGCTGGGAGTCCGCGAACGCCGCGGTGATCGGGTGGGTCCGGTCTTCACGAGCCCGCGCGTAGCGCTCGGCCGGACCCGGGTCGCTCACGCGATGGCCTCGGGCGGAAGGATCAGCGCCTCGCGCTTGGCCTTGCGTCGATCGAACAGCAGGGACACACCCGCAGCGGCGAAGAAGAGCACGACCATGATGCCGGACAGCATCAGCATGCTCACGATGTCGGCCGACGGGGTCGCGAGGGCGGAGAAGATCACCGAGACCAGCACCGCCACGCGCCAGCCCTTCACGATCGCGCGACCCGACATCACGCCGGCGAAATTGAGCGCGACGAGGAAGACGGGAAGCACGAACGCGACGCCGACGACGATGAGGAGCTTGAAGACGAAGTCGTAGTAGTAGGCCGCCTGGTAGAACGATGCCGCGCCCTCGGGGACGAACTGGGCCATCAGCTCGACGATGTGGGGCATGATCAGCAGGCCGACGTAGCATCCCGCGAAGAACAGCGGGATCGCCGCGGCGAGGAACCCGACCGTGTACTGCACCTCTTTGCGGGTGAGGCCGGGCATGATGAACGCCCAGATCTGCCACATCCAGATCGGCGCCGAGATCAGCAGTCCGATCGCGAACGACATGCGCAGCCTCAGGTCGAACGCGGAGGTGACGGTGTCGAACATGAGCTCGACCTTGCCCTCTTGGCCCTTCGACTCGGCGACGACGCGCAGCGGCTCGGTGATCAGCGCGATGACCCAGTCGGTGATGAAGAAGGCCACCACCATGCCGACGATGAGCGCGAGAGCCGCCCACATCAGCCGCTTGCGCAGCTCCACCAGGTGCTGCCCGAGCGACATGCGCTTCTCGCGCCGCGTGGGGTCTGAGCTCTTGACGCGCGGCGAGCCCGCCGTTGCCACGGTCAGGACTTGGGTTCGGGGTTTCCGCCCGCGTCCGTGCGACCATCGGTCGCCGGCTGCTCCACGGCGGAGGCGGTGCCGACCGACGCGGCATCCGTCTTGGAGGCGTCGTCGTCCTTCATCGCCTTCATCTCACCCTTGAAGACGCGCGCGGACTGACCCATGCTCTTCGCCAGCGCCGGCAGCTTCGCCGCGCCGAACAGCAGCAGGATCACAGCGAGGATGATCAGGAAGTGCCACCCTGTGAGGCCTTGCAGCATGTCGATTTCCTTTCGGCGGGTCCGGATTCAGTGTAACCCGCAGTCACCGGCACGGGTGCAGGCGCGGGCGAACATCCGGCGAACAGATCAGCGGTACTGCGCGAGCCCCGCCTCGGCCCACTCGGCCGCGGCGCGCCTCGCGGCCGACGGCTCGAGGATCTCGACGAGTCCGCCACGACGGGCGGCGAGGCGCCGGAGGCTGAATTCGTCGGCCACCCGCATGGTCGCCACGGCCCCGGCCGGAGTGCTCTCCAGGGTCGCGCGGTCGAGGTACTCGCCGAGCAGCGGCGCCACGGACTCGGGGAACCGCACCCGCGCCACCACGTCGTCGTCTGCGGGCTCGAACCACGCCGGTGCCGGCTCGCTCGCATGCGTGGTCGGGATGTCGGTCAGCTCGAGGTCGCTCACCCGGTCGAGGTGGAACGTGCGCATCGCCTCGCGCAGGTGGCACCACCCCTGCAGGTACCACTGGCCGTCTGCGATGTGGACCTTGACCGGATCGACGGTGCGGGTGGTGGGCCCGGCGTCCGGAGCCTTGTACGTGAACGAGACCGCGACACCACGGCGGAGGGCGCCGGCCACGGCGTCGCGCACGGTGTCCACCGGACCCGGAGCGACGATGACGTCGGCCGGTGCGCTCGAGGCGCCGCGGGCCAGCTTCGCGAGGAGCCCTGCGAACAGGTCGGTGTCGCCCACGCCGGGGATCGTCCGGGCGAGCTGAAGGCCGGCCAGCAGCGCCGCCGCCTCCCGGGCGGTGAGCTTGGGCGAGCGCTCGAGGCCGACGGAGTTCGTGATCACGATGAGATCGCGCTGGTCGAGCAGATCCCAATCGATGTCGAACAGATCGTTCGCCATCTGCCAGTAGCCGCCGTCGCCGGGCAGGCCGATGACGGTGAGCTTCTCGACCATCGACCGCATCTGGTCGGGCGTCACATCGAACTCGTCGGCGGCCTCGGCGATCGACACCTCGCCCTTGCCGATCAGGTACGGGACGAGCTGCAGCATGAGCGCGGCGCGATCGGTCGCGACGAGGGTGCGGCGGGCGGTCATGCCGGGACTCCGTTCAGATCGCGTGCTGCCGCGAGCCGTTCGATGACCTGTTCTCTCAGCGCAGCGGGCTCGACCACGCGCACCTCGGGGCCGTACGAGGCCAGCTCGTCGGCGAAGATGTGGATGTCGACGAACGGGACGCGGATGCCCTGCTCGGCCGGCGTGGCGCGGCGGGTCAGTCGCAGCGCCGCCTCGGTTCCGGGGTTCACCTCGAGCAGCGACGAGTTACGGGCCGCCACCTCCTCCAGGCCGCGGAGGGCGCGCTCCCCCGCGCCCTCGCGCAGGACGGGATCGAACGCGGAGCGCGTCACCGTGACGGGACCGACGACGCGAGAGAGCAGGAAGGTCCGGTCGGCGGCCGCATCGAGGTCGATGCCGAACACGTGCCAGCGGGCCTCGTACTCGACGAGCGCGAGCGGTTGCACGCGACGCGTCCGCGGGTGCTCTTCCCCCGGCTTCAGGTACGGGAAGGTGACCACGCGAGCCTGCTCGATCGCCTGGTGCAGCACCGGGAACGCCGGATCCCGCATGCTGATGCGCGGCGAGTAACCGATGATCGGCTCGTCGACCGCGATTCCCAGCGCGCGGATCTTGCGCAGGCCGCTGCGGGCGTCGTCCGACATGGAGCTCTCGCTCCACACGCCGCCGGCGAGATTGAGCAGTGCAAGTTCGGCGGGCGTGAAGACGATGTCCTCGGGCAGCGCGTACTCGGCCGTCGGAACCCGGTACCGGGCCTCGCGGAGATCGTCGGGGTCGGCCCAGTCGCCGATGGTCTCGATCGGGACGCCGAGGCCGCGCAGGCTCTCCTTGTCGCGCTCGAACATCTTCTCGAGGGCGTCCTTGGAGGCCCCGGCCACACTCTGCTCGCGGTACCCGGCCACCGAGCTGAGGATGGTGTCCTTCGTGAGGCCCTGGTCGGTCGCCATGAGCGCGACGACGAGGTTCACCAGCCGCTCTTCGGGCGGGTTCTTCACGGGCGTGTTCGCGGGCACCCACTCATCCTAGGCTCGCGTGGCCCACCGGGACCGTCGACGAGCCCGTCGCGCGGCGACCCGGTCCGCCGTGCGGCATGCCGGGATCAGGACGCGGTCTGGAGGATGCCGAGGATGTCGATGACCTTGATCGTCGCGGTGCCCGCGGCGTCGCCCTCACCCGGCACGATCACCATGACCTGCGAGCCCACGGTCTGCCCCTCGAGGGCCTCGGTCAATGCGGGGTCCTCGCCCATCTGGATGAGCTCGGGCTGCTGCTCCCAGGTGTTCGAGACGACTTCTCCGTCAGACCACGAGACGCTCAGCGTGTGGGCCACCACCGACGAGTCCGCGGCGACGACGGGGCCGTCGCCCTTCTTGATCGTCTGCACGACGACCTCGTCGGGGGCCGCGGCATCGGGAACCACGACACCGGGGCGACCGTCGGGTGCGCGCACCACGGAGGGCAGCCCGCTGCCGGTGTTGAACTGGTCGGCGCCGTCAGCGGCCGCGAGGAACACCTGGTCGACTCCGACCACCGCGATCACCGATTCATCCGGAGCGAGTCCGAGAGCGGACGCGATCTCGGGATCGATGTCCTCGGGTGCCATGGCGATGACGACACGCGACCCCGCGCTCGCGCACTCGAGAGCCTCGCTCCAGGTCGGCATGACCTGAGTGAGCGGCGCCAGTGAGCCGAGGAACGCGCCGCCCTCGACCAGCGGAGGAAGCTCCTCGCCCGTCTCGCCGGAGACCATCGTGATGTCGAGCCCGACGATCTGCTCGTCCCGCGTGATGGCGGTCTCGCCGTCGCCCTCCTCGACCGTGGCGGAGGAGCTCTCCTCGGTGTGGAACGGCGTGTAGAAGTCCACCTCGCCCGCGGACTCGCCGACCTGCACGAGCTCGAGGAGCTCGGCGTCGGAGGCGGACGGGGAGCAGTCGGACGAGCCGGGCAGCGAGCAGCCGGCGAGGCCGACGGTCGCGAGCCCGAGGATCACGAGGGCAGCGGGGAACTTGCGCACCGGAACAGTCTAGGTGGAAGGAGCGTCCTCGCCTGCGGCGGCCGCCTGGCGTGCGCCGTCGGCGGCGCGCTGCGCTTCGCGCACGCGCTTGCGGAGGTTCTTGTCGGTGATCTCTCGGTCACCGACCGCGCCGGGGGTCCACAGCTCGACGTCCTCGTCGCCGTAGCTCGACTTCGACGCCCGTCGCTTGACCTCGGGCGGCACCGCGCCCGGCGCGAGCCGGCGCGCCGTGAGCAGGAAGCCGGTGTGCGCGACCATGCGGTGGTCCGGACGCACG
Source organism: Microbacterium sp. Root166 (assembly GCF_001427145.1). Lineage (GTDB taxonomy): Bacteria > Actinomycetota > Actinomycetes > Actinomycetales > Microbacteriaceae > Microbacterium. Next base: position 494,449 of record NZ_LMGL01000002.1, read on the forward strand.
GCGAGCCCCTCGACGTGCCAGCCGCGGACCATGGTCTCGCTGGCCTCCGGGCCGGTGTACAGGCCCGTGCTGCGGATGTACTCGGCCACGCGGCTCAGCTGCGTCGCGGTCGCGACGTAGCAGAGCACGACTCCGCCCGGCGTGAGCGCGTCGGCGACGACGTCGATGCACTCCCACGGGGCCAGCATGTCCAGGACGACACGGTCCACGGATGCCGGGGCCACGGCATCCGGAAGCGCCTCGACGAGGTCGCCCACCACCACGTCCCAGTTCTCCGGGGTCTCGCCCAGGTAGGTCTCGACGTTGGCGCGCGCGACGTCGGCGAACTCGGGTCGGCGCTCGAACGAGATGAGCCTTCCCTCCGAGCCCATCGCGCGCAGCAGCCAGAGCGACAGCGCCCCCGAGCCGACACCCGCCTCGACGACGACCGAGCCGGGGAACACGTCCACCTCGGCGATGATCTGCGCGGCGTCCTTCGGATAGATGATCGCCGCACCGCGGGGCATCGACATCACGAAATCGCGGAGCAGCGGCCGCAGCGCGAGGTACTCGTGCTCGCCGCTGTTCGCGACCACCGAGCCGTCGGGCTGGCCGATCAGCTGCTCGTGCTTGAGCACGCCGTGGTGGGTGTGCAGCTCGCCGCCTTCGCGGAGGGTGATCGTGTGCAGCCGGCCCTTGGGCCCGGTGAGCTGCACGCGGTCGCCGATGCGGAAGGGCCCGCGGGGTCGTTCGGTCACTTTGCGGCCTCCTTGGCACGGTGGTCGGCATGGAAGGATGCCAGGTCCTGGGCGGTCCGGCCCTCGAGCGTGGGCCAGACGGCGTGAGCACCGGCGCCGGCGATGGACACCATCAGCGGCACGCCGATGACGGCGGCACCCGACGCGACGGCCGAGCGGAGCCCGGTGGGTGAATCCTCGATCGCGACGACCTCGGCGGGCGTGACGCCCAGGGCGTCGCACGCCTGCAGATAGGGGTCCGGGAAGGGCTTGGGCCGGGTCGAGTCGTCGCCGGCGATGACGACGTCGAAGGCATCGAAGTCGATCAGGTCGACGACGGTGGTGGCCATGCGCCGCAGCGACATCGTCACCAGTCCGGTCTTGATGCCGGCCCGCCGGAGATCCGCCAGGAGCTCGCGGGCGCCGGGCCGGAACGGCACTCCGGTCTCGCTCAGGCTGCGCATCACGTCGTCCGTGAGGTGGTCGATGATGTCCTGGACGCCCATCCGGACGCCGGCGTCCTGGAAGATGCGGGCCGAGTCCTCCAGGCCCTTTCCGACGAGCCCGAGCGCCTGCTCGTGAGACCAGGTTCCGCCGAAGCGCTCGACGAGCGGAGTCTCGGCGGCCATCCAGTACGGCTCGGTGTCGACGAGGGTTCCGTCCATGTCCCACAGGACGGCGGACAGTGCGGGGGCGCTCACTGGTCCATGTTACCGGCCGGGATCGGAGCCGCCGTCTCGAGGACTCATCCCGGGCGCGCGCACGGAGGTCGGCCCAGGACGCCGCGGCGGGCATATCCTGGAACGACCCGCACGGCGGGTGGAGGAGGTCTCGTGGACGGACTGGGACGCCGAGTGCTCGTCGCCGCGTTCGACGGGTGGAACGACGCCGGCGAAGCCGCGTCGTCGGTCATCACGCAGCTGCGCGAGAGCGGCACCTACGAGACCGTGTTCTCCGTCGATCCCGAGCTGTACTTCGACTACCAGTACACGCGGCCGCAGATCGCGACGGATGCCGACGGCAAGCGCATCCTGCAGTGGCCCGAGGCGTCGCTGCTGCGCCCCACGCGCACGACGCGCGGCGGGACCCAGCTGTGGCTGCTCACCGGCGTCGAGCCGGCGCGCGCCTGGCAGGCCTTCGCCGCGGAGTTCATGGACGCGGCGCTGCGCGAGGACATCACGGGCTTCGTCTCGATCGGCTCGATGATGTCGGACGTGCCGCACACCCGGCCGATCTCGGTGTTCGCCGGAAGCGACAACGACGCCCTGCGCACCGCACTCGAGCTGGAGCGCAGCACCTACGAAGGGCCCGTGGGCATCCTCAGCGTCCTCGGCCACGCGGCTGACGCGGCCGGCATTCCGTCGGCGAGCCTGTGGGCGAGCGTCCCCCACTACGTCGCGGGGCACACGCCCTCGCCCAAGGCCACACTCGCGCTGCTCGACCGCCTCGAGGACATCACCGGGGCCACCGTGCCCCGAGGCGAGCTGTCGACCGAGGCGGCGGCGTGGGAGGCCTCGATCGACGCGGCCGCGGCCGACGACGAGGAGATGACCGAGTACATCCGGCAGCTCGAGCGCACGCGCGACACGTGGGACTCCCCCGAGGCGTCCGGCGACGCGATCGCTCAGGAGTTCGAGCGCTACCTGCGCCGCGGCGGCGACGGCCCCACGAAGCCTGGGCGCGACGACCCGCGCCGGTAGCGGCATCCCGCGCCGGCCCGGTGTGCCGTGGCGTCAGGACGCCGCGATGACGCCTGTGCTGAGGAGTACCAGCAGCAGCGTGCCGAGCGCGACGCGGTACACCACGAACGGCAGGAAGCTGTGCTTGGAGATCCAGTTCATGAAGAACGCGATCACGCCGAGCGCCACGAAGAACGCGACGACCGTGGCGACGGCGGTCTCGGCGAGGGTGAAGACGCCCGGCTCGTTCCAGCTCTTGAACAGCTGGTAGAAGCCGCTGCCGAACACCGCCGGAATCGCCAGCAGGAACGCGTAGCGCGCGGCGGCGGCGCGCTCGAACCCCATGAAGAGGCCCGCGGTGATCGTGCCGCCCGATCGTGAGACGCCGGGGATGAGGGCCAGCGACTGCGCGAAGCCGTAGACGACGCCCTGCCCGATCGTGATGTCCTGGAGCTTGCGCTTCTTCGCCCCGACGTGGTCGGCGATGCCCAGCAGCACGCCGAAGAAGATGAGCATGCCGGCGACGAGCCAGAGCGAGCGGAACGTCGTCTCGATCTGGTCCTGGAACAGCAGTCCGAGCACCACGATCGGGATGCTGCCGACGATGATCAGCCAGCCCATCTTCGCGTCCGGGTCGTTGCGCGGGATCTTCCCGAAGAGCGCACGGAACCAGTTCCCGATGATCCGCACGATGTCGCGCCAGAAGAACAGCACGACGGCCGCCTCGGTGCCGATCTGCGTGATCGCGGTGAAGGCGGCGCCGGGGTCCTGCGCGGACGGCAGGAACTCCCCCATCACGCGCAGGTGTGCGCTGGAGGACACCGGGAGGAACTCGGTCAGACCCTGGACGAAGCCGAGGATGATCGCCTCGAGGAGCATGGACGCCTTTCGGTGCAGGATGCCGGCGGCCGCGGCATCCGCTGATGTCAGTAGGTGCGGAGCAGATCGGCGAGCACGCGCTGGCCGAAGACGAGGGCGTCGATGGGGACGCGCTCGTCGACGCCGTGGAACATGCCGGTGAAGTCGAGGCCGGCGGGCAGCCGCAGCGGGGCGAACCCGTAGCCGGCGATGCCGAGGGCCGCGAGGGCCTTGTTGTCGGTGCCGCCGCCCATCAGGTATGGGATCACCGGCACGCCGGGGTCGTGGCGGCCGAGCGCGGCGACCATGGCGTCGACGAGATCGCCCGAGAAGGGCACCTCGAGGCCGATGTCCTGGTGGACGATCTCGACCGTGACGTCGTCGCCGACGATGCGGCGGATATCGGTCAGCGCCGCCTCTTCGGTGCCGGGCAGCACCCGCACGTCCACGAGCGCCTCGGCGCGGTCCGGGATGACGTTGTGCTTGTAGCCGGCGGTGAGGCCGGTCGGGTTGGTGGTCGTCCGCAGCGTGGAGCGGAGGAAGCCGGATGCCGCGCCCGTCGCGGCGGCGACGGCGTCGGGGTCGCTCGCGGCGGTGCCCGTCAGGTCGCCGAGGCGCTCGACCATCTCGCGGGTCGTGTCGGTGAGCGTCACCGGCCACTGCGTGCGGCCGAGGGCCGCGACGGCGGCGGCGAGCGTCGTGATGGCGTTGTCGCCGTGGTAGCTCGAGCCGTGGGCCGCCCGGCCCCGAGCGACCAGCCGGATCCACACGAGCGCCTTCTCGCCCACCTGCAGCAGATACGCGCGGCGGTCGTCGACCGAGATCGAGTATCCGCCGACCTCGCTGATCGCCTCAGCCGCGCCGTCGAACCACTCCGGCTTGTCGTTCACGACGAGCGCCGACCCCTCGACCCCGCCGTTCTCCTCGTCGGCGAAGAACGCCAGGATCAGGTCGCGCTCGGGCTGCTCGCCCGCGCGGAGGATGTCTCCGACGGAGGTGAGGATCATGGCGTCCATGTCCTTCATGTCGACCGCGCCGCGGCCCCACAGCATGCCGTCCTTGACGACGCCCGCGAACGGGTCGACGCTCCAGTCCTCCGCGATCGCGGGCACGACGTCGAGGTGACCGTGCAGGACGAGGGCGGGCTTGCCGGAGTCGCGTCCGGGAACGCGCGCCATGACGTTCGTCCGCCGCGGGATCGGCTCGTAGTACTCCGGCGTCAGGCCCAGCCGCTCGAGGTAGGCGCCGACGTATTCCGCCGCCTCACGCTCGCCGGCAGCGCGTCCGCCGCCGTGGTTCGTGGTGTCGAAGCGGATGAGGTCCCGGGCGACGGACGCGACCTCGGGCAGTTCGGCTTCGGGCATGCGCTCAAACTTACCCGGGCCTCCCGGCCATCGCCTGTCAAAGGCGGCCGGGAGGCCTTCCCGGGCCTCAGTGGGCGACGGACAGGACCCCTGTGACCACGAGCGTGATGAGGGTCGTCCATCCGATGATCGCCACCGCCTGCCAGATGAGGATGCGCGCGACCCCGGTGCCCGCCCCGGCGAGCATCGTCGCGGTGAACTGCGTGGGCAGCAGCAGCGGGCCGAGGAGGCTCACTCCCGGAACGCCGTATCGGTCGAACGCGCGCTGGAACTTCGCCTGCCGGGCGGCCCCGCGCTCGTCGGCGGCAGCCGGCGCGACGTCGGCCTCGGCTCCGCCGGCTCCGCCGGTGCGCGCGCCGGCGGCAGCGAGCCGGCGCGCGCGGGTGCGGGTGACGACGGCCGACCGCGTGCGGGCCGTCAGCAGCACGAGGATCGCCACGCACACGAAGTTGCCGACGATCCCTGCCGCGGCGGCCACGACGGGATTCAGCCCCCCGATGATGCCGATGGCGGCTGCACCCTCGCCCTCGATGAACGGGACAGCGCCCGCGGCCGCCACGATGAGCGGCTGAACGAGGTCGGGCACCTGTGCGACGAGGTCCTGGAAAGTGTCGATGAGGCTCATGAGCGGCCCTTCGGTGGATGCGGGCTGTGCCGCGCGCCGGATCTCGACGCCACACCAGTCCATCGGCGTCCTGACCCTGTCGGAAGTGCCGCCCTGTCACCACTTGCCGTGTGCTCCTCCCGCGCGGGGCATGACAAGTGTCATGCCCCTATCGTGGGACCCATGGCCCGCCTCGATCCCGCTGCTGCGCGCCGCGGGCCCAGCCCGGAGACCACGAGGCTGCGTCTGAGCCGCAACGTCACGGCGACGTGGTGGTACACCGTCAGCGCGGTCATCTTCCTCGAGGTGATGGTCGTCCTGACGTGGGCCGCGGCCCTGATCGAGGCCGGGCGGCCGTCGACGGCGGTCCTCACCGTGGTCGCAGGCGGACTGGCATGGGTGGCGTCCACCGTGCCGCTCCTGCTGTTCTACCGCCATCGCGGCGACGAGGGCACGTGGGCACGGTGGCAGCGGCTGCTCCTGCCGCTCGCGATCGCGGCCCTCGTGGGCGCGGTGTGCGGCGCGATCTCGGGAGTCTGGATCGTCGGGGTCCTGCCGCTGGTGCAGTCCATGCTGCTGCTGAACTGGCCGGCAGGTCTTCGCCTGCGGATGGTGGTCGCCGCAACCCTGCTCCTCGGGGCGGTGTGCTTCATCGACGCACGTTCCGCCTTCGCTGCCGATCCCGACGTCAACTGGTGGCTCGTGGCGTTCTTCAGCACGTTCCTCCCCGTGATGTCGGTGTTGTCGCTGTGGTGGTGGGACGTCCTGATCACCCTCGATCTCGCGCGGGCGTCGGAGGCGCGTCTGGCAGCGACTCAGGAGCGGCTGCGCGTGGCCACGGACGTGCACGACCTGCAGGGACATCATCTGCAGGTGATCGCGCTCCAGCTCGAGCTCGCGGAGCGGCTGATGGCGAACGATCCGGATGCCGCGCTCGAACAGCTGCGCGCCGCGCGCGGCAGCGTGGACGAGGCGCGGCAGGGCACCCGCGATCTGGCGACCCGGTTCCGCTCGGTCCCCCTCGTCGACGAGATCGCCAATGCCGCGGATCTTCTCGCAGCGGCAGGCCTGTCGGTGAGCACCTCGGTGGGTGAAAAAGCTGACACGGCACCGGCCGCCGTGCTGGGGCCCATCATCCGCGAGACGACGACCAACGTGCTGCGTCATGGCGGCGGCGGATGGGCGCGTCTGGCGCTCACGCGGGATGCCGCCGGCTGGCACTACCGGATCGAGAACGATGCCGACGCGGTCGCCCGAGACGTCGACGGCGCCGGACTCGACGGCATCGCCCGGCGCGTCGACGATGCGAATGGGAACCTCGACATCGTCCACGAGGACGGCGAGTTCTCTCTCGCGGTCCACCTCCCGGCGGCGGAGAGGGACCGATGATCCGCGTGCTGCTCGCCGATGATGAGGCGATGATCCGCTCTGCGCTCTCCGCCCTTCTGCGCCTGGAGCCCGACATCGACGTGGTCGCGGAGTGCGTCGATGGAGAGGAGGCGGTCGCTGAGGCTCTGCGACTGCTGCCCGACGTCTGCCTCCTGGATCTCGAGATGCCTGGGCTCGACGGCGTGGAGGTCGCGGCGCGACTGACGCGCGCGATCGCCACGCGCTGCATCGTCGTGACCCGCCATGCGCGGCCGGGAGTCCTTCGGCGTGCGCTCGCCTCCGGCGTCTCCGGCTTCCTGCCGAAGTCGCGCGGCGCCGACGAGGTCGCCGGTGTCATCCGGCGCGTCGCCGCCGGGGGCCGTTACATCGATCCTGAAGTGGCCGCCGATGCGCTCAGCGACGAGCGCGCGCCATTGAGCGTTCGCGAGCTGGACGTTCTGCGGGCCGGCCGGCGCGGCGAGACCACGGGTCAGATCGCGCGCACGCTGTCGCTCGCCCCCGGAACCGTCCGCAACCATGTGTCGGCGATTCTCGCCAAGCTCGGCGTCTCGACGCGACAGCAGGCGGTGATTCTCGCCGAGGAGCGGGGCTGGATCTGAGCCGTCGAGGCGCGGTCGGGACGAGCCTGGAAACGACGAAGGCCCCCTTTCGGGGGCCTTCGCTTTCCTGTGCGCGAGGGGGGACTTGAACCCCCACGCCCGTTAAAGGGCACTAGCACCTCAAGCTAGCGCGTCTACCTATTCCGCCACCCGCGCAGGTGGATTTCGGTTTCGCAACCGAGGAATGACATTACCAGACTCCGGAGCCCACCAAGAACCGCGCTCACCCGACCGACACCCCGAACAGCAGTCCCAGGGCGTACGTGACGAGGGCGGCGCCATACCCGATCGCGAGCTGACGCAAGGCGCGGCGAAGGGGCGGGCCGCCCGAGAGCAGGCCCACCGTCGCGCCCGTCGCGAGCAGCGCGATGCCGACGAGCACGAGCGCAAGGACCACGGCCGCCGGCCCGCTGAGACCGAAGATCCACGGCAGTACCGGGATGATCGCGCCGGACGCGAAGAACAGGAAGCTCGACACGGCGGCGCCCCAAGCCCCGCCGACGACCTCGTGCTCATCCTGCGCCTCGGCGGGCAGCCGGTAGGGCTCGGTCCGGTCGGCCGCCTGCGCCACCGCGACGACCCGACGGGCTCTCGCCAGGGCCTCGGCCTCCGGCATCCCGCGCGTGCGATAGACGAGCGCGAGTTCGTTGGCGTCGACATCCAGGTCGGGCAGCACATGGTCCGCGAAGTCGCTCGGCTCGGTGGCGGCGAGCAGCTCGCGCTGGGAGCGCACCGAGACGAACTCCCCCGCGCCCATGGAGAGCGCGCCGGCGAGGAGCCCGGCGAGACCGCTGAACAGCACGAACTGGGACGAGACTCCGGTCGCACCCACGCCCATCACGAGCGCAAGGTTCGAGACCAGGCCGTCGTTGGCGCCGAAGACGGCGGCGCGGAAGGTGCCCGACAGCCGCCGGCGGCCGCGGGCCGCGAGGCCGCGCACGACCTCGTGGTGGATCTTCTCGTCGGCGGCCATGGCCGGCGTCGCGAAAGGCTCGTCGTCGTAGGGCGACCGGGCTTCGGCGTTCTGCGCGAGTGCGAGCACGAAAATTGAGCCGAAGCGCTTGGCCATGGAGCCGAGGAGGCGCGTGCGGACGTCGGGGCGCGGCAGACGTGCCGGTTCGCCGCCGAGCAGCTCGAGCCAGTGCGCCTCGTGACGTCCCTCCGCATCGGCGAGGGCCAGGAGGATCTCGCGCTCCTCGCCCGTGCGCCGGGCGGCGAGCTCGCGGTACACGCGCGCCTCGGCGCGCTCGTTCACGAGATAGCGGGCCCAGCGGCGCTGATCGCCAGTCGGTGCGGGCGCGGTCACAGAAGCCTCCAGGGCGGGGGTCAGGGGGTCATCCCACGGTACCCACGCCTTCGGGGCGGTCCGGCGCGAATCCGCGGATTGCCAGCATTTCGGGGCTCCGAACCGCATCCTCGGGCGTTCGTCTGTGCGACATCGACCTTCGGCGCGGCGCGGCGGGTCGATCTCGCACAGATGAATCAGGCAGCCGTGGCGTCGAGGCGGCGCCGCAGCCCGCGCTCCCCGGCCCGCATGACGTGTGCGTGCGCGCGCCGGAAGACCGGGCGCAGCAGCCACGCGGTGCGGTTCATCCACGCACGTCGGGTGACGACGTGCCAGCCGATGACGATCGTGGATGCCGCGTCCCCGCGCGGCTCGATCCGCAGCGTCCCGCGGCCCGTCAGGTCCCCGTCGCTCCTCACGGTCAGGCGTCGCGGCGGGTCCACCTCGCCGAGAACGAGCCGGACCCGCAGCCGGTAGCCCAGCGGACTGCGCACAAGCAGTCCGAGCTCCTCCCCCGCGACGAGTCGCCGCGCGGGGCGGGTGCGCGTGACCGCCGGCCACCACGACGTGTTCGCGTCCGTCTCGGGCGCCGTCAGCATCCGCGTCAGCTCGTCCCAGGCCCGATCCGCGCCGACCGGCACCTCCCAGCGGGAGACGAAGGAGTACTCGGCGGGCATCCCGGAAGTGTAGGCCGCAGGTCCGTCAGGAGTGCACGCGCTTGCGGAGCACGTCGATGCGGGCCTGCAGCTGCGCGACCGTCGCGTGCGAGACCGCGGGCCCGCCGCAGATGCGGCGCAGCTCGGCATGGACGGCACCGTGGGGCTCGCCCGACTGCCGGGCGTACAGGCCGACCAGGCTGTTGAGCAGCTGGCGCTGCTCCTTGAGCGAGCGGTGGAGCGCCTGCGGCAGTGCCGGCTCAGCACCCTCGCCCGGCGGATTCTGGGCCTCGCGGGCCTCGCGCGTCCGGCGATGGCGCCCCTGGCGCTGCTGGCGCTGCATGAGGAGCTCGTGGACGTGCTCGGGCTCGAGAAGGCCGGGGAGCCCGAGGAACTCCTCCTCCTCGGGCGTTCCGGGCACCGCGAGCTGGCCGAACTCCTTGCCGTCGAAGAGCACGCGGTCGAAGTGGGCCAGCGAGCCCAGCGCCTGGTACTCGAACTCCTCGGTCAGCGCGTCGGAGGCCTTGTCCTCGCGCTCCGCCGCGTCCATCATGTCTTCTTCGGCGTTCCAGTCGTCGCCGTCGCTCTCGCGGTCGAGCGCGTGATCGCGCTGGCGCTCCATCTCGTTCGCGAGTGCGAGGAGCTGCGGGACGTTCGGGAGGAACACGCTGGCGGTCTCGCCTCGGCGCCGCGCGCGCACGAAGCGGCCGATCGCCTGCGCGAAGAACAACGGCGTCGAGGCGGACGTCGCATAGACGCCGACGGCGAGGCGGGGCACGTCGACGCCTTCCGACACCATCCGGACGGCGACCATCCACCGGCTGTCGCTCTTCGAGAACGTCTCGATGCGGGAGGACGCCTCGGCCTCGTCCGACAGCACCACGGTGGGCGACTCGCCGGTGATCTCGCGCAGGATCTCGGCATACGCGCGTGCGGCCGTCTGATCCGTCGCGATCACCAGGCCACCGGCATCCGGCACCTGCTCGCGCACTTCGCTCAGGCGACGGTCGGCGGACCGCAGGACGGCGGGAATCCACTCGCCCTCGGGGGCGAGTGCCGTGCGCCACGCCTGCGAGGTGATGTCCTTGGTGTTGTCCTGCCCGAGCTGCGCCTCCATCTCGTCGCCGGTCTTGGTGCGCCAGCGCATCTGGCCCGCATAGACCATGAAGATGACCGGGCGCACGACCCCGTCCTCGAGGGCGCGACGGTAGCCGTAGGCGTAGTCGGTCCGCGAGAGCCGGATGCCCTTCTGGTCGGGGTGGTACTCGACGAACGGGATCGGCGCGGTGTCGCTGCGGAACGGCGTTCCCGACAGCAGCAGCCGCCGGGTGGCGCGGCTGTAGGCCTCGCGCAGCGCGTCGCCCCAGCTGAGCGCGTCGCCGCCGTGGTGCACCTCGTCGAGGATCACGAGGGTGCGGGCGTCCATGATCAGGCGCTGATGGACGGATGCCTTGACTGCGACCTGCGCATAGGTGACGGCCACTCCGTGGTAGTGCCGCGCGGGCACGGAGTGACGGTTGCTGAAGGCGGGATCGAGCCGGATGGAGACGCGGGCCGCGGCATCCGCCCACTGCGTCTTGAGGTGCTCGGTCGGGGCGACCACGACGATGCGATCGATGATCCGGCGCCGCAGGAGCTCGCTCGCCAGTCGCAGCGCGAACGTCGTCTTGCCGGCGCCCGGTGTCGCCGCGGCGAGGAAGTCGCGCGGACCGCCGCCGGGTCCGTCCGGACCGTCGAGGTCGAAGTAGAGGTCCAGCGCCTCGGCCTGCCAGGCGCGAAGGCGCTGCGCGGTGCCCCACGGGGCGCGCTGCGGGTAGGTCGGTGAGAGATGCTCGGCCGCGAAGCTGCCGAAGTGCGGCTCATCGCGGGTGGCCTCGAGGACGGCCTCGTCGTCCATTCGCACCTCCCCCACTGCCGCGCACAACGAGACACCACACTAAACGACCCGGGCGACACCCTTGCCGCCGGCACGGACGGGCGGGGTCCGACGCCCGCGATAGCCTGGCATCGGCCACGAACCGAGGAAGCACATGAGCGACGATCACCGCACTCCCTTCATTCCGAATCCGCAGCCGCATCCCTGGCGCCGCTTCGTCGCCGTCGGCGATTCGTTCACCGAGGGCATCGGCGATCCCGACCCGACGTCGCCCGGATCGCACCGCGGCTGGGCGGACCGGGTCGCCGAGGTGCTCGCCGCACAGGTCGACGACTTCGCGTATGCCAACCTCGCGATCCGCGGCAGGCTGATCGGTCAGATAGTGGCCGAACAGGTCGAACCGGCCCTCGCGCTCAAGCCCGACCTCGTCACGTTCTCGGCGGGCGGCAACGACGTGATCCGGCCCGGCAGCGACCCGGACGCGGCGGCGCAGCTGTTCGAGGACGCCGTGGTCCGCCTGGGCAGCGAGGGCGCGACGGTCGTGGTCTTCACGGGGATCGACACGAACTTCACGCCGGTGTTCCGCGGCATCCGCGGCAAGGTCGCGATCTACAACGAGAACATCCGTGCGATCGCCGACCGGCACGACTGCATCGTGGCCGACCAATGGGCTCTCAAAGAGGTGCAGGACATGCGCTTCTTCGACGATGATCGCCTGCACTACAACCGGCTCGGACACCACGAGGTCGCGCGGATGGTGCTGCGCGCTCTGAACGTCCCCAATGACCTGCAGCCGATGCAGCCCGACCCGTTCCCCAACCGCACGTGGCGCGAGGCTCGAGCCGTCGACCTGGTGTGGGCGCGCGAGTTCCTCGTGCCGTGGGTGCTCCGGCGGCTGCGGCACCAGTCGTCCGGCGACTTCGTGACCGCCAAACGGCCCGACCCGACGCCGATCACGACCATCGTGCCGAGTGCCGATGAGGCGGATGCCGACGACTGACTCCTGCCGGAGCGTGTCAGGCGCTGCGGCCGGGACGCAGCTCCCACAGCGCCACCGCCGAGGCGGCGGCCACGTTCAGCGAGTCCACGCCGCCGGCCATCGGGATGGTGACGACCGTGTCGGCGGCCGCGAGCGCGGCTCGGCTGAGCCCGTCGCCCTCCGCGCCGAGCATCAGGGCAACCGGTCCCGGCACGGACGCGCGGAAGTCGTCGAGCGCGACGGCGTCGTCCGCCAGGGCCAGGGCGGCGAGGTGGAACCCCGCTTCGTGAAGGATGCCGCGTGCCTCGGGCCACTTCGGCAGACGCGTCCACGGCACCTGGAACACGGTGCCCATGCTGACGCGCACGCTTCGGCGGTACAGCGGGTCGGCGCATCGCGCGCTCACGAGGACCGCGTCCGCGCCCAGCCCTGCGGCCGCGCGGAAGATCGCCCCGACGTTGGTGTGGTCGACGAGGTCCTCGAGCACCACGACCAGCCGGGCGCCGGCGATCACGTCCGCCACCGGCGCCGGCGTCGGCCGGTGCATCGCGGCGAGGGCCCCGCGATGCACGGCGTAGCCCGTCAGCTGCTCGGCGATCGCGGCATCCACCACGTAGACCGGCGTTTCGGGGTGCGCCGTGAGAACAGGTTCGAGGTCGGGCAGCCACTTCTCCTGCACCAGGACCGAGCGCGGCGTGTGGCCTGCGGCGATCGCCCGGCCGATCACCTTCGAGGACTCGGCGATGTAGAGGCCGCCCTCGGGCTCGAGCACCCGGCGCAGCGCGACGTCGGTCAGATCGCGATAGTCGGCGAGTCGTTCGTCGTCCGGCGCCGTGACCCGTTCCATCCCCACCCGTCCACTCTCGCACGCGTCGTAACATCCCGGTAAACCACGACGCCTACACTCTGACCCGAAGGGGTGATTCCGTGACTACCGTGACCGAGCACGACGCTGCTGCGACCGACGCCGTCTCGCGCGCGGTCGAGGCGCTGGCCGGACGGCGGATCGCGGTGCTCACGGGTGCGGGCGTATCGACCGATTCCGGCATCCCCGACTACCGCGGCAAGGGCGCACCCGTGCGCACGCCGATGACCGTCGAGCAGTTCCTCTCCAGTGAGGCCGCCAGGCGGCGGTACTGGGTCGGCAGTCACCTCGGCTGGCGGGCGTTCGCCGCGTCCGAGCCGAACGGCGGACACCTCGCCCTCGCCGACCTCGAGCAGAGCGGCATCGCGACGGGCGTCATCACGCAGAACGTCGACGGGCTCCACCTGCGCGCGGGCAGCCGTCGGGTCGTCGAGCTCCACGGCACGATGCGCCGCGTGTTCTGCACCCACTGCGGCCAGGTGTTCGACCGACGGGACCTCGCCCAGCGCGTCGAGGCGGACAACCCGTGGATCCTGGTGCCCGAGAACGTCGCACTCGGACCGGACGGCGACGTCCTCCCCGAGACGAGCGAGGACTTCGTGGTGCCGGTCTGCACCGTCTGCGGCGGGATGCTGAAGCCCGACGTGGTCTTCTTCGGCGAGTACATCCCCGCCGAGAAGTTCCGCGAGGCCGAGCAGCTGGTCCACACCAGCGAGGGCCTGGTCATCGCCGGCTCCTCGCTCGTCGTGAACTCCGGCATCCGTCTCCTGGAGCGCGCTCGGCGGCGGCGGCTCCCCGTCGTGATCGTCAATCGCGGGCTCACGCGGGCCGATGCGCGGGCGACCGTGAAGGTCGAGGGCGGCACGAGCGAAGTGCTGCGTGCCCTCGCCGACGCCCTCCCCTCAGCGCGCTGACAGGCGCGTGGCCGTAGGCTCTCCGGGTGACCGCGCTGACCCTCATCCGCCACGGCGAGACCGACTGGAACCGCGCCGGGCGCATCCAGGGCTCGACCGACATCCCCCTCAACGACACCGGCCGCGAACAGGCCCGCGCCGCGGGGATCGCTCTGCGCGACGCGCGTGACGCTGCCGTTCCCGTGACCGTCGTCTCGAGCGACCTGTCGCGCGCACGCGAGACCGCGGAGATCATCGCCGCAGAGCTCGGTGTCGGTGCGCCGCGGATCTACGCCGGCCTGCGCGAGCGCTCGTACGGCGAGGCGGAGGGCATCGAGGGGGCGGAGTTCTTCCGGCGATGGGGTGGCTGGGGTGCCGCGGACGTCCCCGGCGCCGAGCCGCTTCCGGTGCTCCGGGAGCGAGTCCTGAGCGCCCTGGCCCTCGCGGTGCGGGACCATCGTCGTGCCACGGCCCCGGGTGCCGCCTCACTGGTCGTGGTCGCCCACGGCGGTGTCATCCGCGAGCTGCTGCGCCACGCGTCCGGTGGCGAGCTCCCCGCGGACGGCGAACGCCTCGCCAACGGCTCTGCCCACGATCTGCTGTACGAGCGGGAGCGCCTGCGCCTCCTGGCCTACGCGGGGGCCGCGGTCTAGGCTCGGCTCCATGCCGGCAGCCGCGACCATCGACGAGTACATCGCAGGCTTTCCCTCCGACGTCTCCGAGCGCTTGAGCAGGGTCCGCACCGAGATCGTCGAGGCGGTCGCCTCCGAATCGGGCGAGCAGCCCGAAGAGAAGATGCGCTACGGCATCGCGGCCGTCATGCTCGGCGGCCGCTACGCGCTGCACTACGCCGGCTGGAAGAAGCACATCGGCCTCTACCCCGTGCCGGCCCTGCCGGAGAAGCTCGAGGCCGAGGTCGCGCCGTTCCGTGCCGAGAAGGACTCCGTGGTCTTCCCGCATGACCGCGAGGTGCCGTACGAGCTGATCGGCCGGGTCGCGCGCGAGATCGCGGCTCAGCGCGTCGCGGCGAACGACTGACCGCGGGCAGCGAGCTCTTCGGCGAGGATCCGAACCGCCTTCGGGCCGACGCCGTGGATGGCCAGCAGCTGGTCCGGGGTCCGCTCGAGCAGATCCTCGTACCCGGTGATCCCGTTGAGGGCGAGCTCGCGCGACGCGACCTTGCCGATCCGCGGGGTCAGCGGCGAGACCTCGCTCATCGAGCGGCTCGCCGCAGGACCGCGCGCGCGTGCCGCAGCACCGGCTCGTCCACCATGCGCCCCTCGTACGTGAAGACCCCGCGCTCGCCCTCGGCCGCGGTCAGCACGGCGTCGGCCCATGCGACGGCCTTGTCGTCGGGGCGGTAGGCATCGCGGATGATCGCGACCTGGCTCGGATGGATGCACGCGGTCGCCACGAAGCCGGATGCCGCGGCATCCGCCGCCTCGATGGCCAGGCGCTTGGTGTCGGAGATGTCCAGGTGCACGGCGTCGATCGCCGCCTTGCCCCGCGCCGCGGCCGCCAGGAGCACCCGTGACCGGGCGTAGCGGGCGATGTCGCGGTAGCGGCCGTTGGGCTTGCGGCTGGAGGTGCCCCCGATGCTGGCGACCAGGTCCTCCGCGCCCCACATCAGCGCGCTGACGTTGCCCAGCGCGGCGATCCGCTCGACCTGGGCGACTCCCTTGGCGGTCTCGCACAGGGCGATGACCTCGAACCGCTGGTCGATCCTCTGGAGACGCTTGGGCGACTCGCACTTGGCGACCATGATCCGCCGGTAGTCGGTCTGCGACAGCGTGGCGAGATCCGACACGAAGTCATCGGTGCCGGGCGGGTTCACGCGCACGATGACGCGGTCGGGGTCTAGCTCGGACTCGATGACGGCGCCGCGCGCCGCGGCCTTGGCGTCCGGCGCCACGGCGTCCTCGAGATCGAGGATGACCGCGTCGGAGCGCTCCAGCGCCTTCGCGTACCGCTCCGGGCGATCCGCGGGGCAGAACAGGATCGCGGGACCCAGCGACATCATGACTCTCGCCCATCGACGGGTGCGCACCACATGAGCGCGACGCGCGTCGCCGTCGCGACGACGTCGCCGGCCTGATTGCGGCCGGTGTGGCGCAGCGTCACGATGCCCTGCCCCGGTCGCGAGGACGACAGCCGCTTGTCGACCACCTCGGTCTCGGTGTACAGCGTGTCGCCGTGGAAGAGCGGTGCGGGAAAGGCGATGTCGCTCAGGCCGAGCTGGGCGACGAGCGTGCCCTGGGTGATCTGCGAGACGGATGCGCCGACCATGGTCGACAGCGTCCACATCGAGTTCATCAGCCGCTGGCCGAAAGGCTGCGACTCGGAGTACGCGGCATCCAGATGCAGCGCCTGCGTGTTCATGGTGAGCGACGAGAACAGCACGTTGTCGGCCTCGGTCGCGGTGCGGCCGGGCCGGTGCGCGTAGCGCGCCCCGACTTCGAGCTCGTCGAAGTACAGCCCCCGCTGAACGATCTCCTTGCCCTGGCCGCTGTCGCTCACCTGAGTCACGCTACTCCGAGCGCCCGCGCGATGACGAGCAGCTGCACCTCGTTCGTGCCCTCGCCGATCTCGAGGATCTTGGAGTCGCGGTAATGGCGAGCGACCGGATACTCGTTCATGAAGCCGTTGCCGCCGAACACCTGCGTGGCGTCGCGGGCGTTGTCCATGGCGGCGTCGCTCGCGGTGAGCTTGGCGATCGCGGCCTCGGCCTTGAACGGCTTGCCGGCGTCGCGCAGGCGCGCGGCGTGGTGCCACGCCAGCCGGGCGTTGTGGACCCGCAGCTGCATGCGCGCGAGCAGGAACTGGATCCCCTGGCGCGTCGAGAGGGCGTCGCCGAACACGGTGCGCTTCTTGGCATAGTCCACGGCGGCTTCGAGGCAGCCCTCCGCCGCACCCGTCGACAGTGCGGCGATCGCGATGCGCCCCTCGTCGAGGATGTGCAGGAAGTTCGCGAAGCCGCGGCCGCGCTCGCCGATCAGGTTCGCCTCCGGTACCCGCACGTCCTGGAACGTGAGCGGGTGCGTGTCGGAGGCGTGCCAGCCGACCTTGTCGTACCCGGGCTCGACGGTGAAGCCGGGGGTGCCGGTCGGCACCATGATGGTCGAGATCTCCTTGCGACCGTCGCTTTCCCCCGTCACGGCGGTGACGGTCACGAACCGGGTGATGTCGGTGCCGGAGTTGGTGATGAACTGCTTCGAGCCGTTGATGACCCACTCGTCGCCGTCCAGCTTCGCGGTCGTGCGGGTGGCGCCGGCGTCGGAGCCCGCCTCGGGCTCGGTGAGGCCGAAGCCGGCGAGGCCCTTTCCGGCGAGCAGATCGGGCAGGAGCTCCTGCTTCTGCGCCTTCGTGCCGAAGCGGAACACCGGCATGGCGCCGAGGCTGACGCCTGCCTCCAGCGTGATCGCGATGGACTGGTCCACGCGGCCGAGCGCCTCGATCGCCAGGCACAGTGCGAAGTAGTCGCCGCCCTGACCGCCGTACTCCTCGGGGAACGGCAGGCCGAACAGTCCGAGGTCGCCCATCTGGGCGACGACGTCCATCGGCAGGGTCTTGGTGCGGTCGGCCTCATAGGCCTGCGGTGCGACGACCTCGTCGGCGAAGTCGCGCACCATGCGGGCGAGCTCGCGCTCGTCGTCGGTCAGATTGAAGTGGTCCATGGGATCTCCTCGGGGTGGTCAGGAGCGGGAATCGGATGCCTCGTGGGCGGGTTCGGCGGAAGCGGAGACGTGAGCGAGAACCTGGTCGCGGCGCACCTGCTCGCCGGTGGCGACGTCCAGTCGCACGACACCGCCGTGCGGGGCGAGGACGGGGTGCTCCATCTTCATTGCCTCGATGGTGACGATGCGCTCACCGGCGGCGACGGTCGCGCCGTCGCTCACGTGGACCGCGACGACGGCGCCGGGCATCGGTGCGCGCAGCTCGGGGTCGGTCGCGGCGGCATCGCGGTCGCGCTCGGCCAGGCGCTTCTCCATCGCCTGCCGGCGGGTGAGGGGGCGCACACGGTGGGTCGCGCCGTCGGCATGGACCCAGGTCCAGCCGTCGTCGTCCTGCGCACCGACTGTTCCCGAAGGGATGTCGGTCGCCGAGCCGGCGGCCCGCCAGCCCTGCCTGCCCACCGGCACGACCGGCAGACCGACCCCATCCGGCAACACGACCTGGCGCACGTCACCGGTCGACGTCTCGACGGCGACGGAGCGGACCGTGGCCGCGCTTCCGGCACGCCAGCCCGATGCGCGGCGCCACAGGGCCCCTGCGCGACGGTCGCTGTCATCGGCGGCCCGTTCGATGATGTCCGCCGTCATCGCGGCCACGCGCAGCGCAGCAGGTGAGGGCTCGCGCGCCTCGAACGGCGGTATCCGGTCGATGAGGCCCGTGTCCATCGCTCCCTCGCGCACGCCGGGATCGGCCAGCAGCTCGCGGAGGAACCCGATGTTGGTGTCGAGGCCGAGCAGCACGGTCTCGGCGAGGGCGGCATCCAGCCGTTCGAGTGCCTCGATCCGGTCGGCGCCGTGCGCGATGACCTTGGCGATCATCGGGTCGTAGTCGGCCGAGACGACGCTGCCTGATTCGACCGCGGCGTCCGTCCGGACTCCCCGCGCTTCGCGCCACACGGCGACGGTGCCGGTCGCGGGCAGGAAGCCGCGCTCGGGGCTCTCGGCGTAGACCCGCGCCTCGATCGCATGACCGTCGAGGCGGACATCGCCCTGGGCGAGGTCGAGCGGCCGCCCGGCGGCGACGAGCAACTGCTGCTCGACCAGGTCGACACCCGTGACGAGCTCGGTCACGGGATGCTCGACCTGCAGGCGCGTGTTCATCTCGATGAAGAAGAACTCGTCCGGCCGGTCGCCCGCGACGAGGAACTCGACGGTTCCCGCGCCGCGGTACTCGACGCTTGCTGCCGCTGCGCACGCGGCAGCGCCGAGCCGGGCTCGGGTCGCGGCATCCACCACCGGCGACGGCGCCTCCTCGATGACCTTCTGGTGACGCCGCTGCAGGGTGCACTCGCGCTCTCCCAGGTGGATCACCGCGCCGTGCGCGTCGGCGAGCACCTGCACCTCGATGTGACGCGGGCGCTCGATCAGCCGTTCGAGCAGCAGGGTGTCGTCCCCGAACGCGGCTGCCGCCACGCGGCGAGCGGTCGCCAGCGCCTCGGGCAGCTCGGATTCGGACCGCACGACCTGCATGCCCTTGCCACCGCCACCGGCCGAGGGCTTCACGAGGAGCGGGTAGCCGGTCGACGCGGCGGCGGCCGCGATCTCGGCATCCGTCATGCCGGCGGCGCTGAAGCCCGGCACCGTGGGGACGCCGTGCGCGATCACCTGCTCCTTGGAGCGGATCTTGTCGCCCATGACCTCGAGCGCGCGCTCCCCGGGGCCGATGAAGACGACGCCCGCCTCGGCGCAGGCCCGGGCGAAGGCGACGTTCTCGGAGAGGAAGCCGTACCCCGGGTGGATCGCCTCGGCGCCGGTTTCGCGAGCAGCCGCGATCACGGCATCGATGGAGAGGTACGAAGCGGATGCCGCGGCCGGCCCGATCCGCACGGCGACGTCTGCTTCGCGGACGTGTGGTGCATCGGCGTCGGCATCGCTGTACACCGCGACGGAGCGGATGCCGAGCCGCCGGAGCGTGCGGATGACACGGCGGGCGATCTCGCCGCGATTGGCGACGAGCACGGTGGAGAAGGGAGCGATATCGGTCACAGGGTCACATCCGGAAGACGCCGAAGCGCGGTTCGGGCAGAGGGGTGCGCGAGACGACGTCGAGTGCGAGGCCCAGCAGATCGCGAGTGTCCATCGGGTCGACGACGCCGTCGTCCCAGAGCCGGGCGGTGGCGTAGTAGGGGCTCCCCTGCTCCTCGTACTGCGCGCGGATCGGGGCCTCGAAGTCGGTCTGCGCCTGTGCCGGCCACTCTTCGCCGCGCGCCTCGAGCTGGTCGCGCTTGACCGTCGACAGCACCGAAGCCGCCTGCGGACCGCCCATGACCGAGATGCGGCTGGCGGGCCACGTCCACAGGAAGCGCGGCGAGTACGCCCGCCCGCACATGGAGTAGTTGCCGGCTCCGAAGGATCCGCCGATGACGACGGTGAGCTTGGGCACGCGCGTCGTCGCGACGGCCGTGACCATCTTGGCGCCGTCCTTCGCGATCCCGCCGGCCTCGGCATCCCGGCCCACCATGAAGCCGGAGATGTTCTGCAGGAACAGCAGCGGCGTTCCGCGCTGGTCGCACAGCTCGATGAAGTGCGCACCCTTCTGGGCCGACTCGCTGAAGAGCACGCCGTTGTTGGCGACGATGCCCACCGGGTGGCCGTGGATGTGCGCGAACCCCGTGACGAGGGTCTCGCCGTACTCGCGCTTGAACTCGTGGAACTCGCTGCCGTCGACGAGCCGCGCGATCACCTCGCGCACGTCGTAGGGCTGATTCACGTCGACCGGCACGACACCGTACAGATCGGCAGGGTCGACCGCGGGCGCGATGCCGGGCCGCACGTCCCACGCGGGCTCTGCGGGCAGCGGCAGCGTGGCGACGATGTCGCGCACGATCTCGAGCGCGTGCTCGTCGTCCTCGGCGAGGTGGTCCACGACGCCGGATCGCTTGGCGTGGAGCTCTCCCCCGCCGAGCTCCTCGGCGGTCACCACCTCGCCGATGGCGGCTTTCACGAGGGGCGGGCCGCCCAGGAAGATCGTGCCCTGGTTGCGCACGATGACCGTCTCGTCACTCATCGCCGGCACGTAGGCACCGCCGGCGGTGCACGAGCCGAGGACGGCGGCGATCTGCGGAATGCCCGCCGCCGACAGCCGCGCCTGGTTGAAGAAGATGCGGCCGAAATGGTCGCGATCCGGGAACACCTCGTCCTGCATGGGCAGGAACGCGCCGCCGGAGTCCACGAGGTAGACGCAGGGCAGCCGGTTCTCGAACGCGATCTCCTGCGCGCGCAGGTGCTTCTTCACGGTGAGTGGATAGTAGGTGCCGCCTTTGACGGTGGCGTCGTTGCAGACCACCATCACCTGGCGCCCGTGGACGAGCCCGATGCCCGCGATCACGCCTGCGGCCGGGGCATCCCCGCCGTAGAGACCCTCTGCCGCCAGCGGCGCGACTTCGATGAACGGGCTGCCTTCGTCGAGCAGCCGCTCGACGCGCTCACGAGGAAGGAGCTTGCCGCGGGCGACGTGCCGGGCGCGCGACGCCTCGGGGCCGCCCTGCGCGACGGCGGSGAGCCGGTCGCGCAGCGCGGCGGCCAGCTCGGCCTGCGCGGCGGCGGTGCGGGTGAAGGACTCGTCATGGACGACGGCGGTCGTCAGCGCGCTCATGTCGTTTCCACCAGGTGCATCTCCATTGACGTCACGATCGGATCACGTCTGTTGTCCAGACACGCCGCGATTGGTTAGTGTTCACTAACTGGAGTCCAGGTTAGCGAGGATTAACTGAGATGACAAGCGGTGTCACCGAGCGCGATCGTGCCAAAGCCGATCGCCAGGCGGCGATCCTCCAGGAAGCGGCACGACTGTTCGCGGAACGTGGATTCAGCGGCGTGAGCCTGGAAGACCTGGGCGGTGCGGTCGGGATCAGCGGACCTGCGCTGTACCGCCACTTCGCCAACAAGCAGGCTCTCCTCGGCGCGATCCTCGTCGGAGTGAGCGAGCGCCTGCTGGCCGGGGGTCGCCGCGTGGTCGAGCAGGGCGGTACGCCCGCCGACCGGCTTCGTTCGCTCATCGACTTCCACGTCGACTTCGCCCTCGAGGAGTCCGACGTCATCCGCGTGCAGGACCGCGACCTCGCCAGCCTCAGCGACGAGGACCGGCACGGCGTCCGTCGCCTCCAGCGCGAGTACGTGGAGGTGTGGATCGCGATCCTCGCGGAGCTCCACCCCGACCGGACGCCGGACGACCTGCGCGTGCG
Source organism: Microbacterium sp. Root166 (assembly GCF_001427145.1). Lineage (GTDB taxonomy): Bacteria > Actinomycetota > Actinomycetes > Actinomycetales > Microbacteriaceae > Microbacterium. Next base: position 516,127 of record NZ_LMGL01000002.1, read on the forward strand.
CGCGCACTCCTGCTTCGGACTGATCAACTCCACGCCGTACAGCGTGCGGGCGCTGCGCGAGCGTCCCGCCGACGGCCAGGTGCGCGGCATCCTCGGGTCGATGGCGTTCGCCGCTCTGACCGCCTGAGGACAGCGAACGACGAGAGGGGGCGGATCCCGGATCCGCCCCCTCTCGTCGACGTGTGCGCGGACTCAGCGCAGCAGCATCGCCCGTCCCGGCTCACGCAGCACATCGGCCACCTCGACCAGGAAGCGCGACCCCTGCTCGCCGTCGACGAGCCGGTGATCGAACGACAGCGCGAGCGTCATGACGTCGCGCAGCGCGATCTCGCCGCGGTGCTCCCACGGCTGCCGGCGCACGGCGCCGAGGGCCAGGATGCCGGCCTCCCCCGGGTTGAGGATCGGCGTGCCCGCATCGACCCCGAAGACCCCGACGTTCGTGATCGAGAACGTGCCGCCCATCATCTCGGCGGGCGACGTCTTGCCGGCGCGCGCGGTCTCGGCGAGGGACCGGATCGCGTCCGCGAGCTCGACCAGCGTGAGGTCCTGGGCGTCGCGGATGTTCGGGACGACCAGGCCGCGTCCGGTCGCCGCGGCGATGCCGAGGTTGACGTAGTGGTGCTCGACGATCTCGCCGGCCGCCTCGTCCCACTTCGAGTTGAGCCCGGGGTGGCGGGCAAGGGCCAGGCAGACGGCCTTCGCAGCGACCGCCATGACGCCGATCTTGTGGTCCTGCAGCGATCGATCCACCTTGAGCGACGCGATGAGCTCGGTCGTGGCCGTGACGTCGACGGTGACGAACGTGGTCACATGCGGCGCGGTGAAGGCGCTGCGGACCATCGCCTCGGCGGTGTGCTTGCGGACGCCACGGATGGGAGTGCGCGTGGTCCGCTCCCCCGTGACGGCCGGCACATGGGTCGGGACCGTCTCGCGCTCGGGAGCGACGGGCTGCGCGGTCATCGGCGCCCCGACTCGTTCGACGTACGCCTCGACGTCGGACCGCGTGATCAGCCCGCCCGCACCGGTTCCGTCGACCAGCGCCAGGTCGACGCCGTGCTGCCTGGCGAACAGCCGCACCGGGGGCGTGGACCGGGGCCGTTCGAGAGGGCGATCCATCTCGACATGGTGGATCGCGTCGTGCGGCGCGGCTTCGAGCACCGCCGTGTCGCTGGCCATCGGGCGCCCTGCGGCGGCACGGGTGCGACGCTGCGGTCGCGCGTTGCCGCGCGGGGCGGCGCCGTAGCCGACGAGGTTGGGCTCCGCCTTGAGGGGCTCCTCGGCAGCCGCCTCTGCGGGACGTCCGGCCGGGGCGGGCGCGGGAGTGTCGTCACCGCCGGTGTCGAACGAGATGAGGACCGATCCGACCTCGACGACGTCGCCGGCGGCCGCGTGCAGCGCCGTGATCGTGCCGGCGTACGGCGACGGCAGCTCGACGACGGCCTTGGCCGTCTCGACCTCGGCGATGGTCTGGTTCAGCGTGACCGTGTCGCCGACGGCGACCGACCACTGCACCAGCTCGGCCTCGGGCAGTCCTTCGCCGAGATCGGGGAGCGTGAAGTCGTGGACGGCCATCAGAGCTCGACCCCGGTGAGCGAGTTCGGTCGGTCCATCACGCGGTCCACCGCGTCGAGGATCCGGTCCAGATCGGGCAGGTGGTGCTTCTCGAGCTTCGCGGGCGGGTACGGGATGTCATGCCCCGTGACGCGCTGCGGCGCCGACTCGAGGTAGTTGAAGCAGCGCTCGGTGACGCTCGCGATCAGCTCGGCTCCGACGCCGGCCTCGCGGGCCGCCTCGTGCGTCACCACGACGCGTCCGGTCTTGCGGACGGATGCGGTGACGGTGCGGTAGTCCACCGGGGAGATCGAACGCAGGTCGATGACCTCGATGGACACACCGTCGTCCTCGGCGGCGGTCGCGGCATCCAGCGCCGTCATCACCTGCGAGCCGTAGGTCAGCAGCGTGACGTCACTGCCCTCGCGGGCCACCCGCGCCAGGCCCATGGGCGGCGCGTCGGCGAGATCGACGTCGAGGTCGACCTCGCCCTTGGAGTGGTACAGGCGCTTGGGCTCGAAGAACACGACCGGGTCGTCCGACGCGATCGCCTGGCGGAGCATGACGTAGGCGTCCTGTGGGTTCGACACCGCGATGACCCGCAGCCCCGACGTGTGCACGAAGTAGGCCTCGGGCGACTCCGAGTGGTGCTCGGCCGCGCCGACGCCGCCGGCCCACGGGATGCGGATCGTGATCGGCATCTTCACGTTTCCGCGGGTGCGGTAGTGGAGCTTCGCGACCTGGCACACGATCTGATCGAAGGCCGGGTAGACGAAGCCGTCGAACTGGATCTCGACGACCGGGCGGTAGCCGCGGAACGCGAGGCCGACGGCCGTGCCCATGATCCCCGCTTCGGCCAGGGGCGTGTCGATCACGCGCTGCCCGCCGAACTGATCGAGCAGCCCGTCTGTGATGCGGAACACCCCGCCGAGCTTGCCGATGTCCTCGCCCATGATGAGGACCTTGGGGTCGTCGGCCATCGCGCGGCGGAGTCCTTCGTTGATGGCCTTGGCCATCGTGAGCTGCGTCATCGTGCCGCCTCCTCGGAGTCGGTGCCGAAGCCGTCGAGGTAGGCGCCGAACCAGGCGCGCTGCTCCTCAAGTCCCGAGTGGGGCTCTGCGTAGACGTGGTCGAGCACCCCGATGGGCTCGCGGCTCGTCGCGCCGAGCGCGGCGGCGCGCACGGCGGCGCCGAGCTCGTCGGCGTCCGCGGCGACGGCGGCGGCGAAGTCGTCGTCGAAGGCGTCCTCGTTGCGCAGCAGCGCCTCGACGCGGTTGATGGGGTCTCGGCCCTTCCAGCGCTCGACCTCGTCCTTGTCGCGGTAGCGGGTGGGGTCGTCCGAGGTGGTGTGCGGCCCCATCCGGTACGTGACGGCCTCAATGAAGGCGGGGCCGTTGCCCTTGCGGGCGTTGTCGAGGGCCCAGCGCATCGCGGCGAGGCAGGCGAGGACGTCGTTGCCGTCCACGCGCATACTCGGGATGCCGAAGCCCGGTGCGCGGCCGGCGATCGGGAACTTCGCCTGGACCGTGACGGGCTCGGAGATCGCCCACTGGTTGTTCGTGCACACGAACACGACCGGCGCGCGGAACGACGAGGCGAAGATCATGGCTTCGTTGACGTCGCCCTGGCTGGTGGCGCCGTCGCCGAAGTACGCGGCGGACGCCTGGTCGGTCCCGTCGCGCTGGATGCCCATCGCATAGCCCACCGCGTGGAGCGCCTGGGCGCCGATGATGATCTGGGGCGTCGCCGTGTTGATGTCGTAGGGGTTGTACGTCGAGTGCTCCTCGCCGCGCCAGGCCAGGACGAAGTCGGCGGGCTTGGCGCCGCGCACGAAGTTCACCCCGATCTCGCGGTAGCTCGGGAATGCGAAGTCGTCGGAGCGGAAGGCGCGGGCGGTGCCCACCTGGACGCCTTCCTGGCCCTGGCACGGCGCCCAGAGGCCCAGCTGGCCCTGGCGCTGCAGTGCGACTCCCTCGGTGTCGATGCGTCGCACCAGCACCATGTCGCGATAGAGGCTCCGGAGCGCCGATGCATCGACGTCCTTCACCCACTGCTCGAGCTCGGGGTCGACCACGCGCTGCCCGTCAGGGGTCAGCAGCCGTGCGACGTCATCGGTGTCTGTCGCAAGATCGGCGGTGGGGGTCAGGGTGTGCGTCATCGTCATCACTCCTCGGTGCAACCCTCCCTCGTGAGGAGAGGCGTCGTGGCTACCGGCATCTTCGCCGACACCTCAACGGTACGTCGGTGTCGCACCTCGCTCAAGCATGCGCGATCGGCTTGAGCATGTTGACAACCAACAGGCCGAATGGCCGTGCTAACCTTGCGCACTATGAGCGCCCTCGATCACGTCGACCTCGAGCTGCTGGCAGCCCTGTCGGCAGACCCTCGCGCCACGGTCGTCGCTCTCGCGGAGCGGCTCGGCCTCTCGCGCAACACCGTTCAGGCCCGCATGGCGCGTCTGGAGCGCTCCGGCGTCTTCCTGTCGTACGAGCGCGCCATCTCATCGTCGTCGCTGGGCTACCCGATCGAGGCGTTCATCAGCGTCATCGTGCGGCAGGCAGAGCTGCCGCGAATCACCGCCGATCTCTCGCGCGTGCCCGAGATCGTGCAGGCGCACGGACTCTCCGGTCAGGTCGATCTGCTGGTCCGTGTCGCCTGCCGCGATACCCAGCACCTGTTCGACACGGATGCCCGCATCCTCGCGATCGAGGGCGTCGAGCGCACCGAGACGTCGCTCGTGATGGGCGAGGTCATCCCCCACCGCGTGATGCCGCTCATGGAGCTGGCCCGGCGCGACTCCTGAGCCGCTACGGCAGCGGAACGGCAGGCGCCGGGATCGAAGGCGTCGGTGCCCTCCGCAGATCGTCGAGCTTGACCAGGACGACGCCGGCGAGGATCAGCGCGCCACCGGCGAACTGGATGGGTGCCGGCACCTCGGCGAGGAAGATCCACGCGAAGCCGAGCGCAAACAGCACCTCGGACAGCCCGACGAACGACGCGACCCGGGCTCCGACGCGCGGCACGGCCATCACGCCGAGCGCGTAGCCGAGGGTCGTCGCCACGCCGGCCACCCACAGGAGCGGCACGAACCACGGCACCTCGACGCCGGCGAGCACCACCGAGACGGCGGGCGCGTGGAACGGCATGATGCCGACCAGGCACAGCACGCCCATCATCGCCGCGCCCGCCAGCAGGCCGCCGGCGGCCAGCGCGAGCGGCGGAAGATCGTCGCCGGCGCGCTCGGAGATCACGAAGTAGACGCAGACGCAGACCGCGGCGGCGAGGGCCAGGAGCGTTCCGATCAGATCGAACGACGCTCCGGAGATGTCGACGACCAGCACCAGGCCCACGACCGCGACGCCCGAGCCCCACAGCACGAGAGCGGAGGGCTTGCGCCGCGTTCGCAGCCACACGAACGCCACGAGCATGACCGGCGCGAGGTACTGGATGAGGAGCGCGATGGCGACCGGCATCCGCTGCATCGCCGAGAAGAAGAAGAGCTGGCACCCGAGCACCGGCATCAGGGCGAACCCGAGCAGAAGCCGCCAGTGACGCTTCAGGAACGACGGCTGCCGCCGGATCGCGGCGAAGAACGCAGGAGAGAGGATGAGTCCTGCGACGCCCATGCGCACGAGCAGCGCCGCGCCAAGCGACCAGCCGCTCTCGAGCAGCGGCTTGATGAACGGCCCGCTCGAGGAGAACGCGAGCGCGGAGGCCACGGCCATGACGAGGCCCGTGCTGCGCATGCGGCTGGATGCCGTGAGCGGGGCGAACGTCGGGATCGACGCGGTCGAAGCGGTCATGGGAGGCATCCGGCTGTCAGGAGTGAAGTGCGTTTACACTGGTGACGGTATCGAATCGCCTGTCAGGAGTCAACATGGTCTTCATTCATGACACCAAACGCACGCTCATGATGGTGGTCGACCTCGTGAACACGCTTCCCAGCTTCGACGACGACGACACCCTGCAGACGCCCGACGACCTGGCTCGCTTCCTGGAGACCAACCCCTACACGGGCACGATCCGGCACGACGCGGAAGAGCTCGAGTCCGTCCGTGAGCTCCGCGCGCGCCTGCGCGAGCTGTGGGCGGTCGACCGCGTCGGCGCGGTCCCCATCGTCAACGACATGCTCGCCGACGGCCGGGCACTCCCCCGGCTCGTGATCCACGACGAGTACGACTGGCACATCCATGCGACGTCGGACGACTCCCCGCTGGCGACGCGCATGATGGTCGAGGCGGCCATGGCGTTCGTCGACGTCATCCGCGCGGACGAATACGACCGCATCCGCGTGTGCGCCGCCGACGACTGCGAGTCCGTCTACATCGACTACTCGAAGAACGGCTCGAAGCGCTACTGCGACACCGGCAACTGCGGCAACCGCATGAACGTCATCGCGTACCGGGCGCGGAAGGCACGAGAAAGCGCCTGATCGCGTCGGCTGCCGCGGCGGGCGTCTCGTAGTGGATCAGGTGTCCCACGTCGTCGATCTCGACGAGCTCGGCTGACGGGAAGAGGGTCGCGAGGTGCCGCTCCGCCTCGATCGGCGTGATGTCGTCGCGCACTGCCGCCACCAGAAGCGTCGGCTGCGCGATGCGGGGGGCGAACGCGCGGACGTCGTTCGAGACAGACGCCACGAACGCGTCGTGCAGGACATCGCGGTCGGCGAACCGTGAGAAGTAGGTGTCGTGCTGGTCGTGGATGAAACGACGGAGGTACGGATCCTTCGTCTTCGCCATCGACTCGCTCATCACCCGCACGATCAGCCCGTTGCGCAGCAGGGCCTCACCGAGGGCTTCGGGCAGACGCGCGCCCGCCCAGTAGTAGAACACCGCCAGCCGCGTGAGCACCCCCTTCGGCCCTTCCAGCGCGGGAGCGCCGATCGGGTTGACGAGGACCACCCGCGGGGTTTCGAGCCCGCCGGCGACGGCGGCCGATACGACGATGGACCCGAAGGAGTGGCCGAGGATCACGGCGCCCGGGGCGACCGCGGCCACGAAGTCCCGCAGCCAGTGCGCATAGGCGTTGATGTCGTGGCGGACTCCGGGCAGCGGCGGCGTCTCGCCGAAGCCGGGCAGGTCGGGTGAAATGACGCGGATGCCGGGAAGATGTGCAACGACCGGCTCGAGGCCGTGGTGCTCACCGCGGAAGCCGTGCACGGCGACCACGGTGACCGCCGCGTCCGCCGGTCCGTAGACCCAATAGGCGGTGCGCCCGCCGAGCACGTCGACCTCGAGGCGCGCGACCGGGATCTCGTCGAGCAGAGGCGCATACGGGTTGGGGACGGTCACGCCCCGAGTCTACGAGGGTCGACCTGCGGAGCGCCTCGACGCCGATGTCGCAGGCCGCGCATACCGTGAGCGACATGAACCCGCCCCGCTCCGAGATGCTCTCGCTGTTCGAGACTCCGGAATGGCTGCGGATCGTCGGCGTCTTCGACCTCGAGACGACCGGCGTGGATGTCACGACCGACCGCATCGTCACCGCGCACGTCGGACTGCTGGACGCCTCCGGTGCCGTCGTCCGCGCCCGCGACTGGCTGGCCGACCCGGGCGTCGAGATCCCGGAGGGCGCGGCCGCGATCCACGGCATCTCCACCGAGCACGCACGAGCTCATGGGCGGGATGCCGCGGCCGTCGTCGCCGAGGTGGTGCAGGCGCTGCGCGCTCTGCTCGACGCGGGCATCCCGGTCGTCGCGTACAACGCCCCCTACGACTTCTCGCTGCTCAAGAACGAGGCTCTGCGCCACGGCATCGACCCGATCGCCGCGCCGTTCCCGGTGATCGACCCGCTCGTCGTCGACAAGGCCTACGACCGCTGGCGGCGCGGCAAGCGCACGCTCTCGGTCGTCGCGGAGCACTACGCCGTCCGGCTGGACGGCGCGCACGAGGCGGCCGCAGACGCCGTGGCGGCAGGGCGCGTCGCTCAAGCGCTCGCCGAGCGGTTCGCACCCTGGCTCCCCCCGACCGCGCACGAGCTGCACACCCGCCAGATCGCGTGGGCGCGGGCTCAGGCGGAGAGCCTCACGGAGTACTTCATCCAGATCGGACGGATCGAGCCGCACGACCGCCTCGACGGCAGCTGGCCGATCCGCTGATCCCCCACCGCTCCGCCGGGGAGAAACGGCGAAGGCCCCGCCGGAGCGGGGCCTTCACGGTGCGGCTGCTTACTTGGAGCCGAAGTTCTTGAAGCGCTGGTTGAACTTCTCGACGCGACCGGCCGAGTCCATGATGCGCTGCTTGCCCGTGTAGAACGGGTGCGAAGCGGACGAGATCTCGACGTCGATGACGGGGTACTCGACGCCGTCGAGCTCGATGGTCTTGTCGCTGGTCACCGTGGAGCGGGTGAGGAAGGTCTCGCCCGAGCCGAGGTCGCGGAACACGACCGCCTGGTAGTCGGGGTGGATGTCAGTCTGCATGAGAAGTCCTTTGAGGAGTGGTGCCCTGGATTTTGCCAGGGCGGTCAAAGTCTGCGGTGCGAGCGCACCAAAGGTCGATCTTACCAGCCTCTGGCCCGTAGCGGGAATCGAGGACCGGCGGAGGTCAGTGGGCGGCGCGAGCCGCGTACCGGCCGGCGTCGTGCGTCAGGTGGATGGGCGCTCCGAACGCCTCGGTGAGACTCTCGGCCGTGAGCGCCTCGCCGATGGGACCTGCCGTGACGACACCGCCGTCTGCGAGCAGCATCACGTGGGTGAAGCCGATCGGGATCTCCTCGACATGGTGGGTCACCATGATCATGGCCGGCGTCGTCGGCGCCTGCGCGTAGCCGCCCAGCAGCGTGAGCAGCTCCTCGCGGGCGCCGAGGTCGAGGCTCGCGGTCGGCTCGTCGAGCAAAAGCAGCTCCGGATCGGTCATGACGGCGCGCGCGATCTGCACGCGCTTCTGCTCGCCGTCGCTGAGCGTGCCGAAGGTGCGGTCGGCGAGGTGGTCGAGCTTCCATTCCGCCAGCACGCGCAGGGCACGGCGCTCGTCCAGATCTTCGTAGTCCTCGCGCCAGCGCCCGAGCACCGAGTACGCGGCCGTGAGCACGACGTTGAGCACGGTCTCCTCCGGCGGCATGCGGCGGGCCATCGCGGACGAGGCGAAGCCGATGCGCGGACGAAGCTCGAACACATCGGTGCGGCCCAGCTGCTCCCCCAGGATCGAGACGGTCCCCGATGTCGGGTGCATCAGCGTGTCGGCGAGCTGGAGCACGGTGGTCTTGCCCGCCCCGTTCGGACCGAGGATCACCCAGCGCTCGTCGTCGTTCACGGTCCAGTCGAGGTGATCGACGATGTTCCGGGAGTTTCGGCGGACGACGACGTCGGAGAACTCGAGCACCTGCGGCATGCGGTCAAGCCTATCGGCCGCGAGCGGCGACCTCCGCGTACAGCGCGGCCGTCTGATCGGCGATGCTCTGCCAGCTGAACTCCGTCGTCGCCCGCTCGCGGCCCGCTGCGCCATAGGCGCGCGCCTGCTCGGGATCCGACACCACCTCGGTGAGCACCCGCGCCAGGTCGGCCACGTACTGCTCCGGGTCGGTGGGGGTGCCGGTGCCGTCCTGCACCTGGTCGATGGGGACCAGCCGGCCGGTGACGCCGTCGACGACCACTTCGGGGATGCCGCCCGTGGCGGTTCCGACCACGGCTGCGCCGCACGCCATCGCCTCGAGGTTCACGATGCCGAGCGGCTCGTACACGGACGGGCAGACGAAGGTGGTCGCAGCCGTCAGCACCGTGCACAGCTCGTGGCGCGACAGCATCCGGTCGATCCACACGACGCCCTCGCGGGTCTGCTGCAGCCCGCGGACCAGGCCCTCGACCTCCGCCATGATCTGCGGCGTGTCCGGGGCCCCGGCGCACAGGACGACTTGCACGTCCGGCGGAAGCAGCTCGGCGGCGCGGAGGAAGTACGGGAGGCCCTTCTGCCGCGTGATGCGGCCCACGAACACGACCGAGGGGCGGGAGGGATCGATGCCCAGTGTCGCGAGCAGGTCCGGATCCTCGACCGGATGCCACGCGTCCACGTCGATGCCGTTGTAGATCACGCGGACCCTGTCGGGATCCAGCGCCGGGTAGCTGCGCAGGATGTCGGCGCGCATGCCGCCGCTGACGGCCACCACGGCCGCGGCGCCCTCGTACGCGGTGCGCTCGATCCAGCTCGACACGGCGTAGCCGCCGCCGAGCTGCTCGGCCTTCCAGGGCCGCAGCGGCTCGAGGCTGTGTGCCGTCACGATGTGCGGGATGCCGTGCAGCAGGGACGCCAGGTGCCCGGCGAAGTTCGCGTACCAGGTGTGGCTGTGGACGACGTCGGCGCCCGCGACATCGGTCACCATGGCCAGGTCCGTCCCCAGCGTCTGCACTGCGGCATTCGCCTCGCTCAGCTCGGCGGGCACCGCGTACGACGTCGTGCCGGCCTCATCGCGCTCGGCGCCGAACGCGCGCACCCGTACGTCGAGCGAATCGCGCAGCGCGCCGACGAGCTCGGTGACGTGCACACCCGCGCCGCCGTAGATCTCGGGCGGGTATTCCTTGGTGATGATGTCGACGCGCATGGCACGAAACCTAGTGCATGACGCTTCCCGCGTGTAGCCGCTACCCGCACCGGAGCTCGGGGCCTAGGGTGGGTCCCATGCCCGCCGCCCCCAAGGTTTTCGGAATCATCCTCGCCGGAGGCGAGGGCAAGCGCCTCATGCCCCTGACGGCGGACCGGGCCAAGCCCGCGGTGCCGTTCGGAGGGCAGTACCGGCTCATCGACTTCGCCATCTCGAACCTCATAAATTCGGGTCTGCGACAGGTCGTGGTGCTCACCCAGTACAAGTCCCACAGCCTCGACCGGCACATCTCGCAGACCTGGCGCATGTCCGCGCTCCTCGACTCGTACGTCACCTCCGTGCCGGCGCAGCAGCGACTGGGCAAGCGATGGTTCTCCGGTTCCGCCGATGCGATCCTGCAGAGTCTCAACCTCATCAACGACGAGCAGCCCGACATCGTGATCGTCATCGGCGCCGATCACGTCTACCGCATGGACTTCCGTCAGATGCTGGCCGATCACATCGAGTCGGGCGCGCGGGCGACGGTGGCAGGCATCCGTCAGCCGATCGCCCTGGCGAACCAGTTCGGCGTGATCGACGTCGACAAGGACGACCCGACGCGCATCAGCGAGTTCCTCGAGAAGCCGCAGAACCCGACGGGGCTGGCCGACTCGCCCGGCGAGGTGCTCGCCTCGATGGGCAACTACATCTTCGACACCGACGCGCTCATCGAGGCCGTCGAGGCCGACGGCGAGCTGCCGACCTCGAACCACGACATGGGCGGCGACATCGTGCCCTATTTCGTGGGCCGCGGCGAGGCGGGCGTGTACGACATGAACCGCAACGACGTGCCGGGATCGACCGACCGCGACCGCTACTACTGGCGTGACGTCGGAACCATCGACTCGTTCTTCGACGCGCATCGCGACCTCATCTCGACGCTGCCGATCTTCAACCTGTACAACATGAACTGGCCGATCCACTCTCAGGCGGTCAACTCTCCCCCGGCCAAGTTCGTGCGCGACTCCGTCGGGCGCATCGGCAACTCGATCGACTCGATCGTGTCGCTGGGCTCCGTGCTTTCAGGGACGCACCTCGAACGCAGCGTGGTGGGCCCCTGGACCCTCGCCGGCGGCGGGTCGACGATCACCGACTCGGTCCTGTTCGATCACGTGCACGTCGGAGCCGGCGCCCGCATCCACCGCGCCATCCTCGACAAGAACGTGGTCCTCGCCGACGGTGCCACGATCGGCGTCGACCGCGAACGCGACCTCGCACGCGGATTCACCGTCACCGACAGCGGGATCACGGTGGTCGGCAAGGGCATCCACGTCGAACGATGACCGTCGGTTGGGGATGCCGCATCCCCCGCCGCTAGCGTGGAGGCATGCCCGCCCCCGCCGCCCGTTTCCTCGTCGTGCTCGACGCCGACTCCACGCTGATCCGCAACGAGGTCATCGAGCTCCTCGCGGATGAGGCGGGTCGCGGCGCCGAGGTGGCGGCGGCCACCGAGGCCGCGATGCGCGGCGAGGTCGACTTCGCGACGAGCCTGCGCTCCCGCGTGGGCAAGCTCGCCGGCGTTCCGGTGGACTCGTTCGGGCGCGTGCTCGGGCGGATCGAGCCGACGCCCGGGGTGCAGGCTCTCATCGCGGCGGTGCACGAGCGTGGCGGAGCGGTGGGTGTCGTCTCCGGCGGCTTCCACGAGATCCTCGACGCGGTCGCGCCGGGGCTGGGCGTCGACGTCTGGCGTGCGAACCGGCTGGCGACCGCCAACGGCGTGCTCACCGGCGAGGTCGACGGCGCGATCGTGGACGCGGACGCGAAGGCGGATGCCGTGCGCGAATGGGCGGCCGAGCGAGGGGTCCCGCTGGCGCGCACGATCGCGATCGGCGACGGTGCCAACGACCTGCGGATGATGGAGGTCGCCGGCCTCGGCGTGGCCTTCAACGCGAAGCCGGCGGTGCGGGCTCAGGCGGACGTCGTGGTCGGCCCGGTCGATCTCGCGGAAGTGATCGCGCTGCTGCCCTGAGCCGGTGCGGATGTCGCAGGGGCTCGGTAGCGTCGGAGCATGGACATCATCCTCGTTCCCGGTCTCTGGTTGGACGCCTCTTCGTGGGATCCGGTGATTCCGGCTCTACGTGACGCCGGGCACACGCCGAAGCCGCTCACGATGCCGGGGGTGGGCGGATCGGCTTCCGAAACCGCCGACATCGGCATCCAGGACTGGGTGGACGCCGTGGTGGCCGAGATCGACGCCGCGGACGGGACGGTCGTGCTCGTGGGTCACAGCGGCGGCGGGAACGTCGTCTGGGGTGCGGCAGAGGCGCGTGCCGGCCGGGTGGCACGGGTGATCTTCGTCGACACGGTGCCGCCGCCGGACGGCCGCGAGATCTCGGAGTTCGAGGTCGTCGACGGCGTCGTCCCGTTCCCGGGGTGGGAGACCTTCGACGAGCCCGATGTGGCCGACATCGACGCGGCCATGCGCGCGGAGTGGACGCCGCGGACGCAGTCGGTCCCGGCACGGGTGCCGACCGACGGCATCCGGCTCGCCGGGACCGCCCGGCACGCCGTTCCCGTGACGATCCTCTCGGGCGCGATGGACGACGCGGAGTTCCGGGAGTCGATCGCGCAGTGGGGACCGTGGGGCGAGGAGTTCGACGCGATCACGGATGCCGAGGTGGTGCATCTGCGCTCGGGCCATTGGCCGCAGATCTCGAAGCCGGACGAACTGGCTCAGGCCCTCGTGGACGCGATCCGCTGAGCCCCCGCCCTCATCCGGTGACCTGCGTGGGTCAGTGGCCCATCCCGAGGCCGCCGTCGACCGGGATGACCGCGCCCGAGATGTAGGCGGCGTCGTCGGAGGCCATCCACGTGACCACGCCGGCGACCTCATCCGCCGTGGCGAAGCGGCCCGCGGGGATGTTCTTCTTGTACTCGGCCTGCGTCTCGTCGGGCAGCGCGGCGGTCATGTCGGTCTCGATGAAGCCCGGGGCGACGACGTTGGCGGTGATCCCCCGTGCACCGAGCTCGCGGGTCAGCGAGCGGGCGAAGCCGACCAGACCGCTCTTGGAGGCGGCGTAGTTGATCTGGCCGGCCGAGCCGTAGAGACCGACGACGCTCGAGATCAGGATGACGCGTCCCCACCGCGCGCGCAGCATCCCTTTGGACGCGCGCTTGACGACACGGAACGCGCCGCCGAGGTTCGTCGCCACGACACTGTCGAAGTCGTCCTCGCTCATCCGCAGCAGCAGCGTGTCCTTGGTGACACCTGCATTCGCCACGACGATCTCGACCGGACCGAGCGTGTTCTCCACCTCGGTGAAGGCGGCGTCGACGGCCGCGGCATCCGTCACATCCGCACGCACGGTCAGCGTTCCCTCAGGTCCTTCCCCGGAGCGGGCGGTCACCGCCACCCGGTAGCCCTGCGCGACGAAGCGCTCTGCGATGGCGCGGCCGATGCCGCGGTTTCCGCCGGTGACGAGGACGACGCGATCGCTGGACATGGTGGTGCTCCCGGAAGTGTGAGGCGGATCCGGTCCAGCCTACCGGCGCGGCGTTTGACACCCTGCGCCGTGCGCTGGGACGCTGGTGCGACTCCTCGAGAAAGGCCCTCCCCGTGAGCGACACCTCCCCCACGCCCCCGACGCCCGAAGACGCCGCCGATTCGCAGCCCACCGAACCGCAGCCCGGTCTCGACGCGCAGCCCACCGAACCGCAGCAGCCCGCGCCCGCCTACGAGGCGCCGCCCGCGCCGCCGGCACCTCCCGCGTATGACGCTCCGCCCGCGTACGAAGCGCCGGCGGCCTACGCCGCTCCCGCGTACGAGGCTCCGCCGGCCTACGGCGCCGCCGCCGCGCCGCAGGCACCGCCGGCCTACGGCGCACCGCCGGCCCAGGAGACTCCGGCCTACGGTGCAGCGCCCTCCTACGGTGCAGCGCCCTCGTACGGTGCGGCGCCCGGCTACGGGGCCGCTCCCGCGTACGGCGACACCGCGGCCTACGGCGGCGCGGCGTACGCAGGCGCTCCGGCCTACGGCTACGGCGCGCCGGCCAAGACGAACGTGCTCGCGATCGTCTCCCTGGTCTCCTCGCTCGTGGGCCTCTTCATCATCCCGATCCTCGGGTCGATCGTCGGCGTCATCACCGGCCACATGGCGCTGGGCCAGCTCAAGAAGAGCGGCGAACAGGGCCGCGGAATGGCGCTCGGCGGCACGATCGTCGGCTGGGTCGGCCTCGGCCTGTGGATCCTCGGGACGATCGCGTTCATCCTCTTCTTCGTCGCCATCGCGGCGGCCTCGAACAGTTACACCTACTGACCGGCATCGATCGGCTGGATGCGGCCCCTTCGAGCTCCTCACGAGGATCCCGAAGGGGTCGTGCCTTATCGGGCTCCGCCCCAAACCCCGGCTAGCCGACGCGCGCCAGGCGTAGTCTTGAAGGACCGTGAACAGTTCGAGCAAGGCACAGTCGGCCACGTCGCTTCCCAAGGCGCCGCGGGACGATGCCGGCGCCCGTTCTGCCCGGTATCTCGCCATGATGGCGGTGCGCATCGCGTGCTTCATCCTCATGGTCGTCATCACCCCGTACGGCTGGTACACGTGGGTGCTCGGCGCTGCTGCGATCGTGCTGCCCTACATCGCCGTCGTGTTCGCCAACGTGGGCCAGGAGGCGCGGCGCAACAGGCGTGAGGACCCCGAGCGCGCGCTCCCGGCGGCAGGGGCGCCTGCCGCGTCCGCCGCGCAGCCCCCGGTCATCCGCATCGACGAGTCGCGCGCTCTCGGTGAGGCGCCCGGCGAGGACACCGGCCGGGACGGCGCCGCGTGAACCCGGCCGACGACGAGCTCGTCGCCGCGCCGGCCACGTGCTCGCGAGCCGGTTGCCGCGCACCGGCGAAGTGGCGAATCGACTGGCGCAATCCCCGGATCCACACGGCGGACCGGGTGAAGACCTGGGTGGCGTGCGACGAGCACGTGGGCTATCTCCGCGAATTCCTGGCCGCCCGCGAGTTCCCCGTCGTCGTCGAACCGCTGACCGTGACGCCTGCCACACCGGGAGGACTCCCGTGACCGCCCGCCGTGAGGTCAGCATGCAGAACCTGCCTCGCGCCGGCCGGTGGGCGATCTACATCGCGCTGGCGGTCACGTTCGCGATCGCCTGCGCGTTCCTGTCGATGTGGCAGTTCACGCGCAACGAGGACAGGTCGGCCCAGCTCGCCCTGGTCGAGGCGAACTACGACGCGCCCGCGGTCCCGCTCGCCGAGCTGATCCCCGACGGCGGCGCGCTGGACCCCGAGGACCAATGGCGCCAGGTGGTGCTCGTGGGCGAGTACGTCACCGACGACCAGCTGCTCGTGCGCAATCGACCGCACGGCGGAACGTCCGCGTTCGAGGTGCTGGTGCCGTTCCGGCTCGAGGACGGGCGCGTGCTGCTGATCGATCGCGGTTGGGTTCCGCCGGGCGAGGACGGCCCCGACCCTGAGGCGGTACCCGAGCCGCCCTCGGGCGAGGTCACTGTGATCGCCCGCCTCAAGCCCGGAGAGCAGGTGCCGGCCTCGGGACGATCCGCTCCCGAGGGGCAGGTGCCGACCATCAACCTGCCGCTCGTCGCCGACTCCGTGTCGGACCAGACGGGTGAGGCCCTCGAGCGCAGCGCGTACGGCGTCCTGGTGTCGGAAGACCCCGCGCCGAGCAACCTGCCCTCGGCGTTGGAGTCGCCCTCGGAGGATCCCGGTCCGCATCTTTCGTATGCGATCCAGTGGATCCTGTTCGCCGCGATGGGGTTCATCTTCATCGGCTACGTGATCCGCACGGAGCGGGCGCACCGCCGCGAGGAGGAGACCGTCGCTGACGGCGGCCCCGACGACGCGGGTGCCGTGAAGGCGGCGCCGAGTCGTCGCCGCCGCGACCGCGACGCGGAGGACGAAGACGCCCTCGCGGACGCAGCCGAGCCGGGCGCGGTCAGGCGAGGGTGATCAGGTCCGCGTAATCGCGGCCCCAGATGTCCTCGACGCCGTCCGGCAGGATCAGGACGCGCTCCGGATTGAGCGCCTCGACGGCTCCTTCGTCGTGCGAGACGAGCACGACCGCTCCCTCGTAGTGCGAGAGGGCTCCGAGGATCTCCTCGCGCGACGCCGGGTCGAGGTTGTTGGTGGGCTCGTCGAGCAGCAGCATGTTGGCGCTGGAGACCACGAGCGTCGCCAGGGAGAGCCGGGTCTTCTCACCGCCGGAGAGCACGCCGGCGGGCTTGAGGACGTCGTCTCCGGTGAACAGGAACGAGCCGAGCACCTTGCGCGCCTCGGTGGCGGTGATGTCGGGAGCCGCGGACATCATGTTCTCGAGCACCGAGCGCGAGACGTCGAGGTTCTCGTGCTCCTGGGCGTAGTACCCGATCTTCAGGCCGTGACCGGGTTCGAGCTGCCCGGTGTCGGGCTGGTCGACGCCGGCGAGGATGCGCAGCAGCGTGGTCTTACCGGCACCGTTGAAGCCGAGGATCACGACCTTCGACCCGCGGTCGATCGCGAGGTCGACGTCCGTGAAGATCTCGAGGGAGCCGTACGACTTCGACAGACCGGATGCCATGAGCGGGGTCTTGCCGCAGGGCGCGGGCTTCGGGAACCGCAGCTTCGCCACGCGCTCGTCCTGACGGACGTCGTCGAGACCGGAGAGCATCTTCTCGGCGCGGGCGACCATCTGGTGCGCCGCCGCGGCCTTCGACGCCTTCGCACCGAAGCGGGCGGCCTGCAGCTGCAGCTGGGTGGCCTTCTTCTCGACGCCGGCGCGCTCCTTCTTGCGGCGCTCCTCGTCCGCCACGCGCTGACGCAGGTAGTTCTTCCAGTTCATGTTGTAGACGTCGATGACCTGGCGGTTGGCGTCGAGGTAGAACACGCGGTTCACCGTCTCGCCGACGAGCTCCACGTCGTGGCTGATCACGATCAGCCCGCCCTTGTAGTTCTTGAGGAACTCGCGCAGCCACACGACGCTGTCGGCGTCGAGGTGGTTCGTCGGCTCGTCGAGGATCATCGAGTCGGCATCCGAGAACAGGATGCGGGCGAGCTCGATACGACGGCGCTGACCGCCGGAGAGCGTGCTGAGCGGCTGATCGAGCAGCCGGTCCGGCAGCGAGAGATTGTGCGAGATCGTTGCCGCCTCGGCCTCAGCGGTGTAGCCGCCGAGCGCCTCGAACCGCTCGGTCAGGAACGCGTAGCGCTTCATCGCCTTGGTGGCGACCTTCTCATCGGGGTCGCCCATCGCGGAGGCGGCGTCCTGCATCTCGATCGCGAGGCTGCCCAGCCCGCGCGCATCGAGGATGCGGGTGCGGGCGAGCATCTCGGGGTCGCCGGAGCGGGGGTCCTGCGGCAGGTAGCCGAGTTCGCCGATGCGCTCCACCTTGCCGTCGGCGGGGAGCAGGTCGCCGGCGAGCACCTTCGTCAGCGTCGTCTTGCCGGCGCCGTTGCGGCCGACGAGGCCGACCTTGTCGCCGGCGGAGACGCGGAACGACACGTCGGACATGAGCACGCGGGCGCCCACGCGGATCTGGAGGTCGTGCACGGCGAGCACAGCGAAACGTCCGTTCCGTCGGTGGATGGGGAATTGGCCGAACGGCCAGCCCCCCAGTATAGAGAGCCGCTCCATGTGCGGCGGCCGTGAGTCGCCACGGCGCGGCGGCTGCGGCATCCGGAATGCGAAGGAGCCCCGGCCGAAGGGCCGGGGCTCCCGCCTTACCTGAGAGCGATCAGCCCTTGGCGACCGCGGTGGCGGTGGCGAGCTGGTCGACCATGTCCTGGAGGATCCACGGCAGCGTCAGCGCGGTCGGCGAGATCGCGGCGACGTTCTCCTCGTCGACGATCGCGCCCACGGCACCGGCCGCGACGGCCGGGATGAGGCGCGTGCGGTCCGACGTGAGGAACGTCTCGAGCGCCTCCTCGGTCTCGACCTGGGTGAAGATCACCTCGGCGTCGATCTGGTCGAGGTTCTCGCTCGAGACCGTGGTGTAGAAGGTCGACTCACCGGTGTCCAGAGCCGTGACCGACTCGGACGTGACGAAGCCGAGGTCCTCGAGGATCTCGACGCGCGGGTCGTCGGGCAGGTAGAGGTAGAACGTGTCGACGTCGTCCGCCGCGTACGCGATGGTCGTGCCCTCGAACTCGGGGTGCGCAGCCGCAGCCTCGGACACCTGGGCGTCGAGATCGGCGAGCAGCGACTCCGCCTCATCGGACAGGCCCAGCGCCTTGCCCGTGTCGGTGATGACGTCGCGCCACGGCGTCGACCACACCGCCTGCTCGGGCGCCACCACGGGGATGCCGGCCGCCGTCACGGCGTCGTACTCCTCCTGGGTGAGGCCCGAGTACGGCGCGATGAGCACGTCGGGGTCGGCGGCGAGGAGCTCCTCGACCGACAGCTCGAACGCCGCGTTGTCGAGGAGCACGGGCTCTCCGTCGCCGAGGTCGGCGATGGCCTCTTCGACCCACGGCGTGATGCGGTTGTCGCCGCCGCCGTACTCGGAGGAGGCGATGGCGACCGGCACGACCCCGAGGGCGAGGACGGCGTCCGTCGCGCCCCAGCCCCACGTCGCGATGCGCTCGGGAGCCTCTTCGATCGTGGTCTCGCCGTACATGTGCTCGAACGTGACGGGGAAGGCACCGGTCGCGGCGGTGGTGTCGCCGTCGCCGGACGTGTCGGAGGCGGCGGTGCCGGCGCAGCCGGAGAGCACCAGTCCACCGGCGACCGTGAGCACGGCCAGCGCGCTCAGGCGGGAGGTGAAAGCGGACATTCGGGTGTTCCTTTCGGTGGGGTCAGGCCTCGTCCGCCGCGGCATGGGCGCCGCCGGGAACGGGAATGACGAGAGGGGTAGAGGTGAGCGGATCGGGGATGACGAGGGCATCGAGGTCGAACGCCTGCGACACGACCTCTCGCGTGAGCACGTCGGCGGGCGCCCCGTGGGCGACGACGCGACCGCCGCTCATCACGACGAGGTCGTCGGCGTAGCGGGCGGCGAGATTCAGCTCGTGGAGCACGACGACGATCGTGGTGCCGTCGGTCCGGTTGAGGGTCCGGAGCAGGTCCAGCACCTCGATCTGGTGGCTGAGGTCGAGGAAGGTCGTCGGCTCGTCCAGCAGCAGCACGCGAGGCTCCTGAGCGAGGGCCATCGCGATCCAGACGCGCTGGCGCTGGCCGCCCGACAGGTCGCCGACGGGCCGGTCGGCCAGTGCGCCCACGCCGGTCTTGGCCATCGCGTCGTCCACGCGCGCGGTGTCGGCCGCGCTCCATCGCTGGAACACGCCGCGGTGCGGATGCCGGCCTCGCGACACGAGCTCGGCGACCGTCAGCCCGTCGGGCGCGGTCGGATGCTGCGGCAGCAGGCCGACCGTCTGTGCGAAGCGGCGGCGCGGGATGGTGGAGATGTCGGTGTCGTCGAGCTCGACGACACCTCCGAGCGGGTCATTGACGCGCGCCAGGACGCTCAGCAGCGTCGACTTCCCGCAGGCGTTGGCGCCGATGATCATGGTCATCTTGCCGGGGGCGAAGTCCAGATCGAGGTCCTCGATGACGCGGCGGCCCGGGTACCCGGCGGCCAGGCCTCGGGCGCGCAGGCGCGGTGCGGAGACGGTGGTCACAGCTGTCGTCCTTTCGACGTCGCGAGAACCCACAGGAGGAAGACCGCGCCGATGGCGCCCGTGACGACGCCGACGGGCACCGAGTAGCCCGGGATCGCGAACTGCGCGATCAGGTCGGCCGCGCCGAGGAGCGCGGCGCCGACGGCGGCGCTGGTGCCGACGCCGATCGCGCCGTGGCCGAGGAGCGGCCGCGCGATCGCCGGCGCGCAGAGGGCGATGAACGCGATCGGCCCGACGAAGGCACAGGTCACGGCGGTCAGCATGACCGCGGTGACGACCACGACGACCCGGACCGTCGAGGCCCGCACACCGAGCGAGGCGGCGGTCGGCGCGCCCATCTGCGTGAGCGGCAGCCAGCGAGCCCCGGCGACGACGGCGGGAAGAGTGAGGGAGATCACGATCGCCACCGTCGCCACGTTCCACCACGGCGTCGAAGCCAGGCTCCCGGTGAGCCAGATGAGCGCCGACTGGGCGAGCTCGACCTGCGCCTTGACCATCAGGTAGTTCGTCACGGCGATGCACAGGAAGGCGACCCCGACGCCCGCGAGGATCAGGCGGTAGCCGCCGTCGGCGCGATGACGCCCGGCCAGGAGGAGGAACGCCGCCACCAGGATGCCGCCGCCGAACGCCGCGACGGCGAGCAGCGGGCCGCTGATGCCGAGGATCAGGATGGCGAACACCGCCGTCATGCCGCTTCCGGCGCTGATGCCCAGCAGGTCGGGACTGGCCAGCGAGTTGCGCAGCAGCGCCTGGAGCAGCGCGCCCGCCGCCCCGAGCGCCAGGCCGGTCAGGAGCGCCATCGCCAGCCGCGGGGCCCGCACCTGGAACACCACGTAGGACTGCGCGCGGTCTCCCCCGCCCCAGAGCGTGCGCCACAGGTCGGCCGGAGATATCGCGTAGTCGCCCAGTGAGAGAGACAGCACGGCGACGACGAGGACCGCGAACAGCACGCCGGCGATGACGGCGACGCGACGCCGCGCGACGCGGCGGCGGATCTCGACCACGGAGGAGGTCACAGGGTCACCCGCCCCGGCTTGAGCACGAGCGAGATGAGCACCGGAGCGCCGACGAAGGCGACGACGAGCCCGGCCTGCAGCTCACCCGGCAGCGCGATCACCCGCCCGAGGACGTCGGCCGCCAGCAGCACGATCGCGCCGGCGGGCGCGCCGATGGCGAGCAGCCAGCGGTAGTCGCCGCCGATGATCGCGCGAAGCGCGTGGGGCACGAGAAGACCCAGGAAGACGATCGGCCCCGCGATCGATGTCGCCCCGCCGCACAGGAGCACCGTGGCCACGATGCCCAGCGCGCGTGTGCGGGCGACACTGTGACCGAGGCCGGTCGCGGTCTCGTCGCCGAGCGCCATGAGGTCCAGGCCCCGGGCGGACAGCAGCGCGATCACGGCGCCGACGACGATCGGCACGACGACGACCGCGACCACGTCGAGGCCGCGCGAGGTCAGCCCGCCCACCTGCCAGTACCGGAACACGTCGAAGGCCGTGATCGAGGTGGTGAGGATGAGCGTCGAGACGGCGGTCAGACCCGCCGTCACCGCCGCGCCGGTCAGCGCGAGCTTCGCAGGGCTGGTGCCGTCGGCACCGCGCGTTCCGATGACGGCGACGACCACCGATGCCACGGCCGCGCCTCCGAAGGCGAACCAGACCCACCCGGAGGGGGTGGTGATCCCCCACAGCGTGATCGCCGCGAGCACGGCGACCGAGGCCCCGGCGTTCACCCCGAGAAGGCCGGGATCGGCGAGCGGATTGCGGGTGAGCCCCTGCATGAGCGTCCCGGCGAGGGCGAGCGCCGCTCCGGCCAGCACGCCGATGACGGTGCGGGGCACGCGCTGCGTGAGGATCACGCTGTGGTCGGCGATCGACAGGTCCGGCCGCCACAGGGCCTCGAGGACGACGATCGGCGAGACCGGCCGCGCGCCCACCATCAGGCTCACGACGATCATGACCAGCAGAAGTGCGAGCGCGACGAACAGCAGCGTTCGTCCGCGACGGTCGCGGGCGGTCGTCATTCCTGACGCTCGGCCTGGCCGAGTCGCCAATAGCCCATGAAGGCGACGCGCTTGCGGTCGACTCCACAGCCCTGCACGAGGTGCCGGCGTAGGCCTTTGACCATCGCCGCCTCGCCCGCGATCCAGGCGTAGAACTCGCCTTCCGAGTCCTCGGGGCTGTCCCACAGCAGCTCCTGGTCGACGTCGATGTCGGCCAGCTCCTGACGCCGGGGCGCCGCAGCGCGGGCGAGCACGGAGCCCGAACGGGCCGTCCAGTCCGTGACGGCCGCCGTGAGCGCGTCGCCGTGAGCGGCGTCGCCGCGCACGTGCCAGCTCACGCGGAAGCTCGCGGGAAGATTCAGCTCCAGCCGATCGGCGTCGGTGGGCACCTCGATGAACGCATCCACCTCGTACGAGGCATCCAGCGATTCCAGGATGCCGCTGATCGCGGGCACGGCGGTCTCGTCCCCTGCGAGTACCACGCGACGGGCGGTGCCCGGGTGCCAGTCCAGCCCGGAACGGAAGTGCTCGCTGCGCTGGTCGGGGCCGACGACCACGATCTGGTGGCCGATCGAGGCCTGCTCGGCCCAGGCGCCGGCCGGGCCCGGGTCGTGGTGCAGCACGAAGTCGACCCACAGGCGGCGGGACGCCGGGTCGATCCGCCGGACGGTGTACGTGCGCAGCGGGCTGCGGACCGACAGCGGGAGCGCGCGCCACGCCGTGTACCAGTCGCCCGCGTCGGCCGACTCGCCGTCGTGCTGGCCGATGTCGCTGAGCGAGCCGTCGCCGGCGGGAAGGATCAGCTTGATGCGCTGGTCGAGACCGGCCGTCCCGAAGTGCTCGAAGTCGGGTCCCGTGAACGCCACCCGGATGAAGTGGGGCGAAAGCCGCTGCACGTCGACCACGGTCGCGGCGTAGGGGCGGTACGCGGGGCGGGTGGAGACGGCAGCAGCGGAAGACACGCAGTTAGGCTAGCCTTACCTGCCTTCGGGCTCAAATCGAGTGGTCACGACGGCGCTCTGTTACGACGTTCGCGCCTCGTGGGCGTGCCCCAGCCGCAGTCCCGGCACGAGGGCCAGCAGCGCGAGCGCGAGTGCCATGGCGAAGACGGCGGTGAAGGCGGACCCTGTGGTCACGAGCGCCGTGAACACCAGGCCCATGGCGGCGATCGTGGTCGCCGATCCGATGGCCTCCGAGATCGACAGCGCCGAGGAGTTGAAGCCCTGGTTCTGCGGCGTCGAGTAGGCGAGGGTCAGGACCGTCAGGCGCGGGTACATGAGGCCCATGCCGCCGCCGGCCAGCGCCCATCCCGCGATCAGGAACACGGGCGACAACGACCAGACAGCCGCGATCGCGGCGGCCGCCGTCGCCAGGGCGAGCAGTGCGACCCCGATGAGCGAGATCCGCGTGTTCCCGAGACTGTCGCCGATCCGACCCTGCACGTCGGAGGCGGCGGCCCAGGCGATCGCCGCGCTCGTCAGGCCCAGCCCCGCCCAGGTCGGCGAGAACCCGTACTCGTCGATCAGCAGATACGGGACGTAGATCTCCGCACCGAACAGGGCCCCGGCGATGAGGCCGCGCATGAGCACGACGCTCGGCAGCCCGCGCACCGCACGCAGCGTTCCTCGCGGCAGCAACGGTCGCGCCGCGAGAGCGATCACCACAGCGGATGCCGCGACCGCGACCCACGCGAAGGCGCCGAGTCCGCCGGCGAGGCTGAGCGTGAGCGCGCCGACGGCGACGGCGACCGCGCACAGCAGGCGCCGCACCACCGGAGCCGTCGACGGCTCGTCGGTGCCGAGCGTCCTGCCGAGGAGCCGGGTCAGCACGAGCAGGAAGGCGACCACCGTCAGTCCCGCGACGCCGAGGAACACCCACCGCCAGTGCAGGTACTCGGTCACTGCGCCGGCCAGGAACGGGCCGATGAGCGAGGGGATCACCCAGGCCGCCGAGAACGCCGCGAAGACCCGGCCGTGCAGTGCGGCGGGGTACACCCGCGCGACGACGACGTACAGCGCGACGGTCTGCGCGCCGGTGCCGAGGCCCTGCACGAGCCGTCCGGCGACGAGCACCGGCATGGATCCCGCGAACCCGGCGATCACCAGCCCGACGACGAACAGCGCCACCGCCGTCGTCAGAGGTGGCAGCACTCCCCCGCGGTCGCACCACGCGCCGGCGGCGACCATGCCGATCACGCTCGTGGCGAGGGTGCCGGCGAATGCGACGGCGTAGAGGGCTTCGCCGTCGAGATCGGCGCTCACGATCGGCATCACCGTGGTCACCGCGAGCGACTGCATCGCGGCGAGGAAGATGAGCGCGACGGCGCCGACCGTCACCCAGACGTACTGCGCCTGCCAGACGCCGTTTCCGGTGTCTGTGCGGGAGCTCATCAGTTCAGGCTACCCACCCGTCGCACGGCCTCGGCGAGCACCTCGGGAGAGCAGCCGAAGTTGATGCGCACGTGTCCGCGTCCCTCTTCTCCGAAGAGCGGGCCGAAGTGCAGCGCGACCTTCGCCTCGCGCAGGATCTTCCTGGCGGGACTGTCGCCCCAGCCGAGGTCGCTGAGATCCACCCACGCCAGGAACCCGGCATCCGGAATGCGATAGCGGGCGCCGGGAACGTGCTCGGCGAGCAGATCCGCGAGGAGGGTGCGATTCGCGTCCAAGGCGGCGAGCTGGGCGTCCAGCCAGGCATCGCTCTCCGGCGAGAACGCCGCGACGGCCGCGATCGCCCCGAAGAGCCCGGTGCGCCATTCCACCTCGTCCGGCAGCGACCGCACGATCGCGTCCGTGGCGTCGTCGGCGGTCACCATGAGCGCGCACTTGAGCCCCGCCAGGTTGAAGGCCTTGCTGGCGCTGACCACGGCGTAGCCGACCTGCGCCGCCACAGGGGACGCATCGAGGAAGGGGGTGAAGCGCACGCCGTGATGGGCGAGCGGAGCGTGGATCTCGTCGCTGATGACGACGGCGCCGTGACGCGCGGCCACGTCGGCGAGAGCTGCCAGAGTCTCGCGCGAGTGGACGGTGCCCGTCGGGTTGTGCGGGTTGCACAGCAGCACGGCACGCGCGCCATCGACGAGCGCAGCTTCGATGCCGGCGAGGTCGAGCTGCCATCCGGTGCCGGTGTCCGTCAGCGGCACCCTCTCGACGACGGCACCGGCCTCGGGGATGCACTCGAAGAACGGCGGGTAGACGGGTGTGGTCACCACGACGCGGTCGCCGGGCACCGTCACCCTGCGGAGGATCTCGACGACGGCCATCATCACGTCGCACGTGGTCCGCACCCGCTTCGGGTCGACGGTCCAGCCGAACCGGCGCGCGGCGAAGCCGGCGTAGGCGTCGGCGACGCCCGGATCCGGCGGGGTGTAGCCGGTGTCCCCGAGACCGACGGCGCGCGTCAGCGCAGCCGTGATGGCCGGCGCTGCCGGGAAGTCCGTCTCGGCGACGAACAGGGGCAGCACGTCTTCGTCGTAGCGACGCCACTTCGTGCTGGAGCGCTGCCTGAGCTGCTCGATCGGGAGTGCTTGAAGGGGGATCACGCTCACCCGACGAGCCTAACGATCCGGCCTCCGTCGGCCGCGGCGGGTGTCACCGAACGTCACGCGGACCGACGGGGCAGGTCAGATCGCGAAGCCGAGCGCCCGCATCATGTCGCGTCCGTCGTCGGTGATCCGCTCGGGACCCCACGGCGGCATCCACACCCAGTTGATGCGGAAGCGGTCCACCACGTCGTCGAGGGCCTGAGCGGTCTGCTCCTCGAGCACGTCGGTCAGCGGGCAGCCGGCCGACGTCAGCGTCATGTGGATGACCAGAGCGTCGTTCTCGTCGTCCCACCCGAGGTCGTAGATGAGGCCGAGGTCGACGACGTTGATCCCCAGTTCGGGGTCCATGACGTCCTTGAGAGCCTCGGTGACCTCGTCGAACTTCTCGGGTGTGAGCGTTGCGGTCATGGAAGCGATTCTATGCTTCGCTGACCACGGGCGCGTCGGCCGGCTCTTCCTCGCCCGTGGGGAGGTAGCGGTCGTAGCCCTCGTCCTCGAGGCGGTCGGCGAGCTCGGGGCCGCCCTCTTCGACGATGCGCCCGCCGACCATCACGTGGACGTAGTCCGGGCGGATGTAGCGGAGGATGCGCGTGTAGTGCGTGATCAGCAGCACGCCGAGGTTGGTCTGCTCCTTGGCGCGGTTCACGCCCTCCGACACGATCTTGAGCGCGTCGACGTCGAGGCCGGAGTCGGTCTCGTCGAGGACCGCGATCTGCGGCTTGAGGAGTTCGAGCTGGAGGATCTCGTGGCGCTTCTTCTCGCCACCCGAGAAGCCCTCGTTGACGTTGCGCTGTGCGAACTTCGGGTCCATGCGCAGCGCCTTCATCGACTGCTTCACGTCCTTGGTCCAGTTGCGGATCGAGGGCGCTTCGCCGTCGATCGCGGTCTTGGCCGTGCGGAGGAAGTTCGTCACGGTGACGCCGGGGATCTCGACGGGGTACTGCATGGCGAGGAAGAGTCCCGCGCGAGCGCGCTCGTCCACGGACATCGCGAGGACGTCCTCACCGTCGAGCGTGATGGTGCCGCTCGTGACGGTGTACTTCGGGTGACCGGCGATCGTGTACGCGAGCGTCGACTTGCCCGAGCCGTTCGGGCCCATGATCGCGTGGGTCTGGCCCGTGCTGATCGTGAGCGTCACGCCGTTGAGGATGGGGGTGGTTCCGGCATCCGTCTCGACCGTCACGTGGAGGTCGCGGATCTCGAGGACAGACATTCAGACTTCTTCTTTCATCATGCGTGGGGAAGCGGTGAGGGTCGCGGACTACGCGACGGCCTTCTTGACCGCGGGATCGATGAGCACGTCGTCGCCGTCGATGACGACCTCGAACACGGGCACGGGCTCGTAGGCGGGCAGGTTCAGCGGCTTGCCGGTGATCAGTGAGAAGGCCGAGCCGTGGGCCCAGCACTCCAGCGTGTCGCCGTCGACGAACCCCTCGGCGAGCGAGATGTCGCCGTGGGTGCAGACGTCGCCGATGGCGTGGACTTCTCCGGACGAGTCGAGCACGACCGCCATGGCGACGCCGTCGACCTCGACGCGGATGGCCGCGTCCTGCTCCAGCTCACTGAGGGCGCACACACGCTGCGCGGTCATCGGCCGACCTCCCGGGCGAGTTCTTCTTCGATTGCGGCGAACAGTTCGGTCTCGAGGTCGGGAACCCCGATCTTCTGGACGATCTCGGCGAGGAAGCCCAGAACCACGAGTCGGCGGGCTTCGTCTTCGCGGATGCCGCGTGCCTGCAGGTAGAACAGCTGCTCGTCGTCGAAGCGACCGGTCGCGCTGGCGTGGCCGGCCCCGCGGATGTCGCCGGTCTCGATCTCCAGGTTCGGGATCGACTCGGCGCGCGCGCCGTCGGTGAGCACCAGGTTGCGGTTGGCCTCGTACGAGTCGGTGCCGACGGCGTCGGGGCCGATCAGCACGTCGCCGATCCAGACGCTGCGCGCGGCAGCGCCCTGGAGCGCGCCCTTGTAGAGGACGTCCCCGGTGGTCTCGGCGCCCTTGTGGTGCAGGTACACCTGGCTCTCGAGGTGCTGGCCGGCGTCGGAGTAGCTGAGGCCGTACAGTTCGGCGCGGGATCCGGTGCCGGCGAGCTCGACACTGGGGTTCACGCGCACCACGCCGCCGCCGAAGCTGACGACGATGTGACGCAGGGTCGCGTCGCGTTCGACCCGTGCCTGGTGGGATGCCGCGTGGACGGCGTCGTCGTCCCACGTCTGCACGGTGATGACCTCGAGGT
Source organism: Microbacterium sp. Root166 (assembly GCF_001427145.1). Classification (GTDB taxonomy): domain Bacteria; phylum Actinomycetota; class Actinomycetes; order Actinomycetales; family Microbacteriaceae; genus Microbacterium. Next base: position 543,578 of record NZ_LMGL01000002.1, read on the forward strand.
GGGCGCCGTCGCGGACGATGATCTCGACGTTCTGGGCGTGGCTCGCGGTTCCGCTGTGGCGGAAGACCACCGTCGCGTGCGAATTCGGCAGCGCCTCGATCACCACGTGCGCATGGGCGACGCCGCCGGTGCCCCGGAGGTCCACCACGACGGGCTCTGAGTACTCGGCGCCCGCGGGGATGCGCAGCAGCGGAGCCTCGGTCTCCTGCTTCCACGCGATCGCGCTGATCAGGTCCTCGGGCTGGAACACCTCGCCGCGGGGCGCGTCGCCGTGGCCCAGTCGCTCCTGGACGAGCCCCTCGGGAGCGCGGACGTCGACCTGGATGACGCCGTGAGGGCCGGCCTCGTCGGCGAAGAGCTGCTTCAGACGGTCGACGGGGGTGTGCTTCCAGTTGACCTCGCGGCCGGTCGGGGCCTCGAAATCAGAAGGGTCGAACGAGCGGGGCCGCTCGTCGCGGGTCTGGACCGGCACGAACGCACCGGCGCCATCGGTGTGGCCCTTCGCACCGGGAACGGTGGGGGCCTGGGTGACGGAACTCACTAGCCGACGGATCCTTCCATGCCCATCTCAATGAGCTTGTTGAGTTCGAGTGCGTACTCCATCGGCAGCTCCCGGGCGATCGGCTCGATGAAGCCGCGGACGATCATCGCCATCGCCTCGTCTTCGGGCATGCCGCGGGACTGCAGATAGAAGAGCTGTTCTTCGCTGACCTTCGACACCGTGGCCTCGTGGCCCAGCTGCACGTCGTCGACGCGGATGTCGATGGCCGGATAGGTGTCCGAGCGCGAGATCGAGTCGACGAGCAGGGCGTCGCAGCGCACCGTGTTGGCCGAGTGGTGCGCATTGGCGTCCACGCGGACCTCGCCGCGGTAGCCCGCTCGGCCGCCACCGCGCGCGATCGACTTCGAGACGATCGAGGACTGCGTGTACGGCGCCATGTGGATCATCTTCGCGCCGGCGTCCTGGTGCTGGCCGGGGCCGGCGAACGCGACGGACAGGGTCTCGCCCTTGGCGTGCTCGCCCATCAGGAAGATCGAGGGGTACTTCATCGTCACCTTGGAGCCGATGTTGCCGTCGATCCACTCCATGGTGGCGCCCTCGTGGGCGACGGCGCGCTTCGTGACGAGGTTGTAGACGTTGTTCGACCAGTTCTGGATCGTCGTGTAGCGCACGCGTGCATTCTTCTTCACGATGATCTCGACGACGGCCGAGTGGAGCGAGTCGCTCTTGTAGATCGGGGCGGTGCAGCCCTCGATGTAGTGCACGTACGAGCCCTCGTCGGCGATGATGAGCGTCCGCTCGAACTGGCCCATGTTCTCGGTGTTGATGCGGAAGTACGCCTGCAGCGGGATCTCGACGTGCACGCCGGGCGGCACGTAGACGAACGAGCCGCCCGACCACACCGCCGTGTTCAGCGCGGCGAACTTGTTGTCGCCGGCGGGGATGACGGTGCCGAAGTACTCCTCGAAGAACTCCGGGTGCTCGCGCAGCGCCGTGTCGGTGTCCATGAAGATGACACCCTGCGCCTCGAGCTGCTCGTTGATCTGGTGGTACACGACCTCGGACTCGTACTGCGCCGCGACGCCGGAGACCAAGCGCTGACGCTCGGCCTCGGGGATGCCCAGGCGCTCGTAGGTGTTGCGGATGTCCTCGGGGAGTTCCTCCCACGTGCCCGCCTGCTTCTCGGTCGAGCGCACGAAGTACTTGATGTTGTCGAAGTCGATCTCCGACAGGTCGGCGCCCCAGGTGGGCATCGGCTTGCGGCCGAAGAGCTGATAGCCCTTCAGCCGGGTCTTCAGCATCCATTCCGGCTCGCTCTTGAGAGCGGAGATTCCGCGCACGACGTTCTCGTTGATGCCGCGCTGCGCGACAGCGCCCGCGGCGTCGGTGTCGTGCCACCCGAACTCGTAGACGCCCAGGCTCTCAAGCTCGGGGCGGTCGATCAGCACATCAGACATCGTCTTGTTCTCCTCCGGGCTCTGGCGGTGTCATCCGCCCCGGCAGTCCGGCACCTTCGGTGGAGTTACCGAAGGGGGATGCCGCTCGTGGGCCCTCTCATTCGGCGCTGCCATCGCGCCTAGACTGTCGGAGGTACGCCGCGCTCAAATCCAACGGTTCTGTGCGCGTGTGACCGACCCCTCGATTCTACAGGTTCCGTCCCGGCACCGGGCTCCGCGTGTCATCGCACGCCGCTCGCGCGGAACCGGCCCCAGGAGGCGACCCGCAGCATGTCCGTGCAACCCACGACCACGACCCCTGTCTGGCAGCGCTTCTGGAACTGGCTGCCCACGACGATCGATCGCCGCGTCGTCGGTATGGCCTGGGCGACGCTCGTCGTGCAGATCGGCATCGTCGGGACCGGCGGCCTCGTCCGCCTGACGGGATCCGGTCTCGGCTGCCCGACCTGGCCGCAGTGCACGCCCGGCTCGTTCGTGAACACCCCCGAGATGGGGATCCACGGCGTCATCGAGTTCGGCAACCGCCTGCTGACCTTCGTCCTGGTGGCGGTCGCCATCCTGATGTTCCTGTTCGTCGTCCGCATGCGCCGCGAGCGGGGCGATCTGTTCTGGCTCTCCCTGGCGATCGGGCTCTACGTGCCCCTGCAGGCGATCATCGGGGGCATCACGGTGCTCACGAACCTCAACCCGTACGTGGTCGGACTGCACTACTTCGCGTCGGTGCTCCTCGTCGCCCTGTCGGCCGTCCTCGTCGCGCGGGTCTATGCGACGCCGGGTCCCCGTGTCGCGGCAGTGCCGCGCTGGTACGCGCTGACGACGCACGTCACGAGTGCCTTCGTGCTGCTCACGGTCGTCGTGGGGATCCTGGTCACGGGCTCGGGGCCGCACGCGGGCGACCACGGAGCGGCGCGCAACGGCCTGAACGCGGAGTTCATGCAGCACGTGCACTCGTGGCCGGCCTACATCACGTTCGCCCTGACGATCGTGCTCGTGGCCGGAGCGCTCCGCACTCCCCCGGCACTGCGTCTGCGGCTGTGGACCGGACTGCTGCTGGCCGTCGAGCTGCTCCAGATCGCCGTCGGCCTGTGGCAGGCGAACACCGGTCTGCCGATCGGGCTGGTGAACATCCACATGGTCCTGGCCGTCGTGCTTGTCGCGGCGATGACCGCCGTCGAGATGAACATCACGGCCCGGGCGCGGGTCGTCGAGCGCACGCCGGTCGGGTAGCAGACCGCGAAAGCTCCCGCTCCGGTCAGTGCCGGTGCCGGTGGTGCGCGTCGGGATAGTGCTCGTGTGCGTGCGTCTGCTCCTCGTGCACGTGCTCATGGCGATGCGCTGCTCCGGCGACGACGACCATGCCCGCCGGGTGATCGTGCTGATGGTGCGCGTCGTGCGTGTGCCAGTGGTCGTGGTGGAGCGGCTCGTGCGTGTGCTCGTGGTGGTGGCGCTCCGTCAGGTGCAGCCAGACGCCCACCGCCATCAGCGCGGCGGCGATCAGCAGCGGCCAGGTCAGCGGCTCCCCCATCACGACGGCGATGAGCGCGCCGAAGAACGGGGCGATCGAGAAGTACGCACCTGCACGCGCCGTTCCGATGTGCCGCATGCCGTAGATGAACAGCGCGAGCGAGACACCGTAGGCGAAGAAGCCGACGATCATCGCTCCGCCGATCGCCCACGGGCCGGGGATCGCGGCGCCCAGCGCGAACGCCAGCGCGAGATTCACCGGACCGGCGACCGCGCCCTTGACCGCGGCGAGCCATGTCGCGTCGATCAGGGCCACCTTCCGGGTGAGGTTGTTGTCGAGCCCCCAGCACAGGCACGCCGCGAGGACGGCGAGGGACGGCCAGAGGGATCCGAACTGCGCTCCGGATGAGGCGCTCAGCACGACCGCTCCCGCCACGATGGCCAGCATCCCCAGCGCGATGCGCCGATCGACGTTCTCGCGGAAGACCACCCACGCGAGGACGGCGGTGAACACCGCCTCGGCATTGAGCAGCAGCGACGCCCCCGTCGCGGGCATGTTCGCCAGGCCCAGCATGAGCAGGACCGGCGCGACCATCCCGCCGAAGAAGACCGCTCCGACCAGCGGCGCGATCTCCCGCCGGGCGACGCGCACGCGCGGAGCCCGCCGCACCGTGCGCCAGAGGAGGAGGCCCAGCCCCGACCCCGTGTAGAGCAGGCCGGCCAGCAGCCAGGGGCTCACCTCGCCGAGGAGCGCCTTGGCGAACGGCGTGCCGGCGCCGAAGAGCACCGCCGAGGCCAAGGCGGCCTGCACGCCGGTGTGTCGAAGACTCCGCATCCGTCCAGTATCGCCCGGCACCCGGGATGAATTCACCCGCGTCGCACCTACCTTCGCCGTCCGCAGGGGTGCAGAATTCGGCTTGGAACCACCCGATCACCACCGAGGAGCACCGATGAGCGCGCGGAGAGTCCCGGCCGGAGAACCGCAGCCCCGCAAGCTGCCCCGCCGTCCGGCGTCGAGCCTCGCCGAGAAGTGGACCCGGATCGACGGCGTCGACGTCTTCTACCGGGAGTCCCCGACGCCTCCCGCCGACGCCCGGGTGATGGCGCACGTGCACGGCTTCGGGCTCTCGGGCCGCTATCTTCTGCCGACCGCCGAGCGACTGGCCGATGACTTCCACACCTTCGTGCCCGATCTGCCGGGGTTCGGGCGCAGCGGCAAGCGCCGCGACATGCTCGACATCCCCGACCTCGCCCACGCGACGGCCGACTTCTTCGACGACCGGGGCGTGGAACGCGCCACCCTGGTGGGCAACTCGATGGGATGCCCCGTCATCATCGAGTTCGCGCACCACTACCCTGAGCGGATCGACCGTGCGGTGCTCGTCTCCCCCGCCGGAGGCCTGTACAACCAACCGCTGCGGCGGGCCATCCAGCAGCTGGCGATGGACACTCCTCGGGAGCCCACCCGCATGGCCAAGGTCGCGGTGCCCGACTACGTCCGGTTCGGCGTCCCCAGCACCATGCGCCTGTTCAAGGCGCTGACCCAGTACCCGACGCTGCAGCGCCTGCTGGAGATGCGCATCCCGACCCTCGTCGTCCTGGGCGAGCGGGACCCCCTTCTCCCCCACTCCCAGCGCATCGACGAGGTCGCGAGCCAGACCGACAGTCACGTGCTCGTGGTGCTGCTCGAGGGCGCGGCGCACGCGATCAACTTCAGCCATCCCGACCAGCTCGCACACGTGATCAAGCTGTTCATGAACGACCGGCCGATCGAGAACGATCCCCAGTGGCCCGGGCATGTGCGCCTGTACGAGGTACACCGCGGCAAGCACCACCCCCGTCCGAGTTCCGGCGGCCCCGCGGACTGACGATCCGAGGCCGGTCAGGGCCGAAGCGGCTCCGCGGTCCGGTGGGCGTCGAGGTGCGCGCGGTAGATCTGGGCGTTGCGCAGCAGACCGGCACGCTCTTCGGCGGTGAGCTCGCGCCGCACCTTCGCCGGGACGCCGGCCACGAGGGAGCCGGCGGGGACGATCGTGCCCTCGAGGACCACGGCGCCGGCGGCGATGAGGCATCCGTCACCGATCACCGCGCCAGACAGCACGACGCTGCCCATGCCGATGAGCGACCCGTCGCCGATCGTGCAGCCGTGCACGACGGCGTTGTGGCCGACCGAGACGTCCCGGCCGATCACGACCGGGTGCGCCGAGTCGACGTGCACCGAGACGTTGTCCTGCAGGTTGCTGCCGGCGCCGACGCTGATGCGATCGCTGTCCCCGCGCAGCACGGCGTTGTACCAGACGCTGGCACCCTCCTCGAGGGTCACCGCGCCGATGATGCGGGCACCGGCCGCGATGAACGCGGACGGGTGGATCTCGGGCACATGGCCCGACACGGCGAGGACGGCGGCGTCATCCGAGATGGTCATGCCAACGACCCTATGCCGCGGAGGTCAGCCGCCGCTGGCGGCGAGCCGCTCGCGGATCGCGGCCGAGTACCAGGGCGCCAGCGTGTCGGCGAACGAGACCGTGAGGTGATCCTGATCGCGATAGACGTTGGCTCCGCCGACCACCGGCGCGCACGTGTCGGGTCCGCAGAAGACCTCGGTGAAGTCGAGCAGCGTGACGCCGTCGCGCTCTGCAGCGGCATCCCGGAGCGGGTCGTCCTCCACCAGGACCTCGGAGCGCACTCCATCGCACTCCGCGACATCCCGGGTGCGCAGGCACTTGTTCGGGTCGGTCTCCCAGACCGGGTTGTCGACGACGGTGATCACCGGGATGCCGCGGTCGAGCATCTCGTCCCACGCATCGACATACCCGGCGACGGCCGCATCGTGCGTCGAGTCGTACCCGGCCGACGAGTACGGCGTGGTCGCAATGGCGGCCGTGAACACGGCGTCGAGGTCGGCATCCGCCAGAGCGGAGGTGACGCGGTCGCGCCACTCGGTGCAGGCCGCGCCGAACGCCCCGGGCGTCGCGAGCGGGGTGGTGTTCCACGGGCAGGCGCCCTTGAACCACGTGACAAGCTGCCAGCCCTCCTCGTCTGCCATCCGCTGGAACGTCGACAGCAGCTGGTAGGCGTGGCTGTCCCCGATCAGGGCGACACGGGGCGCGTCGGGATCGTCGGAACCGAACGTGCACGAGACCGGCCGCGCGTCGTTGAGCTGGACGAAGCACTGCTCGTCGAGCGGACGGTCCACTCCCGCGAATCCGGGTGCAGGGAGGATCGTGTCGCCGAAGTCGGTGCCCGCGCAGGCCTCATCGAGGACGGATGCCGCACCGAAGCACTCCGGCGGGTTCTCGCGCAGCTCTTCCACTCCGCGCACGCCTGCGGCGTACGCCGGCGCGTTGACCACCCAGGCGGTGCCGGCGACCGCGGCCACCACGAGCATCGCCGCCAGGGAGCTCCACAGCGTCACCCGCGCCGGCCGCGATGTCAGGGCCTTCCAGCTGCGGGCAGGGTCCTCCACGAACCGCTTCGTGAGCCAGGCCAGGACGAAGCACAGCAGGAGCAGCGCGACACGGTGGTAGATCGTGAGGCCCCAGAACGGGACCGACGGCGCGATGATGATGAGCGGCCAGTGCCAGAGGTACAGCGAATACGAGATGTCGCCGACGAACTGCGCCGGACGCAGTGACAGGATCCGGGTGGGGTACCACCACGACGCGGTGTTCGACGCGGCGATGACGGCCGCGGCCCCCAGCGTCGGCAGCAGCGCCATGTAGCCGGGAAACGGCGTCTGCGAGTCGAACCGGAAGATCACGAAGACGAGGACGGCGATGCCGCCCCAGCCGAGCACGAAGCTCGCGAGCGCGTTGCGCACGCGCAGCATCGGGATCAGGGCCACCATCGCACCGAGGCCGAACTGCCACATGCGCCCGAATGTCACGAAGTACGCCGGCGCGGGATCGGTGATCGTGAGGGCCACGCAGAAGACGAACGACACGACCGACACGATCGCGAGGGTGGCGATGACCGCGCGACGTCGTGCGCCGCGGAACCACTTCACCCCCACCCACGCGGCCAACAGCATGAGCAGCGGCCACATGACGTAGAACTGCTCCTCGAGCGACAGTGACCAGTAGTGCTGGACCGTCGTCGGGTCGCCGCCGTGGTTGAGGTAGTCGGCGGAGTTGAGAGCCAGGTACCAGTTCTCGACGTAGAACGTGGAGGCGAGGATCTCACGCACCTCGTTCGGCAGCGCCGACGTCGGCGTGAGGTACGGCGACATCGCGACGACCGCGCAGAAGAGCAGGACGAGCAGTGATGCGGGCAGCAGGCGTCGTGCGCGCCGGGCCCAGAACTGGCCGAGCCGCACGGTGCCCGTGGCGGTCAGTTCGCGCATCAGGTGTCCGGTGATCAGGAAGCCGGAGATGACGAAGAAGATGTCGACGCCGATGTAGCCGCCCGGGAATCGGCCCGGCCAGAAGTGATACAGCACCACGGCGAGCACCGCGATCGCACGCAGCCCCTGCACGTGCGGAAGGAACCGCGACGGCTCGGCGTGCTCGGGCGAGCGGTCGAGCGGTTCGCTGGTGACCGTGGCGGCGGGCCGGCGCAGATGCTGCGGTCCGAGGTCGTGATCGGCGGAAGGCACCCCTCGACGTTAGTCGAGGTCACCGGAGGAACCGCGCCGACGAGGCGGTCTCGACGCCCGGTTAGCCGAGCCTTGTCTTGCTTGCGGAATGCCACGGGCTGAGTAGCGTTGCTCCCACCGGAGGACGCGCGCTGATGGAAGCGCCCCTCCCGACGAGGAGACAAGAGCCATGACGAAGACGAACACCACCCCCGCCACGGCCGCCGACCCGACTGTGGCCGCCGCGAGCGCCCAGTTCCTCACCCCCGTCGTGCTGGGGCTTCAGGGCCTCGCCGTGAACGGGAAGCAGGCCCACTGGAACGTTCGCGGCGCGAACTTCATCGCGATCCACGAACTGCTCGACACCCTGGTCGCCAATGCTCAGGCCGGCGCCGACCAGGCCGCCGAGCGGATCGTCGCGCTGGGCCTTCCGATCGACGCGCGCGTCGGCACGATCGCCGAGAAGACCAAGGCGACCGCGGTGCCTGCCGGCTTCACGCAGTGGGAGGCGCTCATCCGCAACGTCATCGCCGACATGGACGCCGTGATCGTCGACACGCAGGCCGCGATCGACGGGCTCGACGAGTTCGACCTCACCAGCCAGGACATCGCCATCGGCATCAAGGAGCAGCTCGAGAAGGACCGCTGGTTCCTCTTCGCGCACCTCGCCGAGTGATCGCTCTCGGTCGCTGAGCGAGCGAAGCACGAACGGAACGCCCTGTGCCTCGGCCGGGGCGTTCCGTCGTCTCACCCGGGCTGCAGGAAGGCGAGGACCGCCAGCACGCGCCGGTGCTCGGTGCCCGACTCCTCCAGCCTGAGCTTGCCGAAGATCGAGCTGATGTTCTTCTCGACGGCGCCGACGCCGATGAACAGTCGCTGGGCGATGCTCGCATTGCTGCGGCCCTCGGCCATAAGTGTGAGGACGTCGCGCTCGCGCGGGGTGAGCGTCGACAGCGGATCCGGCCGTGACGCGAGCAGTCCCTGCACCACGAGCGGGTCCAGCACGGTGCCCCGCTCCCGGACGCGGCGCACGGCGTCGGTGAACTCGTCCAGCGACGTCACCCGATCCTTCAGCAGGTAACCGACTCCGCCGTCGCCGCCGGCGAGCAGCTCCCGGGCGTACACGCCTTCGACGTACTGGCTGAGGACGAGGATGCCCACGTGCGGCAGCTCGGCGCGCAGCGTGAGCGCGGCGCGGATGCCCTCGTCGCGGAATGCCGGCGGCAGGCGCACGTCGAGGATCGCGACATCCGCGCGCGCATCGCGCACGCGCGCGACGATGTCCTCGGCATCCCCCCATGCCCCTGCCGTGACGTACCCGGCCTCGTCGAACAGCCGTACCAGCCCTTCGCGCAGCAGCACCGAGTCCTCGACGAGGACCACCCGCACGGCCAGCTCGCTCTGGTTCATGGCCTCAGCATATTCAGCGGTCATCACGCGATCGGGGTCAGCGGCACGTGTGCACCCACGGAGGTGGGCCCGCCGGCCGGGCTGTCGACGACGAGCATGCCGCGCAGGCCGGCGACGCGGTCGCGGAGCCCCTCGAGCCCGTGGCCCAGGGCATAGGCCGCGCCGCCGCGGCCGTTGTCGACCACCCAGACGTCGAGCATCGACGGCACGCCGCTCAGGGACGGCCGCAGCGACGCCTTGAGCGTCACGGCCGTCGCGCCGGAGTGCTTGATGACGTTGGTGAACAGCTCGGCGACGACGAAGTAGACGGTCCGCGCGACTTCGGGGCTGGTGACGGCGTCGATCGCGGGATCGATCTCGGTGTTGACGACGATCGGCGTGCCCGCCGCGACGGCCGCGAGGGCGGCGGCGAGACCGCGATCCTGCAGCAGGGGCGGGGCGACGCCGCTCGACAGGGCCCGCAGCTCGTCGAGCGCGGCCTTGGCGTGGCCCCGGGCCTCGCGCGCGAGTTCGGCCGCGGCATCCGCGTCTCCCGCCTCCGCACGGCGCTCGAGAGCCGCCAGGTCCAGCTGCAGCCGCACCAGTCGCTGCTGCGGTCCGTCGTGGATGTCGCGCTCGAGCCGCCGCAGGGCGACGTCCTCGGCGTGCACGGCCGCGCCGCGGGCTGCGGCTTCGGCGCGGACCTCGGCGGCGAGGTCGTCGGAGCGCCAGCGGCCGAGCATGCCCGTCGCGATCGCGTGGTGGCCCAGGGCGAGCGCGCCGAGGACCCACGGCATCGTGAAGGTGAACACGATCCCCGCCAGCAGATACAGCACGACCTCGACGCCCCAGCCGTCCCAGCCGCCGAACAGCCACGGCAGGTAGTCGGCCACGAAGTGGCCCCACTCGCCGCCGTCCCCGCGCGGGATGAAGGCCCCCCAGATCCAGTAGGTGAGGCCGCCGAGCCCCACGCTGAGCCAGACGGTCGTGATCGCGAACGAGATCGTGCTGATGACGGGGTTCACGATCATGCCGTGCACAAGGTAGATCCAGTAGTGCGCGTTGCGGAGCGGGCGGGTCAGGGTCATCCAGAATCCGCCGGTGCCCGGCTTGTCGCGGTTCCACTCGGGCTCCGCGATGCGCGGCAGCGACGTGAGCTGCAGCATCCCGCGGTCGGCCAGCCCGAAGCCGCGCGCGATGATCAGGGTGCCGACCACGATCGGCAGTCCGATGACGATCGCGAGGAGTCCCACGCCCGTCCAGAACAGCGCGGCGAGCACGCTCACCGACACCATCGCGAGCACGAAGACGGCGAGGAGGTAGACGGCACGCCCGGGCGTGCGCACCCACTCCCGTCCGTATCCGGTCCAGAAGCCGTCGGTGGTCGCGGGCGCCGCGACGGCGTCAGTGGTCATGGTGGTCATCGCTGTCTCCCTCGGGACGCTTCAGGTCGGGCTCTTGGCCCGGCTCGACGACCAGGAACTGTCCCATCATGCCCTGGTCCTCGTGCCACAGCAGGTGGCAGTGGTACATGTACGGCGTCGTCGCGTCGGCGTAGTCCTCGAACCGCACCAGCAGCCGGTACTCGCGGTTCCACTCGAGCGCGATGGTGTCCTTCCAGCCCGACAGGCGCGCAGGCGGATCTGCGCCGTCGACGCTCAGCACCCGGAACTGGGTGTCGTGCACGTGGAAGGAGTGCGGCAGCGGGTTCTCGTTGCGCACGGTCCAGATCTCGCTGGTGTCGACCGTCGCGGTGAAGTCCGCGCGCCCGAGGTCCATCTCGCGGTCGTTGATCTCGTGCCCCGACATGACGAAGGAGCGCTCGGTCACGGCATCCGCCGCATCCGGAGCGGGCAGATCGACGAGTGTCCGCGGAAGCTCGGGTGAAGAGGCGAGGGATGCCGCGGCCCGCAGCTCGAGCACGTCGAAGGCCGCGCCTCCGGCGTGCAGGGCGGGATCGGGCGCCTGCGATCGCAGGACGACACGCTCCCCCGGCGTGAGGGCCACGACGATCTCGGCGCGCTCGCCGGGCGACAGCGGCACGCTCGAGGCCGTGACCGGCTCGGAGAGGAGTCCGCCGTCGGAGCCGATGAGCGCGAACTCGCGACCATCGGCGAAGGTGAAGTCGTACATGCGGGCGCTCGACCCGTTGAGCAGTCGCAGGCGGACCAGTTCGGTCGACGCCTCGAAGTACGGGGCCACCGTGCCGTTGACCAGGATCGTCTCGCCCAGCACGCCGTCGAACTGCATGCCCAGTCCGCCGGAGAAGGCGCCGTCCGGACCGAACGAGCGGTCCTGGACGATCACGGGGATGTCGTCGATGCCGTAGTCACGAGGAAGGTCGAGCGCCGCCTCGACCTCGTCCTGCACGATGAACATGCCGGCCAGACCGGCGTCGACCTGCTCGCGGGTCTCGCCGTGAAGGTGCGGGTGGTACCAGAGCGACGCCGCCGGCTGGTCGATGAGCCACTCCGGGTGCCACGTGGTTCCGGGCGCGATGGGCGAGTGCGGACCTCCGTCCATGGCCGCCGGCACGTGCATGCCGTGCCAATGGACCGTCGTGGTCTCGGCCAGGGAGTTCGCGATGTCGACCCGAACGCGTTCGCCGCGTTCGGCCATCAGGGTCGGTCCCAGGTACGAGCCGTTGTACCCGAGTGTCGGCGTATCGCCCTGGGAGACGAAGCGCGTGCTGTCCTGGCGGGCCTCGAGTTCGTACACCCGCACGCCACCCTCGAGTCGCGACGGCGCGATCTCGGGGATGAGCAGCGGCTGATCGAACGAGACGCTGCCGGCCTGCGGCGGCGTCGGACGCCCGCTGTTGGTCGCGAACCAGATCGCCGCCGCGGCGATGAGCAGGACGACGACCAGCGGGATCGCGATCAGCACGGCGACGAGGCCGCGGCGCCGGCGGCGAGGCGCGACGGCAGGCGGCGGAGGGAGCGGCGAGGGCAGGGCTGTGACCATGCCTCCAGCCTCGCCAGCGGCGGCCCGCAGCGGCACCCGACTCCCACCCCGAAGCGCAGGGGGGCTGGCCCCCGCACTCCTGCGGGCCTACCCCAGGTGGGTGAGCCGGCCGGCGAGCAGCGTCGCGCCGACCGTCATGCCGCGGAGCTGCTCGGCCGTCGCCGCGAGCGGATCTCCGGTGCAGAGGGCCAGGTCCGCGCGAGCGCCGGGCTCGATGCGGTCGGCATCGGCCGACCCGCCGTGCGTGGATGCCGCCAGCGCGGTGGCAGCGGGGATGCTCTGCGCTCCCTGCCAGGGCTCACGACCGTCGCGCGTGCGGAAGACGGCCGCTGCCATCGCCGCCCACGGGTCCAGCGGCGCCACCGGCGCGTCCGACCCGAAGAGCAGGTTCGCACCCGAGTCGGCGAGGGACCGCAGCGGGTAGGGCTGCGCGGTCTGCTCCGCCCAGATCGCGTCCGTCATGTCGCGGTCGTCGATCGCGTGCTCGGGTTGCACGCTCGCGCCCACGCCCAGCCGGGCGAAACGCGGGATGTCGGCGTGCGCGACGAGCTGCGCGTGCTCGATCGTTCCCCATGCCCCGGTGGCCGCGAACGCGTCGAGCGCGTGCGAGTTGGCGACGTCGCCGATCGCGTGGATCGCCGAGGCGATGCCGGCGCCCGTGGCGCGCGTCATGAGGTCGATCAGGGTCGCGACATCGACGGTCAGCAGGCCGTGGTTGTGCGGATCACCGGGATACGGGCGCGAGGTCGCCGCCGTGCGCGTGCCCAGCGAGCCGTCGGTGATGACCTTCAACGAGCCGACGCGGGCGAGATCGGATGCCGCGCCCCGCGCCGCATCGCCGGTCTGCAGCCCCTCGGCGATCGCCCGGTCGAGGAACTCGGGGTAGATCCCGAACTCCACGCGCAGCGTGTCGAAGCCCGCGGCGATGCGCCGGGCCCAGGCATCCTCGTTCCACGCCATGTCGAGATCGACGATGCCGACGATGCCGCGGGCCGCGGCATCCCGTGCCATCGACGCGACCAGCGGATCGGCCACCGAGGCGTCCACGGCGTTGAGCCGCCGCGAGATCTCGAACGCGGGCTCCTCGCGCAGGATGCCGGTGCCGTCGGGCTCGAAGCCTTCCCGGCGCAGGGCAGCGGAGTTCAGCCACACGCTGTGCACATCGGCGTTGACGAGGTAGGTCGGCACCTCGCCGGTCGCGGCGTCGAGGACTGCCAGCGAGGGCGCATCGGACCACAAGGCGTCGCGGAAGCCCGCGCCGACCCGCCGCCCGTCCGGCAGAACCGGCGCCCGCGCCATGAGCGCGGCGGCATGCGCGGCGGAGCTCGCGACGCCGAGTGATTCGCGCTGCGCCGCCAGAGCCCACTGCACGACGTGGACATGGTGATCCCACAGACCGGGAATGAGCCACGCACCGCCGGCATCGAGCACCCGGCCGCGTCGAGGCAGCGCGCCCGCGGGGGCGATGTCGACGATGAAGCCTTCGCCGAGGTGGATGTCGACGGGCTCGTCGAGGAAGGGATCGGTCCGGTCGGCGCCAGTGAGGCGCGCGTTCGCGATGACGTCCGGCGCGTCGCCGACGGCCGTCATCGAGCGGCCTTGCGGGCGTCGAGCGCGCGTTGCATCTCGGATGCCAGCCGGGGATCCACGTACCCGCCGCCTGCCTGGAGTTCGGCGATGATCGTCTCGATCACCTCGTCGGGCTTGTTCTGGCTGAGCTTGCGCTTGGCCACCACTCGAGTCGGCGTCAGGCGGAAGCCGACCGTTCCCTTCTCGAGCTTCGTGACGAATGCCGGGTCGTTCGGAAGCTCCCACAGCAGCCTGGGCTGCGGCATCCCGCCTTCGAACCGTGCCACGAGCCGTTCGAGCACCACGAGGTTCTCCTCCGGCGTGAGGATCTCCGGCACTCCGCTCAGGTGCGCGGAGACGAAGTTCCAGGTGGGCACCGCCTGCACATCGCCGTACCAGCCGGGCGAGACGTAGCCGTGCGGGCCCTGCACCACGATCAGCAGCTCGCGCGCGCCCAGCCCGTGGATGAAGTCGTCGGGCTTGCCCACGTGACCGACGATGGTCAGGTCGTCGCGATCCTCGTCGAGCAGGACGGCGTAGTGCGAGGCCACGAGCCCGTCCTCGGTCTGGCTCACGAGGGTGACCCAGGGGTTCGCGTCGATGAGCCTCCGCAGCTCGGTGACGTCGGTCATCGCGAAACTCGGGTTCTGGCGCATGGATCCAGCCTAGGACGGACGCACAGTCCCGGCAGCGATCACGCCTGGCAGCGCGGGCACCAGTAGAGCTTGCGGGTCGCGACCTCTTCGACCACGATCTCCGTGCCGCACACGCGGCACGGCAGACCGGCGCGGTGATAGACCCAGTGGCGGTCGTCACGGCTCGCCATCGCCCGCCGGTACGCCTCGGGGTCCAGGTCGTCCATCGTCATCATCTGGCCGGTCTCGACGCCGATGGCCAGCAGCCGCACCCAGTCCCGCCAGAGGTCGCGGACGACCTCCTCGCGCACCTCCCGGCCAGGAGTGTGCGGGTTCTGGCGTGCGCGATACAGCAGCTCCGCGCGGTAGACGTTGCCGATGCCGCTGACCACTGTCTGATCCATCAGCAGCAGCCCGATCGAGGTCGGCTTGCGCCGCACGACGGACACGAACCGCTCCTCGCCCTCGGCGACATCGTCGACCAGCGGGTCGGGGCCGAGCTTCGCGATGGTCGCGGCGACCTCGTCCGGCGTCCTCAGCTCGCATGCCGTCGGCCCGCGCAGGTCGGCCGCCGTGCTCTCCGTGAGCAGGCGGAGCCGCACCTGGCCGACGACGGGCGGCGGCCACTGCTCATCGTCCCCGCCCAGGCCCGTGGTCTGCTCCGACATCCGGACGTGCACGCGCGCGCGCCGTGGTGCCCCGATCGACGTCAGGGAGTTCTCTCCCGCATCGTCGAACACCGGGCCGTCCGTGTCGACCACAGCGCCGCGCTGATTGGTCTGACCCAGCCGGCCGTTCGCCGCGGCGATGGTCGGATCCACCATGATCTCGCCGGCGAAGTCCCACGCGCCGTACATCCCCAGGTGCACGCGCAGCCAGAGATCGTCGTCGAACTCGAGGAACATCTGCTTGCCGACCGCACGGACCGCGGTGGCCGTGCGCGCGTCGATCGCCGCCGCTCCCTCGGCGAAACGGCCCTGCGGGCTGGACGCCGAGACCACGCGGCCGACGATGTTGCGATCGAACTGCCGGGCGATGCGGTGGACGGAGTGGCCCTCGGGCATCGTGCGGTCAGCCCGCCTCGGGATCGAACGAGCTGTCGTCGGCGTCGAGCACATCAGGCTGACCGCGCTCGGCGCGAGGGTCGGGCTCGAGCGAGCCGTCCGTCTCGTACGCGGCCAGCTGGGCGATGCGCCGGGCGTGCCGCTCCTCGCCCGAGAAGGGCGTCGCGATGAACCGGTCGATGAACGTGACGGCCTCGTCGAAGGTGTGCTGGCGGGCGCCGATCGCGATCACGTTCGCGTCGTTGTGCTCGCGGGCGAGCTCTGCGGTCGCGATGCTCCACGCGAGCGCCGCGCGGACGCCGAGAACTTTGTTCGCGGCGATCTGCTCGCCGTTGCCGGAGCCGCCGAACACGACACCCAGCGCCTCGATTCCCGCTTCCTGGTCACGGACCACGGCCTGCGCCGCCCGGATGCAGAACGACGGGTAGTCGTCGAGCGCGTCGTACTCGACGGGACCGTGATCGACCACGTCGTGCCCCGCCGCGGCGAGGTGGTGCTGCAGCTGGGTGGAGAACTCGAGGCCGGCGTGATCGGTCGCGATGTGGATGCGCATGGGCTCAATCCTAGGGAGCGGAGGCAGGGCGCCTCGTGCAGATTGCGGGTGGGGTCAGGGGGCGATGCCCGCGGCGGCGGGCTTGAACCCGGCACGGACGTTCTCGCAGCAGGCGGGCCGGCACACGTCGAACCACGGGCCGAGATCGGTCGCATGCGGGCGGTCGCCGGCGCGCGTGCCGTTCAGTCGCTCCTCGACGAGGTCGACCAGGCCCGAGACGAACACCGGATCCACGCCGGGGGTCGGGGTGCGGACCGAACGAAGCCCCGCCTCGGCGGCGGCATCCGTCGCCTCGGTGTCGAGGTCCCACAGCACCTCCATGTGGTCGCTCATGAAGCCGAGCGGCACGATGGCCACCGCGGCGACGCCGGCTGCGGGAAGCTCGGCGATCACGTCGTTCACGTCGGGCTCCAGCCACGGCTGGCTCGGCGGACCGGACCGGGACTGGTAGACGAGCTCCCAGCCCACCCGGGCGGCAGCGGGGATCTCGGCGGCGACCGCCGACATCACGACCTCCGCGACGGCGAGGTGCTGGGCGGCGTAGGCACCGCCGGGGCCGAAATCCCGATCGCGCGGACCCGAGCGCTCGGCATCCGCCGTCGGAATGCTGTGCGTCGAGAACAGAACCCGCACCGCCTCGGGCGGGAGGCCGTCGGCCAGGAAGCCTCCGACCGCGTCGCGCACTCCGTCGATGAAGGGCTGCACGAACCCGGGGTGGTCGAAGAACTGACGCACCTTGTCGATCGTGACGGTCCCACCCAGGCCGGTGGCCTCGAGCACGCGCGCGATGTCCTCGCGGTACTGCCGGCAGCTCGAGAACGACGAATAGGCGCTGGTCGCGAGCGCGAGGAGATTCGCATGACCGGATGCCGCGGCATCCTGCACCGCCTCCTCGAGGTACGGCGCCCAGTTGCGGTTGCCCCAGTACACCGGCAGCGCGATCCCCCGGGCGGCGAGTTCGGCTTCGAGCGCCGCCTTGAGGGCGCGATTCTGCGCGTTGATGGGGCTGATGCCGTCGAAGTGGCGGTAGTGGTGCGCCACCTCCTCGAGGCGTTCGTCGGGGATGCCGCGTCCGCGCGTGACGTTGCGCAGGAAGGGGATGACGTCGTCCTGGCCCTCGGGCCCGCCGAATCCGGCGAGGAGGATGCCGTCGTACGCGACCGGCACCTCCACATGGGCGGGACCGGATGCCGCTGCCGGCGACGCGAAGAGCACCGGGCTCTCGGCATCGGCGGGCACGGCCTGGTTCTGCGCTTCCGACATCACCTCTCCATCCTTTCATCGCTCCCGAGAGAGTCGGCGCGCGCGACCGGCCCGATCCTCCACAGGCGTGCTGGTACGGCGACCGCTGGAATAGGCTGGGACGGTTGCCGCCGGCGCCAGCAGCGCCTCCCCGCGGCATCCCACCCTCACCCACGGGAGCATTGCAGTGCCTGGAGAGAACCTCACCCGGATCGAGGCGCAAGAGCGCCGCGCGATCGTCGCCACCCACTCGTACGAGGTCGCCCTCGATCTGACCCAGGGCCCCGAGGTCTTCACCTCGCGCACGGTCGTGCGCTTCTCGGGCACCGCGGGCGCCGACACGTTCATCGACCTCATCGCCCGCGAGGTCCGTGAGATCACGCTGAACGGCCGGTCCATCGATCCGGCCACCGCTTTCGCGGATTCGCGCATCGCGCTGTCGGGCCTCGAGGCCGAGAACGAGCTGGTCGTCGACGCCGACTGCCTCTACACGAACACCGGTGAGGGTCTGCACCGCTTCGTCGACCCCGTCGACGGCGAGGTCTACCTCTACTCCCAGTTCGAGGTGCCCGACTCGCGCCGCATGTTCGCGGTGTTCGAGCAGCCCGACCTGAAGGCGACGTTCCAGTTCACCGTCACGGCACCCGAGCCGTGGAAGGTCGTCTCCAACTCCCCCACGCCCGAGCCGAAGAAGCACGGCGACGGCGGCGCGACCTGGTCGTTCGAGGCGACGCCGCGCATCTCCTCGTACATCACGGCGCTCATCGCCGGCCCCTACGAGGCCACGTTCTCCGAGCTCACCAGCTCGTCGGGACGCGTCGTGCCGCTGGGCGTCTACGGCCGCAAGAGCCTCTGGCAGCACCTCGACTCGGACTACATCTTCGACAAGACCCGCCAGGGCTTCGCGTACTTCGAGGAGAAGTTCGACTACGCGTACCCGTTCGCCAAGTACGACCAGCTCTTCGTCCCCGAGTTCAACGCGGGCGCGATGGAGAACGCGGGCGCCGTCACGTTCACCGAGGCCTACGTCTTCCGCTCGAAGGTGACCGACGCCGTCAAGGAGCGCCGCGTCGTCACGATCCTGCACGAGCTCGCGCACATGTGGTTCGGCGACCTCGTCACGATGACCTGGTGGAACGACCTCTGGCTCAACGAGTCGTTCGCCGAGTGGGCGTCGACCATCGCCACCGCCGAGGCCACCGAGTGGACCGAGGCGTGGACGACCTTCAACGCCATGGAGAAGACCTGGGCCTACCGTCAGGACCAGCTTCCCTCCACCCACCCCGTCGTCGCCACGATCAACGACCTCGAGGACGTCCAGGTCAACTTCGACGGCATCACGTACGCCAAGGGCGGCTCGGTCCTCAAGCAGCTCGCGGCGTGGGTGGGCATCGAGCAGTTCTTCGCCGGTGTCGCCGCGTACTTCAAGAAGAACGAGTGGGGCAACACCGAGCTGGTCGACCTGCTCAGCGAGCTCGAGAAGACGAGCGGGCGCGAGCTGGGAACCTGGTCGAAGAAGTGGCTCGAGACCGCGGGCGTGAACACCCTCTCCCCCGAGATCGTCACCGACGTCGACGGCGCCATCACGCGCTTCGCGATCGTCCAGACGGCACCGGCCGACTACCCGACCATCCGGCCCCACCGCCTGGGCGTCGGCTTCTACAACGTCGAGGACGGCGCGCTCGTGCGCGTGCACCACGTCGAGCTCGACGTGGACGGCGACCTCACCGAGGTGCCCGAGCTCAAGGGCCGCAAGCGCCCCGACCTCGTGCTCCTCAACGACGAGGACCTGGCGTACGCGAAGATCCGCCTCGACGACCGCTCGCTGCAGACCGCGATCGATCACCTCGGCAAGATCAGCGACCCGCTCGCCCGGTCGCTGGTGTGGGGTGCCGCGTGGGACCAGACGCGCGATGCCGAGGCATCCGCTTCGGACTACGTCGATCTCGTGCTGCGCAACATCGGCTCGGAGACCGAGTCGACCACGGTCCGCACCACGCTGGCCCAGCTGCAGCTCGCGGCGAACGCCTACGTCGCGCCCGAGAAGCGCTCCGCCACCCGTGAGAAGGTCGCCGACGCGCTGTGGGCGCTCGCCCAGTCCGCCGAGGCGGGCAGCGACAGCCAGCTCCAGTTCGTGACGGCGTTCGCCGGCGCGGCTGCGACCGGCGCCCAGGTCGAGAAGGTGCGGCAGGTCCGCGACGGCGAGGTGTCGTTCGAGGGACTCGAGATCGACACCGACCTCTCGTGGCAGCTGCTCGTCGCACTCGCCGCGGGCGGCGTGGTGACGGTGGCCGACATCGACGAGGCGCTGGCCGCCGACAACACGGCGAAGGGCGGCGAGTTCGCGGCGCAGGCGAAGGCCGCGCTGCCGACGGCCGAGGCCAAGGCCGCTGCCTGGGCCTCGCTGGTCGACAGCGACGACCTGCCGAACACGATCGTGCGCACGACGGCACTCGGCTTCGTGCACCCCGCGAGCGTCGACCTGCTCGGCGACTTCGTGGCGCCGTACTTCGAGATGCTCCTGCCGGTGTGGGAGTCGCGCAGCTACAAGATCGCGGAGTACCTGATCTTCGGCCTCTACCCCGCCCCGCTCGCGAACGTCGCCCTGCGCGACGCCACCCGCGCGTGGCTCGAGGCGAACGCGAACGCAGCTCCCGCGCTGCGACGTCTGGTCGCCGAGAACCTGGCCGGGGTCGAGCGCGCGCTCGCCGTCCAGGACCGCGACGCCCAGTAGCACAGCAGCGGCGGTGGTACTCAGGTACCACGCGCCGAACGACAAGACCCCCCTTGCGGCCGACGCGGCCCGAGGGGGGTCTTGCGTAGCGTCGAAGCATGATCGTCGCAGAGAATCTGAGCAAGAGCTTCGGAGCCAAGCACGCCGTCCAGGATGTGAGCTTCACCGTCCATCCCGGCCGTGTCACGGGCTTCCTCGGCCCCAACGGCGCCGGGAAGTCCACCACCATGAGGATGATCGTGGGGCTGGACAAGCCCACGAGCGGTCGCGTGAGCGTCGACGGGCGGGACTACCGCAGTCTGCGCTCACCCCTCACCGAGGTCGGCGTGCTGCTGGACGCCAAGGCCGTCCACACCGGCCGCAGCGCGCGGAACCACCTGCGGGCCATGGCCGCCACCCACGGCATCCCCCAGCAGCGCGTGGACGAGGTGATCGACATCACCGGCCTGAGCTCGGTGGCGCGCAAGCGCGCCGGCGGCTTCTCGCTGGGCATGGGCCAGCGGCTCGGGATCGCCGCCGCCCTCCTCGGCGACCCGCAGACCCTGATCCTCGACGAGCCCGTCAACGGCCTCGACCCCGAGGGCGTCCTCTGGGTCCGCCGCTTCGTCCGGCACGTCGCATCCGAGGGCAAGACCGTGCTGCTCTCGAGCCACCTGATGAGCGAGATGGCACTGACCGCCGACCACATCATCGTGCTCGGGCGCGGGCGGGTCCTCGCCGACGCGCCCGTCGACGAGCTCGTCCGCCAATGGACTCGGGCCACCGTGCGCATCCGCACGCCGCGCGCCGTCGAGCTCGCGCGCCTGGTCGCAGGCGACGGCGTCGTCGTGACGCACGTGGCGGAGGGCGTGATGGATGTCGAGGGCTCCCCTGCCGAGAAGATCGGCGACCTCGCCCTGGCGAACGGCATCGCACTGCACGAGCTGACCCCCACTTCCGGAACCCTCGAGGACGCATACCTCGGACTCACCGGCGACGACGTCGAGTACAAGACGAAGGACATCTGATGACCACCACGATCGCTCCCGCCCCCGTCCCGGCGCGCGCAGCACGGACCGCCTCTCCATACCGGCTCTCGTTCGCACACGTGGTCCACTCCGAGTGGATCAAGTTCACCAGCCTCCGTTCGACCTGGTGGTCCATCGGGCTCGTCGCGGTCGTGTCGATCGGGCTCAGCCTGCTCATGGCATGGGCGTTCGCGAGCTTCGAGGGCGAGATGCCGCCGATGTCCATCGCAGAGTCGAACGCGCAGGCGGTGCAGGTCATCGTGTTCAGCACGGTCCTGACGCAGCTGCTCGCGGTGATCCTCGGAACCATCACGGTGACCGGCGAGTACTCCACCGGAATGATCCGCTCGACGCTGACCGCCGCACCCGGCCGCACGGCGCCGCTGTTCGCGAAGGCCCTCGTCGTCGCCGTCACGATGTTCGTCACGAGTGCCGTGGTGTTCGCGATCGCCGCGGCCGTGTCGGGACCACTGCTCCCGACCGGCGCCCTCGATCTGAGCCACGCCGACAGCTCGCTCATGCCACTGCTGGGGGCTGCGCTGTACCTTGCGCTCATCGCCGCTGCCGGAGTCGGCATCGGCTTCATCATCCGCAACGGCCCGGGTGCGCTGGCCGTCGGCATCGGCCTCGTCTTCGTCGCACCGATCCTCGTGCTCTTCTTCCCGCGGCTGGACTCGTTCGAGTGGATCCACGACGCGGCCGGCTACCTGCCGTCCAACGCGGGTCAGTCGCTCTTCATGGGTTCGCCGATGACCGGTGACGCACTCGACACCGTACCGGCGCTGCTGACGCTCGCCGCCTGGACCATCGCAGCCATCGTCGGAGGCCTCGCGGTCCTGAAAACCCGCGACGCGTAGAGTCGACCGGTGGCCGCAGCGCACGACGTCGTCCTCGGCCGGGGAGCATCCCCGGCCGAGGACGACCTGCGTCTGCCGAGGCCACCCGGCGTGTTCCGCCGGTTCTGGGCGCGGCATCCGCGCTGGGCGGATGCCCTGCTCGCGATCCTCTGCCTGCTGCTCACCCTGGCCGGCGTCGTGGCCGCGGCCTACGATCCACGCACCCCGGGACTGCTCGCGTCGGGCGCAGCACTGAGCCTGCTCACCTGCGTCGCCCTGCTGTGGCGACGCAGGTGGCCGATCGCGGTGTTCGCCATCACCCTCGTACCGGCACTGATCCTCGCTCCTGCACTGTCGGGAAGCGTCATGGGTCCCGCACCGGTCATCGCTCTCTACTCGGTCGCCGTCTATCGCTCCTCACGCGCAGCGATGTGGTCACTCGGCGCGGCCGCGGGCGCCCTGGCCCTCGTGACCTTCGTGTGGACGGTGGTCGGCGATGCATCCGCGAATGCCGTCGGCACGGTCATCGGCACCGGGCTCTTCCTGGCGATCGGCGCCCTCATCGGGGTCAACGTCGGCAACCGCAAGCGCTACGTCGCAGCGCTGATCGACCGCTCCCGGCAGCTCGCGGTCGAGCGTGACCAGCAGGCTCGCCTGGCCGCGGCGGACGAGCGCACGCGCATCGCGCGCGAGATGCACGACATCGTCTCGCACTCGCTCACCGTGATCGTCGCACTGGCCGAGGGTGCGAACGCCACGCCCGACCCGGACCGCTCCCGCGAGGCCAGCCGCGCGGTCGCGACGACCGCCCGCGAGGCTCTCGCAGAGATGCGCGTCATGCTCGGGGTGCTCCGGGACACCCCCTCCGAGGGTGACGCTGCTCCCACCGAGCCGCTCCTCGACACATCGCTGCACGACGTGATCGGCGCCGCCCGCGCCGCGGGATTCCCCGTCACGCTGTCGGTGAGCGGTGACACCGAGGTGTCCGCTCCCCACAGCCTCGCCGTCCTTCGGATCGTGCAGGAGGCCATCACGAACGCCATGCGCTACTCCCGCGACGCCACGTTCATCCGCGTCGTGACCGAGTACTCGGGCGCCGGCGTACGGATCGTCGTGGACAACGACGGCGCCCGGCCCGACGTCGAATCGGCGGGCGCCGGCTGGGGCCTCCGGGGGCTGCAGGAGCGCGCCGGCCACCTGGGCGGCACGTTGACCGCGGGCCTCGTGGCGCCGGGCCGGTGGCGTCTCACGGCGGAGCTGCCGACGGGAGCCGCCGATGCCTGAACGCATCAAGGTCCTGCTCGTGGACGATCAGCAGCTCATCCGGCTGGGATTCCGGCTCGTGCTGGAGGCGGAACCCGACCTGGAGGTCGTCGGCGAAGGAGCCGACGGAGCCGAGGCCGTGGACGCGGTGCGGCGACTTCGCCCCGACGTGGTGCTGATGGACGTCCGGATGCCGCGCATGGACGGCCTGGAAGCGACACGGCGCATCGTCGCCGAGCATCCGTCGGTGCGCATCGTCGTGCTCACGACGTTCGATCTCGACGAGTACGCCTTCACGGCGCTGCGCGCGGGCGCGAGCGGATTCCTGCTGAAGGACGCGCACCCCCACGAGCTGATCGGGGCGATCCGCGCGGCGCACGCCGGCGACGCGACCCTCTCGCCTCGTGTCACCCGGCGGATGCTCGAGATGTTCGGCACGCGCCTCCCGGAGGCGGCATCGCCTCCCACCGTCGTCGACGAGCTCACCGAGCGTGAGCGTGAGGTGTTCCTCGCCATCGCGCGCGGCCGCTCGAACAGCGAGATCGCCGACGATCTCTTCCTCAGCGAGTCGACGGTGAAGACCCATGTCGGCCGCGTGCTGGCCAAGCTCGGAGCGCGCGACAGGGTGCACGCGGTCATCCTCGCGCACCGCCTCGGGATGGTGCCGCCGGACTCAGCGTCCGCATGACCGGGCTCGTTAGGATCGAGGCGATGATCACCTACCCGCTCGACACGACGACCGCCCCGCCGCCGACCCTCTGGGAAGAGGTGCTGAGGGTGCTCACCCAGGTCGGCTGGAACGTCCTCTCGGTCGCGGGGATCATCATCGGCGCCTTCATCGTGGTGTGGATCCTCCGCATCGTGATCCGCCGGGTCGTGGCGCGCATCGTGAACGGCGCGAAGTCCAAGGCGAACGTCGTCGACACCCAGGCGCTCGACCGCTCTCCGCTCGCCTCTGTCCGCCTGGTGCAGCGCACGCGGACCCTGGGATCGATCCTGCAGAACATCGTCGGCGTCTCGGTGGTCGTCGTCGCCCTGATGCTGATCGTCTACGTCCTCGCGCCCAACGCGCTCGGCTCGCTCACGCTGCTGAGCGCGGCGATCGGCGCGGGCCTCGGCTTCGGCGCGCAGAACATCGTCAAGGATGTGCTCAACGGCATCTTCATCGTCGCCGAGGACCAGGTCGGCATCGGCGACGTCGTCGACCTCGGGCTGGCGTCGGGC
Source organism: Microbacterium sp. Root166 (assembly GCF_001427145.1). Classification (GTDB taxonomy): domain Bacteria; phylum Actinomycetota; class Actinomycetes; order Actinomycetales; family Microbacteriaceae; genus Microbacterium. Next base: position 568,054 of record NZ_LMGL01000002.1, read on the forward strand.
ATCGTCGAGTACGTGAGCGTCCGCGTGACGCACGTGCGCGACGTCAATGGCACCCTCTGGTACGTCCGCAACGGCGAGATCCTCCGCATCGGCAATCTCTCGCAGGGATGGTCGCGCGTCATCCTCGACGTGGCGGTCCCGGTCGACGCCGACATCGACGAGGTGGAGCAGGTCATGCTCGAGACAGCCAAGGGCCTCGCGAAGGACCCGAAGTGGCGCACCCGGATCCTCGAGCATCCCGAGGTCTGGGGACTCGAGTCGATCTCCGGTGACGCACTCGTCATCCGACTCGTGATGAAGACGCGCTCCAACGCGAAGGACGATGTCGCGCGGGAGCTGCGCGTTCGGCTCAAGCGTGCGACATCCGACGCCGGCATCGCGCTGCCCTCGCTCACCACCGTCATGCCCACCGGCATCGAAGGCGCCCAGCGCGGGCGTGGCGCCAACCCTCCCAAGACCAAGCCGACAGCCATCACGCCCGGATCCGAGGCCGCCTCGCGGCCGCTGTGGCGGCCGAAGCGCACCGGCAAGACGGTTCCGCCCGCCGGCTCCGGCGACGACTCGAAGGGCACCCTGTGAGCGGCGTGCCGCCCCTCAGCTTCTACGACGAGATCGGCGGCCACGACGCGTTCGTCCGTCTCGTCGACGCGTTCTACCGCGGCGTCGCCGACGACGAGGTGCTGCGACCGATGTACCCCGAGGAGGACCTCGGTCCCGCCAAGGAGCGCCTCACGCTCTTCCTCGAGCAGTACTGGGGCGGGCCGACGACGTACAGCGACGAGCGGGGCCACCCTCGGCTGCGCATGCGCCACGCGCCCTTCCACGTGAACCCCGACGCCCGCGACCGCTGGCTCGCGCACATGCGCACCGCGGTCGACGAGCTCGGCCTGTCGCCCCTGCACGAGGCGACGCTGTGGGACTACCTGCAGCGGGCCGCGCACGCCATGGTCAACACGTTCGAGCCGAGCGGCATCGGGCCGGCGGCCGGCGGCCGCGACGCCGCGACCGGTCCCGGCACAGCATCCGCGGGCACGCCCCGCTCGCATCTCCCCGTCACTGCGGAGCCCCCGCGCGGCGGCGACCTCCGCTGACCCAGCCCCACCCGACAGCAGCCACACCCGACACAGGAGTCGACATGCCCGCAGCCGCCGCCACCCACACCGCCGACGTCCTCGTGATCGGCTGGGGTCTCGCCGGGCTCGTCGCGGCGAGCGAAGCCGTCGCCGGCGGCAAGCGCGTGATCATCGTCGACCAGGAGCCGCGCTCGAACCTCGGCGGGCAGGCCTGGTGGTCCTTCGGTGGGCTGTTCTTCGTGGACTCGCCCGAACAGCGGCGCATGGGCATCAAGGACTCGCTCGAGCTCGCACGCCAGGACTGGTTCGGCACGGCCGGCTTCGACCGCGAGGAGGACGCCTGGCCGCGGCGCTGGGCGGAGGCGTACCTCCAGTTCGCCCACCACGAGAAGCGGGCGTGGCTCCGCGAGAAGGGCGTGGGCTTCTTCCCCGTCGTCGGATGGGCCGAGCGTGGCGGGTACACGGCCACCGGACCCGGCAACTCCGTTCCGCGGTTCCACATCACCTGGGGCACCGGACCGGGGATCGTCGCGCCGTTCCAGGCGGCCGTCGAGGCCGCCGAGGGCCAGGGGCGCGTCACGGTGCTGCCACGCCATCGTGTCACCGGCCTGACGATGTCCGGCGGCGCCGTCGTCGGCGCGGAGGGCGACATCCTCGCGCCGTCCGGTGCCGCGCGCGGCAGCGCCTCGTCCCGCGAGGTCGTCGGCTCCTTCGCCATCACCGCGGGAGCCACGATCGTCTCCTCCGGCGGAATCGGAGGCAACCACGAGCTGGTGCGCCGTTGGTGGCCGGAGCGACTGGGCACCGCCCCGAAGACGATGGTGACCGGCGTGCCGGCCTACGTCGACGGCTCCATGCAGATCGTGTCCGAGGCGGCCGGCGCCAATCTCATCAACGGCGACCGGATGTGGCACTACGTCGAGGGCATCCAGAACTGGGATCCGGTGTGGCCGGATCACGGCATCCGCATTCTTCCCGGTCCGTCCTCCGTCTGGCTCGACGCCACCGGTCACCGGCTGCCCGTGCCGCTGTTCCCCGGCTTCGACACGCTGGGCACGCTCGCGCACCTCCGTGCGACCGGGCACGACCACTCGTGGTTCGTGCTGTCCCAGCAGATCATCGAGAAGGAGTTCACGCTCTCCGGCAGCGAGCAGAACCCCGACCTGACCGGCAAGGACGTGCGGCTGCTCGCCAAGACCCGCCTCGGCAAGGGGGCCGGCGGGCCCGTCCAGGCGTTCATGGACAAGGGCGTGGACTTCGTCGTCCGAGACTCGCTGGACGACCTGATCGCCGGCATGAAGGCACTGCCTGGCGGCGACGTGCTCGACGGTGACCGGGTGCGCTTCGAGATCGAGGCGCGCGACCGCGAGATCGACAACGACTTCACGAAGGACGCCCAGATCGCGATGCTCCGCTCGGCGCGGGCGTACCGCGGCGACAAACTCATCCGCACCGCGAACCCGCATCGCATTCTCGACCCGAAGTCGGGGCCGCTGATCGCAGTGAAGCTGCACGTCCTCACGCGGAAGTCGCTCGGCGGCATCGAGACGGACCTGTCCAGCCGCGCACTCGGCGCGACCGGCGAGCCGATCCCCGGTCTGTACGCCGCGGGCGAGGCCAGCGGGTTCGGCGGCGGCGGCGTGCACGGATACCGCGCCCTCGAGGGGACCTTCGTGGGCGGATGTCTCTTTTCAGGGCGCGCGGCGGGCCGCGCGGCGGCGGCCCAGGTCTGAACCGGACCCGCGATCGCTCAGCGGTCGGCCGCGCCCGTCCGTCGCACCGCGGTCAGGCCCATCGCCACGGGGCCGCGTACGAGCACGTGGCCGCGCTGCAGGCTCAGCCGCGTCCAGGGTCCGCTCGCGAAGACCCGGGCCGTCTCGGCGCCGCTGATGAAGCCCATGGTCAATGCGGCGAAAGCGGCTCCGAGCGGCAGGCCGCCCAGCTCGTCGTCGAGCGCGCCCCAGACCGAGGAGCGGACCACGCGGACGACGTCTTCACCGGCATCCGTCGGCACAGCCTCGGCCACGCGCGCGATCCCGCCCTGCGCCTTCGCAGCGAGCAGAGCGACGTCGATGCCCTCGCGCGCGGTCCAGCCGCTGCGTGGCGGCGTGATCCCGGCCCAGGCCGGCGCGAGAGCCGTGTCGGGGAGCTGCAGAGCGGTGGGATCGTCGTCGACGGCGGCAAGAGCGGATGCCTCGACCACCAGATCGCACACCAGCTCGGGATCGGCGGCCAGCGTGCGGATCGCCAGCACGGTGGGCGTCGCGTCACCCATGCCGCGCGGTGCCAGCGGGGCGGCGGTCATGACGAGCACTCCCCCGGTGGCCTGCAGGCGGACGGCCTCGTCGGTCAGCCGGTGAGCCCTGCTCGCGAAGGTGAGGGCATCGGCGGCGGAGTCGGCATCGGCGAGGATCAGGCGGGGAGGCATCGCCCCTAAGCTACCAAGCGGAACGACGGGCGGCTCCCGGCCCCCGGAGAGGAGACCCGTGGAACACGCCGAGTGGGAGCCCGACCCGGATCCGGTCGCCTCGATGCTTTCGGTGCTCGACCTTGCGGGGTCCGACGCCCGGACCAACGAGGACATCTTCACGGGCACCTCGCAGTCCATGCCCCTGGGCCGCATCTACGGCGGGCAGGTCCTCGCGCAGTCGATCGTCGCGGCATGCCGGACTCTTCCCGACGGGCGGAACGTGCACTCGATGCACGGGTACTTCCTGCGCCCGGGCGACTCAGCCAAGGGGCTGACGTTCTCGGTCGACCGCATCCACGACGGACGCTCGTTCTCGACCCGCCGCACGCAGGCCTTCCAGGACGGCGTGCCGATCTTCTCGATGATCGCCTCGTTCCAGGATGAGGACCCGGGCATCGAGCACCAGACCCCCATGCCGACGGGGGTGCCCGGCCCCGACGAGCTGCCCGACGTCGAGTCTCATCTGCAGGGCCTGCACCCGATGTCCAAGCGACTCTTCACCGATCGGCCCGTCGATCTGCGTCACGTCCCGTCGCCCATCTACCTGACCGTCGAGGGCGAGCGGATGCCGAGCCAGGCGGTCTGGATGAAGGTCAGGCGGCCGATCCCGGACTCCCCCGACATCCACCGCGCGGCACTCGCCTACCTCAGCGACCTCACGATCCAGGAGTCGATCCTGCGCGCGCACGGCGTCCCCTGGGCGACTCGCGGCCTGAAGGTCGCGAGCCTCGATCACGCGATGTGGTGGCATCGCTTCGGCCGCGTGGACGAGTGGATGCTGTACGTACAGGAGTCGCCGAGCGCGCGGGGCGGCAGGGGCCTGGCAACCGGCCGGGTCTACTCGCACGACGGCGTGCTCATGGCGAGCGTCGCGCAGGAGATCATGGTGCGGGTGCCCGAGGGCGCGGGCGACGGGGCCTGAACCCGGGTTTCAGCGCTCGGTCAGCGCCGGTGCGCGTAGTCGATCGTGTCGCCGACGTAGGGCGCCCACGCGGCGCGCTCCTCGGCGGACAACCGCAGCGGACGCCCGGTCGCGGCATCCACCTTCACGACCACGGTCGTCGCGCGGGCGTACACCGTCTGAGCACCGCCTGCCGCCGTCTCGATGGGGCTGCAGACTTCGTAGCACACCTCGATGCTCGAGCCGCCGAGTTTGCCGAACCACATCTGCACGTCCAGCGGATCGCGCTGGTACGGCACCGGCGCGAGATACTCGATCTCCTGCCGGGCGATGAGGGTGAGCACGCCGCTGTGGATGCTCGATTCGAGCACGGCGGTGTCCGGCGCGGTCTCCCCCGCGCCGGGCAGCCAGAATGCGCGCACGCGCGCCTCTTCGAGCAGCTTCAGCATCGAGGTGTTGTTGACGTGGTTGAACGCGTCGAGGTCTCCCCACCGCAGATGGATGGGGAGGTGGAGGCGCCCGCCGCCGGCGACCGGCCGGTCGTCAGTCACGCGTGAGCTTGCGGTACGCCGAGCGGTGCGGCTTGGCGGCGTCAGGACCGAGGCGCTCGATCTTGTTCTGCTCGTACGCCTCGAAGTTGCCCTCGTACCAGTACCACTGGTCGGGGTTCTCGTCGGTGCCCTCGTACGCGAGGATGTGCGTCGCGATGCGGTCGAGGAACCACCGGTCGTGGGTGATCACGACGGCGCAGCCGGGGAACTCCAGCAGGGCGTTCTCGAGCGACTGGAGCGTCTCGACGTCCAGGTCGTTCGTCGGCTCGTCGAGGAGCAGCAGGTTGCCGCCCTCCTTGAGCGTCAGAGCGAGGTTCAGGCGGTTGCGCTCACCACCGGAGAGCACACCGGCCTTCTTCTGCTGGTCGGGGCCCTTGAAGCCGAACTTCGAGACGTAGGCGCGCGAGGGGATCTCGACCTTGCCGACGGTGATGATGTCGAGCCCGTCGGACACGACCTCCCACAGCGTCTTGTTCGGGTCGATATTGGCTCGAGACTGGTCGACGTAGCTGATCTTGACCGTCTCACCGACCTTGAGCACGCCGCCGTCGAGCGGCTCCAGGCCGACGATGGTCTTGAACAGCGTCGTCTTTCCCACGCCGTTCGGGCCGATGACGCCGACGATCCCGTTGGGGGGCAGGCTGAAGGACAGGCCGTCGATGAGCGAGCGCCCGTCGAAGCCCTTCTGGAGCTTCTTGGCCTCGATGACGACGCCGCCCAGCCGCGGGCCCGGCGGGATCGAGATCTCGTCGAAGTCCAGCTTCCTCGTGCGGTCCGCTTCGGCGGCCATCTCCTCGTAGCGTGCGAGTCGCGCCTTGGACTTGACCTGGCGGCCCTTGGCGTTGGAGCGGACCCACTCGAGCTCGTCGGCGAGGCGCTTGGCGAGCTTGGCGTCCTTCTTGCCCTGGACGGCCAGACGCTCGGCCTTCTTCTCGAGGTAGGTCGAGTAGTTGCCCTCGTAGCCGATCAGACGTCCGCGGTCGACCTCGGCGATCCACTCGGCGACGTTGTCGAGGAAGTACCGGTCGTGGGTGATCGCGATCACAGCGCCGGTGTACTTCTGGAGGTGCTGCTCGAGCCAGAGCACGCTCTCGGCGTCGAGGTGGTTCGTCGGCTCGTCGAGCAGCAGCAGGTCCGGCTTCTGCAGCAGGAGCTTCGCGAGCGCGACGCGTCGGCGCTCACCGCCCGAGAGGTTGGTGACATCGGCATCGCCCGGGGGCGTGCGCAGGGCGTCCATGGCCTGCTCGAGCTGCGAGTCGAGGTCCCACGCATCCGCGGCGTCGATCTCCTCCTGGAGCGTCCCCATCTCGGCGAGCAGCGCGTCGAAATCGGCGTCGGGATCGGCCATGAGGCCGGAGATCTCGTTGAAGCGATCGAGCTTCGGCTTGATCGCGACGCCGTCCTGGATGTTCTCCAGCACCGTCTTGGTCTCGTCGAGCTCGGGCTCCTGCATGAGGATGCCGACGGTGAACCCGGGGCTGAGCTTCGCCTCGCCGTTGGACGGCGTGTCGAGTCCCGCCATGATCTTGAGGATCGTCGACTTGCCGGCGCCGTTGGGGCCGACCATGCCGATCTTCGCGCCAGGCAGGAACGCCATGGTCACGTCGTCGAGGATCAGCTTCTCGCCCACTGCCTTGCGGGCACGGACCATCGAGTAGATGTATTCAGCCATGTTTCGAACGTTCTCCTAGCGCTACCGACGTCAACGTCCCAGCCTACCGGGCGCGCGGCATCCCGTTCCGCGGCGCGAAGCGCGTCACCAGTCGATCGGGCGCGTCTGCCCGATGAGGCAAGAGCCCTCGGTGAGAACCGGGACGACCACGGTGACGGGTTCGCCGGTCGCCGGCCCCACCTGCCCGATCAGGCACTCCTCGCCCCACCGCACGGAGAACTGGATGCTCTCCGCGGGGTTGCCGACGGTCGAGGTGTCGTTCGTCACCTGCATCGCCGTCTTGTCGAACCCGGCTGCGGCCAGCGCGTCGACATAGGCACGGCCGGCCGCGCGGTCCGCCGAGGCCCACACCGCCGCGGTGACGGCGGCGAACACGGGCAGATTGTCGGCCGCGGTGCCGTCTGCGACGAGCGCGGCCGGAGGAGCATCGGGCGCCGGCGTGGCGCCGGGCGTGGGGGTCACCGTCGTGCCGTCGGACGTCGGGGTGGGCCCGGGCGTGGCTTCCGGGTCGGCCGGTGTGCACCCTGTGGCCGTGAGCATCGTGGCCACGGCAAGCGTTGCGACAGCGACGGGAAGGAAGCGCCGGAGCCGCGCGGATCGCTCGGGGTGTCGTGCCACGGGGAGAGTCTAGGGCGTCCACCCCGAGCGTCCGCCGGGAGCTCAGTACGGCGTTTCGGCCGCGGCGAGCTCGAACTCGCGGGCTTCTGCGCCGGCGACCGGCCAGTCCCCCGATGAGCCGTCGGCCACGCCCGGCGCAGCCCACTCGTCGTCGCCGGGCTCACCGACGTCGCCCCGGGCCGGCTCCTCCGCAGACGCCTGTGAGCCCGACGCGTCGTTCCGATCGGATGACGGGCGGGCGGCCTTGGTGAAGGTCGACGTGCCCCACAGCAGGTCGTGGCCGATCGCTTCGGCGTCGATCTCGACGTCGGTTCCGCGCTTCGTGCCGTTGTCCCAGTCGCGCACACGCAGACGGCCGGACAGGACGACGCGGTCTCCCTTGCTGAGCGACTGGAACGCGTGATCGGCCAGGCTCCGATAGGCCGAGACGGTGTAGAAGTTGGTGCCGCTGTCGATCCAGGCTCCCGTTGCGCGGTCGTACCGGCGCTGCCCGCTCGCGAGCCGGAACGTGGTGATCGCGACACCGGCCGGTGTGCGCTTGTGTTCGGGCGGCGTCGCCACGTTCCCGGTGATGGAGATGGTGTCGTTCATGTCGGAGTCCTCTCTCGGACCGAGGTCCATCCCCGGTCCCGCCGGCGCCCGAGTGCCCGTCGAGCGCCGGCGGTCGCACCAGGTTGCCTTTCCTGCGTCTGCGATGCCGGGCGTGCCGATATCTCTGGGGACGGTGCGGCGCCGGCCGCCGCTGTGGAGGAACCGACTCGATGTCGGAGGTCGCACATATGTTCGAACGCGGAAGGAGCAGTCCATGCCTCACACCGACCAGCAGCAGTCCGACATCCCCACCCCGACCCCGGCCAGGCCCGTCCGGCTCGCCGGGGCCGCGCCGTCCCTGTGGCGTGTGATCGACGCCAGCGGACGGGTCATCGGCCACGTGCAGGCGCGGGCCCAGGCGGACGGCGTGCGCTTCCGCGCGCGGCGGTTCCGCGTAGCCACCCGCGCGTTCATGGATCTCGGCGAGTTCTGGTCGGTCGACGACGCGATCGACTGCCTGCGATTCGTCCGGTGATGCTCAGATCACGGACTCGAACTGCTCGATGATCGACACGGGCGCCCCCGCCCGTACCGAGCGCCACGACTCCGCCAGCAGCGACACCGCACGGACCAGGTCCTCCGGTGGGGCGGTGAACGGCACGCGGATGTGCCGGTCGTGCCCGCCGTCCACAGAGAAGCGCGGGCCGGCCGAGAGCAGAACGCCGCGGGCGCGCACATCCATCACGAGGGCAGAGCTCAGTGCGGCGTCGAGCTCCACCCACAGCGAGACTCCGCCGTGCACGCGCGGGACCCGCCACTCCGGCAGCGATTCGGCCAGGGCCCCGACGAGGGCGTCGCGCCCCGAGCGGAGCAGCTCCGACCGCTGCCCAGCGATGCGGGGAAAGTTCTCGAGGAGTGCAGCGGCGACGGCCTGCTCGAACTCGGGCGTGCCGAGGTCGTGTGCGGGTCGGGCGGCGACCAGGCGCCGGATGACGTCGGCGTCGGCGCGGATCCAGCCGACCCTCAATCCTCCCCAGACGGTCTTGCCCAGTGACCCGATGCGCACGACCGTCCCCGGATCGCCTTCGGCGAAGCCGGCGGGCACGGGATGCGGCCGGTCGATGTCGAGTTCGGCCGTGGTCTCGTCGAGCACGAGCACGGAGCCTGCTCGCTCGCCCGCCCGCAGGAACGTCCCGCGTTCGCGCGCCGTCATCGTGCGGCCGGTCGGATTCTGGAAGTCCGGCATCAGGTAGGCCATCGCCGGCAGCGTGCGGTCGAACGCCTGCTCGGCGCGGTCGAGATCCCAGCCGTCGTCCGTGTTCACCGGCACGCCGATGAGGCGAGCCCCCGCACGTCGCAGCGCGTCGACCGCGTGCGGATACGTGGGCGTCTCCACGAGGACGCGATCACCGCGTCCGAGCAGCACCGAGGCGAGAAGGTGGATGGCGCTCTGCGCGCCGGTCGTGACGAGCACCTCTCCGGCGGTCGTGGGCACGCCTCGCGATTCGTAGTGACGGGCGATCGCCTCGCGCAGCTGACGTCGCCCGAGAACGTCATATCCGGCGCGTGCGACGAGCGCTGCAGCGCCCGCCGCGACCTCGCTCATGACGCCGGCAAGACCCGGCCACGCCGGCGGGCTCGCCTGCTGGAGGTCGATCGTCCCCTCTGCGGCCGCGGCACGACCCGGGTCGTGGCGTGCGAGGGCGAGGGTCACGCTGCCCGACCCCCGCAGGCTCGCGATGTGCCCGCTCTCTCGCAGGCTTCGGTAGGCCGCGGCAACGGTGCTGCGGCTCAGCTGCAGCGAGGCCGCCAGTTCGCGCTCGGCCGGCAGGGTGGTGCGCGGCGCGAGCCGATTGTCCAGGCAGAGCAGGCGGATGCCGTCGGCCAGCGCCTCGTAGGCGGGTTCGCGCGTGCGCCACCCGCCGAGGGAGGAGGCAAGCGCGCGTGCTGAGATCCGGGAGTCCACGGTGCCACCGTATCGCGATTGGACTGGCGCATCGATGCCAATTTTGAGATTGGATAGAGCCCATGACTCGTCGCGTGATCCAACTGCTGGTCGGACTGTTCCTCTACGGTTTCGGCTGCGCGATGACGATCGAGGCCGGACTCGGCGTCGACCCCTGGACGGTCCTGGCCGAGGGCATCTCCCTTCGCACCGGAATCGGGATCGGCTGGGTCACGAACATCCTCGGCTTCTTCGTCCTGCTGCTGTGGATCCCGCTGCGCCAGAAGCCCGGCGTCGGCACCATCGCGAACATCGCCCTCGTGGGCACCAGCATGCAGTTCGCCCTCTGGGTCCTGCCGACCGCCGTGGGGCCGGTCGCGCAGTTCGCCGAGCTCCTGGGCGGGATCGTCGTCGTGGCGATCGCATCCGGCCTCTACATCGGAGCGCACTTCGGGCCCGGACCGCGCGATGGGCTCATGACGGGCATGCACGCCCGCCTGGGCTGGCCGATCTGGACGTGCCGCGCGCTCGTCGAGCTCTCGGTCCTCGGCATCGGCTGGCTTCTCGGGGGCACGGTCGGCATCGGGACGGTGCTGTTCGCGTTCCTCATCGGCCCGCTGGTGCACGTGGCGCTGCCGTTGCTCGACACACGCCGCCCCCGCACCGCCGCAGTCGCGCCGGATCAGCCGGCCGGTCACGACCGGAAGGAGCCGGCGCCGGGCGACGCCGCCCGGCGCTGACCCGGACCGCAGCCTGGCGTCAGTGCTCGCGGAACTGCGGCCAATCGCTGCCGGGGGTCATCCGCGAATGCAGTGCGCTCTTGGCCACTTCCATCGTCGGATACGTTCCGGCCGTGGTGTCGGCACCGGCCATCGTGACCGTGTAGCCGTCCTCGTCCTTGCGTATGCTCCCGACGACCCCCGAGGGCCCGTAGGCCACCCACAGGGTGTGATGCGTCTCCGTGGTGCTCATGGAAGAACTCCTTTCGATGCGTCTCGGGCCGACGCTACGCCGTGACGGTGCGATGCGCCACCGTTCGACCTGGCGTGGCGGGAACCGATACTCTGGCATCACCTTTCCCTCCGTAGCTCAGGGGACAGAGCGAGCGGTTTCTACCCGCAAGGTCGGGGGTTCGAATCCTCCCGGAGGGGCTGTTCGTGCTCGCCTTCACGGCGCTGGGCGCTGGGCGTCGGGGCCTGTCAATAGGATGGAGCCATGGTGGGGGCTATGGAGAACGACCGGCTTGTCTGGATCGACTGCGAGATGACGGGGCTCGACCTCGCCGTCGACGAACTCGTCGAGATCGCCATCGTCGTGACCGATTTCGATCTGAGACCGCTTCACCCGGGCTTCCAGGTGGTCATCAAGCCGGACGCCTCGGCGCTGGCGAACATGAGCGAGTTCGTCACCAAGATGCACGAGAAGTCGGGTCTGATCGATGAGATCCCCCACGGCGTGAGCCTGGCGGATGCCGAGTTCCAGTCGCTCGAGTACATCCAGCGTTTCGTCCCCCTCGAGGGCAAGGCCCCACTGGCGGGGAACACCATCGGCACCGACCGTATGTTCCTGGCCAAGTACATGCCGCGGGTGGACCACTGGCTCCACTACCGCAACGTCGACGTGTCGAGCATCAAGGAGCTCTCCCGGCGCTGGTACCCGCGTGCCTACATCCATGCGCCCGCGAAGGACGGCGGCCACCGGGCGCTGGCCGACATCCTCGAATCGATCCGCGAACTGGCCTACTACCGCCAGGCCGTCTTCGTACCCGAGCCGGGTCCGACCAGTGACGGAGCACGCGCGGCGGCGGCCTCGGCGGTGTCGCAGTTCGCCCCAGAGATGTGAGAGAATCTTCTGGTTGCCCGCTCAGGCGGGAGACATGGTGGGTATAGCTCAGTTGGTAGAGCGCGGCCTTGTGGTGGCCGATGTCGCGGGTTCGAGCCCCGTTACTCACCCCAAGCACAGCGCCCCGCATTCGCGGGGACGCGGGCATCGCACGCAGGCGTCGATCGAGGCATCATGATGGAGATGGATGCCGAGACGTTCGAGCAGCTCGTCATCGACGAGCTCGATCTCCTCCCCGACGACATGGTCGACGGGCTCGACAACATCGTGTTCGTCGTCGAGGACCGGCCCGAGGACGGCAGCCTTGACCTGCTCGGCCTCTACGACGGCTGGGCTCTGACCGAACGGGATCGCTACGGGGTCGGAGAGCTTCCCGACCGCATCATCGTCTACCGCGAGTCGCACCTGGCGGTATGCGAGAGCCTCGACGAGCTCAGGGACGAGCTCCACACGACGCTCGTCCACGAGATCGCACACTTCTACGGCATCGACGACGACCGCCTCCACGAGCTGGGGTGGGCATGATGGTGGTCGCCCTGCCCGATCTGGACCAAGACGTCGAGCTCCGCGAGGGAGCCGATCCGGACCTTCCCTGGCAGACGGTGGTGTGGGACGACCCGGTCAACCTCATGAGCTACGTCACCCACGTCTTCCGCGAGTACTTCGGATTTCCGCGGGAGCGCGCGGAGGCGCTGATGCTGGCCGTCCACCACGAGGGCCACGCCGTCGTCGCGGAGGGCGCCCGGGAGCAGATGGAGCTCCACACCCGCGCGATGCACGACTACGGGCTCTGGGCGACGGTGCGACGGGCGCCGACATGAACCGCGAGGTCGTCCTCGAGATCACGCGCCTCGAGGCTGCGCATCTCGCGGGGCTCGCCGGGCAGTTCGCCGAGCTCGTCGACGATGCCGCGTCCGGCGATGACCCGGCGATCGACCGTCTCGTGCCCGCCGCGTACGAGGACTCCGACGCCGCGCAGGAGTTCCGCGACCTGACCGAGCGCGAGCTCCTCGGACGCCGTGCCGACGACGCGGCCCTCGTCCTCGCCTCGCTCGAACCCGCCGCACGGCTCCCCGACGATCCGGAGGAGTCGTTGCTCCTCGAAAAGGTCGAGCTGCGCCTGGACGCGGACGTCGCTCAGGCGTGGCTGCGCACGCTCGCGGCAGTCCGCCTGGTCCTCGCCACACGCCTCGGGATCACCGAGACCGACGACCACGATCCCGCGGACGCCCGTTTCGGGATCTACGACTGGCTGGGCTACCGGCTCGACGGACTGGTCTCGGCACTCGACACCGACGACTGAGGCGCGCTCAGGGAACCACGAACGCGTGGGTGGCCTGGAGGACGGGCTGGTCTCGGGCGACGTGCTGGTCCTCCTGTCGTGCCCAGCGATCCCAATGCGGCCGGTACGTCTCGCCGTCACGGGCGAGCGCACGCTGCCGGCGCGATGCGGCGGGCGAGTCGAGCCAGACCCGTACATCTCCGAGGCCCTGCGTCGCCGGGGTCAGCAGTCCCGACCCTTCCACCACCAGGGGAAGCGACGGATCCACCGCATGAGCCTCCGCCGGCGCCGACTCCTCCCAGTCCCAGCGCTGCCACACCCCCATCAGGCCCCGGGCGTGCGGGACGAGGATCTGCTCACGCGCGAGTCCGACGCCGCCGTCCAGGCCGTCCCACCCGGGATACAGCGAGTCGAGCGCAACAAGCTGCACCCGGCCGGCGAGCGGCCAGCGTGCGATCAGCATGCGAGCGAGGGAGGACTTTCCCGCACCGCTGCGGCCGTCGATGAGAACGACCGGATTCACCGCTCCGAGGTCCGTGATCGCACCGATGACTCTCGACGCAGCGGCGTCGAGAGCGAGTGCGACCGGATCGGAGCTACTTCTTGAGCGCTCGGATGACACGGCTGAGCGCGCGACCGGCGAAGAAGACGAAGGGGATCGCGACGGCGACGAGAGAGACCAGGTTCGGCTCGAACCGGAGGTCGTCGCCCTTGCGGATGTACGCGCCGAGCGGCACCGTCCAGCCGCCGCCTCCACCGCCGCCATTCCCGGCCTCATCGGAGCCGCCGCCGAAGCCGGACCACGTGATCGCGACGGGGATCAGGCGGACGCCGTCGACATCCTGCTGCTCACCGTAGGCGCTCGTCACGCCGAAGGATGCGGACTGCTTGCCGAGCTCGAGTGCGATGTTGGGCATGGCTCCACGCTACCCGCCATGCGCGCCCGCTGTCAGCCCTGATCGAGCTTGGGTGGCGGCGGGCTCGACGGGATCGACCCGCCACCTCGCGAACGGCCGAGCAGCGTCGCGCGCGTCACCGCGCCGCGACCGAACTTGGCGGCCGCTCCGTCGAGGGCGTCCTCGATGCGGCGCCACTCCCGGTCGTCGTCCCACAGTGCCAGCGGCGCAGAGCCGGTCTCACGCAGCTTCTCGGCGCGCACGCCGATCAGCCGGACCGGAAGCCGGCGCTCGAGCGAGGCGAACAGCTCGTGCGCGGCATCCCCGATCCGCTGTCCGACCGCGGTGGGCTCGGGAAGCGTCTGCGACCGTGAGACGGTGGTGAAGTCGGCGAATCGCACCTTGATCGCGATGGTGGTGGCCTCCCACCCGCCCGCGCGAAGGCGCGCGCCGACGCGGTCCGCGAGACGCCGCAGCTCCGAACGCAGGATCGCAGGGTCAGTGATGTCCTCGTGGAACGTCTCTTCGTGGCCGACGCTCTTCTCGACCCGGTGGGTGTCGACCTGTCGGGGATCCACCCCGCGCGCGAGATGCCAGACACGCTCCCCCATCGCCGGCCCGAGCGCACGGTCGAGCACCTCGCGCGGGATGTCGAGAACGTCGGCGACGGTGTGGATGCCGCGTCCCTCGAGTGCCTCGGACGCCTTGGGCCCGACGCCCCAGAGCGCGCGGACCGACCGTGGAGCCAGGAAGGCGGCGGTGTCGGCCTCGGCGACGATCAGCAGCCCGTCAGGCTTGCTGATGGTCGACGCCATCTTCGCGACGTGCTTCGTCGCGGCGACGCCGATGCTGCACGGCAGCCCGGTCTCGGCCAGGACGCGCGCTCGCAGATCACGGGCGATGACACCGGGACTCCCCCACAGCCGCCGCACCCCGCGCACATCGAGGAAGGCCTCGTCGATCGACAGCGGCTCGACCAGCGGGGTGACGTCACGGAAGATGCGCATCACCTGCCCGGAGAGCTCGAGGTAGCGGTCGAAGTGCGGCAGCACGACGATGGCGGCCGGGCACAGCCTCAGCGCCTGCCCGACCGGCATGGCCGAGCGCACGCCGAACCGGCGAGCCTCGTACGACGCGCTCGAGACGACCGACCTGCTCTCGGGCGCGCCGATGATGATCGGCTTCCCGCGAAGCGACGGATCATCGAGCTGCTCGACCGACGCGTAGAACGCGTCCATGTCGACATGCAGGATGCCGGCGCCGGTGTCGTCCGCGCCGTCGGCGGAGACGATGCGTCCCGTGCCGTCGCCGCGTCCCATGATCCGATTCTGCCTGCAGCCTCCGACGTCGGCGGGTCGGGTCAGGACGCCGAGGCGCGCTCCAGCACGAGCTCGCGCACGCGTGCCGCGTCGGCCTGGCCCTTCATGGCCTTCATGACGGCGCCGATGACGGCGCCGGCGGCCTGCACCTTGCCGTCGCGGATCTTGGCGAGGACGTCCGGCTGCGAAGCGAGCGCCTCGTCGATCGCGGCGATCAGGGCACCGTCATCCGAGACGACGGCCAGTCCGCGGGCGTCCACGACCTGCTGCGGCGTTCCTTCGCCCGCGACGACTCCCTCGAGCACCTGGCGCGCGAGCTTGTCGTTGAGCGCACCGGAGTCGACGAGACCCTGCAGCGCGGCGACGTCCGCCGGGGTCGCGAGGTCGGACGCCTCACGGCCCTGCACATTCGCGATGCGGGTCAGCTCGCCCGTCCACCACTTGCGTGCGGCCGCGGGTGCGGCGCCGGCGGCCACGGTCGCCTCGACCTCGGCGAGGAGGCCGCCGTTGACGACGTCCTGGAACTCGAGGTCGGTGAACCCCCAGCCGGCCTTGAGCCGCCGACGGCGTTCCGCCGGGGGCTCCGGAAGGGCGGCGCGCAGCTCTTCGATGAGGTCGAGAGCAGGCGCGACGGGCAGGAGGTCGGGCTCGGGGAAGTAGCGGTAGTCGTCGGCATCGGACTTCGGACGGCCCGGCGACGTGGTGCCGGTGTCCTCGTGCCAGTGACGGGTCTCCTGGATGATCGTGCCGCCGGCAGCGAGGATGGCCGCCTGACGCTGGATCTCGTAGCGCACCGCGCGCTCGACCGACCGCATCGAGTTCACGTTCTTCGTCTCGGTGCGCGTGCCGAGCTTCTCCTGGCCGCGCGGGCGCAGCGAGACGTTCGCATCGCAGCGGAGGTTGCCCCGCTCCATGCGCGCTTCGGAGATGCCGAGCGAGAGCACGATGTCGCGGATCGTCTGCACGTACGCCTTGGCGATCTCGGGCGCACGGTGCTCGGCGCCGAAGATGGGCTTCGTCACGATCTCCACCAGCGGCACGCCGGCGCGGTTGTAGTCGACGAGCGAGTACTCGGCGCCCTGGATGCGACCGGTCGAGCCGCCGACGTGCGTCAGCTTGCCTGCATCCTCTTCCATGTGGGCCCGCTCGATCGGCACCGTAACGATCGATCCGTCCGAGAGCTCCACGTCGACGGAACCCTCGAAGGCGATCGGCTCGTCGTACTGCGAGATCTGGTAGTTCTTCCCGAGGTCCGGGTAGAAGTAGTTCTTCCGGGCGAACCGGCTGGAGGGCGCGATCGAGCAGCCGAGGGCGAGCCCGAGGCTGATCGAGAACTTCACGGCTTCGGCGTTGACCGTCGGAAGCGAGCCCGGCAGTCCCATGTCGACCGGGGCGACCAGTGTGTTCGGCGCGGCGTCGTGGTTGTCCGAGTGCGCCGGGTTTGCGGCGCCGGAGAACATCTTCGTCTTGGTGTTGAGCTCGACGTGGACCTCGAATCCGAGCACCGGCTCGAACTGCTCGAGTGCCTTGTCGAAGTCCATCAGCTTGTCCTTGGCCATCAGCGTGCCCCTCCGAGGATCGGAGCGCGCTCGAGCAGCGGCGCACCCCACGAGTCGACCAGCACGGCTTCCAGCGCGGCGCCCACCCGGTACAGCCGAGCGTCCTGACGTGCGGGCGCGAGGAACTGGATGCCGACCGGCAGACCGTCCTCTTCGGCAAGACCCGACGGGATCGAGATGCCGGGCACTCCCGCGAGGTTCGCGGGGATCGTCGTGACGTCGTTGAGATACATCTGCATCGGATCGTCGATCTTCTCCCCCAGCTTGAACGCCGTGGTCGGCGCGGAGGGGGTCGCGATGACGTCGACGGAACCGAACGCGGTGTCGAAGTCCTGCTGGATGAGCGTGCGCACCTTCTGTGCCGAGCCGTAATAGGCGTCGTAGTAGCCGGCGGACAGCGCGTACGTGCCGAGGATGATGCGGCGCTTGACCTCGTCGCCGAAGCCCTGGTCGCGCGTCTTGGCCATCACGTCCTCGACGGTCCCGCCGGGCACGTCGACGCGCAGGCCGAAGCGCACCGAGTCGAACTTCGCAAGATTGCTGGATGCCTCGGCCGGGAGGATCAGGTAGTACGCGGCCACACCGTACTCGAAGTGGGGGGCGCTGACCTCGACGATCTCGGCGCCCTGCGCCTCCATCGCGGCCAGAGCCGCGCGGAACGACGAGGACACGCCCGGCTGGAAGCCGGCGTCCGGGAGCTCCTTGATGATGCCGACGCGAAGGCCCTTGAGCACATCGCCGCGGGCGCCCTCACGGGCGGCATCGGCGAAGGACGGCCACGCGTCCTGCAGCGACGTCGAGTCGTGCGGGTCGTGGCCGCCGATCACGTCGTGCAGCAGGCCGGCATCGAGCACCGTACGAGTGACCGGACCGACCTGGTCGAGGCTCGAGGCCAGCGCGATCGCGCCGTAGCGGCTGACGCCGCCGTACGTCGGCTTGAGGCCGACCGTCCCGGTGACGTGCGCCGGCTGGCGGATCGAGCCGCCGGTGTCGGAGCCCAGCGCCAGCGGCGCCTCGAAGGAGGCCACCGCGGCAGCCGAGCCGCCGCCGGAGCCGCCGGGGATCCGGTCGAGGTCCCACGGGTTGCGGGTCGGGCCGTAGGCCGAGTGCTCGGTGGAGGAGCCCATCGCGAACTCGTCCATGTTCGTCTTGCCCAGCGGCACCAGGCCGGCGGCACGGGAGCGCGCCACCACGGTGGCGTCGTAGGGCGACACGTACCCCTCGAGGATCTTCGATCCGCTCGTGGACGGCATGTCGGTGGTGACCAGGACGTCCTTGATCGCCAGCGGCACACCGGCGAGCGGGCCGAGCCGGTCGCCGGCCGCGCGGCGGCGGTCGATCTCGGCGGCGACGTCGAGGGCGTGATCGCTCACGTGAAGGAACGCGTGGACGTCGCCGTCGACGGCGGCGATGCGGTCCAGGTGGGCCTGCGTGGCCTCGACGCTGGAGACCTCGCCGGCGGTGAGCTTGTCTGCGAGCGCGGCGGCGCTCAGCTTCGTGAGATCGGTCACGGGGGTCCTTACTGCTCTTCGCCGAGGATGGCGGTCACTCGGAAGCGGCCGTCTGCGGTATCCGGCGCGTTCTGCAGCACCTGGGCGGGCGTCAGCTGATCGCCCACGACGTCGGGGCGGAAGATGTTCTCGAGCGGGATGGGGTGGCTCGTCGCCGTGACCTCGGGGGTGGCGACCTCCGACACCTTCGCGATGTTGTCGACGATCGCATCGAGCTGTCCCGTGAGGCGCTGCACCTCCTCGTCGCTCAGCTGGATGCGGGCGAGCACACCGAGGTGGCGCACGAGATCGGGGGTGATTTCAGACACCCGGACAGTTTAGTCGTACGCTTTTCGCCCGCCCGTGCCGGTGCGGATCACGGGCGTAGGCTGAACGCGTGACGACGTATGACCCGCCTCGCCCGTGGATCGCCAGCTACGCCGAGGGGGTGCCCGACGACCTCGAGCCCGTGAGCGGCTCGCTCATCGACATCGTCGCGGCCTCCGCCGCGGACTATCCGGACGCCCCGGCCCTGCAGTTCTTCGGCCGGACCACGTCGTACCGCGATCTGCAGGAGCAGATCGAGCGTGCGGCGGCCGGGCTGCGCGCACAGGGCGTCAAGGCCGGCGACCCCGTCGCGATCGTGCTTCCCAACTGCCCGCAGCACATCGTGGCGTTCTACGCGATCCTGCGCCTGGGCGCCGTGGTCATCGAGCACAACCCGCTCTACACCCCGCGTGAGCTCCGCAAGCAGTTCGAGGATCACGGCGCGAAGCACGCCATCGTGTGGTCGAAAGTCGTCGGCACCGTGCAGGAGTTCCCCGCAGACCTCGCGGTGACCTCGCTGGTGTCGGTCGACATCACGACGGCCATGCCGCTGCGGACCCGGCTCGCCCTGAGGCTGCCGATCAAGAAGGCCCGTGAGTCGCGTGCCGCGCTGACCGAGCGCGTGAGCGGCGCCATCTCGTGGAGCGACATCGTCCGCTTCGAACCTCTGCCCGCGACCCACCCAAGGCCGGCGACGGACGACCTGGCGCTCATCCAGTACACCAGCGGCACGACGGGGACGCCCAAGGGCGCGTCGCTCACGCATCGCAATCTCCTCTCCAACGCGGCCCAGGCCCGGGCGTGGGTGCCGTCGATCGTGCGCGGCGACGGCTGCGTCGTGTACGCCGTGCTCCCGATGTTCCATGCCTACGGGCTCACCCTGTGCCTGACCTTCGCGATGTCGATGGGCGCGCGCCTGGTGCTGTTCCCCCGGTTCGACCCGGACATGGTGCTCGAGGTCACCAAGAAGCACCCGGCGACCTTCCTCCCGCTGGTCCCCCCGATCGCGGACCGGCTGCTCAAGGCAGCGAGCGAGAAGGGCGTGTCGCTTGCCGGCACCCAGGTCGCGATCTCCGGCGCCATGGCGCTCCCGCACGAGCTCGTGGTGCCCTTCGAAGCGGCCTCGGGTGGTTTCCTCGTCGAGGGGTACGGCCTGAGCGAGTGCTCTCCGGTGCTGATGGCCAATCCGGTCGCCACAAGCCGCGTGCCGGGCACGGTGGGCCTCCCGCTGCCTGGGACCGAGTGCCGCGTCGTCGACCCCGACGAACCCACGCGGGACGTCCCGGCCGGCGAGAGGGGCGAACTCATCGTCCGCGGACCGCAGGTCTTCAGCGGGTACTACGGCAAGCCCGAGGAGACGGAGGCGGTCTTCACCGAGGGCTGGTACCGCACGGGCGACATCGTCACGATCGACGAGGCGGGCTTCGTGCGCATCGTCGACCGCATCAAGGAGCTCATCATCACGGGCGGCTTCAACGTCGCGCCGACCGAGGTCGAGAACGCTCTGCGCCAGCACCCGCTCGTCGAGGACGCCGCGGTGGTGGGCCTGCCGAGCGAGCACTCGGGTGAGGAGGTCGCGGCGGCCATCGTCGTCGCACCGGAATCCGACGTCGACGTCGAGGCGATCCGCGACTACGTGCGCGGCGTCCTCACGCCGTACAAGGTGCCCCGGAGCATCTTCATCGTCGACGAACTGCCGAAGTCCCTCATCGGGAAGGTGCTGCGCCGGCAGGTGCGCGACAGGCTGCTGGCGCTCACCTCGGGCGGGTGAGCGAGCCAGGGTCTCTCGTACGCTCCTCGGGATCGCCGCCGTGCGCGGCCCGCCCACCGTCCACGGGCACGACGGCACCGGTGACGAACGAAGCGCCGTCCGAGAGCAGGAACGACACGACCTTCGCGATCTCGGCCGCCTCGCCCACGCGTCCCAGGGGCTGGAGCGCGGCGATGGAGGCCTCGAACGCGCCGCGCTCGGCATCCGTGAGGTTCTGCAGGTGCTGGTCGTACCGCGGGGTGCGCACCGACCCCAGTGCGACGGCGTTGACGCGGATGCCGTGACCGCCGTAGTCGACGGCCAGCGACCGCGTGAGTCCTTCCAGTGCCGCCTTGGCGGTGGCATAGGCGAGGCTCCCGCGGACCGGTCTCAGCCCCTGGTGCGAGCTGACGTTGACGATCGCACCCGGCGTCCTCATCCGGAGGAACTCGTTCACCGCCGCCGCTGACCCGGCCACCGCGGGTTGGAGGTTGTGCGCGATCGCAGCGCTCGTGAGAGCACCGCCGGCCCGGTCCAGCCAGAGATCCTCGAAGACGGCGGAGTTGTTGACCCACCCCGCGAGAACGCCCAGCCGCCGCGCCGCCCGGACCGCGGCGTCGGCGACCTCCTCTTCTGCGGCGTCGCCCAGCACCTCGGCGAACGTGGCCGATTCGAGGCGCCCCGCGGTGCGGAGGTCCACCGCGACCACCGCCTCCTCACGCGAGAGCAGCTCGTCGACGATGGCTTCGCCGATTCCGCCGGCCGCGCCGGTGACGACCGTCACACGCCGCGGCGACGGAGTCATGCGCCGGCCAATCCGTCGCGAGCCACCGCCACCGCGTACGGGTGCAGCGACGCCGTGAACACGCCGGCGGCGACCGCCGGGTCGCCGGCCATCACCTCGTGCGCTGCCTCGGCGTCCGAGGCCTCGAAGATCGTGATCCCGAACGTGCCGACGTCTTCCTGCGTGCGGCCGGCGAGGATCAGGATGCCGCGTTCCTTCAGACCCAGCAGATAGGCGAAGTGCTCCCCGACGATGCGCTGCTCATCGGCGGTGGGATCGGCGACCATCCCGGGCCGCGCCGGCACGATCCGGTAGAGCCAGTGCGACATCGCAGTTCACCCCGCGTCGGCCGCTGCAGGACCGAGTGCCTCAGGCCCCTGGGTGACGAGGATGTGGAACTGGGCGGCATCCAGGATGCGCACGCCGAGCTCTTCCGCCTTGGCCAGCTTGGATCCCGCGCCCGGCCCGGCCGCGACGAAATCCGTCTTCTTCGAGACGCTGGAGGCCGCTTTGCCGCCGGCCTTGAGGATCGCCTCCTGGGCGCCCTCGCGGGAGTAGCCCTCGAGGCTGCCCGTGGCGACAACCGTGACGCCCTCGAGTACGCCGCCCTCGACGACGGCGGCGCCAGGTCCGGGGTGGCCCGGGGTCGTCAGCTGCGCACCTGCGGCCGCCCATCGGTCGACGATGTCGCGATGCCAGTCGATCTGGAACCACTCGGTGAGCGAGTCGGCGATGATCCCGCCGACACCCTCCACCGCTGCGAGCTCATCGCGCGAGGCCGCACGGATGGCATCGACCGAGCCGAACCACTGCGCGAGGGCTCGCGCCGCGACAGGGCCGACGTGGCGGACGTTCAGCGCCACCAGGAACCGCCACAGCTCCTTCGTCTTCGCCCGCTCGAGGTTCGCCAGGAGCTGCGTCGCCGACGCGGACAGGATCGCGCGCGCGTCGCCGTCGAACGGGCCGTCGGCGTCGAAGGCGGGATCGGTCTTCTTGCGCTGGCGCCGGAACGGCGACCGGGTGTCGGGTGTCCCGTCGTCGAGCAGCCGGGGAAGGCCGGTCTCGGCATCCCGCACCACCACGTCGATGGCGAACAGGTCTTCGGGGCGCAGCTCGAACAGCGCGGCCTCGGAGACCAGCGGCGGCACGTCGGGCCGCACCGGCTGGGTGAGAGCGGCCGCGGAGACCTCGCCGAGCCCCTCGATGTCGAGGGCTCCGCGGGAGCCGATGTGCTCGACGCGGCCGCGCACCTGCGCCGGGCAGGACCGCGCATTGGGGCAGCGCAGGTCGATGTCGCCCGCCTTCGCCGGAGCCAGCCGCGACCCGCACTCCGGGCAGTCGGCCGGCATGACGAAGGCGCGTTCGGTTCCGTCCCGCAGCTCGACGACCGGCCCGAGCACTTCGGGGATCACGTCGCCGGCCTTGCGCAGCACGACGGTGTCGCCGATCAGCACGCCCTTCGCCTTGACGACGTCCTGGTTGTGCAGGGTCGCCTGGCGCACGACCGAGCCCGCGACCTTGGCCGGCTCCATCACGGCGAACGGCGTGGCACGGCCGGTGCGGCCGACCGAGACGACGATGTCGAGGAGCTTGGTGTTCACCTGCTCGGGCGGGTACTTGTAGGCGATGGCCCAGCGCGGCGCGCGGCTGGTCGCGCCGAGCTCGTCGTGCAGCGCGAGCTCGTCCACCTTGACGACGATCCCGTCGATCTCGTGCTCGACGTCGTGACGGTGCTCGCCGTAGTGGCGGATGAATTCGTCGGCGCCCTGCGCCGAGTCGACGACACGGAAGTACGCGCTCGTCGGCAGGCCCCAGGACTTGAGCAGCTCGTAGATCTCGCTCTGCGACGACACCGGCGGGTCCTGCCACGCGCCGATGCCGTGCACGGTCATGCGCAGCCGCGACAGGCGCTCGTCCATCGCGCGCAGCTGCTTCTCGTTCTTGCCCTCGCTCTTCTGGCGGAGGGATCCGGATGCCGCGTTCCGCGGGTTCGCGAAGAGGCGGTCACCCTGCTCCTGCTGGAAGGCGTTCAGCGACTCGAAGTCCGCCACGTCGAAGAACACCTCGCCGCGCACCTCGACGAGCGCGGGGTGCCCGGTGCCGGCCAGGGTGTGCGGGATCCCAGCGAGCCGGCGGACGTTCTCGGTGACATCCTCGCCCACGCGCCCGTCGCCGCGCGTCGCCGCGGTGGTCAGCCGGCCCCGCTCGTAGCGCAATGACAGCGCGAGGCCGTCGATCTTGAGCTCGCACAGGTAGTGCACGGCGCGCCCGGCGTCGCGCTCCACCTTCGCGGCCCAGGCGAGGAATTCGTCGTCGCTGAAGACGTTGTCGAGGCTCAGCATGCGCTCGGCGTGCTCGACCGGCGCGAACAGCGAGCTCTCGGCGGCGCCCACGCTGAGCGTCGGCGAGTCCTGGCCCTGCAGCTCGGGATGGAGCCGCTCGAGAGCCTCGAGCCGGTGCATCCAGCCGTCGTAGGTGAAGTCGTCGACGATCTCGGTGTCGGCGCCGTAGTACGCGTCGCGTGCGCCGATGATGAGCTCGGTGAGGCGCGTCACCTCGCTCCGCGCTGCGTCGAGGCTCAGCGCCTCGAGCTCTGCGATGTTCTGCGCGTCGGGACGGGGGTCATCGATGTCGCGTGCCACCCGGCCAGTCTAGGGACGGCCGCCGACGTCCGCGGGGTCAGGCGGAGACGGGGACGGCCGACACGGTGCGGTCGATCGTGAACTGCCCGATCACCCGCGTGCCGTCGTAGAGCACCGCGGTCTGTCCGGGTGCGACGCCGTCGAAGGGAACGTCGGGGACGACCGTGATGCGGCCCTGCGCGAGGGTGGCCCGTGCCGGCACCGGCTCGGCATGTGCACGGATCTGCACGTGACACCCGAAGTCTCCCTCGGCCTGCGGGCGACCGGCCCACGAGTGCCGCTCCCCCGCGATCTCGGCGGTCGCCAGTGCCTCCTTGGGACCCACGACGACGGTGTTGCTCACCGGCCGCACCTCGAGCACGAACCGCGGCTTGCCGTCGGGCGCGGGCACCCCGAGCGAGAGTCCGCGACGCTGCCCCACCGTGAAGGCGTGCGCCCCCTCGTGGCTGCCCACGACCGCGCCGGTGCGGTCGACGACGTCGCCGTGAGCGGTGCCGACCTTCTCGGCCAGCCAGCCCCGGGTGTCGCCGTCCGGGATGAAGCAGATGTCGTGGCTGTCGGGCTTCTGGGCGACGGTCAGCCCGCGCTCTGCGGCCTCCGCTCGCACGACGGCCTTGGACGGCGTCGACCCGAGCGGGAAGTAGGTGTGGGCGAGCTGCTCGGCGTTGAGCACCCCGAGCACGTACGACTGGTCCTTGGCGGCATCCGATGCCCTGTGGAGTTCTCGGCCGTCGGGGCCGTCCACGAGCGTCGCGTAGTGGCCGGTGCACACCGCGTCGAAGCCGAGCTCGATCGCGCGCTCGAGCAGCGCGGCGAACTTGATCTTCTCGTTGCAGCGCATGCAGGGGTTCGGGGTACGGCCCGCCTGGTACTCGGCAATGAAGTCGTCGATGACGTCGTCGCGGAAGCGCTCCGAGAAGTCCCACACATAGAACGGGATGCCGAGACGGTCGGCGGCCCGCCGGGCGTCCATCGCGTCCTCGATCGTGCAGCAGCCGCGACTGCCCGTCCGCAGCGTTCCCCCGGCGCGGGAGAGCGCCAGATGGACGCCGACGACCTCGTGCCCCGCCTCGACGGCCCGCGCGGCCGCCACGGCGGAGTCGACGCCACCGCTCATGGCCGCAAGGATCCGCATGGGTCCAGTCTACGAGCGGGCGCCTGAGGGAGTCCCGGATGCCGCACGTGCGCGCGCCACGGCCCCCGGGAGCGCCGCGAGCACGGTGTCGATGTCGGCGGAGGTCGTGGTGCGCCCCAGGCTGAACCGCAGCACCTGGCGGGCCTCGGCATCCGTCCTGCCCATCGCCTGCACGACGTGCGACGGCTCGGGAATGCCCGCCTGGCACGCCGACCCGGTCGAGACGGCGATGCCTGCCTGATCGAGCAGGAACAGCAGCGTCTCGCCCGACGCACCGGAAAAGAGCACGTGCGCGTTGCCGGGCAGGCGATGCACCGGATCGCCGAGCAGCTCGGCATCGACGACAGTGCTCAGGATGCCGCGCACCAGCGCCGTGCGCAGAGCCTCCAGCCGTGCGGCCTCCGACTCCCGCTCGGCCTCGGACAGTTCGGCGGCCACGGCGAAAGCCACGGCACCCGCGACATCCGGCGTCCCGGCGCGAAGACCCCGCTGCTGACCGCCGCCGTGCAGGAGCGGCGCGAGCCGGGCGTGCCGCGACACCACCAGCGCTCCGACGCCCGCCGGCCCGCCCACCTTGTGCGCGGAGATGCTGAGGGCGCTGAGGCCGCCGGTCGACGTCGACCCGCCGCGCCACGTGCGGAACGAGACGGGGATATGACCGAAGGCCGACACCGCGTCCAGGTGCAGGGGCACCGCCTCCGCTGCGGCGGAAGCCGCGAGAGCGGCGGCGTCGTTGAGCGTGCCGACCTCATTGGCGGCCACCAGCGCGGTCGCGAACGCGGCACCGGGAAGGGCATCGGCGAACCGGTCCGGGGCGATGCGCCCGAGTCCGTCGAGCGCGACCGCCCGCACCTCGGCGCCTGCTGACGCATGGAGCCAGCCGACGGCGTCGAGGGTGGCGTGATGCTCCCCGTCGGGCAGCACGATCGCCTCGCGACCTGCCTCGCGCGCCGACCACAGGCCCTTCACGGCGAGGTTGATCGACTCGGTCCCGCCCGAGGTGAACACGACCTCCGGGGGGTCGCAGTCGATGATCGCGGCGAGTCTCTCGCGCGCTTCTTCGAGCAGCCGCCGGGCGGCCTGGCCGAAGGTGTGGATCGACGACGCGTTGCCCAACTCGTCACCGGCGCTCGCCCACGCGTCCCGGGATTCCGGGCGAAGCGGGGTCGTGGCGGCATGATCCAGGTAGATCGCCATCCTCGTCTCCTCATGCTTCGCGGGCTGCCGACAAGTCGTGCGCCCGAGTTCCGCACCCCTCGGGACTCGGTTCCGTAACGCCGCCGACTCCTGGCATAACTACTGTAGAGCGCATGCTCTCGCCGCAGCTCGCCCTATCGCCGGGTCTCCTCCGCGCCGATCTCGATCGGCTCGGGGTCACCGTCGGGCATGAATCTTCCACCCTGCGCGTGTGGTCCGGCGCCGCTGATGCGATGGAACTGGTCGTGTTCGACGACTCCGACCTCGACTGGGCGACCGACAGCGCCGCGCTCGCACCGGTCGGCGGCGGGGTCTGGGAGATCACCACGCCGCTGCTGCGTCCCGGCACGCGGTACGCCATCCGCGTGGACGGCCCCCACGGGCCGGGGAACACCTTCAACCGCAACACGCTGCTGATCGACCCCTACGCGCGCGGGCTCGACCGCGACGGCTTCGACGACTGGCGATCGGTCGTGGTCGACGGGTCGTTCGACTGGGGCGGCGTGGGCAAGCCGGCGGTGCCGATGGACCGCACGGTCATCTACGAGGGACACCTGAAGGGCCTGTCCAAACGGCATCCCGACGTCCCGCCCGCCCTGCACGGCACGTACGCCGGGCTGGCGCATCCGGCGATGATCGAGCATTTCCTGTCGCTCGGCGTCACCAGCATCGAACTGCTGCCCGTCCACGCCTTCGCGACCGAGCCGCGGCTGCTGCAGCACGGCCTCTCGAACTACTGGGGCTACAACACCCTCAACTTCTTCTCCCCGCACGCGCCGTATGCCACCGAGCAGGCCCGCCGCGAGGGGCCGGAGGCGGTACTCCGCGAGTTCAAGGGCATGGTGCGGCTGCTGCACGAGGCGGGGCTCGAGGTCATCCTCGACGTCGTCTACAACCACACGGCGGAGGAGGGCATCGGCGGCCCGCGATCGAGCCTGCGGGGCATCGACAACGCCGCGTACTACCGGCAGCAGGAGGACGGCGCCTACATCGACGTCACGGGCTGCGGCAACGCGGTGAACACGTCGACGGATGCCGCGGCCCGCCTGGTTCTGGACTCGCTGCGCTACTGGGCGAACGACGTGCAGATCGACGGCTTCCGCCTCGATCTCGCCGCGACGCTCGGTCGTGACGAGTCCCACGCGTTCACGCCCGATCATCCGCTGCTGCGGGCGATCATCGACGATCCCCAGCTGGCCGGCGTCAAGAAGATCGCCGAGCCGTGGGATGTCGGCATGGGCGGGTGGCAGACCGGCAACTTCGGCGACGGCTGGAGCGAGTGGAACGACCGCTACCGCGACCGCGTGCGCAACTTCTGGCTGAGCGACGTGGACTACGCGCGACGCGCCTCGACCGCGCCCGTCGGGATCGGCGGCCTCGCCACACGTCTGGCGGGTTCGTCGAACACCTTCAGCGCGGAACGCGGGCCGCTCGCGAGTGTCAACTTCGTCACGGCGCACGACGGCTTCACCCTGCGCGATCTCGTCTCCTACGACGTCAAGCACAACCTCGGCAACGGCGAGCAGAACCGTGACGGCGCCGACACCAATCGGTCGTTCAACCACGGCGCCGAGGGGCCCACCGACGATCTCGGCGTCCTCGCGACGCGGCGCCGGGCCATGCGCAATCTGCTCGGGACGCTCCTCCTCTCGGCGGGCATCCCCATGATCGCGGCGGGCGACGAGTACGGCCGATCGCAGCGCGGCAACAACAACGCCTACTGCCACGACTCGCCGCTGACATGGCTCTCCTGGCAGCACGCCGACTGGCAGCGCGACCTGTTCGCCCACGTGCAGCGACTGCTCGCCCTGCGCCGCGAGAACCCCGCGCTCCGACCGGTGCGCTTCGCGCGGCTGGGTGAGCACACGCCGTCGGCCTCGGTCATGGACTGGTACGACGAGCGCGGCGAGACGGTGACGAGCGACCGATGGGCCAATCCCGACCACCGCACGCTCCAGTACGTCGCGGCCTCGACCCCCGAGAACGAGGCCTTCAACCGGATCCTCCTCATCATCCACGGGGTGGAAGCGCCCACAGACGTCGTGCTGCCGACCATCGACGGAGTGTCGAGCTACGTGTCGCTGTGGTCGAGCGCCGACGAGAAGCCCGATGCCTCGCGGCCGCCCCTCCCGCCGGGGGCTGTCGTACCGGTGGCGGGAACGTCGATGCACCTGTTCCGGGCCGAGTGAGAGCGGAACAGGCCGTGCGGCGCCTGTCGCGCCCCCGGGCGTCGGGGTAGGTTCGAGACGTGGTCACGTCATCGCGCACCGCGCGCCCCCGCCCCTGGCGGAGCGCCTCCGCCATCCCTGTCCGAGACGCGCGAGAGTGGCAGCCCGAGCGGCTGACGGTCTCCCGCCGGATTCCGCTGGCCAAGCCCGGGCCCTCCGTCCCCTGGGGCGACTTCCAGCCCAAGGCGTACGCCGGCGAGGTCGTCCCTTTCCGCGTGACGTCGTTCCGCGAGGGACATGACCGGATCGGCGTCCAGGTGCGCCTCACCTCGCCGTCGGGCGATGTGTCGCTGCACCGGCTGCGCGCTCTCGAGGACGGCTTCGACACCTGGCGCACCGAGGTCGTCCTTCTCGAGGAGGGCGTGTGGACGTTCCGCTTCGAGTCGTTCGCGGACGAGTTCGCCACGTGGGAGCACGCCGCTGACCTGAAGATCGCCGCGGGGGTGGATGCCGCGGTGATGCGCGAACTGGGTGCGCTCCTGTTCGAGCGCTCGGCCACCGAGAAGTCCCGGCCCGCCGCGGAGCGGAAGGGACTCACGACGGCCGCGGCGACGCTCATGGATCCGTCCGTGAGCGACGCCGAGGCGCTCGTCGTCGTGCGCGATCCCGCGATCGCCGCGTACTTCCACGCTCGGCCGGCCATGGCGCTGACGACCGTGGGCGATGAGCTCGAGCTGCTCGTCGAGCGCGAGCGCGCCGGCTCCGGCGCCTGGTACGAGTTCTTCCCGCGGTCCGAAGGTGCGCGCCGCCTCAAGGACGGCCGGATCAAGAGCGGCAGCTTCCGCACTGCGGCCCGGCGGCTCCCCGCCGTCGCGGCGATGGGCTTCGACGTGCTGTACCTGCCGCCGATCCATCCGATCGGCCGGATCAACCGCAAGGGACGAAACAACACCCTCGATCCGGGCCCGGCCGACCCCGGCTCACCCTGGGCGATCGGCGCCGCCGAGGGCGGTCACGACGCCGTCCACCCGGATCTCGGCAGTCTCGCCGACTTCCGCGCCTTCGTCCGTGCCGCTCGCGCCGAGGGGATCGAAGTGGCCCTGGACTTCGCCCTGCAGGCGGCTCCCGACCACCCCTGGGTCGCCGAGCACCCGGAGTGGTTCACGACGCTGCCCGACGGGACCATCGCGTACGCCGAGAACCCGCCCAAGAAGTACCAGGACATCTATCCGATCAACTTCGACAACGATCCTGCAGGCATCTACGCCGAGGCGCTGCGCGTCGTCCGCCACTGGATCGCCCAGGGCGTCAGGATCTTCCGCGTCGACAACCCCCACACCAAGCCGCTGCAGTTCTGGGAGTGGCTGATCGCAGCAGTGAACGCCGAGCATCCGGACGTGGTGTTCCTCGCCGAGGCGTTCACGCGTCCGGCACCGCTGCAGAGCCTCGCCGGCGCCGGCTTCCAACAGAGCTACACGTACTTCACCTGGCGCAACACCAAGCTCGAGCTGGAGGAGTTCCTGACCGGTCTCGCCACCGAGACCGATGACTTCGTGCGCCCGAACCTCTTCGTCAACACTCCCGACATCCTCACCGAGTACCTCCAGTTCGGCGGAAGGCCGGCCTACGTCATCCGGGCGGCGATCGCCGCGACGGCGGCGCCGGTGTACGGCGTCTACGCGGGGTACGAGCTGTTCGAGAACGTGGCCCGCCCCGGGTCCGAGGAGAACATCGACAACGAGAAGTACGAGTACAAGGTGCGGGACTGGGAGGGCGCCGAGGCGCGGGGCGACTCCCTCGCACCGTTCCTGACCCGCCTCAACGAGATCCGCCGTGCCCACCCGGCGCTCGGTCAGCTGCGCAACCTGAGCATCCACTGGAGCGACGACGACGCCATTCTCGTCTACGTGAAGCACCTGGATGCCGCGCTGTCGCCGACCGGGCGCTCCGACACGATCATCGTGGTCGTCAACACGGATCCGCACTCGGTGCGCCAGACGATGGTGCACCTCGACACGCGACTGTGGGGCGTCGAGCCCGGCGATCCGTATGACGTCGAAGACCTGGTGACCGGGGCGCAGTGGACGTGGTCGGATCACAACTTCGTGATGCTGGACGCGTTCACCGAACCCGTCCACATCCTGCACGTGAAGGAGTCACGATGACGATCACGGACCAGGTTCTCGACGCCGTCGCGGCGGGCGCCCACCATGACCCGCACAGCGTGCTCGGCATCCATCCGTCCGCCGACGCGGAGGGCGGCACGGAGTGGACGATCCGTGCACGCCGGCCACTGGCCCGCAGCGTCACGGCCGTCTTCGTGGACGGCACCCGCGTTCCTCTCGAGCACGTGCGGGCCGGCGTGTGGGAGGGCACGCGCTCGGGCGCGCTCCGCGCCTACGAGCTGCACACGACCTACCCGGACGCCCCCGACTTCGTCGCCGACGATCCCTACCGGTTCGCACCGACGATCGGCGAGCTCGACCTGCACCTGATCGGCGAGGGCCGCCATGAGGAGCTGTGGCGCGTCCTCGGCGCGCACGTGCGCGAGATCGACGGCGCGCTCGGCACCGCCTTCACCGTCTGGGCCCCGAACGCACGCGCCGCGCGCGTGGTCGGCGAGTTCAACGGCTGGGACGGCCTCGGCCACTCCATGCGCTCGATGGGCGGCACCGGAGTGTGGGAGCTGTTCGTTCCGGGCGTCGGCGCGGGAGCGACCTACAAGTTCGAGCTGCTCAGCCGTCGCGGCGACTGGGTCGTCAAAGCGGATCCGATGGCGCGCTACGCCGAGGTGCCGCCGGCGACCGCCTCGGTGGTGGTGCAGTCCGCCTATCGCTGGCAGGACGACGAGTGGATGTCGCACCGCGCCCGCACCGCCGCACTGTCGCAGCCGATGTCGGTGTACGAGCTGCACTTCGGGTCCTGGCGCCCGGGGCTGTCGTATCGCGACGGCGCGGACCAGCTCATCGACTACGTCAGCGCGCAGGGATTCACGCACGTGGAGTTCCTGCCGCTCGCCGAGCACCCCTTCGGAGGATCGTGGGGCTACCAGGTCACCGGGTACTACTCCCCCACCAGCCGCTTCGGCCACCCGGACGATCTGCGGTATCTGATCGACCGCCTGCACCAGGCCGGCATCGGCGTGATCATGGACTGGGTTCCCGGCCACTTCCCGAAGGATGCCTTCGCCCTGGCACGCTTCGACGGCGAGGCGCTGTACGAGCACCCGGATCCGCGGCGCGGCGAGCACCGTGACTGGGGCACGTACATCTTCGACTACGGCCGCAACGAGGTGCGCAACTTCCTCGTCGCGAACGCGCTGTACTGGTTCGAGGAGTTCCACGTGGACGGCCTGCGCGTGGACGCCGTCGCGTCGATGCTGTACCTCGACTACTCGCGCGAGGACGGCGAGTGGGTCCCGAACGTCCACGGCGGTCGCGAGAACCTCGAGGCCATCCGCTTCCTGCAGGAGGTCAACGCGACGGCGTACAAGCGCTACCCCGGCATCGCGATGATCGCCGAGGAGTCCACCAGCTTCCCCGGCGTCACAGCCCCCACCGGCCACGCGGGCCTCGGCTTCGGCTTCAAGTGGAACATGGGCTGGATGAACGACTCGCTGCAGTACATCCAGCGGGACCCGATGTACCGCGCCCACCACGAGGGTGAGCTGTCCTTCTCGTTCGTCTACGCGTTCAGCGAGAACTACCTGCTTCCGATCAGTCACGACGAGGTCGTCCACGGCAAGGGCAGCCTGTTCGGCCGCATGCCGGGCGACCACTGGCAGAAGCTCGCCAACATGCGCGCGTTCCTGGCGTACATGTGGGGGCATCCCGGCAAGAAGCTGCTCTTCATGGGCCAGGAGTTCGGACAGCTCTCGGAGTGGTCCGAGGGACGCGCGCTGGACTGGTGGCTGCTCGATCAGCCCTCGCACGC
The DNA here is from genome assembly GCF_001427145.1 of Microbacterium sp. Root166. Lineage (GTDB taxonomy): Bacteria > Actinomycetota > Actinomycetes > Actinomycetales > Microbacteriaceae > Microbacterium. Next base: position 600,139 of record NZ_LMGL01000002.1, read on the forward strand.
GCAGCTCGGCGGCTTCGTCTCCAGCCTCAACGCCCTCTACCGCGAGCACTCCGCACTCTGGGCGCGTGACTCCGACGGGGCAGCGTTCACGCGGCTGGGCGCCCCGCAGTGGAACCCCAACGTGATCGCGTTCGCACGCCGTGACTGGCACGGCAACTCCGTCGCCGTCATCTGCAACTTCTCGGGCGTGCCCTTGACCTCGTTCGAGCTCGATCTGCCCGAGACAGGGGTCTGGCATGAGGTGCTCAACACCGACGCCGAGATCTACGGCGGGTCGGGCGTGGGCAATCTCGGCATGGTGCACGCCGGAGAGGGCGGGCGGGCGCACATGGTGCTTCCGCCGCTCGGCGTGCTGTGGCTGCGCCACGACCCCGAGGCCCACATCCCCTCGCCCACGAAGGGCTGAGGGGCGGCGGGCGGATCAGCCCGCCGAGATCAGAACAGCAGCGACGCGAGGCGTCCGCGCGCCTGCAGCACGCGCGGGTCGGCGTCGCCGACGAGCCCGAACAGCTCCAGGAGGCGCTCGCGCACGGGTGCGCGCTCATCGGCGGGAAGTGCGGCGAAGAGATCCAGCAGTCGCGCGAACGCGTCGTCGACGTGGCCGCCCGCGACGTCGAGGTCCGCCACGGCGAACTGCGCGGCGACATCGGTCGGCCCGGCCGCCGCGGCGGCACGGGCCTCCTGGAGGTCGAGGCCCTGAACGCGATCCAGCAGACGCACCTGTCCGAGCCCGGCCCGGGCATCCGCGTCGCGCGGGTTCTCGGCGATCGCGCGCTCGTAGGCGCGGATGGCCCGCGGATAGTCGCCGGCTTCGATGGCGTCGTACGCCTCGGCGTGCAGCGGGGGCAGCGGCGGCTCGGCGGGCGCTTCGGCGGGGAGGTCTCCGGCCACCGAGACGGTGCCCGTCACGCCGTTCTGCGCCGCGAGCTGCAGCAGCTGGGCGAAGACGTCGCGCACCTGCTGCTCGGGCACGGCGCCGGTGAACAGCGGCACCGGCTGTCCGGCGACGAGCGCGAGAACCATCGGGATCGACTGCGCCCGGAAGGCCTGCGCAAGCTGCGGGTTCGCGTCGACATCGACCTTCGCGAGGACGAGCCGGCCGCCGAGCTCCGTCACCACGGACTCGAGCACCGGGGTGAGCTGCTTGCACGGACCGCACCACTCGGCCCAGAGGTCGATGACGACCGGCACCGTGCGCGATAGCTCGAGGACCTCGGGGAAGGTCTCGTCGGTGACGTCCATCACGAGAGAGGGCACGACGCCGTTCGCGGCCGGCGCGTCGGCACCACCGGCGGGAGCCGCCGCGGGCCGGTTGCGCAGCGACGAGAGGTCGACGGCGCCGCGCAGGGCTGCGCCGGAGACGGAATCGGTCACGAGATCACCTTCGCGTCGAGGATGTCGGAGGAGTAGCCGAGGAGGCGGATCTTCTCCGTCGAGCCCTGCCCGGGAACGTAGAAGAAGACCTGATCGGTGAACGTCGTCGAGAAGCCCTTCGCGGACTGATCGGCCCCGGCGAGGGTCTTCACGGTCGGGTTGTTCTCGACCTTGATGACGGCGTCGGCGTTCGTCGGGGTGACGGTGTCGGTCTCGGTGATGTTGACCGCGACGATGGCGCCGCTCTCGACGGTCGCCAGAGCGAAGGGCGCATGCGTGCCGGCAGCGGACGAGAACGTCAGGGTGCCGGTCGAGGACGCGGTCTGGTTGAACTCGGCGAGCCGGCGCTCGCGGTCCGCGGCGATGCTCTCCCGCAGCTGGTCGCCTTCGGCCTCGAACAGTGCGTAGAACTCGCTCTCCGCACCCTTGTTGATGACGTCAGAGTAGGCGGCGGCGAGCTCTTCGGGAGCCATGATGAGGAACGGCGAGTCCGGCGCGACCTGGATCGCGCCGATGTAGACCGGCGCCAGGTCGGGCATCGGGGTGGAGGCCTCGAGGCTGGCAACATACGAGAGCTTGTACTGGGACCACGGGTCCTTCTGGGTCAGCACCATGATGCTGGAGGTCTTCGTGTCCTCGTCGTCGACCACGGCCATCACCGAGCGCGGCCAGGAGTCGTTCGCCTGGGGCAGCACGATCTTCAGCGGCTTGGTGTTGATGACCGGCGGCACGGCGTAGTCGGCGATCGCGCCGCGCAGCGTGTAGTTGGTCGAGCGCGCGGCCAGCGCGGCGCCGTCGAGGCGCGTTGCCGCGAGGTCCTTGTCCAGCGCCTCATCGGCATCGGCGACGGTGCCGGCGATGCGGGAGAGGATGCGCTCGGCCTGCGGCTTGGTGACGGCCGGCGCCTGCTGCCCCTCCGGGACGATGACGGTCGCGGAAGGAGTCGGGGTCGGGGTCGGACCGAAGTCCGGCCAGGCATCGGGCGTGCACCCGGTGAACAGGAGTGCCGAGACGGCCACGACGGGAAGGATGGCGAAGGCGCGACGCCCTCCGGTCACCGCTCGCCGGGTCGGAGTGGCGCTGATCACGCCTTTGTCGCCGCCGTCGACGGCGACATCGATCGGCTGGGTGGCTGTCAGGGGTAGGCCCTTGCGGCGCGGACCGCGCGAACGACGCGCGTGACGGATGCCGAGGATGTACAGGAACACGCCCACGGCGAGGATGATGCCCCCGCCCACCATGAGCGGACCCGCCCACGGGGTGGCGTTGATGATGGGCCACGAGAGCGAGACGTTCTGCGGTGCCGGCTCGGTGCCGTCGCTGGCCACGAGCACGCTCATCTCGGCGGGAAGCTGGAGCGGCGCGATGAGGATGTCGCTCTGCTGGAACTCGTCGAGCCACAGGTCGGACCCGACCGGAGAGCGGCCCGGAGCGGTCTCCTCAGCGTCCGCCGGGGCGTCGTCCGCCGGCGCGGCGGGGTCGGCCGCGGCGTCATCGGCGGCCGCGTCATCCGCGGGCTCCTCGGCGACGACCTCGGCCTCGACCAGCTCGGTCACGATCTCGCCCTCGCCGTTCAGGGTCGCCACGTTGTACTCGGAGTCGGCCAGCCACGCCTCGATGTCGGCCGTGCGGCCGTACGCGGCGAAGACGTCGCCTTCACCCTGCGCGCGCAGCGTCTGCGCACCCGGGTACTCGTTCAGCACGGCGCCCTCGATGAGGAGGTACGGAGCCTCCTGCTCGGCCGAGATCGCCGCCGTCTGCGTCTCGGGTCCCTGGAAGATCGTCCGCTGGGAGATGCCCGCGCCGATCATCACGGCGGCGAGCACGAAAGCCGCCACGGCCCACACGAAACGCACGGAATACACCTTTCACAGGCCCGACCGGATGGCCGGAGCCCTCTTCTCGACATTTCAGACTAGCGAAAGTGACCTGAAAGGCGCCCGGGAGGGCGTGATCACCGGCCTGGGCGTCCGCTATGCGTATCCTGACGGAACAGAGTTCGGCCGTCGGGCCGGTGAAGGTCGGGGAGGCCGCATGAAGGTGCACAATCCGTTCCGGGTGGCGTTCCTCGCCACTCTGGGCGTCGGCCTCGGGCTCGTGCTCATCAACAGCGTGCAGACTCTGTCGACGATCCTGCTCTACGTGGGGACGGCGCTGTTCCTCTCGCTCGGCCTGGACCCGATCGTGGCCTGGCTCGAGCGACGGAAGCTCCCCCGGTGGGCGGCAGTCCTCATCACGATCCTGGCGGTCCTCGCCGCCTTCGCCGGCATCATCCTTATGGTGATCCCGATCATCGTCCAGCAGATCGGACAGCTGGTCGTGGCGATCGAGGAGATCGTGAGCAGCGGCGCCTTCGACGATCCGGTCGGCGAGATCCAGAAGTGGCTGGGCGACGTCTTCCCCGCGCTCGACGTCGATGCGCTGTGGGGCTACATCGAGGACTGGTACGCGGGCCTCGACGTCGGCGCGATCGGCGGCGAGATCGGCAGCAGCATCATCGCAATCGGCGGCGCCATCCTCGCCGGGCTTGCGGGCGCCTTCATCGTGCTGATCCTGACGATCTACTTCACGGCGTCCACCCCGAGCCTCAAGCGCGCCGTCTACCAGCTCGTTCCGGCCTCGAAGCGCGCCCGGTTCATCGACCTGGGCGAGCAGATCACCGACTCGGTCGGCTACTACGTCATCGGGCAGCTCAGCCTCGGCGTGATCAACGGCGTACTCAGTGCGATCTTCCTCACGTTCATCCAGGCGCCGTTCCCCGCCGTGCTCGCCGTCATCGCGTTCTTCTTCTCGCTGATCCCGCTGGTCGGCACGCTCACCGGCTCGACCATCATCGTGCTGATCTGCCTCGGTCTGGGCTCCCCCACGACGGCGCTCGTCGCCGCGATCTACTACCTGATCTACATGCAGATCGAGGCGTACGTCATCTCGCCGCGCATCATGGGGCGCGCGGTCGCGGTGCCCGGAGCTGTCGTGGTGATCGCGGCACTCGCCGGCGGCGCGCTGCTCGGCCTGCTGGGCGCCCTGGTGGCGATCCCGGTGGCCGCCAGCATCCTGATCATCTACCGCCAGGTCGTGATCCCGCGGCAGAACGAGCGATGAGCGGATGCCGCGCCGTCAGGCGTCGGTACCGAGGGGGCCGTCCCACTCCAGCGGCAGCGGGAGCGCGTCCGGATTGACCGCCGCGACGATCTCCGTCAGCACGCGACGGGTCTGCGTCTCCCCCACCCACAGGTGCTTGCCACCCTCGACCGGGATCAGCACGGCGTCGGGAACGCTCGCGAAGCCCTGGGCCGCGGCATCCGGTCGCAGATAATCGTCGTACTCGGGGACGATGACCACCAGCCGGCGCGGGTCCCCGGCCCAGGCCGCCACCTCGTCGGGCGTCGCGCGGTGCAGCGGCGGGGAGAGCAGCACGGCCCCCTCGACGGCGTGATCCCGGCCGTACTTGAGCGCGAGCTCGGTGCCGAAGGACCAGCCGACCAGCCAGGGTCGCGGAAGGGCGCGCTCACGGACCAGGTCCATCGCGGCCGCGACGTCGAACGCCTCTGCACGACCGCCGTCGAAGGTCCCCTCGCTGGTGCCGCGCGGTGAGGTGGTGCCGCGCGTGTTGAAGCGCAGCACGGCGAGGTCGGCCAGCGCGGGCAGGCGCCCGGCGGCCTTGCGCAGGATGTGCGAGTCCATGAAGCCGCCGGCCGTCGGCAGCGGGTGCAATGTGACGAGGGTCGCCACGGGATCCCGGTCGGCGGGGAGGGCGAGTTCGCCCACGAGCGTGAGGCCGTCCAGCGTCTCGAGCTCGATCTGCTCCCGCCGCGCGGGCAGCAGCATCGGTCCGCGGATCTCCATGCCGACGACGTCCTTCCCTGCCGCCATCAGGCGACTTTCCAACAGTGCTGGTGCCAGTGACGGCGCGCCTCGAGGTCGGCGCGATCGCCGAGCACGCCGTCGGCGCGCCACGCCACGAGGTGGGCTGTTCCCTCGGCGATCGTGCGACCGCAACCGGGACAGATGTAGCTCTTGACCGCCTGCACGGCCGACACCGGCTGAACGGTCCACTCGACCCCGCGTCGCAGCTCGGTCCGCTTCCACCCGACCATGAGCTGCTCGAACGAGTCGTCGCCGCCGGATTCGGGGCGACGGCGGTTCGACCGCGGCATCGTCGTCAGTACCAGCCGACGCGCTGGGAGTGACCCCACGCGCCGCAGGGCGTGCCGTAGCGGCCCGAGATGTAGCCGAGGCCCCACGTGATCTGCGTGGCGGCGCTGGTCTCCCAGTCGGCGCCCGCGGTGGCCATCTTGCTTCCCGGGAGGGCCTGCGGGATGCCGTAGGCACCGCTGGAGCGGTTCAGCGCATTCACGCGCCAGCCCGACTCCTTGTTCCAGAGCGCGACAAGGCAAGCGAACTGGTCGTCGCCCCATCCGCGCGCGAGCACCATCTGGTACGCGATCGCCTGTGCGCTGCCCGGATCGGGCGTGACGAACGGCGGCTGCCAGCCCGACGAGCCGGTCGGCTTGGCCGTGACCGGCGGCGGGGGCGGGGGCTTCGGCTTCACGTAGACGGTGTAACCGCCGCGGTCCAGTGCCGGCGCCTCGGCGTCTTCCTCAGCCTCGGTCGCCGGAAGAGTCTGGATGTCGTCCACCGAGCTCGCGTAGAGCGAGATGGAGGTCGGCTCCTCGGCGTTCGCCTCCGTGAGGGCGATGCCGGCGGGGCCGACATACGCGGCCACGAAGCCCACGGCGGCGAAGGCCGCGAACACGCCCAGCACCCCGCGCCGGCGCGACCAGCGCACCGTGGCTGCGGGGGGATGACGGCGGGCGGAGACCGGTGCATCCGCGAGGGTCGACACGTCCTCGCGGCGCGCGCGCCGGGTCGGGATCAGCTCGTTTCCGGAAGTCACAGTGCCCCGAGTCTACCGATCGGTAGCTGGACGTGCCATCCGAGGCCGCGATCGCGGGTCAGGAAACGGCCAGCATGACCTCGACGACGGCGTCGAGGACGGCATCCACCTGCACTTCTCGGTAACCGCCGCGCTGCATGCGGAACGCGACAGAGCGCACCTGCTCGATGCTCACGGACTCCCCCGTCTCGAGGAAGCGGGAGAGCTTGTCGGCGACCAGATCGACCTCGTCGATGCGGTACCCGTACCGGAGCGACGAGACGCGATCGAACCGGCGCCCGCGTGGGCGCGAGAGCCGGTCGAGGATCTCCTGCGCCGTCTCGCGGGTGTGTCCCACCCACTCGCTGGCCGCTCCCCGCACGAGGGCGGCCTCGCGCTCGCGCGCGGCGAAGGCGTCCTCGATGCGGCCGAGCGCGGCATCCACCGATGCGATGGCGTAGCCGTGCTTCACGAGTGGGAACGCGGCGCGGCGCACATCGGCGGCGGTCAGCGGCTCTCCGCCGGCTTCGAACGCCGTGCGGGCACGTCGGAGGAACTCGTCGACCGCCGGCTTGGCGTAGCCCTTCTCACGGCCGCGAGCCTCGGGGAACGCCGGCGCGGCCTGCGCGGACTCTGTCGTCATGATGCCACCAGGGGGGTGAAGAGGTAGAACAGCGCGAGGGCAGCGGCGGTCGACGGGAGGATCGAGTCGAGCCGGTCGAGCACCCCGCCGTGACCGGGAAGCCACGAGCTCATGTCCTTTATGCCGAGGTCGCGCTTGATCATGGATTCGCCGAGGTCGCCGGCGGTCGCCGTCCCCAGGATCACCAGGCCGAAGACGGCGCCCATCCACCAATCAAGGCCGAGCAGGAACAGCGCGAGGAGCACGCCGACGATCACGGCGGCCAGCACCGCGCCGCCGAAGCCCTCCCAGGTCTTCTTGGGGCTGATACGAGGCGCCATCGGGTGGCGGCCGAACGCGACGCCCGCGGCATATGCCCCGGTGTCGGACGCGACGGCCACGGCGATGAAGGCCAGCACCCACCACTCACCGCCCTCCTGCACCAGCAGCACGACGCACAGGCTCGCCAGGAACGGCACGTAGAGCTGGATGAAGCCGGTGATGAGCACGTCGCCGAGGACCGCGCCGTAGGTGCGCCCGTCACGAGAGGCCATCTGCGCGACCAGGCGCCACACGACGACGAAGGCGATCGCGACGAAGACCACGACCCAGTGCAGCCACAGGTCGAAGAAGTAGGCCGAGACCACGATCACGGCTCCCGAGATGAGCTGCGGGACGAGGTCGATGCGCCGTCCGGATGCCGTGAGCGCGCGGGAGAACTCGAACACTCCCATGCCCACCGCCGCCAGCGCGAAGACGAGGAACAGCCACTTGAAGAAGATCAGCGACGCGATGAGGATCGCTCCCGCGGCGAGCCCGATGAGGGTGGCGACGATCAGGTCGCGACCGGTCCGCGCCTTGATGCGCTCGTTGGCCTCCTCGAACTCCGCTCGCGCGTGAGCGACCTGGCTCTCGAACTCGGAGCGGGCGGCCCTGATGTGCGACTGGAGCGCAGGCGACTCGGCGGGGACGGGTGCGCGTCGCGCGTCCGCGGCATCGCGCCGCGTCAAAGGGACCTCGGGGACGGGCTGCCCGTCCCCGGGCGGTTCGCCGGATGCGTCGGTCATGTGACCTCAGACCTCGAGCAGCTCTGCCTCTTTGCGCTTGAGCGCCTCGTCGATCGCATCGACGTGCGCGCGCGTGAGGGCATCGAGCTCCTTCTCGGCACGGTTGAGCTCGTCCTCGCCGATGTCGCTCTTGAGCGCGTCGAGATCGTCCTTCGTCTTGCGACGGATGCCGCGCAGGTGCACCTTGTGGTCCTCGCCCTTGGAGCGCACGAGCTTGACGTACTCCTTGCGGCGCTCCTCGGTGAGCTCGGGCATCGTGATGCGCACGAGGTTGCCGTCGTTGGTGGGGTTCACGCCGAGGTTCGGGATGTCGCGGATCGCCTGCTCGATGGCCTTCAGCGCCGACTTGTCGTACGGCGTGATGATGAGCGACCGGGCCTCCGGGTTGTTGATGGAGGCGAGCTGCGCGAGAGGCGTCGGCGTGCCGTAGTAGTCCACCAGCACCTTCTGGAACAGCTGCGGGTTGGCACGCCCGGTGCGAACCGTCGCGAAGTCCTCCTTCGCAGCCTCGACGGCGCGGTCCATTCGCGCTCCGGCATCGGCCAAGACGTCCGCGATCACAGTGTCTCCTTCATCGGGATGGGCCTGCTCAGTCTACTCAGCGCGAGGGTTCAGGCCGTGACCAGCGTGCCGATGGATTCGCCGAGGAGAGCCCGCGTGACGTTGCCCGCCGGCTCCATGCCGAACACGCGCATGTCCATCTTGTTGTCCATGCACAGGCTGAACGCCGTCGAGTCGACGACCTTCAGACCCCGCTGGAGGGCGTCGAGGTAGGTGATCCGGTCGATCTTCGTCGCCGAGGCGTCCTTCTTCGGATCGGCGGTGTACACGCCGTCGACGCCGTTCTTGGCGACGAGCACCTCCTGCGCGTCGATCTCGAGGGCGCGCTGGGCGGCCACGGTGTCGGTGGAGAAGTAGGGCAGTCCTGCCCCGGCGCCGAAGATCACGACGCGCCCCTTCTCCATGTGCCGCTCGGCGCGGCGGGGAATGTACGGCTCGGCGACCTGGGTCATCGAGATGGCCGACTGCACACGGGTGGCGGCCCCGGCCTGCTCGAGGAAGTCCTGGAGGGCCAGCGCGTTCATGACGGTGCCGAGCATGCCCATGTAGTCGGCGCGACCGCGGTCCATCCCGCGCTGGCTCAGCTCGGCGCCGCGGAAGAAGTTGCCTCCTCCGACGACGACGGCGATCTCGACGCGGTCGACCGCCGCGGCGATCTCTCGGGCCATCTGGCTCACGACGTCGGGGTTGACGCCGAGCTGGCCCCCGCCGAACGCTTCGCCCGACAGCTTCAGGAGGACGCGGCGGCGCCCGGTGGTCTCAGTGATCACGACGATCCTCTCGTTGACGACAAACTATCGAAGGGCAGAGAAAAGGCCCGCATCGGATGTCCGATGCGGGCCTTCTCGAGCTGCTACGCGCCGACCTTGAAGCGGGCGAAGCCCGTGAGGGTCAGACCCGCGTCCTTGGCGACCTGCGCCACGGACAGCTTGTTGTCCTTGGCGTAGTCCTGGTCGAGCAGGGAGACCTGCTTGAAGAACGCGTTCACGCGGCCCTCGACGATCTTCGGCAGGGCGGCCTCGGGCTTGCCCTCGTTGCGCGAGATCTCGGTGACGATCTCGCGCTCCTTGTCGACGTCGGCCTCGGGGACCTCGTCGCGCGACAGGTAGGAGGGGTTCGCGAACGAGATGTGCTGCGCAAGGCTGCGAGCGGTCTCGGCGTCCTCGCCCGAGTAGGCCAGGACCACGCCGACCTGCGGGGGCAGATCCTTGCTGGTCTTGTGCAGGTAGATCTCGAAGTGGTCGCCCGAGAGGGTGCGCACGCGGCGGAGTTCGACCTTCTCGCCGATGATCGCGGCCTCGTCGTCGATCAGCTCGGCGACGGTCTGCGAGCCGGCGGGCGCCGCGAGGGCGGCCTCGACCGAGTCTGCGGCGACAGCGGCCGCGGCATCCGCGACCTTGTCGGCCAGCGCGATGAAGCGGTCGTTCTTGGCGACGAAGTCGGTCTCGCACGCGAGCTCGATCAGCGTGACCTTGCCGGCTTCCTCGCGAGCGGCCACGAGGCCCTCGCTGGTGGAACGGTCGGCGCGCTTGGCGTTGCCCTTCGCGCCCTTCAGGCGCAGGATCTCGACGGCCTTCTCGACGTCGCCGTCGGCCTCTTCGAGAGCCTTCTTCGTGTCGACCATGCCGGTGCCGAGCTGGTCGCGCAGCGCCTTGATGTCGGCGATCGTGAAGTTTGCCATGTGTGGCGGCTCCTTGATTGTGGTGAGGTGGGATGCCTCGGCGGGACCGCTCCGAGCGCTCAGGCTCGGTGCGATCCCGCCGAGGCGGAGTTCAAACGGACGGAGCCGTTACTTGGCTTCTGCCTCGACTGCGGCCGCTGCGGCAGCGGCCTCTTCGGCGACGGGCGCCTCCTCGGCGGCAGCCTCGTCGGCGACGACCTCGGCCTCGGCGGCGGGCTCGGCGACGACCTCGGCCTCAGCGGCGGCCTCGGCCGGAGCGCCCTGCTCGAGAAGCTCGCGCTCCCAGTCCGCGAGGGGCTCGGCGTCGGCCGACTCCTCGGTGGGCTGGTGGCGCTGGATGAGGCCCTCGGCGGCGGCGTCGGCGATGATGCGCGTGAGCAGGCTCACGGAGCGGATCGCGTCGTCGTTGCCGGGGATCGGGTACTGGAACTCGTCCGGGTCGGCGTTCGTGTCGAGGATGCCGATGACCGGGATGCCGAGCTTCGTCGCCTCGTTGACCGCGAGGTGCTCGCGCTTGGCGTCGATGACCCAGATGGCCGACGGGGTCTTCTGCAGGTTGCGGATACCACCGAGCGACTTGTGGAGCTTGTCCAGCTCGCGCTTCTTGATCAGCAGTTCCTTCTTGGTGAAGCCGCTGTTCGCAGGCGTCTCGTAGTCGAGCTCTTCGAGCTCCTTCATACGGGCGAGACGCTTCGAGATCGTCTGGAAGTTGGTGAGGAGGCCACCGAGCCAGCGCTGGTTCACGTAGGGCTGGCCGACGCGGGTCGCCTGCTCGGCGACGATCTCCTGGGCCTGCTTCTTGGTGCCGACGAAGAGGATGGTGCCGCCGTGGGCGACGGTCTCCTTGACGAACTCGTACGCCTTGTCGATGTACGTCAGCGACTGCTGCAGGTCGATGATGTGGATGCCCGAGCGCTCGGTGAGGATGAAGCGCTTGACTTTCGGGTTCCACCGGCGGGTCTGGTGCCCGAAGTGCACGCCGCTGTCGAGCAGCTGGCGAATGGTGACGACGGCCATGGCCGTTCTCCTGTTCTGGCGCTTGCGCGCCTCTTGCGGTTGTGTTTACGCCGGTGAAGTCCGGCGAGCCTGGTGCCCGGCACACGCCCGCTCGCAGATCATCTGCAAGACCGTTGGGAGTGGATGCCGCATCGCGAAGTCCGAAGACCTTCGCAGTGCTCTGGGCACGCGGAGTCACCCCGACGAGCGGGGTGCGGATCCAGTGTATCAGCAGCGCCTTCTCCCCTGCGCTTCCCGCCGGCCTCTCGTCCACCGATGCCGGGTCACCCGGCAGGTCGGGCCGCAGACCCTGCGAGCGTCGATGCATGCAGACGAACCCTGGCGCCGCCGTGCGTCGGTCCGGGGCTCCCGTCGCCCTGCTCGCGATCCTGCTGGTGAGCGCCGTGCTCGCCCCCGACGACCGTGCGCAGGGGGCCGGTGACCCGGACGCTCCGCCGCCCGCCGCCACCGCCTGGGCATGGCCGGTCGATTCAGCCCGCATCGTGCAGGCGTACGAGGCGCCCGCGCACCGCTACGGCCCGGGCCACCGCGGGATCGACCTCAGGTCTGGGACGGGCGACCTGCGCGTGTCGGCGCCCGCAGACGGCACGGTGGCGTTCGCCGGCGCGGTCGCCGGACGGGGCGTCCTCACCATCGACCACGGGGACGGCCTCGTGACGACGCTGGAGCCGGTCGACACCGCACTCGTGCCCGGCGCGGCCGTGGCGAAGGGGGCGGAGGTCGGCACCGTCGCGATCGGCGGGCACACCGCGATGGGAGCGCTGCACTTCGGGGTGCGGCGGCACGGCGAGTACATCAATCCGCTGCTGCTGGTGGGCGAGGTGCCGCGGGCAGTCTTGCTGCCCTGCTGCTGAACCGCTACGCCCGCGGGTGCGCGAGCCGGTAGCTGGCCGCGAGCCGCTCGCTCGACACATGGGTGTAGATCTGGGTGGTTCCGAGACTGGCGTGCCCGAGGATCTCCTGCACCGCCCGCAGGTCCGCACCGCCGTCGAGGAGGTGCGTGGCCGCCGAGTGCCGCAGCGCATGCGGACCGACGGACGCTCCGAGCTCGCTGCCGAGAGCCCGCGACACCACGTCGTACACCGCCCGGGATCCGAGCCGACCGCCGCGCGCGCCGAGGAACACCGCGGTCGTTCCACCGGTGCCCTCGTCGCTCCGCCGTGCCACGAGCGCGGGGCGGCCCCGGACCAGGTACGCGTCGAGCGCGCGGCCTGCGGCTCCGCCGAAGGGGACGGTCCGCTCCTTCGATCCCTTGCCCCACACCCGCGCAGTCCGGCGGTCACGGTCGAGGTCGCCGAGATCGAGACCGCACAGTTCGGACACGCGAACGGCCGCGCCGTAAAGGAACTCGAGCAGAGAATGGTCGCGGAGTGCGACCGGGTCTCCCGTCGCTGCCGCCGCGGCGTATTGGTCCAGAACCCCCGTGAGCGCGTCGGCGGTGGCCACCTTCGGAAGCGTCGTGCCCCGCTTAGGAGACACCATGCGCAGACTGGGATCCTGCTCGATCAGCCCCCGCTCCAGCGCCCAGGCGAAGAATCCGCGGGCAGACGAGGTGCGCCGGGCGATCGTCGACCGCGCATCGCCGCGCTGCGTCGCCTGCCACAGCCACTCGCGCAGGAGCTCGAGATCGACCTCGACGAGCGCGACGTCGCCGACCGACTCCGCAAGATCGGCCAGGTCCGCGCGATAGGCCCGAACCGTCGCCGGCGAGAGCCTGCGCACCTGCGCAAGATGCGTCGCATACGCCGCCGCGGCCTCGCCGATCCTCATGGGAACAGCTTGCCCCTCCTCGAACCGGTCGCTCCTGCGACGCTCCGCCGCGGGTCCACGGAGCACACCCCTTCCTCCCCAGCGACGTGATCGGGGCATCGGTGAACGGATGTCGTGTCCTGCGTCCGCGGCACGTCGCGACGGAGCCACGATTCCCCTATGGCAGAGAAGGACGCGCTCGGGCGCGACGGCGAGTCACGGGCCGCACGCTACTTCGAGGAGAACGGATTCGCCGTCCTCGCACGCAACTGGCGCTGCCGCAGCGGCGAGATCGACCTGGTCGTCGCGAGTGGCGACCACATCGTCGTCGTCGAGGTCAAGACGCGCCACGGCGAAGGGTTCGGGCATCCGTTCGAAGCCATCGATGCGCGCAAGCGCGCTCGCCTGTGGCGGCTCGCCGTCGCGTGGACGGCCGAGAACCGCGACGCGGTGCAGGGCCGGCGACTGCGCATCGACGCCATCGGCCTGACCGGGCCGGATCCGCGGACGGCGCGGCTCGAGCACATCGTCGATGTGGAGGTTCCATGAGCATCGCGCGCACGTGGGCCGTCGCGCTGGTCGGCGCCGAAGGCGAGCGCGTCGAGGTCGAGGCGGATCTGTCCAATCAGACGCCGGACTTCAAGATCATCGGGCTGCCCGACAAGGCGCTCGGCGAGGCCGTCCAGCGTGTCCACAACGCGTGCGCGAACAGCGGGATCCCGCTCCCGCGGCGACGGCTGACGGTGAATCTGTCGCCGGCGAGCCTGCCGAAGCAGGGCTCGGGATTCGACGTGGCGATCGCGATCGCCGCGCTCGCCACGGAACTGCCGATGGACGCCGCCTCCGTCGCGGCGACGGTGCACCTCGGGGAACTCGGGCTCGACGGTCGGCTCCGGCCGATCCCCGGCATCCTGCCCGCCGTCGTCGCAGCGGCCCGCGCCGGCCACACCCGGGTGGTCGTGCCCTGGGCGAACCAGGCCGAGGCTGCTCTCGTGGAAGGCATCGACGTGATCGGCGCCGTGAACCTCGCGCAGGTCGCCGCCGGGCACGGTGCGGATGTCGAGGTGCGCGACGAAGACCCCGTCGCCCTCCCCGCGGACGATTCGACTCCGCCGACGCCGCCCGATCTGGCGGACGTCATCGGTCAGCGCGAGGCCGTCGACGCCCTCATCGTCGCCGCCGCCGGCGGTCACCATCTGCTGATGTGCGGTCCGCCCGGCGCCGGCAAGACGATGCTGGCGCGCCGGCTGCCCGGCATCCTTCCCGACCTCGACCCCTCGGCTGCCCTCGCCAGCGCATCGATCCGCAGTCTGTCGGGCGCGCGCGTGACCGAGCTGTCGCTCATCCCTCCCTTCGAAGCTCCGCACCACAGCGCGAGCGTGGCGGCCCTGGTCGGCGGCGGGTCGCGCACGGTCCGGCCCGGCGCCATCGCACGAGCGACCGAGGGCGTGCTGTTCCTCGACGAGGCCGGCGAGTTCCAGGCGAGTGCCCTCGACGCGCTGCGTCAGCCGCTCGAGAACGGGTCGATCACCATCCATCGCTCGGGGGCGAGCGCCCAGTTCCCTGCCCGCTTCCAGCTGGTCCTCGCGACGAACCCCTGCCCGTGCGGTGACTACGGCATCCGCGGCGGAAAGTGCGCCTGTCCCCCGGCGGCGATCCGCCGTTACCTCGGGCGGCTCTCGGGGCCGCTCCTCGACCGCATCGACATCGAGCTGACGCTGGCCCGCGTCTCGGTGGCCCAGCGCGAGCTCGGGAGCGCGGCCACCACGACGGCGCAGGCGAGGGAGCGCGTGGCCGAGGCCCGCGCCCGCACCATGCGCCGACTCGCCGATACGCCCTGGCAGCTCAACGCGCAGGTGCCGGGCAGCTGGCTGCGCGAGGGTCCGAACGCGCCACCGCCCTCCGTGCGACGTCCTCTCGATGCAGCCCTCCATCGCGGGGCCCTCACTCTGCGCGGCTACGACCGGGTGCTGCGCGTGGCCTGGTCCCTCGCAGATCTCGGGGGTCATCCCCAGCTCAGCACAGACCACGTCGGCCGAGCCCTCTATCTCAAGAAGGGAATCGCGCTATGACGCGCATCGACCTCTCCGTTACAGCCGCCCGACGCGCCCTCGGATCACTGGTGAGCATGGACGAATCCGATGACGCGATCGTCGCGCGATACGCGAGTGCGGTGTGGTCCCACCTGGTGGAACCCGGCGACTCGGCCGCGGGGCGGCTGGTGGCCGGTCTCGGCGCCGTGCAGGCCCTGCGCGTGATCGCCGAGGCCGCGTGGACCGACGCCGTCGACCCCCGGGACATCGTCGAGGGTTGCAAGAGATGGCTGCCGCGCCTCGACCAGGAGGCGATCGCACTGGGTCTTCAACGAGCCGACCGAGCCGGGGTCGCCTTGATCACGCGAGCTGATCCCGCCTGGCCGCGCCAGCTCGACGATCTCGACGCACACGCGCCGCTCTGCCTCTGGGTGCGGGGCGATCCCGCGGTACTGCGCCGGCTGCAGCCGTCGGTCGCGATCGTCGGAGCCCGAGCCGCCACGTCCTACGGGGAGCACGTCGCCCTCGAACTGGCCGCCGACCTGGCGGGCGGCGGGATCCCGATCGTCTCCGGCGGCGCGTACGGGATCGACGGCGCCGCCCATCGCGCGACATTGCGGGCGGGTGGCGTGACCGTGGCGCTGTCGGCAGGCGGCGTGGACCGCGCGTATCCGGCCGGCAATGCCGACCTCCTCGATCGGGTCGCGGCCACCGGCGCCATCGTGAGCGAGGTGCCCTGCGGGTCGGCGCCGACGAAGTGGCGCTTCCTTCAGCGCAATCGACTGATCGCCGCGCTGTCCACGGCGACGGTCGTCGTCGAAGCCGGATGGCGCAGCGGTTCGCTCAACACGGCGGGGCACGCGGCGGCGCTGTCGCGACCCCTCGGCGCGGTTCCCGGTCCGATCACGTCCGCGGCCTCGGCGGGTACGCATCGGCTGCTGCGCGAGTACGGCGCGCAGTGCATCACGAGCGCGGCGGACATCCGGGATCTGCTCGGCCTGTCCGCCGGACCGGCGCTGGTCGCCGACACCTTCAACCCGCAGACGGACGACTCGACCCGCGTGCGGGATGCGCTCAGCGTGCGCGCCTGGAGATCATCGCCCGATATCGCCCGGCGCGCGGGAATGGCGACGGAGGACGTCGAGGCGATCCTCGGCCTGCTCGACCTCGACGGTGCGGTGACGCGCGGCGCGGCCGGCTGGCGCCTGGCCCCGAGTGCAAAATGAGCCGCCGCCGCGGGAGCGCTCAGGTGTCGAGTGACAGCTCTTCGGGCAGGTGGAAGTCCCGCCGCTGCAGCTCTTCGACGTTGACGTCCTTGAACGTCAGCACACGGACGGCCTTCACGAACCGGTCGGCGCGGTAGATGTCCCACACCCAGACGTCGGTCATCGAGATCTCGAAGTAGAAGTCGTGCTCGGTGTCCTTGCGCACGACGTTCACCTCGTTCGCGAGGTAGAACCGCCGCTCGGTCTCGATCACGTACTGGAACTGCGAAACGACGTCGCGGTACTCGCGGTACAGCGCGAGCTCGAGCTCACGGTCGTAGTCTTCGAAGACTTCGTCATCCATGGTGAGTCCATCCTATGGGCGCGAGGCGGCGCCGCGGTTCCCGGCTGACGGGATCGCGAGGTTCAGAAGAGGGTGGGCGCGTCCGCGATCGACCACGAGGCGCGGTGATGCGAGCTGATCCCGTGGGTGCGGATCGCTTCGCGGTGATCCGGGCTGGCGTAGCCCTTGTTGCGCGCCCAGTTGTAGGCGGGCAGCTCGTCGTGCAGCTCGGTCATGAGCGCGTCGCGCGCCACCTTGGCGATGACGGATGCCGCGGCCGCCGACGCGCAGTCGCGGTCGGCCTTGATGACCGGCGTCACCCGCAGCCCGGCCGCCCCGGCCGCGGAGATGTAGTCGTAATTCCCGTCGAGGATCACGATGGCGTCCTCGGGGACCACGCCGTGCGCCCGCAGATCGGCCAGGGCGCGGATGGCCGCGAGGCCGAGCGCGCGCATGATGCCGATCTCGTCGATCTCGACGGAGCTCGCCCAGCCGACCGCGCTGGCCGAGACCCAGGAGGAGGCCCGCGCTGCGACGCCCGCACGGTGATGCTCGGGCACGAGCTTGGAATCGCGCAGCCCCTGCGGGATGCGCCGCCGCGACCCCTTCGCGTCGATCACCGCGGCCCCGACGGCCACCGGGCCGGCCAGCGCGCCGCGGCCCACCTCGTCGCAGGCGATGACGATGGCATGCTCACGCAGGAGCCGGCGCTCGAGCGTCAGGCGGGGCTCCACCACGGTCATGGCGCGGGCTGCTCCTGCTCGACGTCGGGCACGCCCGAGAACACGTCGTGATGGAAGTCGAGCGCTCCGAACCGGTCGAACGGCCAGGTCACGAGGAAGGCCCGCCCGACGACGTTCTCGATCGGCACGAAGCCCTTGCCGGGCTGGTCGACGTTGTACCGCGAGTCCTTCGAGCGGTAGCGGTTGTCGCCGAGCACCCAGAGGCTGTCCTCCGGAACGACGACGTCGAAGGGATCGCCGGAGGCCGCCGACTCGCCGGTGGGGACCTTGATGTAGTCGGTCTCGTCTATCGGGACGCCGTTGACGGTGATCTGCCCGATCGCGTTGCAGCAGACCACGTGGTCGCCGGGCACGCCGATGATGCGCTTGACGAGGTGGTCGTCGCTGTCGGGAGCGGACAGCCCGACGAGGGCGAGAACCCAGTCGATCGCCTCGACCACGGGCGGACGCGCGGGCTCCGTGCTGGGCGGGAGCCAGCCGCCCGGGTCCTGGAAGACGACGATGTCGCCGCGGTCATACCCGCCGAAGTCCGGGGTGATCTCGTCGACGAGGATGCGGTCGTTGATGTGGAGGGTGTCCTCCATCGACCCGGAGGGGATGTAGAACGACCGCACCAGGAAGGTCTTCACCAGGAACGACACGAGCACCGCGATCAGGATGATCACGACGACGTCGCGGAGGAACGAGACCCACCCGCGCTGACGACGGCGGACCGTCGCGGCTGCGCCCGACCCCGAAGCGGGCGCCGGTTCGGCGGGGGCCGTCTTCTCGGTCGTCATGAGGATCCTTCACCGGCGCACCGCGAGTCGGAGGGCCTCAGTCAAGGTTCGCACATTCCGGCGGCGACGACGCGCCGCGACGGAAGATCCGCGCGTACTCCCGGTGGTGAACGACGAAGCCCCGGACCGCGAGGTCCGGGGCTTCGTGAAGAGGAGAACTCAGTTCTCGCGCTTCTCCTTGATCTTGGCCTTCTTGCCACGGAGGTTGCGCAGGTAGTAGAGCTTCGCGCGACGCACGTCACCGCGGGTGACGACCTCGATGTGGTCGATCACTGGGCTGTGCACGGGGAAGGTGCGCTCGACGCCCACCTGGAAGCTGATCTTGCGGACGCAGAACGTCTCGCGCACGCCGTCACCCTGGCGGCCGATGACGACGCCCTGGAACACCTGGATACGGGAGCGGTTGCCTTCGGTGATGTTCACGTGCACCTTGACGGTGTCGCCGGGGCCGAAGACGGGAATGTCGGAGCGCAGCGATGCTGCGTCGACGGAGTCGAGGATCTGCATGATCTTTTCTCTCTGCGGCCGCCACAGGTCGACCGCGGGAAGTAATGGAAAGGATGGTGTGTGCCCGAGGCCGGCGACGAGAAGCCGTCCGGCTGATTCCCCTGAGGCAGAACCTGGTCAGGGCACAAAGATCCATTCTGCCATGGATGCCGTGCCCGGCCAAAACGAATCAGGACGCGGTCGGCCGCTGATTCTCGCTGACGATGATCACCGGCTGCTCGGTCGCCCGGGGGCGTTCCTCGGCCGCAGGGATGTACGCCAGGCCTTCGGTCGTGTGCAGCACCAGTCGCGAAGGCTTGGCCTCGCTCCACAGCTCCCACAGCGCGAGCCAGAACATGCCGAGTCCGGCGATGACGGCGACCACGAGTGTCGGCACCCACCACGTCGGATTGAAGAAGCCGAGCGCGATCACGAGCCCGTGCCACAGCGTGAAGCCCGCGACATCCCACCACGACACCGCACGGTGTGCACGCACGGTCCCCCGCGCGCGGACCAGCAGCGTGAGCAGCAGCTGCCACAGGAAGACGCCCGGGATCGCGATGAAGAGGACCCAGAGGAACGCCCACCCGCCGGCGCCCGTCACGGCCCAGCCGACCAGGAGCCAGAGCGGCAGGAGGAACGCGGCCGGAATCATCCAGCCGAAGAATCCCCGTCGAAGCCACATGTCTTGAATGGTACGCCGGTGTGGGGCGCATGTGACCCCTGGTACATCGCCACGGGGCATCCTCACAGCCGCGAGGCCGGACGTCGGCCACAATGGAGAGGACGAGAGGAAGACGGATGATCGAGCTGCGCACACCGGCCGAGATCGAGGCGATGCGCCCGGCGGGGCGATTCGTCGCCGAGACGCTGGCGACGCTGCGCGACGAGACGAAGGTGGGGACCAACCTCCTCTCGATCGACCGGCGCGCACACGACCTGATCCGCCGGGCCGGAGCCGAGTCCTGCTACATCGACTACCACCCGTCGTTCGGCGCGAGCCCGTTCGGCAAGGTCATCTGCACCTCGGTCAACGACGCCGTCCTGCACGGGCTCCCGTTCGACTACGCGCTGCGCGATGGCGACCTCGTGTCGCTCGACTTCGCGGTCTCGGTCGACGGCTGGGTCGCCGACTCGGCGGTCTCGTTCGTCGTGGGCACGCCGCGCGACGAGGATCTCGCGATCATCGACACCACGCAGCGGGCATTGGATGCCGCGATCGCGGCCGCCTCGGTCGGAAATCGCATCGGCGACATCTCCGCCGCCATCGCAGCGGTCTCGCACGGCGACGGCTACGCGATCAACACCGACTTCGGAGGCCACGGCGTCGGTCGCATCATGCACGGCGACCCTCACATCCCCAACGACGGCAAGCCGGGACGCGGCTATCCGCTGCGTGCGGGGCTCGTCGTCGCCCTCGAGCCCTGGCTCCTCCAGACGACCGACCAGCTGGTCACCGACCCCGACGGGTGGACCCTGCGGTCAGCGGACGGGTCACGCGGTGCGCACTCCGAGCACACGGTCGCCATCACCGCGGACGGTCCGGTCGTGCTGACCGATCGCTCCTGGCTGGGCGTGGACTGACCTCAGCGCGTCATCTCCGCCTGCGGAGCATGTCCTGTCCGGCGCGCGCCGGCGAGAGTCGACAGCGAGGCCGCCACCGAGTGGTCGGTGGGCTCCGGCGCGTCGGCGTGCTCCCGCAGCACCACGAGCGCCTTGGCCTCCAGCCGCACGACGGACCCCGGTGCGAACACGTGGCTGTCGGCCCACACGCCTGCCGTGTCGATCACGACGTCCCAGTCGGGGCTGTGCTCAACCACGGGGATGTGGAAGTCGATGATGTCGTCACCGGCGTTGAAGAGCACGATGAAGTGACTGTCGCGGATCGGTTCGCCGCGGCGATCGCGCTCCTGGATGCCCGCGCCGTTGAGGAACACGCCGACAGCGCGTCCGAAGCCCGAGTCCCAGTCATCCGGCCGCATGAGGGTGCCGTCCGGCCGCAGCCAGGCGATGTCGGCCAGCGGCGCGCCCGCCTCCCGCGCGACCGGTCGCCCCTCGAAGAACCGGCGGCGGCGGAACGTCGGGTGCTCCCGGCGCAGCCGTGAGAGGGCGGCGGTGAATTCCAGGAGCGGACGGTCCGCGGCATCCCAATCCACCCACGTGGTCTCGTTGTCCTGGGCGTAGCCGTTGTTGTTGCCGCCCTGCGTGCGGCCGATCTCGTCGCCGTGGAGCAGCATCGGGACGCCCTGCGACAGCAGCAGCGTCGCGATGAAGTTGCGCTGCTGCCGCGCGCGCAGCGTCAGCACGGCCGGATCGTCGGTCGGTCCCTCGACCCCGAAGTTCGAGGACCGGTTGTCGTCGGCTCCGTCGCGCCCCTCCTCGCCGTTGGCCTCGTTGTGCTTCTCGGCGTACGAGACCAGGTCGCGCAGCGTGAAGCCGTCATGGGCGGTGACGAAGTTGACCGAGGCGACCGGCCGGCGTCCGGAGTGCTCGTACAGATCGGCCGAGCCCGTCAGGCGCGACGCGAACTCGCCAAGCGCCTGCGGCTCGCCGCGCCAGAAGTCCCGGACCGTGTCGCGGTACTTCCCGTTCCACTCCGTCCACTGCGGGGGGAAGTTGCCGACCTGATACCCGCCGGGCCCGACGTCCCACGGCTCGGCGATGAGCTTGACCTGCGAGACCACGGGGTCCTGCTGGACGAGATCGAAGAACGTCGCCAGACGGTCGACCTCGTAGAACTCGCGCGCCAGCGCCGAGGCGAGGTCGAAGCGGAAGCCGTCGACGTGCATCTCGAGGATCCAGTACCGCAGCGAGTCCATGATCAGCTGCAGAGAGTGCGGGTTGCGCACGTTCAGGCTGTTGCCGGTCCCGGTGTAGTCGGTGTACCGCCGCGGGTCGTCCTCGTCGAGCTTGTAGTACGCGGCGTTGTCGATCCCCCGCATCGAGAGCGTGGGACCGAGATCGTTGCCTTCCGCGGTGTGGTTGTAGACGACGTCGAGGATCACCTCGATGCCGGCGGCGTGCAGGGAGCGCACCATCCCCTTGAACTCCTGCACCTGCTCGCCGCGCCTGCCGGTCGCCGCATATGCGCTGTGCGGTGCGAAGAACGAGATGGTGTTGTAGCCCCAGTAGTTGGACAGCCCCTTCTCCTGGAGCACCGCGTCGTCGACGAACTGGTGCACCGGCATGAGTTCGATCGCGGTCACGCCGAGCTTCGACAGGTGCTCGATGATCGCCGGATGCGCGAGGGCGCTGTAGGTGCCGCGCATCTCGGGTGGGATCTCGGGATGCCGCTGCGTGAGCCCCCGCACGTGCGCCTCGTAGATCACGGTCTCCGAGTACGGGGTCCGCAGCCTGCGGTCGCCGGACCAGTCGAAGAACGGATTCACCACGACGCCCTTGACCATGTCGGCGGCCGAGTCGTCGTCGTTGCGGGAGTCCGGGTCGCCGAAGGTGTAGCCGTACACCGACTGTCCCCACGTGATCTCGCCGTCGACGGCCTTCGCGTACGGGTCGAGGAGGAGCTTGCTCGGATTGAAGCGGTGGCCGGAGGCAGGGTCCTGCGGGCCGTGCACGCGATAGCCGTAGCGCTGCCCGGGCTGGATGTTGGGCACGTAGGCGTGCCACACGTAGCCGTCGACCTCGTCGAGGTCCAGGCGCGTCTCGGTGCCGCGATCGTCGAAGAAGCAGAGCTCCACGCGGTCCGCCGCCTCGCTGAACAGCGCGAAGTTCGTGCCGCTGCCGTCGAAGGTCGCACCGAGCGGGTAGGCCGATCCGGGCCAGGAGTGAAGGGCCATCAAAGAATCGTATCGACCGCGCGGCGGCGCGGTCCGCGATCTCACATCGATCCCGGCCGTGCTGTGAGCGAAACGTTCGCCGGAGGTAACCGATCCCCGCCGCGCGGTGAAACACCGCGCTCCTAACGTGACGGGCACCGACAGTTCATCCGTCGATCAGGAGACGCCGTGACCGAGGCAGAACCCCGCAATCCCGCCACCGACCGCACTGCGGCCGTCAAGAACCGGAAACATGGCGCTGACTCGCCCGCAACATCTGCGGCGTACCGTGACGCCATGAGCACCACCCCGTCGCCCGGCACGCACGTCGTGGTCGTGGGTGCCGGCATGGTGGCGCACCGCTTCGTGGAGAGCCTGCTCAGTCGTGGTGACGAAGAGTGGCGCATCACCCTCATCGGCGACGAGAACCGCCATCCGTACGATCGCGTCGGGCTCACCGGCTTCTTCGGCGGCTCCACGCCCGACGATCTCACGCTCGAGCGGTCCGTCGTCGACGACGAGCGCGTGCGCTTCGTCCGGGGCGATGCGGTGGCCCGCATCGATCGCACGGCGCGACGCGTCACCACCCGCAGCGGGCTCAGCGTCGCCTACGACACGCTGGTGCTCGCCACCGGCTCGTACGCGGCACGCCTGTCCGTCGACGGGTTCGGGCTCGACGGCTGCTTCGTGTACCGCACCCTCGACGACGTGGAGAAGCTGCGCGCCTTCGTCGAGCAGCGCAGCCGCGAGCTCGGCCGCCCGCTCACCGGCACGGTGATCGGCGGAGGCCTGCTGGGGCTGGAAGCGGCCGGCGCCCTGCAGGGACTCGACGTCTCGTGCACGGTCGTGCAGTCCTCCGACCGCCTGATGTCGGCGCAGCTGGATCTGTCCGGCGGCAACGCGCTGCGGCGACTCATCGAGTCGCGCGGCATCCGGGTGCGCACGGGCACCAGCACCACCCGCCTCGACCCCGATCGCACCGGTCAGGTCACCGGCCTCGAGTTCCGCGACGGCAGCTATGAGCGCACCGACGTCGTGGTCTTCACCGTCGGCGTCCGGCCACGGGACGAGCTCGCGCGGGGCGCCGATCTGGCCGTCCACGAGCGTGGCGGCGTGCTCATCGACGACGGCTGCCAGACCTCGGACCCCCGGATCCTCGCCATCGGCGAGGTGGCGAACTTCGACGGCGCGTGCGTCGGCCTGGTCGCTCCCGGCTACGCCATGGCCGAGGTCGCGGCGACGCGGCTGCTCGGCGGAGAAGCCTCGTTCCCCGGATACGACCTGTCCACGAAGCTCAAGCTCTCCGGCGTGGACGTCGCGAGCTTCGGCGACGCGTTCGCCGAGACGCCCGGCGCGCTCGACGTCGTATACGCCGACCCGGTGGCCGGCGTCTACAAGAAGCTGGTGCTCTCGGACGATGCGAAGACGCTGCTCGGCGGCATCCTGGTGGGCGACGCCTCCGCCTACGGATCGCTCCGGCCGCTCGTCGGCGGGGCGCTGGGCGCCGACCCGGCCGCGTACCTGATGCCGGAGGGCGGCGTCGCCGCCCCGACCGGAGACCTGCCCGACGAGGCCCTGGTGTGCTCGTGCAACAGCGTGACGGCGGGCACGATCCGCAACGCCGTGCACGAAGAGGGCTGCGCCGACGTGACCGCGATCAAGTCGTGCACGAAGGCGGGCGCCGCCTGCGGCTCGTGCGTGATGATGATCAAGAAGATCGTCGGCACCGAGCTCGCCAAGTCCGGCGCGGCGCTCAGCAACGCGCTGTGCGAGCACTTCGACATGTCGCGCCGCCAGCTCTTCGACGCGGTGCGGGTATCGGGCCTCACCACCTTCAGCAGCGTCATCGAGCGATTCGGCTCCGGCCGCGGCTGCGACATCTGCAAGCCCGCCCTGGCCAGCATCCTGTCGACGCTCGTGGGCGCGCACGTGCTCGAGGGTGAGAACGCCACGCTGCAGGACACCAACGACCACGTCATGGCCAACCTCCAGAAGGACGGCAGCTACTCGGTCGTGCCGCGCATCCCCGGCGGCGAGATCACTCCTGAGGGACTCGTCGTCATCGGTCAGGTCGCCCAGGACTTCGGCCTGTACACCAAGATCACCGGCGGGCAGCGCATCGACATGTTCGGCGCCCGCCTCGAGCAGCTGCCCGACATCTGGAAGCGACTCGTGGATGCCGGATTCGAATCCGGCCACGCGTATGGCAAATCGCTGCGCACGGTGAAGTCGTGCGTCGGGTCGACGTGGTGCCGCTACGGCGTGCAGGACTCCGTGGGCATGGCCGTCCAGCTCGAGCTGCGCTACCGAGGGCTGCGCTCGCCGCACAAGATCAAGCTCGGCGTCTCGGGCTGCGCTCGGGAGTGCGCCGAGGCCCGCGGTAAGGACGTCGGCGTCATCGCGACCGAGGCCGGCTGGAACATGTACGTCGGCGGCAACGGCGGCTTCACTCCCCGCCACGCCGTGCTGCTGGCCGAAGGGCTCAGCGACGAGGAGCTGCTCACGGCGATCGACCGCTTCCTGATGTACTACATCTTCACGGCCGACCGGCTGCAGCGAACCGCCCCCTGGTTCGAGGACCTCGAGGGCGGGATCGACGGACTCCGGTCCGTGATCTTCGACGACAGCCTCGGCATCTGCGCCGACCTCGACGCCGCCATCGCCACCCACGTCGGCTCGTACGAGGACGAGTGGAAGGCCACCATCGAGGACCCCGAGAAGGTTCGCCGTTTCGCGTCGTTCGTGAACGCTCCGACCACGCCGGACCCGTCGCTGGCCTACACCGAGGAGCGCGGTCAGGCGCGTCCCGCCACCGACGCCGAGCGCCAGAGCGGCGGCGTCCTCATCGCCGGAACCATCCTGGAGGTGCGCCGATGACCCTCGTCGACCCGCAGACCATCGACAGCGCCGCCATCCCGGACGGATGGGTGCGCGTGTGCGCCGTGAGCGACCTCGAGGTCGAGCGCGGGCGCGCCGCGCTGCTCGGCGACACCCAGATCGCCCTGTTCCTGCTGCACAGCCCCGATGGCAAGACGGGCCGGGTGCACGCCGTGTCCAACTACGACCCCTACAGCCACGCGAACGTGATCTCGCGGGGAATCGTCGGGACGAAGCAGGATGCCCCGACGGTGGCCTCGCCCATGTACAAGCAGGTGTTCGACCTGCGCACCGGCGCCTGCCTGGACACGCAGGGCAAGGAGCCCGAGACGCTGACGGTCTGGCCGGTCGCGGTGAGCGACGGCGACGTGCTCGTCCGCTGGGAGGCGCCGCGATGACCACGGTGATGGGGATCTCGCTCGCAGGCCGATCCGTCGTCATGGTCGGCGGCGGCAGCGTCACGGCCCGGCGCCTCGAGCGCTTCCTCGCCGACGGCGCGGACGTCACCGTCATCGCGCCCGAGGTGTGCGCGGCCGTGCGCGATCTCGTGGACCGCCACGGGCTGACCTGGCTGGAGCGCCGCGTGCGCTCGAGCGACGTCGCCGGAGCCTGGCTGGTGCACACGGCGGCGGGAGATGCGCGCGTCGACGCCGATGTCGCCGCGGCGTGCGAACGCCGCCGCGTGCTGTGCGTCAATGCGTCCGACGGCGCTCACGGATCGGCACGGCTGGCGGCCGAGACACGATCCGGCGACGTGGTCGTCGGCGTCGTCTCGGACGCGAGCGTCGATCCGGGACGAGCGGCACGACTGAGGGATGCCGTGGCCTCGCTCCTGCGGTCGGGATCACTGCCGCTGCGGCGGCGACGCGCCACCAGCCAGGGCCGGGTCGACCTCGTCGGCGGGGGCCCCGGGCCTGCCGACCTCATGACCGTCCGCGGCCGGCGACTGCTCGCCGAGGCCGACGTCGTCGTCGCCGACCGGCTCGGCCCGACCGACGTGCTGCGCGAACTCGATCCCGATGTCGAGATCATCGACGTCGGGAAGCAGCCCGGCCATCACCCCGTGCCGCAGGAGGAGATCAACCGGCTCCTCGTCGAGCACGCCCGCGCCGGCCGCCGCGTCGTACGGCTGAAGGGCGGCGACCCGTTCGTCTACGGCCGCGGCGGCGAAGAGGTCGCCGCCTGCCTCACCGCCGGCGTCGCGGTGGAGGTCGTGCCGGGCCTCACGAGTGTCGTGTCCGTTCCGCAGGCGGCCGGGATCCCGGTCACCCACCGTGGCACGGCGGCATCACTGCACGTCGTCAACGGCCAGGCGGAGACGTCGCCGGCCACCCGTGCCGCGCTCGCGGACGACTCGGTGACCACGGTCGTGCTCATGGGAGTGGCGGCACTTCCCCGCCTGGTCGCCGCAGCTCTCGAGGCCGGCGCACCAGCCGACCGGCCGATGGCGATCATCGAGCGGGGCCACACCCCCGAGCAGCGCACCACCCGCACGACGCTCGAGCGGGCCGTCGCCGACGCTGCGACGGCCGACGTGCGGAACCCCGCCGTGATCGTCGTCGGTGACGTCGCCCGCGCCGGCCTGCTGCTCCCCGATCACGCCCTGGCGGGTGACGTCGCCCGGTGACCGCTCCACCCCGCCCCACCCTCTCCGCCGCGCTCGACGGATGCGTCATCGTCATCGCGGTGGATCGCCGCTCGCTCGAGCTCGCCGCCGCACTCGAGCGGCACGGCGCGACGGTGCGCCACGCGCCGGCGCTCACGATCGTCCCGCACATCGATGACGATGCCCTGATCGACAGCACGCGTCAGCTGATCGCGCACGCACCCGAGATCGTCGTCGTCACGACGGGCGTCGGCTTCCGCGGCTGGATGGAGGCGGCCGACGAAGCGGGCCTGCAGGACGAGCTCCACGCCGCGCTCGCGGCCGCTCAGATCGTCGCCCGCGGCCCCAAGGCGCGGGGCGCGATCCAGCAGGCGGGCCTCACCGCCGACTGGGTGGCGGAATCCGAGACGTCTGCCGAGCTCGGCGAGTTCCTGCTGGCCGAGGGCGTCAAAGGACGCCGGATCGCCGTCCAGCACCACGGATCGGGCGCCGACGGACTCGACGAGCTGTTCGAGTCCGCGGGCGCGGACGTCGTCAGCCTCACGGTGTACCGCTGGGGCCCGCCTCCGGACCCGGCGGCCGTGACCCGCTCGGTGACGGCGACGGCGCAGGGTGAGGTCGATGCGGTGCTGTTCACCTCGGCGCCCGGAGCGGCGGAGTGGCTGGCCGCCGCCGACCGCGAAGGCGTCCTCGACGACATCGTGGGACGCGCGCGCTCCGGACGGGTGCTGATGGCATCGGTCGGCCCGATCACGGCGGGGCCGCTGGTCGCCGTCGGCATCGAGCCGCTGATCGCCGAGCGGGGCCGACTGGGCTCGCTGGTGCGCTCCGTGGTGACCCACTTCGGCGGAGGCCACGCCGCGTCGCTCCAGACCACGGCAGGACGCCTCGAGCTGCGCAGCACCGGCGCCGTGCTCGACGGCGCGCACGTCCCGCTCTCCCGCACGGGCACCGACATCCTGGCCGCGCTCTTCGAAGCGGGCGGCGGAGTGGTCTCCCGGCAGCGGCTGCAGGGCGCGCTCCCCCGCTCCGGCGAGAACACCCATGCGGTGGAGATGGCCGTGGCCCGGGTGCGCGAGGCGATCGGCGTGCCCGACCTCGTCAAGACCGTGGTCAAGCGCGGCTACCGGCTCAACGTGCTCGATCCGGCCGAAGCGGCCGTCTGAGTCAGGCCAGCAGATCCGGCCGGTGTGCGCGCGTGCGCTCCAGGCTCTGCTCGCGACGCCAGGCCGCGATGGCGCCGTGATTCCCGCTGAGCAGGACGGGCGGCACCTCGTGGCCGCGCCAGGTGGCGGGCTTGGTGTAGCTGGGGTACTCCAGCAGGCCGTCCTCGTGCGACTCCTCGACCAGGCTCTCCGGATTGCCGACGACCCCCGGCACGAGCCGCGAGACCGCCTCGACCACGGCCATCGCGGCGACCTCGCCGCCGTTGAGGACGTAGTCGCCGAGGCTCACGAGCCGCACACGTCCGCGTGCGCCGTAGTGATCGACCACTCTCTGGTCGATGCCCTCGTACCGGCCGCACGCGAAGATCAGGTGCTTCTCCTCGGCGAGCTCGCGGGCCATCCGCTGCGAGAACACCTCGCCGGCGGGCGACGGGACGAGCAGCACGGGGTCGTCGCTGATCAGCTCGTCCAGCGCCTCGCCCCAGGGTTCCGGCTTCATGACCATTCCGGCGCCGCCGCCGTACGGGGTGTCGTCCACCGTGCGGTGACGGTCGTGCGTCCAGGCACGCAGATCGTGGACGTGCATGTCGAGCAGGCCGCGGTCCCGGGCCTTGCCGATGAGCGAGACGTCGAGCACGTCGAAGAACGCCGGGAAGATCGTGACGATGTCGACGCGCATGAGTTCGAGTCTAGGCATCCGATCCCGTGTTTCCGGCGTGTGACCACAGACCCACCGGCCGCCCGGCGGTGCAGTGACGCAGATGTGACGGAGAAGTAACTCCGCTGGACCCGGCGCGGAAACACCCGCTTCATACGGTGAAGGCACACTCGAACCAAGGAGGCGTCATGACCACGACCGCAGGTCCGTCCACGACCGATGTCGCAGCTCCGCCCCCGGCGCTCGCGCCGGTCGTCCTGTCCCACCGACCCGGCCGTTGGATCGACGGCTGGAACCCCGAGGACGGCGCCTTCTGGCAGTCCTCGGGGCGCTCCATCGCCCGCCGCAACCTGGGCTGGTCGATCTTCGCCGAGTTCCTCGGCTTCATCATCTGGCAGCTGTGGAGCATCATCGTCGTGATGCTGCCGGGGGCCGGCTTCACCCTGACCAGCTCCGAGCTGTTCTGGCTCATCTCACTCCCGAGCCTCGTGGGTGCCACGCTCCGCTTCCCGTACACCTTCATGGTGGCGATCGTCGGCGGCCGCAACTGGACCATCATCTCCGCCGCGCTGCTGCTCATCCCCGCCGTGCTGATCGGCGTCGTCGTCTCCAATCCCGAGACGCCGTTCGGCGTGCTCCTGCTCGTCGCGGCCCTCGGCGGCGTCGGCGGCGGCAACTTCGCCAGCTCGATGGCGAACATCACCTACTTCTTCCCGCAGAAGGAGAAGGGCTGGGCCCTCGGGCTCAACGCCGCGGGCGGCAACCTCGGCACCTCCGTGGCCCAGTTCGCGGTGCCGATCGTCGTGACCATTGGTGCCGGCGCGACCCTGAACATCGCCCTGGCCGGATGGATGTGGATCCCGTTCATCCTGCTCGCGATGTGGGGCGCGTGGCGCTACATGGACAACCTGTCCTCGGCGAAGGCCGACTTCTCGGGCTCCGCGGCGGCGCTGCGCGAACCGCACCTGTGGATCATGGCGCTCCTGTACATCGGGACGTTCGGCTCGTTCATCGGGTTCGCGAGCGTGTTCCCCAAGCTCATCGCCGACCAGTTCCCGATGTTCTCCACGTTCCAGGTGGGCCAGGCCGCTGTCTCGCTGGCGTTCCTGGGAGCCCTCGTCGGCTCGCTCGCACGTCCGTACGGCGGCCGGCTCGCTGACCGCTTCGGCGGAGCGCGCGTCACCGTCGGCGCCTTCTCGGTCATGGCGCTGGGCGCGCTGTCGCTCATCTGGACGCTGCCGATGCAGAACTTCTGGGTGTTCCTCGGATGCTTCCTGGTCCTCTTCGCAGCGACCGGCATGGGCAACGGCTCGACCTACCGCATGATCCCCAGCATCTTCGCGGGGCGCGCGGTCGCGACCGGAGCACTTCCCGGCACTCCCGCCGGGATCAAGATGCAGCGCAAGTCCGCGGCGGCGCTCGGCCTGATCTCCGCCATCGGCGCCTACGGCGGCTTCATGGTCCCTCAGGTGCTCAACGTGTCGCAGCAGGCGACCGGGGGCTACGTCGCCGCGTTCTACGGCTTCGTCGCGGCCTACCTCGGGCTGATGGTGCTGACCGTTCTCGTCTACGTCATCCCGCGGAAGTCGCTGGCCGGCTACCGCATCTGAGCGATCCCCCCGAACGGGCCGCATCCGAGAGGATGCGGCCCGTTTCTCGTGCGGATGCCGCGATCCCGGGGTCCTCCGCGGCGCCGGCGCGCGGCATCCGCAACCCGTCGAAAGTGCGCGAACGACCGGACTGCGTGCGACGTGAGCGTCATTCGCGCACTCACGGCCACATCGCGAGGACCCTGAGGTCCGCTGCTGCGTCGACGTGTGCGCGTCAGTAGACGTCGCGGACGTAGCGTGCCTGCGCGACGAGGCTCTTCCGGTACTCCACGGCCGCCTCTTCCGACAGTCCGCCGTGGCGCTGGGCGATCGTCACCAGCGTGTCGTCGACGTCCTTGGCCATGCGGCTGGCATCACCGCACACGTACAGATGCGCGCCGTCCTGCAGCCAGCGCCACAGCTCGAGGCCGTGCTCGACCATGCGGTCCTGCACGTAGACCTTCTGACGCTGGTCGCGCGAGAACGCGAGGTCGAGTCGCGTGAGGAACCGATCGTCCCGCATCTGCTCGAGCTCATCGCGATAGTAGAAGTCGGTCGCCTCGTGCTGCTCGCCGAAGAACAGCCAGTTGCGCCCGGTATGCCCGTCGGCGCGGCGATCGTGCAGGAAAGCCCGGAACGGCGCGATCCCGGTGCCCGGACCGATCATGATCATCGGCGCGTCCGGTGCCGCCGGCGCGCGGAAGTGGGCCGAGCGCTGGAGGAAGATGGGCGCCGGCCGGTCCCCGGCGACATCGGCGAGGAAGGTGGACGCCACCCCGCCGCGACGATGGCCGGCCTCGGTCTCGAACCGCACGACCGAGACGGTCAGCTGCACCTCGTCGGGGCTGGTCTTCGGGCTCGACGAGATCGAGTACTGGCGGGGCTGCAGGCGCTTGAGCACCGACACCCACTCCTCGGGGTCGGCCTGCACCGGGAAGGCCCGGAGCAGGTCGACGGCGTGCATGCTCCACAGGTACTGCTCGAGCCTGCCCTTGTTCTCGCGCCGCAGCAGCGTCGCCAGCGCGGGGTCAGGGTTGCGCTCGGCCACGAAGGCCAGCAGATCGGGCGTGATGCGCGTGATGTCGAGCTGGGTGCGGAGCGCGTCCTCGAAGAACCGCTCGTCGCCGTCCCACGCGACGATCGCATGCGCGGGCAGGCCGGTCGTCTGGAGCCACTCCTCGACCATTCCGGGCGCGTTCTCGCACACGACGCCGAGCGAGTCGCCCGCTTCGTAGGTCACGCCGGCGTGGGAGATGTCGAAGCCGAACTGCCGCACCTCCTTGGCAGAGCCGGCGCCGCTCAGCAGCGTGTTGGTCACCAGGGCAGCACGCACCGGATTGCCGCGCGTGAACATGCGTCGGGCAGGAGCGGCGGTCGGGACATCACCGGAGGCGACGGATGCCGCGGCACCCGGCGCGAGCCGGGTGAGGACCTGCTCCAGCCAGGCCGCCGCCGGTTCGGCGTAGTCCGGCTCACAGTCCACGCGCGGCACCAGCGCGGTCGCCCCGAGCGCGGCCAGGCGTTCGTCGATGCTCCGGCCGTGCCCGCAGAAGTCGTCGTAGCTCGAGTCGCCGATCGCGAAGACGGCGTACGTGAGACCGGCGAGCTCGGGGGCGCCGTCGCGGTTGAGGTCGTCCCACAGGTCCGCGGCGTTGTCGGGCGGGCCGCCGTCTCCGAACGTCGAGGTGACCACCAGCAGCGTGGCCACCGAGGGAAGGTCCGACACCGCCATGTCGACCATGCTCACGGTGCGCACCGGGATGCCACGGGCGCTCAGGGTCGCGGCGCAGGCGGCGGCGACCTCCTCGGCGTTTCCGGTCTGCGACCCCCACAGCACCGTCACCTCGCCGTGGGCGGCATCCTCTCCCCCGGTCGTCAACGGCGCGCGGGAGTACAGGCCCGCCAGCACACCGTCGAACCAGGCCCGCGAGAGGGCGCTCAGCGGCGACGCGGACGGCAGCACCGGGACCACGTCGGTCGCGACCGGTGCGGCCTCAAGCGCGGAAAGGAACCCCGAGACGTACGCTCCCTCGGCCTCGGTCAGCGCCGGTGCGGCGGCGGGACCCAGGCCCGCGCCCGCCAGGACGGCGCGCGCCGCGTCGCGGTCGAGCCGGGCGGTCGTCAGCTCGGGAGCAGCGGCGACGGCACGCGGTCCGATCCGCCGCAGCGCGACGGCGGCGAACTTGAACTCGGGCTGCAGCGACGCCGAATCGACCGCGTCGCTGGTGACCGCGTTCACCGCCAGGTGCTCGCCGTGCTCGTCGTTCCAGTGGAACGGCGTGAAGCAGCATCCCGGCTGG
Organism: Microbacterium sp. Root166; assembly: GCF_001427145.1. Lineage (GTDB taxonomy): Bacteria > Actinomycetota > Actinomycetes > Actinomycetales > Microbacteriaceae > Microbacterium. The sequence goes on from NZ_LMGL01000002.1 coordinate 632,647, forward strand.
ACCCGGTCGGTGATCAGCGCAGGAAGAACGGCGCGACCGCGGCGGGACGAGATCTCGACCTCATCGCCCTCGTCGATGCCGAGGCGCTCGGCGTCGGCGGGGTGGATCTCGACGAACGGCTCAGCGTTCAGCCGCATCAGCTTGTCGACCTTGCCCGTCTTGGTCATCGTGTGCCACTGGTGCTGGAGCCGGCCGGTGTTGAGGATCCAGGGGTAGTCGTCGTCGGGAAGCTCCGCCGGACCCAGGTGAGGACGTGCGAAGAACTGCGCGCGACGCGACGCCGTGGCGAACGCCAGGCGCGGAACCGTGCCGTCCGCCTCGCGGTGCAGGCTCTGGCTGACACCGTCGTTCACATACCGGATCGGATGCCGATCCTCGGGGTCGCTCGGCGGCGCCGGCCACTGGACCGGGCCGCTGCGCAGGCGCTCGTAGTCGACACCGCGGATGTCCCAGCCCGTCTGCGGGTTCCAGAACCGGCGGATCTCGTCGAAGACCTCTTCGCTCGAAGTGAACGCGAAACCCTCGTCGAAGCCCATGGCCTGCGCAACGCGGCAGATCATGAGCCAGTCCGGCTGGGCATCGCCGGGGGCCTCGGCCGCCCGCTGCACGAGGGTCATGGTGCGCTCGCTGTTGACCATCACCCCCTCCGCCTCGACCCAGAGGGTGGCCGGCAGCAGGATGTCGGCGTAGGCGTTGGTCGCCGTCTCGGTGAAGACGTCCTGCACGATCACCAGCTCGGCCGCTTCGAGGCCCTCGATGACCGTCTTGCGGTTCGCCACCGAGGCTACCGGGTTGGTGCAGATGATCCAGGCCGCCTTGATGTCGCCGGCCGCCATCGAGCGGTACAGGTCGATCGTGCCCGTGCCCGCCTCGGCGCGGATCGCTCCGGGCTCGATGCCCCACACCTCCTCCACGAACGCGCGGTCGGCCGGACTGAACACGGCGCGCTGACCGGGCAACCCCGGGCCCATGTAGCCCATCTCGCGGCCGCCCATCGCGTTGGGCTGGCCGGTGAGCGAGAACGGGCCGCTGCCGGGACGGCAGATCGCGCCTGTCGCGAGGTGGAGATTGCAGATCGCGTTGGTGTGCCACGTGCCCTGCGTCGACTGGTTCAGGCCCATCGTCCACAGCGTCATCCACTCGCCGGCCTCGCCGATCCAGCGCGCCGCCGTGCGGATGTCATCCTCCGCCAGTCCGGTGACGGCGGCGACACGCGCGGGCGTGTACTCCGCGAGGAACTCGGGCATGCCGTCCCAGCCGTCGGTGTGGGCGGCGATGAACTCGCGATCGATGAGGCCGTCGGCGACGAGCAGGTGCAGCAGACCGTTGAGCAGGGCCAGATCGGTGCCGGGTTTGATGGGCAGGTAGAGGTCCGCGCGGTCGGCGGTCGCCGTGCGGCGCGGGTCGACCACGATGAGCCGCGCCCCCCGCTTGAGCCGGTCGGCCATCCGGAGGAACAGGATCGGATGACAGTCGGCCATGTTGGATCCGATGACGAAGAACAGGTCCGCCTGATCGATGTCCTCGTACGACCCGGGAGGGCCGTCGGCGCCGAGAGACTGCTTGTAGCCCGTGCCGGCCGAGGCCATGCACAGCCGGGAGTTGGACTCGATGTGCAGCCCGCGGAGGTACCCCTTCACGAGCTTGTTCGACAGATACTGCGCCTCGATCGACATCTGTCCCGAGACGTACAGAGCGACGGCGTCGGGACCGTGCTCGTCGACGATGGCCCGCAGCCGCGTGCCCGCCTCGGCGATCGCGGTGTCCATCGGCACGGGCACCGTCTCCTCGCCGCTGGCGGGGCGGAGGTGCGCCGTGGTCATCCGCCCGGGAGCGTGCATGAGGTCGACGTGCGTCGCCCCCTTGGTGCACAGGCGCCCGGCGTTGGCCGGATGCGCCTTGTCGCCGACGGCCTTGCCGAGGACCAGCCGGCCGGCCGCGTCGGTGTCCGTCGACACGGTGATGCCGCAGCCGACCCCGCAGTACGAGCACACCGATCGCACCTCGGTCGCGGGCGCGCGGAGGCCCGCGTGCGACGAGTGCGCGATCGTGGCCATGAGCCGATGATCCCGGAGCGATGTTCCACGCCGTCGTGCGTGGTGTTACCGGCGGATCACATCAGGCTCACGGCGCGTCGTACGGCGCTGTGACCGGATGCCGCGGCCTGCGCCGCGTCAGTCCTCGGCGGGTTCTGCCGGCTCCGGCTCGGAGTCGTCGCCGGCGGGAAGGTCCTCGAACAATCCGGGCGGCGGAGTGACGATGAGGCGCCCCGCGTCGATGTCGACATCGGGGACGATCGCCTTGACGAAGGGGACCAGCACCTCGCGGTCGCCGTCGAGTCGCACGATCAGCAGGTCCTGGGCGGGCATGTGATCCACGCGGATCACACGGCCGACGACGGCGTCCTCGCGCACGACGTCGAGGCCGACGAGCTGGTGGTCGAACCACGCATCGTCCTCGGTCGAGGGCGCGTGCGTGTCCTGGTCGATCCAGAGGATCGCGCGGATGAGCTCTTCTGCGGCTTCGCGATCGTCCACGCCGTCGAAGAAGGCGACGGGGTGGGTGTTCATCCAGCGGAACTCACGCACCGTGAGCTGCTTGCCGTGCCACGGAGAGGACTCCGGAACCTGCAGCGTGAAGACGGAGCCGGGAGCGAAGCGGCCCTCGGGGTCGTCGGTGTACAGCTCGAGCTTGATGGCGCCCTTGAGGCCGTGCGCCTTGACCAGGCGACCGACCCGCAGCTGCGTCTTGCCCGCACCGGAGGGTGCCGGGACTTTGGAGGAGGACTCGGGGCTCGTGCCCGCGTCCTCGTTCTCGCCTGCCACCTCAGTCGTCCGCGACGTCGACGCGGACGCGCCTGCCGTCGGCGAGGGCGCTGATGAGAGTGCGCAGGGCTTTGGCCGTACGGCCGCCGCGCCCGATCACGCGACCCCGGTCATCGGGGTGGACGTGCACCTCGAGCACGTCGCCGCGGGGCGACGTGGACGAGTCGATGCGCACGGCGTCCGGGTGATCGACGATCCCCTTGACGACGTGCTCGAGCGCGGCAGCCAGCAACGGACTACGCTTCGGTCGACTCGGCGGCCTCGTCGGCAGCCTCGTTCGCGTCAGCGGCGGTCTCGGCCGGAGCCTCGACCTTCTTCTCAGCCTTGGGCTTGACGACCGACTTCTTGGAGGAGTCGATCTCGAAAGGAGCCTTGGGCTCGGCGGTGCGGACGGTCGAGACGGCGTTCGCGTCGCCCTTGAACTTGCCCCAGTCACCGGTGAGCTTCAGCAGCGCGGCGACCTGCTCGGTCGGCTGCGCGCCGACACTGAGCCAGTACTGCGCACGCTCGGAGTCGACCTCGATGAACGAGGGCTCCTCGGTGGGGTGGTACTTGCCGATCTCCTCGATGACACGACCATCGCGCTTGGTGCGCGAGTCGGCCACGACGATGCGGTAGTAGGGCGCACGGATCTTGCCGAGGCGCTTGAGACGGATCTTGACAGCCACGATTCTCCTGAATGTGTGGAAAGTGAACGAACCGATCGCCTGGAGAGTGGGGTGCACACCCGGCGGAAGCTCTGAAGAGAGGACCGCCGCTCTGGATAGAGGGTCGAGAGGGTGGTCCGACCCTCTATTCTGCCAGATGACGGCACGTGCCGCGAACCACCCGGCTCAGCCGGAGCCCATGCCAGACTGAGCGAATGACGGTGCCCTTCGCGACATCCGCCCGCTCTTCGGTGGGACTGGAGTGGGAGCTCATGCTCGCCGACGGCCGCAGCGGCGATCTCTCGCCCCGCGCGCCCGAGATCCTCGAGCATCTCGAAGAGCACACCGCGCTCGAGCGCTACACGGTCACCGGCGAGCTGCTCACCAACACCGTCGAGGTCACCAGCGGCGTCGGCGACACCGTGGCAGCCGCCGTCGACGACATCGCCGATGCGATCGCCGCCGTGCGCGCCGAGACCGCCCCGCGGGAGATCGAGCTGCTCTGCGCCGGCAGCCACCCGTTCGCCCAGTGGTTCGACCAGCAGGTGACCGACAAGACCCGCTACAACAAGCTGATCCAGCGCACCCAGTGGTGGGGGCGCAACATGATGATCTGGGGCATCCACGTGCACGTCGGCGTGGAAGACGTGAACAAGGTGTTCCCCATCATCAACGCGCTGGCCGTGTACCTCCCCCATCTGCAGGCGCTGTCGGCCTCGAGCCCGTTCTGGGCGGGCGAGCGCACCGGCTACGCCTCCAACCGATCGCTCGTGTTCCAGCAGCTCCCCACCGCCGGCCTGCCGTGGCCGCTCGAGACCTGGGCGCAGTTCGAGGGGTACATCGACGATCTCGTCGGCACCGGCGTGCTCGAGGATGCGACCGAGGTGCGCTGGGACATCCGGCCCGCTCCGCGCTGGGGCACCATCGAGGTCCGCGCGTGCGACGGCATGTCGACGCTGCCGGAGCTCGCCGCCGTCGCGGCGCTCGTGCAGGTGCTCGTCGAGCACTTCTCCCGCATGATCGACGAGGGCCGGGAGCTCCCAGTGCTCCAGCCATGGTTCGTCCGCGAGAACAAATGGCGTGCGGCGCGCTACGGCATGGACGCGCGCGTGGTCGTCGACGGTTCCGGTACGCAGCGGCTGGTGACGGAGCATCTGCGCGAGACGCTCGCAGAGCTCGAAGACATCGCCGTGGAGCTCAAGTGCACGCGCGAACTCTCCGGCATCCAGACCATCCTCGATCAGGGGGCCAGCTACGAGCGCCAGCTCGCCGTGGCCGACGCCGCCGACGGCGACCTCCGCGAGGTCGTCCATCACCTCATCCGGGAGTTCCGCAACGGCCCGACCCTGCGCGAGCACCTGGCAGAGCTCGGCCGCTGAGGCCTGCGTCGCCACCGGAGTCGCTCAGGCGACGGGTGTGTCCGATCGGCCGAGCGGCGCCGGGTCGGTGGCTCCTTCGACGGTGAAGTGCGACATGCCGTGCTCGGTCTTCTGCCAGTAATGCGGCTTGGTGATCAGCTGCCACAGCGCCTTGTAGGAGGCGATCGAGTGCAGCAGCCAGTACACCGGGTTCAGAATCGCCCATCCCACCAGCCAGAATGCTCCGCGCTTGTAAGGACCCATCATGTTGAGGTAGACCATCAGCGCGTTGCCGACGAGGAAGTTCAGCAGACAGAGCCACAGGACCACCGGCGGGAAGGCGACGGAGACATCTGCCCACGGGATGAAGAACGAAACGAGGGTGAGCGCGGTGAACGGGATCACGCCGAGGAACGTCAGCGGCGTGCCTGCGATGAGCAGAGTGAATGCCGCGAATCTCCGCAGTCCGATCTTTCGGATGAGCGACATCGGCTCACGAGCATGGACGAGCGCCGTCTGCATGTAGCCCTTGATCCATCGGCTGCGCTGGCCGATGAAGATCCCCATGCGTGACGTCGCCTCCTCCATCGTCGTGGAGTCCACGACACCCACGCGATACCCGAGGGCGCTCGCCCGGATGCCGAGGTCGGCGTCCTCGGTGACGTTGTACGGGTCCCATCCGCCGAGCTCGCGCAGCGCTGCCGTACGGAAGTGGTTCGACGTACCGCCCAGCGGGATCGGAAGGTCGCGCACATCCAGGCCGGTGAGCATGTAGTCGAACCAGTAGCTGTACTCGAGCGAGAACATCCGGGTGATGATGTTCTCCCGCGCGTTGAAGTAGTTGAGGGCCGCCTGCATCACGACGACGGACGCGTGGGCCCGTGAGAATGCGATCACCGTCTTCTTGAGCTGGTCGGGCTCCGGAGCGTCCTCGGCGTCATAGATGACGAGGAACTCGCCCCGGGCGACGTCCAGTCCGACGTTGCAGGCCCGCGGCTTGGTCTGAGGCGAACCCTTGGGCACCGTCACGACGATGAAGTGCTCCGGCGGATCCGAGACCGCGATGGCGTCGCGGGTCTCCGTGTCCTCCTCCTCGACGAGGATGATGACCTCGAGCTTCTCGGTCGGGTAATCGAGCCGGCCGAGGTTCTCCACGAGACGGCCGACGATCCGTGCTTCGCGGAACACCGGCACCAGAACGGTGTACATCGGCAGCTCGTGGTCCCGCAGGGCCTCGATCTCCTCCGGCCGAACGCGCGCGACCAGGTCGTATCGAGATCCGCGCAGCGCGACGAAGAACTTGAACAGCGTGCTCGCGAGAAAGACCACGCTCGCTGTGCCGATCAATCCGATCACGGTCGCGAGGGGCCAGAGCACCGCGGACACCAGCACGAGCACGACCAGGCAGATCGCTCCGATCTTCTGCGGGCGCGACAGGACGTGCCTCGCCGAGAGGACGGGGTTGGCCCGATACAGCCCGTCAGCGGCCTGGTCGGCGTACTCCGCGCTCAGCCGCTGGGTCAGGGTTGCGATGATCGTGGCCTGCGAGACGATGCGCTCGCGGACGGGTGCTCCGACGATGGCTTCGATGCGGGCACGAGCGCGGTGAGAGAGTGGAGCGGCGGTGACGATCTCGACGCCTTCCGCCGTGCGCGCGACGGGAATCCAACCCTCTTTCGCATACGTCGTCCGCAGGACGGGGTCGAGGATTCCGGGCGCGACGTCGATGGGCTCGATCATGCGACGCTCCCTACCAGGGTGCTCAGCCATGTGCCGACGGCATCATTGTCGAACGCCTGCGCCCAGCCGATGAGCCACAGCAGCACCGATGTCGTGCAGACGATCAGGACCATGGGCCCGGCAGTCGGACGCGGAACGACCGCGACGGCGAGCAGGAGCATCAGGACATAGTTGATGCCGGCCACACCCGGCGGCGTGAGCCCCACGATGTAGGCGACCAGGATCATGCCGGTCATCACGGGTGCGACAAGCCCGACGCCGGGATACCGCAGCGCGATCGCCGTCAGGATGACGACGATCGTCGGGGCGAGGTAGAGGAGACCGGACGGACTGAGAAGGATGCCGACAACGGCGTCGGCGCGCACAGGATCCCACTGGAGGTCTCCGCGGATCATCGCGAGCGGCCCGACCCGGAAGGCGACGCCGAGCAGCATCAGCGACGCCATGAGGGCCAGAGTCGGGAAGACGACGACGATGACGTTGGCCAGGCGCGATTCCGCCCGCGAGCGGACGATGAACGACGCTGCGACTGCGGCGGCGATGGCGACGAACAGTCCTGTCGAGTCCGACACCGCGGAGCAGGCGAAGAGCAGCCCGGCGCGGAATCCCGCCTGCGTATTGGCATACGTCACGAAACGAACGAGGTCGATCATGCCGAGCCCGAAAAAGGCGAGTCCCAGCACCGACTCGAAGCTCGTCGTGACGATGTACGCGAACATGGGCGTGAGAGCGAGCGTCAGGATGAAGACGACGCGGACCGGCAGCGGGAACTGCTTGCGCTGCATCGACTGGGTCACCAGCTGCAGGAGGATCCCGGCGACCAGCGCACCCGCGATCCCCAGTCCGAGCGGCCCACCGGGAATGAGCACCGCAAGCAGGCTGGTGATGACCGGATACAGCTCCGCTAGGGCGACGACATCCGTCGAGCCCCACGGCAGATCGGCGACCCGCGCAGCAAGCGCTCCGTTGGCGGTACCGGACCAGTCACCGCCGGATGTGACCTCGAACCATACGGCGAGAGCGACGAACGGCGAAGCGGCGAGCAGGCGCACCGCCCATCGCAGCCAGGGATTGCGGGGATAGCGGTCGATGCGCCCGGATTCGCTCTCGAGGAAGAGCGGGGCATCCCTTGCGAAGACCCCTTCAGCCGTTGTCACCCATCTCCACCGATCCCCCCAGATCTGATCCGGACTCGAGTCTTCCGCTGTCCGGGTGAGTTCACGCTACCAACCCGGATCGCGGAGCGAGGGTGGCGCGCGGCGTCAGCCCTTGCCGAGGAGCTTCTGCAGCTCGGCGAGGTCGGCCTCCGTCGGCGCGCCCTTGGCACCGCCCAGCCCGAAGCCGGATCCGGTCGGGGCGGCAGGAGCTGCGGCGATGCCGGCGTTCTCGGCGGCGCGCTTGGCGGGGTTGCCCGACCGCGAGCCCTTCGCCTTCTGCTGCTTGCCGCGCTTGGCCGAGGCGCCGGGGCGAGCGCCGCCCGGGATCGGGCCCATGCCGGGGATGTTGGGCATCCCGCCGCGCGCGACGGTCTTCATCATCTTGGCCGCCTGCTCGAAGCGCTGCACGAGCTGGTTGACGTCGGTCACCGTCATGCCGGAGCCGCGGGCGATGCGCAGACGGCGCGAGCCGTTGAGCAGCTTGGGATTGCGGCGCTCGACCGGCGTCATCGAGCGGATGATGGCCTCGGTGCGATCGATCTCGCGCTCGTCGAAGTTCTCGAGCTGATCCTTCATGGACCCCATGCCCGGGAGCATCCCGAGCATCTTCTTCATGGAGCCCATCTTCTTCATCTGCTGCATCTGCTCGAGGAAGTCCTCGAGCGTGAAGGTCTCCGTCGCGAGCTTCTCGGCCATCTTCATGGCCTCTTCCTCGTCGAAGGCCTGCTGGGCCTGCTCGATGAGGGTCAAGATGTCGCCGAGGTCGAGGATGCGCGACGCCATGCGATCCGGGTGGAAGGCCTCGAGGTCGTCGAGGCCCTCGCCGGTGGAGGCGAAGATGATCGGGCGTCCGGTGACCGAGGCGACCGAGAGGGCCGCGCCGCCGCGGGCGTCGCCGTCGAGCTTCGACAGCACGACGCCGGTGAAGTCGACGCCCTCCTGGAAGGCCTTCGCCGTGTTGACGGCATCCTGACCGATCATCGCGTCGATGACGAAGAGGACCTCGTCGGGATCGGTGGCCCTGCGGATGTCGGCGGCCTGCTTCATGAGCTCGGCGTCCACGCCGAGGCGGCCGGCGGTGTCGATGATGACGACGTCGTGCTGCTGGCGACGCGCGTGCTCGACGCCGGCTCGCGCCACCTGCACCGGGTCGCCGACGCCGTTGCCGGGCTCGGGCGCGAAGATCGTCGCGGCCGCCTGCCCCGCCACGACCTGCAGCTGGTTCACGGCGTTGGGGCGCTGGAGGTCGGCGGCGACCAGCAGCGGTGTGTGGCCGTCCTTCTCGAGCATCTTCGCGAGCTTGCCGGCGAACGTCGTCTTTCCCGAGCCCTGGAGTCCGGCGAGCATGATGACGGTCGGCGCGGTCTTGGCGAACTGCAGGCGTCGCTGCTGACCGCCGAGGATCGTGATGAGCTCCTCGTTGACGATCTGAACGACCTGCTGCGCCGGGTTCAGGGCCTTGTTGACCTCGTCGCCGAGGGCGCGTTCGCGCACCTTGCCGGTGAACTCCTTCACGACGGGCAGTGCCACGTCGGCGTCGAGCAGGGCGCGCCGGATCTCGCGCACCGTGCCGTCGACGTCCGCGGGCGTGAGCTTGCCCTTGGTGCGGAGGTTGCGGAAGGTCTCGGTGAGCCGGTCGGAGAGGGTGCCGAAAGTCGCCATGATCCCCCGATTCTACGCGAGCGGATGCCGCGTCCCGGCCGTGCCCGCTAGTGCGGGTCCAGCTCCTGGAAGAGCGTGAGCTGCAGGTCGGCCGGACCCCGCAGCCGGGCGTTGACGGAGCGCCAGGGTGTGGTGCGGGCGGATGCCTCGACGGCCGCGCCCGCGTCGGCCAGCCGCTCCACCGCCCGGGAGGTGTCGTCGACTTCGAGCGCGATCCGGATCCGGTCGCTCGTACCGCCGTCCGTCTCGACGCGGTCGATGAAGCGGATCTGTTCCGGGTTGGAGAGCTCCAGGGTCGCGCGGCCCGCGTCGAGGATGACCACGCGCGCACCGCCGTCGGCCTCGTACGCCTCGGCCTGCGGCATCCCGACGACATCGCGGTAGAACGAGACGGCCTGATCGAAGTCGGGCGCCTGAACCACGACGCGCAGCTGCCGGACGGCGGCCGAGGGGCCGAGTGCCTCGACGGTCGCCGCCGCGTCGGCGGCCTTGACGAGGAAGCGCTCGAGCGAGGTGACGCCGGCGCCGTCGTGCGCCCACGCGTCGAGGGCGGCCAGCACGGCTCCGCCCCACGCCGCGCCAGCGACCTCCGCATGAAGCCGGTCGGCACCGGCGCGCCCGAACCGGTCGGCGACCTCGCGGGCCACGCGTGCCCGGCGCACCGAGGCCTCGCGCTCGAGCTCGGTCTCCAGCCCCATCGCGGCGGCGTTCACGATGGCGAGGGCGAGGCTGTCGGGGGCGAACCGCGCGCCGACCTCGAGCACCGCGTTCCGGACGTCGGACGCGGCATCCCCCTCTGCCGTCGTGAGACGCTCCGCGAGGACCGTCAGCCGCTCGTCGAGGCCGGCCCAGAGGATGTCGGACTTCGAGGCGAAGTAGTTGAAGAAGCTCGAGCGGCTGACGCCCGCCCGGTTCGTGATGTCGGCGATCGAGGTCGCTTCGAAGCCCTGCTCGAGGAAGAGCTCGCAGGCCGCTTCGGCCAGCGTCTCCTGCGATGAGGCCTTGGGCCTCCCGACACGTCCGGTGCTGCTCATGCTCAAACGCTAGCGTTCGCCGCGCATGCGCCGTCGGTATCGTAAAGTTGGACGCGATCCATCAATCACCTTCACCGTCGCCACAAGCGAAGGAGCCACGATGCTCGACATCCGGACCGTCGGCCTCTCCCCTGAGTACGTCCCGTACCTCGACGGGTGGGCCCTGCAGCGCAGCATTCACGCCGAGGTCGTGGCAGGCACGCGGGCGGACACCCTGCTGCTGCTCGAGCACGAGGCGGTGTATACAGCCGGGGCCCGCACCGCCCGGCACGAGCGGCCGACCGACGGCACTCCGGTGGTGGACGTCGACCGAGGGGGCAAGATCACGTGGCACGGGCCCGGTCAGCTCGTCGGCTACCCGATCGTGCGACTGCCCGAGCCCGTGGACGTCGTCGCCCACGTTCGGCGACTCGAGCAGGTGCTGATCGACGTGCTGTTCGAGTACGACGTCGAGGGATACCGCGTCGAGGGCCGGAGCGGCGTCTGGGTGCGGCGACCGCTCGGCGAGGACAAGGTCGCCGCGATCGGCGTCCGCGTGCAGCGTGGCGTCACGATGCACGGCTTCGCGCTCAACTGCGACAACTCACTCGCCGGGTTCCGCGGCATCATCCCCTGCGGCATCACCGACGCCGGTGTGACGACGCTGAGCGAGGTGGTGGGCTCGGACATCTCCCCCAGCGACGTGCTGGACACGGTGACCCGGGCGTTCGAAGCCGAGTACGCGGGGGTCTCGGCATGAGCGCCTGCGGCACGCCGGCCGCTCCGGCCGCCGGCGGCCCCGAGGGCCGCAAGCTCCTGCGCCTCGAGGTGCGCAACGCCCAGACGCCCATCGAGCGCAAGCCCGAGTGGATCAAGACCAAGGCGAAGATGGGCCCCGAGTACCAGGCGCTGCATTCGCTGGTGAAGACCGAGCAGCTGCACACCGTGTGCCAGGAGGCCGGGTGCCCCAACATCTACGAGTGCTGGGAGGACCGCGAGGCGACCTTCCTCATCGGCGGCTCGCAGTGCACGCGGCGCTGCGACTTCTGCCAGATCGACACCGGCAAGCCCGCCGACTACGACAGGGATGAGCCCCGCCGCGTCGCCGAGAGCGTCGTGCGAATGCAACTGCGCTACGCCACCGTCACCGGCGTCGCCCGCGACGACCTGCCGGATGGCGGCGCCTGGCTGCACGCCGAGACCGTCCGGCAGATCCACGCGCTGAACCCGAACACCGGCGTCGAGATCCTCGCCACCGACTTCAACGGCGACCCCGCTCTGCTGGGCGAAGTGTTCGACAGCCGTCCCGAGGTCTTCGCCCACAACGTCGAGACCGTTCCGCGCATCTTCAAGCGCATCCGTCCCGCATTCCGCTACGAGCGCTCGCTCGACGTGCTGACCCAGGCGCGCAACGCCGGGCTCATCACGAAGTCGAACCTCATCCTCGGCATGGGCGAGGAGCCCGAGGAGGTCGTGCAGGCGCTGCAGGATCTGCATGACGCCGGCACCGACATCATCACGATCACGCAGTACCTTCGGCCGACGCCGCGGCATCTCCCGGTGGACCGCTGGGTCAAGCCGCAGGAGTTCGTCGAGTTCAAGCAGGAGGCCGAGCGCATCGGCTTCCTGGGCGTGCTCGCCGGCCCGCTGGTGCGCTCGTCGTACCGCGCGGGGCGCCTGTGGGCTCAGTCGGCCGTGTCGAAGGGCCGTGAGATCCCGCCGCACATGTCGCACTTCGCGGAGAGCCTCGCCGCCGAGACGTCGTTCGCCCAGGCGGTCTGAGCACGGATCAGGGCATCGGCCAGATGTAGGGCAGGTCATCGGGCACGTCGCCGAAGATCGGGCGATAGTGCTCGGGGTCCTTCCGGACGAGGTTGGACCGGTGCGAGAGGTGGAACGCCGGATCGCCGAGCCACCGCGGCAGCTCGACCTCCTCCTGCGCGACCCCATCTACCTCGGGGGCGAAGGCCAGCAGCTGCGGTCGCACCGAGTCGGCCCGCCCGAGCGCGGTCCAGGCATCCGTCATCGCCAGTCCGTACAGCACGAGGGCGGGCAGCCGGCCGGCCCACATCTTCGCCGCCGGATGATGACGCCAGCCGTAGCCGGGCACCGTATTGGCGCGCAGCAGCTGAAGGGTCTCGACACGCTGCTTGCCCAGCCGGAGCGGGTCGAGCACTGCCGCCGATCGCGCGAACGACGGATAAGGCAGGAACGTCTGCACGCGCTCTATTCGGCGCTGGTCACCGACAGGACGCCCGCCTGGGAGTCGAGGTTGACCAGCAGGACGTCATCGGTGGCGTCGGGATCAAGCGCGTACTCGAGCACCGCGAACGGATCGGATCCGCCGTGCTCGTCGGCGAGGATCGTCATGCTCATCAGCTGCAGCGAGCGGATGACGTCGATGTGCGTATCGCCCGAGATGTCGACCAGCATCTCCTCGAGCGAGTCGCCGAGCGACGCCTGCTGCTGGAGGATGTACTCGGTCACCTCGCTGGTGCGATCGCTGAGCTCGTCCACCATGGCGTTGCGGGCGCTGCGGTCGATGTCCTCGATGTTCGCGATGAGCGATGCCGCGACGTCGAGTGCGGCTTCGGAGACATCCTCCTGATCGGGCGCGGTGAGATCCACCGTCACCGACTGATCCCCCAGTTCGACGTTCTCGGACCAGAAGATCGAACCGTCGGGGCCCGACTCCAGGAGTCCGAAATAGTCGTGTTCGATCGCCATGTCCCCAATGAAACCAGCCCCGGCGCCGCCACGGAACCCCTGACCGCGCGTCGCGTCAATCGTTACGCGCGCGACATCTGCCGGTGCGCCGATCGACTCGTTTCAGCGCGTCAATCGACCAGGGATGCCGCGAACACGTGAGGCGTGAAACCGGTCAGGTCGCCGATCCCCTCGCCCTGGCCGAGCAGCTTCACCGGAATGCCGGTGCGCTCCTGCACCGCCAGCACGAACCCGCCCTTGGCCGAGCCGTCGAGCTTGGTGAGGACGAGCCCGGTGACGCCGGCGTGCTCGAGGAAGGCCTGCGCCTGCATGACGCCGTTCTGCCCTGTCGTCGCGTCGAGCACCAGCAGGACCTCGCTGATCGGCGCCTGCTTCTCGATGACGCGCCGGATCTTGGTGAGCTCGTCCATGAGCCCGCCCTTGGTGTGCAGGCGGCCCGCGGTGTCGACCAGGACGATCTCGGTGCCGGTGCGCTTCGCGTACTCGATGGTCTGGAACGCGACCGAGGCGGGGTCCTGACCCTCCTGCTGGGGACGCACGATCGTGGCTCCCCCACGCTCCGCCCAGGTCGCGAGCTGGTCGACGGCAGCCGCGCGGAACGTGTCGGCCGCGCCCACCACGACCGACCGGCCGTAGCGCTGCAGGAACTTGGCGAACTTGCCGATCGTCGTGGTCTTGCCCACGCCGTTGACGCCGACCACCAGCACGACCGCCGGACGCTCGGTCAGACGCAGCGTCGAGTCGAACTTCGAGAAGTGCTCCTCGAGCGTCTCCTTGAGCATGCGCTGGAGATCGCGGGGATCGGTGGTGCGGTAGCGCTCCACCTTCTCGCGCAGCTCGTCCACGATCCGCTCGGTGATGTCGGGCCCGAAGTCCGCGGTCAACAGCGCCGACTCCAGGTCGTCCCACGTCGTCTCATCGATCGTGGGCTTGACGAACATGCCGCGCAGCGCGCGACCGAGCGACCAGGAGCTCTCTGCCATGCCGTCCAGCCTATGGCCGGGCACCCGGGCCCGCGTGACGCCTAGCCCGTGAGCGGACCCACGACCACGCCCAGATGCGAGTCGGTGAGCTTCGCGAACTCCTCGTCCGCCTCGAAACCGGCGGGACACCGGATCCCGACGTAGAGCGCCGCCTCGTGGAGCCCGAACATCCGACCGGCATGCAGCCATGTCCCTCCGTCGGCGGCGCTGCCCCAGATCGCCCGGAACTCCACGGATTCGACGCCGACCATGCCCTTCAGCTCATGATCGAATGCGTGCTCGTCGACGTCCGCCCGCGTGGAGCCCGTCACGGTGCCGGCCAGGACCGAGGCCAGGAAGTCGTCCGTGAGGGTTCGGTCGTCCTGGCTCATGTCGAGGTCGGCCATCCCGCCCTGGTAGAAGCTGATCTCGCACTGGTTCGCCCCATCGAGGTAGGACCAGTTCCCATTGCCGTCGTCCGGTGACAGCACCGAGAAGCTCTCGTCCGCGAGGAATGCGTCGCCCCACTGCACCGACCACTTCGCCGGGTCGAGCTCCGCTCCGGCCTCGAACGTCAGCTCACTCGGCGGCAGATCCGGATCCGGCTGCTCCGGCGAATCCGAGTCGCCCGACGAGTCGGCCGCGTCGTCCGTCGCGACCGGCGTGATCTCGCCCAGCGACGGGACGAGGGCACAGCCGGGCAGCAGGGCGAGAGAGGCGACAAGAGCTGCCGCGCTCAGTCGGCGGCGCAGTGCGGTGTCCATGGCCGTCACCCTAGCCGCGGCGACTCGAGCCCCCGGGCGGCCTGTGGAATCAGCTCGCCGCGCGCTCGCCCAGACGCTGACCGACGACCGCCGAGACGCCGTCCTGGCGCATCGAGACGCCGTAAAGGGCGTCGGCGATCTCCATCGTGCGCTTCTGGTGCGTGATCACGATGAGCTGGCTCGACTCCCGCAGCTGCTCGAACACACCGAGCAGCCGGCCGAGGTTGGCGTCGTCGAGAGCGGCCTCGACCTCGTCGAGGATGTAGAACGGACTCGGCCGGGCCTTGAAGATGGCGGTCAGCAGCGCCACCGCGGCCAGCGATCGCTCGCCGCCCGACAGCAGCGACAGCCGCTCGATCTTCTTCCCCACGGGGCGCACCGACACCTCGATGCCCGTCGTCAGGGGCTCGTCGGGGTTGGTGAGGGTGATGCTCCCCGATCCGCCCGGGAAGAGGATCGGGAACACCTCGCCGAACGCGGTCTTGGTGTCTTCGAACGCGGCGAGGAAGATCACCTGCATGCGCTCGTCGAGCTCCTCGATGATCGTCATCAGGTCCTTGCGGGTCTGGGTGAGATCGCCGAGCTGCTCCGTCAGGAAGGTGTGGCGCTGTTCGAGGGCCGCGAACTCCTCGAGCGCGAGCGGGTTCACGCGACCGAGCTGAGCGAGCTTGCGCTCGGCCTCCTGCAGGCGCTTGCGCTGCTGCGCGCGGTCGTAGGGAACGGATGCCGCTTCCTCGGCGGCGGCGTCGTCGGCCTCGCCCGGAACAGGCTGATCGGGACCATATTCCGAAATGAGAATGCCTTCGTCGAGGCTGAGTTCGGAGTGGACTCGTTCGAGGATCCCCGTGACGTGGAGTCGCTTCTCGTGGATCTGCAGCTCGAGGCTGTGGACGCTCTCGGTGAGACCGGCCAGACGCTCCCGCGCCGTCGCCTCCTGGCGCCGCAGCTCGGCCAGTTCGCCCGTCAGCGCAGCGCGCTCGGATTCGGCGGCGGCGAGCTCCAGCCGAGCCTGCATCAGCGAGCGCTCGACCGAGTCGAGCACCGCCGGCAGCTGCGCGGCGACGGCCGCCGCGGTCTCGCGCTGAGCCCTGCGGACCACCGCACGCCGGGCGGATTCCGCCGCCGCCTCGCGCTCCCGCTCGCGCTGACGCTCGAGCCCGGCGACGCGAGCCTCTCCGGCGCGGATGCGCTCCTTCAGCGTCTCGACGTCCAGTCGCGCGCGCATCTCGGCGTCGCGCGCGCCCTCGAGCGCTGCGAGCATTCCGTCTCGCGCCGACGCGTCGAGCATCGGCCGCGGCGCCTCGAGCGCGGCGGTGAGCTGGTCGTCGGCCGACCGGGCGGCGTCCTCGGCGTCGGCCACCGCGGCCTCGACCTGGGCGAGCCCGGCCGCGAGCCGGTCGCACTCGGCGACGGCGGCCTCGTGACGCACCGAAGCGCGGTTGACCTGCTCGGTGTGAGCGGCCAGCGCGGCGTCGTGCTCGCGCAGCGTCGCCAGAGCGGTCTTGGTGTGCTGGCGGGCGGTGTCGAGCGTTTGTGCAGCATCGGCCAGAGCCTCGCGCAGCGAGCTCGCCACCACGGCGATCTCGTCGCGGCGCTCGGCCGCGGCATCCCGTTCCGCCGCCAGCTCGAGACGCGACCTGCCCTGTCCGGACCCGGCGCGGACGGTGTACTCGGTGACGACCTCCCCGGCGCGCGTGACGATCGTGACCGGACCGCCGACCGCGGCCGATGCCAGGACCGGCGCGGCTGCGAGAGCGGCGTCCAGGTCGTCCGCGACGACCACGAAGGACAGGATGCCGAGCACCCCGGGAGGCGCCGTCACGACGTCGCGCGCCGGGACGATCCCGCTGATGGAGGGGAAATCCGGCCGGGCGCCGGTGGCATCGGCGATCGCGACGTCGACCGTGCCGAGGTCGCCGTCGCGGGCGAGCTGAGCGGTCGCGACGGCGTTGGCACGCGTGTCGACGAGGACGCCCTCCACGAGCGGACCGAGAGCTCCGGCGATGGCCGCCTCGTACCCCGCGGTGATCTTCACGGCGTCGCCGAGCAGACCGCGCACGCCCGCGCCGCCACGCGCGACGATCTCCGCCGCGGCGTTCTTGCCGTCCAGCGCACGGCTCAGCGCCGAGGTCTGCGCGGTGAGCGCCTCGACCTCCCGCTCGGCGGCGTGAAGGCGCTCGCGCAACGAGCCCACAGCGGCCTCCGCGTCGGTCGCCTCGCGCTGCGCGCGCTCATAGGCGCTCGCGTACTCGGCCGCAGAGCCTTCGGGCACGAGATCCGGGTCGACTCCGGCCAAGGCTTGTTCGGCCTCCGCCCGCCGGGCCAATGCGGCATCCAGCGCCCGCTGCTGACGCTCGACGCCGGCGCGCACCGCGGCCAGAGCGGATGCCGCCGCCTCGGCGGTCCCCCGGAGCGCCGTCAGGCGCATGTCGTGCTTGGACACCAGCGCGCTCTGGGCCGCGATGTCGGTGTCGAGGGCGTCGAGCTCGGCCCGCGCGCGCATGACGTCATGCGATGCCTCGGCAGCGGCATCCTGAGCATCACCCAGGCCGTCGCCGATCTCGTCGATCTCGGTGCGGGCCTCGTCGATCATCGCCTGCGAGACCGTCGTCAGCTCGATGCGGTCGTCGTCCTCGGCTTCGCCGAGCAGCGCGAGCCGCTGGCCCGCCAGCGCGTACAGGCTGCGCAGCCGCTCCTGCACGCGCTCGAGATCGTGGGTCGTGCGCCGGGCGGCGTCGACCGCCTCGGAGCGCTGCTGCGCCTCGAGCAGCTCGATCCGGGCACGCGAGTTGTCGAGCTGATCCTGCAGGACCATCCGCTCGGCGTGACGCTCCTGCTCGCTGTGCGTGTGGGCGGCGAGCTCGGCACGCAGGCCGACGATCTCGTCGGCGAACAGGCGCGCCTTCGCGTCCCGCACCCGCGCGGCGATCGTGGCGGCCTCGCGCGCGATCTCGGCCTGACGACCCAGCGGCTTGAGCTGTCGGCGCAGCTCCCCGGCGAGGTCGCTCAGGCGCATGAGGTTCGCCTCCATCGCCTCGAGCTTGCGGAGGGTCTTCTCCTTGCGACGCCGGTGCTTGAGGATGCCGGCGGCCTCCTCGATGAACCCGCGACGGTCTTCGGGCGATGCCTGCAGCACGCTGTCGAGCCGGCCCTGGCCGACGATCACGTGCATCTCGCGACCGAGTCCCGAGTCGCTGAGGAGCTCCTGGACGTCGAGCAGACGGCAGACCTCGCCGTTGATCGCGTACTCGCTCGCGCCGTTGCGGAACAGCGTCCGGCTGATCGTCACCTCGGAGTACTCGATCGGAAGGGCGCCGTCGCTGTTGTCGATGGTCAGCTGTACCTCGGCGCGGCCCAGAGGGCCGCGCGTGGCCGTGCCGGCGAAGATGACGTCCTCCATCTTGCCGCCGCGGAGGGTCTTCGCGCCCTGCTCGCCCATGACCCAGGCGAGCGCGTCGACCACGTTCGACTTGCCGGATCCGTTGGGGCCGACGATGCAGGTGACACCGGGTTCGAGCGCGAAAGTCGTCGGCTGGGCGAACGACTTGAACCCTTTGAGCGTCACGCTCTTCAGGTGCATGGATACGTCCTCCGGCCCGTCGACTACCGCCCTACGCTACCGGAGGTCTGCGGCGTGACAGGGAAGGCGGGCCGAGGGCGGATCGGATGCCGCGACACGCCCGTCGTCACCTGAATCTGCGAGAAAGCTTGACGCCGCCTGCGAGAGAGCGGTAATGTCACTCCTCGCGTCTGAAGTAGAGAAAGGAGGTCCCCGACATGATGCTGATGAACACAACTGGAGTCACCGCCCCAACCGGCGATGCGACTCGTGTTTTCGCGCCGGGGACCCGCTCCTTCGGCACGTTCCAGAACGCCCGCGTTCACACCGCCGGCTGACCCCGGCAGGGGAGAACTCTGCCCTCTCGAGGGCATGATCCTCCTGCGCCGCCCCGATCCCGGGTGCTGAGCGCATCTTCCTGCCTTCATCCCGTCGTGCTGCGGCATGACATCCCGCCCGACCGCGCGTGGTTCCGGGCATCCATCACCCATCCATCCGGAAGAGAACACTCATGAACACGACCTATGCGCCGCAGCGCCCCTCGGGAATCCCCGATACGCTGCGGCTCCCGAGCCGCGACACCCGCACCTCGATCATCGACCGCATCGCCCTTCACGTGGGCCTGCGACTGCTGCTCTGGGGTTCGAGGGCCCCGCGACTCGCCGACGATCGCGAGCGTCACGCTCGCGCGCACCGCAATCACGCCGCCACCAGGGCGCGTGAGCACGGCTACCTCCGCGAGGCCGCCCTCGCACCACGGTCATGACGACCGCGGGGTCCGTCCGCCCCACAGCGGGCGGACCCCTCCCCACTTCCTTCCCAGACCAGACCGAAAGACGCGACATCATGACCACACTCACCGACATCGAGTTCCGGCCGCTCACGGTTCCGGGTTCCATCGATGCACCGGACGCAGCCGACTTCGTCGAGATGGTGCGCGTGCGCAACGCCATCTATCGCGAGATCTCCGGCCACGGCGATCACGCGATCACCGCGGACGAGCTGCTGCCGCACTACGCCACGACCGACTACGAGCGCCGGCTGTCCTGGGTCGTCGTGGACGACGGCGCCATCATCGGGCGCGTCGGCATCGACATGCCCCTCGAAGGCGACTCCAAGGTCGCGTTCTGGCTCATCGAGCTCCTGCACGACACGTGGGGGCGCGGAATCGGCTCTGCGGCGTACGACCTCGTCGAGACGGTCGCCCGTGAGAACGGTCGCACCGTCCTGCAATCGTTCGCCGAGCATCCTGCCTCCGCCGGTCCCCGGATCGCGCCGCCCACGGGCTTCGGCGACATCCCCGAGGACCACGTCGCACGGTTCTACCGCCGGCACGGCTACACGCTCGAGCAGGTCGAGCGCAACAGCGCGTTCGACCTCATGGGTTCTTTCGACACCGTCCAGCGCCTGCACGACGAGGCGATCGCCGCGTCGGCCGGGTATCGCGTCGTGCAGTGGTTCGCACCGACGCCGGACGAGTACGCCGAGGGCTACGCCTGGATGAAGTCGCGCATGGCGACGGATGCCCCTTCGGCCGACATGGAGTTCGACGAGGAGACCTGGGACGCCGCGCGCATCGCCACGCACGATGCCAAGTACACCGAGTCGGGCCGGACGATCCAGGTGACCGCGGCGCAGCACATCGCCACCGGCGAGCTGTGCGCGTTCAACGAGCTGGTCATCGGCAAGGACCGCACCGAGGCCAGTCATCAGGAGGACACGCTCGTCCTCAAGGGTCACCGCGGCCACAAGCTGGGCACGCTCGTCAAGTGCGCCGGTCTGCTCTCGTGGCGCGAGATCGCGCCGCAGTCCCCCCGTGTGCTCACGTACAACGCAGAGGAGAATCGCCCCATGCTCGACATCAACGAGGCGATCGGATTCGCTCCGATCGCGTACAACGGCGCCTGGAAGAAGGTGCTCTCATGACCGATGTGGCTCAGCAGTCCACGCTGACGATCGGCCGCATCGTCGTGCCGGCCTCGCTCGACGCACCCGACGCCGGGCCGTTCCTCGAGCTCGTGCGCATCGCCAACGAGGTGTGCCGGTACGACGCCGGCCACGACTACCTCGACGAGGTGCCGAGCGAGGTGCTCGGCATGTGGCAGGACCAGTCGGACTGGACCCAGATCGGCTTCGCGGCCGAACGGGGAGGCGAGATCCTCGGCGTGGTCAAGCTCATGATCTCCAACGAGGACGACGTGTCGGCTGTCGAGTTCGACCTCATGATCGATCCCCCGAAGTGGGGTCAGGGTGCGGAGGAGCTGCTCGCCGAGGTCGAGCGCGAGGCGCGCGACCGCGGGATCCCGACGATCCAGACCTGGACGCTGCATCGTCCGGGAACGGCGGGACCGGCGCTCGTGCCGCCCACCGGGGCAGGATCCGTTCCCGCCGAGGATCGCCAGACCGTGTTCCAGGTCGCCAACGGGTTCACCCTCGAGCAGGTCGAGCGCAACAGCGTGTTCGACCTGACCGGCGACTTCGGGGTCGTCGAGCGCATGCTCGCCGAGGCCGAAGCGGCCGCGGGCCCCGACTACCGCCTCGTCACGTGGACGGCTCCCACTCCCCCGGAGTTCCGGGACGGGTTCGCGTACGCGATGTCGCGGATGTCGACGGACGCCCCGGCCGGCGGTCTGGTCATCGACGAACAGCACTGGGACGCCGCGCGCGTGGAGCGCCGCGACGCACGTCAGCGCGCGCAGGGCCTGACGGTCTCGGTCGCCGCGATCCAGCACGTTCCGACCGGGACCATCGCCGCATACAACGAGCTCGTCATCGCCGAGGATCACTCCGCGGCGACGCAGCAGTACGGCACGCTCGTGCTCAAGGAGCACCGCGGGCGGCGCCTGGGCACGATCGTGAAGTGCGCGAACCTGCTGCGCTGGCGCGAGGTCGTCCCCGACTCCCCTCGGGTGTCGACGTTCAACGCCGAGGAGAATCGCCACATGCTCGACATCAACGAGGCGATCGGCTTCGTTCCGGCGTCCTACGCCGGCGCGTGGAAGAAGGTCATCGCGATCTGAGGGCCGCGGCATCCGTTGAGGACGACGGATGCCGCGGCCGCTGGCAGCGCGGGCAGAAGTGGCTCGACCGGTTCGTGAACGACACGCGCACGATCGGCCTGCCGCAGCGCGGGCAGGGCTGACCGGTGCGACCGTACGCGTTCAGCGAGTGGGCGAAGTATCCCGCCTGCCCGTTGACGTTGACGTACTGGGCGTCGAAGCTCGTGCCACCCTCGGCCAGGGCTTTGTCCAGGACATGCCGCACCTCGGCCAGCAGCCGGTTCGCCGCACGAGTCGAGAGCGAACTCGCGGGCGTCTCGGGATGGATGCGCGCCGCCCACAGCGCTTCGTCCGCGTAGATGTTGCCGACGCCGCTGAGCACGGTCTGATCGAGCAGCACCCGCTTGATCGCCGAGTTCTTGCGCGCGAGGGCACGCCGCAGTGCGGCATCCGAGAACGCCGGATCGAGCGGGTCACGGGCGATGTGCGACACCTGCCGTGGAACGGATGCCTCGGCACTGCCGAACCCGCCCGGTGCGCCGTCGGCCGTCGGGACGAGTTCGTCGATGGCCAGTGAGCCGAATGTCCGCTGGTCCGCGAAGACGACGGACACCTCGCCGTGCTCGGGATGGTCCAGATCGATGCGGACCCGCTCGTGACGTTCCGGGGCAGCCCCGGGTGCCCGCAGCAGCAGCTGCCCGCTCATTCCGAGGTGGCCGACGACGGCCTCGGTCGGGTCTCGGTCGCCGGTGCGCTCCTCGAGCGGGAGCCACAGGAACTTGCCCCGTCGCGCTGCGGACCTGATGACGCGGCCCGCGAGCGCGGCCTCGAAATGGGCGCCGGCGCCCGGATGCCGCGTGAGGGCGCGCTCGTCGACGACGGTCACCCCGAGCACGGTGGCACCGGTGACCGCGGGGGCGAGGCCGGCACGGACCACCTCGACCTCGGGCAGTTCAGGCACGCGCGGTGAGTTCCTGCCAGGCGCTGAGCGCCGCGGCCATCTCGGCCTGCTTCTTGCTCGTGCCGAGACCCTCGGCCGCGACGTCGCCCACCACCACGACGGCGGTGAATTTGCGGTCGTGATCGGGTCCGGTCGAGGACACCGAGTACGCGGGCGGCTGGACGCCGGTGCGGGCGGCCAGCTCCTGCAGACTCGTCTTGGGATCCATCGCGGCGCCGTAGCGCTCGGGGTCGGCGAGGAGCGGCTCGACGAGGCTCAGCACCAGGCCGGTCGCCGCTTCGGGCCCGGCGGAGAGGTAGGTGGCGCCGATGACGGCTTCCATGGTGTCCGCGAGGATCGAGTCCTTCTCGCGTCCGCCGGTGAGGTCTTCGCCGCGGCCGAGCTTGAGGTGCGCGCCGAGGCCGATGCCCCGGGCGATCTCCGCGAGCGCCAGGGTCGATACGACACTGGCGCGACGCTTCGCGAGGGCGCCCTCTTCGAGTTCGGGGTGCTTCGTGAACAGAAGCACGGTCACCGCCTGCCCGAGCACCGAGTCGCCGAGGAACTCGAGGCGCTCGTTGTGGGGAACCTGCCCGTGCTCGTAAGCCCAGGAACGGTGCGTGAGTGCGAGCGACAGAAGCTCGGGGTCGATGTCGACCCCGAGCTTCTGTACGAGCTCGGTGAGCGCGAGGCGCTCATCCATGACGTCGGTCACGTCGCCGGTCGGGCGATCAGACGTCGGCGACCTTGCGGCCCTTGTACTCCAGGAACAGCTCGGTGCCCTGCGAGTCGGTGACGACCTTCGCCTGGTGGGGACGGCTGTAGACGGTCTTGCCGTTCTCGACGGTGGTGGTCAGCGTGATGGGCGCCGCCTTCCACTGCGCGCGACGTGAGCGCGTGTTGGAACGGGAGACCTTCCGCTTCGGGGGGTTACCTGCCATGGCTAGCTCTCTTCTGTGTTCTCGGCGCCGGCGCGCGGGGCGTCGTCGTCGTGGTCTGTGGTGTAGTCCTGGAGCGCGGCCCAGCGAACATCGAGGGGCTCACGCTGCTCTGCACCGGTGCTCGTGGTCAGTCGCTCACCCGTGGCCGGATCGAGGCCGGGGCAATCCGGCTGACACACCGGCTGAAACGGAAGCGACAGGACAATCGCATCCCTGACCAGAGTTTCAAGATCCACGTGGTCGTCTTGAACCTCGAAGTCAGTTGCTTCCTCTCCAGGATACGCGAAAAGCTCCTGAAACTCGACTTGGAGGCCCTCGGCGATGTCCGTGAGGCATCGGCTGCAGACACCGGCGTACTCGGTGTCCGCCGTTCCGGAGACCAGGATGCCCTCGTGGACGGACTCGAGACGAACGTCCAGATCGATCGGGACGCCGGCTTCGACCGCCACCAGGCCCTCGCCCCACTTCTCGGGCGCGGGAACCTCGAAGGAGTGCTCCCGCATCTCACCGGGGCTGCGGATGATGTCCTTGACGCGGATCACGAAAGGACCCGTCACATGCTGTCTGACCACGATCACCCATCGTAGTGGGGCGGCCCTGTGCGGGGACCGGGAACCCTCAGCCCTGGTGCGCGCCGGTGTCGAGGAAGCGGGCGACCGCGGCGGGCACGAACGGCGACACGTCGCCGCCGAGGGATGCGACCTGGCGCACGAGGGAACTCGACACCAGGGCGTGCGCGGGGTCGGGCAGCAGGAACACCGTCTCGACGTGCGCGAGATGGCGGTTCACGATCGCCATGGGCGTCTCGTACGCGACGTCGACCTGGGAGCGGATACCCTTCACGAGCACGCCGGCGTCGACATCCGTCGCGTAGTCGACCAGCAGGCCCATGCTCCACGAGGCGACGATGACGTCCCCCTCGATGCCGCTCTCGGCGATGGACTGCTCGAGCAGGGTGAGCCGCTGCGCGATGGGGAGCATCGCCTCTTTGCCGGGGTTGTGGACCACCAGCACGTGCAGCTGGTCGTACAGCGAGGCGGCGCGGCGGATGACGTCGAGATGCCCGAGGGTCGGCGGGTCGAAGGACCCGGGGACCACGGCGATCCGGCTGTTCATGTCGTCAGCCTATCGGCCGTCCGGCAGCGCCCGGTCGCGTCAGTTCTTCGCGAGCGCGGCCCGCTCCTCCATGCCCACGCGCCGATCGAGCGCGGCGACGAGACCGGGGTGGCGCAGCAGCGCCGGATCGTCGTCGAGCACCCGCTCGGCGGCGACGCGCGCTTCGGCGATGATGTCGGCGTCCTTGACGACGCGCAGCAGCCGCAGCGATGACCGGGCACCCGACTGGGCGTCGCCCAGTACGTCGCCCTCGCCGCGCAGGTCGAGGTCGACCTCGGCGAGCTCGAAGCCGTCCAGCGTCGCGGCCACCGCCTCGACCCGCTCCCGAGCGGGCGAGCCGACTCCGGCCTCCGTCACGAGCAGGCACAGGCCCGGCACGCCGCCGCGCCCGACGCGGCCGCGGAGCTGATGCAGCTGCGAGACGCCGAAGCGGTCGGCCTCGAGGATCGCCATCGTCGACGCGTTGGGGACGTCCACGCCGACCTCGACGACGGTCGTCGCGACGAGCACGTCGACGTCGCCCCGGGCGAACGCCTGCATCACGGCATCCTTCTCGTCGGACGGCATCTTGCCGTGCAGGATCTCGACCCGGATGTCGGAGAACGACGGATGCCGCGACAGCAGGTCGGCGACCTGCACGACGCCCCAGCGGGTCTTCGTCTGCTCGATCGCGGCATCGCCCACCGGCTCATCGGCGGTGTCATCCTTCGCGAGGGTCTCGGCGTCGATCGCCGCGCACACCACGAAGGCCTGCCGGCCCTGCGCGACCTCCTCGGCGATCCGGTCCCAGACCCGCGCGAACCAGGCGGGCTTCTCGGCCAGCGGAGCGACGTAGGTCTGGATGCCGGCGCGACCGGCCGGCATGGTGCGAATGGTCGACACGTCGAGGTCGCCGAACACCGTCATCGCGACCGTCCGCGGGATCGGCGTGGCGGTGAGCACGAGCGCGTGCGGCGACGAGCCCTTGGCGCGCAGCGACTCGCGCTGCTCGACCCCGAAGCGGTGCTGCTCGTCGACGACCACCAGCCCCAGATCGGCGAAGGTCGTGCTCTCGCTGAGCAGGGCGTGCGTCCCCACCACGATGCGGGCTTGACCCGACGCGACGCGCAGCGCGGCCTTGCGGCGCTCCGCGGCGGGCATCTGACCGGTGAGCAGCGTCGGCATGAGCTCGGGAGCGAGCTGGGGTCCGAGCATCCGGGCGATCGAGCGCAGGTGCTGTCCGGCCAGCACCTCCGTCGGCGCGATGAGGGCCGACTGCCCGCCGCTCTGGGCGACCTGCAGCATGGCACGCAGCGCCACCAGGGTCTTGCCCGAGCCGACCTCGCCCTGCACCAGCCGGTTCATCGGCCAGTCGCCCTGCAGGTCGCGCTCGACCTGCTCGCCCACGCTGACCTGGTCGGGCGTGAGCGGGAAGGGCAGCGCGTCGTCGAACCGCTCCAGGAGCGGGCCGGGCGTCCGCCGGGTGGCCGAGAGCGCACGGACGAAGGCGCGCTGCTGCAGCAGGGCGGCCTGGAGCACGAACGCCTCGTGCATGCGCAGCGTCGCGCGCGCCGGCTCGATCTCGTCCTCGAACGCGGGCCGGTGGATCCGTTCGATCGCGGCGCGCGCCTCGAGCAGGCCATGGCGCTCGCGCAGCCAGTCGGGAAGGGGATCGGGCACCTCCCCCAGCCCGTCGAGCACGAGCTCGACGATCTTCGCGAACTGCCAGCTCGCGACGGTGCTGGTGGCGGGGTAGATCGGGATGGGCAGGTTCGCGTTGGCCTCGGCCGTCATCCGCGCGGTGGCCTCGTCGTCGAACAGCTCGTAATCCGGGTGCGCGAGCTGTTTGGCGCCGCGATACTCCCCCACCTTCCCGGCGAAGATTCCGCGCCGGCCCGGCACGAGATCCTTCATGCGCCAGGACTGGTTGAAGAACGTCAGCGAGAGGTCGCCCTGGCCGTCGCTGATGACGACTTCGAGCAGCGACCCCTTGCGGTTCTGCATGCGTCGCTCGTTCGCCCGGCGCACCTCGGCTACGATCGTGACGGCCTCGCCGACGGGCAGGGACGAGATCTGCGTCAGCTCGCCGCGCCGGGCATAGCGTCGGGGATAGTGCGACAGCAGGTCGCCCACGGTCCGCATGCCGAACGCGCGCTCGAGAGCCGAAGACGTCTTTCCGCCCACGGCGCCGTCCAGGCGCGACTCGAGGGTGAACGACGGCATGGGTCGAGTCTAGATTCGACCGGCGACGCGCGACTGTCGGCGTTACCCCAGCGCCGTGGCGTACGGTGACCTGATGCTCCGACGTCTCGTGTCCCGCCTCTACTGGGCGTGCAGCCGCTGGACGCTGTCCACCGAGCCCGCGCCCGCCCGACCCACCGTCCTCCTCGGCGTGCCGCACACGTCGAACTGGGACTTCGCGCTCATGCTCGCGATCGCGTGGCGCCTGGGGATCCACGTCCGATGGCTCGGCAAGGCCAGCCTGTTCGACGGCTGGCGTGGGCCGCTCATGCGCAAGCTCGGCGGGATCCCGGTGGACCGGTCCGATCCCTCGCGCGTCGTGAGCGACGTCGTCGCCCGCATCCGCGGCGGCGAGAAGTTCGGACTCGTCGTCACGCCCGAGGGCACCCGCGGCGCCGGCGCGTACTGGAAGTCGGGCTTCTACCGGATCGCGCGCGAGACCGGGCTGCCCGTCACGCTCGGCTACGTCGACCGGACCACGATGACGACCGGCCTCGGTCCCACGATCGAGCTGACCGGAGACGTCCGCGCCGACATGGACGTCATCCGCGCCTTCTACGCCGACAAGTCGGGCATGCGCCCGGAGTACCGCACCGAGCCCCGCCTGCGCGAAGAGGACGCTCCGGCGGCACCGTCTGCCTGAGCGCCGGATATCGTGACGGTGTGACGCGCATCATCTCCGGCCGCGCCGGTTCCCTCACCCTCGAGGTCCCCGACGCGGGGACCCGTCCCACCAGCGACCGCGTCCGCGAGTCGCTGTTCGGCGCCCTCGAGTCCGCCGACCTGGTCCGCGGTGCCGCCGTGCTGGACCTGTACGCCGGCTCGGGCGCGCTCGCACTCGAGGCGATCAGCCGGGGCGCGGCATCCGCCGACCTCGTCGAGAAAGCGCCGCGCGCCGCGACGACCGCGCAACGCAACGCCGACCGGGTGGTGAAGTCAGTGGGGCGGGATGCCGCGATCGCCGTCCATCGCAGCTCGGCGGTGGCCTACCTGCAGGTCCCCCGCGGGCCCTTCGACCTGGTCTTCATCGACCCGCCGTACGACCTGCCCGAGTCCGAGCTCACGCACGTCCTCGAGCTGCTGGCAGGATCGCTCACCCCGCATGCAACGGTCATCGTCGAGCGCGCGAAGCGATCCCCTGAGCCGACGCTCCCTGCGCAGCTCACGCATCAGCGCGACAAGCGCTACGGCGACACGACCCTGTGGTGGGTCACCACGATCTGACCGGCTCAGCCGCGTCCGGCATCCCAGTCCCGATAGGGGTCCCAGCCGCCGCGCCCGTCGAAGGCACGGCCGTCGACCAGGACGAGGTCGTCCTGCCGCGCGATCACCCGACCGACCACCCGGAACCCAGGCGGAAGGTCCGCCGCGGAGGGAAAGGTCGCGAGGAGGGCATGGTCCTCTCCGCCGGACAGCGCGGAACCCGGGTCCCAGCCGAGTGCCGCCGCATCGACGGCGACGGTGACCCCGGATGCCGCGGCCAGGCGTGAGGCGTCCAGGACCAGGCCGTCCGAGACGTCCATCATCGCCGTGGCGCCGGCGCGGGCGGCCTCGCGTCCGAGGGACACCGGCGGCGACGGCCGCAGCTGCACCGCGAGATCGGCCGCCTCCTCGTCGGTGAGGTCGTGTTCGTCGACGGGGATCGGGTCGCCCGACGCGTCGGTGAATCGCGAGAACAGCACCCGCAGGCCGCGCGCGGCGGCGCCGAGCTCACCGGCCACCGTGACGACATCCCCGACCTGCGCACCCGACCGCAGCACGGGCTCCACGCCGTCGAGCGTGCCCAGAGCTGTCACCGCGATGGTGAGCGTGTCGGAGACCGTGAGGTCGCCGCCTTCGACCGCGCAGCCCGGCGCGAGCTCGTCGCAGGCGGCACGCAGGCCCGCCGCGAGCCCTTCGACGAACGACAGCCGTGTCTCGTCGGGCATCGCGAGTGCGACGAGCAGCGCGCTGGGTGCGGCCCCCATGGCGGCGACGTCGGCGAGGTTCACCGCAGCGGCCTTCCACCCCAGGTCATAGGCGCTCGACCACGCGAGGCGGAAGTCCGGGCCGTGCACGAGGGTGTCGACGGTGGCCACCACGCGTCCGCCGGGGGCGGCTATGACAGCCGCGTCGTCGCCGGGGCCGACCAGCGCGCGCGAGGGGCCGAGCCCGTCGAGGATCGTGCGCAGGATGGCGACCTCGCTCAGTTCGCCCACGGACGGATCGGAGGCACTCATCCCCCCAAGGTAGCCTGGAGGAGTGATCCCATCGCGCCGACTCCTCGCCGCCGCGATCACGCTGGCCGCGTGCGTGGGCATCGCCGGCTGCGCGAGTCCCGTGGCGCTCGAGCCCGCTCCGGAGGCGAACAGCCCGGAGTGCGCGGAGGTCACTGTCCGTCTTCCGGGAGATCTCGGCGGACAGGCGCGCCGCTGGACGGACGCGCAGGCGACCGGCGCGTGGGGCGACCCCGCGACGATCCTGCTGACGTGCGGCGTCACACCCCCGGGGCCGACCACGCTCCCCTGCGAGACGCGCAACGGCGTCGACTGGATCATCGACGACGCGGAAGCCCCGCAGTACCGGTTCACGACCTTCGGCCGCGTCCCGGCCGTCGAGGTCTACCTGGACAGCGAGAAGGTCGCCAGCGCCGACGTCATCGAAACCCTCTCGGCGATCGCCGACCTGCTTCCGACCGACGGCTCGGCCTGCACCGAGCGTCCCGCGGACGAGGGCTAGGCCCGCTCCAGCGCGGTGTCGACGAGCTCGGTGAGCAGCTCCGGGTAGGTCATGCCGGAGGCGATCCAGCACTTCGGGAACATCGAGATCGGCGTGAAGCCGGGCATCGTGTTGAGTTCGTTGACGTACAGGCCGTCCGCCGCGAGGAAGAAGTCGACGCGGGCGAGGCCGCGCCCGTCCACAGCCTCGAATGCGCGGACCCCGAGCTCCTGGATCGCCGCGATCTCGGCGTCGTCGAGGTCGGCCGGGCACACCACCTCGGCTCCGTCGCCGCCGAGATACTTGCCCTCGAAGTCGTAGAACTCACGGGTCGTGAGGACGATCTCGCCCGGCAGCGACGCGCGAGGCGCCGCGCCGCCGCGGCCCTCGAGGATCGCGACCTCGACCTCGCGGCCGACGATCGCCGACTCGATCAGCACCTTGTCGTCCTCCGCGAACGCCAGCGCCAGGGCGTCGGCCAGCTCCGAGGGATCGTGGACCTTGGACACCCCGACGCTCGACCCGGCGCGCGCGGGCTTGACGAAAGTGGGCTCGCCCAGGGCTGCGGCATCCGCTCGCACGCCCTCGGGATCGCGCTCCCAGCGCTGCCTGGTGACCGTGACCCACGGCGAGACCGGCACGCCGGCGGCCTCGAGCACGATCTTCATGAAGTGCTTGTCCATGCACAGCGCGGAGTCGAGCACTCCGCCGCCGGCGTACGGGATCCCGAGCGTGTCGAAGAAGCCCTGGACGGTGCCGTCCTCGCCGTGCAGGCCATGAAGGATCGGCAGCACCACGTCCACGGTGCCGACCTCGGAGATGGAGCCGTCGGCGCGCCGTACACGCAGCGTGCGATCGCCCCCACCCTCCGGCCACAGCACGCGGGTGCCGTTGTCGACGACTTCGGGGAGCCGCTCGGCGTCCAGCGCGAACTTGTCGGGGTCGTCGTCCTCGAGGACGAACACGCCGTCGCGGGTGATGCCGACCGGGATCACCCGGTAGCGATCACGATCGATCGCCCGCAGCACCCCGCCCGCCGTTGCGGAACTGATCGAGTGCTCGCTGGATCGACCGCCAAAGAGCACCGCCACCGCCGGCCTGTCCATTCTGCGTCCTCTCCCCCTGCGGGGTGTCATCGTCTGTCGTGAGATGGGGCGCGATGTCGCGCGGGTTCATGGTTCCGTCGAGCACCATCTTGACCTGCTCGACGATCGGCATCTCGACGCCGACCTCCCGCGCGAGCTGCAGGATGGGCGCCACCGAGGCGAGGCCTTCGGCGGTCTGGTTCATCTGCTTGACGACGTCGTCGAAGCGGTAGCCCTGTCCGAGCAGACGCCCGGCGGTGTTGTTGCGGCTGAGCGGCGACTGGCACGTCGCGATGAGGTCGCCGAGACCGGCGAGACCTTGCAGAGTCTCGGGGTGCGCGCCGAAGGCCACCGCGAAGTCCGTCATCTCGACGAGGCCGCGCGTGATGATCGACGCCTTCGTGTTCTCGCCGTAGCCGACGCCGTCGACGATGCCGATGGCGACGGCGATGAGGTTCTTCAGCACGCCGCCGAACTCGGTGCCGATCACGTCCGTGTTGACGAACGTGCGGAAGTAGGAGTTGCGGGCGAGTCGCGCGACCGCCTCGGCCGTCTCCTGGCTCGTCGAGGAGATGACCGCCGCGGTGGGCTGCTCGCGCGCGATCTCGAGGGCGAGGTTCGGGCCGGACGCGACCGCGATGCGGGCCGGGTCGCAGTCCAGCTCCTGCTCGATGACCTGGCTCATGCGCAGACCGGTGCGCCGCTCCACGCCCTTCATGAGGGAGACGATCGGCACGTCGTTCTGCTCGACGAGCGGACGCACGGCCTTCAGGTTCTGCCGCACGGCCTGGCTCGGGATCGACAGGTAGACCTGCTCGGCGCCTTCGAGCGCCTCGGACAAGTGGTGCGTGGCGTCCATGCTGCGCGGCAGGTTGATGCCGGGCAGGTACTCGCTGTTGCGCTTGGCCTCGTGGATCTCGCTCGCCAGCTCGGGTCGGCGTGCCCACATCACGACGTCCGCGCCGCCGTCGGCGAGGATCTTGCCGAACGTCGTGCCCCAGCTGCCGGCGCCGATGACCGCGACGCGCGGGCGCGCGGGTTCCTGTCTACGACTCAAGGCGACCCGTCTCCTTCTGGCCGTGCTCGGCCGGGTTCCAGCGCGTCGCGGGCGCGGGCTCGCCGCGCAGCTCGGACAGGAGTGCTGCGACGGCGGCCATCACGTGGTCGGTCGCCGCGGCCAGGTTGGGCTGCTGCCCCTCCTTGCGGAAGGCCGACAGATCGACCGGATCGCCGATGAGCACCTTCACCCGGCGGCGCAGCGGCCACAGCCGCAGCTTGCCGTAGCGGGGCATCACCTGCTGCACGCCCCACTGCGCCATCGGGATGACGGGGATGCCGCCCTCCAGCGCCAGGCGCACCGCGCCGGTCTTGCCGCGCATCGGCCACAGGTCGGGTTCGCGTGTGAGCGTGCCCTCCGGGTAGACGATGACCCCGCGGCCGAGCCGGACGAGCGTCTGCGACGTCTCGAGCGTCTGACGGGCGGATGCCGCGGACGAGGACCGCGCAACCGGAACCATGCCCGTGCCCCGCAGGACCCAGCCGAGCACCGGCACCCGGAAGAGGCTCTCCTTGGCCATGAACCGCGGTGCGCGCCCGGCCTTCCACACGGCGAGGGCGACCGCGAGCGGGTCGGCCTCGGAGTAGTGGTTCGGCGCGAGCACGAAGGCTCCCTCGCGGGGAAGCTTCTCGGCGCCCTCGATCTCGAGCTTGAACAGCAGCGCGATCAAGGGCGCGGCGATGGCGGCGAGGGGCCAGAAGACGCTAGGCCGGGACTTCTCACGAGAGGCCGGCGGCATCGGCGACGAGGGAGCCACCGCGTTATCCGATGACGTCGAAGTCGGCGCCGAGGTCGTCGAGCTTGGTGAGGAACTTCTCGTAGCCGCGACGGATGATGCCGACGTTTCGGACGACCGACTCGCCTTCGGCGGTGAGGGCGGCGATCACGTAGCTGTAGCCGCCGCGGAGGTCGGGGACCTCGACGTCGGCTGCGTGCAGCGGCGTCGGGCCGTTGATGACTGCGGCCTGCTCGAGCGCGCGGCGCGGGACGCGGCGGTCGGCCGAGTCGATGCCCTGCGGGTGCACGACGATGTCGGCGCCCATCTGCACGAGGGCCTGCGTGAAGCCGAGGCGGTTCTCGTACACCGTCTCGTGCACGGTCGACGTGCCCGTCGCCTGCGTAAGCGCCACGATGAGCGGCTGCTGCCAGTCGGTCATGAAGCCGGGGTGGACGTCGGTCTCGACGACGACGGGCTTGAGGGCGCCGTCGCGACGGAACTGGATGCCGTCCTCGTGCACGTCGAACCAGCCGCCGGCCTTGCGGAAGACGTTGAGGAACGTCAGCATCTCCTGCTGCTTGGCTCCGCCGACGAAGATGTCGCCGTCGGTGGCCAGAGCGGCGCAGGCCCACGAGGCGGCCTCATTGCGGTCGAAGATCGCCCGGTGGTCGTAGCCGCGCAACTCGTCGACGCCCTCGATGAGGATCACCCGGTTGGGCTCATACGAGATGATCGCGCCCATCTTCTGGAGCACCGCGATGAGGTCCATGATCTCGGGCTCGATCGCGGCGTTGCGCAGCTCGGTCGTGCCCTTCGCCTTGACCGCGGTGAGCAGCACCTGCTCGGTCGCGCCGACGCTGGGGTACGGCAGCTCGATGTTCGCGCCGTGCAGGCCGTCGGGGGCGGTGATGCGGATGCCCTCGTAGCTCTTGTCGACGACCGCACCGAACGCGCGCAGCGCGTCCATGTGGAAGTTGATCGGACGGTCGCCGATGCGGCAGCCGCCGAGGTCGGGGATGAGCGCCTCGCCGAGCAGGTGCAGCAGCGGGCCGCAGAACAGGATCGGGATGCGGGATGCCCCGGCGTGCGCGTCGATCGCCTCGAAGTGCGCCGCGACAGCCCCGCTCGGGTCGAAGTGCAGGGTGCCCTCGTCCTCGCCGTCCCACACCTTGACGCCGTGGACCTCGAGGAGCGAGCGCACGACCTTCACGTCGCTGATGTCGGGGACGTCGCGCAGCGTGCTCGTCGTGCCGCCCAGGAGCGCCGCCACCATCGCCTTGGTCACCAGGTTCTTCGCACCCTTGACCTCGACTCGACCGGTCAGCGGACGCCCCCCCCGGATGGCGAGGACATCGCCTTCCGGCTCTTCTCCGGCTGATCGGTCGGGCGTGACGCTAAGGGCGGACTTCATCCGGAGGACCTCACTTGTGTGTTCGAGGGCAGGCTGGGGGCGGGTCGCGCGCCCGATCGGGGCGAGCGTCCTGGCTTACGGAACGGGTAGTGTCCGCGGCCGCCATGCCTCACGGCGAGCCTCGAACTGCGAGATCTTTTCTTCGTCCCGCAGCGTGAGCCCGATGTCGTCGAGCCCTTCGAGAAGCCGCCACCTAGTGTAATCATCGATGTCGAAAGCGACCTCGATGTCGCCGATCGTGGCCCGGAGGGCTTGCAGATCGACGGTCATGCTGATACCGGGCTCGGCCTCGATGGCCGCCCAGATCGCTTCGATGTCCGACTCCGACACGACGCCCGCGACAAGGCCCTGCTTGCCTGCGTTCCCGCGGAAGATGTCGGCGAACCGCGAACTCAGCACGACGTGGAAGCCGAAGTCGCGCAGCGCCCAGACGGCGTGCTCACGGCTCGACCCGGTGCCGAAGTCCGGTCCTGCAACGAGGACGCTCGCACCCTGGTACGCGGGCTGGTTGAGGACGAACGCCGGGTCCTGGCGCCAGTTGGCGAAAAGGGCGTCTTCGAATCCCGTCTTGGTGACGCGCTTGAGGTAGACGGCCGGGATGATCTGGTCGGTGTCGACCGCGGAGCGCTTCAGCGGCGCGGCGATGCCGGTGTGGGTGGTGAACTTCTCCATGTCAGGCCTCCACGGTCTCGGTCGCGGCGTGTGCCGGGATCGGGTCGAGATCGCTCGGGCTCGACAGCGTGCCCCGCACGGCGGTCGCGGCGGCGACGAGCGGCGAGACCAGGTGCGTGCGGCCGCCCTTGCCCTGACGGCCTTCGAAGTTGCGGTTGCTGGTCGAGGCGCAGCGCTCCCCCGGTGCGAGCTGATCGGGGTTCATGCCGAGGCACATCGAGCAGCCGGCGAAGCGCCACTCCGCGCCGAAGTCGGTGAAGACCTTGTCGAGACCCTCGGCCTCGGCCTCGAGCCGGACGCGGGCCGAGCCGGGAACGACCATGACGTGCACGCCGTCGGCCTTGGTGCGACCCTCGATGACGGACGCGAAGGCGCGGAGGTCCTCGATGCGGCTGTTGGTGCACGACCCCATGAACACGGCGTCGACGGGCACGTCCTTGAGCGGCGTGCCCGGGACGAGGTCCATGTACTCCAGCGCGCGCTCGGCGGCGGCGCGCTCGTTGGGATCGGCGATGTCGGCGGGGGTGGGCACGACGTCCGAGAGCATGACGCCCTGTCCGGGGTTCGTGCCCCACGTGACGAACGGCTCGAGCTCGTTCGCGTCGAGGTAGACCTCGGCGTCGTAGACGGCGCCCTCGTCACTGGGCAGGGTCCGCCAGTAGGCGACGGCATCCTCCCAGTCCTGCCCCTTCGGCGCGTGATCGCGGCCCTTCACGTAGTCGAACGTGATGTCGTCGGGCGCGATCATGCCGGCGCGCGCGCCCGCCTCGATCGACATGTTGCACATGGTCATGCGCCCCTCCATCGAGAGGGAGCGGATGGCGCTGCCGCGGAACTCGAGCACGTAGCCCTGCCCGCCGTTGGCGCCGATCTTGGCGATGATCGCGAGGATGACGTCCTTCGCGGTGACGCCCGGCTTGAGGTCGCCCTCGACGGTGATGGCCATCGTCTTGAACGGCTTGAGCGGCAGCGTCTGCGTGGCCAGGACGTGCTCGACCTCACTCGTGCCGATGCCGAAGGCCATGGCCCCGAACGCGCCGTGGGTGCTGGTGTGGCTGTCGCCGCACACCACGGTGATCCCCGGCATGGTGAGGCCGAGCTGCGGGCCGACCACGTGGACGATCCCCTGCTCCTTGTCGCCGAGCGAGTGCAGGCGCACGCCGAACTCCGCGGCGTTGCGGCGCAGCGTCTCGATCTGGGTACGGCTGGTCAGGTCGGCGATCGGCTTGTCGATGTCGAGAGTCGGCGTGTTGTGGTCCTCGGTCGCGATCGTCAGATCGAGCCGGCGGACGGGGCGACCCTCGGCGCGCAGACCGTCGAACGCCTGCGGGCTGGTGACCTCGTGCACCAGGTGCAGGTCGATGTAGATGAGGTCGGGCTGGCCGTCCTCGCCCTTGACGACGAGGTGGTCGTCCCACACCTTCTCAGCGAGGGTGCGCGGGCGGTCGGGGATGCCGGATACGTCGGGATTGCTCATTGCTCTGTTCTCCTGAAGGGGACTGCGCCCGTAAGGGATGGGGCCCGCGACGAACTCCGCGACGAGGGAGGCCTGAGACTAGGACTCGTCGCGGCCGCTAAGGAGAAGGCGAGCGTTCCGCACAGGCCCAGATTACCACCCGCGCCGGAGGCCCCGGCATCGTGCCTGTCATACAACGCCGTCGTGACGGACCCCCACAACTCGGAGTGCCTGGAACCGGCCCCGTCCGCACTCCTGAACGGACGCAACACGCCGTCACCTCAGCAGGCGGCGCGGCGTGTTGCGACCGTTCATCTGGACGTTCGCTCCTCCCTCGTGCACCGCGGTGCGGGGCTCTCCACGAACACCCTGGGTCTCGCCGCGCTGGCTCCGGATGCAGAGACGATCCGTGGATGCGCTCGCCCCGCCCGCTCCCGCCCAGTCACAGCGGTCGCCCGTTCTCCGTCGCAGATGCACTGAGTGCCGGCATCCCGAGCTCCCGTCTGCGCCGATCGGACCTCCGCTCCCCGTTCCACGGTGTGCGCGTCCCGGTCGGTGCGGCAGGCCTGCGAGCCGAGTGCGAGTCGTACGCGACACGGATGCCGGAGACGTGGGTCTTCTCACACACGACAGCCGCGCGTCTGCTGGGACTACCGCTGCCGCGCCGTCTTGAGCGTGAGCCGGGCGTTCACGTCACGGCCGTGGGCGGACGCGCACCGAGGGGCAAGGGCGTGATCGGACACACGACGGTGCGCGATCCTCGTGTCTGGCAGACGCGCGGGCTCCGGATCACCGCGCCGGAGCGCACCTGGGCGGATCTCGCCCCACTGCTCACGCTCGACGAACTGATCGTCGTCGGGGACCGGATCGTGGGGCTGCCTCGGCCGCCTGGAACGCCGATAGCAATGCACGGCGCCGTACAAGAGAGTGCGGGGATGCGTGGGAGCCTCGCGCTCGCGGACGCTCTCGAACTGGTGCGAGAGGGTTCTCGCTCACCGCGAGAAACCCGCGCAAGAGTCGCCCTGATCCGGGCCGGCATGCCGGAGCCCGCACTCAACGCTGAAATCGTTCTCCCGCGCCGCATCGTGCACGGCGACCTGGTGTTCCGCGAGTGGAGGACGCTCGTGGAGTACGAGGGCGACCAGCATCGCACCGATGCGGTGCAGTGGTCGCGCGACCTCGAGAGGTACAACGATCTGGTCGAGGCGGGCTGGCTCGTCATCCGCGTCTCGAAGTCCATGCCGTCGGGCGAGGTTGTCGCGCGCGTGGCGCGCGCACTGCACTCGCGAGGCTGTAGGGCGGGGTGAACGGACGCAACACGCCGTCACGCTCAAGGGCGTGACGGCGTGTTGGGTCCGCTCAGTTTCGGGCGAGGAGCGTCAGGCGTCGGAGCGGGGCTGATCCACCGTGGGCGGGGTGCCCTTCTCCTCTGCGACCACGGCCGCCGCCTCGGCGGACGGGGCCATGCCCGCGGGGGCGGCAGCGCCGGCGGCTGCGGCCGCGGCATCCGTCGTGCCGTTCTTCTTCTCGCGCGCGGAGGCGATCAGGCTCGCGACGGTCGCGACCGTCATGGCCACGATGATCACGCCGAGCGACATCCAGGTCGAGATCTCCGGAGCCCACTCGATGTGCTCGCCGTTGTTGATGAACGGCAGCTCGTTAACGTGCATGGCGTGGAAGACGAGCTTCACGCCGATGAAGGCGAGGATGAACGCGATGCCGTAGTGCAGGTAGCGAAGGCGGTCCAGCAGGTCGCCCAGCAGGAAGTACAGCTGGCGCAGGCCCATGAGGGCGAAGATGTTCGCGGTGAACACGATGAAAGGGCTCGTCGTGATGCCGAAGATCGCGGGGATCGAGTCGATCGCGAACAGCAGGTCGGTCACGCCGATGGCCGCGAAGACGATGATCATCGGCGTCCACATCTTCCTGCCGTCCACGACCGTGCGCAGCTTCGCCCCGTCGTAGGAGTCGCTGATGTCGATCATGCGGCGGAGCAGGCGGACGACGAAGTTCTCCTGCTTCACGTCGTCGTCGTGGTCGCCGCCGGGGAAGGCCTGGCGCCACGCGGTCCACACGAGGAAGGCGCCGAAGAGGTAGAAGACCCAGCTGAACTGCTCGATGATCGCGGCGCCCGCGAGGATGAACAGGCCGCGCAGGACGAGCGCGATGATGATGCCCACCATCAGCACCTCCTGCTGGTACCGGCGCGGGACGGCGAACTGGCTCATGATGAGCACGAAGACGAACAGGTTGTCGATCGACAGGCTGTACTCG
Organism: Microbacterium sp. Root166; assembly: GCF_001427145.1. Lineage (GTDB taxonomy): Bacteria > Actinomycetota > Actinomycetes > Actinomycetales > Microbacteriaceae > Microbacterium. Next base: position 670,647 of record NZ_LMGL01000002.1, read on the forward strand.
GTGAGCCAGCCCGCGACGAACTGACCGGCGAACTCGGGTCCGGCGATCATCCACATGAGCCCGGCGAAGATCAGCGCGAGCGTCACGTAGAAGACCACCCACAGGGTGGACTCGCGCGTCGACGGGATGTGCGGGCGCTTGAGGATCAGCAGCAGGTCGCCGAGCAGGATGAGCGTCAGGATCACGAGGGATCCGACTTCGAACCACAGCGGGAGGACGAGGTCCATGGAGGGCCTTTCGAGGAGGATTCGGAGGGGTCGTCGGAAAACCGAAAGTCTCTCCCCGCGGCCTCTCGGCCGCGTCGCGCACCCGGGGTCACACTGTCGGGACCCGTGATGACGGATGCGCGCTCGCGGGATACTCCCTCTCGCCCGTCAAGGATACAGGCTCGGGATGCCGCACCCGGCGCGCTGCGAGACGATCCGCTCCCCCGCGACACTGACACCGTGAGAGACAATGAAGCTCCGCGACGACGCCGCCCATAGGCGCCGACCGCGGAGCCGGAGGACGGGATGCCCCAAGACACCGAGCGGGACGACGCGGCGCTCGTGGCGCAGGCCGCGAACGGCAGCGAGCTTGCCTTCCGGACGCTGTACCGCGCGTACGTGCGCCCGGTGTACTGGCTGGCGCACGGCCTGCTCGGCAATGCGGCGGACGCTGAGGACGTCGTCCAGGAGACCTTCCTGGTCGCATGGCGCAAGCTTCCCGAGTTCGAGCTCGCCGGGGAATCGCTGCTGCCGTGGCTCGCGACGGTGTGCCGCTTCCAGGCCGCGAACCGCATCCGGCGTCAGCGCCGCGACCGCGACCACACCGCCGCCGCGGCGGACGAGACGCTCCCGGCGACGGTGGACGTCGAGGAGCAGGTCATCGGCGCGGACCTGGCGGAGCGCATCCTTCACGAGGTGGCGGGGCTGAGCCCACTCGACCGCGACATCTTCCGGCTGTGCGCGGCCGAGGGCTACGCCTACCAAGCGGCCGCCGAGCAGCTCGGCGTCGCCCACGGAGTCGTCCGCAATCGTCTCTCCCGCATCCGGACGCGACTCCGGACCGTCGTCAAGGAGAGCACATGAACACGTCACCCCCCGCAGGCGCCGCCGCGCCCCTGCCCGAGCTCAGCGCGGCTCGCATCGACGAGATCGAAGAGGCCGTGTTCGCCGACATCGCGAGCGAGCGGGCCGCTCAGACCGCCCGCAGCGCTCGCCGCGGCCGGATCTGGATGGCGGGCGGGGCCGCCGCCGCGGTCATCGCCGTCGCAGCCATCATCGCTCCCACCGTCGTGCCGCTGGTCGACGGCAGTGGCGCGGAATCCGACGGGTTCGCCGACCAGGTCGCCGTCGAACCGGCCGCGCCCGACGCGCCCGTGACCGATGACGCCGGCGGCTCCGCTGAAGCGGACTCCGACCTGACGCTGAGCGACGGCACCAAGGTCGGGGGCGCGACCTCGGAAAGCTCGCTGGTCGCTCCGGATCCCGGCGCCGACCGGGAGATCATCACCTCGGCATCCGCGACCGTCGTCGTCGACGACGTGACCGCCGCCGCACGCGTGATCGGCAACTCCGCCGTCGCCTACGGCGGCTACGTCGAGTCGATGACCGTCGGCACCAGCGGCCAGATGGTGCCGATCGATCCGCAGAGCGGCGTGGTGTACGACTCCATGCCGTATCCGTACACGCCCGACAGCGCCTGGATCACGGTGCGCGTGCCGTCGGAGGATCTCCCCCAGGTCGTCGACGAGCTCTCGGATGTCGGCGAGGTGACGGCGTCGTCGATCAACCGAATCGACGTCACCGAGCAGGCCGTCGACCTGCGCGCCCGGATCGAGGCGGCCGAGGCATCCGTCGACCGCCTGCTCCAGCTGATGGCGGAGGCGACCAGCGTCGCCGATCTGATCGCGGCCGAGAGCGCCCTTTCCGAGCGTCAGGCGATGCTCGAGTCGTACCGGCAGCAGCTCACCATGCTCGAAAGCCAGGTCGCGATGTCGTCGCTCACTGTGACGCTCGTCCCGGTCGTGGAGACGGTCGAGGCCGATCCGGCCGGCTTCGGGGACGGGTTCGCCGCCGGCTGGAACGCACTGGTCGCGACGCTCAACGGGATCGTCATCGCCCTGGGCTTCCTGATCCCCTGGCTCGTCATCGCAGCCATCGCGGCGCTCATCGTGTGGGCGATCGTGCGGCTCGTGCGACGCCGGCGCAGCGCGGATCGGCCGGCCGCGGCATCCGCTCGACGCGACGACGCGACCACCGACGACCCGGTGATCTGAGCGTGAACGAAAGAAGCCCGGTCCGATGGACCGGGCTTCTTTCGTGTTGGTGACCCCAGCGGGATTCGGCCGCTCCGCCCCGCGTGCGGCTTTTCACCCTGCTGCGACAGCAACGACAAAACGCCCCGCTCGTGACCGAGCGGGGCGTTTCTGTCGTTGGTGACCCCAGCGGGATTCGAACCCGCGTTACCGCCGTGAGAGGGCGGCGTACTAGGCCGCTATACGATGGGGCCGTTTTCGCAACCGTTCGATTATGCCATGGCGCCGAGCGCCTCTCCAAATCGAGGCGGGAATCGGCGCGGCGCTTGCCGGTGGCCGCGGCCCGGAGTTGACTCATGGCATGCGAGTGACCAAATTCGAGCATGCGACCCTCACCCTCGTGCAGTCCGGCCGGACGCTGGTGATCGATCCCGGCTCGTACACCACGCCCCTCGCCGAGCTCGACGACGTCGTGGCGATCGTCCTGACCCACGAGCACCCCGACCACTGGACCCCGGACCACCTGGACCGCCTTCTGAAGGCCTTCCCCGGCATCCCCGTCTTCGGGCCCGCCGGAGTGGTCGCCGCTGCCGCGGGCTACGAGGTCACCCAGGTGGATCCCGGCGACACCGTCGAGGTCGAGCCGTTCCGGCTCCGTTTCTTCGGCGGGCGCCACGCCGTCATCCACGAGTCGATCCCCGTGATCGACAACGTCGGCGTCCTCGTCAACGACGAGTTCTACTACCCCGGCGACTCCTACGCCGTCCCGGAGAGCGAGGTCCGTGTGCTGGCGGCGCCCGTCGGTGCGCCCTGGCTCAAGATCGGCGAGGCGATGGACTTCGTGCTGGCCGTCGCACCGCGGCAGGCCTTCGGCACCCACGACATGACGCTGTCGGTGGTGGGCAAGGAGATGGCGCGCACCCGACTGCGCTGGGCGACCGAGCAGGGCGGCGGCGAGTTCCTCGTGCTCGAGCCCGGCGATTCCATCGACCTCTAGCGATACTCCGCAAACGCAGACGACGGATGCCGCGGCGGCTTCGACCCGCGGCATCCGTCGTCTCGTTCATCGGCCGGTGGGCCGTGAGACCTTCCGGCTACGTGGCGTCGAGGTCGGTCTCGAGCAGCTCGACGAGTTCGTCGAGGGCCTGCTCGGCACCGTCCCCCTCGGCCTTGAGAGTCACCACGGTACCGTGCGACGCGCCGAGGCCCATGAGGGACAGGATGCTGCCGGCGTTGAGGTCATTGCCGCCCTCGACGGCGATCGTGACCGGCACGCCCTTCTCCTGCACAGCCTGGACGAACAGCTTCGCGGGACGCGCGTGCAGCCCGGAGCTGCTGGCGATGGTGGCCTGGCGTTCTGCCATGGGAGAGATTCCTTCCGTCGAGGGCGAGGTTCTTCAGCATTCCGCATCGATCGTGCGGACGCCAGGGTTTCAGGCCGGAACGGCGACCGCAGGGGTGGTTTCGGCCGCTGCGAGCTCCTTCGGCGCGATGAAGCGCTTGAAGGCGACGACGAGGAAGCCCGAGACCAGCACGCCGGCGATGAGCGCGACCAGGAAGCCCCAGATCGGGCTGATGGCGAACAGCACGAAGATCCCGCCGTGCGGAGCCAACGACTGGACGCCGAACAGCATCGTGAGGGCACCGGTGACCGCGCCTCCGACCATGGAGGCCGGGATCACGCGCAGCGGGTCGGCCGCGGCGAACGGGATCGCGCCTTCGCTGATGAACGCGGCGCCGAGCAGCCACGCCGCGACGCCGTTCTCCCGCTCCACCGGAGTGAACATGCGCCGGGCGAGCACGGTCGACGCGAACGCCATCGCCAGCGGCGGCACCATGCCGGCCGTCATGACGGCGCCCATGATGAGGTACGGCGTGGGGTTCTCCGCCGTCGCCGCGGCCAGTCCTGCGACCGCGAACGCGTACGCCACCTTGTTCACGGGCCCGCCGAGGTCGAAGCACATCATCAGACCGAGGATGATGCCGACGACCACGATGCCCGAGGTGCCGGCCAGGTCGGTCAGCCACGTATTGAGCCACTCCATCAGGGAGGCGATCGGCCGGCCCAGGAAGAGGATGAGCAGGCCCGAGGCGACGATCGACGCGAGAAGCGGGATGATCACGACCGGCATCAGGCCGCGCAGCCACCGGGGGGCGTTGATCCGGCCGATGGCCCACGCGATGAATCCCGCGAGCAGGCCGCCGACGATGCCGCCGATGAAGCCGGCGTTCATCAGCACCGCGATGGCACCGGCGACGAAGCCCGGCGCGATTCCGGGCCGGTCGGCGATCGCGAAGGCGATGTAGCCGGACAGCGCGGAGACGAGGAAGCCCATGGACGTGACGCCGATGACGTAGAGCATCGAGCCGATGTACTGGCCCAGCCCGCCTTCCGGCAGCGCCCACAGTGCGTTGTTGATCACGATGTCGAAAGCCTGGTTGTCGGCGTTGACGTTCACCCCGCCGAGGAACGGCAGGAAGCTCAGCGCGATCAGCAGACCGCCGGCCGCGACGAACGGGATCATGTAACTGACGCCGGTGAGGAGGATCCGCTGGATGCGGGCACCCCACGACACCGGCTCGCCCGAACCCGCTGCCGAGGCATCGGACGCCGTTCCGCTGACGCGGGTCGCGTTCGGGTCGTTGGCCGCGGCGACGGCCGCCGCGATGAGCTCGCGGGGCTGCTCGATGCCGCGCTTGACGCCTGAGCGCACGACCGGCTTGCCGGCGAATCGCTGCTGTTCGCGCACGTCGACGTCGGTCGCGAAGATCACGGCGTCGGCGCGATCGATGACCTCGCGCGGCAGCGCCTGGTAGCCGCTGGAGCCCTGCGGCTCGACGACGAGGTCGACCCCCGCGGCGGTGCCGGCGGCCGTCAGTGCATCGGCGGCCATGAAGGTGTGCGCGATGCCGGTCGCGCAGGCGGTCACCGCGACGATCCGCGCCGGGCGGCCGTCCACGCTGAGACCGTCGGCCACCGGGATCGCGGATGCCGCGACCGCGGCTGCGGGTGCGGCGGCCGGCGCTGCGGGGGCGGCCGAGGCATCCCCCTCCCCTATAGCGGCGCGCACGATGGCGACCACGTCCTCGTCGGTGGTCGCGGCGCGCAGCCCGCGCGTGAAGTCGTCCTGCATGAGGCTGCGCGCGAGCTTGGACAGGACGGCCAGGTGCGCCTCGGCCGCCCCCTCGGGTGCTGCGATCAGGAACACCAGATCCGCGGGGCCGTCGGGCGCGCCGAAGTCGACCCCGGGCGCCAGGCGCGCGAACGCCAGCGAGGGCTCCGTCACCGCCGCGCTCTTGGCGTGCGGGATGGCGATCCCGCCGGGCAGGCCGGTCTCGTCCTTCTCCTCGCGCGCCCAGGCATCGGCGAACAGGCTCTCGGCGTCGGTCGCGCGTCCCTGCGCGACGACGCGCGCAGCCAGCGCACGGATGACGGCCGCCTTGTCGGCGCCGAGCCCGACGTCCAGGCTGACGAGTTCGGGGGTGATGGTCTGAGACACGATGACCTCCAGGGGTCGGTTGAAGCGGGGATCAGGGGGTGGATGACAGCGGGGTGACGAACACATCGGCCGTGGGCAGATCGGCGGGAGAGGGGGCCTGCGTGCCGGGGAGGGATGCCGCGGCCGCCCCGTAGCGGACCGCGTTGCGCAGCCGCCCCTCGGGGCCCGAGCCGGTGACGTCCGCGAGCAGATATCCCGCGAGCGAGCTGTCGCCCGCGCCGACGGTGCTCACGGCTTCGATGACCGGCGAGGAGACGGCCCAGGAGCCGTCGGCGGAGACCAGCACGGCGCCGCGCGAACCCAGGGTGACCAGCGCGGTGCGCACCCGCGAGGGGACGATGGTGCTCGCCACCGCGGCGACCCCGTGCGCGAGGTCGCCGGTGGGCAGCTTCGTGCGCGCGAGTTCGGCGAGCTCCTCGTCGTTGGGCTTGATGAGGTCGGCCTCGCCACGGGCGACGACCGCGGCCAGTGCGGCGCCCGACGTGTCGACGGCGAAGCGCGGGGCGTCCGTTCCGTGCGCCGCCCGGACGGCCTCGATGACGTCCACGTAGAAGTCGTCGGCCACGCCGAGCGGAAGGGATCCCGCGAGCACCAGCCAGAGGGCACCCGCGCAGGCGTCGACCACTGTCTCGATGACCGCGGCGGCCTCGGAACCGGAGAGCGTGAGGCCCGGCAGGTTGAGCTTCGTCGTGACGCCTGCCGGGTCGGTGATCGCCAGATTGGCGCGGACGTGTCCGCGCACGGGCACCCGCCGCGCCTGGATCCCCGTCGCCTGCAGGGCGGCGTCGAAGGGGTCGTCGGCGGCGAGCGGCAGGACCGCGACGACCTCGGCGCCGGCCGCCGCCAGCGCGCGGGCGACGTTGATCCCCTTGCCCCCGGCGTCCTCCCGCGAGTCGGTGGCCGCCTGCACCGCGCCAGGGCGCAGCGCCGCGGCGAGACCCAGGGTGCGATCAAGGGACGGGTTGGCAGTGAGCGTCACGATCATGCGAGCCATACCTCGACATCAGCCTCGGCGAGGGCGGCGGACAGCACGGCGTCGGGCTCGGCATCCGTCACCAGCACGTCGATGTCGGCGAGGGCGGCGAACCCGACCAGCAGCTCGCGGCCGAGCTTGTCGGAGTCGGCCACGACGACCACCCTGCGCGCGGAGCGCACGATGGCGCTCTTGACCGCCGCCTCGTCCGGATCGGGCGTGCTGAGGCCGAACCCGGCGGCGACGCCGTTGGTGCCGAGGAAGGCGACGTCGGGCCGCATGTTCTCGATGGCGCGGACGGTGTCGGCGCCGACGGCTGCGGCGGTCAGGCCGCGGACGCGGCCGCCGATGAGCGTCAGGGCTGCCCCGGGCACCGCGGCGACATCGTTCGCGAGACTGAGCGCGTGGGTCACGACCTCGATCCCGCCCGATGCCAGACGGGGCGCGAGGTGGCTCGCGACGGCGGCCGTGGTCGTGCCGGCGTCGAGGAACACCGACCCGCGGAAGGCGTCGCCCACCGCGGTCGCGGCACGCCGGCCGATCGCCGACTTCGCGGCGCTGTGACGCTGGAGGCGCTCGGCCAGCGGGGATTCGGCGGTGCTCGGCCGGTCGACGGCGACCGCGCCGCCGTGAACCCGGCGCAGCGTGCCGAGCGATTCGAGCTGATCCAGATCGCGGCGCACGGTCTCGGTCGTGACATCGAAGCGACCGGCGAGATCGACGACGCTCACGCGCCCCTCGACGAGGAGCATGCGCTCGATCTGCTCATGGCGCTCCGTTGCGTACACCCGCGGCCCTCCGTTGGATTTCCCACACAGTACAACACAAACCAACACAAAACAAGAGACGACATGCGAGTGGATAGGGTCGGACGATGCCCGACAAACCCGCTGCCGAAGTCCGGATCGACGAAGAGCTCGTACGGGGCCTCGTCATGACGCAGGCGTCGCACGTCGCGCCGGATGCGTCATCGGTGCCGATCCTCAAGGTCGCCGAGGGCTGGGACAGCGAGGTGTGGCGGCTCGGTCGCGAGTGGGCGGCCCGACTGCCGAGACGCGAGCTCGCCGCGCCCCTCGTGCTGCACGAGCAGGCGAGCCTGCCGGTGATCGGCCCGCGGCTGGAGGCGACCGGCATCAGCGTGCCGATGCCGGTCGTGCGCGGCGTGCCCGACGAGTCGTTCCCGTGGGCGTGGTCTGTCGTGCCCTGGATCGAGGGCAGCCGCGGGATCGACACACCGCGGGCGGCGCGGTCGCCGTGGGCCAAGCCGTTGGCTATGGCCCTGGGCGCCCTGCATCAGGAGGCCCCCGCCGACCATCCCGTGAATCCGGTGCGAGGACGCCCCCTCGTGACACGGGCCGCTGCGTTTGAGGAGCGCGTGCAGGGGCTGGTGGCGCGAGGGACGCTCTCCTCATCCGACGCCGCTGCGCTCACCTCGGTCTGGACCGCGGGCCTGGCTGTAGCGCCCTGGGATGCACCGCCGGTGTGGCTCCACGGCGACCTCCACCCCGGCAACCTCGTGGCCGCGGACGGCGAACTGGCCGGGATCATCGACTTCGGCGACGTGACCGGCGGCGATCCTGCCTACGATCTCGCCGCCGCGTGGCTCACTTTCGACTCAGCGGGACGGGCGGCGTTCATCGCCGCAACGGGTGATCGCTACGACGCCGGAACCTGGGTCCGCGCGCACGCCTGGGCGGCCGCGATCGCGGTCGTCCTGCTCACCCACAGCGACGACAACCCCGACTATGCGGCTCTCGGCTCAGAGGCCCGTATCGAGGTCGTCGACTCCGTCTGAGACCGCTGCGTGCGAAACGAAAAACCCCCGCTGAGCGGGGGTTTTTTCGATGGCTGGGGTACCTGGACTCGAACCAAGAACAAAGGTACCAGAAACCTCCGTGTTGCCAATTACACCATACCCCAAGGCTGTCAGCCGAAGCTGTGCCGAAGAAGGAGTCTACGCGACTTCGGCGCCTGCTCCAAACCGAGCGCGCCCGTTCAGCCCAGACGATCCGCCAGCGCCTGCAGCCGACGAACCGACTCGTTCTTGCCGAGCAGCTCCATCGACTCGAACAGCGGCGGCGAGATGCGGCGGCCGCTCAGTGCGACACGCAGCGGGCCGTAGGCGACGCGCGGCTTCAGCCCCAGGGCGTCGATCAGCGCGGCGGCCAGGGCCTCCTGCACCGCACCGGCGTCGAACCCGTCCTCGGCGATCGGCGCGAGCGCCGCGACCGACGCCGCGAGCACTTCGGCGGCGTTCGCCGGCAGGCTCGAGAGGGCGTCCTCGTCGTACACGACCTCGTCACGCAGCAGGAATCCGAGAAGGCCGGGGGCCTCCCCCAGCAGCTGCATGCGCTCCTGCACGAGCGGAGCGGCGGCGTCGATGATCGACTTCTGCGCGGCGGTCGGCGGCTCCGAGACGAGACCGGCGGCCGCGAGGTAGGGCACCAGACGCCCGGCGAAGTCGGCGGGCTCCAGCATCCGGATGTGGTCGCCGTTGATCGACTCGGCCTTCTTCTGGTCGAAACGGGCCGGGTTGGGGTTGACGTCGACGATGTCGAACTCGGCGACGAGCTCGTCGAGCGAGAACACGTCGCGGTCGGGCCCGATCGACCAGCCGAGGAGTGACAGGTAGTTCAGCAGGCCCTCGTGGATGAAGCCCTTCTCGCGCTGCAGGAAGAGGTCGGCCTTCGGGTCGCGCTTGGAGAGCTTCTTGGTGCCGACCTCGCCGAGCACGAGCGGCATGTGCGCGAAGCGAGGGATGAAGGTCGTGACGCCCGCGTCGACGAGCGCGCGGTACAGCGCCAGCTGACGCGCCGTGGAGGGCATCAGGTCCTCGCCGCGGATGACGTGGGTGATCCCCATCAGCGCATCGTCGACGGGGTTCACGAACGGGTACAGCGGCACGCCGCCGGCGCGCACGAGCACGAAGTCGGGAAACGAACCAGCGGGGAAGGTGACCTCGCCGCGGATCAGGTCGATGTAGGTGAGGTCCTCGTCGGGCACGCGCAGTCGCCACGCGGGCTCGCGGCCCTCGGCGCGGAAGGCCGCCTTCTGCTCGTCGGTGAGGTCGCGGTCGTAGTTGTCGTAGCCGAGCTGCTTGGCGCGACCGTTGGCCTCGTTGCGGGCGTCGATCTCTTCGGCGTTCGAGTAGCTCTCGTACACGGCGCCGGCGGCGACGAGCTTGTCCAGCACCTCGCGGTACAGGTCGTGGCGCTGCGACTGGCGGTACGGCTCGTGCGGGCCGCCGACCTCGACGCCCTCGTCCCAGTCGATCTCGAGCCAGCGGAGCGCGTCGAGGAGCTGGTGGTAGCTCTCCTCGCTGTCGCGCGCCGCGTCGGTGTCCTCGATCCGGAAGACGAGCGTGCCGCCGTGGTGGCGGGCGTACGCCCAGTTGAACAGCACCGTGCGGATCAGACCCACGTGCGGCAGGCCCGTCGGCGAGGGGCAGAACCTCACGCGCACGTCGGCGCCGGTCGCAGTGGTGGTGCGGGGATCGGGTGAAGAAGGCATCGCGGCCCAGTCTAGTTGCGCCGCGCCGTGCCGCTTATGGGGCCGCCTCGTCCGCGACCAGTCGCGTGATCGCCGCGAGGGTGACCCGAATCGCCGGCACGCGGTCGGCGCCGTGCGCGGTGACGACGTGAATGGTGCGCGCCTCGGCGGGCGGCAGCGGCACCGTGACGACACCGGGAAGAAGCGGGAAGGATGCCGCTGCCAGCCGCGGCAGAGTGGCCACGCCGATCCCCTGTGCCACCAGACCCTCGACGGCGACGGCATTGTCGGTCTCGAACGCGATGTGCGGCTCGAACCCGGCGCGAGCGCACAGCTGCAGCAGGTGGCCGCGGCAGCGGGGGCACCCGGCGATCCACTTCTCGCCCGCCAGGCTCGCGACGTCGACGTGCCGTCCCGACGCGGCGGGATGCCCCGCGGGAAGAACCATCAGCAGATCGTCGGAGCCGATCCCCTCGACGGAGAGGCCCCGCGCGCTCGGACCGTGCGGGTCATCCCGGTCGCCCGGATAGCTGAACGTCAGCGCGATGTCGGCGCGATCCTCGCGGACGGCTTCGACGGCCTCGGGCGGCTCGGCCTCGAGGTAGGTCACGACGACACCGGCGTGGGCGGTGTCGAGCTCGGCCAGCAGCCGGGGAACGATCGTCGGCGAGGCGGAGGGGAACCCCACCAGCCGCACACGCCCGGCGCGGAGGCCGCGCAGCTCCGCCAGCTCGCCGGCCGCGGCATCCAGAGCCGTCGTCACCGCGGGTGCGTGGCGCGCGAGGATGCGGCCGGCCTCGGTGAGACGGACGCTCCGGCCGACGCGCTCGACGAGCGGGACCTCGAGCCGCTGCTCGAGACGCTTGAGCTGCTGGCTGATCGCCGGCTGGCTGTAGCCGAGGACGGCGGCGGCACCGGTGATCGACCCTTCGTCGGCGATGGCCTTCACGACGCGCAGCGCCTGGGCGTCGATGTCGGGATCGTCGAAGACCGTCATGACGCAAGCATAAGCACGCGGTATGTATCAGCCGAGGCGCTGCGCACTCGTGCATACGAGAGCATGACGTCGTCCGGCGACGGCTCTATGCTCCGAACAGCGCCCCCACAGCAAGGAGTCCGAGATGCCCCGCACCGCCGCCCCGATCCTCGCCGCCGCGATTCTTGCGCTCGCCCTTACGGGCTGCGACCCGGACGGACCGCCGACGCCGTCGAGCAGTGCTTCGGCCTCCGAGAGCGCAGCGCCCTCGCCGAGCTCGTCACCGACGCCCACGGAGGCGGCCGGTCCGGCACCGGCGAATCTGCCGTCCGACTGCGCGGCGATCGGTTCGGCCGACACCCGCGCCGCCACCGTCGACGGACTGACGCTGCAGGGCGACGGCACCGGCTTCGTGCGCCCGGCGCCCGCCTCGGCCCAGCTCGTGCTGGGCTGCGACTGGTTCACCGGCGATGCGACCGGGGTGCTGCTGCTGATCAACCGGGTCGACGCCGACGAGGCCGCGGCCTTCGCCGCGACTCTTCCGTCGCAGGGCTTCACCTGCACCACCGGGGACGCGGGCAACCCGGTCTGTCAGAAGACGACGCCCAACTCGCAGTTCCCGGTCGACACGGTCGAGACGATCCTCAGCCGTGAGGACGTCTGGATCTACATGTCGACATCGAACGTCGAGGGCGATCCGCTGCTCTCCGACCTGAACGCTTCGATCTGGCCGCCCGCCTGAGCGCATCGCATAACAAAACTCAATGATTCGCATAGAACACCTCCCGTAGACGAATGCGACGATGGGCACGATGCTGGACTCGTGTCCACCCTCGTGAGCCCTTCCTCCCTTGAACCAGCGCAGGCGGAGTTCGTCGGCGGACGCGGCTACCTCGCGGCCTGCACGGTCGGATTGCCGACACGGGCGGTGCGGGACGCCGTCATCGCGGATCTGGATGCCGCCACCCGCGGCCGGCCGGATCCCCACGCGTACACGGCGGCGGTGGAGCAGAGCCGCGCGCACTTCGCCTCCCTCGTCGGCGTCGCCCGGGATCGCGTGGCGATCGGCTCGCAGGCATCCGTCGCTGCGGCCCTGGTCGCGGCCTCCCTGCCCCAGGGCGCCGAGGTCCTGATCGCCGCCGGCGACTTCTCGTCGATCGTGCTGCCGTTCGTGCACTCCGGCCGCGACCTGCGCGTGCGCACCGCCCCGGTCGACCGGCTCGCCGAAGCCGTCACGAGCGACACCCGGCTCGTCGTCTTCTCGCTCGTGCAGTCGGCGACCGGTGAAGTCGCCGACGCAGAGGCGATCCTCGCGGCTGCCGAGGTGCACGGCGCGCGCACCTTCTGCGACGCGACGCAGGCCGTGGGGTGGCTTCCGGTCGCGGCATCCCGCTTCGATGCGGTCGTGTGCCACGCGTACAAGTGGCTGTGCGCGCCGCGCGGGGTGTCGTTCCTCACGGTCTCGGCGCGGCTCGAGCGCGACATGCCCGCCCTGTTCGCCGGGTGGTACGCCGGGGCCGATCCCTGGACCTCCTGCTACGGCGGTGAGGTGCAGCTCGCCCCGGATGCGACGCGGTTCGACGTGTCACCCGCGTGGCAGGCGTTCGTCGGTGCCCAGCCCGCGCTCGCGCTCTTCGCGTCGCTCGCGCCCGCAGACCTGCACGAGCACACGACGCGCCTCGCCCGGGTCTTCCGCGAGCGGCTGGGCGTGGAGGCGCCCGAGCGCGAGAGCGCCATCGTCACGTGGGCGGACCCTGAAGGCGCAGACCTGGCGCTGCTGACGGGCGCCGGCATCACCGCCTCCGGACGCGCCGGCCGTGCCCGCGTCGCCTTCCACGTCTTCAACGACGCCGAAGACGTGGAACTCGCGGCGCGCGCGCTGAGTCGCTAAGGGCGCCGGCCCGACGCCAGGATCGCGGTGTGCGGGATCCGCAGCATCCCGTCCGCTCCGGCACGGGCCCGCGTGACCTCGTCGTACGCGGCGCGCAGCGCCCGTCGGCCCGACGCATCGAGGGAACGGTGGATCGCGCCGACCGTGGCGACGCCGCCCTCCACACCGCGCCAGAGCTCATGGGGCGCGATGGTGAAGGTCCATTCCACGAGCTCGGCCTTCACATCGGCCAGGCCGGCCTCCCGGAACAGCGACACCAGACCGTCTTGCGTGCGATCGGGCGGCTCGTCCCCCGGCGCGGGGTCGGGCGGATACGCCCCGGCGCCGGACAGCTCGAGGGCATCCCGCCACAGCGGACGCAACGGGCTGTTGCCGGGTGGCCACGCAGTCGCGGCGATCATCCCGCCCGGTGCGGCCACTCGCGCGAGCTCGCCGACCCCGAGGGCGGGGTCGGGCACATGGTTCAGGACGAAGTTCGCCGTGACGGCATCGAACTGATCGTCCGCGAACGGCAGCTCGGGCAGGGACGCCTGGAGGAAGACGATCGCCTCGTGCCGCCGCCGGGCGGCCGCGAGCATGGACTCCTCGGGGTCGACGCCGGTGACGATCGCACCGCGGGCCGCTGCCGCGGCGGCGACGGTCCCCGGGCCCGTGCCGACGTCGAGAAGCCTCAGCCCGTCGAGGGTGCCCAGTGGTCGCGCGGCGGCGTCCAGCAGCGCCGGTACCGCGCCCTCGCACAGCTTGGCGAACGATCCGGCGTACGCCTCGCCGGTATCCGACCAGTCAGCCATCGACGAGTGCGGTCGCCGACTTCGCCGGGCGGGCCAGGGGCGACAGGAGGACCGTCGCGACCACGGCGACACCGACCGCCAGGGCGAGACCCCCGTAGCCGATCACCGACAGCACCACTCCCGCGAGGATCGCCCCGGCAGCGCCGACCAGGCTCATGACGAGGTCGCTGAATCCCTGCCTGCGGGTGCGCATGGCCTCGGACGAGGCCTCGGTCAGCAGTGTCGATCCGGAGACCGTGGTGGCGCTCCAGCCGAGGCCGAGGAGCACCAGCGCGACGGTCACGGCGACGGTGCTCTCCTGCCCGAACGAAGCCGTGACGAGAGCCCCGGCGAGCAGCGCCTGCCCGATCATGATCGTCGGCACCCGGCCCAGCCGGTCGGCCAGGAGGCCGAACACCGGCGACAGGGCGAACATGCCGGCGATGTGCAGACTGATCGTGAGCCCGATGATCGACAGCGACGCGCCGTGGTGGATCAGGTGGACCGGGGTCATCGCCATGACGGAGACCATGACGCCGTGCGCGGCCGCGATGGCGAAGATCGCGTACCGGGCGACACGGGGATCATCGGGCTTCGCGATCGCCGTCGCCGAGGCCCTCGCCGCGGCGACCACGCGCTGCGCCAGGAGCAGCGGGTCGGGGCGGAGCGCCACGACGTAGAGCAGGATCGCGAGGACCTGCGCGACCACCGTGATCAGGTACGGACCGGTCAGAGGCGGCATGCCGACCGATTGCCCGAGGACCTCCCCCGGACCCGTGAGATTGGGCCCGAGCACGGCGCCGATGGTGGTCGCCCACACGACGATGGACAGATCGCGCCCGCGGGTCGCGTCCGTCGCCAGGTCGGCCGCGGCGAAGCGCGTCTGCAGATTGGCCGCCTGACCGGCGCCGACAAGCCCGAAGGCCACGAGCAGCAGCGGGAAGGACGCGAGGCCCACTGCGAGGACGACGAGCATCACGCCCAGGAGCGCGATCGCCATCCCGGTCGCGAGCGAGATCCGGCGCCCGCGATGACGGGCGAACGCCGCGAGCGGCACCGCGAGGGCGGCCGTGCCCAGCGTCACCGCCGCGGCGGCGAGTCCTGCGAAGGCCTCGTCGCCCGAGATCTCTGCCGCCAACACCGCTCCTAGCGACACCGTGGCGCCGAAGGCGAGTCCGCCGAGGATCTGGCCGAAGGACAGCACCCACACCGTGCGGCGCTGGACGCGTGAGACCTCGGCGGGCGCCAGGGCGGCGTCGACGCCGGGCGCCGAAGGCACCGCCTCGGGCGGGAGCGGCGAGGTCATGGCGATCAGGCCGAGCGAGCGACGTTGCGCAGGATGCCGAGGCCGGTGATCTCGACTTCCACGGTGTCGCCGGCCTCGATCTTGCCGACGCCGGCCGGCGTCCCGGTCAGGATGACGTCGCCGGGCAGGAGGGTGAACGCCGCCGACGCATGCTCGATGACCTCGGCGAGCGAGAAGATCATGTCGCTGATCGGGCCCTGCTGGCGCACTTCGCCGTTGAGCTTCGTCGTGATCACGGCGGAGCCGTTCGGGTCGAAGTCGGTCTCGATCGCGGGTCCCAGCGGACACGACGAATCGAAGCCCTTCGCCCGCGCCCACTGGCCGTCGGTCTTCTGCCAGTCGCGCGCAGTGAGGTCATTGGCGATCGTGTAGCCGAAGACGTAGTCCAGCGCGTCGGCGGCCGGCACGTTCTTCGCGATCCGGCCGATCACAGCGGCGAGCTCGCCCTCGAAGCTGATGTGGTCCGACCCCGCCGGCAGCACCACGGCGTCGCCCGGCCCGACCACCGAGGTGTTCGGCTTGAAGAACAGCATCGGCGCCGGGGGCACCTCGTTGCCGAGCTCCGCGGCGTGGTCGCGGTAGTTGCGACCCACGGCCACGACCTTCGATCGCGGGATGACCGGAGCCAGCAGAGCGACGTCGGCGAGCGGGACCCGCTCCCCCGTCGTCTCGTACCCGGCGAACATCGGATCACCGGCCAGGACGACCAGCTCCCCTTCGTCGACGATTCCGAACCTGATGGCGTCATTGTGGCTGAAGCGTGCGATCCTCACCGGTTCAGCCTAGCCATCGCTCCAGACACCGAAAGGCCCCGGTCCGCCGCGAGCGGACCGGAGCCTTTCGAGAGAAGTGTCAGCCGTCGAGGCGCACGAGCCAGCCGTGCTTGTCCTCGCGACGCCCGTACTGGATGTCGGTCAGCTCTTCGCGCAGCGACAGCGCGAGTTCGCCGATGGGCTGCTCGTCGGCGAAGTCCTTGCCCTTGAGCAGTCCGATGGGGGTCACCACCGCTGCGGTGCCGCACGCGAACACTTCGACGATGTCGCCGGATGCCACACCCTGACGCCATTCGTCGAACGAGACGGCACGCGCCTCGACGGTGTGACCGCGGTCCTTCGCCAGCTGCAGGATCGAGTCGCGCGTGATCCCCTCGAGGATCGACGGCGACTGCGGGGTGACGATCGTGCCGTCCTTGTAGACGAACACGACGTTCATGCCGCCGAGCTCCTCGACGTTGCGGTCCGAGTCGAGGAAGACCACCTGATCGCAGTCCTGCTCGTACGCCTCGGACTGCGGCAGCAGCGACGCCGCGTAGTTTCCGCCGGTCTTGGCCGCACCCGTCCCGCCCTTGCCCGCGCGGGCGTAGTCCTCGCTGAGCCAGATCGACACCGGCTTCACGCCGCCCTTGAAGTAGGCGCCCGCGGGCGAGGCGATGACGTAGTAGCCGACCTTCTGCGCCGGGCGGACGCCGAGGAAGGCCTCCTTGGCGAACATGAACGGCCGCAGGTAGAGGCTCTGGTCGGCGCCCGAGGGCACCCACGCGCCGTCCACCGCGACGAGCTCCCGTAGCGACTGGATGAAGTACGACACCGGCAGCTCCGGCAGCGCGAGGCGGCGGGCGGAGCGCTGCAGGCGGCGGCCGTTCTGATCGGGCCGGAAGGTGTGGATCGAGCCGTCGGCGTGGCGATACGCCTTGATCCCCTCGAAGATCTCCTGGCCGTAGTGCAGCACGGCGGCGGCCGGGTCGAGCGACAGCGGCCCGTAAGGCTGCACGCGGGGGCGGTGCCACCCGCCACCGGCGGACCAGCAGATGTCGACCATGTGGTCGGTGAAGTTCGTGCCGAAGCCCGGATTGGCGAGGATCTCCTCACGCTGGGCGGTCGAGCGCGCCTGGAGATTGCGGCTGACGGCGAACTGCAGCGGGGCGAGTTCGGTGTCGGTGTCGAGGAGGGTCATTGCGGGACCGTGCTTTCGGACGAGTGCGGAGCGTTCCGCTGCGTGGTGACGGGGCAGTCCAGTGACAGTGCGTGCCGGTCCCAGGTTACGCCTGGAGCCGGGCGGCGATGGCGTCGCCGATCTGCGCCGTGGTTCGGGTGGCGGCCGTGCGCTCTGCGATGTCTGCCTCGACCGCGCGGGTGACGGCGGCGGATTCCGCCTGCAGCCCGAGGTGATCGAGCAGCAGCGCGGTGGAGAGGATCGCGGCGGTGGGGTCGGCCTTCTGCTGTCCTGCGATGTCGGGCGCCGTGCCGTGGACGGGCTCGAACATCGAGGGGAACGCGCCGTCCGGGTTGATGTTGCCCGAAGCGGCGAGGCCGATGCCACCGGTGACGGCGCCGGCCAGGTCGGTCAGGATGTCGCCGAAGAGGTTGTCGGTGACGATCACGTCGAATCGGCCCGGGTTCGTGACCAGGAAGATGGTTGCCGCGTCGACGTGGAGGTAGTCTACGGCCACCCCGGGATGCTCGGCCGCCACCTCGTCGAACACGCGCTTCCAGATGCTCCCGGCGTGCACGAGCACGTTCGTCTTGTGCACCAGCGTCACCTTCTTGCGCCGCCGCTCGGCCAGGTCGAACGCATAGCGCACGAGCCGCTCGACGCCGAACGCGGTGTTCAGCGACACCTCGGTGGCGATCTCCTGCGGCGTGCCGCGGCGGATGGAGCCGCCGTTGCCGACGTACGGCCCCTCGGTGCCTTCGCGCACGACGACGAAGTCGATGTCGCCCGGATCGGCGAGCGGACCCGGAACCCCCGGGTACAGCTTGGACGGCCGGAGGTTCACGTAGTGGTCCAGCTCGAACCGCAGCTTCAGCAGCAGCCCGCGCTCGATGTTGGCGTCCTTCAGCCGCGTGTCACCCGGCACCCCGCCGACGGCGCCGAGCAGGATGGCGTCGTTCGCCTTGATGGCGTCGATGTCGGCATCCGTCAGCGTCTCCCCCGTCTCGAGGAAGCGCTCGGCGCCCAGCGAGAACCGCGTCTTCTCGAATCGGATGCCGCTGCCCGCCGTCGCGGCCTCCAGCACCTTCTCGGCTTCGGCGATGACTTCGGGACCGATGCCGTCACCGGGGATGACGGCGAGCTTCACGACGCGCGACATCGCACTCCTCGTACTCAGGGGGTGGCGCCGCCACCTGACCGGTGCTCCGGAACGGGTGCGGCGCGGGACCCTCCCAGGGTAGTGGCCGCGACGACGGCGGCGAGAACCACGAGGCCCGCGCCGATACACGCCGTCACACCCACCCCGGCGTCGAAGGCATGGGTCGCGGCATCCCTCACCTGATCGCCCAGAGCCGGGTCGAGGTCACCGGCGAGGGCGATCGCGCCGGCGAGCGTCTCGCGCGCGGCGTCCGCGGCACCCTCGGGCAGCCCGGCGGGCAGGACCAGCCCCGCGCGGTAGAGCGAGGTGAGCAGCCCGCCGAGGACCGCCGTGCCGAGGACCGCGCCCAGCTCGTAGGCCGTCTCGGACACCGCACTCGCGGCACCCGCCTTCGCCGGGGGCACGCTGGAGAGGATGAGCTCGTTGGACACCGTCTCGGCCATGCCGATGCCGATCCCCAGCAGCGCGAAAGCCAGGACGAGCATCCCCAGGCCCGCGCCGTGGGCGGTCGCCGCGATCAGGAGGTAGCCCACCAGGGACAGCCCGAGCCCGGCGGGGACGATCACTCGCGGTGAGAAGCGACGCGCCAGCGGCACGACGAGCAGCCCGGCGGCGATCATGGCCAGCAGGCCCGGAAGCAGGGCGAGCCCCGCCTGCATCGGCGGGAGCCCGACGACGAGCTGCAGGTGCTGCGCCACGAAGAACAGGAACCCGACGAGCGCGATGACGCTCAGGAGGTTCACCACGATCGCGCCGCTGAACGTCCCCCGGCGGAACAGTGCCATATCCAGCATCGGAGTGTCCGACCGCAGCTGCCGGCGCACGAAGAGGACGGCGAAGCCCAGGCCGATGCCGAGCAGCAGCATGGCCGGGCCGGTGATCCCGTGGACCGCGAACTCCTTGATGCCCGCGACGATCGGCACGAGAGCGCCGAGCGACAGCGCGATGCTGACGACGTCGATGCGTCCGGGGCGCGGATCACGGCTCTCGGGCACCAGGAGCGGCGCGAGCACCAGCAGCGGTACCAGCACCGGCACCGCGAGCAGGAACACCGAGCCCCACGCGAAGTGCTCGAGGAGCACGCCGCCGACGAGGGGCCCGAGCGCCGCGCCCGCAGAGAACCCGGCCGCCCAGACGGCGATGGCGAGGCGCCGCTGGTCGCGGTCCGTGAAGATGGTGCGCAGCAGCGCGAGCGTCGACGGCATCAGCATCGCGCCGAACAGGCCCATGGCCGCGCGGGCGGCGATGAGCGCCTCGGCCGTGGGCGCGAAGGCCGCCAGCGCCGAGACGATGCCGAAACCGGTCGCGCCGATGAGCAGCATCCGCCGCCGTCCGAACCTGTCGCCGAGCACGCCCATCGTCACCAGCAGGCTGGCGAGCACGAGCGGATACGCGTCGATGATCCACAGCTGCTGCGCGCTCGTGGGCTCGAGCTCCAGCGCGATGGACGGCAGCGCGAAGCTCAGCACGGTGTTGTCGACCGAGACCAGCAGCACCGGCAGCATGAGCACCGCGAGGGCGAGCCAGCCGCGCCAGCCGACACGCGCGCCCTGTTCGGCGATGGCGGGTCGGAGCGTTGCGGTGGTCATGTCGGTCGATCCTTTCTATACCGTCCAGTCGGTATAGTATCAGGATGCCGCGACCGACGTCGATAGCATCGAGCCCATGAGCCGTCCTCCCCTCGCCCGTGACAAGGTGCTCGACGCGTTCGAGGCGATCCTGATCGGCGAGGGCGAGCGAGCGGCCACGATGGACGCCACCGCGCGCGCCGCCGGGGTCTCCAAGGGCGGACTGCTCTACCACTTCGCGTCGAAGGACGCGCTCGAGCTCGCCGTCGTCGAGCGGCTGCACTCCCTGGTGGCGGACGACGTCGCCGCGATGGCAGCATCGCCCGACGGCCCGATCGCGTACTTCATCCGCACGTCGGTGATGGAGGACGGCGCCCTCGATCGCGCGATCCTCGCGACCTCCCGGCTCGCGCAGGGTGGCAACGCCGCCGCCCGGGACGCGCTGCGCGGCATCCGCGAGCAATGGGCCGACGCGCTGCGCGACCACACGAAGGACGCCGCGGCGCTCGACCTCGTGATGCTCGTGAGCGACGGGCTCTACTTCAACAACGCCCTGGCCGGCGGTTCGATCCCGGGCCCGGTGCCCAGCGGCACCGACATGGACGCCCTCATCGCCCTCGTCGAGCGGGCGGCCAAGGCCTGAGCTTCAGCGTCGCGAGGCGAGGATCCGCCGCGCGCGGTGCAGCATCGCGTTCACCACGAGCGGGTGCGCCAGCGACACCGGCGTGAAATAGACGCGCCCGCGCCAGTCGTTGAACGTGACGACCGTGGTGACGCGCACGACGGCGGCCGCGGCATCCACCCCCACCGCGCAGCGGAAGGTGAGATGCGCATCGACGTACTCGATGAGCGCCTCGTCACCTTCGACGCGGCGCACGTCGAAGACGCCCGCCGGCGCGGACTCGAGCCCGATCAGCGGCGCCAGCGCCATGCGCACGCCCATCGCCGCCTTGACCCAGAGCGGTGCGCTCGCCGGCGAGAAGAGCGTCTCGGCCCACACCCGCGGGTCGTCGGTGGTTCCCGGCGGCTTGGACGCGAGGATCACGTCGCCGTAGTCGAACCGCCCGGCGTCCGCGAACGCGAGGCTGCGGAAGGTCGGCGCGGTCATGGCTGAGTCGTCAGGACTCGGTGATCTCGATCTGGCGGAAGAGGTCGGCCTGGATGTGCGACTGCACCTCGTCGAGCAGCTCGTCGTCCACCGGCGAGTCGACCGTGAGCACCGACAGCGCCTGGCCGCCCGCCTCGCGGCGGGCGATCTGCATGCCCGCGATGTTGATCCCGGCGTCGCCGAACTTCTGGCCGTAGACCGCCACGATTCCGGGACGGTCGGTGTAGACCATCACGACGTGGTGCTTTTCGATGGGCAGCTCGATCGCGTAGTCGTTGATGCCGACGAGCTTCTCGATCTGCTTCGTGCCGGTGAGCGTGCCCGACACCGACAGCTGCGAGCCGTCGGAGAGCGCCCCGCGCAGCGTGATGATGTTGCGGTACTCCGGGCTGTCGTCGTCGACGAGCAGCCGCACCTCGACGCCGCGCTGCTCGGCGAGCAGCGGGGCGTTCACGTACGACACCGTCTCGCTGACGATGTTGGTGAACACGCCCTTGAGCGCGGCGAGCTTGAGCACGCTCACGTCGTAGGCGTTCAGCTCGCCGTGGACCTCGACGTCGAGGCTGGTCAGCGGCGAGTGCGCGAGAGCGGCGAAGATCTGGCCGAGCTTCTCGACGAGCGGGATGCCGGGACGCACATACGGGTCGATGATGCCGCCGGCGACGTTGACGGCGTCGGGCACGAGGTCGCCGCCGAGAGCGAGGCGGACAGAGTTCGCGACAGACACGCCGGCCTTCTCCTGCGCCTCTTCCGTCGAGGCGCCGAGGTGGGGCGTGACGACGACGTTGGGGAGGTCCAGCAGGGCGCGTGCAGTGCCGCCCTCGGCGGGGGGCTCGCTCGTGAAGACGTCGAGGCCGGCGCCGGCGATCTCACCGCTGGTGAGGGCCGCGTGCAGCTCCTCCTCGTCGATGAGGCCGCCGCGGGCGACGTTGACCACGAACGCGGTCGGCTTCATGATCTTGAACTGCTCGGCGCCGATCATGCCGGTCGTCTCGGGTGTCTTCGGCATGTGGATCGTGACGAAGTCGCTCTGCTGGAGCAGCTCGTCCAGGCTCAGCAGCTGCACGCCGAGCTGCTGCGCGCGGGCGCTGGTCACGTACGGGTCGTACGCGACGACGCGCATGTCGAAGGCCTGCAGGCGCGCCGCGATGAGGGCGCCGATGCGGCCGAGGCCGATGATGCCGACGGTCTTCTCGAAGAGCTCGGTGCCGGTGTAGGAGCTGCGCTTCCACTGACCCTGCGCGAGCGACGCGTGCGCGGCCGGGATGCGGCGGGCCAGGCTCAGGATGTGGCCGACCGTCAGCTCGGCGGCCGAGATGATGTTGGAGGTCGGCGCGTTGACGACCATGACGCCGGCCGTGGTGGCCGACTTGATGTCGACGTTGTCGAGTCCGACGCCGGCACGGGCCACGACCTTGAGCACGGGGGCCGCCGCGATGGCCTCGGCATCGATCTTCGTCGCCGAGCGGATGAGCACCGCGTGCGCGTCAGCGAGGGCCGCGAGCAGCGCGGGCCGGTCGGTGCCGTCGACGTTGCGGACGTCGAAGTCGGGCCCGAGGGCGTCGATCGTGGCGGGAGAGAGTTCTTCGGCGATCAGGACGACGGGCTTCGACACGAAAGCGGATCCTTTGGAGCGTGGGCGCGCACACAGACGCACGAACGGGTGGATGGTGCGCCGCACGCCATCGGGGCGCAATCAGGTGCAACTCTATCCGCTGCCGCGGGCGTGCCCGATTCGTGTGACGGCGAGCGTCAGCCCAGGAGCGAGGCGCCGTACACCGCCGCGTACGCGACGACATTGAGCCAGAACACTGCCACCAGGCACAGGCCTGCGAGCAGGACGAGCGCGAACTGCCAGGCGCGCCGGCGCCAGCCCAGGGCGAAGGCGACCCCGAAGGCGATCAGCGGGAAGACGACGGCCAGCAGCAGGATGAACCAGCCGTAGGCGTTGAGTCCCAGTGGCCCCGTCGCCTGGGCGATGAGGAAGGCGAGGGCGTTCCAGAGCGCGTAGGCGTAGAACAGCCCGAACAGCACCGAGATCGTCACGAGGAGCCAGGTCGGAGTGAGACGGGCTTCGGGGGTTCCGGATGCCGCTGGCACGGCCGTCGCGTCACTCATCGCCCGATCACCCCCACCATGATGAAGGGCCACGGCAGAAGGAGCACCACTCCCCCTGCGAGCCAGGCGAAACGGACCCACGGGCGCGATCCCGCCGTGAGCAGGCACACCGTCGTGAACCACACCAGGGGAGCGAGCACGGCGAGCCAGAGACTGACCTGGTAGGCGATCGGCGCGACGAGGAACTCGGCCACGGCCTGCAGTCGGAGCCCACCGATGAGCCAGCCGACGGCGTACAGCAGCGAGAACCCGCCGAGGACACCCAAGGCGATCAGCTCGGCGTTGCCCATCGGCTCGCGGACGCGACTCTCGCCGGTGTCGCCGGTGTCGGCGGCCTCGGGTCGGACGTCGACGTCGGCGTCGGCATCCCGATCGACGGTCTCACTCCCCCGGCCGACAGCGTTCCAGCCTTCGGGGAGCGCCGCGGCCTCTGCAGGCGCGCCTGCGGGCTCGGGCACCGCACCGGGCTCAGCGCCGACGTCGAGCGTCGGGTCGTCGTCCCCGTCCCATCTCAGGGCATCGTCATCGCGTCCGGTCGGCACCTGATCAGCGTAGCGGGGCGGTCCCGTCCGACGCCGCGCACCGTACTCGGTCCCCCGGCGCAAATGCAGAGGCTCCCGTGCATCTCCACGGGAGCCTCAGCATCCGATCCGCGGCGTCGCCTGCCCCTCGGTGACCACCTTTGATGCAACCTTCACTCAAGACCCTCCAGGCGATCGACGACGACCCGCACCTGCGTCACAGCACTGTCCGGCGACGGCTGCTCGAGCCGATCGGGGATGACCCGCACCTGTATCAGGGGGCGGTCCTGCAGCAGCTGCTGCTCCAGGCGATCGACGACGACCCGTACCTGCGCGGCGTCGCGCGTCGCGTCGGCTCGCTGTGCGCGCTGCGCCCACTGCTCGGCGAGGCCTTCATAGCGAGCCTGCGAGGCGGCGGACGTGCGCGCGACCTGCTGCACGCTCGCTGGCGAGTCCTCTGTGGCCCGATCGACGACACCGGTCTGGCATCCCGCCAGCCCGAGGGCGACGACCGCGAGAGCGGTTGCCGTGAGAGCGGCCCTACGGCCGTCTCCGCGCGTGATGGTGTTCATTTCGGGCTCCTTCATCATCGCCGGACGGGTTTCCGGCTCGTGCTCATAAAGAGCGGACGGAGCCCGACGGTGATACCGACGCCAGATGAGAGAACTGCTCGGCAACGGAAGCGGCCCGGCCGCGACCCTCCGGGTTGGGGAGGGCGCGACCGGGCCTGAGCCGTTCCTGTGGGTACGACTGGTTCGGTGCGGGGCTCAGCGCGCGGCGGAACCCTCGATGTAGTCGGCGTCCTGCTGCTTCCACGCGAACAGGCCGCGCAGCTCCTTGCCGACCTCCTCGATCGGGTGAGCAGCGCCCTTGGCGCGGAGCTCGAGGAACTCGGTCGCGCCGTTGTCCTGGTCGTTGATGAAGCGCTCTGCGAACGCGCCCGACTGCACATCGGCGAGAACCGCCTGCATGTTCTCCTTGACGCGCGGGTCGATGACGCGCGGGCCCGAGACGTAGTCGCCGTACTCGGCGGTGTCGGAGACCGACCAGCGCTGCTTGGCGATGCCGCCCTCCCACATCAGGTCGACGATGAGCTTGAGCTCGTGGAGGACCTCGAAGTACGCGATCTGCGGCTGGTAGCCGGCCTCGGTCAGCGTCTCGAAGCCGTACTGGACGAGCTGCGACACCCCGCCGCAGAGCACGGCCTGCTCGCCGAACAGATCGGTCTCGGTCTCTTCGGTGAAGGTCGTCTTGATGACGCCGGCACGGGTGCCGCCGATGGCCTTGGCGTACGACAGCGCGAGGTCCCACGCGGTGCCCGAGGCATCCTGCTCGACCGCGATGATGTCCGGGATGCCGCGGCCGGCGACGTACTCGCGACGCACCGTGTGGCCCGGGGCCTTCGGGGCGACGAGGATCACGTCGACGCCCTCGGGCGCCTCGATGTAGCCGAAGCGGATGTTGAAGCCGTGCGCGAAGGCGAGCGTCTTGCCGGGGGCCAGCTTGTCCTTGATGGACTCGCTGAAGATCGAGCGCTGGTGCTGGTCCGGCGCGAGGATCATGATCACGTCGGCCCACTCGGCCGCGTCGGCGACGGTCTTGACCTCGAAGCCCTCGTCCTGCGCCTTCTCGGTGGACTTCGAGCCCTCCTTGAGCGCGATGACGACCTGGACGCCGGAGTCGCGCAGGTTCTGCGCGTGGGCGTGGCCCTGCGAGCCGTAGCCGACGATCGCGACCTTCTTGCCCTGGATGAGCGACAGGTCGGCGTCGTCGTCGTAGAAGAGTTCAGCCATGGGGTGTTTCTCCTTGTGTATTGCTGGTCGTTGAGCGAGCGAGTCGGGGCGAAGCGCTCGGGATGATGGATCGGGTCAGCCGCGCAGGACGCGCTCGGTGATGCTCTTGCCGCCACGGCCGATGGCGAGGAGGCCCGACTGCGCGAGCTCCTTGATGCCGAACGGCTCGAGCGCGCGCAGGAAGGCCTCGACCTTGCCCTTGTCGCCGGTCACCTCGACCACGAGCGCGTCGGTGGCGTAGTCGACGATCGACGCGCGGAAGAGGTTGACGACCTCGAGCACGTTCGACCGCGTCTGGTTGTCGGCGCGGACCTTCACGAGGATGTGATCGCGCTGCACGGACGACGACTGGTCGAGCTCGACGATCTTGATGACGTTGACGAGCTTGTTCAGCTGCTTGGTCACCTGCTCCAGTGGGAGCGCGTCGACGTCGACCACGACGGTGATGCGGGACAGCCCGGGCACCTCGGTGACACCCACCGCGAGGGACTCGATGTTGAAGCCGCGGCGGGCGAACAGGCCGGCGACGCGGGTCAGCAGACCCGGCTTGTCCTCCACGAGGAGGCTCAGCACGTGAGTGGTCATGGCTCAGGCCTCCTGATCGAACGTCGGCGCGTGGTCACGCGCGTACTGGACGTAGCTGTTGCTGACGCCCTGGGGAACCATGGGCCACACCATCGCGTCGGCGCTCACGACGAAGTCGATGACGACGGGGCGGTCGTTCGTCTCGAGGGCGAGCGTGATCGCGGCATCCACGTCCTCCTCTTTCTCGACGCGGATCGCGAGGCAGCCGTAGGCCTCCGCGAGCTTCACGAAGTCGGGGATGCGGACGGTGTCGTGACCGGTGTTGAGGTCGGTGTTCGAGTACCGGCCGTCGTAGAACAGCGTCTGCCACTGGCGCACCATGCCCAGCGACGAGTTGTTGATGATCGCGACCTTGATCGGGATCTTGTTGATGGTGCAGGTGGCGAGCTCCTGATTGGTCATCTGGAAGCAGCCGTCGCCGTCGATCGCCCAGACGTGCCGGTCAGGCTCGGCGACCTTCGCGCCCATCGCCGCAGGGACCGAGTAGCCCATGGTGCCGGCGCCGCCGGAGTTGAGCCACGCGTTGGGGCGCTCGTACTTGATGAACTGCGCAGCCCACATCTGGTGCTGGCCCACGCCCGCGGCGAAGATGCCCTCGGGTCCGGTGAGCTCGCCGATGCGCTGGATCACGTACTGCGGCGACATGAGGCCGTCGGTGGGCTGCGTGTAGCCCAGCGGGAACTCGTCGCGCAGCCCGTCGAGGAACGACCACCATTCGCCGATGTCGGGAGCGGATGCCGCGGCAGCCGCGCGGAAGGCCGCCTCGAGGTCGACCAGCACGTCCTTCAGGTCACCCACGATGGGCACGTCGGCCGCGCGGATCTTCCCGATCTCGGCGGGGTCGATGTCGACGTGGACGACCTGGGCGTTCGGGGCGAACAGCGCCGCCTTGCCCGTGACGCGGTCGTCGAACCGCGCACCCAGCGAGACGAGGAGGTCGGCCTCCTGCAGCGCCAGGACGGCGGGCACCGTGCCGTGCATGCCGGGCATGCCCAGGTGCTGCTGGTGCGAGTCGGGGAACGCGCCCCGGGCCATCAGCGTCGTGACGACGGGAGCGCCGGTTGCCTCTGCGAGGGCGAGCAGCTCGGCCGACGCCTGCGAGCGGATCACGCCGCCGCCGACGTACAGCACCGGCTTCTTCGCCTCGGCGATCATCTGGGCCGCGGCCTGGATCTGCTTGCCGTGCGCCTTGGTCACCGGGCGGTAGCCGGGGAGGTCGACCTTGGGCGGCCAGATGAACGGCGCCTCGGCCTGCTGCGCGTCCTTCGTGATGTCCACGAGCACGGGGCCCGGACGCCCGGTGCCGGCGATCTCGAACGCCGCGGCGATGGCACCCGGGATCTCGGATGCGTCCTTCACCAGGAACGAGTGCTTCGTGATCGGCATCGTGATGCCCACGATGTCGGCCTCCTGGAAGGCATCCGTCCCCATCAGGTTGGAGAAGACCTGGCCGGTGATGCAGACGATCGGCACCGAGTCCATGTAGGCGTCGGCGATCGCGGTGACGAGGTTCGTGGCGCCGGGACCCGACGTCGCGATGGCGACGCCGATCTTGTTCGACGCCGATGCGTAGCCCTCGGCCGCGTGGCCGGCGCCCTGCTCGTGGCGCACCAGGATGTGGCGCAGCTCGGTCGAGTCCATGAGCGGGTCGTAGACGGGGAGGATGGCGCCGCCCGGCAGCCCGAAGACGTCGGTGACGCCGAGCAGCTCGAGCGAGCGGACGACCGCCTGTGCGCCCGTGAGCACGGGCGCGGTGGCGGTGCGGGCGGGTGGCCGGGGAACGGCCGCAGCGGTTTCGGCAGGCATGGTGATGATCCTCGATCAGTCGAAGCGGATGTCGGTCGCCGTACTCAGCCCGTCGTCGCGCCAACGGCTGCGGAACGCACGAGCTTGGAGTACTTGGCAAGGACGCCACGGGTATAGCGCGGGGGAAGCGGCTCCCAGCCAGAGCGGCGGGAGTCGAGCTCTGCATCGTCGACGAGTAGGTCGAGAGTGCGAGCCGCGATATCGACCCGTATCAGATCACCATCGCGCACGAAGGCGATGGGACCAGCGTCCACCGCTTCGGGTGCTATGTGGCCGATGCACAGGCCGGTTGTGCCGCCTGAGAATCTGCCGTCCGTCAAGAGTAGTACATCTTTTCCGAGGCCCGCGCCCTTGATGGCGGCGGTGATGGCGAGCATCTCGCGCATGCCGGGGCCGCCCTTGGGGCCCTCGTAGCGGATCACCACGACGTCGCCGGCGGCGATCTCGCCGGCCTCCAGCGCGTCCATCGCCGCGCGCTCGCGCTCGAAGACCCGTGCGGGTCCTTCGAACACGTCGGCGTCGAATCCGGCCGACTTCACCACGGCGCCCTCGGGGGCGATCGAGCCGTGCAGGATCGTGATCCCGCCGCTCTTGTGGATCGGGTCGTCGAACGTGTGGATGACGGTGCCGTCGATCGGGTCGGGGTTCAGCTCTTCGAGGTTCTCGGCGAGCGTCTTGCCCGTGACGGTGAGCGCGTCGCCGTGGAGGAGACCCTCGTCGAGCATCGCCTTCATGATGACCGGGATGCCGCCGTGACGGTCGACGTCGTTCATGACGTACTTGCCGAACGGCTTCATGTCGGCCACGTGCGGCACCCTGTCGCCGATGCGGTTGAAGTCGTGCAGGCTCAGCTCGACCTCCGCCTCGTTCGCGATGGCGAGCAGATGGAGGACGACGTTGGTCGAGCCGCCGAGCGCCATCGCCAGGGCGATCGCGTTCTCGAAGGCCTCCTTGGTCAGGATGTCGCGCGTGGTGATGCCCTGACGCAGCAGGTTGACAACGGCCTCGCCCGAGCGGTGCGCGAAGTAGTCGCGGCGACGGTCTGCCGAAGGCGGCGCGGCCGAGCCGGGCAGGCTCAGTCCGAGCGCCTCGGCGACCGAGGCCATCGTGTTGGCGGTGTACATGCCGCCGCACGCGCCCTCGCCGGGCGCGATCGCGCACTCGATGCGCTTGAGGTCGGCCTCGCTCATCTTGCCCGCGAGGCAGGCGCCCACGGCCTCGAACGAGTCGATGATCGTGACGTCCTTCTCGGTGCCGTCGCTGAGCTTGACCCAGCCCGGCGCTATGGATCCGGCGTAGAGGAACACGCTCGACAGGTCGAGCCGGGCCGAGGCCATGAGCATTCCGGGGATGGACTTGTCGCAGCCGGCGAGCAGCACCGAGCCGTCCAGGCGCTCGGCCATGATGACGGTCTCGACGGAGTCCGCGATGACCTCGCGCGAGACGAGCGAGAAGTGCATGCCCTCGTGACCCATCGAGATGCCGTCGGAGACGGAGATGGTGCCGAACTGCAGCGGGTAGCCGCCACCCGCGTGCACGCCCTCTTTGGCGCCCTGCGCGAGCCGGTCGAGGCTCAGGTTGCAGGGGGTGATCTCGTTCCAGCTCGACGCGATCCCGATCTGGGGCTTGTCCCAGTCCTCGTCCCCCATGCCCACGGCGCGGAGCATGCCGCGTGACGTGGTGGCTTCGATGCCGTCGGTGACGACGCGGCTGCGGGGCTTGATGTCGATGGAGGCAGAGGTGCCGGGCAGGGAGTCTGAAGGCATGCTCGCAGTCTATTGCCGAGTGGCGGAGCGCTTGCCCGCTATGACGGACAGCACGGCCGCCAGGGCGGGGATGTCCGGCACGCACAGCGTCGCCGCGGTCGGGCGGCTGCCGACGTGCACGCCCAGGTCGGTGGCGGCGAGGCTGCGCAGGGCGTCTTCGTCGGTGACGTCGTCCCCTGCGAACAGGACGGCGGCGGCATCCGTGTGGGCACGAAGCTCCGCGACCGCGGAGTCCTTGCCCTCGTGACGGAACGCGTACTCGATGATGTTGTGACCGGTACGCCGGCGCCAGGCGGGGGCCTCCGCGGCGACCATCGCGTCCACGAGCCGATTGGCCTCGAAGGCGTCGGCGGGGGTGGCCTTGCGGGTGTGCACGCCGAAGCCGAATCGCTTGGGCTCGATCCACACGCCCGCCAGCTCCTCGGTGGCCGCTTCAGCCCGCTCCCGCAGCACGTCTCGCAGACGCGCGTCATCGGGCTGGTCCTCGTGCGACTGCACCCCTTCGCCGGGGTACCAGAACTCGGCCCCGTGCGAGCCGGCCAGCAGGAGCGGAGAGTCGTCGTCGTGCTCGGCGATCAGCCGCAGGTCGGTGAGGCTGCGGCCCGAGACGAGGGCGACGATCGTGTCGGGGGCCGCGACGAGGGCGTCCAGCGCCTCTCGGGCGGCGGGAAGCATGCGCGCGTCCATGGGCTCGTCGGCGAGCGGCGAGAGCGTGCCGTCGAAGTCGAGCGCGACAAGAAGACGATCGGATGCCGCGACCGGCGCGATCGCGTCCAGGACGTCCTGCGAGACGGCGCTCATGCGTCGGCCCGGATCGCACGGTTGGCCGTGCCCGCCGATCCGAGGGCGGCGAGGAACGACTCCGACCAGCGCGCGACGTCGTTCTCGAGGACCTTGCGCCGCAGCGCCCGCATGCGCCGGCCCTGCTCGGCCGCGGGCATCTCGATGGCTCGCATGATCGCCTCTTTCATGCCGTCGATGTCGTGGGGGTTGATGCGCACGGCGCTCGAGAGCTCGTCGGCGGCGCCGGCGAACTCGCTCAGCACCAGGACGCCGCGATTGTCGGCGCGGGCCGCGACGTACTCCTTGGCGACCAGGTTCATCCCGTCGCGGAGCGCCGTGACGAGCATGACGTCGGCCGCGAGGAAGAGCGCGACCATCTCCTCGCGCGGGAACGCCTGGTGCAGATACCGCACCGCGGTGTGGCCCATCGTGTCGAAGTCGCCGTTGACGCGCCCGACGGAGAGCTCGATCTCATCGCGCAGCTGCACGTACGCCTCGACCCGCTCGCGGCTCGGGCTGGCGACCTGCACCAGGGTGACGTCCTCGACGCTGATCGCACCGTCCTCGAGCAGCTCGCTGTAGGCCTTGAGCCGGTGGCGGATCCCCTTGGTGTAGTCGAGCCTGTCGACGCCGAGCAGGATCTTGCGCGGATTGCCGAGGTCCGAGCGGATCTCCGCGGCACGAGCGCGGATCTCGGGGCGCCGGGCGAGCTCGACGTAGGAGGCGGAGTCGATCGAGATCGGGAACGCCCGGGCCAGCACGTTGCGGGTGGTGCCGTCGCCGTTGGGGACGGTGATTCCGGTCGCCTTGGTGCCGTAGCGCAGCTGGCGACGCACGGCGCGGGCGAAGTTGCCCGCGTCCGCCACGCGCTGGAAGCCGATGACGTCGGCACCGAGAAGGCCTTCGAGCATCTGCCTGCGCCAGGGCAGCTGCGAGTACAGGCCGTATGCCGGGAAGGGAATGTGGTGGAAGTAGCCGATGATCAGATCCGGGCGCGCCTCGCGCAGCATCTTCGGCACGAGCTGCAGCTGATAGTCCTGCACCCACACCGTCGCGCCCGGTGCCGCGGCGGCGGCGGCGGCCTCGGCGAAGCGCCGGTTGACCTTCACGTAGGAGTCCCACCACACGCGCCGGTACCGGGGCTCGGCGATGACGTCGTGGTACAGCGGCCAGATCGTGTCGTTCGACATGCCCTCGTAGTACAGCTCGACGTCTTCGGCCGAGAGCGTGACGGGAACGAGGTAGGTGCCCTCGAACTCGAAGGGCTCGACCTCGATGTCGCTCTGGCCGGGCCAGCCCACCCAGGCACCGTCGGCACGGCGCATCACAGGCTCCAGGGCCGTCACGAGACCGCCGGGCGAGCGCCGCCACGTCGGCTCCCCATCGGCGTCGATCACGCGGTCGACGGGAAGGCGGTTGGCGACGACGACGAGTTCTGCCTGGGTCACGCGGGCTCCTGACGGTGTCTGGGACGAGGCTTTCCCCAGGCTAACAGCGCGCCCGTCGCGCGCTCGGCCGCTTGACGCGCACGGCAGGACCTGTCAAGGGGCACCTTCCGCGGATGCCGCGCGATAGCGTGGGCGCATGCGCAAGTACCTCTTCGGCACCGGGCTCCTCACCGCGATCACCGGCGGACTGACGCTGCTGCGCGGGATGCGCGAGGACGCGCCGTTCACGTGGCGCGCCGCGCTCGGCTGGATCAGCTGGGGCATCTCGCTGGCACTCGCCATCGGCGCGATCGTCGACATCCGGCGCGCCTCGCAGGGCGAGGTCATCGCACCCGACTCGCCGATCCATGGCCAGGAGAAGAAGCTCGTGAAGAGCCGCCTGCAGCGCGACCGCCGCGGCTGAGGCCCTCAGAGCCCGATCTCGTAGTGCACGAACCCGGTGGAGCGGGCGACCTTGTCGTAGAGCCCTCGTGCCGTGGCGTTGTCGTGTGCGGTGAGCCAGTAGACCTTGCTGGCGCCGAAGGTGTGCGCCCACGAGCGCACATGCTCGATCAGCGCGGCGCCGGTCCCGCTCCCCCGGGCGCCGGGATCGACGAACAGGTCCTCCAGGTAGCAGTACGTGCCCAGCGTCCACGTCGCGGGATGCGTCAGCCAGTGCACGATACCGATGGCCCGGCCCTCGTCGTCGCGCGCGATGGCGCCGTGGACGTGCTCGTCCTCGAGGATGCGCGCGAACGTCGACTCGGTCACCTCGGCCGGCACCTCGGACTCGTAGAAGGTGATGTACGCCTGCCAGAGCGCCTCCCACGCGGAGCGGTCGTCGGCGGTGATGCGGGAGATCGTGGTCACGGGCCGATGCTATCCCGGCGGCTCGCGTCCGGTGCGCGTCAGCGGGTCAGGATGAGCGCGTCGCCCTGGCCGCCGCCGCCGCACAGCGCGACTGCGGCGATGCCACCGCCCCGGCGCACCAGCTCGTGCACGGCGTGGACCACCAGCCGGTTGCCGGACGCGCCGATGGGGTGACCGATCGCGATACCGCCGCCATGGATGTTCACGACGTCATCGCTCAGACCGAGCTCGACCTGAGACCGGGCGACGACCGCCCCGAACGCCTCGTTGATCTCGACGAGGTCGAGATCTGCGACGGCGATGCCCTGCTTGGCGACGGCCGTCTCGATCGCACGGGCGGGCTGGGAGTGCAGCGAATTGTCGGGACCGGCGACCTGGCCCGAGGCGCCGACGGCGGCGAGCACCGGCCAGCCGTTCTCGTCGGCGTGCGACCGGCTGGTCAGGACCACCGCGGACGCGCCGTCGGAGATCTGCGACGAGTTGCCGGCGGTGATGGAACCGCCCTCGGCGAAGGCCGGGCGCAGTCCCGCCAGCGTCTCGACCGTCGTGTCGGGACGGATGCCCTCGTCCTTGGTCACCACGACGGGGTCGCCCTTGCGCTGCGGGATCTCGACCGGGACGATCTCGGCATCGAACACGCCGTCGGCCTGGGCGGCGGCGGCGCGCTGGTGCGACCGCGCCGCGACAGCGTCCTGCGCCTCGCGCGTGACGTCCAGGCGCCCGTTGTGGCGCTCGGTCGAGGCGCCCATGCTCTCGCGGTCGTAGGCGTCGGTGAGGCCGTCGAAGGCCATGTGGTCGATCACCTCGATCGAGCCGTAGGCCCATCCGTCGCGCGAGCCCATGAGCAGGTGCGGCGAGCGGGTCATCGACTCCATCCCCGCGGCGACCACCACCGTCGCGTCTCCGACCGCGATCATGCGAGCGCCGTCGATGATCGCCGTGAGCCCCGACAGGCACACCTTGTTGACCGATCCCGAGTGCACGTCCCACGGGATGCCCGCGCCCACCGCCGCCTGCCGCGCCGGGTTCTGGCCGGACCCGGCGGGAAGCACCTGCCCGACGAGCACGGCGTCGACCGCATCCGCGGGGACACCGCCCTGGGCGAGGGCGCCGCGGATCGCGGCGCTGCCGAGCTGCACCGCGGTGAGCGGGGCGAGCTGGCCCTTCAAGCGTCCCTGCGGCGTGCGCGCAGCAGCGACGATGACGACGTCGTCGTGGTTCATGCTTCCACCTTGAGTTCGGGCGAGACGGTGAGCTCCGGCTCGGTTGCGGCGATGACCTCGTCGACGGTGACCCCGGGGGCCAGCTCGACGAGGACGAGTCCATCATCGGTCACATCGATGACGGCGAGGTCGGTGATGATGCGGTCGACGACGCCGCGTCCGGTCAACGGCAGCGAGCAGTCATCGACGATCTTGGGCGAGCCGTCGCGGGCGACGTGCTCCATGAGCACGATGACCTTGGCTGCGCCGTGGACGAGATCCATCGCACCGCCGGGCCCCTTGACCATCTTCCCGGGGATCATCCAGTTCGCGAGGTCTCCCCCGCGCGAGACCTGCATCGCGCCGAGGATGGCGGCGTCGATCTTTCCGCCGCGGATCATGCCGAAGCTGGTCGCGGAGTCGAAGAAGGCGGCGCCGGGCAGCGTCGTGACGGTCTCCTTGCCGGCGTTGATCAGGTCCGGGTCGACGTGCTCCTCGGTCGGATAGGGACCGACGCCGAGGATGCCGTTCTCGGACTGCAGCACCACCGTGACGCCTTGGGGCACGTAGTTCGGCACGAGCGTCGGCAGTCCGATGCCGAGGTTGACGTACGCGCCGTCGGTCAGCTCGCGCGCCGCGCGCGCGGCCATCTCGTTGCGGGTGAGAGCCATGTCAGTTCACGCCTTCCGTGATCGTGCGACGCTCGATGCGCTTCTCGATGGCGGATCCGACCTCGATGACCCGGTGCACGTAGATGCCCGGCAGATGCACGCAGTCGGGATCCAGCTCGCCCGGTTCGACGAGCTCCTCCACCTGGGCGATGCAGACGCGGCCCGCCATGGCCGCGAGCGGATTGAAGTTGCGGGCCGACTTGTTGAAGATCAGGTTGCCGTGACGATCGCCCTTGAGCGCATGCACGAGGGCGTAGTCGGTGACGATCGCCTCCTCCAGCACGTACTCGCGGGACTGCCCGGAGATGTCGAAGGTGCGGACGTCCTTCACCGGTGAGGCCACGGCGATTCCGCCCGCGCCGTCGTACCTGCGAGGGAGCCCGCCCTCGGCGACCTGCGTGCCGACGCCGGTCTGGGTGAAGAAGGCGGCGATGCCGGACCCGCCGGCCCGCAGCTTCTCGGCGAGCGTGCCCTGCGGCGTGAGTTCGAGCTCGAGTTCGCCGCTGAGGAACTGCCGCTCGAACTCCTTGTTCTCGCCGACGTACGACGAGGTCATCTTGCGGATGCGCTTCGCATTGAGCAGGATGCCGAGTCCCCAGTCGTCGACGCCGCAGTTGTTGCTCACGATGCTGAGGTCAGTCGTCCCCTGGGCGAGCAGCGCCTCGATCAGCGCGATCGGATTGCCCGACAGCCCGAAGCCGCCGACGGCGAGCGAGGCGCCGTCCGGGATGTCGGCTACCGCCTCGGCGGCCGAGTTCCACGTCTTGTCGATCACGCGCTCCTCCTCGAGCTCTCAGGACTCCAGCCTGCGGTCCGCACGCCCGGTTCGGCGAGCCGTCGCTTGCGATGTGGACTGCGAGGCGCATAGTGTCCACATCGTGGACAACCCGACCAGCAAGCGACGTACCGTTCCCGGTACGCAGTCCGTGGCGCGCGCCGCTCAGCTGCTTCGCATGGTGACGTCGGCCGGCATGGAGGGCATGCCCGTGGCCGAGCTCGCGCGCCGGGCCGAGCTGACCCGCCCGACCGCTCACCGCCTGCTCGCCGCGCTGCGCCAGGAGGGCCTTGTCGATCAGGACGACGGCACGGGACGGTGGATGCCGGGACCCGAGCTGTACCTGATGGGGGCGGTAGCGGCATCCCGCTACGACATCACGGGGATCGCGAGGGACATCGTCCGCTCGCTGGCAGTGCGGACGGAGGAGAGCGCGTTCCTCTCTGTGCGAAGGGGCGACGAGACGGTGTGCCTGATGCGCGAGGAGGGCAGCTTCCCCATCCGGTCGTTCGTGCTGTCCGAGGGGGTCCGGTTCCCCCTCGGAGTCGCGTCTGCCGGCCTGGCCATCCTGGCGTTCCTGCCGCCTCACGATGTGGACGCCTACCTGGAGCGTCACCCCGAGCTCGCCGAGGACTGGGGCACCTCGCACGGCGAGACGCGGTTGCGCGCGCGGCTGCGCGACACTCATGAGCGCGGCTACGCGGTCAACCCAGGACTGATCGTGGAAGGCAGCTGGGGCCTCGGGGCCGCCGTGTTCACCCGGGAAGGCCACCCGCAATGGGCACTCAGCCTCACCGGCGTGCAGTTCCGCTTCGGGCCCGACCGCCTGCCCGAGCTCGGGCGCACCCTGCTCGCTCACGCCCACCAGCTCACCACGCGCATCGCCGCGACGCGCTGACCGCGCCGGGCCTCAGTCCGCGGCGGCCAGCTCCTCGCGCACGACGGCGGCCACGGCATCCGCCCCCGCAGGCGACATCACGATCGTGTAGTGGTTGAACCGGTCCAGGCGTTCGTGGCGGACGATCGGGTTCGCGGCGAGCATCCGCTCGAGGTGGGCGGGGGCGTACAGGCCCGGCTCCTCGTCCTGCAGGCCGCGCGGCGCCGTGATCATGCGCGTGGGATGGCGCAGACCGGTGAGCGCGTCCGAGAGCGCCGTGCCGCTGTTCATGTCGATCGTGTCGTCGGCCGTCGTCTCGTAGCTCGTCGCGGGCCTTCGCGCGCCCTCGCCGTCGTCGACCAGGTCGTACGCGAGGTACTGCTCGAGCTCGGGAGTCCAGTCCGCTCGGAACGCGGGATGCGCCCGCCAGAAGTCCAGGTACTCGGACGTGTCCGCGAACCGCATCGACAGCCGGGCCGCGGTCGGACCGAGGATGCCCGCGACGAGGGTGTCGGTGTCGAGGCCGGCCGGCACGTCGAGCGGAAGGCCGCCGTCCACGAGCACGAGCCGATCCACCCGTCGGGGGTGCAGGTGAGCGAACACGACCGCGACGAAAGCGCCCATCGAGTGACCCACGACGACGATCCGGTCCACGCCGAGGTGATCCAGCGCCGCCGCGAGGTCGTCGGCGTGCGCGCGCATGCCGGCTGGGCCGGTCAGCGAGTTGCTGCCTCCGCGGCCGCGAAGGTCCGGCGCGATCACGCGGACGCCGGGCAGGCGATCGACCACGAAGGGCCACGCGAGATGGGATGCCGTCACCCCGTGGATGAGCAGCACGCTCGGCGCGTCCCCGGTCGCGGGGTCCGGGTCCCAGACGCCGACCCGCAGATCGCCGCCGGTGACCGGAACGGCGATGGTGCGGTAGGTGTGGCCGGTGCGGGTGGATGAGGAGGTCATCGGGCCGTCCATCCGCCGTCCATCGTGTACGAGGCGCCGGTGACCATGCCCGACGTGGCAGAGGCGAGCCAGCCTGCCAGCGACGCCACCTCGTCGGCCTCGACCAGGCGCTTGACCGCGGTCTCGGTGAGCATGATCTTCTCGACGACCTCGTTCTCGGGGATGCCGTGCACCTTCGCCTGATCGGCGATCTGCTTCTCCACCAGGGGTGTCCGCACATAGGCGGGGTTGATGCAGTTGCTCGTCACGCCGTGCGGGGCGCCCTCGAGCGCGGTCACCTTCGAGAGCCCCTCGAGCCCGTGCTTGGCGGCGACGTACGCCGACTTGAAGGCGCTGGCGCGGAGGCCGTGGGCGCTGGAGATGTTGATGACCCGTCCCCAGCCCTTCTCGTACATGCCGGGCAGAGCCGCGCGGATCAGGAGGAACGGCGACTCGAGCATCAGCCGCAGCAGCAGCCGGAAGGCCTCGGGGTCGAACTCCGGGATGGGGCTGACGCGCTGGATGCCGGCGTTGTTGACCAGGATGTCGACGTCGAGGGTGAGGTCCTCGAGCGCAGCGGTGTCGGAGAGGTCGACGACCCACGGCTCGCCACCGACCTCGGCGGCGGCCGAGGCCGCCGCGTCGGCATTGAGGTCGGCGATGATCACGTGCGCTCCGCGAGCGGCGAACTCCCGCGCGCACGCGAGGCCGATGCCGCTCGCGCCGCCGGTGATCAGCGCGCGCTTGCCCGCGAGGTCGTGCTCGGTCATCACTCCGGTCCTTCCTGATGCGCCGCCGGCCGTGGTGCGAGGGCGTTGTCGATGATGCGTGTCATGCCGGCGAACACCACAGGGTCCAGCTGCTCGGGCGGTCGGCCGTCGGCGTCGCGCTCCCAGAGCAGGAAGCGCATGCCGATCAGCTCGCCCATGCCCATGAGCGCCCACGCGGTCGTCTCGGGATCGAGCGCCCGATCGACGTCGCCCGCATCCTGTGCCGCGCGCAGACCCGCCTCGTACCCCTCGACGATGCGCGTGTAGTGCAGTCGCAGCACCTCGGGCGAGACGAACTCCGCCTCGCGCACGACGCGGTACAGCGCGGGGTGGGCGGCGGTGAACCGGAAGAAACCGGCGAAGCCGGCCCGCTCCGCGTCGAGGCGGGACGCCGCGCCCGCCATCGCCTCCGACATCGCGTGACGCACGCGGCGGTTGAGGTCGATCACCAGAGCCTCGAAGATCGACTGCTTGCTGTCGAAGTAGAGGTAGAACGTGCCCAGCCCGATGCCCGCACGCTCGGTGATCTTGACGATGGACGCCTCGTGATAGCCCTGCTCGGCGAAGACGACCTCGGCCGCCTCGAGCAGCCGCAGCCGCGTCGCCTCGCCGCGCTTGGTGAGTGGGCGGCCGGTCGCCTGCGACACGAGTTCGGGTTCGTCGTCGACGAGTCCTCCAGGAAGCGTCATGGCCCCACCTCTTCCGTCTCGGGGACGTGCCCCTTCGTGCGAGGAGCGGCGAGCAGCCGCTCCGCGCGCTCGCGCAGCCGGGACCGGGCGAGCTTGTCGATGGTCGACCGGGGCAGGGCCGAGACGATCTCGACGTGCACCGGCACCTTGAACGCGGCGAGATTCCGGCGCGCGTGCATGAGCACCTCATCGGGCGAGAGCGCGGCTCCGGCGGCAGGCACGACGAACGCGACGCCGCGCTCGCCCCACACCGGGTCCGGCGCGCCGACGACGGCCGCCTCCGCGATCAGCGGGTGGAGGCCCAGCGCCAGCTCGACCTCCGCCGGCGCCACGTTCTCGCCGCCCGAGATGAAGATGTCCTTGATACGGTCGACGATCCGCACGACCCCCGCCGCATCCCGGTGGACCAGGTCGCCGGTGCGGAGCCACTCGCCGCTCATCGCGCGGGCTGTGGCCTCATCGTCGTCGAGGTATCCGGCGAAGACGCTGGGCCCGCGGACCCAGAGCTCTCCGGTCGCCTCGCCCTCGAGCGCGAGCAGCGACTCGGGATCGACCACCCGCACCGAGACGTGCGGGTACGGGCGGCCGACGGCCCCGGGTGATGCCGGAGCCTCGTCCGCCGGAAGGTGCAGCACGTTGGGTGCCGCCTCGGTGAGCCCGTAGCCCTGGGTCAGCGCGACGCCGCGGCGCGTCCACGCGTCCTGCAGCCATGCGGGCATGGTCGCGCCGCCGACCAGGGCCAGCCGGAGCGTCGATACGTCCGTCTGCTCCCACGCCCGGTCGGCGGCGAGCATGCCGTACTGGGTGGGGACGCCCATCATCGCCGTCACGCCGCGTTCGGCGACGAGTTGCAGCACGCGCGCCGGCTGGAACGACCGCTCGAGCACGACGGTCGCGCCGACCCACCAGGCCAGCAGTGGCTGGCAGTTCCAGGCGGCGACGTGGAACTGCGGGAGCATCGCGAGCACGACGTCCTCGGCGCCGAGAGGCAGCGCCTGTGCGAGCGCGAGGTTGTTCCAGAAGCAGTTGGCGTGGGTGAGCACGACGCCCTTGGGTGCCGCCTCGCTTCCCGACGTGAAGATCACCAGCAGGGGGTCGTCGTCGTGGACGGGCCGCCGCGGCCGGGTCGTCCGCGACAGGGGCACACTCGCCTCGACCTCGGTCGCCCCCAGGACGGCGACGGGAGGCATCCGCTCCGCACCGCGCAGCGCCTCGCCGGCGAGGGCGGCATGCTCGTCCTCGACCAGCACGAGCGCAAGGTCCGTGCGGTCGAGCAGGCCGACCAGCTCACGCGGGGTCAGTCGCCACGAGAGGGGGACGAACGCGATGCCGGCGAGGGCGCACGCGAAGAACGCGACGACGTGGTCGGCGGAGTTGCCCGACACGGTGGCGATGCGGTCACCGGGGCCGTAGCCGCCGCGGCGCAGCCGCTCGGCGAGAGAGGTCGCGCGAGAGGAGAGGGTGGCGTAGTCCGTCCGCACGCCGCGGTCGTCGATCGCGGTCCGCTGAGGCGAGCGCGCCGCCCGGTCGGTCAGCCAGCGCCCGACCGTGTGCGCGCCGTCCTCGTGCTCGGCATCCCAGCTCATGCGCGCACCTCCGCGGGCGTCTCCGCCTCGGCGGCGTCGTCGTCGAGGGTGCGCAGCGATCCTCGCACCTTCTCGCCGCGTCGGCGACGGGCTGCCGCGTCTATGGTGCCGGCGATGCCGCCGGGCAGGAACATCACGACCAGGATGAACAGGACGCCGAGGATGAACAGCGGCTCGGACAGCGGGACGCGGAGCACGTCGGGCAGGCCGGCGACGGCATCCGAGCCCGCGAGGACCGTGAGCCGCTGGTCCAGCAGCGTGTAGAGCACGCCGCCGACGATCGCGCCCCACCGGAAGCCGACCCCGCCGAGCACGACCATGACGAGGATGGTGATCGTCAGATCGGCCGAGACGGCGCGCGGAGCCGTGCCCGACTGCAGCAGCATGTACGCGACACCGGCGAGGCTGGCGAGCACCGCGGCGATCACGAAGACCACCAGCTTCACGGCGTACGGCTGCAGGCCGAGCACGCGCACCCGCTGCTCGTTCTCGCGCGTCGCGCGGGCGAGGTGCCCGAGCCGCGAGGTGTCGACCCACAGCGTCACGAGGTACACGATGACCAGGACCGCGAGGGTGAACCAGTACAGGTTGCGCGTGTTGACCACGCCGATCAGGAAGTCCGGCACCTGGTCCGTGTTCAGTCCCAGTCCCTCCTCGCCGCCGGTGACCTGCGAGTTGCGGCGCACCAGCACGGAGCCGGCCTGGGCGAACGCGAGCGTCACCATGGCGAACGGGATGCCCGAGACGCGCATCGACACCGCGCCGGTCACGAGGGCGATGATCATCCCGCCGATGAGCGCGACGAAGATGCCCGGCCACAGCGGCACGCCGAAGTGCTCCAGCGCGATGCCGAGACCGTAGGCACCCGCGCCGAAGTAGAGCGCGTGGCCGAAGGACAGCATCCCGCCCGAGCCGAGCAGCAGGTTGTACGACAGCGCCAGCGCGGCGAACACCATGCACAGCGACAGCAGCGCGAGGGTCCCCGGCATGTAGGTCGGAGTGGGCAGGATGCCGGGAAGCGACAGGTTCAGCAGTGGCAGCATCGCCATGAGCACGACGAGCGCCGCACCCACGATGACCGGGACGAAGGGACGGATGCCGCGGATCGCGGTCGTGGCGGCGTTCATGCCTTCCTCCCGAGGAGTCCGGAGGGCCGTACCAGCAGCACGAGGGCCAGGAGGATCACGACGATGAAGTCGCCGGTCCCGCCGAGGTAGAAGTTCGCGAACTGCTGCAGCACGGCGACGAGGACGGATGCCACCGCCGCCCCGGTCAGCGACCCGAGCCCGCCGACGACGGTGACGATGAACGCGAAGATCAGGAGCGTGGCGCCCAGGTGCGCCGAGACGAAGGTGGAGTAGTGCATTGCGAGCACTCCCCCGATGCCGGCGGCGGCCCCGCCGATGGCGAACACCAGCGTGAACGAGCGTCGGACGTCGATGCCCAGCGCCGTCACCATCGAGCGGTTCTCGACGCCGGCGCGGATGATCATGCCGTAGCGCGTCTTCTTGAGGAAGAGCACGAGGGCGCTGAGCACGAGGACTGCGGCGATCATCAGCACCCAGTAGGTGTTGGGGATGCGGGCGCCGAGCACCTCGGTGGTCTGCCGCAGCCAGGGCGGACCCGTGATGTGGATCGGATCCGTCCCCCAGATGCCCTCGAACAGAGCGACGGCGGCGAAGGACAGGCCGACGGTCACCAGGACCTGCTCGATATGGCGCTCGTACAGCGGGCGGATCAGCACGAGCTCGGTGAGCGTCGCGAAGATCGCGCCGACGCCCGCGCCGACCAGCACGGAGACGAGGAACGACCCCCAGGACTCGGTGCCGAGCGCCTGCGCGACCATCCAGCCCATGAACGCGCTGAGGGTGAGGAACGCGCCGTGCGCGAAGTTCAGCACGTGCATGAGCCCGTAGATGAGGCTCAGCCCGCTCGCGACCAGGAAGTAGAGGGCGCCGAGGCCGACGCCGGTGATGAGGGTGAGGACGAGGGTGCTCACGCTGCCGCCTCCGCATGCACGCCGAGCAGCCGTCGGGTGAGGTCCTCGTCGTCCAGGATCTCCTGCGCCTTTCCGGTGTGGATCACGCGACCGCCGCCGATCACGACCGCGGTGTCGGCGAGTCGCCGGACGACCTCGAGGTTCTGCTCGACGAGCAGGATCGGCACCGTCTCGGACGCCACTCGCAGCGCCTCGGTCACCTCGGTCACGATCTTCGGCGCAAGGCCCTTCGTGGGCTCGTCGACGAGGAGCAGGCGGTTGTCGTTGATGAGGGCGCGCGCCACCGAGACCATCTGCTGCTGGCCGCCGGAGAGCGTTCCGGCGAGCTGATCGCGACGGGCGACCAGGTCGGGGAACAGCTCGGCGACGAACTCGCGGCGCGGAGCGCGCTGGCGCTCGGCCAGCGCCAGGTTCTCAGCCACCGTGAGCTTCGAGAAGATCTCGCGGTCCTCGGGCACGTACCCGACTCCCCGCTGGACGATCCGGTGCGTCGGCAGGCCGTCGATGCGCTCGCCGTCGAGGCGGACCTCGCCGCGGCGCTGGATGAGACCCAGGATGCCGCGGAGCGTCGAGGTCTTGCCGACGCCGTTGCGGCCGAGCACCGCTGTGATGCCGGTGGCCGGCATCTCGAACGTGACGTCCTCGACCACCTGCTGGCCGGCGATGGAGCACCGCAGGCCCTGCACGGTGAGGATGGGCTGCGCGGCGGTCATGAGGCACCGGTACCCAGGTAGGCGCTCTGCACGAGCGGATCGGCCATGACGTTCTGCGGGGTGTCGTAGGCGATGATCGAGCCGAAGTACATGACGGCGACCTTGTCGACCAGACCCATCAGCACGTCGATGTGGTGTTCCACCATCAGCACGGTGCAGCCCTTCTCGCGATGCAGGTCGCGGATGTTGCCGACGAGTCCGTCGACGTCGCCGGACCCGACACCGGCCATCGGCTCGTCGAGGAGGACGATGCTGGTCTCGGTCGCGAGCAGCACCGCGATCTCGAGCTTGCGCTTGTCGCCGTGCGAGATGTCACCCGCGGCGAAGTCGCGCTTGTGGCCGAGTCCCACGGCCTCGAGCTTGCCGATTGCGAGCTCGGTCGCGGCATCCGATCGCCGGGGGAATCGCAGCAGCGACGCCGAGCCGCCGAGCGACACCTGGGCGGCCAGGCGCACGTTCTCGAGCACCGTGAGGCG
This sequence comes from Microbacterium sp. Root166, assembly GCF_001427145.1. Lineage (GTDB taxonomy): Bacteria > Actinomycetota > Actinomycetes > Actinomycetales > Microbacteriaceae > Microbacterium. The sequence goes on from NZ_LMGL01000002.1 coordinate 713,921, forward strand.
CGGGAACAGACTCGATGTCTGGAAGGTGCGCCCCAGTCCCGCCCGAGCCCGCGCGGGCACCGACGCCGTCGTGATGTCGTCGCCGTCGAGCAGCACGCGCCCGGCCGTGGGCTTCAGGAGACCGGAGACCGCGTTGAACAGCGTGGTCTTGCCGGCCCCGTTCGGCCCGATGACGCCCACGAGCGAGCCCGCGGCGACGTCGAGTTCGACATCCTTCAGAATCGTCGCGCCGCCGATCTGCAGGCCGAGGCCCTCGATCTTCAGGTGCGAGCCGCGCGGGGTCGCCGCAGGGGCGACCGCAGCGGACGGGACAGGGGTGCTCATCGTGAAGTGCCGCCCGGACTATTCGGCGGGAGCGACGTCGTCGGCCGAGACCGTGTCGACCAGCTCGGGCACGAAGGCCCCGCCGTCGGCGACGAGCTTGGCCTGGTACATCTCCTGGATGAGCGCGTGGTCGCTCGTGCGGACCGTCATCGTGCCCTTCGGACCCTCGAACTCGAAGCCCTCGAGCGCCGAGACCATCGCATCGACATCGCCCTTGCCCTCCTGGATGGCGTGGACGATCATGATCGCCGCGTTGAAGCCGTCGGGGCTGAAGAGGTCGGCCGTGCCGCCGGCAGCTTCGACGGCCTCGACCATCGCGGCGTTGACCTCGTTGTCGGGCGCACCCGGGAAGTAGTGGTTCAGGAAGTTGATCTTCTCGGACGCCTCGCCGTACGCGCCGAACGTCGCCGAGTCGCCGAGCCCGGTGACCACGGGGATCTCGTCGAGCACACCCTGCTGGCTCAGCGCCTGCCACATCGCACCGGAGGTCGCTCCGGCCCACGCGACGAAGACGAGGTCGGGGTCGCTCGCCAGAACCTGCTGCGCGAACGGCGTGAACTCCGTCGCGTCTTCAGCCACGAGGACCGGCGTGACCGTCGCGCCCTGTCCGCCGAGGATCGCGTCGACGGCGGCGACGTTGCCCTGCCCGAACGCGTTGTCCTGCGCGAACACCGCGATGTTCTTGCCGTCGATGTCGTCGAGGAAGGTTCCGGCCGTGGCCACGTCCTGCGCGCTCTGGCGGCCCGAGCGGAAGGTGTAGTCGTTGATGCCCGTGATCGCATCGGCGGCAGCGGGACCCGAGATGTAGAGCACCTGGTTCTGCTCGGCCTGCTCGGCGACCGCGAGGGCGACCCCAGACGAAGCCGTGCCCGCGATGATGTTCACTCCGGCGCCGATGAGCTCCTTCACGACCGTGACGGCCTTGTCCGGGTCACCGGCGTCGTCCTTGTACTCCACGGTGATCGTGGTGCCGTCGATCTCGCCGGTTCCGTCGGTGGCGTAGTCGAGGCCCGCCTTGAACGAGTCGAGGTACTGCTTGCCGTAGCCGGCAAGGGGTCCCGTCTCGCTCGTGACGATCCCGACCGTGACCTCGGCGGGGCCGCCGCCGTCTTCGGTCGCGTCGCCGGTCGGCGGGGCGGTGGGCGCGCAGGCGGCCAGGACGATGGCGGCCGTGGCGATCACTGACCCGAGGAGCAACTTCTTCGTAACCCGCATGTGCATGCCTTTCACCATTGGAAGGTTCTGGTGCCCGGGACGGGCATACCTGAAACGTGATTCAGGTATTGCGAATGTACGAAATGCGTCGCCTCAGGTCAAGTCGAGAGCGGATGCCGCGGCCCGTCGTTACCGAATCGCGACGCGTCGCAGCGACGGCGCAGGAACTCGTGAGCCGGATGCCGGCTCTAAAGCGAGCGAGTTCAGAGCTCGGGGTCGCCGCCGACGACTGCCTCGAGTTCCGCAACGGTGTAGGAGGTCTGCGGACCCGGCTCGCCCTCGATCAGGTACTGGACGGCGATCTCCGTCTCCGGGGCGAGCAGGATTCCGAGCAGGAGGACTTCGTGGAAGAACCACAGGCCGTCGGCACCTGTCGTCATGCGCTGGTGCTCGATGCCGTCGATGAGCAGGCGCAATTCCATCTCCGGCTCGGCCATGCCCTGCAGGTAGATGTCGGCGATCAGCGGCTCGCCCAGCCCCCAGATGAGGTCGCCGTAAGAGACCGCGGGCCCCACGGTCGGAACGACAGGAGGTTCGACAGGCGGCTCGACCGGCGGCACGACGGGAGGCGCCGGGTCGCCGGGCGCCGGAGCAGGTGCGGCGGGTTGCCGCGGGGCCGGTGGCGCCGCCACGGGGGCGGCGGGCTCCAGGACCGGCTCAGCGATCACGGGTGCAGGGACCGGCACCGGCTCGACCACGGGCTCGTCCGCCACGGGAGGCGCTTCGGCGTCATCCTCGGCGATCTGCTCGGCAGCGGCGGCCTGTTCAGCCGTCGCAGCGGCAGCGGCCGCGGCATCCGCAGTCGTACGCGCCTGGGTGTACGCGGCGACGCCGGCAACCGTACCCCCGACCACGAGGACCGCTGCGGCTGCGATGCCGACGAGCTTCAGGGCCACGGCGCTGGCACCTGCTGCGCCGGCATGAGCGCTCGCGGCGGCCGCACCCGCTGCCGCTCCGGGTTCGGGAAGCGGTACGAACGCCCCGGGCCCACCGCCCACGGCCATCGCGACAGCGGCCGACGAGGTGGTCTGCAGGCTGGCCAGGTATCCCCCGGCGCCGGCGACGCCCAGCGTGAGCGGCAGCAGCACCAGCGCGATGCGGTTCGAGACCTGGTCCGCCTCCTCGGCGACGATGACGCAGCGCGTGCACTCGTCGAGGTGCTTGCGCACCCGTTCACGGTCGCGCTTGGAGGCGTTGTCGCGGGCGTAGGCGCCCAGCTGGCCCACGGTCCACTCGCACTCGGGGTGATCGCCGAGCGCGCGCAGGTGCGCCTGGATCCACGCCTCGCGCAGGCCTTCGCGCGCGCGGAACGCGAGCTGCGACACCGCAGCCGCCTTCATGCCGAGCAGCGGCGCCACGTCGGCGGGCTTCATCTGCTCGACCTCGGTGTACCAGAGCACCTCCTGCCACCGCGTCGGCAGGCTGCGGAACGCTCCGACGGTGATCGTCTTGTCGAACGCGTCGTCGCTCGACCGCGTCGAAGCCTCGTCGGCGAGCGAGTCCAGTTCGTCGTCGGCGGATTCGCGCTTCGCGCGTCCCCACTGGGCGGCCGTGTTGCGGATGGTCGTGAGCAGATACGGCCGGAATCCCTGCGTGGGTCCCTTCCCTGCGCGGATCGCCTGGTAGATCGACGCGAATGACTCCTGCACGAGGTCCTCGGCGCTGAAAGTGCGGGTCACAGCTCCCGCGGCATTCAGGCCGGCGCGGTAGTGCCGCTTCCAGAGCTCGGCGTACGCGTCCTGATCTCCGGCGCGAGCGGCGTCCACGAGGGCGGTGTCGGAGCGAGGCTCCCGCTCGCTGACGTCGTCTTCCCGCATGATTGCCGTTCTCCGTGCTCGAGCCGCTGCGGCCCTGATCGGGCGCTGTGCCCAGAGAGACGCGCGCAGACGGATTCCGTTACGCGGATGAACCGGAGAATTATCCGTGGGCTGCGCAGCGCGTGTGCGCCGAGCCCTCACGATATCGAATCGAGCCTGCTGAAATCCTGCAAGCGGCTTCTCCGACCAACGCAAAACCCCCGGCATCCGACCGGGGGTTTCGATGTGGTGCACCCCCTGGGACTTGAACCCAGAACCCACTGATTAAGAGTCAGTTGCTCTGCCGATTGAGCTAGAGGTGCGAGATTCGCACGAGGCGAACGAGGGTCAACATTAGCATCACGATTGCGTCTCCCGGAAATCGAGGCCGCCCTCGCCCGGATATCCTTTGGATCGTGACCTCCCCCTCCACGCTCGCGTTCGATGCGCCGTTCGAGGGGGATCTCCGCGACGATCTGGCGCTTGCGCTGCGACTGGCGGATGCGGCGGACGCGGCATCCATGAGCCGGTTCGATGCCGCCGATCTCGAGATCAGCACCAAGGCCGACGCATCGCACGTGACGGAGGCCGATCTCGCCACGGAGCGGGCGATCCGCGCGGTGCTCGAGGCCGAGCGCCCGGGCGACGGCGTCTTCGGCGAAGAGTACGGGGTCACGGGCGATTCCGAGCGTCAGTGGATCATCGACCCGATCGACGGCACGGCGAACTACCTCAAGGGCATCCCGATGTGGACGACCCTCATCGCGCTCGCGATCGACGGCGTCCCGCGCGTAGGCGTCGCCAGCCAGCCTGCGATCGGTCGACGCTGGTGGGCCGCCTCCGGCCTCGGCGCGTGGACGAACGCCCCGGCCGGCGACAAGCGCCTGGCGGTGTCGTCGATCGACACGCTCGCCGAAGCGAGTGTGAGCTTCCAGAGCATGGGCCAGTGGCGGGATGCCGGTCAGCTCGACGCCCTGGAACGCCTCACGAGCGCGGTGTGGCGCGACCGCGGCTACGGCGACGCCTGGCCGTACATGCTCCTCGCGGAGGGGCGCCTCGAGCTCGTCGCCGAGTTCGGCGTCAAGGAATACGACATCGCCGCCCTGGTGCCCATCATCACCGAGGCCGGCGGACGCTTCACCTCGTTCGACGGCGACGACTCGCTCGCCGCACGTTCGTCGCTCGCCACCAACGGCGTGCTGCACCGGCCGTTCCTCGATCTGCTGCACCCCTCCTGACCTGACCGCTCGCTCCACCGATCCCCTCCCCCGGAGACCGCACGATGTTCCCCCCACGTCACCGTCTCGGCGCAGCCGTCGTCCTGCTGCTCGCCGCGACCCTCGCGACAGGCTGCGCCGCCGCAGCGCCCCCCGCCGCCCAGCCCACCGAGAGCTCCGCTCCCACCCCCACCACCGCTCCGCCGGAGGCGACCCCGACACCGGAACCGGCCGCGGCCGAACCCACGTGCGAGACGCTCATCGGCGAAGACATCGTGGCCGACTTCGAGAGCATCGGCTGGACCTCGCAGGCGCAGCCCTTCTACCTCGGTGAGGCCGAGCTCGACGGCGGCATCGACTGCAGGTGGGCGGACTTCGGCGGGCCGGCGGGCGATCACCTTCAGATCTTCGCGTGGGCGCCGATCGCCGCCGACGCGGCCGCCGACGCTCAGTCCGACCTGGTGAGCCAGGGCTGGCTGCGTGAAGAGTCCCCCGAGGGCGTCTACATCACCGAAGCCAAGGAGACGACCATCGCGGTCGACAGCGAGGGCTACGGCATGACCTACCTGTTCGGTGACGGGTGGGTGAAGCTCGCCGACACCAAGCAGGGTCTCCTGCTGATCGAGTGGCCCGCGAGCTGACCGCACGACGCTGAGAGATCAGCGGCCCGGAGGGTCCGGGACGTTTGCCACAGCATCCGGTGTGTTGGCAAGCCCCACGGCGATCTGCGCCCGGCGGCGTTTGATGGTGTGCACAAACCCCGCGCACGAACGCATCCCGGGAAGGCACGATGACCACCGAAACGACCGACCGGCGGCGCCACGCACCGGAGCCCGACCACCCGGACAAGCCCGATTCCCCCGGCGATATCACGAAGCCCTCGTGGAAGTACGTGCTCGGCAAGACGGTCCGCGAGTTCAACGACGATCAGTGCACCGATCTCGCCGCCGCCCTGACGTACTACGGCGTGCTGTCGCTGTTTCCGGGCCTGCTCGCGGTCTTCTCGCTGCTCGGCGTGCTGGGCCAGGGCGACGACGCGGTCGACACGGTCCTCGGGGTGGTCGAGTCGGTCGCGCCAGGCGACACGGCCGAGGCGCTGCGCGGCCCGGTCGAGCAGCTGGCCGAGTCGCCGGCGGCGGGGTTCGCCCTGGTCTTCGGCATCGTGCTGGCGATCTGGTCGGCGTCCGGCTACGTCGGCGCGTTCGGGCGGGCGATGAACCGCATCTACGAGATCGACGAGGGCCGCCCCTTCTGGAAGCTCCGGCCGCTGCAGCTGGTCGTCACCGTCATCACCGTGCTCCTCGTCACCGCGGCGCTGGTCATGCTGGTGGTCAGCGGGCCGGTGGCCGATGCCATCGGCGCAGCTCTCGGCCTCGGGACGACGGTGACGACGGTCTGGGACATCGTGAAGTGGCCGGTTCTCGCCCTCGTCGTGGTGATGATCCTCGCGATCCTCTACTACGCGACGCCCAACGCGAAGCAGCCGAAGTTCCGCTGGATCAGCATCGGCGCCGTCCTGGCAATCGTGATCCTCGCGCTGGCGACCACGGCCTTCGCGCTCTATGTGGCGAACTTCTCGAACTACGACCGGACGTACGGCTCGCTCGCCGGCGTCATCGTGTTCCTGCTGTGGCTGTGGATCGCCAACCTGGCGCTGCTGTTCGGAGCCGAGTTCGACGCGGAGCTCGAACGCGGCCGCCAACTGCAGGCCGGGATCGCCGCCGAGGAGCAGATCCAGCTTCCGCCGCGCGACACCCGCAAGAGCGACAAGGCGGCCGAGAAGGAGCGCGAAGACATCGAGACCGGCCGGCGCCTTCGCGAGCAGCACGACGACGACGATGAGACGGATGCCGAGTCCGCCTCGACCACGAAGAGGAAGTGACGCCATGGAACGACGCACAGCGCAGGACCGGGCCAAGCGGCCGCGTTCGATCATCGCGGGACCGTACGGACACCCGTTCCACCCGATCCTCGTGACCATTCCGATCGGCACTTGGGTCGCGAGCATCGTGTTCGACATCATCGCCTTCGTCGCCGACGACCCGACACCCTACCTGGTCGGGGCGAACGTGCTCATCCTGATCGGCATCCTCGGCGCACTGGTGGCCGCCGTGTTCGGCTTCCTCGACTACTCGCAGCTCGCGCGCGGCACGGCGGCCCGGAAGACCGCGACACTCCACATGGCGCTCAATCTCGGCGTCACGGTGCTGTTCGTCGTGAACCTGCTCGTCCGGTGGTCCGCCGACGACGACGATGTGAGCGTGATCGGCTTCGTCCTCAGCCTCGTCGGTCTCGCCGCACTGGGAGTCTCAGGCTGGCTGGGCGGCAAGCTCGCGTACCACTACGGCGTGCGCGTGGCCGACGAGCGCACGCAGGCCGAGGGATTTCAGTGAGCCGCTGACCCTCGCACGCGCGCCAGCGCGCTGAGCACCACCGCCGCCAGCAGAGCGAGCACGGCGAAGCGCGGTACCGGCCGGCGCCACCCTCCCGCAGCGGCGGCCGCGTCAGCCGGCGGATCGAACACCGTTCCATCGGTGAGTTCGGCGCCGTGGCCGCGCAGCTCGACGTGGTCCTTCGTGAACCGGGTGAGCGCGTCGTACGCGCGCGGCGTGAACCGATGCAGCGGAATGGCGCTGCGCTGCAGCTGCCCCACCGACGTCGCGAACCGCGCGCGATGCGGCGCCCGCTCGATGGCCCGGGCGACACGTCGCGGCGAAGACGCCGGCGGCAGCGGATGAACGCTCCGGCCGGTGAAGTTCGCGGCGTGCTGGTAGATCGGGGTGTCGATCGTGGAGGGAAGGACGACTCGCACACGGATGCCGCTTCCCCGCAGCTCGGCACGGAGGACCTCGGCGAAGCCCAGCAGTCCCCACTTGGCGGTGATGTACGGGGCGAGCGCCGGCGAGGTCACCCGCGAGTACAGCGACCCGACGAGTACGAGCGCGCCGCTGCCCTGCCGCCGGAAGTACGGGAGCACCGCGCGCGCGCCGTGCACCTGACCCATCAGGTTCGTCTCGACGACCTGGCGGAAGACCCGCGCCGGAGTCTGCTCGAACGTCCCATAGCTGAAGACCCCGGCGTTCCCCACCCACACATCGATGCGCCCGTACGCCGCGACGGCGCCCGCCGCGAGGGCGCGGACCGCTCCCTCTTCGGAGACGTCGGTCGGGATCACTTCGACGATCGCTCCCAGCTCGCGGCACTCCTCCGCGACGGTCTCCAGCGCCTGGCGACTGCGCGAGGCGAGCACGAGCCGGGCGCCGCGCCGGGCATACACGCGCGCCGTCTCGCGCCCGATGCCGCTGGAAGCGCCGGTGATGACGACCACCGGCCCCCGCGCCGACGTCATGGGTGCGTCACCGCGTCCCGGCCGGGGAGGTTCACGTCGCCGGGGTCTACGTCGACGTCGCCCGCATCATCGGGTCCTCCGGTGCCGGGCGCGACGTTGACGTCGGCAGGATCGATGTCGTCATCGATGGTGTCGGGCAGCGGATCGCGCTGCTTGTGCTGCGTCTCGGTCTCGCTCGCCGGGCTGTAGCTCGTGTCCTTGCGGAGGTTCTCGGTGTCCATGAGTGCGACGCTACGAGCGCCGGACGATGAGCACCGGCCCCTTGACATCTCGGCCGGCTTCGGCGAAAGCGAGCTCAGATCCGCGGCGACAGGTCGGGGATCGCCCGCGAGCCGAAGTCATGACGCAGGGCGCTGCGCGCGGCGAACCACCCGACCAGCCCGTGGACGCCGGGCCCCGGGGATGCCGACGCCGACGCCAGGTACACGCCGGGGATCGGTGTGCGCCACGGGTCGGGGCTGAGCACGGGGCGCCGCACGATCTGGAACAGGCTGGGTGCGCCGGCCGCGATGTCGCCGCCGGGATAGTTGGGATTGTGCCGCTCGACCTCGACGGCGTTGCGAGAGCTCGTCGCCAGGATGGTGTCGCGGAAGCCCGGCGCGAACCGCTCGATCTGCCCGATCACGGCCTCCTGCCGGTCCGCCGTGCTGCCCGCGGGGACGTGCGTATACGTCCAGAGCGTATGCTGACCCGCCGGGGCCCGCGTCGCGTCGAAGGTCGACGGCTGCGAGACGAGCACATACGGCCGCTCGGGCAGCTGTCCGCGATTGACCGCGTTCTCGGCATACGCGATTTCGCCACGTGTGCCGCCGACGTGGACGGTGCCGGCCGCGTGCACCTCGGGGTTGGTCCACGGCACGGGACCGCTCAGCGCGAAGTCGACCTTCGCGACGCCGCCGCCATAGCGGAAGCCCTCCAGTGCGCGGCGATAGCGTGCCGGAACAGTCTCGCCCGCGAGGCGCAGGAGGGCTCGCGGGGTGACGTCGAGGAGGGTCACCCGCGCCGCCGGCAGGGCGGCGAGCGAGGTGACCTCGTGATCGAGCACCAGTTCACCGCCGTGGGCGCGGAGGTCGTCGACCATCGCGTCGACGATGGCCTGACTGCCGCCGACTGGGATGGGCCAGCCCCGGGAGTGCGCGTAAGCGCCCAGCGCGAGGCCGGCGCCGGCTGCGGCGATGCTGGGCTGCGGCAGGATCGTGTGCGCGGCGACGCCGGTAAGAAGCGCCGGAGCCGCGTCTTCGCGGAATCGCCGGTTCCAGGCGGGGCTCCCCTGCTCCAGAGCACGGAGCCCGAAGGACACCGCCGTGGCCGGATCGGCGGGAACTCGCAGGAGCGAGGAGCCGGTGAAGTCGGCCACCTCCGTCGAGTGCTCGACGAGTGGCCGCATAAGCTGCTCGTACTCCGGACCGTCGGCGCCCAGGGCGTCGCGCGTGCGCGCGAGGTCCCGGTAGGCGAGGCCCGCCCGTCCGCCGTCGAGGGGATGCGCGAACGAGAGCTCGGGCGTGATGAACTCGACCCGGTCGCGCAGTCCGAACTCCCGGAAGAATCGCGACTCGAACGCCATCGGATGCACGGCCGAGCAGACGTCGTGCGCGAACCCGGGAAGGGTGAGCTCGCGGGTCGCGGCGCCTCCCCCTGCCTGGTCGGCCCGCTCGTACACGCGAACGGACAGTCCGGCGCGTGCGAGGGTGACGGCCGCCGCCAGCCCGTTCGGGCCGGCGCCGACGACGATTGCATCGAGATCGGTCCCGGATCTGCGCGCATCGCGGCTCACGTGATCGTCGTCTCCTCTTCGCCGCTGTCGGCCATCTCCTGCTCGGCGCTGGTGGCGCCCAGGCGACGAATCGCTCGTCCCTCCGCAAGATACGCCAAACGGTGCAGGGTCTCGTCATTGCGCCAGTGCAGCGCGACATCCATCAGCGGTTCGGGCAGCCAGCGCCCGGGCCCGGCGATGGCCTCCTCCTGCAGCCGCACGACGCAGCCTTCGCCGCGAGGCTTCACGTCGATCGTGACGCGTGCCTCGCCGATCGGCCAACCGCGGGCGCGCATCACGATGTGTCGCGGCGGGATGCACTCCTCGACCACGGTCTTGTCGTTGATGAGCGCGGGCCAGACGCCGAACGAGTGGTGCAGCTCCGAGCCTGCGAGGGGCCAGCTGTCGTCGACCTCGCGCATGCGCGAGGCTCCCACCACCCAGGACGGGTACAGCCAGCCGTCGCCGAGCACGCCGAAGACGTCGTCCGGCGTGCATTTCAGCACTCTCACGTTACGGGCCATCGGATCACTCCCCTGCGTCGTCGATGGTTTCGACGCCAGGCCCCGGGCCGGGGCGAACCGCCGCCGTGTCGGCGATGTCGATGCGGGTGACTCCGTCGCCGTCCGAGACCGTGATCCTCGGAGCCGCATCCGCCTCGGTGGAGCCCTCGGCGCGCAGCAGCTGGTCGCGGCGCTTGTCTTCGTCGGTCATCTCGTGTGCGGTCGGATCGGTCATGAGTTCACGCTACGAGGCGGGTGCGAAGTGCGAAGCGCCCTGGATCCGTCGACCCGAACGTGCTAGACGAAGCTGCTCGGTTTCGCCAGGGGGTCGCCGGTATCGCGACCCGTGCATAGCGTGGCCCCCGCAGCGACCACCCTGGCCGCGTGTCCATCCTCGCCACACCCGAGAGGAAGAGGAGCAGACATGTCCACATCATGGGACGCATGGAACTACCGCGAGTCCGCCGGCAGGAGCCCCGATTCAGGCAGCATGGTGGGCTACCACGTGCACGCCACCGACGGTGACATCGGCAAGATCGACGAGGCCAGCGACGACGTCGGCACCAGCCGCATCGTCGTCGATACCGGCCCGTGGATCTTCGGCCGGAAGGTCGTCCTTCCCGCCGGCACCGTGCAGCGCGTCGATGACGATGACCGGACGGTCTATGTCGACCTGACGAAGGACCAGATCAAGGACTCTCCGGAGTTGGACGAGTCCACCACCTACGACGACCCGGCCTACAGAGACAGTCTCGACACGTACTACGGCGGCTTCTACAGGTGAGAACAGAAAAGGCCCGGGATCCGCGGAACTCCGCGGATCTCGGGCCTTTCTTCGCGACAGCGGCGTTGGTGGAGATGGGGGGGAATCGAATGACGCTGAAGGCATGGGATCGGGGGACATCAACCCGCGAAAACCTCGGAATCACGCGGCTCCCAGGCGCATGCGCCGACAAGCACCTGCATTGAAAATCGCCCACATTCAGAGCAAACGCGGGCGATTTGTGGGCGATCCGACGGAGGCTAACCTCGACATCGACTTGGCGCTCGCCACCGTGCGCATGAGACGTGGCAGCGCTCACCTGCCGGCCGACAGCTACAAGGCTACGCCGCTCAGCCAACCTAGGCCAGCCCTCAAGAGGCGATTCAGCGCCCGATCGATGGCCCCGCAGGCCCGCTGCCGGGGACCTGGTGCGGCGACATCATGCGCTGTTGTTCCTCCTGCATTCGGTTGTACGTCTCTCGAGTGATCAGGTCGTTGGCAAGACCCTGCTGGCGTGCCTTCGCCATCAGGCGGGTCGCGGTGCTCACGCTGACCTCGAGCTCGTTGGCGACGAACTTGAGCGGTGCCAGGTTGACGGTGGCGGCGATCCGATAGAGGACAACCGCCTCGGTAATGGCCTCTTCGGTGGTGCGTCCGCCCGCCGCCCTCACGTCGTCCAGGTAGGCAGAGAAGGACTTCGACTCGCCCCCGTCGCGCGAAACCGAAACCACGCGCATCGCGGATGTTGCAACCGCCCACTGCACGCGCACCTCCCGCAACGTGAGTGCCGTGACCTCGTCGCCTTCACCGCTTCGGTCGAGGCGCACGGAAGCCGCCACTGCTCGGCGCAGCAACGGATCGTACTCTGCAGCGATTCTGACGGCGCCGGGGATGCCGGGCTCCCCCGTGACGACCGCATCCCAAGCCGTGGCGATGCTGATCCCGTCACCCACGTCGACTCGGCTCGGGGCGACCGACTCGAGGGCAAGCTCGCTCATATCGGCGAGTCTGTCATGAGTCACAGCAGGGGGCAATCTATGTCGTGAGGAATTCATGTCGCGCATTGCTCGGAATAGGAGTACCGTGTGCGCAAGTGCTGTCACGTATTGCGCAGGCAAAGGAGATGGACCGGTGAACAAGTCGCCACGGTCGCTCGCGTTGACGATGAAGGATGCTGCACAGCTCGTCGGCGTGGACTATCGCACAATCAAGCTCGGCATCGAAAGCGGGACAATCCCGACCGTCCAGCTCGGACCGAGGAGGATGATCCCGAGGGCCGCCCTGCTCAGGGTCTTCGGAGTCGATCCCTAACTAGGGGTCGAGCGGTTGACTCCCCCACGGCACTAGCCACAGCGGCCAGTGTGGGTTCGCACGACCCCCTTGGCTCGGTGAGCTCCTCCCCCAATCGCAGCCCGGATAGGCAACCTCTCTGATGCATCGCAGCGGGCACCCTATTCGCGCAAGCCATTCGCTGTCACGGCCCTCGACGGCGCGGACTTCAGATGACCCAATAGAGGACCGACTCAAGCGCTCTGAGTCCAACCGGTATCGATCGTCGATGAGTCAGTCGCGGTAGCGCTGGGCCGGACGACGTTCTTCCTCGAGCTGCCGCGTGTAGGAGAGCATTCCGTGAGTGATCCCCAAACGGATCACGAGATAGATCAGCAGGAGGGTCACGATGAGCCCGAGCAGGCCGCTCGCAACAAGGACAATCCAGTAGTTCGGGTCCGTCGGATCAAGCAGCATAGTTCTCACCGTAAGGGGCATGCCGCACGCTCGGAGGCGGCTCGCTGAGCGACCGTCTCTCGCGCACGCCTGGGCAGCGGAACCCAGCGAGCGCGCCGCGGTCGGGTCGCGACAGTCGCCGACGGCTCAGTAGCTGCCGTATCACTCGGCCAAATGTAATGGGAGGCCTAGTTCGCGTCGCGCGGCCTCATAGAACTTGTTACGAGCTTCCTCAGCGGCCACATACTCCCTTTCGATCTCCTGCTCAGTCGCTGGCGCGTTGCCAACAGCCCAGTGGTAGTACTGCCAGGAGATTCCATGCCAGGCACGCGCCGCCGCGATGACTTCGGGACCGCCTAAGAGCATGACTGACTCGAACTTCTGCGTGCGGTCAATCTCGTCCAACTCCAGCAACGGGATACCGGTTGCTCGTGTCAGTCGGACGAGGGTTGGATTCAGCCCGAGCTCGCCGAGGATGCTTCGTGACCGCGTAATGACCTTTTTCACGCTCGCGGAGTACTCGGTGTACGCGACGATTCTTTGGTCGTGCCACCGAGTTGACTGTTCTCGCTCCCAGCGGGATCGTTCGACACCCTTGGTCGCCAGGTAAGTGCCAAACGCGCCGACAGCAACCGCCGCGACCGTGATGAAGCCCTGCACTGCTACAGCAACTGGATCCACAGCGTCACGCTATCGCCTCACGCGAGCGAGGCCAGCAAGACGAACTCGGCAATGCACGCCTCCACCTGTGCGAGACACCTCCGTGGCGTTGGGGGTTCCGGGCTCAGCCCGCAGCACGGATCAGAAGGTGGCCGCCGCTCGCGTGCGTGGACACGCCGCAGCGGTGCCCTCGGTCCGGAGCGCCCTCTGACGACCGGCTCTCGCGCACCGGCGGAGAGGTGGCGCACGCTTCCTGCTGAAATGGGGTGAGACGGTTTGGCGGTTCCTGTCATGTCTATGTGAGCACCCAGGATGAGGAGCACATGATGACCGAACCCATTCAGTCCCTGCTTGCCGCCGCCGACCCGGTGTCCGGCGTTGAGGATGCGCGACTTCGCGGTCTCGTCCGCAGCATGGCCGATGATGTTCGAACCGCCGCGACGACCGAGCCGGCCGTGATGGCTCCGTGGTGGAAGCGACGGCGGGCGATCATCCCCCTTGGGATCGCAAGCGTTGTGGCGCTCACCGCTGCCGGGCTGCCGTTGACCATGGGTATCGATGGCATGCGGGTGGATCCCGACGCCGTAATCCCGATCGTTTACACGACCGACACCGGGGCAGACGTTAGTTGCCGATACGGGATCTACTTCGGCAATCCTGCCGACCGGAGCGCGCTCGACAAGCAGCTGGCCGCGTTCGTGAAGGATCACGATTGGACCGGGATCGGTCAAGCGGCGTACGAATACGCGATCGCCAACCCGTTCGTTCCCGGGCGCGACGGTGGGTTGCAGTGGGACACGCAGCAAAATCGTGACGTGATGTCCCTCAACATTGCAATCTCTCACATGATTGAGGACGAGATCCCCGACGAACTGAGAAACGCCGACCCCGCAGTTTCCGGAGCGCTGGACAACAGCACCACCGATTGCACTACAGGGCAGCTCCACTGATGCCTAAGGGTCAGCTCACCCCCGAACTTCGCGATTGGGTCGAGGTAGTCATCGCAGATAACGCCGATGCGCTCCTGCGCTACTTGCGCCGCCGCGTTGACCAGCCGGAAGACGCAGCCGACCTCCTCGGCCGCGCCTTGCTGGCGATCTGGGAGAACGGAAACCGACTCCCCACGACAGACCAAGACGCGCGGATGTGGTGCTTCGGCGTGGCCCGCAACGTCCTGCGAGAGCACTACCGGCAAACCGCCAAACAACTCGCGCTAGCCGATGGAATGCGTCAATACCTCCGCTCCAGGCCCCAGAAAAACGCGGCCGACACAGTCGCAGAAGCGCGGATGGCTTCCGACGCCCTCCGGCAAGCGTTGGTCACGCTCGACCCACGCTCGCGAGAGCTCGTCCTGCTGGTCCATTGGGACGGGTTCAGCATCGCCGAGGCCGCTCGCGTCCTCGGGATGAACGAGTCCTCTGCCCGTTCACGACACGCACGCACGCTACGCAGCCTAGAGAAGCAACTAGCGCAGGGACAGGTCGCCCCTGCTCCACAAGCGGGTAGTGAACCGCGCCCCGCGACCACCGCAGTCGAGTATGGGAGTCTCAGGCCATGAGCGGTCTTGTCATGTGGAATGGGCTGGTCATAGTCGGCGCGCTGGCAGCGACCGCGCTATTCATTTGGGGCATATGCCGAATTTTGCGCTCCCGAGAAGAGTGCATCCGACACGCGAGACACCCACTGTCGGCGATCGTCACAGCCCACATGACGTCGGCCTGCGTCCGCCGAAGGGGGGACATCGAGGCGAGGGGTCGGATGACTAGATTTGAGCGACGCCTCCTCGGCGCTCCATCGCCGGCGTACTTGACACTGAGAGAAGGATGAGCCGTTGCATCCTCCGCACGTCATGACGCGCCGCAGAGCGAGGCTCGCCGCAACTACGGCGGTCATCCTCACGCTCGGTGCCGCAGGCGCGGGGTGCACCTCGAGCTCCGAGCCCCGCGAGACACCCTCTGTATCAGCCTCCCCAACCCTGGAACCAAACGAATCGCCCTCCGCATCAGCCTCCCCGACCCCTGCAGCCTCGTCGACGGCACAGGCTCATGTCAGCGAGCACCAGGTCGAGTATGAGGCGGCAATCGCTACCTGGCCCCAACCGCTGCCTCCTGGCTACTCCTGGCCGGCCTGGACCAACCTCCCGCATATCGGCGCCCGTGGCGCGGGCCAGCTCGGTGAGGCGGACAACGCCAGCGGTGTCTACCGTTGCATCCTCGTCGATGCCGCTTGGCACGCGTACTTCGAAACGAACGACCCGGTGGCGTCGAAGGACTATGCGACCCGTGCCGACCAGTACGTCATCCCCGACAACCCAAACATCATCCCCGTCACCGAGAACGGTGTGATCATCGACCAAGCTCTTGCTACAGCCAACGGCATCTGCCGGGGCATCGTCGGAGAGTTGCAGCACTGAGATCTACGTCAACAACCGCTGGTTTAGAACAGCTTTGGAACGGAAGTGAACGTGGCGACTGCGCCCAAGACCGCACTCAAAGTGATGCTGATTCTTGGCGGGCTAGCACTGCTAGCGGTCGGTGCGGTGATCGCCGCCCAAGGTGCCGGCGCACTTCTTATGGCCGGTCTGTTGTCGCCCGTAGCCATCAACTTCGGCCCCGCCTTCTTTGAGATGCTGGGGGCGCCGATCGCATGGGTGATTGGCGGCGCAGTGATGGTGCTCATAGGTTTCGGCCTCATGCTCGCCGCATTCAATCTCCGCAGCATCTCGCCGGAAGACGAGTCGCCGAGCGAATGACGACCATGGGCAACGAGGTTCTTCCTCAGGCGGTACCCGGCCCGCACATCCACAGAGTAAGCGCAGGAGACATCCATGACTAGGAGCGCCCTGCGGCGACCTGCGCTCCTCGCTATCGCGGTGATCGGAACAATCGCGATCGTGATTGGGGTGATTGTCATTGCATTCACCTCGGGGCAGGCACGGCCGGTGCCGGTGGCATCGTCTGCAGCAACCGCGACCCGCGTGCTGATCGAGCCGGATGAGGCTCTTGATGATCGCTGGCAAGCGATCGCACTCCAGTTCCCGGACGCGCAGCGGCCCACGGCGAACGAGCTGCACCGATACCAGGCGGGTGAGTTTCCGTATGACCGCGCCGCCTGCCTTGCAAATGCCAGGGCCGGTGGGTTCGACCCGACCGGATTCGGTATCACCGAGCGCACTTCTAATGATCTGAACGCGCGCCTCGAGGCATATGTTTGCGCCGTCTGGTTCCCCATCACCGGTGTCGCTACTGCCGTCGCTCCGCTCTCAGAGTCGGAACTGTCCCGGCTCCACGCCGGCCTGGTCGACTACAGAGCTTGCATCGTTCAGTCCGGAGAACCGGCAACTCCCTTGATCGCGCAGGCAGACTTCGAACGACACTGGCCCGCAATCGGTGAGTTGCCTCAACCGACGCCAGGCATCACACAAGCCAGCGACTGGCAAGCAAGCTCTCGGGTGTGTGCAGAGCCTGACCCGCGACCCTAGGCGATCTCACTCCTGCACGATGGCGGATCGCTGATTGGTACGCCGCAGCCCGCTCAGTCTGCGTCGATACCTTCGAGACGAAGTTGCTGACGGTGCAGGTCAAGGGCGGCCGACCCGCTGGCCCAGAGCTCTAGGAGCTGATCGCCCTCAACAATGGCGGCAGCTACCCCGGGTACGCCCCAATTGACGATCAGAATTTCTCGGTTCCCCAGTCGGGAATCTTGGTGAGAGAACACGGAGCCGACTTGCGGAATCGCAAGACGTGCAACGCCATCGGGAAAGGTCAACGACGACCCGGCGAGATTGCACCCGGGCTCGCCCGCCGCCTCAAGATCCTCGACGTTGATAGACGCCCCTTCGCACGGTGCAAGTTCATCCGCGCCGAGGGGAACACTTACCCCGCGTGCCGGCGCGCATCCAGACACGGCGAGGGTCATCACCAATAGTGCGGAAGCTGCCCACCGTCTCTGAGTACCACCCATGCTCGAACCCTAGCCGTCGCCAACTCAGATCTACTTGCGCCTGCAGGCGGATCGCGGAGGACGCAGCCCGGGCAGTAGTTTCTCCACATGGAGCCGATCCCGCCAGAGCGCCGCGTGATTCGACTCTTCCCCGACCACGGTCACCCCTGGCCTCTCTGGGAGAACTCCACGCCGACCTGGGAGGTCGGCTATACGACCTCACCCGACATGTACGGACTGTCCGCGGAACTCACCGAGGATCTATCCGGCTGGTACGCCTTCTGGTTGCAGCACCGCGACCCTTTTGAAGGTGGGGACGCAGAGGAGAACCGCGCGCGGTGGTTTCGCGATCGTGATCGGATCGCTGGCCGTCTTCGTGAAGAAGTCGCCGCTTTCGCGGACGTCATCCTGGAGTGACCGAGCTTCGACGCCCCTTGAGCGATCGCCCAGCGCACATGAAGGGCCTAGCCTCAACAGCGCAAGCCATTCCTCCCTGTGGAGAGTGTCCAGGGTGGGGCCGCTGACCGCCTACTCTGTGCGGATGGAGTATGTGTTCGTGGCGGTCTGGAGCATCGGGGCGCTTGCGCTCGGAAGCCTCTTTGCGTTCCACCCCGAGATCCCGACGGACAAGTTCATCAAGCAGATGACGCGGTCCCGCAGCGCAAACCGCCTTTCGGAGATACCCGCGCGCAGCACGCTCTTGATCAAGAACCGGATCGGCGGGGTCTTCTTCATGATCGCGGGCGTGGTCGTCCCCATCCTTGCGTTCACACGGGGTATTTCGTTCGGTTCATAGGCGATCCACTTACGAGCCCAGACGCGAGGCAAATCTCATCGCATGGCTGCCACAGGGCGGGGAGCGTCAAGCGCCCACGGCAGTGGTGTTACCCGAGTGGGGCCGCCGGGACATGGCCCAGTGAGTCGATTCCGATCTCATCCGCGCTGCGACTACGCCTCCGACAGCGGAACCGGTTTTGGGCGAGTGTCCTCAATCCGGCTACCGAGGTGCGGTGGCCCGACCCAGAAGTTGGGCGGCGGTGGATAGCGGATGGAGATGCACTCGTGCGGGACAGGCAAGCGGAGCTTGGACCCTCGCTTCGCGTTGTGGGCGATTTCGCAATGTACCGTCCGGACGCCTGAAGCTGATCACCGCTGACGGATCGTGTGCGAGCGAGTGCATCGACCGCCAGGTTGCCGTCCCGTCGCACACGACCGGCCGGACTGCTGTGCCGCCGTCGGGTCGCGCATGAGGGTCCGAAGCACTGAGACGAGGGGTGTCCGGTCTCGACGTCGCCTCGACCCGGATTGCCGTTCTGCGCCTGCAGAACGTCTGTACAGTCGTGGGATGGAAGAACGCCGCCGGCGTCCCTCGCCGACGTGGACGCTCGCGCTTACAATCTTGGGTTCCGCGTTGTGCGTCATCGCTGCGTTAATGGCTGCCGACTATCTCTCATCCCCACGCGACCCGCTGTCCATCGCGGAAGAGAAGCTCTCTTTTCAGATTGATCCTGCCGATCTGGTCAGCGACACTGGCGCGAAGGTCACCGTATTCATTAGTCACGACTTTCGCTCCGATTGGGAGAACGTGATCGTGAGCTTTCAACCCGCTCCGACCAGTGACGTTGAGGTAGGAATCTCGCATTCACCGGGGGGAATAGAGGGACCAGCATGGTTGTGTGGCCCTGGGCCGCGAGCGACCAATGAGGGTACGCCCGGGGACAAACAGATACTGTCTGACCGGACGACGGTTGTCAGCGGGCTAGCAGCACCTCGCGACGAAAGCTCGGCGGCGCCAGAGTCTACGTACATCGATGGGCGCACATACGGAGTTGCTTGCCAGCGAACCGGAGAGTTGTATGAGCGCCAGCCGCGGGGGCTCGTGTACGTTTCCCCAACGGGGATCAGCATTGCCCTCACCGCTGATGGCGAGGCGCCGGTGTCGGTAAGCGAAAAGCTCGAACTGCCGAGCGGGTGGAGTCTGAGCGACGTCGAGCGGGTGTACACCGCGCAATCGACTGGAGCCGTGAAAAAGGACGGCGATTCGGGGAGTCAACCCCTAGCAACAGGCGGGCAAGACGCGGGCGCAGACACGGCCTTCCGCGTGCGCGGCCTTCACGTGATACAGGACGCGCAGGTCACACGCGAGGTTGAGCGTCTAGCCTGGACATCCGCGATTTTGGCTGGTGCTGGCATAGGCCTACTGACTGCAGTGGCCGGTTTGGCGCTAGAAGCACGTTCGGCAGGTCCGGTGCGTCCGCCCATCCCGGTCGTAGTCGCGGACCCTGCGCCTCCCGTCCGCCCGAGAAGCGGGGGAGGTAGTCCATGGATCGTTGTTGGTGCGATGGTAGTCGCCCTTGCTTTCGGAACGGCTGTTGTCTCGAAACGTAGGGAGCGATGACGGAGAGACCCGAGATTTCGGATGCCTGAGAAGCGGGACCACAGCAATGCAGTTCGGTGGACTGCCGGATTCGGGGCTCGTCTCGTGCATGGGCCGACTCGATTGGTCGCGTGGCTATCGCGCCTGACGCCGGTGCGGCGTTGATCTAGCCGAATCCGCCGCTCCCGCACGACGAGAAGACTGCAAACGAGACGATCATCGCAACCACCAGCCCGAGGATCATCTTGATGTTGTCGCCGCCGCTCGCCTTCGCCCGTTGCGAGGTGCGATACGCCGCCTCAGCGGCCTTCCGACGCCGAGGGTCGTAGCCCTCGAACAGTTCCGGGTTCTCCGTGCAAGTCTTGCAACGCAAACTCATCGCAAACGCGATGTCCTTCTCAGGCGGATGCTGTGAACGATCGAGCGTGCATTGCATGCCGCTGAACCGGACCATGTCCCCCTTGCGCCACTCGCAGCCGCAGTCGAGGCCGACTCGCATCCCGTCGTACCCTAACCGGGTCACCGGTGGGTGAATATGTCTCCACGTAGGCACAGCCTCAGTCTGCCCGAAGGACGGTCCATCGCGCGGCCATCTCGCCCGGCATCGAAGGTCGCGTCTCGACGCGCGCTCGCTGAACACGAGGCGGGTCAATCGATGGCAGCCTCGGCGCAGTCGCGCGGCTCTTGCCCGCCGTCGTCGACAAGCTGGACTCCGAACTCGGTGTCGGGGCCGTACGGCCAGTCGGTGAACTCTTTAGTGAATCCGTCAGCGGCGAGCGTGAGCCCTTCGATGCCGGGTTGGGTCGGGTCGTCGTTGGTGGCGAACGTGAAGGCTTTGCCGTCGAGGCCGCCGCCGGTTGCGATCGCGCTCACGAACCAGACCTTCTCGTCGTCGTTGGACTTGACGGCTGACCATCGGGCTAGTTCTACGCCGGAGACGTTGAGCCCAAGACTCATGCTGTCAGCGGTGGACTGGTCGACGGTCAGGCATCGATCATCGGTCGGCTGCGCGTCAGGCGTGAGGCTCGCTTCGGGCGTGAGGCTCGCTTCGGGTTCGTCTGGGGTGGCCGCACATCCGGTTAATAGGAGCGCAGCTGCAGCGAGGATCGCGAAGGGGCGCATGGTCATGATCCTAGGGACGACACGGGTCAGGATCACTGGTCGGCCTTCCGTCCCGACAAGATGCAGCGCGCGGCCCGATATGCCCCTGGCGAACACGCGCGGGTTGCCGCAGGGTGATCTGTACAACTGAAGGTGGGGGTTCTTCCGGCCTTGCGGCCAGAAACACCCCCTCTGCCCCCTCCGGTAAATGGAGGGGTAAGAAAAACGGCCCGCTTGCAGGCGGGCCGTTCAACCACCCGTGAGGGTGTCGCATCAGAAAGACTGAGCGGTTTAGTCACCTACAGTCTAGACGAAAATTCGGCCGGCGGCTCGAATTCGTTTCTCGCCTGATGAGGCCTCTTCCGGGCACTGAGCAACCCCCGGAAGTAGGTGAACATGGCAGACAACAAGAAGAAGCGTTCGCGCAAGATCCCGGCCCGGTACTGGCTCCGTTGCGGAGCAAAGACCCTGACCGTCATCGTGCACATCATTCGCATCTGGCTCGAGCTGGGCAACTAGCCCAGCACGTGCGGCCAGGCTCGGTGATGCGAGCCTGGGTCCTGGTCGCACCGTTATCTACCAATGAGGTGCGTTCGTCCATCGCTCAATGAGCGGCGTGACACGTCTGCGTTCATCACCTCGGTCCATGGTCATCGACCGTTCCGCTACGGTGGCGGCATGACCGGGAGTCGCACCGCCTCACGTCCCGTCCGCGGGGTTTCCGCCCTCGTTGCCGCGATCGCCTCAGCGGTTGCCGTACCCGTGAGCTTCATATTCGGCATCAGAGCCGCGCTTGACGGGAGCGGTTCCGGGTCGGCGGTCTTCCAGGTGGTCTTCATCTTGGGGCTGATCATGGCTGTCGCGGCGATCGTGGTGTCGATCGTGCATCTGGTGCGTGGCGCTCGGAAGGCGCTGCCGATTGTCACGATCCTGGTTGCGCTACTGCCCTTTGCGGGGGTGCTCGTCGTGTTCTTGGCGAATCTGAACGCGTCCTAGCACGCCACGGTTCGGTGGCTGGAGCACATGAGTTTTTGATTCCAGCGGGGTGACATCGGTCGCGTTCCTTGTCGGGCCGTCATCCGCGCGAATGGGCAATCAAACGCCCCTCCGGTCACTCTCATACGGTTTGCCCAGTCTCGTCCGCTCCGACAATCAGCGATCTAGCGGTCATCGGCGGCGGAGCGCCCGGAGCGAGCGGTTGCTAAGCGCAGCTCGGAGCGCAGCGGAGAGCGGAGTCTGCAAAAAGCGAGCGCACGGGAACGGAGATGTCGCTGACCGCTATCATCTTCGCGGTCGGGGCGAACTGCCGCGTCGTCGGACCCTCGTTGCGCGCCGGCTAGCGCGACATCCCGATGCCGGAGCCCGGCGCAACGAACGGTCCGGCCATCGTAGCCTCGTGCCGCGTTCGGGATGCACGCCGCAGTTCGGCGTCCGCCGCGCGGACGGCATCCTGCATCGTGAGTTCGGTGCCCCCTCGGAGCATGCTGGCGGCGACCTTCGCCTGCGCATTGCGGTCGGTCGAAGCGACCACGACGGCCTCGTTGTGTAGCCGGCCGCGGGTGAGGCCGACGTAGAGGCCGGCAGCATCCACGTCGGGTCCGACAAGCGAAGCGTCCACCGTTTCTCCCTGGATTCCGTGAACTGTGGACGCATAGGCGAGCTGCAGGTGATCGAGCGCGTAGTCCCGGGTGACCTTCCGCAGCTCGCCACTGTCGTAGACGGAGACGAGCACGATCGTCTGCTCGGAGATACTGTTCACCACCCAGAGCGCACGATTCTCGACACCGGCCTGTGTATCGTTTCGACGGGTCTGGACGGTGTCTCCGACGAGGATGCGCTGCTCCCCCATCCCGACGGCCATAAGCGTGGGATCAAGCTCGCCTCGGTCTACGCGTTGATGCTGGATCGCATCGTTGATCGAGTTCGCCTCGCTGTTCGCCGCAGTGACGAGGGCGACGCGTCTGCCGCGCGCGTGCCAGGCGAAGTAGGCGTCGACCATGTGTTCGCGTGCGGCATCGAGGTGGTCCACCCGGGCGATGTGCCCTTGCCGCGCCAGCTCGTCAGCCACCGCGGACGCGTGCTGAACGTCGCCGGGGTCTCGCATGCGGAGCGTGAGAGCGCCATACTCGGGATCCCGGAAGCGGTGAACCGTGTCGAGTTCAACGGCGGCCCCTGCGAGCCGAACGGCGGCCGCCATGGCGCCGACGTGCCCGACGGGGAGCGCCTGGTGCGGGTCACCGACCATCGCTACCCCGACACCCTGCTCCTGGGCAAGCTCGGCGAGTGCGTTCGCGGTCTGCAGATCGAGCATCCCGGCTTCATCGACCACGATCCGGTCGTGCGGTCGCAACGGGTACGCGATCGGGCCCTTGTAGATGACCCCGGTGTCTGTGTCGACGTCGCCGACGGAGAGTCGTCGCCACGAGTGCGCTCCCGCAGCGTCCGCGCCCCATCGGTACCCGTGATCGGCGAGCAGTGAGTGGATGCTGGTCGCCGGGGCGCCGACCTCGCGAGCAGCTACGGACGCGGCCTTTCGTGTGGGTGCGACCACGATCAGTCGACGACGCTGAGCTTTGAGAGCGCCGAACGCTATCCGCAGCATCGTGGTCTTGCCCGCACCTGCGGGACCGGTGACCGTGACGAGTCCGTGCGTGCCGGCGATGGCGGATGCCGCGGCCAACTGCGAGCCATCCAGGTTGTCGAACCCCTCCAGCGCGCCGACAACGCGGTGCAGTTCGTCTGCCACCAGCGACCGGCCCGGTGTGGCAAGGAGGTCGAGCCGCTGGGAGAGGACGACCTTCGACCTCATGGTCTGCGTAGCCATGAGGTTCTTTACGTGCCCCGGCGCGTCGGGATCACCGCTCAGCCGCACGCACGCTCGGCAGGCTCGCCCCGCGATCGCTGCGATCAGCTCGACCAACTCGTCGCGCTGGCGAACCACGCCGGACCGCGAGAGCGCGCGGATGGCGCCGGCACGCAGGTCCAAGGCGCTGAAACGTCCGCCCGAGGTGGTGGAGCGGGTGTCGGCGTCGACGACCGCCATCGCGGCGAGCAGGTCGACGTCGACCTCTTCGAGACGGATAGACCTGATCGCGACCGCCGGGCGTTCATTGACGAGATCGGGACTAATCGCGGCGATCTCGTCACGAACCATCCCTTCCCAGGAGTCCTCGTCAAGATCGCTCGGCTTGTTCGGGCGAGATACCGCCCACGCCCGCCGGTCGATCTGACTCATCACCCCCGCGCTCGGGATGGCACCGTGGTGCGCCGCCGACCATTCGGCGACTATGCGTGCACGGTTCGCTTCGATCTGCGCAGATCGGCGAGACAGCGGACGCACCGCAGCGGACAGCTCGGCGATTTCGCCGTCCGTATTGATCGTGTAGCCGTGACGGGCCAGCGCCGCGAGCCACTCCGGATCGGTGCGCGCAGCGAGTTCGCCCTCGGCGTTGATGACGGTGTGCAGCTTCATCGCGACGCGCGAGTCGAGATTCGACCACCTCCCATCGGTGCCGAGCACCTTCACGTTGAGCCAGAGATGTCGATGGATGTGCGGGTCAAGTGCGCGAGACCGACGGTGCCGAAGCTCAACGACCTCGAGGCGTGTGATGTCCTCGCGGATGAGGCCGTTGTGGCCGCGGCGGACGTTGAGCTCCCGCTGCCACGTGAGGAGGATCCGGCTCCGGAGGCGGTCCTGCAGTGCTTCGAACTCTTCGGCGAGGTCGGGGTGGAGCAGCGCGGCGACGCTGTACGACTTCGGGTGATTGATGGTCCCGTCGAGCACGAGGTCGGCGTCGGGACTCAGCCGTGCGCGCCCCCGCTCCTCCCCCGTGACCGGGTCATGGCCGGTGAGCCACACGCGGAGACCTCCGGCGGTGAGTTCGTCGCTCGTGACGACACCATCGGAGACGATGAAGCGAGCGACGCTTGAATCGGATGCTGCGCCATACCGGTCGAGCGCGTCCACACCGCTTCCGTGATGGAGGTGCGCGTCGCAGGTGCCCTCAAGCGCATAGGAGATCGCGTTCCGGACACCTCGGGAATCAACACCCCCCTTCCACCGCTCCAACCCGCCTCGCATGGCGCCAGAGTACGACGCGTTTTGCCGCTTATCCAGGTATTTTTGTGCGTTGCAGGTACGTGTAGCGAGATGGTGCCCAATGCCGTCGATCCGGCGAGCTCATCCACTGATGCCTGCGTGCATTGCTTTCGCCTCTGGAGGCACGGCATCGATCTCCGCGGGTCCCTGAGCTCGCACTGCTCGCATGGTTTACGTTGAGCGCGTGGCAGTAGTGGAGCGATTCGTAGCGCAACGGGGTTATGTAGCAACCGACGACTTCACACCTAGCGGGGAAGCGACTACAGGCACGCCGTTCCTCCCGCTGTCCAGCCTCGTGGGTCGAACCGCGAGCCTTGTGCTTGGTGAACCGGGTGCGGGGAAGTCGACAGCGCTATCAGAACTTCGCGAGATGCTTGTCAATTCTTCGTCCGCCGTCGAGTTGGTGGACCTCCGCGATTTTGGATCGGACCAAGCCCTTTCAAACGCATTTGACAGGCTCACCGCGACGGTCGGGGCAGTCGCCCCGATCTTGCTCCTGGACAGCGTGGACGAAACTCGCCTTCTCATCCGGCACTTCGTTCGTTTCCTCGAGCAGCGGCTGAGACCCCTTATCGCGGCGGGCTGGCGAGTCATTGCTGTCTGTCGCACGGCAGAATCGGTCCGGGCACTCGATGCGCTGTTTG
The DNA here is from genome assembly GCF_001427145.1 of Microbacterium sp. Root166. Classification (GTDB taxonomy): domain Bacteria; phylum Actinomycetota; class Actinomycetes; order Actinomycetales; family Microbacteriaceae; genus Microbacterium. Next base: position 739,389 of record NZ_LMGL01000002.1, read on the forward strand.
AGTCGTTAGAAGACAAGGCTGTCCACGTCCTGCTCCCGCTGAGGAGGAGCGATGTCGAAACCATCGCGGAAGAGCGCGGGATCGACGGCGCCGACTTCATGGGTCAGGTAGAGCGGCGTCGACTCGAATCGCTGGCTGCGACTCCATACACTCTGAGCCTCTTGCTCACCATCTATGCGGCTGACGGCGGACTTCCCGGATCGCGCCAGTTGATATTCGAAAGGGCCCTGTCCTTGATGATGGCGGCAGACTCGATAGGGAACTACACGCCGCGCCAGGCCGAAGACGCGTCGCCTGCTCGGCAACGGGCGGCGCTGGCCAGACTTGCCGGCTACGCGACCTTCACCGACGCTGGCGACTTTGCTCTATACGAGGTGGGCCAACGTTCTGCCGGCACACAGACAGACCGGCTGGTCGGGACCACGACAGTCGACGGCGTCACAGTGGAAGTCAACAATGATGACCTGCAACTCGCGCTTCGGACTCCGGTGTTTGCGCACTCTGGATCGACCGAGCGACAGTTCGCCCATCGTCGACTCCGCGACTTTCTCGCGGCCGAGCAGCTTGCTGGCGCATCGCTTTCTCACGCGCAGCTTAGATCGGTACTGCTCGTAGGTGATGGCGAGACAATTCCGCCTCAGATGGCCGACGTGGCAACGTGGCTGGTGGCGCTGAACCAGGATGCGTTCGCATGGCTCTTGGATGCTGACCCGTTGACACTGGTCCGGAACCGGATCACTCAGGACGACACGACGATCGCACGAGGATTAGTCGCCCGATTGACCGAGCGCGCGGACGATTTTGACCGCGATATCTCTTGGCGGGATGATCTTTCCGGCCTGGAGTACGACGAGATGGAATCGGACTTTTCGCGATTCCTCACCCAAGACGAATCAACGCAGCGGGTGGCCCTGAGAATCTTGCGTGACTCGTACCGCGGGGGGCTCGAGGCAGATCTCCAGCGCACATTGGAGGATCGAAACCTCAGTGTCAACACACGGGTCCTCGCTGCGGATGTCGTGTCTACCCACAACATTGAAGGCGTGCTCCGATCCCTTCGATGGGGGGCCGACGAGTTCTTTGAAGGCGACTCAAATTCGGAACTTCGGGGCAAGGTCCTAGATGCGCTTTGGCCCAGATACATCACTGCGGAGGAGTTGACGGAAGGGCTCGTTCGTGCGCCCGAGAGCTTCTTCGGCTCGTACTTCGTTTTCCTATCGACGCTCGCAAACGAGATGACGGAAGACCTCGCACTCGCCGTCATCCGCCGTGCTTCGCCTGTGGTCGACGCTTCAGTGGCCGATGATGGCGGGCTGTCGGAAACGAACGAGTGGGAGCATGACGAGTTCGATCCCGACGACCTTCAAAGACTCGTGGACAGCGCGATTAGGGTGCTCGCCACACTCCCGGAACTCGAAGACGATGTCCGCACGCTCCTGGCACGCGCCGTCGCTCGACGACTGTCCGGAGATCGCTCGAAGCTGCCATTCGCCCGCGCGTCAATTCAACCGCGGGAGTTTCGCGCGCTTATCGAGCGTCTCGTCACGGTCTACGACGGAGATCTGCCCGCATGGTACGGCTTGCTCACTGCGCGCGATGCCGATGGTGAACCGCTGATCACACGGTCTGACCTGGACTGGTTGGCCGAGAGCGCCGAGCGCGGCAGCGAGGACGAGCTTCGCGTGTGGACCGCTCTCATAGATCAACTGCTCGACGCGACGAGCGATGCGGATATGGCGTGGGCGTGGCACCACAATCACGGACGACTATGGGCCGGGTTACGACACCGGTTCGATCCCGTCGACCTCGACTCCGACATCGCCAGAACTCAGCGAGAGCACTGGGAATTTGGTCAACGGTTCAATGACCGGCCCCCGGACCGAAGCCTGTCAGTAAGCGAGTACCTCGCAGCCTTCCGGAACGCGGCGACGCGGGTTCGCACGGCACCCCTGGGTTTCTGGCACCTGGTTCGTCTTCTGGGTCTCGACCTCGCGACGCGAAGGTATCAGTTCAGCTTTGAGGCTGACCTGCTTGACCTCGAGAACGTGGACCTTCTAGACGACAGCGATCGCACGTGCATCCTTGATCTGGCTCACGCCTACCTTGTCGCGATCACGTCGCCCGATCGCCCATTTCCCAAGCAGTTCAAGAAGGACCGGTTCCACCTCGGTATTCAGGCTTGCTACCAGGCGTTGTACACACTGCTCAAGCATGAGCCGCACCGACTCGACGATCTTGAGGACGCGGTCTGGGCTATCGCGAACATCGCGATCCTCGAAGCACAGACGACTTCGCGCGACTCGGCGACCACTGATTTTCGGCGCGCTCTCCTGGAGATGTCCGCCGCGAAGAACCGGCCAAACCTTCGTCGCTCTATCCGGGCGTTCTTCGGCCGCGTCGGTCGCGGTACTTCCTCGGCAGCCGCGCTGCCCGCATTGACCACGCTCATCGACTCGGACCTTCTATCGGCTTTGCGCCCCGCGGTCCTGGCAAGCGAGCGGCACCGCGACTCCCTTGCGGATCTACTTCTGCAAGTGGATCCCATCGATGGCCGCGAATGGATGCGGCGGCGCATCGGGAAGTCGATCAATGAACATGAGCTCGCGACTCTCATAGGTAGTCTTCTCACGTCGAACCCGTCGTTTGGGTACGAAGTTCTCCTGGAGTTCTGCGACCGAGCACCGACGCTTGTGCGCTCAGTGCTGCTGCTGGTCGGCTCGCATGAGCGATATGGCGGTGACCGCATTCGAGAAGTTTCGCCAGAGGACCGGGTAGCCTTCTACGTTCGACTCGCGGCACTATTTCCGGCAAGTGAGGATGACATTCCCACCGGTGTGCATTCGGTCACGCCGCGAGAGGATGTCGCGTACTGGCGGGCGGCGCTACTCGACAGCGTCGCATCCAGCGGAAGTAAAGCGGGCCTGGCCGCTCTGCTCCAAGCGGCGCGCGAACACCCCGAGCTTGACCTTGCATACGCAGTCGCGACAGCGCGCGAGTCCTACCGCGTCAATGGCTGGATGCCTCTGTCCATAGGCGAGTTCACCACCATCCTTGCCGTTAGCAACTCCGTGCTCGCACGGAGCGCCAACGACGTACTCGCCGCCACAGTTGACGCGCTAGGCACGATTCAACACTGGCTTACTGATGAGACACCGCAGTCGTTCGCGCTGTGGAACATCGCACCAAACTACAAGAGCCCGAAGGACGAGAACCGCTTGTCCGACTGGTACACGCATGCGCTGAGGGTCATCTTGGATCGTGGCGGCTTCATCGTTAATCGCGAGGTGGAAGTGCGTCGCGTCTCGGATCACGGAGTAGGGCACCGCCAAGACATTCGCGTCGAGGTCCGCGATCCACACTCCGGCGACGTGTTCGTGGTGGTGATCGAAGTGAAGGGCATCTGGAACTCCGCAGTTCGAACGAGTCTCCTCGATCAACTGGCGGCGGACTACTTGGTGCGTGGTGGCCTGACCCACGGCATCTACCTGGTCGTCGACTTCGACCCATCTCAGATGACTCGGCAATCAAACGCCCGTCGCTCCATGCGCAACCGGCACGGCCTCAACGAACTGCTGCACCAGCAGGCGCAATCGCTCGAACCAGCACTTCGAATCACGCCGGTCGTGCATGATGCGAGTCTGCCGACCTAACCGCCCAGAACACCGATCGTCAATCCGCTGCGATTCTCAGTGGGGGCTTAGCAGGTAGCCACGACAGCGACAGCTGAGCGATGCTGCACGTGTGCGCCAATCGCGCAGGAGCGTTCCGCGCCTCGTCGATGGACTTGCCGGCAGGTCAGCGCGCCACGCGGATGACCGACAAGAGGCCCGTCACGACTCCGCTCAAGGTAGTGCCGATCGGGCGCCACTCGCGCAAGCAGGGGCTCCGATGCCTCCACAAACTGCAACTAGCCACAGTTATCCACAAGACACACCCGGGTCGATAGATTACCGGCACGCACACCGCACCTCGAGGCTACCCTGGCCCCGAGGTGAGCCATGGGAAGCATCACGGCGTACGAGATTGAGGCTGGACGGCGCTACCGGGTTCGCTGGCGCAACGACCAGCAGAAGCAGGTCGAGAAGAAGGGCTTCCGCACCAAGAAGGACGCAGAGCTCTACCTCGCGCACAGCGAAGTCTCGCGTTCGAATGGCTCCTACACCGATCCCGGCGAGGCCCGCATCACGGTGGGCGCGCTCGGCGTCGAGTGGCTCCGCAACAAGGAGCACGCCCTCAAGGCATCGTCGTTCAGCTCGCTGAAGACGTCGTGGCGGGTCTACGTCCTCCCCCGCTGGGGCGACGTGCGTATCGGGGATATCCGTGCGTCCCATGTCGAGCAGTGGATTCGCGAGCTCTCAGAGGGCACGGCGACGACGAAGCGCACGAAGAGTGAGAAGGCCGGCGCCAACCCGCGTTCTGCGAGTGTCGTCTACCGTGCGCTAGGCGTGCTCGCGGGCATCCTGGACACCGCCGTGCGCGATGGCCGCATCCCGCGCAACGTCGCCCGCGGAGCTCAGAACCTGCCTCCGAAGCAGTCGCAGAAGCCGCGGCGATACCTGACTCACGCCGAGGTGGTCCGCCTTGCCGAGTCGACGAACAACGACACCCACAAGACCCTCATCCTGCTGCTCTCTTACTGCGGGCTCCGCTGGAGCGAGGCGATCGGCATGCACGTCAGCGACATCATCTTCCCCAGACATCGGATCCAGGTGCAGCGCGCCGCTGTCGAAGTCGAGGGCAAGATCGTGCTCGGGACTCCGAAGAATTGGGAGCGCCGGCTCGTCCCCTTCCCCGCCTTCCTCGAAGATCCTCTCAAGCAACTCTGCCGCGGCAAGCGGGCCGACGACCTCGTCTTCACGGACCTTGAGGGCAAGCACCTGCGCCGGGCCAAGACGCAGTACGGCGTGAACTCGTGGTTCACGACCGCGCTCGATCTCGCCGACATCGAGCGGCTGACACCGCACGACCTGCGTCACACCGCGGCGAGCCTGGCGATCTCGTCCGGAGCGAACGTGAAGGCCGTGCAGCGGATGCTGGGTCACAAGTCGGCGGCGATGACACTCGATACCTACGCCGATCTGTTCGACGACGACCTTGCCGACGTCGCCGAGCGGATGAATCAGGGCGGGTTGAACGCCGATGTCGGCCGCCTCTGGGCGAGCTGATCGCCATTCCGTCTCGCTGCCCTCGCTCTTCGACCGACTCGCGCTCGCTCGCTCGCTCGGACTAGAAACCGACAACTAGCGGCTTTCGGACACGCTTATCGACATGTATACCTCAAAAGTTTGTGGGCGATTTGTGGGCGATGAGACTCTTGGTTGACTCCTCGACAACGAACGAAGGCCCCAAAACCCGCGTGATTACGCGGCTTTCGGGGCCCTGTTCCGTGACAGCGGGTGGTGGAGATGGGGGGAATCGAACCCCCGTCCATCGCTGAGATACTGCGTCTTCTCCGGGCGCAGTCTGTGAAGACGTTCTACTCGGCTCCGACCTTTGTCACAGACACCTAAGTCGACAAGCCCAGCCTGGGAAGAGTCCCGCGTGACGTCCAGACGCCGTCACGCAGCAAGTCCCCTAGATGACGCCAGGATCCGTAGCGGGAACACCTACGGTCTGACGGAACTCAGGCTCGCTTACGCAGCGAGGGCGAGTTCAGTGCGCTTGGTTTCGGCACTTATTGGTTTGCAGAGATCGTTTACGAGATAACCCTGCATCCTCGGCCCGCTTCTCGCAGATTCGCAGGCGATGTCGAAACCGATCATCCCCATGAGCCTTCGTGCGAAGGGCCGCTGTCACGCTGTTGAGTTGCCATTACCGGATGCCGAAGCATCCGAGCACATCAGTCTATAACGTCTCGGCGACACGGACCATTCCGCGGTGTGCTGAACCGTAGAGTGAAGCTCCCTCGTAACTTCAGGAGCCCGCTTGACCCCTCGCACCTCGGCCGTCGTGGCCGTCGCTGCCCTGCTGATCTTCGCTCTCGCCGGATGCGCACCCGAGCCTGTTCCCTCGCCGGATCCGAGCGCTACTCGGACTGCGTCCCCTACCCCCACGCTGACCCCGAGTCCGACTCCGACTCCGACCGCCACCCCGATCGCAGCGACATGCGAGAACACCTCCACGGCGGAGTGGCATGCCGCGGCGGCGCGGATGGATTGGGTGTCCTGGAGCCGGCCTGACGGATCCGGTTGGCCGTTCGCGGAATTTCCGGGTGGTGCGCCCGTCGGAAGCTTCACCTGCACGTGGGGTGCGGACCCGGACTTGGGTACGGACAGCGTAGCGACGCTCGCGTGGGCTCCGATCGAACCGGATGCCGCTGCCTCCGCCCAGAGCTACCTCGAATCGCTGGGCTTCGTTCGCATCGAGACCCCGGAAGGGGTTTATCTCGCGCAGAAGGGCGACGACGGCTGGGCCGATGCCGAAGGTTACGGAGTGACGTACCTCTTCACTGACACGGATGTCCGCTGGGCCGCCTACAAGGACGAGGTCGGCTACGTGAAAGCACCCGACGAGGCGGGCTGATCGGCGCGTAGAGTCGGCCCATGAGCGAAGTCGTCATCACGGTCCGGGGCGAGCACGAAGCACGTCTGGCGCCCGAGCGCGCCGTGGCCCACCTCACCATCCGCGCCGAGAGTTCCGAGCGCGGCGACGCCGTCGAGCGCATGGCCGCCTCCAGCGCCGTCGTGCGCGACGACCTGGAGTCGCGCAAGAGCGCGGGGACCATCGCCGAGTGGACGAGCCAGCGGGTATCGGTGTGGTCGGACCGCCCGTACAACCACGAAGGCCGTCGCCTGGCCCCGGTGCACTATGCCACGGTGGACTTCTCGGCCACCTTCACGGACTTCCCGGTCCTGTCGGCCTGGGCCGCAGAGGTCGCCGAGCGGGAAGGCGTACAGCTGGGCTGGATCGACTGGCAGCTCACACCCCAGACCCGGACGGCGACGGAGCGGGATGTCGCGGCCGGCGCCGTCGGGGTCGCTGTGACCCGCGCGAACGCCTATGCCTCGGCCATCGGGCTGTCCACCGTGACCCCGGTCGAGATCGCGGACCTCGGGCTGCTCACGCGCAACGACTCCCCCACGCCTGAGCATGCGCCTCGCATGCTGATGGCGAAAGCATCCTTCGCCGGCGATACCGGCGGCGGACCCTCCGTGCAGCTCCAGCCCGAGGAGATCGTGATCACGGCCGCGGTGGAAGCACGGTTCCGCGCGAGCTGACGCCGGGTCGCGGCATCCGCTCGGCTACTCCCCCAGGCGGTTGCGGCCGCGCATCGCGCGCTCGGCCTCGCGCTTGTCTTCGCGCTCGCGGATCGTCTGGCGCTTCTCGTACTCGCGCTTGCCCTTGGCGACGGCGATCTCGACCTTGGCGCGACCGTCGTTGAAGTAGAGCTTGAGCGGCACCAGCGTGTATCCGCCCGCCGACACCGCGTGCGAGAGCTTCACGATCTCGTCCTTGTGCAGCAGGAGCTTGCGGATGCGCTTGGACGCGTGATTGGTCCAGTGCCCCTGCGAGTACTCGGGGATGTGGACGGCGTCGAGGAACGCCTCACCGCCGGAGATGTAGGCGTAGCCGTCAGAGATGTTCGCGCGTCCCTGCCGCAGCGACTTCACCTCGGTGCCGGTGAGCACCAGGCCCGCCTCGTAGGTCTTCTCGATCGTGTACTCATGGCGCGCGCGACGGTTGGTCGCGACGACCTTCTCACCGCGTTCGCGAGGCATGACCACTCCTTGTTCGATCGCCGCGCGAGCGCACGGCAGCCCGTCAGTCTATCCGAGCCCGCACGAGTCGCGCGAACGACCCAGCCTGCCGGGTCAGGCGCGCAGCCACCGCCGGATCGCGAAGCTCGCGGACAGGCCCGCGAGGAGCACGCCGATCAGCACGAGGATCGGCACCACGAGCCACGCATCGCCCATGTCGACCCACGTCGTCACGAACTCGACCCGGCCTCGCAGGTACTGGTCCACGCCGAAGTGCACGCCGGCGAGGACTGCCGCGCTGGCCAGGATCGAGCCGAGCAGCGCGGCGAACACGCCCTCCAGGATGAACGGTGTCTGGATGAAGCGATTGGATGCCCCGACCAGGCGCATGATGCTGAGCTCGCGCCTTCGCGCATAGGCGGACAGCCGGATCGTGGTCGCGATGAGCAGCACCGCTGCGATGAGCATGAGGGCGGCGATGCCGACGGCGATGTAGGTCGCGACGGTGAGCGCCGAGAACAGCGGCTCGAGGTACTGCAGCTGGTCCTTGACCTCCTCGACGCCCTCCGTGCCCGAGAAGGCCTCGAAGATCACGTCCGACTGCCCCTGGTCGACCAGGTTGATCCAGAAGGTCTCGTTGAGCTGATCGGGCGTGATGACGCTCGCGTAGTCGTCGCCGAACAGCTCGAGCGCGTTCTCGTACGCCTCGTTCCGGTCCTCGAACCGCACGTCGCGGATGAGGGGCGACAGCGCCGGACCCTCGAGCTTCTCCTGCACGGCGGCCAGCTGCTCCTCGGTCGCGACACCGCCGGTGCAGGTCGGCGCGAGCGAGATGCCGGTGCACATGTAGATCGCGACCTGGGCCCTGTCGACCCAGAAGTCCTTCATCGTGCCGATCTGCATCTGCATGAGGATCGCGGCGCCGACGAAGGTCAGCGAGACGAACGTCACCAGCACGACGGAGATGACCATCGAGGCGTTGCGGCGCAGTCCGGTGAACGCCTCGGAGAGGATGAGTCCGGCCCTCATGACGTCGGCCCCACTTCGCGGTCGCCTTCGCTGTCGTCGAGCCCCAGACGGTCGGCCAGTCCCAGCTCGGCGACGTCGAGCTCGGCGAGGTCGATGAGCGGAATCGGCTGGGTGTGGGATGCCGGGGGCGTCTTCTTCGCGGATGCCGCGGCCTTCTCAGCCGCCGCGGAGTCCTCGGATGCTGCGGATTCGTCTGGCGGCGCGGCCGTGGCCGGCGCCGTGTCCTGCGAGCCCGTGGTGTCGGCGGCGCGTGGTGCGGGGGCCGGCGGCTCAGCGGCGGGGGTCGGGGCGGGCTGCGGCTCCGGCTCCGGCTCGGCGCTCGGGGCGCTCGAGGGTTCCGGGGCGCCAGGTGCGGCATCCGCTCGATCTTCCGCATTGGCGAGTGTGGGGTCGAGGCCCGCCTGGGCTGCGGCGACGGCCTCGCGCTGCACCTCGAGCACGGCGGTTAGTGCGGCCACAGCGGCTGCGCCGCGCTCCTGCTCGGGCGCGAGGCTCGGCAGGCTCGAGGTGTCTCCGTAGCCGCCGTGGCGCTCGTCGCGGACCATCTCACCGTGGCGCAGCTCGATCACCCGGCGCTGCATCTGGTCGACGAAGCCCGCCTCGTGCGTGGCCATGACCACGGTCGTCCCGCCCGCGTTGATGCGCGCGAGCAGCTGCATGATGTCCACCGAGGTGGCGGGATCGAGGTTTCCGGTCGGCTCATCGGCGAGCAGGACCTGAGGACGGTTCACCAGCGCGCGGGCGATCGCCACGCGCTGCTGCTCACCGCCCGAGAGCTCGTGCGGGAACCGCTTCTCCTTGCCCGCGAGACCCACGAGCGCGAGCACCTCGGGGACCGTTTGCTGGATGAAGCCCTTCGACGATCCGATGACCTGGAGCGTGAAGGCGACGTTCTGGAAGACCGTCTTGGTCGGCAGCAGCCGGAAGTCCTGGAACACCGCGCCGACGTGACGTCGGAAGTACGGGACTTTGCGGTTCGTGAGCGTCCGCAGATCGCGGCCCAGCACGACGACCCGGCCGTCGGTGGGCGTCTCCTCGCGCAGGATCATGCGGAGGCACGACGACTTTCCCGAGCCGGACGCGCCAACGAGGAACACGAACTCCCCGCGCAGCACCTCGAAGTCGACATTGTTGAGGGCAGGCTTCACCGTGCCCTTGTAGCGTTTCGTGACGTTCTCGAACCGGATCATGGCCCCACGAGCCTATGCGGCCGACTCCTCACCGTGACCGCGACACCCGGGGTCGGCACGCACCGATGTGCGGGCCCGCCTCAGAATGTCGGAGGTATGTTCTAACGTCTGAGTATGACCCCTTCCGACGACGACTCGTTCGCCGCGGACGAGAGCGCCGTGTGGGATGCCGAGCCCGTCGACGACGCGGGGTGGTACGTCGACGGCGTCGATGCAGCGCCGGTGCCGGACGACGTGGATCGGGTGACTGAGGTCGCGGACATGATGGCGGTGTTCGCGGCGCAGCGGGTGCTGCGGGTCGAGGCGCTGCGACGCAACGCGCTCGACGACGCGGCCCGGTACGGCGGCGCGATCGAGTCCGTTGTCGATCGGTCGGTGCGGCTCGAACTGGCGGCAGCGCTGCGGGTCACCGAGCATGCCGCGGCCAGCCTGCTGGGGTTCGCGGAGGCGCTGGTGCACCGCTACCCGGCCGCGCTGGACTCGCTCGGCCGGGCCGGGATGACCGAGCGGCACGCCGAGATCCTCGTCGATCTGCTCGACAGCGCCGAGCCCGACGTGCGGAAGCGACTCGTGCCGCGTGCCGTGGAACTGGCCGGAGAGCTTGCCGTCGGGTCGTTCCGGCGGGCACTGCGCCGGCTGGTCGAACTCGAACAGTCCGCGACCCTGGCGGAGCGGCACGAAGCAGCCCTGCAGGGTCGGCGGGTGGTGGTCGAACCCGCCGGCGACGGCATGGCCTGGATTCACTCACTGGGTCCCGAGGTCGAGGCGCACGCCATTTACAACCGGCTCACCGCGAAGGCGAAGGCGATCTGCGCCCATCCCGACGAGACCCGCACGCTCGACCAGGTCCGCGCCGACATCTTCGGCGACCTGCTCATCGACGGCGACACCGCCCACCTGGCTCCCGAAGCCCGCGGCATCCGCGCCACCGTCGCCGTCACCGTGCCGGTGCTGACCCTCCTCGACGAGTCCCAAGCCGCGGATGCCGCACCGGCGGTGGTCGAGGGCCTCGGACCGATCCCGCTCGCGAAAGCCCGGGAGTTGGCCGGGGGCGCCGACGGGTGGACCCGTATCCTGACCCACCCCGAGACCGGGGTCGTGCTCTCCGTCGGACGCGACCAATACCGGCCACCACCCGCACTGCGACGACTGGCCCGATGGCGGGCCGACCGATGTATGGCACCCGGATGCGGGATTCCCGCCGCACGATGCGAGATCGACCACACCATCGCCTGGGAACACGGCGGCCCCACCGCCCTCGACAACCTCGCACCCCTCTGCAAAGGGCACCACACCATCAAGCACCACGGCGGCTGGCAGGTCGAACAGGTCGACGGGTCCGGCGGCGCCCTGCACTGGACCTCGCCCTCCGGACGCCACTACACCGTCCACCCCGAACGCCGCGTACCTGTCTTCCGGGCCGCCGCCGAGACCGCCCCGGCGCCCTTCTGACGCACGCGGCGATGGACGACGAGGGGCCGAACGATGAGGATGGAGGAATGACTGCGTCCCCCATTCCGGCATCCGATCTCCTCGTCGGCGCGTCTCGCACGATGCGCTTCGAAGGCGAGCAGTACGACTCCGGCATCTCGTTCTTCTATGTCGACAACGACCCCGGGATGGGTCCGGATCTGCATCGGCATCCGTACACCGAGACGTGGCTCGTCATCGAGGGCGAAGCGACCATCCGGATGGGCGAGGACACCGTGGTGGCACACGCGGGCGACACCGCCGTGGTGGCCGCCGACACGTGGCACGGCTTCAAGAACACCGGAAGCGGGCGGCTGCGCATCATGTGCATCCACGCCTCCCCCGTGATGATCCAGGAATTCCTCGAGGGGGCCTGAGACTCGGACCCGCGGGACTCAGACCCGCATCACGCCGACGGTCTCGCCGAACAGCTCACCGGCCTTCTCGAAGCCCACCGCCAGGTAGAAGCCCTCGGGGCCGTCGGCAGCGGGTTCCCACAGCACCGTGATCTGCTCGAAGCCGCGGCGGCGCGCCTCTTCGGCGACCTGCTGGACGGCGAAGCGTCCGACACCTCGCCCTTTCGCCTCGTCGGCGACATTGAGTCGCCAGATGCCACTGCGGAACTCGGGGATCTCGTTCTCGGCGTCCCAGTTCGCCATCACGAAGCCGACGACCTCGTCACCGTCGAGGATCACCCGCGGCCACGCCGTCGGCGTGACATACGCCTCGGCGATCGAGTGCAGGACGGGTGCCACGTAGGCCTTCTCGCCGATCGCCGGCGGCAGCCCGATGACCGCAGGAAGGTTCTCCGTGGACAGCTCAACCAGTCGCAGATCGCTCATGCGCCGACCCTAGCGACCGCCATCGACAATCCGCGCGGGCGCTCAGTCCTCGGTGGGACGCTTGCGCCAGCGGATGCCGGCCGAGATGAAGCCGTCGATGTCGCCGTCGAACACGATCGCCGGGTTGCCGACCTCGTGCCCGGTACGGAGATCCTTCACGAGCTGCTGGCCATAGAGGAAGTACGAGCGCATCTGGTCGCCCCAGCTCGCGGTGATGACACCGGCGAGCTCCTTCTTCTTCGCGGCTTCCTTCTCCTTCTGGAGCAGGAGCAGACGCGTCTGCAGCACGCGCATCGCGGCAGCACGGTTCTGGATCTGCGACTTCTCGTTCTGCATCGAGACGACGAGCCCGGTCGGGAGGTGGGTGAGGCGGACGGCGGAGTCGGTCGTGTTGACCGACTGGCCGCCGGGTCCCGACGACCGGAAAACGTCGACGCGGATGTCACCCTCGGGGATGTCGACCTCGACGGCCTCCTCCATGACGGGGATGACCTCGACCGCGGCGAAGCTCGTCTGGCGCTTGTCGGCCGATCCGAACGGGCTGATGCGGGCAAGGCGATGGGTGCCGGCCTCGACCGAGAGGGTGCCGTAGGCGTAGGGGGCGTCGATCTCGAAGGTCGCGGACTTGATGCCCGCACCTTCGGCGTAGGAGGTGTCCATCACCTTGACGGAGTACTTGTGCCGCTCGGCCCAGCGCAGGTACATGCGCATCAGCATCTCGGCGAAGTCGGTGGCGTCGTCGCCGCCCGCGCCCGACCGGATCGTCACGACCGCCGAACGGTCGTCGTACTCCCCGTCGAGGAGCGTCTGCACCTCGAGCTGGCCGACGATGTCCTCGAGCTCGGCGATCTCGCGACGGGCCTCTTCGGCCGAGTCCTCGTCGTCCATCTCGTTGGCGAGTTCGACGAGCACCTCGAGGTCGTCGAGGCGGCTCTCGACGTCGGTGACGCGCTTGAGCTCGGACTGACGGTGACTCAGGGCGCTGGTGACCTTCTGCGCCTTGTCAACGTCGTCCCACAGATCGGGTGCGCCCGCCTCTTCGCTGAGCCGCGCGATCTCGGCGGTGAGCGCGTCGACGTCGACCACGGCCTTGATGTCGGAGAACGTGGAGCGCAAGGCCTGGATGTCGGCGGAGGGATCGAAGTCGAGCATGACTGTCCAGACTAACGTGGATGCCCGTGAGTGATCAGCCGCGAGAGGTCCTCGCACGGTTCGGCCCCATGATCTACGGGCCGACCGTGCTCTTCGCGGTCGGCGAGGGGGCCGTGATCCCGCTCATCCCCGTGATCGCCGCGCAGCTCGGCGCCGACCTCGCCACGGCCGCGCTCGTCTCGTCCGCCCTGGTCGTCGGACAGCTGTGCGGCAACATCCCCGCGGGATGGGCCGTCGCCCGCATCGGCGAGCGCTTCACCATGGCGGCCGCAGGCACACTCTCGCTCGTCGCCGTCGGCGCGATGGCGTTCGCCCCCTCTCTCGCTCTCTTCGCGATCGCGGTGTTCCTCATCGGGTTCTGCGCCGCGGCGTTCGGGCTCGCCCGGCACTCGTTCATGACGACGCGGGTGCCTCTGGCGTTCCGGGCCCGGGCACTGTCGCTCCTGGGCGGGACCTTCCGCCTCGGCATGTTCATCGGACCCTTCGTGGCCGCGGGACTCCTCGCCCTCACCGGGGACGAGCACGCCACCATGTGGTTCTTCGCGGCCTGTCTCATAGCCACCGTGCTGCTCGTGCTGCTCGGCCCCGATCCCGAAGCGGAGCTCGCCCGCACCGCCGCGACGCGAGCCGACCCACCGCTGACCGAAGACACCGGCGAAGCGGTCACCGGGTCGATCCCCACCGCCGAACGCATCGGCGTCTTCCGGACGATGTGGCGATTCCGCCGCGTCCTCGCACGCCTCGGGCTGGCTGCGGCATCTCTCTCCGCCGTCCGTTCCGCACGACAGGTCGTGCTGCCGCTGTGGGGCGTGTCGATCGGACTCGACGCCCAGACCATCGCGATCGTCGTCGGCGTCTCGGGCGCACTCGACTTCGCGCTGTTCTACGCGAGCGGCCAGGTGATGGACCGCTTCGGGCGCCTGTGGGCGGCACTGCCCGCCATGCTGCTGATGGGCGCCGGATTCCTCGCGCTGTCGTTCACCCACGAGTCCGGCCAGGCGGCGATGTGGTTCGCGCTGTTCGCGGCGGTGCTGGGCGTGGGCAACGGCCTGTCCAGCGGCATCCTGCTCACGCTCGGCGCCGATGTCGCGCCCAAGGGCGATCCCGCGCCGTTCCTCGGGTCGTGGCGAACTCTCACCGACGCCGGCGGCGCCGTCGCGCCGCTCCTCGTCTCAGCGATCGCCGCCGTCTCGACGCTCGCCGTCGCGACGGGTGCGATCGGTCTCGTCAGCCTGCTCGGCGCCGCCGCCTTCGTGCGATGGGTGCCGCGCTTCGTGCCGAAGCCAGAGCGATGAGCGACGGCATCGTGCGGTTCTGCCGCAGCCGCAATGGCGGCCGGAGGTGCACCCGTCATCTCGACCACCCGGGGCTTCATCGGCACCGAGCCGTGATGTGGGCGGATGCCGCGGCCGACGCGGCGCGGTGCTCCGGCTCGGGCGGCTCCGGCTCCCCCGCCTTGCCGCTGCCGGACGGGTATCCGAACGGCCGCGCGCTGTGCCCGTTGTGCCTGCGGTTCGTCGCACTCGACGCCGACGACCGAATCGCGGAGCACGATACCGCGGACCCGGCGGATACGCCCGACGAGGCGCGACGTCGCCGGGAGTGGCTCAACACGAACGGATGGTGACCGCGGTCACACCCAGGCGCGCCGCACAGCCTCGGCTCCCAGCTGCATGCGGGTCGTGACGCCTGCGACCTCCATGAGATCCGACACCCGACGCTGGACGGTGCGCAGCGAGATGCCGAGCTGGCTGGCGGCCGCGGCATCCGTCACTCCCAGCAGGAGCAGGCGGAGCAGGTCGCGATCGATGTCCTCCGCCGTCGGCGCTGCGGCGACGGGCAGGAACTGCGTCGCCGTGCGCCAGTACTCGTCGAAGATCGAGATCACCAGATCGAGCAGGCCGCTGGGGTGGATCAGCAGGGCGCCGAAGCCGCCCTCCTCGCCCTGCGAGTGCATGGGGAGCAGCGCCATCTGGTCGTCGGCGATGAACATCCGCGTGGGCAGCGTGGGCAGCACGCGGACCTCTTCGCCGATCTGCGCCATCTCCCGTGCGGCCGACAGGAATCCGGGCCGCTCGAGCACGGCGCTCTCGACGATCACCCGGTACCGCACGCCTCGAGCGAGGGCGCGATCCTCCTCGACGTTCTCCTCGCCGCTCAGCAGCGCGATCTCGTTCAGCACGAGCACCCGCACCTGGGAGGTGCTCGCCGCCTGCAGCTGCGCCACGCGCTGACGCACGGCGTCGTCGCCGATGACGACATCGACGACATCGGCGATGCTGCGCTTCTCCGCCGAGCGGCGGTAGAGGTCGCTGAGATCGGCGAGCGCCTCGTGCGCACGAGTGAGCCCGCGTTCGCGCTCGAGCAGCAGCGGCCGCAGTGCCATCGTCGGCGGGGAGGCGACGAACCGGTCGCTGCTCGCGGCCTGGCGCGCGAGCAGCCCCAGACTCTCGAGCTCGGAGACGATCGGACGCACGCGCGGCAGCGACATGCTGAGCGCCGCCGCGACCTCCGGGATCGAGGCCGACGGCTGCTGCAGCACGAACCGATAGACGGCGGTATGCGCCTCATCCAGTCCGAGTGCGTCGAGCACGTTCGCCTTTCCCATGCCACCCATCGTCACCCGGCGACCCTGGCGGATGGTGGACATGGCGTTTCTCCGCCACCACTTTAGGCGATGCCCCGTGTGAGGCTCGTCTGCGGATCCCCTACCCCCGAGAGGCTCACGCATGTCACGACACCAGCCCACCGGCCGTCGCCTGCGCCCCATCGTCGCCGCCACAAGCGGTCTGGCGATCGGCATCGCAGGCATCGGCCTCACGACTCTGCCGGCGGTTGCCGACCCCAGCCCGAACGGTGTCCCCAGCACCCCCGCGGCCGCCGGCAGTTCTCACAAGGTCACCCTGATCACGGGCGACCGCGTCACGGTCACCGACTTCTCCGACGGCACACACACCGTCGACATCGACACCGCTGTCGATGGCGCCGGAGTGCGCACCTACGAGGTCGGCGGCGAGCTCCACGTCGTTCCCGATCAGGCGCTCGCCTACCTCGCGTCCGGCGTCCTCGACCGCGATCTGTTCAACGTGTCGAAGCTGGTCGAGTACGGCTACGACGACGCGTCGGTCGACGCGACCCCGATCATCGTCGAGCAGGCCCAGGTCGGCACGTTCTCGGCGCCGATCCCCGGCATCGAGGCTCACACCGAACTTGCCAGCATCGGCGGCGCCGCCGCGACCCTCGGCCACGCGGACTCGGCGTCGGCCTGGATGGCTCTCACCGCCTCCGGCGCGTCGACGTTCTCCACCGCTCCGACGCTGGCGGGCGGCATCGAAGCCATCCACCTCGACGGCAAGGTGCGCGCGACGCTCGACAGCAGCGTCGGCCTCATCGATGCACCCGAAGCGTGGGCGCAGGGCTACACCGGCGCCGGCGTCACCGTCGCCGTGCTCGACACCGGCTACGACGACACCCACCCCGACCTCCAGGGCCGCGTCCTCCCGAGCTCCACGAGCTTCGTTCCCGGCGAAGAGGTCGCGTCCGATCCCAATGGCCACGGCACGCACGTCGCCTCGACGATCGCCGGCACCGGCGCCGCCTCCGACGGCACGCACCGCGGTGTCGCCGATGGCGCGAACCTGCTCGTCGGCAAGGTCCTCGGCGCTGACGGCAGCGGCCAGGACTCCTGGATCATCGACGCCATGGAGTGGGCCGGGCAGAACGCCCCGATCGTCTCGATGAGCCTCGGCTCGTCCGAAGCCTCGGACGGCAAGGACCTGATGGCCGAAGCGCTCAACAGCATCTCCGAGGAGACCCGCTCCCTGTTCATCGTGGCAGCCGGCAATCAGGGCGCCGCGGAGACGATCGGCTCACCCGGCTCTGCGGAGCAGGCGTTCACCATCGGATCGGTCGATGACCCGTCGGGCGACATGTCGTACTTCACCAGCCAGGGGCCGCTCTCTCGCTCCGGCGCGATGAAGCCGAATGTCATGGGTCCGGGCGGCGACATCACCGCTGCTCGCTCCGGCGACAGCGGCGGTGAGGGCTCCTACGTCGCGATGAGCGGCACGTCGATGGCGACGCCGCACGTCGCGGGCGCCGCGGCGATCCTGCTCGGCGCGAACCCGGACATGACCAACGAACAGCTCAAGGCCGCGCTCGCCAGCACCGCCGTCGAGGGCGAGTACACCGCGTACCAGGGCGGCACCGGTCTCATCGACATCGATGCGGCTCTGGATGCGCCCGTGATCGCTGGCGGCTCCGGCGACTTCGGCATGCTGATGTGGGGCGAGGAGCCGACTCCGGTCGAGCGCTCCGTCACGTACACCAACCGCACGGATGCCGAGATCACCCTCGAGCTCACCGCGACGCTGAACGACACCACGCCCGGCGGCGGCGACGAGGGGCCCGGCCCCCTTTCGGAGGGCATCGCGTTCGATGCCCTGACGATCGACGCCACGTCGCTCACCATTCCCGCAGGGGGCACCGCCACGGCGACCATGGTCGTCGACCCGGCCAAGGTGCCTGCGGGCGCGCAGCTGTCCGGCGCTCTCGTCGGCTCCGTCGACGGCGAGCCCGTCACGCGCACGGCCCTCGGCACGATCGCCGAGCTGGAGCGCTACGACCTCACCCTGACGGCGACCGGATTCGACGGCCAGCCCGTCGGCACCTACGCGGTCATCTACGACGTCGCGGCTCAGTGGATGGAGCCGGTGTACATCGACGGCGAGACCACCGTTCGCCTCGTGAAGGGCGACTACGCGGTCATGTCCTACATGCAGCTCGACCGCACGCCCGACACGGTCGCGGTGGTGCTCGACGGCGACCCGAAGTTCTCGCTCACGCAGAACCACACGGTCGAACTCGACGCGCGCGACGCAGTGCAGGCGACGGTCGACGTGCCGCGGGACGGTCTTGAGACGGTCTTCCAGCGGATGGACTTCCGTGCGGACGACTTCGTGTCGAGCGTCGTGATGCCGGTGGTGGTCGATGAGATGTGGGCGACCCCGATGAAGGTCGACGACGCGAAGTTCGACTTCACGACGCGCTGGCGTCTGTGGACGCCGATGCTGACGGTCGCCGCGGGGAAGAAGCCGCTCGACGTCATCCTCCAGGGCGGCTCGCCGTTCCTCGACGGTGAACTCAAGGGCACCGCCGTGAACGCCGGAACCGGCACCACGCAGGACCTCGCGGCCACCGACGTCGCGGGCAAGGTCGCCGTCATCACCGATTCCGCCGACATCGCGCCCGGTGACGCCGTCGCCAACGCGGCGGCAGCCGGCGCGACCCTCGTGATCTTCGCGAACGACACGGACGGCGAGTGGAACCGGTGGGTCGGCTCGGCCGACTACACGGCGAACGCGTCGATCCCGGTCGCAGGCATCAGCGGCGTCGAAGGGCGTGACCTCCTCGCGAGGATGGCCGACAAGAAGGTGACCGTCTCGGCGGTCGGCGACCACTACGCCGACGTCGTGTACGACATCGCCGACTACAGCGCGGGCGAGATTCCGGCCGAGCTGGCGTTCACGCCGACCGACCTCACGCGGATCGACACGACCTACCACGGTCAGAAGGAGGCCATGGGCGAGTTCCGGTACGACTTCGTGCCGGGTGCCACCTACGGCGTCGGAAACTTCCTGATCGCCGAACGCGGCAACGTGCGCGAAGAGTGGGTCAACACCGAGGACCTGCACTGGAACCAGGGCGTCGGCATCGACTCGGTGCGATGGGAGATGCGCGACATCCGTCGCGCCTACCAGGCGAACGACGAGGTCGAGGCCGAGTACTTCGGCGGAATCGTGCGGCCCTACGTGGCGACCGGCTACTGGGTCCCCTACCGCGTGTCGGACTACGCGCAGATCAACATCCCCAGCTGGGCCGACGGCGGCAGCGCCGACCACACCGGCTCGTTCGACACCTGGATGGAGCCGTCCACGGTCGTGCAGACCACCGATATCTACATCGACGGCGAGCTGATCAAGCAGGCGCAACATCAGGGTGCCAACGTGTACGAGCTCCCTGACGGCGAGCAGGAATGGCGCGTCGTGAGCACGGCGACCCATGACGGCACGCACCTCGCAGGCTCGAACAAGACGGTCTCGGAATGGTCGTTCCGTTCGGCCGGCAAGCTCGGCGACTGGGACTACCGGCTGCTGCCGATGATCCAGGCGTACTACGGCGTGGACGTCAACGTGGAGAACCTGGTAGGCAAGGGCCGCAAGAAGGGCTCGAGCATCCCGCTCGACCTCGAGCTCGGCCACGTCGCCGGCACTGTTGAAGCCGGCGCCATCACCGACGCGACGCTCGAGGCCCGCACCGCGGGCGGCGAGTGGGTGCCGATCACGCTGACCTCCGCGGCGACCGATGCGCCCGCCGGCGCGGTCGAGGGCGACGGCGACATCTTCGTGAAGTCCCGCGCCTGGGTCAGCGGCTACGCCGCCCAGATCCCGGTGTCCGACAAGGGCGGCTGGGTCGACCTGCGGGTGACGGCGAAGGATGCCGCGGGCAACACCTTCTCGCAGGAGATCGAGCGTGCGTTCCAGGCGACTCCGGCCAAGGGCGTTCGCCCCTGACAGGTCCGCAGTGAAGGCGAAGGCCCCATCCGCTCCAGCGGGTGGGGCTTTCGCCGTGGGCGGCCTCCGGGTTCAGCGCAGCGCGGTCCGGCTCGTCGCGGTGGCCTCGAGCGCCACTCCGTCGGGCACGAACAGCGTCAGCACGGGCGGGCGCCAGACGTCCGCGACGGTGACGCGAGCCGAGACTCCGTCCGGCGTGGCCGCGGAGACGAGCACAGCTCCCCCGCCGACCTCGCCGACCATCTCCGCTGCCTGTTCGAGCACAGCCGCGTCGGTCAGCGTGGCGACGGGCTCGTCACCGACCACGCTCAACACGAAGCCGTCGGCAGCGGCGAGGGCCGCGGCATCCGCGAGCGAATCGAGCTTCTTCTGGGCGAGATACAGGCTCGCGGCGTCGACGCACACGAACACCGTCACGAGGGCGAGAACGGCGTAGCCGAGGGTCAGGATGAGGACGCTGCCCTCGTCGTCCGGGTCGCCCGGGCCACGACCGGCATCCCTGATCGGTCGCCGTCTCATTCAGACCCCCAGAATCGAGAGACCTTCTGCGCGGCCGAGGCTTCCACCGGAACGGAGGCCAGCCGATCCAGACCGAGGACCGGCGGGACGAGCGGCAGCGCGATCGCCGTCCGCAGGGTGACGACGAGCGTGGCACCCGCCGAGGGGCACGTCGCGCCGGCTGGCCGACACTCCAGCACCAGGCCGACGGCGTCGGGATCGAGTCCGTACTCCCGCACGACGGAGTCGAGGACCAGATCGGCGCGTTCCTCGGCGTCCGCTTCATCAACCGCGGTGGCGACCGCGCGCGCGATGTGCCGGGCGCCGGCCTCGGCGCCGAGCGACTGCCCCTGAATGAGTCCCAGGGTCACGACCAGGTAGATCAGGGGCACGAGCATGAGCAGCCCGACGACGATGAACTCCAGCGCCGCCGATCCCCGCTCGGGATCGTCGTCCACCGGACCGGGCGCGTCAGTCGAAGGATTCGACGGGCGCATGGGCCGTCACCTCCAGTGTTCGCGGGGCCCCGAGCAGTCCCACGAGTGGCAGCACGGTCCTCACCGTGACCTCGACGATCGGATGCCCCGGCGAAGTGCTCTCGCGGACCGTGATGTCGGCGGCATACTCCGATCCCACCGTGCGCGACACGATGTCGTGCGTGCGCTGCGCCCCCTCATCGAGCGAGGTGTCCGCCAGCGCGGCGTGATAGGCGCCTTCGACAGCGGCGTCGTGGACCAGGTTGCGCACGTAGATGGCGAGTCCGAGCTGCAGCACCGCGAGGGTCAACACGGTGAGCAGCGCACCGACCATGACGAATTCGACCGGGCTGGAACCGGTGTCGTCCTCGACGACGGCGGCGAGCCGGGCGCGCAGGCCCATCGCCTAGAGGCCGGAGACCCGGGAGATCGCCTGTTCGAACAGGCTCGCCAGTGCCGGACCCGCGAGCGCCCAGATCACCACGACCAAGCCGGCGGTCATCAAGGTGATCAGCACCCAGCCGGGAACGTCGCCGCGCTCGTCCTCGATGAGGTCGCGTGTCGCGCCGCGCAGTCGCGCAACGGTCCGATCGATGAGGTTTCGCATGATCTCTCCTTGGGAATGTCAGCCGATGCCGAGTCGAAGCAGGAAGATCCCGGGGAACACCGCGAACAGCACGCTCAGCGGCAGGATCAGGAACACGAGGGGGACGAGCATGTAGATCTCTTTGCGGCCGGCCTGCTCGATGAGGCTGCGCTTGGCGTCCTCGCGGGCATCCAGCGCCTGCGAGTGCAGCACCTGTGCGAGCGGGGCACCGCGGTCGATCGCGGCGACGAGCTGGTCGACCGAGCGCGTGAGCGCGGGGATCTGGAGCCTGTCCGACAGCGCGGTCAGGGACTCGGGCAGTGAGCTTCCGGTGCCGACGGCGACGACCACACTACGCAGCTCGCCGGTCAGCTCGCCCGCGCCGACGTCGCTGACGCGCCGGAGCGAATCGAGGATGCCCTCCCCCGCCGAGAGACACAGCGCGACGAACTCCAGCACGGTGGGGAGCTCCTCCTCGATGCGTGCCACCCGTGCGCGCGCGGCACGGGACAGGGCCATATCGCACGCGAGTGCCGCGCCCACGGCCATGACGGGCGGGACGAGGACGAGCGAGGCGGACGCCCGACCGAAGAGCACGAGGGCGACGACGACGGCGCCGCCGAGCGCGAGGCCGACGACCGCCCACCCCAGCTGACGTGCCCGGAAGGCTGCGGCATCCGTCGTCCTGCCGGCCTGACGCAGCCGGCGCACCACCGAGTCGTCGCCACCGATCACCTGCGAGAACCGGAGCTGCGCCCCGGCCCAGAGACGTCCGAGGTCGCGGGCGGGCAGGCCTGGGGAGCCCAGTCCGACGCCGCGCGGATCAGTCACGTCGCGGATGTACGGGGCGATGCGCCGCGCCAGGCTCGGCGCACCCCAGCGCGGCGCGAGCGAGACGAGCAGGCAGACGCCGAGCCCGAAGGCGGTGCCGAGCACCACCGCGAAGGCGAGATCGTCCACGCCGGCCACCATCATCCGAACCACCTGCGCGGCTCGGGAAGGCGGCCGAGCGAGATCATGATGCGGAACGCCACGAACGACACCGCCGCTCCCGCGAGGATCAGCGCCACCCCCTCGGGGCTGCCGTAGGCCTCCGCTCCCTCGGGCCGCATCGCGAGGAGGGCCAGGATCACCCAGGGCGCCGCGACCCCGAGCACGGCCGCGCCCCGGATCCAGGACTGCCGCGACTCGACCTCGGATCGGAGGGACGTGTCGGCCCGCACCGAGGAGGCGAGTGCTCGCAGCACTGGGGTCAGTTCGGTGCCGCCGACCTGCCGCGCCATGCGCAGGGTCTCGATGATCCGGTCGGCCACGGGATCCGCGAGAGCGATCTTCAATCGCGCGGCACTGGAGTCGAAGTGCCCGGATGCCGAGACGTCACGGCCGAAGGCCGCGAACGCCGGTCGCAGCGGCAGCGGAGCCGACTCGGCGAGGCTGGCGACCGCATCGGGCAGCGACATCCCGGCGCGCACCGAGGCGATGAGCAGGTCGCAGACGTCGGGCCATAGGGCGCGGCGGGTGCGCAGCAGGCGCGAACGGCGGGCCCGCAGCCACGCGAAGGGCGCGATTGCGCCTGCGATGCCGGCGACCACGGCGAGGGCCGCGACCTGCGCGATCAGCCAGGCCAGGGCGGCGGCGACCACGGCGAGCGCGCTGGCCACGACGATGACGGACGCCGGCGAGACACGGGCCAGGCCGGCATCCTCGAGAAGCCGGGAGAGTCGACCCGGCGCGGCGACGACGGGCTTGCCCGTCCCGCGCGGCCACAGCCACGGCGACAGCGTCAGCAGGATCCCCGCCGCGAGCGCCGCGCCCCACACGAAGGTCATGCCGCGCTCAGTCCGTACACGGTGCGCGCGGTGATGGCCGACCCGTCGACTCCCGTCGGCGCCACGATCTCGGCGACGCGGCGCACTCCCGACGCGTCGCGTTCGCAGTGGACGACAAGATCGACGGATGCCGCGACCGCCGGCAGCACGAAGGCGGCGTCGATGTTGCGACCGGCCAGCAACGGCAGAGCGGAGAGCTTGCCGAGCGCTTCGCGCGCCGAATTGGCATGGATCGTCGCCGCGCCGGGAACGCCCGTGTTGAGAGCGAGCAGAAGATCGAGCGCCTCGGCGTCGCGCACCTCGCCCACGACGAGGCGATCCGGCCGCATGCGCAGGGCCTCCTTGACGAGCCGGCGCAGCGTGACTTCGCCGGTGCCCTCCAGGCTCGGCTGGCGGCCCTGGAGCGCCACGAGGTCGGGAGCGGCGACGGCGAGCTCGAAGGTCTCCTCCACGGTCACGATGCGGTGGTCGGGCGGGCAGGCGGCGATGAGCGCGCCCAGGAGCGTCGTCTTGCCCGCGTGAGTGGCCCCGGACACGAGCACCGACGCCCCCCGCGCCATCGCGCCCCGCAGGTACTCCGCGCCGTCCGCCGTGATCGAGCCCGCCGCCACGAGCCGGTCGAGGTCACGGAATGCGGGAAGGAACTTGCGGATGTTCACGGCCCAGTGCCGTCGCGTGATGTCGGGGATCACCACGTGAAGCCGCGAACCGTCCGGCAGGGAGGCGTCCGCGAACGGCTGGCTCAGGTCGACCCGGCGACCCGTGGAATGCAGCATCCGCTCGACCAGATCCCGCACGGCGGAGTCGGTCAGGCTCAGCGGCAGCCGCTCCGGGACTCCGCCGCGCGCGACGAAGATCCGGTCGGGAGCGTTGATCCACAGCTCCTCGACCGTCGGGTCGTCGAGGTAGGCCTGCAGCGGCCCGTACCCCGAGACCGCGGCCAGTACCTCGCGTACACACGCCGACTCGTCGTCGACCGGCGCCAGACCTCGTGCCAGCGCGTAGTCGTTGTGACGGCGCACCTCGGCGCGGGCGACCTGCGCCGCGAACTCGGGGTCGCGGGCGGGGTCTGCGTGCTCCGCGCGCAGTCGTTCGCGGACGCGCTCCGCGACGAGCGTCGCGGGAGCGGGTGCGAGGGACGAGGGCACCGCCCAATCCTCGCAAGCCCGGCAAGCGGCATCCGGAAGTTATCCACAGGTGCGCCGAGAGGTCCGGAGGGGCAGGATGGATGCCGAGCAGAAGGAGCGGTCCATGACGCACGAGAAGAAGCAGCTCTCCCCCGGCACTCAAGCGGCATTCGGGGTGGTCGGCCTGGTTCAGGTCGCGTTCGCGTTCCTCGCCTTCTGGGATCTGGCGCACCGTCCCGCCACGCAGGTGCGCGGACCGAAGCCCGCCTGGATCCCGGCCATCCTCGTCAACTGGATCGGCCCGGCGAGCTACTTCCTGTTCGGCATCAGGCGCTGACGCACCACTCGACCCGGGGGCCAGCCCCACAGCCGCCGTTCACCTCGCTCAGTAGACTGAACCCACTCGCGGGAGTGGTGGAATTGGCAGACACGCAGGATTTAGGTTCCTGTGCCTCCGGGCGTGTGGGTTCAAGTCCCACCTTCCGCACGTAGTCGCAGACGCGACGCACCTCCGCCGACCCCTAAGACCGACGGGAACGAATCTTGCAGCCGATCGCCCTCATCCCCTGGCTCGACCCTGCCGCGATCATCGAATGGGCCGGCCCCTGGGCGCTCGTCGTGGTGTGCTTCATCGTCTTCGCCGAGACCGGCCTGCTCGTCGGGTTCCTGCTGCCCGGTGACACGCTGCTCGTCATCGCCGGACTGCTCTCGCACTCGACGCCGGCCGCGCCGAACGGCGTCTTCGGCCTCAGCGTGTGGTGGGTGGCGCTGCTGATCGGACTCTCGGCGTTCATCGGCGGCGAGGTCGGGTACTACATCGGCCATAAGGCGGGCCCGGCCGTCTTCGAACGCAAGGAGAGCGGGGTCTTCAGCGTCAAGAACGTCGAGCGCACCAACGCGTTCTTCGAGCGCTTCGGCGGACTGACGATCATCCTGGCCCGCTTCGTCCCGATCGTGCGCACGTTCGCCCCGGTTGCGGCGGGCGTCGGCCACATGCACAAGGGCAAGTACACGCTCTACAACCTCATCGGCGCCGTCCTTTGGGGCTTCGGTCTCACGATGCTCGGCTATGCGATCGGCTTCATCCCCTGGGTGCGCGACCTCGTCACCGAGTACATCGACGTCATCCTGCTGATCGCCGTCGGCGGCACCGCGATCGTCACGCTGTGGCACTACCTCTCCGAGCGCCGCAAGGCCAAGAAGGCCGCCGCAGCCGGCGAGGACGTCGTCACCGACCACCAGGAGGCCGAGGCGCTCGTCCTCGACGCCGAGGTGTTCGAGCGCGGCCCCGAGCACCACGACGGCCACCACGACGACACCGCCCCCAAGCCCTAGCGGGCCAGGGTTTAGGACGCCTTCGCGGTCTTCTTCTTGGCTGCGGGCTTCTCGGACTTCGGCGCCGCCTTCTTGGCGGCCGGCTTCTTCGCGGGCGCCTTGGCCGCGGCATCCGTCTTCGACGACGTCTTGGACCCGCCGCCCGAGCGCGCCGCACGCGACTTCTCGACGCTGGCGCGCAGCGCCTCCATGAGGTCGATGACCTCTCCGCCGGTGTCCTCTTCCTCGTGGTCGCCGAAGGTCTCGGAAGTGTCGAGCGCGTCGCCCTTCTCGAGCTTCGCCTCGATCAGGATGCGCAGCTCGTCCTGGTACTCGTCGGCGAACTCGGACGGATCGAAGTCGCTCGCGAAGCTCTCGACGAGGGATGCCGACAGCTCCAGCTCCTTCGCCGAGATCCGCACCGTCTCATCAAGCGCCGGGAACGCGGCCTCGCGCACCTCGTCGGCCCAGAGGAGCGTCTGCAGCACCAGCACGTCGCCGCGCACGCGAAGGGCGGCCAGCCGCGTCTTCTGGCGCAGCGAGAAGCGCACGATGGCGGTGCGATCGGTCTGCTCGAGCGTCTTGCGCAGCAGCACATAGGCCTTCGGCGACGCGGAGTCGGGCTCGAGGTAGTACGCCTTGTCGAGGGTCAGCAGGTCGACCTGCTCGCTGGGCACGAACTCGACGACGTCGATCTCGCGGCTCTTCTCGGCCGGTAGCGACGCGAGGTCCTCCTTCGTGAGGACGACCGTCTTGTCGCCGTCGTCGTAGGCCTTGTCGATGTCGGAGAACGGCACGACCTCGCCGTCGATCTCGCAGACCCGCTGATAGCGGATGCGCCCGCCGTCCTTGTTGTGCACCTGGTGCAGCGAGACGTCGTGATCCTCGGTCGCCGAATACACCTTCACCGGCACGTTGACCAGACCGAAGGTCAGTGCGCCTTTCCAGATCGCCCTCATCACACCAGTACACACCTGTCACACCGGTCGCGGCTACCCTGAGTCCATGCCGCGCGCGGAACAGATGGTGAGCATCGGCGGCCGGCGCCTGCGCGTGACCAATCTCGACAAGGTCCTCTATCCCGAGACGGGGACCACCAAGGGCGAGGTGATCGAGTACTACACGCGCATAGCGCCGCTGCTGATCCCTCATGTCATCGGGCGGCCCGTCACACGGAAGCGGTGGCCGGAGGGCGTCGGCACGGAGGACGACCCGGGCATGGTCTTCTTCGCGAAGGACCTCGAGCCGGGCGCGCCCTCCTGGGTGAGACGGATGCCGATCCCCCATTCCACCGGCACCAAGCACTACCCGCTGATCGGCGACATCCCGACCCTCGTCTACCTCGCGCAGGCGGCGAGCCTCGAACTGCACGTGCCGCAGTGGCGCTTCACGCCCGACGGTGACCGCGGCTACGCGGACCGTCTCGTCTTGGACCTCGACCCCGGACCCGGCGCCGGCATGCCGGAGTGCGCGGTCGTCGCCTCCTGGGCGCGCACCATCCTCACCGACATGGGGCTCGAGCCCTATCCGGTCACGAGCGGCAGCAAGGGCATCCACCTCTATACGGCGC
This sequence comes from Microbacterium sp. Root166, assembly GCF_001427145.1. Classification (GTDB taxonomy): domain Bacteria; phylum Actinomycetota; class Actinomycetes; order Actinomycetales; family Microbacteriaceae; genus Microbacterium. The sequence goes on from NZ_LMGL01000002.1 coordinate 766,741, forward strand.
TGCCGCCGGGACAGACCACCGAACAGGCGTCGATGATCGCCAAAGAGCTCGCCCGCGCGATCGAGGCGGATCACCCCGACCTCGTCGTGAGCTCGATGAAGAAGGCCGAGCGCCACGGCAAGGTGCTCATCGACTGGAGCCAGAACAACGGCGCCAAGACGACGATCGCGCCCTACTCCCTGCGGGGGCGTCACCATCCGACGGTCGCGGCGCCCCGCACCTGGGACGAGCTCGACGACCCCGGCCTCCGGCACCTCCTCTTCGACGAAGTCCTCGAGCGCATGGATTCCCTCGGGGACCCGATGGCACCGCTCGGGTTCCACGCCGGCGGGCGCGAGGCGGAGGCCGGGCCGCTGTCGGCGTACATCTCCAAGCGGAGCGCTTCGCGCACGCCCGAACCGGTGCCCGAGAACCCGCTCGGCGCCACCCCGCACGGCGAGAAGCCGATCTTCGTGATCCAGGAGCACCACGCCACCGCTCTGCACTGGGACTTCCGGCTCGAGCACGACGGCGTGCTGGTCAGCTGGGCCGTCCCGCGCGGCGTGCCGCACAGCTACAAGCGCAACAACCTCGCGATCATGACCGAGGACCACCCGATGGACTACGCGACCTTCGAGGGAGTGATCCCCGCGGGCGAGTACGGCGGCGGCTCGGTCACGATCTGGGACGACGGCCGCTACGAGTTGGAGAAGTGGCGCGACGACGAGGTCATCGCGACCCTCGAGGGCAGGCCCGGCGGCCCGCTCGGCCGCGTGCGCCTCGCGCTCATCCGCACCGAAGGCGAGGGCGAGAAGTCGAGCTGGCTGCTGCACCGCATGAAGACGGATGCCGCGGGCCGGCCGCAGCCGGACGGCATCCCCGTCGAGGCCAGCCTGCAGGCGGACGAGCGGGAGCCCCTGCCTCGTGCGTCCGCGCCGTCCGCCGCGTGGCCGCCCAGCCCTGAGGATCTTCGCCCCATGCTGTCGACGATCGCGACACCCTCGATCGCGAAGCAGGCGGCGGCTCGATGGGGTCCAGAAGCATGGGTCGAAGGCAAGTGGGACGGCATCCGCGCCGTCGGCGTCTGGGACGGCTCCCGGCTGCGCCTGTACGCCCGCAGCGGCAACGAGCTGACCCACCGCTACCCGGAGCTGACCGACCTCGATGCCGGGCTCGGCCCGGCCCCGGCGGTCATCGACGGCGAACTCGTCGCCCTCGAGCCCGACGGCCGGCCGAGCTTCCCGCTTCTGCAGACCCGCATGAACCTCGAGCGGGCCGGCGACATCGCCCGCGAGGCGCGGCGCACCCCGGTGCGGTACTACCTGTTCGACATCCTCGTCGACGGCGGCCGCGACGTCACCGGACTTCCCCTGCACGAGCGGCGCGGCATCCTGGAGCAGCGCGCTGCGGGCGCGATCGCACCGATCTCCGTGCCGCCCGTGTTCGACGACGTCGACGACGCCCTCGAAGCGAGCGGGACTCTCCGTCTCGAGGGGATCGTGGTCAAGGACCCGAACTCGACCTACAGACGGGGCCATCGCTCGGAGTCGTCGCTGAAGGTCAAGCACACCAGCACGCAGGAGGTCGTGATCGCCGGCATCCGTCCGGGCAAGGGCGGACGCAGCGGCACATTCGGCTCGCTGCTGCTGGGAATCCCGGGCCCGGACGGCCTGCAGTACGCCGGACGCGTCGGCACGGGCTTCAGTGACTCCACCCTCAAGACGCTCCTGCGCACGCTCACGCCGCTCCGCACGGACGAGAACCCGCTGGTCGGCGTCCCGTCCGCCGATGCGCGCGACGCGCTGTGGGTGCGGCCGGAGCTCGTCTGCGAGGTCGAGTACGGCGAGTTCACTCCCGGAGGCATCCTCCGCCACCCGCGCTGGCGAGGGCTCCGGCCCGACAAGAATCCCGCCGACGTCCGCCGCGAGGACTGAGCGTCACGCGTGGGCGTCGTGCTCGACGTGCCCGGCCGGCTCGAGCTGGAACGTCGAGTGCTCCACGTCGAAGTGCTCGGAGAGGCACGACTGCAGCTGGCTCAGGATGCCGGCGGCGCGTCCATCTCGCATGGCGTCGTCGTCGACGACGACGTGGGCGCTGAACACCGGAGCTCCGCGTGTGAGCTGCCACACGTGCACGTCGTGGGCGTCGACCACCCCCGGCGTGGAGAGGATGTGGTCGCGGATGTCGCGCACCTGCGTGCCCTTCGGCGCCGACTCCGCGAGCACCGAGAACACCTCGCGCAGCAGGCCGATCGCGCGCGGCACGATCATCACCGCGATCAGGAGGGACGCGATGGCGTCGGCCTGCACCCACCCCGTCACCACGATGACGATCGCGGCGATGATGACCATCGCCGAGCCGAGGAGGTCGCCGAGCACCTCGAGATAGGCGCCGCGCACGTTGATGCTGCGCCGCTGCGCAGAGCTGAGCAGCCACATGGCCACGGCGTTCGCGATGAGGCCGATGACCGCCACCACGAGCATGAGGCCGCCCGCGACCTCGACCTCGGCCGGATCGAGCAGTCGCTGCACGCCCTCGAACGCGACCCAGACCGACAGTGCGATGAGGATCACGGCGTTGACCAGCGCGCCGAAGACCTCCGCGCGCTGGTAGCCGAACGTGCGCCGGTCGTTGGCCGGCCGAGCGGCGACAGCGGTGGCCACGAGCGCGATCACGAGGGCGGCGGCATCCGTGAACATGTGGGCCGCGTCCGCCAGCAGCGCGAGTGATCCCGACAGGGCCGCCCCGACGATCTGCACGACCATGACCACGGTGGTGAGCGCCAGCGACAGTGCGAGCAGTCGCCGATTGCTCGCACCCCGGAGGCCGCCCTCCGGCGCGTGCGCGTGATCGTGCATGGGTCCAGGCTAGGCCCGGCGAAGCCTCAAGAGCCGCGGCCGGCGCAGTCGGGAATGATCGTGATTCTCAGTCCCGCGAACTCAGATCAGGGTGAGCAGGGGCGCAAGTTCGCCGAACGCCCGTGCGCGATGAGACATCGCGTTCTTCTCGGCCGCGGACCACTCGCCGACGGTCCGCTCCTCGCCCGCCGGCTGACCGTCCGGGATGAAGATCGGGTCGTACCCGAATCCGCCTGCGCCGGACGAGGCCTCGGCGAGGCGTCCCGGCCAGCGTCCCTCCACGACCTGCTCGCTCGAGGCGTCGCCCGGCACGACCAGCGCGATGGTGGAGACGAACTGCGCGGTGCGGTTCGGATCCCGGATGTCCGACAGTTGATCGAGGAGCAGCGTCAGGTTGGCCGCGGCATCCTTCGCGTGACCGGCCCAGTACGCGGAGAACACGCCCGGCGCACCGCCGAGCACGTCGACGCAGATCCCGGAGTCATCCGCGAGCGCCGGAAGCCCGGTGTGCGCGGCCGCCGCCCGCGCCTTGATGAGCGCGTTCTCGGCGAACGTGACGCCGTCCTCGACCGGCTCGGGGCCGTCGTAGCCGATGACCTGCAGGTCGGGGCGCGTCGCCGCGACGATCGCCTGAAACTCCTCGACCTTGTGGCGGTTGTGCGTCGCGAGCACGATCTGTCCGGCGGGCGTCATCAGACGGCGCTCTCGGCGGGAGCGAGCGCCGTGAGCTGGTGCTCGCGCAGCGAGGCACAGCCCGAGACGCCGAGCTCGAGAAGGGCGTCGAGTTCGCGCTTGTCGAAGGGAGCGCCCTCGGCGGTTCCCTGGACCTCCACGAACAGCCCGCGGCCGGTGACCACGATGTTCATGTCGGTCTCGGCGCGGACGTCCTCGACGTAGGCGAGGTCGAGCATGGGCTCGCCGTCGATGATGCCCACCGACACCGCGGCCACCGAGTCGAGCAGCACCTGCGACTTCTGGCCGATGAACTTCTTCGTGCGGCCCCATTCGATGGCGTCTGCGAGCGCGACGTACGCGCCCGTGATCGCGGCCGTGCGCGTGCCGCCGTCGGCCTGCAGCACGTCGCAGTCGATCACGATGGTGTTCTCGCCGAGTGCCTTGGTGTCCACGACGGCCCGCAGCGCGCGCCCCACGAGGCGCGAGATCTCGTGCGTGCGACCTCCGACCTTGCCCTTGACGCTCTCACGGTCGTTGCGGCTGTTCGTGGCCCGCGGCAGCATCGCGTACTCGGCGGTGACCCAGCCCTTGCCCTTGCCGGTCAGCCAGCGCGGCACGCCGTTGGTGAAGGAGGCCGTGCACAGCACTTTCGTGCCGCCGAATGAGATCAGCGCAGAGCCCTCGGCATGGCTGCTCCAGCCTCGCTCGATCGTGATCGGACGCAGCTGGTCGGTGGCGCGGCCGTCGGCGCGGACGAGGTCGGTCATGGTGCTCCTCAGGAACGGTGGGTGGGAAGCTCGATGGCACCGGTCTGCACGAGCTGCACCTCGCGCACCTCGCGGCCCATGAGTCGGTGCGCAAGGCTCAGGAAGTCGTCCGCGGACGCCCCCGTCGCCTCGTAGACATGAGTGGGCACGACGCCCGGGCCGGCGAGCAGATCGCGCGAGACCAGCTGACGGTAGACGTCCTTCGCCGTCTCGGTGTCGCTCGAGACGAGCGAGACATCGGGGCCCATGACGTAGCTGATCGCCCCTTCGAGGAACGGATAGTGCGTGCAGCCGAGCACGAGGGTGTCGACGCCCGCATGACGCAGCGGCGCCAGGTACTCCTCGGCGACCGCCAGCACCTCGGGAGAGTCCGTGACGCCGGCCTCGACGAACTCGACGAACCGGGGGCAGGCCTCGGCGAACACCGTGAGGTTCTCGTTGACCTCGAGCATGTCCTGGTAGGCGCCGGACCCGATCGTCCCTGCCGTGCCGATCACGCCGATCCGCCCGTTGCGGGTGGTCGACATCGCGGTGCGCACGGCGGGGCCGATCACCTCGACGACGGGCACGTCGTAGCGCTCCCGCGCGTCGCGCAGCATCGCGGCCGACGCGGTGTTGCAGGCGATCACGAGCATCTTCACGCCCTGGTCGACCAGCGTGTCGAGGATCTCGAGCGCGTAGCGCCGCACGTCCGCGATGGGCTTGGGTCCGTAGGGTGAGCGCGCCGTGTCGCCGATGTAGAGGACCGACTCGCGTGGCAGCTGCGCCGAGACGGCGCGAGCCACGGTGAGCCCGCCGACACCCGAGTCGAAGATTCCGATGGGGGCGTCGTTCACGATCCCCAAGCCTACGCCAGCGGCTGGTTAGGCTGACCCGCATGGATTCCTCGCGCAGCACCGCCCTCCTCACCGACCGGTACGAGCTGACCATGCTCGAAGCGGCGCTGCGGGACGGCACCGCCCAGCGCCGCTGCGTGTTCGAGCTCTTCGGGCGGCGCCTGTCGGGCGGCCGCCGGTTCGGGGTGGTGGCGGGCACCGGCCGGCTGCTGAGCCTCATCCGCGACTTCCGGTTCGGCGAGGACGAGCTGCGCTTCCTGCGGGACGAGCGGGTGGTGGATGCCGCGACCCTTGACTACCTCGAGGGCTACCGGTTCACCGGCTCGATCTCGGGATATCGCGAGGGTGAGCTGTACTTCCCGGGCTCTCCGATCCTTACGATCGAGGGCACGTTCGCAGAGGCCGTGCTCCTCGAGACCCTGGCGCTGAGCGTCCTCAACCACGATTCCGCGGTCGCCACCGCGGCCGCCCGCATGAGCATCGCCGCCGGTGACCGTCCGCTGTCCGAGATGGGCTCCCGCCGCGCGGGCGAGTCCTCCGCCGTCGCGGCGGCGCGCGCCGCGTACATCAGCGGCTTCGGGGCCACCTCCAACCTGGAAGCAGGACGAACCTGGGGCATTCCGACGATGGGCACCGCCGCGCACGCGTGGACGCTGCTCCACGACAGCGAGGAGGACGCCTTCCGCTCCCAGATCGAGGCGCTCGGCACCGGCACCACCCTCCTCGTCGACACCTACGACATGCGCGAGGGCGTTGCCACCGCGATCCGCGCCGCCGGCACCGGGCTCGGCGGTGTCCGGCTGGACTCGGGCGACCTGCCGGTGGTCGCGGCGGCCGTCCGTGCGCAGCTCGACGAGCTCGGCGCGACGGGCACGCGCATCACCGTGACGAGCGACCTCGACGAGCACGCGATCGCGGCGCTCGCGGCATCCCCCGTCGACGCGTATGGAGTGGGCACCTCGGTGGTGACCGGCGCCGGCACGCCGACCGCCGGCATGGTCTACAAGCTCGTGGCACGCCAGGGATCCGACGGCGGCTGGGTGGGCGTGGCGAAGGCCTCGACCGACAAGGCCTCCAAGGGAGGACGCAAAGCCGCGTTCCGCACGCTCGAGCGCGGGATCGCCTCCAGCGAGCTCATCGTCGTCTCGGACGGGTTCGAAGACATCGAGCCGGCGTCGGCACACCCGGACGCGCGCGCACTGCAGGTGCAGCTCGTGCAGGACGGAGAAGCGGATGCCGCGCACGAGGGCGCCGCCGGAGTGCAGGCGGCACGCGCCCACCACGCCGCGGTCCGATCAGAGCTGCCGCTTCACGCGCTCGCGCTCAGCCGGGCAGATCCGGCGATCCCGACGGTCTACGCCGAGAGGGACTCGTAGATCTCTTTGCAGGTCGGGCAGACCGGGAACTTCTCGGGATCGCGCCCGGGAGTCCACTTCTTGCCGCACAGTGCGCGCACCGGCTTGCCGGTGATGGCGGACTCGAGGATCTTGTCCTTCTTCACGTAGTGCGAGAAGCGCTCGTGATCGCCGGGTTCGATGCTCTCTTCGCGAATGAGCTCTTCGAGCTCTCGGTCGAGGGTGGCCAGACCGCCTTGGTCCGGGCCTTCGAGAGGGGTGCTCATGGTCAGCCAGTGTAGTCCGAGGGCGGACGGGTCAGGTCGACTCGGCGAACTCCATCAGCTGTCCGCCGCGATGCGAGAACACGCGCGCCCCGGCGGCGACGCCGATGATCAGGATGATCAGGCCGCTCGCGAGACCGACCCACAGGGCCAGTGAGGCATTGTCGATGTCCTCGAGCGCGAGCCAGGCGATCCACAGCGTCGGCGCGCTCAGCACCACCGCGCCGAGCATCACCAGGCTCTGCGAGATCGCTCCCCCGGGCCCGGTGCGCTGCGGCTGCTGGAACGGGCTCTCCCCCGGGCGCGAGACGGCGTACGGACCCAGGACCGACGCGACCGACGACAGCCCCAAGGCAGCGAGGAAGAGCGCCGCGCACACGCCCACCATGGCGGGCAGCATCGCCCAGCGGCCGTGGAGGGAGATGGCGACCGGGATCGCCACCGCCAGCACGGGAAGGCTGATCAGGAGTACGGGGACCAGTCGCCCGAGGCGATCCGCTCCTCCACGCACGCCACTGGCGATGTGCATCCAGACGGCGGTCGAGTCGTAGGCGAGATCGTTGTGCGGCAGCCAGCCGAGCAGCAGCGCTGCGAACGGCACCGGCACCAGCACGGCGAACTCCCATGGCACGCCCGCGACCAGGAGCGGAACCACCGTGACCGCCGCGGCGACCGGGATCACGAGCATGTTGACGATGTACCGCGGGTCGCCGAACCAGTACATGAGACTGCGGGCGGCGATGGCGCCACCCGCGGTGCCGGGCGCGACGCCGAACCAGCCCAGACCGCCGCGGTCGCGGCCCACGGCGGGGCGCTCCGTCGTGGTGAGCAGTCGCCGTACGAGCAGCCCCCACAGCAACGCGAGGATCACGAGAGTGCCGACGGCGACCAGCAGGGCCGACCCGGCGCGACCGTCGCCCGCGGCCACCAGCCCGGGAGCCGCCCACGCGGCGCCGATCGGGGTCAGCGCGAGGATCTGCATGGCCTCCAGCAACTGACTGGGGACCTCGCCCTGCCATTCCAGCGAGGCGAAGAAGACGCCGACCGGAACGACCACGACGAGGACGGCGAGCAGGAACAGGCCGGACAGCTCGCGTGATCGCCGCTCGCGGAGGAAGAGGGAGGCGATCGCCATGCCCACCCGGGCCAGCATCGAGCAGGTCAGCACGCCGAGGATCGCACCGAGCGCGCTCACTGCCGCGGGAACGCCGTGCGCAGTCCAGACCACGGCGGCCGACGCGGCGACGGCCGACAGCACCAGGATCGGGACGCTGATGATGCCGACGAGCGCCAGGACCGCGGCCAGCGGCCCGCGGCGCAGGCCCAGCACGGCGAAGCGGCGCGGATCCAGCGGGTCGTCGACGCTCGCGAGCAGCGGTGCGAGAGCGAAGCCGAGAGTGACCGCCGAGCCGCCGAGCACCGTGACGGCTGCGACGACGTCGGCATCGGCATCCCGCAGCGTGAGCAGCGCCCAGCAGGCGGTGAACGTCGCGGCGGCGAGCACGAGCAGCCCGAACACCACACGGACGACGTGCCTGACGTCTCCGCGCAGGCCGCCGAAGAGCAGGGCGATCCTCAGTCGGAGAACGTGTGCAGCCACTCGAGACCCTCCACGTCGCTGAGCCCGCCGGCCAGCTCGATGAACCGCTGCTCGAGGCTGAGCTCGCCGCGTACGGCGTCGACGGTCCCCTCGGCCAGCACCTGCCCCGCCACGATGACGGCGACGCGCGAGCAGACCCGCTGGACGAGCTCCATGCCGTGACTGGAGAGGATCACCGTGCCGCCGTGGGCGACGTACGCGGAGAGGATGTCGAGGATCACGGCGCTGGAGACGGGGTCGACCGACTCGAAGGGCTCGTCGAGCACCAGCAGTCGCGGCGAGTGGATCATCGCGCCGGCCAGCATGACCTTCTTCGCCATGCCGGCGGAGTAGTCCGACACGACGCGCCCGAGCGCGTCGGTGAGGTCGAAGGCCCGCGCCAGATCTGCGGTGCGGCTCTCGACGACGGCGGGCTTCAGCCCGCGGAGCACGCCGTAGTAATAGAGGAGCTGACGACCCGTCAGCCGGTCGAACGTGCGTAGCCGGTCGGGCAGCACGCCCATCAGCCGCTTCGCCTGGTGGGGGTGGCGGGCGGCGTCGATGCCTCCGACGCTGATCGTGCCGCGGTCCGGCTCGAGCAGGCCCGCGATCATCGACAGCGTCGTGGTCTTGCCGGCGCCGTTGGGGCCGACCAGGCCGTAGAAGGTCCCGGCGGGGACGGTGAGGTCGATGGAGTCGACGGCGTGCGTGTCGCCGAACCGCTTGGCGACGCCGCGGAGGACGAGCACGTCACCCGCGGTGGCGGTGGCCGGGAGCACGGGAAGCGGAAGGTCCTCCACTACTGCGGCGGGGACGATCGGCACGTCGGGCACGGGCACTACGATCGGGGGCTGCTCTACCGGCGCCTCCTCGACCGGGGGCACCTCGACCGGGGTCACCTCGACCGGGGTCTCCTCGACCGGGGTCACCTCGACCGGGGTCTCCTGAACCGGAGTCTCCTGGACCGGGGGCAGGGGCGGCATCGGGGGGATGACGAGCTCGGGCTCCGCGGGCGCGGAGCGCGTCAGGTCCGCGGGAAGCGGTGGCGGCGGACCCGGGTCCGCGATCGCCTCGCGCTTCACGGGCACCGGCTGCGCGGCGGCCGGACGGGTCGCCTTGCCCGCGCTGCTCCCCTTCTTGCTGGGCGGCTTCCGCGGGGCCGTGCGCGCGTCAGTCGTCTGCTTCGCGGCGCTCGCCGAGAGCGACACGACCGGAGCGCTGTCGTGACGTTCCGGCTCGTCCGGATCGATGTCGTTCGGCATCGGCAGGGAGACTGTCACCGGTCCAAGGTATCAAGCGCCCGGCGCGCGATGGCAAGGCGCGACGCCCGTCTTGACAAACGGCGTTATGTCACGAATCGACAACGGCGGGGCTGCATTATGCGCGTTCTCAGGTGCCATCGATACCATGGGCGAGGCACGAAGGGGTGTCAAGTCGGTGAACCGACAGTGAATCGCACACTTCAGGAGCAGACCTTTGACCCTTCAGACCGTTATCCTCGCAGCCGGAATGGGCTCGCGCCTCGGGCGCAGCCTGCCCAAGCCGCTGACCGAACTCGCTGACGGCCGCAGCATCATGCAGCAGCAGCACGACAACATCCGTGCGGCTTTCGGCGACGACGCCGAGATCACCACGGTGGTCGGCTACCGCGCCGAGACCATCGTCGAGGCCTTCCCCGACGTCGACTACGTCTACAACGACCGCTACGACCAGACGAACACGTCGAAGAGCCTGCTGCGCGCCCTCACGACCACCGGCAAGAGCGGGGTGCTCTGGATGAACGGCGACGTCGTGTTCGACCCGCGCGTCCTCGGCCGCGCCATCGAGCTCATCGAGCGCGATCAGTCCTTCGTCACGGTGAACACCTCGAAGGTCAGCGACGAAGAGGTCAAGTACACCGTCACGTCCGAGGGCTTCATCAACGAGCTCTCCAAGACCGTCAAGGGCGGCATCGGCGAGGCCGTCGGCATCAACTACATCTCCAGCCGCGACAAGAAGGCGTTCATGCGCCAGCTCACCCGCGTCGACGACCAGGACTATTTCGAGCGCGGCCTCGAACTGGCGATCGCCGAGGACGGCGTCCTGCTCGAGCCCCTCGACATCTCTGACCTGTACGCGGTCGAGGTCGACTTCGCCGAGGACCTCGAGCGCGCCAACCTGTTCGTCTGATCGGTCTCACTGCCTGGCGCGGCACGCGCTGTCAACCCTGAGCAGCCGTCCAGCGTCGTGTGGTTAGTATCGGCGCGATGACCGACAAGGTGCACAGCATCCATTCGCTGCCAACGGACTCTCCGTGGCAGGGCGGACTCGCGCCCGTGGGCTCCGACGAGCATCCGCGCACGATCCGACTTCTCGATCGCGTGCTGGCGATCCAGCGTCCCGTCGTGGTCGCGCATCTGCGGAGCATCCGGCTGCGGCATCCCGACGCCTCTGCCGCGGACATCGTCCGCATCCTGGAGCGCCGCTACCTCGCCGCCGTCACGACCGGCGGCGCCGCGGTCGGTGCGACGGCCGTCGTCCCCGGAATCGGGACCGGGGTCACGCTCGCGCTGAGCGGTGTGGAGACCGTGGCCTTCCTCGAGGCGACGACGCTGTTCGCCCAGTCGGTCGCCGAGGTGCACGGCCTGCAGGTGTCCGATCCGGATCGTGCGCGCGCACTGGTCCTCACCCTCATGCTCGGCAAGGAGGGCGTCGACCTCGTCGCGCAGCTGGCCGGCCAGGCCGCCGGGCGCGGGCCGGCGCGGGACAAGTACTGGGGCGAGCTGGTCACCAAGACGCTCCCTCGCGCGGCGATGGGGCCGCTCGTCGACCGCCTGAAGACCACGTTCATCCACCAGTTCGCCGCCAAGGGCGGGGCATCGTGGATCGGCAAGGCCCTGCCGTTCGGCATCGGCGCGGCGATCGGCGGCGCCGGCAACAACATCCTCGGCCGCCGCGTCCTCGTGAACTCGCGCCGCGGGTTCGGGCTCGCGCCGGCGATCCTACCGGCCGAGCTCGAACCCCGTGCCGGTGCGCTCCCCATCGAGCGCGCCGCCTCGCGCGGCATCTCGCGGGTCGTCGGCCGTGCCCTGCGACGCGCGCCGCGTTCGCCCGCCCCCACCGACGACCGCGCGATGTAAACGCTTGCATTCTCGGGTCGACAGGCCGGTGCGCCCGGGCATACGCTCATGGCATGGACAGCACCCTGGCGTGCCTGGCGGCATGGATGCCCCGCCAGCGCTGGTACGCCGCCAAGGGACGTCCTCCCAGCCTGCGGCTCGTGTCGTGGTGGGATCTCGCACCCGTGTGTGCGGAAGATGCCGATGCGCGCATCCGCACCTATCTGGTCGCCGACGAGGGCGCCCTCCCGATCGTGCTGTACCAGCTCCCCGTCGTCTCACGAGCGACGGAGACGGTCGACGCGCTCCCCGACCACATCATCGGGAGTCCCGAGCCCGGCACGACGTTCATCGACGGTCCGTTCGACCCCGCGTACGCACGCGCCCTCATCCGCCTGGTGACGCGCGGTGGACGTGCCGTCGGGCCGCGCATGGTCGCGACCGGGCACCCGGGCCGCGACGTGCCGCCGGACGAGGACCGCATCGCGACCGTGCACAGCGGCGAGCAGTCCAACACATCGCTGATCTACCGTGGCGACGGGATGCCGATCATCTGCAAGGTGTACCGCCAGCTGCATCCGGGCTTGAACCCCGACATCGAGCTTCCCTCGGCCCTCGCACGGACGGGTTCTCCGCACGTGCCCCGCGCGATCGGGTGGGTGGAGGGCGTCTGGCCGGACCTCGACACGTCGCAGGGGGACGTCACGGGTTCGCTCGCGTCCGCTCAGGAGTTCCTGCCCGATGTCGAGGACGCCTGGCGCGTCGCGCTGCTCGCGGCCGCCCGGGGCGAGGACTTCCGCGGCCCCGCCCGCGCGCTGGGCGCGGCGACGGCCGACGTGCATCTGTCGCTGGCCCGGCTCTTTCCGCGGCGCGAGACGGTGCCCTCAGACCAGGATGCCGCTGCGGCGACGTGGCGGAGACGGCTGACCATCGCGATCGCCGAGGTGCCGGAGATCGCCGACCGCCGCGGCGCGATCGAATCGGTCTACGCCCAGGCCGCGGCCGTGGCGTGGCCCGATCAGCAGCGCATCCACGGCGACTACCACCTGGGCCAGGTCCTTCAGGTTCCCGGACGCGGCTGGGTGCTGCTCGACTTCGAGGGCGAGCCGCTGCGCCCGATGGCCGAGCGCACCCGCGCCGACCTCGCCCTGCGCGACGTCGCAGGCATGCTGCGCTCGTTCGACTACGTCGCCGGCTCGATCCGGCTGGACGACCCGGAACGCTCGCCGGAGTCGGCGCGCGAATGGGCCCGGGCGGCGCGGGAAGCGTTCCTCGAGGGCTACGCGCTCACCTCGGGCGAGGATCTGCGCGGCGAGGCGCCGCTGCTGGCCGCCCTCGAGCTCGACAAGGCCGTCTACGAGGCGATCTACGAGGCGCGCAATCGGCCGACCTGGGTCACGATCCCACTGCGCGCCATCGCGCGGCTGGTCGAGCGCCCGGCCCCCGTGGGCTGATCAGGCTTCGACGGCGTCGTCGAGTTCGGCCTCGTCGGGATCCGGCTCGTCGTCGTCGGTGTCGTCTGCCGACCGCGCGTACCAGGCGTCCCACTCGTCCATGAGATGGCGGACGGCGCCGTGGAAGCGCTCGGTCGCTGCTCCAGGCGACGCGTCGCCGAAGTAGTGGGCCACCCACTGCTCGAGCCGTGCCACCGCGTCGGGGTCGCCGAGCAGACGCTCGGCCTCGGCGACGATCGAGCCTGCGGCCGAGGCGTCCAGCCACTCGCAGGCCGACAGGTAGCCGTGCGTGTCGATCGCAGCAGCGGGGTCGACGGGACGCGTGATCATCAGCGGCTTGTCGGCGGCGAGCCGGTCGTAGACCATCGCCGAGATGTCGACGACGGCGACGTCCGCCGCGGAAAGCTGCCAGCCGAGCTGCGGCCCGTCGTCGAAGACGTGATGCGCCCGAGGGTCCGCGGCATTCGCCGCGGCGATGGCGGCGATGATGCGGCGGTTGGCCTCGCCGTACTCCGGGTCCACCACACCCGAGCGCGGGTGCGGGCGGTAGACGACGCGATGGCGGCCGGTGGCGAGCAGCGCGCGGACCAGCGCCTCACCGTGGGTGCGCACCGAACCGTAGTGGGCTGACGGCCGGTCACCCTCCCACGTCGGCGCGTAGAGCACGACGGTTCGCTCATCCGGCGTGTACGGGAGGGTCCCCGAATAGTGATCGGCCTGGGGGCGGCCGATCGCGATCGTGCGATGGTCGACGTCGTAGTCCCACAGCACCCGAGAGAGCCGCTCCCGAGCGGCATCGCCTGCCACGAAGGCGTAGTCGTACGCCTTGTACTGGTTCGTGGTCATGTACATCTTGTCGGACTCGCCGTGGTTGATGAACACGTGCCAGCGCCGGCCGTAGCGGAACATCTGGAAGTTGCGCGTGTTCTGGTTCACATAGAGCACGACGCGGATGTCCTGCTTCGCGAGGAACCGCTCGAGGTCGCGTACGGTCGGCACGAAGGCCACCGGCGGCGCATCCTCGTTCAGCATCGCGCGAGCGCCGGTCGCTGCCCGGCTGAGCACGACGACGGGCCAGGTCTTCGACAGCTCGGCCAGCGGCTTGTACCACTGCCGCATCTGGTACATGTTCACGGCGCCGTCGGCGAAGTAGACCGCCACGCGGTACTGGAACGGCGGATGTGGCGGGCGCTGCGCGAGAGCGCGGCGCACGTCGATGACCGCCGACCGGTTCTTGACGGCCTTGCGCACCAGCGCAAGGGCTTTCTTCGCATCCGAGACGACACCCACGCTCCCAGACTACCCAGGCGAGCCGTGACATGATCGACCGGTGCAGGTCGAGCAGCGCGGGCGCAGGGACGCTCCTGAAGTCCCTCCCCACGCCGGGGTCACCTTCGTCATGCCCGTCCTCAACGAGCGGGACTACCTCGGACGCGCGGTGGAGACGGTGCTGGCCCAGGAGGTCGACGGTCCGACCGAGCTGATCCTGGCCCTGGCGCCCTCGACGGACGGCACGAGCGAACTGGCCCGTCAGCTGGCCGACGCCGATCCGCGCATCGTGGTCATCGACAACCCCGCCGCCGACATCCCGGTCGGGCTGAATCTCGCGATCCGCGCCGCGCGCTACCCCACGGTCGTGCGCGTCGACGCGCACTCGGAACTCGAGACCGACTACACGCGGCGCGCCATGGCGACCCTCGACCGCGTTCGCGCGGCGAACGTCGGCGGGGTCATGCGCGCCGACGGGCGCACACCCTTCCAGCGTGCCGTGGCCCGCGCCTACAACTCACCCATCGGGCTCGGCGGGGGCGCATACCACGGCGGCACGCAGGAGGGAGAGGCCGAGTCGGCCTACCTCGGCGTGATGCGCCGCTCCGTGCTCGAGGAGATCGGGTTCTTCGACGAGTCCATCCGCCGCGGCGAGGACTGGGAGCTCAACCTCCGCATCCGCCGCGCCGGCTATCGCGTCTGGTTCGATCCATCGCTGTCGGTCACCTACTGGCCGCGCGAGAGCTGGACGCGCCTCGTGCGCCAGTTCGCCGCGACAGGCCGGTGGAGGGGCGAGCTCGTCCGCCGCTTCGGGCGCGGCAACTCGCTGCGCTTCTTCGCGCCACCGGCACTGGTGGCGACGATCTTCGCGGCGATCATCGTGGGCATCCTGCAGGCCACCGGCGTGCTCACCGGCTGGTGGGCGCTCATCGCCTCGGTGCTCTACCTGCCGATCGCCGCGTACGCCATCCTGATCGTCGCGGTCGCCCTCGGCGCCGGCGGCGGCAGAGGGTGGCGCGACAAGCTGTGGACCATGGCGGTCCTGCCGACCATGCACCTCGCGTGGGGCTGGGGCTTCCTGCTCGGCGTGCTGCGCGGCGCGCACGACACGGTCGACACCTCGCGGCTGGGCAGTCGCAACACGCCGCTGCCCTGAGCCCGGGCAGGCCGGGGTCTAGGCCGTCTCGATGTAGCCCTGGTCGAGGATGCGGGCGACCACACGCTCGGCCGCGTGACCGTCGTCGCGCGCGTTGAACTTCTCACGCCACTGGTCGTAGCGCGCCGCGTGCTCGGCGGGGTCCGCCGCCAGCGCGGCGACGAGCTCGTCCTGCGTCCGCACCACGGGACCGGGCGCATGCGCCGCGAGGTCGAAGTAGAACCCGCGCAGTTCGCCGCGGTAGTGCTCCATGTCGGGCACCAGGAAGTACATCGGCTTGCCGGTCACCGAGAAGTCGAACATGACGGAGGAGTAATCGGTGATCAGGCCGTCGGCTGCCAGCAGCAGGAGGGACGTGTCGGGGAACCCGGTCACATCGATGACGCGCGGACCCTCGGCATCCCGTCCCGGCTGAAGCGTGCGCGAGTGGCCTCGAACGAGCACGACGGCGTCGGCCGCCTCGGCGAGGGCCGCCGGGTCGACGAAGTCCACCATCTCGTCGCGGTCGTCGCGCCACGTCGGGGCGTAGAGCAGCACTCGCTCCCCCGGCCGGATGCCGAGGGCCTCGCGCGTCGCGGTCCCGTCGCCGGTGACGAGGACGTCGTTGCGGGGATAGCCCTCGACCCACACCGGACGCGAGAGGAAGGCGTATGCCTTGCCGAGGATGCGCGCGGCGTAGGGGTTCTGAGCGAGCAGGACGTTCCAGCGGCGCGACTCGCGCACCACGGCGGCCATGCGGCGCGGATCGAAGCCCGGCCGGTGCAGCGCGAGCCGCTTGAGCGGCGTCCCGTGCCACGTCTGCAGCACGATCTGCCCGGACCGGCGGGAGAACCGGCGGCGCAGCCAGTCGTTGACCACCAGGAGCCGGGCGGCTCCGCGCGCGCGCCACCACTCAGGGCTGCCCTCGACCACCGGGATCGCACCGTCGGGCACGGCGACGGAGAGGTCCACCACGCTCCAGTAGCGCGTCACGCCCGGCGCGCGCCGGGCGAGCTCGCGGTCGATCGCGAGCGGATTGCAGCTCGCGTTTCTGCCGTAGAAGCTCTCGAAGAACACGGCGTTCTCGAGCCGCGCGGTGCGCGTGGCGTAGCGGCGCTCCAGGGCGTCCTGCCCCTCGCCCGAATCGTAGGCGGGATCCACTGGAGGATCGATCCGCACCGACCACCCGTCGATCCGCGCTCGCAGGGTTCCGAGCCGGGCTTCGGCGGCGTGAGGCGGCGACGGCTCGGAGGTGTCCGACTCACCGGAGCCGTCGGCCCCGTCGATGCGCAGCCGGTACGCGCCGGAAGGCAGCGGCAGCTCGGGTCCGCCCCACCGTGCCGCCCGCAGCGGCAGCGTGACCGTCCACGCGCCGTCCTCGCCGGTGGGCACCGCCGACACGCGGGCGCGGCTGCCGACGAGCTCGACCAGACCGGGTCTGGTCCCGTCGCCAGCGAGCGTCAGCGCCGCGCCGTCATCGGTGGTGAAGCGCGCCTGCGTCATCGGTGTCCCTTCGTCGGCCGGGCCTCGTCGCCGCGTTCAGCCGCAACGGCAAGGATCGCACGGTAGACGCGCTCCGCATTGCCGCCGTCGCGGTAGGTGTGGATGCGGCGGCTCAGGGCCTCGGATCGTTCGACGCGCAGCGCGCGCTCAGCCGGATCGCCGAGCACGGCATCCAGCTCGCAGAGGGCCTGGGTCCAGTCCCTCGACCACTCCGGGCCCGCCACGTCCGCGTAGCGACCGTAGAACCCCCGGCGCTCGGCGTAGGCCTCGACGTCAGGGGCGAGGAACACGACCGGCAGCGGGACGAGCGCGGCATCGAAGGCCAGGGACGAGTAGTCGGTGACCAGGACGTCCAGTCCGGGCAGCAGGGGCGTGACATCGGCGACCAGGTCACTGCCGAGCAGGCGCACCCGATCGGTGGCGCGAGGCGGGCGGTAGTCGCCGGCACCGAGCGGGTGCGAGCGCACCAGGAGCACCGCATCGCGGCTCTCGAGCACTCCGTGAATGGCGTCCCACTCGGCTTCCGAGGGCACCGCGGGATCGGCATCACCGTCGCGCCAGGTCGGGGCGTACAGCACGAGGCGGGTGGTCTCGGGAATGTCGCCGCAGACCGCCGTGATCGTGCGACGGGCGCGCGCTCGGCGATCCTGCGCCGAGCCGTCGGAGAGCACGTCGACCCGGGGTTCGCCGGTCACGGGCACGCGCTCGTCCGGGAGCGCGAACGCCGACTCCAGTCGGCCTCGCACGAGATGCGATGCGGCCGGCAGCACCCGGATGCGCTGCGCCGCGCCGCGGAACATCGCCCCGAGACCGCGCCGGGCCAGCCGCGCGCCGGGTATCCGGGCCAGGACGCCGGGCAGCCGCAGCGTCTCGGGGGAATCGAGCCCGATGCGCTTCAAGGGCACGCCGTGCCAGAGCTGCACCACGACGGCGCCCGACACCGCGTACCGGTTGACGTCGCCGAAGCCGTGGGTCACGACGACCACCCCCGCCCGGGCGGTGCGCCACAGGCCGCGCAGCGATGAGCGCCGAGCGGTCGGGATGCCGAGGGCCGCGGCATCCTGTGCCTCCCGGTCGCCGCCCACGAGCCAGAGCATCCGGTGTCCTCCGGCGGCAGCGACGTTCCAGAGTGCGAGCGCCCCGTCGCCGATGCCGGCGCCGCAGCCGAACACCCACTCGTCTCGCGAGCGAGGCACCAGCAGCGTGAGGATGCGTCCCGCGGCATACAGCGGGAGGGCTGCGAGCTTTCGCGCATTTCCCGCGCCGAACGAGAAGGACGCCACCCCGCGAGCCTATCGCGGGGTGGCGTCCTGAGCCGTTCTCGTGCGCCTACTGCTCGAGCGTTCCGAGCGTGACGTCTACCTCTCGGGTCTCGCCGTCGCGGACGAAGGTGACGGTGGCGGTGCTGCCGGCGGCGGCGGCACGCACCAGGGCGGTGAGGTCGACCGAGTCGGTGACCGGCACGCCGTTGAACGCCGTGACGATGTCGCCTTCCTGCAGGCCCGCCTCAGCGGCGGCGCCGCCCTCGACGGCCTCCTTGATGAAGGCCCCGGTCATCGTGGCGTCTTCGACCTGACCAGCCGAGAGCACGTTCGCGCCGAGCAGGCCGTGGCTGGCCTCGCCGTTCTCGATGATCTCGTCGGTGATGCGCTCGACGATGTCGGACGGGATGGAGAAGCCGACGCCGATGGAGCCCGCCTGGCCGGAAGAGCCGCCCGCCGAGGCGATCGCGACGTTGATGCCGATGAGGCGGCCCTCGTCATCGACCAGCGCACCGCCGGAGTTGCCCGGGTTGATGGCGGCATCGGTCTGGATGACGGCGATCTTGATGGACTCCGACGGCTGGGTCGGCGTCTGCTGCTGGCCGTAGTCGAACAGGAACGGCGGGACGTCGCCCTCGCCTTCGCCCTCGCCGCCGTCCTCGGGCGCCGTCTCCGGCTCGGTCTCGGGCGCCGCGGAGGACGCGATCTCGATCGAGCGGTTGAGTGCGCTGACGATACCGGTGGTCACCGTGTTGGCCAGGCCCAGGGGCGCGCCGACGGCGATGGTGGTGTCGCCCACGTTCAGCTCGGACGATGACGCGAACTCGATCGGGGTGAGGCCCTCGGCGTCGGTCAGCTTGATGACGGCGAGGTCGTACGTCGGGTCGGTGCCGACGATCTCGGCGTCGTACACCCGCCCGTCGGAGGTCGTGACGCGGATCGTCGCGTCGCCGGAGGCGCCGTCGAGGGTGACCACGTGGGTGTTGGTGACGACGTAGCCGTCTTCGGTGAGGATCACGCCGGAGCCCGTGCCGCCGCCGCTCTGGCTCGTGGCCGAGATCGTCACGACGCTCGGCACGACCTTGGCCGCGATGCCGGTGGTCTGGTTGACGTCGTCGGAGTCGTTGACGGTGACCGTCGCGGGGCCGGCGATCGGCGCCGTGCCGGACGGGGAGAAGAGCGCCGAGCCCGCGTAGGAGGTGCCTAGTCCGGCTGCACCGCCGACGAGTGCGGCGGCGACGATGATGCCCGCGACCTTGCCGGCGCCGGAGCGCTTCTTGGGGGCGGGAGCCGACCACGCCAGCGGGGCGGTGGTCTGTGTGCCCGTGGTGGGCTGCCCGGCGAACGTCTGGGGGTAGGGCGCCGTCTGCGCGGTGTAGCCCTGCGGCATCGCGTAGGCCGGCGCCGGACGGCCTGCCGGCGTCTGCTGCGCTGCCTGCCACGCTGCCGTGGTGGGAAGGGCCGGGGGCACCGCGGGGGCCGCCGGGGCCGCGGGAGCGGGAGGCGTCTGCGCGCCGGCCGTCTCGGCGGGGTTCTGGTCTGCGGGGGTCTGGTCTGCGGGGCCGGTGCCCTGGTGGTCGCTCATGATTGCTCCTTCTGGCCTGACAACGACCACATTGCCCACCGATCCTGTGCGTTTCTTATGGCGGGTCTGGGACCCGTCTATGCAAACCGCCTGAGCAGGGCGAGTACCGTGAGGGCGATGCACACGATTCCCGGAGCATGGCACCGCGCCGCAGCGGGTGCCGGGCTCGTCGGCTCGGACGGACAGGTCCGTCCCACCATCTTCGCCGAGATGTCGGCGCTCGCGGCCGAAACCGGCGCACTGAATCTCGGCCAGGGCTTCCCCGACGAGGACGGTCCCGCCGAAGTCCTCGAGGCGGCGCGCGAAGCGATCGCCGGCGGGATGAACCAGTACCCGCCGGGTCGCGGCATCCCGGATCTGCTGGCGGCGATCTCCGAGCACCAGAGCCGGTTCTACGGCCTGCGCCCCGACCCCGCGCGCGAGGTGCTCGTCACCGCCGGCGCCACGGAAGCCCTGGCGGCGACGCTGCTCGCGCTCATCGACGGCCCCGACGACGAAGTGGTCGTGTTCGAGCCGTTCTATGACTCCTACGCCGCGATCGTCGCTCTCGCCGGAGCGAGGCTCGTCACCGTGCCGCTGCGCTGGCCCGAGTTCCAGCCCGATCTCGATCGGCTACGACAGGCGGTCACCGACCGGACGCGCGTCATCCTGGTGAACGACCCGCACAATCCCACCGGAGCCGTGTTCACCGCCGAGGTCCGGGACGAGGTGCTGCGCCTCGCCGAGCGCCACGACGCAGTGATCGTGACGGACGAGGTGTACGAGCACCTCGTCTTCGGCGCGCCGCACGTGCCGATCGCGACACTGCCGGGCGCCTGGGAGCGGACGCTGACGATCTCGTCGGCCGGCAAGACCTTCTCGACCACCGGCTGGAAGATCGGCTGGGTGAGCGGGCCCGCCGAGCTGATCTCGGCCGTCCTCGCCGTCAAGCAGTTCCTGACGTACGTCAACGGCAGCCCGTTCCAGCCGGCGATCGCGCGCGGCCTCCGTCTGGACGACGGCTTCTTCCGCGGGATCGCAGAGGCACTGCGCGCCAAGCGCGATCTCCTCGGCCGGGGGCTGCGGGCGGCGGGGTTCGCGGTCTCAGAGCCGGCCGGCTCCTATTTCACCGTGGCCGACGCCCGCGATCTGGGAGCGACGGATGCCGCGGCCTTCTGCCGCGCACTACCAGGGCGCGCGGGCGTCGTGGCCATCCCCCTCACCGCCTTCGTCACCCCCGAGCACCGGGACGAGTACGCGACGCTCGTGCGCTTCGCCGCCTGCAAGCGCATCGAGGTGCTGGAGGACGCCGCAGGGCGTCTCGCCGCGAGCCGCGACCGCGCTTAGGCCTCCCGCGGGATGACTCCGAAGCGCCGCAGCCGCAGCGACGGATTGACGCGGCGGACGCGCTCGAGCGTCTCGGGGTCGAGGTGGGCGACGGCGATGTCGGTCGCTGTGCCCACCGCGGCGAGCTCGACGCCCTGCGGATCGACGATCATCGAACAGCCGACACCGAGTGGCGGCGGATGATCGGCGGCGAGCACGAACACCGTGTTCTCGATGGCCCGCGCATGCAGCAGCGTGCGCCAGTGGTGCTCCTTCAGCGGTCCGCGCACCCATTCGGCCGGGACGACGAAGGCGCCGGCACCCGCGTCGACGAGGATCCGGCCGACCTCGGGGAAGCGCAGGTCGTAGCACGTCATGAGACCGAAGCGGATGCCCGCCAGCTCGAACGTCTCGGCGGGCGCGAGGTCGCCCGCCTGCACCCAGTCCGACTCGCGCTGACCGAAGGCGTCGTAGAGGTGCAGCTTGCGATAGCGCGCGAGCACACCGCTGCCGTCGACGGCGACGACCGTGTTGTGGACGCGGTGCTCGTCCGCGCTGCGTTCGAGCAGACCGGCGACGATGTGCACGCCGTGCTGCGAAGCCAGGTCGACGAGCGCCCGTACGAACGGGCCGTCGACGTCCTCGGCGTGTGCCGCCAGCGAGTGGTCGAACGGGTCGATGAAGTAGCTCGAGTACTCGGGGAAGACGACCAGACCGGCGCCCCGTCCCGCCGCCGCCGACGTCAGCTGAGCGATGGTCTGCAGGTTCGCCGCGGTGTCGGCGCTCGGGGCGAACTGGGCGACGGCGACGCCCAGCGCCGCGGACGAGGTCATCGCGTGCCGTTCGTGCGCAGGCGGGCCCTGATGACCACCGGAGTGAGGACCCAGAGCACCAGGATGACGAGCGTGAGGATCGCAAGCGCCCACCACGCCGCCGCGTCACTGACCACGACGTCGAACACGAAGGCGACCACTCCCACCACCAGGACCGACACGGTGAACAGTGCCGTGATGAGCGCCGCATGACCGTAGGCGACCACCGATGCCTTCGCGCGCTGCTGGAAGAGCACGCGGTGCAGGGCCACCGGCGCGAGCGCGATGATCGCGCTGAGCGCCGACATCACCACGAGGACCAGGTACACGACCCGCTGACCGTCGGTGAGGTCGGCGAACGCCGGCTGGAAGGCCAGGGCGAGCAGGAAGCCGGTGAGGATCTGCGTGCCGGTCTGCAGCACACGCAGCTCCTGCAGCACCTCGTTCCAGTTCCGGTCGGCGCGCTCGGTCGGCGTCTCGTCCCGACCGTCGACGCGGTCGTCCTTCGGGTGCGTGTCGGGAGCGGCGGCCATGGGCCCATCCTCGCCCGGTCTGCTCGGTCGGGGCAAGCGAAGGCGACCGGCGTCGCAACCCCGCCGAAACCCGTGCTAGGATTTCATCTTGTGCCGCGGGGTGGAGCAGCTCGGTAGCTCGCTGGGCTCATAACCCAGAGGTCGCAGGTTCAAATCCTGTCCCCGCAACAAGAAAAGGCCCCAGATCAGGGATTTCCCCGATCTGGGGCCTTTGCCTTTTCCCTCGAGGATCAGGCGATCTCGATCGCATCGCCCAACTCGGCCAGGAACCGGGCGATCACGACGAGTTCGTCATCCGTGTAGCGATCGGCCACGCGCCTCATCGCCTGAAGCCGATCCCCGAAGTGGCGGAAGAACGTTCGCCGCGACTCCTCTGTGAGCACGATCACGCGGGCACGGCCGTCGTGCGGATGCGCCCGTCGCTCGACATGACCGGATGCCGTGAGCCGGTCCAGCAGCTTGGTGGTGGACGCCGTCGAGATCCTGAGGTGCTGGGCGACGTCATGCGGGCTCACCGCCTGTCCCCGCTGCTCCCGCATGATGAGCATCCGGAGTGCGGAGAGATCCGAGGCGTTCATCTCCATGTCGTCCTTCATGCCGCCGTGCATCCGATCCATGGCGTCGCTGAAGGCACGGACGGCCTGCAGCACCTGCAGGACGGCCCGGTCATGCGGCGTGTGGGGTGACGGCTGGACCAATGTGGACACTCCCTCACTACCCTTGTATCATCGGACGCACCAGATCGCTAGCTAAACTAGCGAATTAGAGGAGGAACCGATGAATGATGCCGACCACGTGGTTCTTCTCGATGACGAGGGCACAGCGATCGGCACGGCTCCCAAGAGCAGCGTCCACGGCACAGACACCGCGCTGCATCTCGCGTTCTCCTGCCATGTCGTGAACCCGGAGGGACAGGTCCTCGTCACCCGCCGCGCGCTGAGCAAGAAGACGTGGCCGGGAGTGTGGACGAACTCCTTCTGCGGTCACCCGAAGCCGGCCGAGCCGCTCATCACCGCGGTCCATCGCCGCGCGGAGTTCGAGCTGGGCATCACGCTTTCCGGCATCGAACTGGCACTCCCGCTCTTCCGCTACCGCGCCGTCGACGCCAACGGCATCGTCGAGCACGAAGTCTGCCCCGTCTACACCGCGCTGACCACGGACGAGCCGCTTCTCAATCCGCTCGAGGCCATGGACTCCCAGTGGGTGGACCCCCTCGATCTCGCGGCCTCCATCCGCACGACGCCCTGGGCGTTCAGCCCGTGGCTCGTCCTGCAGGCCGAGCAGCTGCACCTGTTCGACACCGTCGCCGAGCGCAGACGCGCGTCATGATCACGCTCCCCGCCCATCCGGGCATCGACGCCGCGATCGACGCGTCGGTCGCGCGGATCCTCGCCCGCGCGGGCGAGCTCGGCCCGGGCTTCCTCGCCCTCGGCGACGCCCTGTCCCGCGCCACCCGCGGCGGCAAGAGATTCCGGCCCGCGCTGGTCGCCGCGTCCTTCGAGGCGTTCGGCGGCGATCCCGCCCGCACGCCGGGGCTCTATCCGGTCGCGGCGGCCTTCGAGCTGCTCCACACGGCCTTCGTGGTGCACGACGACGTGATCGATCACGACACCGAGCGCCGCGGCGTCCCCAACATCGCCGGAGAGTTCCGCCAGCGCGCACGCGTCCGCGGTGCCGACGCCGACGGTGCCGCCCTCCTCGGAGAAGCGGCCGCGATCCTGGCCGGAGACCTCCTGCTGCACGAAGCGCTGCGCCTCGTCGCCTTCGCGGACGTGGACCCGATCGCCCGAGAGCGCCTTCACGCCCTCGTCGACGACGCGGTCTTCATCTCCGCCGCCGGTGAGCTGGCCGACGTCGAGAACAGCGTGCTGACCGAGGACGCGACGGCGGAGGGAACGCTGGAGGCGGCGTTCAACAAGACCGCGGTGTATTCGTTCCAGGCTCCGCTGCTGGCCGGCGCGGTGCTCGCCGACGCACCCGAGACGGCACTGCAGGCGATCGAACGTGCGGGCGGACAGCTCGGACTGGCGTTCCAGCTCGTCGACGACCTCATCGGCGCGTTCGGGACGCAGGAGCAGGCTGGCCGTGAGAGCGGCGGAGACCTCCGTGAGTCCAAGCGCACTCCCCTGGTCGCGCTCGCCCGTGACACGCCGTCGTGGGCCCGGGTGAACGATGCCCTCGCGCTCGCGCACACCGGCCCCATCGCCGTGCGCGAAGCGCAGGTGGCACTCGAGCAGAGCGGCGCGCCGGTGCGGCTGCGTGCCGTCATCTACGAGACTCTCGAGCAGGTGCGCGCGAGCGCCGCCGACCCGGCCCTGCCGGGAACCGCGACCGTCCTGCTCGAGGAGCTGGCCGCCGCGGTGGAAGGGCGCATCCCGTGAGCCCGAGAGTCCCGCGCGGGGGCCAGCCGACCGGCCTCGAGCTCTACGACAGAACGGCACGGGATGCCGCCGCCACGGTGATCTCGCGGTACTCCACGTCGTTCAGCCTGGCCTGCCGGCTGCTGGGGCCGCGTCCGCGTCCGCACGTGCGGACCGTCTACGCGCTCGTGCGGATCGCCGACGAGGTGGTCGACGGGCCTGCCGCAGCCGCGGGCCTCACGCCCGACGCGGCGCGCGAGGTCCTCGACGCCCTCGAGGTCGAGACGCTGCGCGCGATCGAGACCGGATTCAGCACGAACCTGATCGTGCACGCGTTCGCCCTCACCGCGCGCGAGTGCGGGATCGGCGAGGACCTGGTCCGCCCGTTCTTCCGGTCGATGCGCACCGATCTGTCCACGGCACGGCATGACGACGCCTCGCACGACGACTACGTCTACGGCTCGGCCGAGGTGGTCGGGCTCATGTGCCTGCAGGTGTTCGTGAACGCCGGGGCGCGGCATCCGGCCGCCCCTTCCCCCGAACTCACGGACGGCGCCCGCCGACTGGGCGCCGCCTTCCAGGACGTCAACTTCCTGCGCGACCTCGACCACGACGCCTCCGCTCTCGGCCGCGACTACCTCGGGCTGGCATCGGGCACGGCCACCCGCACCGCGGTGCTCGACCGCATCGACGCCGACCTCGCCGCCGCTGCGGCGGTCGTGCCCGACCTCCCGGCCGACTGCCGCCGTGCGGTGACGGCGGCCCACGACCTCTTCGCCGAGCTGTCCGCGCGCCTGCGCGCTCAGGCCGGCACGACCCAGGAGGGCACGACGCGCGTGCGCGTTCCGGATGTCACGAAGGCCCGGCTGGCCGCACGTGCGTGGCTCGGCTTCTCCCCTCGCGAGGTTCGCCCGTGACCGCCGCCGGTCGCGCCGTCGTCATCGGCGGCGGCATCGCGGGCCTCGCCACGGCCGCCCTCCTCGGCGCCGAGGGCTGGCAGGTGACCGTCCTGGAGGCGCGCGAGACCGTCGGCGGCCGAGCCGGATCGTGGGACGAGGGCGGCTTCCGCTTCGACACGGGACCCAGCTGGTACCTCATGCCCGAGGTCTTCGACCACTTCTTCCGGCTGCTGGGCACGACGGCCGAGCGCGAGCTGGATCTCGTCGAGCTCGACCCGGCGTATCGCGTCTACTCCGATCCCGGTTCGGAACGGGTGCCGGTCGATGTGCGATCGGGACGGGATGCCGCCACCGCGCTGTTCGAGAGCATCGAGCCGGGCGCGGGGGCGAAGCTGTCGGCATACCTGGATTCTGCCGGCGACGCCTACGATCTCGCCGTCACGCGCTTCCTCTACGACACCTACGAGTCCACCGCGGGACTGCGAGACCCGGTTCTGCTGCGCCGCGCCCCGCAGCTGCTCCCGCTGCTGACCCGCAGCCTCTCCTCCCATGTGGAACGCCGCTTCACCGACCCGCGCCTGCGGCAGATCCTGGGCTATCCGGCAGTCTTCCTGGGCGGATCGCCCTACGGCGTGCCGAGCCTGTACCACCTCATGAGCCACCTCGACCTGGACGAGGGCGTGCTCTATCCCCGCGGCGGCTTCGTCGAGGTCATCCGTGCGATCGAGCGACTGGCAGCGGCATCCGGAGCGGTCATCGAGACGGGCGCGCGGGTGACCCGCATCGACACCGAGGGCGCCACGGCGACAGGCGTGGTGCTCGAGGACGGCCGCAGCATCGCCGCCGACCTCGTGGTCTCCACCGCGGACCTCCACCACACCGAGACGAAGCTGCTGCCCCGCGAGCTGCAGACCTATCCCGAGTCGTGGTGGGCGAAGCGCGAGCCCAGCCCCGGCGCCCTGCTGCTGCTGCTCGGCGTCGAGGGATCCCTGCCCGAACTCGCGCATCACACGCTGCTGTTCACCGAGGACTGGCGCGCGAACTTCGACGACATCTTCGGTGATCGCCCGCGCATCTCCGATCCCGCCTCGCTCTACGTCTGCCGGCCGAGCGCCACCGACCCGTCGGTCGCCCCGCCGGGCCACGAGAACCTGTTCGTGCTCGTCCCCGTGCCCGCCGACCCCGGCATCGGTCACGGCGGCGTCGACGGTGCCGGCGATGCCGCCGTCGAGGCGGCCGCCGACCGTGTCATCGCGCAGCTGTCGTCGTGGTGCGGCATCCCCGACCTCGCCGAGCGCATCGTCGTGCGCCGCACCATCGCACCCGGCGATTTCGCGAGCGACCTCAACGCCTGGCGCGGCAACGCCCTGGGGCTGGCCCACACGCTCGGCCAGAGTGCGATGTTCCGGCCGCGCAACGTCTCGCGCAAAGTCGCCGGGCTCGCCTACGCCGGCGGATCGGCCTTGCCCGGGATCGGTCTTCCGATGTGCCTCATCTCGGCCGAGCTGGTCGTGAAGCGGCTGCGCGGCGACCGCTCCCCCGGTCCCGTCGCCGAACCGGCGAAGGTTTGACGTGCCGGGTCTCTACCTCGCCGCGATCCTCGTCTCCGCCGCCGGCGTCGCGCTGCTGGACCGCCGCTGGCGCCTGGCGGCATGGCGTGCGCCCGGCCGCACCGCCGCGGCCGTCGGCATCGGCACGGCGTTCTTCCTGGCATGGGACGCCGTCGGCATCGCGGCGGGGGTCTTCGTGAAAGGCGACAGCACGCTCCTGATCGGGCTGGACCTCGCGCCCCACCTTCCGATCGAGGAGCCCTTCTTCCTCGCCTTCCTCTGTTACCTCGGCCTCGTGGTGCACGCCGGCGCGCTGCGTGTGCTCGGCCGGTCGACCGCACCGGATCCTCACGAGACCCGCGAGGCGGCATGACCTACGCGCTCCTCGTCCTGCCGTTCGCCGCGCTCACGCTCGCCGTCGTCCTGGTCACCGTCCGCAGGCCTCGCTTCGGCCGGCGCATGGCCGCGTCCGGCATCGCCGCCGCTGTGCTGGTGGTGCTCACCGCCGTGTTCGACAACCTGATGATCGCAGCGGGACTGTTCACCTATCCCGAGGAGCACCTGAGCGGCGTCCGGATCGGGCTGGCTCCGGTCGAGGACTTCTCGTACGCCGTGTGCGCGGCGTTCCTCGTGCCGGCCGTGTCCGCCCTGCTCACACCGGAGCGCCGGTCGTGACCTCGATGAGCACGTCGGGCGTGCTGCGCGAGCTGTTCGTGGCGTCCCGGCCGGTGAGCTGGATCAACACCGCGTACCCGTTCGCCGCGGCCTACCTGCTCACCACCCGGCAGATCGACCTGACGCTCATCGTGGGCACCCTGTTCTTCCTCATCCCCTACAACCTCGCCATGTACGGGATCAACGACGTCTTCGACTACGAGTCCGACCTCCGCAATCCTCGCAAAGGCGGGGCGCATGGGGCCGTCCTGGACCGCCGCATGCATCCGGTCACGCTGTGGGCGGCGGGGCTCTCCTGTGCCCCGTTCGTGGTGTACCTCGTCGTCGCCGGATCTCCGGCCTCGTGGCTGGTCCTCGCCGCGAGTCTGTTCTTCGTCGTCTTCTACAGCGCGCCGCCGCTCCGGCTGAAGGAGCGGCCGTTCGCCGACTCCGTCACGAGCAGCATCCATTTCTTCTCCCCCGCCGTGTACGGGCTCGTGCTCGCCGGTGCGGCGTGGACCTGGCAGCTCGTGGCCGTGATCGTCGCGTTCGGGCTGTGGGGGGTCGCCTCGCATGCCTTCGGCGCGGTGCAGGACGTCGAGGCCGACCGCGAGGCCGGGATCTCGTCGATCGCCACGGCGCGCGGGGCGCGGTGGACGGTCCGTTTCGCCCTGGCCTGCTACGCGGCGTCCGGTCTGGTCATGCTGTTCACCGCCTGGCCGGGCCCGCTCGCGGCGCTGGTCGCGCTGCCCTACCTCATCGCCGTCTGGCCGTTCCGCAACATCACGGACGAGACCGCGACCGACGCCACCCGCGGCTGGAGCCGTTTCCTGTGGCTCAACCAGCTCGCAGGCTTCCTGGTGACGCTCCTGCTGATCTGGTTCTGGTTCCTCACCGGCTGAGAACGACGAAAGGCCGGTTCCTCACGGAACCGGCCTTTCATCGTGTGTCCTACTCCTGCGCGCCCAGTTCGATGAGCTTCTCGACCGCAGCGGTCAGGCGCTCGTCGGCTTCGGCGAACGCCGTCAGGTCACCGGCCTGGAGCGCGGCATCCCGATCCAGCATGGCCTGCTGCGCATCCGCGAGGGCGGCCTGGTACTCGGTCGACGGCACCTCGGGCTCTACGGGGGCCTCGGGGTCAGCCGGATCCGCGGGATCGGCCGGATCCGTCGGCTCGACGTCATCATCGCCGGCCGCCGCGCCTGAGTCACCTCCGAACAGCGCGTCGAGCGCCTCGTTCAGGGTGTCCTCGAAGGCGACTTCGTTTCCGAACGCCACCAGCACCTTCTGCAGCTGAGGCAGCTGCGTACCGCTCGAGGCCTGCACGAACACCGGCTGGACGTAGAGCAGTCCGCCGCCCACCGGGAGCGTGAGCAGGTTGCCGTTGATCACCTCTGACTGGCCCTGCTTGAGCAGGTTGATCTGCGAGGAGATGACCGGGTCGGAGTTGAACGTGTTCTGCACCTGACCCGGACCCGGAATGGTCGTGTCGGCGTCCACCACCAGCATCCGGAGCTTGCCGTAGTCCTCGCTCTTGACACCCGCCTCATTGCCCGCGTTCGAGTCGACGGCCATGTAGCCCATCAGCACGTTCCGCGACGCGGTGCCTTCGGCGGCCGGGATGAAGCTCGTGAACATCGAGTACGTCGGCTCGTCCTGACCGGGCATCTGCATCGTCAGGTAGTACGGCGGCTGCAGCACGGTGTCCTGCTGCGGATCGTTCGGCGTCTGCCACGCGTTGTCCCGCTGGTAGAACGACTGCGCGTCGTCGACGTGATAGACGCCGAGTGCGTAGCGCTGCACCTTGAACAGGTCGGTCGGGTAGCGGACGTGGCTCATGAGCTCGCCCGACATCTCGCTGATCGGCTTGACCGTCGAGGGGTACACGTTCTGCCAGGCCTGCAGCACCGGGTCCTCGTCGTCCCACGCGTAGAGCGTGACCGATCCGTCGTACGCGTCGACGGTGGCCTTCACCGAGTTGCGGATGTAGTTGATGTCGTCCAGCGCGAAGCGGGGCGCCGTCGTGTTCGAGTCCGAGATCGCCTGCTGCAGGCTCACCGTGGTCGAGTACGGGTAGTTGGCGCTGAGCGTGTAGCCGTCGATGATCCAGACGATGCGTCCGTCCACCACGCTCGGATACGGGTCGCTGTCGAGCGTCAGGTACGGGGCGGCCTTCTGCACGCGCACCGCCGGGTCGCGGTCGTACAGGATCTGCGACTCCTCGTTGACGTTGTCGGAGAACAGGATCTGCTCCGACTGGAACCGCAGCGCGTAGATCAGCCGGTTGAACACGCTGCCGACGCTCGGACCGCCGTCGCCGCTGAACGTCGTCTTGGTCTCGCTCGCGCCGTCGGCGCCGGAGGGATAGTCGAGCTCGACCGGATTGGTGTCCTCAGGCGCGCCGACGATGGAGTAGGTGGGCGAGTACTCGCCGAAGTAGATGCGCGGCTCGAAGTCCTCGCGATCGGACAGGAAGCCGGCGGCCGGGATGCCCCTCTCGAGGAACACCGGGTCGCCATCGGTCGTGCGGTCGTTGCCCTTGGCGGCGACCATCCCGTAGCCGTGCGTGTAGACGAGGGTCGTGTTCTGCCACGACGCGGCCGCGCCGAGCTGGCCCATGTCCAGCTCGCGCACGGACACGACCGTGTCCTGCGACGTCCCGTCGATCTCGTACCGGTCGACGTCCAGCGGATCGGCGAACTGGTAGTAGCCGCGGAACTGCTCGAGCTGGCGGACCGTCGGGCTGATCACGGCGGGGTCCATGATGCGGATCTGGGCCGTCGTGGCGGCGTCCTCGCGCAGCGCGCCGGCCGTGGCATCCGTCGTCGCCTGGAAATCGCTCTTCTCGAGCCCGTCGATCCCGTAGGCGTCCTGCGTCATGTCGATGCCGCGCTGGTAGTACTCGCGCTCGAACTCGAGCTGGTTGGGCTGCACCTGGAAGGTGTTGACCACCCACGGGTAGCCGACGCCGAGCACGATGGCCGAGACGACCAGCAGCGCCGTCGCGATGAGCGGGTAGCGCCAGCGACCGATGATGGCGGTGACGAAGAAGAGGATCGCGACGAGCACGGCGACGATCGCGAGGATGGCCTGACCGGGGATGATCGCGTTGACGCCGGTGTAGCCGGGGCCGGTGATCCGGTCGCCGGGCTCGACGAGCGTCTTGTAGCGATCGAGCCACAGACTGACGGCCTGGACGAGCAGGTACAGGCCGGCGATGATCGCGAGCTGGATGCGGGCAGCCTTCGAGATGCGAAGCTCGCGCTGGCCGATGCGGACCGAGCCGTAGAGGTACGAGACCAGGGCTGTCACGAGGAGGCAGATGAGCAGCACGGCGGAGACGAAGCCCACGAGCGCGCTGTAGAACGGCAGCGCGAACAGGTAGAAGCCGGTGTCCAGCCCGAACTGCGGGTCGGTGGTCGTCGTGGCGACGCCATTCAGCCAAAGCCACGTGGTCTCCCACTGCGCCGAGGCCGCGAAGCCGGCGAAGAAGCCGAAGAAGACCGGGATGCCCCACATCGCGAGGCGACGCAGCGGCTCGACGACCTCCTGATAGCGGTCCAGCTGCGAACTCAGCCGGGCATAAACCGGCCGCAGCCGGTAGGCCAGCTGGATCGCGAGCCAGACCGGCACGGCCATGCCGAGGAAGCCGACGACGAACATCACGACGCGGGCGCCCCACTGCGTGAGCAGCACCGAGTCGAAGCCGAGCTGGTCGTACCAGAGGAAGTCGGCGTAGAGGTTCGCGAACACGAAGAAGGCCACCACGAGGGCGGCGATGATCGCGAGGGAGATCGCGATGACGCGACGTGAGCGGGAGGGTGTGGCCGGGGTCGGCACGGAGGTCGTGGTCACCCTCCCATCCTAGGCGGGCGGGTCTGGGCGGCCGCCGAGTCCGCGCTGGGCGAAATCCGCGAATGCCGAAGCGGCGTCTCAGCCCGCCGAGCAGGTGGGGAGAGCGTCCAGGTCGCCGTCCTCCCGCACCGCGTCCAGCACGGCGAGCGCGTCGTCCAGCGTCTCGACCGAGAACACCCGCAGGCCGTCGGGCACGTGGCCCACGACCTCGTCGCAGTTCGCCTCGGGCGCCAGGAACCATTCGGCCCCGGCATCCTTCGCCCCCCACAGCTTCTGACGGATGCCGCCGATCGGGCCGACATCGCCGGATCCCGTGATCGTGCCGGTGCCGGCGAACTGCTCCCCGCCGTTCAGCTCGCCCGGCGTCAGGGTGTCGATGATCCCGAGGGCGAACATCATGCCCGCGCTCGGACCACCCACGTTGTTGAGCTGGATGGTCACGTCGAAAGGGAAGTCGTACTCGGCCATCAGGTTGACGCCCAGGAGCAGCATCTTCTCGCCGTCGACCTCGGTCTCCTTGGGGGTGACCGACACCGTCTGCTCTTCGCCGTCGCGCTCGATGAGCATCTCGACGGGCTCGCCGTCGCTGTCGGCGACGATCTCGCGCAGCTCCTCGACGTCGTCGATCGGCTCGCCGTCGGCCGCGATGACGATGTCGCCGTCCTCGAGCAGTCCCTCCGCCGCGGATCCCTCGATGATCGAGTGCACCGCGATGCGGGCGCCGACGTCCTCGCCGAGCTCGGTGAGGGCTGCCGCGGTCGCCTCCTGCTGCGAGTCGACCATGAGCGCCGCGCTCTGGGTGTTGCGCTCCTCGTCGCTCTGGCCGTCGGGGAAGACCGTGTCGATCGGCACCACGGCCCGGCTCGGGTCGAACCACGCCGTCGCGAGCTCGAACCACGAAGGCGTCCGCTCGCGGTTGCCGACGACCTGGACGGTCAGCAGGTCGAGCGCACCCTCGGTCGGGAAGGTCTCCGCACCTTCGACGGAGATCAGCGGCACCTCCACGCCGTCGGCAGAGGCCGCAGAGCCCAGGGTGTTGTAGACGGGCCCCGGACGCTGGATGACGTACGACGTCGGCAGGAAGGTGATCACCAGCAGAACGACCAGCGCGACGGCAAGGGCCCATACGCCGACGACCGCCCCACGCGACATGCGCCGTCTCGGCGCGGGCGTGATGGTGACGTTCTCGTCGAACAGGGCCACGGGGACCTCTCTCTGCCTGGTCGTTCGCGACCGGCGTAAGGCGTTCGGGACTCTGCCGGGGAGTGCGATGGATGCTGCGACTAGCGTAGAACGCGGCGCCCATGAACCGGCTGAAAGGCGACTGAAGTGGCAGACGACGACCGCAGTCCCGAAGAAGAGTTCCAAGAGATGATCCGCCAGCTGTTCGGCGGAGGCTCCGGCGAGCTCGATCCCGAGCAGCTCTCCGCCCTGTCGGGGATGAACATCGACCCGGCCATGATGCAGACCGTCATGCAGCACCTGCAGGGCGCGTTCTCCGGCGCCGCATCGGGTGACCAGGGCATCTCATGGGAGCTGGCGCAGCGGCAGGCGCTGCACATCGCGAACCAGGACGGGCTGGGGGTCACCTCCGGTCAGCGCACCGACCTCGACCAGGCGTTCGCGCTGGCGACCCTGTGGCTGAGCGAGGCGACGACGATCTCCGAGCTGGCCGAGCCGCCGCAGACGCTGACCCGCGGCGGGTGGGTCGACGCGACGCTTCCCGTCTGGCAGCAGCTGGCCGAGCCGGTCGCCACCAGCATCGCCGACGCGCTCACCGCACAGCTGAGCGAGCAGGCGCCCGATGACATGCAGAGCCTGGTGCAGGGCGCCGGCCGGCTCATGCGCACGGTCGGCGGATCGCTGTTCGCCTCGCAGCTCGGACAGGTGGTCGGCAACCTCTCCAAGGAGGTCGTCAGCGGCGGCGATGTCGGCATCCCGCTCATGCCCGATGGCCGTGCCGCGATCCTCCCTCAGAACTTCGCCGACTTCGGACAGGGCCTGGAGGTCCCCGAGGACCAGCTCGCGCTGTACGTCGCGACCCGTGAGCTCGCGCATGCGCGCCTCTTCCGCCATGCCCGGTGGCTGCGCCTGCACGTGATCTCGCAGATCACCGACTTCGCGCGCGGCGTCCACGTCGACACGTCGGCGCTCGAGGACCTCGCCTCGCGGTTCGATCCGTCGCGACCCGACGAGCTGCGAGAGGCGCTCGAGAGCGGTGCGCTGCTTCCCGAGCGCTCCGAGGCCCAGAACCTCGCTCTGGCACGACTCGAGAACCTCCTGGCCACGATCGAGGGCTGGGTCGAGGTCGTCACCGAGCAGGCCACGTCGCGCCTGCCCGCGGCCGACCGCATCGCCGAGACCGTGCGCCGCCGCCGTGCGGCCGGCGGGCCGGCGGAGCGGGCTCTCGGGTCCCTCGTCGGTCTCGAGCTGCGGCCTCGCCGCATGCGCGAGGCCGCGGCGATGTGGCGTGCGGTGACGGATGCCGTGGGCCCCGCGGTCCGCGACACGCTGTGGGACTACCCCGACCTCATGCCGGGCGCGGACGACATCGACGATCCCTCGGCACTGGTGGCCCGGCTCGAAGCGCGAGCGCGCGGCGAGGCCCCCGCCCCCGACGAGTTCGACGACGCGCTCGCGGCGTTCCTGGCGGAAGATCCCGCCGCTCCCGCGGATGACGCCTCGGACGACACTCCCGACGACACCGCCTCGCCCAAGGACAGCCCGCCGGTCTAGCGCCGCTCCTCCCCAGGACCGATCCGGGCCCGCGCCCTCGCGGTCAGCCTGTGGAATCGCGCCGCGCTGCCTCGGCGGAGATCATGATCGGAGGATGCTGCGCATCGATCCCGCTCATCCTCCGCTGTGGCGCACGCCGACGACTCTGCAGTTCGGGATGCCGCCGGTCGCGGTCGTGGAGGATCCCACCTCGTGGCAGCAGCGCCTGGTGCGAGACCTCGAGCGCGGCCTGCCCGACGACGCGGTGATCTCCCTCGCCTGCGCCCTGGGGGCGACGGCCCGCGAGGCCGCGGATTTCGTCGAACGCATCGCGCCGGCCATCGCCGCCGACGCACCCCACTCCGGTCGCGTGATCGTGCAGGCCGCGGGAGAGGTCCCGCGCATGCAGCTCGACGCGGTCGCGGCGGGATTCGGGGCGACCGGCGACCTGGTCGACGTCGCGCACCCGTTCGACCCTCCGGGGGCAGGGGCGATCGATGCGGCGGGCCGGGCCGCGGTGATCGTGGTGGTCGCCCACCACGTGGTGGCTCCGGCCTTCGCGGCCGCGCTGATGTCGGACGACCTCCCGCACCTTCCGGTCGTGCTCACCGGCTCGACCGCTCACGTCGGACCGTACGTCGTCCCGGGAACGACGCCGTGCCTGGCGTGCCTCGCGGCCGCCGAGCGTGAGCGCGATCCGGCGTGGCCGGCGATGGCGGCGCAGCTGCTCGGCAGACCGGTCGAGACGGCCGAGACCGCGACGCTGTGGGAGGCGGGCATCGCGGGCGCCCGCCTGATCAGAGAGTCCGAGCGGGACCTTGACCGGCCCTGGACCCGGTCCCTGACCCTGCACTCGGGGTCGCTCCGCCGGAGCGCGCGGAGGCACCGGCCGCACGCAGAGTGCCGCTGCCGATCTCTCGGAGGAACCGTGACGGCTGTCGCTCCCGCACGCCCCGAGCCCACGACACCGACAATGTTCGCGCGGCTCGCGTGATGGCGACGTAGGCGAGCCGCCGCTCCTCGTCGACCTGCTCGAACGTCGTCGCGTACGAGATCGGCAGGAGTCCTTCGGCCAGGCCGGCGAGGTGCACGTGGTCCCACTCGAGGCCCTTGGCGGCGTGGATGGTCGCGAGCGTCACGGTGCGCAGCGCCGGCTCGTCGTGGGTCTTGGCGCGGGCGGAGAGCTCATCGGTGAACTGGCGCAGCGTCGTCCCCTCGGGCGCCTCCTCGGCGAGCCGGAGCAGAGCGGCCCGCAGCTCCCATGCATCCCGGAGCGCGCCGCCGGCGCTCGGGGGCTCGTCGGTCAGGCCGAGCGAGCGCAGCACATCGCGCACCGTGTCGACGAAGCCGGTCTGCAGCGGCGCCACCGAGGCGCCGCGCAGGGCCATGATCCCCTGGCGCACCTCGGGCATGTCGAAGAACCGGCGTCCGCCGAGCACAGTCGTGGCGATGCCGGCGTCCGAGAGCGCCCGGACGACCTCGGCCGACTGCGCGTGAGCGCGGTACAGGACCGCGATGCGGCGGGGGTCGATGCCGCGGGCGATCTGGGCCGCGACTCGTGCGGCGATCCCCCGCGCCTCGGCCTCGTCGTCGGGGTAGGCCTGCACGGTCGGCGGGTCGGCCTCGGCGGGCGCGGGGCGACCGGCGATCAGATGCAGGGCGCCGGGGCGATCGCGCATGAGCTCGTTGGCCACGCCCAGGATCGCGGCATCCGATCGGTAGTTCGTCTCCAGGCGGATGACCTTCGCATCCTCGTGGCGGCTGCCGAACTCGAGCAGATGGCGCGCATCGGCGCCGGCGAACGTGTAGATGGTCTGGCTGGCATCGCCGACGACGCACAGGTCCTTGCGGTCACCGAGCCAGACCTCGAGCAGCCGGTGCTGCAGGGGCGAGACGTCCTGGAACTCGTCGACGGTGAAGTGCCGGTACTGCTCGCGCACGGCCCGCGCCACGTGGGCTTCGGCCTCGAGCATCCCGGCGCACGCGAGGAGGACGTCCTCGAAGTCGAGCTGGCGCCGCTCGTCCTTCAGCTTCTCGTACGACCGCTGCAGGTCGACGACGCGCTCGACGTTGAGGCGTCCGATCCCCCGCGGCCGCGCGGCGGCGTACGCGTCGATCCCGAGCATCGAGACCTTGCGCCACTCGATCTCGCTCGCGACGTCGCGCAGCGTCGCGGTGTCGGGGCTGATCCCGATCGCATCGGCCGCGTGCGCGAGAAGTCGCACCTTGTTGTCGACGATGCCCGGCGCGGTGTCCCCCGCGAGCGTCGGCCAGAAGTAATTGAGCTGCGCGAGCGCCGCCGCGTGGAACGTGCGCGCGGCGACACCCTCCACCCCGAGCGCGCGCAGCCGGCCGCGCATCTCGCCGGCGGCCTTGGCCGTGAAGGTCACCGCCATGACGCGACCGGGCGAATACGCGCCGGTGTCGACGCCGTGGGCGATGCGATGCGTGATGACGCGCGTCTTGCCGGTGCCGGCGCCCGCGAGCACCGCCACCGGACCGCGGAGGGCGCGGACCGCCTCGAGCTGGTGCTCGTCGAGCCCCGACAGGGCGCTGCCGCTCATGCCGCCCCCGCGTGCCAGTCGCTGATCAGGCGATGAGCGATCGAGGCGCGCCCGGGGAGCACGACATCGCCGTCCCCCGCCAGGGCCGCGCCGATCTCGGCTCGGGTGAACCACCGGACCGCCACGATCTCTTCACCGTCGGGCCGTGCGGCTTCGTCGTCGACGGCGGTCGCGAGGAAGCCGACCATCAGCGATCGCGGGTAGGGCCACGCCTGCGACCCGCGGTACTGCACGGAGGCGACCCGGATGCCGGACTCCTCCCAGATCTCGCGACGCACCGTGGCCTCGAGGGACTCCCCCGCCTCGGCGAAACCGGCGAAGCACGAGAACCGGTTCGCGCCCCACATCGCGTTCGAGCCCAGCAGCAGCAGATCGGGGTCGCGGGCGCTGCGGATCGCGACGATCACGGCCGGATCGGTGCGGGGAAAGTGCTGCCTCCCGCACGCCGGGCAGCGGCGCGACCAGCCGGCGTCGGCGAGCATCAGCAGGCTGCCGCACGCCGGGCAGAAGCGTCCGTCCACGAGCCATCGCCCGAGGCTCAGCGCCGTCACGAAGGCGGTCGCATCGTGCTCGCCGAGCCCGCCGCCGATGACCCGCAGCGACCCCCAGCCCGCCGGCGCGTCGAAGGCTCGGTCGTCCGCCTCCGAGAAGGCGGCCAGCAGCAGCGCCACGCCGTCGGGACCGCGGCCGAGGAAGGCCCACTCGCCACCGTCGGGCACCGCCGAAGGAGCGACCCAGTGCAGCGTGTCGGGTGCCGAGAGCGGCGCCGTGTCGCCCACGACGACGAGCACGCGCGCGGCCGGGTCGGCGCGGATGTGGTCCAGCAGCCCGGGTTCCGCGCGCTCGTCCGCAGCGCGATCGATGCCGGCCCCCGCGAGCGGGGCGAGCCGCGAGCTTTCGGGCGCCGTCATCGAGGATCTCCGCTTTGTTCGACCGGCAGTGCCGTCCTGCTCGAGGAGCCAGGGCGTGGCGCCGGGATGGACGAGCGTGGCCGACCTACCCTGGGCTCATGGCACGCTCACCCCTCACTCTAGCCGCGTCCGTGACGTCGGCTCTTCCCCGGGTCGGCGTCGTCGGAGTCGGCGCGCTCACCGAAGGCACCAGCGGCAGGTACGACTCGGCAGTGGCCGAGCTCGACGACGGCCGCCGAGTCGTCGTGCGGGTGCCGGCCGACTCTGCCGTCGACTCCGAACTGGCCGCGCAGGTGCGTGCGCTCCGCGCTCTCACGCCGGGCGTGCGGGGTCTCCTGCCGTTCCGCGCCCCCGAGCTCCTCGGCGAGACCGGACTGGGCGACTCCCGTGCCGTGGTCGTCGACTTCCTGCCGGGATACCGAGTGGATGCCGCGCATCTGCCTCCCGGCAGGGGCGCCGCCACCTCCGTGGGGGCCGCCCTGGCCGCGCTGCACGCGCTGCCGCTGTCGATCGTGCGCACGGAAGGGCTGCCTGTCCGCACGCCCGCGCAGGTGCGCAGCGACACCTCAAGACTGCTCGACCGTGCCGTCGCCACCCGCCGCCTGCCCGTCGGTCTCGCCGATCGCTGGCACCGGGCCCTCGACGCGGACGAGCTGTGGCGCTTCGAATCCGCCGTCGTCCTCGGCGGCGCCGGCGCGGCCTCGTTCCTCTTCGAGGACGTCGACGGCGTTCCCGAGGTGACAGGGCTGCTGGAGTGGCACGGCCTGTCGGTCGGAGACCCCGCGATCGACCTGCAGTGGCTCGCCGCTGCCCCGAACGCCGCGGACGACGTCTACGCCGCGTACGTCGCGCACAGCGGCCGGGCACCGGACTCCCGTGCCCGGGAGCGTTCGCGGCTCTACGCCGAACTCGAGTTCGCCTCCTGGCTGGTGCACGGCCACGAGAACGGGCGCCCGGACGTCGTCGACGACGCCGTTCAGCTACTCGAGACGCTGGCGACGGGCGTCGCGGATGATGAGATCGTGACGGATGCCGCGCTCGGCGTCGATGACGCGATCGCGCTCCTGGACCGCATGCCCGAGGCATCCGTGACCGTCGACACGTCGATGCAGACGGACGCCTACGATCCCGAGGAGCTGTCCTCCTGGGTGCTCGGCGCTGCCGACGGCATGGACGCCGCCGACGCCGAACCCGAGCACACCGGCGAGATCGATCTGGGCCCGGAGGCCGGCCAGGTGGCCTGGGGCGCCGACGACGTCTCGACGTCGCCCATCGACGTGATCACGGACGACACGGCGGTCGCCGAGGCCGAGGCGTCTTCCGAGGCGGCGCTACGGCGCTGGCGCGAGTCCTGACCCGCGGCGCAGCCGCCGGGGCGACCCGGCCTCAGCCGCGCAGCACCAGGTCTGCCGCGACGTAGTAGAGGGCCACGTCGATCTGATCCATGGGCACGCCGTGCTTGGCGTGGTACGCCCGGCGGTAGAGCTCGAGCTGCACCATCCGCTCCTGCTGCTCCTCGGGAGTGCGCGGGGCGGCACCGGTCTTCCAGTCGACGATCTCGATGCGGCCGCCGCGGTCTTCGCGCCGGTAGACCGCGTCGAGCTTGCAGATCACGACGTGCGGACTTCCGTCGAGCCCCGTCACCGTGAAGTCGATCTCGGACTCCACCTCGAGCGGCTTGAGCGACGCCCACTCGGACGCGAGGAACTTCGCCCGCAGCGCCTCGAGGGCGGCGGCATCCTCGAGGGAGGATTTCGTGCCCGGCTCCTCGTCGTCGGACTCCCACAGCGCATCGTCGAGAGAACCGCCCAGTCCGGGACGACCGGAGCGCTGCTCGACCCAGGCGTGGAAGAGCGTGCCGAGCCGCGTCTGCCGGAAGGGGCGCTCGGGCAGGGGCCTCGCGATGGCCGCGACCGCGGCGTCATAGTCGACCAGGAACTCCTTGTACCGCGACGCCGCGATGCGCGTCGGGGCGACGAGCGTCCGCTGCCGACGTCGGGCCTCGCGCTCCGCGAGAAGGAGCGCCACATCGTCGTCGGGGTCCGCGCGGGGCGCCGCGAGTGCGGCCTCGACGGCGGCGGCCGCCTGCTGCACGGCGTCGCGGCGTGCGCCGAGCGGATCGATCGGCCACTGCAGCAGCCGTCGCTCGCCCAGGTAGGGGTCCTCCCCCGCGTCGTCGACCGGCAGGTCGTGACCGAGCGCCTCGGCGATCTCGGCGAAGAACGCGCTGCGGTCCCGCGGCTTCTTCGTGCCCGACCAGCTCGACCCGGTGAGCAGCAGGTGGTCGCGCGCCCGTGTGACCGCGACGTAGGCGAGGCGGCGATCTTCCTCGAGCTGCCGTTCGCGGTTGGCCGCGACGAAGTCGTCCATCGCCGCCTTGAGGTCCTGCTGCGTCTGCGCCGACTGCCAGGCCAGTGTCGGCAGCCATGTCGCGTCGCCCCGGAACGAGTAGGGCAGCACGCCGAACCCGAGCCAGCCCTTGGTGTCGCGGGGGGCGCTGGGCAGCTCGTCCTTGACGAGGCGCACGACCGCGACGGCATCCCATTCCAGCCCCTTCGAGCCGTGGATCGTGAGGAGCTGCACGACGTCGTCCTCGGGCGGCTCGGTGCGCGGCGCGAACTCGTCGAGCTGCTCCGCGTGGTCGAGCCATGCGAGCAGGCTCGACAGCGATCCGGACTCGTCGGCGGCGAGGAAGGCGTGCAGCTCGTCGACGAACGCACGCAGCTGCGCCGACGCGATCCGCGCCGGGCCGCGCACCTCATTGGCCGCGAGCTCGACATCGAGGCGCAGCTCGATCTCGATCAGACGCACGAGCTCGGGGATCGGCATCCCCACCGCCTGCCGAAGCCCTGCGAACACTGCGCCGGCGTCGCGCAGCCGCTCGCGGGCCTCGGGCGTGAACCGGGCCAGCCAGCCGTGGTCGCCCGGATGCCGCAGCACGAAGTCGAGGGCGTCCACGAGCGATCCGTCGTCGTCACCCGCGCTACCCCTGATGCGCTGCACCACCTCAGGCGCCAAGGGCTGCAAGGCCACGTCGTGGCGGGCGATCCGGCGCGCGAGCGCCGCCAGCTCACGCAGGTCCGGCAGCCCGACTGCCCAGCGCGGCCCCGCGAGCAGCCGGATGAGCGCCGATCCCGCGCTCGGGTCGCTGATGACCCGCAGCGCGCTGACGACGTCGACGACCTCGGGCGTGGACAGCAGGCCGCCGAGTCCGAGGATGCGGTGCGGAACACCCCGGCGGCCGAGGGCATCGCCGAAGCGCACCATGTGCTTCTTGCTGCGGAAGAGAATCGCTCCGGTCGTCTTCAGGCCCGCCCGTGCTCGGTCGCCCCGCACCTGCATGAACCACGCGGCGACGCGGTCCGCCTCGGCGTCCAGATCGACGTCGAACGCCATCTCGACGGCGCCCGCGGGAGCGGCGGGCCGGGCTCGGAGCTCGCCGACCGGGACCGCAGCCGAGGCGGCGAGCGGCGCCAGCACCGCGTTGGCCGCCGTCAGCACGGAGGCGCTGTTGCGCCAGCTCGTCAGCAGGGTGAAGTGACGGCACGAGCCGCCGTCCGCGAACGCGAGGGGGAACCCGCCGAGGTTTCCGGCGCTGGCACCGCGCCAGCCGTAGATGGCCTGATGCGGGTCGCCGACGGCCATGACCCCGGTGCCGGCGAACAGCGCGGCGAGCAGGTCGGTCTGCACGACGGAGGTGTCCTGGTACTCGTCCAGCAGCACGACCCGGTAGCGCTCGCGCAGCTCGTCGGCGACCGCATCCGAGCTCGCGATCACCTCGAGCGCTCCCGCCACCTGGTCGGAGAAGTCGATGACGCCGATGCGGCGCTTCTCCGCCGCGTACTCGCGGGCGAGGTCGGCGAGCATCGCGAGCGCCCCGACCTTCTCGTCGGCGCCCAGCACGTCGGCGTAGACCACCGTGCGCGCATTCGTCGACGGCAGAGCGAGCACCGTCCGGAACCGGTCGGGAAAGGCGGCGAGCTCGTCCAGGTCGACGAGGTTGTCGACGCCGTCCCGGGCGATCCGCAGCGCGGCGTCGATGATCGAGCGCACGGCTTCGCCGCGGCTCTCCAGCCGGGGGTCGTCGGATGCGAAGACCACGCGGCGCATCAGCAGCCACGCGGCGGACTCCGAGAGGACGACGGCCTCGGCATCCCGTCCGATCCGGACGGCGTGCTCGCGGACGATCTGGTCGGCGAAGCTGTTGTAGGTCGCGACGGTCGGCCGGTGCAGTAAGGCGTCGTCGTCGGGCTCCTGCGTCTCCGCTCCGACGGCCGCAGCGAGGGCGTCCATCGCCTCGTGCCGCGCGAGCGTCGCACGGACGCCCTCGTCGCCCGCGCGCTCCAGCTCGCCGAACACCGCGAGACGTCCCGCTTCGTGCAGCTCGGACAGGAACGGGAGCAGCCCGCGGGCCTCGAACTCCGCCAGACGCGCGAGGCGGCGCTGGATGCGCTCGGCGAGCTCTCCGGCCGCCTTGCGGGTGAACGTGAGGCCGAGCACCTCGTCGCGACGGACGATCCGGTTCGCGACGAGCCAGACCACGCGCGACGCCATCGTCTCGGTCTTGCCGCTGCCCGCGCCGGCCACGACGAGAGCCGGCTCGCGGGGGGCCTCGATGACGGCCGCTTGCTCGGGAGTCGGCGGGAACTGGCCGAGCGCTGCGGCGATGGCCTCCGCCGACAGCGTCGCGGTCAATGCGGTCATGATGCGCTCACCGCCCCGATCGTGTGGATGCGGCACAGGCCGTAGGAGTGGTCGTCCCGGCAGTGCTCCTCGTACGGCGCAGAGAAGGAGGCGCCGCGCATGACGGCGACGGCCGAGCCGATGCGCGCCACGAACACGCTGCGCCGCTCGTCGTCGAACGGCTGCTGCCACGGTGTCACGAAGTCCTTGCGGGCCGCGGTGGGCCGCAGCACGAGCAGCTTCGCACCGCCCGGCGCATGCCCGGCGGCCGCGGGGATCGCCCCGGCCTCGAAGGCGAGCTGGTACGCGCCGAGCTGAGGGTTGTCGCTGACCGCCGTGTCGGTCTGCGGCTCGCGCTTGCCGGTCTTCAGGTCGATGATCACGACCTCGCCCTCGCGGGTGAGCTCCACGCGGTCGATGTAGCCCGACAGAACCGCGCCGTGCTCGAGGTGCTCCTCGCCGTCCAGCGGGATCGCGACCTCGAAGTGGGGCTCGACGCCGATCACGGATCCGCCGGAGCTCTCGAACTGCCGGAGATAGAGGTGCAGCCGGCGGACGAGGTCGCGCGCGCGGGTCTGCTCGGCCCGCTCACGCCAGGCCGCCTCGAAGCTCAGCTCGCCCCACCGCGACTGCACCTGCGCCCAGAGGCTTTCCTCCGACGAGTCCGTCGCGTGCTCGAGCGCGGCGTGCAGGATGGTGCCGAGCCCCGCGGTGGTGCTGCCCGGATCGCCGCCGAGGTCGCCGATCACCCAGTTCAGCTCGCACTCCTCGAGCGCGTGCAGGCGGGACGGCGAGACCCGCACGTCCTCGACCTCGAGGTCGCGCAGCGGACCGATCGACGACGGTGGCAGCACGCCGTACCACTCGTTCGGGGCCGCACCGGCCACCCCGGCGTCGGCGAGGAGCGCCAGCTGCCCGGCCGACCGCAGCGCGCTCGCGCGGCCCGCGCCGGCGGTGAGGGTCCGGCGATGCTGCGCCACCAGGCCGCGCAGCGACAGCGGGTGGTCCACGGTGTAGCGCTCGGGGTCGGGGAAGAACTCGAAGAACACGCTCGGCCCGGTGTCGTCGTCGTCGACGGCCGTGACGATCACCCGCTCCGTCGCCCGCGAGACTGCGCGTGCCAGCAGGCGGAGCTCGTCGTGCATGGCCGATCGGCGCCGGTCGATCGGCGCCGGGGCGCCGTCGTGCCCGCGGGCGGCCGCGTCGGCGAGCCGCCAGGTGTCGAGGAGGCTGCCGCGCAGTCGGGTGTTGGGCCACACCCCGTCCTGGACCCCGGCGATGATCACGGTGTCGAACTCGAGCCCGAGGGCGCCCGCCGGAGTCAGGAGCTGCACGGTGTCGCCCTGCACCGGGGCGGCCAGGCGGTCCTCGGCGACTCCGGTGTCGAGGATGCCGCGGATGAACACGCGGGGGTCCGCGTCGAGCGAGCGCTCCACGAACCGCTTCGCGACCTGGA
The DNA here is from genome assembly GCF_001427145.1 of Microbacterium sp. Root166. Lineage (GTDB taxonomy): Bacteria > Actinomycetota > Actinomycetes > Actinomycetales > Microbacteriaceae > Microbacterium. The sequence goes on from NZ_LMGL01000002.1 coordinate 810,656, forward strand.
ACAGGGCGACGAGCGCGTCCAGGTCGCGTCCTGCCTGTTCCGCCAGCGGGCCGTTGCCCCTGGCCAGCTCGGTCCAGGCGCGCTGCAGACCGCTGCGGTCCCACGCCGTCCAGAGCAGCTCGTGCGCGGTCGCACCTCGGTCGAGCTCGGCGCGCAGGAGCGCCAGGGTACGGCCGAGCGCCGCCGCCCGCCGGGCTTCGCGCGTGTCGACGAGATCGAGCTCGAGCGGCTGGAGCATCCCCGACACCAGCAGGTCGCGACCCGACCGCTCCCCTCCCGCGGCGAGCTCGATGTGGCGCAGCGCCGACCGCAGCCGCCGCAGCTCGATGGGGTCGAGGCGGCCGTAGGTGCCCACGAGCGCCGCAGAGACCTCGTCGAAGGTCCAGTCGTCGCGGGCGGCGAGCTCGATGAGCCGCAGCAGGTCGCTCACCGGGCGGAGCGCCCCGAGCGCGCGCCCGGGACCGCTCGAGCGCGCGGGCACTTCGCGCGCCGACAGCTCGGCCTCGAGCGCCCCGACCTGCCGGGTGTCGTGGGCGATCACGGCACAGCGCCCCCAGGCCACGCCGTCGTGCACATGGCGCTCCCGCAGGATGCGCGCGATGGCGTCGTACTCCTCGGCCGGCGAGCGCAAAAGCAGGGCGCGCGCCGAGGCGTCGACCTCGGCGCCGGTGCCGCCGCCGCGGTGCGCGACCACGCCGACCGCGCCGATCCGCTGCGTGACCCGCCGCACGAGCTCGCCCTGCCAGGGCGTCCCCCGGTGCCGCTGGCCGAGCACGGACACCGAGCCCAGCGCGCCGGCGAGACGGGCGAAGTTCTCGGGGGTCGCGCCGCGGAACGTGCCGGAGCCGACGTCGGGATCGCCGAAGGCGAGCACCCGGATGCCGCGGCCCCGCGCCGCCTCCAGCAGCTCCACGCCGCCCAGGGTGAGCTCCTGCGCGTCATCGACGAGGATCACCTGCAGCCGGTCGATGGCCTCGATGCCCTCCTCGGCGCCCCGGAGGATCCCCACCGCCTCGCGCACGAGACCTGCGGCATCGCGGTGGGCGCCGCGCATCCCCGCCCGGACGTCGAGGTACTCGGAGAAGAACGACGCGAGCGACACCCAGGCGGGGCGATCGTCGCGCTCGCCCAGGGCGCGCAGCTGCGCGGGCTCGATGCCGAGCGTCGTGCACTCGGCGAGGAAGGTGCGCACCTCGGTGCGGAAGCCCGCAGTGCCGCGGATGCCGGCACCCAGCCAGTCCGGCCAGCGCGAAGGACCCGTCGCCTCGTCCTCGGCATCCCCTTCGAGCAGGTCGTGGATGAGCTGGTCCTCGTCGCCGCCGGTGAGCAGCTGCGGCGGATCGGCGGATGCCGCGACGGCGGCGGCGCGCACCAGCTGGAACGCGAACGACGCGACCGAGCGGGCGAGCGGGCCCGAGGTCGCCCGGTCGACGGCGAGGGCGAGGCGATCGCGCAGCGCGGTCGCCGTCTGGCGGGACGGGGTGAGCACGAGCACGGCGTCGGGATCTACGCCCGACTCGACCAGCGCCGCGACGCGCGCGACGAGCGCCGTGGTCTTGCCGGTTCCCGGGGCACCGACGACGACGCCGGAGGCCTCGGGCGGCAGCTGCACCACCGACCGCTGCTGAGGATCGAGCGCGGTCGCCGACCGGGATTCCACGCTCAACGCCATGCCTTCGACGCTACCGTCCGGCGCCGACAACCCCGTTCGCCGACAGCGTGCGGCGCGCGACCTGGCCGCCGCCGAGGGTGTCGTAGAGTTGCCATGCGCCCGGGAACCGGCGCGCGAAAGTGCGAGAGAGGCAGTCACGTGGAGATCCGCATCGGCATCGCGAACACCGGACGAGAGCTCAATTTCGAGACGAACGAGTCGTCGGCCGACGTGAAGCAGACGATCGCCGGCGCGCTCGACACCGGCGCCACCCACATCACGCTCGCCGACAACAAGGGGAACAACTACATCGTCCCCACGGCCAGCCTCGCCTACATCGAGCTCGGCACCGAAGAGTCGCGCCGCGTCGGCTTCGTCGCCTGACCCGCCCATGCAGATCATCCTTGCCCTGGTCGTGGGCGCCGCCATCGGACTCGGCCTGCATTTCCTCGTCGAGGGGCGCCCCACGCGCGGCGTCGTCGTCGCGCCGGTGACCGGCGCTCTCGCCGCCGGTCTGGCGTGGACGATCATGACGTGGGCCGGCATCGGCACCGACAGCATCTGGCTGTGGCTGTCGATGCTCGTCGCGCCTGTGATCCTGGTCTACCCGGTGCTCGTCGCGCTCGCCCGTACCCGCGTCGCCCGCGACGCCGCAGAGCGCGCTCGCCTGAAGATCGGCTGAACCGGTCGGCTGAGCCGGACCCTCAGGCCGCGAGGCCCATCGCGTCCATGCGACGCGAGTGCGCGGCCATGAGCTCGGTGAAGACCGGCTCGACCTTCGCCTCGTCGGCCACGCGCAGCGTCGCCGGGCGCAGAGCCGCCCGCGCGATGAGCAGCGTGTCGCCGACCAGGCGGCGACCCCACAGCGCGAGCAGGGACTTCCACTCCGGGTCGCTCGCGATGGTGCGCCCGATGATGTCGACGATCGCCTCGCGGTCGTCGTCGGCCTGCAGGATCACGGCCACCCGCCGCCCGGTCTCGCCGTAGCTCGCGGAGAGGGCGAGGTAGAAGTCGTCGAGCATGCCCGCGGTGATGTGCACCGAGAGCATCGTCTCCTGGGGCCGGACGCCGTGCGTCGCGCGGCGGAACGCGTCCAGCGGCTCGCGGAACGGGAGCATCAGGGCGGTGGGATCGTCGCCGCGCTCGCGGATGAGGGCGACGAGCTCCTCGTGCTTGGTGAGCGCCGCTCCTGCCGCGCGCGAGAGCGACTCCTTGTCGGAGAGCTCGGGGTTCAGCGCGATGAGCTCGCTCAGCGTTTCGAAGTAGCCCAGCTGGAGATACGCGGCCTGGCCGAGGTACGTCGTCAGATCGGGAGCGAGCTCCTCGAAGTCCACGCGCGTGGCGTCGCCGAGATCCTCCCGGGAACGCAGCTGTAGCTTGCGGCCGGTGTCACGGCGTTCCCAGAACCACTTCACCACGGGGTACAGCCTACGGGTCGGCGCGGGGCTCGCCGGTGCTCAGGCTCCTCCGGTATCGTGGATGCGTCCCCGGCGTCGGATCGGGGCTCCCGCGCCTGAGGCTGAGAGAGGGCGTGGACCGCACTTCCGCCCGCGCGACGACGTTTCATCCCGCGCCAGGGCACGGACCAGGCAGCATCTCACTGCCGGACAGGCTCATATCGTGACGACCTTCGCCGAACTCGGCGTCGACCAGGACATCGTCGATGTCCTCGCCTCCAAGGGGATCGTGGATTCCTTCCCCATCCAGGAGCAGACCATCCCCCTCGGCCTCCCGGGCCAGGACATCATCGGCCAGGCCAAGACCGGCACGGGCAAGACCTTCGGCTTCGGCATCCCGGTCGTGCAGCGTCTCGGCCCCAACCCCGAGCCCGGCGTGAAGGCGCTGATCGTCGTGCCCACCCGCGAACTGTGCGTGCAGGTGTACGAAGACATCGACATGCTCACCCAGGGTCGCGCCACCAACGTCGTGGCCATCTACGGCGGCAAGGCGTACGAGGGCCAGATCGAGCAGCTGAAGGCCGGCGCGCAGATCGTGGTCGGCACCCCCGGCCGCCTCATCGACCTCAACAACCAGCGCCTGCTCGACCTGTCGAACGCCACCGAGGTGGTACTCGACGAGGCCGACAAGATGCTCGACCTCGGCTTCCTCGCCGACATCGAGAAGATCTTCCAGAAGGTCTCGCCGGTGCGCCACACCCAGCTGTTCTCGGCCACCATGCCCGGCCCGATCGTCGCGCTCGCGCGCCGGTTCATGACGAACCCGATCCACATCCGCGCGACCGACCCCGACGAGGGCCTCACACAGGCCAACATCAAGCACCTCGTGTACCGCGCCCACTCGCTCGACAAGGACGAGATCATCGCCCGCATCCTGCAGGCCGAGGGCCGCGGCAAGTCCGTGATCTTCACGCGCACCAAGCGCGCCGCCCAGAAGCTCTCCGACGAGCTGAGCGATCGCGGGTTCAACGCGGCCTCGGTGCACGGCGACATGAGCCAGGAGGCGCGCGAGCGCTCGATGGCCGGATTCAAGGCGGGCAAGCGCGACGTGCTCATCGCGACCGACGTCGCAGCCCGCGGCATCGACGTGGACGACGTCACGCACGTCATCAACCACACCATCCCCGACGACGAGAAGACCTACCTGCACCGCGCCGGCCGCACCGGCCGCGCCGGCAAGACCGGCATCGCGGTGACGTTCGTGGACTGGGACGACCTGCACAAGTGGGCGCTCATCAACCGCGCGCTCGAGTTCGGCCAGCCCGAGCCCGTCGAGACGTACTCGTCGAGCCCGCACCTGTTCACCGACCTCGACATCCCCGCCGGCACGAAGGGCCGCATCGCGACGGCTCCGCGCACGCAGACCGTCAAGACGCAGGATGCCGAGCCCTCGCGCAACGGCAGCTCCGGCTCGCGCAACGGCACCTCCGGCACGCGCACCCGCACTCGCCGCCGCGGCGAGAGCACGGGCGACGGCCAGGCCGCCGCTCCCGAGGTGCCCGTGGTGCCCGCAGACCACGGCTCGCGGGACGCGGCCGACGGCGGCGGTACGCACGACGGCGGGGGCAAGGAGCACCACGACGGCAACGCGGCACCGCGCCGTCGTCGCCGTCGCCGCGGCGGCTCACGCGGAGCCTCGGGCTCGGCGCCCGTCGGCGCCTGAGCCGCACCACCAGCAGCAACGCGATCTCCCCGGACTCAGCCGTCCGGGGAGATCGTGCTTTCGTGGGCAGGATCGCGCTCCGCGCCCCTCTGCCCGTCGCGCTCTCGGGCGGTGGGCGGGCGCGGCGGATAGACGAGCGTCACCAGCACCACGGAGATGATCATCAGCAGGAACCACGACACCAGCTTGGTGATCGAGACCGGCTGCCAGCCCTCGAGCTGATCCGGGTACGCCCACGCGCCCGCCCACGTCGCGATGTTCTCCGCGAGGTAGATGAAGAAGGCGACCCCGGCGAAAGCGGCAAGCAGCGGGATCCGCAGCACCGCCCGCCACACCCGTGCGTAGAGCACGGTGCGCCACCACAGCAGCGCGACGGCGGCCAGGAGCACCCACCGGGCGTCCCACCACCAGTGGTGGGTGAAGAAGTTCGCGTAGATGCCCACCGCGACGACGGCGGTGAGCCACCGGCGGGGGTAACGCACGAACCCGAGGTCGAACAGCCGGTACACGCGCACCATGTACGACCCCACCGCGGCGTACATGAACCCGCTGAACAGCGGCACTCCGCCGATGCGCAGCACGCCGTCGGCCGCGTACATCCACGAGCCGACGTCGGTCTTGAACAGCTCCATGGCCGTGCCGGTGAGGTGGAACAGGACGATCACCCAGAGCTCGCGGCCCGTCTCGAGGCGCGTCGCGATCATCGTCACCTGGATGGCGACGGCTGCGATCGTGAGGAAGTCGTTCGGGGCCAGCGCGGCATCGTCGGGGTACCACAGGCGCACTGCCACGATCACGACGAGCAGAGAGGCGCCGAACAGGCACGCCCACGCCTGCTTGAGCAGGAAGACCCCGACCTCGACGAGCCGGGCGCGAGCTCCTGTCGACGGGGCGTCGGCGAGGAAGCGGTGCGCGGCAGCGTCGATGCGCCGTTCGAGGCCGGTCGGCTGCCGCATCCCCCGACGCTAGCCGACGCGCCGCGTCTTCTCGCGCAATCGCGTGAACCGGGACACGTCCAGGCGCTACCCTGAGCGAGCGCCGCACGAACGCGGCGCGACCTCGCATTTCAGAAAGGCACACATCGTGCGATTCATCGAAGCCGTGAACACGGACTACGAATACCAGGGCTTCTGGGGCTCCATCGGAGACATCATCTGGTGGTTCCTCCTGGTCTTCGTGTTCTTCGCGTACCTCTTCGCCCTCTTCGCCGTCATCGGCGACCTGTTCCGCGACCACAAGCTCAACGGCTTCTGGAAGGCGATCTGGATCATCTTCCTGATCTTCGTGCCGTTCCTGACGCTGCTGGTCTACCTGATCGCCCGCGGCAACGGCATGGCCGAGCGCGGCGCTGCTCAGGCCAAGGAGCTGCAGGCCGCTCAGGAGGCCTACATCAAGCAGGTCGCCGTGGGCACCAGCCCGGCCGACGAGATCGCCAAGGCGAAGGCCCTGCTCGACGCAGGCACCATCACCCAGGCCGAGTACGACGCCATCAAGACCAAGGCGCTCGGCTGAGTCTCCGACCGAACGACGGTCGCGCCCTCGTCCCCCTCACGGGTGGACGGGGGCGCTTCCCGTTGCGCGCTCGAAGATGCGCGCCACCATCTCGTCGTCGGTGGTGTTCTCGCCGGGCTGGTTAGGCTTGCCGAGGCCGTGGTAGTCGCTCGAGCCGGTCACGATCAGGTCGCGCTCGGCGCTGAGCCGGCGCAGGACGCGGGTGGCTTCGGGCATGTTCTCGCGGTGCCCCAGCTCGAACCCGGCGAGGCCGGCCTGCAGCATCCGCTCCATCAGCGGCTCCGGAAGCAGCCCGGCGCGGCCGGCGGGATGCGCGATCACCGGGACTCCCCCGGCGCCGACGACGAGCTCCACGGCGGTGACGGGGTCGGGTGCGTACAGCGCGACGTAGTAGTCGCCGCCCGGGCTCAGGATGCTCGAGAACGCCTCTGCGCGATCCCGCACGAGTCCTCTCGCGACGAGCGCGTCGGCAATGTGCGGGCGCCCCACGGTCGCGTCCTGCCCGGTCTGGGCGACGATGTCCTCCCACGCCAGGTCGTAGTCGCGCGAGATGCGGTCGGCCATGACGCGCGCGCGATCCAGCCGCGATGACCGGATGCGATCGGTCATGGCGCGCAGATCGGGGTCGTCGGGGTCGATGAGGTACGCCAGCACGTGGACGCTGCGCCAGTCGTGACGGGCGGACAGCTCCATGCCGGGCACGAAGGTCATGCCGAGCGAGGTGGCAGCCTCGGCCGCCTCGGCCCAGCCCGAGGTGGTGTCGTGGTCGGTCAGCGCGGCGGTCCGCAGCCCGTTCCGGTGCGCGGCCGCCATCACCTGCGCAGGCGACTCGGTGCCGTCGGAGTGCACGGAATGGAGATGCAGATCGCTCGGTCCGTCGAAGCGACGCTCTCCCCTCATCCTCCGAGCGTAGCGTCCGCGACATGCGGGGCCGTGCTGACGGATCTCCCAGACTGCTCGCATAGAGTCGCCGTCGTGCTTCGCCTGACGGGGATCCTCCTGACCGTGCTGTGTGCGATCGCCGCCGCCGTCCTCACCTGGCCCGCGTTCTTCCGCCTCGAGCGGGTCTACCCGATCGCTCAGCTGGTGTCCTTCCGCGGGGTCCTCGCAGCCGCTTTCGCGATCGCCGTCGTCGTCGGACTGCTGCTGGCCCTGATCCGCCCGATCCGGGCGCTCGCGCTGTCGCTGGCGGCCGTCGCCGCCGTCGCCGCCATTGCGAACGGCGCGATCCTGGTGGGCCGCGGGGGCCTCGGAACCGACGCCCTGCCCGCGAAGACCGAGTCGGCCGTGCGCGTGATGACGTGGAACACAGCCGGGCCCGCCACGCCGCCGGAGACGATCGCCAAGATCGCGGTGGCGATGGATGCCGACATCGTGGCCCTCCCCGAGACGACCATCGAGACCGGCGAGCGCGTGGCGATAGCGATGCGCGATCTCGGGCACCGGATGTGGGCCCATCACGCGGAGGATCCATCCACGGAATGGGACGCCGGGTCCACCACTCTCCTGATCTCCCCCGACCTCGGCGATTACGCCGTCATCGAGTCCTCGATCGACGGGACGAGCAACACGTCGACGGTGCCGAGCGCAGTCGCGATGCCGACCGACGGCGACGGCCCGATCGTCGTCGCGGCGCATGCCGTGGCACCTCGGCAGAGCTACATGCAGGAGTGGCGGGACGACCTCAGGTGGCTCGCGGACCAGTGCGCGACGGCGAACGTCATCATGGCGGGCGACTTCAACGCCACGGTCGATCACATGGACGGCCTGGGCGCGGGCGGGGGCACCCTCGGCCTGTGCCGGGACGCCGCCATCGAGAGCGGCAACGGCGCCATCGGCACGTGGTCCGTGGCCTACCCTCCCGTTCTCGGAACTCCCATCGACCACGTCATGGCCACGTCGGGATGGAAGGCGACCGGCTCGCTGGTGCTGCGCTCCCTGGACGACTCGGGGTCCGATCACCGCCCGCTGATCGTGCAGCTGGAGCCTGTGGACTGACCCGGGCATCCGACGCCTCGTGCGTGTCAGACTGGGTGCATGAGCACCACAGGCGACAGCGACACGATCGCGCAGACCGACGCCGAGAAGCCCGTCACGACGAGCACGAACCGTCGTCAGCCCTACGGGCAGGGATTCCTCGACACCATCTCCGAGGGCTGGGCCGAGCGCGCTGAGACCGCGCCCCCGGCGCGTCCCCAGGCCGCCTTCGCGGCTGCGCGCCGCGCCGCCGTGTCGGCGACGTTCCCGGGCCGCCGCCTCCTCATCCCCGCCGGTGAGCTCAAGCAGCGCAGCAACGACACCGACTACCCGTTCCGGGCCCACTCCGCGTTCTCTTACCTGACCGGGTGGGCCAGCGACGCCGAGCCGGGATCCGTGCTCGTGTTCGAGCCGTCGGGCACCGCCGGTCACGATGTGACGCTGTACTTCCGTGAGCGCGCCGACCGGACCACGGCGGAGTTCTACTCGGATGCCTCGATCGGCGAGTTCTGGATCGGACCGCGTCCCGCGCTCGCCGGCGTGGCCGCCGACCTGGGCATCGCCACCGCCCACATCGATGCGCTCGAGCTTCGCGCGGACGACGCCGTGGTCGACGAGGACGAGGATCTCACCCGCTTCGTGTCCGAGCTGCGCCTGGTCAAGGACGAGTACGAGATCGCTCAGATGCAGCTGGCCGTCGACGTGACCGCCCGCGGGTTCGACGACATCGTCGCCAACCTTCCCGGAATCATGGCGCACCCGCGCGGCGAGCGCATCGTCGAAGGCGTGTTCCACAAGCGGGCCCGCAGCGACGGCAATGCGGTCGGCTACGACACCATCGCGGCGTCCGGCCCGCACGCCTGTTACCTGCACTGGACGCGCAACGACGGCGCCGTGGTCCCCGGCGATTTGATCCTCATCGACGCCGGCGCGGAGGTCGACAGCCTCTACACCGCCGACATCACGCGCACCCTCCCCGTCAGCGGCCGGTTCACCGAGATCCAGCGCAAGGTCTACGAAGCGGTCCGCGAGGCCGCGGACGCCGCGTTCGCCGCCGCGCAGCCGGGTGTGAAGTTCCGCCAGGTGCATGAAGCCGCGATGCGGGTGATCGCGGCCCGCGTCGCCGAGTGGGGACTGCTTCCCGTGTCGGCCGAGGAGGCGCTCGACGCCGACAGCGGCGGCCACCACCGCCGCTACATGGTGCACGGCACCAGCCACCACCTCGGCATCGACGTGCACGACTGCGCGCAGGCGCGTCGCGACATGTACTACGACGGGCTGCTCGAGGCGGGCATGGTGTTCACCATCGAGCCCGGCCTCTACTTCCAGATCGACGACCTCACCGTGCCCGAGGAGTACCGCGGCATCGGCGTGCGCATCGAGGACGACATCCTGATGACCGCCGACGGTCCCGTGAACCTCTCGGCGGGGATCCCCCGCACGGCCGACGAGGTCGAGGCCTGGATCGCGCGGCAGTCCGCCTGACCGTGGGCTACACCCCGCCCCCGGCCTTCACGACCCGCCCGACGCTGTCGGGCACGTTCGGCATGTCGGCATCCACTCACTGGCTCGCGACGGCGACGGCGCAGGCCGTGCTGGAACGGGGCGGGAACGCGTTCGATGCGTCGGTGGCCGCGGCGTTCGTCCTCCACGTCGTCGAGCCCCACCTGAACGGGCCGGGCGGCGACCTCGTGGGCATTTTCCAGACAGCGGATGCCGCAGCCCCGACGGTGCTGATGGGTCAGGGTCCCGCACCGGAAGGCGCGACGATCGAGCACTTCCGCGAGGAGGGGCTCGACCTCGTCCCCGGGGCCGGCGGCCTGGCGGCGGCCGTGCCCGGGGCGGTGGACGCGTGGCTGCTCCTGCTGCGCGACCACGGCACGTGGGAGGTCGGCGACGTGCTGGCCTACGCGATCGACTACGCCCGGTCGGGGCATCCGCTCGTCGCCCAGGCCGCGGCGACGATCGCACGCGTCGCCGACCTGTTCGAGTCGGACTGGACGAGCTCGCGCGACCTGTGGATGCCGGAGGGCCGGCTGCCGGTCGCGGGCGAGATCGTGCGGAATCCTGCGTACGCGGCCGTGCTCGACGGGCTCGTGCACGCGTCGTGCTCGGTGCGCGACGACGGGCCCGTGGGCAGAGCCGCACGGATCGACGCCGCACGGCGGGAGTGGCGGACCGGACAGGTGGCGCACGAGGCGGCGGACTTCCTTTCGCGGCCGCATCGCCACGCGACCGGCGGCTCGCACGCCGGGGTGATCACCGCCGAGGACTTCGCCGCGTTCGAAGCCGGGTACGAGCCGGCCGTCACGCGGGATTTCCGTGGCCACTCGATCTCGAAGGCCGGCGCCTGGACACAGGGACCGGCGCTGCTGCAGACGCTAGCGCTGCTGGAGCCGCTGGACGGTGACCTCCTCGATCCGTCCCAGGAGGTCGGCGCCCACACGATCCTCGAGGCGCAGAAGCTCGCGCTCGCCGACCGCGATGCCTGGTTCGGTGACGACGACGTCGACCTGGACGCCCTCCTGGACGCCGACTACCTCGCCCAGCGGCGGACCCTGATCGGCGACGAGGCGTCACGGGAGTTCCGTCCGGGTGCGATCCGGGGCCGGACGCCCTTCATCCCGCCGCTGCGCACCGACGCCGGGCCGGCCTCCGCTGCCAGCGGCGAGCCGACCGTCGACCGGTCCGGCCAGACGCGCGGCGACACCTGCCACCTCGACGTCATCGACCGCTGGGGCAACATCGTCTCGGCGACACCGTCCGGGGGCTGGCTGCAGTCCTCGCCGACGATCCCCGCCCTCGGGTTCTGCCTCGGCACGCGCCTGCAGATGACGTGGCTCGAGCCGGGGCATCCGTCGTCGCTGACGCCGGGCCGGAGGCCCCGTACCACGCTCACCCCGACGCTGGTCTCGCGCGACGGTGTGCCCGAGTTCGCGATCGGCTCCCCCGGCGGCGACCAGCAGGATCAATGGCAGCTGCTGGCGCTGCTGCGCATGATCGTGGGCGGCTACAGCCCGCAGGAGGCCATCGACGCCCCCGCCCTGCACACCACGGCGATGCCCGAGTCGTTCTGGCCGCGCACGTGGACGCCGGCCGGCGCCGTCGTCGAGAACCGGCTCGGCGATGCGCTCATCGACGGCCTGGCGGCGCGCGGGCACGCGGTCACCCGGGCCGGCGACTGGTCGCTGGGCAGAGTGTCCGCCGTCGGACGCCGGGGCGATGACGGCGTCCTCTGGGCGGCCGCCAACGCCCGGGGCATGCAGGGCTACGCCGCCGGGCGCTGACCGGCCGCTAGGACCTGCGTCGCATCCATGCGGCCACGAGCGGTGCCAGTTCGGCGCCGATCTCGTCGGCAGGGCGCTTGCGACCCTTCACCTCGAAGGAGTGGCCGCCGCCGTCGATCCACAGGATCTCGGCATCCCGGCAGGCGGCGACCGCCGCCTCGAGCTGCTCGATCGGCTGGATGAACGGGTCGTTGCTGCCCTCGACGAACAGCTGGGGCGGCGCGACGTCCGGCAGGTGGGCCGTGCGCGCCTTCGCGGGATCCCCGGGCGGATGCAGCGGATATCCCAGGTAGATCAGCCCCGCCGGCGCGATGCGTCCCTCGGCTGCTGCCATCGAGGCCATGCGTCCGCCATAGGACTTGCCCGCTGCCCAGACCGGCAGGCCGTGCTGAGCCGCCGCGGCCTCGGCCGCCGCCCAGGTCGCGACGGCGTGGGCCGCGGGTCCGGGCATCCGTCGTCCTGCCTCGAGGTAGGGGAAGTTGAAGCGCAGCGTCGCCACGCCCTCGTCGGCCAGCCCACGGGAGAAGCCGGTGAGGAACGGATGCCGGTACCCCGCGCCGGCGCCGTGCGCGATGGCCAGAGCGGCCCAGGCATCGGACCGGTGCACGAGGTCCGCCGACACCTCCACCGACCCTGAGTGCAGCTCCACGGCGAAGTTCGTCGGTCTGCTGTCGTCCATTCCGTCCATCCCGTTCATCATGCCCGCCCCGCTCATGTGTCGATGTCGATCGTTCCCTGGCGTGCGGCCTCCGCGAACCGCTCCAGCAGCCACGCACCCAAGAGGAACCACGCCAGTCCGAGCCCCACCGCGAGGGCGAGCGAAGCCGAAAGCAGTCCCCAGTCGCCGGGGTCGCCGTCGAGCACCGCGCGCAGGCCGCGCAGCGAGTGCGTCACCGGGAACAGCTGCGCGAACCACTGGACCGGCCACGGCCAGAACGCGACCGGGACGAGTGCTCCGCACACGAGGACCATCACGTTGTGGGCCACGTTCGATGCCGCATTCCGCCAGGAGGGGCGTCTCAGGACGAGCGCCGCCAGCGGCAGGGCGAAGCCATAGCTGGCGGCGATGGTGACGGGCACCACGAGAGCGACGGCGGCCAGCTGCAGTGGCGTGAGGACGAAGCCGAAGAGAGGCGGCAGGGTCAGCAGCGACACCAGCGAGGTCGCGGTCGCACTGCCCAGCCACTGCGTGCTCCGTCCGGCGAAGACCGGCCACGCGCGACCGGGCGCGGCGACCAGCAGCGGCAGAGTGCCGGATCCGCGTTCCCACGCCGTGGACTGGATCACCCACATCACCTCGGCGACCCCGACGAAGAGGCCACGGCCGATCAGCAGGAAGAACGTGGCCTGCGGGCTCTGGAGCAGCAGTCCGATGAGACCGAAGAAGGCGACCTCCATGAGGCATCGCAGGAGCCACCCTGAGGTCCACGACCACCAGGTGTAGTTCGTGCGGAGATCGCCCAGTCCGGTGCGCATGGCGAGGGCGAAGATCGTGGCGCTGGACGGTCTGCGCCGCACGTCGATGTCACGTGAGCCCAAGCTTGCCCTCCCTTCGAGCATTGCGAAGGGTGGCAGCGAGCAGCGCCCGCGCGGCGAGGTAGGTGACGAGGCCGAGCGCGAGGATGACGGCGATGCGCCACGGCCAGGCCTCAAGACCGCGGCCCGCTGCGGCGTCCCGCAGGAGGTCGGCGGACCACGAGAGGTAGACCACTCGAGACAGCGACTGAACCCACTCCGGGTACAGGGCGACGGGCACCAGGACGCCGCCCAGGACGTAGAACGGGTAGCTCAGACTGTTCTGGAAGATCCGCGGAGAGCGTGAGTTGACGAAGAACACCGCGAACAGCAGTGCCGTCGCCACGGTCGCGAGGGACATCGCGACGTAGGTGATCGCGAAGACCGCCGGCGCGGCCGGCAGCGGCGGGACGCCGAAGAAGAGCCAGCCGGTGAGCGCCGAGAGCGGAAGGGCGAGCCACGATGCGACGGTGATGACCGCGACGCGTCCGATCACGACCAGTTCCAGCCGCGCCGGAGCCGCGGCGATCGCCTCGAGCGATTGATTGTCCCTCTCGCTCGCGATCACCTCGCCCGACAGCATGAGCGCCAGTGCCCACAGCGCGATCACGGCAGGAGCGATCACCGCGTACACATCGAGATCCGTACGTCCGTTGAACCGGAAGATCGCGAGATACCCCATCGTCTGCAGCGGAACGAGCCAGACCGCGAACATCGACAACGGCTGACGGACCAGCATCTGCCACTCCAGCCGGGCGGACGCGGCCAGGACGGCGAGCGGGCGAACCCGTCTCATCGCACGTCCATGCCACGCTCCCCGATCATGTGGACGTAGACCTCTTCCAAGCTCGGCGAGGTCACCGACACCTGTGTGAGGCCACGAGCGAGGAGCATCGCGAGAACAGCCGAGACGGCATCCCGGCCACGCGTCTCCACCCGCATGACTCTGTCCTCGCCGACATTCGTCGACACCACATCCGCGTGGCGCTCGAGTTCGGCGCGGAGCTCGGCAACGGAGCCGGCGGTGCCCAGACGCACGTCGACGCGCTCGTGTGTCGACAGCAGCTCACCGAGCGCCCGCGGCGAGCTGGTGGCGAGGAGACGTCCACCGTCGATCATCGACACCTCGTCGCATAGCGCTTCGGCCTCGCCCATGTCGTGCGTCGCCAGCAGGGTCGTGGTGCCCGCGGCCACCACCTCTCGGACGAGGTCGCGGAACGCTCGAGCCGACACCGGATCCATGCCGGTCGTGGGCTCGTCCAAGATGAGCACCTGCGGTCGCGGCAGAAGCCCCCGTGCCAGGTGCAGTCGCTGCTTCATCCCGCGGCTGTACCGCTCGACATGAAGGTCGACGTCCGTCAACCCGACGCGTTCGATGACCGCGTCGATCCGGGCCGCTGCTTCAGCGCCCGGCATCCCGTACATCGCCGCCCAGAACCGCAGGTTCTCGCGCGCACTGAGCTTCGCGTACAGACCCCGGTCGCCGCCGAGGACGAGCCCGATCTGTCGGCGCACGTCCTCGGCATCGCGGACGACGTCGAAGCCCGCGACGGACGCGGAGCCGGACGTCGGAAGCAGGACGGTCGCGAGGATCTTGCACAGCGTGGTCTTGCCCGCGCCATTGGGTCCGAGGAGTCCGTGAACCCCGCCTGCGCGGACCCGCAGCGAGAGTCCGTCGAGGGCCAGCACAGTCGGCTTCCCGCGCCCGAGGGCATACTCCCGCCTCAGATCCACGACCTCGATCACGGCGTCGGAGGCGGGGACGACGGTCACGCCCGGCCGTCTCCCCGGTCCGGGCCGCCGGAGCCCGGGTCCTCGGGCGTGGGGGCGGACGTCGAATCGTCGGGGGTCACCCGCTCGCCGTACCTGGGCGGCTCGGCAGCGTTCTCCTGTGCCGGCGTCGGAGCGGCCGGCGCGGTCGCCGACTGCGCACCGACCGGACCGAGGACCTGACGTGCGCGATGGATGCTCTTCGCGGTGACCGTCACCTCGTAGTGATCGGCGACGACCTGCATGACCGAGGCATAGTCGCGACGGCGGCGGACGAACGAGTAGGTCACGATGCTCAGCAGCATCCCGATCGCGATGCCGACGAACAGCACCCCGACGAAGGCCTGGATCGGGACCGTGGGCGAGCCGATCACGAGGATCGCGGAGAACAGCAGGCCCAGGAGCAGTCCGTTGATGGCGCCCGATCGGGCGGCCGCGGCGTAGCCGAGCCGGCCGGTCACGCGCTCGATCGAGCGCAGGCCCTGTCCGACGATGGCGATGTCGCGCGCGGGCACGTCGCCGGCGATGAGCGAGGAGACCGCCTTCTGCGCGGCCTCGTACGTCGGGAAGCTGGCGACGGTCTCACCGACCCCGTCGGCGCCCTGCGGCAAGCGGCCTCCGAACATGCTCATCTCCCCATCCTCCCACGGTGTCCGCACTACGCTGGAACGCGTGAGCACGCAGAGGGTATTCGTCGCGCGCCTGTCAGGGTGCTCGGTCTTCGACCCCGCCGGAGACCGGCTGGGCAAGGTTCGCGATGTCGTGGTCATCTATCGCAAGGACGATCCGCCGAGGGTGATCGGCCTGGTCGTCGAGATCCCCGGCCGCCGCCATGTGTTCGTCTCCATCGGGCGCGTGACATCGATCGCGACCGGCCAGGTCATCACGACGGGCCTCATCAACGTCCGCCGGTTCCAGCAGCGCGGCGGCGAGGTCCGCGTGATGGCGGAGCTCCTCGGCCGCAGGGTCTATCTGCAGGACGGATCGGGCACCGCCGTCATCGAGGACGTCGCGATCGAGCGCAACCGCCTCGGCGAGTGGGACGTGGGCCAGCTGTTCCTCCGCCGTCCGCGCACGAGCGCGTCGCCGTTCGCCAAGGGAGCCACGACGTTCGCCGCCTGGCAGGAGGTGCGCGAGCAGCAGAACCCGGGCGAGGCGCAGTCCGCCGAGCAGCTCGTCGCGACCTACTCCGACCTCAAGCCCGCCGACCTCGCGAACACCCTGCTCGACCTCCCGGAAGATCGCCTCATCGAGGTCGCCGAGGAGCTCCCCGACGACCGCCTCGCCGACGCGCTCGAAGAGATGCCCGAAGAGGACCAGGTCCACATCCTCGACGCGCTCGGTGACGAGCGCGCGGCCGATATCCTCGACGCGATGGAGCCCGACGACGCGGCGGACCTGCTCGGCCAGCTTCCCGAGGAGCGCTCCGAGGAGCTGCTCGACCTCATGGAGCCCGAAGAGGCCGAAGACGTCCGCGCGCTGCTGAAGTACGGTCCCGACACCGCGGGCGGTCTCATGACGAGCGAGCCCATCGTGCTGTCCGCCGATGCGACGGTCGCCGAGGCGCTCGCCCTGATCCGGCGCCACGAGCTGCACCCGGCGCTCGCAGCCGCGGTCTTCGTGACCCTTCCGCCGTACGAGACCCCCACGGGCCGGCTCCTGGGGACCGTGCACTTCCAGCGGATGCTGCGCTACCCGCCCCACGAGCGCCTCGGTGCGATCATCGACGACACGCTCGATCCCATGCCGGCCGCGGCATCCGCGGCAGAGGTGGCACGACTGCTGGCCAGTTACAACCTCGTGTCCGTGCCCGTCGTCGACCAGGCGCACCGGCTCGTCGGCGCCGTCAGCATCGACGACGTCCTGGACTACCTGCTGCCCGACGACTGGCGCTCCCACGGCGAAGCCCCTCGGCCGGCCAAGACCGCGGTCCCCGGCAAGAGCGCGACGATGCTGCCGAGGCGGCGCTGATGGCCCGCCAGACGCGCCAGTCGGCGCTGGACGCCCCGCGCGGCCGCTCGGGCATGCTGCAGCGCACGCCGCAGCCGTCGCGCGACCGCTTCGGCCGGTTCTCCGAAGCATTCGCCCGCGGGATGGGGACCTCGGGGTTCCTCATCGGCATGACCGTCTTCGTCGTGCTGTGGCTCGCGTGGAACACCTTCGCCCCGCGCGAGCTCCAGTTCGATCCGCGCGAGTACAACTACACGCTGCTGACGCTCATCCTCTCGCTCCAGGCGTCGTACGCGGCCCC
The DNA here is from genome assembly GCF_001427145.1 of Microbacterium sp. Root166. Taxonomy (GTDB): domain Bacteria; phylum Actinomycetota; class Actinomycetes; order Actinomycetales; family Microbacteriaceae; genus Microbacterium. The sequence goes on from NZ_LMGL01000002.1 coordinate 827,739, forward strand.
GCTGATCCTCCTCGCGCAGAACCGGCAGGACGACCGCGACCGCGTGCAGATCGAGCAGGACCGCCAGCGCGCCGAGCGCAACCTCGCCGACACCGAGTACCTGGCCCGCGAGGTCGTCGCGCTGCGCATGGCGGTGACCGACTTCTCCGACGAGACCGTCACGCGCGACGTCCTGCGCGCCGAGCTGCGGGTGCTGCTCGACAAGCTCGACGCGCGCGAGGATCGCGCCGACTGTTCGTCGCAATGACCGCCGCACAGGCCGAATCGGTGCGCAGCGCCGTCGGCGCGGTGTCGGACCCCGAACTGCGCCGGCCCATCGGCGAGCTCGACATGGTGCGGGACATCAGCGTCGACGGCGCGGTCGCGCACGTCGCGATCGCCCTGACCATCGTGGGCTGCCCTGCCGCGGAGCGGATCACCTCCGACGTCCGTGCGGCCGCCGCATCCGTGCCCGGCATCTCCGACGTCGTCCTCGAGGTGGGTGTCATGTCGCCCGCCGAGCGCAACGCTCTCACCGAGCGGCTCCGCGGGGGCAAGGGTCCCCGGGAGATGCCGTTCGGACCGGGCACGCTCACGCGCATCGTCGCGGTCACCAGCGGAAAGGGCGGCGTGGGCAAGTCCACGGTCACCGCCAACCTCGCTGCCTCACTCGCGGCTCGAGGCCTCTCCGTCGGCCTCATCGACGCCGACGTGCACGGCTTCTCGATCCCCGGCCAGCTCGGCATGGTCGATGCCGACGGTGCGCCGCCGCAGCCCACCCGCATCGACGATCTGATGCTTCCGCCGGTGGCCCACGGGGTGAAGGTCATCTCGATCGGCATGTTCCTGCGGCGCGGCGGCGGCCAGGGACCCCTGGGCGCCGTCGCCTGGCGGGGACCCATGCTGCATCGCACCGTGCAGCAGTTCCTCACCGACGTCTACTTCGGCGATCTCGACGTGCTGCTGCTGGACATGCCGCCGGGCACCGGCGACATCGCGATCTCGGTGGGTCAGCTGCTCCCCCACGCCGATGTCCTGGTCGTCACGACGCCTCAGACGGCCGCGTCGGACGTGGCGGTGCGCAGCGGGCTGGTCGCCCGGCAGACCGGACAGCGGGTCATCGGCGTGATCGAGAACATGGCCGCGATGACCCTTCCCGATGGAACGACCTTCGAGCTGTTCGGCTCGGGCGGCGGTGCGGCGGTGGCCGAGGCACTGTCCGGACCGGATGCCGCGGTGCCGCTGCTGGCCTCGGTGCCGCTCAGCCCCACCCTTCGGGCGGACGCGGATGCCGGCATCCCGGCCGTTCTCGCCCATCCGCAGGACCCGGCGGCGATCGCGATCGAGCGTGCGGCCGCGGCGATCATGTCGGAGCCGCGCGGTCTAGCGGGCCGGTCCCTGCCGCTGCGGACCCGCTGATCCGTCGTCCGAGTCGTCCCGGCTCAGGTCGCTTCGAGATCGTGCGGCGGCACTTCGCCCGCCGCGCGGAACGGCGAGCGGACCGGGGGCGGCGGTGGCGTCGCGGTCGATGCGACCGCGGCCCCTGCCTGAGCGGCGCGGACGGTCGGCACGGGTGCATCATCGAGGAGCGCCTCGCGGATGATGCGGCGCGGGTCGTACTGGCGGGGGTCGAGCGTGCGCCAATCGACGTCGTCGAACTCCTCGCCCATCTCGTCCCGCACCCTCGTCCGCGCCGACGAGACCCAGTCCCGCGCCCTGCGCGTGAAACCGGCCAACGCCTCGGCGTAGCGGGGCAGGCGTTCGGGGCCGACGATGAGCGCCGCGATGAGGCCGATCAGCAGCAGCTTCTCGATCGTGAGGCCGAAGAACATGAGATCAGGTTACCGCCGCGCCTCAGGCTCGAGGTCACTTCCGCCGCGTAGGCTTCACGCGGAGGATCCATGGCCGAGCAGTATGACAATCAGCGGTTCGCCGCCGAGGCGACGGTCGAACCCGAGCACATCGCCCGCGCCCGCGCGCACGCGCTGGAGCTCGGCGCCGCGCCGGTGAGCGCGCCGGTGGGTGCGCAGTGCGCCGTTCTGGCCGCGGCATCCCAGGCCCTCAACATCGTCGAGATCGGCACCGGGGCGGGCGTGTCCGGGCTCTGGCTCCTCCACGGCTCTCCGCGGGCGACCCTCACGACCATCGACAAAGAGCCCGAGCACCTCGGCGCCGCGCGTCAGGCCTTCGCTGACGCGCGCATCCCGGCCGCTCGCGCCCGTTTCATCACCGGACGCGCCTCCGAGGTGCTGCCCCGCATGAACGAGGCCTCCTACGACATCGTGCTCGTCGACGCGGATCCCGAGGGCGTCATCGAATACGTCGAGCACGGCCTTCGCCTGGTGCGGGCGGGCGGCACCGTGCTGGTCCCGCGCGTCATGGCCGGCGGCGCGGTCGCCGATCCCGTCCGCCGCGATGCGGTGACCACCGCGTATCGCTCGCTCATCCAAGAGACCCAGGCCTCGTCCGCTGTCATCGGCGCCCTGTCGATCGTGGGCGAGGGGCTCCTGCAGCTGACGACGATCCCCGCGGACTGATCGCACCGCGACCTGCCGCTCCCACGCAGAACGGCCGGTCCGAGGACCGGCCGCTGCGCGGAACGAAGTGATTCAGGCGGGGTTCACGACTCCACCCAGAACGTCGTAGAGCTCCTTGGCCTCAGCGTCGTTGACAGAGACGACGAGACGACCGCCACCTTCGAGCGGTACCCGCACGATGATGAGGCGCCCCTCCTTCACGGCCTCCATCGGCCCGTCTCCGGTTCTCGGCTTCATGGCTGCCATTGCGGCTCCTTTTCATCGATGGTCTGCCAGACAAGTTTATCGTGAGGCCGCGACCACTGGGCACCCGTGGGGATACGGCATCCTCGCGTTTTCACGGGATCTGCCAGATGGCATTCCCCAGGCCGTACATGTTGTAGATCCACCACCACTGCCCCGCCAGACACGCGGCGAGGACACCGGCGCGCCAGAGCATGGACTTCGGCACCGCGAAGGCGCCCCACAGCGGAGAGAGCGGCACGAGCAGCCGGAAGATGCTCGACTGCGCGAAGAAGACGAGCAGCAGGTACACGAGATAGGTCGCACTCCAGAGCCGCAGCTCCACGCCGAGTCGCCGCACCTGGGGAAGCAGGAACAGGGCCGCTGCGATCGCGACGACGGCGGCCGCGAGCACGACATACCCGACCTCGGCGGTCATGCCCCAGACAGAATCGAACCAGAACGCCGCCGCGCTGATGAATCCCTCGAGCGGAAAGAACTCCGCGTCTCCCGGAATCCAGTTGCGGCGCCAGGCGAGTTCGGTCGCCAGGTACGCGTCGCTGCGCCCCGTGACCCATCCCGCGATCAGCTGCCAGGAGAACCCCACCACGACCGCGAGCATCCCGAGCGCGACGATGTGGACGCCCTCTGTGACCGTCAGCGGCTCGCGCCGACGGGTGGACCAGCGCCACAGTCCGAACAGCGCGAGGAACAGAGCGAAGGCCAGGACGCCGGGGCGGGTGAATCCCATCAGCGGAATCAAGGCGTAGAGCCATCCGTAGCGACGCCGGAGCACGCACCAGAGCGCCAGGAACAGCCACAGCAGGGAGAGGGTCTCCGCATACCCGACCTGGAACAGCGCCGCGAGCGGGCCCGCGGCGAAGAAGACGACGGCCCAGGTCGCCGCGGTGTCGTCGATCTTCTCTCGCAGGAGATGGAAGAGAACGAGGGATGCCGCGTACCCCGCGATCAGCGAGACCAGCAGAGCGCCGATCGCCCAGTGCCCGAAGGGAAGCGAGACCGCCTTCGCGAGGAAGGGGAAGACGGGCATGAACGCCCACTGGTTCTCGGCGACGGCGCCGGATTCCGTCAGTGGAAGTTCGGACGGGTACCCCGTCTCCGCCACGATCCAGTACCAGCGCGAATCCCACCCGAGCACGAGGTCGCCGAGCGCCGGCTCCGGGCCGAACCGCGACTCGAAGCCCGAGAGCTGCGCCGCCAGCAGCAGCATGGCGGTGGTGATGAGCCGCGCGACCAGGTAGATGAGCCCGATGCGCAGGGCCGGCCGGAGCCCGCCCAGCAGGGATCGCGCCGGCGTGATCAGCGGCTGGTCAGCCACGTGCGCAGGCCCCGCTCGACCGCCTCGATCTGCGCGACCGGCACCCGCTCCTCGTCGTGGTGCGCGAGATGCGGGTCACCCGGACCGTAGTTCACGGCCGGAACGCCGAGCGCGCTGAAGCGCGCCACGTCGGTCCACCCGTACTTGGGTCGGGGCTCTGCGCCGACCGCGGCCACGAACTCCTGCGCGAGCGGCGCGTCGAGACCGGGGCGCGCGCCCACGGCCAAGTCGACGATCTCGACGTCGAACCCGGCGAACACCTCACGCACGTGGTTCTCCGCCTCGGCGGCGTCGCGACTCGGGGCGAACCGGTAGTTGACCTCGACCTCGCACAGGTCCGGGATCACGTTGCCTGCGACGCCGCCGGTGATCCGCACCGCGTTGAGGCCCTCGCGATAGACGAGCCCTTCGACCGGGATCTCCCTGGGACGGTATTCGGCCAGGCGGGCCAGCACGGGCGCTGCCTTGTGAATGGCGTTCTCGCCGATCCACGCGCGCGCGCTGTGCGAGCGGACGCCGTGGGTGCGCACGATGGCGCGCAGGTTGCCGTTGCAGCCGCCTTCGACTTCGCCGTTGGACGGCTCGCCCAGGATCGCGAAGTCGCCCATGAACAGGTCGGGACGGGTGAGCGCGAGGCGGGTCAGGCCGCTCCGGTCAGCGTCGACCTCCTCGTGGTCATACCACATCCACGTGATGTCGACGCGAGGGGCGACGAGCTCGGCGGCGAGCTTGAGCTGCACGGCGACGCCGGCCTTCATGTCGACGGTGCCGCGACCCCAAATGTAGGGCTCGCCGGCGTCGACGACATCCCGCGTCGGGACATTGCGGTTGATCGGCACCGTGTCGATGTGGCCGGCGATGACCACGCGCTGCGCGCGGCCGAGGTCGGTGCGGGCGACGATGGTGTCGCCGTCCCGGTACACCTCGAGGTGTGCCAGTGCGCTGACCGCGTCGAAGATGGCATCGGCGAGAACGGTCTCGTCGTCCGAGACACTCGGGATGTCGCAGATCGTCCGGGTCAGATCGGCAGAGGTCGCGGTGAGGTCGAGCGCAGGCATCCCCCGAGTCTATCGAGAACGGATGCCGCGCCCCCTGGCGCGTCAACGCGAAATGGCCACCCATCTTTGGGTGGCCATTTCGGTAATGGAAGTCCGGCGGTGTCCTACTCTCCCACAGGGTCCCCCCTGCAGTACCATCGGCGNAACGCGAAATGGCCACCCATCTTTGGGTGGCCATTTCGGTAATGGAAGTCCGGCGGTGTCCTACTCTCCCACAGGGTCCCCCCTGCAGTACCATCGGCGCTGAGAGGCTTAGCTTCCGGGTTCGGAATGTGACCGGGCGTTTCCCTCTCGCTATGGCCGCCGAAACACTATTGATGTTTCAGTCTGCACACAACGATAACGTTGGTGCGGTTCTCGACCGTACATCGAGAACCACTCAGTGGACGCAAGCACCTAGAACGGTGTGTTATCAAGTCATCGGCTTATTAGTACCAGTCAGCTGCACGCATTGCTGCGCTTCCACATCTGGCCTATCAACCCAGTAGTCTGGCTGGGAGCCTCTCGCCCGAAGGCATGGAAGTCTCATCTTGAGGCCGGCTTCCCGCTTAGATGCTTTCAGCGGTTATCCATCCCGAACGTAGCTAATCAGCGGTGCTCCTGGCGGAACAACTGACACACCAGAGGTTCGTCCAACCCGGTCCTCTCGTACTAGGGTCAGATCCTCTCAAACTTCCTGCGCGCGCAGCGGATAGGGACCGAACTGTCTCACGACGTTCTAAACCCAGCTCGCGTACCGCTTTAATGGGCGAACAGCCCAACCCTTGGGACCTACTCCAGCCCCAGGATGCGACGAGCCGACATCGAGGTGCCAAACCATGCCGTCGATATGGACTCTTGGGCAAGATCAGCCTGTTATCCCCGAGGTACCTTTTATCCGTTGAGCGACAGCGCTTCCACAAGCCACTGCCGGATCACTAGTCCCGACTTTCGTCCCTGCTCGACCTGTCAGTCTCACAGTCAAGCTCCCTTGTGCACTTACACTCGCCACCTGATTGCCAACCAGGTTGAGGGAACCTTTGGGCGCCTCCGTTACTTTTTGGGAGGCAACCGCCCCAGTTAAACTACCCACCATGCACTGTCCCTGAACCGGATTACGGTTCGAAGTTAGATATCCAGAGTGACCAGAGTGGTATTTCAACAATGACTCCACAAGAACTAGCGTCCCTGCTTCACAGTCTCCCACCTATCCTACACAAGCCACACCGAACACCAATACAAAGCTATAGTAAAGGTCACGGGGTCTTTCCGTCCTGCTGCGCGTAACGAGCATCTTTACTCGTAATGCAATTTCGCCGAGTTCGCGGTTGAGACAGTTGGGAAGTCGTTACGCCATTCGTGCAGGTCGGAACTTACCCGACAAGGAATTTCGCTACCTTAGGATGGTTATAGTTACCACCGCCGTTTACTGGGGCTTAAATTCTCAGCTTCGCCTTGCGGCTAACCGGTCCTCTTAACCTTCCAGCACCGGGCAGGCGTCAGTCCGTATACATCGTCTTGCGACTTGGCACGGACCTGTGTTTTTAGTAAACAGTCGCTACCCACTAGTCTCTGCGGCCTCCAAACGCTTTCGGGAGTAAATCCCTATACGCCGAAGGCCCCCCTTCTCCCGAAGTTACGGGGGCATTTTGCCGAGTTCCTTAACCACGATTCTCTCGATCTCCTTAGTATTCTCTACCTGACCACCTGAGTCGGTTTGGGGTACGGGCAGCTAGAACCTCGCGTCGATGCTTTTCTTGGCAGCATAGGATCACCCACTTTTTATCCGCATCGTGTCTCAGCCTTGATGAGCGGCGGATTTGCCTACCGCTCGGCCTACGCACTTGCACCAGGACTACCATCGCCTGGCTTGGGCTACCTTCCTGCGTCACACCTGTTAATACGCTAACCGCCTCAGCATAGGGTCGTGTGCTAGGCCCAGAGCGTCACCCCGAAGGGATCAGTCACTGGGATTCAGACACTTAGCATTACTGGATTGGTTTGGGCGGTTCTTCGCCGGTACGGGAATATCAACCCGTTGTCCATCGACTACGCCTGTCGGCCTCGCCTTAGGTCCCGACTTACCCAGGGAAGATTAGCTTGACCCTGGAACCCTTGGTCTTTCGGAGGACGTGTTTCTCACACGTCTTTCGCTACTCATGCCTGCATTCTCACTCGTGTGGCCTCCACGGCTGGTTCACACCGCCGCTTCACTGGCCACACGACGCTCTCCTACCCATCAATACGGCTGGACCACGAAGGCCTACCAATAATATCAATGCCACAGCTTCGGTGGCGTGCTTGAGCCCCGTTACATTGTCGGCGCGGAATCACTTGACCAGTGAGCTATTACGCACTCTTTCAAGGGTGGCTGCTTCTAAGCCAACCTCCTGGTTGTCTAAGCAACTCCACATCCTTTCCCACTTAGCACGCGCTTAGGGACCTTAGATGGTGGTCTGGGTTGTTTCCCTCTCGACTATGAAGCTTATCCCCCACAGTCTCACTGCTGCGCTCTCACTTACCGGCATTCGGAGTTTGGCTGACGTCAGTAACCTTGTAGGGCCCATCGGCCATCCAGTAGCTCTACCTCCGGCAAGAAACACGCAACGCTGCACCTAAATGCATTTCGGAGAGAACCAGCTATCACGAAGTTTGATTGGCCTTTCACCCCTATCCACAGCTCATCCCCTCAGTTTTCAACCTAAGTGGGTTCGGTCCTCCACGACGTCTTACCGTCGCTTCAACCTGGCCATGGATAGATCACTTCGCTTCGGGTCTAGGACATGCGACTGAATCGCCCTATTCAGACTCGCTTTCGCTACGGCTACCCCACTCGGGTTAACCTCGCCACATATCGCTAACTCGCAGGCTCATTCTTCAAAAGGCACGCTGTCACCCCTACTAGGGAGGCTCCAACGGTTTGTAAGCAAACGGTTTCAGGTACTATTTCACTCCCCTCCCGGGGTACTTTTCACCTTTCCCTCACGGTACTTGTCCGCTATCGGTCATCTGGGAGTATTTAGGCTTATCAGGTGGTCCTGACAGATTCACACGGGATTTCTCGGGCCCCGTGCTACTTGGGATACTCTTCGCGCCAAGGGAGGCATTTCGACTACGGGGTTCGCACCCTCTCTGACTGGCCATTCAAAGCCATTCGTCTATACCTTCTTGTAACGCCGGCTGCTCGGCAGAGCAGCCTGAAAAGTCCCACAACCCCGAATACGCAACTCCTGCCGGATATCACACGTACTCGGTTTAGCCTGTTCCGGTTTCGCTCGCCACTACTAACGGAATCGCGGTTGCTTTCTCTTCCTGTGGGTACTGAGATGTTTCACTTCCCCACGTTCCCTCTACCCGCCCTATATATTCAGGCGGGAGTCACTAGGTCGGCACGCCGCCCAGCGGGGTTTCCCCATTCGGACACCCTCGGATCAAAGTGTGCTTATCCACTCCCCGAGGCTTATCGCAGATTGCTACGTCCTTCTTCGGCTCCAGATGCCAAGGCATTCACCGTTTGCTCTTAAAGACTTGAAATCACATGAGTTTCATCAAAGAATCGGTCCGGACTCAAAGAGTCCGACTCGAAATTGACTAATGATCTTTAAGATCATCAATAGAGCTGACAAAGTCAGCTCAAAAGATGCTCGCGTCCACTGTGTAGTTCTCAAAGTACGGGCGGTGCCCTCCCCCCACGCCGGCAACCAAGCCGGCGCAGAAAAGGGCCCAGAGAGTCAGGCGCCACGAATCTTCCGACCCGCGACATCCGGTCCCTCAGGACCCAACAGCGTGCATGTGCCAGGCGTTCAAACCCTCCCCGTTCCCACCGCAAGCGGTGTACTAAGAAAGACTTCGCAGCCCCAGCACCTTGTCTAATGTTCCACCCATGAGCTACCGGTCGAGAACGTGCGTCCCGAATCCGGCGCCTGGACACCACCACACCCCGAAGGACGCGAGAGTGCCAGATGCTCCTTAGAAAGGAGGTGATCCAGCCGCACCTTCCGGTACGGCTACCTTGTTACGACTTAGTCCTAATTACCGATCCCACCTTCGACGGCTCCCTCCACAAGGGTTGGGCCACCGGCTTCAGGTGTTACCGACTTTCATGACTTGACGGGCGGTGTGTACAAGACCCGGGAACGTATTCACCGCAGCGTTGCTGATCTGCGATTACTAGCGACTCCGACTTCATGAGGTCGAGTTGCAGACCTCAATCCGAACTGGGACCGGCTTTTTGGGATTCGCTCCACCTCACGGTATTGCAGCCCTTTGTACCGGCCATTGTAGCATGCGTGAAGCCCAAGACATAAGGGGCATGATGATTTGACGTCATCCCCACCTTCCTCCGAGTTGACCCCGGCAGTATCCCATGAGTTCCCACCATTACGTGCTGGCAACATAGAACGAGGGTTGCGCTCGTTGCGGGACTTAACCCAACATCTCACGACACGAGCTGACGACAACCATGCACCACCTGTTCACGAGTGTCCAAAGAGTTCTACATTTCTGCAGCGTTCTCGTGTATGTCAAGCCTTGGTAAGGTTCTTCGCGTTGCATCGAATTAATCCGCATGCTCCGCCGCTTGTGCGGGTCCCCGTCAATTCCTTTGAGTTTTAGCCTTGCGGCCGTACTCCCCAGGCGGGGAACTTAATGCGTTAGCTGCGTCACGGAATCCGTGGAATGGACCCCACAACTAGTTCCCAACGTTTACGGGGTGGACTACCAGGGTATCTAAGCCTGTTTGCTCCCCACCCTTTCGCTCCTCAGCGTCAGTTACGGCCCAGAGATCTGCCTTCGCCATCGGTGTTCCTCCTGATATCTGCGCATTCCACCGCTACACCAGGAATTCCAATCTCCCCTACCGCACTCTAGTCTGCCCGTACCCACTGCAGACCCGAGGTTGAGCCTCGGGATTTCACAGCAGACGCGACAAACCGCCTACGAGCTCTTTACGCCCAATAATTCCGGATAACGCTTGCGCCCTACGTATTACCGCGGCTGCTGGCACGTAGTTAGCCGGCGCTTTTTCTGCAAGTACCGTCACTTTCGCTTCTTCCTTGCTAAAAGAGGTTTACAACCCGAAGGCCGTCGTCCCTCACGCGGCGTTGCTGCATCAGGCTTTCGCCCATTGTGCAATATTCCCCACTGCTGCCTCCCGTAGGAGTCTGGGCCGTGTCTCAGTCCCAGTGTGGCCGGTCACCCTCTCAGGCCGGCTACCCGTCGACGCCTTGGTGAGCCATTACCTCACCAACAAGCTGATAGGCCGCGAGCCCATCCCCAACCGAAAAATCTTTCCAAACGTTGACCATGCGGTCACGTCTCGTATCCAGTATTAGACGCCGTTTCCAGCGCTTATCCCAGAGTCAGGGGCAGGTTGCTCACGTGTTACTCACCCGTTCGCCACTGATCCACCCAGCAAGCTGGGCTTCACCGTTCGACTTGCATGTGTTAAGCACGCCGCCAGCGTTCATCCTGAGCCAGGATCAAACTCTCCATAAAAGAAATATGCAACGACAAGACCGGAATAGGTCCCATCGAGCGAGTTGATCTGACGATCGGATGTCATTACTGACAAATCCGTTTAATCTCAAAAGAATCTCACCGGCCAGCCCGAAAGCTGACCGCGAGGTATTTTGGCATTTGACAAGTGCACGCTGTTGAGTTCTCAAGGATCGGATGCTCCCACCAACCAGTCTCACGACCAGCCCAGCAGGGCAACTTCACTATCTTATCCATCTCGGTCCGTCTGTCAAACCGACGCGCCGAG
>NZ_LMGL01000003.1:0-461485 GCF_001427145.1 Microbacterium sp. Root166
CGATGAAGGTGCACGGCGCCGACATTCAGACGTTGACGTCGAACTTCTTCGCGGAGTTCTCCGCCCTGAACTTCGGAGATGACTGATGAGCGCGCTCAAGCCGATCCTTCGTGAACTCAAGCAGGCTGCTCTCAAAGGGGGCGTGCATGCTCGAGACAGGCTCCACCAGCTGAGCGACAACATGAACGATCATCTCGACGCGGTGGTGCGACAGGTCCGGGATGCCGACCAGTTCAACAACTCGATCGACGTCAGTCTCAAGCGCTTCAAGCGGAACCGGAATCACGACTCTGCCGAGTACAACCGGCAGTACAACGAGCAGATGGACACTCTGCAGAACATGACGGTCGGAGACTGGTTGCGGAACCGGATCGAGTACCTGGAGAACGGCCGCACTCCTGACTCCCTGCAGGCGCAGCGGACCGCTCGAGACAGTGCCCTGAACGACAAGTACGATGAGCTCCGCGATGAGGGTCTCAGCCCGCAGGAAGCGCAGCAGGCTGCAGAGAGATGGCTCGCCACTCAGGCCGCCACGCACCGTCTTGACGGCATCGCCGGGGGCGACGTCACCGACGTCTCGGGTGTCGGAGACAGCAGGATCAACTCCTCGCTGGGATCCCAGTGGAGGTCTCGCGTCGGCGACATCGACAGCGCCGTCGTCGGCTACGTCGATGCGAACCCGGGCGTGGACCTCGACAACGTCTTCATCAACGTCGTGCTCCGATAGGTTGGAAAGATGATTGAGATCGCCGATTTCGTTGTGCACGCGCCAGTTCCGGCGGAGGTCATCGACGAGTATCGAGGTCGGGTTCCGGATGAGCTCGTCGATATCTGGGAGCAATACGGGTACGGCACATTCGCCGAGGGCTTTCTGCGTGTCATCGACCCGAAGCTGTACGAGACCGAGGTCGGCGACTGCATCGGCAAGACGCAGGGTGACGGCATTGCTATCCCCATCATGGTCACGGGCCTAGGGGATCTGATCACCTGGGAACCGAGCCTCGGCATCGTCGCCATCCAATATCGACTTGGCACCACCTACGGTCTCGGCACGCGATTCCGGAGCGTTTTCAGGCTCGTCGAGGATGGTCTTATCCTCAGTCGCTTGCGCGCCGAGATCTTCCCCGAGGCGGTGGCCGCGCACGGCGAATTGCCGTACGACGAATCCTTCATCTTCGTTCCGCTGTTGTCGCTCGGCGGTCAGGCGAAGGTCGAGAACCTGCACAAGCGCAAGACGATCGCCGCGATCCAAGTGGCTGTGGATCTTCAGGGCGTCATCGGGCACTGACTCGGCGATCAGACAGACGATCTTCGGGTTCCGACTCATCGGCGGATGGGGATTTCGCCCCATCGAGGGCGCGACGAGGCTCGGCTAGCGTCTTCGATGGATCCCCTCTCCTCCCTGGCCGACGGCTTCGGAAGCGGCGTCCTCGGATAGGTTGGAAACATGGTTGAGATCGTCGATTTCGTGACGCGCACGCGCGTCCCGAACGGGCGCCGATGATCTGGGAGATCGATGATCAGGAGCGCGTCGTCGAGGGAGTCGACGCCGCGGGACGCCCCGACCCTGCGTACGCCGCTGCTCTCGGCCTCGTCCGCGCGCCCTTCGGGCGCCGGTCCCTGGCATTCGCTTGCGACGTAGCGATCTGGATCGTCCTGCAGCTTCCGCTGTGGCTCGGCGCCGTCCCGCTTCTGCTCAAGCTTCTGTCGGGTTCCGTCTCCACGTACGGGTTCGTCAACCATCCCGACTTCGTTCTCAGCGTGATCTTCGCGTCGGTCAGCGCCTTCCTCTCGCTCGTCTTCCTCATCGTCCAGTGGGTGCTCAATGGTCGCAAAGGCGTCACGGCGGGCAAGTCCGTCACCGGCATTCGCACGGTGAATGTGCGCACCCTCGAGCGCCCCGGCGTCGGAGCGATCCTGCTGCGCTTCCTGATCGTGATGGCCGCCGGCATCGTGCCCGCGGGTACCGCCGTCATCCTGGCATCGCCGACCTTCGACGCCGGACGCCGCGGGCGCGGCTGGCATGACAAGGCGACCGGTGTGTGGCTCGTCGACGTGCGCAACGGGCTGAATCCCTACGACGAGAAGCGCATGCGTCTCGCGCGCAAGAAGGTGAAGATCGAACCGCTTCCCGAACGTTCGGAGCTGCCGTCTCTCGCGACCCCACGGGATCCGAGAGCGCAGCCGGAGTACCGTCCCGGAAATCGCATCAGCGCGGGCGTGCTCGGGGTGGCACGACCGCCGGAGGAGCTGCCCGTCATCGAACCGGCTCCCGCGACGATGGCCCAGCCGCAGGCGCCGCAGGCCCAGTTCCCGCAGCTGCTCACACCGACCCCGGCGCCGAACGCCGGCGTCCCTGGCCCGCTCCCGGCACCCCAGCCGGCCCCGCAGCCGCAGTCCGCATGGCAGCCGCCGGCGCTCCTGCCCCCCGCCGACGCGCCGCCGGCACCCGACGCGCCCGCGACACCGGCGCCGTCGCCCCGGCTGGCGGCGACCGCGATGCGCTTCGAGCTTCGCCTCGACACCGGCGACAGCATCCGCGTTTCCGAGCCGATCCTGCTCGGTCGCAACCCTGACGCCGCCGATCATCCAGGAGCGCGACCGATCGCCGTCGCCGACGCGAGTCGGTCGCTCTCAAAGACGCACATGTTCGTGCGGCCGGTCGACGGAGGGCTCGAGGTCGTCGACTGGCACTCGACGAACGGGTCCGCCCTGATCAGCAACGGCGTCGAGCACGCGCTCCCGCCCGGTGTGCCGGTTCAGGCAGCCGAGGGCGACAGGATCCGCCTCGGTGACCGCCTCGCAGATGTGATCCGCATATGACTCGCTGCGCACTGAAGACCTATACCGGGCGGCGCTGCCGTGTCGGAGGAGAGCCATGAGACTGAAGCTGACCCTGCACCGTCATGCGAGCGACCCCGTCGACATCGTCATCACGACGGACTCCACCGCCACGGTCGCCGATGTGGCACGCCACGTCGCCGAGGCCGATCCGGCCCGGTCCGTCGCCTTCACGGAGGGGGACGTCCTCACCCTCGCCGTCGCCCCGCCCACGGGCAAGCGCATGATCTCGCTCCAGCCGCACGTCCCGATCGGCGAGGCTCCGATCGGCTCGGGCTTCGCGGCATCCATCATCAACTACGGCCCGGGCTACACGGCATCGGAGCAGCGCGAGATCGTCGGAACGCTCCGCGCGATCGCCGGACCCCTGGCCGGCCAGGAGTTCCCGATCGCAGCCGGGCATGTGTCGCTCGGCCGCGTTGCCGGCAACGACATCGTCCTCGCCGACCCGATGGTCTCGAAGCATCACGCCCGGCTCGAGGTGGGCGCCCACGTCGAGGTGGTCGACCTCAACTCGGCGAACGGCGTGCTGGTGGACGGGGTTCAACTGCAGCGTGTGCGCGTCGAGGACGGCGGGCCGTTCGTGATCGGCGGCACGACCCTGGTGCTCTATCTCACCCGGTCGTTCGACGGATCCGCCGACGAGGAGCCGATCATCGAACGCGGTGGGGGACTGCTGTTCAACCGCAGCCCGCGGGTCGAGGTGAGATACCCGGGCACCAAGTTCAAGGCCCCGCGTCTGCCCACCGAGAAGATCGGCAAGATCTTCCCGTGGGCGATCATGGTCGCCCCCATCCTGATGGGCGGCGCGCTGTTCGCGATGAACGGCAACCCCCGCTCTCTCCTGTTGATCGTGATGACGCCGCTGATGGCGTTGATGAACCTCGTCAACCAGTCGATGCAGAGCAAGAAGAGCGAGGGGCACGAGTTCCTGCTCTTCGAGCGGCAGTACGAACAGCTCGAAGAGGACCTCTTCCGCGGCAAGCCCGAGGAAGAGGCGGCGCGCAGCATCGAGGCGCCGCCCGTCGCGGAGGTCTTCGATCAGGCGATGCGCCTCGGCCCGATGCTGTGGACGAGACGCCCCGAGCATTGGAACTTCCTCGGTCTGCGGCTCGGCAGCTGCCGGCTCCCGGCGCGCAACGCGATCGAGGCTGCCGAGACGCCCGACGGACTTCCGGAGTACATCGACCGCATCGACCGGCTGCGCGAGCGCTACGAATTCGTCGACGACGTGCCCGTGTTCGAGATGCTGTCGGCCGCCGGATCGATCGGGATCGCCGGGCCGAAGGCCCTCGTCGCCGACTCGATGCGCGGCGTCGCGGTGCAGCTGTTCGGGCTGCACGCTCCCAACGACGTCGTCGCGGTCGCCTTCGCGGACTCCGCGTGGACGCCGGAGCTGGAGTGGCTCAAGTGGATGCCGCACACCTCGAGTGAGCGCAGCCCGTTCCGCGACAAGCCGCTCGCCGACTCCGCGCCCACCAGCGCCGCGCTGCTGAGCGCGCTCGAGGACTTCGTCGGCCGCGCCGTCGCGGCCGCCGGGAAGCCCGAGCCGCGTGGGCCGTTCAAAGAGGACTGGAGCCCGCTGCTGTTCGGCACCGACGTTGCTCGCGCGGCGGGCGAGACCGCACGCACGGCCCCGGTCTCGATCATCGTCTTCGTGACGGGCGACGCACCCGTGGATCGCGGCCGGCTCATCGACGTGCTGGAGCGCGGAGCGGATCACGGCGTGCACGCCGTGTTCGTCTCGCCCACGGTCGAATCGCTGCCTGCTGTGTGCCGCAGCTACATCGAGCTGTCCACGGCCCTCGACGATGCGCGCGTCGGCCTGGTGCGCAACGGAGAGGCATTCGAGCACGTCCGCGTGGAGGGGGTGTCGAACGCGTACATGGAGATGTTCGCGCGGCGCCTCTCGCCGGTCGTCGACGTGAGCACGGTGGTGCACGACGCGTCCGACATCCCGAGCTCGGTCATGTTCCTGCAGCTGATCGACCCCGCGATCGCCGAGGACCCGAACGTCGCGATCGAGCGCTGGCGCCAGAACACGACCATCATCGACCGATCCACCGCTCCGCGGCCGAGGCTGAAGAAAGCCGGCACGCTCCGCGCGGTCATCGGCCAGGGCGCGAGCGACGCGATGGCGCTCGACCTGCGCACGCAGGGCCCGCACGCGCTCGTGGGCGGTACGACCGGTGCCGGAAAGTCGGAGTTCCTGCAGGCATGGGTTCTCGGCATGGCCGCGGCCCACAGCCCCGATCGCGTCACGTTCCTCTTCGTCGACTACAAGGGCGGGTCCGCGTTCGCCGACTGCGTCGACCTGCCGCACTGCGTGGGGCTCGTGACGGACCTGAGCCCGCACCTGGTCAGCCGCGCCCTGACCAGCCTGCGCGCCGAGCTTCAGCACCGTGAGCACCTGCTGAACCGCAAGAAGGCCAAGGACCTGCTCGAGCTCGAGAAGCGCCAGGATCCCGAATGCCCGCCGGCGCTCGTGCTGGTCATCGACGAGTTCGCGGCACTGGCCTCGGAGATGCCGGAGTTCGTGGACGGGGTCGTCGACATCGCCCAGCGGGGCCGGTCCCTCGGCATCCATCTGATCATGGCCACGCAGCGGCCCGCCGGTGTCATCAAGGACAACCTGCGCGCGAACACCAACCTGCGCATCGCGCTGCGCATGGCAGACGAGTCCGACTCCCGCGACGTCGTCGACGACGAGATCGCGGCGAGCTTCCCGCCGAGCATCCCGGGCCGCGCGATCGCCAAGACCGGTCCCGGCCGCCTGGTGCCCTTCCAGTCCGCGTACACGGGCGGCTGGACGACGGATGACGAAGCCGCCGTCGCGGAGGTGCGCGTCGCCGAGCTGCGCTTCGGGGCCACGCGCGAGTGGGAGGCCGACCGTCCGGCCGAGTCCGACGCGCACGAGCACGATCTCGGGCCGAACGACCAGCGGCGCATCGTGTCTACCCTGGTCCGTGCCAGCGATCTCGCCGGGCTGCCGCGACCCCGCCGGCCGTGGCTCGACGACCTGTCGCCGCTCGTCGACCTGCAGGACCTGCCGAACGAGGGCGACACCCGCATCCCCATCGCGATGATGGACGTGCCCGAGAAGCAGCTGCAGGAGTCGGCCGTGTTCGTGCCCGACCGCGACGGATCGCTCGTCGTCTACGGCACGTCGGGCTCCGGCAAGTCCACCCTGCTCAAGACCATTGCGACAGCCGCGGGCATGCGTCCGGATCGCGGACGGGTGCAGGTGTACTGCCTGGACTTCGCCTCGGGTGCCCTGGGCGCCCTGGCCGCGCTTCCGCACGTCGGATCCGTCGTCGACGGCGCTGACGTCGAGCGCATTCAGCGCCTGCTCCGCACGCTCGACCAGGAGATGGACCGTCGAGCCGCCGCCTTCTCGTCGGCCAGCGCGGCATCCGTGCAGGAGTACCGCGAGCTCGTCGATCCGAACATGCCCCGCATCGTGCTGATGATCGACAACTACCCCGAGTTCAAGAAGGACTGGGAGGTCGCGCCGGGCCGCGGGCCGTTCTATCGGACCTTCATGCGGATCGTCGGCGAAGGACGCACCCTCGGCCTGCACGCGGTGATCACGGCGGACCGCGGCAACGCGGTGCCGAGCGCCGTCTCCGCGAACATCTCGCGCCGCGTGGTGCTGCGCATGGGTGACCCGAGCCAGTACATGCTGCTGGGTGCGCCGCGCGACATCCTCGACGAGCAGTCCGCACCCGGCCGCGCGGTCATCGACGGGCATGAGGCGCAGATCGCCGTGCTCGGTGGCACGTCCAACGCTGTGGAGCAGACCAAGGCGCTCGCCGCACTCGGCGCTCGCCTGCGCGGCATCGGCGTGCGCGACCTGCCCGAGATCGGTGCGCTGCCGACGATGATCCCGACGGTCGAGATGCCGGCGCACGTCGAGGGGATGCCGGTCTTCGGCGTCGCCGACGACACGCTCGCGCCGCGCGGATTCGAGCCGATCGGATCGTTCGTGATCTCGGGGCCGCCCGCGTCGGGACGGACGAACACGCTGAAGGCCCTGGTCGTCGCCATGGAGCGCTTCGACCCGGCCGTTCGGCTGTACCACTTCGGCAGCCGCCGAGCGGACCTCAAGGACTTCCGGCCGTGGGTGCGGAGCGCCACGAAGCCCGAAGACGAAGCGGAACTGGCCGCGGAGCTGACCCAGCTCGTGATCAGCGACGAGCCGGGCGAGCGCATCATGATCGTCATCGAGGACATGCCCCATCTGGCGGACGGCCCGGCCGATCGTCCCATGCGCACGCTGCTGCAGGCGATGAACAACAGCGAGCACATGCTGATCGGCGAGGCCGAGATCAGCCGTGCGAGCGGCAGCATCGGAGTGCTCGGCGAATGGAAGTCGGGCCGCCAGGGAATCGTGCTCAAGCCCGACACCTACGACGGCGAGGCGATCTTCAAGAACCCGTTCGGCCGCGTCAAGCGCTCGGACTTCCCGGTCGGGCGCGGCATCTTCGTGCAGGCCGGCCGTGCGGTCACGATGCAGGTCCCGCTCGTCGTCGAGCCCGTGAGCGCCGAGACGGTCGTGCCGGCGGCCGCCACGCGCGCCGAGACCAAGCGCGCAGCGACACATGGGTAGTTCTCCCCATGTGCGGGTTTGCGAACCTTCGCTAGCCTCAATGTGTGAGGGTCAGAAAGACCCGAACAGGACGAACGCTGGGAGGCGGGTTTCATGGCCGGACATGACTTCGGAGCAACATACAGCGAGATGGAGACTGCGGCGCAGCGTCTGCGCGACGGGCGTCAGACCGTCACGGACACGCTGAAGGAACTGCAGGGCATCATCGACGACCTCGTGCAGGACGGCTTCAAGACCGAGAACGCGTCGGATGCCTACGCCACCGCGTACTCGGAGCTGACGACGTCGCTCGACGACGCCTCCGAGGCTGTCAACGACATGGCAGATGCCCTCGACCGCATGGCCGACAAGATCCGCGACACCGACGCGGAGATGGCCGGCGGCTGAGCCGATACATCGTCAGAGGTCGTGGTGCGATCGCACCACGACCTCTGCTGTGTGCGGCCGCCGGATAGGATCACAGACATGAACGGAGCGCTGAGTCGATGAGGGCATCACAGAGCTACTGGTACAACCTCACGACGCAGTCGGTGCAGCGCGCCGACGAGCGTCCTTCCGAGGACACGATCGGCCCGTTCGCCTCCGCCGAAGAGGCCGAGGAGTCACCCGCCGTGCTGCTCGAGTACGCGCGTGCGTGGCTCGACAGCGAAGAGAGCGAACCGTTTCGCGAACTCGCCGCTGAGAGCGACGACGGCGTCGACCTCGTGTGAGGGTCGACGCGTGAGATTCCACCGCGGTGTCGCGGCCGCGGGCGTCGTGCTGCTGCTCGCCGGCCTGGCCGCGTGCGCTCCGTCGCTGCCCGCCACCGTCGTGCCCGACACCAAGGTCACGGTGGGCTGGCCGGGCGCGCTGACGTCGCTGAACGCCGCCGCTGCCCCGACGCCCGGGAACCTCGACATCGCGGCGGCGACCCGCGGCACCTTCGGCGACACCGTCGACGGCTCGTTCGTGCCCGACGAGGGCTTCGGTAAGGCCTCGATCGTCGGCGACGACCCGTTCACGGTCCGGTACGACCTCGCCGAGCCGGCCTGGTCCGACGGCATCCCGCTCGACGCCGCGGATCTGATCCTCGGCTGGGCGGGTGCCAGCGGGTACTTCGCCGAGGACGTCGACGCCGAAACGGATGCGGATGCCGCGCCCGTCGTCTCGGCACTGGACGAGTTCGCCCGGGCGATCGAAGTCACGTTCCCGGAGCCGACGATCGCGTGGCAGAGCGCCGTCACCGTGTCGGTCCCCGCCCACGTCGTCGGCCAGCGCGCGTTCGGCCTGGACGATGCGATGGAGGCCAAGCAGGCTGTCATCCGTGCCGTTCAGGAAGAGGATGCCGCGGCGCTCGCTGAGATCGCCGAGGTATGGAACCAGGAGTTCGCCGTCGCCGAGAAGACCGACGTCGCCGCCGATCTCCTGCTCTCGAGCGGCCCGTTCCAGATCGACGGAAGCACGCTCTCCGCCGACGGCCGGAGCGTGACGCTCGTGCCCAATCCCTCGTACCGCGGTGCCGCGGGTCCGCAAGTCGCCCAGATCGAACTCGTGCCGCCCGGGGATGACCCGATCGCGACGCTCGGCGAAGACCTGGATGTCGTGCAGGTCGCACCGACCTCGGCGAACCGGGCCGCGATCAGCGAACTCGAGCGCCGCGACTTCCCGGTGCAGACGACCCACGACGGGGGCGTCTGGACCGTCCTGCTCAGACCAGCCGGCGTCTTCGCGCAGCCGGCTGCGCGCAGCACGTTCCTGCGGTCCATCCCCGCCCGCGAGGTGGTGGAGGCCGCTGCCGGCGAGTGGTCGTCGGCCTACACGGCGACGACCTCGGTGGTGGCGGCGCCGGGTTCCCCGGCCTACGACATCGTCGCCGAGGACTCCGGCTTCGCGACCTCGCTCGGCGCGCCCAGCGAGGAACCGGCGCTGGAGCGTGAGGCCGCGGGCGTCGTCGCCGGCACGCCGGTGTGCGTGCTCTACGACCGCGGCAGCGAGTTCGCCGCGGGGGCGTTCGCGGCGATGCGGGACGGACTGGGCGCCGAAGGGTGGAACCTGACCGACTGCGGCAGCGACGACGTCGACGCGGCTATGGGCCAGGGCGGGTGGGATGCCGTGATCGCGCGCGTTCCGATCCCGCAGACGCCCGAGGAGTTCGCCGCGCAGTGGGGCGGTGGGAGCGCGGCATCCCTCACCGGCCATGCCGACGCCAACCGCGACGCCCTGATCGCTCAGCTCGCCCAGACCGTCGACGTCTACGAGGCGAGAGAGGTGCTCGCCCAGATCGAGTCCACGATCGTCGGCGCCGCCGTCGCCCGCCCTCTCGCGGTCAGCCCGCAGGTGACGGTCACAGACCGCGAGGTGGCAGGCGTCACCGCGCGGAACGGTTCGCTCGCGCCGCTGCTGTACGGGGTCGCGCAGTGGACCGCGGTGCCATGATCCGCCCCTGAACCGCGACCACGGCCATGTCCGATTTCCGCGAGCGGATGTCGGCGGCCCGTGTCAGGCTGGGGTCATGAGCATCCCGGCCATGACCTTCGACGAGCGGTACCGCGCCATCGACTCGCGCGACTCCCGCTTCGACGGGCAGTTCGTCACGGCCGTCCGCTCGACCGGCATCTACTGCCGCCCCAGCTGCCCGGCCCGCACGCCCAAGCCGGTGAACGTCACGTTCTATCCGACGAGCGCGGCTGCCCACGAGGCGGGCTACCGTGCGTGCAAGCGGTGCCTGCCCGAGGCGGCGCCAGGCTCGCCGCAGTGGAATCTTCGGGGCGACACCGCGGGCCGCGCCATGCGCCTCATCGCCGACGGGGTCATCGAGCGTGAGGGCGTTCCGGGGCTCGCCCGCCGGCTGGGCTACTCGCCCCGGCATCTCACGCGGCTCCTCTCCGACGAGCTCGGCGCCGGACCGCTGGCCCTGAGCCGTGCGCACCGCGCGCAGACGGCGCGCATGCTTCTGGTGGGCACCGGGATGGCGGCGGCCGATGTCGCGTTCTCGTCGGGGTTCGCGAGCGTCCGGCAGTTCAACGACACCGTGCGCGAGGTGTTCGGCATGACGCCGCTCGAGCTTCGGGCACGACGCCGCGTGAGTGGAGCCGACGCTGCGCCCGGCGCGATCGACCTCGTGCTGCCGCACCGCGGTCCACTCGACGCCGAGGGTCTGTTCGCCTGGATGGCGGCGCGCGCAGTCTCGGGTGTCGAGACGGCGACGGCCGAGACCTTCTCCCGGGTTCTGCGGCTGGACGGCGGCCCCGCCTGGTTCGAGCTGCGCGTCGACGACGCCGGGCGCGTTCGCCTCCGGGCCAGGCTCACGCAGCTGTCCGATCTGTCGACGCTCGTCACCCGCGCGCGGCGGCTGTTCGACCTCGACGCCGACCCCATCGCGATCGACGAGGCCCTGTCGCGGCATCCCGAGCTCGCCGACGTCGTGAGCGGACTGCCCGGCATCCGGGTGCCCGGCGCCGCCGATCCGCACGAGATGCTGATCCGCGCGATGGTCGGCCAGCAGATCACAGTGGTGGCGGCGCGCACCGCGCTCACAGCGCTCACCGCAGAGCTGGGCGAGCCCGTCGACGGCTTCGACGGCGTGACGCGCCTCTTCCCGACGATGGCCGCGATCGCCGAGCGCGGTCACGAAGTGCTGCGCGGACCCGCGGCTCGCATCCGCGCGATCACCGGCGCGGCTGCGGCGCTCACCGACGGCACGCTCACGCTCACGACCGGCGACGACGGGCCGCAGCAGCGCGAGACGCTTCTGGCCATGCCGGGAATCGGTCCATGGACCGCCGACTACGTCCGCATGCGGGTGCTCGGCGACCCCGACGTCACGCTCCCGGGCGATGTCGCCGTCCGCAGCGGCGCAGCCGCCCTCGGGATTCCCTCCGACCCCGCGGGCCTGACGGCCTGGGCCGCCCGCACCGCCCCGTGGCGCAGCTACCTGACCGCGCATCTCTGGCGCGCCGTGCCGCCCAAGCCCAAGCCCATGCGCGCGCCGAAGACGGCACGCGCACTCCAGCCCGCCCGCATCACCGCCCCGAAGGAGCAGTTCGCATGAGCACCGCGACCATCCAGACCATCGACACCCCCGACGGCGCGTTCACGATCCTCGCCGACGACGACGGACGCGTGCTCGTCTCCGGCTGGACCGACGATGTCGAGCGGGTCATCGGGCGCCTCCGCGCCGCCGACCGTCCCGCCACCGTGCGTCACGGGCGAACGGATGCCGCGGCCGCTGTGCAGGCGTACTACGACGGCGACCTCGGCGCGATCGACGACGTGGCGGTCGCCCAGCGGGGCACGCCGATGCAGCTGATCGGCTGGGCCGCCCTCCGCCGCATCGAGCCGGGGCATCCGCTCACCTACGCGGAGTTCGCTGCCGAGCTCGGCTCGCCCCAGGCCGTGCGGGCGGCGGCATCCATCTGCGCGCGCAACGCGCCCGCGCTGTTCGTGCCGTGCCACCGCGTGCTGCGCACCGGGGGAGCGCTCGGCGGCTTCGCCTGGGGGCTCGACGTCAAGCGCCGGCTCCTCGACCGCGAGGCCGGAGTGCCCGCGCTGGTCTGATTCTCCGCGCCGGGGATCGATGCCGGTGTTGCGTTCAGCGAACTCCCAGGTCTAGGCTGGAGGGCTGTCGCGTCGTTCGCCCGTCGCGCAGTCCCGTCCGCTCTCACTTTGGAGGATGCCATGTATCAGGCCGCCATCGCCGCGAAGACCGCCTTCGTCCTCCGTATCGCTGGGCCGCAGCGCCGCCGCATCCAGGGGTAATCGCACCCCTTTTCGCGTGCCGGCTCATGCCGGCTTCGGCATACCGCCGCCCTCGGGAGCGTTCCCTTCATCAGCGCTCCGTCGCGCCTCGCGCACCGTCGACCCCATCCGGGTCATCCGCACTCCATCCCCACAAGGATCATGACCACCACCGCACCTCCCTCGCTTCCTCAGCCGTCGTCCGCGCCGCCGAAATCCACCCTCGCCGCGCTGGCGCGGCTGCTGCCGTTCGCCAAGCCCGTACTGCCGCGCCTCATCCTCGGAGCCGTCAGCGCGCTCGTCGCGAGCCTCCTCGCGCTGTCGATTCCTCTCGTCCTCGAGCAGATGGTCGAGGGTCCCATCAGCTCGGGCGACTTCACCCTCGTCGTCTGGGGTTCCGTCGCGATCCTCTTCCTCGGCCTCGCCGAGGCGCTCATGGTCTGGCTGCGTCGCTTCTTCGTCGTCGGACCCGCCACCAAGGTGGAGTACGACCTCCGCCGGGGCTTCTACTCGCGCCTGCAGCGCCTGCCGGTGTCGTTCCACGACCGGTGGCAGTCCGGTCAGCTCCTCAGCCGCATGATGCAGGACATCAGCATGCTCCGCCGCTGGATGGCGTTCGGCATCGTGCTGCTCGTCGTCAACGTCATCACGGTCGCCGTCGGCACGCTGCTCCTCTTCCGCTGGCACTGGCTGCTCGGAATGATCTTCCTCGTCACCTCCGCGCCGCTGTGGTACACGGGCTACTGGTTCGAGAAGACCTACGGCAGCCTTGCGCGCCAGAGCCAGGACCAGGCGGGGGACCTCGCCACCTCCGTCGAGGAGAGCGTCCACGGCATCCGCGTCCTGAAGGCCTTCGGCCGTGGCAAGCACGCGCTGCAGAAGTTCACCCGGCAGGCCGAGACGCTGCGCGAGACGGAGCTGAGCAAGGCCCGCGCGATCGGCTGGATCTGGTTCTGGCTCGTGCTGCTGCCGGACATCGCCTTCGCGCTGTGCCTGGGCGCCGGCATCTACCTCACCTCGATGGGGCAGCTGCAGGTGGCCGAGCTCATCGCCTTCTTCGCGATGGCCACGGTGCTGCGCTGGCCGATGGAGTCGATCGGCTTCCTCTTCTCGTTCACGCTCGACGCGCGCACGGCGACCGACCGCATCTTCGAGGTGTTCGACGAGGACAACACGATCGTCGATCCCGCCTCGCCGAAGACCATCGACCGCCCGCGCGGGGAGCTCGTCTTCGAGGGCGTGCACTTCCGGTATCAGGATGCCGCGACCCGCGAACGCGATCTGCTCGACGGCATCGACCTGGCGCTGCGTCCCGGCGAGACCATGGCGCTGGTCGGCCTCACCGGGTCGGGCAAGACGACGCTCACCACGCTCCCGGCACGCCTGTATGACGTGACCGAGGGCCGCGTGACGCTCGACGGCGTCGACGTGCGCGACCTGACGCTGGACGAGCTGCGCCGCCACGTCGGCATGGCGTTCGAGGACGCCACGCTGTTCTCGCAGTCGGTGCGCGACAACATCCTGCTCGGCCGTGAGGACCTCGCGCCCGGCAGCCCCGAGGCCGAGGCCATCCTGCGCGAGGCGCTCGACGTGGCCCAGGCGGGCTTCGTCGACGAGCTCCCCGACGGCGTCGACACGATCATCGGCGAAGAGGGCCTGTCGCTGTCGGGCGGTCAGCGGCAGCGGCTCGCCCTGGCACGTGCCGTCGCGGCTCGACCCGCCGTGCTCGTGCTCGACGACCCGCTGTCGGCGCTCGACGTCGACACCGAGGCGCTGGTCGAAGACGCGCTGCGCGAGGTGCTGCACGCCACCACCGCACTGGTGGTCGCGCACCGCCCGTCCACGGTCATGCTCGCCGACCGCGTCGCCCTCCTCGAGTCCGGACGCATCACGGCCGTCGGCACCCATTCCGAGCTGCTCCGCGAGAGCGAGCACTACCGTCACGTGATCTCGAGCCTCGAGGTCGAGCAAGCCCGCCTTCGGGAGAGGGAGGTGAACCTGTGAGCACCGCAACCGTCTCCGGCACCAGCGGCGAAGACCGCTCCGACTACACCCGCGACGAGAGCAAGGCGATCCGCAAGCGGTCGCTGCGCCTTCTCGGCACGCTCGTGACGCCCGTGCGCGGGCAGCTGTGGCTCGCCGCCATCGTGCTGGTCGTGTCCACGGCCTTCCGGGTCGCCGGTCCTGCGCTCATCGCGTACGGCCTCAACCAGGCACTGCCCGCCGCCGTGAACCAGATGAACTGGCTCCCGACGATCGGCGTCGTCGTGGTGTACCTCGTCACGGGCATCGCCGGCGCAGCGCTGATCGGCTGGTACGTGGTGGTGGCGGCTCGGCTGACCCAGGCCGTCATGCTGGACCTGCGCAAGCGCATCTTCCTGCACACCCAGCGCCTCAGCCTCGAGTTCCACGAGTCGTACACGTCCGGCCGCATCATCTCTCGTCAGACGAGCGACCTGGACTCCATCCGGGAGCTGCTCGACGGCGGCCTGAACGAACTCGTCTCGGGCCTCCTGTACGGCGGCTTCACGCTCGTCGCCCTGCTGCTGCTCGACTGGCAGTCCGGCGTCATCCTCGCGGTGATGGGCATCCCGCTGTTCCTGCTCATGCGCTGGTTCTACCTCAACTCGCAGGTCGCCTACCGCGAGTCCCGCGTGGTCAGCGCGAAGGTCATCGTCAAGTTCGTCGAGACCATGACCGGCATCCGGGCCGTCAAGGCCTTCCGCAAGGAGACCCGCAACGACGACGAGTTCGGCCAGCTGGCCAGCGACTACCGCGACGTCAACATGCGCTCGATCCGCCTGTTCGGCATCTTCGAGCCGGGACTCATGGCCGTGGCATCCGTCACGGTCGCCCTCGTGCTGCTCTGGGGCGGCTACCGGGTGCTCGACGGCACGATGCTCATCGGAACGCTGCTGGCAGCCGTCGTCTACGTGCGCAACTTCTTCTCGCCGCTGCAGGAGGTCGCGTTCTTCCTGAACTCGTACCAGTCCGCGACGGCCGCCCTCGAGAAGGTCTCGGGCGTGCTGGAGGAGGAGCCCACCGTTCCCGATCCTGCGAAGCCGGTCGACCTGTGGGCCGCGCGCGGGCACATCGAGTTCCGCGACGTGCTGTTCGGGTACTCGAAGGACCGCGTCATCCTGCCGGACTTCTCGCTCGACATCCCGGCCGGGCAGACCATCGCGCTCGTCGGCACCACGGGCGCCGGCAAGTCGACGCTCGCGAAGCTCGTGTCGCGGTTCTACGACCCCACCGAGGGCCGGGTGACGCTCGACGGCGTCGACCTTCGGTCGCTGCACCCCAAGGACCTGCGCCGCGCGATCGTCATGGTCACGCAGGAGGCCTACCTGTTCAGCGGCACGGTCGCCGACAACATCGCGCTCGGAAAGCCCGACGCGACGCTCGACGAGATCGAGGCGGCCGCGCGGGCTGTCGGGGCGGATGCCTTCATCCAGGCGCTGCCCGACGGCTACGCCACCGACGTCAACAAGCGCGGCGGCCGGGTGTCGGCGGGGCAGCGTCAGCTGATCTCGTTCGCCCGGGCCTTCCTCGCCGACCCGGCGGTGCTGATCCTCGACGAGGCGACGGCCTCGCTCGACATCCCGAGCGAACGCCAGATCCAGGACGCCCTGCAGACGCTCCTGGCCGACCGCACGGCGATCATCATCGCGCACCGCCTGTCGACGGTCGCGATCGCCGACCGCGTCCTCGTGATGGAGCACGGCCGCATCATCGAGGACGACGCGCCCGAGGCGCTCATCGGCGGCGACGGCCGCTTCGCCAGGCTGCACGCGGCCTGGCGCGAGTCGCTCGTCTGATCCCCGTCACGGATGCCCCGCCCGCGCCTCGCGCGCGGGACGGGGCATCCGTCTTTCCAAGCCCGTCCCTCGGTCAGACGCGCGCGTTCGACACGGCCGTGGCGAGCGGATGCCCCGTCCCCAGGTCGAGCAGTGCCATGACGCCGTCGATGCCTTCGCCTGCGGGCTCGCGGAGCGTGACCTCGAGCGGGCTGGACTCCAGGCGCTCGACGAAGGCGTCGTGCAGCATCGCAGACCGGAAGACGCCGCCGATCGCGCACACGTCGGCGGGCTCTCCCTCATCGAGGACACGGCCCAGAGCTGCCTCCACACTGTGGGCGAGTTCACGGCCCGCGCGGACGGAGATGTCGCGCGCGACCTCGTCGCCCGCTGACGCGAGCCGCGCGACCTGCGCGGCGAAGGAGGCGACGGTCGAGACCCGGTCGTCCGAGGACTGGAGGTCGATGTATGCCTCGGACAGGTCCGGCCAATGCTGCTGTGCGACGTCGCGCAGTGCCGTCTCCGGGCCCCGGCCGTCGTAGGCGCGCATCACTGCCGCGAGCGCTTCGCGGCCGATCCAGAAACCGCTGCCGGCATCGCCCATGAGGTAGCCCCAGCCGTCGACGCGAGCGACCTCCGTGCGGCCCACCGCCAGGGTGACGACGCCACCGCCCGCCGCGACGACCGCGCCGCGGGCGTCGCTCATCGCGCCGAGGAAGGACGTGGTGGAGTCGTGAGCCAGGGCCACCTCGCGCACCGACGAGCCGTCGAGGAGGGTGAGCAGTGCCGAGGCATCCGCTTCCCTCGATGTCAGGCCGGACACGCCTGCCGCCACCGCAGTGGCACGCACGCCCGTCCGGTCGAACGCCTCGCGAGCAGCTGCGGCCAGCTGTGGAAGGAGGGGCTCGGCGGTGCGGATGCCGGGGAGGAGGATGTCTTCCGAGCCGCCTCCCTGACGGACCCGGACCTTGATCCCCGTCTGCCCGGCGTCGAGGGCGAGCATGCGCGTTCGTCCGCTCATCGCGGACCTACGGTGGGGGTCAGGTCGAATCGCGGCACGACGTTCACCCTAGCCCGCCGGGCAGCAGTGCCCCGGGGACGAAAGAAAGGGCGACGGGGCCTCGATGGGGGAGGGGTATTCGAGACCCCGCCGCCGGCTTCGGGCGCCCGTGGCGGACTATCTCGCCAGGCGCTTCGCGGTCGAGGCGTTGCGCGAGATCAGAACCTGACCTCTGCGATGACCTCACCGTACTCGGTCTCCCCGACCGGAGTGAAGCCCATTCTCTGGAAAAATGCCTCGGGTCCGCCCTCGCCGGCCTCGTAGATGACGCACAGGCGGTCCATTCCGCGGTTGCGCGCCTCTTCGAGCAGCTGCTGCACGGCGAACCGGCCGACGCCGCGACCCTGGTCGTCGGCGTCCACGTTGATGCGCCAGAGCACGGAGCGGAAGTGATCCTGGGGTGCTTCGGGGTCGAAGTTCGCACTGACGAACGCGACGACCTCTTCGCCGTCGAGCACGACGCGCTGCCACGTCGTCTGCGGGTTGACCACCGTCGCGGCGATGCCGTAGCTGACCGGTGCGAGGTACTGCTCCTGGCCGGGCTTCAACGAGAGGTTGTTGACCGCCACGATCGTGGATGCGGACAGTTCGACGAGTCGGAGGTCACCCATACTCCACAGGCTAGCCCGGATACGTCGTACGGGCACGAATCGGTTCTCCACGTAACGAGGAGTTCATCTGCCGAGATATCTCGATATCGAGATAAATCGCCATTGCGATAGTCTGGAAACACGACCCGAACGGAGACGAACCCGGTGACCGACTCGACCATCATCTACACGTACACGGACGAGGCCCCGGCTCTCGCGACGGCATCGTTCCTGCCGATCGTGCAGGCCGTCGCAGGTCAGGCCGGCGTCGACATCGAGACCCGCGACATCTCGCTCGCGGGCCGCATCCTGTCGGCGTTCCCGCAGAATCTCACGCCCGAGCAGCAGGTCGGCGACGCGCTCGCCGAGCTCGGCGGACTCGCCACGCTCCCCGAGGCGAACATCATCAAGCTCCCGAACATCTCGGCGTCGATCCCGCAGCTGAAGGCGGCCGTCGCCGAGCTGCAGGCCGCCGGCTACGACATTCCGGACTACCCGGACGACGCCGAGAGCGTCGAAGACAAGGACATCCGCGCGCGCTACGACCGCATCAAGGGCTCCGCCGTGAACCCGGTGCTCCGCGAGGGCAACAGCGACCGCCGTGCGCCCCTGTCGGTGAAGAACTACGCCCGCAAGCACCCGCACCGCAACAAGCCGTTCGCCGACGGATCCAAGACCCGCGTCGCAACCATGGGCCGCGACGACTTCCGCTCCAACGAGAAGTCCTTCGTCTCGCCCGCCGACGACGTGCTCACCATCCAGCACGTCGCCGCCGACGGCGCCGTCACCGAGCTGAAGACCGGCCTCAAGGTGCTGCCCGGCGAGATCGTCGATGCGACGTTCCTGTCGGCATCCGCTCTCGACGCGTTCCTCGCGCAGACCCTGAAGGATGCCGCGGCCGACGACGTCCTGTACTCGGTGCACCTCAAGGCCACGATGATGAAGGTCAGTGACCCGATCATCTTCGGCCACGTGGTCAAGGCGTACTTCGCCGACGTGTTCGAGACCTACGGCGACAAGATCGCCGAAGCCGGACTCACCCCCAACGACGGCCTCGGCGCGATCCTGGCCGGACTGCCCTCGGTCGAGGGCGGCGACGAGATCGTCGCGGCCATCACCGCCGGTCTCGCGCGCGGTCCCCGCCTCTCGTACACCAACTCCGACAAGGGCCTCACGAACCTGCACGTCCCCTCGGACGTCATCGTGGACGCCTCGATGCCGGCGCTCATCCGCAACGGCGGCAAGCTCTGGGGCGTCGACGGCGGCGAGGACGACACGCTCGCCGTGATCCCCGACTCGTCGTACGCCGGGGTCTTCCAGACGGTGATCGACGACGTGAACGCCCACGGCCCGCTGGACCCCGCCACGATCGGCTCGGTGCCCAACGTCGGCCTCATGGCGCAGGCCGCCGAGGAGTACGGCAGCCACGACAAGACGTTCGAGATCGCGGCCCCCGGCGTGGTGCAGGTGCGCAACGCCGCCGGCGACGTGCTGCTCGAGCACGACGTCCAGCCCGGCGACATCTGGCGCGCGACCCAGACCAAGGACATCGCGATCCGCGACTGGGTGAAGCTGGCGGTGACCCGTGCGCGCGCCAGCGCGACCCCCGCGGTGTTCTGGCTCGACGAGACCCGCTCGCACGACGCCGAGCTCATCACCAAGGTCAAGACGTACCTCGCCGAGCACGACACCGACGGCCTCACGATCGAGATCCTCGCTCCGGCCGCCGCGACGCAGTACTCGCTCGACCGGCTCCGCAAGGGCGAGGACACCATCTCGGTGACCGGCAACGTGCTCCGCGACTACAACACCGACCTGTTCCCGATCCTCGAGGTCGGCACGAGCGCCAAGATGCTCTCGATCGTTCCGCTGCTCTCCGGCGGCGGGCTCTTCGAGACGGGCGCCGGCGGCTCTGCACCCAAGCACGTCCAGCAGCTCGTGTCCGAGAACTACCTGCGCTGGGACTCGCTCGGTGAGTTCTTCGCGCTGGCAGCCTCGTTCGAGCACCTGGCGACCTTCACCGGCAACATCAAGGCGCAGGTGCTTGCCGACACGCTCGATGCCGCGACCGGGACGTTCCTCGAGAACGACAAGTCGCCGGGCCGCGCGCTCGGCACTATCGACAACCGCGGCAGCCACTTCTATCTCGCCCTGTACTGGGCGCAGGAGCTGGCCGCGCAGCAGGTCGACACCGAGCTCGCCGCGGCCTTCGCCCCGGTGGCCGAGGCCCTCGCCGCGAACGAGGCGACCATCGTCGCCGAGCTCAACGCCGTGCAGGGTGCGCCCGCCGAGATCGGCGGCTACTACCGTCCCGACCACGAGCTGGTGACCGCCGTCATGCGCCCGTCGAAGACCTTCAACGAGATCATCGACGGCCTCGCCTGATCAGACGAACGAGAAGAGCGGATGCCCCGGCCTGGGGCATCCGCTCTTCTTTTGTCTGCGGTGTTCTGCGCGGGTCAGCCGTGGACCCAGACCTCGGTTCCGACGGGGGCCCAGCGGTACACGAACTCGGCGACGTTGGTGGGCATGTTGACGCAGCCGTGGCTCATGGGGTTGCCGAAGTTGTTGTGCCAGTACGTGGCGTGGAAAGCGATGTCAGGGGCGAACCAGGTGAGCCACTTCACGTCCTTGGTGCAGTAGCTGTCAGTGCGGCTGGGGTCGCGGCAGGCGGCACCCAGGTCCTGCTCGGCAGTGTGTGCGTACACGCGGAAACTGCCCGTCGGGGTCGGCGTGGCCGAGCGCCCCGACGAGATCGCGTACGACTGCACGAGGTTGCCGTTCTCGAACATGTACGTGCGCTGGTCGCCGAGGTCGACCTCGATGCGGCGCGCGAGCGCGACCGTCGTCACCGGCACCTCGTTGACCGGGAGCGCGAACGCGCCGCTGCCCTCGGCGAGCTGGGACGCGAAGTCCGAGGCGACGTTCGACGTGTCGCCGACTTCGCGCCCGCTCTGGCCGCCGGATTCCTCGCGGAGCACCTTTCCGGCGGAGTCGGTGATGACCTTGGCGTTCTCGGGCGCGCGGTTGACCGCCGCTGCGAGCGTGTCGACGTGAGGCTGGATCGCTGCGGCGTCGGCGGTGATCTCGAAGGTGTCGTCGTCGCCGGGAGCGACCGTGAGCCACGAGGCCGCGGTAGCGCGGTCGATCGGCACAGTGCGCTCGGCGCCGATGTAGAACCCGGCGGTGTCGAGGATCGTGTTCAGCTGCCCGACGGTGCCCTCGGCGACGTGCGTGGGGATGTCGGCTTCGACCGGGACGGCTTCGACCGGGAGCTCGATCTCGCTCTGACCCGACGCGAAGGCGTCCGTCAGAGCCTGGCGGACCGTTTCGAGGTCGATGCCCGAGCCGGGCTCGGCGGGCACGGTCACGTAGGACGTGCTCGCGGCGTCGAATTCGACCTGTGCGTCCACGGGGTCGGCGTAGAGCTCGGGAGCAGCGGCTCGCAGGACGGACGTGGCGGCCTCGTCGTCGAGCTGGACCACGACCTCGTCGGCGGGCGGGAACCAGGCGGTCACATTCCACATCGGGTGCTCGGCGAAAGCGGTCTCGGCCAGGCCCGTGGCGTCGACGGACGCTCCGAGGTCGGCTCCGGTCACTTCGACGTCGCCGCCGGCGCCGGTGAGGACGATCGTCGTGTTCGCGAGGCGGGCCTGCACGGCCTCGGCGGCTGCGCCCGGCGTGAGCCACCCCACCGAGACGCCGGCGATCGAGGTGCCGGGTGCGATGAGAACGAGGGATGAGGCGACGAGACCGGTCACGGCGACGCCGGCGCCGAGCCCGATCCACAGGGCCTTGCGGCTCTTGCGCGGCTTCGGCTCGGCGGGCGCCCAGGCGTACGCCGGCGCATCCGGGCCGTTTCCGGTGGGAGCGGCGCCGACGTGCGTGCTCTCCATCGCGACGGTGGCGTCTTCGACCTCGCCGGTGGCGTCGGCCGGGTCGGCATCGGCCGGGTCGGCGTCGACCGGGTCGGCGTCCCGCTCGACCGCGGGCTCGTCGAGGACGACGGTTGTGTCTTCGGGAGAGGCATCGTCGAGGACGACGGTGGTTTCTTCGGGGGAGGTCTCATCGACGACCTCGTCGGTGCCGTCGACATCGGCGGTCTCGGGCTCGACGGCGGACTCGGGCTCGACAGTGCTGCTCTCGACAGTGCTGCCCTCGACGTCCGCCTGATTCTCGCCATCGACGACGGGCGGAGTGCCCTTGGGCAGCTCCGCATCTGCGTCCGGCTTGGTCGCCAGATCCGTCACGTCATTCACCCCCCGGCTAAGAGCAACGATGCTCTCATGGTACGGGACCTATATAACGATTCGGTTGTGGAGCCGCCTGCGGCCGATGTCTCACTCTGCGGGGGCGCAGAGCTCCTGGAACTGGGTGGTCGTCTCCTGGAACTCGGCACCGAGCTCTTCGATCTCGCCGAGGCGATCGGTCTCGCCGGCGACGATGGCCGCCATCACGTCCGCGACCTGCTCGAACATGCTCTGCAGGGACGGCACGAGCGCCGCCACCTCATCGTTGGTGATCTCCGCAGAGACGTCGGACAAACTCTGCGCCGCGGCCTCCATGGCCTCGACGGCGGCGGCGGGATCGTCGGTGTCCAGGCCCTCGAACTCGGCCGTCGCGCCGCTGATCGTCTCCTGCACGATGGTGCACGCCTCTTCGGTCGTCTGCTCTCCGCCCGAGTCCTCGGCCGGCGCGGAGCTTGACGATTGCGGTGCCCCGGAGCCGTTCGACGCGGCCGTGCAGCCGGTGACCCCCAGCAGGGCGACGGCAGCGAGCGCCAGTCCGACGAAGCGGGGGGAGGTGAGCGTGCGCATCGCTCCACTCTAACCCCGCCCGAATGTAACAGTTTTGTAAACACCCCGTGCAAATGCATCCCGAGGCTTGCGGGGACTTTGTTCGTAAGGTCTACTAACAAACATGACTGCATCGGAAGCGCAGCGCGGCCCTTCCACTCTCGAGTTGCCGCGCCTCACCGGACCCCACGGTCGCGCCTTCGGGCCCGGAGGGGCCCTTCGCCAGGGCGGCAAGGTGCTGCCCGAGCATGCACGCGGCCACAACCGGGCACTCCTGCTGCAGACCCTCTTCCACCAGGGGGCCATGAGCCGGGCCGACCTCTCCCGTGAGACCGGCCTGACCCGCGTCACGATCTCGGACCTCATCGCGGAGCTGATCGCCGACGGCTTCGTCGCCGAGATCGGCGTCCGCGAGGCCTCCGGTCCCGGCAAGCCCGCGATGCTCGTCGACCTCGACCGTGCCGGCCACCGGATCGTGGGCATCGACCTCTCCGGAAGCGACACGTTCATCGGCGCCGTCCTCACGCTCGACGGCGACATCGTCGCCCGCCGGGAGGTGGCGCTTCCGCCCGCGGGCGATGTCGTGGCCACCGTCATCGAGCTCGCACGCGAGCTCGTCGCCGACTCACACGCTCCGGTGCTGGGGATCGGTGTCGGCGCCCCCGGTGTCGTCGACGATCGCGGCGTCATCCTCACCGCGCCCAACTTCGGCTGGGCGGGCTTCGACCTCGAGGGTGCGCTGCAGGAGGCGCTCGGCCTTCCCGTCCTGGTGGCCAACGACGCCAACGCGGCGGTGCTCGCCGAGTACACGTTCGGCGGCGCCGGCGACGACGTGCTGCTGGTCAAGGTCGGGCGCGGTGTGGGCTCGGGTCTGCTCGCCGCCGGGCAGCCGATGCGCGGCAGCCGCTTCGCCGCCGGCGAGATCGGCCACGTGACCGTGGGCACCGATGGCGGCCCGACCTGCGTGTGCGGCAAGGTCGGATGCCTCGAGGCCTGGCTCTCGGTGCCCTCGCTGACCGCGCGGCTGGCCGAGGCATCCGTCTCCTCCGAACGTGACGGCATCCTCCGCGATGCGGGGGAGCGCCTCGGAATCGCACTGGCGCCCGTCGTCGGTGCTCTCGACCTCTCGGAGATCGTGCTGTCCGGCCCGCCGGAGCTGCTCGGCGGAGCGCTCGCGGAAGCGACGGTGGAGACCCTTCGTGCGCGCACGCTCGCGCAGTTCCACGACAGCGTGCGCGTTCGGATGACCGAGCAAGGCCAGGACATCGTGCTTCGCGGCGCCGCGGTCATGGTCCTCTCAGGACAGCTCGGCGTGTCCTAGCAGACACGACCGATCTCGCCAGGGGCCACGGCCCCGGGCAATTCCCCCCGGATGGGTCACCCGGCCCTTCCAAAACCAGCAAGTGAACACAAAGGAAGACACCATGAACAAGAAGCTCGGAGGCCTCGCCCTGCTCGGTGCGACGGCGATCGCGCTCGCCGGCTGCGCCGGCGGTTCCGGCTCGCCCTCCTCGTCGGAGGAAGGCGCGGAGATCCGCGTCTGGCTCAATGGAACCGACACGCCTCAGGAGGCGCGGGACTACCTGGTCGAGACCTTCGAAGAGGAGAACCCGGGTTCGACCCTCGTCATCGAGGAGCAGACCTGGGATGGCCTCGTCGACAAGCTGACGACCAGCCTGTCCAGCTCAGACAGCCCCGACATCGTCGAGTTCGGCAACACGCAGGCCCCGGCCTTCACGTCGGTCGGCGCACTGCTGCCCCTCGACGACATCTACGAGGACCTCGGTGGCGAGGACCTGCTGCCCGGCTTCGTCGAGGCCGGCTCGTACGACGACACGTTCTACGCCCCGCCGCTCTACTCGGGTGCGCGCGTCGTGTTCGCGGACCCCGCGTTCGTGACCGAGGCGCCGGCCGACCTGGACGCGTACGTGACGGCCGCCAAGGACCTCGCCGCGGCGAACCCGGGCAAGTCGGGCATCTATTTCGCCGGCCAGGACTGGTACAACGCCCTGCCCTTCATCTGGGAGAACGGCGGAGAGCTCGCCGTCGCCGACGGCGAGGAGTGGGACGCTCAGCTGAGCTCGCCTGAGTCCGTCAAGGGCCTCCTGCAGGTGCAGGAGCTCATGACCACCGCCTCGCTGGCGCCGAAGGACGGCGACAACGCCGAGCCGTGGACGCCGTACTGCGAGGGCACCTCGATCCAGTTCTCGGCGCCGAACTGGGCGCTGGGTCTAGCAAGCGAGTGCGAGACGGCCGCTCCGCCGGCTGCTCCGTTCGTCTACGCGCTCCCCGGCATGGAGGGCGGCGCCGCCCAGGTGTTCGCCGGCGGTTCCAACATCGGCATCTCGGCGAAGTCCGAGAACCCCGACCTGGCCAAGAGCGCGCTCGAGATCATCCTGAGTGACGAGTTCCAGACGATCTACGGCGAGAACGGCCTCATCCCGGCCAAGAAGTCGCTGGCATCGACGCTGGGTGACACCCCGCAGGCGAAGGCGTTCACCGAGGCCGCGAGCAACGCCAAGCTCACGCCGGCGTCGCCCAACTGGGCCGAGGTCGAGGCGTCGCGCGTCCTCGAGGACTTCTTCGTCAAGATCGCCCAGGGCGGCGACGTCGAGGCCCTCGCGGTCGAGGTCGATGCTCAGATCGAGGACATCCTCAACGGCTGACCGTCACGCGGACGCAGTCCGCATCCCGGTGCCCCTCCTCGCAGCGGGCATCGGAAACCGGGCCGGCGGCGCATTCGCCGTCGGCCCGGTACCCTGTCGCCCAGAACCCAGGAGTTCCCATGTCAACGCCACCCGATGTCGGGCCGGTCGTCAGTGCGATCGAAGGCGAGCGGATCGTCGCCCCCGAGCCGCGGCAGACCGGGCGTCGTGCGACCCGCAGGGCCGGATCGTTCACGCCGTACGCGCTGCTGACCCCCGCGCTCATCGTCCTCGCGGCGATCACCGGGTGGCCGCTGATCCAGCTCGTGATCATGTCGTTCCAGGAGTTCGGCCGCGCCCAGGTCTTCGGGGCACCCCCCGAGTTCGTCGGCCTGCAGAACTACATCGACATCCTGACCGATGACGAGTTCTGGCAGGTGCTGAGTCGCTCGGTCTGGTTCGCGGCGATCTGCGTCATCGCGACGATGGTGCTCGGCATCCTGGTCGCTCTTCTCATGCAGCGCCTGGGCAAGGCGCTTCGCACTCTCGTCTCGGTCGGTCTGCTGCTCGCGTGGGCGATGCCTCCGCTGTCGGCGACCATCGTCTGGGGCTGGATCTTCGACACCCAGTACGGCGTCCTCAACTACGTGCTCGTCAACTGGTTCGGCCTGACCCAGTTCGAGGGTCACTCCTGGCTCATCGACCCGCTGAGCTTCTTCTTCGTCGCCACGATCATCATCGTGTGGGGTGCGGTGCCCTTCGCGGCGTTCACCATCTACGCCGGCCTCACCCAGGTCTCCGACGAGGTGCTGGAGGCCGCGCAGCTCGATGGCGCCAACGCCTTCCAGCGGTTCTTCCTGGTGGTCGTGCCCTCGATCCGCTCCATCCTGGTGATCGTCACGATCCTCCAGGTCATCTGGGATCTCCGCGTGTTCACGCAGATCTACGCACTGCAGTCGATCGGCGGCATCGCCGAGGAGACCAACACCCTCGGTGTGTACATCTACCGCGTGTCGCTCGGCTCGGGCGACTTCGGCGCCGGCGGCGCGATCTCGGTCTTGGTGGCCGTCCTCCTCATGCTGATCTCGATCTACTATGTGCGCCGCAACGTCAAGGAGGAGGAGCTGTGAGCCTCGCCGTAACCCCCCGCCCGGTGCAGGACGCCGGCCGCCGCTTCCGCGCCTCGCGCCGGACCGGGTCGGTCCTTGCGGCGATCGCCGCGGTGATCGTTTTCGCGTGCTCCGTCTTCCCCGTGTACTGGATGGTCAACACCTCGTTCCAGCCCAATGCGCAGGTCCGTGGCAGCGAGCTGCACTTCTGGCCCGACAACGCGACCATCGAGAACTACACGAACGTGATCTTCGATCACGCACGTGCACCATTCCTTCCTGCGCTCGGCAACTCGGTCGCCGTCACGCTGCTGAGCGTTGCCGTCTCGCTGGTCTTCGCCTTCTTCGCCGCGCTCGCGGTCACCCGGTTCCGCTTCAAGTCGCGCGCCGGGTTCATCGTCACGATCCTGATCATCCAGATGATCCCGGCCGAGGCGATGATCATCTCGACGTTCCGGCTCATGGACAGCTGGCACCTGCTGAACTCCGTCATCGGTCTGACAGCGGTCTATGTCGCCACGGTGCTGCCGTTCACGATCTGGACGCTGCGCGGGTTCGTCAACGGCGTGCCGGCCGAGCTCGAGGAGGCCGCCATGATCGACGGCCTGAGCCGGTCGCAGGCGTTCTGGCGCATCACCTTCCCGCTGCTGGCTCCCGGCCTCGTCGCGACGGGCGTGTTCGGGTTCATTCAGGCCTGGAACGAATTCATGTTCGCGCTGGTGCTCAACCCCCGGCCCGAGGCGATGACTCTGCCGGTGTGGCTGCGCACCTTCCTGGACCCGAACGGGGGAGTGGTCTGGGCCGAAGTGATGGCCGGGTCCACGCTCGTCGCCGTTCCCGTGATCATCTTCTTCCTCATCGTGCAGGGGCGCATGACCAGCGGCCTGGTCGCCGGGGCGGTCAAGGGCTGATGTGCGTGCGGGCGGGAACCGGCTCCCGAGCGGAGGCGGGACCATGAAGGTCGGTCTCGACATCGGCGGAACGAAGACCGATGTCGTCGCGGTCGACGATCTCGGCCGGATCACCGCGCGCATGCGGGTCGCCACCGGATGGGGACCGGATGCCGTCACCGCGACGGTCATCGAAGCCGTCCGCGCGCTCGCGGCTCAGGCCGGCCTCACCGCCTCGGCGATCCGCTCGGTCGGTATCGGCATCCCCGGTCAGGTGGAACCGGGCACCACGCGGGTCGTCCACGCCGTCAACCTGGGAGTCGACGAGCTCGATCTCGCAGAAGCGGTGGGTCCGGCGCTCGGCGTACCGGTCCACGTCGAGAACGACGTCAAGGCGGCGGCCGTCGGGGCGTACGCGCTGCACGGCGGCTCGGGCTCGATGGGGTACCTCAACCTCGGGACGGGCATCGCCGCGGGCATCGTGTCGGATGGCGTGCTGTGGCGCGGCGCCCGGGGTACCGCCGGCGAGGTCGGTCACATCTCGGTCGATCCGGCCGGACCGCTGTGCCGGTGCGGCCAGCGCGGCTGCATCGAGGCGCTCGGCGGTGGCGGCTCGATCGCCCAGCGATGGGGGCGGGATGCCGCGCTGCCCGTGCTCGACGTGTTCGACGCCGCGGACGCCGGTGTCGCACTGGCGATGGAGCTGCGCTCCGGGCTCGCCCGGGCGGTCGCGGCGGCCGTGCGCGTGCTGGTGCTGACGGCCGATGTCGACGTCGTGGTGCTCGGCGGTGGAGTGACGGCGCTGGGTGATCGCCTGATGGGCGACGTCGCGGGGGAGCTGGCCGCGAGCGCCGAGACGTCGTCGTTCATGCGCTCGCTGCGCCTCGAGGAGCGGGTCGAACTTCTGCCGGCCGGCTCGCCTGCCGCTGCGCTGGGCGCCGCGCTCATCGGTGCCAGCCGTGATCCTGAGGAAGCGCTCGCGCACGGCTGAGCCGGGTCAGAACACCTTGCCCGGGTTCAGGATCCCCTGCGGGTCGAAGACCCGCGTGATCTGTCGCTGCAGCTCCCACTGATCCTCGCCGAGCTCGTCCACGAGCCACCGGCGCTTGAGCACACCGACGCCGTGCTCGCCGGTGAGCGTGCCGCCGAGGCGGAGCGCCGAGCGGAAGAGGTCGTCGGCCGCGTCCCAGATGTGCGCCGGCACGGCGATCTCACCGGAGTCGTCGAGGACCGGCTCGAACACGAAGTTGGGGTGCAGGTTGCCGTCCCCGGCGTGCGCCACCGTCGGGATCGTCAGGGAGTGCTCGCGCTCGATGCGGGCGATCTCGTCGAACATCGCCGGCAGGGCGCTGCGCGGCACCGAGACGTCCTCGATGAGGGTCGTCCCGAGCCGCTCCATCGCCGGGTGCATCGAGCGGCGGATGCTCAGCAGACGCTCACCCTCTTCGCGTTCGTACGACACCGAGACGGCACCGCCCGCACCGCGAAGGATGCCGGTGATCCGCTCGGCCTCGGCCACCGCGGCCGGGCCGTCGGTCTGGATCGTGAGCTGTGCCGCTCCTCGGGTCGGCGGTCGCAGCGACAGCAGCGCATGGACGGCGGCGAGGGACGCGGCATCCATCAGCTCCATGATCGCCGGCTGCGCACCCGAAGCGGTGACGGCGGCGGATGCCTCGGCCGCCGCTCGGACACCGGGGAACGTGGCAGCGATCGTGCAGACCTCGCCGGGGACGAGTCGGCGGAGTTTCAGGGTCGCGCCCACGATGACGCCGAGCGTGCCCTCGGAGCCGATGACGAGGGAGGTCAGGTCCAGGCCGGTGACGCCCTTCACCGTCCGGTGCCCCAGGCGCAGCAGCCGTCCATCGGCCAGCACCAGGTCGACGCCCAGCACCGCGTCGCGCACGACGCCGTACTTGGCGCACAGCAGCCCGCCCGCTCCGGTGGCGATGTTGCCGCCGACCGTGGAGATGGCTCGGCTCGCCGGGTCCGGCGCCCACCACAGGCCGTGAGTGGCCAGCGCGGCGTTGAGGTCGGCGTTGAGGATGCCGGGCTCGACGACGGCGAGGAGGTCGTCCGGTCGCACCTCGAGGATGCGATCCATGCCGCGCAGCGACAGTGCGATCTCACCCGCGCCCGCGTTCGCACCGCCCGCGAGGCCCGTGCCCGCTCCGCGCGTCACGACGGCCGTCGACGTGGCGCCGGCGATCCGCAGGGTCTGCTGCACATCGGACACCGAGCGCGCGTGGACGACTGCGAGCGGCATGCCCGCTGCGGAGTGACCCGACTTGTCGGTGCGGGCGGCGTGCAGGGCGGGCGGACTCGTGTCCACCCGATCGCCGAGTGCGTTGCGCAGCTGCGCGACGACGTCGGCGGGGGCGCTCATGCGAAGCGGCGCCGTCCTGCGATCACGCCGACGGTGACCGCGACGATGCCGAAGATCAGGCCGATCCAGGCCTGCCCGAGACTCCACCAGGCGATGGTGGCCGAGGCGTAGACGAGCAGCTCGACGAGGGCGCGGACGAACGGGTGCACCGAGAAGACGGCCCGCGGTGAGACGAACAGCGCCCAGACCAGGATCGCGAGGACCGGGGCGCCGATGCCGGCGACGATGTTCCACGGGAACGGCCACGCGACGAAGCCCCAGATCGCGAGGGTCGCGAAGGCGAAGAGCTCGCAGACGAAGGCGAGGATGTCGATCGCCGACAGCGGCGCGCGCATGCCCGGCGTGGGCTCGGAAGCGGCGGCGGAACGGGCGGAGTCGGACATGATCTCCAGTTTAGGGCGGCGGATGCGGCCGCCCCGCCGCTCAGAGCAGCTCGCTCAGGGGAGCGCCGGTCATCGCACCGGGGTGGCCGCCGTCGGTGTATCGCACCTCGACCCGCGCATCGACCTGGAGGTCCTGCGCGGTGGGCTGCAGCGTCAGGGGCGCGGTTCCGTCGGGGCCGATCGTCGCGGAGCCCGCGACGACCCCGCGGATGCGGGCCTGGATGACCGCACCGGGCTCTCCAGAGACGGTGAAGTGGACGAGTGTCTGTCCGGCGACCGATGACGACGGGCTCGAGGCGATCGACAGCGTCGCACTGATCGGAGTCACGGGGACGACGCCGTTGCTGTTGGTGATGCCGCTGTCGGTGATGCCGCTGTTGGTGTTGCCGCTGTGCACGGTGCCGTTGTTGGTGCCGTCCGGGGCATTGCCCTGTCCGACATCCGCGGGTGCCGAACTCGGGTGGGTGCTGGGCGTCGTGCCCTTTCCCTTGTCGGCGGACGGCGTGCCCGCGCCGTTCTCGGAGCCCGCTGTTCCCGTGGTGCCGGCGGTGTCGTCTCCGGCAGGGGAGTCGGAGCCGGGTTCGGTGGGCAGTTCGGGGACATCGCCGGGCGCAGGTCCGTCCGCATCGCCGATTCCCGGAAGCATTGTGTCGGCCTCGGCGTCGAGCGGTCCTTGCGCTGACGCGTCGTCCGCGGCGGTCTCGGTGATCGCGGCGGTGGCCAGGTCGAGGCGTTCGGTCGCGTCGGGCAGCGCCACGGCTGCGACCACGGTCGTCGCCACGACGAGTCCGGCAGCGGCGAACCCGGCGATCCCCGCCCCGGACAAGAGTCCGCCTGTCACGCCGGTGACGGCCGCGGTCGATCCTGCCGCGGCGATTGCGCCGGCAGCGGCTCCGGTCGCGCCTGTCGCACCCGCCGTGCCGGCGGCGGTGGCCGCCACGCCCGACCCGCCGGAGGCCAGTGAGCCGCCCGCGCCGACCGCGGCCAGCCCGGAGCCGCCCGCGCCCTGTGTCACGGCTGCCGGCATGCCCGCAAGAGCGACCGCCGGGGCTGCGACGCCCTGCAGTGTCGCGAGATAACCCGCGGTGCCGGCGACTCCGACGGTGAGGGGAATCAGTACGAGAGCAAGCCGGCTCGAGACCTCTTTGGCCTCGCTGGCCACGACCGCACACCGCGTACAGCCCGACAGATGCGCCTCGAGCTTGGCCCGATCACGTCGGCCGACGTTGGCGCGCGCGTACGCACCCAGCCGCTCGATGGACCACGCGCAGTCCGAGCCGTCGGCGACGGTGCGCAAGTGCGCCTGGATCCACGCTTCGCGCAGGCCCTCGCGGGCCCGGAACGTGAGCTGCGCGACGGCGGTGGCCTTCATGCCGAGAAGCGGCGCGATCTCAGCAGGCTTCATCGCCTCGATCTCGGAGTACCAGAGCACCTCCTGCCACCGTGTCGGGAGGCTGCGGAAAGCCTGGTGGGTGAGGCTGCGATCCAGGGAATCCGCCGTCGCCTGCTCGCTCGTCGCAGGGTCCTCAAGGGCCTCGAGCGCGTCGATCGTCGTCTCCCGGGTGGATCGTCCCCAGCCTGCGGCGGTGTTGCGGATGCTCGTGAACAGGTAGGCGCGGAAGGACCCGGTCGGTCCGCCGCCCTTGATGATGGCGTGGTAGATCCTCGTGTACGCCTCTTGCACGAGGTCGTCGGCGTCTGCACCGGGAGAGATGCTGCGGGCGACGGCGATGCCGGACCGGTAGTGGCGACGCCACAGCTCGCCGAACGCGGTGCGGTCGCCGGATCGGCTGCGCAGCACCAGGTCGGCGTCGCTCACCGCGCCGGGCTCGCGGCCGGCTGCATCATCGTCGTCGATCATGTGTCTCCCGGGTGGCCGGCGCTCCCCATGCAGCTGCCGAGCCGGATGCCGGCCGCAACGGTGGCCTGCGAGCCTCATTCTCACCCCGAATCCGGGTTTTGACCAGATGCGACGGCGAATCGGCCTCCGCGTCCGAAAACATTCCGGCAACACGCGTAATAGATGGGCGATGCCGCCGTCTCATGATCAGGAGGTGTTCAGCGCTCCGATGGGGGTCAACGCGAACACCGATTGCGAGGGCTCAGCGCACCTCGCATCCGGAGGCGGGGCAGGCGGTAACTCGGGGGAGGGCCCGCCGGCCCCGCCCCTACTCCGGATACGAATGCA
The DNA here is from genome assembly GCF_001427145.1 of Microbacterium sp. Root166. Lineage (GTDB taxonomy): Bacteria > Actinomycetota > Actinomycetes > Actinomycetales > Microbacteriaceae > Microbacterium. Next base: position 32,008 of record NZ_LMGL01000003.1, read on the forward strand.
ACCGTCCCGAAGCGGTTGCCCCAGAGCTCCGCCCGCCGCGCACCCCAACCGCGCGGCGGGCGGTCCCATCTCAGGCGGGGCTGCCCGCGATCCACACCCGCTGCACCTCGAGTGCAGCATCGAGCAGCACGGCATCGGCGATGGCCCCGATGCCGAGGCTGCCGAGATCCGCGCGCCCGATGGCGCGCGCCGGTGCTGCCGTCACCGCATGGACGGCCTGCGCGAGCGGAACCCCGGCCGCGACGACACGGCGCAGCGCGTCGTCCTGCGTCAGGGTGGACCCGGCGATGGAGCCGCCGCCCGCGAGTCTGGCCACGCCGGCCTCGACGGTCACCTCCAGCCCGCCGAGCTCGTACCGGCCGTCTCCGGCACCCGCTGCCGCCATGGCGTCGGTCACCAGTGCGATCCGGCCGGGCGCCGCCGCGAAGGCGACGGCGATGAGCTGCAGGTCCACGTGGACGCCGTCGGCGATGAGCTCGAGCGTCACGCGATCGTCGCGCAGGGCGGCGACCACCGGGCCCGGGGAGCGGTGGTGGATGCCGGGCATGGCGTTGAACGCGTGCGTGAGGATCGTCGCACCTGCCTCGATCGCGCGCTGCGCGGCCGGGGCATCGGCATCCGTGTGTCCGATCGCGACTGCGACGCCCTCCGCCACCAGAGAGGCGATGGCCTCGTGGGCGCCGGGGAGCTCGGGAGCAAGGGTGATCTGGCGGATCGTGCCGCGACCGGCTGCGAGCAGCGCCGTCACGGCGGCGGCGTCGGGCGCTCGCAGCAGCGACTCGGTGTGCGCGCCCTTGTGGCCCGGGTCGAGGAAAGGGCCCTCGAGGTGCGATCCGAGGATCGTGGGGTCCGCCTCGGCGATGTCCGCGACCATGGCGGCGCGGGCGGCGAGATCCTCGATCGACGCGGTCACCAGCGAGATCACCGCCCGGGTGGTGCCGTGCGAGCGATGCAGCGCCCGCCCCTGGGCGATCGCCGCCGGGCCGTCGTCGTAGGAGGCTCCGGCGCCGCCGTGGCCGTGGATGTCGATGAAACCGGGGGTGAGGCATCCGTCCCCGCCGTCGACGATCTCGTCGGCGTCCGGCCGCTCCGCCCCTGTGCCGCGTGCCGCGACGCGCCCGCCGTCGAACAGCACCCAGGCGTCATCGGTGATGCGGCCGTCGTCGACGAGCCGCACCGAGTGGACGAGTGTGCTCATTCGGTAGCCCAGGGGATCTCGTCGGACGGGTGGAACGCGATGCCCTGGCTCGCCCACAGCGGGCCGAGCCCGCCCACGCGGGTGCGGAAGGAGTCCCAGGTGCGCAGCTCGCTCGTGCCCGTCGCCGGCGACCAGGCCGCCTCCGCGGCGGCGCCGATCCGCGGGAAGGCCATGGTGTCGATGTCCTCCGCGGTGCGGAGGGTCTCGGCCCACAGCGGAGCCTCGACGCCGAGGATGTCGGACTCCTCGACACCGTCGACGATCGTCCCCGGCTCCCACGAGTACGCGCGCTCGACGCTCGTCGGCCCGTTCGCCCACGCGAGACCGAGGTCGGCCTTGCCCGGGTACTGCATGTCCAGGTAGATCGCGTCTGCCGGCGAGAGGATGAGGCCGCCGCCGTTCTGCACGAACGCGCGCGCCTTCGCATCGGCGCCGTCCGTGGGCCGCACGTAGCCCCAGTACTGACCGACGGTGCTGGGGGCGAGGCCCGGCGCGTCGCCTGCCTCGTGCCACGCGACGGGCGTCTTGCCGAGGTCGGCGATGATCCCGCTCGCCCGTGCCACGAACGCGGCGAAGTCGTCGGGATCGGTGCCGAGGGCCTCGTCGCCGCCGAGGTGCAGGTAGGGACCGGGGGTCATCGCGGCGAGCTCGCCGAAGACGTCGGCGACGAAGTCGTAGGTCGCTTCATCGTCGATGCGCAGCGACGAGAAGCCCACGGCGAGGCCTTCGTACGGCGTGCCCTTGGCGGGAAGCCCGCCGCCGAACTCCTGCGCCACCCGGCGGATCTCGTCGCTGATCACGGGCTCCTCGACCAGCGTGGGATAGGCGAGACCGACGGCGTGCGTGTGCCCGGGCATGTCGATCTCGGGCACCACGATCATGTGCCGCGAGGCCGCATGCGCGACGATCTCGCGGTAGTCGGCCTTCGTATAGAAGCCGCCGGGATCGCCGCCCACCGCCATCCCCGAGGCGAGTTCGGTGAGCTCCGGCCGCGAGTCCAGCTCGATGCGCCAGCCCTGGTCGTCGGTGAGGTGCAGGTGCAGCGCGTTGAACTTCAGCGCCGCGGCCCGGTCGATGTAGCCCTTCACCGTCTCGACCGAGTGGAAGTGCCGCGCGACGTCGAGCATCACCCCGCGGTAGGCGAAGCGCGGGGCGTCGTCGATCTCGACCGCCGGCACGATCCAGCGCTCACCGTCGCGGGCGACCAGCTGGCCGAGCGTCTGCACTCCGTAGAACAGGCCCGCGGGATCGGCGGCCGTGACGACGACGGATGCCGCATCCGCCGTCAGCCGGTACGACTCCGCCACGCCGCCCGGCTCGATCCGCAGGCTCACGGTGGCGTCGCCGGTGCCGTCCGGCGTGAGGCCGGCGCGGGCCTGGACCAGCGCGAGGAGGGCGGCCGCGGCATCCGGATCACCTTCGATCGATGTGTCTGCGGAGAGCTCGAACGGATCGCCCTCGACCTGCTCGAGCGCAGCGGGCAGGGGAACGAGGGCGAGGTTCGGCACAGTGCCTCCATTGTCGTCTGCGGGAGCGCAGCCCGCCATCAGCGCGAGGGCGATGCCCGCCGCGGCGAGGCCCCGTCCGCGATGACGTTTCATGTAAAGAGTCCTAACAAAAGGAATGCGGTCAGCCTAGCAGGGCGTCATCGTGGGCGCCCAGGCCGGGGCATCCGTTATGCTCGGCATGTCGCGACTGGCGTTGAGGTGGACCACCACCGGGGAGCGGCTGACTACGGCATTCGACCGCGCGCCTGGGCCGATGTGATTCCCGGCAACCCGCCGCGTACCCCGAAAGCCGCAGTCAAGGAGATCGTCATGACCGATCAGTACTTCAACGCCTCGCTCGCCGAGGTCGACCCCGAGATCGCGGAGGTGCTCGAGCGCGAGCTGCAGCGGCAGCGCGGCTACCTCGAGATGATCGCCTCCGAGAACTTCGTGCCCGTCTCGATCCTGCAGTCGCAGGGTTCGGTGCTCACGAACAAGTACGCCGAGGGCTACCCCGGCCGCCGCTACTACGGCGGCTGCGAAGAGGTCGACGTCGCCGAAGAGCTGGCGATCGCCCGCGCCAAGGAGCTGTTCGGGTCGGAGTTCGCCAACGTCCAGCCGCACTCCGGCGCGACCGCCAACGCCGCCGTGCTGCACGCCATCGCGCGTCCCGGCGACACGCTGCTCGGCCTGTCGCTCGATCAGGGCGGCCACCTCACGCACGGCATGAAGATCAACTTCTCCGGCCGCCTCTACAACATCGTCGCCTACGGCGTGGACCCCGAGACCTCGACCATCGACATGGACGAGGTCCGCCGCCTCGCGATCGAGCACCAGCCCAAGGTGATCATCGCCGGCTGGTCGGCCTACCCCCGCCAGCTCGATTTCGCGGCCTTCCGCGCGATCGCGGACGAGGTCGGCGCGCTGCTGTGGGTCGACATGGCCCACTTCGCCGGCCTCGTCGCGGCAGGGCTGCACCCGAACCCGGTCCCGCACGCGCACGTGGTCTCCTCGACCGTGCACAAGACGATCGGCGGCCCGCGCTCGGGCTTCATCCTGACCAATGACGCCGACCTCGCCAAGAAGCTCAACACCGCGGTGTTCCCGGGCCAGCAGGGCGGGCCGCTCATGCACGTCATCGCCGCCAAGGCGACCGCGTTCAAGCTCGCCGGCACGCCGGAGTTCAAGGAGCGCCAGGAGCGCGTGCTGCGCGGCGCCCACATCATCGCCGAGCGGCTGTCGCAGCAGGACGTGAAGGATGCCGGGATCTCGGTGCGCTCGGGCGGCACCGACGTCCACCTGGTGCTCGTCGACCTCCGCAACGCCGAGATCGACGGCAAGCAGGCCGAGGACCTCCTCCATGAGATCCACATCACGGTCAACCGCAACGCCGTGCCCAACGACCCGCGCCCGCCGATGGTCACCTCGGGTCTGCGCATCGGAACGCCGGCGCTCGCGACCCGCGGATTCGGCGACGCCGAGTTCACCGAGGTCGCCGATGTCATCGCTCTCGCGCTGCTGCCCGGCGCCGATGTCGACTCGCTGCGCGCCCGCGTCGGCGCACTCGCCGAGCGCTTCCCGCTCTACCCCGGGCTCGCCCAGTAGTAGCCGTCGCCCGTGAGCACGCCTTGCCGCGGCATCCGGTCTTCCGGACGATCGCTGGTGAGGCAGGCGGATGCCGACGAGGCAGGCGGATGATCGGCACGTCTCGACCGGCATGGCATGTCTCAGTGAGAATGCCGACGGTGAGGCACAGAACCAGGAGGACGAACGGATGACCGCACAGAAGCTCGACGGCAAGGCCGCAGCAGCCGAGATCAAGGAAGAGCTGCGTCAGCGCGTCGCTGCGCTCGCCGAGCGGGGGGTCGTCCCCGGCATCGCGACGGTCCTCGTCGGCGCCGACCCGGCCTCGCAGCTGTACGTCGGCATGAAGCACCGCGACTCGCTCGCGATCGGCATGAACTCGATCCAGCGCGAGCTGCCCGCCGATGCCACGCAGGCCGAGGTCGAGGCGCTGATCGACGAGCTGAACGCCGACCCGGCCTGCCACGGCTACATCGTGCAGCTGCCGCTGCCCAAGCACATCGACACCGACGCGGTGCTCGAGCGCATCGATCCGGCCAAGGACGCCGACGGACTGCACCCGACGAACCTCGGGCGCCTCGTGCTGAACGTGAACGCGCCGATCACGTCGCCGCTGCCCTGCACGCCTCGCGGCGTGATCGAGCTGCTGCTGCGCAACGGCTACGACCTCAACGGCAAGCACGTCGTCGTCGTCGGGCGCGGCGTCACGATCGGCCGGTCGATCGGCCTGCTCCTCACCCGTCGCGAGTACAACGCGACCGTGACGCTCACGCACACCGGCACGACCGATCTCGCGCACCACCTGCGCGAGGCCGATGTCGTGGTCGCTGCCGCAGGGGTCAAGCACATCGTCCGCGCCGAGGACGTCAAGCCCGGCGCCGCGGTGCTCGACGTCGGGGTGACGCGCGAGGTCGACCCCGAGACGGGCAAGTCCAAGGTCTACGGCGACGTCCACCCCGACGTCGCCGAGGTCGCGGGCTGGCTGTCGCCGAACCCCGGGGGAGTGGGCCCGATGACGGTGTCGCTGCTCATGACGAACGTGGTCGAGGCGGCGGAGCGCTCGGTCGCCTGAGACCGGGTCCCGGTCAGGCGTCCTCCCGCAGCCCGGCGGCGACGTCGAGGATGGCGGGCAGAGCTCGCTCGATCATCTCCATCGTCGCCGTGAGCGACATCCGGAAGTGGTGCGGCTGGTCGAACAGCGTGCCCGACATGACGTAGACGCCGCGGGCGCTCAGCGCATCGCAGAACGCCTGCGCGTCGCCTCCCGGCGCCCGGCCCCAGAGGTAGAACGTCCCCTCGGGGCGCGTGATCTCGAATCCGGCGGCGGCCAGAGCGCCGTACAGCCGGTCGCGCTTGCGGGTGAGCTCGGCCATGTCGAGCGACACCGTCTCGAGCACCGGCACCGAGTACTGCATCACGGCGTCGGGGAAGCCCCAGCCGATCGCGAGGCCGAGCGGCATGAGGGCCTCGCGCAGCTCCCGACGCTCCGCGGCCGGCACGCGGGGGGACAGGGCGAGGTACCCGAGCCGCTGCCCGGGCGCCAGGAGCACCTTGCCGTAGCTGTAGTCGATCATCGTCCACGGGTACGCGGCAGCGGGGCTCGCGAACTCCACGCCGTCGAAGCGGATGCGCCGGTAGGGCTCGTCCGAGAGGAGCCAGATCCGGCGTCCGTTCGCCCGCGATGCGTCCTCGAGCACGACCGCCAGGGCGTCCCACGCCGACTTCGGGTATACGCGGCCCGTGGGATTGGAGGGCGAGTTGACGATCACGATCCTCGTACGCGGCGTAATCGCCCGGGCGATGGCATCGACGTCCAGGTCGAAGGTCTCCGCATCGAGTGCCGCGCGCACGGGGACGAGGTTCATGGAGTGCAGCATCGGCTCGTAGCAGAACCACCCCGGCAGCGGGATGACGACCTCGTCGCCGGCATCTGTGAGCAGGGCGAACGCGAGCGAGATCGCACCGAAGGCGCCCTGTGTCATCGCGATGTCGTCGGGCTCGAAGTCGAGCCCGAGCTCCGCCCTGAGGCCGGCGGCGATCGCCTCCTGCGCTGCGGGCTCGCTCGTCTTGTACGCGAACCAATCCACCGAACGAGGTTCGAGCTGTTCCCGCATCGCGGCCGGCAGTGCCGGAAGCGCAAGCTCGTGCGGGTTGCCGAACGTGAAGTCCAGCGCATCGGGATCGCCGGCAAGCGCCTCGATCCGCGCGAAGAACGTGGTCACGACGTCCACCGCGGCTTTCGCCCGGGATGCGCGAGCAGACAGCACCACGGCAACCACCTCGTCCCCAGCTCATCGAGCAACGGTCACAGCATCCCAACGGCGACGGGCGGCGTCAACGGGTGCGGCTCGGTGTGGGCGCGCTCAGAGGAGCCGCGCCTCGGCCGCAGCGAGCGCGGCCTCTGCACCCGACGTCGGAGCGATCGCCACGAGGCCCCGGTAGAGCGTCACGATCGCGGCGACGTCGAGCTCGCCGGTGCGGGCGCGGTCGCAGTGCACCGACTGGATGGCCGCTTCGAGCTGGAAGCGTCCGAGCGGCCTGCCGAGCGCCGACGCCCGGCGCAGCAGCGCGCCGGCCTCGGCGATGAGCGCGGCATCCCATGAGGCGGGGTCCTGCTCGTCGATCGGTGGCCACGGCGTCGTCGCGCGGGCGGGTGCGCGCGACTGCGCGTAGGTCAGCAGCGCCGCCAGGCCCCAGGCCTCGGGCTCGTCGTCGAGCAGGCTCGCGGCCAGCACGGCGAGCCAGCGTGCCTCGTCGGCCAGCGATCCCCTCGGCTCCTCACCCTGATCGAGCCACCCGATCGCGTACGCGCCGTAGATCGCCTCGAGCACGGCGGGAAGCCGGGCAGGCATGTCATCGCGCGTGGGCACGGCGAACGGGATGCCCGCGTCGCGGATGCGCCGCTTGGCCCGGACGAGCCGCTGCGCCATCGTCGACGGATTGACCCCGAAGGCGCGTGCCACGTCGGCGGAGTCGAAGCCCAGCACGGTCTGCAGCATGAGCGGGGTCCGCGCGGCGGGGTCGATCGCGGGGTGCGCGCAGGCGAAGAGCAGCTCGAGCCGCTTGTCGGGGATCTCGTCGAGCCGCTCGACCAGGGCGGCTCCGTCCAGGGCGCGATCATCCGCGAGCGTGGCGGCCACCGCCTCGTCGAGCGCGGAGGACGTGCGACGGGCCGACGAGCCGAGCACATCGCGCAGGCGGTTGCGTGCCACGGTGAACAGCCACCCTTCGGGATTGGCGGGGATGCCGGAGCCGGGCCACGCGCGCAGCGCGCGCTCGAACGCGTCCGCCAGGGCGTCCTCGGCGAGTGCGACGTCGTGCGTGCTCGCGGCGACCAGCGCGAGGAGTCGACCGTACGACGAGCGGGCCGCTTTCTCTGCGGCGACCCGCGCGTCGTCGGCCGGAGCCATCAGCGCCCGGACGCCGTCCAGGCGCCGTCTTCGAAGCGCGTCGCGGACGGCCGGATCTCGACGGCCCCCCAGGTGAGCGACGGCGCCTTCGCGGCCCACGCGATCGCCGCGTCGAGATCTTCGACGTCGATCACGAAGGTGCCGCCGAGCTGCTCCTTGGTGTCGGCGAACGGGCCGTCCTGCACGCGCAGGGCGCCGTCCGAGGCGGTCACGGTGGTGCTGGCGACGGACGGCTGCAGCACCTCGGCCGAGATGAGGGCGCCGGCCGCTTCCAGTGCTGTGGCGTAGGCGTCGAACTCGCGCATGGCCTCGGCCATCGCCTCGGCCCCGAGGTCGCTCGGGGGCATCTCGGGGTAGTGGAGGAGGAGGGTGTACCGCATGATGTCGTCCTTTCGTCAGTGCTGCGACACTGCGATGACGATCGACGGACGCGACGATCGACAGGCGGCCGGAATTCGCCTCAGCTCGTGCCGAGCTCGTCGAGCATGCGACGCTGCTCGTCGGTGAGTCCGTCGTGCAGCTCGCGCCTGCCTGCGGCGGCTTCGGGACTCGGGATGCCGGGGGCCGCGGCATCAGGAACCGTCTTGGCCCTGTCACCGGAGGCCTTGTCGTACAGCGCACCGGCGTGCGCCTCGACCCGGTCGTCGATCGCGTCGTAGATCGCCCAGCCGATGAGCAGGATCACCGGAGGAAGGACGTAGCCCCAGAAGGCGCTGAAGATGCTGCCGCCGATCGAGACGCCGGAGAGCCACACGGTCACCATCCACACCAGGAAGGCGACGACGAAGGCGAGGAAGAACTCGACGAGCTTCTCGCCCGCCTTCGTGCGGCGATGCGCCGACTTCGCCGCCATCGACGTGAACCACTTGTGGATGAGGGGCTTGATCCAGATCGACAGCGCGGTCAGGACGATACCGGCCCACAGGGCGGCCCAGCCCACGCGCGCCGGGGTCAGGAAGCCGATGGCGAGCAGCACGACGACGTTGAAGACCAGCAGCGACACGAAGCGGACGACCCATTTCCTCATGCGTTCACTGTACGGCGGGGCCGCGTCGGCGCGGGAGACCTCAGTGGATCGACACCAGCTCGGTGATGTCGTCGTCGGGAAGCGCGTCGGCCACCGCCGTCACGGTCACCTCGACGAGATCGGCCCGCCCGGAGGTGACGGTGAGGAAGGCGGTGTCTGCGGCATCACGGCCCGTCGCGATGCGCACCAGTGTCGACCGGGGGGCGAGGGTCGTCGCATCGACGGCGCGCCAGGCGTCGCCGATCCATGCCTCGGCGACGGCGTGGAAATCCATCGGGTACACCCCCGGCGCATAGACGGCGGCCATGCGGGCGGGGATGCCGAGCCCGCGCAGCAGCGCGACGCACAGGTGGGCGTAGTCCCGGCACACGCCCTGACGTGCGAGCAGCGTCCGGGTGGCCCCGTCGGTCGGCAGCGATGAACCGGAGACGTACTGCAGCCTCGTGCCGACCCAGGACGAGACCGAGCCGAGGAGCTCGGCGGGATCGGTGATGCCCGCGAACTCGCCCCACGCGGTCGGGCCGAGCGCGTCGGACTCGGCGTAGCGGCTCGGGCGTGCGTAGACGAGGAGATCCTGCTCGGTGGCGGCGTCGGTCGACGCGGTGCCCTCGATGTGCGCGGTGTACGAGACGACCAGGCGCCCCACACCGCTGCGCAGCACGTGCACCCGCGTCCCGTGGGAGTCGGCGACCTCGTGCACCTCGACCGCCGCTCCGTCGAGGGAGGCGACGAAAGCCTCCGTCGGCGCGGCGTACTGCGCGCTCACCGCGATCGCGAACGCCAGTTCCGCGGGCTCGGTGATGTCGAGGACTATCCGGCTCGAAACGTCGCGCTGCATGGGCCCAGCCTGGCACGGCACGGTGTCGCCCGGGTGAACGGGCCGAGGGGTTGACAACCCGGCGCATCGGCGGCGATCACGGGTGGGTGGATTCCCGCGCGACCACCGCGACGCTCATCATGACGTGACGGGCCTCGACGGGTCCGCGCGGAGCGTCGAGGCGCCGCATCATCGCGTCGACGATGGCGTCGGCCATGGCGTCGTTGCCGGGCTCGATCGTGGTCAGCGCCGGCGTCGAGAAGCCGCTCGCGCGGACGTTGTCGAACCCGATGAGCTGGACGTCGTCGGGCACCTTCGTCTCGCGCTCGTGCAGCGCCCGCAGGGCCCCGAGCGCGGAGGAGTCGGTCAACGCGAAGACGCCGTCGAATGTCACTCCGCTCTCGAGCAGCTCCCTGGTCGCTCGGTAGCCGTCCAGCATGTCGAGGCCGCACGACACGATGAGCCGCTCATCGACGGGATGGGCGGCCGCCCGGTGCGCGTCGAGGTATCCCCGTGTGCGCAGCGTCTGCACCGAATCCCCCGCGGCGAGGGACCCGCCGAGGACGACGATCGATCGGGCCCCGCGGTCGAGCAGATACTCGGTGGCCAACCGGCCGCCGCCGACGTTGTCCATGAGCACGTGGTCGAATCGGGTGGAGAAGGCCCGCTCGCCCAGGAGCACGATCGGCTTGCTCGCGGGGATGCTCTCGAGATCGGCCGACTCGCTCGCCGCGACGGCCAGGATGAAGCCGTCGTAGGTCTCGAGGTGCGATGCGGCCAGCGATTCGACCTCGGCCCTGACCGCACCGCCCGTGTTCTCGGTGACCAGCCGCATGCCGCGGGATGAGAACCCTCGCGCCAGCCGCTCGGCCAGCTCTCCGTAGTACTCCGAGGCCAGCACGGGCAGCCCGAGGCCGACGAGGCCGGTCCGGCCTTTGCGGAGCGAGCGCGCGCTCTGGTTCAGGCGGTAGCCGAGTTCGCCGATCGCCCGCGTGACTCGGTCGATCGTCTCGGCGCCGACATGTTCGGTGCGGCCGTTGACCACGTTGGAGACGGTCTGCGGGGAGACCCCGGCGCGTGCGGCGACGTCGCGCATGGTGACCGGCGGGCCGGACTGGCTGCTGTGGATTGTTGGCATCGGACCTGTATCGCCTGCGGAGCACGCTCACAGCGACTCTAGTCGGGGCTGATCCGGTGCTCCTTTCGATCGGGTCTTGCCGTCTGCAACTGTGACCGCTAACATTCCGAGGACCGCCCTCTCCCGCGTCGAACGAAGCTGTGCGCGGAGCATCTTCTCAGGCCGCCGGCAGGACCCCCGCCGGCTCCTTCAGAGTGCCTTTGGAGCGCGCGGGCGAAGAGTGGTTGATCGATCAACGAGGAGGAATCTTGACCAGTCGCAGTACACCTACGACGGCGGTGCGCCGGAGGCGGATGGGCATCGTCGGTGCAGCCGTAGCCGCCACAGCCCTCATCATGAGCGGCCTGGCGATGCCGGCCGTCGCAGCCGACGAGGAGCTGATCGTCAACGGCGGCTTCGAGAGCGGACTCGACGGATGGTTCGTCAACAACGGCAACCCGACGGACACCGGCGCGCTCTCGATCGTCGCCGACGCCTACAGCGGTGCCGCGGCGGTGCGGGTCACGGCCCGCACGACCACGGGATCGGGACCGATGCAGGACGTCACCGGAAAGGTGCAGGCGGGCATGACCTACAACCTCAAGGCGCGGGTCAAGTACGACAACCCGAGCAGCCCCGCCAGGAAGCAGTTCTTCGTCACGATGCACTACGGCGGCGGCACCTACACCAACCTCGGCAGCGCGACGCCGGCACGCGGTCAGTGGGGCTACATCAACACCACGTTCACGATTCCCGCCGGGCAGAGCGTGGCCACCGCACGCATCTTCGTCGAGACCCCGTGGACGGCCACCCCGTCGGCGGATCCGAACACCCACCTGATGGACTTCACGGTGGACGACGTGTCGCTCGTCGGCGCACCGCCGCCCCCGCCGCCCTCGAAGACGGTCGAAGTCGTCGGCAAGCTGCCGGGCGAGCACAACCCGCTCATGGGCCACAAGTTCGGCGCCGACGGCTTCGGGTATGCCGAGGACGGTCGCGTGTACATGTACATGACGAACGACACCCAGGGCTACGCACCGGATCCGGTCACCGGCATCTCGCCGTCGATCAACTACGGCAGCATCAACCAGGTCACGCTGATCTCGTCCGAGGACCTCGTCAACTGGACCGACCACGGTGAGATCCAGGTCGCAGGCCCCCAGGGCGTGGCGCCGTTCACCGCGAACTCGTGGGCGCCCGGCTTCACCAAGCGGGTCGTCGACGGTGTCGAGAAGTACTTCCTGTACTACGCCAACGGCGGTGGCTCCAGCAACGTGATCACCGGCGCCAGCCCCCTCGGCCCCTGGACGAGCGAGCGCACGAGCACGCTCATCAATGGCACCACCCCCGGAGCCGAGGACGTCGCGTGGAAGTTCGACCCCGCCCCGCTCGTCGACGGCGACCAGGGCTACCTCGTCTTCGGCGGCGGCCCCGCCTCGACGTCCATGCCGGCGGCCGAGCGCTACAACAACCCGAAGAACATCCGGGTCATCGAGCTCGCCGACGACATGGTCAACACGCAGGGCACGGCGGCCGTCGTCGACGCTCCGGTGGCCTTCGAGGCCGGTCACATCTTCGAGCGCGAGGGCAAGTACTACATGTCCTACTCGTCGCACTTCGGAGGAACCGACTTCGGCGGAAACCAGACGCCGCTTCCCGGGTACCCCGGCGGCGGGCAGATCGGCTACATGATCTCGGACGACCCGATGGTCTGGCCGAAGGAGACCTACGCCGGCGTGCTGTTCCCGAACCAGTCCCAGTTCTTCGGCTCGGGCACCGGTGGCAACAACCACCAGTCGGTCTTCGAGTTCGAGGGCAAGCACTACTTCACGTACCACGCGCCCACCCTGAACAAGCGGATCAACGGCAACACCACGCAGGGCTACCGCAGCCCCCACATCCAGGAGCTCGCGTTCAACGCGGACGGGACCATCCAGCAGGTCGTCGGCACGTACGCCGGCGTCGAGCAGGTCCGCGACTTCGACCCGTACCGCGTGTTCGAGTCGGAGACGTTCGGCTGGAGCAAGGGCATCGCCACGGCGAAGGTCGACAACGGCTCGGCCCAGTTCGGCGCCGCGTCGCCGAACCTCGTGGTGAAGGACATCGACAACGGAGACTGGACGGCGCTGTCGTCGGTCGCGTTCGGCGATGCCGGAGCCGAGTCGGTCACCGTCAAGGTCAAGCCGCTGCAGGCGGGCGGCTCGATCCAGGTGCGGTCGGGCAGTGAGACTGGCGCGATCCTCGGCACGATCCCCGTCACCGGCACCGCCGGTGCGTGGACCGAGCTCACCGCGCCGCTGTCGGGTGCAGTGGGCACGCAGGACGTGTTCTTCACCTACACCGGCGCTGCGGGCGACCTGCTCGAGCTCGACACGTGGTCGTTCGCGGAGGCGCCGAGTGCGCCGACCGTGGAGGTCTCGGCCACGGCGTCGACCCGGTGCGTCGCCGGCAAGGCGGTGCTCACGGTCAAGGTGACCAACGAGGACGCCGTGTCCATCGGCGCGACCGTCTCGACCTCCTACGGATCGAAGACGTTCTCGTCGATCGCGGCCGGGAAGTCGGCTGCGCAGGCGTTCACGACCAGGCTGGCCGGCATCCCCACGGGTGTCGCCACGGTCGCGGTCACGGCGACCGTCGCGGGGCAGCCCGTATCGACCACGGTCGAGGCGGACTACGCCGCACACAGCTGCGGCTGATGCAGGACCGGGTGGCGGCCCCGATCGGCTGGGCCGCCACCCACTCTCCGCGCCCCCGCGGTGCGGCCCACGTCGGCGTCCGGACGGTCCGGCTGCTGAAAGAAGGAGCGGTGGAGGCCCGCCGGAGATGGGAGAACAACGAATGAAGAAGCCAGGAATGCTCGACCGCGCGTCGCTTCGGGCCCGGAGCCGGCGTCGCACGCTCCGGTCGACAGCGGCCGCCAGTGCGGCCGTGGTCGCCGCGGGGCTGCTGCTCGCGGTCGCACCCTCGCAGGCCGCCGAGCCGTGGCAGCCGGACTCCGGCTACACCTCGACCGACAAGGGCGACGGCAGTTACACGGTGCCGCTGATCAACGCCGACGTCCCCGACGTCTCCGTCGAGCGGATCCCGGCATCCGAGAACGACGAGGGCCGCGACATCTACTACATGATCAGCACCACGATGCACCTCAGCCCCGGTGCGCCGATCATGAAGTCGTACGATCTCGTCAACTGGGAGATCGTCAACTACGTCTTCGACCGCGCCGACATCAGCGACTCGTTCTCGCTGCGCAACGGTCAGTCGTCCTACGGCCAGGGACAGTGGGCGTCGTCGATCCGGTACCACGGCGGCAAGTGGTACGTGGCGTTCAACACCAACAACCTCGGCGGCTCGTACCTCTACGTCACGGACGACATCGACGAGGGGTCCTGGGAGCGGATCGCCCTCGGACGGGCCTACCACGACCCCTCCCTCTTCTTCGACGTCGACGGAACGCCGTACATCTTCTACGGCTCCGGGTCGACCAGCGCGGTCAAGCTCAGCAGCGACATGAAGACCGTCGTGGCCGAGTACCCGCAGGTCCTCCGCACCTCCGACTACCCCGGCGCATCCTTCATCGGAGGGCTCTTCGAGGGTGCGCAGGTGCAGTACATCGACGGCAAGTACTACATCGTCATCATCACGTGGCCCTCGGGGCAGGGACGCCAGGTCGCCCTGTTCCGTTCCGACACCCTCCTCGGCCGCTATGCGACCGTCGACGGCAGCAACCCCTACGAAGCCAAGGGCGTGCTCAACTCCAACGGATTCGCCCAGGGCAGTCTCGTCCCCATCGCGGCCGAGGACGGCGCCACCGACTGGTCGGGGATGTTCTTCCGCGACACCTTCCCGATCGGCCGCATCCCGGCGCTCATCCCGGCCACGTGGTCGGACGGCTGGCCGACGTTCGGCAACAACGGCTCGGTGCCCGTCAACGGGGCGTTCGCCAAGCCCATCGAGCTCAGCCCTGAGGAGGCCCTGTACGAGCGCCAGAAGAGCATCGTGGTCTCGGATGACTTCGACAACGACGCCCCGCACCGTGCCTACATGGACGAGGACTGGACGATCCCCGCGCCGCCGAACGTCGATCAGTCCCTGCTCGGGGTCGAGCTGCTCGCCAACCCCGGATTCGAGAGCGGCACGCAGGGGTGGATCGTCAACGACACGGCGACGATCGCCGCGACGACGGATGCCGCCACCGGCGCCGGCGCGCTGCAGGTGACCGGGCGCACCACGACGGGATCGGGCCCCGCCCAGGACGTCTCGGGCAAGGTGCAGCACTCCGTCACCTACGACATCTCGGCGAAGGTGAAGTACGTCAACCCGAACAGCCCGGCGACGAAGCAGTTCTTCGTCACCGCGCGCTACGGCAGCAGCACCTTCACCAACCTCGCGAGCGTCACCGCGACCCGCGGTCAGTGGGCCACGATCTCGGGCAGCTTCACGGTTCCCGCCTCGCAGAGCCTGTCGTCGATGCGGATCTTCGTCGAGACGCCGTGGACGGCCACCCCCTCGACCGCGCCCGACACGCACCTGATGGACTTCACGGTCGACGACGTCTCACTGAAGGGCCGTCCGCTCACGACCGAGCTGCCGCACCCCGACGAGATCGCGCCGAACGGGTCGCGCCTCGCGCTGCCCTGGGAGTGGAATCACGCCCCGGACAACCGGTACTGGTCGCTGACCGATCGTGACGGCTGGCTGCGCCTGGAGACCGGCAAGGTGCTCACGGGCAACCTCAAGCACCTGAAGCTCGCGAACGACGACGAAGCCACCTATCTCGAGGAGGCGCGCAACACCCTGTCGCAGCGCACCTTCGGGCCGCGGCAGTCGGCGGAGACCAAGCTCGACATCTCCGGCATGAAGGACGGGGATGTCGCCGGCCTCGCCGCCTACAACCGCGGGTTCTCGTACGTCGCGGTCAAGCGCGTGAACGGCGTGAACACGGTCGGCGTCGTCAACCGCAGCCAGCCCTTCACGACGGCCATCGACCAGGCGGCGATCGAGTCGTTCGTGCCGGGCACGACCGCGGCGGTCGGCTCGGCATCCGAGGTGCACCTGAAGGCGGATCTGGACTTCGCGAACCCGACCGGACAGCTGTGGACGACGTTCTCCTACAGCCTGGACGGCGTGTCGTGGAATCAGCTCGGCAATCGTGTCGGGCCCCAATCCCTCGACGGGAGCCTGACGCACTTCATGGGTCACCGCGTGGGGCTGTTCAACTACGCGACCCAGCAGGCCGGCGGGCACGTCGACTTCGACCACTACCTGCTCAGCGACACGCTGACCGCGCAGAACCTGCCGCTCGACGAGAGCGACCTCGACGCGGCCATCGCGTACGCCGGGACGCTGGAGGAGAGCGACTACCCGGAGGCCGACTGGGCCGAGCTCGAGGAGCTGCTCGCCGCAGCCGAGCAGGCTGCCGCGAGGACGCCGGGCACGCAGAACCAGATCGACGCACCGGAACGGGCCCTCAGCCTGCAGCTCGCCCGACTGGGCGTGGTGAAGGAGGCGGACCCGACGCTGCAGGTGGCGGCGACGGCGTCGACGCGGTGCGTGGCGGGCAAGGCGGTGCTCACGGTCAAGGTGACCAACGAGGACGCCGTCGCCGTCGCGGCGACCGTATCGACGACCTACGGGTCGAAGACGTTCGCGTCGATCGCCGCCGGGAAGTCCGCTGCGCAGGCGTTCACGACCAGGCTCGTCGGCATCCCGACGGGAGTCGCTCAGGTCGCGGTCACGGCGACCGTCGACGGGGAGCCGATCTCGACCGCCGTCGAGACGACCTACCCCGCGCACAGCTGCGGCTGACGCACGACATGATGGCGGTCGCCGGTCACCGGCGGCCGCCATCGTCGTTGGTCGAAGGCAACGCGAGCTGCCAGATGAGGCCGCATGACGGATGCCGCAGCCCGCGTCCTCTGGCAACTCGAGGGATCGTGGAGGGCGGCCCGGCGGGTTCAGTAAGAGGGGCGATCCGGGCCGGAGTCGTCGGCGCCGATGAACGCCGTCGCCAGGGCCTCGGAGCCCCGGGCCAGGAGCGCGACGTCCGCCCCGACGAGGATGAACCGCGCTCCCGCGTCCAGGTAGGACCGTGCCGCGGCCGGGTCGAAGGCGTTGACGCCGACGGGTGTGCCGGTGGCCCGCACGGCGTCGAACGCCCGCAGCACGGCGGCCACGACATCCGGATGCGTCTGCTGCCCGAGCAGGCCCATCGATGCCGCGAGGTCGCTGGGGCCCACGAAGACGCCGTCGATCCCGTCGACGGCGGCGATCTCGGCCGCGGCCTCGACCCCCCCGACGGTCTCGATCTGGACGAAGAGCGAGACGTGGTCGTCGGCCCCGGCGAGGTAGTCCTCGACACGGTTCCACCGCCCCGAGCGCGCGAGGGCCGACCCGACGCCGCGGCGTCCTCGCGGCGGATACCGCACCGCCGCGACGATCTCCGTCGCCTCCGCGGCGGACGACACCATGGGCACGAGGATGTTCTGCGCCCCGAGGTCGAGGACCTGCTTGAGCGTGACGACGTCGCCGATCGGCACGCGCACGACCGGGGTCACCGGGTAGGCGGCGACGGCCTGGAGCTGCGCGAGGACCGACTCGAGGCCGTTGGGGGAGTGCTCCATGTCGATGAGCAGCCAGTCCAGGCCCGCGCCGGCGCAGATCTCGGCGACCAGCGGCGATCCCGAGCACACCCACATCCCGGCGAGAGGGCGCTCGGCCGAGGCCAGTGCATCGCGGAAGGTCGGGTTCAGGTGATGCGGCATTCGATCACTCCCATCGGTCCGTAGTCGCAGCGCACGACGTCGCCCTGCGAGACCCACACCGGGCGCGTGAAGGAGCCCGCGAGGATGATCTCGCCCGCCTCGAGGCGCGCTCCGTGCTGATGGAGCTTGTTCGCGAGCCACGCGACGCCGCGGGCCGGATGGCCGAGGACGCCGGCGGCGACGCCGGTCTCTTCGATGTCGCCGTTGCGCGAGAGGACGCCGGGAACCCAGCGCAGGTCGATCTCGTCGGGGCGCTTGTGCGTCGTGCCGAGCACCATCGCGCCATAGGCCGCGTTGTCGGCGATCGTGTCCACGATCGTGCGGCCCGCGAGCTCGATGTGGGAGTTCAGGATCTCGAGGGCGGGAACGGCGTAGTCGATCGCGCGCAGCGCGTCCTCGAGCTCGCAGTCCGGTCCTTCGAGCGGCTCCTTGAGCACGAATGCCAGCTCGACCTCGACGCGCATGTTCGAGAACTGCTCGGCCGGGATATCCGCGCCGCTCTCGAACGCCGTGTCGGCGAACATCACGCCGTAGTCCGGTTCGGTGATGCCGGTCGCCTCCTGCATCGCCCGCGAGGTCAGGCCGATCTTGCGCCCCACCAGGCGCCGTCCGGCCGCGAGGCCGGCATCGCGCCAGCGGGCCTGGATCGCGTACGAGTCCTCGATCGTCGCGTCGGGGTGGCGCGCGGTGATCCGCTCGATCACGCCGTGCGTGCGGTCGGCCTCGGCCAGCTCGTCGGCGAGCCGGGCGATCACGTCGGGGTGCAGCATCCGTCCTCCTTCAGGTCACGTTAGGGGTCACAGCTGGTGGCCGAGCTTGTACTCGCCCTGCTTCCAGCTCGGCAGCTCCTCGTCCGGCTCGTCGGGACGGGTGTACGAGAACCCGTCGGCGCCGATCGTGACCGCCATCTCGGAGTCGTCGGTGCGTGAGACGAGCGGCTGCGGATTGCCGTCGAGGTCCAGGACGAGCGATGCCTCGGTGTACCAGGAGGGCACGACGGGGTTGCCCCACCAGTCGCGCCGCTGGTTGTCGTGCACGTCCCACGTCACCACCGGATTGTCGGGGTCGCCGGTGTAATAGTCCTGGGTGTAGATCTCGACGCGGTGCCCGTCGGGGTCGCGAAGGTACAGGTAGAAGGCGTTGCTCACGCCGTGCCGCCCGGGACCGCGCTCGATCGCGTCCGACCGCCGCAGTGCCCCGAGCTTGTCGCAGATCGCGATGATGTTGTGCTTCTCGTGGGTCGCGAACGCGACGTGGTGCATGCGCGGCCCGTCACCGCCGGTCATCGCGGTGTCGTGCACGGTGGGCTTGCGGCGCATCCAGGCGGCGTAGACCGTGCCGCCGGCATCCTGGATGTCTTCCGTCACCCGGAAGCCGAGGTCCTCCATGTAGGCGACCGCCCGCGGGACGTCGGGCGTGACCTGGTTGAAGTGGTCCAGCCGGACCAGCTCGCCGGGGGTGTGCAGGTCGTACCGCCAGGAGAGGCGCTGCACGTGCTCGGTCTGGAAGAAGAACTCATACGGGAAGCCGAGCGGATCCTCGACGCGCACCGAGTCGCCGATGCCCTTCGTGAAGCCTTCCGGGCGGCGCTCGACGCGGCATCCGAGCTCCTCGTAGAACGCGACCGCCCGGTCGAGATCCTCCGGGGTGCGCACGCGGTACGAGAAGGCCGCCACTGCCGCAGTCTCGCCCCTGCGCAGCACCAGGTTGTGGTGGATGAACTCGTCCGTCGACCGGAGGTAGATCGCGTCGTCGTCCTCCTCGGTGACGTGCAGGCCCAGCACATCGACGTAGAAGATCCGGGATGCCGCCAGGTCGGTGACGACCAGTTCCATGTACGCGCAGCGGAGGATGTCGGGCGCCGGTGCGGCCGGAGCGGGAATGCGGTTCGTCATGTCAGCGTCCTCGCTTGCCGAAGGTGGGGTTGTGGGCGGCGCCGAGCGTGATGTGCACGGCCTGCTGGTCGGTGTAGAAGTCGATCGAGCGGTAGCCGCCCTCGTGCCCGAGGCCGGATGCCTTCACTCCGCCGAACGGGGTGCGGAGGTCGCGCACGTTGTTGGAGTTCAGCCACACCATGCCGGCCTCGATGGCCTGCGAGAAGTTGTGGGCGCGGCGCAGGTCGCTCGTCCAGACGTAGGCCGCCAGCCCGTACTTCACGCCGTTGGCGAGTTCCAGCGCCTCTTCGTCGGTGTCGAACGGGGTGATCGCCACCACCGGCCCGAAGATCTCCTCCTGGAAGATCCGGGCATCGGGAGCGACGTCGGCGAACACCGTGGGGGCGACGTAGTTGCCGGTGGGGAAGCCCTCGGGCCGCCCGCCGCCCGCCACCAGGCGGCCCTCGGTCTTGCCGATCTCGATGTAGCTCATGACCTTGTCGTAGTGCTCGGGGTGCACGAGCGCGCCGACCTCGGTCGCGGGATCCTGCGGGTCGCCGACGATCACGCGCGAGGCCTGGGCGGCGTAGCGCTCGACGAACTCGTCGTAGATCTCGCGCTCCACGAGGATGCGCGATCCGGCCGTGCAGCGCTCGCCGTTGAGCGAGAAGACGCCGAAGATGGTCGCGTCGATGGCGGCGTCGAGGTCGGCGTCGGCGAAAACGACCGCGGGCGACTTGCCGCCGAGCTCCATCGACAGCCCCTTCAGGAACGGCGCGGCGTTCGCGAAGATGAGCTGTCCGGTGCTGCTCTCGCCGGTGAACGAGATCAGTGGGACGTCAGGATGCTTCACCAGGGCGTCGCCGGCATCCTCGCCGAGTCCGTTCACGAGGTTGAAGACGCCCTTCGGCACTCCGGCCTCTTCGAAGATCCCGGCCCACAGCGACGCCGAGAGGGGGGTGAACTCGGCCGGCTTGAGAACCACGGTGTTGCCGGTCGCCAGCGCGGGGCCGAGCTTCCACGACTCGAGCATGAACGGCGTGTTCCACGGCGTGATGAGCCCGGCGACGCCGATCGGCTTGCGGTTGACGTAGTTCAGCTGCCGTCCGGGCACCTTGTACGCGTCGTCGGCCTGCGCCACGATCAGGTCGGCGAAGAATCGGAAGTTCTCGGCCGCGCGTCGCGCTTGCCCCAGAGCCTGGGTGATCGGCAGGCCCGAGTCGAAGGACTCGAGTTCGGCGAGGCGGGTGTCTCGCGACTCGACGATGTCGGCGATGCGGTGGAGGATCCGCGAGCGCTCCCGCGGCAGCATCCGGGGCCACGGCCCCTCGGTGAAGGCACGCCGCGCGGCGGCGACGGCCCGGTCGATGTCGGCCTTCTTCCCCGCGGCGGCCCGCAGGTACGTCTCGTTGCTCACGGGGTCCAGCACGTCGAACGTGTCGCCGTCGGCCGAGTCGACGAACTCCCCGTCGATGTAGTGCTGGATGCGGCTGGGCAGATCGTCGGGCAGGTGGCGCTCGGTGGCGCGTGAAGCGGTGTCGGTCATGGGCTTGCTCCTTCGCGGAAGGTCAGAATGCCGGGAGGCCGAGGGCCTCGTCGGGGTGCTCGTGGATCATGTAGGCGTCCAGCGTGGCCGACCGGTGGCGCCGGGCGGCCTTCTCGATCTCGCCCAGCGGCGCGCTGGTCTCGATGAGCTGGAGGATGTTCTCGTGCTCGCGCACCGACTCCTGGGCGCGGCCGGGGACGAAGCTGAACGTCGAGTCGCGCAGGTGCCCGAGGCGCGCCCACTCACCGTGCACGAGGTCGAGGAGGCGCGGATTGGCGCACTTCTCGAAGAGCGCGGCGTGGAACTCCTGGTTGAGCGCGGTGAACGCTCGCGGGTCGAAGTGCTCGAGCGTCTCGATCATGAGTTCATTCACCTCGCGCGCACGCCGGATGTCCTCGACCGTCAGCCGCCGCGCGGCCAGCGCGGTCGCGGCGCCCTCGAGGATCGACAGCGATTGCATGCTGTCGCGGTACTGGGTGTCGTCGACCATCGACACCCGTGCTCCGACGTTGCGCTCGAACATCACGAGCCCCTCGGCTTCGAGCTGTCGTATCGCCTCGCGCACCGGGACGACGCTCATGTCCAGGTCGCCGGCGAGGCTGCCGAGCACGAGCCGGTACCCGGGGGTGAACTCCTGCGAGGCGATGCGCTCCTTGATCCAGCGGTACGCGCGCTGCGACTTGCTCAGTGCGGCCGGGTCCATCGCCCCGTCCGCTCGTGTCACTTCGATTCCCGCCATGCGCGGTACCTCGCCTTCCACTCCTCGTTCATCGGGAAGAGCCCGTCGATCGGATGCCCCTCCGCAACGCGCTGCGCGATCCAGGAGTCCTCGTCCTCCTGGTCGAGCGCGGCGTCGACGACCTCTTCGACGAGGCCCGGCGGGATGACGATCACGCCGTCGGCGTCGCCGACGATGACATCGCCCGGCTGGACGGTGGTACCGCCGCAGCCGATCGTGACGTCGTGGTCCCACGGCACGTGCCTGCGCCCGAGCACCGCAGGGTGGGCGCCGGCCGTGTACACGGGGATGCCGACCGCGGTGACGGCGTCGACGTCGCGCACGCCGCCGTCGGTGACGATGCCCGCGGCGCCGCGTGCGTGGGCGCGGATGGCGAGGATGTCGCCCAGGGTGCCCGAGCCTGTCTCGCCGCGCGCCTCGATCACGATGACTTCGCCCTCGCCGACCGCATCGAACGCTCGCTTCTGCGCGTTGAAGCCGCCGCCATGCGATGCGAAGAGGTCCTCGCGCAGGGGCACGAAGCGCAGCGTGCGGGCAGTGCCGACGAGTTTGGCCTCGGGATGGAGCGGCCGCACGCCGTCGATCGTGACGTCGTTCAGTCCGCGCTTGCGCAGCTGGGCGGAGAGGCCGGCGACCGGTACGGACTCGAGCTTGGCGCGGAGTTCGGGGGAGAGGGCCGTGCGCGCACGCGCGCCGCCGGGGAGCCCTGCCGCCGCTCTGGACCCCCATGCCTCGGTGCGCTGGAGGTCGTCGACGGCGGGCAGCGAGCCGAGCTCGGGGTCGAAGGCCGCCTCGCCCTGCACGACGGTGGTGACCAGCCGCCCGGTGCTCGGTCCGCCGGACGCGTCGACCTCGACCTCGACGACGTCGCCCGGCCCGGCGACCGACGAGCCGGCGGGAGTGCCGGTGAGGATCACATCGCCCGTCTCCAGGGTGAAGTGCTGCGACAGGTCGGCGACGAGCTGGGCGAGGGGGAAGAGCAGTCCGGCGGTCGTGTCTTCCTGCACGAGGGCTCCGTTGAGCCACGTGCGGACGCGCAGTCCGGCCGGGTCGACCGTGCGGGCGTCGATGACTGCCGGGCCGAGCGGGGTGTAGCCGTCGCCGCCTTTCGAGCGGACGTTGGATCCCTTGTCGTTCGCGCGGAGGTCGTAGAGCCCGAAGTCGTTCGCTGCGGTCACCCAGCCCACATGGCTCCACGCGTCGGCGAGCGGCACGTGCCGCGCGGGAGTGGCGATGATCAGGGCGATCTCGCCCTCGAAGGCCAGGAGCTCGGTGCCGGCGGGCCGTTCGATGGTCGAGCCGGAGGCGGCGACGGAGCTCGATGGCTTGAAGAAGTACGAGGGATGCTGCGGCCGGCGCCCGCGCTGGTCTGCGCGTGAGGCGTAGCTGAGGTGGATGGCGATGATCTTGCCGGGACGCCCGGGGAGGGCGCTGTAGCGCGGATCGCTGGCATCCGTCGTGTTCTCGTCCATCAGGAGCGTCCTCACTCTTGCGTCGTATCTGAAATCGTATATCATCGTGTCACCTCCGGCAACCACCCGCGTCGAGCGCATGCCGGCGGACGAAGTCGTCCACCCAGACAGAGGAGTCACCCATGAGCATTCCCCCGGACACTGCGGGATTCACGCCCACCGGGACCATCGCCAGCCCCGTCGATCGACGTCGCGTCGTCTTCGCTACGGTGGTCGGAACCACCGTCGAGTGGTACGACTTCTTCATCTACGCGACCGCCGTCGGCCTGGTGTTCGGCCAGTTGTTCTTCGCACCGCTCGGTCCGAACAGCGCCATCGTGGCCTTCGCCACCGTCGGCGTCAGCTTCCTCTTCCGTCCGCTCGGAGCGTTCCTCGCTGGGCACTTCGGTGACAAGTACGGCCGGAAGGTCGTGCTGATGTGGACGTTGATCCTCATGGGAGCCGCGACGGCGCTCATCGGCGTGCTGCCGACCTATGAGGCCATCGGCGTGTGGGCTCCCATCTTCCTCGTGCTGCTGCGCATCCTCCAGGGGATCTCGGCCGGCGGCGAGTGGGGCGGTGCGGTCCTCATGGCGGTCGAGCACGCGCCCCGGAAGCGTCGTGGGGTCTTCGGCGCCTCACCGCAGATCGGCGTGCCGCTCGGGCTGCTCCTCGCCTCCGGCGTCATGGCGCTGATGGCGATGATCGCGCCCGGCGACGCGTTCCTCGAGTGGGGCTGGCGGGTGCCGTTCCTGCTGAGCGTGGTGCTGATCTTCATCGGCTGGTATGTGCGGCGCCGCGTCGAGGAGAGCCCGGTGTTCACCGAGCTCGCTCAGCGCAAGGAGAAGGCCAGGACGCCGATCGTGCAGCTGTTCGCCAAGCACGCGCTGCTGGTGTTCATCGCGGCGCTCGTGTTCGCCGGCAACAACGCCGTCGGCTACATGACGACCGGCGGATACATCCAGGGCTACGCGACGAACCCCGACGGGCCGCTCGTGCTGGAGCGCGGTCCGGTGCTGTGGGCCGTCGCGGGCTCCGCCGTCACATGGCTGCTGTCGACGCTGGCCGCGGGCTTCATCTCCGATCGGATCGGGCGTCGCACGACCTACATCATCGGCTGGGTGCTGCAGCTCGTCGGCGTGTTCCTGCTCTTCCCCCTCGTCAACACCGGTGACATCTGGCTGCTGTTCACGGGTCTCGCGATCCTCACGATCGGCCTCGGTTTCACCTACGGTCCCCAGGCCGCGCTGTACTCGGAGCTGTTCCCGGCGTCGATCCGCTTCTCGGGCGTCTCGATCTCGTATGCGATCGGAGCGATCCTCGGCGGTGCTTTCGCGCCGACGATCGCCACGGCGCTGGTGCAGGCCACGGGCTCCACCCTGTCGGTCACGTGGTACCTCGCCGGCATGACGGTGATCGGACTCATCGCGACCTTGCTGCTGCGCGACCGCTCGGGCATCCCGCTCGGGCCCGATCACGAGGCCGCGCAGTCGGCGAGTCCGATCTACGGACTCTCGAAGGCCTGACGCTCGCCCGCCTCAGCGGGTCCGGAGTCCGTCGAGCACGACCGTGACGACGTCGTGCGCGAGGCGCTCGCGGTCGACGGACCCGCCGGGGCGGTACCACTCGACGATCGAGTTGACCATGCCGAAGATCAGGCGCGTCGCGACCGGGCCGTCGATGTCGTCGCGCACGAGTCCCTCGCGCTGCGCCTCGGCGACGAGCGCGGTGACGCGGTGGTCGAACGCCCGGCGACGTTCGAGGGCTGCGCGCTCGACGTCGCTGTTCCCGCGCACCCGCAGCAGCAGCGTGACCGACGGCAGGTGGTCCACGAGCACCCGCACGGCACCGCGCAGCACGGCGCCGAGCCGCTCGGCGGCGGTTCCCGACCGGGCCTCGGGCTCGTCGAGCACACCCTCCAGGCCGCTGAGCGCCTCATCGAGCGCGAGCGAGAGGAGCTGCTCCTTCGAGTCGAAGTGGTGGTACAGCGCCGACTTCGTCAGGCCTAGGCGGGCCGCGAGATCGGCGACCGACGTGGCGTCATAGCCCTGCTCGTTGAACAGCGCGACGGCGACCTCGAGCACCCGGGCGCGGTCGTAGCCGGGGCGTCCTCGGCGGGGGCCGGGATCGGACGGGCGGTCCGGGACGGGAAGGGCCATGGCCCCAGTGTGGCATCCGCAGGAGTTCCGCATCGGCATCCGATCTGGAATACTGAACGATCGGTAGGCAATTCGGATGTGCGCGAGGGTGCGCACCAGGGAGGGATGACGGATGCCGCGTCCGCAGGGCAGCGAGCCGGTCCATGGCTGAGGCGCTCCACGTCGAGAGCGGCGATGACCGCGTGATCGCGACGCTGTCGCGCCCCCACGTGCGCAACGCGATCGACCAGGCGATGATCGACGACTTGCACGCGCTCTGCGAGAAGCTCGAGCAGCGGCCGCGCACGCTCATCATCGCCGGATCCGACGGCGTCTTCGCCTCCGGCGCCGACATCGCGCAGCTGCGGGACCGCCGCGCCGAGGATGCCCGCCGCGGCATCAACACCCGTGCCTTCCAGCGGATCGCCGGCCTGCCGATGCCGGTCATCGCCGCCGTCGACGGCTACGCGCTCGGGGGAGGAGCCGAGCTCGCCTACGCCGCCGACCTGCGCATCGGCACTCCGAGGCTCAAGATCGGCAACCCCGAGACGGGCCTGGGCATCATCGCCGCCGCCGGAGCCACGTGGCGGCTGCCGCGCATCGTCGGCGACGCCCGCGCCGCCGAGCTGCTGCTGACCGGGCGCATCCTCGACGCACAGGAGGCGCTGGCCTGGGGGATCGTGTCGAGCCTCCACGAGCCCGACGACCTGCTGCCCGCTGCGCACGCGCTCGCCGATCGCATCGCCGCGAACGATCCGCTCGCGACCCGCCACACCAAGACCGCGCTCGCCGCACCTGCCGACGCGCACCCCGAGATCGAGCTCGAGCTGCAGGCCGAGCTGTTCGAGAGTCCCGAGAAGCAGCGCCGCATGACGGCCTTCCTCGAAAGGCGGACCCGATGACCGGGGCCGCGGGCGTGCCCGCGCGCGTCGGCGTGATCGGCGGCGGCCGGATGGGCGCGGGCATCGCGCACGCCTTCGTCCTCGCCGGCGCCGAGGTGATCGTCGTCGAGCGCGATCCCGAGGCGGCGGATGCGGCATCCGCTCGCCTGATGGAGAGTCTGCGGCGCTCGGTCGAGCGCGAGGCCACGCCGCGCACGCTCGACTCGCTCGCCGGTTCGGTCGCCGCGGTGACGGATGCCGCGGCCCTCGCCGGCTGCGGCCTGGTGGTCGAGGCGGTCCCCGAAGATCGTGACCTGAAGGTCGAGGCGCTCTGCCGTGCCGAGGGAGTCCTCGACGCCGGTGCCGCGCTCGCGACGAACACGTCGTCCATCTCGATCGACGACCTCGCCGCGGGCCTCTCGCGGCCTCACCGGCTCATCGGCCTGCACTTCTTCAACCCCGTCCCCGCCTCGGCCCTGGTCGAGATCGTCGTGGGCGCACGCACCGACGGTGCCCTCGTCGACGACGCGCGCGGGTGGGTCGAAGCGCTCGGCAAGACGCCGATCGTCGTGAAGAACTCGCCCGGCTTCGCCTCGAGCCGCCTCGGCGTCGCGCTCGCGCTCGAGGCCATCCGGATGCTCGAGGAGGACGTGACCTCGGCCGCCGACATCGATGCGGCGATGGAGCTGGGCTACCGGCATCCGACCGGACCGCTGCGCACGACCGACATCGTCGGTCTCGACGTGCGACTGGGCATCGCCGACGAGCTTCACGCGCGGCTGGGGGAGCGCTTCGCGCCGCCCGAGCTGCTGCGGCGCATGGTCGCCGAGGGGCGCCTCGGGCGCAAGAGCGGACAGGGATTCTACGAATGGAGCGAACGATGACCGACATCCTTCCCAGCTACGTGGAGGACGCCTGGTGGACCCCTGCCGATCCGCACCACGCGGCGACCGTGCTCGACGCCGCAACGGGCGAGGACGTCGCCCGGGTGAGTGCGGCGGGCCTCGAACTGGGGCGTGTGCTCGAGCACGCCCGCACGGTCGGCCAGGCGAGTCTCGGCACGCTGAGCTTCCACCAGCGGGCCGTGCTGCTCAAGCAGTTCGCGCAGGCCCTGACCGAGCGGAAGCAGGAGCTGTACGACCTCTCGAAGCACGCCGGCTCGACCGAGCGGGACTCGCTCAACGACGTCGACGGCGGAATCGGCGTGCTCTTCACGTTCTCGTCGAAGGGCCGCCGCGAGCTGCCGAGCGGCCAGGTGTACCTCGACGGCCCGGTGGAGACGCTGTCGAAGGACGGCTCGTTCCTCGGCCGCCACGTGTACACGAGGCTGCCCGGCGTCGCCCTGCAGATCAACGCCTTCAACTTCCCGATGTGGGGCGCGCTCGAGAAGTTCGCGCCGGCCTTCCTCGCGGGCGTGCCGACCGTGGTCAAGCCCGCGACCCCGACCGCCTACGTCGCGGAGGCATGGGTGCGGATCCTCGTCGAGACCGGGCTGCTGCCCGCGGGGTCGCTGCAGCTGATCAGCGGCAGCGTGCCGAAGATCTTCGAGCACCTGCGGCTGGGCGACATCGTCGGGTTCACCGGCAGCGCCTCGACGGCCGAGCGGCTGCGCTCTCACGAGAGCGTGCAGACCGGCGGGGTGCGGTTCACGAGCGAGACCGATTCGATCAACGCCTCGGTGCTCGGTCCCGACGCGGTCGCCGGCACGCCCGAGTTCGACGCGTACGTCAAGCAGCTGCTGTCGGAGCTGACCACCAAAGCCGGGCAGAAGTGCACGGCGATCCGGCGGGCGATCGTGCCCGAGGGTTCCGTCGACGACGTCGTCGCGGCGGTGCGGGCCAAGATCGCCGAGCGCGTCGTCCTCGGCGATCCGCATGCGCCGGGCGTCACGATGGGGCCGCTCGTCTCGCTCGAGCAGCGCGACGAGGTGCTGCGCAGCGTGGCCGAGCTCGAGGCGGAGGGCGGCCGGCTGCTGCTCGGCTCGGTGCAGCCGCCCCGGGTCGTGCGTGCCGACGGCTCGGTCGGCGTCGCCGAGGACGGGGCGTTCCTCGAGCCCCTGCTCATCGGATTCGCGGATGCTTCGACCCCCGCAGCCCATCAGGTGGAGGCTTTCGGACCCGTCGCCAGCGTGCTCGGCTACCGCACGGTCGAAGAGGCGGCCGACCTCGTGAGCCTCGGCGGCGGGTCGCTGGTCACGAGCGTGGCCACGAACGATCCCGGCGTCGCCGCGACGCTGCTCTCGCGCATCGCCGCCTACAACGGGCGCCTGCTGTTCCTCGACCGCGATGACGCCAAGACGTCGACCGGCCACGGCGCACCCGTGCCTCACCTCGTCCACGGCGGCCCCGGCCGGGCGGGCGGCGGCGAGGAGCTCGGCGGCATCCGGGCCGTCCTGCACCACATGCAGCGCACGGCCGTGCAGGGATCGCCCGAGATGCTCACGGCCCTGACGGGCGTGTGGCATCAGGGTGCGGCATCCCGCAATGACCGGCATCCGTTCCGCAAGTCGCTGGCCGAACTTGCGGTCGGCGATCAGATCGTGTCGGCCTCGCGCGTGGTGACCCTCGACGACATCGAGACCTTCGCGCACTTCACGGGCGACCTCTTCTACGCGCACATGGACGAGGCCTCGGCGGCGGCCAACCCGTTCTTCCCGGGTCGCGTCGCGCACGGCTACCTGCTGGTGTCGTGGGCGGCCGGGCTCTTCGTCGATCCCGAGCCCGGTCCGGTGCTCGCCAATTCGGGCCTCGAGAACCTCCGCTTCGTGACGCCGGTCTCACCCGGCGACGAGATCCGCGTGGTGCTCACCGCGAAGCAGATCACGCCGCGCGAGACCGACGAGTACGGCGAGGTGCGCTGGGACGCGGTCATCCGCAACCAGAACGACGAGCTCGTCGCCGCCTACGACGTGCTGACGCTCGTCGCCAAGGAGCTGGAGACGGCGGCATGACCGATCCGGCGATGTGGTTCCACGGTCAGCGGCCTCTGCTGCGCCGCGACCACGCGTCGGCGGCACTCGGCATGGTCGTCGAGCGCGACGAGCCGGGCGAGGCGATCGTCTCGATGCGCGTGCGCGAGGACATGCTCAACGGCTTCGCGATCACCCACGGCGGGCTGGTCTTCGCCCTCGCCGACACCGCCTTCGCGATCGCCTGCAACGAGGACGACGGCGTGACGGTCGCGGCCGGCGCGGACATCGCGTTCCTCGCGCCCACGGGCGTGGGACAGACCCTGACCGCGCACGCCCGTCGCCGCGCGGTGGTCGGTCGGGCGGGTCTGTACGACGTCACGATCACCGACGAGACCGGAGCCGTGGTCGCCGAGGTGCGCGGCCGTTCGCTCACGACCAGGCGGACACCGCCGGATGCCTGAGCGATCCGCCGCGGTTGTGGCCGCGGCATCCCGGAGCTAAACTTACTGAACGAACGGTCTGTAAATGAGGAGTCGACGATGACCACCGCACCCGACCTGACCGTGGCGCAGCCCGACGAAGCCGCCGCCCAGGCGACGTTCGACGCGCTGATCGAGGCCGAGCAGCGCATCGAGCCCCGCGACTGGATGCCCGAGGCGTACCGCAAGACGCTGATCCGCCAGATCTCGCAGCACGCGCACTCCGAGATCATCGGCATGCAGCCCGAGGGCAACTGGATCACGCGCGCGCCGAGCCTCAAGCGCAAGGCGATCCTGATGGCCAAGGTCCAGGACGAGGCGGGCCACGGGCTGTACCTGTACTCGGCGGCCCAGACCCTCGGCATCACACGAGACGAGATGACCGATCAGCTCATCGCCGGCAAGGCCAAGTACTCGTCGATCTTCAACTACCCCACCCCGTCGTGGGCCGACATGGGCGCCATCGGCTGGCTCGTCGACGGCGCCGCGATCTGCAACCAGGTGCCGCTGTGCCGAGCGTCGTACGGGCCGTACGGCCGCGCGATGGTGCGCATCTGCAAGGAGGAGTCCTTCCACCAGCGGCAGGGCTTCGAGATCCTGCTGCAGCTCATGCAGGGGACGCCCGCACAGCGGCAGATGGCACAGGATGCCGTGGACCGGTGGTACTGGCCGAGCCTGATGATGTTCGGCCCGCCCGACGACGAGTCCCCGAACTCGGCGCAGTCCATGGCGTGGAAGATCAAGCGGTTCTCCAACGACGAGCTGCGCCAGCGCTTCATCGGGATGCTCGTCCCCCAGGCCGAGGTGCTCGGCGTCACGCTGCCCGATCCGAACCTCGCCTGGAACGAGGCGGATCAGCGGTGGGACATGAGCGAGATCGACTGGACCGAGTTCCACGAGGTGCTGCGCGGACGCGGGCCCATGAACTCCGAGCGGCTGCGGCACCGCCGCACCGCGCACGACGACGGCGCCTGGGTGCGCGAAGCCGCCGCCGAGTACGCCCGCAAGCAGGCCGAGCGCGCCGAGAAGAAGGTGGCATGATGACGACCCCTGGTGCATCCCCGCGCGAGACGTGGCCCCTGTGGGAGGTTTTCGTGCGCGCGAACCGCGGACTCAGCCACGTGCACGCCGGATCCCTGCACGCGCCCGACGCCGAGCTCGCGCTCCGCAACGCCCGCGACCTCTACACCCGCCGCGGTGAGGGCACCTCGGTGTGGGTCGTGCCCGCCGACGCCATCACGACCAGCGACCCCGACTCGAAGGGCGCGTTCTTCGAGTCGCCCGCGGGCAAGAACTACCGGCACGCCGTGTACTACACCGCGTCCGAGGGGGTGCCGCACCTGTGACGGAGGCATTCGCGAAGCCGGCCCCGCCGGCAGACCCGCACGGCGACGTCAGCGTCGACCGTCTCGAGCTCAGTGCCGAGCTCGTCGGCGAGGGCGGACGCGCGGCCACGGCCGACGTCGCCGAGTACGCGCTGTGGCTCGGCGACGACGCGCTGATCCTGTCCCAGCAGCTCGGCTGGTGGATCGCGCGCGCCCCCGAGCTCGAGGAGGACGTCGCCCTGGGCAACATCGCCCTCGATCTGGTCGGGCACGCCCGGTCGTTCCTCCGCTACGCCGGCTCGTTCGACGGCCGCACCGAGGACGACCTCGCCTACTGGCGGGACGAGGCGCAGTTCCGGAGCGCGTGGCTCTTCGAGCAGCCGAACGGCGACTTCGCCCAGACGATCGCGCGGCAGTTCGCGGCATCCGTCTTCCAGTTCGAGCTGTACTCGGCGCTGCAGCGGTCGTCCGACGCCGTACTGGCCGCGATCGCCGCGAAGGCCGTGAAAGAGGTCGAGTACCACCGCGATCACGCCGTGCAGTGGACCCTGCGGCTCGCCGGCGGCACCGAAGAGTCGCGGGCGCGCATGATCAGGGCGATCGGGGACGTCTGGCCGTACGTCGACGAGCTGTTCCGCGATGAGCCGCTTCTCGAGCGCCTCGGCGATGCGGCGATCGCGCCCTCGTCGCTGCGCGAAGGATTCGACTCCGTCACCGCCGCCGTCTTCGCTGAGGCCGGTCTCGAGGTTCCGGCCGGCTTCGTGTCGGCGGGCGGCGGCCGCCACGGCCGCCACTTCTCGACCATGGGCTATCTGCTGGCCGAGATGCAGGTGCTCGCCCGTCAGCACCCGGGGGCGACGTGGTGAGCCTGTCCGAGCAGCAGGAGCGGGCGGCCCCCGCCCCGGTCGCCGCGACCGTCGCCTGGCGTATCGCCGCGGCCGTGCCGGACCCGGAGGTTCCCGTGCTGTCGATCGAGGACCTCGGCGTGCTGCGCGACGTAGCGGTCGACGGCGAGCGGGTCACGGTCACGATCACCCCGACCTATTCGGGATGCCCGGCTGTCGACGCGATCCGCGACGACATCGTGCTCGCCCTCACCGCCGCGGGCTTCGCCGAGGTCGATGTGCGCCTGACCCTCACCCCCGCCTGGACGACCGACTGGATGAGCGACGCCGGCAAGGACAAGCTGCGCGCGTACGGCATCGCTCCGCCGACCGGCCGGGCCGCGGCATCCGGAACAGGTCCCATCCGTCTTCAGATGGCCGTGAAGTGCCCGCGCTGCGGGTCGCTCGACACGAAGGAGCTGGCCCGCTTCGGCTCGACCTCGTGCAAGGCGCTGTACGAGTGCCGCGCGTGCCTCGAGCCCTTCGACCACTTCAAGGTGCACTGATGGCGGCGCAGAACCTGACCGAGCCGCGCAACGAGCGCATCGCCGAGAGCCTGCTCGCGAGCGCCGTCGGCGGCCCGAGCGGCTCACGGCGCCGCGCGCGGTTCCACACCCTGCGCGTCGCGGCGGTGCGTCCGCTGACGGATGCCGCGGCCGAGGTCACCTTCGCCATCCCCGAGCAGCTGCGCGGTGAGTACGAGTACCTCGCCGGGCAGCACGTCGCCCTGCGGACCACGCTCGACGGCCACGAGGTGCGCCGGTCGTATTCGCTCTGCCGCGCGGTGGATGCCGGCGGAGGCGGCGACGGCCCGCAGACCATCAGCGTCGCCATCAAGCGCGATCAGGGCGGCCGGTTCTCGACCTGGGCGCTGTCCGAACTGGCGGTCGGCGATGAGCTCGACGTCATGAGCCCGCAGGGATCGTTCACCTCGGGGCTCGCCGATCTCGACGGCGCCCACGTCGCCGGCATCGCCGCGGGTTCGGGCATCACGCCGCTGATGGCGCTCGCCGCCACCGTGCTCGCGCGGTCCGAGACGTCGAGGTTCACGCTGGTCTACACGAACCGCTCGACGACGGACGTGATGTTCCTCGAGGAGCTCGCCGACCTGAAGGACCGCTACCCGTCCCGGCTCGCGCTGCACCACGTGCTCTCGCGCGAACAGCGGGCGGCGCCGCTGCTGTCGGGGCGCATCGACGAGGAGCGCCTGCGGCGGATCCTCGATGCGCTCGTCCTGCCCGACACCGTCGACGAGTGGTTCCTGTGCGGTCCGTTCGAGCTCGTGCAGCTGTGCCGCGACACCCTCGCCGACGTCGGCGTCGCGCCCGAGCACGTCCGCTACGAGCTGTTCACCACGGGGGAGGGCGGCCGCGTCGAGGCGCCGTCGGGGCGCCCGGTGCAGGTCCGGGAGGACGAGCCCGTCCGCCGCATCGAGGTCACGCTCGACGGCCAGTCCTCGACCATCGAGAGCCCCGTCGCCGCGCACGAATCGGTGCTCAACGCCGCGCTGCGCGTGCGGCCCGACGCGCCGTTCGCGTGCGCGGGCGGCGTGTGCGGCACGTGCCGCGCGCGCCTGGTGGAAGGCTCCGTCACGATGACCGAGAACTACGCCCTCGAGCCCGACGAGCTCGACCGCGGGTACATCCTCACCTGCCAGTCCCACCCCACGACCGACCGCGTCGTGGTCGACTACGACGTCTGAGGCGCCATGATCTCTCTCTCGCTCGACGGCGCGCTCGCCGAGATCACGCTGGATGCTCCCGAGAAGCTCAACGCCCTCTCGCTCGAGGCGATCGCCGAATTGGATGCCGCGTACGCCGAGGCCGCGGCATCCGGTGCCCGTGCCCTGATGCTGCGCGGCGCGGGACGCGCGTTCTGCGCCGGCCGCGACATCGCCGGCGTCGACCCCGAGACCGATGACGTGCTCGGGTACCTCGGTGCCGTCGAGGCGCTGATGCGGCGGATCGCCGCCTTTCCGGCGCCGACGTTCGCGGCGGTGCAGGGGGCATGCCTCGGCGTGGGGCTCGGCCTCGCGATCGCGAGCGATGTCGTCTACGTCGCCGGCACCGCCAAGATCGGGTCGCCCTTCGTGAACCTGGGCGCGACGCTCGACTCGGGTGGCCACGCGCTGCTCTACGAGCGGCTCGGCGCGCACCGCGCCCTCGATCTGATCTACACCGGCGAGCTGCTGACGGGGGCGCAGGCGGTGGAGTCCGGTCTCTTCAGCCGGTCGGTCCCCGCCGACGAGCTGCTCGCGTTCACGCGCGAGCGCGCGGTCCGCGCGGCCGCCGGACCGACGCAGGCGTTCCTCGCGTCGAAGCGACTGATCGATCGCCTGCGCGACGAGGCGCTGTGGCGCGTGGTCGCCGAGGAGAACCGGGCGCAGGCCGAGTTGCGCGACACCGCCGACTACCGCGAGGGCTTCGCCGCGTTCCAGGAGAAGCGCAAGCCCGGCTTCACCGGCTCCTGAGCCACCCCTCTCCGTCCCGGCTGTCCGCGAGAATCGGTCCGGGGTCCGGGAACCCGTGCGTCGCGGCGAGCCTCAGCCGCCCGGCCGATTCTCGCGAGCCGGGAGCGAGGGCCGGGCGCGGCATCCTGTCAGGCGTCGAACCGTCGCCAACGGTCGTCTGGATCCGTTGCGGGCGACCACACGCGACGGGTCGGCGCCGTGTCGACGACCGCCAGGCCGCCCGCGACACCGAGAGGCCACCTGACGTCGTTCTCGCGGGCCTGAACGCGCCCGGACTGGCGACTCGGCCGCCAGCTCGGCGCGGGGCGGGTGCCGAGGGCTACGAGTTCACGCGGATGATCTCGTGCTGGTACGGCGCGACGACCGTGCCCGAGATGCGGCAGTCGAGGACCAGGAAGCGACGGGATGCCGCATCCTCGGCGGTCCAGGAGGCGAGCCGGTCGAGATCCTCCAGCGTCCGGACGACGACACCCTCGGCTCCGACGCCGCCGGCGAGGGCCGCGAAGTCGACCTCGGGGATGAGCATCGGGTCCTGTGCGAGGCCCTTGCGGCCGTACAGGTGGACCTCGGCGCCGTAGGCGGCGTCGTTCCAGACCACGGCGATGCCCCGGCCCGCGGCGACCCGCACCGCGGTCTCGAGGTCGGCGAGGGCCATGAGCCCGCCGCCGTCGCCGGTGGTCAGGACGACGGTCGAGTCCGGCCGCGCGAGCGCGGCGCCGGGCACCGACGGCCAGCCGAGCCCGATCGACTGGAACGCCGTGCCGATCATCATCATGCGGTCCGGCGAGGCGACCGGCCAGAACATGTTCGCCCAGCCGATGAAGTGGCCGCCGTCCGAGACGACGACCCGGTCTTCGGGCAGCAGCGTCGCGATGCGCGCCGCCACCGACCTCGGGTCGAGGCGCCCGTCCTCGGCGACCCCGGCTCCGGAATCCTGCGCGCGCGCGGCAGCCACGTCGACCGACTCCCGCCAGCCGCTCGGCGCGGTGCCCCGATCCCGCAGGGCTGAGGTCAGCGAGCGGGCGACGGTCGCGGCATCCCCCCGCACATATCCGCCGACGTGCGGGTGGGTCGCCGCCGGGGCGACATCGATCTGGAACACCCGGGTGCCGGGCGCGAAGAGGTCGCCGAACCGCATCGTGAACTGGTTGAGCGATGCCCCGAACACCACGGCGACATCGGCCTCGCGCACGAGTTCCATGGCCGCCTCGGCGCCGAAACCGCCGGTCACGCCGAGGTCGAACTCGGACGCGGGGAAGACGCCGCGGCCGAGGGCGGTCGAGGCGGTGAGGGCGCCGGTCAGGTCGGCCAGCTCGCCGAGCGCCTCGCCGGCGCCGGAGATCCAGGCGCCGCGGCCGGCGAGCAGGAAGGGCCGCTCGGCGCCCGCCAGCGCGGCGGCGATGTCGGCGACGGCGCCGGCGGCGAAGGGGCCCGCGGGCGTGAGAGGCTCGGGCAGACGCGGTTCCGGCGCTTCCGGCACCGGCCCCGCGTCGCGCGCGGCCACGTCGTAGGGGATCGCGAGCACCGTCGGCACCCGGTACGTCAGGGCGTGCTCGATGGCGATGACGGTGGTGGCCGCGGCATCCGCTCGGCCGACCGTGTAGGTGCGCGCGCCGACCGCCGACGCGAGCGCGATCTGGTCGACGTCCCACGGCCTCGGGCCCGAGGTGGGCTCGTCGCCGACGACGAGCACGAGCGGCACGTGCGCCTGCACGGCCTCGGCGAGGGCCGTCAGCGTGTTGGTGAACCCGGCGCCGTACGTCGAGGTCGCGGCGGCGAGCCGCCCGGAGGCGCGGTGGAACGCGTCGGCGGCGACGACCCCGCCGGCCTCGTGCCGCACCGCGGTGAACGACACGTCGGTCGACCGCTCGAGGGCGTCGAGGAAGTAGGCGTTGCCGTTGCCCATGACCCCGAAGACGTGGTCGATGTGACGGGCGATGGTGAGCGCGACGTGCGCCGAGACGGTGGGCATGGGGGAACTCCTGCAAGACGGAACGGGGGTGAGGCCGTATGTGTCTCGCGCGTTCGCGCTGCGTGCCCTTTTTTCGAGCACCGGCGGGGCCATTCCTGCCGGACGACTTCGAGTATAGGCGCGGCGCCACGGCATGATGGAGGGCATGAGGACCATCCAGCTGCGCCGGTACACGCTCGTCGACGGAGAGTACGACGCGTTCGTCGCGTGGTGGCAGGACTCGATGCCGCGGGTGCGTCCGGCGGCGGGCTTCGCCATCGACTTCGCGTACGGCCTGCCCGCGACGAACGAGTTCGTCTGGGCCGTCAGCGCCGAGGGCGACGAGGGGGCCTTCCTCGCGCTCGAGAAGGAGTACATGGCATCGGATGCCCGGGCCGAGGTCTTCGCCGGGGTGCCGCAGCGCGTCGCGGCCTACGACATCGCCTTCGTCGGGGAGCGCTTCGCCTGAGCCGCCCCGTCAGCCCGCGCCCTTGGCGGGCGTGTCGGCTCAGCTGCCGAGCGCGGCCCGGATGATCGTGGCGGACCGCTCGAGACGCCGGGCGATGTCGGCGGGTTCGTGGGAACTCGCGAGATAGACGACCGCGATCGCGGCGGGACCTCGCCCGCGGATCCCGAGCGGCACCGCGACGGCGCGCAGGCTCGGCACGACTTCGTCGTGGCTCTCGAACCAGCCGCGGGCCGCGGCATTCGTCACCTCGTCGCGCAGGTGCGCCCCGGCCGAGGCAGGCCATGACGCAGGAGGCACAAGAGACAGGATCGCCTTGCCGGGCGCTCCGCGCGTGACCGGATGCCGCGTCCCCGGCCGCTGAGCCACCGAGGCCACTGCGTGTCTCGGCTCCACACTCGCCAGCGTCACGCAGTCGTCATGGTCGAGCACGCTCAGGAAGCACGTCATGCCCAGCCCGTTCGCGAGCTCGGTGAGCTCGGGGAGCGCCTCGGCCTGCAGGTCGTGCGCGATTCCCGCCGCGAGGGCCGCCAAGCGTGCGCCGAGGGCTATGCGGCCGTTGCCGTCCCGCGTGATCAGCCCATGCTCCTCGAGGGTGCGCAGCAGACGGTACGCGACCGAGCGATGGACGCCGAGGCGACGGGCGATCTCGTCGATGGAGAGCGGTTCGCGCGCATCGGCGAGGACCTCGAGAATCCGGATGCCGCGGCTCAGCGTCTGCGATGCGGGAGCGTTCGCCTCGGCCACGGGCTCTCCTCGGTCCGCCGGCCCTTGTCGGCCCGCAGACGGTCGTATACGATGTGTTCCATACTAGAACGTTGTGTTCGAATATAGAACGCGCGCCTCCCCATCGCAAGCACCGCCGCCGCGAGCAGTCGACACCGCAGTCGGAACAGGAGTCAGGGTCATGCAGTTCCACCACCATGGGTACGTCTCCGGAGAGCCGCGCGTACAGGATGCGGCCGGATCGGGCATAGATCGCCCTGCCGACCTCCCCGACGAGATGGACGTCCTCATCGTCGGCTCCGGCCCCGCCGGGATGCTGCTCGCCGCCCAGATGGCGCAGTTCCCGGACGTGGTGACCCGCATCATCGAGCGCCGCGACGGACGGCTGGTGCTCGGCCAGGCCGATGGAATCCAGCCGCGCAGCGTCGAGACGTTCCAGGCCTTCGGCTTCGCTGAGCGGATCGTCGCCGAGGCCTACAACATCGCCTACATGAACTTCTGGGGTCCGGATCCGGAGGACCCCGCCCGCATCGTTCGCACCTCGCGCACCGAGGACTACGCGTTCAAGATCAGCGAGTTCCCGCACCTGATCGTCAACCAGGCCCGGGTGCTGGACTATTTCGCCGAATCCGCGGCGAACGGGCCGGGGCGCATCGTCCCCGACTACGGCGTCGAGTTCGCCGGGCTCACCGTCCACGAACACGGCGACCACCCCGTCGAAGTCCGGGTGCGGTACACCGCGGGGGAGCGCGCCGGACAGGAGCGCACGGTCCGCGCGAAGTACGTCGCCGGGTGCGACGGCGCCCGCAGTGGCGTGCGCGAAGCGATCGGGCGCACGCACGTCGGCGGTGCCGCGCTTCACGCGTGGGGCGTCATGGACGTGCTCGTCAACACCGACTTCCCCGACTGGCGCACCAAGTGCGCGATCACCTCGCAGGCGGGCAGCATCCTGCACATCCCGCGCGAGGGCGGCTACCTCAGCCGCATGTACATCGACCTCGGTGCCGTCGCACCGGACGACGATCACCGCGTGCGTCGCACGCCCATCGACGAGATCATCCGCCGAGCCAACGAGATCCTTCACCCCTACTCGATCGATGTGAAGGAGGTGGCCTGGCACAGCGTCTACGAGGTGGGGCACCGTGTCACCGATGGATTCGACGACGCTCCGGAGGGATCGGGCCGCAGCCCCCGTGTGTTCCTCACCGGCGACGCCTGCCACACCCACAGCGCGAAGGCGGGGCAGGGCATGAACGTGTCGATGCAGGACGGGTTCAACCTCGGCTGGAAGCTCGGGCACGTCCTCACCGGCCTGAGTCCCGCCTCGCTGCTGTCGACGTACTCGGCGGAGCGCATGCCGGTCGCGCAGCAGCTCATCGACTTCGACAAGGAGTGGTCCGCCCTCATGGCGCGCAAGCCGGAGGAGATCACCGACCCGCAGGATCTCGCGACGCACTACCTCGCGACGGCCGAGTTCCCCTCCGGATTCATGACCCGGTACGGCCCGTCGATGATCGTGACGGATGCCGCGCACCAGGCTCTGGCCGCGGGATTCCCCCTGGGCGCGCGGTTCAAATCCGTCGAGGTCGTGCGGGTGTGCGACGGCAACGCCGTGCACCTCGGCCACCACGCCAAGGCGGACGGACGCTGGCGGATCTACGCGTTCGCCGACGCATCGCCGGCGGGCGCGGAGTCGAAGCTCGCGACGTGGGCGGAGTGGCTCGCGTCACCCGAGTCGCCGGTGACCAGGCACACGCCGCACGGCGCGGACGTCGATGCGGTCTTCGACGTGAAGGCGATCTACCAGCAGCGCTTCGAGGACGTCGACATCTCGCGCGTGCCCGACATGTTCCTGCCGCGCACCGGCCCGCTCGGCCTCATCGACTGGGAGAAGGTCTACGCCGCCGGGCCCAGCGCCTGGACGAGTGCCGACATCTTCGCCGAGCGGGAGCTCTCGCGCGACGGCGTGGTGGTCGTGGTGCGACCCGACCAGTACGTGGCGGCCATCCTGCCGCTCACGGCGACCCAGGAGCTGTCCGACTTCTTCGGCCGCACTCTGGTCGATCAGCGCGCGCTCGCGACGCGGAGTTCTTGAGTGTCCGCGGGGGAGCGTTCAACCCCCGAGCTGTACATCACGTATACCGGCCGCGTTCGTGGCCACCGGGCAGAATAGCCCGGACGCAACGACGACGGATGCCGCGGCATCCGTCCATCGACGAGGGAGTTCCCGTGACCGAGAACCGTGAGACCGCGCTGCTGGAGTCCGTCCCGGACGGCCTGTTCATCGGCGGCGAGTGGCGCCCGGCGGCGGGGGGCAAGACGCTCAAGGTCTACGACCCCTCCAACGGCGCCGTCGTGAAGGAGATCGCGGATGCCTCCCCCGAGGACGGCACCGCGGCCCTCGACGCGGCCGTCGACGCGTTCCCGGCGTGGGCGGCGACCCCGGCGCGCGAGCGGGCCGAGATCCTCCGCCGCGCCTTCGACCTGCTGCAGGAGCGCAAGGAGGAATTCGCGCTCCTCATGACGATCGAGATGGGCAAGCCTCTGGCCGAGGCGCGTGGCGAGGTCGCCTACGGCGGTGAGTTCCTCCGCTGGTTCAGCGAGGAGACCGCCCGCGTGCAGGGGCGCTACGGCGCGAACCCCGAGGGCACCGGCCGCATGATCGTGTCGCAGCACCCGGTCGGCCCGTGCTTCCTCATCACGCCCTGGAACTTCCCGCTGGCCATGGCGACCCGCAAGATCGCGCCCGCGCTCGCCGCCGGCTGCACGGTGGTCATCAAGCCCGCCGAGCTCACGCCGCTCACAACGCTCGCGTTTGCGAAGCTGCTCGAGGACGCCGGTCTGCCCAAGGGCGTCGTGAACGTGTTCACGACCTCGACCTCGGGCGCCGTGTCGGAGCCGATCATCCGCGACCCGCGGCTGCGCAAGCTCTCGTTCACCGGCTCGACGCAGGTCGGGCAGCGCCTGCTCGAGCAGGCCGCGCAGGGCGTGATCCGCACCTCGATGGAGCTCGGCGGCAACGCCCCGTTCGTCGTGTTCGACGACGCCGACCTCGACAAGGCGGTCGACGGTGCCATGCTCGCGAAGTTCCGCAACATCGGCCAGGCGTGCACGGCGGCGAACCGGTTCATCGTGCAGCGCTCGGTGGCAGAAGAGTTCGCGCGCCGGGTGACCGAGCGGGTGCAGGGCATGAAGATCGGCCGCGGCACCGAAGACGGCGTGACCATCGGCCCGCTCATCAACCAGGCGGCCGTCGACAAGGCGCGCACCCTCGTCGACGACGCCGTCCAGCGCGGCGCGTCGGTGCAGACCGGCGGCAAGGAGCTCGAGGGCGAGGGCACGTTCTACGAGCCCACGGTGGTGACCGACGTGCGGCCGGGCAGCGACATCCTCCGCGAGGAGATCTTCGGCCCGGTGCTGGCGATCATCCCGTTCGACGACGAGGACGACGCGGTGCGCATCGCCAACGACACCGAGTACGGACTGGTCTCGTACGTGTTCACCGAGAGCCTCGCCCGCGGGCAGCGGATGATCGAGCGGCTCGAGACCGGGATGATGGGCCTCAACGTCGGGGTCGTGTCCAACGCGGCGGCGCCGTTCGGCGGGTGGAAGATGTCGGGGCTCGGCCGCGAGGGCGGTGCCGAGGGCATCCACGAGTACCTGCAGACGAAGTACACGCTCACGGCGAACCCCTTCGCCTGACCGCGGTCGAGTCCATCTGTGCGAAATCGCCGCTCGCGCCTGCCGCGAGACGCCGACTCGCACAGATAGGCGGCGGTGCGCGTGTCGGCACGCCACGCCATGATGGGGGCATGATCCCCGTCGCGACCCTCCGTGAAGAGCGGCTCCGGTCGCATCGGCTGAGCGCTCCGGCGCCCACCGTCGCAGACGCCGCGTCGCACATGCTGGCGACGCAGGCGCAGGAGTTCTGGGGCGGCCGCTGGGCGATCGCCTCGCGCACGGCGGGCACCCCGACGGTCCGCGATGTCGACGCGGCCTTCGACCGCGGCGAGATCGTGCGGTCGTGGACCCAGCGCGGCACCATCCACCTGCTTCCGGCGCGCGACCTCGCCTGGGTGCTCTCGATCACCGGTGAGCGTCAGAGCAGGCAGGCCGCGGCCGTCAGGCGGGCCGAGAACATCGACGACGCCGAGATGGCCCGCGCCGAGCGGCTGGCCCGCGGCGCGCTCGCCGGCGGCAACAGGCTGACGCGGAAAGAGCTGTTCGACGTCTTCGAGGCGGGCGGCGTGAGCACGGCGAAGCAGCGGGGCTACCACCTGCTCGTGTCGCTGTGCCTTCGTGCGATCGTGTGCCAGGGCCCCGTGGTGCCGCGCGAGAGCGGTCCGACGCGCGAGCAGTACCTGGTCCTCACCGAGGAGTGGGTGACGGATGCCGTGACCCCGGCCGACCCTCACGCCGAGCTCTTCTGCCGGTTCATCGACTCGCACGGCCCCGCCGGCGTGCGCGACTTCGCGTGGTGGACCGGGCTGCCGCTCGGGGTATCGCGGGCCGCGGCGGAAGCGGCATCCGATCGACTGGTGCTCGTCGACGACGAGCCCGAGCCGCAGTACCTCGCCGCCGGTGCCCGCCCCGAGGTCGACCCGGCCGCGCCTCCGGTGCTCGCGCTCCCGCCGTTCGAGGAGTACTACCTGTCGTACGCCGACCGCTCGGTGCCGTGCGCGCCCGAGTTCCTCACCGCCATCGGTCCGAGCATGAACGGCATCGTCCGGCCGATCCTCGTCGCGCGAGGGGAGGCGATCGGCGTGTGGACCCATTCGGTGGCGGTCGGACGCCACGCGGACCACCCGATACCCGAGCTCTTCTCGACGGATGCCGCGACCGACGAGGAGGTCGCGGCCGCGCTCGCGCGATACCGCGACTTCATCACGGCGTGATCACGACCTGATCACGACATATGCCGGTCGCGGTACATCGTTACCCGACCGACACCGGCCTCCCAGTGAGACCGCAGGTTTCGCCCAATACCTTGTGCGCATGAATCACCTCGCCGTGAACGAAGCATCTTCCCCGCGGCGCCCCCGCGCCCCGCGCTCGACCGCCTTCGTCTCCCTCGCGCTGATCGCCCTCGGAGTGGTGGGCTGCTCTGCCGGCGGAGGTTCGTCGGCCGATGAGGCGGGCGACTTCTCTTCCGAGGTCCAGGGTTCGGGCGGCCGCGAGGACGCCGACGCCGCCGCCGAATCCGAGGGTGAGAGCGATGAGCCCCGCGTCGTGATCATCGACGGCACGATGACCATCGTCGTCGACGACGTGACCGAGGCCACGAACGCCGCGATCGAGATCGTCGATACCGCCGAGGGCAGAATCGACGGACGCCAGGAGTACAGCGGCGGGGGAGACGGCGGCTCCGCCTACAGCACCATGGTCCTGCGCATCCCCGCGGAGTCGCTCGACGGTGCCATCGCCGAACTGCGCGCCCTCGGGACGGTGGAGTCGGTCGAAACGGCGACCACCGACGTGACCTCCGATGTGGAAGACGTCGACTCGCGCATCGCCGGCCTCCAGTCGACGATCGCCCGGCTGCAGTCCTTCCAGGCGGAGGCGACCTCGGTGTCGGATCTGCTGACGATCGAGGCTGAGATCGCCACGCGACAGACCGAGCTGGAGAGCAGCCTCACGCGTCAGGCCGCGTACGCCGACCAGATCTCGTACTCCACGCTCACGCTGACCCTGCAGTCCGAGCCGGCGCCGATCCAGCCGGAGGCCACCGGCCCCGACTCCTTCTGGAGCGGTCTCGGCGTGGGGTGGACATCGCTGATGACCTTCCTCGGCGGCCTTGCGATCATCCTCGGGGTGGCGCTGCCGTGGCTGGTCGGAATCGGCCTTCTCACGGCGGCGATCATCCTCATCGTGCGGGGGATCGGACGGCGACGCGCGAAGCGGCAGCCGGCCCCGCCGGCACCGCCGATGACCGCCATGCGCCAGGACGA
Organism: Microbacterium sp. Root166; assembly: GCF_001427145.1. Classification (GTDB taxonomy): domain Bacteria; phylum Actinomycetota; class Actinomycetes; order Actinomycetales; family Microbacteriaceae; genus Microbacterium. Next base: position 75,198 of record NZ_LMGL01000003.1, read on the forward strand.
CCCGGCCGCTCCGGTGGGAGCGGGAAGCATGCCGCCCGCCCCTTGACGCCCGAGGCGATTTGGACGGACCCGCCCGGTCACGTAGACTCGTGGCAACCGAAGACCGCCGGTCATCAGCGTGCGCGCAAGCGCACATGATCGAAGCACTGCATCGCAGGGGCCCGCGCAGGACACGAACGTTACGGCGAAAGCCGATTTCCGCTCCGTGCGCTTGCGCCGGGGCGTTTTGTTTTGCCGTGTGAGACAGATGAGCGGATGTCGAGGCCGACGCCCCGCCATCGCGGTGCGTCACGTAGACCACAAGGAGTGACCATGGCGCAGAAGGAAGCATCGGTCGCCGAGCTCACGAAGAACTTCGAGAACTCGAACGCCGTTCTGCTGACCGAGTACCGCGGTCTGACGGTTGCCCAGCTCAAGCAGCTGCGCAACAGCATGCGTCAGGACGCGGAATACGCCGTGGTGAAGAACACGCTGACCAAGATCGCCGCGAACAACGCGGGGATCACGTCGCTGGACGACGACCTCAAGGGTCCGTCGGCTGTGGCGTTCGTGCACGGTGACTTCGTCGCCGCTGCGAAGGCGCTGCGTGACTTTGCCAAGGCAAACCCGCTTCTGGTGATCAAGGGCGGCGTGTTCGAGGGCAACTCCCTCAGCGCCGACGAGGTCAACAAGTACGCCTCGCTCGAGAGCCGTGAGGTTCTGCTGGCGAAGGCGGCGGGCATGATGAAGGCGACGATGGGCAAGGCTGCGGCCACCATCGACGCGCTTCGCGAAAAGCTGGAGACCGCCGAGGCCGCGTAAGCGACCGGCGATCCCTTTCACAAACCCCATCAACGTAGGAGAAACATCATGGCGAAGCTCACCACTGAGGAACTGCTCCAGCAGTTCGCCGACCTGACCCTCATCGAGCTCAGCGAGTTCGTGAAGGCGTTCGAGGAGAAGTTCGACGTCACCGCTGCCGCCCCCGTCGCCGTTGCCGGCGCTGCTGGTGGCGCGGGTGCCGCTGAGGCCGAGGAGGAGAAGGACTCGTTCGACGTCATCCTCGAGGCTGCCGGCGACAAGAAGATCCAGGTCATCAAGACGGTCCGCGAGCTCACCTCGCTCGGCCTCGGCGAGGCCAAGGCTGTCGTCGACGGTGCCCCGAAGGCCGTCCTCGAGGGCGTCAACAAGGAAGCCGCCGAGAAGGCTCAGGCCGCTCTGCAGGAGGCTGGCGCGACGGTTACCCTCAAGTAATCTCGTTCTTCCCCGAAGGCCCCGGATGCATGCATCCGGGGCCTTCGTCGTTCATCCGCAACGTGTTCTGCGAATGCCCTTTCTCGATTCGTGCGCGTAGATCTCATTGATTTTCCGCACAACTGTTGCGCCACCGCATCCGGCCTGTTAGAAATAGGAGCGCATTCGAGAATGCGCTTTCTCACATCGAAGACGATGAACCGGAGGATCACGGTGACGACGACGCACCGCCACGAGCAACGGCCCTCACGCGCCGACCGCGTGGCAGCCGCATGAGTGCGGTCAGCGAGCTCGGCAAGCTCAAGAACGTCAAGGACGACGGCAAGAAGCAGAACAAGGCCGCCTATCTCTTCCTGCTCCCGTGGTTCGTCGGGCTGGTGCTCGTCACCATCGGGCCGATGGTGGCCTCGTTCGGGCTCTCGTTCACGCGCTACAACCTGCTGAGCCCCCCGAAGTGGATCGGCTTCCAGAACTACGCGCGGATGTGGGAGGACGAGCGCCTCCACACGGCGCTGCAGGTGACGTTCACCTATGTGTTCGTCTCGCTTCCGCTGCAGCTCGCCGCCGCGCTCTTCCTGGCGCTCGTGCTCGACCGCGGCCTTCGCGGTCTGGCGTTCTACCGCTCGGCCTTCTACCTGCCGTCGCTGCTGGGCGCCAGCGTCGCCATCGCGATCCTGTGGCGCCAGATCTTCGGGATCGACGGCCTGGTCAACCAGGTGCTGCGGATGTTCGGCATCGAGGGACAGGGGTGGATCTCCAACCCCGACACGGCGCTCGGCACGCTGATCATCCTGAACGTGTGGACCTTCGGCTCGCCGATGGTGATCTTCCTGGCCGGGCTCCGGCAGATCCCGACGATGTACTACGAGGCCGCGTCGGTCGACGGGGCGAGCCGCCGCCAGCAGCTGCTGCGGATCACGATCCCGCTGCTGACGCCGATCATCTTCTTCAACGCCGTGCTCCAGCTGATCGGCACCTTCCAGTCCTTCACGCAGGCGTACATCGTCTCGGGCGGCACCGGCGGACCGGTCGACTCGACCCTCTTCTACACGCTGTACCTGTATCAGCAGGGCTTCACCAACTACAACATGGGCTACGCGTCGGCGATGGCATGGCTCCTGCTCATCATCATCGCCGTGCTCACCGTCCTGATGTTCTGGACCTCGAGGTATTGGGTTTTCTACGATGACCAGGATTGACGACGGTCCCGTGACCGCATCCCTCCCGACCGAGACGCTCGTCACCGGACGCGCACCCGCCCGCCGACGCAATCCGTTCCGCCGGCCGGCGACGAGCATCCTGCGCCACGCCCTGCTGCTCGCACTCGCGGCGGGCATGCTCTACCCGGTCATCTGGATGGTGGTCAGCTCGCTGCGGCCCAACGACGAGATCTTCCGCGATCCGGGCATCATCCTCGACAGCTTCGAGGTCTCGAACTACGTCGACGGCTGGACGGCGCTGAGCTACCCGTTCAACGTCTACCTGTGGAACTCGGCGATCATCGTCGCCGGATGCATCATCGGCAACCTGGTGTCGTGCTCGATGGCCGCCTACGCCTTCGCCCGCCTGCACTTCACCGGCAAGCGCATCTGGTTCGGCGTGATGCTGCTGAGCATCATGCTCCCGATCCACGTGATCATCGTGCCGCAGTACGTGCTCTTCTCCCAGCTGGGCTGGATCAACACCTTCCTGCCGCTGATCGTTCCGAAGCTGCTCGCCGTGGACGCGTTCTTCATCTTCCTGATGGTGCAGTTCATCCGCGGCATCCCGAAGGAGCTCGATGAGGCCGCCCGCATCGACGGCGCCGGCCACCCGCGCATCTTCGTGCAGATCATCCTGCCGCTGATGGTGCCGGCCCTCGCGACGACCGCGATCTTCACGTTCATCTGGACGTGGAACGACTTCTTCTCGCAGCTGGTGTTCCTGACCAAGCCCGAGCTGTACACGGTTCCTCTCGCGCTGCGCTCGTTCGAGGACTCGCAGGGCACCACCAACTACGCGCAGATGTTCGCGATGAGCGTGGTCTCGCTCATCCCGATCTTCCTGATCTTCCTGTTCGGCCAGAAGTTCCTCATCAAGGGGATCGCCACCACGGGAATCAAGTGACGAATCGTCACGCACCTCTTCGCGGGCCCGCCCCGGGCTCACCCTCATCACAGGCACCACACACACAACCGACTTCGGTCGAAAGGATGCAAGACATGCGACGCACCAGAACCGCACACCGCTGGTTGCTGTTCACCGCTGTCGGCACAGCGACGACGCTGGCGCTGACCGCGTGCGCGGGCACCACCGAAACCCCGAGCACGGCCCCCACGCTGTCTGACGAGCCGGTGACCCTGAGCTTCACCTGGTGGGGCAACGACGTCCGCCACGAGATCACCGAGCAGCTGATCGCCGCCTTCGAGGCCGAGCACGAGAACATCACCATCGAGCCGCAGTACACGGACTGGGCCGGGTACTGGGACAAGCTCGCAACGACCGTGGCCGCCGGCGACGCCCCCGACATCATCCAGATGGACGAGAAGCAGCTGTCGACCTACGCCGCCAACGGCGTGCTGCTCGACCTCGGCTCGCTCGGCGAGGGCCTGTCCACCGGCGACTTCCCCGAGGCCGTGCTCGGCACCGGTGCGCTCGACGGCACGCAGTACGGCATCCCGGTCGGGATCAACAGCTACACGATCATGGCGAACACCGACCTGCTCGAGGCCAACGGGATCGACCTGCCCGACGACGAGACGTGGTCGTGGGACGACTTCGCCGACTACGCGGTCGAGGTCAGCGAGGCCAGCGGCGGCGCCGTGGTCGGCTCGCAGTCGTGGGGCTTCGAGGACGGCGGCCTGAACAACTGGCTCCGCCAGCACGGCGAGTCCCTGTACGCCGAGGACGGATCGCCGGAGGTCGCGGCATCCAAGGAGACGCTCGCCTCGTGGTGGGAGTTCCTCCTCGAGGTGACCGAGGCCGGCGGCACGCCGGACCCGTCGGCGACGATCGAGCGTGAATCGGCCGGCCTCGCCGAGTCGTTCACCGCCACGAACCAGTCGGCGTTCGGCCCGTGGTGGTCCAACCAGGTCGCGGCGCTGCGCGACGCCAGCGGACAGAACCTCGAGCCGCTCATGGTCCCCACGCCCGACGAGGGCGAGGACGCTTCGGCGTACTACAAGCCCTCGATGTTCTGGTCGGCTTCGGCCAAGACCGAGCACCCGGGCGAGGTCGCGCTGTTCCTCGACTGGCTCGCCAACAGCGAGGAGGCAGCGGACCTGCTGCTGGCCGAGCGCGGCGTCCCCGCCAACGAGAAGATCCGCGAGTACATCACGCCCGAGCTGGGTGAGATCGACCAGGAGGTCGTGGCCTTCCTCGACGAGATCGCGCCGCGGGTCGGCGGCGCCCCGCCGGCGACGCCCCCGGGCGGCGGGGCCATCGAGACGATCATCGACCAGCACACCCAGAAGGTGCTCTTCGGCGAGCTCACTCCCGAGGCAGCGGCGGAGAGCTTCATCGCCGAGCTGCAGCGGGCGCTCGACGACGCCGCCATCTGACAGACAGCGGGCGCGCATCGACCCGGGATGCGCGCCCGACCCCAGACCGCACGGGGCCGGATCGAAGTGATGAGGGGTCCGGCCCCGGGCGGCACCGAACCGGTGGAGCGCGAATGCGCCCCACCCCGGTCGCGCACGCCCATGATTGACACACGAAGGACGAGGAGACCCTGTTGACCGAGGTCACATCGCGCCCCATCACGATGGCGCAGGTCGCGCAGCACGCCGGCGTCTCGCAGGCGTCCGTATCGCGGGTGCTCAACGGGGTCGCCACCGTCGACCCCGTCATCGTCGCGAAGGTGAACCGAGCGGTCGCGGCGCTGAACTACTCGCCCAGCGAAGCGGCGCGGAGCCTCGTGCGGGGGAGCAGCCACACCATCGCTCTTCTGGTGCCCGACCTCGAGAACCCGATGTTCCAGGGCGTGCTGAAGGGGCTCACGGTCGCGGCGGCCCGCGACGGCTATCGCGTGCTCGTGGCCGACAGCGCCGAGGCGGTCGGCGTGGAGGCCGAGATCGCCGTCGAGGCGCGCAGCAAGTGCGACGCGCTCGTGCTCGTCTCGCCCCGGATGCCGGACCCCGAGCTTCAGGACCTCATCCAGCGCACCACTCCGGTCGTCGTCGTCAACCGCAAGGTCGACGGCAGTCCGGCCGCCCAGCTCGCCGTCGACTACGGCACCGCGGTGAAGGAGCTCGGCGTCCATCTGCGAGGGTTCGGTCACCGCCGGATCGCCTACCTCGCCGGGCCGCCGCTCAGCCATGCGAACGACCAGCGGGCGCAGGGCCTCGGCGAGCTCGCTCGTGAGTTCCCGGACCTCGAGTTCATCACCGTCCCCGCGGGCTCCAGCATGGAGGCCGGCTACGACGCCGCCGACGCCGTGCTCGAGACCGGCGCCACGGCCGCGATCGCCTTCAACGACCTCGTCGCCCTCGGGCTGCTGTCGCGCCTCGGCGAGATCGGCGTCGAGGTCCCGGAACAGCTGTCCGTCGTCGGCATCGACGACATCCCGCAGTCCCGCTTCGCCGCGCCGCCGCTCACGACGATGTCGGTGCCGCGCATCGAGATCGGGCGGCAGGCCTGGAATCGCATGCGGCAGGCGCTCGACGGCGAGAGTGCGGGGCATCCGCTCTACTACCGCCCGGTGCTGGTCGCCCGCCGCAGCTCCGGTCCCGCATCCCACGCGAGCGGCTGGGTGGGCCCCGCCCGGCCCGTGCTCCGCCTCGGGTCGACGGTCGTCGCGCAGTACGAGGAGGGCACGAGCGTGGACTCGGTCCTCTCGCCCCGGCCGTTCCTCGACAACGTCGTCTCGCGCGGCGGCACGCCGCTGTCGGTGACCGAGCCCACCGATCACCCCCACCACCTCGGCGTCAGCCTCGCCATCCCCGACGTGAACGGCACGTCCTACTGGGGCGGGCGCACGTACGTGCGCGGCGAGGGGTCGATCATGGTGCCCAACCACGGTCGGCAGCGCCGCGACCGGCTCAGCATCGACGGTCATCGGCTCGACGAGCGCCTCAGCTGGGTCGACCACGAGGGCACCACGCAGCTCGTCGAGGTGCGCGAACTCCGCTCCGCCGAGCTCGAGGGCGGCTGGGCGCTGCGGTGGCGCAGCCACCTCAAGGCGACGATGGATGCCATCACCTTCGGCTCGCCCGCGACGAACGGCCGCGAAGGCGCGGGCTACGGCGGCCTGTTCTGGCGGTTCGCCCCCGAGATCGCGCGCGTCTTCAGCCCGGCGGGCGATACCGAGCGGGACGTGCACGGCGCGGCCACGCCGTGGCTCGCCTTCGCCTTCCCGGAACGCGGCACCACCGTGATCCTGGCGCAGGGCGATGATCCGCTTCCCTGGTTCGTCCGCTTCGCGGAGTACCTCGGCGCCGGGCCGTCGATCGCCTGGGACAGCCCCCGGACGATCCCCGAAGGCGGCGAGCTGAACCTCGAGCTGACCGCCTTCGTGCTCGACGAGGAGCTGCCGGACGCCTCGGCCGTCGAGCGGATCCTGCCCGGGCTCCGCACGCGGACGGGCCTGTGAGCGCACAACTCCGGGTCGGCATCGCCGGCGTGCACGGCCACGGCCGCAGCCACGTCGAGGCCGCGCTGGCGCTCGGCGATGCCGTCCGCCTGGTCGCCGTCGCCGACCCCCGCGGCGGAGGCGACGTCGATACCGACGTGAGGGTCCATGCCGACGCCCGCGACATGCTCGACGCCGGCGACCTCGACATCGCGATCCTCAGCACGCCCATCCCCACGCACGCCGACCTGGCGGTGCGGGCCCTGGCGGCCGGCGCCCACGTGCTGCTCGAGAAGCCCCCGGTGGTCTCGACCATCGAGCACGACAGAGTGGATGCCGCGGCCCGCGCCGCGGGACGCTCGGTGCAGGTGGGGTTCCAGTCGCTCGCCGGCGAGGGCGTCGCGGCGGCGCGCGACCTCGCCGCGTCGGGAGAGCTCGGAGATCTCGAGCACCTCGGCGCGGTCGGGCTGTGGTCGCGTTCCGAGCAGTACTGGCGTCGCAGCCCGTGGGCGGGTCGGCGCCACAGCGACGACGGGGGAGTGGTCGCCGACGGAGCGGTCACCAATCCGCTCGCGCACGCCGTCGCGACCGCGCTGGCGATCGCCGGCGCTCGGCAGGCAGCCGACATCGCCGGCATCCGTGCCGACCTCCACCGCGCGAACGACATCGAGACCGACGACACGTCGTCCCTCGTGATCGAGCTCACCGATGCGACCCGCATCGCCGCCGCGCTCAGCGTGACGGCCCCGCGCCGGCACGAGCCGTACGTCCTGCTGCGCGGCTCCCGCGGCCACGCGCTGTACTTCTACACGCTCGACCTGCTCCAGGTTCATCGCCCCGGCGCGGTGCTGCCGCAGGCCTTCCAGTTCCGCAGAGCAGGCCTGCTCGCGGACCTCGTCTCGCATGCGTCCCGGGGGACTCCGCTGGCGGTTCCGCTCGCCGACACGGGCGCCTTCACGCGCGTGCTCGAACACGTCGTCGCGTCACCGCCGCCGCGGGTGGCGGCATCCGCTCACGTCTCACGTGTGGCGCGCGGCGACGAGGCGTTCCGCGTCGTCGATGGCATCGAGCACTGGTCGGAGCGGGTGGCGTGGGAGGGCCGCACCTTCAGCGAGCTGGGCGCGCCCTGGACCGTGACGGACTGATCAGGGACCGACGCCGATGATGGCCGATGCCGCGTCGTCGACGGCGGCCGTCGAATTGCGCACGATCAGCGGCGACGACTCGTAGATCCGGTGCGTCGGAGCCGTCGGGTCCTCGAGCTGCCACATCAGCAACTGGACCGCGGCCCGGCCCTGCTGATGGGGCCGCTGCTGCAGGGTCGTCAGCGAGAACATCTCGGCGTACGAGTGGTCGTCGATGCCGACCACGCTGAGATGCTCGGGCACGCGAAGCCCGAGGCGTCGCGCGGCGATGATCGCCCCCACCGCGACCTCGTCGCAGACCCCGACGATCGCCGTCGGCCGCGCGCGGCGATCGCCCAGCAGCTTCACCGCCGCTCCGTATCCGCCGGGCACGGTGACCTCGGCCGGGGTGTGATGAACGGATGCCTCGAGCCCTGCGCCGCGCATCGCGGAGAGATAGCCGGCGAGACGGTGCTGATCGCCGAAGCTCGTCCGCCGTCCGTCCGGGTCGCCGCCGAGGAAGGTGATCGAGCGATGTCCGAGGCCGATGAGGTGCTCGGTGGCGATGCGGGCCGCGGCCTCGTCGTCGATAGAGACCGCATGCGTGCCGACGTCGTAGCCACCGACGCTGACCACGGGCCGGTCGAAGGCGACCAGGCGCTCGAGCTCGTGCGCGCTGGGCTCGATGCCCACGGCGATGAGCCCGTCGAACCGCTTGCGGGCGAGGATGTGCTCGAACATCTCGCGTCGTGCATCCGACTCGGGCGCGGCGCCGTAGAGGGCGAGGTCGTACCGCCGCTCCCGCAGTGCGTCCTGGATCCCCTCGAGCACCTGGGCGAAGAACCAGCGGTCCAGCGCCGGCACGACGACGCCGACGGTCTGCGTCCGCCCGGTGACGAGACTGACGGCGCTGGTGGTGGGCACGTAGCCGAGCGCGGCCGCCGCTTGCTGCACACGGGCGCGGGTGCCGTCCGACACGTAGCCGGCGCCCGTGAGCGCCCTGCTCGCGGTCGATTTCGACACGCCCGCCGCGCGTGCGACATCGGCGATGCCCGCCATCGGGCCTCCTCGATAATTCGGTGGACGACGGCGTCGACCGACGAAAACCTGGAACCGTTTCCATGCACATCATGGCGCGCGATACGCAATCCCGCCACCCCGCGAGCCCTGTTTACCGAGTTGTGACCCAGGCTGATTGTTTCCCGCTCGCACTTCCCCTAGCGTGAACATGGAATCGGTTCCGGACTTCGGTCGGAGCCCGAGCGTTGGGGCGCTCCGGGAACTCAAAGAGGAGGACGCATGAAGACATCCACACGAGGCCGGCTTCTCGCTTCGGTCGCGGCCATCGGGGTCACGGGCATCGCCCTGGCCGGCTGCACCGGCGGACCCGGCGTCGACGACGGCGGCGACGAGGGAGGGAACGGCGAAGACGTCGTGACCGTCTACGGCACGATCGTGACGCCCGAGCAGGAGCTGCTCGAGGAGTCGTGGGCCGCATGGGAGGAAGAGAACGGCATCGACATCCAGTACGAGGGGTCGAAGGAGTTCGAGGCGCAGATCGCCGTGCGCGCCCAGGGCGGCACGCCGCCCGACCTCGCGATCTTCCCGCAGCCGGGTCTGCTCGCAGACATGGCCAGCCGCGACCTCGTGCTGCCGGCACCCGAAGGGGTCGCCGCGAACGTCTCGGAGTACTGGACCGAGGACTGGGCCGGCTACGGCACGGTCGACGGCACGCTGTACGGCGCTCCGCTGATGGCGAGCGTCAAGGGCTGGGTCTGGTACTCGCCGGCGAAGTTCGCCGAGAACGGCTGGGAGATCCCGACGGACTGGCAGGGCCTGCTGGACCTGACCGCTCAGATCCAGTCCGAGACCGGTGAGCAGCCGTGGTGCATCGGGTTCAACTCCGACGCCGCCACCGGCTGGCCGGGCACCGACTGGATCGAAGACATCGTGCTCCGCCAGTCCGGCACCGAGGTCTACGACCAGTGGGTCGTCAACGAGGTGCCGTTCACGTCGCCCGAGATCAAGTCGGCGTTCGAGGAGTTCGGCAAGATCGCCCTGAACCCCGATTACGTCAACGCAGGCTTCGGCGGACTCGACACCATCGTCACCACGCCGTTCGGCACCGACCCGGCGGCCGCACTGGCCGACGGCTCATGCACCCTGCACCACCAGGCCTCCTTCTTCGACGGGTTCCTCGTCGATGCGGGCGCCGAGGTGGGCGAGGACGGCGACATCTGGGCGTTCCTGACCCCGCCGTTCGCCGGCGGAGGCGAGGCCGAGGGCGACGTCGTGACCGGCGGTGGCGAGATCGTGGCCGCGTTCGACGACTCCGAGGCCACTGTCAAGGTGCAGGAGTACCTCTCGAGCCCCGAGTGGGCCAACAGCCGGGTGTCCCTCGGTGGCGTGATCAGCGCCAACAAGGGCCTCGACCCCGAGAGCGCGTCCAGCCCGATCCTGCAGGAGGCCATCTCCATCCTGCAGAGCGACACCACGACGTTCCGCTTCGACGCCTCCGACCTGATGCCGGGTGCGGTCGGTGCCGGAACGTTCTTCAAGGGAATGGTCGACTTCGTCAACGGCACTCCGGTCGACACCGTGCTCGAGCAGATCGAGTCCGGCTGGCCGGCCGCCGAATGATCGACTGACTATCGGGGCCGCCCCGCACAGGGGCGGCCCCTCCACTCCCGCCGGGTCGCTGCCCGGTTCGACGGCGCTGTCGAAAGGAAACCATGTCCGCGTTCTTCAAGTGGCTGAGCACGCTCAACCCGTGGGTGGAGATCGTCGTCCTCGTCGGCGTGTTCCTCGTGGTGGTCGCCGTCATCCTCTTCTTCATCGAGATCGCCCCTCGCCCGGGCCGGATGTACACGATCATCCGGCTCGCCGCGTGCGTCGCCTTCCCGGCGCTGATCCTCTGGGCGCTGCAGTCCTATCAATGGGCGATCGGGGCGGCCGCCGTGCTGGGCCTTCTCTTCTTCTTCCTCGACAAACGCGCCAAGGGCGGCGAAGGGTCGCTCTTCCAGCTGTTCGGATTCCTGACTCCAGCGATCCTGCTGCTGATCGTGGGGCTCATCGTCCCGACGATCCAGACGATGTTCCAGGCCTTCATGAACTCCCGTGGGACGACCTTCGTCGGCCTCGACAACTTCGTCTGGATCTTCTCGCAGCCCCAGAACGTACGGGTGATCGTCAACACGATCATCTGGGTGCTGGTGGCACCGCTGGTCTCGACGATCGCGGGCCTGGCGTACGCCTACTTCATCGACAAGACGCGCGGCGAGCGGATCTACAAGATCCTCGTGTTCATGCCCATGGCCATCTCGTTCGTGGGTGCCTCGATCATCTGGCGCTTCATGTACACGGCCCGCCCGGCGGGCCAGGAGCAGATCGGCTTCCTCAATCAGGTCATCGTCTGGTTCGGCGGGCAGCCGCTGAACTTCCTGGCCGTCGAGCCGTGGAACACCCTGTTCCTCATCGTCGTGCTCATCTGGATCCAGACCGGATTCGCGATGGTGATCCTCTCCGCCGCCATCAAGGGCGTCCCGTCCGAGCAGTTGGAGGCCGCCGAGCTCGACGGCACCAACGGTTGGCAGAAGTTCACGAACGTGATCGTTCCCGGCATCCGTCCCGCGCTCATCGTCGTGCTCACCACCATCTCGATCGCCTCGCTCAAGGTGTTCGACATCGTCCGCACGATGACCGCGGGCGCGAACAACACGTCGGTGATCGCCAATGAGATGTACACGCAGTTCCGCAGTTTCGAAGCGGGGCGCTCCGCCGCCTTCGCCGTGATCCTGTTCCTGCTGGTGATGCCGATCGTCATCTACAACGCCGTGCAACTGAAGAAGCAGAGGGAGCTGCGCTGATGAGTGCCGTGATGCCCGTCGACCTTCCGCTCGACGACGACGCCAAGAAGGAACTCGAGCGCGGTGCGCGCAAGGCCGACAAGGACATGTTCGGCCGCACCAAGCGCCGGCTGACCTCGCGATGGGCGACGTTCGCCGCGCTCATCATCGCTGTGCTGTGGACCATTCCGACGTTCGGACTGCTGATCAGCTCGTTCCGGCCGCGCGAGCTCATCCAGACCACCGGCTGGTGGACCGTCTTCGAGAACTGGGGCTGGACGCTCGACAACTACGCCACGGCGCTGCAGTCCGGCAACAGCCAGCTGACGATGGCCCAGGCGTTCGTCAACTCGTTCGCCATCACGATCCCGGCGACGATCATCCCGATCTCGATCGCGCTCCTGGCTGCGTATGCGTTCGCCTGGATGGACTTCCGCGGCAAGAACATGCTGTTCGTGCTCGTGTTCGCCCTGCAGATCGTGCCCATCCAGATGGCACTCATCCCGCTTCTCCAGCTGTTCTCGCAGGGCAAGATCTTCGGCGTGCCCGTCATCCAGGCGCTCGGCTCCGCCGGGTACGCGCAGGTGTGGATCGCGCACACGATCTTCGCCCTGCCGCTGGCGATCTTCCTGCTGCACAACTTCGTGTCGGAGATCCCGGGCGAGGTCATCGAGGCCGCGCGGGTCGACGGCGCGGGCCACGGCCAGATCTTCTTCCGGATCATCCTGCCGCTGACCATGCCGGCGATCGCCTCGGTCGCGATCTTCCAGTTCCTGTGGGTATGGAACGACCTGCTCGTGTCGCTGATCTTCGCCGACGGCAACGTCGCGCCGATCACGAAGCTGCTCGCGGAGATGACCGGAAACCGCGGTCAGGACTGGTATCTGCTCACGGCCGGTGCCTTCATCGCCCTGATCGTGCCGCTGATCGTGTTCATCTCGCTGCAGCGGTTCTTCGTGAGGGGGCTCCTCGCCGGCAGTACGAAGGGCTGATGCTCAGCCGCAGCCGAGCCGCTGCTGGATCGACTCCATGGCGTCGATCTCGGCGGTCTGACCGTCCTTGATGCTCTGGGCGACCTGCAGCGGACGCGGCTCGGTGCCGAGCTCCAGGAGTGCTTCCGCCATCGGGATGGCGCCTTCGTGGTGGCGGATCATGAGCTCGAGGAAGAGGCAGTCGGCCTCGGTGCCGGTGGCCTCCTGAAGCTCACGCAGCTCGGCATCCGATGCCATGCCCATGGCCTCACGCGCTTCGTCCGCGGTCAGGGGCTCGTCGGCGGAGCCGCCGTGGGCGTGACCCTCTTCAGAGGCGTTCATCCAGGCCATGGTGTCGCCGCCGCCCTGGGGCAGGTTCCATTGCACGAGCCAGTCGTACATCTCGCCGCGCTGTGCCGCCTGGCCGGTCGCGATGTCGTAGCTGAGGACGCGCAGGTCGTCGTCCTCGGTCTTGCGATAGATCTCCATCGCCATCTCGATCGCCTGGGCGTGGTGCACCTGCATGTCGCGGGAGAACCCGGCCTCGGGCGAGCTGCTTCCCGGAGCACTGCTCTGGCCCTGGGCGCCGAATGTCGAGAAGCGGCCGATCGCGAACGCGAGGGCGGCCACCGCGAGCAGGACGAGCGCGACGACCCACCAGCGCACGGCAGCCGGGGGCTGCGTGGGCGCGGTCGGAGTCGCGCGCTCGTCCTCGCTCATCGCGGGGTCAGCGCTTGCCCGGTGCGTCCATCGCGCCGCTGCACGAGGCGCCCGGCTCGGGGACGTCGGCGCTGCGCCAGTACTCCTCGAAGAACTCACCGATGCGCTCGTCGTCGGCAGAGTCGACCTTGAGCTGGTGGTTCCAGTTGCTGATGGCGATCGGCGCGTCGAGGTCCTCGTAGGGGGAGAGGATGACGTAGCTGTCGGGGAGCTTGCCCTCGAGGGTCTCGAGCTCTTCACCCGACACCTCGGCGGGGTTGTAGGTCACCCAGACGGCGCCGTGCTCGAGCGAGTGGACGGCGTTCTCGTTGGGAACCGGCTGGTCGTAGATGCCGCAGTTGAGCCACACCTGGTTGTGCGGTCCGCCGGCAGGGGGTGACTGCTCGTAGTCGACCGTGCCCTCGACGTGCTCGGTCACGTTCTCGAAGGTCTCGACGCCTTCGATCTCGGCACCGTCACCGCCCGGGGTGTACGAAGCCGGCGGCGCGGGCGCGAACACGATCGAGGCGACGATGAGGCCGATGATGACGACCGCGGCGGTGACGCCGACGACCCACCACACGAGCTTGCTGCGGCGACGCTTCGCGAGCTGCTTCTGGTACTCGGCGAGCTTCTGCTGGCGCTTCTGCTCGCGCTGCTGCTTCACCGTGAGGTTGATGTCCGCCTGCGTGGACGGGTTGCCGCTCGTGCGCTTGTCGGCGGGGCTCGGGGGTGTCGGGGTCATGTTCCGTGATCTCGGCTCGGGCACCCGGCGCGGCGTGAACGGCGACGCGGGTAGGGGACAGGACACCGCAATCCTATGCGAGCGCATGTGCAGCGGACTGGGAACGGGCCGACAGGACGCCTCGAAGCGGCGGAGGGGTCCGGTATCATGGTTCGAATCGATTCGATCGTTCTAGATCGAACTCTCGCGCCACTGCCACCACCTGCCGCTGAAACGAAGAAACTCCTTGCTCGATACCGCCTCCATCCCCACTCAGCACGCAGCCGGCTCGGCTGAGCGTCCCGCCGGCCCCTCGTCGACGGGTGCGATCCGCACGCTCGGCGCCAACCCGGCGACCGCGCCGATCGTCCTGCATCCGGGCGACTCGATCCCGCACCGCCGCCGCGTGCTGTACATCGTGCTGCTCGGCGCGCTCACCGCCCTCGGCCCGTTCACGATCGACCTCTACCTGCCCGCCTTCCCGGTGCTGCAGGAGGACTTCGGCACCACCGAGGCGGCCATCCAGCTCACGCTCGCCGGCACCATGATCGGGTTCGCCCTCGGTCAGCTCGTGGTCGGTCCCCTCAGCGACAAGGTCGGCCGCAGGCTGCCGCTGCTCATCGTCACGGCGCTGCACGTCGTCGCCAGCGTTGCGGCCGCCCTCGCACCGACCCTCGAGCTGCTCTCGGTGGCGCGCGTCTTCATGGGCGCCGGTGCCGCAGCCGGAGGCGTCGTCGCGGCGGCGATCGTGCGCGACCTCTTCGGCGGTCGCCGCCTCGTCGTGATGCTCTCGCGCCTCGCCCTGGTTTCCGGCGTCGCGCCGGTGCTCGCACCCCTTGTCGGCTCGGCGCTGCTGCTGCTCATGCCGTGGCGGGGCATCTTCGTCGTGCTCGGCATCTACGGCAGCATCATGCTCGTCGCCGCGGCCATCTTCATCCCCGAGACCCTGCCCCCCGCCCGCCGCCACGAGCGCGGCGCGACCACGGTCTGGCAGCGTTACAAGAGCGTCTTCAGCGACCGCGTCTTCATCGGCGTCCTCATCATCGGCGGCATGACCTTCAGCGGCCTGTTCTCCTACCTGTCGTCGTCGTCGTTCCTGTTCCAGGGCCTCTACACGCTGTCGCCGCAGGAGTACGGCATGCTGTTCGCCATCAACTCGCTCGGCGTCGTGCTCGGCGTTCAGGCCGCATCGCGCCTGGCCGCCCGCTACGGGCCGCAGTGGGTGATGGCCTGGTCGACGGCGATCATGCTGGTCGCGGCATCCGTCATCATCCTCACCGATCAGCTCGGCCTCGGGCTGTGGGGGACCGTGATCCCGCTGTTCTTCTTCATGACCGGCTGCGGCTTCACCTTCCCGTGCGTGCAGGTGCTCGCGCTGGACCGCCACGGCAAGGCGGCGGGCACCGCGCAGTCGATCATCGGAGCGACGAACTTCGGCGTCGCGGGCATCATCTCGCCGCTCGTCGGCTGGCTCGCCGCCGGATCGGGCATCACCGCCACGACGATGGCCTCGGTCATGGTCGGCTGCGCGGTGATCGGCGTGCTCGCGCTCTGGTTCGTCGTGCGTCCGCGCACGGTCGCCCGGCTCGCGCCGTAGAGCAGACGGATGCCGCGGCCCGGCCGCGCCGACCGGGTCAGAGGCGGACGGGCTGCAGGATGAACAACCGGACCGTACGGCCCGATTCGCGCTCGTAGTTGCGGTAACCGGGCCACTGCTGCTCGATCCGCGCCCACACCGCGTCGCGCTCGTCGTCGGGCACCGGACTCGCCCGCACTGCCATGCGCTTTCCCCGGACCGTGATGGCGGCATCCGGGTGCGCCAGCAGGTTCGCCGTCCAGGCGGGATGCCGCTGCCCGGCGAAGTTGGTGCCGGCGACGATCGCGCGCCCTCGGCCGTCGGGGCAGTACATGAGCGGCGCATCGCGGGGCTCGCCGGACTTGGCGCCGACGGTGTGGAGCACCAGCGAGGGCACGAGCAGCCCGCTCACCTGCACCCGTCCGCGCGAGAGCCACGACACGAAGCGCTCGACCGGCGGGAGCAGCAGCGGGCCGAGCACGCGCCGGAAGAGGCGCGTGCGGGTCAGCGGCGAGACGAGGATCCGGACGACATCGACGGCGCGGGTCATGTGCTCCATCCTCCTCCGCATACCGTTCCGGCGTGGCTTTGCCAAGACGCAGACACCGGCGCGGCCGCCGGGCAGAATGGGCGGATGACGGACGACCGCGAAGCAGAGCCCCGCGAAGCAGAGCCACGAGCGACAGGTTCTCGCCCCGCGCTGGTCTATCTTCTCGCGGGGTTGGTGCTGCTGGCGCTCTCGGTCGGCTTCGGGATGTGGATCGCATCCCGAGCGGACGAGCCGTTCACGATCGATCTGTGGTGGAACCGGATCATCCTCGAGTTCGCGGGCCCCGGGCTGATCGTGTTCGCACAGATCATGAACTGGCTCGGCGGCGGCTGGTTCGGCGTGCTCGCCGTTCCCATCGCCGGAGCCGTCGGCCTGGTGCTGCTGAGGCGTCCGTGGGCCGCCGCGTTCTTCGTGACCGCGGCCGCGGTCTCGGCAGGCTGCGTGCAGGTGCTCAAGCACCTGTTCGGGCGCGTGAGGCCGGAAGAGATCATCGTCGTCACCGACTACGGCTCCTTTCCGTCGGGGCACGTCGCCAATGCCGCCACCCTGGCCGTCACGGCGATCATCCTGTTCCCGAAGGTCTGGGTGTGGATCGCGGGCATCGCGTGGGTGGTGCTGATGGCCATCAGCCGCACGCTCGTCAACGCCCACTGGGTCAGCGACACCGTCGGCGGGGCCATGGTCGGAGCGGGGGCCGCCCTCGTCGTCGCGGCGGTGTTCGCCGTGCCGATGGCCCGGGAGAACGCATCCCTCGCCGCCAGGAGGGCGTCGCTAGGCTGAGCGCATGACCGCGCCCGAGACACCTGATCCGACCGTCGCCGAGGCCGAACTGGCGCGGCTCAGGGCCGAAGCCGAAGCCGCCGAGGCCCAGTCCCGAGCGGCGCAGGCTCGCGCTGCGCTCGCGGCAGCCGAGGCTGAGGCGGCGAAGGCCCGAGCCGGTGGAGCTGCCGGCGAAGGAACCTCCGCGGTAGAGCCGCAGGAGACCGAGGCGGTGCAGGAGCCGATCGCCCAGCCCGCGCCTTCGCAGACGCCCGCCGGCCCGCTCGCTCAAGAAGACATCGACAAGATCACCACCGGGTACGCGTTCGAGTCGACGACCCTCGACCTCGGCGCGCTCGTCAACGGCGATCCCGTGCCCGCGGCGCAGATCCGGATCCCGCTCGCGATGATGAACCGGCACGGACTCGTTGCGGGCGCGACCGGCACGGGCAAGACCCGCACGCTCCAGGGCCTCGCCGAGCAGCTCGCCGCCAAGGGCGTTCCGGTGTTCGCCGCCGACATCAAGGGAGACCTGTCGGGCGTCGCGACACCGGGCGAGTCCAGCGAGAAGCTGCTGGCCCGCACCACCGGGATCGGGCAGGACTGGAAGGCCGAGGCATCCGTCACCGAGTACTTCGCGCTCGGCGGGATCGGCAAGGGCGTGCCCGTCCGGGCGACCGTCTCGGGCTTCGGACCGCTGCTGCTGAGCAAGGTCCTGGGGCTCAACGAGACGCAGGAGTCGAGCCTCGGGCTCGTGTTCCACTACGCCGACCAGCAGGGCCTGGCGCTCGTCGACCTGGCCGACCTCCGCGCCGTGCTGACGTACCTCACCGGCGACGAGGGCAAGGCCGAGCTCAAGGAGCTCGGCGGACTGTCGGCGGCGACGGCCGGGGTGATCCTGCGCGAGCTGATCACGTTCGCCGACGAGGGCGCCGACGTCTTCTTCGGCGAGCCCGAGTTCGAGGTCTCGGACTTCCTGCGCCTCGCGCCGGACGGCCGCGGCATCATCAGCCTGCTCGAGGTGCCCGGCGTCATCGACAAGCCGGCGCTGTTCTCGACGTTCCTCATGTACCTCCTGGCCGAGCTGTTCGAGGTGCTGCCCGAGGTCGGCGACGCCGACAAACCGAAGCTCGTGTTCTTCTTCGACGAGGCCCACCTGCTGTTCAAGGACGCGTCGAAGGACTTCCTGAGCGCGATCGTGCAGACGGTCCGCCTCATCCGCTCGAAGGGCGTCGGCGTCTTCTTCGTGACGCAGACGCCGAAGGACGTGCCCTCCGACGTGCTCGCGCAGCTCGGTTCGCGGGTGCAGCACGCGCTCCGCGCGTTCACGCCCGACGATGCGAAGGCGCTCCGCGCGACCGTCGGCACCTACCCGAAGTCCGGCTACGACCTCGAGCGCGTGCTGCAGGAGCTCGGCACCGGCGAGGCGATCGTGACGGTCATGAGCGAGAAGGGCGCGCCGACCCCGGTCGCCTGGACCCGGCTGCGCGCGCCGCAGGGACTCATGTCTCCGACACCCGACCCTCAGATCGAGGCGGCGGTGAAGGCGTCCCCGCTGCTGGCCAAGTACGGCACGGCCATCGACCGCGAGTCCGCGCGCGAGATCCTGACCGCGAAGATGAAGGCCGCCGACGACGCCGCCGCGGCCGAGGAGGCCGCGCTGGCCAAGGCCAAGACGGACGCCGAGTTCGCCAAGCAGCAGGCCGCGATCGACAAGGCCCAGGCCGCCGCCGAGAAGAAGGCGCAGCAGGAGTACGACCGCCTGCTGAAGAAGACGCAGGGCACGACTCGCACGTCGCGGAGCACGCAGAAGTCGCCGATCGAGCAGATCCTCGGGTCGAAGGCGACGCAGACGATCCTCGGCGGAGTGATCCGCGGGATGTTCGGCACCGGCCGGCGCTGACCGCCCGGGCACCGCCTAGCCTGGAGGAATGGCGACGAAGCCCCCGAAAGCCGACATCGACGAGACGCAGGTCCGCGTCACGAAGCCGAAGAAGACGGCGGTCGGCGTGCCCGCCGTGCTGCACGCGCTGCAGATCTCGCAGCAGCAGATGGGCGTCGGCCGCTCGGTGCAGACGCTGCTGCGCGTGAACCAGAAGGACGGCTTCGACTGCCCGGGCTGCGCGTGGCCCGAGGAGGACAAGCGGCACGTCGCCGAGTTCTGCGAGAACGGCGCGAAGGCGGTCGCCGAAGAGGCCACGCAGCGCCGGATCGGCCCGGAGTTCTTCGCCGCGCACTCGATCGACGAGCTGCGCGGGCACGATGACTGGTGGCTCGGCCAGCAGGGCCGGCTGACGCAGCCCGTCGTGCTCGACGAGGGCGCCACCCACTACCGGCCCATCTCGTGGGACGACGCGCTCGCCGAGATCGCGGCCGCGCTCGCCGCACTCGACGACCCGGACGAGGCGGTCTTCTACACCTCGGGCCGCACCTCCAATGAGGCCGCATTCCTCTACCAGCTGCTGGTGCGAGGCCTCGGCACCAACAACCTGCCGGACTGCTCGAACATGTGCCACGAGTCCTCGGGATCGGCGCTCACCGAGACCATCGGCATCGGCAAGGGCACCGTCTCGATCGACGACATCCACGACGCCGACCTGCTCATCGTCGCGGGGCAGAACCCGGGCACGAACCACCCGCGCATGCTCTCCGCACTCGAGAAGGCGAAGTCGCGCGGCGCGACCATCATCGCGGTGAACCCGCTGCCCGAGGCCGGGCTCATCCGCTTCGAGAACCCGCAGACCGTCCGCGGCATGGCGCTCGGCGGCACCAAGCTCGCCGACCAGTTCGTGCAGATCCGCCTCGGCGGCGACCAGGCGCTGTTCCAGGCGATCGGCAAGCACCTGCTCGAGGCCGAAGCCCGGGAGGGCGGCGTCCTCGACCACGCCTTCATCGCCGAGCACACCAGCGGCTTCGAGGCCTACCGTCAGGCGATGTCGGATGCCGAATGGGCCGACCTCGTCGAAGCCACCGGAATCCCCGAAGCCCGGCTGCGCCAGGTCGGCGATGCCGTGAAGAGGTCGCGCGCGACCATCGTGTGCTGGGCGATGGGCCTCACCCAGCACAAGCACTCGGTGCCGATGCTGCGCGACGTCGTGAACGTGCTTCTGCTGCAGGGCAACATCGGCCGCGCCGGCGCCGGGGTCTGCCCGGTGCGCGGTCACTCCAACGTGCAAGGCGACCGCACCGTCGGCATCTACGAGAAGCCCTCGACGGCTTTCCTCGATGCGCTCGAGGCCGAGTTCGCCTTCGCGCCGCCCCGTGAGCACGGCTTCGACACCGTGCAGTCGATCCGCGCCATGCGCGACGGCCGCGTGCGGTTCTTCATGGGCATGGGCGGCAACTTCGTCTCGGCGACTCCCGACACCGCCGTCGTCGAGGCGGCCATCGCACGCATCGACCTGAGCGTGCAGGTGTCGACCAAGCTCAACCGCTCGCACGTGGTCACCGGGAGGCGCGCGATCATCCTGCCGACGCTCGGCCGCACCGACCGCGACCGCCGCGGCGGCCGGGAGCAGCGGGTCACCGTCGAGGACTCGATGGGCGCCGTGCACTCCTCGCGCGGCCGCCTCGCGCCGCCGTCGGACGACCTCCTCAGCGAGGTCGCGATCGTGGCGCGGCTGTGCGGCCTGCTGTTCGCAGAAGCGGGTGCCGCGGCATCCGCATCCGGACCTGCCGAGCTCGCGCGACCCAATGCTCCGCGCGCGGACTGGGCCGCGCTCGAGGCCGACTACGCGCTCATCCGCTCGCACATCGAGGCGGTGGTCCCGGGCTTCGACGACTTCGAGCGGCGCGTCGACAAGGGCGGCACCCTCCGGCTGCCCAACGGCCCGCGCGACGAGCGCCGCTTCGCCACCGTCGACGGCAAGGCCCGGTTCACCGTGAACGAGCTCGAGTACCCGCGCATCCCGGCCGGACGCCTGCTGCTGCAGACGCTGCGCTCGCACGACCAGTACAACACCACGATCTACGGCAAGGACGACCGCTATCGCGGGATCCACGGCGGGCGCCGCGTGGTGATGGTGAACGCCGCCGACATCACGGCGCTCGGGTTCGAGGACGGCGAGATCGTCGACCTGGTGTCGGAGTGGGCCGGCCCGGACGGGGTGCAGGAGCGGCGGGCCGAGGAGTTCCGCATCGTCGCCTACCCGACCCCGCGGGGGAACGCCGCCGCGTACTACCCCGAGACCAACGTGCTCGTGCCGCTGGACTCGGTCGCCGACGTCAGTGGCACGCCGACCTCGAAGTCGGTGGTCGTGCGCCTCGAGCGGCGGCGGCATCCCTCGCCTGGCGCCGTGTCTAGGCTGGACGCATGACCCGCGCCGCCGTCATCACGGTCTCCGACCGCTCGTCCGCGGGCGAGCGCGCCGACGCCAGCGGCGCCATCGCCGTCGACGCGCTGCGCACGGCCGGCTTCGACTGCGCCGACCCGGTCGTGGTGCCCGACGGCGCCGACAGCGTCGAGCGGGCGCTGCAGGCCGAGATCGTCGCCGGTGTGAAGCTCATCGTCACCACGGGCGGCACCGGTGTCGCGCCGCGCGACCAGACGCCCGAGGGAACCCTGCGCGTCATCACCCGCGAGATCGCCGGCATCGCTGAGGAGCTCCGCCGTCGCGGCGTCGCAGAGAAGCCCGCCGCGATGCTCACGCGGGGCGTCGCGGGCGTCGTCGACCCGCACGGCGTGCTCGTCGTGAACCTTCCGGGTTCGCCGAAGGCCGTGGCCTCCGGTATGCCCGTCATCGTCTCGGTCGCGGGCCACGTGCTGGATCAGCTCGGCGGGGCGGACCACTGATGCCGGCCGTGCGCCTGGCCGCCATCAGCGCTGAGCCCCTGTCGCTGGACGCGCATCTGGCGGCCGTCGACGACGCCTCCGCCGGCGCCGTGACGACGTTCGTCGGCCGCGTCCGTGACCATGATCCGGATGCCGCGACCCGCGTCGTCGCGCTCGAGTACTCCGCGCATCCCGACGCCGAAGCCGCCCTGCGTCGCATCGCCGAAGCCGCGGCCGGCGACACCGGCGCCATCGTCGCGGTGTCTCACCGCGTCGGCCGGCTCGGCGTCGGCGACGCGGCCGTGGTGATCGCCGTCGCCTCCGCACACCGGGCCGTGGCCTTCGAGGTCTGCCGGGCCGTGATCGAGACCATCAAGACCGAGCTCCCCGTGTGGAAGCGTCAGATCGAGGCCGACGGCACGTCCACCTGGCTGGGCCTCGGCGGCTGAGCCGGCCTTAGCCGCCGAGGCACGTCCACCTGGCTGGGCCTCGGCGGCTGAGCCGGCCTTAGCCGCCGGCGAAGGGCGGCAGCACGTCGACGAGGTCGTCCTCGCCGAGCACCGTGGCGTCGTCGACGCGCGCGCCCCCGACGAGCACCGCGCACCTGGGCAGGATCGGGCCGAGGCCGGAGTGCTCGGCGCTGACGGCGCGGCGAAGATCGCCGAGCGTGGTCTCAATGCGCCGCTCGGTGTCGCGGCCCGCGGCCTCCTGGGCCGCGGCGAAGTAGCGGACGACCGGCACTAGTCCTCCCAGGCGGCGGCGAGGGCGGCGACGGCCTCGAGGGCCTCGGTGATGGCGGCGGGGTCGGTGCCGGCGCGGCCGGCGACGAGTCCTGCGACGAAGGCGCCGAGCGGCGCGGCCGGGCGCGCGACGCCGTTCGCGACGTCGCGGGTGGCGTCGAGGACGGCGGCCACGGGGACGTCGTCCTCCGCGAGATCGAACCGCTGCCGGAGCGTGGCCGCCCAGGCGTCGAGGGCCTCCGGAGGAAGTGTGCGTGACTGCTCGCTCATGACTGCTCCTCTGTCTCGCCGGCGGCGCGGGCGCGGGCCTGTTCCAGATCCTGCCATGTGTCGACGTCTCGGGTGAGGTCGTCGGGTGCGGCGATCACCGTGATCGCGAGATCGGCGAGCAGTGCGCGCACCGGGGCGTCGCGACCCCGGTCGGGGAGAGCGGATGCCGCGGCCCGCAGCGCCCGCGTGCGGTACACGCCGGTGAGCCATTGCGGCCTGCTCGAGGCGTCGCCGAGGCACAGACCGTCGGCGTCGGAGGGGAGGAGCACGATATCGGCCAGCAGTCGGCGCACCGCCGCGCCGGCGGCAGGGAGATCGCAGGCCAGCAGCAGCGTCCATTCGGGGTCGGGCGTCCCCGCGCTGACCTCGTCCTGCAGCGCCGCCACGACGGCGGCCGCGGGACCTCCGAACGGCGGATCCTCGCGCACCCAGGTGACGTCCGCGACGTGCTCGGCGGGTGGACCGACGACGGTGATCGGATGTGCGCCCGCTTCGGATGCCGCGCCCACCGCGGCGTCGAGGAGCGTGCGCCCGCCGACCTCGAACAGCGGCTTGGCCGCGCCGTCCACACGGGTCGCGCGGCCGCCGGCGAGCAGGATCGCGCCCAGCGTGCCGGCCGGGGCGGAGTGCGAGGAGCGGAGTCCGGTCATGGCCCGGGTTCAGTCCTCGTCGGGACGGTGCCAGTCACCGCTCTTGCCACCGGTCTTGGCGATGATCCGGACGTTCTCGATGGAGGTCGCCTTGTCGAGGCCCTTCACCATGTCGACGATCGCGAGGCCGGCGACGGCCACGGCGGTCAGCGCCTCCATCTCGACGCCGGTGCGGTCGGCGGTGCGGACGGTCGCCTCGACGGCGACACCGTCGTCCTCGATCGCGAGGTCGACAACGGCGCCGTGCACGCCGATGACGTGGGCCAGGGGCAGCAGCTCGGGGGTGCGCTTCGCGGCCTGAATCCCGGCGATGCGGGCAACCGCGATCACATCGCCCTTCGGCGTGGTGCCGTCGCGCAGTGCGGCGACCACTTCAACCGAGCACCGCACGAAGCCGCGGGCGGTCGCCGACCGGACGGTGGGCTGCTTGTCGGTCACGTCGACCATACGAGCGTGACCGGCGTCGTCGAGGTGGGTGAAGCTCATGAGATCAGCATGACATCGACGAGATCGCCCGGCTCGACCGTCTCGACGGCGGCGGGGACGACGGCATAGGCCTCCGCACGCCCGAGGCCGCCGGCGAGGTGGGAGCCGCCGCGGGTCGCGGGCACCACGGTCCAGCGCGCCGGGTCGGACCGGTCGATGACGATCGGCAGGTACTGCGTCCGCCCCGGCGGTGTCCGCCACCCCGCGGCTGCGGGCAGGACGATCGCGGGCCGGTCGATGCTCGCGCGCCCCTGCATGCGCAGCAGAGCCGGGCGCACGAAGGCCTCGAACGAGACGGCGGCGCTGACGGGATTGCCGGGCAGGCCGAACAGCAAGGTGCCAGCGGGAGATCGGCCGAAGCCCTGCGGCTTGCCCGGCTGCATGCGGACCTTCGTGAAGGCCATCGCGTCGCCGAGGGTGTTCTTGACGACCTCGTACGCCCCGGCGCTCACTCCGCCCGAGAACACGACGACGTCGGCACCGAGCAGCTCGGCCGCGGCGATGGCCTCGCGTGGTCCGTCGCCGGCATCGGGCACGCTCACTCGAAGCACCACCTCGCCTCCGGCGTCCGCCACCAGCCCTGCCAGGAGCTCGCTGTTGGACTCGGGGATCTGGCCGTGCTCGAGGGGAGTGCCCGGTGCCACCAGCTCCGAGCCGGTCGAGACGACCGCGACCCTCGGCATCCGGCTGACGGTCACCTCCGCGACTCCGGCGGCCGCTGCGGCGGCCAGCTGCCACGAGCCCAGCACCACGCCGGCGGGCAGCAGCTCGTCGCCGGTGCGCGCATCCTCGCCACGGCGGCGGACGTGCGCTCCGGGTCCGCGCGGCGCGCGGAGCACCGCGATGCGGTCCAGTGAGTCGTCGAGGCCGCCCGCGGTGTCCTCGAACGGCACGATCGCGGTCGCATCGGTCGGCACCGGCGCGCCGGTCATGATTCGCGCCGCCTCGCCTGCGGCGAGTGGCGGATCGTCGCCGGTTCCCGCGGGCAGATCGGCGACGACCCGGAGCGTCGCCGGGGCGGCGGCAGAGGCATCCGCCACGTCCTCGAGGCGCACCGCGAACCCGTCCATCGCGGAATTGTCGAAGACCGGGATGTCGACCGCGGCCCGCACCGGCTCGCGCAGCGTGCGTCCGCGCGCCGCCGCGACCGGCACGGTCGCCGACTCGAGCTCGGTGACGGCACGCAGCACGACAGCCAGGTGCTCGGCGATCTCGATGAGGCCGTCGCCGCTCACGCGTCCACCCGGGCCGCGGACTCCGCCGTCCACGCGTCCATACCGCCCGCGAGCACGGCGGCGTCGACGCCGGCCGCGCGCAGGGCGCGTGCCGCGCGGTCCGCTCGCACCCCCACCTGGCAGACCACGATGACGGGACCGGCGCCGGCCAGTGCAGGCTCGGCGAGCAGCCGTCCGAGCGGCAGCTCGACAGCGCCGGGGATCACCCCTCGAGCGGTCTCATGCGGCTCGCGGACGTCGATCAGGGTCGCTCCGCCGGCCAGCGCAGCCCGGGTCGCGTCGGCGTCCAGATGCGGAACGTCTGCGGCAGCGGGCGGGGCCGACACGCGCACCGCGGGCGCAGGCGCCGTCGCGGGTCGCAGCGGGACCTCGTCGGTGCGTCCGCGCAGCGCGTCGATCACGACGACGCGGCCGAGCAGCGGCTCACCGACGCCGGTGATGAGCTTGACGGCCTCGGTCGCGAGCAGCGCGCCGACCTGCAGGCACAGCGAGCCGAGCACGCCGACCTGCGCGCAGGTGGGCACGTCCCCGACCGTCGACGTCGGATACAGATCGCTCAGCCGCACTGGCGCGATTCCCGCGGGCGGCGCCGACCAGAACACCGTCGCCTGTGCGTGGAACTCCTGCACGACCCCCCATACGAGAGGCACCCCGAGCTGCTCGCAGGCGGCGGCCACGGCATCCCGGGTCTCGAAGGTGTCGGTGCCGTCCACGACGACGTGCGCGCCCGCCAGGAGCTCGGCGGCGTTGTCGGGGGTCAGCCGCACGGCCACCGGACGCACGACGGTCCCGGGGGACAGGTCGCCCGCGACGCGTACGGCGGAGTCGACCTTGGGTCGCCCCACATCGGCCACGCGGTGCATCACCTGGCGCTGCAGATTGGATGCCTCGACCTCGTCGTCGTCGATGACCGTGAGCGTTCCGACGCCCGCTGCCGCGAGAGCGAGGACCGTCGGGGACCCGAGGCCTCCCGCGCCGACGACCGCCACGTGCGCGGCCGCCAGCCGGCGCTGCGCGATGTCGCCGAATCCCGCGAGGGCGACGTGCCGCGCCGTCCGCGTGCGCTCGGCGTCGTCGAGGGTTTCGACGGGCGCGACGAGCGGGGGAAAGGGCATGGCTCCAGGGTATCCGCGCGAGAGCACGGGCGGCCGGGCTCGCGACACGGCCGGAAGCAGACGCAGATGCGGCTGATGAGCACTGGAATCTCCGCTGACGCGGGTGCTAGCGTGCCACTATGCCCGCCTACAAGGTTTCCGAAGCCGCCCGCCTGCTCGGGGTGAGCGACGACACCGTGCGTCGCTGGATCGATGCGAGCGCCCTCGAGACCACCGGTGAGTCGCCGGTGATGATCCCGGGCGCCGCGCTCGCGGCACGGGCGGTCGAGCTGGCGGCATCCGCCGCGGCAGCGCCCGACGTGCTCTCGAGCGCGCGCAACCGCTTCGTCGGACTCGTCACCCGCGTGCAGCGCGACGGACTCATGGCGCAGGTCGACATCCAGGCGGGGCCCCACCGGGTCGTCTCGCTGCTGTCCGCCGAGGCCGTGGACGAACTCGGCCTCGAGGTGGGGTCTCTCGCGGCGGCGGTCGTCAAGGCGACCAACGTCATCATCGAAACGCCGAAGGGCTGAGGATGCCGCGTCCCCGCGTTCCCGGGCGCCGCACGCGCGCCGTCCTCACGGCATCGCTCGTGCTGCCGCTGATCGCGGGCTGCGCTGCCGGAGGGGTTGCCGCGAGGTCGGGGACCGCCGCCGACCCGAGCGGACCCCTGACCGTCTTCGCTGCGGCCTCACTGCGCGGAGCGTTCGACGAGCTCGCGGTCGAGTTCGAGCAGCGGCATCCCTCCGTGGACGTGCGTCCGATCTCGTACGACGGCTCCAGCACGCTGGCGACCCAGCTGATCGAAGGGGCGCCGGCGGACGTGTTCGCCTCCGCCGACGAGCAGACCATGGATGCGGTCGTGGCGGCGGGTCTCGCCGCGCCGGCCGAGGTGTTCGCCACGAACACCCTCGTGATCGTCGTGCCCGCGACGGGCGGAGGAACGATCGAGACGCTCGACGACCTCGCCGACCCGAGTCTGACCGTCGTGCTGTGCGCTCCGGCCGTGCCGTGCGGCGCGGCATCCGGAACGCTCCTCGATGCTGCCGGTGTGGCGGTCGAGCCGGCGAGCCTGGAGCAGAACGTGACCGCCGTGCTGACCAAGGTCGCGGCGGGCGAAGCCGACGCCGGGCTCGTCTACGCCACCGACGTGCGCGGTCGCGACGACGTCCGGGCCATCGTTCCGGCGGGGGCCGATCGCGTGGTCAACCGCTATCCGATCGCGGCACTCGGCGAGGCCGCCAATCCCGAAGCCGCGGACGCCTTCGTGGCGTTCGTGCTCTCGGAGGCGGGCCGCGCCGTGCTCGACGACTTCGGATTCGGGGCGCCGTGACCCACGCCCGCGACAGAGTCGGCTTCGTGCCGCGCATCCTCGCGCTGCCCGCGATCGTCGGGCTGGCGCTGCTCACTCTGCCGCTCATCGCCCTGGTGCTGAGGGTCGACTGGTCCACCGTGTGGACGGACGTCACGGCGCCTGAGGCCCTCTCGGCGCTGTGGCTCTCGCTGGCGACGGGACTCACCGCCACCGCGGTGTGCGTCGTGCTCGGGGTTCCGCTCGCCCTCGTCATCGCCCGCAGCGGCGCGCGCACCGCGGCGGTGCTGCGGGCGGTCGTGACGGTGCCGCTGGTCCTCCCGCCGATGGTCGGCGGCGTCGCGATGCTGTTCCTCTTCGGCCGGACCGGCTGGCTCGGCGAGGCGCTGGCGGAATGGGGCATCCGGATCCCGTTCACCACCACCGCCGTGGTCATCGCGCAGACCTTCGTCGCGCTGCCCTTCCTCGTGCTCGCGCTCGAGGG
Source organism: Microbacterium sp. Root166 (assembly GCF_001427145.1). GTDB lineage: Bacteria > Actinomycetota > Actinomycetes > Actinomycetales > Microbacteriaceae > Microbacterium. The sequence goes on from NZ_LMGL01000003.1 coordinate 103,269, forward strand.
GTCGCTGCGCTCGACCGGCACCGGCTACGAGCAGACGGCCGCGGCCCTCGGCGCGGGGCGCTGGCGCATCCTCGGCACCGTGACGCTGCCGCTCGCCATGCCGGGCCTCGTCGCGGGCGTGGTCCTGTGCTTCGCGCGGGCGATCGGCGAGTTCGGCGCGACGGCGCTGTTCGCCGGGAATGCGCCCGGCGTCACGCAGACCATGCCGCTCGCCATCTACACCGCGTTCAACGGCGCCGGGGTCGGACAGGGCACGGCCGTCGCGCTGTCGCTGCTGCTGCTCGTGACCGCGATCGCCGTGCTGCTCCTCGTGCGCGCCTGGCGTCCGGAGGCGCAGCGATGACGCGCGTTCTCGAGGCGCGGGTTGTGGTCGACCGCCCCGGCTTCCGGCTGGAAGCCGAGCTCGCCGTCAAGCCGGGCGAGGTCATCGCCGTGATGGGGCCGAGCGGTGCAGGCAAGTCCACTCTGCTCGGAGTGCTCGCCGGCCTGGTCGGTCTCGACGAGGGGAAGGTGAGCCTCGGCGACTCCGTCCTCGACGAGGCACCGCGACCGCGCGTGCGCATCGCGCCTTCCGCGCGGGGCATCGTGCTGCTCGGGCAGGACCCGCGCCTCTTCCCGCACCTGTCGGCGCATGCCAACATCGCGTTCGGGCTGCGCGCGCGAGGGGCGGGCAAGACCGCGGCGCTCGCCGAGGCCGATGACTGGCTGTGGCGGGTCGGGCTGGACGGCATGGGGGCGCGGCGGCCCGCCGAGCTCTCGGGCGGGCAGCAGCAGCGGGTCGCTCTCGCGCGTGCCTTGGCGACTTCGCCGGCGGTGCTGCTGCTCGACGAGCCGCTGGCCTCGCTCGACCCCGAGACCGCCGGCGACATCCGCGCTCTGCTGCACGACCAGCTCGCCGTCACCCACACCACGGCGATCGTCGCGACCCACGATGCGGTCGACGCCGTCTCGCTCGCGCAGCGGCTCGTCGTGCTCGAGGGCGGGCGGGTGACGCAGACCGGCGGCGTGCGCGATGTGCTCGGTGGTCCTGCCACCCGCTTCGTCGCCGCCGTCGCCGGCCTCAACCGCGTGGAGGGAACCGCGCGGGCCGGCCGCTGGACGAGGGGAGGAATGACGCTCCGGATCCCGCCAGCCGGCGGGGACGCGGCATCCGATCAGGGTTCGCCCGTCGAGACGGCAGCCGTGTTCCGCCCCTCGGCCGTGCGACTCGACCGGGCCGAGGCCGAGACCTGGACCGGTGCGCTCCGGCTCTCGCCTCCCGATGCCGCCGGGGAGTGGCTCGCGCGCGTCACCCGGCTCGAGCAGACGCCCGCGGGGGTGAGGGTGCGCACCGCCGACCCCGACGTGGCCGTCGACGTCTCCGCGGACCGCGTCGCCGAGCTCGCGCTGGCGCCGGGCGTGCCGGTGCGCCTTCGGGTCGATCCCGCCGATGTGCGCCTGGTTGCGATCGCGGACGCGGCGGGCTCGGCCGGTCCCGGCCCCGGCTGAGGGCACTCAGCCGAGCCAGTCCGCCCTGTCGGTCAGCGGGACGAGCGAGGGTCGCTCGACGGTCGTGCGGACCGGAAGCCGCAGTCCGGTGCGCGCCGACTCGAGGAGGGTGTCCATCACGTCGAACGCGTGCAGCGCGATGTCGCCGCCCGCGCGGGACGGCCGCTCCGCGGTCGCGGCGACGAAGTCGAGCAGTCCCGCTCCTCGCGCGCCATCGACGTACCCGGCAGAGATCGGAACGGTCTCCCACTCCTTGTCGCCGTTGCGCGCGAGCCGGACTTCGCCGGCGAACTGGTTCGGGTCGGGCGCCGTGAGCGAACCGAGCTCGCCGTGGATCTCGATCGGCGACGCGGTGGTCGCGTTGCCGTCGAAGCTCGTCGTGATGGTCGTCAGAGCTCCGCTCTCGTGCTCGAGCACGCCGGTCACGTGGGTCTCGACCTCGACGACGATCTGCTCGCCCGAGCGCGGGCCGTTCGTGATGGTGCGTTGCGGTCGCAGGCGGCTGGCGGAACCGATGACGGAGCGCACCGGCCCCAGGACGTGGATGAGGGCGGAGATGTAGTACGGGCCCATGTCGAGCATCGGACCGCCGCCCGGCTGGTAGTAGAAGTCCGGATGGGGATGCCAGCGCTCGTGTCCCGGTGTGACCATCGTGGCGGTGGCGGCCAGGGGGCGGCCGATGAGGCCGGCCGCCACGGCGGAGCGAGCGGTCTGGGTTCCCGTGCCCAGGACCGTGTCGGGGGCCGAGCCGATCCGCACGCCGGCATGCGCAGCCGCGCGCATGATCGATTGTGCGTCGGAGATGGAGGTGGCGATGGGCTTCTCGCCGTAGACGTTCTTGCCCTGCGCGATCGCGGCGAGGGCGATCTCGGCGTGAGCGGCCGGAATGGTCAGGTTGAGCACCGTGTCGACCGTGTCGCTGCCGAGCAGCTCCGCCACGCTCATCGCTGCGGTGCCCGGAAGTGTCGCGGCGACGGCGTCCGCCCGGGAGCGGTCCAGGTCGGCGACCGCCGTGATCCGGATCGAGCCGCTGTCGCGGAGTGTCTCGAGATAGGCGCCCGAGATGACGCCGAGCCCGATCACTCCGATGCGGTGCGGGTTGCCCACAGCATTCCCCTCTCGATGATGGTGCGCACGCTCGGGTGCCGCAGGATGTCGGGCGTGTGCCCCGGGGTGCAGACGACGATCCGGCCCAGGCCCCAGCGACGGGTCCACACTGCGGGCGATGTCACTTCGCGGTGCCACGGGTGCCATGACGGAGCCGGATGGGTCGTGGTCGCGAGGACGTCGTTGAGGTCGTCGTGGAGCACCCAGTACTGCTCGGTGTGGAGCTCGAAGTCCTCGAGTCCCGCGGTGATCTCGTGCTCACGGCCGAGCGCGGTCATCCCCACCGCGTAGGTGAGGGTGTGCTTGTCCTCGTCGGACACGATGGCGGGGTCGCGCGAGGGATGCGAGGCGAACTGGCCGCCGATGAGGTGAAGGTAGTCCGACGAGCTGCGGTAGGAGTCGGCGATGCCTCCGTGCCACCCGACGAGCCCGACGCCGCTTTGGACCGCAGTCCGCAGCCCGGCGAGTGCCTCGTTCGAGATGTCGCCCATCGTCATCGACTGGACGATGAGATCCGTCTGGGTCATGGCCGCATCGTCGGCGTACACGTCCGGGGACGACTCGATCCGGACCTCATAGCCGTTGGTCTCGAGGAACGGGATGAACAGCTCGGTGCTCTCGACCGGGTGGTGCCCCTCCCACCCTCCTCGAACGATCAGGGCGTGTCGTGAACCCATGGGGGTGTGTCCTTTCGTCGGCGAAGGCCGGGGGCGATCCGCGCCCGATACGAGGATCCCAGCCGAGACGCTCGCCGCCAACACGAGGCCGGGGTGCCCTAGGCTCGGTCGATGCCTCGCATCCGCCCCTTCCGCCCCGGCGATGAGCCGGCGCTCGCCGACATCTGCCTGAAGACCGCGGATGACGGAGCAGACGCCACCGGCGCGCTCGAGGACGACGACCTCTGGGCCGAGATCTTCGTCCTGCCCTATGTCGCCCGGCACCCCGACCTGGCCTTCGTCGTGGAGGCCGACGACGGCCGCGTCGTGGGCTACGTCGTAGGTGCTCCCGACACCCGCGAGTTCGAGGAGTGGTTCCGCTCGGAGTGGTGGCCGCGCCACGTCGAGCGCTGGCCGCTGCCGGATGCCGAGCGCACCCGGCAGGACGGCATCCTGATCTACGCCTACGGTCGTCGCGCCGGGGCCGAGCCCTACGGCGATACCTACCCCGCGCACCTGCACATCGATCTGCTGCCGGAGGCGCAGGGCCAGGGCTGGGGCCGGCGCCTCATCGAGACGCTGGCCGAGGCGCTGCGCGAGCGAGGCGTGTCGGGGCTGCACCTGGCGGCCTCCAGCGGCAACACCGGTGCGATCGCGTTCTACCCGCGGCTCGGGTTCGCCCCGCTGCCGTCGCATGAGGGCGTGCAGGCGTTCGGGATGCCGCTGGCCTGAGGTCTCGGGCAACCCGATCCGGCCCTCGGTGGCCCGAGACGGGCGTAGCCTGCCGACATGGACGACCTCTCCGCGCCGACCGGTCGTGAGCCGGAGCTGGCGGCGCTTCCCCGCCCGGACGGAACCGCGCCGCGGGCGCTCGTCATCGGCGCCACCGGGTACATCGGCGGTCGTCTGGTGCCCCGGCTGCTCGCCGCGGGCTACGACGTGCGGGTGCTGGCGCGGGATGCTTCGCGCGTGGACTCGGCGGCCTGGGGGAGCCTCGTCGAGGTCGTCACGGGCGATGCAGCGGATGCCGCGGCCACGGCCCGCGCGACCGAGGGCGTCGACGTGCTCTATTACCTCGTCCATTCGATGTCGGCAGGGAAGGGCTTCGCCGACGCCGACCGCCGTGCCGCCGAAACCGTGGCCCAGGCAGCGGCTGCCGCGGGGGTCGGGCGACTGGTGTACCTCGGCGGGCTCCACCCCGAGGGCGTCGAACTGTCGCCGCACCTGCGCTCGCGCGTCGAGGTGGGCGAGATCTTCCTCGCGAGCGGCGTCCCCACCCTCGTGCTCCAGGCCGGCGTGGTGATCGGCTCGGGGTCCGCGTCGTTCGAGATGGTGCGCCACCTGACCGAGGTCCTGCCGTACATGCCGGCTCCGAAATGGGTGCGCAACCGCATCCAGCCGATCGCCGTGCGCGACGTGCTCCACTATCTGCTCGGGGCGGCCCGCGTGCCCGCCGATGTGAACCGCGCGGTCGACATCGGCGGTCCCGACGTGCTGCGCTACGGCCAGATGATGAACGGCTACGCGCTCGAGGCCGGGCTGCGCCAGCGCCCGATCGCCGCGCTGCCGGTGCTCACGCCGCGCCTCGCCTCGCTCTGGGTGAACCTCGTCACGCCGATCCCGGCCGCGATCGCGCGCCCTCTCGTCGAGTCGCTCCAGAACGAGTGCGTCATGAAGGACCACGAGATCGACGGGCTCGTCCCGCCGCCCGCCGACGGGCTGACCGGGTACCGCGCGGCCGTGCGCCTGGCGCTCGGCCGGGTGGAGGGCGACAGCATCGAGACGAGCTGGCAGGACTCCGAGGTGCTCGGGGTGCCGAGCGACCCGCTGCCGGGCGATCCGGACTGGGCGGGCCGGGTCGTGTTCACCGACTCGCGCACCGCGCGGACGTCCGCGCCGCCCGAAGCGCTGTGGCGCGTCATCGAAGGCATCGGCGGAGAGAACGGCTGGTATTCATCGCCGGTGCTCTGGGCTATCCGCGGCTGGATGGATCGCCTCGTCGGCGGGATCGGACTGGCGCGTGGACGACGCTCCAAGGCACGACTCGGAGTCGGCGACGCGCTCGACTTCTGGCGGGTCGAGGCGATCGAGCGCGGATCGTTCCTGCGACTGCGCGCCGAGATGAAGGTCCCGGGCCTCGCGTGGCTCGAGCTTCGCGCGACGGCGGATGCCGAGGGCTCGCGGTACGACCAGCGTGCCGTGTTCTTCCCGCTCGGCCTGGCCGGCCGGCTCTATTGGCTGGCGGTCCTGCCGTTCCACGGCTTCATCTTCGCCGGCATGGCGCGGCGCATCGCCGACGCCGCCGAAGAGGTCAGCGCGGCGGAGGCGCGTCGCTGAGATCGCGCACGCGCCGCCGCTCGAAGAGCACGTGCCCGACGCCGTCGATCCGGCGCTCGTCGGTCATCGTGCCGCCGTCCTCGAGCCACCCGTGCCGCTCGTAGAACGTCGCGGCGCGCGCGTTGCGGTCGAGCACCCAGAGGTGCGCGCGGGTGAAGCCCACCCGCCGCAGGCGCTCCTCGGCCGCGGCCAGCAGAGCGTGCCCGACGCCCTGCGCCCAGTGCTCGGGCAGGGCGTAGATCGCATAGACCTGGCCGTTGTGAGGCAGGTCGTCGTCCATCGAGGGGCCGATCGCCGCCCAGCCGGCGAGCACGCCGTCGATCTCGGCGATGAGCTCGGCACCGCGCGTGTCGGCGTGCAGCTCGTCCCACCGGTCATGGCGCAGCTTCGTCTCGCGCTCGACGTCCATCCGGTCGAGGATCTCGTCGGCCATCAGCCCGGTGTACGCGGCACGCCAGGTCTCGACGCGGACGCGGGAGATCGCACCGGCGTCCTCGCGGACGGCGTCGCGCACGGTCACGGTCATGCCTCGACCGTATCGGAGCGGGACCGCGGTCCTCGAGTTGCCGGTCGTGGTCGGCACGCGGCGCGGAAACCGGCATCGAGCGGCAACTCGGCGATCGATCGCCCACGGCCTCGACGATCCCGCCGCGGGCTACCCTCGAACCATGGCGGCACAGCGATCGGCGGGGCGCGCATGAGCGCGATCCCCGTCACGATCGCGCCCCGGGTGCCGCAGCCGGCCGCGCGCGCCGCAGGAGCCCTCGGCGATCCGCTCGTCGACACCCACGGCCGCGTCCACCGGGACCTTCGCGTCTCGCTCACCGATCGCTGCTCGCTGCGCTGCACGTACTGCATGCCCGAGCAGGGCAACGAATGGCTCGCGAAGACGAGCATCCTGACGCTCGACGAGATCGAGCGGATCGCCCGCGTCGCGGCGGCCGACGGCATCACGACGTTCCGGCTCACGGGCGGCGAGCCGCTCCTGCGGGCAGACATCGTCGAGGTCGTGCGCCGGCTCGCCGCGATCACCGGCCCGAGCGGCGAGCCGGTCGACATCGCGATGACCACCAACGGCATCCGGTTGGGTGAGGTGCTGCCCGACCTCGTCGACGCGGGCCTGCGCCGCCTCAACATCTCGATCGACACGCTGAACCGCGAGCGCTTCCGCGACCTGACCCGGCGCGATCGGCTCGACGACGTGCTGGACGGCATCGCGGCGGCCGCGGCATCCGGTCTGCGTCCTCTGAAGCTCAACGCCGTCGCCATGCGCGACGTCAACGACGATGAGCTCGTGGACCTCGTCGAGTTCGCGATCTCGCACGGGGCGCAGATGCGCTTCATCGAGCAGATGCCCCTCGACGCCGGCCACACCTGGGATCGCTCGCGCATGGTCACGCAGGACGAGATCCTCCGCACGCTCTCGGCGCGCTGGACGCTCGAGCCGGTTCCGGGCCGCGCCGGCGCCCCGGCCGCGCGCTGGACGCTCGACGGCGGCCCGCATACCGTCGGCGTCATCGCGTCGGTCACCGCGCCGTTCTGCGGCGACTGCGACCGGCTGCGGCTCACCGCCGACGGCCAGCTGCGCAACTGCTTGTTCTCGAGCACCGAGTACGACCTGCTGCCGATCCTCCGGGCCGACGGCGGCGCGCCGGGGGATGAGGGCATCGACGGGATGCTGCGTTCCTGCGTCGCCGGCAAGCTCCCGGGGCACGCGATCAACGATCCCGCGTTCCTGCAGCCGGCCCGGGGCATGAACGCGATCGGCGGCTGAGGTGGGCCGCCTCACGGTCAACCGGCCGGTGGTCAAGATCACCCTGGACGGCGAAGTCCCCGGCGAGCGGCGGCGCAGTGATGCCCTCGCCGTCGAGGAGCCGCTGGAGATCCGCGTCGGCGGGCACGCGCTCACCATCACGATGCGCACCCCGGGCCACGACGTCGAGCTCGCCGCCGGGTTCCTCGTCTCGGAGGGCGTGATCGCGCGCGGCGAGCAGTTCCGCTCGGCGATCCACTGCGGCGGTCCCGGCACCGGCGGTCCCGCCGCGGGCACGCCCGAGAACACGTACAACGTGCTCGACATCGCGCTGGCGCCGGGCGTCTCGCTGCCCGAGGCGTCGCTCACCCGGAACTTCTACACCACGAGCTCATGCGGCCTCTGCGGCAAGGCGTCCATCGACGCGGTGGAGACGGTCTCGACCTACGACGTGGCGACGGATGCCGCGATCCTGCCTGCCGCGGACCTGCTGGCCATGCCCGACCGACTGCGTGCCGAGCAGGCGGTCTTCGGCAAGACCGGCGGCCTCCACGCGGCGGCCCTGTTCGACGCGGCGTCCGGCGAGCTGCTGGTCGCCCGCGAAGACGTCGGGCGCCACAACGCGGTCGACAAGGTCATCGGCTGGGCGGTGCTGGCCGACCGGCTGCCGCTGCGCGGCACCGTCCTGCAGGTCTCCGGACGCGCGAGCTTCGAGCTGGCCCAGAAGGCCGTGATGGCCGGCATCCCGATCCTGTCGGCGGTGTCGGCGCCGTCGTCGCTCGCGGTCGAGCTGGCCGAGGCGTCCGGACTCACCCTTGCGGGCTTCGTCCGCGGGACGTCGATGAACCTCTACGCCCGCGCGGACCGCGTGCTCAGAAGATGAAGAGCTGGCCCATGATCAGGATGGCGATGAAGAACACGGCGACGATGGCCGTGATGATCCCGAGGGTCTTGCCCGAGAGCTTCGCCACACCCCAGCCCACCAGGAACGGCAGCGCCAGCAGGAAGATCGCGACGATCCACCAGAAGGCGACGTAACCGCCCGTCGAGGCCTCCGAGAGCCGGCCGGCGAACAGCTGCTGGCTGTTCGGGTGGGTCGCGTACCGGACTGCCGCGGAGATCGGTACGGCGACGAAGGCGAAGACGATGAGCCCGATCAGGGCTCCCCACAGTCCGGGGCTGCCGCCGCCGCTGAGTACGCCGCCGTGTCCCGGGGTGCTCTCGTAGTGGTCCGTCTGCTGCTTGCCTGATGCCATGCCGACGACCCTAGCGGGACGCGGTGGCCCGCCTTGTCACCCGGCAGGGATGAAATAGCGCTGCCCACCGTCTCGGCAGGAGAGGTGGGCAGCGTCGAGCGCTTCTGGATCACCGCTTAGGCGTACGGTTCTCCGCGCTCACCATCCACGAGAGCTGCTCGACGCGTTCAAGGATCGCGTGGAGGATGTCAGCACTGGTGGGGTCTTCTTCGTCGACGTCGTCGTGGACGTCGCGACAGGTCTGGGCGACCGAGTCGAGTCGCTCGGTCATGAGGTCGATCACCTCGTTCGTGGCGATCTCGCCCTGCGGGAACTCGGGCAAGGTCGTGGTCTGCGCCACCTGGTCGCTGCGACCGTCCGGCAGGGCGTGCAGCGAGCGCATGCGCTCGGCCACGGTGTCGCCGAAGTCGCGCGCGGCCTCGATGATCTCGTCGAGCTGCAGGTGCGTGTCGCGGAAGTTGCGGCCCACGACGTTCCAGTGAGCCTGCTTGCCCTGCAGCGAGAGCTCGATCAGGTCGACCAGCACCTTCTGCAGGTTCTCGCTGAGCGATTCGGATGCCGTGAACCCCTGTTCGGCGTTCTGTTCGTCGGTGAGCTCGGCACCGGCTCCGCCTCGCGCCGTCCGGCGCTTGTTGCCCGGAGTGGAGGCTGCTCCGCCGGACTTGGTGGTGCTCGTCTTCTTCGCGGTGGTCGTGGCCACGGTCTCTCCCATCGTTCGGAATGCCTCGAACCTAAAACGACCGCGCGCCGAAGACCCGGGGATTGATTCGGTGACGGCGTCGTGCTACCCGCGGCCGTCCCGGGCGATGATCGGTCCGCCCGCCTAGGATCGAGACCGGGCCCTCGAATCCGGGGCACGACGAGGAGGACCCGAGTGAGCGACAGCGACGACCGCACCACCTGGGTGCTGGTGGACGGCGAGAACATCGACGCGACACTCGGCGGCTCGATCCTCGGACGCCGGCCGCAGCCCGATGAGCGGCCCCGATGGGACCGGCTGACCACCTTCGCCGCCCAGACCTGGCGGCAGCCGGCCCGCGGCCTCTTCTTCCTCAACGCCAGCACCGGCATCCCGATGCCGTTCGTCCAGGCGCTGAAGGCCATGGACTACCAGGTCGTCCCGCTGTCGGGTGCCCCCGACGAGAAGGTCGTCGACATCGCGATCCAGCGCACGCTCCGTGCGCTCGCCGACCGTGCCGACGACGTCATGCTGGTCAGCCACGACGGGGACTTCCTCGAAGACATCGAGGCGCTCATCGACGACGAGCGCCGGGTCGGCCTGATCGCGTTCTCGGAGTTCCGCAACGCCGGCTTCGCCTCGCTCGCGGGGCTGGAGCGCTTCGACCTCGAGTTCGACGCCCGCGTCTTCGACGCGCCGCTCCCGCGGGTGCGCGTCATCCCGATCGACGAGTTCGACCCGACCGTCTTCCTGCGTTGAGCTGGTCCTCAGTTGGCCTGAAAGTAGGCTGGATGCCGTGGCATCCGTCCTGAACATCTCGGCGTACCTGTTCACGCGGCTGTCCGACCGCGAGGCGCTGCGCCCCGTGCTGCGCGCACGCGCCGAGGCGCTCGGTCTCAAGGGCACGATCATCCTCGCGGAGGAGGGGATCAACCTCTTCCTCGCGGGCGTCGCCGAACCGGTTCGCACCTTCGTGGACGAGCTGCGCGCCGACGTCCGCTTCGCCGCGCTGACGCCCAAGGAGAGCTGGTCCGCAGAGCAGCCGTTCGGGCGGCTGCTGGTCAAGCTCAAGCGCGAGATCATCCGCATGGACCACCCCACGATCCGCCCCGAAGCCGAGCGCGCGCCCGCCGTCGAGCCCGCGACGCTCCAGCGCTGGCTCGATCAGGGCCACGACGACTCCGGCCGCGAGATCGTGCTGCTGGACACCCGCAACACGTTCGAGGTGGACTACGGCACCTTCACCGGTGCGGTCGACTGGCGCATCGAGCGCTTCACGCAGTTCCCGGATGCCGCGGCCACCCATCGCGACGACCTCGCCGGCAAGACCGTGGTCAGCTTCTGCACCGGCGGGATCCGCTGCGAGAAGGCGGCGATCTATCTGCGCGACGCCGGAGTGGACGCACTGCAGCTCGAGGGCGGCATCCTGGGCTACTTCGAGAAGGTCGGCGGCGACCACTGGAGCGGGGAGTGCTTCGTCTTCGACGAGCGCGAGGCCCTCACTCCGACGCTGGAGCCGCGCACATTCGCCTAGCCGTTCCGGTTCAGCCGGCGGCGCCCAGCCCGCCGCTGAGGCGCCCGTGGAAGGCCGCGGTCGCGTCGTTCATACCCTCGAGCTCGACGGTCGTGCCGCGGTGCGCGTACTTCGTGACGATGGCGTCCAAGGCGGCGACGGTCGAGGCATCCCACACGTGCGAGCCCGACATGTCGATCACCACGTGGGCGGGATCGGACGCGTAGTCGAACTGCGTCGTGAGGTCGTTGCTGGAGGCGAAGAAGAGCTCGCCGTCGACGCGATAGCGCGCGACCTCGCCGTCGACGGTCCGCGTCACCGTGGTGAAGTGGGCGACGCGGCGCGCGAACAGCACCATGGCCGTCACGACGCCGGTGATCACGCCGATCGCGAGGTTGTGGGTCCAGACCGTGAACCCGACGGTCACGAGCATGACGACGGTCTCACTGAGCGGCAGCCGCTTCAGTGTCGAGGGACGGATGCTGTGCCAGTCGAACGTCGCGATCGAGACGACGATCATGACCGCCACGAGCGCCGCCATCGGGATGATCGCGACGATGTCGCCGAGCGCGACGACGAGCACGAGCACGAACACGCCCGCCATGAACGTCGAGATCCGCGTGCGCGCACCCGAGGCCTTGACGCCGATCATCGTCTGGCCGATCATCGCGCAGCCTCCGGTGCCGCCGAAGAACGCCGAAGCGAGGTTCGCGACACCGAGCCCCCAGGCCTCGCGCGTCTTGCGGGAGTGCGTGTCGGTGATGTCGTCGACGAGCTTCGCCGTCATCAGCGACTCGAGGAGGCCGACGAGCGCGACGGCGAACGCGTAGGGCGCGATGATCTGCAGCGTCTCCCAGGTGAGCGGCACGTTCGGGATGAGCAGCTCCGGCAGGCTCTGAGGTAGGTCGCCCTGATCGCCGACGGTCGGAACCCCGATCCCGAAGACGGCCACCACCGCCGTGAGCAGCACGACCGCGACGAGCGGTGCGGGTACGGCGCGCGTGATCCTCGGCCACAGATACAGGATGCCGAGGCCGGCCGCGACCAGCACATAGACCGCCCACGGCGCGTCGATGAGCTGCGGCACCTGCGAGACGAAGATCAGGATCGCCAGCGCATTGACGAAGCCGACCATGACGCTGCGGGGGATGAAGCGCATGAGCCGGGCCACCCCGATGACCGCGAGGACGATCTGCATGAGCCCGGCCAGCACGACGGTGGCGATGAGGTAGTCCACGCCGTACTCGCGCGCGACGGGCGCGACGACCAGAGCGACGGCACCCGCGGCGGCGGTGATCATCGCCGGCCGCCCGCCGGTGAAGGCGATCACGACGGCCAGGACGAAGGACGAGAAGAGGCCCACGCGCGGATCGACGCCGGCGACGACGGAGAAGGCGATCGCCTCGGGAATGAGGGCGATGGCCACGACGAGTCCGGCGAGCACCTCCCGGGTCAGCAGTCGCGGGCTGCGCAGGGCCTGCAGCACAGTGGGCTCGCTGCGATAGCGGTCGGCGCGTTCGAGGGTAGGAGGCACGGGCCACTCTAACCCGCACCCTGCGAGCGCCGGTTGCCGCCGCTATACCGCCGACACCGCATGCGTGCAATCCCCGGGCGCAGCCGCCGGGCGGGGTCCTACCGTTCTGCCATGAGCAATCCTGCTGAGGAGCCCCACGGACCCGAGCAGCTGCCCGACCGGCAGCCGCTGGCCAATCCCGGAGATGTCACGGACCAGCCTGCGCTGAAGTACGGCGCACCCTCGCGGTGGCTCGTCCCGGCGGGCGTGCTGGGAGCCGTGGCGATCGTGCTCTTCGTCCTGGCCTTCCGGCTCCAGCTCCTGCTTCCGATCATCGGCATCGTGTACGTGGTGGTGATGTGGATCGCGATGTTCCTGGTCTCGCGACGCCCGGGCGATATGGTGCTGCGCAACCGCCGCCTCGCGTGGTTCATGGGCGCTCTGGCAGCCGGGGCGCTGATCACGTTCGTCGCGATCTACATCGTCGAGGCCACGCGACCTCCTGGGTGAGCGGAGGTCGTCTCGCGGCCGCCGGTACTCTGGGTCCGGCTCGAAAGGACACCCGGATGACGGCGACCGGCAAGACCGACCTCAAGCGCGACATCGCGCCGTACGCCGCGCGGAAGGGCCGCTTCGATCTCGTGCAGCTGCCGCCGCTGAGGTATCTGATGGTCGACGGGCACGGCGACCCCAACGAGGCCGAATATGGCGACGCCATCGCGACCATCTTCCCCGTCGCCTACCGCCTCAAGTTCTTCAGCAAGAAGGAGCTTGGCCGCGACTACGTCGTCATGCCGCTCGAGGCTCTGTGGTGGTCGGACGACATGGCGAGCTTCACGACCGCCCGCGACAAGTCGCGCTGGGACTGGACTGCGATGAACCTCGTGCCCGACTGGATCACCGACGACCACTTCGACGCCGTCCGCGCCGAGGTCGCCGCGGCCGGAGCGCCTGCCATCGACCGGCTGCGGCTCGAGACGTTCACCGAAGGCGCGTGCGTGCAGACGCTCCACCTCGGCTCGTTCGACGACGAAGGGCCGGTGCTCGCTCAGCTGCACGATGAGGTCATCCCCGGACGCGGCTTGCGCATGCGCGGCAGGCACCACGAGATCTACCTGAGTGACATCCGCCGCACCGAGCCGGCGAAGCTCCGCACCATCCTGCGTCAGCCGGTGGAGCCGCGGCCCTGATCCGGAGGGGTTCGGCGACTCTCGGCTAGGGCGCCTGCGTCCACGACACGGTGCCGCCCTCCTGGACGGTGACATCGACATGCAGCGAACTGCTCGGAGTCGTCACCGTGCAGCTGAAGATCGACCCCACCGCGCTGGGCGGCTCGTCGGGGCACACCACCACTGCGAGCTCGCCGGTCTGCGCCTGGATCCACAGCGTGATGTCGTCCTCCAGCGCGGCGGCGTTCACCGTGCTCGCCGCGGTCAGCATGCGGAAGGCGAAGAAGACGATCAGGAGCACCGACAGCACGAGGGCGAAGACGGCGGACCCCTTTCGCGTGGGGCGGCGGATCGAGACCACCACGCCGATCACGGACAGCACGAACGCCGCCGCCACGAGCGTCATGGCCGCCAGCGCGACCGCGAGGGCGAGGAACGGGTCGCGAGCCGGAACGAGCCAGATCAGCGCGGCGACGGAGAGGAGCGCCAGGAGCGCGAGCACGAGGGCCGCCGTCGCCGGGCCGTTCTTGGAAGGTGGGAGCGGATCGCTCAGGGTCGATGCCGTCGCCGGCGCGGGGCCGGTGCGCACGATCGGATCGAGCGGACGCGTATGGTCGGTCCACTCCCGGCCGTTCCACCACCGGGTCTGCCCCGTGGCGTCGTCGAAGAGCCATCCCGGAGGCGGCACGGAACCGGCAGTCAATCGTTCGCTCATCGAATCCCCAGCGTGAGTGATCATCGCGGTACCCATCCGCGATGAGAGAAACCTAGCGGATCGGGCGGACCGCGGTCTAGTGGCCCGCCCGTGCGGTCACCAGCCGGAACGCGTCGGCGTGTGTCCTTGACGGGCTTCGTCGGGCATCGCCATCTCGGCGCGCACGCCGAGGAGGCGCAGCGGCCGATCGGGCTCGATCCGCTGCACGAGCCGGAGGATCTCGGAGACGACGGTGTCGCGGTCGAAGGTCGACGGGATCTTGTGGACGAACGTCTTGGTGAGGAACGGCGCGTAGCGCACCTTCAGTCCCACCCCGACGACGGGCCGGCCCTCGGCGACGACGTCGGCCAGCACCTGCGCGGCGAGGTCGCGGGCTGCCTGCTCGATCTCGCCGCGGTCCACGATGTCCTGCTGGAACGTGGTCTCGCGACCATGTCCGCGTGCCACCCACGGAGTGTCGTCGACGACGGACGAGCCGTCGCCGCGCCCGAGCTGGCGGTACCACGGGCCCATCTTGGGACCGAACTCGGCGGCGAGGACGCTTTCGTCGGCGCGTGCCAGCTGTTCGACGGTCAGGATGCCGTGGCCGGCGAGCCTGCGCGAGATCTTGGAGCCGACACCCCAGAGCGCGGCGGTGGGCCGGTCGCCCATGACCTCGAGCCAGTTCTCGGCGGTGAGGCGGAACGTGCCCTGCGGCTTGCCGAAGTCGGTGGCGTTCTTGGCGCGCACGAGCGTGTCGCCGATGCCGACGCTGCAGTGCAGCGCGGTGCGGGCGAGGACGGACGCCTGGATGGCGCGGGCGTAGGCCTCGGGATCGTCGGTGACGACGCCGACGAAAGCCTCGTCCCAGCCGAGCACCTGCACGGTCGCGCCGGGCTGTGAGCGCAGCGTCGCCATGACCTCGTCGGAGGCGGCGGTGTACGCGGGCGCATCGACGGGCAGGATGATCGCTTCCGGCGCTTTGCGGGCGGCGATGCGCAGAGGCATCCCCGAACCCACTCCGAACGCGCGCGCCTCGTAGGAGGCGGTCGAGACGACTGCTCGCTCGGTCGGGTCGCCTCGTCCGCCGACGATAACCGGCTTTCCGGCGAGCTCGGGCCGACGAAGCACCTCGACGGCAGCGATGAACTGGTCGAGATCGACGTGCAGCACCCAGGACTGAGCGGACTCGGTCATGGGTTCAGTCTGGCGGGAACGGTCGATCTCGTCGACCGGACGCCGCCGGGAGAAAAGGGTGCCGGCCGGGGTGGATCAGACCTCCCCGGCCGGCATCAGAATCAGAGCGGCCGGATGTTGGCGGCCTGCATGCCCTTGGGGCCGCGCTCCGCCTCGAACTCGACCTTCTGGTCTTCGCGGAGCTCCTTGTAGCCCTCGCCGGTGATCGCGCTGAAGTGCGCGAACAGGTCGGCGCCGCCGTCATCGGGAGCGATGAAGCCGAAGCCCTTTTCGGAGTTGAACCATTTCACGGTGCCAGTGGCCATCGTGTCTTTCCTTCTACTTTTCGGGCCGCGAGAAGCGGCCGGGGTGCCGCGCCGCTGTGTGCGGAGCGGACGGATGGGACGGGACGAGCCCGTGGGAATGTGAGTCTGGAGGACGGATGCCTCGACGGCGTGATGCGCGACGATGCGCGTCTCGTGGTGGCCGAGGTTCTCTCCGCGAGCCCCGAAGGCCGCGAATCCGTGCGGGGTGATGGCGACGAACCCGGCGTACTCGCCGGCCGCGGTCGCCACGAAAACGTCGTCGTCGGCCTGACGCCAGTCGAGCGACGGTCGAGATGAAGCGGTGATGCAGGTGTTGAAGGTCAAGAGGGCTTTCAGGGAGATGCGCGGCGGTGACGCTCGTGCGCGGAAATCGAAGGGTGACGGACGTCTCAGACGACGTTCCGGACGTCGGGCTTCTGCTTCTCCACAGTGAGGCAGTGGGCTTCGACGCATAGACCCGAGTGGGCGATGACAACCCTAGCACGGAAGCGAGAAACGGGCGCCACCCTCTTGCCGAGCGATATATCGCTGAGTATCGTTCGAGTATCGGAAGATCACTGAGGAGGTCATCATGAGCGGATCGAACATGGGGGACTGGTTCGGCACGGGCGGTCGCGGCGGCGCGGGCCAGGGCGGCCCCGCCGGCGGGCTCTGGGATGCGATGGACCAGCTGCGCACGATGTTCGAGCAGAAGGTCGGCGGCGCGACCCGGATGGGCCGAGGCGACGTCCGCGCCGCGGTGCTCGCGCTGCTGGCTGAGCGGCCGATGCACGGCTACCAGATCATCCAGGAAATCGACGAGCGCAGCGGCGGCTCGTGGAAGCCCAGCCCCGGCTCGGTGTATCCCACGCTGCAGCTGCTGACCGACGAGGGACTGGTCATCGCCGAGGAGTCCAACGGGCGCAAGACCTATTCGCTCACCGCCGAGGGGCGCCAGGCGGCCGAGGGAGCGGAGAAGTCCGCGCCCTGGGAATCGCAGGCGCCGAAGGAGAGCGCCCGCACGGCACTCCCGAAGGCGGGCGTGGACCTCGCTCAGGCGGTCGCGCAGGTAGGCCGGTCCGGATCGCCGGAACAGGTGAAGCAGGCGGTCGACGTGCTGGAAGAGGCCCGGCGTAAGATCTACTCGATCCTCGCCCAGGGCTGACCGGATGCCGCAGGCACCTCGGCGCCCTGCGCGTCGGATCAGGGGGGATTCGATGCCAGACGCCGGGGCTTCCCGCGCCCGTTACCGCCGCATCCTGCGCTTCGCCGCACGATACATCGCACAGGCGTGGTGGTATGAGCTCTTCCTGCCCCGGATCGGACTGAGCCGCCTCGCTGCGCGCGGCCGGGCGGCACGGCTGCAGAACATCGCCCGCCGGTTCCACACCCTGGCGGTGTCGCTGGGCGGCCTGATGATCAAGGTCGGCCAGTTCATGTCGTCGCGACTGGACGTGCTCCCGCCCGAGATCACCAAGGAGCTCGAGGGCCTCCAGGACGAGGTGCCGCCCGTTCGCTTCGCCGCCATCAGCGCGCTGGCGGAGGCCGAGCTCGGCGTCGCGCTGAGCCGGGCGTACTCGTTCGTCGACGAGGTGCCCGTGGCCGCGGCATCCCTCGGGCAGGCTCATCGCGCACGGCTCTCGGCCGACGACGCGGCGCAGGCCGGATTCACCGACGTCGTCGTCAAGGTGCAGCGGCCCGGCATCGACGAGATCGTGGCCGTGGACCTTGCGGCCCTTCGCAAGGTCGCGGGGTGGCTCAGCCGCGTTCGCATCGTCTCGGATCACGTCGACCTGCCGGCGCTCATCGAGGAGTTCGCGCAGACGAGCCGCGAGGAGATCGACTACCTGCACGAGGCGGCGAACGCGGAGCGCTTCGCCGAGGGGTTCGCGGGCGATCCGCGCGTGAGCGTGCCCGAGATCGTCTGGGAGCGCACGACCCGCCGTGTGCTGACCCTGGCCGACGTCACGGCGATCAAGATCAACGACGTCGAAGGGCTGCGAGCCGCCGGGATCGATCCCGCGGAGGTCGCCGCGCAGTTCGCGACGGTGATGTTCGACCAGCTCTTCCAGCACGGGTTCTTCCACGCCGATCCGCACCCCGGCAACATCTTCGTCACCCCGACGCCCGGCGGCCCGCGGGCCTGGAAGTTCACGTTCATCGACTTCGGCATGATGGGCGAGGTTCCCGACCGGCTCCGCCGCGACCTGCAGCAGGTCGTGATCGCGGTCGCCTCGCGCAACGGCCGCCAGCTCGTCGACAGCATCCGCGACGTCGGCGTGCTGCTTCCCTCGGCCGACACCGCCGAGCTCGAACGGGCGATGACGGCGCTGTTCGCGCGGTTCGGCGGGATGGGGTTCGCCGAACTGCAGCGGGTGGATCCGCGCGAGTTCCAGGACTTCGCGACCGAGTTCGGCGACGTGGTGCGCTCGCTGCCCTTCCAGCTGCCCGAGAACTTCCTGCTCATCGTGCGCGCCGTGTCCCTCACGTCGGGCATGTGCAGCTCGCTGGACCCGGAGTTCAACATCTGGGACGCCGTGGAGCCCTACGCGGGTCAGCTCGTGCGGGGCGAACGAGGCAACGTCGTGCAGGCGGCGCTCGCCGAGGCGGCATCGGTCGCCGTCATCGCAGCCCGGCTGCCGCGCCGGTTCGACGATCTCGCGACCCGGCTGGAGAACGGTCAGCTGGCGGTGGACACCCCGCGGCTGGATCAGCGGATCCGGCGCCTGGAGCGGGTCGCACGCCGGATCGTGTCGGCGATCATCTTTGCCGGGCTGCTCGTCGCAGGCGTGGTGCTGCGACCGGAGGAGCCGGTGTTCGGCACGGTGCTCATCGCGGCGTCGGCGGTGCCCCTGCTGCATGCGGTGTTCGCGGGGGTCGGCCGGCGCTAGCGGCGATCAGGGGCGATAGCGGTAGTGCTCCGACACGGTGTTGATCCATGTGACGAACTGGCGGGCCGCGGCATCCTGCCCCTGAGGCACCGTCGCCAGCCACACTTCGCCCGCGACCTCGACGACGAGGTAGGCCGTGTTCGGGTCGACGGCCCTCTTCAGCAGCCGCGGCGTGATCGGACCTGCCGTGCCGTGGAGGACCCGCGCCGTCGCGGGAGCAGCGAGCCGACCGCGTTTCAGCAGCTCCGCACCGGCGGCGTGGGATGCCGCTGCGCCGGCGACGGGGTGGCTGGACGCACCGAAGTGGATCCACCGGCCGTCGACGACGATCCCTGCGAAGGCCTGCTCCTCGCCGCTGAACCGGGCCGCATCCGTCCACCGAGAGCCGTCCCACCACCGCTGGCGGCCGCGGCCGTCGTCGTACCAGCCCGCCGCGGCGGGCGGGCCCGCGGCCGGGGCATCGACATGGAGCTCGACGTCGGGCTCGCGCAGGTCGATGTAGTGCGCAGTCCAGCGCGCGCCGTCCCACCACCGCTGCTTGCCGGTGCCGTCGTCGTACCAGCCTGGTTCCGCCGCCATGGCTCGAGGGTAGCCCCGGCCGGCGCTAGCGTGGAGGTCCGGCGATCGAGGGGAGCGGCAGGTGTCCATCGACTCCTTCCCGATCCTGGGGATCGTCCTCGCCGTGCTCTCCGCGGCGCTGCTGACCGTCGGCAACTTCCTGCAGTCCCGAGGCGTCGCTGCCCGCACGGATGCCGGCTCGGGGGCGATCGGCGTCTCCCAGGGGCTCGGGCTCTTCCGCGAGGCGCAATGGCTGGCGGGCTCGGCGCTGTTCGGCCTCGCCATCCTGGTGCAGCTGGGGGCGCTCGCGTTCGCTCCGCTGATCGTCGTCCAGCCGGTCGGCGTGATCGCGCTGGTCTTCGCCTCACTGCTCACGGCGGTCGTGACCAGGACGAAGCCGAGCACGCGAGAAGTCACCTCGATCGCTGTCTGCGTCGTGGCGCTCACCGCGTTCGTGGCGGTCGCGGCATCCGTCAGCGACCAGACGACGATCACCGACGCACAGCTGATCGCCGTGCTCATCGTGCTGCTGGTCGTGCTCGCGCTCACCTTCGCCGCGCTCGTCGCGCTGCGGAAGCGTCGCGTGCCGCCCGTGATGTTCGTGGTGCTCGGCGGTCTGTTCGCGGGATTCGTCGCGACGCTCGGCAAGACCGTCATCCTGCGCGTCCAGTCCGCGATCCTCATCGATGACTACACCCTCGACGACCGCAACCTCCTCACGATCGCGTGCGCAGTCGGCATCGCGGTCGCGGGTGCGCTGTCGATCTACTTCGTGCAGACGGCGCACACGGTCGCCAGTCCGCAGGTCGTCGTCGCGGGGCTCACGGTCGTCGACCCGTTCGTCGCCGTCATCCTCGGTATCACCGTGCTGAACGAGGCCGCCTCCGCCCCGCCGTGGAGCTTCGTCGCTTTCGCGGTCTTCGGCGCCGCGGCGATGTGGGGCGTCTGGTCGCTGGCGCGGCAGACCGCCGATGTCCCGGCCGGCGAGGGCGCGATCTCGTAGCCCGATCCCGGGCGGCAGACGACGGATGCCGCGACCCGGTGGCCGCGGCATCCGCTCTTCGCGTCTTACGCGGTGGCGTCGGCGCGCTTGGGGAGCACCCAGCCCGCGCGCGGGAAGTGGCACGTGTAGCCGTTCGGGTACACGATCAGGTAGTCCTGGTGCTCGGGCTCTGCCTCCCAGAAGGGCGCCGCCGGCTCGATCGTGGTCACGGCCTTGCCGGGCCAGAGGCCGGAGGCGTCGACGTCGGCGATGGTGTCCCGGGCAACGCGCTCCTGCTCGGGCGAGAGCGGGAAGATGGCCGACCGGTAGCTCGAGCCGATGTCGTTGCCCTGCCGGTCGAGGGTCGACGGGTCGTGGATCTGGAAGAAGAACGCCAGGATGTCGCGGTACGTCGTCTCGGCCGGGTCGAAGACGATCTCGACCGCCTCGGCGTGGCCGGGGTGGTTGCGGTACGTCGCGTGGTCGTTGTCGCCGCCCGTGTAGCCCACGCGGGTGTCGACCACGCCGGGCTGGCGGCGGATGAGGTCTTCCATACCCCAGAAGCAGCCGCCCGCGAGGACGGCGGTCTCGGTGCCGGGGGTCTGCGTGATCGCGCCGGTGTCGGTGGGTCCACTGGTCATGGGGATCTCCTCGTGAAGTTCGTTCGGTGCAGTATCTCAGGCGGCGGTGACGCCGTCTTGAGGGTCAACGCCGATCCGTCCCGGATTGGTCCCGGGAACCTGGAAGCGCGGTGTGAGTTTCGGCCCTCAGGCGTGAGCGGAATCGGGCGCGTTCGCGACGGCGAGGCGTGCGAGCGCGGAGAGGTCGTCGGCGCGCAGTCCCGGCCACCCGTGCAGCCGCGGCATCCATTCGGCCGGCAGCGCCGATGCGCCCCAGCTCGCGCCCGCGAGCGACCCGGCGATCGCGGCCACGGTATCGGTGTCGTTGCCGCCGCGGACCGCCCGCTCGAGGGCGACGGCGAGCGAGACCGCGCCGATCGTCGCGGCGAGCGCGCCCTGGAACGCCCGGACGATCCAGCCGTTGTCCTTCGCGAAGTCCCGCGGGTGCGCGCCCGGTTCGAGCGCTTCGTCGATCAGATCCGCCCAGCGTTCGCGGCGCTCGACCGGGAGCCAGGGCAGCTGGGCGCGGACATCGACCGCACCGGTGAGGATCGCGTGACGGATCGCGAGGCACCACAGGGCGCAGGCGTCGGCGTTGTCCTGCTCCCAGTGGGTGAGGCGAGCCACGCGGCCGGCCGCTGCGGCGAGGTCGGCCGCGTCGCGCGTCAGGTAGCCGAGCGCGAGCGGTCCGGTGCGCATGAGCGAGCCGTTTCCGCCGCTGCGTCCGCTGCGGTCGTGCACCGCACGGGATGCCGCGACCGCGGCTTCCTCGGAGGCGTCGGCGTCGAGCATCCCGAGCACGGCGCGCGTCTGGCTGCCGACGTCCAGGGCGTCGCGCGCCCACTCCCGCCACTCCGCGACGATCCGCGCGAGAACTGCGGGGTCCTCGAAGGAGTCGCCGCGGCTGAGGGCCTGCAGGATCGGCACCGCCATGCTCGTGTCGTCGGTCCACTCGCCGACGGCGTGCCCGAAGTGCCCCCGCCCGAACTTCACCTCCGTGTCGTCGCTGAGCGACGGCCCGAACTCGTACTGCGAGCCGAGCGCGTCGCCGGCGGCCGACGCCACGACAGCGCCGACGGCGCGATCCAGCTGGACGGCAGTGAGGGTCATACGGCTCCTTCGACCGGGGTTCCGAGTCTCGCGGTTCGCCCGAGAGACGGCGATGCGCCGCGCCCGAGCCCTGAGGACTCGCGCGCGGCGCATCGGAGAAGCGACTACATCAGGCCGGGGAAGGCCTCGTAGGTCGTGTCCGCCGGAAGCGGCTCCCAGAACATGACCTCGAACTGCACCTTCGAGCCGTCGGCGGGCAGGCGGTCGACGTACCCCGACTGGGCGCCGATGATGGCGCCTGCGCCGTTGCGCGCCACGACGACGACCTCGACGTACTCCTGATCGGTGTCGAACGTTCCGCTCACGGTGCCGCGGACGGTGGTGTAGTACTCGTCCGTCGTCGGGGTGATGCCCTCGACCGTGAACGTTCCGGTCTCGGATGCCGGCGACGACGTGGCGTCGATCGCCTCGGGGAGCAGGACCGAGAGCTCGGAGATCTCACCGGCGCCGACGTCAAGGAACGAACCCGTGACGGCGGTGGCACCCGACAGGAGGGTGCGGTACGTGCTCGACGTGTCGAGGATGGTGCCCTCGGCATCGAGCGCCTCGACGCTGATCTCGGCGAAATCGAAGATGTAGTCGGCGTTGGGGTTGTCGAGGATGATGACGTACCACCACGTGTCGCCGCCGGCCTCCGAACGGCCGAACGAGGCCTCGACGACCTCGAGGTCCTCGCGAGCGCCTGCGGGCTCGTCGTCGGCGTTGTCAGCCGGCGCGGAGTCGCTGCTCCCGCCGGTGCCGCCGATCTCGTCGACCGTGGCCTGGTCCCAGGCGGCCTGGCCCATCAGGCCGATCGAGACGAACGTCATGACGAGCGAGACGATCCAGCCGACGACCGAGACGATCACGGCCGCGATGCTGAAGCCCTTGCCGCCGTGCTTCTTGCTGATGAGCGCGATGAGGCCGACGATGAAGCCGGCGAGGAGGAGCAGGCCGGAGAACCACGTCACGAACGGGATGAACGCGAGGATCGCGCCGACGCCGGCGAGGACCAGCGCGATGATCGCGAGGGTCTTGGCGCGGCCGTCCGCAGGCGGCGCCATGGTCGGCGCCGCGCCGTAGGCGGGAGCACCATAGGCCGGGGCACCGTAGGCGGGAGCGCCGTACGCCGTCGGCGCACCGGGGTACGCAGCCTCGGCCGGGGCGCCGTACGGCGTGGCCGGCGGGTACGTTGCGTCGGGGACAGGGGCGGCGGGGTAGGTCGCGCCCGCGGCCGGGTACGCGGCCTCCGGTGCCGGTGCAGCGGGGTAGGCGGGCTCGGCGCCTTCGGGCGCCTGGGGAGCCGGCGGCACCTGGGGATCGACGGGCGAATCTTCGGGGGTGCCGGGGGGAGGGGGAGTGGACATGGATCTCCTCTGTCGTCGTGCGTGCGAGCGCCGATCTGCCGCGCGAGATCTCTCGAGCGGTGCGCCGGGCGGGCCCAGGTCGGCGAACTGTTCGCGTGCACCAGCACCCCGCCTCGATCGGTGTGAGCCGACCGGACTGCGGGCGCCGTGTCGACGCGTCCCCCGAGCCGGCGTCATGCCGGCAATGAGAAGTTTATGAGAACCGATCGACATCGCGCGCTCTGTTGCGAGCCGCGACGTCGCAGGGGCGGCCTATTCTGAACCGATGGCCGCCGATCCGACCACGATGAGCGCCCGGGCCCAGCTCGCCGCGGTGGCCGAGGCCGCGGCATCCGCTCCCGAGGACTTCGCGGCGTTCGCCGGTCTCTCCGCCCCCGCCGACTCGCGCGCCGCGGCCGTGCTGATCCTCTTCGGCGTGCTCGACTCGCTGCCGAGCGCGCACGACGCCGGTACCGCGGTCTCGCGGGATCTCGACGTGCTGCTTCTTGCCCGTGCGGCGACGCTGCGGTCGCATCCCGGGCAGGTCGCATTTCCCGGCGGGCGGGTCGATCCCGACGACGAGGGTCCCGTCGCCGCTGCGCTTCGCGAGGCCGAGGAGGAGACCGGCCTCGACCCGTCCGGCGTCGAGGTCCTCGGAACGCTCGAGGAGATCCCGCTCTCGGGTTCGCTGCACCTCGTGACTCCGGTGCTCGCCTGGTGGCGGCATCCGTCTCCCGTCCGTGTGGTCGACGTGGCCGAGTCCGCCGATGTGTTCCGGGCGCCGGTGGCCGACCTGCTCGACCCTGCGAACCGCGGGGTGACGGTCATCCGCCGGGGGAGCAGGGAGTGGCGCGGGCCCGGGTTCGTGGTGCCGCACGCGGGGGGCGAGCACATCGTCTGGGGGTTCACCGGGATGCTGCTCGACGGCCTCTTCGACCGGCTCGGCTGGACGGAGCCGTGGGATGAGAGGCGCGAGCTGCCCTTCGAGCCGTAGCCTCGTCCCGTGACTCCGACCCCGCACCGGCTCACCCTCGACCAGGCTCGGCGCATCATCGTGCGCGCGCAGCTGCTCGACGCGGAGCGCCCGGGCGATGTGGTGGAGGTGGCCGAGCAGCTCGGCTACATCAAGATCGATCCGACGGCGACGATCGCGCCGTGCGAGCAGACGGTGCTGTGGTCTCGGATCGGGTGGTCATACGAGGCCGGTCAGCTGCGCAAGGCCGTCGAGATGGACCGGCTGCTGTTCGAGTTCGACGGCGCCTTCCGGCCGATGAGCCTGCTGCCGCTCATGCTCCCCGCGATGCGCTCGTGGCCGCGCCGCGAGAGCAGCCGGCAGTGGCTCGAGGCGAACGATCGGTTCCGGGTCGATGTGCTCGCCCGGCTCCGAGCCGAGGGGCCTCTTCTGGCCAGCGAGATCCCCGACACCGCTCAGGTCGACCGTGCTCCCGACGGCTGGTCCGGCAAGAACCAGGTGCCGCACATGCTCGACTTCCTCGCCAGACGCGGCGAGGTCGCCATCGTGGGCCGCGAGGGCCGCCACCGTCGCTGGGATCTCGCCGAGCGCGTCTACCCGGCGGATCTGCCGGAGTACGACGAGGCAGAGGCCCGCGGTCTGCTCGAAGATCGGCGACTCCAGGCCGCCGGCATCGCGAAGCAGAAGTCGCCGTGGACCGGGAACGGCACGGCGGGCGAGCCCGCGACCGTCGAATGCAGCAAGTGGACGTTCCGCGTCGATCCGGCCGCGCTGGCGGCGCTCGACGAGGACGACGGTGGTCGTGTCGCGCTCCTCAACCCGTACGACAGCGTCCTGTTCGACCGTCCGCGTCTGGCCGAGGTGTTCGAGTTCGAGTACGTGCTCGAGCAGTTCAAGCCCGCCGCGCAGCGGGTCTACGGATACTTCGCGCACCCGATCCTGCTGGGCGACCGCTTCATCGGGATGCTCGATGCCGAGGTCGACAAGAAGAACGAGGTGCTGCGCGTCAACGCGCTCCACGAGTTCCTGCCGTTCGAGCCCGAGGAGACCGACATGGTGCGCGCCGAGATCACCGACCTCGGCGAATGGCTCGGGATGCCGGTGACCGGCCTCCCGTGAACCGGAACGGCGTCAGGCGCGCGTGCCGGTCCAGCCGAGCGCGGGCGCGACGTGCGTCGCGAACGCCTCGATGACGCGCAGATTGAACTCCACGCCGAGCTGGCTGGGGATCGTGAGCATCAGCGTGTCGGCGGAGGCGATCGCCGCATCGTCCTTCAGCTGCTCGATGAGTTCGTCCGGCTCGGCCGCGTAGGTCTTGCCGAAGGTCGAGCGCATGCCGTCGATGATCCCGATCTGATCGCCGTCCTGCCGTCCACCGAAGTACATGTGATCCTCGGCGGTCATGAGGGGGAAGATCGAGCGGCTCACCGAGACGCGCGGCTCGCCCGCATGCCCGGCCGCTCGCCACGCGGCGCGGAACGCGTCGATCTGCTCCGCCTGCAGGATGTCGAACGGGCGACCGTCTGCCGAGGTCAACAGGGTCGACGACATCAGGTTCACGCCGATCGTGCCCGCCCACTCGGCCGAATCGCGGTTGCCTGCACCCCACCAGATCCGCGAGCGCAGCCCGGGGGAGTGCGGCTCGATCCGTTGCATCCCGGTGCCGCCGCCGAACGGGGACGCGGCATCCCTCTCCGCCAGGCCCTCACCCTCGACGGCCCGGAGGAACAGGTCGAAGTGCTCGCGGGCGAGGTCCGCTCCGCGTGGATCGGCCGATCCGGTGTAGCCGAAGGCCTCGTAGCCGCGGACGACGGTCTCGGGTGAACCGCGGCTCACCCCGAGTGCAAGCCGCCCGCCGGAGATGAGATCGACGGATGCCGCTTCCTCCGCGAGATACAGCGGGTTCTCGTAGCGCATGTCGATGACGCCGGTGCCCACCTCGATGCGCTCGGTCTTCGCGGCGATCGCGGCCAGGAGGGGCATCGGAGAGGACTGCTGGCGGGCGAAGTGGTGCACCCGGAAGTACGCGCCGTCGACGCCGAGGTCGTCCATACCCTGGGCGAGGTCGATCGCCTGCAGCATCGAGTCGCCCGCGGTGAGCTGCCGACCGCCGCCGAGGGGGCCGTAGTGTCCGAAGGAGAGGGTTCCGAAGCGCTGCATGTCGACTGCAACGGTACGCCCGCGGCATCCATTCCGGTGAATAGATGGATTCGTCCGCCGTGTCCGTCCTGCATGCCACACTCGCTGCATGACCGCGATCGACATCAGGCCGGCGACGCCCGCGGACACCGCGCGCATCGCCGAGGTGTGGGAGGGAGCGTGGCGCGACGGCCATGTCGGGCACATTCCCGACGAACTGCTGGTCCATCGGCGGTCCGAGTCGTTCATCTCGCGCAGCGCCGCGATGATCGACCGCACCCGGGTGGCCGTGGTCGCCGGCACGATCGTAGGCTTCGTCACGCTCAAGGTCGACGAGATCGAGCAGCTGATGGTGGATGCCGCGGCGCGCGGCACCGGCGTGGCTCCCGCGCTGCTGAGCGACGGGGCGCGTCGCCTTCTCGCGGCCGGGCACGAGCAGCCCTGGCTCGCAGTCGTCACCGGCAACGCGCGGGCGAGGCACTTCTACGAGAGGGAGGGCTGGCGGGATGCCGGTCACCTCGACTACCAGGCGCCTGTCGAGGGCGGCACCGTCACGGTGTCGTGCCGGCGCTACGAACTGATCCTCGCGGGCTGATCCACTCGGCGTCCGATTACAAGGGCCTGACCCGTCGCCTCCCGTCGTGCCTACGATGGGCAGAGGCGAGCCGGAAGGAGCCGAGGCGATGGTCCAGGTGCGAGTGGCAGGCGTGGCGCTCGACGCGTCGGGCCAGCACGTCGTCCTGCTCAAGCCCATCGACGAGATCCCGGGCGACGGGCAGGTCCTGCCGATCTGGATCGGCCAGCTCGAAGCGACCTCGATCCTGGTCGCGATCGAGCGGGCGCCCGTTCCCCGCCCGCTCGCGCACGACCTCATGCGGTCCCTCCTCGGTGCGCTCGAGGGCGAGGTGACGAGGGTCGAGGTCACCCGCATCGATGACGGCACCTTCTACGCCGAGATCACGCTGGTCACGGCATCCGGGGTCAAAGTCGTCGATGCGCGTCCGTCGGATGCCGTCGCCCTGGCCTCGCGCGTCGGGGCGGGCATCTGGGTCGCCGACGCGGTCATCGCCGAGGCGGGTGTGCCCGACGTGCTCACCGAGGTGGACGCGGCGGAGCGGCTGGACGAGTTCAAGCGCTTCCTCGACGACGTGGAACCCGAGGACTTCGAAGCCTGAGAGCTCGTACTACATCCGGGCGTAGCGGGCCCTGGCCAGGCAGAACAGCCCGTAGATGATCAGGCCTGCGCCGACGATCCAGAGGATCACCGTTCCGAACGGAAGCTCGGCGAGGGCATGCAGGGCGTCGTCCAGTCCGCCGGCGGACTCGGCGTCGTGGGTCACCGAGGCGGCCACGAAGAGGACGCCCGTCACGGCGACGGCGATGCCCTTCGCGACGTAGCCGACGACTCCGAAGGCGACGATGCCGCGTCCGGCGTTGCCGGCGGGGAGGTCGAGGTGCTTCTCGAAGCCCTTGGTGAAACCCCGGATGATGAACGCGATCCCGATCGCGGCCACGATCACGCCGATCGCTGCGAGGAGGAAGACTCCGCCGGGCGTCGCCAGCAGCTGAGCGCTGAGCGTGGAGTCGGAGCCGGAGCGTGCGCGGAGGACGGTCGCGATCGCGGTGCCGGCCAGGGCGAGATACGCCAGCGCGGTGCCGAGATACTTCACGCGGTAGCCCCACTTCCGCTTCGCGTCGGCATCCTGCTCGAGGATGGCCTCAGCGATCTGCCAGGCCGCCAGCGCGATGAGTCCGGCGGCGATGACCCAGAGCAGCACCACGCCGAGCGGTGTCTGCCGGATCTGCTCCATGGCGGCGTCCTGATCGGCGTCGCCGGCTGCGCCCCCCGAGATCGAGATGGCGATGGCGCCGATGACGCCGTGCACCACCCCGAGCACGACGAAGCCGATTCGTGCGAGCGTGCGGAAGACGGTCGAGCGCTGTGCCGTTCGGGCGGCGGTGCGGGGTGTGGTCACACCCGAAGCGTAGCCACGCGATGCCTCGACCATGCGGCCCTTGACTTTTCGGCCGCGGTCGGCGGAGTGCGGGAATAGTTCCGTTCGGGTGCGGTTGATACCCAGGGGGGGTATTATTTTCTCGACCGAAGGAGAATCCCATGACCATGCGATCCGCGGCGATCGTCGCGCTCGGACTTGCCGTCACCCTCGCAATCACGAGCTGCGCGGGTTCGCCCGACACGGCCGGCGACATGTCGGGAATGGACCACGGTTCCACGTCCGCGACGGCGAACGACGCCGACGTCATGTTCGCCGCGATGATGATCGACCATCACGCACAAGCCGTGGAGATGTCCGACCTCGTCCTCGAGAAGGAGGACGTCGATCCTCGCGTGACCGAACTCGCCGAGCAGATCAAGGCGGCCCAGCAGCCGGAGATCGAACTGCTGCAGGGCTGGCTCGAGGACTGGAATGCCGAGCCCGACGGCATGGCGGGCATGGGCCACGGCGACGGAATGATGACCGAAGGCGACATGAAGGCGTTGGAGGAGGCATCCGGAACGGACGCCTCCCGCCTCTTCCTCGAGCAGATGATCGAGCATCACGAGGGAGCGGTCGATATGGCTCAGACGGAGGTCGACAACGGCAGGGATGCCGACGCCATCGCGCTCGCCGAAGAGATCATCGAGGCACAGACCGCCGAGATCGAAGCGATGCGGTCGCTGCTGCAGGAGGGATGACGATGGAACACGAACATGCTTCCCACCACGGGCACGAAGCTCATCATGCTCACGGACACGGCCAGGCCGCGGCATCCCCTGGCAATCTGAATCGGATGGCGGCCAGCGCCACCCTGCATTGCCTGACCGGGTGCGCGACCGGCGAGATCCTGGGCCTGATCATCGGGACGGCCGTCGGGCTCTCGACCGGATGGACCATCGCGCTCGCGGTCACGCTCGCCTTCGTCTTCGGCTACACCCTCTCGACGCTGCCGCTCCTACGATCCGGGCTTGCCGTCGGGGCGGCGCTGAGCGTCGTTCTGGCGGCGGACACCCTGTCGATCGCCGTCATGGAGATCGTCGACAACGCCGTGATGGCGATGGTCCCCGGAGCAATGGAGGCCGGACTCGTCAACGTCGTCTTCTGGATCGGGATGATGATCGCGCTGACGGTCGCATTCTTCGCCGCGTACCCCGTGAATCGCGCCCTCCTCAAGCGAGGAAAGGGCCACGCGCTGATCCACGGCCATCACGGCACTGCAGAGCCGACGGGTGCGCGCCGGTACATCCCGAACCTCTCGTCGGGACTGCTCGTCGGCGTCATCGTCAGCTTCATGCTCGGCGGTCTGCTCGTCGCGACGGCAGCCACGCTCGAAGGAACCGCAGCCGGCTCGCACAGCAGCGTCGAGCAGAGTCCTTGAAAGCGGACCGCAGCCGATGCGCTCAGCCCGGTGCCACGACCGGCTCGGGCGCGGCGACCGGGAACAGCAGGCGAACCGCTGCGAGTCCGAGCGCCGCGCCGACGAGCTGGGCGCCGATGAACGGCAGGGCGGAAGCGGGCGAGATCCCGGCGAACGTGTCGGTGAACATGCGCCCGATCGTGATCGCGGGATTGGCGAAGCTCGTGGACGAGGTGAAGAAGTAGGCCGCGCCGATGTAGGCCCCGACGGCCGGGGCGGCCAGGTGCGAGCGGCCGGTGCGGACGAGCGCGAAGATCACCAGGATGAGGCCGGCGGTGGCCACGGCCTCGGACAGCAGCAGCGGCCATGCCGATCGGTCGGTCGTGCTCCAGGCGACGGCGGGGGCGGTGAACATCACGTTCGCGAGGATCGCCCCGGCGATGCATCCGAGGACCTGCACCGGCAGGT
The DNA here is from genome assembly GCF_001427145.1 of Microbacterium sp. Root166. Taxonomy (GTDB): domain Bacteria; phylum Actinomycetota; class Actinomycetes; order Actinomycetales; family Microbacteriaceae; genus Microbacterium. Next base: position 133,338 of record NZ_LMGL01000003.1, read on the forward strand.
AGATCGCCGCGGTCGACCATTTCCGGCGGTGCAGCAGGATGTCGGCGACGGTGACCACCGGGTTGAAGTGCGCGCCCGAGACCGTGGCGAATACCAGGATCAGGACCGTGAGCCCGAGAGCGGTGGCGAACGCGTTCTCGAACAGCTGCAGCCCGACGTCGTCCGGCGAGAGGTTCTGTGCCGCTATCCCGGATCCGACGACGACCGCAGCGAGTCCTGCGCTCCCGAGGAATTCTCCGACGGCAGCGCGTGCGGTGTGCGTCACGAGGCGACGAGGAGCTGCGAGACCCGGTCCAGCGCCCCGGGGACGAGTGCGAAGTAGGCCCAGGTTCCGCGCTTGGTACGGGTGAGGAACCCAGCGGTCGTGAGGATCTTGAGGTGATGGGAGACGGTCGGCTGACTGAGGCCGACCGGTTCGATGAGATCGCACACGCAGGCCTCGGAGTTCTCCGACGCCGCGACGATGGACAGCAGGCGCAACCGGGTCGGGTCCGCAAGGGCCTTCATCGTGGTGGCGAGCTGGTCGGCCTCGGCGGCGGTCAGCGGCTCACGCACGAGCGGTGCGCAGCACGCGCCGGCGGACACATCGGTGACGTCGGTCACATCGAGCATCGTGGTCATATATCGAGACTAGTCGATATTGACAGCCGTCGATACTCCGAGCAGAATCATGAATCGAAGTTCATCGATATCTGCTGGAGGACACTGTGACCCTGCTCGACCTCACCCCTCGCGTCGTCGACACCGACCGCGTGTCGACGCTTCCTGTCGCGATCATCGGCGCCGGACCCATCGGGCTTGCGGCCGCCGCGAATCTCGTCGAGCGCCGCATCGACTTCGTCGTCTTCGAGGCCGGCGACGACGTTGCGGCGAGCGTGCGGGCGTGGGGGCACACCCGGCTGTTCTCGCCGTGGAAGCACCTGGTCGATCCGGCATCGCGCCGCCTTCTCGAGCAGCGCGGCTGGGCGCTGCCCGAGCCCGAGCGTGCGCCTACCGGCGCCGAGCTCGTCGAGAGGTACATCGCTCCGCTCGCCGAGGTCGAGACGATCGCCTCGCGTATCCGGCTCGGTGTCGAGGTCGTGGGGGTCTCGCGCGAGGGCATGGACCGCACGCGGACGCGCTCGCGAGCAGCGACACCGTTCGCAGTCCGCACCCGGACGCGCGACGGAGTGGTCGAGGACGTCCCGGCTCGCGCCGTGATCGACGCCTCGGGCACCTATCTCTCGCCCAACCCGCTGTCCTCGAGCGGACTGGAACTGCTCGGCATGTCGGAGATCGCCGACGCGGTCACGCCGGCACTGCCCGACGTGCTCGGCCGCGATCGCGCGCAGTTCGCCGGTCGGCACACCACCGTGGTCGGTGCGGGCCACTCCGCCGCCAATACGCTGCTCGCTCTGGCCGAGCTGGCCCGCCAGGAGCCCGGCACCGCAGTCTCGTGGCTCATCCGCAACGCCCAGGCCGTCCGCGTATCCTCGTCCGAAGACGACGAGCTCGCCGACCGCGCGAGACTGGGCAGCCGGGTGGACCAGGCCGTCGCCGACGGTCGGATCGACGTCGTGGACGGCTTCGAGATCATCCGCGGCCGCCGGGCCGCTGAGGGCGTGGAACTGGTCGGTCAGCGCCGCGGCGAGGTCGTCGCGCACCGGACGGACGTCGTGGTCAATGCCACCGGATTCCGGCCGAACCTCGAGATCCTGCGCGAGATGCGGCTCGAACTCGACGAGATCGTGGAAGCGCCCAAACGCCTCGCACCCCTCATCGACCCCAATGTGCACTCCTGCGGCACCGTGGAACCCCACGGCTTCCGAGAGCTCACGCATCCCGAGCAGGGATTCTTCATCGTCGGCATGAAGTCCTACGGCCGGGCGCCGACCTTCCTGCTGGCGACCGGGTACGAGCAGGTGCGCTCGGTCACTGCGTGGCTGGCGGGCGACACCGCGTCCGCCGCCAATGTCGAGCTGGTGCTGCCGGCGACGGGGGTCTGCTCCACCGATCTCGGTGGCGGGGGTGGCGGCTGCTGCTCCTGACTCACCGGCTGCATGCCCACATAGACTCAGATCTATGTCTCAGTCGGACCTGGGTGGTCTCACCACCATTGCCGACCCCACGCGTGCGCGCATTCTGCGACTGATCCGTGAATCGGACGGCGGACGCGCTCTCGTCGGAGGACTCGCCGAAGCGCTCGACCTGCGCCAGCCGACGGTGAGCCATCACATGAAGGCGCTGCACGACGACGGAGTCGTCATGCGTGAGCGCGAGGGGCGGCGTGTCTGGTACTCCATCTCTCCGGAACACGCCGGCCGCGTCGACGCACTGCTGGGCGGCTCGCGCCGCCCGGTGGTCGAGCCCGACCTGGAGCGGATCACCGAGGACCTCGCGGTGCGGTTCCGCGGAGTCTTCGGGTCCGAGACCGTGCAGGCCACCGTCCGGGACAGCTATGGCCTTCTCTCGCGCGGATCCACGTCCCCGCTGCTGGCAAGCCGGACCGCCGCGTTCGCCGCAACCCGGCTGGATGCGTTGAGCAGAGCGCATGGGCGCGCGACGACGAAGCCGACGATCTTGTTCGTGTGCGTACAGAACGCGGGCAGGTCGCAGATGGCCGCGGCGATCCTCCGGCAGCTCGCGGGCGACGACGTGATCGTCCGGACCGCCGGTTCCGCACCCGCCGATGACGTGCGCCTCACGGTCATCGCGGCGCTCGACGAGATCGGCGTACCGCTGGGCGGGGAGTTCCCCAAGCCGCTCACCAACGAGGCTGTGCGTGCTGCTGACGTGGTCGTCACCATGGGCTGCGGCGACGCCTGCCCGATCTACCCGGGCCGCCGGTATCTGGACTGGGACCTCGAGGATCCGGTCGGACGGCCCTTGGCAGACGTGCGCGCGATCCGGGACGACATCGATGCTCGGGTTCGCGCTCTGCTCGCCGAACTGGTGCCGCAGAGTTCACCATCCGTTCCTCAAAACCAATAGATATTCATCTATGCTTTGTCGAAAGAGAGAGCGAGACCCCGATGTCCGAAAAGCCCACCGTCCTGTTCGTCTGCGTCCACAACGCGGGCCGCTCCCAGATGGCAGCCGGCTATCTCCGTGCTCTGGGCGGCGATGACGTCGAGGTGCTCTCAGCGGGGTCCGCGCCGAAGGAGTCGATCAACCCGGTTGCGGTGGAGGCCATGGCTGAGGAGGGCATCGACATCAGCGACAACACCCCCAAGGTGCTCACGGTCGAGGCGGTTCGTGAATCCGATGTCGTCATCACGATGGGCTGCGGCGACGCGTGCCCCATCTTCCCCGGCAAGCGCTACGAGGACTGGGAGCTGGACGACCCGGCAGGTCAGGGCATCGAGAGCGTCCGCCCGATCCGTGATGAGATCCGGTCCCGCATCGAAGCACTGCTCGCCGAGCTGCTGCCCGCCCGTGGTGTCGCGTGAGCAGTCGGCGAGGTCAAGAGGCGCTCCTCAGTCCCGATTCGGTACTTCATCGTGCCTCGGAACGGCTTGCGCATCAGTTCATCGGCATGGTGAGCGAAGAGACAGTCGACCGAGTGGTGTTCGAGTCCTACACGGCCCTCGGTCGCACCGCGAGCGTCCATACCCACCTGGCGAGCCTGGCGGAGAAGTTCGCGAGGGACCGACTGACAGCTCTCGCGCAGTCGAGGGGACTGATCGTCAAGAACGTCCCCGAGGTTCTGTTCGTCTGCGTCCAGAACTCCGGACGGTCTCAAATGGCCGCCGCGCTCACGCGCCAGCTCGCCGGAGACCGTGTTCACGTGCGCTCAGCAGGATCGCAGCCGGGAGAGCGGATTCTCCCCGATGTGGCTTTCGTGCTGAGCGAGATCGGGCTCGACGTCACGGATGAGTTCCCCAAACCGCTCACCGACGATGTGGTGCGCGCAGCCGACGCCGTGGTGACCATGGGATGTGGCGACGCGTGCCCGCTGTACCCCGGTAAGCGATACCTGGACTGGCAGCTGGAGGACCCTTCGGAGTTGGATCTCGACGGAGTCCGACGCGTCCGAGACGACATCCGCATCCGCGTCGAGCAGCTCGTATCGGAGCTTGCTCCGAGCTGATCGCGGAGCGTTCCAACACGGCGAGGATGCATGGGACAACGCTGACAACACCACCGTGCTGAGGGCTGGCGACACCATCCTCGTGGTAGGCAAGACGCCCGATGCCGAAGGGTTCGCGCAGCTGCTCTGATCCTCAGCTTGCGACCCGCTCAGTCGTGCTCGTGCAGGTGGTCGCGGTGCTTCTCGGCTTGGCGGTTGCGGGTCTGGACATCGATCGGTCCGGTCACGGTGAGCTCGTCCTCCCAGCACTCCACGCCGGTCACGTCGGGAAGGAGGGCGCGGGTGAAGACCGGGTCTCTGCCGGCGCGACGCTGCGCGGTGTAGTCCTTGAGCAGACGGAACGCGATACCGGAGAGCAGACCGATGGCGATGAGGTTGGTGAGGGCCATGAGCCCCATCACTCCGTCGGCGAAGTTCCAGACCAAGTCGGCGCCGGCCACCGATCCGGTCAGCACGGCGACGACGACGAGGATCCGATAGCCGGTGAGCACTGCCGGCCGGGTGGTGATGAACTCGATGTTTGATTCGCCGTAGTAGTAGTTCCCGAGGATGGAGGAGAACGCCAGCATGAAGATGATGACGCTGAGGGCGATGTTCGACCACTCGCCGAGGGTCCCCACGAGCGCGTCCTGAGTGAGGCCGATCCCGCGTTCCGCGCCGGCGAGGTCTGGCACTGAAACGAGGATGATGAAGGCCGTGATCGAGCAGACGAGGAACGTGTCGAAGTAGACCCCGAGTGTCTGCACGAGACCTTGCTTGACCGGGTGGGTGACGGCGGCACTGGCGCCGGCGTTGGGGGCCGATCCGAGGCCGGCCTCGTTGGAGAACATCCCTCGCTTGACCCCGGTGAGCACGATGTACCCGAGTGCCGCGCCGACCACCTCATTGAACCCGAACGCCTGGGTGAAGATCTCCACGAAGACGGGGCCGATGCGGTCGACGTGGAGTGCGACGACGATCAGGCCGAGCAGGAGATATGCGAGGGCCATGATCGGCACCAGGAACTGCGTCACCGAGGCGATCCATCCGGCGCACCCCGCCGAATACGACGAGGCCCGTCAGCGCTGCGATGCCCACGCCGATGCCCCAGGGGAGCCATGGCATGTCGCCGCCGACGCTCGAGGTGACGGTCGCCGAGATGGTGTTGGCCTGCAGGGAGCTGAAGGCGAACGGGAAGCAGATGATCAGGATGATCGCGAACCACACGCCGAGCCCGCGCGACTTGAGTCCGCTCTGCATGTAATACGCCGGCCCGCCGCGGAAGCTGTCCTTGTCACGAACCTTGAACAGCTGCGCGAGCGAGGACTCGATGAAGCTGGAGGCCCCGCCGATGAACGCCATGACCCACATCCAGAAGACGGCGCCCGGACCGCCGACGGCGATCGCTGTGCCGACCCCGGCGATGTTGCCGACGCCGACTCGTGAAGCGGCGGAGATGGTGAAGGCCTGGAACGCGGACACCGACTGCGGCTCCCCGGCATCGTTCCTCGGCGTCTTATCGGTCAGCGTGCGGAACATCTCCGGGATGAGGCGGAACTGCACCACGCCGGAGCGGATCGTGAAATAGAGGCCCAGGAGAACGACGACCGGAAGTACCAGCCACGTCCAGAGATTGTCGCCCCACGTCAGCAGCCACTCGTTCACAGCATCCATGTGGGGCAGTATGGCCAAGGGGGGCCGCTGCGCAAAGGGCGGCGTATCTTTCTGGCACCGGGCTGCAGGTCGATCGGTGACGTCGGAAGTGGCGGAGGATAGGGACTCGAACTCTCATCTTGTAGGGTGCGAATGGCCGCTTTTGCCGCGTAATTCCGCGTTTCCGGTATGCCGAATTGGTGGCACGGCTTTGAGCGCGCTTGCGCTTGGCATTCAGCGTCCGCGTGTCGTGTCGATCGCTTCTGGGAATCACCCTGTGGCTTAGCGCGGTCGATGCGGTGGGCGCCCGAGGAACCCCGCCGATCCCACGTCTCCGGTCGCCCCGCGGGAAGCCGGTCATCATCCTCAAGGGGTGAGGCGCCAAGAGTGCCACGGCGCTACGTTGCGGACGCGCACTTCCATCGAAGGACAAGGAGTGATCATGAATCCTGATCGCCACGCCCGCACCATGCTGCCTATTCCGGATGTGCAGGCACCCGGTCTCACGACCTTCGACGCGAAGGATCCGGCCACGGCGTATCCACCGATCACTCCGCTCCTGCCCCCGAATGGCGCTCCGAATGTCCTGATCGTGCTGCTGGACGATGTGGGGTTCGGTGCATCCAGTGCGTTCGGAGGCCCTTGCAATACGCCGAACGCCGAACGGCTCGCAGCCGGGGGTCTCAAGTACAACCGCTTTCACACCACGGCGCTGTGCGCACCGACCCGGCAGGCGATGCTGACCGGCCGCAACCATCACTCGGTCGGGATGGGCAGCATCACCGAGACCGCGACGTCGGCACCCGGCAACAGCTCGCTGCGGCCGAACACCAAGGCGCCGCTCGCCCTGACGCTGAAGCTCAACGGCTACTCGACGGCGCAGTTCGGCAAGTGCCACGAGGTGCCGGTCTGGCAGTCGTCACCGATGGGCCCGTTCGACGCGTGGCCGTCGGGCGGCGGCGGCTTCGAGACGTTCTACGGCTTCATCGGCGGCGAGAACAACCAGTACGAGCCCGCGCTGTACGACGGGACGACTCCCGTGGAGCCGCCCGCGACCGCCGAGGAGGGCTACCACCTCACCGAGGACCTCGCCGATCGGGCGGTGAGCTGGATCCGCACCCAGAAGGCGCTGATGCCCGAGAAGCCGTTCTTCGTGTACTTCGCGCCCGGGGCCACGCACGCGCCGCACCACGTGCCGAAGGAGTGGGCCGACAAGTACAAGGGGCAGTTCGCCGACGGCTGGGACGCGCAGCGCGAGAAGACGTTCGCGCGACAGAAGGAGCTCGGGGTGATCCCCCCCGAGACGGAGCTGACGCCTCGGCACGACGTGATCCCCGCCTGGGACGACATGCCGGACGAGCTCAAGCCAGTACTGGAGCGCCAGATGGAGGTGTACGCGGGCTTCCTCGAGCACACCGATCACCATGTCGGGCGCGTGCTCGACGCGATCGAGGACCTCGGGGTCCTCGAGAACACGCTGATCTACTACATCGTCGGCGACAACGGCGCGTCCGCTGAGGGCACTCTCAACGGGGCCTTCAACGAGATGGCCAACTTCAACGGCATGGCCGCCCTCGAGACGCCCGAGTTCCTGGCTTCGAAGCTGAACGAGCTCGGATCGCCGAGCTCGTACAACCACTACGCGGTCGGCTGGGCGTGGGCGATGAACGCGCCGTTCCAGTGGACGAAGCAGGTGGCCTCGCACTGGGGAGGCACCCGCAACGGGACCATCGTGCACTGGCCGGCGGGGATCGCCGAGAAGGGCGGCCTGCGCAGTCAGTTCTCACACGTCATCGATGTCGCGCCGACGATCCTCGAGGCGGCGGGTCTGCCTCAGCCGACGATGGTGAACGGCGTGCAGCAGGCGCCGATCGAGGGCACGAGCATGCTGTACACGTTCGAGCAGCCGGACGCGCAGGAGCGCCACGACCTGCAGTACTTCGAGATGTTCGGCAACCGCGGCGTGTACTTCCAGGGGATGAGCGCGGTGACCAAGCACCGTACGCCCTGGCAGATGGTGGGCGGCACGGTGCCCGCGTTGGACGACGACGTGTGGGAGCTCTACGACGGCACCTCCGACTACAGCCAGGCGCGAGATCTGGCCGCCGAGAATCCGGAGAAGCTCCACGAGCTGCAGCGGCTCTGGCTGATCGAGGCCGTGAAGTACAACGTCCTGCCTATCGACGATCGCACGGGAGAGCGCCTCAATCCTGAACTGGCTGGTCGGCCGACGCTGATCCACGGCGACTCTCAGCTGCTGTTCGGCGGCATGGGGCGCCTGTCAGAGAGCAGCGTCGTCAGCATCAAGAACAAGTCCTTCTCGGTGACGGCCGAGATCGATGTGCCGGCCAAGGGCGCGGAAGGCGTGATCATCGCTCAGGGCGGCCGGTTCGGCGGCTGGAGCCTCTACTTCACCGGCGGCAAGGCGAAGTTCGTCTACAACGTCTTGGGCATCCATTCCTTCGCGACCACCGCCGATGCCGTCATCACCCCGGGAAAGCACCAGGTGCGCATGGAGTTCGCGTATGACGGTGGGGGGCTCGCCAAGGGCGGCGGCGTCACCTTGTTCTACGACGGGAATGCTGTCGGCACGGGCAGGGTGGAAGCGACCCAGCCGATGGTGTTCTCGGCCGATGAGACCACCGACGTAGGCTTCGAGTCGGGCACGTCCGTGAGCCCCGACTACACCCTCGGGAGCAGCCGGTTCACCGGCAAGATCCAGTGGGTCCAGATCGACACCGGCAAGGATGACCACGACCACCTGATCGACGACGATGAACGTTTGCGCATCGCGATGGCGAGGCAGTAGACGGGTAGGCGGACGGTTCGATGAGCGCGTCTCCACCGGCGTCCGACGGCATGGTGCGGATCGACGGCGGGTCCTTCCGGATGGGGTCCAGTGAGTTCTATTCGGACGAGACACCCGTCCATGACCGAGCCGTCGCGCCCTTCCTCATCGACCGCTACGAGGTGACGAACGAGCAGTACACACGATTCGTCGAGGAAACGGGGTACGTCACCGTTGCCGAGCGCGAGCTCGACCCCGCGGACTTCCCCGGTGCCGACCCGGCCGCACTCGTTCCCGGCGCCATGGTGTTCACACCGACGGCGGGACCGGTCGATCTGCGCGAGTGGCGCAACTGGTGGCGCTGGGAGCCTGGCGCGTATTGGCGGCAGCCGTTCGGACCGGATTCGTCGATCGACGAGCGGATGCGGCATCCCGTCGTCCAGATCGCCTTCGAGGATGCCACGGCTTACGCCGAGTGGGCGGGCAAGCGGCTCCCGACCGAGGCTGAGCACGAATACGCCGCCCGCGGCGGTATCGAGGGTGCGCGCTTCGCCTGGGGCGACGAGCCTTATCCAGACGGGCGCCCTCTGGCGAACTCGTGGCTGGGTCGATTCCCCTACGAGAACAAGGGAGTGGGGGATGCCGCACCCGTCGGCTCCTATCCGCCGAACGGGTACGGGCTCTACGACATGACCGGCAACGTGTGGGAGTGGACCAGCGACTTCTACACGCCCCGGCACCTGCGGCTCTCCGACAAGCCCGTCGATGCCGGCAGGCGACAGAACCTCCTCGCCACCGCAAGTGCGGAGGAAGGCTTCTCCACACCCCGACGGGTGCTCAAGGGCGGGTCGCACCTGTGCTCGCCGGACTACTGTCTGCGGTTCCGGCCGGCCGCGCGGTCTCCGCAGGCTGAGGACACCGCGATGTCCCACATCGGGTTCCGCTGCGCCCGCGACATCTGACGTATGCCCTCCTGCTGTGCCAGTAGGTGTGTCACGCGACTTCGACGGACGGGAGATCCCTTGAACCAGTGGGATCTGATTGGCGGAGGATAGGGGACTCCGTCGCTTCGCTTCTCCTCGAATCGCGCTGCCCGATTATGCAAGTGAGCGCCGCCCCTTCGGGACGGCGCTCACTCACATGGCGGAGGATAGGGGATTCGAACTCTCATTTTCTGGGGTCCAAATGGCCCCTTTTGCCGCGTAATTCCGCTGTTTTCGGTGTGCCGAATTTCTGACACACCAGCATCCCCATGCACATAGAAACACGGCGTGTCGCGATTAACTGTGCCAGTAGATGTGTCACGCGGCGCCAACGATGAGCCAGGTGTGCGTCGCTGGCTCTGTTCCACGAAGGACGCGTCGCACTCGTGAGAACGGTCGCGGCTGAATTCGGGATTCGAACGACTGCGGCCAGCGAGAGCGGCGACCCGCCCACAACCAGTTGACCGGTGATCGGCGGCTACGGAGTCATGCGAACTGGCGCGCAATACTCGACGAGCTGCACGCCCAGCTCCGTGAGTGCGAACTCTCTTGAGTCGTCCTGAAGGGGCACGAAGTCCGGACCGAAACCGGCCCGCATGACGCCCGACAGGTAGAGGTCGTTGAGTTGTCTGCCGATGATCTCGAGTGAAGACGGACCGGCTACGCCGAGCACCTTCTGGTAAACGTCGCGAAGAGAGAACGTCTCGCCTAGTTCCGGGTGCAGGAGTGCGTACCCCCGGGGGTCACGGACGAGCTCCAACACCTCAACCTGCTCGGGTTCGAGCTGAACGAGAAGTTTCATCAACGTGCGTTCCAGTACCGGTGGGCGTTGAGTCCATGACCCGCTGTGCGCTACCCCAGCCTCCAGTTGCGTCAGTTTGGTGGCGTCTGTGGTCTCCTGTGCTGCGCGAGTTGCCCGCACAAGCGATTGATAGAACTGCCCGTCTCCGACGACGTCCTCGACGGGCATGTTCACGAGATGGGCGAGTGCGTCGACGACCTCTGCCATGCGCGCGAGCCACGCCTTCATCTCCCGGTCGCTCACCGCCTGAACTGCCGACTGAAATGACGTGGACAAGGCCGAGCCGATCAGCGGCACCACCCCTAGGGCGACCGATGCGCCCGCGGTTACAAGTGCATCCGCCGTTGAGTCGCGGGGGAGCGTGACCCGCAGCTCACGAATGGGTGTGTCATCAACGGGAGACTGACCGGGCATGCCCCAATCCTCCATCACATGACTCGTTCGGGCACGTGTTCGATTCGTGCTCGGCTAAGGATTGACAGCCGCCCTCGGATGCGCCCGCCGTCGCGTGCGAGGCACTCGGGGCGTCGCTCGTCCAGGGCAGACGCTCGCTGAGAACATGACATTGTGCATAGTGATCGCGATACCCCCTGGGCGACGACGTCCTCACCGACGCGCGACCTACGCGTGCTGGTCGACCGAGATACGGTTGAAGCCGAGAGCCATGGGCTGCTGGACATGCTGCTGGCACGCGAGCGAGTGGAAGTCATTCAGTTCAGCGATAACGGCCCACCGTCGGACTCGGCGATGCTCGACACGGACAGCTTCGGGTCGTCCGCACTGGGTTGGGTGACACTCGGCCCGGCCACCGATTCTCCGGGTGACCCCTTCGCCGGACGCTCGCTTAGTGTTGCGAGCGGCGAAACCTTGAACATGCAGACGCTGCTCGACTACTCAGTGGAATCGCTCGGGCTCACGACTGCTGACTTCCCTGGGGGATCACTCTCGCCGGAGGACCGTGCGCTTTATTCGACTGCGCAAGAAGTCAGCGCGGACGTGCTGATATCTGCAAGAACGAGCCTGGCAGCGTCGGCACTCGGGAATGGCGTCCTTCCCATCAGAACCCCGGCCGCGTCGGTGCCGCTCGTCGCCCTCTATCTGAGGTCAGCCGGCGACCTGATAAGGGCGATCAGCCCGAGACTGACAGAAATGAGTCAACCAGCTTCAACGTTTTTCCAGTCGACCGTCAATACTTACTGCCCATCGCTCACTCTGCTTGCACAGCATTCCGCGCAGCTGACCCAGCCCGACCGATCCGCTCTCCTCAACGGGGCGCAACGGAAGCTAGCAAGCGCTCTTGCTCGCCGTGACAACGTGTGGCGTCTCGTCCTGCAGCACCCGACCGTCGCTGAGCTGAATGAACTGGCCGATGATGTCGATGTAGCGCTCGTGCAAATGACTAGCGCCCTTGACGCCACTGCTCGTTACCTCGACGCGGTGCTCGGTCTCCGTACACATAGGACGAAGATCGGCTTCCAGCGCCCAGATTGGAGGGATCGACTTTCCGATCAGTTGGGCTTCCATTTCAGTGACGAGCAAGTGCTGGCCACGCGGGCGGTCACAGGATTGCGCAACTTCGTGCACGCCGGGGGCAAGCGAACGGTTCCGATCGACACTGGCGCTCATCAATGGAAACGCACAACCACCTACTTGGTCCACGACTGGGAGGATCCAGACTTGAGCGGTGGCATGCAAGACCCCGCGGAAGCATTGCAGGCCCTCGCTTCGGGCATCTTCGGCACGCCAGCCAACGACATCTTCCGAACCGAGGCGATACCCGGCATCTTTATTGCACCCGGGCCCGCTCTCGACAGTCTCTCGGGAGCGACCATGCACCTCCTAGAGTGTGTGCTCGCCGCCTATGCAGCATCAATTCCTGTTGTAGCGATGCCAGAAGCACCGGCGCTGCGAGTGCGTCCGGAGATTCGTCGCCACCAGACGCTGCAGATGATGGGGATCCCGGGCTTCGGCGGGTCCGCATATCTTGCGTAGCTGCACCCGGACTCTCAACCAGTCGGCCGCTCTCGTACTTCGCGAGGCGTGCAACCGATCAGGGCGCTCCTAACGGCGAAAACTTGGCGCCGGCGTTGACCCGCCGAAGCTGGCGTCGAACCTTCCCTATCAGCTCGAGTCTTCGGCGTTCAACCGCTTCATCAGCGCTTGCCGGCTCAACTTCGTGCGCGAGCTCAACGCCGTCCAACTGTGACCGCCGCGACGGAGCATCTGCACGAGGGCGTCGCGCTCTCGAAGCAGCCCGGACTCTTCGCGGTGGAGCTTTTCGAGATCTCGCGACAGAGCGCTGAGGCGGTCCAGCGCTGCGCGATCGGATCCCCACTTTCGGGTCAGCCGGCGCTCGAATGCCGCCTTCGCTTCAACTTCGAGTCGTTCCTCTTCCGCTCGCTTCACCGCCTCGATCTCACGGGTCTGAGCGAGCTCACGCTTGGCATTTCGGCGTCCCCGAGCCATGTAACCAGGTTGTCACGCGAGGCCAGTCCTAACAAGGGATCGGAGCAACACTCTGAAGAGTGCCTGCGTGCATTGCTGTCTCTTCTCGTGGTCAACTTCGCGCGTCCGCTCTCCGGCACCAGTCCATCTAGATCGGTTGGCGATAGCGCGGCGACCGATCGAGTCCGTACTTCACCCAATGAGGGTGATGCCGGGATCAGCCCTGCTTGGGGAGCGTGAGGCAAGGTCTTGGCGGCGATTCCGCCGCGAGGTGGGCACCGGGGGGTAACCACATGGCAAGTCAACTGAACAACGGCGTCTCGCGCACACGATTCCGCGCGGTTGTTGCGCTCATCGCAGTCTTCGTCACGGTCGCGGGGTTCATCCTGCCGACGCCGGGTCAGCCGGCGGCGTTCGCCGGCCCCGGGAGTCTCATCAACGGCGTGGTGTGGGCCGACACGAACCGTGACGGACTGCGCACCACGGGTGAGCCGGTCAGCGCCGGCGTTACGGTCGAGCTGCTGACCTCCCCGGGCGGCACGGTCGCCGCCACGACGACGTCAGCGGCGAACGGCACGTACTCGTTCGCGAACGTCGCCGACGGTAACTTCGTGGTGCGTGTGACCGCGCCAGGGTCGTTCCGCTTTCCCGCGGCCGTCTCTGGCGCCAACGACTTCATCCGCGCCGGAGCACCGCTGCCCGGCCAGCCCGAACGCGGTGTCTCAGCTCCGTTCACGATCGCGGGCGGCACCCGCGTGACCGCATTGGATGCCGGCATGCAGCCGATCGCGGATCTGGTCGTGCAACAGCTGCCGATGGCGAACGCGTGCGAGGGCCTGGCGTTGACGGGTACGCCGCCGTTCGACGCGGCTGACGGCCCTGGGATGGACGCCAGTTCAAGCAACTGCGTCGTGCGCACGACGGACACCGTCATGCAACAGTTCGCTATTTCCCTGACGGGCCTCCCCGGTGGGACGACCGTCCCGAACGTGATCGCGGAGTACACGATCGGCCCCGAGCAGGGCGCGAGGCTGGAGCTCGTCGGTCCCGGTGCCAGCGGGATGCCCGCGGGATGCCTCGGCGCTGGCAGTGGCGCGGTCCCGGTCTCGTCCGTGACGAACAACGCAGACGGTTCCATCACGGTCCGCTGCAACGTCGGCACGATGTCTTCGACAGTGGCAGCGATGCAGCTGTCGTACCGGTTCGCGGGCACCACGCCCATCCCCTCGGCCGCGCGAATCTCGCTGCGTGCGTTCGCCGCGGCGGGCGAAGCGGGGGTGTCCAACACTGTTACCGGGCCTCGGGTCGAGGTGACCGGTACGGCGGCGTGGGATCTGCGGAAGACCCGCTACGTCGGCAACGGCTCCATTGATCCTGGCCCCACCTTCACGGAGCAGAATTTCGGCGCCGGGATGGAAGCGGGCTACCTGGTTCGCTACGTGTTCAGCATGGCCGACATGGGCGGCGCCCGGGGCAGCGACCTGAATTGGCCGGTGGCCTTCACCGATGTGATGCCGGAGTTCACGGGCGCGCGGATCACCGAGTGCCGGGGAGCAAACACGGCAGACGGGCTCGGTATCACCGTTAACTCACCGTGGCGGCTGAATTGCCCGCTGAACGAGGTGCAGGGCACCGACGGCTGGAACGTCAGCGCCCAGCCGAGCAACACCGCCGATGCCGTCAGCATCGGCTACATGGTCATGACGGTGTTCGTCCCGATGGCGGAGATGAACCGGGCGATCGACCCGGCGTGGATGCCGGGTGGCCCGAACCCGACGGGGACTTTCGATTTCGACAACCGTGCGCAGGGAACCGAAGGCTGGAAGCTCAACGGCGACGCGCTGAACTTCGGCGATGGTCGCGAGCCCGGCTGGAACGGCACCGGCAACAACCTCGTCACCATCGCCGCCAGCGCCGCAGCGCCGCGGTGGGACCTCATCAAGGGCTTCGGTGGTGGTCCGGTGATCACGACCCACACGATTGACGGGGTCGCTGTCTCCGGGGTGCTCGTCTCATACGGCATGACCGTCCGGGACCTGGCCGGTGCCGACAATGTCGGGCCGTGGCTGGACCGTCCGGTGACGTTTAAGGACCGGATGACCAGCCACCCCGGAGCACACCTTGTCGACTGCTTCCCGACGAACACAAACACCGGTGTTGCGAGTTGTGAGACCGGCCCGCAGCCGGCCGACGGCTGGGACATGAGCTTCGAGCCGAACCAGCGCGGCTTCGATCTTCGTGAAGGAAGCTTCTGGGCGCGGTTCTTCATTCCGATGGAGCAGATCCCCGGTGACATCTGCGCGACCAACGTGAGCATCAACCTGCGCAACGAGGCGATCGACTCTGACGGCTGGACGGCGGGAGGCGAGCTGAACAACGGCACCGGGTTCGAGCCCGGCTGGAACGGCACCACCGCTACCGGCAACAACGTCGACGCGCGCAGCATCCGGCCGAGCGCCGACCAGTGCGGCACACTCACCGGCAACAAGTCCTTCGTGCGCAACGGCAATACGATCAACGGCTTTCCGACCTTCGGTGGGGACAACAGCGCGATCTCGTTCGTATCGCTCAGCGCGAACAACAATCGCGTTATCGTCCCTGACCTTCGCCTGTGCGACGTCTTCGACGTGTCCGTGTACTCGATCTCGGGCATGGCGACCATGGGCAGCTTCCCCTCAGGTGTTAACGTCAATCCCGCTAACTACGTGATCGAGTACGCGGTCGGACCGAACACCGTGAACACACAGGCTGGCCCGCGCAACACCACGACCAACCTGTTCCCGATCGACTCCTCTTCGCTCCAGACGGCTGCCCGGCAATGCCGTGACAGCGCCGGGCCGTGGTCGACGAACCCGGCGGTGGATTTCGGTGCGGATTGGCGTGACCGGGTCAACATGGTGCGGGTGCGACCGGTAAGCCCGACCCACGTAGAGATCGGGCCCTTCAACGCACACCTGGTCTTCGGACTCACCACGCGCACGTTCTACAACGGCGGCCCGAACGCGGGGGAGGCGATTCCCTCCGGTGTCCGGACCACCAACATCGGCGCGTGGCCAACGGGCACGACCGGCTCGAACTGGGGGATCGGCCAACGTGAGATGTTCTTCACCGGTATGACGCTGGGAGTCGACAAGAACGCAACGCCGACGCAGTACCGCCCCGGCGAAAGTGTGGTGTGGAACCTCAACGTGTCAGCAGGGCGGACCACCGCCGGTGCGACCCTGCGTGAGGTGCAGGTGGTGGACACCATTCCCGCGGGTCTGCACTTCGACCCTGCTTGCACGCAGAACCTGCTGCCGCCGAATGTGACCGTCAGCTACGACGCGACTACACGTCAGGCGACGTTCCACGCCGGTGACATCCCGATCACCAGCACGACAGGGGGGCAGTGGTTGTTCCACCAGTCTGTTGCGGGTGCGCCGCGGCTGAGGATCTGCACCACGGTGGACTCCCTCGCCCAGCCCGGCGACTCGTTCGTGAACAACGTCCTCGCGCGCGCAAGCAATGCAGAGAACCAGCCGACCAACACTGGGACGATTCAGGTGGTGGGAACCGGGCAGCTGGGTGTGACGAAGGTTGTGGACAAGCCGCTGGTGGAGTCGGGTGAGGCGTTCACGTGGTCGGTGGACTGGGGGAACACGTCGACGGAGATCGCGTTCCAGCCGCCGGACATCATCGATGTGCTGCCGTGGAATGGTGACGGCAACTCCGCATCGGGCTCTGCTCGCGATCAGTACGAATCGGACTACTCCGGGATCGTGGAGTTGACAGGGCCTTTGCCGGCGCCGACGTATGTGCGCGGTGGGACAGGTGTGGGTAACGCCGTGTCGGGGACCTGGTATTACTCGTTGAATGCGCCGCCGACGCTGAACCACGATCCGCGGAACGCGTCGAATGCGAACCCGGAGGCGCCGGGTGGTGTGTGGCGGACGGCGGCGGAGATCACTGACTTCGCTGATGTGACGGCGGTGCGGTTCGTGTCGGGGGAGTTCCTCCCCGTGTCATCGCGGGTGCGTGCGCTGATCTCGATGGTCTCTGTCAGCTCGGATCTGGACAACGTCTACGTGAACCGGGCGATGATCTTCTCGGGCACGTTCCCGGACCAGCCGCTGCTGTCCAGTGAGCCGTTCGTGCTGATGCCCGGGTTCACTCTCGGCGACCTGGTGTTCAGTGACCGCAACGGAAATGGCCGCGTCGATGGCAACGAGCGAGGTATCCCGGGCGTGAGCGTTCAGGTGCTCAACGCCGCCGGTGATGTCGTCGCAACCCGGGTCACGAACTCGGCGGGGCGTTGGTCGGTGGCAGCGTTGCCTGCAGGGACGTATACGGTGCGGATCCCCGCGGCGATGTTCGCCGACGGCGCTCCGTTGGAGAAATTCGTGGTCCGAACCGCCGGGTCCGGAACGGCGCTGGCCCCGAACGAGGGTGCCGACAACAACAACACTGCCGCGCCTGACCCGCAGGTCAACGGGCTCACCAGTTCGCCGGTGACCTTGTCCAACGTGCGCACCGCCGGGCGGTTGACCGGCGGCAACGGGCCCACGGGTGATGATGTGGCAGGGCTTGCCGGAGAGCTGATCCCCGACTCATTCACGGCGTTCACCGTCGATCTGGCTCTGATGCCGGAGCCGGACATCGAGATCAAGAAGGCCACCAACGGCGACGACGCAGAGGTGGCCCCCGGCCCGAACGTGACCGTCGGGGGTGCGGTGCGGTGGACATATGTGGTGCGCAACACCGGTGGGGTGAACCTGACGGATGTGACGGTCACCGACGACAAGGTCCCTTCCGCTGACATCGACTGCAACGGCACCGACAGCAATGTCGTCCCTGGTCCGATCGCTCCGGATGCCACGTTCACGTGTGTCGCGACCGGTACCGCGACCCTCGGCCAGTACGAGAACACCGGGACGGTGAGGGGTCTTGATCCGACGCTCGCGCCGGTGTCGGATGAGGACCTGTCGCACTTCTTCGGCATCGCTCCCGAGGTCGACATCGAGAAGGCCACCAATAGTGAGGACGCGGACGTGCCCACCGGCCCGAACGTGACTGTCGGTGAGGACGTCCGATGGACGTATGTGGTCCGCAACACCGGTAACGTGCCGCTGACCAACATCACCGTCACCGACGATGTCGTGCCCGCGGCAGACATCGACTGCAACGGCACCGGCAGCAACGTGATCGCTTTGCTGGCGGTCGATGACGTGATCACCTGCGCGGCGACTGGAACGGCGACGCTGGGTCAGTACGCGAACCTGGGCACCGTCACCGGCAACGCCCCGCAGACGACCGATGTGAACGGCATCGTCGTCGCTGGGGCGCAGGTGAGTGATGAGGACTGGTCGCACTACTTCGGCATCACCCCTCAGGTGGACATCGAGAAGTCCACCAACCTCGAGGACGCGGACCTGCCCACCGGCCCGAACGTCACCGTGGGTGGCGAGGTCCGCTGGACCTATGTCGTGCGCAACAACGGCAACGTGCCCCTGACCAACATCGTCGTCACCGACGACGTCGTTCCTGCTGAGGACATCGACTGCGACAACACCGGAGAGAACACCATCGCCGGGCCGCTCGCCCCGGATGGCATCATCACCTGCGTCGCCACTGGAATGGCCACCCGTGGTCAGTACGCGAACCTCGGCACCGTGACGGCTGTCGGCCCGGAGTCCACCGACGTGGACGGCGAGGCGGTCGAAGGCGAAGAGGTCGACGATGAGGACTGGTCCCACTTCTTTGGGATCACGCCCTCCGTGGACATCGAGAAGGCCACCAACGGTCAGGACGCGGACGTGCCCACGGGCCCGAACGTGACCGTCGGCGGTGAGGTGCGCTGGATGTACGTGGTCCACAACACCGGCAACGTGCCGCTGACGGACATCGTCGTGACCGATGACGTGGTGCCCGCTGAGGACATCGACTGCGAGAACACCGGCAGCAACCTCATCGCCGGCCCGCTCGCCGTCGACGACACCGTCACCTGCGTCGCGACCGGAACGGCCACGCTCGGCCAGTACGCGAACCTCGGCACCGTCACCGCAGTCGGACCGGCAACCACCGACGTCAACGGCATGCTCGTGGACGGAGCTCCCGTGGACGATGAGGACTGGTCGCACTACTTCGGCATCGCGCCCTCCGTGGACATCGAAAAAGCCACGAACCTCCAGGACGCCGACGTGCCCACCGGCCCGACCGTGAACTGGGAGACCCCGGTGCGCTGGACCTACGTGGTCCGCAACAACGGCAACGTGCCGCTGACCGACATCGTCGTGACTGACGACATGGTGCCCGCCAAGGACATCGACTGCGAGGGAACCGGGGAGAACATCATCGCCGGGCCGCTCGCGGCCGATGCGACGATCACCTGTGTCGCCAACGGCACGGCGGTCCTCGGCCAGTACGCCAACCTCGGTACGGTGCTGGCGGTCGGACCGGAGACCACGGACGTGAACGGCGTCCGCGTGGACGGCACTGAGGTCGCCGATGACGACTGGGCGCATTATTTCGGCATCCAGCCCGCTGTAGACATCGAGAAAGCCGTCAACGGCGATGACGCAGACACGCCGACCGGCCCGCTCGTGGCAGTCGGTAGCGAGGTGCGGTGGACCTACGTGGTCCGCAACACCGGCGACGTGCCGCTGAGGAACATCATCGTCACCGACGACATGCTCGACGATGCCGACATCAACTGCGACGGTACCGGCAGCAACATCATCGTCGGCCCCATCACCGTCGACGGCATCGTCACCTGCGTCGCCACCGGCCTCGCCACGGCGGGGCCGTACGCGAACACCGGCACGGTGCTCGCCGCCGGCCCCGAGACGACCGACGTCAATGGCCTCGTCGTCGAAGGCGCCGTAGTCACCGACGAAGACCTGGCCCACTACTTCGGCGTCGCACCGCAGATCGACATCGAGAAAGCCACCAACGGCGAGGACGCCGACGCGCCGATCGGTCCGCTCGTCACCGTCGGCGGTGTGGTCCGCTGGACCTACGTGGTACGCAACACCGGCAACGTGCCGGTGACCGACGTCGTCGTGACCGACGACATGGTGCCCGCCGAGGACATCACGTGCACGGCGCCTGACGGCACCGAGACGAGTTCGAACAACTTCGACGGCCCGCTGGCGCCCGACGAGCAGTTCACCTGCACGGCGACTGGAACCGCGATCGCCGACCAGTACGCCAACCTTGGCACCGTCATCGCCCTGGGGCCGGAGACCACCGACGTCGCCGGCAACACCGTCCCCGGCGTGCCGGTGACTGATGAGGACTGGTCGCATTACTACGGCACCACCCCGCGCATCGCGGAACCGCCGGCGAATCCTCCCGCAGGGGCATCCGGCAGCGGTTCGCCGCCGGTATCCGGCAGCGGGTCGCTGCCGGTCACCGGGGCCGAGATCGGATCCCTGCCTGTCGCTGCAGGCGGAGCGCTCATCGCCGGTCTGCTGCTGTTGATGCTCTCCCGACGCCGCCGCACGGACGACAGGTCCTAGTGGTCAACTGACCAGCCCGAGCCCGAGCGCCCCCGACTTGGGGTTCGGGCTCCGCTCCGGCCGTTAGCGGCTCTGAGGCGCACGGGCGCCTTGCAGAACCGACGCAACGGCCCGCGTCGGGGACGCTTCATCACCCGCGCGGTGTGAGCGGCGAGTCCTGCCGCCGCAGATCGTCACATGCCGCCAGGCGGCCTCTGCGCGCCACTTCGCGTGGCTAGGATGCACAAGTGTCGGAATTGAGGGTCGCGAACACCGCATCGCCGACAAGCCTCGGAGCCGACGTTCTGGTGTCCAAGACGACGCCCCGGCGCTCTAGGACCGGCGGGGTGAGTCGACGTGGAGTCATCGACAGTGCTCGGCAGAGCGGGGCGCCGATCGTGGCCGTGACCTCACCGGCCGGCTATGGCAAGTCGACGATGCTCGCCGAATGGGCAGAGGCGGAGAGTCGCCCCGTCGCCTGGGCGACGGTCGACACGTACGATGACGACCCCGTCGCTCTGCTCACCCTGCTCGCCACGGCTTTCGCTCACGTGTCGCCGCAGGCTGACGCCCTCTCAGAAGAGATGGTCGCGACGGAAACGGGGGTTCTCGGCCGTTCGGCGCCGGTTCTCGCCACCGCCATCAGCAACGCGCCCACGCCGTTCGTCCTCCTCATCGACGACATCCACGCCGCATCTTCGGACGCCTGTCACGACGTCCTGGAGGTGGTGCTCGCAGGGGTGCCGGCGGGCTCGCAAGTCGTGCTGGCGAGTCGGCACGAGCAGCCCTACCTCGCCCGTCTGCGCGCGGAGGGAGCGCTCTTCGAAGTGACCCCTCGCGAGTTGAGGATCGGGCACGACGGCGCGCGGGCGATCTTCCGGGCTGCAGGCGTAACCGTCTCCGACGAGACCCTCGGGTGGGCGGTCGATCGATGCGAGGGATGGGCTGCCGGGTTGTTTCTCTGCGCCTTGGCGGTGCGCTCGGGCGCGGATGTCAGTGACATCACGGGCCGCGAACGATTCGTTGCGGACTACCTGTATGGCGAGGTCCTCGTGGGCCTCTCCGACGATGCGCGCGAGTTCCTGCGCCGCTCGGCCGTGCTCGAGGAGATGTCCGGGCCTTTGTGCAATGCGGTACTGGAGCGCAACGACTCACACGCGCAGCTGTTGGAGCTGGAGTCCCGGAGCGTGTTCATCGTGGCGCTCGACAGGGATCGCCGGCTCTTCCGCTACCACGCTCTGTTCAGAGAGTTTCTTCTTGCCGAACTGGCTCGCGTCGACACCCACACGATTGGTCTTCTTCACCGCCGTGCAGCTGAATGGTGCGTGGCAGACGGATCTCCGGAACGCGCGCTAGAGCACTACCACGCGGCGGGAGAGCTGAGACTGGCGGGACGTCTGGTCGCCGCGTTGGCAATCCCCACGTGGCAAAGCGGCCGTGCCACGCTCGTGGACCGGTGGCTCAGCAGGCTCGGTGGAGCCGCCATTGAGGCATCACCGGAGCTGATGGTGATTGCCGCTTGGACGGCAGCGCTCCGCGGCCAGTCGCCTGCTGCGGAAATGCGAGCCTCCATGCTGGAGCGCACCAAGGTGGAATTCGAGACCCAAGACGAAGCCGTCATCTTCGAGTCGTCCCGTGCGATGATCCGCACCGCGATGTGCGTTCGTGACCCCTCAGGGATCCTCGATGATGCGCGGTCCGCCGCGGCGAACATCCCCGAATGGAGCCCCTGGCGAGCCCCCGCGCTGTATCTGTTGGGAACCGCATGGATTCTCAACGGCAGTGTCGATCAAGCGCGCCGCGCCTTCACCGATTCCGCGGAGCGGGGTCGGAGGGGTGGGAACACCATCGCCATCATCCTCAGTGAAGCCGAGCTCGCCGCACTCGCCCTTGATGGCCCGTCGGTGCAGACTGCGGCTGACCACTCGCATGAGGCCATGAGAAAGATCGACGAGCACCACATCGACGACTACCCCACGGCGACCCTGGCCCTTGCCGTCTCTGCGCGCGTCGCACTCCGCCAAGGCGATGGTGCTGGAGCACGCCAACTGCTCGCACGCGCGATGCGAGCGAGGATCCACTGCACTCACGTGGTGCCATTCGTCGCCATTCGCGCGCGGATCCAGATCGCCAAAGGGTTCGCCGCTGTAGGAGATGCCGTCTCTGCGCGGCAACTGATGAAAGAGGTCGACGACCTCCTCCTGCGTCGTCCGAATCTCGTTGCGCTCGCCGATCCCGCGGCCGAGCTTCGCAACATCCTCGGCAATGATGTTGGCAACATCCTCGCGCTCCCCCTCACCCCCGCGGAGATGCGCCTGCTTCCGTACCTGCAGACCCACCTCATGATCGGGGAGATCGGAAGCAGGCTGTTCATCTCGCGGAACACCGCCAGCACCGAAGTCAAGTCCATCTACCGCAAGCTCGGTGTCACCACGCGGTCGTCCGCCGTCGAGCGCGCGATCGAGCTCGGCCTCCTCGGAGAGTGAGAATCAGCATCAGCGAAGGTCCGCGTCGACACCCAAGGCCGACGCGAACTTCGGAGCTGCTTTGACGACGCATGAGCGTCCGATGAGGGGCATCACGATTTCCAGCACCTCGACGATTTCAGTCGCGCTGGCTCCGGCGGCGAGGGCGTCGTCGATCTCGCGGTGAACCGAGGACTCGGCGCCCGACGCGGCGACCAAGGCAGCCAATCGGATGAGCGCACGCGACTTGGCTCCGATCGTCTCGCCAGGGTCGGGTGCCTCGTCGAACCGGGGCGAGTCGATCGTGAGCCGCCGCAGATAGTCTGCGTAGTCCACGTCTGGTCCTCTCTGGGGTTTGCCTGACCGCTTCCGCTTCGAATATGAGCGGCTGGCCACAGTGAAGCAAGTCACCGTCCTTTCGCGCGTCACTCGATTCGAGTGATGTCTGCGGAGCGTTCCACCCGCCTCGGGTGATGCCCGTCCTCGCCACGCCGCCCTAGGCTCCGATTTCGACCGCCGCTCTCGTCTTAGAGGCCGGCACGGTGAAAGGGGTCGGGTCATGTCTGCGGAGCGCTTCATGTTGCTGGTGGTACTTCCGGCCGTTGGGGTCCTGGCGGTGATCGCGCTCGTCCTGTTCGGCACGACCGCCACAGAGGAATCGGATGCCGAGGCCGAGGCATCCTGGACCTTCATGGCCTATGTCATGGGCGACACCGACCTCGAGCCGTACGCACTCGACGACCTCACCGAGATGGCGACGGTCGGATCCAGCGACGATCTCAACATCGTGGCGATGGTGGATCGCAGCCCCGACTACTCGGACGACGGCGTCCTCAACCTCGACGACTGGGAGGACACCAAGCTTCTCGAGGTGCGGCAGGACGAGTTCATCGAGGTCGCGGACCTCGGTGAACTCAACACCGGCTCCTCCGACACGCTGGCCACCTTCATCGAGACGGCCATGACCGAGTACCCGGCCGAGAACTACGCCCTGCTGCTGTGGGACCACGGCGGGGGATGGCTGGGCATGGGAGCGGACCAGACCGACGGTGAGGACGGGCTCGAGCTCGACGAGATCTCCGCCGGGATCGACGCCGGCCTCACGGCAGCGGGGGAGGAGAAGCTCGACTTGCTCGGCTTCGACGCCTGCCTGATGGCGACGTTCGAGGTGGTCAGCACGCTCTCGCCATACGCGGACTACCTCGTGGCCTCGGAAGAGGTCGAGCCCGGCCACGGATGGGACTATCGCGAACTCGCGGCGGTCAGCGAGGATCCGGACATCGCCGCGCCCGACCTCGCGATGACGATGATCGAGGGATACGAAGCACAGGCCGAGGAGGAGGGCACGGAGTCCGACATCACGCTCGGGCTGATCGACCTCGCCGCAGTCCACGATCTCGAGGTCGCGATGAATGACGTCGCCGAGGCCTTTGTCGCCGATCCGATCACGTACAGTCCCGATGTCGCATCAGCGCAGAACGACGTGCTCGAGTTCGGCCGAGACCCCGACCCGACGAGCAGCTCCTACCAGATCGATCTCGGTGGGTTCCTCGCGAACCTGGCGGCTGAGGAGGGCGAGATCGCAGGCCTCGCCGACGCGGCGATCGCGGCGCTGGACGCCGTGGTGCTGGAACACATCGCAGGACCCGCGACGAGCACCTCGACTGGACTGTCGATCTACTTCCCCCCGACTGAGAACCTCTTCTACGAGGACTACATGGGCCTGGACGACGTGCCGGCGTGGCCCACGATGCTGGCCCAGTACTTCGCCAGCGGGGCACTCCTGGCGGAGGAATCGCGCGCCGCCTTCACCGAAGCGATCAACCCGGTCGTCACGCTCGGCGAAGACGGCGTCGGCGTGTTCGCGCCGATGCCGGCCGCCGGTGCCGAGTCGGTGGCGGACGCCTCGGTGGCCGTCGGCTTCGACAACGACGGGGAGCTGGTGTACGTGCTCGAGATGCCCGCGACGGTGATGGAGCAGGACGGCGCGGTCGGCGTCGGAGCCGAGTACGACCTGACCTACTTGACGATCGGCGACGGCAGCGAGGATGCGCTGGTCTACCAGAGCCTCGGCATCGACCCGGGAACGGGTCACACCGTGATCGACATCCCGATGGACTATGTCGCGCCCGGCGACGATCCCTCGGAGTATCGCGACGCGCTGATGACCGTCGTGCTCGACGAGGATGGGTCGATTCTCGAGCAGGATTTCTACGCTCGGGACTCCACCGGCTCGCTCGGCGCGTTCGACCCCGATCCCGACGGTCTGCTGTTCCCGATCGCGCTCGCCTCAACAGCCGACGGCGAATGGATCTATCAGCAGACGGTGCCGGACGGGATCACCGCTGACTTGGATGCACTCGAGTTCTTCGTGAACGACATTCCTGAGGGCACGGAGCTGACCTTCGATCTCTCTGTCACCGACTTCGGCGGCCAGAGCGACTACACCAGCGTCTTCGCGACGGCGCGATGAGCCTAAACGCGAATACCGGTCGCGGGAAGATCACTCATCGTGGGTGAGTCGGCCCGCGCTAGAACTCAGAGAATGAAGACCTAGAGGAAGGAAGTTCCATGACTGATTCCGCGTTCGACGAACTCGGTCCCGTCGACTTCGTCGTCGTCGAGTTCCCACCTGGCCACTCCCACTTCACCGGCGAGATGGCCGCCGAACTGCTCACGCTCGTCGACGCTGGCACGATCCGCGTGATCGACATCCTCGTGCTCACCAAGGACGCGGACGGCACGATCGAGGCGCTCGAGCTCTCGGAGCTCGACGACCTCGGACCCCTCGTGCGTCTGGAAGCAGACCTCGCGGAACTGCTCGCCGCCGACGACGTCGCGCATCTCGCCGCAGCGATGGACCCGGGCACCGTGGCCGGCGTCCTCGTCTACGAGAACCTGTGGGCCGCCGGGTTCGCGTCCGCGGCCCGGCGCGCCGGTGGACAGCTCATCGCCAACGGCCGCATTCCCATCCAATCCATCATCGCCTCGATCGAGGCCGATGCCGACGCCGTGCAGATCGGAGCCTGACATGCTGGGAAGACGAGTCGGACGCGTCGGCGTCATCGGGGCGCCCGTCGCCAAGGCGGCGGTCGTCGGGGCGGCAGTCACACCCGGTCGTTCTCCGGTTGCGAAGGCTGCGGTGGTCGGCGCCGCGGTGACACCAGGCCGCTCACCGGTCGCCACGGCTGCTGTCGTCGGCGCCGTCGCCACACCGCGTTACCGCCGCATCTAGGCGACACATCGTGGACCGCATACGCCTCACGGATCTGGCGTAGACCGCGGGCGCAAACGTGATCCCCAGTCGCGTACCCCCAAGCGCGCCCGCCTCTGCCCCCCGCTGCTCGTCAGCGGGGGGCAGACCTTTGCCCCCGGGCGGCGAACCCTCGTGGGTGAGCGCAACGCGGTGCGTACCCGCGCAGATCACTCAATAGAGGTGATGGCATGACCGCTCGCCACTGCCAGAGTCGCCGAGGTGAACGACTTCGAGGAGATGACGATGCCCATCGATGGATCTGCTGGACTGGGACTGACGAACGAGCAACTCGCAGAGGAGGTATCGCACGTCTCCACGCCCGATCGACTGCCGACGCCGTTCGGCGAGTTCGAGTTCTTCGACGGAGTACCCAAGCCCGAATCGGTTCAGTCGATTTTCGATGGCCTGGATCTGGTCCGAGGCATCACCGCATTCCTGAACGCCGTCCCCGGCGCGTCGCTGGTCGCGATGCGGCGGGGTCTGCGAGTGGCGGGCGTCAGCTCGCCCGACACGATCGGCTACACGGACCCCCGGTGCACGTCCACCCCGATCTTCCTCACGCCCAACACGGAAACCACCTACGGGGTCACATTCCTCGATCTGAAGGCCTGGGGGCCGACGGTGATCGAGGCGCCGCCGCAGTCATTGGGTGTCGTGGACGACTTCTGGTTCCGGTACGTCGCGGACATGGGAATCGCCGGCCCCGACAAGGGCGCCGGTGGCAAATTTCTGTTCCTGCCTCCTGGCTACGAGGGCGAGCGTCCCGACGGCTACTACATCTACGACTGCCCGACGTTCACGAACTTCGTTGTGATTCGCGCCCTGCAAGGGGTCGAGGCCATCAAGCAGTCCCGCATCTACCGACTCAGCGACGCCGGCACCGCCCCGGAGAACACATTCGTGAACATCGGCGAGCAGGTGTTCAACACCGTGCACGCCAACGACTTCTCCTTCTTCGAAGAAATCGCCCAGCTCATCGCCGAGGAGCCGCCAGGCTCGCTGGACCCAGAGCGAGCGGGCACTCTCGCCTCGCTTGGCATCGTGCACGGGAAGCCGTTCGCTCCGGACGAGCGGTTGCGCGGCATCCTCGACAACGCTGCCCGAATCGGCGCAGCCATGGCGCGCGCCACGCTCTACGCGGCCCGGGCGCCCGAGTCATTCCGCTGGGAAGGGTCTTCCTGGAAGAACGGCTTCGTCGGCGGCAGTTACGAGTTCCTCAATGAGGGAGCCCGCAACCTCGATGCGCGCACTCTTTTCCACTACGCCGCGACAGTGATCACGCCCGCCATGGCACATGCGCAAGTGGGCGCAGGCTCCGCTTACGCGTACACAGCGGAGGATGCTGACGGCGCCCTGCTCGACGGTGCGCAGACCTACTCATTGACAATTCCTGCGAACGCGCCCGCGAAGAACTTCTGGGCGATCGACATCTACGACACTCAAACCAGGTCCCTCCTGCAGTCCGCCCAATATCCCGCAAAATCCAGCCTCGGTGGGGAACTTCGCGCCGAGGACGACGGCTCTTACGTGCTCTGGTTCGCCCCGACAGCACCCGCGGGCAAGGAATCGAACTGGATCCCGACGCTTCCGGGCAAGTCGTGGTGGCCGTTGCTGCGGATCTACGGGCCGCTGGAATCATGGTTCGACTACACCTGGAGACTGCCGGAGATTACACGCAGCGGGGCCCACTGAGGTCGACGGTGCCCAGGCTGAGTGGCGGGTACTGCGACGAAAAGGAGGCAACGTGGCTCGACCACTCGCGGGGTTGACTCGTCGCAACGTGCTGACGGAGTTGATGGCGGGTGTCACTCTTCTGGCGATCGCGATTCCGCTGAACATCGGCTACGCGCAGATTGCCGGGCTCCCGGCCACGGCGGGTCTCTACGCGTTGATCGTGCCGACCGCCGTCTATGCGCTGGTGGTGTCCTCGCGGCAGGTGGTGGCTTCTCCGGATGCTGCTGCCGCAGCCCTCGTCGCTTCGTCGATCGGCGGGCTCGCTGTCGCCGGCAGCGCCGGCTATGCGACGCTCGCGCTGGCGCAGGCGATCATCTGCGGAGTGCTGTTCCTGCTGCTGTCGGTGTTCAAGCTGGGGTTCCTCGCCAATTTCCTGTCCAAGCCGATCCTCGTCGGGTTCGTCGGTGGGCTCGCGTTCGACATCTTGATCAGCCAGATCGCGAAGATGCTCGGGGTGAACATCGACTCAGGTGGCGAGTTCGTCGACAAAACGGTCGGACTCGTGACGGGGTTGGGAACGACCAACATCTGGTCGTTGCTGATCTCGGTGGGCTCGGTGACAGTGCTGCTGCTCGGTCGTCGGTGGTTGCCCGTCGTGCCGTGGGCGCTGGTGGTGCTCGTCGTCACGACGATCCTCGTCGTGGTGGTGCATTTGGACGAGTTCGGTGTCGCGGTGCTGGGCGAGGTCCCAGCGGGTCCGCCGGCGCTGACCTGGCCGGTCATCGACTGGACCATGTGGCTCGCACTGGTTCCTTCGGCGATCGCTCTCACGCTCGTGACCACGGCGGAAGGTTTGCTCGTCTCCCGCTCGTACTCGGAGCGCCGTCACTACCCGTTTCGCGCCAACCGCGACCTGTTCGCCTTCGGCGTCGTCAACATCGCCGCCGGCGCGCAGGGCAGCTTCGCGGTGGGATCGTCGACATCCCGGACCGCAGCGATGGACCAGGCGGGTTCGCGCACCCAGTTGCCGTCGCTCGTGCTGGCCGTCGGCACCCTGCTTCTCCTGTTGTTCGGGACTGCCCTGCTCGCCGACATCCCCTCACCCGCCATCGGCGCTGTGGTCGCGGTCGCGATCCTCCCGCTGCTCGGCATCCGGGACTTCATCGAGCTGTGGAAGAAGGACCGGTTCGAGTTCGGGGTCGGCGCGGCGTGCTTCCTCGTCACGCTCTTCGTCGGGGCGATCCCCGGCATCCTCGTCGCATTCGTGCTCGCTCTGATCAACCTCGCCAAGCGTGCTGCCAACCCCGCCATCGACGTACTGAAGTCCGATGGCGACCCCGGCGAGTCACTTCTCGAGGAAGCCGCCGCTGGCACCACCACCGCGCCGGGAGTGGTCGTCATCCGCCTCGCCGCGCCGCTCTTCTTCGCGAACGCGAGCGTCTTCACGGATGCCGTCGAGAGCGCGATCACCTCCGTCGAAGGCCCGCCCGTGCGACACCTCGTGCTGGATATGGAAGCGGTGACCGACATCGATGTGACCGGCGCCGAGTCGTTCGACACGCTTCAGCGATGGCTGATCGACAACAACGTGGCGCTGGCATTCAGCCGGATGCGTCCACCCGTGCACGCCCGACTCGATCAGCTCGGCCTGCTCCGCGGGCAACCGATCTTCGAAACCAACCGCGCTGCATTGAGCGCGCTCGTGGACCCGTCGGTTCGAGCGGAACAGTCGGGACCGGAGCAGTAGGCTCCGCAGTCGTACCAGTGGGACCGGGGTCTGAGCCGGTCTCCGGCTCGATGCTGAAGGTGACGATCCGCTGAATCCGCACGCCTGTCCTTGTCTTTCCTCGTCGACTCTGGACAGGATGAAGTAAGAGGGTCGCCGGTCTCGACATCCGCCGGGTGCGCTGGCCACCGTCGGAAGGGCCCCCGATGACGACTGAAGCGAAGCCGGCCACGAGTGCTACGGCGAATGCGAACGCAAAGGCTCGGGAGCGTTACGCGATGGATGATGTCGAGGATTTCGAGACCGCACGCCGTGGGCTGGTCGCAACGCTTCCCGATGGCAAGGTCGTTGCCGACAACGGGTCGGTCGCCTTCGATGTCGAGCGCTTCGCATTCCTCGAGGGGGATGGTGCAGCGCCGGACACGGTGAACCCCAGCTTGTGGCGGCAGTCTCAGCTGATCTACCAACCCGGCTTGTACAAGGTGACGGATCGTCTGCATCAGGTCCGAAACCACGACATCGGTAACTTGACGATCGTCGAGGGCGACGACGGGCTGATCATCATCGACTGCACGACGGGCATCGAACCAGCCCGAGCAGGGCTGGATCTGTACCGTGCGCACGTTGCCGACAAACCGGTGATCGCGATCATCTACACCCACACCCACATCGACCACTACGGCGGCGTGAAGGGGCTGGTGGATCCTGCAGATGTCGCGTCAGGCAAGGTGCCGATCATCGCCCCTGGGACGATCGCATCGTTCGACAAGTACGCGATCGGTGAGAACGTCATCGCCGGCAACGCCATGAGCCGGCGTGCGTCCTACGCCTTCGGAAACCTCCTCGACAGCGGCCCCCGCGCGATGATCACCAACGGCATCGCATCCATCGGCGGGCACAACATCACGGTCTCCTACCTCTCGCCGACGGATCCGGTGACGCGGACGGGTGAGACACGCACCCTGGGCGGACTCACGTTCGAGTTTCTCTACGCGCCCGACACTGAGGCGCCCGAGGAGATGCACATCTGGATCCCGGAGCTCAAGGCGCTGACGTGCGCTGAGAACGCCAATCACTCACTGCACAACATCCAGACGCTGCGCGGGGCACGCACCCGCGATGCCCGCAACTTCGCCCGGTACCTCGACGAGACCCTCGTCCGCTGGGGCGACGAGGTCGAGGTCCACTACGGTCCTCACACCTGGCCGGTGTGGGGCAATGCGAAGGTCATCGAGTTCCTCGAGTCACAACGGGACACCTACAAGTACATCCACGACCAGGCGCTCCGACTGGCCAACCAGGGCTACACGCCGCTCGAAGCGGCTGAGGTCGTCGACCTGCCGCCGGCCCTCGGCCGCCGCTGGTTCAACCGTGGCTACCACGGCACACTCCACCACGACGTCCGCGCCGTCTTCACGAAGGAGTTGGGCATGTGGGACGGCGACCCTGTGTCGCTGAACCCGCACACCCCGGTCGACACCGCGCAGCGCCTCGTAGCCATGGTCGGACGCGACGCGATACTGGCAGAGGGCCGCCGCGCGATCGAAGCAGTCGACTACCGCTGGGCCGCGCAGATCCTGCACAACCTGGTCTTCGCGGACGCGGACGACGTCGAGGCGCGAGAGCTGCAGGCCGACGCGTACGAGCAGCTCGGCTACCAGGCCGAAGGTCCGCAGTGGCGAGGCATCTACCTCACCGCCGCCAAAGAGTTGCGAGAGGGGATCCTCCCTGCCCAGTTCGCGTCCGCGAGCCCTGACACAATCCTCGCGATGCCCCTCGACATCCTCTTCGACTTCGTGGCGGTGCACATCGACGGCCCCCGGGCAGCGGATGCCGACATCCGACTCGACTTCGCCTTCGCTGAAGCCGAGGAGACGTGGTCGATGTGGATTCGTCACGGAGTGCTCAACGCCAGACCAGGGGCCTCGACGGACGCGCAGGCGACGGTGAGCGGTCCCAAGGCGGCCATCGTGGGGCTGCTCCTCAAGCCGGCAGCGGCGCAGTCGCTGATCAGTAAGGGCGCCGTGAGTGTCTCGGGTGACGAGGCGACCATCGCTGCCTACGCAGGGGTCGTCGACGAGTTCGACCCGAACTTCGCCATCGTCACGCCGTAGCGGTTACGGGACTGTATCCCGTGTGCGGGTTTAAGGCGTCTGAATCACTTGAGGCCGAGATGGCATCACGCGGCGGGCGCCGGACGGTAGTCGCACACGGCGCAGGTGCCGTCGACGACGAGTTTGTGCCCGTCGACTGCGCAGTCCCAACCCAGCCCAGGAATCGTGTTCTGGCGAGCCGTGAAGGCGGTTCTGGCTCGCGCGCAGGCTCCGCAGGGCTCAGAGGTACCGGTTGGATGCTCGCGGCAGAAGGGGGAGTCGGCGTTATGCGTGACGTCACGCCGAACGTAGGCGCTTTTACCGGTAGCAGCAGAACCTAGGGAGCCTGAGCCTACGTCTGCCGTGACATCACGCGACGCGTTATGCGTAACGTCACCCGACACGGACGATGCGCGGGAGATCTCGCTTGTCTCCGCAACCTCGATGCCGCGACGGCGATCACGGTAAGCCTTCTGGCGCCGTCGGGAGGCTTCACGGTAGCGCTGTACTTCCTCGGCGGTCGACTGTCGCAGGTTCTCGGACCAGCCGACAAGCGTGAAGCCCTCGTCATCACGCCGCCAGAGTCCCGCCTGCTCGAGCTCCTCGAACGCGGCGGCGTCATCGCCGTCGGGATGCAGGTACTTCGTGTAGCGGAGCGGAACGATGCCGTCGGTCCCTTGGCCGTTGCACCACATGAGCGCGCCTGCGAGGACGCGGAATGCTCGATCGCTGAGGTTGTCGATGCGGATGCTTCCCAGCCACTCGGAGGGGAGCCGGGCGTCGACCATGATGCGTTGCTGCGTAGATCAGGCTTCGACGGCGAAGATCCGGAGCAATGCCGCGCGCGGGATCATGCGGCGCGGGCCGAGCTGGACGCTGGGGATCGTCCCACGGTCGACGCCGGCCTTGATGGTCCGGTAGTCGACGCCCACCAGGGTCGCGGCATCCTTGAATGTGAGTGCGAGGGATGTATCTGACCGGTTCATCTTCCTGTCCAATCTCTGAGCCACCAATGTCAGCACGCGCCCACACAGTAACACGAACGTGAGCCAGGCGTGTCATGAATCTGTCATGACATACCTTGTCCACCATTTCGCGGCCTGAGATACTGCCTTCATGGTGAAGCTCACGGTGGCCGATGTCAGTGACGACCGCGTCGAGGTCGGCAACGGCGTGAGCGTCCCGGCGGCGTGGACGGCCGTTCTCGAAGGGGAGCCGGATGTTCCGGGCACGATCCGCGTGGACATCACATTCGATCGCCGGCTCGGGCGCAGCGCCGCGGCTCTCGTCAGTGTCGGGCGCAAGGCCGAAGGCGATGAAGTGACAAGCCTCACACTCCGCGAGGTGCGGGTTCAGTGGGCGGTGCAGACGACCGGCCTGATGGTCTCCACAGTCTCCACCGACACCGAACACTCGGAGTCCGGCGCGGCGTACCTTATGCGCATGCGTGACAGAAGCGAGCGAACGACGGACGAGACGGTCGCGGACGCGGCGACCATGTACCGTCTCGCTGCGGCGGTGAGCATGCCGCCGTTGAAAACCGTCGCCGACAATCTGAGCGTGAGCCAGAGCACCGCAACTCGGCTCATGAATCGCGCGCGCGCGGACGGACTCGCGGAAGGCCTGAGGCTGCCGAGGGTCGATGCCACCGGACCGGTAGTGGGCGCACCAGGGCCGACCGGGCCATCGATCAGCTGAGGAGATGCGTCATGGCTCGACGGGTGAATCACGAGGGCACACTGTCTCAGTACGCAACGCCCTCGGGTGAGCTCCGCTACCGCATCGCGTATTGGGTCGTGCGCCCGGACGGCGAGTTCGTGCGCCGCTTCCGCCGTGGTTTTGAAACCGAGCGGCTGGCGCGAGAGGCGCTGGCCGCCCTTCAGGTCGACATCCGCCGTGGCACTCACGTCGAGGAGACGCGCGAGACGCTGAACGCATATTCGTCGAAGTACTTCGACGGGCTGCGGGTGCGTCCCACAACGCTCGCCGGTTACCGCAAGCACTACCGCGTGCACGTGGAGAGCTCGTCGCTTGGGCGAACGCCGCTGAGCGACATCTCGAAGGATCAGCTCAACCGCTACTACCGGCAGCTCGAGCGGGACGGACGGAAGGACCGTGGGCACCTCGGCGAGCCGCTCGGGCCGGCCACCATCCGGCACATCCACGTGCTCGTCTCGCAGATCCTCCAGCACGCCCTCGAGGATGGCCTGATCAGACTGAACCCTGCCAAGCGCGCGTCGCCGCCGACCAAGATCGACGCGGCGCCGCCGGAGATGATGACCTGGTCCGCCGAAGACGCCCGGCTGTTCCTGGAGTGGTCCCAGTCCACCGGCGACTACCTTTGGCTGGCGTGGTTGACGCTGCTCGGCACCGGGATGCGCCGTGGCGAGATCCTCGGCGTGCGATGGAAAGACGTCGATCTCGAGAACAACGTCATCACGATCGCGCGCGCGATGTCGTACGTGAAGGAAGCGGGAAAGAAGCCGATCATCGACTTCCGCCAGACCAAGAGCGGTCGAGTGCGCAACGTCGACATCGACGCCCGGCTGGGTCACGCGCTACGAACGAAGCGAGACCTCCTGCGGGCCGTTGCACCCGAGCTCGCTCGTGGCGAGCAGCTCATCTTCTGCAACCGGTTCGGCCGCCCGCACAACCCGACGCAGTTCTCGCGGCAGTGGCGAGAGCGGGTGAACAAGGCGGCTGACGCGCATCCTGATCTCGACCGGCTACACCTCCATGAACTCCGGCACACACACGCGACCCTGCTCTTGCGCGCAGGCGTCCACCCGAAGATCGTCTCTGAGCGACTCGGGCACGCCGACATCCAGACCACGCTCAACACCTACTCGCACGCCGTCCGCACTCTGCAGCGAGGCGCTGCTGACCTCGTGGGGGAGCTGCTGGCACCCGTGCAGGTCGAGGTGGCGGCTATCCGGCGCGCGCCCTGAGGAGCATGATGATGCCGGGAAGGTGGCGCGATCGCCGCGGCGCTCTGGGAGGGTTGCAATGAGCACACATTGGTCCGGCAGCGGGACGAAGGAAGCCCCGTGGCAGTTGAAGACACCGCCCCTCACTTCGGCGTACACCCTGTATCGCGACGCTGAGGCTGACCCCGCACTGCTCGTCTGTCAGGTAGGCAGCACCCGCCTGACCTATCTGGCGCGCGCTGTCGACGACCTACGCGAGATGCTCGTCGCACACGGAGATTGGATGCCGTTGGGCGCGGCCGACGAACAGAAGACTCCCGCACCCGGCACAGTCGAGGAATGGGGGCGATCGCCGGAGAACCCGGTCGGCGGGTGGTACGGCCAGCGAAAGGGCTACCGGGGCCGCTTCGCGATGTACGTGCCCCGGTGCTGGAAGCTCTCGGATACGCGGAGCTGGAACACAACTCACGCGCCAACCGCGTTCGCGCCACGCAGCCGCGCTAGCCGGGCGCCTCTTACGGTGGTGCGGCCCGTCGAAGCAGCCGTCTCGAACCGAGCGAGCTCCGAAATTTCGATTGAGCGGAACGACGGTCGGGGACGGCTCCGACGACTCCCGGCAAGCATCACCCATGGGGCGACGTTCTCAGTGTCCGCGTTGCCACCATCGTGAACCGCGGGACCTCTTGGTGAACTCGACCTGCACGCGTAGTTCTAGGGACCCGTCGGCGACCGCAGCGAAGTCCCGCTGGATGACCGTTGCGGTGCCGCTCGCGCCGGGAAGGCTGACGGACTCGCCGACGTTCGGCACCTGATCCGTTTCAACGCGGT
Source organism: Microbacterium sp. Root166 (assembly GCF_001427145.1). Classification (GTDB taxonomy): domain Bacteria; phylum Actinomycetota; class Actinomycetes; order Actinomycetales; family Microbacteriaceae; genus Microbacterium. The sequence goes on from NZ_LMGL01000003.1 coordinate 168,501, forward strand.
GCAGTTCGCCCTCGCCGAGGGACCAGTACACGACCTGCAACGCAGTCATGCATCTAACGGTACGCGCCGGCGACAGGTGCGAACACTGCCTATCCCGCCGGTGCGGGACCCGCCTTCGCTGGCGTGAGGGCGACGCCGACAGCGACCGCCACCGCGATCGCGGCGAGAACCGCGAGTCCGATCGGCAGCGTGGCGACCGTTGCGACGCCCCCGACGACGAGCGGCCCCGCGCTATCACCCAACTCCCTGCCCAACTCCGCAGATCCCATCGTGCGTCCCATCCGCTCCGGGGGTGTCGAGTCGGCCAGTGCTGCGAAAGCGAACGGCGTGACCAACCCGATCCCCGCACCGATCAGGACTGCCGCAAGATAGAGCCCTCCGGGACCCCATGGCATCGCGGCCGCCAGCACTCCAGTGGCCGTCACACACAGTCCCAGCACAGTCCCGGCACGATCCGACAGAAGGCCGCGGTCGCGCAGCCCACCAAGCCATGGCTGGACGACCGTCAAGGTGACCGCGAGGACGGACGCGATCGCGACGGCGGACACGAGGTCGGCGCCATCCGCGGTCGCGAGTGCCGGCAGGAAGCCCACCGAGGCGCCGAGCACCGCGGTGGACGTCGCCAGCGCAATGGTCGGCACCAGGAAGCGGCGATCCGTCGTCTGCTTCACCAGGTCCACGAGGGTGTATCGAGGCCGCGGAAGGGGCGGGATGGCAGGAAGCGCTACCGCCACCCAGACCGCCACTGCTCCGGCCGACGCGGACAGGACGCCGAACAGCAACGGGAGACCGCCGACCGCGATGAGTGCCGCGGCAAGAAGTGGTCCGAGTGTGTAGCCCAGTCCCTTCCACGATCCGTAGCGACCGAAGTAGCGACCGGCCCGGCCGGCACCCGCCAGCCGGGCGACCGACGCCGAAGCGGCCGGAGAGAACGCAGCGGCCGCGGCCCCCTGACCCAGTCGCGCGCCGGCGAGGAGCAATGCGTTGTCCGCCCCCAGACCGAGCAGCGACAGCACCGCGAACGCCAGCAGGCCCCCGACGATGACTGGCTTGGCGCCGATCCGATCTGAGAGCGATCCGAACACCGGCTTGAGCAGCACCTCGGCGACGTCATACAGCGCCAACAGCACGCCGATGCGGAGCAGGCTCAGCCCGATTTCCTCGCCCGTCGCACCCAAACCGGCCGCGACGCTGAATGCCCCGAACGCGGTTACGAAACCGGCCGCGTAGAGCGGCGCCAATCGGGCCGGTCGAACCGATGCCGACGCACTTGTCACGGGCTCAGCCTCCAAAGAGTGTCCCCCCTGATCGTAGGGGGACGGTGCCAGCTGGCTCGAACAGGGCCGGCTCATCCCCAAACCCTCCGTTGCTCTGGTCGGGAACTGCAGGCTGTGTGTCGGCACTTACGACGAACGCAGGTCTCAGGATCCTTCGGTCATCGGTCGGATGATTGCGGGGGAAGCGTTCTCGACATCCCCGTGAACGAGAGAGCCGCCGGATCCAGAAGCGCTACAACGCCGGCAGGTCCACCGCGAGCTCACCTCAGCGTTCGCCCTCACTCCGACAATCAGCTGACGAAGTGGGCGGGGCAGGCGGAGTCCCGGGTCGTGGAATACCGGAGACCCGGAGCGCCAGCGGAGGGGCGAGGATATGCCGTCGAAAGCCCGGGGCGCAGCCGGACGCGCCCACTACGCTCTCGCCGTCGGAGGAGGCGCCGCGCTCACAATTCATCACCACCTTAATTCACACCAGCGTGTACTATCACGGTCATGACGTCTGCGACTGTGACCCACACCGCGGCGCTGGCCCGGCTCGGCTACGCGCTGTCGGATTCCACCCGCACCGGGGTTCTGCTGGCGTTGCGGAACGGTCCGGCCTACCCGTCGGATCTCGCCGACGCGCTCGGGGTCTCCCGTCAGGTGATGTCGAATCAGCTTGCGTGCTTACGTGGTTGCGGGCTTGTCGAAGCCGTCCCCGAAGGTCGCCGCTCCTCTTACCGGCTTGCCGACGACCGCCTAGCGCCCGCTCTCAACGAGCTCCTCGAAGTCGTCCTGTCGGTGGATCCGGCCTGCTGCACCGGCGAGAGCTGCCGTTGCGCATGACGACGACGCTCACCCCGGACCACCGGGACACGCTGCAGCGCCGCATCCGCTGGATCGTCGCAGCAACCATCGGCTACAACCTCATCGAGGCCGTTGTCGCCATCACCGCGGGCACCATCGCATCCTCCGGAGCGCTGGTCGCGTTCGGGCTGGACTCCACCATCGAGGTGCTTTCCGCCGCCGCGGTCGCCTGGCAGTTCACCCGGCACGATCCGGACCGCTGGGAGAAGCCCACCCTCCGCGTCATCGCGCTGGCGTTCTTCGCACTGGCTGCCTATGTCATCACGACGTCACTGCTGACTCTCATCGGCCGGGTCGAGGCCGAACACAGCACCTTCGGCATCGTCATCACCGTGCTCAGCGTGATGATCATGCCCTTCCTATCTCTGGCCGAACGACGCGCCGGCCGGGAACTCGGCTCCGCCACCGCGGTCGCCGACTCCAAGCAGACCCTGATCTGCACGTATCTGTCCGCAGCAGTCCTCATCGGTCTGCTCCTCAACACCTGGTTCGGCTGGTGGTGGGCCGACGCGATCGCCGGATTCGTCATCGCCGGATTCGCAATCCGCGAGGGCATCGAAGCCTGGCGCGGCGACGCATGTGCCACCTCTGTCGGGATGCTCCTCGAAGACGACCATGACGAGCAGGGCTAACGCCACCGGACTCGACGCGAGCGCATTGAAGCGCTGAGGACTACGCCGCGAAGCCCGGGACGCAGTCCCGCGCCATCGCTACGCTCTCGGCATCGAAGAGTGGATCGACTCCGCTGCCCTCGGGGCGTTCGGTTTCGAGGGGCGGATCTTCGGCGGCCGTCGGCGGACGCAAATCGTGTCCGAAAACCGCTAGCTCCAGTCGTGACATGAGCCAGCCATGTCGCAACAGGCCAGTTCCACACGGACGGCGATCCGCGGAAAATCAGGCCTCAAAAGGGGTCGAAATCGGCCTTAACTGTGCCAGTAGGTGTGTCACGCGACTTCGACGGGCGGAAAATCCCTTGAAAACACTGGGATCGGAGCGGCGGAGGATAGGGGATTCGAACCCCTGAGAGCTTTCACTCAACACGCTTTCCAAGCGTGCGCCATAGGCCACTAGGCGAATCCTCCGTGGCCCCGGAGGGCCGCAGACCATCCTACCTGGTCGCGGACGTGCTCCCCGCGTAGACGCTGCCCGGCCGCACGATGAGAGACCGCGGCGCCACGATGGCCAGAATCCGGCGCGCGGGGGGAGAGCCGGCGAGCAGCTCCGCGCTCACCGCGAGCGCGGCATCCGTCGCGACAGCGCCCATGCGATAGCCGCGCACACCCGGCGGGGCATACGAGGCACGCTCGATCGCGGTGACGAGCGTGATCATGCTGTCGGCTGAGACGCCGTGCTGCTCGACCAGGCGATGCGCGAACGCGCGCGGTGTCTCGGTCGCCGGCACAGCGATGCCGACGTCGATCGCGGCGTTCTGCAGCAGCGTCCACGCGGAGCCCGCGTCGCCCCCGTGACCCGCTTGGATGAGCTGCCGCCGGCGCACCTCGCGGAGCACAGCCGGAACCGCGAGGAGCAGTGCGATGGCGGTGATGATGCCGAGCATCGGCAAGGGGTTCGCGCCGGTGAGCGATCCGCCGCCGATCGCGTCGGCGCCCTCCTCCGTTCCGGTGTTCCGGTCGGCGGGAGCAGTCGAGGACGGCGCCGGAGTGGCGCCAGGGATCGGCGTGTCGGCATCGGCGTCCGTTCCGGGAAGGCCGGATGCGGGCGAGAAGGCCGTCGGCATTCCGAGCCCGGTGGTGGGCTCGAATGCCACCCAGCCGATGCCCTCGAAGAACACCTCGGGCCAGGCGTGCAGCTTCGAGCTGGTCACCGAGTAGACGGTCTCGGAGTCGACCACCTCGCCGTTCGCGACCCCGGGAAGGTAGCCGACGACGATGCGACTGGGGATGTGCAGCGTCCGGGCCATGAGCGCGAAGGCGGATGCGAAGTGGATGCAGTATCCCTCGCGCTTCTCGAGGAACTCGGCGACCGCCTCCGTCCCGCTCCCGTCGAAGCCCTCCTCGACCGGAGCATCGAGGGAGTAGCGGAAGTCGCCGGTGCGGAACCATCGCTGCAGCGCGATGAGCCGGTCGTAGTCGTTCGACAGCCCGGCCGTCACCTCGGCCGCGAGCTCGGTGATGATCGCGGGCGTGTCGGCCGGAAGCTCGGTGGTCTCGTCACGCTGTTCCGGGCCGGTGGAGCGGATCGCGCGGATCTGCTCGAGCGTCGGACGTGGCGGGCTGGTGACGACCTCGTACGTCTGCCCCTGCGACGAGGCTGACTCGGCGACGATCGTGCGGTTGTACGGCACTGCCGCCCAGTCCCCGTCGAGGCCGGTCACCTCGGTCGCCGGATAGGCGACAGGCAGCCAGGTCGATGCCAGATTCACGATCTCGACCGTGGTGATGTACTCGCCCAGGCGCACGTCGGACGCCACGCTGACCTCGCCGAGGGCGAGTTCGCTCTCGAGCGGAACCGTGCGCACCCGGTCGGGCTCCCACACGCCGCCCTCGAAGCGGGAGAGCGTGGTCGCCCTCAGATACGGCGTCACCGGCGCGTTGCTGCGCACCCGCAGCACCTCCACCTCCTGTGGGCGTCGCAGGTCGTCGCCGAGCTGAAGCGTCGCGTCGATCCCGGCACCCGGCCCGACGCCGGATCCCGGACGGACGCCCGGCTGCGGCAGCAGAGGAGTCGCCACGACGGCGACGACGATCGCGATGGCCCCGATGCCCAGTGCGGTCGCGGGAACCCCTGCGGTCCGCTCGGCATCCCGCTCCAGCGGCTTGTCCCGCGATCGCGTCTCGGCGCGCAGGAGGAACAGGATCGAGACGGCGATGATCACGAACCCCATGACGTCCACGCGCCCTGGCACGGCGATCGCCGGGATGAGGCCGACCGTGACGATTCCGACGGCGGCGAGCAGCGGCATCCGTGCCGTCAGCACCACGTGATCGACGATGATCGCGAGCAGTCCCATGGCGCCGACGATCAGCAGCCCCAGTGCGAGGGTCTCCTCGAGCGGGGCGGCCCCGAGCACGATCGACTGCATCGCGTCGTCGAACAGCTCGGGAAGCCGCCTCAGCGTCTCGGGCGTCGGAACGATCCAGAGCAGCGCCGTCTCGCGCAGGAAGACGATCGTCATGAACAGCACCCACACGCCGGCCTCGATGAGGCTCACCGCGACGGCGGGAAGGCGATAGCGCCGTGCGATGAAGCCCGCCGCCAGCACCAGCGCGGCGATCGCGACGGCGCCGAGCAGCCAGCCGCCCGGCTTGACCACCCGGACGACGGCGAGCAGCGCCGCGATGAGGGAGGCGAAGAGCGCGACCGTGAGGACGGCTTCGCCGCCGCGGCGACGCGGGTGCGACTCGGCGGCGTCAGACGCTGACATGGCTCGCACCTCGGCTGGTGGCGTTGGACCACGGCACGGCGAGGTCGCCCTCGGGATCGATCGCGCCCACGCACCACCCGGAGTCGGCGGCGCGTTCGAGGGCGTCTCCCAGGGGAGAGACGGCGAACACCATCGGCAGGGAGCTGTGGTGGGCGATCGGTCCGATCGCCTCGGCGTCGGCGGGGTCGAAGCGGCCGACGATGAGGATGACCGGTCCGGTCATGACCCCGGCGAAGAGCTTCGGCAGGCGGGCGAGGGAGTCGTCGCGCCGTGCCGTCAGCGTGGCGAACCCGCGGAGCATCGCCTCGACCTCGACCATGTCGCCGCCGTCGATGCGCTCGGCCAGCACGGTGCCGTCGGAGTCGATCACCTCGACGGCGTAGCCGTCGTGCACCAGGCGGGCCACGGCGGAGACGCACGCCGACACCGCGGCCTCGAATCCCGGGTCCGCCCCGGGAGCCTGGAGAGCCTCGGTCGCCCAGCGGAGCGCGCCGCGGTCGAGGACGACGCTGGCCTCGGGCGTGGACTCCTGCTCCTCCTGCCGGACCATGAGCTCGTCCCGGTGCGCACTCGCGCGCCAGTGGATGCGTCGCATCGAGTCGCCGGGAACGTAGGGCCGCGCGACGAGGTTGTCGGCGCCCTGCCCCAGCTGATTGGTCGTGGTGTGCAGCGTGCCGCCGGTCGCGCCGGCGAAGTCCGTGAGGGGCGGCAGGTCGACGAGGGCCGGCGCCACCGTCACCGGCGTGCGCTCGCCGAAGACGGTGCTGCGCCGGGCGAGCCCGAACGGATCGGTCGAACGGACCGCGAGGGGCCCGATCGAGTGGACGCCGCGCCGGACACCGGCCACCGCGTACGACAGCTCGACGACGCGCTCACCGCCGCGAAGCCCCGAGCCCATGCTGGGGAAGACGCCGTCCGATCGACCGCGCAGGCCCTTCGGCAGAGCGTCGTGCCAGGTGCCGGGCGGCGTCGGGACCGCGGTCCGCACGCCGACCCGCACGGTGACGAGGGACTCGCGTCCGACGGTGACGACGTCGGGCGCCAGCGAGCGCGCCACGACGTCGGATCGGCGCGTCAGGAACAGCGAGGCGATCGCGGCCAGGAGCACCGCCAGCAGCAGGAGCCCGAAGTAGACGAGCTCCGCGATGCCGAACTCGTTCGCCAGCACGAAGCAGATGACGGCCAGGATGAGCGCACCCGTGCCTCGCACGGTGAGCGGCCACAGGCGTCTCATGTCGTCACTGCCGGGGCGCGATGGGGACGCGCACGCTCGCGGCGATGCGCTCGAGGATCGTCGTGATGGCGTCCGCCGCGCCGCGCGCACGCGCACCGCCGGCAGACCGCGTCGGGATGAGCCGATGGGCGAAGACGGGCACGAGCAGGGCGGTGATGTCGTCGGGGATCACGAAGCTGCGCCCGTCGAGGGCCGCCCACACCTTGGCTGCCCGCACCAGCTGCAGGGTCGCGCGCGGGCTCGCGCCGAGCCGCAGTTCGGGATGCGTGCGCGTGGCGTGGGCGAGCGCGACGGCGTAGTCCTCGATCGGCGGAGCGACGTGCACCGCGCGGGCCCACGCGATGAGGGCGGTGACCAGCTCGCCAGAGACGACCGAGCTCAGCTGATCGAGCGGATTGAGCGTGTCGCGCTGGCGCAGCATGAGCGCCTCGGAGCGCTGATCCGGATAGCCCATCGAGATGCGCATCATGAACCGGTCGCGCTGCGCCTCGGGAAGCGCGTAGGTGCCCTCCATCTCGAGCGGGTTCTGCGTGGCGACGACGAGGAACGGCTCGGGCACATAGTGGGTGTGGCCGTCGACGGTCACCTGGCGCTCTTCCATCGCCTCGAGCAGCGCCGACTGCGTCTTCGGGGAGGAGCGGTTGATCTCGTCGGCGATGACGATGTTGGCGAAGATCGCCCCCTGCTTGAACTCGAACTCGCGATCGACCGGATTGAACACGCTCACGCCGGTCACGTCTCCCGGCAGCAGGTCGGGCGTGAACTGGATGCGGCGGACCGTGGCGTCGACGGAGGCCGCCAGTGCCCGCGCGAGCATGGTCTTGCCCACACCGGGCACGTCCTCGATGAGCAGGTGCCCCTCGGCCAGCAGGCACACGAGCGAACTGCGCACCGCTTCGGGCTTGCCGTCGATGACCCGGCTCACAGAAGCGAGGATCGCGTCGGTCGTGCGTGCGAACCCCTCGGCCGTGATCGCTCCGGTCGCATCGGCCACCGCGGTATCGGCCATCGAGACTCCCCTCGGGGCGGGCCCTACGGGTCGGACCGGCCACTGGCGTGCGGGCATCGACGCCCACACTCGTCGATCGTAACAACGAGGAGGGCGCAGCGGGCCGGGGAACCGGGTTAGACTTGTGGCAGCTCTCCGCGAGGCGGCATCCAGGCCAATTCCCCCAGGACGGAAACGTAGCAAGGGTAACCGGGCTCTGCCGGGTTCGCGGAGAGTCTTATTTTTGCCCGAACGGCCCCTCCAGCACGGCCCACTGCAGCAGCATGATGGTCTTCGCATCCTGGATCCGGCCGTCCCGCACCTGGGCGAGCGCCTCCTCGATGCCGAGTTCGAGCAGCTCGATGTGCTCCCCCTCCTGGGCGAGACCGCCGGTGTCGCCGGTGCGGTCCGAGCCGTCGTACGGCGCCGCGAAGAAGTGGATGCGCTCGGTCACCGATCCGGGGCTCATGAACACGTCCCACACATGGTCCAGCTCACCGATCTCGACCCCCGTCTCCTCGGCGGCCTCCCGCCGGATCGCCGTCGCGGGATCGTCGTCGTCGAGCAGTCCGGCGGCGGTCTCGATCAGCATCCCGTCGGGGTGTCCGTTGACGTAGACCGGATACCGGAACTGCCGCGTCAGCAGCACCGTGCGCCGCGCCGGGTCGTATAGCAGCACGGTGGCGCCGTTGCCGCGGTCGTACGTCTCGCGCTGCTGCGTCTCCCACTTCCCCGACGGCGTGCGGTACTCGAGGGTGGTCCGTCGCAGCACATGCCAGGCTGCGGCGACGAGCTCGACATCCGTCACCCGCACGTCGGGATTGCGGTCGAGCGAGCGGCCGGTCCGGTCGAGGCCCGTCCTGCCACGCTGGTCGGGAACGTCGATGCCGGGGCGGCCGGGGAGGGGATCGGTCATAGCGGGGGAGCCTACCGACCGCATCCGCGAATAGTGTGGGGCCGTGGCGCAGAGCATCTTCATCACGTCGGCAGAGGGTCACTCGGGCAAGTCCACCGTCGCGCTGGGCGTGCTGGACGCGCTGAGTCACGCGACCGCGCGCGTGGGGGTGTTCCGCGCGATCGCCCGCTCGACCGCCGAGCCGGACTATGTGCTCGAGATGCTGCTCGACCACGACGGCGTCGACCTGCCGTACGACGAGTGCATCGGCGTCACCTATGACGACGTGCGTCATGATCCGGATGCCGCGCTCGCGGTCATCGTCGAGCGCTACAAGGCCGTCGAGGCCCAGTGCGAGGCGGTCGTGATCCTCGGCAGCGACTACACCGATGTGGGCAGTCCGGCGGAGCTGGCCTACAACGCCCGCATCGCCGCCAACCTCGGGGCGCCCGTGCTGCTCGTGCTCGGCGGCCGGTCCTCCGAGGGCGCCACGCAGCCCGAGCAGCTCGGCTCCTCTCTGCCCCGCACGCCCGCGGAGATGGGGCAGATCGCCGATCTCGCGCTCACCGAGCTCGCCCACGGCCGCGCCGAGCTGTTCGCGGTGGTGGCCAATCGCGCGGATCCGGGGTTCGTCGCCGAGACCGTGGACGAGATCCGCCGGGTCGTGGCCGCCGCTGCGCGCCCCGGGGGCGCCGTCGTTCCGGTGTGGGCGATCCCGGAGGACCGCTACCTCGTCGCGCCGTCGATGCGCGGCATCCTGCGTTCCGTCGACGGCGCACTGCTCTCGGGCGATCCCGACCGGCTGACCCGGGAAGCGCTCGCGGTGGTGGTCGCCGGGATGTCGATGGTCAACGTGCTGCCGCGGCTGCTCGAGGGCGCCGTGGTCGTCATCCCGGCCGATCGCACCGAAGTGCTGCTGGCGACCCTGCTGGCCAATGCGTCCGGCACGTTCCCGTCGATCTCGGGCGTCGTCCTCAACGGCGGGTTCGAGATCCCGGAGCCGGTCACGCGGCTGCTCGACGGTCTCGGATCGAACGTCCCCATCGTGACGACCGAGCTCGGCACGTACGAGACCGCGCTGCGGATCATGAGCACCCGCGGCCGGCTGGCGGCCGACTCGCAGCGCCGCTACGACACGGCGCTGGCACTGTTCGAGCAGAACGTCGACACCGACGAGCTCCTCGCCTCGTTCGGCGTGGCCCGCGCGACGGTCGTCACGCCGCTCATGTTCGAGTTCCAGCTGATCGAGCGCGCGCGCACCCAGCGCAAGCGCATCGTGCTGCCTGAAGGCGACGACGACCGCGTGCTGCGCGCTGCAGCGACGGTGCTCAAGCGCGGCATCGCCGACCTCACGATCCTCGGAGAGCCCTTCGAGGTGCGCGCCCGAGCGATCGAGCTCGGCATCGACATCCAGGCCGCGGAGGTCCTCTCTCCCTTCGATGCGGTGCACGTCCACAAGTTCGCGGAGGAGTACGCGCGCCTGCGCGCCCACAAGGGGGTGACGCACGCCCAGGCCGCCGACACGGTGACCGACGTCTCGTACTTCGGCACGCTCATGGTCCACTTCGGCATGGCGGACGGGATGGTCTCGGGGGCCGCCCACACGACCGCGCACACGATCCGCCCGGCCTTCGAGATCATCAAGACCGCTCCCGGCGTCTCGGTCGTCTCCAGCGTGTTCCTGATGGCGCTGGCGGACCGCGTCCTCGTCTACGGCGACTGCGCGGTGATCCCGGATCCCACCTCCGACCAGCTCGCCGACATCGCAATCTCCTCGGCCGCGACGGCGACCCAGTTCGGCATCGACCCCCGGATCGCCATGCTGTCGTACTCGACGGGGGAATCCGGTTCAGGCGCGGAAGTCGAGAAGGTGAGGGATGCCACGGCTCTGGTCCGCGAGCGTGCGCCCGAGCTTCTCGTGGAAGGTCCGATCCAGTACGACGCGGCCGCTGACGCCGCGGTCGCGGCGGCGAAGATGCCGGGATCGGCGGTGGCGGGCCGCGCGACGGTGTTCGTGTTCCCCGACCTCAACACCGGCAACAACACCTACAAGGCGGTGCAGCGCTCGGCCGGCGCGGTGGCGATCGGGCCGGTGCTGCAGGGCCTCAACAAGCCGATCAACGACCTCTCCCGCGGGGCGCTGGTGGACGACATCGTCAACACCATCGCCATCACCGCGATCCAGGCTCAGGGGCTCACCGCATGAGCGTCGTCCTGGTCGTCAACTCAGGATCCTCGTCGTTCAAGTACCAGCTGATCGACATGGACACCGAGTCCACGCTCGCTTCGGGCCTGATCGAGCGGATCGGGGAGCGCACCGGCAGCGCCACCCACATCGTGAGAGCGCAGCCCGCGAACGGCCCCGCAGCGACGATGCTCGACGCGACCTACGTGCGGGAGCTTCCGATCCCCGATCACACGGCGGGATTCCAGGCGATGCTCGACGCGTTCGACGCGGACGGGCCGTCGCTGCGGGATCGCCCCCCGATCGCCGTCGGGCACCGGGTGGTGCACGGCGGTGCGCAGTTCATCGAGCCGACCCCGATCACACCGCTCGTGGAAGCGGCCATCGACGAGCTGTCGGTGCTCGCGCCGCTCCACAACCCGGCGAACCTCGCCGGGATCATCGCGGCGAAGAAGGCGTTCCCCGACGTGCCGCACGTCGCGGTGTTCGACACGGCGTTCCATCAGACGCTCCCTCCGGAGGCCTACACCTACGCGATAGACGCGGAACTGGCGGCATCGCACCGCATCCGGAGATACGGATTCCACGGCACATCGCACAAGTTCGTGAGCGAAGCCGCCGCCGCGTTCCTCGGCCGGCCGCTCGCCGAACTCCGGCAGATCGTGTTCCATCTGGGCAACGGGGCCTCCGTGACGGCGATCGACGGCGGCCGGTCCGTCGAGACCTCGATGGGCTTCACGCCGCTGGAGGGTCTCGTCATGGGGACACGCTCGGGCGACATCGACCCGGCGGTGCTGTTCCACCTCGCGCGGCGCGAGGGGATGTCGATCGACGACCTCGACGATCTCCTCAACAAGCGCAGCGGCATGCTCGGGCTGACGGGGTCCTCGGACCTGCGCGACATCCGCGAGGCGATCGCGGGCGGCGACGTCCAGGCGCTGCTCGGCTACGAGGTCTACGTGCATCGCTTGCGCGCCTATGCCGGCGCCTATCTGGCCCAGCTGGGCGGGGTCGAAGTGATCTCGTTCACGGCCGGGGTCGGCGAGAATGCGCCGCTGGTGCGCTCGGAAGCCCTCGAGACGCTGGGCTTCGCCGGGGTCGAGATCGACCACGAGCGCAATCTCGCGCCGGGGCGCGGCATCCGGATCATCTCGACGGATGCGTCGGCCGTGACCGTCCTCGTGGTGCCCACCGACGAAGAGCTGGAGATCGCCCGGCAGACGCTGACTGCGGCCCACGGCTGAGCCCGTCCTCGATAGCCTTAAGAGATGCCTACGGACGCTCTGCCCGATCTCACCGCCTACGACGCCGTGCTGTTCGATCTGGACGGCGTGCTGACTCCGACCGCGGAGGTGCATATGCACGCGTGGCAGACGATGTTCGAGGAGCTTTTCGCGGCGTGGGAGATCACCCCGCCGTACACCGAGCGCGACTACTTCGATCACCTCGACGGGAAGAAGCGGTACGACGGTGTCGCCGCGCTGCTGCGCTCGCGCGACATCGAGGTGCCGTGGGGCGACCCGTCGGATCCGGTGACGGCCGACACGGTGTGCGGGATCGGCAATCGCAAGAACGTGGTGTTCGAGCGGGTGCTGCGCCGGGACGGCATCGCCGCGTACCCGGGCTCGCTCGCCCTGCTCGATGCGCTGGCCGCGGCCGGTACGCGGGTGGCGGTGGTGTCGAGCTCGAAGAACGCCGAGGAGGTGCTCGACGTGGCGGGCATCCGGGACCGGTTCGACGTGGTGATGGACGGTGTCATCGCCGAACGCGACCACCTCGCCTCCAAGCCCGCCCCGGACGTGTTCGTCGAGGCCGCCCGGATGCTGGATGTCGACCCGGCGCGGTGCGCCGCCGTCGAGGATGCCCTCAGCGGCGTGGAGTCCGCCGCGGCCGGCGGGTTCGGCCTCGTCGTCGGGGTCGACCGCGGCGCCGGTGCCGAAGCACTCCGGGACGCCGGAGCCCATGTCGTCGTCAACGACCTCGAGGAGTTCACCGCATGATCGATCGCGACCGGTTCCCCGTCGACCCCTGGCGCCTCATCGAGAGGTCCAACGACCTCGCCGACGGCGGCGTCGCCGAGACGCTGTTCGCGGTCGGCAACGGCTACCTGGGGCTGCGCGGCAACCACGCCGAAGGGCGTGAGGCCCACGAGCACGGGACGTTCATCAACGGCTTCCACGAGACCTTCCCGATCCGCCACGCCGAGCAGGCGTACGGGTTCGCCGAGGTCGGGCAGACCATCATCAACGCCCCCGACGCGAAGGGCATGCGCGTCTACGTCGACGACGAGCCGCTCTCCCTCGACGTCGCCGACGTCCGCGAGTATGAGCGGGTCCTCGACATGCGCGAAGGCGTGCTGCGACGCCGCATCCTCTGGGTGACGCCTGCCGGCAAGCATGTGCGGGTCGACGACGAGCGGCTGGTGTCCTTCGACGAGAAGCATCTCGCGCTGCTGTCGATCGAGGTGACGGTGCTGAACGCGGATGCGTCGGTGACCATCAACAGCCAGATCCTCAACCGTCAGGACGGCGAGGACGTCTACGGCGGCACACCGCCCCGCACCCGGGCAGGGTTCGATCCGCGCAAGGCGGAGCGCATCAAGGATCGCGTGCTGCAGCCGCAGGAGTTCTGGCAGGATGCCGCGCGCTCCGCGCTGTCGTATCGGGTGGCGCAGTCCGGCATGACCCTCGCCGTCGCCGCCGACCACTACGTCGACACGGCGAATGAGTACGACGAGCGTCGCCTGGTCGAGCCGGACCGCTCGAAGAACGTGTTCCGCGTGCAGGCGAAGTCCGGCGCTCCGGTGCGGATCACGAAGATCGTGGCCTATCACACGTCGCGCGGCGTGCCCGCTCGCGAGCTCGTGGACCGCTGCCGCCGTACCCTCGACCGGGCCCGGACGCAGGGCGTGGACGGCATCCATGCGGCGCAGCGGGCGTGGCTGGATGCGTTCTGGGAGCGTTCGGATGTGCGTATCGGCGGGCACGACGATCTGCAGCAGGCGACCCGCTGGTGTCTGCTGCAGCTGGCGCAGGCGTCGGCGCGTGCGGACGGTCTCGGGGTGCCGGCGAAGGGCATGACGGGGTCGGGGTACAGCGGGCATTACTTCTGGGACACCGAGATCTACGTGCTGCCGTTCCTGGCGTACACCAGCCCGCTCGCGGCGCGCAACGCGCTGCGGATGCGGTACCTGATGCTGCCCGCCGCCCGCGGCCGCGCGTATCAGCTGAACGAGGCCGGGGCGCTGTTCCCGTGGCGGACCATCAACGGCGAAGAGGCCTCGGCGTATTACGCCGCCGGCACCGCGCAGTACCACATCAACGCCGACGTCTCCTTCGCCCTCGCGAAGTACGTCCGCGCCACCGGCGACAACGAGTTCCTCCACCGCGAGGGCGTGGACATCGCCGTGGAGACCGCCCGACTGTGGGCGACGCTCGGGTTCTGGCGGTCCGTGGACGGCGCCGGGGAGGAGACCTTCCACATCCACGGCGTCACCGGCCCGGACGAGTACACCACGGTGGTCAACGACAACCTGTTCACCAACGTGATGGCCCGGTTCAACCTGCGCTTCGCCGCCCGCACCGTGCGCGAGATGGCCGAGATCGACGGAGAGGTCTACCGCAAGATGGTCGACCGCCTCGGCCTTGACCCCAGTGAGCCGGACGCGTGGGAGCGCGCCGCCGAGGCGATGCACATCCCGTTCAGCGAGGCCCTCGGCATCCACCCGCAGGACCACGTCTTCCTCGAGCGCGAGATCTGGGACCTGGGGCAGACTCCGGCGGACCGCCGTCCGCTGCTGCTCCACTTCCACCCGCTGGTGATCTACCGCTACCAGGTCCTCAAGCAGGCCGATGTGGTGCTGGCGCTGTTCCTGCAGGGCAACCACTTCTCCGACGAGGACAAGCTCGCCGACTTCGAGTACTACGACCCGCTGACCACGGGGGACTCGACGCTGTCCGCGGTCGTGCAGGCGATCCTCGCCGCCGAGGTCGGGTATCAGGACCTGGCGCTGGAGTACTTCCGGCAGTCGATCTTCGTCGACCTCGCCGACCTGCACCACAACGCCGCCGACGGCGTCCACGTCGCCTCCGCGGGCGGTGTCTGGACCGCGCTGGTCTCGGGATTCGGCGGCATGCGCGACCACTTCGGCGAACTCTCCTTCGACCCCCGCCTCCCCGCGGACTGGCCCGAGCTGTCGTTCGTGCTGCACTGGCACGGCACCCGCCTGACCATCACCATCACCCGCGACCAGATGACCGTGGTCGCGAGCGACGGCGACCCCGTCGGGTTCAGCGTCCGCGGCACCGGCTACGTCGTCGGAGCCGGCGAAGAAGTCACCATCACGCTCCACGGCCAGGGCCCCGTCATCCCAGGACGCCCGTCGCTGCGCCAGATCACCGACGTGCGCCGCGAGGACGGCACCTACCTGTCGGCGTCGGTCCCGACCGTGACGTCATCGATGCCGATCATCACCGGGGCGGCAGACCTCGAGCACGGCGTCGATGCGTAGCCTCGACGGCCCCGTCGGCATGTCGCGGGCACGCCGTAGGCTGTGGGGGTGACCACCGCCCTCTACCGCCGATACCGGCCCGAGTCGTTCGGCGAGATGATCGGCCAGGCGCAGGTCACCGAGCCCCTCATGACCGCACTGCGCGGCGACCGCGTCGGCCACGCCTACCTGTTCTCCGGACCCCGCGGTTGCGGCAAGACGACATCGGCGCGCATCCTCGCCCGCTGCCTCAACTGCGCCCAGGGCCCCACCGACACCCCGTGCGGCACGTGCGACAGCTGCGTCGAGCTCGGGCGCGGCGGGGGCGGGTCGCTTGACGTCGTCGAGATCGACGCGGCGAGCCACAACGGCGTCGACGACGCCCGTGACCTGCGCGAGCGCGCGGTCTTCGCCCCGGCGCGCGACCGGTTCAAGATCTTCATCCTCGATGAGGCGCACATGGTCACGCCGCAGGGGTTCAACGCGCTCCTGAAGCTCGTCGAAGAGCCGCCGGACCACGTCAAGTTCATCTTCGCCACGACCGAGCCCGAGAAGGTCATCGGCACGATCCGGTCGCGCACGCACCACTACCCGTTCCGCCTCGTGCCCCCGGGCGCGATGCTCGAGTACGTGCAGCAGCTGTGCGAGCAGGAGGGCGTGCAGGTCGAGGCCGGCGTGCTGCCTCTCGTCGTGCGCGCCGGCGGGGGATCGCCTCGCGACACGCTTTCCCTCCTCGACCAGCTGATCGCGGGGTCAGAGGACGGCAAGGTCCGCTACGAGCGGGCCGTGTCGCTGCTCGGGTACACGCACGCGGAGCTCCTCGACGAGGTGGTCGACGCCTTCGCCGTCAGCGACGCCTCCGCCGCCTTCGCGGCCATCGACCGTGTCGTGCAGACCGGGCAGGACCCGCGCCGGTTCGTCGACGACCTGCTCGAGCGCCTGCGCGACCTCATCGTCGTCGGTGCGACCGGCCAGGGGGCCGCTGCCGTGCTCCGCGGCGTGTCGGCCGAAGATCTCGTGCGCATGCAGCGGCAGGCCGACGCGTTCGGTGTCGCGCGCCTCTCGCGCACGGCCGACCTCGTCATCGCGACGCTCGACGACATGACCGGGGCCACATCGCCCCGCCTGCAGCTCGAGCTCATGGTCGCCCGGGTGCTGACGCGGGGTGGGGACCCCGCCGCCGTTCAGCCGCAGCCGCAGGCGGCCGCCGCTCCGGTGCCCTCGGTCGTGAGTCGCCCGGCCGCACCGGTGGCCGAGGCTCCTCCGACCCGTTCCGCCGCTTCCGCGCCCGAGCCGTCGCCCGCCGCCGCGGCCGTCAAGGCATCCGTGGAGGCCGCCACGGCGGAGTCCGCCGGCGCGCCGCCCGCACCCGCCGCGCTAATCCCGGCACCCGAGCCCGCGCGTGCCGCCGAGCCTGCCCGTGCGCCTCAGCCCGGCCCGATCACCGTGGACCGGATGCGCGACGCGTGGCCCGAGGTGCTCGCCCGGCTCGAAGACATCAGCCGCACGTCGTGGCTGCTGGCCTCGACCGCCGACGTCGCGGGTCTCGACGGCGACGTCCTGACGCTCGCGTTCTCGAGCCAGGCGGACGTCGCAAAGTTCAAGCAGCGCGCCGCCGGTGGCGGCCCCAGCGAAGACCTGCGCCAGGCGATCCTGGCGGTGCTCGGCTTTCGGGTGAAGTACCTCGCGAAGCACGAGGGCGGCCCCGCCGACCGGCCGGCCGCACCGCCTCCGGCGCCTGCGGCGCCTTCAACCCCGCCGATCGCGGGATCGTCCGGTCCTGCTCCGTCGGCACCCGCCCCGCGCGCTCGCGCCGCAGCGCCCGCGGCGGCAGCGCCGGTGACGGAATGGGCCGTCGCGCCGATACCAAGCGACGCGGACGCTCCGCCGCCCGACCCGGGCCCCGCGGCGCTGGCGACTCAGCAGTTCGCCGTCGACGACGAGCCCGAAGACGCTGCCCGGACGCGCACGGCCACACTGGCTCCTGCGCGCGAGGGTGAGGTGCTTCCCGCCGGCGACGTCGAACCCTCGGTCGAACGCGACGAGGATGCCGAGCTCGGCAGCGCATCCGAGCCTCCAGCCGATCTCCCCGTTCCGCCGGTCGTGGCTCCGCCGCTGCCGCGGACGACCCCGCGGAGCGACGGCGTTCAGCGCTACGGCGAGGCCGTGGTGCGCCAGGTCCTCGGCGCGAACTTCGTCCGCGAAGAGCCGTACGAGCCCCCGACGAGGTTCAGCTAAGCCATGTACGACGGCATCGTCCAAGACCTCATCGACGAATTCGGCCGGCTCCCGGGCATCGGCCCGAAGTCGGCGCAGCGCATCACCTTCCACATCCTGCAGACGCCCAGTTTCGACGTCTCGCATCTGGCGCAGCTGCTGGCCGAGGTGCGCGACAAGGTCCGCTTCTGCGAGGTCTGCGGCAACGTTTCCGAGCAGGATCGCTGCTCTATCTGCCGCGACCCTCGGCGCACGCCCACCCTCATCTGCGTGGTCGAGGACGCCAAGGACGTCTCCGCGATCGAGCGGACCCGAGAGTTCCGCGGGCTCTATCACGTGCTCGGCGGTGCGATCAGCCCGATCGCCGGCATCGGACCCGACGATCTGCGCATCACGCAGCTCATGCAGCGCCTCGCCGACGGCACGGTGCAGGAGGTCATCCTCGCGACGAACCCCAACCTCGAGGGCGAGGCGACGTCGACGTACCTCAGCCGCCTGCTGCACACGCTCGAGATCAAGGTCACCCGCCTCGCGTCCGGCCTGCCCGTCGGCGGCGACCTGGAGTACGCCGACGAGGTGACCCTCGGCCGGGCGTTCGAGGGCCGGCGCACTGTCTGAGGTCCGCCGTACATTGGCGGTCGAGCGCATCGCGCCCGCGCTCCACGCCCTGCAGGCTGAATCCATGTGGAGAATCCCGTGACCGCTCTCGTCCAGCGCTTCGACGCCCGCGCGTGGATCCTGTTCGCCGCGATGGCGCTGCTCTGGGGCATCCCGTATCTGTTCATCAAGGTGGCGGTCGACTCGTACTCGCCGGCGGCCGTCGTCGCGGGGCGCACGCTGCTCGGCGCGCTGCTCCTCGTGCCGTTCGCACTCCGCCAGCGTGCGCTGCGCCCGGCCCTCGGAAAGATCGGCTGGGTGCTGGCCTTCGGCGCCATCGAGATGGCGGGCCCCTTCCTGCTCCTCGGACACGCCGAGCAGACCCTTCCGTCGGGTCTCACCGGGCTCCTCGTGGCCACCGTGCCGCTCTTCGCTGCCGTGATCGCACTCGGCGGCGGCGACCGCTCGGTGCTCCGGCCGTCTCGGGCGATCGGCCTGTTCGTCGGGTTCGTCGGCGTCGCGATCGTGGTGATCGGCCCCGGTCTTGCGGTCGAGGGCGGGGGAGGACTGATCGCCATCGGCGAGGTCCTGCTCGTGGCGCTGTGCTACGCGATCGCGCCGTTCATCATCGCGCGCAAACTGCAGGACGTGCCCGCGCTGGGCACCATCACCCTCTCGCTGGCGGCCGTCGGACTGTTCTATCTGCCGATCGGCTTCCTCACCCAGCACGAGGTGCCCACGATCCAGAGCACCGCCGCGCTGATCGCGCTGGCGGTACTGTGCACAGCGGTCGCCTTCATCGTGTTCTTCGCACTCATCGCGCGGGTGGGCCCGGTGCGGGCACCCCTCTTCACCTACGTCAATCCGGTGGTCGCGATCGTGCTCGGCGCGATCATCCTCGGCGAGGAGATCACGCTCGGCCTCATCATCGGGTTCCCGCTCGTTGTCTTCGGCTGCTGGCTCGCCGCGACCGGGGGCACGCTGCGCGAGCGCGAGCGTGAGCCCGCTGCCGTGCGCGAGCCCGACGCCGAGCTTCCTCCGGTCGCCCCCGGCTGATCGGTCAGCCGGACCGAAGCGTCCGCGGTCAGCGCAGCACTTCGACGAGCGCCACCCACGACACCACGATGGCCGAGACGATGGCGAGCAGCGCCGCGACGGCCGCGATCACCAGGCCGCCCGGCGCGCCGAGTACGAGCAGTGCCGCGGCCGCCGTGTACGCCAGCACGGGTGCGAACCCGAGTGCCGACTTGAGGAACCGGCCCGTGTGCTCGGGCACGGGGTCGCGCACGATGGTGATGGTGGCGTGCACCTGGAACGCCCCGGCAACCATCGTCGCGGCAGCGATCGCGATCCCGTACCAGAGGGTCCCGATGCCGGGCATCAGCCCGAGTCCGGCGACCACGATGGCGAGCACGAGCGCGGCGATCGCCGCCGCGAGTCGCGCCGTGAGCGTGCTGGACTTGATGATCTCCACGATGTTGACGCTCGACGCGACGATCACGAGACCCGCAAGGGCCGCGGTCGCACCGACCATCGCGACGTTGAACTCCGACCACGCGTCGAGTTGATCCATGTCCGGATGCTAGCGACGTGCCCGCCTGCGCGCAGCCGACGTTGACGGCAGCCTGGACGTCCGGTGTCACATGGCGGGGGAGGAATGACCGCCTCCGTAAGATGGACCCTCGGGCGCGGCATCCGATCGCGCTCGTGAGACTTGTGTGCCGCGAGGCGGCATTTCCCGGGAGTTCGAACGTGGCGCTGATCGTTCAGAAGTACGGCGGATCGTCGGTCGCCGACGCCGAGAGCATCAAGCGCGTCGCGAAGCGGATCGTCGACGCCCGCCGCGCCGGCCACGATGTCGTCGTCGCCGTGAGTGCCATGGGCGACACGACGGATGAGCTGCTCGACCTCGCGAACCAGGTCGCCCCCATCCCGGCCCCGCGCGAGCTGGACATGCTGCTCTCCAGCGGTGAGCGGATCTCGATGGCCCTGCTGGCGATGGCCATCCACTCCATGGGGTTCGAGGCGCGCTCGTTCACCGGCAGTCAGGCCGGCATGATCACGGATGCCACGCACGGCGCCGCCCGCATCGTGGACGTCACTCCGATCCGCCTCCGTGAGGCGCTCGACGAGGGCGCAATCGTCATCGTCGCCGGTTTCCAGGGCTTCAACCGCGACACCCGCGACATCACGACCCTCGGCCGCGGCGGCTCCGACACGACCGCCGTGGCGCTGGCCGCAGCCCTCGACGCCGATGTGTGCGAGATCTACAGCGACGTGGACGGCATCTTCACGGCCGACCCGCGCGTCGTGCCGAAGGCGCGCAAGCTCACCGCGGTCTCGTCCGAGGAGATGCTCGAGCTCGCGGCGAACGGCGCGAAGGTCCTCTACATCCGCGCCGTCGAGTACGCACGCCGCCACGGCGTGCTGATCCACTCGCGCTCCACGTTCAGCTCGAGCGTGGGCACCTACGTTCTCGGCCCGGGGATGACGCTCCCCGACGGCCAAAAGGGAGAAGACATGGAAGAGCCGATCGTCGCCGGAGTCGCGACCGACCTCAGCCAGGCCAAGATCACGGTCATCGGCGTCCCCGATGTGCCGGGCAAAGCCGCGGAGATCTTCAAGGTCATCGCCAAGTCCGGTGCCAACGTCGACATGATCGTGCAGAACGTGTCGGCGGCGACCACCGGCCGCGCCGACATCTCGTTCACCCTGCCCAAGACCGACTCGGCCATCGCCCTCCGGGCGCTGTCGGGCGACCAGGGCGAGATCGGGTACGAGAGCCTCGTCCACGACGACCAGATCGGCAAGCTCTCGGTCGTCGGCGCCGGCATGCGCACCCACTCGGGCGTCTCGGCGACGCTCTTCGAGGCGCTGAGCAATTCGGGGATCAACATCGAGATGATCTCGACGTCCGAGATCCGCATCTCGGTCGTGGTGCGCGGCGACGACCTCGCCGAGGCTGCACGCCTGGTCCACACCGCCTACGGGCTCGACGGCGACTCCGACGCCGTCGTCCACGCCGGCACCGGCCGCTGACCCCGGCCGCGAAGTTAGGATTCTGAAATGACCCGCATCTCCGATTCAGGACTCTCCGTCGCGATCGTCGGCGCCACCGGCCAGGTCGGCACGGTCATGCGCGAGATCCTGGCCGAGCGCAACTTCCCGATCGGGGAGCTCCGCCTCTTCGCGACTTCCCGCTCGGCTGGCACGACCGTCGAGTTCGCCGGCCAGAGCGTGGTCATCGAAGACATCGAGACGGCGGATCCCGCCGGCATCGACATCGCCCTGTTCTCGGCCGGTGCTACCGGCAGCCGCGCCCACGCCCCGCGCTTCGCGGAAGCCGGAGCGCTCGTGATCGACAACTCCAGCGCCTGGCGCATGGACCCCGAGGTCCCCCTCATCGTCAGCGAGGTCAACCCGCACGCGATCGCCGAGGCGAAGAAGGGCATCGTCGCCAACCCGAACTGCACCACCATGGCCGCGATGCCGGTCTTGAAGGTGCTGGATGCCGAGGCCGGCCTCGAGCGTCTCATCGTGTCGACCTACCAGGCCGTCTCGGGCTCCGGGCTCGCCGGCGCGCAGGAGCTGCTCGGGCAGGTCGAGGGTGTGCTCGCTCAGGGCAACACGCTCGATCTCGTCCACGACGGCTCCGCCGTGGACTTCCCCGCGCCGCAGAAGTACGTCGCCCCGATCGCCTTCGACGTGATCCCGCTCGCGGGCAGCCTGGTCGACGACGGGTGGAACGAGACCGACGAGGAGAAGAAGCTCCGCAACGAGAGCCGCAAGATCCTCGAACTGCCCGACCTCCGCGTTGCGGGCACCTGCGTGCGCGTGCCGGTCTTCACCGGTCACTCGCTGTCGATCCACGCCGAGTTCGCACGCGACATCACGCCGCAGCGCGCGCGCGACATCCTGGCGTCGGCGCCGGGCGTAGCGCTCGAAGAGGTGCCGACCCCGCTGCAGGCGGCCGGCAACGACCCGAGCTACGTCGGCCGCATCCGCGCCGACCAGTCCGCTCCCGAGGGCAAGGGGCTCGTGCTCTTCATCTCGAACGACAACCTCCGCAAGGGCGCCGCGCTCAACGCGGTGCAGATCGCCGAGGTCGTCGCGGCGTCGCTGAGCACGAACGCCTGATTTTCGCCGCGGGCAAGAACCGCGGGACTTTCGGCACGGCAGGACGCCGCCGGTCAGGGGCTCTTTCGCGCGCGCCTAGACTTGTCGGGTGACCGAAACGCCCGCCGACGCCCTGCCCCACCCCGATGACAGCGAGATGCCCGACGGCACCGTCGACGTCCTGCTGATCGGCGGCGGCATCATGAGCGCGACGCTGGGGGCGCTGCTGCAGGAGCTGCAGCCCACCTGGAAGATCGCGGTCTTCGAGCGGCTGCACGACGTCGCCCTCGAGAGCTCGAACGCGTGGAACAACGCCGGCACCGGCCACGCGGCGCTGTGCGAGCTGAACTACACGCCCGAGGCGAAGGACGGCACCGTCGACCCGGCGAAGGCGGTCTCGATCAACGAGCAGTTCCAGCAGAGCCGCCAGTTCTGGGCCACGCTCGTCGAGGAGGGCGTCCTCGACTCGCCGTCGACCTTCATCAACTCCGCCCCGCACATGACCTTCGTGCGCGGCGAGAAGGACGTCGCCTTCCTCAAGAAGCGCTATGAGGCGCTCCGCGAGCAGCCGCTCTTCGCGGGCATCGAGTACAGCGAGGACTCCCGCGTCATCAACACCTGGGCCCCCCTGCTCATGCAGAAGCGCCGCAAGGGCGAGCCGTTCGCCGCCACCCGTGTTCCGGCGGGAACCGACGTCGATTTCGGTGCACTGACCCGACAGCTGTTCGCTCACCTCGCCGACAACGGTGCGGATGTCCGCACCAACACCGAGGTGCGCCGGCTCAAGCGCCTGGCCGACGGCACCTGGCGCGTTCGGTACCGCCGGTCGATCGGCCGCACGCCCGGTGAGATCCGCGCAAAGTTCGTCTTCGTCGGAGCCGGGGGCTGGGCGCTCAAGCTGCTGCAGCGCTCGGGCATCCCCGAGATCTCCGGCTACGGCGTGTTCCCGATCGGCGGCCAGTTCCTCAAGACGACGAACCCCGCCGTCGTGGCTCAGCACAAGGCGAAGGTCTACTCGCAGGCTTCGGTGGGCGCGCCGCCCATGTCGGTGCCGCACCTCGACACCCGCGTCGTCGACGGCGAGGCATCCCTCCTCTTCGGCCCGTTCGCGACGTTCAGCCCGAAGTTCCTCAAGAACGGCTCGCTGTTCGACATCGTCGCTCAGGTCCGTCCCGGCAACATCGGGCCGATGCTCAAGGTCGCGTGGGACAACCCGTCGCTCATCACCTACCTCGTCGGCGAGCTGCTGAAGAACCACGCCAAGAAGGTCGACAGTCTCCGCACCTTCATGCCGACGGCCAAGGATGCCGATTGGGAGCTCATCCAGGCCGGCCAGCGCGCGCAGGTGATGAAGAAGGACCCCGAGAAGGGCGGCATCCTGCAGTTCGGGACCGAGGTCGTCACCGGCGCCGACGGCACCATCGCCGGCCTGCTGGGTGCCTCACCGGGCGCCTCGACCGCAGTCTCGATCATGCTCGGCCTGCTCAAGACCTGCTTCCCGCAGCAGATCGACGGCTGGGAGCCGCGGCTGCGCGAGCTCGTCCCGAGTTATGGCGAGACCCTCAACGCGCGGCCCGAAGCGGCGCGCGAGGTCCTCACCGAGACCGCTGCCGCCCTCGCGATCACGGCGTAACGGACCCAGGACACGCTGCTCGTGGCCAAGCTCTACTTCCGCTACGGCGCGATGAACTCCGGCAAGTCGACGTCGCTGCTGCAGGCGGCGTACAACTACGAGGAGCGCGGGCAGCACGTGCTGCTGGCCAAACCCGAGATCGACACCAAGGGCGCGGACCAGATCTCCAGCCGCCTCGGGATGCAGCGCGAGGTGGACTTCCTCATCGCGCCCGGCGCCGACCTGCGCGCGCTGTTCGCCGAGCATCGCGAGCGGGTCCGCGTCCACGCGGAGGAGGCGCTCATCCCCGAGGCCCGCACCGGCGACGCCCCTCCCGACGTGGCGTGCCTCCTCGTCGACGAGGCGCAGTTCCTCACTCCCGAGCAGGTCGACGACCTCCTGCGGATCGTGGTGCTCGACGGCGTCCCCGTCCTCGCCTACGGCATCCGCACCGACTTCCAGACCCATGCCTTCCCGGGGTCGCGCCGGCTGCTCGAGCTGGCCCACAGCCTGGAGGAGCTGAAGACGATCTGCCGGTGCGGCCGGAAGGCGCTCTTCAACGCACGACTCGTCGGCGGCCGGTTCGTCTTCGACGGCGACCAGGTGGCGATCGACGAGCTCTCCGCCGACCGGGTCACCTACGAATCGATGTGCGCGGAGTGCTACCTGCGCGAGTCCGGCGGGCGACTGCAATAGATCCGGATGCCGCATCCCCGGCGCTCTAGGCTGGAAACATGCGAGTACTCCTTGCCGGCGGCGCCGGCTACATCGGCGCGCACACCGCCGTGGCCCTCATCGAAGCAGGGCACGAGGCCGTCGTGCTCGACGATCTGTCGAACTCGTCCGCTGTGGCTGTGGAGCGGGTCGGGCGCATCACCGGCACGACCGTGCCTCTCGTGATCGGAGACGCGGCCGAGGACGCGGTCGTCGCCGCAGCCTTCGACGATCACGGTCCGTTCGATGCCATCGTCCACCTCGCGGCGTTCAAGGCCGTCGGTGAGTCGACGCAGAAGCCGCTGGAGTACTACGCCAACAACCTCGGCACCACGTACGCGCTGCTGCGGGTGGGCATCGCGCGCGGCATCCGCTCATTCCTCTTCTCCAGTACCGGCACGGTGTACTCGGACCCGGCCGATCTGCCGTTCACAGAGACCTCGACGACGAGCATCGACCTCTCGAACGCCTACAGCAAGTCCAAGCGGATGAACGAGGTCGTGCTCGAGGACGTGGCGCGCGTGAACCCTGCGCTCTCGGTCACGAGCCTGCGCTACTTCAACCCCGTCGGCGCTCACCCGAGCGGGCTCATCGGGGAGGACCCGACCGGCATCCCGAACAACCTGATGCCGTATGTCGCGCGCGTCGCGGTGGGGTCGCTCGAGCGCGTCGGAATCTTCGGCGACGACTACGACACTCCCGACGGCACCGGCCAGCGGGACTACATCCACGTCGTCGACCTCGCCGCCGGCCATGTCGCGGCACTCGAGAACGCACAGCCCGGCTACGACGTCTTCAACCTCGGGACCGGATCACCGGTGAGTGTGCTCGAGCTCATCGCCGCGTTCGAGCGCGCCTCCGGACGCGAACTGCCGCGCGAGGTGCTGCCCCGCCGGGCGGGCGACGTCGCTGCGACCTACTGCGATCCGGCGAAGGCCCAGGCGGAGCTGCACTGGCAGGCGACACGCACGATCGACGATGCCTGCCGGGACTCCTGGAACTGGCAGTCGCAGAATCCCGCGGGTTACGCGAGCGCCTGACCACCTGCCCGAGCGCGACGCCGCGGGAGCGGCACGAGCATCGACGTCGTGCGGCGGTACTCGGCGTAGGCGGGGTACTTCGACGCCGTGATCGACTCGGTGAAGATCGTCGAGCCGATGAACAGCAACGTGAGCAGTGCCGGTCCCGCGACGGTCCAGTTCAGCGCTCCGCCCCAGAGCCCGAGTCCGCTCGACACGGCCGCCGTGGCGCCGATCGCGTAGAGCGCCCACCACTGCGCCTGCTCGAAGAAGAAGTTGGGGTGGCGGCTGTAGGCGAAGAGTCCGGTGGTGACGAACCCGGGCTCGAGGGTGCCGCCGGCGGCGCGCTTCTGCCGGTGGAAGTCCCACTGCTGCTGGTCGGCGATCGTCTCACCGATGAGGAACGCAGCGAACACGACCGCGAAGACCCCGTCCCAGATCCCGACAGGGACCGGATGCTGCCACGCGACGTATGCCGGGAGTGAGATCAGGACCAGCAGGGCGTTCTGATAGAGCACGATGAAGAACAGGTTGAACACCTGGAACTGCCACGGCTTCATACGTCCGCGCAGGACCGCCCAGCGGTAGTCCTCCATGCCGGTGTAGCCGCCCTTGCGGGCGAAGTTGTAGGTGAGCCGGGCGCCCCATGCTGTCACCAGCACCGCCATGATCAGCAGGCGCGCGGCGTCGGCCCCGGCGATGAGCGCGTCGACCGCGAAGATCCACACGTAGACCACCGGCACGATCGACCACAGCCGGTCCACCCACGATGTGTCGTGCGTGATGAGCGAGGCGATCCAGCAGAAGGCACAGGCAGCACCTGCGACGAGGAGGACGAGGAGCAGGGGATCCATGCCGCTCACAGTAGCGGTTGCGTGTGGTCGGACCACACGGTACTGTGGTCCGACCACATCGATTCGAGGAGTTCTGTGGCCCCGTCGGCGCCGACCCAGACCACACGTGCGTGGCAGCTCGTGCTCGAGAAGATCGAGATCGACCTGCTCGACGGCCGTCTACGCCCCGGCGACCGCCTCGCGCCCGAGCGCGAGCTCGCATCGAGTCTCGGTGTCGGACGATCCAGCGTGCGCGAAGCGCTGCGCGTGCTCGAGGTCATGGGTCTCATCCGCACCGGTACGGGCTCAGGGCCCACGTCCGGCGCCATCATCATCGCGACGCCGCAGGGCGGCATGTCGGCGCTGCTGCGGCTGCAGGTCGCGGCACAGGGATTCCCGCTCGACGACGTGGTGAAGACGCGACTCGTGCTCGAATCCGCGGTCGTCGAAGCCCTCGCCGGTGACAGCGGCCGCGAGCTGTCCGCGGCGCTGGCCATCGTCGACGCCATGGAGGCTCCCGACCTCACGGCCGACGAGTTCCTCTCGCTCGACGCCCAGCTCCATCTGGCGCTGGCCGAGGCGTCCGGGAATGTCGTCATCGCGGCCATGATGGCGGGCCTGCGCACGGCCATCGAGTCGTATGTCCAGGCGGGTGCGGCGGGCATCTCTGATTGGGACGCCGCGGCCTCGCGCCTGCGCCGCGAGCATCGGGCGATCCTCAAGGCCATCGACGCAGGTCAGCCCGGCCCTGCCCGAACCCTCATCCACGACCACATCACCGGCTACTACGCCGAAGCGGGCCTCCCCCGCGCGAATGACTGAAGGAAGCCACACCATGGTCCAGCGCCAGCTGCCCAAGCCCTCGGAGCTCCTGGAGCTCATGCAGTTCAAGAAGCCCGAGCTCGACGGCCGCAAGCGCCGGCTCGACGCCGCGCTCACGATCGCCGACCTTCGCACGATCGCCAAGCGGCGCACCCCGAAGGCCGCCTTCGATTACACCGACGGCGCAGCCGACGGCGAGCTGTCGCTCTCGCGCGCTCGCCAGGCGTTCGAGGACATCGAGTTCCACCCCGGCATCCTCCGTCCGGCCCCCGATGTGGACACGTCCGTCGAGATCCTCGGCGGGCCGAGCGCGCTGCCGTTCGGCATCGCGCCGACCGGCTTCACCCGCCTGATGCAGACCGAGGGCGAGGTCGCCGGCGCATCCGCGGCGGCCGCCGCCGGCATCCCGTTCACCCTCTCCACGCTCGGCACGACGTCGATCGAGGACGTCAAAGCCGCGAACCCGCACGGACGCAACTGGTTCCAGCTGTACGTCATGCGCGACCGTGAGATCTCGTACGGCCTGGCCAAGCGCGCGGCCGAGGCCGGCTTCGACACGCTGCAGTTCACGGTCGACACGCCCGTCGCCGGCGCCCGGCTCCGCGACAAGCGCAACGGGTTCTCGATCCCCCCGCAGCTCACGGTGGGCACGATCATCAACGCCCTGCCGCGCCCGTGGTGGTGGTACGACTTCCTCACCACGCCCAAGCTGGAGTTCGCGTCGCTGTCGACCACGGGGGGCACGGTCGGCGAGCTGCTCAACGCCGCGATGGACCCGACGATCAGCTACGACGACCTGGCGATCATCCGCGACATCTGGCCCGGCAAGATCGTCGTCAAGGGCGTCCAGAACGTCGAGGACTCCGTGCGGCTGATCGACGCCGGCGTGGACGGCATCATCCTGTCCAACCATGGCGGGCGCCAGCTGGACCGTGCGCCCATCCCGTTCCACCTGCTGCCGAAGGTCGTCAAGGAGGTCGGCAAGGATGCGACGGTGATGATCGACACCGGCATCATGAACGGGGCCGACATCGTCGCCTCGATCGCTCTGGGTGCCAAGTTCACGCTCATCGGGCGTGCGTACCTCTACGGCCTGATGGCCGGCGGGCGTCAGGGCGTCGACCGCACGATCGCGATCCTTCGCAGCGAGATCGAGCGCACCATGCAGCTGCTCGGCGTCTCGACGCTGGCCGAGCTCGAGCCGAAGCACGTCACGCAGCTGCAGCGGCTCGTGCCGGTGGCGGCGCAGTCTGCTCCGGCGCGGGTCCCGCGAGCACGCACCGCCGCGAAGGCCTGAGAGTCCGTCAGGCCCGGGAGGGCAAGGTGGGCAGGAGCCGCTCGAGGAACTCGGCGGTCTCCTCCCAGCCCTCGACGGCCTGGCAGGCGACGCCCATGGCGAGGACCGGGTAATCGTTGCCGTCCGGGTCCAGGCGATCGCCGACGAAGAGCATATCGTCCAGCGGGATGCCGGTCTGCTCCGACAGCTGGCGCATGCCGAAGGCCTTGTCGATCCCGCGGTGCGTGATGTCGACCGACGTCGAGCCGCCCGAGCGCACCTCGAGATCCGGGATGCGATCCGCCACCGCGGCGCGCAGCGTGTTCTTCTTGGTGCCGGTGGGGTCCCACGCGACCTTCGCGGTGAGCGGGGCGCGCTGGCCGAGCGCCGAGAACGTGATCTGCGAGCCGCGGTCCTCGAGGATATCGCCCCAGGTCTCGGCTTCCCAGAGACCCAGACGGCGCGCCTCGCCCTCCACTGCCTCGAGTGCGCGCGACTTCTGGTCGTCCGTCAGGGAGTGCGCGTAGACGGTCGTGATGCCGTCCGGCGTCAGACGGTAGTACTGGGTTCCACAGGTCGGGAGCAGATGCAGCCTCGACAGCGCGTCGGGAGAGGCATCGGGAAGGCGGTCGACCACCTGTGACGTGAACTGCGCGAGCTGCCCGCCCGAGATGATGGCCACCTCGACGCGATCCGCCAGTGCGATCAGCAGTTCGCCGATGCGCGGATCGATCTCGCTCTTGGATGGAGCGAGCGTGTCGTCCAGATCGAACGCCACCAGACGGGGAGCGGACATGCGGCTGCTCATCTTCCTCGCTTGACTCATGGTCGGGGTGACAGGATTTGAACCTGCGGCCTCGTCGTCCCGAACGACGCGCGCTACCAAGCTGCGCCACACCCCGCTTTGCAACCCTCCGAGTCTACCCGATGGTCGGGGATGCTTCTGACACGGGAACCAGGGTCAGGAGGGAGGCCTCCGGTCGGCAGGCGAACCGGACCGGAGCATAGATGGAGTGCCCCAGCCCTGCGCTGACGTTCAGCGGGACCGTGCGGTTGTCGTGCCGCCAGTCGCTGAGACCGCGGGCCTGGCGAAGCGGGATGTCGCAGTTCGCCACGAGGGCCCCGATGCCCGGGACCCGAACCTGGCCGCCGTGGGTGTGGCCGCCGAAGAGGGCGTCCGCTCCCAGCTCGGTGAACCGGTCGAGCACCCGTCGGTACGGGGCGTGCGTCACGCCGATGCGAAGCGCAGCCGAGCGGATGCCGTCGAGGCCCGCGAGAGCGACGGGAAGATCCTCCAGGCGGTCCCACGAGCGATGGGCGTCGCTGACGCCGAAGGCGTCGATTCGCAGCCCTGCGATCTCGAGCGAGCCGGCGGCATTGTTGAGATTCAGCCACCCGAGCTCGTCTGTCAGATAGTCGTCGAGCGCCTCGGTGTCCAGCGGCTCGGCGATCCGCGTCCCCTTCGAGGGGCCGGTGAAGTACTTGAGCGGGTTCCGCGGCGAGGGAGCGGCGTGATCGTTCGATCCGTGCACGAACACCCCGGGGACCCCGCGCAGCGGGTCGAAGGCAGCGCGAAGGCCGAGCAGTCCGTTCCGGTGGCCCATGTTGTCGCCCGTGTTGACCACGAGGTCGGGCTGCAGGCCGGCGAGAGCGGCGATCCAGCGCTGCTTGCGGTGCTGCCACGGCGCCATGTGCGCGTCGGACAGGTGCAGGACGCGAATGGACGGCGCACCGGCCGGCAGCACGGCGACCTCGTGTCTTCGCACCGTGAAGAGGTAGCGTTCGATTCCAATGCCCCACACCGCCGCGGCTGCTCCGACCGCCCCCACCGCGCCGAGCGCGGTGAGGGCAGTGCGGGGAGCGCGCCGAGCGGCGGGCGCGGTCAGTCGTTGCACTCGCGACTGGAGTAGTTCACGAGGATGGCGGCATTGCGGTTGACCACGCTGCCGGCGGCCGGCGTGCTGCTCGTCGCGCGGTCCTGGTTCGGCGGGGCCGCCGCGTCGACGGTGCAAGTCCCGGGCTGGACGTTGCCGAACGAGCGTCTC
The DNA here is from genome assembly GCF_001427145.1 of Microbacterium sp. Root166. Classification (GTDB taxonomy): domain Bacteria; phylum Actinomycetota; class Actinomycetes; order Actinomycetales; family Microbacteriaceae; genus Microbacterium. The sequence goes on from NZ_LMGL01000003.1 coordinate 199,051, forward strand.
AGCTCGGCGATCGCCTGGTCCAACGGGCGCCCGGCCACGTCGACGACCTTCAGTGCCTGACCGTTGCTCGGGCTGATCGTGACGACCGAGCCGCCCGCGACCTTGCCCGCGCCCGGGTTCTGCGCGGCGATGAGGCCCTCCGCGATGTCGGAGTCGACGGGCGGGCCGACCGCGACCGAGAAGCCGGCAGCCTCCAGGGCAGCCGTGGCCTCCGCGACGCCGAGACCGACGACGCTCGGGAGATCTGTCAGCACGAACTTGGTGAGCTCGGAGTCCGGCTTGGCGAAGGCGTCTCCGCCGTATGCGGCGTTGGCGGCACCCTGGACTGCCTTCGTGATGCGGAAGCGGATGTCGGAGAGCCGGGTTCCCTTGTTCGAGGTCTTGAAGATGTCGCCGCCGCCCTGGACGTTGCCGGCCCACGTCGCCGTGGCGACCTTGGTGCTCGACGCGATGAGCCAGGACTGGATCTCCTCGTGTGTGCCGGTCTTGCCGATCAGCGGAGTACCGTCGTTCGGATTGCCACCGCCGCCGGTGCCGCCCCGCATGACGCCCTGCAGGGCGTAGGCTGCGGTCGCCGCGACCTTCGGGTCGATCACCTGAGTGCAGGTGCGCGCCGGCTTGGGCAGGTCGACCCCCTCAGAGTCGGTGACGCGGTCGATCGCCTGAGGCTGGCAGTACATGCCGTTGTTCGCGATGGTGGCGTACGCCTCGGCCATCGCCAGCGGCGAGACGTTGGCTGTGCCGATGACCGAGTTGAGGTTGTCCATCGTGATCGGATCGCCGTTTCCCTGCTTGACGCCCATCTTCGTCGCGGCAGCAGCGACGTCGCAGAGGTCGAGCTTCTCGGCCATGGCGAAGTAGCCGGTGTTCAGCGACGAAGCGGTGAACTGCATCGGCGTCCCGACGCGTCCCCGGTCCTTGCCGAAGTTGTTCGTCGGCTTGGAAGACGGATTGGTCCACGTTTCGCCGCAGATGGTCATCTTCTTGAAGACGCGCAATGTGCCGTTCAGGGTCTCGTTGACGGAGTGGCCCTTCTCCAGCCAGTCGACCAGCGTGAAGAGCTTGAACGTCGATCCGGCGTTGAAGCCGGTCGAATTGCCGAACTGCAGGTCGCCCGCGTACACCTGCGCCGAGTAGTTCGGATCGGCGGCCAATGCGGCATCCTCACTGAACGCGGTGTTCTGCGCCATCGAGAGGATCCGGCCCGTCGTCGCCTCGATGCTTACCGTGGTCGAGCCGAAGCGGCCAGGCGAGGCCACGGTAGTGCCCTGAGCCATTCCGATGGACGTCGGTGCGTACTGCGCCATCGCGGTGTTGGCGGCCGTCTGGATGCGGGAGTCCATCGTGGTGTAGACGTTCAGGCCACCGCGCTGGAGCAGCTCGCGGCGTTCTTCAGCGGTCTCACCGAAGGCGGGGTCGTTGAGGATCACGTACTTGACGTACTGGCAGAAGTAGGCGGCACCCTGGGCGGCCTGGCAGCCGGTGACGGGCGGGCTGATGACCGGCGTGATCGGGGCGATGACCGCCTCGACGTACTGCTCCTGGGTGATCTTGCCGTCCTCGAGCATGCGTCCGAGCACGTACAGCTGGCGCACCTTCGTCGACGTGTAGCCGTCGGCAGCGGCGAGGTGCTGTTCGGGGGTGATCGTGCCCTCTTCCAGCATCTTGTCGAGGGAGCCGATGTTCGCGCCCTCGTCGATCACGCCGTCCGGCGCCTTGTTGAAAGTGGCACCGTCTGCGCCGGAGATCGATCCGGTCGGCTTGTCGATGCGGTAGTTGTTGGGGTTCTGCACCATGCCGGCGAGCGTCGCGGCCTGAGCCACGGTCAGGTTCGCCGCGGTCGTGCTGAAGTAGTAGCGCGCGGCCGACTCGACGCCGTAGGTGATGCCGCCGAAGTTGGCGATGTTGAAGTACCCGAGAAGGATCTCCTCCTTCGAGTACTTCTGCTCGAGGGCGACCGCATAGCGCATCTCCTGCAGCTTGCGCGTGTAGCCCTCAGTGCCCTCGGCCGTCGTCGCGTCGGACCAGCAGTTGGCGAGCGCCTGGCTCCGCGAGACCTTGACGACCTTCTGGCCGAGTTCGTCCAGGACCGGCTGCCCTGCGTCGTCGAGCTCGTACTCGTCTTCGGCGTTCTGCTCGCACTTCTGGATGAGGACGTTCTTCACGTACTGCTGGCTGATCGTGGACCCACCCTGCGTCTCGCCGCCGCCGCCGGCGTTGGAGAGGATGGCGCGCGTCGTGCCGATGAGGTCGACCCCGCCGTGCTGGTAGTAGCGCGGGTCCTCGCTGGAGAGGATCGCGTCGTACATGACCGGCGACACCTGCTCGAACTGCACCGGGGTGCGGTCCTGCTCGAGGAACTTCGTCATCAGGACGTCTTCGCCGGTTTCGGGGTTCTTCGCGTAGAAGTTGCTCGGCAGCATGAGCTTGTCGATCTCGAGCACGCTCGGAAGGTTGTCGAACATCGTGATCGCGCTGGTGGCCGCGGAGCTGGAGACAGCGATGGCGGGGGTGACGGTGGCGGCGATCAGGACACCCGCGACGGCGCTCAGGCCGACGAGGCCGAGGAGGCCGCCGAGCACGCCGCTAGCTGATCGATTGGTATCAGGCATAGGGTTGATCGTAAGGGAGATACCTGGGCGATTCCCTGACGGACGTGCGCCCACTGCGGTGTTTCCCAGCCTTCACCAGCCCAGTCCGCCGACTCGAGGAGCCGCGATGACGACGTGGGAATACGTCACCACGCCATTACTGATCCACAACACCGCCGCGATCCTCAACAACTGGGGTAAGCAGGGGTGGGAGCTCGTCCAGGTCGTGCCCGGGCCCGAGGGTGGACTCGTCGCGTACCTGAAGCGCCCGAGCGGCGGCGGAGCCGCCAACACCGGATTGGATGCCGCAGCTCAGGCCGCGAAGCAGTTCGAGGAGCCCGCGTCATGAGCGTCTCGCAGCGCCTGGACGAGCTCGGCATCGAGCTGCCCGAGGTCGTTCCTCCCGTCGCCGCGTACATGCCGGCGAAGGCGCACGGCGATCTGGTCTACACCGCAGGGCAGTTGCCTGTCGTCTCAGGGTCGCTGCTGGCGACTGGCAAGGTGGGGGACGCCGACGGGCTCATCGCCGCCGCCGACGCAAAGTCGTACGCCCGCCAGTGCGCCCTCAACGCCATCGCCGCCGCGGCCGCCGCGGTCGGCGGAGTGGATCGCCTCACCGGCGTCGTCAAGGTCGTCGGCTTCGTGGCCTCCGTGCCCGAGTTCACCGGCCAGCCGGTCGTCATCAACGGCGCGAGCGAGGTGCTCGGCGAGATCTTCGGCGATGCCGGCCGTCACGCCCGCTCCGCGGTCGGCGTGCCCGTGCTGCCGCTCGACTCGCCGGTCGAGGTCGAGGTCGTCTTCTCCTACGCCTGATCGTTCAACAGAGCAGAGCGGATGCCGCAGCCCCGGGCTGCGGCATCCGCTCTTCTGCTCTTACTTGACCTGCGCGGAGATGACGCTCATCACGGCCGTGTCGGCGAGGGTCGTGGTGTCGCCGACCTCACGGCCCTCGGCGACGTCGCGCAGCAGGCGTCGCATGATCTTGCCCGAGCGGGTCTTGGGCAGTTCGCCCACGATGTACACGTCGCGAGGGCGCGCGATCGGTCCGATCTGCTCGCCGACCCACGCGCGGAGCGTCTGCCCGAGGCCCTCGACCGGGTGCGCGTCGAGGTAGGACTGCTTGATGATGACGAAGGCGACCACGGCCTGGCCGGTGGTCTCGTCGGATGCCCCGACCACGGCGGCTTCCGCCACGGCGTCGTTGCCGACCAGGGCGGACTCGATCTCGGTGGTCGACAGGCGGTGCCCCGATACGTTCATGACGTCGTCGACGCGGCCCAGCAGCCAGACGTCGCCGTCGTCATCGAGACGAGCTCCGTCGCCCGCGAAGTAGTAGCCCTGCGCGGCGAACTTCGACCAGTAGGTCTCGACGAACCGCTCCGGGTCGCCCCAGATCCCGCGCAGCATCGACGGCCACGGCTCGGTCACCACGAGCAGGCCGCCGTTGCCGTTGCCGACATGCGTGCCGTCCTCGTCGACGACGTCGATCGAGATGCCCGGGAGCGGCACCTGCGCCGATCCGGGCTTGGTCTCGGTGACGCCGGGCAGTGCGGAGATCATGATGGCGCCGGTCTCGGTCTGCCACCAGGTGTCGACGATCGGCGCCGTCTTGCCGCCGATGACGCCGCGGTACCACATCCAGGCCTCGGGGTTGATGGGCTCTCCGACCGAGCCGAGCACCCGCAGCGACGAGAGGTCGAACTTCTTCGGGATCGCGCGGCCGAGCTTCATGAAGGAGCGGATCGCCGTGGGCGCGGTGTACAGCACGGTGACGCCGTACTTCTGGACGATCTCCCACCAGCGACCCGGATGCGGGGCATCCGGGGTGCCCTCGTAGATGACCTGGGTGGCCCCGTTGGCCAGCGGGCCGTAGGTGACGTAGGTGTGGCCGGTGATCCAGCCGATGTCAGCGGTGCACCAGTACACGTCGGTCTCGGGGTGGAGATCGTGGACGACGCGGTTGGTGAATGCCGACTGGGTGAGGTAGCCGCCCGACGTGTGAAGAATGCCCTTGGGCTTCCCCGTGGTCCCCGAGGTGTAGAGGATGAAGAGCGGGTTCTCGGCGGGGAACGACTGCGCCTCGTGCTCGGCCGCTGCGGCGGGCACGACGTCGTGCCACCAGAGGTCGCGCCCCTCTGTCCACTCCACGTCGTTGCCGCCGCGCTTCACGACGAGCACATGCTCGACGGTCTCCTGAACGCCCGTACCGCGATCGCTGAGGGCGAGGTCGACGGCGGGCTTGAGCGGCGAGACCTTGCCCTTGCGGTACCCGCCGTCCGCGGTGATGACGAGCTTCGCGCCGGCATCGTCGATGCGTGAACGCAGGCTGTCGGCCGAGAAACCGCCGAAGACGACCGAGTGGATCGCCCCGATCCGCACGACCGCGAGCATGGCGGCCACCGCCTCCGGCACCATCGGCATGTAGATGGCGACGCGGTCGCCCTCGCCGATCCCCAGTCCGGCGAGGACGTTCGCGAGACGCTTGACCTCGTCGGTGAGCTCGGCGTACGTGACACGGCGCTCATCGCCGGGCTCGCCCTCCCACAGCAGGGCGACGCGGTCGCCGTTGCCGGCTTCGACGTGACGGTCCAGGCAGTTGTACGCGACGTTCAGCTCGCCGTCGGCGAACCACTCGGCGAAGGGCGGGTTCGACCAGTTGAGCACCTCGGTGAAGGGCTTGTGCCAGTGAAGTTCGCGCGCCTGATCCGCCCAGAATCCCTCGCGGTCTTCAGCCGCCCGGTCGTAGAGCTCGCCGGTTGCGACGGCGTTCGCGGTGAAGTCGTCGGACGGCGCAAAACGGCGGTCCTCGTTCAGAAGGTGGTCGATCTGGCTGCTCATTGAGCACGCTCCTTCGCGGGCTTCGGGTGATCTCGGCACGGCGCCGAGCGCGCCGGTGGGTCTGTCACGAAATGTACTTTCCGGCGGCAGCTGTCACCACCCCCGAAAGGAGGGGGAGGAGCGTCTCCGTTTTCCGCCCGTCACCTGGGTGAGAAGGCTCTCATGATCTTTTTGCGCGCACCGCCTTCTCGCATATGCTGTCGAGCGGCCGAACATCGATTCTGGCATTGCAGCACCCGAATCACCCCCCGAAACGTGGTGCTGCGCGCGGCGGCATCCCATTCCCCCCATGGGATGCCGCCCTTCTTTCCGGAGGGCATCCGCCTCCTCCCCATCTCGGCGTCCCCGGACCGATCGCACAGTCCCGCGAGCCCGCCTCCAGCGGAGGCTCTGCGGCTCGTAGCGTCGACGCATGCGCGAGCCGTTCGTCGTCCGCCCCGGTGCCGCCGGATCGCCGTCGGGCGTGCGGCTGCGGGCCGCGGTGACGCGTGCGCGACGGGTGCACCCGGCGCTCGGGCCGCTGTCTCCCTACCTCGACGACCCGGCCGTCACCGACCTCTTCGTCAACGGGGCCGCCGGACTCTTCGTCGACCGCGGCGCCGGGCTCGAGCAGGCAGAGCACTGGCGGGCCGACGAAGACGAGGTGCGCGACCTCGCGATCACGCTCATCTCGCTCGGCGGCCGGCATATCGACGACGCCTCGCCCTGCGTCGACGTCCGTCTCGAGGGGGGAGTCCGCGTGCACGCCGTCCTCCCGCCGATCTCCGCCACGGGTACGGCGATCTCGATCCGGGTGCCGAGCCTCGACGAGCCCGACCTCGACGAACTCCAGGCGGCCGGCATGTTCGATGCCGCCGCGCGGGCTCAGCTCGACGACCTGGTCGCACGGCGTGAGAACCTGCTCGTCACCGGGGCCGCGGGAGCCGGCAAGACGACGCTGCTGGCGGCCCTGCTCGGTCAGGCTCCACCCCACGAGCGCATCGTCACGATCGAGGACGTCGCCGAGCTGCGCATCTCCCACCCGCACCACGTCCGCCTCGAGGCGCGGCAGCCGAATCTCGAAGGCGCGGGCGCGATCGGACTGGCGCGACTCGTGCGCGAGGCGCTGCGGATGCGTCCCGACCGGCTCGTCGTAGGCGAATGCCGGGGCGAAGAGGTGCGCGAGCTGCTGTCGGCCCTCAACACCGGCCACGACGGGGGAGCGGGCACGGTGCACGCGAACAGCCTTCGCGACGTCGCTGCCCGGCTCGAAGCGCTCGGGGCGCTTGCCGGCCTCGACGACCGAGCGCTCGCGCGGCAGGTCGTGAGCGCCATCGGCGCGGTCCTGCACGTCGAGCGCGGCCGCGACGGTGTGCGCCGTCTGGTCGCCGTCGGGCGACCGGTCGCCGACCAGTCCGGACGCTTGACCATGGCGGCGGCCGAGTGAGCGCCGCGAGAACCGACGAAGCCGCCGCGGACGCGGTGCTGCGGCTCGCCGTCCTGCTCCAGGCAGGGGTCGCGCCCGCGGGGGCGTGGAGGTTCCTGGCGGAGTCGGGAGACCCGACGGCGGTGCGCGTCGTCGCGGCGATGAACGAAGGGATGCCGCTGCCCGACGCGATCGCGAGGGCCGGCGCCCCGCAGTCCGCGCCCCGCCGGCGATTCGGTCGCGCCGCGCAGCCCGAGGGGGCGTCCGCCTGGGGCGACGTGGCCGCGGCGTGGCGGGTGGCGACCACCGTGGGGGCCCCGCTGGCCGAGAGTCTCCGCGGATTCGCCGGAGCGCTGCGCGACGCGCAGGAGGCGGCGGACGACGTCCGGGTGGCGCTCGCCGAGCCGGCCGGAACGGCGAGGCTCATGGGGTGGCTTCCGCTCGTGGCGGTCGGCCTCGGAGCCGCGCTCGGCTTCGACACCTTCGGCGTCTTGCTCGGCCACCCCGTCGGGCTCGCCTGTCTCGCGGCCGGAATCGCGCTCATCGTGGCCGCCGGCCGGTGGAGCGCCGCGCTCGTGCGACGGGCGCGGGCTGACGGCGGAGTCGCCGGTCACGGCGCCGAGCTGCTCGCGATCGCGCTGAGCGCAGGGGTGTCGATCGAGCGTGCGCTGGCGATCACCCGCCAGGCGGGGGCCGACTCCGACGAGTCGACGGATGCCGTGCTCGCCCTCTCCCGCACCGCGGGCGTTCCGGCGGTGGAGCTCCTCCGTGCGTCGGCGGCGATGTCGCGGCATCGTGCCCGGATCGACGGACGACTCCGCGCCGCCCGGCTGTCCTCACGGCTGCTGCTGCCGCTCGGGGTCTGCACCCTGCCTGCCTTCCTGCTGCTGGGCGTCGCGCCCATGCTGCTGAGCGTCATCTCCGCCATGCCCCAGTCGCTGTGATGCCCCGCCCTCCGATCCGCAAAGCCGTGCCCACGTGCCCGCCCTTCCACAAGACAGGAGTCGTCATGTCCTTTCCCGCCCTCACCCGCCGCCGCGCCGCCCGCCTGTTCACAGACGCTGACGCCGACGACACCGGCGCCGCGACCGCCGAGTACGCCATCGCCACGATGGCGGCGGTCGCGTTCGCCGGGCTGCTGGTGGTGATCATGCGATCGGACGAGGTGCGCGGCATCCTCACCGACCTGATCCGCCGCGCGCTCACGGTCGCATGATCCGCCGCCGGCTCGGCGACGACCGCGGTGCGGTCGTCGCCGAGTTCGCGGTGGCGCTGCCCGCACTCGTGATCGTGATCGTCCTCGCGATGGGAGTGCTCGGCGCCGGCGCGCGCGGCGTCCGGCTGCAGGATGCCGCGGCCGACGCCGCCCGGCTGGCCGCGCGCGGCGAACCGGCGGATCGGGTGCACGCGGCCGTGGCGCAGGCGGCGGCGGGCGCCTCCGCTCGGATAGAGCAGCGCGGTGACCTCGTGTGCGTGATCGCCTCGGCACCGGCAGGACTGCCGTTCACCTTGACCGCGTCCAGCTGCGCGCTCGCCGGGGGCCTGTGATGCCGGGCGCGGCGCTCGTGGTCGGCGCCGTCGGCTGTGCTGCCGCCCTCGCCGTCGCCCTGGCCGGAGCCTCGGCCGCGGCCGTCTTCGGGCAGCGCTTGGCCGGAGCCGCCGACGCGGCCGCGTTGGCCGCCGCCGACACGGCGTCCGGACTCGTTCCCGGCGTCCCGTGCGAGCGGGCGGCGGAAGTCGCGGCGACAGCGGGAGCGACCGTCGAGACGTGCGAGGTGACCGGGCTCATCGCCACCGTGAGCGTCTCGGCGAACTTCGGCGCGTTCCCGGCCACGGCCCGCGCACGTGCCGGCCCGCCGACATGAGAACGCGCTCACAGCTACCACTCCGGGAACCGACGTGTATGGTTTGCGACGACGAAAGGACGCCCCCGGTGGCAGAAGGCAAGAAGCTCGTCATCGTCGAGTCTCCGACGAAGATGAGGTCGATCCAGGGTTACCTCGGAGACGGCTACGAGGTGCTCAGCTCGGTCGGGCACATTCGCGATCTCGCGGACAAGAAGGACATCCCCGCCGACAAGAAGGCGGCGTACGGCAAGTACTCGATCGACGTCGACAACGGCTTCGACCCCTACTACGTCGAGAGCGAACGCGGCCGCAAGACCGTCGCCGAGCTCAAGCGCGCTCTCAAAGGAGCGGACGAGCTCCTGCTCGCAACTGATGAGGACCGCGAGGGCGAAGCCATCGCGTGGCATCTGCTCCAGACCCTGAAGCCCAAGGTCCCGGTCAAGCGCATGGTGTTCCACGAGATCACCAAGGACGCCATCCGCGCCGCCGTCGACCACACCCGCGAGCTCGATCTCGCGCTGGTCGACGCGCAGGAGACCCGTCGCATCCTCGATCGCCTGTACGGCTGGGACGTCAGCCCGGTGCTGTGGTTCAAGGTCCAGCAGGGCACCTCCGCCGGTCGCGTGCAGTCGGCGGCCACCCGGATGGTCGTCGAGCGGGAACGCGAGCGCATGGCGTTCGTCTCGGCCTCGTACTGGGACATCGAGACGCAGGCGGCCAAGGGCGCCGAAGCCTTCGCGGCGCGCCTCGCCCGTGTCGACGGTGCAGCGCTGGCACGCGGCACCGACTTCGATGACACCGGTGAGCTCAAGAAGGCCGTGCTGGTCCTCGACGAGACCCAGGCTCGCGAGCTCGCCTCCGCGATCGAGGCGGCGGCCGAGGCATCCGTATCGAATGTCGAAGCCAAGCCCGGAACCCGCAGCCCCCGCGCCCCCTTCACCACCTCCACCCTTCAGCAGGAGGCCGGCCGCAAGCTCTCGATGAGCGCCAAGCACGCGATGAGCGTGGCGCAGCGCCTCTACGAGAAGGGCTTCATCACCTATATGCGCACCGACTCCACCGCGCTGAGCACGCAGGCCGTGCAGGCCGCGCGCGAGCAGGCGGTGTCGATGTACGGCGAGAAGGCCGTCCCGCTCAACCCTCGGGTGTATGCCAGCAAGAGCAAGAACGCGCAGGAGGCGCACGAGGCCATCCGCCCGTCGGGCGAGACCTTCCGTACCCCCGCATCGGTCGCGGGCAAGCTCGACCGTGACGAGCAGCGCCTGTACGACCTCATCTGGAAGCGCACGATGGCGAGCCAGATGTCCGACGCCAAGTACGAGACGACGACCGTGACCCTCGCCGTCGACGCGGCCGGGCGCCGCGCGGAGTTCACCGCCTCGGGCACCGTCTACACCTTCAAGGGCTTCCTGGAAGCCTATGAAGAGGGCAAGGACGAGAAGCGCGGCGACTCCGACAAGTCCGACGAGCAGGCGCTCCCCGCGCTCGAGGTCGGCGATGTGCTCCGTCTGAAGGATGTCGAGGCCAAGGGGCACTCGACCAGCCCCAAGCCGCGCTACACCGAGGCGAGCCTCGTCAAGGCGCTCGAGGAGAAGGGCATCGGCCGCCCCTCCACGTTCGCCAGCATCATCGACGTGATCCTGAACCGCGGCTACGTCACCAAGCGCGGCCAGGCGCTCATCCCGACCTGGCTGGCCTTCAGTGTCATCCGGCTGCTCGAGCAGCACTTCGCCGATCTCGTCGACTACGACTTCACCGCGGCCCTCGAAGACGACCTGGATGCCATCGCACGCGGCGAGCAGAAGCGCGAGGACTGGCTGAAGGAGTTCTACTTCGGCTCGGAGCAGCAGGTGGGCCTGCGCAACATCGTCGAGAACCTCGGCGAGATCGACGCGCGCGCGCTGAACTCCACTCCCATCGGGGATGTCGCGGTCCTGCGGTTCGGCAAGTACGGCCCATACCTCGAGATCGCCGACGCCGAGAATCCCGACGCCGAGCCGCGTCGCGTGAACATCCCGGAGGATCTGGCTCCCGACGAACTCACCCCCGCCCGGGCGCAGGAGCTCATCGACGCGCCGGTCGCCGGTGACCGCGTCCTCGGCGAGAACGCGGCCAACGGCAAGCTCATCGTCGTCAAGGACGGCCGGTTCGGTCCCTACGTGCAGGAGATCGACCCGCCGGCCGACGAAGAGGTGGACGAGGCCATGGGCGAGATCGTCGAGCCGGAGCCGTCGCCGAAGAAGCGCGGCGCCAAGAAGGAGCCGGCGCCGCCGAAGCCCCGCACCGCGTCGCTGTTCAAGTCCATGGCCGTCGACACGATCGACCTCGACACCGCGCTGCAACTGCTCGAGCTGCCGCGTGTGGTGGGCATCGACCCCGAGACGCAGGCCGAGATCACCGCCCAGAACGGCCGCTACGGACCGTATCTGAAGAAGGGGACCGACTCGCGGACGCTCCAGGCCGAGCAGCAGATCTTCGACATCACGCTCGACGAGGCACTCGCCGTGTACGCGCAGCCGAAGTACGGCGCTCGCGGTGCGAGCAGCGCGCTCAAGGAGTTCGAGGCCGACCCGGTCAGCGAGAAGCCGATCAAGGTCAAGGACGGCCGCTTCGGTCCCTACGTGACCGACGGCGTCACGAACGTGACGATCCCGCGCGGGCAGACGCCCGACGACATCACGTACGAGATCGCCGTGCAGATGCTGGCCGACAAGCGCGCCAAGGGTCCCGCGCCCAAGCGCACCACGACGCGGAAGCCCGCGGCCAAGACGGCCGCCAAGGCCCCCGCTGCCAAGAAGCCCGCTGCCAAGAAGCCCGCCACGAAGAAGCCCCCGGCGAAGTGACCGGGGGAGACGTGACCGGCGGCGAGAGCAGCCGCGCCGGACTCTTCGTCACGTTCGAGGGCGGAGACGGCGCGGGCAAGACCACGCAGGCGACGCTGCTCGAGGAGTGGCTGAGGGCGGACGGTCGCGATGTGGTCCGGACCCGTGAGCCGGGCGGCACCGAGGTGGGCGTGCTGATCCGCGACATCGTGCTGCACCACCGTGGTGAGGTCGCGCCGCGCGCGGAGGCGCTGCTGTACGCCGCCGACCGCGCCCACCACATCGAGACGGTCGTGCGCCCGGCGCTGGACCGCGGCGACGTCGTCATCCAGGACCGCTATCTCGACTCCTCGGTCGCGTACCAGGGCGCGGGGCGCGTGCTCGGGCGCGACGAGGTGCGCTCGCTGTCGCTGTGGGCGACCGAAGGGCTGCTTCCCGACCTCACGGTGCTGCTCGACCTCGATCCCGCCGCCGCCCGGCTCCGGCTCGACGCCGACGACAAGCCGTTCGACAGGCTCGAGGCCGAGCGCGAGACCTTCCACGTACGCGTGCGCGAGGAGTTCCTGGCGCTCGCCGCGGCGGAGCCCGGGCGCTTCCTCGTGCTCGACGCTTCGCTGCCCGCGGGACAGCTCGCCGACGCCGTGCGCGAGCGCCTTCGGTCCCTGCTGGCCGCGGGCTGAACGTGCCGGTCATCGTCGGGGCCCGCCGTTAGGCTGGGCGGGATGGACGCCATGGCCCCCGCGCAAGGAACGGCTGCGCTCGACGCCGTGCCGTGGGGCGCCGTCTGGGGCCAGCGCGCCGCGGTCACGGCGCTGCAGGACGCGGCATCCGATCCCGCGGCCATGACGCATGCCTGGCTGATCACCGGCCCGCCCGGATCGGGCCGCTCCACGCTGGCCTACGCGTTCGCCGCCGCACTGATCGCCGAGCCCGGTGACGAGCGGGCGATGCGCCAGGTGCTCGCGGGCACGCACCCCGACCTCACCGCGCTGCGCACCGAGGGCGTCATCATCTCGATCAAGGACGCGCGTGCCCTCGTGGAGCGCTCGTACTTCTCGCCATCCCTTGGGCGGTACCGCGTCATCGTCATGGAGGACGCCGACCGCATGGCCGAGCGCACCTCCAACGTGCTGCTCAAGGCGCTCGAAGAGCCGCCCGAGCGCACCGTGTGGATCCTGTGCGCGCCGAGCGACGCCGACCTGCTCCCCACCATCCGCTCGCGCGTGCGCACGCTCCGACTGAGCGAGCCCGACGTCGAGGATGTCGCGCGGCTGATCGTCGAACGCACCGGAGTCGACTCGACCACCGCCGAGCAGTCCGCGCGGCACGCCCAGCGGCACATCGGCATGGCGCAGCGATTGGCGACGGATGCCGCGGCCCGCGCCCGGCGGGACGACACCCTCCGCGCCGTCCTGCGCGTGCGGGGCGTCGGCGACGCCGTCGAGGTCGCCGGACGCATCGTGCAGGCCGCCACCGAAGACGCCAAGGCGCTCACCGCCGAGCGGGACGAAGCCGAGCGGGCCTCGCTGCTGCGCACGATGGGCATCGCCGAGGGCGCTGCCGTCCCGCCGGCGGTCCGGTCGCAGCTCTCGGCGCTCGAGGACGACCAGAAGCGGCGCGCGACCCGCAGCCTCCGCGACGGCATCGACCGGGTCCTCACCGATCTCGAGTCGATGTTCCGCGACGTGCTGATGATCCAGTTCGGCCGCGGCGACGACCTCATCAACCGCGAGCTCGAGCCCGACCTGCGTGCGCTCGCCGCCGCCTGGCCGGCCGAGCGCACCCTCGTCGTGGTGGACCGGATCGGGCTGACGCGCGAGAACGTCGAGCTCAACGCCGCCCCCACCCTCGCCCTCGAGAGCATGCTCGTGACCGTCGCGAGCGGAAGGACTCCGTGAACGCTCCTCTTCGTCGTGGCCGGCGCACCGCCGCAGTGCTCGCCGGGCTCGTGGTGGCCGCGGTCACCCTGAGCGGCTGCCTCTACTCGATGATCCCCGAGGATGCGCCGCGGTCGACCGAGAGCGCCGTGCCGGATACGGAGGGCGTCTCCGCCGAGCTGCTCCCGTTCTACGGCCAGACCCTCGCATGGGAGGCGTGCGAGACGGGATTCGACTGCACGACGGTGACGGCGCCGCTCGACTGGGACGACCCCGGCGCCGGCGACATCGACCTGTCCGTCATCCGCAGCCGCGCGACCGGCGGCACGGCCATCGGCTCGCTGCTGACCAACCCCGGCGGCCCGGGCGCCAGCGGGGTGAGCCTCATCCGCGAGTCGCTGACCTATGCCGTGGGCGAGCCGCTGCGCGAGCAGTACGACGTCATCGGCTTCGACCCTCGCGGAGTGGGCGAGTCCACCGCGGTGCGCTGCTACGACGCCGACGACATGGATGCGTACCTGTTCGACGTGCCCGAGAACGAGCGGGGGTCGGATGCCTGGAACGACGAGCTCCTCGAGCGCCACCGTGCATTCTCCGAGGCGTGCGACGACAACAGCGACGGCATCCTCCCGTTCATCACGACCGAGAACGCCGCGCGCGACATGGATCTGCTCCGCGCGGTCCTGGGTGATCGTGAGCTGAACTTCCTCGGCTACTCCTATGGCACGTTCCTCGGAGCGACGTACGCCAAGCTCTACCCCGAGCGCGTCGGGCGGCTCGTCCTCGACGGTGCCATCGACCCGGCCGTCTCCGACCTCGACGTCAACGTGACCCAGGGGCTCGGGTTCGAGTCCGCCCTGCGCGCGTACATGGCCGACTGTCTCGCCGGCAGCGAGTGCCCGTTCCGCGGATCGGTCGATGACGCCATGGCCGACCTCAGCACGCTCCTCGAGTCGGTCGACCGCAGTCCTCTCCCGGCGGCGGACGGCCGCCGGCTCGGCGCCGACTCGCTCATGACGGCGATCGTGGCCGCGCTGTACTCCGAGGACAGCTGGTCCTACCTCTCGCTCGCGCTCGAGGAGGCTCTCCAGGGCGGCGCCGATACGGCGTTCCTCCTGGCCGACTTCTACTACAGCCGCGAGGGCGGCGTGTATCTCGACAACCAGACCGAGGCCTTCCGCACCTACAACTGCATGGACTATCCGTCCGAGGCACCCACCCAGGAGCAGCTGGACGCCGCGGAGGCGCTGCTGGCCGCCGAGGCGCCCACGGTCGCACCATACTGGTGGGGTCCGAGCCCGTGCGCCGACTGGCCCTATGCCCCCACGGGGGTCCGCGAGCCCATTACGGCCGAGGGCGCCGCGCCCATCGTCGTCGTCGGATCGACGAACGATCCTGCGACGCCCTACGAGTGGTCGGTGTCGCTGGCCGAGCAGCTGGCGTCCGGCGTGCTCGTGACGCGCGTGGGCGAGGGGCACACCGGCTACAACAAGGGGAACGCGTGCGTCGACCAGGCCGTCGAGGCCTACCTGCTCGACGGCACCGTGCCGCAGGACGGGCTGCGCTGCGAGTGACGTGCCGGCGGCGATCAGACCGGTTCGCGGGTGCCCCGGCGACACTGTAAGATCGTTGATCGTGCATCGCTTCCAGCGAAGCGCGCCACCTTAGCTCAGTCGGCAGAGCGATTCACTCGTAATGAATAGGTCAAGGGTTCGATTCCCTTAGGTGGCTCCACCGGAGAGGCCCGCTTCTGGCGGGCCTCCTGTGTATCCCGCCCAGGATGAGGACCCAGATGGATTCTGCGATCGACGCCCTCGTCGAGATCTTCGCCTGGGTCGGCTTCGGTCTCGGAGCGCTGCTGGCGGGCATCGCGCTCCTGATGTACCTCTTCGACGGCACCTGGGTGCCGACCCGCGGCGTCCTCGAGACCATCGAGCACGGCCGGCTCGTGCGGTGGTTCGACGAGGACGGGAACGTCAACGAGGCGCACCTCAGCCACGACCAGGAGCGAGCACTGGCGGGCAAGGACATGGCCGACATCTTCTACCGCCGCGGCGGCCGAGGACGCATGCGGCTGTCGCAGGGTTCCCCGGGTGTGCGGGCGGTGGCGCTGCTGGCGGTCGGCCTTCTCGCCCTCGGCCTGGTCTCACTCATCCTGTCGTGGGTGCTCCTCTTCGCCCGAGGGTGATCCGGGCCGGCCGCGGCGTCAGTTGAAGGCGAGCAGTGCGCCCGCCGTCAGCGCGAGCGCGAGCCCGACCCACTGGACCAGTGCGACGCGCTCGCGCAGCACGACGGCCGCGAGCAGGATGGTGCCCGCCGGGTAGAGGGCCGTCAGGGCGGACACGATCGACAGCTCGCCCAGCCGCAGGGCCACGAGCGCGAGGGCGTTCGCCGCGGCGTCTAGGGCCCCGCAGGTGATCGCGAGCCACCATGCATGCCTGGGCGACGGCGCGGGCGTCGCCTCCGGTGCGGGGGACGCGGGGGCGAAGAACACGGATGCCGCGGGCCGGCGTCCCCGCGCAGCGACGATCGCGATCCCCGCGACGACCACCGCCGTCGCGACCGCCGTCGTCGCGCGACTGGCGACAAGCGGCAGCAGGCCGCTCCCCGAGGAGGTCTGGTCGATCACGATGAGGAAGCCGCCGATCGCGAGGCCGGCGCCGATCGCCATCACGATTCCGCGGACGCTCGGACGCACCACCTTCTCGCCGGGGACGAAGCCCACCAGGACGACCGCCACCACCGCCACGCCCAGTCCGGCGTAGCCGACGGCGGTGAGCTGCTCGCCGTAGACGAGCAGTCCCCACAGCATCGGCGCGACCGCTGCGACGACGGCCGTCAAGGGCGAGAGGATGCTCATCGGGCCGAGCGCGAGGCACGCGTACAGCAGTGCCACCGCTGCCGCACCGATGAGCCCGGCCAGCACTCCCCACGCCAGGTCGCCCTCGCTCCACGAGCCGCCGGCGAAGAGCCCCGCAAGCAGCAGGAACATCATCCCGGAGAGCGCGGAGACGACGGTGACCACGACCGCGCGCAGCCGACGTGCGGCAAGCCCGCCGAAGAAGTCGGCGGCCCCGTAGATCAGGGCGCCGACGAGCGCCACGGCGGCGGGAAGCATCGGACCCACTATAGGGAGATGGTCGCGCTGAACCATTTCGCTAGATAAACTAGCGAAATGACCACTCCTCGCCACGCGAACCGTCAGCCCGCCCGATGGCTGAGGATCGGCATCCCGGCTCTCCTCGTCCTGGTGTGGCTCGCTGTGGGCTCCGCCGGCGGGCCGTACTTCGGCAAGGTCGACGAAGTGTCGACGAACGACCGTTCGTCGTTCCTGCCGGAGAGCGCGGACGCGACCCAGGTCAACGAGCGGCTTCCGGAGTTCCTCGGTGACGACAGCATCCCCGCCGTCGTCCTCGTGACCGGAGAAGGTGAGCTCACCGAGGACCAGCTGGCGGACGTCCAGGCGCTCGCCGACGACATCGCCGGCATCGACGGCGTGCTCGATGGCGTGTCGCCGCCGATCGTCTCGGACGACGGCGAGGCCGCGCAGATCTTCGTGCCGATCGACGCGTCCGGCGAGGTCGGCGAGGTGGTCGGGGAGATCCGCACGATGGTCGACGAGGATCTTCCCGACGAGATGGAGGGCTGGGTCACGGGCCCGGCGGGCTTCACCGCCGACCTCGTCGAGGGGTTCCTGGGCATCGACGGTCTCCTGCTCGCGGTCGCGCTCATCGCCGTGTTCGTGATCCTCGTGATCGTCTACCGGTCTCCGCTGCTGCCGGTGCTGGTGCTGATGACCTCGGTGTTCGCGCTGTGCGTGGCGCTCCTGACCGTCTGGTGGCTTGCCAAGGCCGGGATCGTGGTCCTCAACGGCCAGGTGCAGGGCATCCTGTTCATCCTGGTGATCGGAGCCGCGACCGACTACGCCCTGCTCTACGTGGCGCGGTTCCGCGAGGCGATCGCCGACGGTGCGGAGCGATGGGAGGCCACGACCCGGGCGTGGCGTGGGTCCTTCGAGCCGATCATCGCTTCGGGTGGGACGGTCATCGCCGGGCTGCTCTGCCTGCTGCTCTCCGATCTCGCGACCAACCGCGCCCTCGGCCCCATCGCCTCGATCGGCATCGCGTTCTCGGTGCTCGCAGCGCTGACCTTCCTCCCCGCGCTGCTCGCTCTCTTCGGTCGCACGGCGTTCTGGCCCTTCATCCCGAAGAAGCCGCTCGCGACCATCCCCGATGACCTGACCCAGCCGGTGAAGGGCCTCTGGCCGCGTCAGGCGAGGTTCGTGGCGCGCCACGCGCGGTCGGTGTGGGTGGTCTGCACCATCGTGCTGCTCGCGGGGGCGGTCGGCATCACCCAGCTGCAGGCGGACGGCGTGCCCTCCAGCGACCTCGTGCTCGGTACCTCCGAAGCCCGCGACGGACAGGACCAGCTCGCCGAGCACTTCCCGGCCGGCTCCGGAAGCCCCGTCTACGTCATCGTGCCCGAGGACGAGCTCGCCGCCACCGTCGAGGTGCTCGACGTGTCCGAGGGAATCGACTCGGTGTCGGTCGCCAGCGAGGATTCGCCGACCGGTCAGGCGGCCGTCGAGCTCGAGGACGGGGAGGCCGTCTTCACGGCCGTCGGCCCGCCGGGCACGCCGGCGCCGGAGCCGACCACGTCGGAGGGCGACGTGCTGGTCATCGGCACGCTCACCGATACGGCCGACTCCGCCGCGGCCGAGCAGACGGTGCGCGAGCTGCGCGCGGATCTCGACAGCGCCCTGGGCGCCGGCACGGCGATCGTCGGCGGCGAGACGGCGACCGACATCGACTCGAACGACACCTCGATCCGCGACCGCACGGTGATCATCCCGGTGATCCTCGTGGTCATCCTGCTGATCCTGATGCTCCTGCTGCGCTCGATCCTCGCCCCCGTCATCCTGATCGCGACCGTGATCCTGTCGTTCGCGACGGCTCTCGGCGTGAGCGCGCTCGTGTTCAACAACGTGTTCGGCTTCCCCGGAGCAGACCCGGCCGTGCCGCTGTACGGATTCGTGTTCCTCGTCGCCCTCGGTGTGGACTACAACATCTTCCTGATGTCGCGGGTGCGCGAGGAGTCGCTCGTGCACGGCACCCGCCGCGGCATCCTGAGGGGTCTCGTCGCCACCGGCGGCGTCATCACCTCCGCCGGACTGGTGCTCGCGGCGACCTTCGCGGCTCTGGGCGTCATTCCGATCCTGTTCCTCGCGCAGATCGCGTTCATCGTCGCCTTCGGCGTGCTGCTGGACACCTTCGTGGTCCGCTCCCTGCTCGTCCCCGCCCTGTCGTACGACATCGGCCGGGCGATCTGGTGGCCGTCGAAGCTCTGGCGAGACGGGATCGAGAAGGAGGAGCGGATGCCGGATTCCTCCGCCGAGCTCGTCTCGGAGGACGCTCACCCGCTGACCCGCGAGGAGTACCGGCGTACGCTCGGATCATGAGCAAGGCACTGTTTCTGGTCGACGTTCAGAACGACTTCACGGAGGGCGGCGCGCTCGGCGTCGACGGCGGCGACGCCGTGGCCGAGCGCATCACCCGGTACCTCGCCGATCATGCGGGGGAGTACGCCCTGATCGTGGCCTCGCGCGACTGGCACGACGCCGAAGGCGACAACGGGGGCCACTTCCACCCGGAGCCCGACTTCGTCGGGACGTGGCCCGTCCACTGCGTGGCCGGCACGGAAGGCGCCGAGTACGATCCCGGCCTCGACACCTCGACGGTCACCCATCACGTCAAGAAGGGGCAGGGCAAGCCCGCCTACTCGCTGTTCGAGGGCACGACGGACGACGGAGCGACGGTCGCGCATCTCCTCGAGGAGCACGGCGTCGTCGACGTCGACGTGGCAGGCATCGCGACGGACTACTGCGTGCGGGCCTCGGCGCTCGACGCCATCGAGCACGGTCGTCACGTGCGCATCCTCACCGACCTGGTGGCCGGTGTCGCGGCCGAGTCCAGCGACGCCGCACTCGCCGAGCTGGCCCACGCTGGAGCAGAACTCACCCGGACCGGTGTCTGAGGTCCACATCCGCCGGGTGCTCGCCACCGACGGCGAACGCGTCCGAGCGCTCCGGCTCGAGGCGCTCGACGATCCCGCGGCCGGCATCGCCTTCCTCGAGTCGCGGGCCGACGCCCTGGCTCGTCCGCGGTCCTTCTGGGACGAGCGCGCGGTCGGGGCGGCGCTGTCGGGATCGGTCGCGCAGTTCGTCGCTGAGACCGGATCCGCCTGGGTCGGGACGGTGACGATCCTCATCCCCGAGCCGGATGCGCCGGACTACTTCGGCAGGCTCCGCCCCGAGGGCACGGCGCTCGCGGTGGCGGTGTATGTGAGCCCGGCCCATCGTGGCCGCGAGGTCCTGGACGATCTGTTCGAGGCCGCCTCGCAATGGGCGCTCGATCACGGATGCACCGACCTCGTGCTGGACGTGCACCAGGACAACGCCCGCGCCCAGGCGGCCTACGCCCGGCTGGGGTTCACTCCCACCGGCGGCACGATCGACGGCCAGAACGGCCGCGAGCTCGAGATGGCTCGCCGGATCGGTCATGCCTGAGCCGACCGCCGCTGGCGTGCGCAGCGCGCTGGAGGCTGCGGCATCCGTCGACGAACGCGCCAAGATCCGCAGACGCGTGACGGACGGGACCGAGGTGATCGGCGTGCGCATGGGCACCGTCTTCGAGATCGCGAAGGCGAACGAGCGGATGCCGCTGCCCGACGTCGATGAGCTCCTCCGGTCCGACACCTACGAGCTGCGGATGGTCGCGGTGTCGATCCTCGACTTCCAGGCGCGCAGGCCGGGGGCGGACCGCGAAGCGCTGTACACGCTGTGGATGCGGCGGATCGACCGCATCGACACGTGGGACTACATTGACCGTGCCGCTCCGCGGGTGCTCGGGTGGTATCTGCTCGACAAGCCGCGCGACGCCCTGTTCGACCTGGCCCGCTCGGACGACCTCTGGCACCGGCGCATGGCCGTCACCGCGGCGTTCTGGATCATCCGCGCCCGCGACCTCGACGACCCGCTGGCGCTCTGCGAGATCCTCGCCGCCGATCCCGAGCACGTCGTGCAGACCAACGTGGGCGTCGCGCTGCGCGAGGTCGGGAGGGTCGACCCCGAACGGCTGGCGCAATTCCTGGAGCGGCGGGGTGCGGACCTCAGCGCCCATGCGCGACGTACCGCGCGCACCGCGCTGGGATGAGGGAGCGCGAGCCCGCTCACTTGACCTGGACGAGGGTGCGCTGCCAGCCGGATGAGCCGTCGGGTGCGATCGGCGCGCGCTCCTGGATCTGAAGGTCGCCGTTCCGGTTGACGGCCCGCACCGTGATGAAGTGGCTGCCGGGCGCGGCATCCCAGTCCACGAACCACTGCACCCACGTGTCGTCGTTCACCGGTGACGAGAGCGTGGCCGCCTGCCACTCGCCGTCGTCGATACTGACCTCCACGCGCTCGATGCCGACGGTCTGCGCCCACGCCACTCCGGCGATCGGGACACGGCCGGCAGCGACGGCGGTGCCCGTACGGGGTGTGTCCAGGCGCGACGAGAACTTGATCGGCGCCTGTGCACTGTAGCCGCGGGGGGTCCAATAGGCCTCGTCGTCCGCAAAGGTCGTGACCTTGAGCTCCGTGAGCCACTTCGTCGCAGAGACGTAGCCGTAGAGGCCGGGGACGACCATGCGCACGGGGAAGCCGTGCTCGAGCGGCAGCGGTTCGCCGTTCATCGCGACGGCGAGGATCGCGTCGATTCCGTCGTCGGTGAGCGAGGTGATGGGAGTGCTCGCGGTGAAGCCGTCGACGCTGCGCGAGAGCACCATGTCCGCTCCGGATCGCACACCGGCCAGCTTCAGCACGTCGCGCACCGGCACGCCCAGCCACTTGGCGTTGCCGAGCAGGTTTCCGCCGACCTCGTTGGACACACAGGTGAGGGTGATCGAGTACTCGTCGAGGCCCATCCCCACCAGTTCGTCGAAGGTCAGCTCGACGCGCTCGTCCACCATCCCGTCCACGACGAGCCGCCAGGTCTCCGGATCGATCGACGGCACCGTGAGCGCCGTATCCACGCGGTAGAAGTCGGCGTTCGGCGTGAACAGCGGCGAGAGCCCGTCGATGTCGAGTTCCGCGCCTTCCGGCACGACGACCGTCGACCGGGGAGCGGGCAGGTTGAGCGCCTTGCGCACGCCCGCGATCGACGATGTCGTGGCGTTGACCAGTCGGGCGCCGATCCCGACGACGACGGCGGATGCCGCGGCGATCGCCGTGACCCGGAAGAACGACCGCCGGTCCAGGCCGGAGGCTCCCCGGTCGCCGGCTGCCGCGTCCGGAGACACGCTCGCCCAGCGGCGGAGTCGGGCGACGAGGTAGGTGAGGAGGACGCAGCCGCCCAGCGTCCCCGCGATCGGGGGGAGCGAGGCGAGGGGAGTCGCTCCGGCCCGCGTCACGATCGCGGCGACCGAGAGCCCGCCGGCCACCACGAGAAGGACCACACCGAGCGGGGGTCTGATGAACTGCGCGATGCCGGTGATCGCGGCGGCGACGACGACCGCCAGACCGAGGCCGACGAGAAGAGCGATCTTGTCGTACTCGCCGAATGTGGCGATCGCGAATTCTTTGAACGGCTGCGGCACGATGTCGATGATGAACGAGCCGATCGCGAGGATCGGACTGCTCTCGCGCGCGACGACGAGTGCCACGAGCTCCGCGACAGCGAGGAAGACCGCGGCGCTCACCACCCCCGCGAGCGCCGCGAGCGAGAGGAACCTCAGACGATCTCTGCGGCTGGTCGCCATGATCGGGCCTTCCCGCGCAGGGGCGTTCCCGGCGTCGCAGTGTTGTTCGCGACGGCGGCGGCTTCGGATTGGCGAGCGGGAGGTATCAGGGCGCGAGCGTGCGGCTCTCGTCGGCAGAGCGCACGCGTCGTCGGCGAATGGTCTCGACGCTCGCCCAGGCGAGGATCCCCACCGCCACGCCCAGGAAGATGCCGCCGATGACGTCGGTCAGCCAGTGCGCCGCGAGATACGTACGGCTCCACGCCATCCAGATGACCCACACCGCGCCGATCACCCACCAGATCCAGTGTCGGAACAGCAGAGCCAGGACCGTCATCATCGCCGCGGCGAATGCGACGTGGCCGGACGGGTAGGACGTGTGCACCACTTCCGCCAGCGAGTCCTCCGGCCGGATCCTGGCCACGATCCTGGCGAGCGGAGCGGCGATGGCGATGCACAGCACCAGCGCCGCCGTCACGGTGATCGCGGCCCACCACCACCGGAGGATCAGGAGGGTCCCGACGATGACCGCTCCCGTCGTGGCCGCGAGGACCGGGCCGCCCAGATGGCCGGGGATCCACGCCAGCACCAGTCCGGCATCCGTCCGGTTCTCCACCATCAGGTCGTGCCACCACACGTCCACGGGGAACGGCTGGTCGCGCCTCACGGAGGTGACCACCCAGAGCACGATGATCGCGACGATGGCGGCTGCGGCGCCGATGATCAGGGGATAGAGACGTGAGAGGTCGGGGCGTTCGTGGGGCGGTTGCACGTGGCAATCCTGGCAGTGGGCGACGCGCCGAGGGAGGGGATTGCGCAAGTCCCTGTCCGCATGGTCGCGGACTCGATACGCTTCGGCCGGAGCCGGCGCTGATGACAGCGTCGCAACAGGGGGAGCCGATGTCGAAGAAGAAGAAGGCGACGAAGTCGTCCGTCAAGCGGATTCCCAAGGGTCCGTATGAGGCCGAGCTGGAGCGTCTGCAGATCGAACTCGTGGAGATGCAGCAGTGGGTCGCTGCAGAGGGTGCGCGCGTCCTCGTGATCTTCGAGGGCCGCGACGCCGCCGGAAAGGGCGGTGCGATCAAACGCGTCATGCAGTACCTCAACCCCCGATTCGCGCGTGTGGTGGCCCTGCCGAAGCCGTCGAAGAAGGAGCGCGGCCAGTGGTACTTCCAGCGCTACATCGAACGACTGCCCACTCGGGGAGAGATCGTCCTGATGGACCGGTCCTGGTACAACCGGGCCGGGGTCGAGCGTGTGATGGGCTACTGCTCCCCCGAGCAGTACGAGCTGTTCATCCGCCAGGCGCCGGTCGTGGAGCGGCTCCTGATGGAGGACGGGATCATTCTGCTCAAGTACTGGTTCTCGGTTTCCGACGAGGAGCAGCAGGTCCGTTTCGCATCCCGCCTGGCGGATCCGATGCGCCGGTGGAAGCTCTCGCCGACCGACCTCGAGTCGATCATTCGCTGGGAGGATTACTCGCGCGCGAAGGACGCCATGTTCGCAGCGACGGACACGGCGGATTCTCCGTGGTGGACCGTCGAGAGCGATGACAAGCGGAGCGCCCGCCTGAACGTGATCAGCCACCTGCTGAGCAGCATCCCGTACCGGCGGCTCGAGCCCGAGAAGGTCTCCATTCCCGACAGGCCGGATTCGAATGCGTACGAGCGACCGCCGGTCGAGCAGTTCAGCTACGTTCCGGACATCGCGGCCGAAGTCGGCGGCAAGGCGCAGTAGCCCGGAGCACCCTCGATCGCCCCGTCGCTAGGCTGGCCGCGTGACGCAGTCCTCGCAGTGGCAGCCGGACGTGCTGGGCGAGCCGTTCGAGCAGCTGACGCTTCCGCTGGATGACGACGACGAGGGTCCCGTCGTCGCGACGCTCGTGCGTTCGCTCGCTCGACATGAGTGGTGGCGCGTGCCGCGGCCCGCCCTCGAGGACCTCGACGTGCTGTATGTGCACGGCTGGTCGGACTACTTCTTCCAGCGCAGCCTGGCCAAGTACTGGACCGACCGCGGCGCGGACTTCTACGCGCTGGACCTTCGCAAGTACGGCCGCAGTCTTCGTCCGGGGCAGACGCCCGGGTACATCACCGACCTCGACTCCTACGACGACGACATCGCCGCCGCGCTCGCGGCGATGGGGCGGCCGCTGGACGGAACGGAGCACGAGCGTCGCCTGGTGCTCGTCGGCCATTCGACGGGAGGGCTCGTCCTCAGCCTGTGGGCCGGACGCCACCAGGGAGAGGCGGATGCCGTCATCCTGAACAGCCCGTGGCTGGAGTTCCAGCTGAGCGCGCTGACGCGCGTCGCCGTGGCGCCCATGGTGGGCCTGCAGGCGCGGCTGAGTCCGCTCGAGACCCTGCCTCAGGTGGACCTCGGCTTCTACACGCGCGCGCAGCGTGAGGCCCGCGGCGCAGACCTGGATGTGCGGCCGGAGTGGCGGCCCGAACAGTCCTGGACCGCCCATACCGCGTGGCTCAACGCCATCCTCGCCGGCCACGCGCGGGTGGCGCTCGGCCTGGGGATCGACGCGCCCGTGTGCACGCTGCTCTCGGCGAAGTCGGCGGTGCCCACGAGGTGGTCCGATGAGCTCACCCGCGCCGACAGCGTGCTCGTGGTCGACGACATCGCCCGGGCGTCGCTGAAGCTCGGTGTATCCGTGACGGTCGAGCGCATCCCGGGCGCGCTGCACGACGTGTTCCTGTCGCGCGCCGACGCGCGTGATCTCGCCTACGAGCGGCTCGACCGCTGGGTGATGGGATGCCTCGGCACGAAGCGTCTGCCACTGTCGCCGGGCAGCTACGACTGACGACGCCGGTGACAGCGGAAGCCGACGAACGGCACCTGCGTGCTCGGAGTTGTGAGAGTGGGCCCCGTGGGGCTCGAACCCACGACCCGCGGATTAAAAGTCCGATGCTCTACCGACTGAGCTAGAGGCCCTCGGGTTCCAGCCTACTTGGCGTAAGGACCCGGCTCAGCCGCCGTTGCTGTTCCCGTTTCCGCCGTTGCTGTTCCCGTTTCCGCCGTTGCCGTTGCCGTTCCCGTTCCCGTTTCCGTTGTTGTTGCCGGGTCCGCTGTTGTCGCCGCCGTTGTTGTTGCCCGGTCCGCTGTTCTCGCTCCCGTTCCCGTTGCCGCCTTCGTCCTGCACCGGAACGGGCGCGGGCTCGGTCGGAGTGAGGCTCGGGGCGATGGAAGGCTCCACGACGACGGGAGTCGTCTCGTCCGGACTCGGGACAGCTGCGAGGGAGGCCGACCAGATCGCGGCGACCAGGATGCCGGTCACCGCGAGGGCGGCGATCACCCAGACGACCGCGGCGAGGCGTCCCCTCCGCGGGCGCGATCTTTCGGCCGCCTGGCTGCGGCGGGTGATCGGCGCATCGAGGACCGCGGGTGCGACCGCGGTCGGCGGGTGGTCGGTCCTCGGAGCCTCACCCTGCACCGCTGTGTCGGGCGCTCCCGGGGCCGGGATCAGCATCGTCGGTCGTGTGGGGGTCGCGAGCGCGACAGTCGATTCGGAGACCGAGGCGAGGCTCACCGGCACCGATCCCTCGCCGGTCAGAAGGCGCGATGCCGTCAAAGCGACCTCCAGCGCCGTCGGACGGTCATCCGGGCGGGTGGCGGTCATGCCGCGCAGCAGACCCTGCCATGCCGGATGAAGGGAGTCCGGAATCGGGGGAGGAGCCGCGAGACGGGCCATCACGGCGCCGATCCCCTCGGCCTCGGCGAACGGACGGGTGCCTGTCAGCGCCTCGATGAGCAGGATGCCGAGCGCGTAGATGTCGGCCGGAGGCGCCGGGACCTCGCCGCGGGCCTGCTCGGGCGCGATGTAGGCGACCGTCCCGATCATGAGGCCCGGGGTGGTCAGCCGCGGCGAGTCGAGCAGGTAGGCGATGCCGAAGTCCGCGAGCTTGGCGCGCCACTCCCGCCCGGGCAGAGGAGACCTCCACAGCAGGACGTTGGAGGGCTTGATGTCGCGGTGCACGACGCCGGCGGTGTGGGCGACGTGCAATCCTTCGGCGATGTCGACGGTGATCGAGGCCATCTCCTCGGGGCCGATCACCCCCCGGGCGATGCGGTCGCGCAGCGTGATGCCCTCCACGTACTCCATCACGAGATAGCTCGAGTCGTCGCCCGAGATGTGCGCGTCGAACAGCGTCACCAGGGCGTGGTGGTTGAGCGAGGCGAGCACGGTCGTCTCGGAGAGCGCCCGCTCGACCGATCCGACGCCGTCCATGGGACCCCGCAGCACCTTCACGGCCACGGTCCGCTGCAGAGCGTCGTCCTCAGCCCGGTATACGCGCGCCATGGCGCCTTCGCCGATGCGCTCGATCAGCCGGTATCGACCGTCGAGAATCTCGCCGGTCGAGAGCTCGCCGGCGCTGCGCAGGTCAGTCATGGTCCTCCTGCCCGGGCGATGCACCCCTCCGGCACGGGGCCCGGACAGGCACACGTTACGGGCTGCGCCCCTCGAACCCATGCCCCTTGACGGAGAGGGACTTCCGGTGCAAGCATCCCGACACGACGAGACCGCCGGCACCACCTCGCAGGTGCCGGCGGTCTCGCCTTTTTCCCCGTTGGCCGGATGTGCCGGCCGGTGGCCGGCAGATCCGGCCGTCGGTCACTGTGCCGGAGGCATCAGGACCGCGTCGATCAGGTACACGGTCGCGTTGGCCGTCTGGACGCCGCCGCAGATGACGTTGGCGTCATTGACCATCAAGGCGTCGCCGCTGCCGGTGACCTCGAGGTCGCTGCCCTGCACGGTCGTGTGCATGCCGGCGATGTCGTCGGGCGCGACCTGCCCGGGAACGACGTGATAGGTCAGGATCGCGCTGAGCGTGGCGGTGTCGGTCTTGAGCGCCTCGATCGTGGCGGGGTCGATCATCGCGAACGCCTCGTCGACGGGAGCGAACACAGTGAACTCGTCGCCGTTGAGCGTGTCGACGAGGTCGACCTCGGGGTTCAGCTGGCCGCTGACCGCGGCGACCAGGGTCGTCAGCAGCGGGTTGTTCGACGCGGCGACGGCGACCGGGTCGGCCGACATCCCCTCGATGGATCCGCCGCCGTCCGGAACGGCTTCGGCATAGGCGGCGCAGCCCGGACCGACCAGGTTGGCCGCGGGGTCCATCTCCATGGCTTCCTCGGTCTCCTCGACCGCGGGGGTCGACGGCTCTTCCGACGGCTCGGCGGTGGAGCCGCCCATGGAACAGGCCGACAGCGCGAACGTTGCGGCGACTGCCAGGGCCAGCCCCGCCGAGACGCGCCTCTTGGTGATGCGAGACATGACTTCCTCCTCTGTGTGGTTGCCGCAGTGGCGGCTACAACGGGATGTTCGGAGGTCCCGGGGGAATGGATTGGAATTCGCGTGAATGGATTCGACGGGCAATCCGAAGCGGCATCCGACACGAACAAACCGCAGAGGGGATCACGCGATGTGCGCGCGGGGAAGTACGGCGGGGGCAGGGGAGTAAGGCATGCTGGTGGACATGGTGATCGACGGGATCGACGTGCCCGAGGACGGCGCGATCCCCATCGACCATGCCGGCGAGCTGCTGCAGCGGGTTGCGAACGGCGATCAGGCCGCATTCGCCCGCCTCTACGACATGCTCGCCCCCCGAGTCTTCGGTCTTGTCCTGCGGGTGCTCGTCGACCGTTCGCAGAGCGAGGAAGTGCTCCAGGAGGTCTTCCTCGAGATCTGGCAATCCGCGTCTCGCTTCGCTCCGAACAGAGGACAGGCGAGATCGTGGATCCTCACGATCGCACACCGGCGGGCCGTCGACCGAGTGCGCTCGTCCCAAGCCAGCACCGACCGCGACGTTCGGGCCGGCTTCCGTGATCTGGACGTCGCCCACGATTCTGTCGTGGAGCAGGTGGAACTGCGCATAGAGGGTGAGAAGGTCACGGCAGCCCTCTCGAGCCTTCCCGAGGCGCAGAAGGAAGCGCTGACCCTGGCCTATTACGGCGGTTACAGTCAGAGCGAGATCGCGGCGCTCGTGGGCGCGCCGCTGGGGACGATCAAGACGAGGATGCGGGACGGATTGTCCCGCCTGAGAGCAGAGATGGGGGTGACCGCGTGATGAACGAACAGGAGTTCGCCGAACTCGCCGCAGGCGAAGCGCTGAACGCGCTGTCGCCCGAGGATCGCCGGCTCTTCCAGGCTGCGCGTGCCGCGCACCCGGAGTGGGAGCACTGGGTCGACGCAGACTCTCGTGCCGCTGCGGTGCTGGCCGACGCCGTCGCCGAGGTCGCCCCGCCGCTCACCCTTCGCTCCACGCTGCTGTCGCGGATCGCCGTGATGCCCCAGCTGCCCGACACCGATGCGGCCGAGGCCGCGGCGGCCCACACAGCCGCTGTGACCGATGCTGCGCCGGCGGCCTCCGCTCCACCCGCCGCGGACGAGCCGGTCCGCGATGTCGCCACCGACCCTGCCCCGACGACGGCCACCATCCAGGCCATCACCCGGCGCAACTGGACGCGCGGGCTGCTCACGCTCGCCGCATCCATGGTCCTGCTCGTTGCGCTGGGGTACGGCACCGTCGCGATCAACGAGTACCTGAACCGACCGGCCGCCGTCGTCGCTCTCCAGGAGATCGAGTCGGCCCCTGATGCGCAGTCAGCGACCGCCGAGATCACCGATGGGGGAACGGCCACGGCGCACTGGTCGGAGTCGGTCGGAAAGGCCGTGCTGGTCTCCGATGGCCTGCCGGAGATCGCCGAGGATCAGAGCTTCGAGCTCTGGTTCGTCCGCGACGGCGCAGCGATCTCGGCAGGGGTGTTCGATCCGGCCGACGAGGCCGCCGCGACCGCTCAGCTGGACGGCACGATGGAGCCCGGCGACGTGATCGCGGTGACGATCGAGCCGCAGGGCGGTTCGCCGGACGGCACCCCGTCGTCTGATCCGATCGTCGCGATCCCGACGGCCTGACGCCGCCCTCGGCGGTTGCCGCCTCGCTATCGTGGTGAGGTGGCCGCAGCCCCGCAGACGACGCAGACGCTCAGGCACTTGAGGCGTGCGCGCGACCTGATGGACCGCGACTACGCGGAGCCCCTCGACGTGCCGACGATGGCCGCTAAGGCTCTCATGTCGCCGGCGCACTTCTCACGCGAGTTCAAGACCGCGTACGGCGAGACCCCCTACGCATACCTGATGACCCGGCGCATCGAGCGGGCGATGGCGCTGCTGCGGGCAGGGGCGTCGGTGACGGATGCCTGCACCGCCGTCGGCGCGACATCCCTGGGCTCGTTCAGCTCCACCTTCACCGAGATCGTGGGGGAGACCCCGAGTTCCTACCGGTCGCGGCCGCACGATGCCGCCGAGGCGATGCCCCTGTGCGTGGCGAAGATCCTCACCAGGCCGGTTCGGTTCGGCTGAGCGGCGGTGCTCGCAGGGCGAGCAGGATCGGAGAAGCACGCGCCACCGAGCCTGCTCTAGCGTGGCACCCATGACCGACATCTCATTGTCCTACTGCCCGATCACCGTCGACGACGTCGAGGCCGCGATCCCGTTCTACCGCGACGGGCTGGGCCTGGAGATCGTGAACGACGTGTCGTACGAAGGCACCCGCTGGGTCAGCTTCGGCCTCGCCGGCCAGCCCGGCCTCGCTCTCGTCATCTCCGATCCGGCGGCCGGTCGTTCGCCCGAGGACGCCGACGCGCTGCAGCGGCTCGTGGTGAAGGGATCGGGCCCCGGCCCCTACGTCTTCACCACCACTGACATCGATGCCTCCTTCGAGCGGCTCCGCGCCTTCGGCGCCGAGGTGCTGCAGGAGCCGATCGAGCAGGCGTGGGGGCCCCGCGACTGTGCGTTCCGAGACCCCGCGGGCAACCACATCCGCATGAACCAGGCCTGAAAGAGCCGGCCCGGCCATGTGCCTTCCCTGGGAAGCGGCGGCGCGGAATCGCGCCGCCGCTCTCGTGAACGCCGGTAGCGTGGAGGGGGTGAGCGACCAGTCCAGGGACTACCACAAGCCCGTCCGGCGGCCCTCCGAGCTCTTCGACCGGCTGTTCGCGGCCGAGGACCCGGCCGAGGTCTCCCGCGTCGCGCACTCGACCGCGCATGCCCTGCTCGCCCGCGTCCGAGCCGACCCCGACGGTCAGGTCGTGGACCGCCTGGTGGCCTTCACCGACGAGAACGGCATCGACGACATCGCCGAGCTCTGGTCGCGGTCACCCGCGAAGTCGCTGCCGGGCGCGCTGTGGCGGCTCTACCTGCTGCAGCTCATGATCCATGACGACGCGCAGACCGCTGCGCTGCTGTACGAGCGTGGCCGCACCAACCTGTCGTCGGCCGACGAGGTCATCGCGGGCGCACCGACGCCGGCAGGACCCGATGAGCTCGTGGCCCTCATCGACCAGATCCTGCGCGGCCTGTTCGAGGGCGACTTCGCCGTCGCGCTGGACCGGGCCGCCTCGTTCTGCCGGGTGCAGGCCGCCGGTGCGACGCACCTGGCCGATGACTACGAGGCGACCGAGCCCGAGCGGGCCTCCGGGTTCACGACGCGTGCGCTTCGCCTCGCGGACTACGCCGCCGACCTCAGCGCGTGTGCGGCCCTGTGGCGCCGTGAAGCACTGACCTGAGGCGTCGGCCCTGAAGTCAGGGGAGTGCCGGGCCGCAGAACGCCTCTCGGCGCGGAGCCGCTCGCGGCGGCAGAAGATGGAGCCCGGGGTTACTGCGGCCCGGCCGATACAGTCTAACCGAGGGCGCCGCCGGGGCATTCCCGACGGCCTAGGCTCGTTCGCATGACCTGGCGTTTCGCGCTCGTGATCGACCCCGCGGCATCCGACGATCCCCGCACCGACTTCGCAGCCACGTTCCGGGTCATCGACCCGTCGGCTCCGGCGCTGAGCGTGGGGGAGCTGAGCACACAGCGCGGTGACGGCATCTTCGAGTCCATCGGAGTCGTCGACCGCCATCCCCAGGAGCTCATTGCTCATCTGGACCGTCTCGCGCACTCCGCCGAGCTGTGCGACCTTCCCGTCCCGCACCGCGAGCAGTGGCGGCAGGCCGTCGAGGTCGTCGCGGAGCAGTGCGCCGAACGCGGCGAGAGCGTGATCAAGCTCATCCTCAGCCGCGGCGTCGAGCACGGCCCCACGCCGACGGCCTGGGTCACCGCCGCCGATGCGGCCGACAACTCCGCGGTCCGCGAGCACGGCATCCGAGTGGTGACGCTCGACCGCGGCTACGGCATCGACACCCCGGCGCGTGCTCCGTGGCTGCTGCTCGGCGCCAAGACGCTGTCGTACGCGGTGAACATGGCCGCGATCCGCGAAGCCAAGCGCCGCGGCGCGGATGACGCGATCTTCGTGTCCTCCGACGGCTTCGTGCTCGAGGCGCCCACGGCGTCGCTCGTGCTGCGGATCGGCAGCAGCTTCGTCACGCCCGCGCCGAACGGCGGCATCCTTCACGGCACCACCCAGCTCAGCCTCTTCGAGCACCTACAGGAGCTGGGCCACGAGACCGCGTACGAGACGGTCCCCGTCAGCGCGCTCGCGAAAGCGGATGCCGCATGGCTGCTCTCCAGTGTCCGCCTCGCCGCGCCGATCACCGCCATCGACGACGCCGAGCTCGCGGTCGACCGCGAGCTGACGGCATCCTTCAACCAGTACCTGCTGAGCCCGCGCGCCTGATCCGGGCGGGCAGCCCGCGAAGTCGGGCTCAGCCGAAGCGGCCCGAGACGTAGTCCTCGGTGGCCTGCACGGTCGGGGTGGTGAAGATCGAGCGGGTGTCGTCGTACTCGATGAGCTTGCCGGGCTTGCCGGTGCCGGCGATGTTGAAGAACGCGGTGCGGTCGCTCACGCGCGACGCCTGCTGCATGTTGTGCGTCACGATGACGACGGTGTAGTCGTTCTTCAGCTCGCCGATGAGCTCCTCGATCGCGTATGTCGAGATCGGGTCCAGGGCGGAGCAGGGCTCGTCCATCAGGATGACCTCGGGCGAGACGGCGATCGCGCGGGCGATGCACAGTCGCTGCTGCTGGCCGCCTGACAGGCCCGAGCCGGGCTTGTCGAGGCGATCCTTGACCTCGTTCCAGAGGTTCGCGCCCTTGAGCGACTTCTCGACCAGGTCGTCGGCGTCGGACTTGGAGATGCGCTTGTTGTTGAGCTTCACGCCCGCCAGCACGTTCTCCTTGATCGACATCGTCGGGAACGGGTTGGGGCGCTGGAAGACCATGCCCACCTGGCGGCGCACCAGCACGGGGTCGACGTTCGCGGCGTACAGGTCGTCTCCGTCGAGGAGGACCTGGCCCTCGACGCGGGCGCCGGGGATCACCTCGTGCATGCGGTTCAGGGTGCGCAGGAACGTCGACTTGCCGCAGCCGGACGGGCCGATGAAGGCGGTCACGCTGCGGGGCTCGATGTTGAGCGAGACGCCCTCGACGGCCATGAAGTCGCCGTAGAAGACGTTCAGGTCGTTGACTTCGATGCTCTTGGACACGATTCCTCTGATTTCGGTTCGGGAGAGTCGGGGGTGCCGCTCAGCGGCCCAGCTTGGGGGAGAAGACCTTCGCGACGATGCGCGCGATCAGGTTGAGCAGCATGACGATCAGGATGAGGACCAGCGCCGCGCCCCAGGCACGGTCGATGTAGGCGGATGCCGGGATGCCCTGGTTCATGTACTGCGAGTACGCGAACACCGGCAGCGTCATCATGCGTCCCTCGAACAGGTCGTAGTTCATCGACGCCGTCACGCCTGCCGTGAGCAGAAGCGGTGCCGTCTCGCCGATGACGCGCGAGATCGACAGCATGACGCCGGTCGTGATGCCGGCGATCGACGTGGGCAGCACGACCTTCGAGATCGTCAGCCACTTGGGCACGCCGAGCGCATACGAGGCCTCGCGCAGCTCGTTCGGCACGAGCCGGAGCATCTCCTCGCTCGAGCGGACGACCACCGGGATCATGAGCACGGCCAGCGCGATCGATCCCATGATGCCCATGCGGATGCCGGGGCCGAAGAACAGCGCGAAGAGGGCGTAGGCGAACAGACCGGCGACGATCGAAGGGATGCCGGTCATGACGTCGACGAGGAACGTGATGCCGTTCGCCAGTCGCTTGCCGGCGCCGTACTCCACGAGGTAGATCGCGGTGAAGATGCCGATCGGAATGGAGATGACGGCGGCGGCGAGAGTGATGAGGAGCGTGCCGACGATGGCATGGAGGATGCCGCCGCCCTCGCCGACGACGTTGCGCATCGAGCTCGAGAGGAACTCGGCCGACAGGGCTGCCACGCCGTTGGAGAGCACGGTCCAGGCGACCGACACCAGCGGCACCATGGCCACAGCGAACGCGCTGACGACCACGCCCGTGACGAGCCGGTCGACGCCCTTGCGGCGGCCCTCGACGAGACTCGAGATCGCGGTGATGAGGACGAGGTAGACGAGGGCCGTGACGACGGCCCAGCCGGCGATGCTGAACTCGGAGCCGGCGGCGATGGCCAGCACGCCGAACACCAGGGCGGTGATGACCCCGCTCGCGGCGAGGATCGCCCAGGGTGCCCAGCCGGGCAGGTGGCCGCTGGTGAGGCGGAGGTGCTCGCGGACGACGGGCGGTGGAGGAGTCTGCGTGGGAGCGGTGGTGAGGGTCATGTCAGTTGGCTCCCGAGAATTCCTTGCGGCGGCTGACGATCCAGCGGGCGATCGCGTTGACCACGAAGGTGACGACGAAGAGGATGAGGCCGGTCGCGATCAGGACGTTGATGTTGACGCCGTACGCCTCGGGGAACGTGAGGGCGATGTTCGCCGGAATGGTGCTCGGGTTCTCCGACGTGAACAGCTGGAAGGTGATGACGCCGGTCGCGGAGAGGACCATCGCGACGGCCATCGTCTCGCCCAGCGCGCGTCCGAGGCCGAGCATCGAGGCGGACACGATGCCGCTGCGACCGAACGGGAAGACGGCCATGCGGATCATCTCCCAGCGCGTCGCGCCGAGGGCCAGAGCGGCCTCTTCGTGCAGGACCGGCGTCTGGAGGAAGATCTCGCGGCAGATCGCAGTGATGATCGGCACCACCATGACGGCGAGCACGATGGCTGCAGTGAAGATGGTGCGCCCGGTCGCCGAGACGGTGCCGCCGAAGAGCGGGAACCAGGCCATGTTCTCGTTGAGCCAGGCATAGACCGGCTGCACGGCGGGTGCCAGCACGTTGATTCCCCACAGGCCGAAGACGACGGAGGGGACGGCGGCGAGGAGGTCAACGATGTAGCCGAGGCCCTGCGCGAGCCGGCGCGGGGCGTAGTGCGAGATGAAGAGGGCTACGGCGACCGCAAGCGGAACCGCCATCAGCAGGGCGAGGAACGATGCCCACACCGTGCCGAACGCGAGCGGCCACACGTACTGCCAGAAGTTGCCCGACAGCAGCGAGGCGGTGTCGCTCGTCGCCGTCATGCCGGGGATCGACTGGATGATGAGGAAGATCGCGACGGCGGCGAGCGTCACGAGGATCATGGACCCCGCGAACAGCGCGGTGCCCGAGAACCAGCGATCGCCAGGTCGCTGCCTGGGTTTGGCAGCGACAGCCGGCGCAGTCGTCGTCGTCATGGGGTCCTGTTCTGGTGAGGAGTTCTCAGGGGGATACCCGGTCCGGCCGCAGGGCCGGACCGGGTATCAGTGTCTTACTCGGTGACGATCGTGTCGATCGCCGTGTTGATCTGAGCGGCCAGCGACTCCGAGATCGGGGCGTTGCCGGCGACGGCTGCCGCCTCTTCCTGGCCTTCCGGGCTGGCGACATACTGCAGGAAGCCCTTGACGAGCGCGGCACTGGCCGTGTCGACGTACTCCTGGCAGGCGATCATGTAGCTGACGAGGACGATCGGGTACACGCCGGCCTCGGCCGAGGTGCGGTCGAGCTCGATCGCGAGGTCGGTCGGAGCGCGACCCTCCTCGAGCGGCGAGGCGTCGACGATCGCGGCGGCGGCCTCGGGCGAGTAGGTGACGAACTCGTCGCCGACCTTGATCGCTGCGGTGCTCAGGCCCTCTTCGGCGGCACGCGACGCGTCGGCGTAGCCGACCGTTCCGTCGCCGCCCGCGACGGCCGACACGACACCGGAGGTGCCCTGCGCGGCCTCACCGGTGGTGAGCGGCCAGACGCCGTCGGGCTCGGCCGTCCATGCGTCGGGCGCAGCCTGGAAGAGGTAGTCGGTGAAGTTCTCGGTCGTGCCCGAGTCGTCGGCGCGGTGCACCGGCGTCACGGCCAGGTCGGGGAGCGTGGCGTCGGGGTTCAGCTCGGCGATCGCCGCGTCGTTCCAGTTCGCGATCTCGCCCGAGAACAGGCCGGCGATCGTGGCGGCGTCGAGGTTGAGCTCGTCCACGCCCTCGATGTTGAAGATCACCGCGATGGGGGAGATGTAGGTGGGAAGTTCGAGGATGTCGGTGCCTTCGACGCAGCCGTCGAACGGACCGGCCTCGATCTCCTCGATCTTGAACGCACGGTCCGAGCCCGCGAACGGGAAGGCGCCCGCCTGGAACGACTCGCGGCCAGCGCCGGAGCCGGCCGGGTCGTAGGTGATGGTGACGTCGGGGTTGGCGGTCTGGAAGCCGGCGGTCCAGGCCTGGACCGCGACCTCCTGCGACGAGGCGCCGCCACCGGCGAGCTCGCCGGCGAGGTCGGAGACGGGGGCGTCGCCGGTGGAGCCGCCTGCGGGCGTCTCGTTTGCTGCGCAGCCGGCGAGGGCGAGGGCCGCGACTGCGGCGACAGCGCCCACCTGGGCGATGCGGGAGATCTTCACGGTGTGAATCCTTCACGTGTCAGGGAAGTGAGGCCTCGGGAGGCTTCGGGTGATGGCCCGGTGCAGGGCACGCACTGAAACGTAGGCTCGGACTCTTACCAGATTGCGCTGTCGTGGTGAACGGGAGGTGAACGGCGGCCCGCCATCGCGTCCGGGGCGACAGGGCCGTTCACCTGGGGCGTGTCAGACCTTCGGCGTGTGGGTCTCGATGGCGACGATGCCCGAGCCGGGGTTGTCGACAGAGAGGTGCACCACCGAGAAAGCCGCCGGTTCCAGGGCTGAGGCGCTGCCGAGGTACGAGCCGCGCAGGGTGCCGGTCGCGAGGGCGATCTCGGTGAGGATCTCGGGCAGGACCGGGCCGTGCGTGCAGAGCACGGCCGGCTTGCGTGCGCGCACCCGCTGGCCGACGACGGTGCGGGCGTCGGAGTCGCCGGCCTCCCACGCGTCCTGGCTGATCAGGTCGGTCGTGGTGATCTTCCGGCCCAGCGCCGCAGACAGCGGCACCACCGTCTTGACGCACCGGACGGCCGGGCTGGAGATGATCTTGCGCGCGCCGAAGGCCTGCAGCGGCCCCACGATCGAGGCCGCCTGCTTCTTGCCGCGCGACGCGAGCGGGCGCGCGGCATCCTCCTCGTTCCAGTCCTCGCGGTCGAGCGCTTTGGCGTGCCGCAGCGCGATGATCGGGAAGGTGCGGAGCACTCCCTCGCCGACCAGCTTCATGAACGTCTCGAGGATCTCGACGTCGACCGGGTAGCTCAGCCGGGCGAGCGCCTTCTTCGGCGTGACCCACTCCAGTGCCGCGATCTCCTTGTTCGGCACGAAGGCCGACGCCCGGATCGCGTCCTCGGTGGCCTCGGCGGCCCAGTAGTGGACGATCTTCTGCCGCTTGCTGGGCAGCCGGTAGCGCGAGACTCCCACGGGCACGCCCAGGGCCACACGGATGCCGGTCTCCTCGAAGATCTCGCGGGCGGCGGTCTCGGCGAGCATCTCGCCGGGATCGACCTTGCCCTTGGGCAGCGTCAGGTCGCGATAGCGCGTGCGGTGGATGACGAGCACGCGCAGCTTGTCCTCGACGATGCGCCAGACGACCCCGCCGGCGGCGTATACGGCGGTCTCGGTCATCGCACCGCCCGTGCCCGCCGGCGGCGCTGCACGTTGATCATGGTCTTGTCCTGGAGATCGACCAGGCGAGTGCCGTCCGCCGCCAGGTTGTGTCGCGTCCACTCTCCGTCGGGTCCGAGGTGCCACGACGAGGTCGAGTCGCTCATCGCGAGGTCGAAGAAGTCGCTGAGCTCCTTGAGATGGCTGGGCGCGACCACGCGCACCAGCGCCTCGACACGGCGGTCGAGGTTGCGGTGCATCATGTCGGCGCTGCCGATGAAGACCTGCGGGTCGCCGTCGTTGTGGAAGGCGAAGATCCGCGAGTGCTCCAGGTAGCGACCCAGGACGCTGCGGACCGTGATGTTCTCGCTCATCCCGGGGACGCCGGGCTTCAGCGCGCAGATGCCGCGCACCGAGACCTCGACCTTCACGCCGGCCTGGCTCGCCCGGTACAGCGCGTCGATGATCTGCTCGTCGACCATCGAGTTGACCTTGATCCGCACGCTCGCGGGCTTGCCGGCGATCGCGTTGCGGCGCTCCTTGTCGATGAGCCGGAGCAGCCCCTTGCGCAGGTGCAGGGGGGCGACCAGGAGACGCTTGAACTTCTTCTCGATCGCGTAGCCGCTCAGCTCGTTGAAGAGGCGAGTGAGGTCGCGGCCGACCTGGTCGTCGGCGGTGAACAGGCCGAAGTCCTCGTAGATGCGACTGGTCTTGGGGTTGTAGTTGCCGGTGCCGACGTGGCTGTAGCTGCGGAGGACGCCGCCCTCCTCGCGGATCACGAGCGCCAGCTTGCAGTGCGTCTTGAGGCCCACGAGGCCGTAGACGACGTGCACTCCGGCCTTCTCGAGCTTGCGGGCCCACAGGATGTTGTTGGCCTCGTCGAACCGCGCCTTGATCTCGACGAGCGCCAGCACCTGCTTGCCGGCCTCGGCGGCGTCGATGAGCGCCTCGACGATCGGGCTGTCGCCCGAGGTGCGGTACAGCGTCTGCTTGATGGCGAGGACGTGCGGATCCTTCGCCGCCTGCTCGAGGAACGCCTGCACGCTCGTCGCGAAGGACTCGTAGGGGTGGTGCACGAGCACGTCGCCCTTGCGGATCGACGCGAAGATGTCGGGTCGCTCGTTGTTGTCGCCCGGCTGGAACGCCATCGCCGTGGTCGGCACGTGCGGTGGGAAGCGCAGGTCGGGGCGGTCGATCTTCAGCCCGAACAGACCGCGGAGGTCGAGGTGTCCCGGAAGGCGGTAGACCTCCTGCTCGGTGATGTCGAGCTCGCGGATCAGCAGATCGAGGGTGACGTCGTCCATGTCGTCGGTGATCTCGAGACGGATCGGCGGGCCGAACCGGCGGCGCAGCAGCTCGGCCTCGAGCGCCTGGATGAGGTTCTCGCTCTCGTCCTCTTCGATGGCGACGTCCTCGTTGCGCGTGAGGCGGAACGCGTGGTGGTCGAGAACCTCCATGCCCGGGAAGAGGTCGTCGAGGTGGTTGGAGATGAGGTCCTCGAGCGGCAGGTAGCGGACGCCTCGGCCCTCGCTGCCGCGAACGTCGACGAACCGGGGGAGCATCGGCGGCACCTTCAGTCGCGCGAACTCCTGTCGCCCGGTCCGGGCGTTGCGGATGCGGATGGCGAGATTGAGGGAGAGACCCGAGATGTACGGGAACGGGTGGGCCGGATCGACCGCAAGCGGCATGAGCACGGGGAACACCTGCGCCTGGAAGAACTCGTAGAGGCGTTCACGGTCGTCGGCGTCGAGGGACTCGTAGCTGACGACACTGACACCGGCCTCGTCGAGCGCGGGCCGGACGAGGGTGGTCCAGGCGTCGGCGTGCCGCAGCTGGAGGCGGTGCGCTTCGGTGGAGATGTCGGCGAGCACCTCGGCCGGGGCGCGGCCGATGTTGGTCGGCACGGCCAGGCCGGTCACGATGCGGCGCTTGAGGCCGGCGACGCGGACCATGAAGAACTCGTCGAGGTTGCTGGCGAAGATCGCGAGGTAGTTGGCGCGTTCGAGGACGGGAAGGTCGGGGTCCTCGGCGAGTTCGAGCACTCGCTGGTTGAACGCCAGCCAGCTCAGCTCGCGGTCGAGGTAGCGGTGGTCGGGCAGCTCCGCGTCGACAGGCTCGTCCTGGTCGAAGTCGTCGTCGTCCGAATCGCCGAGCCCCGCATCGAGCACTTCCCGTTCCATCATCCCCTCATCATTGCAGGGAGCGGTGGCCGCGAGGTGAACGGGCTAGGCGTCGGTGCGCTCGCGCGGCGCCGGCATCTGGTCGTCCTCGTACACGTTGAACCGGTAGCCCACGTTGCGCACGGTCCCGATGAGCTGCTCGAGGTCGCCGAGCTTGGCGCGCAGGCGCCGCACGTGCACGTCGACGGTGCGCGTGCCGCCGAAGTAGTCGTAGCCCCACACCTCGCTGAGCAGCTGCTCCCTCGTGAAGACGCGCGAGGGATGCGTGGCGAAGAAGTGGAGAAGCTGGAACTCCTTGTACGTGAGGTCGAGCGGCTTTCCGTGCACCTTGGCGGAGTACGAGGACTCGTCGATGGTGATGCCGGATGTCGAGATGCGGGTCGAGACCTGCTCCTTGGCGACGCGACCGATCGCGAGCCTGATGCGCGCATCCACCTCGGCCGGTCCGGCACCGACGAGGATCACGTCGTCCACACCCCAGTCAGGCGACACCGCCGTGAGGCCGCCTTCGGTGACGACGAGCAGCAGGGGAGCGTCGAGCCCGGTCGTGTTGAGGATCTTGCACAGCGACTTGGCGCCCACGAGATCGACGCGGGCGTCGACGAAGATGATGTCGGCGCTCGGGGCGTTGATGAGCTGGACCGGTTCGGCGGGGATCTGGCGCACCCGATGGCTGAGCAGCTCGAGCGAGGGCAGGACAGGACCGGCTCCGTGCGTGGAGCTGAGAACCAGGAGCTGTGCCAAAGCGCCGCCTTCCCGGCACGCGGGGGCGCGCCGTGCTCCCAGTGTAGGGCGTGGCGCGGTACCGCTTCCCCGCGCATGACGCTCCACGGCGAGCGGGGTGCGCGACGGCCGCGCGTGCGTGAGAATGGGCGAGTGGCCGTGCCTGAACTCGCTCCCCGCCGAACGATCGGCGGCATCATCGCCGTCTGGATCGCTGCGGCCCTCATCGGCGTCGCCGTCGGACTGTTCGCCGCACCGGAGTCGCGGGCCCAGTGGCTCGCCGTCGGATTGGGCGGATGCCTCGTCCTCGCGTTCGTCATCCAGCTGTCGACCGGTCGTTCCCAGGGCTTCACCGAGCGCGTCGCCGCCAGCTCTCTCGGCGCCCTCGTCGTCATGGGCATCCTCAGCCTGGGATTCGGCCTGGCCGCCATCGTCCCCGGCTAGTCCCGCCGCCCGGGGTGAGGGCTGGTTCGATTAGACTGGCCAGTATGGATCTCGTCGCGCTCGAACTCTTCTTCGTGGGCCTGCTCGCCCTCGCATCGCTCGCGATCGCCTTCGTCTCCGTAGTGGTCCTCAAGAACCTGTACCGCGGCCAGCGCTGAGCGCTCGAGCGATGTTCGATCTGCCGACCGATCTCCCCGCCGACCTCGCGCCGCTGTCGTGGCTCGTCGGCGTGTGGGAGGGCACCGGCGTCATCGACTACGCCGACCACGCCTATGCCGGCGAGTTCACCCATCGCGTGAGCTTCAGCCATGACGGCGGCGACTACCTGAACTACTCGGCCAGCGCCTGGCTGCACGGCGAGGGCGAGAACCGCACGCCGCTGGTGGCCGAGATGGGCTACTGGCGGCTGTCACGACCGCAGGCCGAGGCCGACGCGGGGCCGGGTCTGCTCCCGCCGCTCGCTCCCGGGCCGGCGCGGACCGTCGACGATGTCGAGCTGCTGCGCAATGCCGAGGGCGGCTTCGACATCGAGGTCGCGATCGTCCACGCCGACGGCGTGAGCGAGCTGTACCTGGGCCAGATCCGCGGCCCGCGCATCGACATCGCGACGGATGCCGTCGTGCGCCCCGGCAGCGCGAAGGCGTACGCCGCGGCGACCCGCATGTACGGCCTGGTCGAAGGCCACCTGCTCTGGGCGTGGGACATGGCCGCGCTCGGCCATGAACTCGGCGCACACGCCTCGGCACGACTCGCGCGGGCCGAGTGATGGGCTCCCTGTTCGCGGAGCTGCCCCGGGCGGTCGTCGACGACGCCGGCCTGCAGCATGTCGGCAGCCCACTGATCGAACAGCGCTCGATCGCAGCGGGGGAGGCCATCGTGCCCCTCGCCGACCGGACCGTGCTGGCCGTGCCGGGCGAGGACCGGCTCTCATGGCTGGACTCGCTCACCTCGCAGGCCCTCGCCTCGCTGGCGCCGGGCGTGAGCACCGAGCTGCTGGTGCTCGATCCTCAGGGACGCGTCGAGCACGCGGCATCCGTCTTCGACGACGGCGAGACCACCTGGCTGATCGTCGACCGCGCCGATGCCGACGCGCTGCTGTCGTGGCTGCGCAAGATGCGGTTCCGGCTGCGCGTCGACCCCCGCGACGCCGGCGACGAGTTCGCCGTGTTCGGCGGCACGCGCGCGGCGTTGCGGAGCGTCGATGCCGCCCGCCCCGGTGCGATGCCGCTCATCTGGACCGATCCGTGGCCCGAGATCTCACCCGGCGGCCACGGCTACGGGGTCGCCGACCCGCATCCCGGCGCCGAGCGCGACTGGGCCGAGGCCATCGTGACGCGTGACGAAGAGCGCCGGATAGCGGATGCCGCGGCCCGCGGCGAGCTGAGCATCGCCGGGCTGCTCGCCGCCGAGGCCCTGCGGGTCGCCGCCTGGCGCCCGCGCTGGTCGGCGGAGGTCGACGAGCGCACGCTCCCGCACGAGCTGGACTGGCTGCGCACCGCGGTGCACCTCAGCAAGGGGTGCTACCGCGGCCAGGAGACCGTCGCCAAGGTGCACAACCTCGGTCATCCGCCCCGGCGACTCGTGGCTCTCCAGCTCGACGGCAGCGGCAGCGCACTGCCCGCCCGCGGGGCGGAGGTGCGTGTGGGCGATGACGCCGTCGGCGTGATCACCTCCACCGCGCTGCACTACGAGGAGGGCCCGATCGCTCTCGCCGTCGTGCGCCGCAGCACTCCGGTCGACGCTCCGCTGGTCGTCGAGACCGACGAGGGCCCGATCGCCGCGGCGCAGGAGATCGTGGTGCCGCCCGAGGCCGGGGCGACGGCGAACGTCCCGCGGCTCACCAGGCTCTCTCGCCGCCCCGCCGCGACATGAAGCCGGGCCGGTGACCGCGCCGCCCCCGACCGCGCCGGTGCCCACTGGCTGGCGTTCCCGGTTCGATCCGCGGCCCGCCCTGCTGCGCGTGCGCGATTCCGGCATCCCGATCATCCAGATCGTCGTCGCCGCCACCGGTTCGTACGCGTTCGCCCACTACGTGCTGGGTCACCCGGCACCGCTGCTCGCTGCGACGGTGACCGTCTCGAGTCTCGGCCTGGTCCGCGACGCGCGACCGCGCAGCGTGCTAGAGACGGTGGTCGGCATGCTCGTGGGCATTCTCATCGCCGAGGTCCTGCTGATCGTCGCCGGCACGGGATGGTGGCAGCTCGCGCTGGCACTCGGGGTGACGCTCGTCGTCGCCCGGTTCCTCTCGGCCCAGCCGGGCTTCGCCATCGCGGCCGCGATCCAGTCGCTGATCGTCATGGTGATCCCCGCCGAGGCGCCCTTCCAGCGGCTCGTCGACGGGATCGTCGGCGGTGTGGCGGCCCTGCTCGTGACCGCGCTGATCCCGCGCAACCCGCTCCGCTCGACCCTGCGCGAGGCGCGCGCGGTCTTCGATGCGCTCGACGGCGCGTCCGGGGCGCTCGTCCAGGCGCTCCGCCGCGGCGACCGGCTCCGTGCGGAGCGCGGACTCGAGAAGGCCCGCGGCATGCAGCCGGAGCTCGACAGCTGGCGCTCCTCGCTCGAGTCGGGCCTCGCCGTCGCCCGTATCTCGCCGTTCCTGCAGCGACAGCGGTCCGAGCTCGCGCGCCAGGAGCGCGTGCGCCAGTCTGTGGAGCTCGCCAGCCGCAACCTGCGCGTCGTGGCACGGCGGGTGGCGTACCTCTGCGCCGACGGCGAGCCGCGTCCCGTCGCGGCGGACGTGCTCGCCGAGATCATGCGCGGCGCCGGGTTCGTCGCCGACTCGCTCGACGACCTGACCCTCGCGCCGGCCGCGCGCGCGGCCCTGGTCGCCGTCGCCGCGCGCCTCGACCCCGCCGAGATCCTGCCGGGCGCCTCGCTCGGAGACCAGAACCTCGTCGCGAACATGCGTCCGCTCATGGTCGACCTGCTCATGGCCACCGGCATGAGCGTGGCCGAGGCCCGGGCGGCCGTGCCCCGCATCTGAGGCGC
The DNA here is from genome assembly GCF_001427145.1 of Microbacterium sp. Root166. Classification (GTDB taxonomy): domain Bacteria; phylum Actinomycetota; class Actinomycetes; order Actinomycetales; family Microbacteriaceae; genus Microbacterium. The sequence continues at coordinate 242,357 of NZ_LMGL01000003.1, forward strand.
CGCCGATCAGGCGGGCGCGACCGAGTCCCACGGCACGGTGACCTCGCCCAGGCGCCACCGCGCGCGCTCCTGCACCGGCCACCCGGAATCGACCAGGCCGCCGAGGGCCGTGCGCCAGCGGTGGACCGGCCCGAACGGCGCGACCGCGGCGGCGCGATTCCACTCGGTGTCGAGCGCGGCCAGGAAGTCGTGCACCCGCTCACCCGGCACGTTGCGGTGGATGAGGGCCTTCGGCAGCCGCTCCGCGGCGATGGACGGATGCTCGAGCCCGGCCAGGCGCAGGGAGAGCGTCAGGGAGAGCGGCCGGCCCTCGGCGTCGAGCGCGGCCCACGTCGCGATGCGGCCCACCTCGTCGCACGTGCCCTCGAGGACGAGGCCCCCGGGCGCGACGCGCGACGCCATCGACCGCCACGCGGCTGCGACGTCGGCCTCGTCGTACTGTCTCAGCACGTTCATCGCGCGGACGACGGCCGGGCGCCGGTGGCCGGGAACCGGCACCTCGAAGCCGCCGCGTGCGAACGAGACGCGGGAGTCCGCGGGAAAGGCGGTGACGCCGGCTCGCACGTCGGCCAGCTGACCCCGCGCCCGCGCGACCCGCGCGGGGTCGATCTCGAGGCCGAGCACTTCGACATCGCGACGCGCGCGGACCAGGCGCGCGTACAGCTCGAACGCCGTCACGCCGCTCGCGCCGTAGCCCAGATCGACCACAAGCGGGTCGGCCGCCCGGCGCAGTGCGGGATGGCGGGCGAGCCAGCGGTCGATGCGGCGGAGCCGGTTGGTCCCCGTGGTGCCCCGGGTGATCTGCCCGACCACGTGTCCTGGCGACGACCTGCCCGAGCCCATGACCTCATGATGCCAGCGTCATGGCCGAACGGCCGCCCCGGCGACGCCGATATCATGGGGCAATGACTGCGCCCTACACGCTGATCCTGCTCCGCCACGGTCAGAGCGAATGGAACGAGCTCAACCTCTTCACCGGATGGGTCGACGTCCGGCTCTCCGAGAAGGGCCGTGCCGAAGCGACGCGCGGTGGCGAGCTCATCGCCGAGTCGGGTCTTCTGCCCGATGTGCTCCACACCTCGCTGCTGAGCCGCGCGATCCAGACCGCCGACCTCGCGCTGGACGCCGCCGACCGCCTGTGGATCCCGGTGAAGCGCTCCTGGCGCCTCAACGAGCGCCACTACGGCGCGCTGCAGGGCAAGGACAAGGCGCAGACGCTCGAGGAGTTCGGCCAGGAGCAGTTCATGCTGTGGCGCCGCTCCTTCGACGTGCCGCCGCCGCCCCTCGACGACGCCAGCGAGTTCAGCCAGGTGAACGACCCGCGCTACGCCGGCATCGACGGCGAGATCCCGCGCACCGAGTCGCTCAAGCTCGTCATCGACCGCTTCCTGCCGTACTGGCACAGCGACATCGTGCCCGACCTGCAGGCCGGAAAGACCGTGCTCGTCACCGCGCACGGCAACTCGCTGCGCGGGCTCGTGAAGCACCTCGACGGCATCAGCGACGCGGACATCGCCGAGCTCAACATCCCCACCGGCATCCCGCTGGTCTACCGCCTCGGCGAGGACCTCAAGCCCCTCGGACCGGGCGAGTACCTCGACCCCGCGGCCGCGGCGGCCGGTGCCGCGGCGGTGGCATCGCAGGGCAAGCACTGATCCACTGATGAACAACAGAGCGGATGCTCCCCCCCGGGGCATCCGCTCTGTTCGTCGTGCGAGGGCTCAGCCCTGCTGGGTGATGATGTCCAGCGCGTCCGTGGAGGGCGTCCAGTCTCCGGTGGAGAGGTAGGCGACCTTCTTCGCGACCGAGACCGCGTGGTCGGCGAAGCGCTCGTGGTAGCGGCTGGCCAGCGTCGCGTCGACCGTCGCGGACGCCTCGCCCTGCCAGCTGTCGCTGAGGACCTTCTCGAACACCGAGACGTGAAGATCGTCGATCTCGTCGTCCGCATTGCGGATCTGCTCGGTGAGCGTGAGGTCCTGCGTGCGCAGGAGCTCGGCGAGCTGGCGCGCCACCTCGACGTCGAGCTCGCCCATCTTGGTGAAGGTGGACTTGAGGCCCTTGGGGATGGCCCGCTCGGGGAAGCGCATGCGCGTGAGCTGGGCGATGTGCTCGGCGATGTCGCCCATGCGCTCGAGCGAGGCGCTCATGCGCAGCGCGCTGACGACGATCCGGAGGTCGCGGGCCACGGGCTGCTGCCGGGCGAGGATCTCGATGGCGAGCTCGTCGAGGGCGATGGCCTTCTCGTCGATGATCGCGTCGGCCTCGATCACCTCTTCGGCGAGGGCGACGTCGCTGGTGCTGAACGCCCTGGTCGCCTTGTCGATGGCCACAGTGACCAGCTCGGCGATCTCGACGAGTCGGCCCTGCACGTCCTCGAGCGACTGATGGAAGACTTCGCGCATTCCGACGCACCTTTCCTGAATCCGGGCAGGCATCCGCCTCCGCGATCCTGGCGATTGTCGCCAGCGAAGGTTAACGGACGGTGCCGCCGCGGTGAATAGTACCCGCCGGCGCCGCAGAGGGCCGGGACACCGTCCGGTCGGGGGCGGCGCCGCCCCTTACTCTGGGGGCATGGATACGACGCAGCTCGCGCTGCTCGCCCTCCTCGCCGGCGTCATCATCGGGGGCTCGGTCTCCGTCGTCATCGTCATCGCACTGCGTGCGCGGGATCGGGCGCGGGCTGAGACTTCGCTCGCCATTCCGGAAGGAGTGCGCGAGGTGTTGCACGGCATGGATGACGCCGCCGTCGTCGTCGACGCGTCGTTCACGGTCCTCGCGGCCTCCGCCCCGGCTGCTCCCTTCCATCTGATCGAGGGCCGGTCGGTCCCCTCCGACGAGCTCCGCGCCGCCGCCCGCGCGGCGCGGACCGGCGACGCTGCCTCGACGGCGACCATGCGGCTGCGTCGTGGCGCCCCGCCGGCGGAGCCGCGGCTCGTAATGGTCCGGGCCACCCGCATCTCCCCGCGGCTCACGCTCCTTGTGCTGCGCGACATCACCGAGCGCGAGCGCGTCGAGCAGATGCGCCGCGACTTCGTCGCCAACACCAGCCATGAGCTCAAGACCCCGGTCGGCGCGGTGAGCCTCCTCGCCGAGGCGATCGAATCCGCCGCCGACGATCCGCCGCAGGTGCGCGCCTTCGCGCTGCGGCTCACGGCCGAGGCATCCCGGCTCGCGCTGTTGACCTCCCGCATCATGAACCTCTCGCGGCTGCAGGCGTCGGACGAGCTGACCGAGGAGCGCGACGTCTCGATCGACGAGGTGGTGGCCGCCTCGCTCGACGCCCACGCCATCCAGGCCGACTCCGCCGGTGTCGAGGTCGTCCGCGGCGGCCGGCGCGGCCTGTACGTCCGCGGCGACGCGCAGATCCTCAGCGAGGCGGTCGGCAACCTCATCTCCAACGCCATCGCCTACTCGCCGCGAGGGTCGAGCGTCGGCGTCGGCGTGAAGCTCGTGGACGGGATCGTCGAGATCGCCGTCACCGATCGCGGCATCGGCATCGCCGAAGGCGAGCAGGACCGCGTGTTCGAGCGGTTCTACCGTGCCGATCCGGCGCGCGCACGACGCACGGGCGGCAGCGGCCTCGGCCTGTCGATCGTCAAGCACGCGGTGCAGCGGCACGGCGGCGAGGTGAAGCTCTGGTCGCGCCCGGGGCGCGGCTCCACCTTCACCATCCGCCTGCCGCAGAGCGACCCGCCCCCCGAGCAGCCCACCCCCAGGAAGGGCCGCCACAAGCGGCGCCCCGCACCCGAGGCTTCCCGCCCGGTGCCCACGAACGGAGAACCCGTATGACCCGCGTCCTGATCGTCGAAGACGAGCCCGACCTCGCCGACCCCCTCGCCTATCTGCTGCGCCGCGAGGGGCACGACGTCGAGATCGCCGAGGACGGACCGTCGGCGCTCGCGGCGTATCGCGAGCGGGGTGCGGAGATCATCCTGCTCGACCTGATGCTGCCCGGGATGCCGGGGACCGAGGTGTGCCGCCAGATCCGCACCACGTCGTCGGTGCCGATCATCATGCTGACCGCCAAGGACTCCGAGGTGGACATCGTCGTGGGCCTGGAACTCGGCGCCGACGACTACATGACCAAGCCCTACTCGGCCCGCGAGCTGCTCGCGCGGATGCGCGCGGTGCTGCGCCGGTACGACCAGGTCGACGCCGACCTCGACGACCGGATCCTCGACGGTGGCCGTGTGGTGCTCGACATCGACCGCCACACCGTCGCCGTGGACGGCGCGGAGATCAGCATGCCGCTCAAGGAATTCGAGCTGCTCGAGGTGCTGATGCGCAACGCCGGGCGCGTGCTGACGCGCGGCCAGCTCATCGACCGCGTGTGGGGGAGCGACTACTTCGGCGACACCAAGACGCTCGACGTGCACATCAAGCGCATCCGCTCGCGGATCGAGGCCAATCCCAGCGAGCCGGTGATGCTCGTCACCGTGCGCGGACTGGGCTATCGCTTCGAAGGCTGATCCGGGCACGAAGAAGCCCGCCCCGCGAGCTGCGGGGCGGGCTTTCGCGATGTCAGGGGACCAGCGGAGCCAGGTAGTTCAGCTCGCCGTCCAGAACGGGCACGGACGTGAGCACGCCCTCGCCGTCGCCGGACTGGAAGAAGCCGGGGATGTCGGCGCCCGGGAGGGTGTCGAGGCCCTCGACGAGCTCGGGATCCTCACCATCGGCGCCGAGGCTGAGGGTCGAGCGTGCGTCGACGTCGATCTCGAGCGTGATCGGGGAGGAGGGATCGCCCAGCTCCACGACGAGGGTGTGGTCCTCGTCCGTGTCGTTGACGATGGCCGCCACGAAGTTGCCCTCGGAGCCGTCCTCGGTGGCCACGATGTACGCGTTGCGCACCTCGAGCGGCCCGGAGTCGTACACGTTCACGCCTTCGGCGGCGGAGTACTCGATGGTCGTCGCCTGCGGCGAGATCATGCTGCAGCCCGTCGTGCCGAGGACCACTGCGGTTCCGATGGCGATCGACGCGATGAGGCGCGGGTTCACAGATCCTCCCAGGACGGATGACGGCTTCTTCAGCATTCTAGGGGTTCCCTGCAGACGCCGTGAGGTAGCGCCCCAGGCGGGGTGGGCGGCGAACCTTAGCGTATGTCGCCTGTGGTATCCTGGAGGTTGCCGAAAGGACTTATTTCTATGCTTTTTGAGGTTGGCGAGACCGTCGTTTATCCCCACCACGGAGCCGCGACGATCATCGAGGTCAAAGACCGGATCATCAAGGGCGAGACGAAGAAGTACCTGAAGCTCAACGTCACGCAGGGTGATCTCATCATCGAGGTCCCGGCTGAGAACGTCGATCTCGTGGGTGTTCGCGACGTCATCGGCAAGGAGGGCCTCGACAAGGTCTTCGAGGTGCTGCGCGCTCCCTTCACGGAGGAGCCCACCAACTGGTCGCGCCGGTACAAGGCGAACCTCGAGAAGCTCGCGTCCGGCGATGTGATCAAGGTCAGCGAGGTCGTCCGCGACCTGTGGCGCCGCGATCAGGACCGCGGCCTCTCGGCCGGTGAGAAGCGCATGCTCGCCAAGGCGAAGCAGATCCTCATCTCCGAGCTCGCGCTCGCCGAGAAGACCGACGAGGAGAAGGCCGGCGTCATCCTCGACGAGGTCCTCGCAAGCTAGATTCATCGGGTGACCATCGCACCCGTTCCCCGCGTCGGCATCATCGTGGTCGCGGCCGGTTCCGGCACGCGTCTGGGCGCCGGCGCTCCGAAGGGCTTCGTCGACCTCGACGGACGGTCGGTGCTGCGCCACGCGCTCGACGGGGTCTTCGCGGCTCCTCCCGCGCAGGTCGTCGTCGTCGCACCCGCCGGGCGCGAGGGTGATGCCCTGCGCCAGGCCCAGGAGGCCGCCGGCGACAGGAGCGAGCTCGTCACCGTCGTCGCCGGGGGAGCGACGCGGCAGGCATCCGTCGCTGCCGGGCTCGCCGCCCTGCGCTCCGGCGTCGAGATCGTCCTCGTCCACGACGCGGCTCGCGCGCTCACTCCGCCCGAGGTCTTCGAGCGGGTGATCGCCGCCGTCGCGTCCGGATCCGCCGGCGCCGTGCCGGTGCTGCCCGTCGTCGACACCGTCAAGCGGGTCGACGGCAGCCGGATCATCGGCGCCGTCGACCGCTCCGAGCTGGCGGCGGCGCAGACTCCGCAGGGCTTCCGCCGGGACGTCCTCGAGCCGGCGTACGGCGCCGCGACCGGGGAGTTCACCGACGACGCCGCGCTGATCGCTGACGCCGGCCATGCTGTCACGGCCGTGCCGGGGCATCCGCTCGCCTTCAAGATCACCACGCCCGCCGACCTCGACCGCGCGCGATCGCTGCTCTCGGGTCAGCCGGCGGGGGCGCCCGCGGTGCGCATCGGCCTTGGAACCGACGTGCACGGGTTCGGCGGCGGGGGCGCACTGTGGCTCGCGGGACTGGAATGGCCCGGCGAGCCGGCGCTCGCCGGCCACTCCGACGGCGATGCGGTCGCCCACGCGATCGTCGACGCCCTGCTCGCGGCGGCGGGCCTGGGTGACATCGGCACCCACTTCGGCACCGACCACCCCGAGTATGCCGGGGCCCATGCCGACGACTTCCTCGCGCGCACGCTGGCTCTGCTCGGCGACGCCGGCTGGCGCGTGGGCAACGTGTCGGTGCAGGTGCAGGCCAACCGGCCGCGGTTCGCCGGCCGCCGGGCCGAGGCCGAGGCCGCGCTGTCGGCTGCTCTGGGCGGCGCGGCGGTGTCGGTCTCCGCCACGACGACCGACGGCCTCGGATTCACCGGGCGCACCGAGGGCGTGGCGGCCTTCGCCGTCGCGCTCGTCACCCGCGCCTGACCCGACGGCGGGTCAGAGTTCGCGCGTCATGAAGACCGAGAACGGGTCGACCGCGTAGCCCTCGAACGGGCCGCAGACGACGAAGCCCTCGCTCTCGTACAGGCGCTGCGCGGGCAGGAAGTCCGCTGTGCTCCCGGTCTCCAGCCACAGGCTCGTCATGCCGCGCTCGCGCGCGTCGGCCATGATGTGCCGCAGGATCGCCCGCCCGATGCCATAGCCCAGGAAGCGATCGTCGACGCGCATCGACTTCAGCTCGCCCCGGTGGGCGTCGAGGGTCTTGAGGGCTCCGATGCCGGCCAGCTCGCCGTCGATCCAGCCCGACCAGAACGAGACGGACGGGTCGGCCAGCGCGTCGGCGTCCAGGGCGTGCACGCTCTCGGGCGGTGACGTGTCGTGCATGCCCGCGAGGTGCATCGCGATCAGGCGGCGCGTGGCCTCGCCGCTCAGATCGTCGTGATGGATCTCGATCGTGCGGTTCATGGCGTCAGTGTGCCAGCCCATCGTTGCGCGCACGTTTCGTCACGCCTCGACGGCGTACGGCTTCGGATCGCGCGGCGCCCGGGAGCCCCATGCGAGCAGCGCCAGCCCGGCACCCAGCACGATGAGCCCCACGATCGCCAGCAGCGAGAGCCGCTCGTCCAGGACGGTGATCCCGAGTATCGCCGCGGTCAGCGGCTCGCCCAGGGTCAGGGTGGCCGCCGTCGCGGCGGTCAGCCCGCTCAGACCCCACGTGAAGAGCACGTACGCGACCGAGATCGTGGCCAGCCCCAGCCACAGCGCCATCACCACGCCGCTCGTGGTGCCGAGCCACGCCAGGTCGACGAACGGGACGGCGAAGGCGCACAGCACCGCCGAGCTGGCACCCATGGCGCCGACCACGGTGAACGGGTCCCACCCCGCGTCGAGCAGCCGCCGCTGCGCGTTCGCGATGACGGCGAACGAGGCGCCGGCTCCCACCGAGCCGAGGAGGCCGATCGGGTCGGTCCCGCCCGTGTCGCCGGCCGTCCCGCCGAACCCGAGCAGCACGACGCCCGCGGTCGCGAGGGCCGTCGCGCCGATCCACGTCGGCGTCGGCATCCGCCGCGTCAGCGCCCACTCCAGCAGGCCGGCCAGGATCGGTGCCGAGCCAAGGGCGACCACCGTGCCGACCGCGACGCCGTTGCGCTCGGCACCGAGGAAGAACAGCGGCTGGTAGATCGCCAGGCAGGCTCCCGTCAGCACCATGAGCGAAAGAGGACGGATGCCGAGCCTCGGCGTCGCGATGCCGGGAGGGCGTCGCCGCGCGTGACGGCGGGCGAGCACGAACGCGATGATCGCGAGGCCGGTGCCGCCGATGACCATGCGCATGACGCCGATCGACAGGGGAGTGGTGCCCTCCGGGCCCAGCGCCTGCGAGGTGCCGGTCGTTCCGAAGAGCACGGCGGCGGCGAGGACGGCGAGGACATGCACGGTTCCCAAGTTCACCACAAACCCGGCCGGTAGGCTGGTGCGGTGACGGTACAGCTCTACGACACCAAGGCGCAGGTCATGCGCGACTTCGTACCGCTCGACCCCGAAGACGTCTCGGTCTACGTCTGCGGCCCGACGGTGCAGTCGGGGCCCCACATCGGCCACCTGCGCGGAGCGCTGAGCTTCGACATCCTCCGGCGCTGGCTCGCGCACCGCTTCGGTCGCGTGACCTTCGTCCGCAACGTCACCGACATCGACGACAAGGTGCTCGCGAACGCCACCGACGGCGAGCCGTGGTGGGCGCTGGCGTACCGCATGGAGCTCGAGTTCACGCGGGCGTACACGGCGATCGGCATCCTTCCCCCCACGTACGAGCCGCGCGCCACGGCGTCGATCCCGCAGATGCTGGAGCTGATCGACCGCCTCATCGAGTCCGGGCACGCGTATGCCGCGCCCGCAGGATCGGATGCCGCGGGGGACGTCTACTTCGACGTCCGGTCGTGGCGCGCATACGGCGAACTGACCAACCAGTCGCTGGGCGCGATGGAGCCGGCCGCCGACGCCGATCCGCGCGGCAAGCGCGACCCCCGCGATTTCGCGCTGTGGAAGGGCGCCAAGCCCGGTGAGCCCGGCTCGGCGACGTGGGAGTCACCGTGGGGCCCCGGCCGACCCGGCTGGCACATCGAGTGCTCGGCCATGTCGCGGCGCTACCTCGGTCCCGAGTTCGACATCCACGGCGGCGGCCTCGACCTGCGCTTCCCGCACCACGAGAACGAGCTCGCGCAGTCCACCGCGGCCGGCGACGCGTTCGCGCGGTACTGGGTGCACAACGGCCTCGTGAACGTCGAGGGCCAGAAGATGTCGAAGTCGCTGTTCAACTTCGTGCTCGCCGACGACATCCTCGCCGAGCGAGACCCGCTCGTGGTGCGCTACGCGCTCGCCGCCGCCCACTACCGCTCGAGCATCGACGTCGCCCCCAAGGTCTTCGACGAGGCCGAGGCGGCGGTCGACCGCATCCGGACGTTCCTGCAGCGCGCGGTGCGGACGCTCCGCGACGAGACCGATCTGCGTCTCTCCGTTTCGGTCCCCGAGCGCTTCGCAGCGGCCATGGACGACGACCTCGGCGTGCCTCAGGCGCTCGCCGTGATCCACGAGCGGGTGCGCGACGGCAACTCGGCGCTCGACGCGGGTGACCGGGCGGCCACACTCGCAGCGTTCTCGGACGTCGCGGTGATGACGGGCATGCTCGGGATCGACCCGCTCGACCCGCAGTGGACGCGGGGGGAGGCCTCGGCCGAGGCATCCGCTCTGGATGCCCTGGTGAACACCATGCTCACGCAGCGCGCCGATGCGCGCGCGGCGAAGGACTGGGCGGCGGCCGACCGGATCCGCGACGCGATCGCGGCGGCCGGCATCGCCCTCGAAGACGGGCCCGACGGCACGCACTGGAGTCTCGCCGGCGCAGAGCCCGGCGCGCTCCCGACACCCCAGAATCTCGGCTCGCACTAGCGGGCCCGCCGGGCGGAGCCCGGCCAGAAAGGATAGATCTCATGGCAAAGCCAGGACGCCCCGGCGCCGCAAAGGGCGGCAAGAAGCCCGTCAAGGGCACGGGCGGCAAGAACAAGCGCTCCCTCGAGGGTCGCGGACCGACCCCCAAGGCCGAAGACCGCGCGTGGCACCCCGCCGGCAAGCGCAAGGCCGCGGCCGAGCGGTACGCGGCAGCCGGCGGCAAGGGCCGCGCGCCGAGCTCGTCGGGCCAGCGCTCCACGAGCCGCGCGAAGAAGGACGACGACACCGAGACGGTCACCGGCCGCAACTCGGTGCTCGAGGCGCTCCGGGCGAAGATCCCCGCGACCGCGTTCTACATCGCCCAGCGCGTCGAGATGGATGACCGCGTCAAGGAGATGCTGTCGATCGCGACGCATCGCGAGATCCCCGTGATGGAGGTCACGCGCCCCGAGCTGGATCGCATGGCCGGGTTCGACGGCGTCCACCAGGGCGTCGCGCTCAAGGTGCCGCCGTACGAGTACGCGCACCCGCAGGATCTCCTCGAGCAGGTCATCGACCGCGGCCACACCCCGCTGTTCGTGGCCCTCGACGGCGTGACCGATCCCCGAAACCTCGGTGCCATCATCCGCTCGACCGCCGCCTTCGGCGGTCACGGCGTGATCCTGCCGCAGCGTCGCTCGGCGAGCGTGAACTCGGCGGCCTGGAAGACCAGCGCCGGCGCCGCCGCGCGCATCCCGGTCGCGATCGCCGCCAACCTCACCGCGATGCTCAAGGAGTTCAAGAAGCAGGGCGTCTTCGTCCTCGGTCTCGACGGCGGCGGCGACGTCTCGCTCCCGGCTCTCGAGCTCGCCGATCGCCCCGTGGTGATCGTGGTCGGCTCCGAGGGCAAGGGCCTCTCGCGCCTGGTGACCGAGACCTGCGACCAGGTCGTGTCGATCCCCATCTCGGCGGCGACCGAGTCGCTCAACGCGGGGATCGCGGCATCCGTCGCCCTGTACCAGGTCGCGACCGTGCGCGGACAGAAGACCAGCTGACGGATGCCGTCATCCGGCGTATTCGCGGGAATGAATGTCCGGCGGCCCGCCTTGGGCCTGAGGTAACCGTCGAAAGGGAGACCATGGCTCGTATCGCCGTCATCGGAGGAACCGGCTACGCCGGCAGCAACATCGTCGCCGAGGCGGTGGAGCGCGGTCACACCGTCGTCTCCGTCGCGCGGTCGATCCCCAGCGAGCGCATCGAGGGCGCGACCTACATCGAGGGCACGCTGCTGGACGTTCCGAGCCTGGCGGCCGAGCTCGAGGGCGTCGACGTCGTCGTGGCGGCCGTGCCGGCCCGCGGCGACATGGTCGGCCAGGTCCGCAACAACGTGGCCGAACTGGTCGCCGAACTGCCGGCCGACGTGCGCATCGGCGTCATCGGCGGGGCCGGCGGCAGCCTCATCGCCCCGGGCGGCGAGCGGCTCGTGGACCAGCCGTCCTTCACCGAGGAGTACAAGCCCGAGGCCTTCGAGGCCATCGGCATCCTCGAAGACCTTCAGGGCGGCCCCGCGTCGCGCGACTGGTTCTACGTGCACCCCGCCGGCGGCTTCGGCGGCTGGAACCCCGGTGAGCGCACCGGCGCGTACCGCGACGGCGGCGACGTGCTCGTCACCGACGAGGACGGCGAGTCCTACATCTCGGGCCGCGACCTCGCGGTGGCCGTCGTCGACGAGATCGAGACGCCGAAGCACTCGCGCGAGCGATTCACCGTCGGCTACTGACGACCTGCGAGGGCGCGCTCACCGGCTCGGCCGGGGGCGCGCCTTCGTCGTCAGACGAGATCGCGCCAGTCGATCTCGTCGTCCTCGTCGACTGCGGACATGCTGGCGGTGATGACGGGGATCGAGACGGTCTCCGTCGGCGGGCCCATGAGCGTCGCCTCGTCACGGCGGTGGCGCAGCACGTCGTCGATGTAGCTGCTGAGCACCTCGGCGAGCGGCACGGAGCGGCCGCGCGCCTGCGACATGTACCAGCGGTGCTCGAGCACCTGGTGGAACACCTCGGCCGGTTCGAGCTTCGAGCGAAGATCCCAGGGGATCGCCTTGACCACCGGCTCGAACACGCGGGTGAGCCACTCGTGGGCGACCATCTCCTCGTCGTCCCCGAGGCGCGAGATGCGCACGCGGAACTCGTCGAGGTCGTTCAGCAGCCGACGGGCCTGGTTCTCCTCGACGTCCAGCCCGGTCAGCCGGATGAGCCGCCGCTGATGGTGCCCGGCGTCGACCACCTTGGGCTGGATCGACACCCGCGTACCGTCGGCCGTGGTCTTGATCGCCATCTCGCCGATGTCGAAGCCCAGCTCGTTGAGGCGCTGGACGCGTTCGGTGAGGCGCCAGGCCTCGTCGGCGCGGAAGGACTCCTTGTCGGTGAGGGCGGCCCACAGGGCGTGGTACGACGAGACGATGCCGTCCGCGATCGCGACGGCGTCGACGCCGCCCTCGAGGCGTCCGCCGGCTTCGAGGTCCATGATCTCGCCGGCGATGTTGGTCCGTGCCACGTCGAGATCGTGGGCGCGCTGGCCGGGCGTGAGTCCGGTCTCGTGCAGCTCGCCGGTCTCGGCGTCGACGAGGTAGGCCGCGAAGGCTCCGGCATCCCGTCGGAAAAGCGTGTTCGACAGAGACACGTCGCCCCAGAAGAAGCCGACGTTGTGCAGGCGCACCAGCAGTGCCGCGAGGGCATCGACCAGGCGCGTGGCCGTGTCGGGACGCAGCACCTGGGTGAACAGCGCCCGGTAGGGGAGGGAGAACTTCAGGTGCGCGGTGACCAGCGCCGCCGGCAGCGGGTCGCCCGCGGCATCCGTCCGCCCCGCGATCACCGCGATGCGCTGCACGCACGGAACGTCGAGCCGGTCGAGGTTGCCGAGCATGTCGTACTCGCGCCGGGCCATCGCCTCGGTCGTCTCCTTGATCGCCACCACGCGACCCGAGAGGTTCGCGAAGCGCACCAGGTGACGCGAGATGCCCTTGGGCAGATAGACGATGTTGCTGGTCGGCCAGTCCGCGAGGGTGGTCGACCAGGGCAGCGTGAGCAGCCCGGGATCGACACTGCTCGCGGTGATGCTCAACGCGTCCGGCACGGTCACTCCCTGGGGAAAGCGCAACGGCGCGGCGGGAATCCTCCCACCGCGCCGTTGCGACGTAGCTGCTAGGCCGAGACGACCGGCTTGTCGTTGAGGCGCAGGCCCGACTCGACGTCGAACGCATGGACGTGACCCGCGGTCGCCGCGAGGGTGACCGTCTCGCCCGCGTGCGGGTGGTTGCGGCCGTCGACGCGCGCGACCAGGTCGGTGCGCTTGCCGGCGATGTCGGTGTGGCCGTACAGGTAGCCGTCGGCGCCGAGCTCCTCGACGAGGTCGACGACGACCGAGAGGCCCTTGCCGTCGGCGGGGCCGACGACGATGTCCTCGGGGCGGACGCCCACCGTGACCTGGCTGCCGTGGGCACGGCCGACCGTGTCGCGGTCGAGCGGGACGACCTCGGTGCCGAACTGAACGCCGCCCTCGGCGAGGTCCGCCGGGAAGAGGTTCATCGCGGGCGAGCCGATGAAGCCGGCGACGAACACGTTGTTCGGCTTCTCGTACAGGTCGCGCGGGCTGCCGACCTGCTGGAGCAGGCCGTCCTTGAGCACGGCGATGCGGTCACCCATGGTGAGCGCCTCGGTCTGGTCGTGCGTGACGTAGACCGTGGTGACGCCGAGGCGGCGCTGCAGCGACGCGATCTGGGTGCGGGTCTGGACGCGGAGCTTGGCGTCGAGGTTCGACAGCGGCTCGTCCATGAGGAACACCTGGGGCTGACGCACGATGGCGCGGCCCATGGCGACGCGCTGACGCTGACCGCCCGAGAGCGCCTTCGGCTTGCGGGTCAGGTACTCCTCGAGGTCGAGGAGCTTTGCTGCCTCGAGGACGCGAGCGGCGCGCTCGTCCTTGTTGACGCCGGCGATCTTCAGGGCGAAGCCCATGTTCTCGGCGACGGTCATGTGCGGGTACAGCGCGTAGTTCTGGAACACCATCGCGATGTCGCGGTCCTTCGGCGGGACGTCGGTGACGTCGCGGTCGCCGATGAGGATGCGGCCCGAGTTGACCTCTTCGAGGCCGGCGAGCATACGCAGCGACGTGGACTTGCCACAGCCGGAGGGGCCGACGAGGACGAGGAACTCGCCGTCGGCGACTTCGAGGTCGAGCTTGTCCACCGCGGGGCGCGTGCCCCCGGGGTACAAGCGAGTTGCCTGGTCAAACGTGACTGACGCCATGTTCTCTTCTCCTTCACCGGCAGGTACGTGCCGGACGATCCGTAGTGATGGAATGAGCGGGGGCTCCCCGCATACCCGCCTTCGGGCACAAGGACCAGTATGACACGGCGCGCGTGGAGGCTCCGTCTGGGCATTTCCCAGGGTCCCTGGCTAGCATCGTCAACGGCCGCTTCCCCCGGAGGGCCATGCCCCCGCCGGCCCAGCATTCCTTCCCGAGAGGTCCCATGTCCAGCGACGAGTCACCGAATGGCGCTGCCGCCAGCGAGCGGCGCGACGCCGTGCGCGAGAAGGCCCAGCAGGTTCAGGCTCGGCAGTCGCGGTCCCGGCTGATCCGCGGCATCACCCTCGCGAGCATGCTCGTGGCGGTCGTGGTCGTCACCGGCCTCGTCGTCACCTGGGCGGTCTCCTCTGCGGCATCGCGCCCCACCCTCAGCCCCGCCAACGTCACGGACGACGGCTTCGCCGTCACCGGCGTGGCCGGCGTCGGGCTGGCCGCCGACTCTGTCGCCCAGGGCGACATGACGGCCACCGCGACCCCCACGCCCGCCGCCGAGGCGGAGCCGACGCCGACGGCGACTCCCACGGAGCAGCCCGTCGTCGACATCCGCGTCTACGTCGACTACCTCTCCACGGGATCGCGCGAGTTCCAGATCGCCAACGTGCAGCAGCTGTCGAAGTGGGTCAGCGAGGACGCCGCGACGCTGACGTACTACCCGGTCGCGATGCTGACCTCGAAGTCCAACGGCACGAAGTACTCCCTGCGCGCGGCGGGAGCCGCGGCCTGCGTGGCGACCCACTCGCCGGACTACTTCTTCGCGTTCAACAACACGCTCCTCAGCAAGCAGCCGGCTGTCGACTCCGACGGGTACTCCGACACCGAGCTCGCGGATCTCGCGATCGCCTCGGGCGCCGAGGGAGCGAAGGTCGTCCGCACCTGCATCGAGGAGCAGTCGTTCGCCTCCTGGGCCAAGACGGCGACCGAGCGCGCGCTGAACGGGCTTCCCGACACCGACGGCGTCGCCCTCACCGGCACCCCGATGGTCCTCGTCAACGGCACGCCCTACGTCGGCGCGCTCGACGACCCCAAGGAGTTCGCGCAGTTCGTGCTGACGATCGCGAGCGACGCCTACTACGAGGCGACGCCGTCGCCCACGCCGACCCCGACGCCGTAATGGTCCGCACGCGCCGGTAGACTTGTCAGCCTGCCGGCTTGGCGCAATTGGTAGCGCACCTAACTTGTAATTAGGGGGTTGCGGGTTCAAGTCCCGCAGTCGGCTCCACTCACTCCGCGGGTTCGAAGGTCAGATCCATCGTCGTCGCGCCGGAGCGGTAGTAGGTGAGCGTCCCGGTGACCTGGGCGCCGCCGTCCGACGGTCCGACGACGACCGTGAAGGTGTCGCCTTCGCCCGTGCGGTTGAACTCGGCGAGCCGGTCGTCCAGGCCCTCGAGCTCCGACGCGTCCCACCCGAACGAGGCGGCGTGACTGCGCATCTGCGCCACGGCCGCCGGCCAGAGCGACGCGCCGTCGGGGAAGAGCGTGACGGAGTCCAGCTGCCCGTCCGCCGACACGGCGGTCAGCGCGGCGATGTCGTCGACGACGTAGACGTCCTCACCGCCGGCGATGACCACCCGCACCGGGCGCCGGAACTCCGCCGACTTCTCGCCGTCCTCGGGGAGGCCGAGCTCGCTCGCGGTCAGTCCGCCCTCTCCGAGCCGGACGCGCGCGACGCCCTCGACGTTGGCGTAGTCGAACCCGGCGTCGGTGAGCATGGTGGACCCGTCCGAGGCCTTCTGGTCGGTCGATGCCGCGGGATTCTCCTCGGTCCACCACGACTCCTGGATGGCGAAGGAGGCGAAGACCACGCCGCCGATGATCAGCACCAGCAGAGCGGCGGGGAGCCACGACAGCAGGCGTCGGGCTCGAGCGGAGACGGGCACGCTCCAGGGTAACCGCGCTCGGCGGCGACGAGAGGCCCGCCCTCAGGGCAGGATGAAGCGGTGACTCCTCGCACCCCTCCCGTCTGGCTCGCCGTCGGGGGCGCCGTGACCGTCGGAGTGCTGACCGCCGTGCAGGCGCGGATCAACGGCCAGCTCGGCGTGCGTCTCGAGGACGGTCTCGTCGCGGCCGCCATCTCGTTCGGCTCGGGGCTCGTCCTGCTCATCGTGCTGAGCGTCGCGCTGCGCGAGGGCAGACTCGGCTTCGCCGCGCTGCGGGACGGCGTGCGCTCCCGAGCCATCCCCGTCTGGATGCTGGCGGGCGGCGCCGCCGGCGCGCTCACCGTCGCCACGCAGGGTCTCGCGGTCGGACTGATCGGCGTCTCGCTCTTCACCGTCGGCGTCGTGGCGGGCCAGACGGTCAGCGGGCTGGCACTGGACCGCATCGGCTACAGTCCGGCCGGACCGGTCGCGGTCACCGTGCCGCGCCTGATCGGCGGAGCGCTCGCGCTGGCCGCGGTCGGGATCGCACTGGTGGGCGACGGGCTGGCCGATGTGCCGATCTGGATGCTGGTGCTGCCGCTGGCCGCCGGAATCGGCATCGCCTGGCAGCAGGCCACGAACGGCCGGCTCCGCCAGCGCGTCGGGACGGCGCTGACGGCCACCCTGGTCAACTTCGTCGGCGGGACGTTGCTGCTGGTCGTGGCCGCCGTCATCCACGTCGCCGTCACCGGGGCTCCGGCGGCGTTCCCGGCGGAGCCGTGGCTGTACGCGGGCGGCGCGATCGGCGTCGTCTACATCTTCCTGTCGGCAGTGCTCGTCTCGTACACCGGCGTCCTGCTGCTGGGCCTGGGCGCGGTCGTGGGCCAGCTCATCACGTCGGTCCTGCTCGACCTCGTCTGGCCGGCTCCGGCCGGTCCTGCGCTGTTCCAGCAGCTGGCGATGGTCGCCGTCGCCCTCGTGTCGGTCCTCATCGCGACCTGGCCGCGGCGCGCCCGCTGAGACTGCTCAGTCGCCCTGCGGCTTCGCGCCGGACTTCGAACTCTTGGACTTCTTGGATTTCGACTTCGACTTCGAATCCGACTTCGGTGTCTTCTCCTGCGGCGCCTGGCGCGGCATCCGTGAGACGTGCTTGCGTGCCTCGACGCCCTTGCGCCGGCCCAGGCGGGAGCGCGGCGGCTTGCCTCCGACGTACAGCCAGCCCAGGAGCTCCTCGTTCTTCTCGAGACCGTGGGCCTTGGCGACGGCCTTGGACCGCGTGTAGCTGCCGGTGCGCCAGATGACGCCCCAGCCGGCCTCGTCGAGGAGCAGGCTGAGGACGTGCGCGACGCCGGAGGCGACGGCTTCCTGCTCCCACCGCGGCACTTTGTCGCTCTTGCGGTAGCTGGCGACGACGGCGATGAGCAGCGGCGCGCGCAGCGGCTTGGTCGACGGGCTCTTGTCGTCCTCGGCCTTCGCGATGGCCTGGCCCAGTCGCACGCGATCGTCGCCGCGCAGCTCGATGAGCCGCCACGGCCGCATCGACGAGTGATCGGCGACGCGACCGGCGGCCGAGACGAAGGTCAGCAGCTCGGCGTGCGTGGGCGCCTCGTCGGTGACCTTCGACCACGAACGGCGCGCGCGCACCGCCTCGAGGGCGGGGCCCGCCGGCGTGGTCACGCCTGCTCTTCGGGCGTGAAGTTCAGCGAGAGCGAGTTCATGCAGTAGCGGTCACCCGTGGGCGTGCCGAAGCCGTCCGGGAAGACGTGGCCCAGGTGCGAGCCGCAGTTCGCGCAGCGCACCTCGGTGCGCTCCATCCCGAACGTGCGGTCCTCGATGAGCTCCACGGCCTCGGGCCTGATGGACTCGTAGAAGCTCGGCCATCCGCAGTGCGAGTCGAACTTCGTGCCGCTCTTGAACAGCTCGGCGTGGCAGGCCGCGCAGGTGTACAGGCCGGCGCGGCTCTCGTCGAGCAGCTCGCCCGTCCAGGCGCGCTCCGTGCCCGCCTCGCGCAGCACTGCGTACTGCTCGGGGGTGAGCTCGTCGCGCCACTGGGCATCGCTCTTGTCAACGGCGTAGGTCATGGCTCCTCCAGCTGTCGTGTATCCCATTCAACCCCAGTCGGCCCGGTGGCGTTCCCACGAGGCTGGACGTTGACCGGGAGAATGGCGGAGTGATTCCGGATGCCGCTGCCGCCGTCGTCGAGCGCTACGGCCGGTTCGCCCGCGACGAGGCGCCCGGCCGGTCCGCGCTGTACGCGGAGTGGGCGGCCGGGGTCGCCCTCGACCGCGAGGTCGCGCAGATCCTGGCGCGCATTCCGGCAGAGCGCCGGCAGCCGCCGCTCGTCTTCGCCGTGACACGGCTGCTCGGTGCCCCCGAGGCGCCGTTCCCGGAGTGGTCGCGGTGGCTCGTCAGCCACGCCGACGACGTCGTCGCCGAGGCATCCCGGCGCAGCCTCCAGACCAACGAGCCGCAGCGCTGCGCCGCCCTGCTGCCCGCGCTCAGCACGGTGGACGGGCCGATCGCGCTGCTCGAGCTCGGCGCGAGCGCCGGGCTGTGCCTGTACCCCGACCGGTACTCGTACCGGTTCGCCGGCGGTCCCGACCTCGATCCGGCCGATGGTCCGTCCCGCGTGATCCTGGAGTGCGCCGTCTCCGGTGAACCGCCGCTGCGGCTGCCCGACGTGCGCTGGCGTGCCGGCCTCGACCTCGCTCCGCTGGATGCCGCGGACGCCGACGACCGCAGATTCCTGACGACTCTGGTGTGGCCGGGGGAGGAGGGCAGGGCGGCGCGCGTCGAGGCGGCGCTGGACGTCGTGGCGGCCGACCCGCCGCTGCTCATCGCCGGCGACGCGTCGGACCCGGACGTGCTGCGCGCCGCCGCCGGCCTCGCCCCTGCCGGGGTGACGCTCGTCGTCACGACACCCGGCGTCCTGCCGCACATCCCGAGGGCGGCGCGCGAGCGGCTGCTGGCGACGCTTCAGGCTCTCGCCGCGGTGTGGATCACGATCGACCCGCCCGGCCTGCATCAGGGGTGGCGAACGCCCGTCGACGCGGACGCCTGGGGCGGCTTCGTGCTCGGGAAGGACGGCGTTCCCCTCGCCGCTGTGGACCCGCTCGGCGCGTCCGTGGAGTGGCGCGCCGGCCCCGCCGGGACAGCGGGTTAGCGTGGGATCGTGCCCCTGGACGACCGCGATCTCGCCATCCTCGCCTTCGAGGCGGAGTGGCGCCGTCACGCCGGTGCGAAGGAGGAGGCCATCCGGTCCGAGCTCGGGCTGTCGCCGGCGCGCTACTACCAGCTGCTCGGCCGGCTGATCGACACCGCCGAGGCGCAGGCGCATGACCCCATGCTGGTCAAGCGGCTGCGCCGGCTCCGCGACGCCCGCACAGCCGCCCGCGTGAGCCGCGCCGCCGTCGAGACGCGGTGACGGCCGGTCGGCGCAACCTCGCAGCCGGCGGCCGGTAGCATCGTCGGGTGCCGAAAACGACCTTTCCCCGGGATCGCTTCGACGACCTCCCGGACGTGGACCGAGTAGGCGCGCACCGGGCCGAGAACCCGCGCATGCGCGGCTGGGTCGTGCTGCTGTGGGCGGCGCTCGCGACGGTCGTGCTCATCGCCGTCGGCATCTTCGGCACCCTGATGGTCTCCGGTCGCATCGAGCTCTTCCCGACGCCGGTGCCGACAGCCGAGCCGACGCCTGAGGTGACGCCGGTGATCGACCAGACCTATGCGGTCCAGATCCTCAACGCGACTCCCGAGCAGGGCCTCGCGACGCAGCTCAAGGATCAGGTCGTCGCGGCGGGCTGGACACCCGAGTCGGTGCTGGCCGGCGGAGCGGGCTCGCAGGATTTCCCCGAGACGACGGTCTTCTACCTCAACCCGGAGGACGAGGCGGCTGCTGCCGGCCTCGCCCAGGTGATCGGCGGTGCTCAGATCGAGCAGAGCAACGTCTACCAGCCCGTCGATCCCGCGGTGAAGCAGCTGACGATCGTGATCGGCCTCGACCGCACGGCGGCAGGCGCGACCCCGTCGCCCACTCCCTGAACCCTCGCGGGGGCTCTTTCGACCTCCGCGCGAGACGAGTGTTTCAGGCCGGTAAACAGTTGTATTCCGCCGTGTCAACAAGTCGCCGAACCGGCCTCTGAGGCCCCGAGGCCCTGCCTACGATGAGCCTGTCGCACCAGCAACAGGAGATTTCGATGACTCAGGGCACCGTCAAGTGGTTCAACGCCGAGAAGGGCTTCGGCTTCATCACCGCCGAAGGACAGGACGTCTTCGTCCACTACTCGAACATCGACATGACGGGCTTCCGCGTGCTCGAAGAGGGGCAGGCGGTCGAGTTCACCGTCGGCACCGGCCAGAAGGGCCCGCAGGCCGAATCGGTGCGGCCCGTCTGAGGCTGCACGAGCGGGAATGAGAGACGGGATGCCGCGGCATCCCGTTTCTGCGTATTGCGTGCCTCGCCTCGGCGGCTTGCACTCCCTAGGGGTGAGTGCCAGAATGAATTAGCACTCCGGTTCGTTGAGTGCTAATCCATACGCCCCGTCCTGGGAGGACGAAAACACATGGCAAAGATCATCGCTTTCGATGAGGAGGCCCGTCGTGGCCTCGAGCGCGGCCTGAACATCCTGGCCGACGCCGTCAAGGTGACGCTTGGCCCCCGCGGTCGCAACGTCGTGCTCGAGAAGAAGTGGGGCGCCCCCACGATCACGAACGACGGCGTCTCCATCGCCAAGGAGATCGAACTCGACGACCCGTACGAGAAGATCGGCGCGGAGCTCGTCAAGGAGGTCGCCAAGAAGACCGACGACGTCGCCGGTGACGGCACCACGACCGCTACGGTCCTGGCTCAGGCGCTCGTCCGCGAAGGCCTGCGCAACGTCGCGGCCGGCGCCGACCCCATCTCGCTCAAGAAGGGCATCGAGAAGGCCGTCGCGGCCATCACGACCCAGCTGCTCGCCGACGCCAAGGAGGTCGAGACCAAGGAGGAGATCGCCGCCACCGCGTCCATCTCCGCCGGCGACGCCGAGATCGGCGCGCTGATCGCCGAGGCGATCGACAAGGTCGGCAAGGAAGGCGTCGTCACCGTCGAGGAGTCGCAGACCTTCGGCACCGAGCTCGAGCTCACCGAGGGCATGCGCTTCGACAAGGGTTACATCAACCCCTACTTCGTCACGGACCCGGAGCGCCAGGAGGCGGTCTTCGAGGACCCGTACATCCTCATCGCGAACCAGAAGATCTCGAACATCAAGGACCTTCTGCCCATCGTCGACAAGGTGATCCAGGACGGCAAGGAGCTCCTGATCATCGCTGAGGACGTCGAGGGCGAGGCTCTGGCCACGCTCGTGCTCAACAAGATCCGCGGCATCTTCAAGTCGGTCGCCGTCAAGGCCCCCGGCTTCGGCGACCGTCGCAAGGCGCAGCTGCAGGACATCGCGATCCTCACCGGCGGCCAGGTCATCACCGAGGAGGTCGGACTCAAGCTCGAGAACGCCACCCTCGACCTGCTCGGCCGTGCACGCAAGGTCATCATCACCAAGGATGAGACCACGATCATCGAGGGTGCCGGCGACGCCGCGCAGCTCGAGGGTCGCGTGACCCAGATCCGTCGCGAGATCGAGAACACCGACAGCGACTACGACCGCGAGAAGCTCCAGGAGCGCCTCGCCAAGCTCGCGGGCGGCGTCGCCGTCATCAAGGCGGGCGCGGCCACCGAGGTCGAGCTCAAGGAGCGCAAGCACCGCATCGAGGACGCCGTTCGCAACGCGAAGGCCGCCGTCGAAGAGGGCATCGTCGCCGGTGGTGGCGTCGCGCTCATCCAGGCCGGCAAGAAGGTCTTCGCGACCCTCGAGCTGACCGGTGACGAGGCGACCGGCGCGAACATCGTGCGCGTCGCCATCGAGGCTCCGCTGAAGCAGATCGCCCTCAACGCGGGCCTCGAGCCCGGTGTGGTCGCGAACAAGGTCGCCGAGCTCCCCGCGGGCCAGGGCCTCAACGCCGCCACGGGCGAGTACGTCGACATGCTGGCCGCCGGCATCAACGACCCGGTGAAGGTCACCCGCTCCGCGCTGCAGAACGCCGCGTCGATCGCCGGGCTGTTCCTCACCACCGAGGCCGTCGTCGCCGAGAAGCCCGAGCGCGTTCCGGCTCCGGCCGGCGACCCCTCGGGTGGCATGGACTTCTAAGTCCGATCCGCACGAAGGGCCCCTCCGCACGGAGGGGCCCTTCGTCGTTTCCGGCGGGGTCAGCGGAACAGGTTCGCCGTCGCCATCTCGGTCTCCGCGTACTGCCGGCCCGCTGCCGCCAGCGCGGTGTTGATGCCGGCGAGCGACTCCTCGACCTGTCGCTGCGTGGCCCGCCACTGATCGGTCACGCTCTGGAAGGCGACGGCGGCCGATCCCGTCCAGGTGCCCTGCAGCTGGACGAGCTGCGACATCATCGAGCTGGACTCGGCCTGGAGCCGCTCGATCGTGCCCCGCACCGCCGCGGTGGTGGCGAGGACGGCGTCGCTGTCGACGGAGAAGACGGCCATGATGCTCCCTTCGTCGGGACGACCGTGTGCCGCCCCCGTACGGCCTCCACGCTAGGAGCGCAGTGTCTCCCGTCGGCCTATGCGCCCCGGGAACGTGGACGGCCGGCCGGCCGCCCGGGCTGGGGAGGAGGTGGGGGGTCAGTCCGCTGAGCGCGAAGGCTCCGCGATGGGCTCGGTCCGCACCTTGAGCTGCTCGGGGCGCCGGCCGGGTTCGGCCAGCGGCAGCGAGACGCGGAACGTGGCGCCGCCGCCCGGGGTGTCGGCCACGCCGACCGTTCCGTGCAGCGCCTCCACGATCGAGGCGACGATCGAGAGCCCGAGCCCCGATCCGCCGGTCTCGCGGGTCCGCGAGGTGTCGGCACGCCAGAAGCGCTGGAAGATCTTGTCCTTGATCTGATCAGGCACGCCCTCGCCGTGGTCCGCGACCTCGATCCAGCCCATTTTCGCGACCGGGTCGATTCCGACGCGCAGCTCGATGGGGGAATCGTCCGAGGTGAAGCGCCGCGCGTTGCCGAGCAGGTTCGTCACGACCTGGCGGACGCGGTTCTCATCGCCCAGGACGATCGGATGCTGCGCCCCGGCGATCTCCGGTGCGGCTTCGGGTGTCGGCGTCATCGGCGGGAGTTCGCGGGCTCCCGTGGCGTTGACCGCGGGGACGGGCTTGGGCCGCCGCCGCAAGAGCGACAGCGTCGCCCCGGCACGGGTGAGCGCGGTGGGCGGACGAGGTGCGTCCGCGGGACCTTCGGGCCGGGGCTCGCTGACCGGCGGCACCTCCGGAGCGGCTGTCGTGTCGATCACGGTGACCGGGCGCATCGGGGACGCCGCGCGCACGTCGAGCGCGGCATCCCGGGCGATCGGCCGGAGGTCGACGGGCGTGAGCACCACGTCCCGTCGCTCATCCAAGCGGGCCAGGGCGAGCAGGTCCTCGACGAGGACGCCCATCCGGATGGCCTCCTTCTCGATGCGATCCATGGACTGGCTGACGTCCTCGTCGCCGCGGATGGCTCCCATCCGGTAGAGCTCGGCGTAGCCGCGCACCGTGACGAGGGGAGTGCGCAGCTCGTGGCTGGCATCGCCGATGAATCGTCGCATCTGTCGCACGGTCGCGTCGCGCTGCGACAGCGCGGCGTCGACGCGGTCGAGCATCGCGTTGATGGCGGTCTTGAGGCGTCCCAYCTCGGTCGTCGTCGGCTCGATGTCGGTCATGCGCTGGCTGAAGTCACCCGCGGCGATCGCGTCGGCGGTGGACTCCACCTGACCGAGACTCCGGAACGTCAGCGTCACCAGCCAGCGCGTCGCGATCGCGCCGGCGATGAGGATGAGGACGGCGATCACGCTGTAGATCGCGAGGTAGTTCGCGATCGTGCGGTTCACCGACGAGAGCGGCATCGCGATGAGCTGCGTGTAGAAGAAGCCCCCGCTCTCGACCTCCTGGACCGCGACCGTCGCGCGGAAGTCCTCGGATCCGTCGGCGGACGACAAGGTCTCGGGCTGCAGCTCGTTGGTCTGCGCGAGCTCGAGAGGATACGTCTCGGGTACGTCCGGCTCCGCTCCGCCTCCGCGACCGCCGGTGACGGCGAGCAGCGAGCCATCGGGTCCGTAGACGGCGACGAAGAACTCCGTCGGCGGCGCGTCGTCGGCGGCCTCTGCCGCCAGTTTCCCGTCACGGACCGTGAAATTGACGACCTGGACTCCGACGTCGGTCCTCGCGAGGGCGTCGATCTGCGAGTCGACGTTGGTGATCAGCGTGGTGCGCAGGAAGACGGCGGTGCCGATGCCGGCGGCGAACAGGCCGATCGCGAGGAGCGCGACGGTGACCCCGGTGACCTTCGCGCGCAGGCTGGTGCCGCGCCACGACCGGGTGATCGCGTCCGTCTTGTGCGCCAGGGCGGCTCCTCGATTCGTGCCCGCAGACTTACGCGGGCTTGCCCGCCTTCAGCATGTAGCCGAAGCCGCGCTTGGTCTGGATGAGCGGCTCCGACGAGTGCGGGTCGATCTTGCGTCGCAGGTACGAGATGTAGCTCTCGACGATCCCGGCGTCGCCGTTGAAGTCGTACTCCCACACGTGGTCGAGGATCTGCGCCTTCGACAGCACGCGGTTGGGGTTGAGCATCAGGTAGCGCAGCAGCTTGAACTCGGTCGGGCTGAGATCGATGCTGGCTTCGCCGACGAGGACGTCGTGGGTGTCCTGGTCCATGGTCAGCTCGCCGGCGCGGATCATGGACTCTTCGTCGGCCTGCATCGTGCGGCGAAGGATCGCCTGGATGCGGGCGACGATCTCGTCGAGACTGAACGGCTTCGTCACGTAGTCGTCGCCGCCGGCGTTGAGGCCGGTGATCTTGTCTTCCGTCTCGTCCTTGGCGGTGAGGAAGAGGATCGGCGCCGTGTAGCCGGCGCCGCGCAGACGCTTGGTGACGCTGAACCCGTTCATGTCGGGAAGCATCACGTCGAGGATGATCAGATCGGGTTCCTCTTCGAGGACCGCCGAGATCGTCTGGGCGCCGTTGGACACCGCCTTCACCTGGAACCCCGCGAAGCGGAGGCTCGTGATGAGCAGGTCGCGGATGTTCGGCTCGTCGTCCACGACGAGGATGCGAGGTGCTGTCATGCCCTCATTATGGCGATGGTTGCGATGACCTGTCTGGATATCCGCCGGAACGGTCGCATGTCATTCCAGGCAGCCGCGCACCGCGACGGCCACGCTGGGCCGCACGGGGGCATCGGGATCCACGCTCAGCCGGTGCAGGATGATGCCGTCGCCGAACGCCATGAAGGCGCGGTTGGCGACTTCCGGATGCCGCGCCCCGAGTCCAGTCAGCAGGCTCAGGGACCATGCGGCCATGCCTTCGCGCTGGGCGTGCATCGGCGCGAACAGGTCCGGATCCGACGCTGCCTCGAGGAACAGCGTGTAGCGCGCACGGGTGCGCACGGCGTACGGGCCGGTCAGCAGCTCGATGACATCGGTGAAGAGGTCGATGAATCCGTCGAGATCGTCGAAGGACTGCGAGGCCAGCGCGCCCATGTCGCGCGTCTCCTGCTCGGCGATGTGCGTCGCGACGCCGGACAGCAGCGCAGCGCGCGTGCGGAAGTGGTTCGAGGTCGACCCGCGGGGGAGGCCCGCCTGCAGGTCGACGCGCGCATGGGTGAGCGACCGGATGCCCTGCGTGCCGACGAGATCCACCGCTGCCTCGAGGGCACGCTCGCGAGTGGTCGTCATCCCGTCACCCTAACAGTGGTACTACGTTCGTAGTGACAAACTACTACGAACGTAGTACCGTCGATCCATGACCGAGACAACGGGCATCCGATCGCGAACGGTCACCGCGAACGGACTGCGCATGAACGTGGCCGAGGCGGGCGCCGGGGCGCCTGTTCTGCTGCTCCACGGGTTTCCGCAGAGCTCGCGCGAGTGGTCGCCCCTGATGGAGGCGCTCGCGGATCGGGCGCACCTCATCGCGCCGGACCTCCGAGGTGCGGGAAAGACGGACGCGCCGCCATCGGGCTACGACTCGGCGAACGTCTCGCGCGACATCGTCGCCCTCCTGGACGCGCTGCAGCTGGTCCGGGTCGATCTGGTCGCCCACGACTGGAGCGCTCTCGTCGGGTTCGACCTGTGCCTGCGGCATCCGGATCGCATCCGCCGCTATGTCGCGATCGCGGTGCCGGCGCCGTACCTGCGCATGAATCGCACCCTCGCCATCGGCCTGGTCAAGGCGATGCCGCACCTCTGGTTCCAGTGGGTGATCGCGACGCCCGGGCTCGGGCCGATGCTGCTCTCGCGCGGACGTCAGCGGCTCGCGCACTGGCTGCTGCGCGGCTTCGAGACGAGGCCGATGGACGACGCGGATGTCGACGCGTACGTCGCCGCATTGCGTGAGCCGGCGCGGGCACAGGCGGCGTCGAAGCTGTACCGCGGCCTGATCCTCCCCGGTTTCGTGAACGTCATCAGGGGGAAGTACTTCGGCCGGGTGCTGCACACGCCGACGCTCGTCCTGTTCGGAGCGGAGGATGCTCTGCTGCCGCAGGACTCGCTTCACGTCAGCGCTGAGGATGCGCCGAACACGACCGTCGAGTTCGTCCCGGGCGGCGCGCACTTCCTCGTCGACGACAACCCGGACGAGGTGGCGCGGCGCGTCGCCGGCTTCCTTTTCGACTGAGTCCCTGGATCAGGCCGCGATGCCGTCCGCGTCGAGGATCGTGTACGCGTAGCCCTGCTCGGCCAGGAACCGCTGACGGTTCTGCGCGAAGTCCTGGTCGACGGTGTCGCGCGCGATGAGCGTGTAGAAGCTGGCGGTGTTGCCCGACTCCTTGGGCCGCAGCAGGCGTCCCAGGCGCTGCGCCTCCTCCTGGCGCGATCCGAACGATCCCGAGACCTGGATCGCGACGGATGCCTCGGGCAGATCGATCGAGAAGTTCGCGACCTTCGACACCACCAACAGCGAGATCTCACCGACGCGGAACGCCTGATAGAGCTCCTCGCGCTCGTCGACCGGAGTCGCACCGGTGATCTTCGGGGCGTTCAGCGCCTCGGCGAGCACGTCGATCTGGTCGAGGTACTGGCCGATGACGAGGATGCGCTCGGCCTTGTGGCGCTCGACGAGCCGGCGGACGACACCGATCTTGGCCGGAGCGGTGGCGGCGAGGCGGTAGCGCTCGTCGTCGGCGGCCGCGGCGTACTCGAGGCGATCGCCCGCCGGAAGGTCGACGCGCACCTCGTAGCAGACGGCGGGGGAGATGAAGCCCTGCGCCTCGATCTCCTTCCACGGGGCGTCGAAGCGCTTGGGGCCGATGAGGCTGAAGACGTCGCCCTCACGGCCGTCCTCCCGCACGAGTGTCGCGGTGAGGCCGAGACGGCGGCGGGCCTGAAGATCGGCGGTGAGCTTGAACACCGGGGCCGGCAGCAGGTGCACCTCGTCGTACACGATGAGGCCCCAGTCCAGCGCGTCGAGCAGCGCGAGGTGGGCGTACTCGCCCTTCCGCTTGGCCGTGAGGATCTGGTACGTCGCGATGGTGACCGGCTTGATCTCCTTCGACTGCCCGGAGTACTCGCCGATCTCCTCGGGGGTGAGCGAGGTGCGCTTGAGCAGCTCGTCGCGCCACTGCCGCGCGCTCACCGTGTTCGTCACCAGGATGAGGGTCGTGGTCTTGGTGTCGGCCATCGCCGCCGCCCCGACGAGCGTCTTGCCGGCGCCACAAGGCAGCACCACGACGCCCGAGCCGCCCTCGCTGAAGATGTCGACGGCCTGACGCTGGTACGGGCGCAGCTTCCAGCCGTTCTCCGCCAGATCGATCGGATGCGGCGTTCCCGGCGTGTACCCGGCGAGGTCCTCGGCCGGCCAGCCGATCTTGAGGAGCTCCTGCTTGATGTGGCCGCGGGCCCAGGCATCCACCATGAATGTGTCGGGGGAGGGGCGCCCGATGAGCAGGGGCTGGATGCGCTTGTTCCGTGACACCTCGGCCAGGACCGCGGCATCCGTCGATCGCAGCACCAGCTCGCCGCCCGAGCCGTCCTCGGCGACCGGGATGCGCTCGATCACGAGCCGGCCGTAGCGGCCCACCGTCTCGCTGATGTCGATCGACACCGACGGGGGAACGGGGAAGCGCGACCACCGCTCGAGCGTCGCCAGCATGTCGGAGGCGTCGTGCCCGGCCGCGCGGGCGTTCCACAGTCCGAGCCGCGTGATGCGGTAGGTGTGGATGTGCTCGGGAGCGCGCTCCAGCTCGGCGAAGATCGCCAACTCGTGCCGCGCGCTCTCCGCGTCGGGGTGGGCGACTTCGAGCAGTACTGTGCGATCGCTCTGGACGATCAGGGGGCCGTCAGCCATAACGTGCCAGTCTACCGGGGCCGCGGCCCGCGTCGGTCCGGCGCGCGCCCCGAAGGTCGATCAGAGCGGGCGAACGCTGACGATGCTGGAGACCGGCAGCGTGCGCTCGATGTCGGCGGCCCGGTCCCGGCCGCGGAGCCTGCCCCCGCCGAGGCCGGACGCCTCGAGGGTCAGGGTGCGCTCGCTGCCGTCGGGCATGCGCACGACGACCACGATCTCGGAGCGCGCCCGCACGGCCTGCTCGAGCTCGCGCCCGAGCCAGCCCTCTTCACCCTCGGTGCCGTGCCCGCCGCGCAGGGCGCCCAGCAGCCGTGCATACGTGACGGCGGGTGAGGGGACCTCGGTCTCGGCGGCCTCGGTGCTCCGTCGCCGCACCGACTCGGGAGCGCCGGTGTCGTCCAGGGCGATGACCGGGTAGCGGGCGTCGGCGAGCGTCCAGTACACGGCGTCGCGCGCCACCCGCGAGACCAGGCCGTCGCCGTCAGCGAGCAGGCCGAGCGGCCGGAGTGCCTGGTCGACGGCGATCGTCTCGCGCAGGCCGGGGTCGGAGCTCTCGACGCGGGTGCGCCCGGATGCGTGGTCGGCGCGCACGCGCACCAGACCGTGGCGCGCGGCCGTGCTGTCGATCAGATACTCGAGCGGCTGCGGCATCCCCGTCAGCGACAGCCCGGCGAGGAAGGAGCGGATCGACTCGGCCGTCTCGCCCTCGGTCATGCCCGCGCCGAGCGAGGCCGGCGTGAAGCGGTACGTCGAGGCCTGCGCGCGGGCCTCGCGGACGGCGATGCGACGCAGCCGCAGGTCCAGCGCCGGTGCGAGCGGGCCGGGGGAGATCGCAGTGAGGTCGGCCTGCAGGTACACGCGATCGATCTCGGCCGGCAGGTAGGCCTCGAGCGCAGATGTGTCGGCGCGGTCGCCTTCTCGCAGCGATGCGGTCCACGCGAACTCCGTGCCGTCCTCGCCGAGCAGCCCCCACGTCTCGCCGATGCGACGCAGCCGCGCCGCGCGGGCGGGCCACTCCGGGTCCAGCGGGTACGCGGCGGGCCACGACGCGGGATCGACGAGTCCGCCGCCCTCCACCTGCAGCCCTGCGGGAAGCGAGGTGCGGAAGCCCTCCGCGACGACCGCCCACCGCTCGGCGGTCGGCGCCTCGAGCCAGCGCTCGCCGGCGGGGGTCACGACCCATTGCCGGTCCTGCGGTGCGGCCAGGCCCGCGGCCTCGGCTGCTGCCAGCAGGTCCTCGACGTCGTCCGCGGGGCCGAGTGCGCCGGCGTCGATCAGGCGCTTGCGCTCGGCAGCGCTCACCGTCCCCGAGCCGGTGCGGGCGAACGGCGCGTGCGCGCACGCGAACAGCACGTCGGCGAGCGAGCCCGCCGTGGTGAAGGCGCGCTCGGCGGCCGCCGCCGCGGACTGGGCTGCGGCGGCCGGCACCGGCACGGACAGCGCCAGTCCCGGCTCGAACGCGGCCGGACGGGTCGACGACAGGTGCGCGATGCGCTCGCGCACGGCCGCGTACGGCCGTCCCGAGGCGTCCACCAGCGCGAGCCGCACGACGGAGTCGTCGGTGATCGCGGCATCCCGCGCCAGCTCGGCCAGTGCCGTCCGGGGGAGCTTCACCAGGGCACGGTCGATGGATGCCGGATCCAGCAGCGCCTCGGCGGCATCGAAGAAGTCGTGCCAGGCGGCGCTCGCCGGGATGCCGCGGCCTGCGAGCGTCGCAGCGAGGCCGTCGTCGTCGCGCGCGGCCAGCCAGGTCGCGAGTGCGCGCTCGTCGGAGACCACTCAGCCCGCTCGGTTGGCCCGAGCCCTCCGCACGAAGCTCATGATCAGGACCGCGAGGATCATGCCGAAGGCGATGATCGGAGCGATGTAGACCAGGACGCCCACGAACGGCCAGATCCCGCTCGCCATGTCCGCGCCGGACGCCGAGGCGATCATGATGGCGAAGAAGCTGACGATGGACAGCACCAGCAGCCCCAGCGACATGAACGCCAGGATGCGATCGATCCGTCGGACCGGAACGTCCTCGCCAGGTGTGTTCGTGCTCATCCGCCTCAGCCTACCGGCTGGGGTGCCGCTCGCGGACTGCGCGTCGCCCGGTTGCCGTAGGCTGGGAAAGGGATCGGTCGATCCCTGTTTCCGTCATGCCCGCCGCATCACCGGCGCCGTACCCAGCGAGGTCTCCATGCCCACCGGCAAGGTCAGGTTCTACGACGAGGAGAAGGGCTTCGGCTTCATCCTCACCGATGACGGCCAGGACGTCTTCCTGCACGCTTCTGCCCTGCCCGCGGGCACAGATGCCCCCAAGGCCGGCACACGCCTCGAGTTCGGCGTCGCCGACGGAAAGCGCGGTCTGCAGGCGCTCTCTGTGCGCGTGCTCGAAGCGCCGGTGAGCCTCGCCAAGCGCTCGCGCAAGCCGGCCGACGACATGGCGATCATCCTCGAGGACCTCGTGAAGCTGCTCGACACCGTGGGCGGCGACCTGCGTCGCGGCCGGTACCCCAGCGGAGCGCACGCGAAGAAGGTCGCCGCGGTGCTGCGCAAGGTCGCCGATGAACTCGATGCCTGAGCAGGACGACGCTTCCGTCGCGGATGCGCCTGACGCAGTCGAGCCCGAGGCTGGAGAGCCCGACGCTGGAGAGCCCGACGCTGTCGAGCCCGAGCCTGTAGAGCCCGAGCAGACGGCTGACGCGGATGCCGCAGCCGGCGAGGCTGCGGAGCCCGAGGTGGCCGAGTCCGAGGCCGCGGAGCCCGAGGTCGAGCTCGAGCCGTTCGTCGACCCCGACCCCGCGCTGCTCGAGTCGCACGACCTGGCACTGGCGGCGCTGCGGGAGATCACCCCGGCCGCCACGGTCGGCGACGCCGCGGAGTACCGCATCGAACGCGGTGGCGTGGTGTCGCTGCGCTTCCACAACAAGCTTCCCGGCTACCCGGGCTGGTACTGGACCGTCAGCCTGGCGCGCGTCGGGGGCTCCGAGCCCACGGTGCTCGAGGTCGAGCTCCTTCCCGGAGACGGCGCGCTCCTCGCTCCCGACTGGGTGCCGTGGGCCGTGCGGCTCTCGGACTACCAGGCGGCCCAGGTCGCGCTCGCCGCAACGCGCGACGCGTCGGAAGGCGACGAGGACGACGAGGACGACGAGGATCTCGACGACGTCGACGACCTCGACGCATCGGACTTCGACAACGACGGCTCGCCGATCCTGCACGCGGGCGACGTCGACGGCGTCGACATCGATGAGCTGGACGAAGACGCCGACGACTCGGACGACGAAGACGACGATTCCGATGAGGACGACTCGGACGAGGACGACTCCGACGAGGACGACTCCGACGAGGACGACTCCGACGACGAGGACGACGACGCGGAGCAGTGACTCGCCGCGCCGCCGCCCTCGCGGTTCATGGGGTGAGCGCGGCTTCCGCCACCCGCTCGACCGTGCGCTCGGAACGTCCGGCGTCCACGGTGAAGCGCGCGCTCAGCAGCGCATCGTCGCGTGAGGACGGGCCGACCAGCAGCTCGAACTCCCCGGCCTCGACGACGCGTCGGCCCTCGGCATCCACGATCGTGCAGTCGGCGACCGCGATCGCCAGCTGAACCGTCGCCGTGGCACCCGGCGCGATGTCCACGACGGTGAAGCCCTTGAGCTCCTTGTCGGCCCAGCTGACCGACGTCACGCTGTCCCGGATGTACGCCTGAACCACCTCGCGCGCGGGCCGCGAGCCCACGTTGGCGACGGTCACGGTCGCGCGCACGGTGTCGCCGTCGCCCAGCACCGGATCCTCGATGCGCAGGTCGGAGTACTCGACGCGCGTGTACGACAGACCCTCGCCGAACACGTGGGCGGGGCTCTGCGTGAGATCGGCGTACCGCGACCCGTGCTGCCCGCGCACCTGGTTGTAGTAGGTCGGCTGCTGGCCGACGTGGCGTGCGAACGAGATCGGCAGCCGGCCGGACGGCTCGATGAGCCCGAGCAGCAGTTCGGCGACCGCGCGACCGCCCTCCATACCCGGGCTTGCCGCCCAGACCAGGGCCGCGGCATCCGTCACCGCCTGCGGGAGCACGAGGGGCTTGGAGGCGAGCAGCACCACGATGAGGGGCGTGCCGGTCGCCGCGAGCGCCTCGAGCAGCGCCTGCTGGCCGCCGAGCAGCTCCAGGGTCGCCGTCGATCGGCCCTCGCCCACGAGCTCGATCCGGTCGCCCACGACCGCGACGACGTAGTCGGCGGCTTCTGCTGCCGAGACGGCCTCCGCGATGAGCGCGGCGTCCGGGGTGACGGGCACGACGATCTGGGGCCGGGGCTGTCCGTCCGGGAAGAAGGCTCCGTCCGGGTCCGCTTCAAGAGCCAGGATCTCGGCGCCGCGCGCGTGCGTCACCTCCCAGTTCGACGGGGCGTGTGCGCGCAGGCCGTCGAGCACCGTCGTGATGAGCTCGCGCGGCTGGCCGTCGGGGAGCCAGTCGACCTGGCCGGACGACCCGGCCCAGTCGCCGAGCTGCGTCTGCGCGTCATCGGCGAGCGGGCCGACCACCGCGATGCGGCGGGGCGTCCCGTCGACCCCGAGGGGGAGGGTGCCGTCGTTCTGGAGCAGCACGAGCGAGCGGCGCGCGGTCTCGAGGTTGAGCGCGACGTGCTCGGTCCGGCCGATCACCGTCTCGATGCGCTCAGTGTCGGGGAGGCGCGGGTTCTCGAACAGCCCGAACTCGAACTTCAGTCGCAGGATGCGCGACACCGCGCGGTCCAGGTCGCCCTCGGCCATGAGGCCCCGCTCGATCGCGAGAAGCGCGCCGTGGAAGAAGCCCGGCGTGGTCATGACCATGTCGTTGCCGGCCTTGACCGCGGCGGCGGCGGCGTGCGCGTAGTCGGGCTGCACCTTCTGCTCCCACACCATGCGGCCGACGTTGTCCCAGTCGGTGATGAGGGTGCCCGTGTACCCCCATTCGCCGCGCAGGACGTCGTTGAGCAGCCAGTCGTTGACGGTGATCGGAACGCCGTCGGTGGTCTGGTAGCCGAGCATGAACGTCCGGCATCCCTCGCGGGCGACCCGCTCGAACGGCGGGAGGAACCACGACCGGAGCTTCCGCCGCGAGATGTCGGCCTCGCTCGCGTCACGGCCTCCCTGCGTCTCGGAGTAGCCGGCGAAGTGCTTGGCGGTCGCGAGGATGGCGTCCGGGTCGTGGAGCCCCCCGCCCTGGTATCCGCGCACCATCGCCGAGGCGAGCTCGCCGATCAGGTACGGGTCCTCGCCGAACGTTTCGTCGATGCGGCCCCAGCGCAGGTCGCGTGCGATGCACAGGACGGGGGAGAAGGTCCAGTGGATGCCGGTGGCGGACACCTCGGCCGCGCTCGCGCGGGCGACCTGCTCGACCAGCTCGGGATCCCAGGTCGCCGCCATGCCGAGCTGCGTCGGGAAGACGGTGCCGCCCTCCCAGAACGCGTGCCCGTGGATGCAGTCCTCGCCGACGAGGAGCGGGATGCGCAGGCGCGTCTGGAGCGTGAGCTCCCGCGCGCGCAGGACGCGCGCCGGCGACGCGTGCAGGATCGATCCGGCGTGCATCCGCACGATCTGGTCGTCGAGGTCCTCACGGGCGTCGAGCTGCAGCATCTGCCCGACCTTCTCCTCGAGGGTCATGCGACCGAGCAGGTCGGCGATCCGCTCCTCGACCGGAAGCGCCGGGTCGAGGTAGGGGGCGTCGTAGGTCACTGATTCTCCTGTCGGGAGGTCTCGGGCGCGGTGCGGACGGCCGTGACGGTGTCGTTGATGTTCATGCCCTTCTTCTTGAGGGCGCGCGCTCGCTCGCCCGCGGAGCGCAGGCGGGGGTTGACGTACTCGTCGATGCCGAAGTTGATCAGCGAGAGGGCGACGCCGATCGCGGCGATGCACAGTCCCGGAGGCACGAACCACCACCACTGGCCCTGGCGGAACGCGCCCTGCGCGCTCGCCCAGTTGAGGATCGTGCCCCAGTTGTACGTCGTGACCGGGATGATGCCGATGTACGACAGGGTCGTGAGACCGATGATGGCGGCCGTGACCGTGCCCACGAAGCTCGCGGCGATGAGCGCCATGAGGTTCGGAAGCATCTCGATGCCGATGATGCGGCGCAGCGGCTCGCCGTTGGCGCGGGCGGCGAGGACGAAGTCCCGGCTGCGCAGCGACATGGTCTGCGCGCGCAGCACCCGTGCGCCCCAGGCCCAGCCGATGAGGCCCAGGACCCCGGCGACGAGGATGAGCGGCGGATCCTCGAACATCGAGGCCACGATGATGATCAGCGGGATGCCGGGGATGACGAGGAACACGTTCGTGAGCGCCGACAGGCCCTCGCTGCGCCACCCGCGCAGGTAGCCCGACATCACCCCGACCACGATGGCGAGGAGCGTGGCGATGATCGCGGCGAGGAAGCCCACCACGATGACTCCGCGGGTGCCGTGGATGACCTGGCTCAGCACGTCTTCGCCGATGTGGGTCGTGCCCAGCCAGTGCGCCGCCGACGGCGGCTGGAAGCGCGCCGTGTTGTCGACCTTCGTCGGCGAGTACGGGGCGAGCACGTCGGCGAAGATCGCGACGAGCACGAAGAAGCCGAGGATCGACAGGCCGGCGACCGACTTCCGGTTCCGGAACATCGCGAATGCCGAGCCGAGCTTCGACCAGAAGCCCGGACGCCGGGGCGCGGCAGTGGTCTCGGCGAGGGCCGGGGTGCGCACCGTGGCGGTGGCGGGCGTGTGCGCCGGGCGCTGCGCCGCGGTGTCGTTGACGATGGTGTCCATGCTCAGGCCTCCGTCTGGCGCGTGCGCGGGTCGAGGAATCCGTAGGCGATGTCGGCCAGCAGGTTCGCCAGCAGCACCGAGATCGTGAGCACGAGGAACACTCCCTGCATCAGGGCGTAGTCCTTGGCGTTGGTGGCGTCCAGCAGCAGCTTCCCGACGCCGGGATAGCTGAACACCACCTCCATCACGATGGTGCCGCCGACGATGAAGCCGAGCGCCAGCGCGAAGCTCTGGATCTGCGGCAGCACAGCGTTGCGTGCGGCGTAGCGCCACAGCACCCGGTTGTTCGGCATGCCCTTCGCCTGGGCGACCGTCACGTAGTCCTCATCGAGCACCGTGAGCATCATGTTGCGCATGCCGAGCATCCAGCCGCCGAGGGAGGCGATGATGATGGTCGCCGCCGGAAGGAAGCCGTGGTGGACCACTTCTCCCACGAACTCCCACGACCACTCCGGTGCGACTCCGACGCCGTACGCCTTGCCGATGGGGAACCAGCCCAGCGTCACCGAGAAGATCGAGATGGCGAGCAGGCCGAGCCAGAAGTAGGGGATGGTGCTGAGGAACGTCGTGATCGGGATGAGCGCATCGAGCCGGCTGCCGCGGCGCCAGCCGACGATCGCGCCGCCGATGGTCCCGATCGCGAACGCGATGAGCGTGGCGAAGCCGACCAGGCCGACGGTCCAGATCAGCGACTGGCCGACCACCTCGGTGACCGGACGCATGCCGTGCAGCAGCGAGATCCCCAGGTCGCCGCGGAGCAGAAGGGCCCAATAGTCGAGGTACTGCTGCCACAGTGACTTGTCGGTGTCGAGGCCCAGCAGGGCGCGCAGCGCCTCCGCGGCCTCGGGCGTGACGTTGCGGTTGCGCGCGAGGTACGCGGACACCGCGTCGCCCTTCATCAGGCGCGGGAGGAAGAAGTTGATCGTGATCGCGGCCCACAGCGTGAACAGGTAGAACAGGATCCGGTTGCCGAGGAAGCGCCAGGGGATGCGTGCGCGGACATTGACGGCGCCGGTCGCCGTCGTGCCCGCCTCGATCGCATCGAAGTCCGGGGCCGGCAGCTGGGGGGCGACGGCGCTCACTTCTCACCTCCGAGAATGCCGGCTGCGTGAGCGAAGTAGGTGTCCGGATCGGGGGACGCCGCGCGCAGCTCTTGGGTGTACGGGTTCTGGGGACGGAGGATCACGTCGTCGGCGAGGCCGCGTTCGACCACCCGGCCCTGGTTGAGCACGAGGATCTCGTCGCTGAAGTGGCGGGCGGTGGCGAGGTCGTGCGTGATGTAGAGCACGCCCAGCCCCTCCTCGCGCTGCAGGTCGGCCAGCAGGTTGAGCACGCCGAGGCGGACCGACACATCGAGCATCGAGACCGGCTCGTCGGCGACGAGCAGCTTCGGGCGAGAGGCCAGGGCCCGGGCGATCGCCACGCGCTGACGCTGACCGCCGGAGAGCTCGTGCGGACGGCGGTCGATCACCGCATCGGCGTCGAGGCGGACGCGACTCAGCAGCCGGCGCACTTCGTCCTCGAGCTGGTCCTTGGGAACGACGGCGTCGAGCTCGAGCGGACGCTGAACGGTGTAGCGGATCGAGTGGTACGGGTTGAGCGACGCGAACGGGTCTTGGAAGACCATGCGCAGCTGCTGACGGTACGCGCGCAGGCCCTTGCCGCGGCGCGGGATGGGCGCCCCGTCGAGACGCACCTCGCCGCTCGTGGGCGACTCCAGCTGGGTGAGGATCTTGGCGATGGTCGACTTGCCGCTGCCGGACTGTCCGACGAGGCCGATCGTCTGGCCCGACCGGAGCGTGAAGCTCACGTCGTCGAGGGCCTTCATCTGGCCCGCCCCGCGCACCGAGTAGATCTTGGTGACGGCGTCGAATTCGAGGACGGTCATCGGTGGACCACCCCCCTCTCTCCGGTGAGTCGTGGGAACGAGGCGAGCAGGGTGCGGGTGTAGTCGTCCTGCGGGTCGGTCCAGATGCGCTCCGCGGTGTCGAGCTCGATGATCTCGCCGTCGCGCATGATCGCGATCCGGTCGCTGATCTCGAGCAGCAGTGGGAGATCGTGGGTGATGAAGATCACCGAGAAGCCGAACTCGTGGCGAAGGTGCGAGATCTGTCGCAGGATCTCGCGCTGGACGAGCACGTCGAGAGCGGTCGTCGGCTCGTCCATGACCATGAGCTGCGGGCGCAGAGCGAGGGCCATGGCGATCATGACGCGCTGGCGCATGCCGCCGGACAGCTCGTGCGGGTACGAGCGGTAGCGCTGCGCGCCGACCTTGACGATCTCGAGCAGCTCGACGACCGCCTCGCGCCGCTGGGTGCGGGAGAGGTCCGGGCGGTGGACCTCGAAGACGTCCGCCAGCTGAGAGCCGATGGTGGCGACCGGGTTCAGCGAGTTCATCGCCCCCTGGAAGACCATCGAGATCTTGTCCCAGCGGAAGCGGCGCATCTCCTCGATCCCGAGGGCGTTGATGTCGATGTCCTCGCCGCTCGCGTCGTGGAAGAGGACCGAGCCGCTCGTGATCACGGCCGGGGGCTTGAGCAGACGCTGGATGCCGTAGGCGAGGGTCGTCTTGCCGCACCCGCTCTCGCCGGCGAGACCGAGGATCTCACCGCGCTGGAGTTCGAGGGTGACGTTCTTGACCGCCCGCACGGGGGGATCGACGTCGTAGACGATCGAGAAGTCGTCGACGGAGAGCAGCGAGTCGCTCATCTGTGGTGGTTCGCTTTCAGGAGGACTGACGAGCGGGCGGGACGGATGCCGCGGCATCCGTCCCGCCCGCGGTTCGTCATTCGGCGGGCTGCAGTGCGGTCAGGATCTGCACGATCGCGGGCTGCGTCGGGTCGGCCGAGGCGTACTGGTCGTCCTCCGACGGCCATCCGACGTAGTTGCGCGTGTTGAACTCGCCGAGGAGCGGGTGCGCTCCGAGCGGGATCGCCGGCACGTTCTCGACGAAGGCCGTCTGCATGACCGCGAGGGCGGATGCGCGCTCGTCCTCGGACGAGGCGTTCGCGTAGGTGTTCAGCGCGTCGGTGACGGCGGGGTCATCGAAGCGGCCGAAGTTGAACTGCGCCTTGTCGTCGACGATCCACTTGGGGTCCATCGTCGACGTGTACAGGCCGTACGCGTTGCCGGTGTCCTCGAGCCAGTGGATGATCGCCTGGAAGGTGCCTTCCTGGCGTGCGGCATCCCAGCCGCCCCAGTCGGGCTGGTCGACGTTGACCTCGATGCCGAGGCCCTCCTTCAGCTCTTCGGCGATGAGCGCCTGCTCGGTGTTCCAGTCGCTCCAGCCCGCGGGGACCGAGATCGAGAACGAGACGGCTTCGCCGTCGGGGTCGACCAGGCTCTCGCCCGACCACGTGTAGCCGGCGTCGGTGAGGATCTGGCGGGCCTTCTCGACGTCGACGGAGTACTCCTGGCCGGCGTACTCGGGGAGGATCTCGTCCTCGAGCAGAGCGCCGAGGCCGGTCACGCTCCAGACCACCTCGCTGGCGCCTTCGCGGGCGATGTCGACGTAGGCCTGACGGTCGATGGTCCACGCGAGGGCCTCGCGCAGGGCCGGGTCGTTGAACGGCTTGGTCTGCAGGTTCATGAACAGCGTGCCGGCGCCCGCGGTCGGCGAGACGAGGAACTTGTTGTCGGGGTCGGCCGAGAGGTAGCTGTCCTCGATCTGCGGGATGAACGCCTGTGCCCAGTCGGCCTCGCCCGTCGCGAGCGCGGTGGTCAGGGCGGCGTTGTCGCCGTACGAGACGTAGTGCAGCTCGGGCACCGCCAGGTCGCCACCCCAGTAATCGGGGTTCGCCGTGAGGGTGACCGACTCCGTCGTCCACGAGTCGAGCACGTACGGACCGGTGCCGACGGCCTGGCCCTCACCGGTCACGGGGTCGGTGTTCGGGTCCTCGATGTCCTTCCAGATGTGCTCGGGCACGATCTGGAAGTGCAGCACGCGGGACTGCTGCGTGAACTTCGAGCTGTTGAAGTCGATGGTGACGGTGTTCCCGTCGACGCTCACGCTCTTCAGATCGAGCGCGTTGGTGTCGTTCAGCTTGCCGTCGAGCACCTGGTTGAAGGAGAACGCGATGTCGTCGGCGGTGAACTCCTCGCCGTCGCTCCAGGTGACGCCGTCGCGCGCCACGGCCGTGAGCTGCGTGTAGTCCTCGTTCCACTCCACCGACTCGGCCAGCCACGGCGTGGTGCCGAGGTCGCCCGTCGGGTTGACGAGGGCGAGGGACTCGAAGATGACTTTTCCGTAGGCGTACTTCGAAGCCGACGAGTCGCCCAGGTACGGGTTGTTCGACTCGGTGGTGATCGCACCGTCCGGCTTCGCGATCGTGAGCGCCGCACCTTCGGCATTGCCGGAGTTCGAGCCGCCGGCGGTGCAGCCGGTCAGCACGATCGCCGAGGCGATGCCGACGGCGACCAGGGAAGACCTAAGCCTCATTGCTTCTCCTTCGTGATGTGACGTCGGCGTACTCACGTGAGTCACCACAACGTCGTGGGGGTGATTGCGGAGTTACCTTACAAGCTAGTAAGTAAGTATTGCAACCGAGTCCTGCCGCGACCGTGTCCGGCTCGTGCGTAGACTCTGATCCGCCGTACGAGTGAGGGGGCGCAAGCCAGTGACCGAGCAGCGCAGACAGCCGCGTTCGCGACCCGAGACTCTCGCGCGCCGGCGCGACATCCTCGATGCCGCGTCCGAGATATTCGGGGCCAGAGGATTCACCGGCGGCACGCTCCAGGAGATCGCCGACCAGGTCGGCATGACCCACGCAGGGATTCTGCATCACTTCGGATCCAAGGATGCGCTGCTGCTCGAAGTGCTCAAGCATCGTGATGAAACCGATGTGGCAGACCTCGAGGAGAAGCACATCCCCGACGGCATGGACCTGTTCCGCCACCTCGTGCGCACCGCGTTCGCGAACGCCGAGCGACCGGGCATCGTGCAGGCCTACGCCGTGCTCTCGGCCGAGTCCGTGACTCACGACCACCCGGGCCGCGACTTCTTCCAGAAGCGGTACGAGACCCTGCGGGGCGAAGTCGCGCACGCCTTCGCCGTCGCGTGCGCCGAGCGCGGCATCCGAGAGCCCGAGACGGTGGCATATGCCTCGACGAGCATCCTCGCCGTCATGGACGGGCTGCAGGTGCAGTGGCTGCTCGACCCGACCGCGCTCGACCTCGGACGCGCGTCCGAGTTCGCGATCGAGGCGATCGTCACCTCGGTGCTCGAGCCCTCGCCTTCACCGCTCTGAGCCCGGCGTCAGACTGACGAAACGCGTCAGAGGTTCTCGACCGTGTAGTCGATGCTTTTGATCAGCTGGCGCACGTCGTCGGGGTCGATCGAGACGAAGGTCGCGACGCGCAGCTGGTTGCGCCCGAGCTTGCGGTAGGGCTCGGTGTCGACGATGCCGTTGGCGCGCAGGCTCTTGGCGACCGCGGCGGCATCGACCGAGTCGTCGAAGTCGATCGTGACCACGACGGGGGAGCGGTCGGCCGGGTCGGCGACGAAGGGCGTGGCGAAGGCGGATGCCTCGGCCCAGTCGTACAGCGCCTGCGACGACTCGCGCGTGCGGGCGTCGGCCCACTGCAGTCCGCCGTTGCCGCGGATCCAGTCGAGCTGCTGGTCCAGGAGGAACAGCGTGGTCAGCGCGGGCGTGTTGAGCGTCTGGTTCAGGCGCGAGTTGTCGAGCGCGTTCTTCAGGCTGAGGAACTCGGGGATGTAGCGTCCCGACGCGGCGATGCGCTCGATGCGCTCGATCGCCGCCGGGGAGACGAGCGCGAACCACAGCCCGCCGTCCGAGCCGAGGTTCTTCTGCGGCGCGAAGTAGTACACGTCGGCCTGGTGGATCGAGAAGTCGATCCCGCCCGCGGCGCTGGTGGCGTCGATCACGGTGAGGGCGCCGTCGTCCCCGGTGATGCGCTCGACGGGCGCCGAGACTCCCGTGGAGGTCTCGTTGTGCGGCCACGCGTACACGTCGACGCCCGACACGGCCTCGGAGACGGTGCGGGTGCCCGCGGAGACCTCGCGCACGTCGGGCGCCTCGAGCCACGGCGCCTTCGCCGCGGACGCGAACTTACCGCCGAACTCGCCGAACACCAGGTTCTGCGACCGGCGCTCGATCAGGCCGAAGGCCGCGGCATCCCAGAATGCGGTCGACCCGCCGTTGCCGAGGATGACCTCATAGCCGGTGGGGAGGCGGAAGAGCTCCGAGAGGCCGGCGCGCACCTGGCCGACGAGGTCCTTGACGGGCGCCTGGCGGTGCGACGTGCCCAGGAGCACCGATCCCGGGCCGGCGAGGGCCTGGAGGTGCTCGGAACGCACCTTGGCGGGGCCGCATCCGAAGCGTCCGTCGGCAGGCAGGATCTCGCGGGGCAGGGTCACGTGGGACATGGCTCGATTCTAGAGTCGCGGCCGCCGGTGCCCCCTGCCGCGTGACGCGTCATGACGCGTCACCTTGACCCGGCGTACACATCGCGTTCGACAGGAGAACCGCGCTTCTACAGGAGGATGCCGCGGCCGATGTCCTGTGGAAGCCCCGTTCTCCTGTGCAACGCGGGCTCCTCCCCGCGTGGCGCGTGCCTGCGTGCCCGGACGCCCGGGACGCGCGCGGCACCGCCGCCCTCGGCGCTCGACAGGAGAATCGCGCTTCTACAGGAGGATGCCGCGGCGGATGTCCTGTGGAAGCTCCGTCCTCCTGTGCAACGCGGGCTCCTCCCCGCGGGGTGATGCCTCCGCGTTGTCCAGCGACCCGCGAACACCGTGCGTGGGGAGCACGAGAAGCCCGAGCATTGCTGCGTGAAGGAACTACTCAGGGCGATCTCGGCCCGCGGCGGGGTCGTGCGCACCGCCGCGCTCACGGATGCCGGTTTCAGCAGGCACGCGATCGCGGCCGCCGTCGCGAACGCGAGAGTGATCGCCCCGCGACGGGGGTGGGTGGCACTGCCCGATGCCGACCCGATGCTGGTTTCGGCCGCCCGGGCTGGTGTCGTGCTGACGTGCGTCACGCGCGCCACGCGGCTCGACTTGTGGGTCCTCGACCACGATGTACCGCATGTCGGTGCGCCGCCGTCGGCTTCTCGGCTCGAGCTGCCCCGGGCCAAGGTGCACTGGAGTGTGCCGCCGGTCCAACGCGCTCCCGGTCAGCTGGAGGACGGCATCCTGAACACCCTTGTTCTCATTGCGGCCTGTCAGCCCTATGAGGCGGCACGTGCCGTGTGGGATTCCGCGCTCAATCGCGGGCTGGTGGCCAAGGAGGAGCTCAAGAGACTGCCCCTGCGGCCGCCGGCGCGGCGACTCGTCGAGGAGGCCTCCCAGTTCTCCGACTCGGGTCTCGAGACGTTCGTTCTGGTGCGGCTGGCGTGGCTGCACGTGCCGATCCGGACCCAGATCTGGATCAGCGGGCACCGCGTGGACTTCCTGATCGGCGACCGGTTCGTGCTGCAGGTGGACGGCGGACACCACGTCGGCCGGCAGCGCGCGGAGGATGTCGCGCACGATGCGGCACTGACGCTCCTGGGATTTCACGTGATCCGCGTCACCTACGCACAGGTGGTCGAGCGCTGGCACGAGGTTCAGGACGTGATCATGCGCGCCGTCGCCCAGGGCCTGCATCGCGCGGCTTGAGCGCCGCGCCTTCCACAGGAGATCCGCCCTTCCGCAGGAGAAATCGCGGCCGAACGTCCTGTGGAAGGCCCATTGTCCTGCGGAGCGCGGGAGAAACGCGCCCGGCCTCCAGCGTCGTCGGTGGTAGATAGGCTGTCCTTACCTTCCTGAGCACCGAGGACACCGCGAGATGACCGACCTGATCGACACCACAGAAATGTATCTGCGCACCATCCTCGAGCTCGAGGAGGAGAACATCATCCCGCTGCGCGCCCGCATCTCGGAGCGCCTCGGCCACTCCGGCCCGACGGTGTCGCAGACGGTCGGCCGCATGGAGCGCGACGGCCTCGTCGTCGTCTCGGAAGACCGCAGTCTCGAGCTCACCGACGCGGGGCGGCAGAAGGCCGTCGACGTGATGCGCAAGCACCGTCTTGCGGAGCGCCTGCTGTCCGACGTCATCGGACTGGACTGGGCCTACGTGCACGAAGAGGCCTGCCGCTGGGAGCACGTCATGAGCGAGCAGGTCGAGCGCCGTCTCGTCGAGCTGCTCGGGCACCCCACCGAATCGCCCTACGGCAACCCGATCCCCGGTCTCGACCAGCTCGGCGACGTGCCGGCCAAGGGCTTCGAGCAGGGCGTGGTCGGACTCGTGCGGCGACTCAACGAGGCGGGCGAGCCGATCA
Organism: Microbacterium sp. Root166; assembly: GCF_001427145.1. Lineage (GTDB taxonomy): Bacteria > Actinomycetota > Actinomycetes > Actinomycetales > Microbacteriaceae > Microbacterium. The sequence goes on from NZ_LMGL01000003.1 coordinate 285,723, forward strand.
GCGGCACTGTGCGCCGGCTGGCCGAGCCCGTGCAGGTCGACCCCGAGCTGCTTCAGCAGCTCAAGGGCGCGGGCGTCCTTCCCGGCGCGCGCGGCGACTACCGCTACAACGAGGGCTACGTGCTGGTCCAGATGGACGGCAGCGACGAGGGCCTGGAGCTTCCCGTCGAGGTCGCATCGCACATCTTCCTGGTCGACGAACGGCGCTGATCTTCTCCGGAGCGGATGCCGCGCCCGGCGTCCGTGGAGCGTCGATCCAGGGAACTACCAGGGCGCCAGCGTGACATATTCGTTACCTTCGGGTAGCCTCGGAAAGTCCACTAGGCGAGAAGCCCGCCCACGGACCCCGCGCGGATTGCCTCCCTGGCTCGTCGTCTGCGCGGTGAAGCCCGCATATCGTGCCCCGACACTGAATGCCGACGAGCCAGCGCCGACGGCGTAGAGGCGCCGGAGGATAGTTTGGCTGAACAGATCGATTCGCTCGCGAGCGAGCCCGAGAACGACGCGACGAGTCCGACCCGTCGCACCCGCGCGCGCAAGACCGTGGAACGCCGACCCAAGGTCGCCGCTCCCGCTGTCGTCAAGACGACCCGTCCCGCGGCATCCGCGTCACCGAAACGGCCCAATCGCATCGCGAAGCCGCTGCGGAGCCTGGTGATCCTGTCGATGGTGGGCGGCCTCGTCGCCACCGTCGCACTCCCGGCGTTCGCCGCCGGGCGCACGGCCGAAGAGACCGTGACCCTCCAGCAGATGGCCGTCGACGACGCGCAGTCGCTGGTCGTCGCCTCCGACGCGACGGCGACCCAGATCACGCGTGAGAGCTACTCGGCCACCACGGCTGAGGAGATCGAGAAGAAGAAGGCGGCCGAGGCGGCCGCCGAACGCGCACGCCAGTTCGCCCGGACGGCCTCCGCGTCGTCCGTGGGGACGAACATCCAGCTGACGTCGCCGGGCACCGGCGAGGTGCGCTGGCCGATCCTGAACTTCACCAAGGGCCGCGGCCTGGGCGACTCCGGCTATCACCAGGGCGTCGACCTTCTCGCACCCGGCGGCACGCCGCTGTACGCGGCTGCTGCGGGCGTCGTGAAGATCTCGCAGGAGAGCTACGGCGGCTACGGCGTCGCCGTCACGATCGACCACGTCATCGGCGGCCAGCGGGTCAACACGCTCTACGGCCACATGACCTACGGCAGCCGTCAGGTCGTCGCCGGACAGACGGTCGAGGCCGGCCAGCTGATCGGCTTCGTCGGCAGCACCGGCAGCTCCACCGCCAACCACCTGCACTTCGAGGTGCACATCAACGGCTCGGTCGTCGACCCGTGGGCGTGGCTTCAGATGAACGCCGGCTAGCTGCGGCGCACTGCTTCCTCGACTCCCCTCGGCGCTTCGGCGGCGGGGGGAGTCGTTCGTCCGCCGACACGCCACCGGACGTTCACGTTCCGCCGCCGCCCTCGTCGCGTGTGCGTGCGTTAGCCTGAAACCCGACGCTGAGAGAAGCGGAGGGAGTCGATGGACCGCACACCACGCATCCGAACCACGGATGCGCTCGGACGCCACGTCCTTCGGCATTGCACGAGTGGATGCCGCGGCTCTGCCGCTGCGCCAAGGCGCTGTCTATAAGACAGCGCCTTTTTTCATGCCCCTGCGCTCCTTGATCGCCGCGCAAGTCGAATAACCGAGAAGCCGTCCCGGCCATTCGAGAGGATGATCAATGCGCACTCTGGTGCTGAACGCGGGGTACGAACCGCTTGCCGTCGTGTCGTTCAAACGGGCGCTCGTGCTCGTGATGAACGACAAGGCAACCGTCATCGAGCACACCGATGGCGACCCGGTCTGGGGCACGCGATGTGCCTATGAACGTCCGGCGGTGATCATCCTCACCCGCTATGTGCGGGTGCCGGGTGGGCGCCGCGTGCCGGTCACCAGACGCGGGGTGCTCCGCCGGGATGCGCATCGCTGCGCGTACTGCGGCGCGGCGGCCTCGACGATCGACCACGTGCTGCCGCGCTCGCGCGGCGGGATGGACTCGTGGGAGAACCTCGTCGCGTGCTGCCTGCGCTGCAACAACGTCAAGGGCGACCGGACTCCGCAGGAGATGAACTGGAACCTGCGCTTCATCCCGCACCCGCCGCGCGGCGGGCAGTGGACGGTGCGCGGCACCGAGCGCACCGATCCGCGGTGGGAGCCGTACCTGGAACTCGCCGCCTGAGGCCCGCATACGGCCTGCCGCATGGTGGGATGAGGGTATGACCCGAGCCCTTGTCGTGATCGACATGCAGCGTGCCTTCGACGACCTCGACTTCTGGGGGCCGACCACCAACCCCGCGTGCGAGCAGAACGTCGCCGCGCTCGCGGCGGCCTGGCAGCGGTCGGGGGAGCCGGTCGTGGTCGTGCACCACGACTCCGTCTCGCCCGGTTCGCCGCTGCATCCGGACAGTCCGGGCAACGCGCTCGTCGACGCCGTCGCGGCGATCGAGCCGGCGCTGCTGATCGGCAAGAGCGTGAACTCGGCGTTCTACGGGGACCCCGACCTGCACGCCTGGCTCGGCGAGCAGGGGATCGGCGAGCTGGTGGTGTGCGGCATCCAGACCAACATGTGCGTCGAGACCACCGCCCGCATGGCGGGCAATCTCGGCTACGACGTGACGGTCGTCCTCGACGCCACCCGCACGTTCGACCTCAGCACGGACGTGCCGGGGGTCGGCGAAGTGACCCGCACGGCCGAGGAGCTCATGCTGACCACGGCGCTCGACCTTCAGGCCGGCGGCTTCGCGCGCATCGCGACGACCGCCTCGCTCGTCGGCTGAGCCCGCTCCGGCTGCTCTCCGGATTTCGGATGCCGCGACCGGGGTTGCAACCCTCGAACATAACTGTCGGAACCCGGCGCTAATCTCGGTCCCTCGGATGGAAAAGCTAGAACAGATGTTCTAGTCTGGGGGAATGAGGGCGAGCGTGCAGCCCACGGCGCAAGAGTGGATCGACTCCGGACACGGTCCGGCGGCGATGAGCCCGGTGAGCCCGGTCAATGCGGCCCCGGTCAGCACGGTGGCGCAGCTGCGGGCTCAGGTCGAGCGGGTGCAGGGGCGCCGGCTCGACGCCCCGGTGCTGCCCGTGCACTCCGCACTGGCTGAGCTCCTGCCCGGCGGCGGACTCCGCCCGGGTGCGGCGTACTCGGTGCCGCGGTCGACCTCGCTGCTGCTGGCGCTGCTGGCTCAGCCGTCGCAGTCCGGCTCGTGGTGCGGGGTCGTCGGCCTGCCCCGGCTCGGGGTCGAAGCGGCCGAGGGGCTGGGTGTCGATCTCTCGCGGCTCGTGCTCGTGCCCGACCCCGGTCCTCGGTGGCTCGCGGTCACCGCGACGATCGCCGAGGTGCTGCCCGTGGTGGCGGTGCGCCCTTCGGGTCGTGCGCCCGACGGCGAGGTCGCGCGGCTGGCGGCACGATTGCGTGACCGGGGCGCCGTGCTGCTGGTGCAGGGGCCGTGGCCGCAGGCAGAGGCGATGATCGAGGTCGCCGAGCCGGTGTGGTCGGGCGTCGGCCGCGGCCACGGCTATCTCGCCGAGCGAGAGCTCACGCTCACCTCGTCGAGCAGGCGGTGGCCTCGGGTGCGCCGTGCGCGGGTGCTGCTTCCGGATGCCGCGGGCCACGTCTCGGCGGCCTCCGAGCCGCTGCGCACCAGAGAGCCGCTGCGCTCCGTCGACGACGAGCGCTTCGTCCCGCTCGAAGCCCGGGCGGTCGGCTGAGATGGCCGGGCAGCCCCCGGTCCGCAGCCTCGTGCTGTGGTTCCCCGACTGGCCGGTCACCGCTCTCGTCCGCGAGGGGCACGGCGGCCTGCCTCCTGACCCGGCACGGCCGGTCGCGGTGCTCGAGCGCAACCTCGTCGCGGCGTGCTCGGCCTCGGCGCGGGCCGAGGGCGTCCGGCGGGGGCAGCGTCGGCGCGATGCCCAGGCGCACTGCCCGAAGCTCACCGTGGTCCAGGCAGACCCGGCGCGCGACCACCGGGCCTTCGCACCCGTGGTGGCCAGTATCGAGGAGCGCGCTCCCGGCGTCCAGCTCGTGCGGCCCGGGCTGTGCGCGCTGCGCGCCAAGGGCCCGGCCCGCTACTACGGCGGCGAGATCGAGGCGGCGCGCATGCTGCTCGAGACGCTGCGCGATCTCGGGCTCGACGACGTCCGCGCCGGGATCGCCGACGGTCCCTTCACCGCCGAGCAGGCGGCGAAGGCCGGATCCACGGCGGCCGAGCCCGTGTTCGCCGTCCCGGCGGGAGGGGCGGCGGGGTTCCTGGCGCCGCTGTCGGTGGCCGTGCTCGACGCGTCCTCGCTCGGCATCGGCGGCGGGTCGGGCGGCAGGGCGCAGGCGGGCGGCCAGGGCCGGGCACGCTCGACCGGCTCACCCGCGGCCTCGGCCGATCTCGTCGGCCTGCTCGCCCGGCTCGGTGTGCAGACGCTCGGCGCCTTCGCGGCGATGGAGCCCGACCGGGTGCGCGAGAGGTTCGGAGAGCGCGGCATCCGGCTGCACGCCCTCTCGGCCGGACGCGACTCGAGTCCTGTCGAACCCCGCGTCCCGCCGCCCGAGTTGCAGCGCGAGATCGCGTTCGAGCCGCCGCTCGAGATCGCCGACCAGGTCGCGTTCGGCATGCGCGTCACCGCCGACGACTTCATCGCGGGCCTCGGCGCGATCGACCTCGTGTGCACCGAGCTGCGCGTAGAGCTCATCGGAGACCGGGGTGAGCGCAGCGAGCGGGTGTGGCTGCATCCGGGGTCCTTCGACGCGGCCGCGATCGTCGACCGGGTGCGGTGGCAGCTCGCTGAGGAAGCCGAGGGGCTGCGCAGCGGCGTCGCGGTCGTGCGGATCTCGCCGGAGGCGGTGGATGCGGCATCCCATCACGCGCCGGCGATCTTCGGCGGCGGGCCGGAGGAGCGGGTGCACCATGCGCTCTCGCGCGTGCAGGCGATGCTGGGGCATCGCGGGGTGCTGACGCCGGCGATCGGAGGCGGGCGATGGCTCGCCGAGCGGCAGGTGCTCGTGCCCTGGGGGGACAGGCACGAGAAGGGGCCAGACGGACTGGCGGCGCAGCGGGCCAGGCCGTGGCCGGGCAGCCTGCCCGATCCGCTGCCGGCGACGGTGTTCGCCGAGCCGATCCCGGTCGACGTGCGGGCGCTCGGGGGCGAGCTGATCGACGTCGACGAGCGGGGCAGCGTTTCGGCGGTGCCGGCGGTGCTCATCGAGAGCGGGCGCCGGCGCGTCATCGAGGCGTGGGCAGGACCGTGGCCGGTGGTCGAGCGGGCGTGGGATGCCGTGCGCTCGCGGGTGGCGCACCGGTTCCAGGTCGTCGACGCCGACGGCGGGGCGTGGCTGCTCGTGTGCGAGGGCGACGCCTGGACCGCGGAGGCCGTCTATGACTGAGCACACCCGGTCGTTGAGCGAGGAGCGCAGCGACGAGACGAAACGCCTCGAACGGTCGGGGGGCTCCTGATGGGCTTCGACAATCCCTCCGTACCGTGGTCCGAGATCGAGCGGGTGCTCAGCGACCGGCGCCGGCCCGGCGGCCCTCCCGCGGGCGCGGACGGCGGCGACAGCCCGGCGTGGTCGCGCAAGCGCGGACCCTATGTCCCGCCGGGCATCGAGCGCCCGGCTGAGGCGATCCCATACGCCGAGCTGCACGCCCACTCGTCGTTCTCGTTCCTCGACGGGGCATCCTCGCCCGAAGAGCTCGCCGAAGAGGCCGAGCGGCTCGGGCTGCATGCGCTCGCGATCACCGACCACGACGGCTTCTACGGCATCGTGCGCTTCGCCGAGGCCGCCGAGGCGCTGCAATTGAAGACCGTGTTCGGGGCCGAGCTGTCGCTCGAGCTGCCGAAGCCGCAGAACGGCGAGCCCGATCCGGCCGGCGCGCACCTGTTGGTGCTCGCGCGCGGCGAGTCCGGCTACCACCGCCTCGCAGCCGCCCTCACCCACGCACAGCTCGCCGGGGCCGAGAAGGGGCGGCCGGTCTACGACCTCGACGAGCTCGCCGCGCAGGCCGCGGGGGAGTGGGCGGTGCTCACCGGATGCCGCAAGGGGGCGGTCCGCCGCGCGCTCGCCGACGGGGGATCGGATGCCGCGGCCCGTGAGCTCGACCGGCTCGTGGCGCTGTTCGGGCGGGATGCCGTGCACGTCGAGCTCATCGATCACGGAAATCCGCTCGACACCCGCGACAACGACGTACTCGCCGGGCTCGCGCGCGAGCGTCGCCTGCCCCTGCTGGCGACCAACAACGTGCACTACGCCGTGCCGAAGCGGCAGCTGCTGGCGGCGGCGGTCGCGGCCGTGCGCGCGAACCGAGGGCTCGACGAGCTCGACGGCTGGCTGCCCTCGCACGCCGGCGCGCACCTGCGCTCGGGCGCCGAGATGGCGGAGCGGTTCGTGCGGCATCCCGATGCCGTGGCCCGCACGGTGACCCTCGCCGACGAGCTCGCCTTCCCGCTGCGCCGTGCCAAGCCCGCGCTGCCCAAGCAGGAGGTGCCCGAGGGGCACACGCCGATGTCGTGGCTGCGGCACCTGGTGTGGGAGGCCGTGCCCCGCAAGTACCCCGACCTGACGCCCGAGAACCGGGCGCGCATCGAGAAGGAGCTCGGGGTCATCGAGCTGAAGGACTTCCCGGGCTACTTCCTGATCGTCCACGGCATCGTGCAAGAGGCGCGGCGCCGCGGCATCCTGTGCCAGGGCCGCGGCTCCGCGGCCAACAGTGCGATCTGCTATCTGCTCGACATCACGGCGGTGGACGCGATCGCCTACGACCTGCCGTTCGAGCGGTTCCTGTCGAGCCTGCGCGAGGAGGAGCCCGACATCGACGTCGACTTCGACTCGGACCGGCGCGAGGAGATCATCCAGTGGGTCTACGCGAAGTACGGGCGCGAGCGCGCCGCGCAGGTCGCGAACGTCATCCAGTACCGGCCGAAGAATGCGGTGCGCGACATGGCGAAGGCGCTCGGGCACTCGCCCGGGCAGCAGGATGCCTGGTCGAAGCAGGTCGAGGGATGGGGCGCGCACCTCGAGACCGGGCCGGGCCACGACATCCCCGATCAGGTGCTCGAGTTCGCGGGCGAGCTGCTGAAGGCGCCGCGTCATCTCGGCATCCACTCCGGCGGGATGGTGCTCACCGACCGGCCCGTGGGCGAGGTCGTGCCCATCGAGCACGCCCGCATGGAGAACCGCACGGTGATCCAGTGGGACAAAGACGACGCCGCCTGGATGGGGCTGGTGAAGTTCGACCTGCTGGGGCTCGGGATGCTGGCGGCCCTGCAGTACTGCTTCGACATGATCCGCGGCTCGACGGGCGAGGACTGGGAGCTCGCGACCCTGCCGAAGGAGGAGAAGGCGGTCTACGACATGCTGTGCCGGGCCGATTCGATCGGGGTGTTCCAGGTCGAGTCCCGCGCGCAGATGGGGCTGCTGCCCCGACTGCAGCCGCGCCGGTTCTACGACCTGGTGATCGAGATCGCGCTGATCCGGCCGGGTCCGATCCAGGGCGGTGCGGTGCACCCGTTCGTCAAGCGAAAGCTCGGGCTCGAGGAGGTCACCTACGCCCACCCCAAGCTGAAGCCCGTGCTCGAGCGGACCCTCGGCATCCCGGTGTTCCAAGAGCAGCTCATGCAGATGGGCATGGCCGTCGGCGGTCTCACCGGCGAGGACGCCGACCTGCTGCGGCGGGCGATGGGCTCCAAACGCGGGGTCGAACGCATCGACTCGCTGAAAGAGAAGCTGTACGCCGGCATGGCCGAGAACGATCTGGTGGGGGATGCCGCAGACGCCATCTACGCGAAGATCCAGGCGTTCGCGAACTTCGGGTTCGCCGAGTCGCACTCGCTGTCGTTCGGGCTGCTCGTGTACGCGAGCTCGTGGATCAAGCTGCACTATCCGGCGGCGTTCCTGGCCGGGCTGCTGCGGGCGCAGCCGATGGGCTTCTACTCACCCGCGACGCTCGTATCGGATGCGCGCCGGCACGGCGTCGAGGTGCGGCGCCCCGACCTGCACCTCTCGGGCGTCGAGGCCCTGCTCGAACCGGTCGCGGAAGGCGTTTCGTCTCGCTCCGCTCGCTCAACGACCGACGCTTCCCGGTCGTTGAGCGAGGAGCGAAGCGACGAGACGAAACGCGCCGAACCGACCGGGCTCGACTCGTGCACCCACCGCCACCAGCCGCCGGTGGGACTGTTCGACCTGCACGCGCCGGACGAGTCGGCGGCGCACCGGCGCGACGGGCGCTTCGCGGTGCGGCTCGGTCTCGCGGCGATCAAGGGGATCGGCGCCAAGGTCGCCGAGCGCATCGTCGCCGCCCGCGAGGCCGAGGGGGAGTTCCGCGATCTGCGCGACCTCGTCCGTCGCACCAGCCTGACCGCCGCCCAGCTCGAGGCGCTCGCCACGGCGGGGGCGTTCGAGTGCCTCGGGCACACGCGGCGCGAGGCGATCTGGCTGGCGGGCTCGGCGGCGCTGGACCGCCCCGAGTTCCTGCCCGACTCGCTCGTCTCGGTGCAGCCGCCGCTGTTCACCGACCCCACCAGCTACGAGCGGCTCGCGGCCGACCTGTGGGCGACGGGGGTCTCGACCGACGACCATCCGATGACGCACTACCGCTCCGGACTCGACGCCCGCGGCGTGCTGACCTCGCGAGAGCTGCGCACGCATGACGCCGGTCGTCGCATCGAGGTCGCCGGACTGGTGACGCACCGGCAGCGGCCGGCCACGGCATCCGGGGTCACGTTCATCAATCTCGAGGACGAGCACGGACTCGTCAACGTCATCTGCACGGTGGGGGTGTGGAACCGGTATCGGCGCGTGGTCCGCGATGCTCCGGCGCTGATCGTGCGCGGGATGCTGGAGCGCTCGGTCGAGGGCGTCACCAACCTCCTCGCCGACAGGTTCGAGGATCTGAGGGTGGGGGTGCAGCATCAGTCCCGCGACTTCCGCTGATCGCCCCGGCTGCTTCAGGCCGCGGCATCCGCTCGTGCACCCGGCGTTCAGCAGATGCGGGTATCGTCGAGGAGTCCCCTCGTCGTTGCGCACCTTCTGTCGTGCGCCGCCGGAGGGTCAGAGAAAGGGACAGCCATGAAGGTCGTTTCATCTTCCGACTGGCGTGACGATCTCGCGTTCGAGTCGCCCACCCTCGTCGCCGACGTCTCTCCGGGTGAGGCGACGCGGTGCTCGGTCTGCGGCGGTGACTCCGAGCCGCTGGAGCGCACCGAGCTGTGGGCGGTCAAGCACAAGCACCCCAAGCAGCACGGCGGGTACGTGCGGTTCTACTGCCAGACCCACCTGCCGGCCATCAAGGTCGCTCCCGTCGCCGCGCCGACACGCGCCGCCGCGGCCCGCGCCGAGCGTCGGATCATCGCCCCGCGTCGCCCCACGTCGGTCGAAGACCGGCCGCGCGCCGTCTGCCCGGACTGCTGGGTCGAGGTCCCCTCGACCGGCATCTGCGGCATCTGCGGCAACACCATCGCCTGAGCGCGCCGGGCCGAAGCGCAAAGAAGAGTGCAGGATGCCTCGGCTGAGGCATCCGGCACTCTTCCTGCGGTTCCGCTCGATCGGGTTTTCGCTGGATCCGGCTTACTGCTCGATCGGCTGAGGCGCGTCGGACTCGTGGGCCTGGATGGTCGACGAGCTCGATCCCGACGACACCTCGATGCGACGCGGCTTCGCCTTCTCGCTGACGGGGATCGTCACCGACAGCACGCCGTTGTCGTACGAGGCGCTGATGCGCTCGGTGTCGATGCCCTGGCCGAGGTTGAGCTGGCGCACGAACGTCGCGGTCTCGCGCTCGCGCGTGATCCACTTGACGCCCTCACCCGAGGTGAGCGTGCGCTCGGCGCGGATCGTGAGCAGCTGGCCGTCGACGTCGATGTCGACCGAGCCGGGGTCGATGCCCGGCAGGTCGGCGTTGAGCACGTAGTGGTCGCCGTCGCGGTAGAGGTCCATCGGCATGCGGCGGGGGCCACGTCGTGTCTCGAGAAGCGACGACGCGAGACGGTCGAAGTCACGGAACGGGTCGTAGCTGGCCATGATCATCTCCTTCTGTTCTTGCCCGAAGAAGGGTCTCGGGCACGCGATCCAAGACTTGAGTCGTGGTGACTCAACTAAGTCTAGATTAGCACTCGACCATAGAGAGTGCCAACCCTCCGGCAACCGAAAAGCGGTGGCGTCGCATACAGAAGGGCCGGGTCCGAAGACCCGGCCCTTCCGGTGGATCAGCGCTGCTTGACGACGGGGTCGAGGTCGCGCATCTCGCGGCCGTGAACGGTGACCGCGTAGATCACGAGCACATCCAGGGCGATCACGATGAGCGCCCACCACGGCTGCGCGGGGAGAAGGATCATCTGGCTGATCGCGCTGAAGATCGCGATGATGACGGCGACCACGCGCGCCCAGGTCTGGCCTGCGAGGAGGGCCGCGCCGGTGAGGACCGTCAGTGCGCCGATGATGATGCTCCACCATCCCCATCCGTTGACGTCCATCAGCCACAGCGAACCCGCGGCCGCGACGTAGTAGGTGTCGGGCCCGATGACGGCTATGAGGCCTTGGATGATGTTGAAGAAGCCGTTGGTCACCAGGATGACGCCGGCGAAGACGACCCAGCCGGTCCATCCGGTTCGTTGTGCGGGGGTGGTCATGGCACACACTCCTTCGGTCGATACTGCTGCGAGGGGCAATCGGAGGTCATGACGTGGGGCGATGCTCTGCTCCGCGCATGGCACGGCTGCTATTTCGCCGCACGCTACCACCGATGCGGTGCGCACCACAGGAGCACCGCCGCGCGGCGAATGGACACCACCGGACTCCGCTGGCATCCTGAGCCGCATGACCGAAGCGTCCTTCTCGCGGGTGCTGCGGCATCCCATCGCCACCGTCGCATCGATAGAGTCGGCGGCGCTGCTCGTCGGCGCGGCGGCGTTCGTCCTCGCCTTCCCGGTGGCTCTGCTGATGTTCTGGGGCCACGACCTGGCGATCGCGGGCACGGGCTCGGTAGGTGAGTTCGCCGGCATCGCCTCGGCGGTCCTCGCCGTCCTCGCTTTCGTGCTGGGCCGCCTGCTGGTCGCCCGCCGCACCCACGTCCCGACCGATCTCGACGGCACCACTCGTCGCTCCGAGCCGAAGCTCCACTGGTTCGACGTCGCCGCGCTCGCGCTGGCTCACGGCATCATCGCGCTGCTGGCGTGGGTCGGACTGACCGACCTTCTCGGGCAGAGCTTCCAGGGCGCCGTGCTCTACCCGTTCGCGGGCGCCGTGCTGGCGGGCGTCGCCGCCGGGCTCACGTCGTACGTGGTGTTCCTCTCGTCCGTGCGCCTGACGCCGATGCTGCTGTCGCTCGTGCTGGCCGTGTTCCTCGTCACGGGTGCGCTCGCGAGCATGCTGAGCGCCAGCGACCCGCAGTGGTGGCAGGACAATCTCAGCGCCCTGGGCATGACCGACGAGGTGTCGGCGATGACCTTCAACCTGACGCTCATCGTCGCTGGCGCCCTGGTCACGATCATCGCGCGCTACGCCACGGCGGGACTTCCCACCCGCACGCCGCAGGAGGTCCGTGGCCGCACACTGCTCCGCCTCGGACTCGTCCTGATCGGCGTCTTCCTCGCGTGCGTGGGCATCTTCCCCGTCGACGAGTTCCTGGCCATCCACAACACCGTGGCGACGGGGATGGGGCTGGTGTTCGCAGCCATGGTGATCGGACTTCGCCGGCTGGTGCCGTCGATGCCCCACGTCTTCGTCGTGCTGGGCTACGTCTTCGTCGCGGTCGTCGCCGTGGCGGCCGTCCTCTTCGCCGTCGGCTACTACAACCTCACGGCGACGGAGCTCGTCGCAGCCGTGGTCATCTTCAGCTGGATCATCCTGTTCCTGCGCAACGCCGGCGCCATGGCGGCGACGGAGGAATCGGATGCCGCGCCCGCCGTGCGCGCGGACGCCCGGCTCGCTGCGGGCACCGCCTAGCGCCCACCGCGAGCCAGACGTGTTTCACCCGCGCGGGGTGATCGCGCGAGGCGGGTCCGGAGGCCAAACTGGCGCCATGGCCTCGATCGACGCAGTCGAAAGCAACCAGTCCGGCACGACGCGGCGCGCCGAGTCCGAGGCGATCTACCTCGCCTTCGGTGCGGGCGCCCTGGGCGCGATCTACGGGCTCATCGTGGCGCTCACCGCAGCCGACCTGCAGTTCGCCGACGGGGACCCCTTCGCCGTCTGGGCGGCCGCGGGCGCGGGAGTGACGGCGGCCGGGGCATCCATCGCGGGCTACTGGCGCGCCAGGAGCGATCCCGACCAGGCGTGGCGCCGCACGCTGCCGTCGTGGAAGTTCACGGTCAACACCATCTCCGTCGTCATCGTCCATACCGCGCTGGCGTTCCTCGCCACCTTCGCGATGTACCGCCTGCTCGCGCTGGGCTTCATCGGACTGCCGATCATCACGTTCTGGGCTGTCGTGCTCATGGCGGTCACTCTGGGCATGACCGCCTACATCGTGTATCTGTCGGTCTCCCGCATGACGACGCAGCGCATGTCGTCGCTGCTCATGGCGTTCGTCGTCATAGGCACGCTGACGGCGATGATCACGACGTCCGATCCCGAGTGGTGGCAGGTGCACTTCAGCCAGCTCGGGACGTTCGACGACCTCTCGAGCTGGGTGTTCAACGGCACGCTCATCGCCGGCGGGCTGCTGGTGACGACGTTCGCCGTCTACATCGCCAACGACCTCGAGGTGCTGACCGCCGAGGGTGTGCTGACGAACCCGCGCGGCAAGCAGGTCGTGCCGGCGCTGTTCGTCGTCATGGGCATCATGCTCTCGTGCGTCGGCATCTTCCCCGTCGACGTCAGCCTCGCCCTGCACAACACCTCGGCTTCCGGCATGGCGGTCATGTTCCTCGTTCTGCTGATCGCCGGACCGAAGCTTCTCCGAGGGATGCCGAGAACGTACTTCGTGGCATCGGCGGCGTTCCTCGCGGCGACGGTCCTCTCGGTGATCCTGTTCATCCCGGCGGTCGGCTACTTCTCGCTGACGGCGTTCGAGATCATCGTGTTCGCCCTGATCTTCGGCTGGATCGCCGTCTTCATCCGCTTCCTCGGCGTGACGGGTCAACCCGCGCTGAGCCGACCGGGAGTAACCTCACGCTCATGAGCACCGTGGAGACCACGCCCACCCCGCCCACCTCACCTAGCGCGCAGCCCTGGTACACCCAGGATGGCGCTGCCGTCCTCGCCTCGTTCGGCACCGACCCCGAGCGCGGCCTGACCGACGCCGAGGCCGCCCGGATCCTCGCCGAGCACGGGCCCAATGCCATCGCGGCCGAGCCGCAGCCGTCGCTCTGGCAGGTGTCGCTGCGCCAGCTCGCCGACCCGATGAACGTCATGCTGGTCGCGGTCGCGATCATCAGCCTCTTCATCAACCAGGTCAGCGTCGGCATCCTGGTGGGCTGCCTCGTGGTGCTGAACGTCGTGCTCGGAGCGAAGCAGGAGATGAAGGCGAAGGCCTCCGTCGACGCCCTCGCGAAGATGCAGATCCCGCAGGCGAAGGTGGTGCGTGGCGGCGTGCTGCTGCAGCTCGACGCGACCGGCCTGGTCCCGGGCGACCTGGTGAACCTCGAGGCGGGCGACATCGTCCCCGCCGACGGCCGCATCCTGCGCTCGGCGACGCTCGAGACGCAGGAGGCGGCGCTCACGGGCGAGAGTGCACCGATCGCGAAGGATGCCGGCACCATCGCCGACGCCGAGACGACGCTCGGCGACCGGGCGAACATGGTGTTCCAGAACACACTCGTCACGCGCGGAACCGCCTCCGTCGTCATCACCGACACCGGCATGGGCACCCAGATGGGCCAGATCGCGTCGATGCTGTCGGCGGTCAAGCCCTCGAAGTCGCCGCTGCAGCGCGAGCTCGACTCGCTCACCGGCGTGCTCGGGTGGATCGCGTGGGGCGCCGTCGCCGTCATCATCATCACCGGCCTGCTGCGCGGTCAGCCGGTCGCCTCTGTCGTCCTGCTCGGCATCTCGATGGCGATCTCGGCGATCCCGACGGGCATGCCGACGTTCGTGCAGGCGATGCTCTCGTACGGATCGCGGCAGCTCGCCGAGCAGAACGCGGTGGTCAAGAACCTCACCGACGTCGAGACGCTGGGTGCGACGAGCGCGATCAACTCCGACAAGACCGGCACGCTCACGATGAACGAGATGACGGTCGAGTCGCTCTACCTCGCAGGGGAGTGGTTCACCGTCGGCGGCACCGGGTACGAGAAGACCGGCGAGATCACGCACGCCGCCGGCAGCCCGACGCCGGACTTCAGCCAGCTCGCGCTGGGACTGACGCTCTGCAGCGATGCGACAGTATCCAACGACGGCGCCGTGATCGGCGACCCGACCGAGGCGGCGCTCGTGGTGCTGGCCGCCAAGATGGGCGCCGACGCCGAGCTGACCCGCACGCAGTACCCGCGTGCCGCCGAGGTGCCGTTCGACTCCGCGTACAAGTTCATGGCGACCTTCCACCAGGTGCCGCACGAGGGTTCTCAGCGCCTGGTCGCGCTGGTCAAGGGCGGGCCGGATGTCGTCCTCGACCGCTGCTCGCAGGTGATGACCGCCGACGGCCCGGCGCCGATCGCCGAGCACCGCGATGCCGTGCTCGAGGCGAACCGCTCGCTGTCCGAGCAGGGCCTGCGCGTGCTCGCGTTCGCCGTGCGCCGCTTCGCGCCCGGCACGCCCACGCCGGCCGACCCGATGGCCGAGATCCACGACCTGATCTTCGTCGGCCTCGTCGGCATCATCGACCCGCTGCGGCCCTCCTCGAAAGAGGCGGTGCGCATCGCGCTCGAGGCCGGCATCGAAGTGCGCATGATCACGGGCGACCACGCGATCACGGCGGCGGCGATCGGCGCGAAGCTGGGCCTCGGTCCCGGCGCGGCCAGCGGTGCCGACATCCAGGCGATGAGCGACGACGAGCTGAAGGCGGCCTTGCCGAACCTGCACGTGTTCGGTCGCGTGACGCCGGAGGACAAGCTCCGCCTCGCCCGCCTCATGCAGGAGGACGGCGCCGTCGTGGCCATGACGGGCGATGCCGTGAACGACGCGGCCGCACTCAAGCAGGCCGACATCGGGGTCGCGATGGGCTCGGGCAGCGACGTGACGAAGCAGGCGGGGAAGATGATCCTCGTCGACGACAACTTCGGCACTCTCGTGGCGGCGGTCCGGCTCGGTCGCTCCATCTACGAGAAGATCGTCAGCTACGTCCGATATCAGATGGCGCAGCTGTTCTCGCTGGTGCTGCTGTTCCTGGTGGCCAGCATCTTCAACATCAACGACGGCGTGCCGCTCACGCCGATCATGGTCCTGTTCCTCAACTTCTTCGTCTCGATCTTCCCCGTCATCGTGATCATGCTCGACCCGGTGCCGGACGGGATCATGCAGAAGGCCCCGCGCGACCCGAAGAAGCCCATCAGCAACCGTGGCGCGGTCGTGATGTGGTTCGTCTACGGATTCCTCATCTTCGCCACCTCGCTCGTGCCGCTGCTGCTCTACCCCGACCAGTCCAGCTCGACCGAGCCGAACGCCCCCGTGACGATGGCGTTCGTCATCGCGGCACTCGGGTCGATCTTCAGCGGCCTCGTGATGCGCCGCGACCCCGAGTCCGGACTCGGTGCGCCGATCGTGCCTGCGCTGAAGTGGCTGTCCATCCCGCTGATCCTGACCATCGCCGCCGTCGAGATCGGCTTCCTGCAGCGCCTCGTCGGCACGGTGTCGCTCACCGGGAACGAGTGGCTGTTCTGCCTGGGTCTCGCGCTCATCGTTCCGCTGGTCGTCGAGCTTGAGAAGTGGGCCCGACGGGCGCGGATTCGGGCGTCGCTCAGAAGTGCGGTAGTCTGAAGGGGATAGGCGCACTCTCATGCGTCTCGCCCCGGCTGTGTGGTAACGGTCGGGGCTTCTTCTTTGCCCGGGCACGGTCGTGTTCCGGATGCCGACCCCGGCGCTCTGTCGCCCGCGAAGTGCCGCGGCTAGGGTGGGCGCGTGAAGCGAAACTGGCCGTACCTCGTCGGCGGCATCCTCTTGGGTCTCATGGGACTGGTCTGGACCCTGCAGGGTCTCAACGTCCTGGGCGGCTCGGCGATGAGCGGATCCCCGACGTGGGCGATCATCGGCCCGATCGTGCTGGTCCTGGGCCTGGTGCTCATCGGGATCGGCGTGGCGCGAGCTCGGCGTCAGCGGCCCGACGCGCCCTGATGGGCGACGGAGCCCGGTTCGCGGCGGAATCAAGGCCTCGTGCCGCGCGGGAATTCGTCCCTGAATCGCACAGGGCGCTGCCGATGCTGCGGCTCTACCTGCCATTCATGGACGAGGTCGGCGACCTCGTGCGCTGGTCGCGCTACGTCGATATCGAGGAGCAGCCGTCGTCGCTGAACTGGTTCGAGGCGACGAGAGGACTGGCTGAGCAGGATCCCGGCATCCGGAATCTGACCGCGTGCATGGGCGAGCTCGACGAGGTGACAGCCGGCGTGCTGCGCGACGCGATCGGCGGGCTGTCGCTGCGATGTCTTCGCTGGGTGGGCTACGGCGAGGTGCCTGACACAGACACCGTGCGCGTGTTCGGCGATGCCTACTTCGCGGCCGATCTGGAGCCCGGCGATGTGGCGGCTGGTCGCAGGGTTCCCGAGTTCGCGTGGGATGCCGAAGGGCGGCTGGCCTGGGGCGCTCGCCTGTACCCGGACTCCCTGATCATCGCTGCCGAGCTGCCCATCTTCCGGCAGCTGCGCAACGACCCTCGGGTTGACACCGCATCGGTGCGGCCGGACCGTGACGAACTCCCCGGCAGCGCCGGTGACTGAGCGGA
Source organism: Microbacterium sp. Root166 (assembly GCF_001427145.1). GTDB lineage: Bacteria > Actinomycetota > Actinomycetes > Actinomycetales > Microbacteriaceae > Microbacterium. Next base: position 302,545 of record NZ_LMGL01000003.1, read on the forward strand.
CATCCCGGACGCCTAGTTCCCCGTGATCGAAGCCGGTGGAGTCCCGCCCTCTTCGTGCGTCTCTCCTACGAGTAACGACCGCAGTCGTCGTCGGGCTCATCCAGGCCGAGGAGCCGCGCCTCCGTCCAGTTGATCAGGAGGGGAAGGAAGCGAGAATCCGGGAGAAGCGTGCGCAGGTGGTCGTAACCGCCGTAGACGACCCAGCGGACCCGATCACCCTGCGCGCAGAGCCGGTCCACGAAGTCCTGCTGCAGCCGTGGGGGAATCACCTCGTCGTCGGTTCCCCAGGTCATGAGCACGGGAGTCGGGAACGGCCCTTGCACCGCGTTCTGTCGCAGTCGATCTCCGAGAGGGCCGACCGTCAGATCGCCGATGTACAGCGGCCGGTCGTCCGAGACGCCGAGAGCTGTGGCGACCGACACCATGACGCCCGGCTCGCTGGGACACCGTTGCGTCATCTCTCGGACGATCGTGCGCGAGCCGGGCGCGATGTAGCGGGCCAGAGCCACCTCCGGGTAGGTGTCCGCGTACGGCACGAGCACCCATGAGATCAGTATCGACAGCTCCGGGCCCGCGTCGCGGGCCGTGATCTCCTCCGCCAGGGTGAGCGGGTCGGTCACGGGTGCCAGGACGGCGGTCCCGAGCAGGTCGACCGTCGGCGCGTAGTCCTCGGCGATCTGCGACATCCACAGCGCCGCGTGCCCACCCTGCGAGTGGCCCCAGGCGACCGTGTCGGGCCTGAGCGCGAGCCCCTCGAGCTCTCGCGCGGCGAGGACGGCATCCAGCGAGGATCGCGCCTCGCCGACGCCGATGAGGTACGGGAACACGCCGGGCGCGCCCTGGCCGGAGTAGTCCGAGGCGACGACGACCCATCCCCGCTCGATGGCGTCGTTCACCGCGGGAATCGCCCAGTGGGTCGCCGACGCGTGGCGAAGGCTCGGCGCGCAGCCCCGCGCGACGCCCGTGGTGCCGTGGTTCCAGGCGACGACCGGGCGAGCCCCGGCACGGTCGACGCTCGGCGCGATCACCAGGGCGCTCGCGATCGCGGGAGTACCCAGCGCATCGCGTGTCGTGTACAGGATGCGCGTGACCGTCGCGTCGGGAGGGGCCGTGCCGGCGAAGGCGTCTGACCGGATCAGCCGGCCGTGCTCGTCGGGGACCGTGGCAGGCGGATCGTAGAACCCGTCGACGACGGGAGCGCCCTCTTTCAGCCACTCGTCGAGTGCCCAGGCTCCGGCGGACGTCGCGATGAGCACGACGGCGAGTGCCCAGCGTCCGACCGCCCACCACGTCTGCGTCGCCCGGCTCACCTGCTCCGGTGCATCCGGTCCGACGGCGACGGCGTCATCGACCGACCGGCGCTGCACCGCCGCGCGCACGAACCGCAGCAGCAGGGAGGCCCCGTAGACGAAGGTGCGCACCCCGAAGACGACGGCGACGAGCAGGACGGTCACGTCGGGCCATGACAGCGTCAGGATGCCGAACACGATCTGGCTTGCACCCCAGGCGACCGCCAGGACGCGCTCGCTGAGCCTGCCGCCCAGCACGGCATCGCCGAGCGCGGCCAAGCCGCCGATCAGCAGCAGGATCGCCAGCGCTCGCGGAAGCAGGTCGAGCCCTCGGTCGAGCGTCAGCAGGATCACCGCACCCGCGAGGATCCATGCAGCGGCGATCAGTCGCGGCCACAGGCGCCCGGTTCCACGATGGGTCAGGATCACCGCGACGCCGGCGACGATCGCGCTGAGTGCGACGTACACGCCGAGAAGGAGAATCGAGGTGAGCGGGCGCGTGACGATCAGGGCACCGAGGACTACGAGGATCAGCCCGGTGGCCAGCACGAAGGGAAGAGGGGCACGCTCCAGAAGGAGGGGGAGTGCTCCCCGTCGGGGCAAGAGCCGAACCTTCGCCTGCTGGGCCATCGCTCCCATGCTAGACACGGGCGAAGGCTCGGCCAGGTGCTGGACGTCGCGCGCCGTCGTGGCTACCGTGCTGACCAGGAGGCCACCATGTCTGACGCTCACGCACCGATCGAGCCCGGGTCCGAGATCGACCTCGCTCTGCAGCGGGCGCTCGACGCGGCAAGCCTGCGTGCAGGGGATGCCGTCAGCGGGGCGTCCGTCGCCGTGGTCGGCGAGGCGGAGCCGAGCCCGGTCGAGCTCGGCGACTCTGCGGGCGGCGCCGACGGCGACTGACGGCATCCGATCTCACATTCGACCGACCTGCGTCGTCGAATCTGTGTGAGACGAATCCATGCCGCTGCGGCGGCCTTGTCAGCCCTGCTCGCCCTCTTCGTCGGAGTGTGGGCGTACTTCTTCCCGCAGTCCTTCTACGACTCGTTCCCCGGGGTGCTCGGGTCGTGGGTGTCCGTCGACGGGCCGTTCAACGAGCACCTGATCCGCGATGTCGGAGCGATGTACCTCGCGCTGGGCGGGGCGAGCATCGGATGCCTCGTCTGGGGCAGCGAGGTCGCCTACCGTGTGCTCGGCATCGCGTGGACGATCTTCGGAGCGCTGCACTTCGCGTACCACGCGTTCCACCTGAGTCACATGCCGGTCGTCGATGCGGTGGGGGAGATGGTCGCTCTCGGCGTCAGCCTCCTGCTCGGAGTGCTGCTGATGATGCCGGCGCGCAAGGCCTGACCGTCAGCGCCGCGTCGCGACGTAGACGGTGTTCGACGACGTGCCGCCGGTGAGGCGGTTCGCGAAGTCGACGACGTGAGCCGTTGCGCCGTCGAACACCGACGACAGCGTGGCCATGAAGCCGGCATCCGGCGGGTCGTCCGACCACAGCGCGAAGACGCCGCCCTCGGCGAGGTGCCGCGCGAGCGAGGTGAGGCCGGCCGTTGTGTAGAGGTCGGCGTGGCTCGGGTCGAGCGTGAACGTGGGGGAGTGGTCCACGTCGAGCAGGATGGCGTCGTAGGGCTTTGTGCCCGGTTCCGGCGCCTGCCGCACGACCGCGAAGAAGTCGTCGTGCACGAGTGACGTCCGCGGATCCCTGACCAGCTGCGCCGACACCGGCAGCAGCTCGCGCTCGTGCCAGCCGATGACGGCCGGGAGCGCGTCGATCACGACCAGGCGGCCGACGCGATTGTCGGTGAGCGCGGTGGCGGCGGTGTAGCCGAGGCCCAGGCCGCCGACGAGCACGTTGAGGTCGGTGCCGTGCGCCGCCGCGAGTCCGAGGGTCGCGAGTTCCTCCTCGGCGACGGTGAACAGGCTCGACATGAGGTACTCATCCTTGAGCTTCACCTCGTAGATCTGCTCGCCCGTCTCCGGGTCGGCGCGCCGCCGCAGGGTCAGCTCGCCCATCCGTGTCTCTTGATAGTCGAGTTCTTCGAATCGGGCGATCATGCGGCTTCCGTTCTGGCGAGGGGATGCCGGCACCCGGCGGGCCCTCGCAAGTCCATCCTCGCCGATCGCCGCGTGGCTGTCAGGCGCGTTCGCGCTCGCCGGCGGGAACCTGCTCGGCTCCGACCTCTGGCTCGTCCGGCGTCGGGCGTCGGATCGTGCGGAGCAGCAGCGAGCCCACGACCCCGATGACCAGGGCGACGGCGACGGGGAGGAGCGCGAGTTCCGGCATGGTGAGTGCTGAGAGGAATACTTGGATGCCGTACTCGGCCATCTCCGCCGGGTACGGCGCCAGAACTCGAGTGCCGGCTGCCGACGAGACCCCGGTGAAGAACGCCGGCCCGATCCACAGCGCGGCGAGGCTGACGACGACGGCGGCGATCCGGCCGCCCGTGCGGAACCCGCACCACGCGATCGCGCAGCCGACGAGGACCGCCGGCATCCAGTGGAAGATCGGCATGATCACCCTGAGGATCTCGTTCGGCGCCAGGATCATGACGTCGTGCAGGGCAGCTCCGATCCAGCTCGCCGACACGAGGGCGGCGAGTGAGAGGGCGATCGTGGCACCCGGGACGGGTGCTCGGGCGATGAGCAGCAGGACGAGCGTGCTCATCATGAGCGACACGATGATGACCGCGCCGACGGCGCCGGCGTAGACGAGGGTGCGGGTGGACCTCTCGAGCAGGCCGACCGTCACCACGGCCGCCTGGGCGGCCGCGAGGACCTGCACGAGGAGCACCCCGAGGACCAGCGCCGTCGTGCCGTGCCGCGGCCGCCTCGGGGCGAGTGCGCGGCCGGCGATTCCTGCGGCGGCTCCGCCCACCACGAGAAGCGCGACGATGGTGACGAGATAGTACTGGCTGAAGGGCAGCATCGCGATCGGCATCGCGAGAGACGAACCGTCCACGTCGAGGTTCTGCAGCGGAAGTCGGGCGCCGGAGAGGAGCCAGGGGAGTAGTCCCGCGACGGCGCCTCCGGCCCCGATGAAGAACCAGGCGTAGACAGGGAGCGGGCGGCGAGCGGCGTCAGTCATTCGCGCAGACTATCCGTGAGGGCGGTGGACCGTCTGTCTACACACCGCCCACCCGTGCCGCCAACGGCGGACAACGTCTTTCCGATACCCTGCGGACTGAGGCGCGAGCTGCGCCGCAGTAAGTCCTTGGGGGATCGATGAGCATCACACCACCCGCCGGATGGTACCCGGCACCGCACGCTAACAATGAGTCGCGCTACTGGGATGGTCAGCGGTGGCATGAGTCGGCACCGCCTCCGGCGCCTGCCGTCTACTCGCCGCCGCCCGCAGCTTTCCAAGCGCCAATCGGGGCGTACGCTGCAGCCGCGAGTCCCAAGGGCCTGGCCATCACCGCGCTCATCCTCGGAGTCGTCGCTTTTCTCACTGGCCTGATTCCGTGGCTGGGATTGCTGCTGGCGATCGCGGCGGTCGCGATCGGCATCATCGCACTGATCAAAGGCCAGCCGAAAGTGCTGGCGATCACGGGAACGGCCCTCGGCGGTGTCGCGCTCATCGCTGGGTTGATCGCGACGATCTCGTTCACGTCGTTTGTGAGCACAAATGATTCCTCGCCCGACAGGGTCGTCGTGGGGCCCAGTGCGGAAGCGACGGAGCCGGGTGACGCGCCAGAGGAAGCCGCCCCCGAGGAAGAAGCGACAGCGGAGGAATCCGCTGAGCTTGGGACAGTCGAGAACCCGTACCCGCAGCCATATGTCGCAGTGGGCCTGTTCGGCGGCGAGAAGTACAGTCTTACCGCCCGCCTCATCGACGCCAATGCGAATGCGCTGGTTGAAGGCTGGAATCAGTTCAACTCTGACGCTCCGGCGGGGTTCAAGTACGTCGTCGTGGAACTCACGATGACCGGTATCGACCCGGATGGAGTTGAGCCTTCTCTCGCGGAGTGGGATCTGACGCTCGCCACTGCTGAGGGTAACCAGTACAACAACGAGTACATCGTCTTCGGGGACGGGATGCCCTCGATGCTGGAAGGCCCAACGCTCTACCCGGGTTCGACCTTCACCGGGCACACGGCCTACCTGGTGCCCGACACCGCGCAGAGCTTCCTTCTCCACGACAACGGGAACTACATCGCCTTCTGATTGCAAGCGACTGACCGGCTCTTGTGCAGTACAACTGACTCATGGAGTTGGTCGGCTAGCAGGAGTCTGCGCAATGGATGGGCGCACCAGTCGTCACTCTCGCCGATCTGTGGCCCGAGCCAACCCGCGCCATGATCGTCGGATTGAATCCGGCGCCAACCAGTGTGGCCGCGGGCACTACTACCAAGGCGCTGTCGGGCAGCGCCAGCTTGGCCGACTTGTTGACGCCGAGCTCTTCGAGCGTTCATCGGGCGGAAAGTTCTTCGAGAAGGATGCCCTGAGCGCTGGCGTCGGTTTCACCGATCTGGTCAAGCGGCCAACGGTCGGAGAGAACGACATTCCGAGAACGGAGCAGCAGTACGGGCGCGGTCGTCTGATCTCCGAGCTCGAAAGGCGACGGGTTCCACTTGTCATCTGTGTGTTCAGGCACCCCGCCGATGCAATCCTCGGCCGCAAGAGCATCGTCGGCTTTGAGCAGGATCGGTCTGCTTGGGGCGGGCAGGTGTTTCGCATGCCTGGACCGTTCGAAACGCGGAACGTGCGTCCGCCATCATGGACGGCTTGCGAGACTATCTCGCGAACCGCTGACCCGTCACGTCCTGTCGACGAGGGCGATCCACACCTGGTCAGGCCTAGAACGCCGAAGCGCCCCTAGAGAGACTCGAACCCCCAACCGTTTCCTTAGGACGGAACTGCTCTTCCATTGAGCTACAGAGGCTGGCCCCCCGATTCTAGCGGCCCGGGGGAGCGGCATCCGAAAGCTCAACGCGTCAGTAGTCGCTTCCGCCGAAGAACTCGTCGACGTCGGCCTCGCTGAACGGCGCGTCTCCCGACGGGGTGCGCAGCCGTTCGGCCTTGTGGCGCAGCTCATGGATGAGCTCGGCATCCTCGAGCTCGTTCCCGTGCACGCCGTCCTTGATGGCGTTCACCTCGGTGCGCCAGCCGATGAGCAACTGCACGCGGCGGATGATTCCGGGTTTCGCGACGAACGGGATCTCGACGACTTCGGTCAGCTGCTCCTGTACGAGCGCTCCGCTGTACTCCATGACGGCATCCGCGATCTCGTCACCGGTGAGATACGCGCCAGCGCGGTTTTCCAGTGTCTTCATGCTCAGCCCTGTGTTCCATTGGAGGGTTTGCATGACACCAGGGTCCAGGGCGTCATGGCAATTTTATCGCGTCTTCTGTGGCATGGTCAGGGAGAATCCTCCTTCAGATGAAGTTCCCGGCGAACCAGTCGGCCCGCGACATCGCTGATGCGCAGCCCGTGATCCCGCGAGTATTTCCGCATCAGTTCGAACGCCCGATCGATCGGCACGTCGTTCGTGAACGAGACGACTCCCTTGGCCTGCTCGATCACGATCCGCGTGCTCAGCGCGTGCTCCAGCTGCTGAGTGAGCGCCTCCGACTGCCGCAGAGTTCTCTCATGCAGGATGCCGATGGTCGCGACATCCGCGAATGCCCGAGCTGTCACGAGATCTTCCTCAGGAGCCCCGCCCACCTCGGATCGCAGCAGGTTGAGCGTTCCGATGGTGACATCGCGCAGCCGCAGCGGAATGGCGTCGGCCGAGAGGAACCCCTGCGCCACCGCACTGTCGCGGAATGCGCCCCACTCCGCGGGCACGGCGTCGATGTCGGCAACCGACACGACCGACCCGGTGCGGTAGCACTCGATGCACGGCCCGGCCTGCGCCGCCAGCTGCATCGTCTCGACGAGGTGCGTGCCCTCGCTCGTCGACGCGATCAGCTCGAGTTCGCCGGCAGGATCCGCGAGCAGGATGCCGGCGGCCGTTGCCGCGAGATGCTCATGGCACGCATCCACCAGCGACTGCAGCAGGTCCACGACGTCATAGTCGTCGACGAGCGTGTCGGCCAGCATGGCGAACGTCTTCAGCAGGCGTGCCTCGCGGGTGAGCGCGGTCATGGCATCACCTCGATACGTCCGTCCACGCGGTGGAAGCGCAGGACTCCGTTCACGACCTCGGTCGCGACATCCATCACCGCTCGTCCCGTCGTGAAGGCGTGCGCCTGCACGACCAGCTGCGCGTCGTCCGCCGAGATGTCGAGCTGCGCCAGCACGACACCAGTCGCCTGGTGCACGACGCGGCGCGAGTGCGGGTTGTTCGCCGGCTCGAGGTCGTCGAGTGACTTCAGCGCGTTGCGCAGCACACTGCGTCCGACCACCTCGGCGAGAGCGGATGCCCGGCGCGTCTGAGTGTCGCTGAGCGTCAACGGCTCGTGGGAGTACATGTCGACGGCGCCGATCCGCAGCGGACCGACGATGAGCGGGAACGCGAACATCGAGGTCACGTCCTCGCCGTGGGCCGCGTCGGCGAAAGCGGGCCAGCGCGAGCGTCCGCCGGTGGCCATCGCGCTCTCCGAGACGGGCCGCCCGGAGCGCAGGGCATCCCAGCACGGCCCTTCACCGAGGTCGAACTGCAGCTCGTCAAGCCGCGCCGCGCGCCCGTCGGTCGCCGAGAGCGTCTCGCTGCCCAGCAGGTCTCCCAGCGTCGAGACCGCCGCGCCGTTCACGGGGAACAGGCGCACGAAAGCAACGCCGTAGTGACGGGGACTTTCAGCCCGCGCGAGCTCGTCGAGAGCGGTCGCGAAGGAATCGTGCATCATGTCACCCCCAACACCGTAACGTGCATGTGCCGCGTAGATCGGTCTTACAGGACAGCGCTGTCCGCGCTGGTGTGTTCACGCTATGACGTGCCCCCGCCGATCAGCACCGGGGTTGACAATACCGATCCGGAAGCGGCGGGTCTAGGAGCCCGCACCTCGCACATGGCTCCCGATTGGTTCAACCAAAGCCGCGGGATTCCGCGGCAGAGAGCGGATGCCGTGACCTCACGGTCCTCGTCTGGTGCGGGTCGGGCGGGTCGCGGCGCGGGCCGTGACGGTGCCGCAGGAGGCGAACTTTCGGCCGAGCATGGACTGACATCGGCGAGCGGAAACGACTCCTGGAAACCGCCGGAAGGGGTCTGCGAACGGCGGTCAGTACGTCTGCAGGCTTCTTGGTTGAAGAGTTCGTGCACGCCGCGCCGACATCGCCCGAGCTCGGGCGCGCGGATAAGCGGAATCGAAGCACGATGTCGGTTCGACGGGGGCCACGCGGCCGTGACGATATGGCACGCCGGTGAGGAACCGCGGGCTGGGTTCGGGGGAGCGAAAGGCGCCCGAGGTGCGGAGGCGTCGGCGCGTTAGGACCGTCACCGCGCGCGAGGACTTGTCGAGGCGGGGTGCCCTGTCGCCGTTCGCGGCGGGGCAGGCCATCGCATCGACAGGGGAGAACATTGCGACGAGTTTGGGGATGCGGATTCAAAAGCAATGTCGGAGGTACGTCCTAGAGTCTGAGTATGGACATCGACCCCGACTTCCGTCCCGCTGACGGCGACGCCGTCTCGGGCGAGTCGGAGTGGGGTTGGCACGATGCGCCCGTGCCGGACGACGTGGATCGGGTGACCGAGGTTGCGGACATGATGGCGGTGTTCGCGGCGCAGCGGGTGCTGCGGGTCGAGGCGCTGCGACGCAACGCGCTCGACGACGCAGCCCGCTACGGTGGCGCGATCGAGTCCGTGGTGGATCGGTCGGTGCGGCTCGAGCTGGCGGCGGCGCTGCGGGTCACCGAGCATGCCGCGGGCGATCTGATCGGGTTCGCGGAAGCTCTGGTGCACCGCTACCCGGCCGCGCTCGACTCCCTCGGCCGGGCCGGGATGACCGAGCGGCACGCCGAGATCCTCGTCGACCTGCTCGACAGCGCCGAGCCTGAGGTGCGGAAGCGGCTCGTGCCGCGTGCCGTGGAATTGGCCGAGGAGCTTCCGGTCGGGTCGTTCCGGCGGGCACTGCGCCGCCTCGTCGAGCTCGAGCAGTCCGCGACCATGGCGGAGCGGCACGAAGCAGCCCTGCAGGGTCGGCGGGTGGTGGTCGAACCCGCCGGCGACGGCATGGCGTGGATTCACGCACTGGGTCCCGAGGTCGAAGCACACGCCATTTACAACCGGCTCACCGCGAAGGCGAAGGCGATCTGCGCCCATCCCGACGAGACTCGCACGCTCGACCAGGTCCGCGCCGACATCTTCGGCGACCTGCTCATCGACGGCGACACCGCCCACCTCGCCCCCGAAGCCCGCGGCATCCGCGCCACCGTGACCGTCACCGTCCCCGTGCTGACCCTCCTCGATCCCGAGGCTTCCGATTCGACGGATGCCGGCCCGGCGGTGGTCGAAGGGCTCGGACCGATCCCGCTCGCGAAGGCCCGCGAGTTGGCCGGGGACGCCGACGGCTGGACCCGTATCCTCACCCACCCCGAGACCGGGATCGTGCTCTCCGTTGGACGCGATCAGTACCGGCCACCACCCGCACTGCGACGGCTGGCCCGATGGCGGGCCGACCGATGTATGGCACCCGGATGCGGCATCCCCGCCGCGCGATGCGAGATCGACCACACCATCGCCTGGGAACACGGCGGCCCCACCGCGCTCGAGAACCTCGCACCCCTCTGCAAAGGCCACCACACCATCGAGCACCACGGCGGATGGCGAGTCGAACAAGTGCCCGACTCCGGCGGCGCCCTGCACTGGACCTCGCCCTCCGGACGCCACTACACCGTCCAACCCGAACGCCGAGTCCCCGTCTTCCGAGCCTCCGCCGAGCCCGCCCCGGCGCCCTTCTGACGCGAATCACTCCCGGCATGAGCGTCCCGAGCACCCGCGGCTCGTTACGATGCCACCAGAGCCGCGACGACGCCGTCGCGGGGGAGTGAGGAAGCCGTGCCGGTAACCGTCCGGGTCCGCGCCGAACGCGCGCCAGGAGAGAAGCGGGTCGCCGCGACCCCCGACAGCGTCAAGAAGCTGCTCGCCGCCGGCGCCTCCGTCGAGATCGAATCGGGTGCCGGCACCCACTCCTTGATTCCGGATGCCGCCTACCGAGCCGCCGGCGCCACTATCGTCGATCCCGGCACGGCTCCGGGCACACCGCCGGATGCAGCACCAGACCCAGGCATCCTGTTCCATGTCCGTCCGCTGTCGGCGACCGACGTCGCCGCCCTGCCGGCCGGGACGGTGACCGTCGGCATGCTCGACCCCTTCCAGAACGCCGCCGCCGTCGAGGCCGCCCGCGCCGGTGGGCTGACGACCTTCGCGCTCGACCTGCTGCCGCGCATCTCGCGCGCGCAGTCGATGGACGTGCTCTCATCCCAGGCACTGCTGTCCGGCTACCGCCTCGCCACGATCGCCGCCGATGCCTTCGGCCGCATGTTCGGCATGACCATGACCGCCGCGGGCACGCTCGCCCCGGCGCGAGTGCTCGTGCTCGGCGCCGGCGTCGCCGGACTCTCGGCCATCGCGACCGCCAAGCGCCTGGGCGGCATCGTCTCGGCCAACGACGTGCGCGCCGCCTCCGCGGATGAGGTCCGCTCGGTCGGTGGCACGTTCATCGACCTCGACATGGGTGCCGCCGACGCGGCCGGCGGCTACGCCAAGGAGCTCGCCGAGGATCGGGCCAAGCGCCAGCGGGAGCTGCTGACTCCGCACATCGCGGCATCCGACATCGTCCTGACCACCGCGGCGGTGCCCGGACGCGCGGCGCCGCTCCTGATCACGGCCGACATGCTCGCCGGCATGAAGCCCGGCTCGGTGCTCGTCGACCTGGCTGCCGAGTCCGGCGGCAACATCGAGGGTTCCATCCCTGGCGAGCGGCGCGAGGTCCCCGTCACCGGCGGCACGGTGACCTTGATCGGGGCGCGCGACCTGCCGTCCGACCTCGCGCCCGACGCGACGAAGCTGTTCGCGATGAACTGCGCGAACTTCGCGGGACTGCTGCTGAAAGAGGGGGAGACGGTGCTCGATTTCGACGATGAGCTGGTCGCGGGAAGCGCGATCACCCACGACGGGCGGATCGTGAACGAACGCGTCGCCGCCGCACTAGAAGGCGTGGGCGCTTGATGGACGGGTTCGCGCTGCTGACCATCACGATCCTCGCGGTCTTCCTCGGGTTCGAAGTCGTCTCGAAGGTCTCGAGCACGCTGCACACCCCGCTCATGAGCGAGGCGAACGCGATCCACGGCATCATCCTGCTCGGGGCGATCATGGTCGCCGGATCCGCCGAAGATCCCGTCGCCCTGGCGCTCTCGATCCTCGCGGTGCTGCTGGCCACCATCAACGTCGTCGGCGGCTTCGTCGTCACCGACCGCATGCTCGTGATGTTCTCGGCCAAGCCACGCCGGACGGCGGTGGACGCATGAACCTCCTGCCCCCCGAGGTCGTCACCGTCTGCTACATCGTCGCGGCGGTGCTGTTCATCCTCGCCCTCAAGGGCCTCGGAAACCCGCGCACCGCGCGACGCGCGAATCTGCTCGGCGCCGCCGGAGCTGCCCTCGCCGTGCTCGCGTACTGCCTGAGCACCGAGCTGAACAACATCGTCTGGATCGTCGGCGCGGTCATCCTCGGCACGCTGATCGCCGTACCCGCGGCCCGCCGCGTGCAGATGACGCAGATGCCCCAGCTCGTCGCCGCCTTCAACGGCGTCGGCGGCGGCGCGGCGGCGCTAGTCGCCCTGGTAGAGGTCGGCCACAGCGACAACCCCTGGACGCTCGGCGTCGTCGCGTTCACCGTCCTGATCGGCGGCGTCTCGCTGACCGGCTCGTTCATCACGTTCGGCAAGCTGCAGGGCGTGCTCACCGCGAAGGCCGTGACGTTCCCCGGGCTCCGCGCGCTCATGGTGCTGCTCGTCCTCGGCTCCCTCGCCGCGGCCGCTGCGCTCGTGGTGACGGGCGACTTCCTCTACGCCGTCGTGCTCGTCGCGATCGGCCTGGTGCTCGGCGTCCTGCTCGTGCTGCCGATCGGCGGGGCGGACGTGCCGATCGTGATCTCGCTGCTCAACGCCTTCACGGGACTCGCGGTCGCGGCATCCGGTCTGGTGCTCGCCAATGTGCTGCTGCTCATCGCGGGCACGCTCGTCGGTGCGAGCGGCACGATCCTGACCATGGCGATGGCGAAGGCCATGGGCCGCACGGTCACCGGCATCGTGTTCGGAGCCTTCCGCGCCCACGTCGCGGGCGGCCCCGCCGGCGGGGCGAGCGACCGCCCGGTGCGGACCATGTCGGAGGGCGACGTCGCCATCCTGCTCGACTACGCGCAGCGCGTCGTGATCGTGCCGGGCTACGGCCTCGCCGTCGCCGGTGCCCACCACGCCGCCGCCGAGCTCGCCGAGGTGCTGAAGGGGCGGGGCGTCGACGTGGTGTTCGGCATCCATCCCGTCGCCGGACGCATGCCGGGGCACATGAACGTGCTGCTCGCCGAAGCCAACGTGCCCTACGACGCGCTCGTCGAGATGGACGAAGTCAACCCGCGCTTCAAGACCACCGACCTCGTGCTGGTCGTCGGCGCCAACGACGTGGTCAACCCGGCCGCCAAGACCTCGCCGGGATCACCCATTTACGGGATGCCGATCCTCACGGTCGCCGACGCGCAGCAGGTCGTGTTCCTCAAGCGCTCGTTGAACCCCGGCTTCGCCGGCATCGAGAACGAGCTGTTCTACGACCCCAAGGTCTCGATCGTGCTCGGCGACGCCAAGCACACGCTCACGAAGCTGCTCTCGACGGTCAAGTCGACCGCCTAGCGCTGGGAGCGGAGATCCCTAGTGGGCGGCTTCGTACGCCTCGAGAACGGATGCCGGCACCCGGCCCCGCTCCGACACCTGGTGTCCGTTGTCCTTGGCCCACGCGCGGATCGCGCTGAAGTCCTGCTGGTTGGTGCGGCGGCGCTTGCGCGGGGCCGACCCGCCCGAGCCGTTCGACCCGCGACCCGACGAGACGCTGCGACCGGCGGCCACGAACGGCGCAAGCGCCTCGCGCAGCGCGGTGGCGTTGCCGTCGGTGAGGTCGATCTCATAGGCGACACCGTCGAGTGAGAACAGGACGGTCTCCCCTTCGCCGATTTCGAGGATGGTCCCGTCGAGGTCGTCGACGAGCTGATGCACGATTCTGCGAGCCATGCGAGGAGAATACGCCGGAATTGCCCGTGAATGGAATTCTTTTCACAGGGCGCAATTCACGAATGCGAAATTCGCATTTCGCAATTCGTCAGGGGAGAAGCCCGGCGCGACGCGCTCGAGCCACGGCGGCATGCCGGGTCGAGGCATCCAATTTTGCCATCGCCGACTGCATATACGACTTGACGGTGCCTTCCCGCAGATCGAGTGTCACGGCGATCTCGGCGTTCGTCGCGCCGAGCGCCGCGCACGCGAGCACGTCGACCTCGCGCGGCGACAGGTGCACGTCGAGGCTGAGCGGCGGCTCGATCTCGGAGTGCGACAGCGCGGCCAGGCGCTGCTCGAGACGGGCGAGCCGATCACGGAGCGGCGGGTCGTCGACCGAGGCCGCGATGCTGCGCAGCTCGGCATAGGTCTGGCGCAGCTCTTCGCGTGCGGCCGGCGCCATGGTCGCGGCGTCGCTCGGACGCGGAGTGAGCGCGAGCCGGCGCAGCACCTCCTCGCGGATCCGAAGCTCGGCGGAGAGCTCCTCGGCCACGGCGAAGGCCGGCTTGGCGACGACGTCGCCGACGGGAGCCTCGGCCCACGAGCCGCAGTAGATGACGCCACGCGCGCGGTCGCCGACGAGCACCGGAACGGCGAAGAGGGTCGAGATGCCCTCGCCGAGCACCGCCCGGTCGTAGTCGTGGGTGATGGTGCGCGACGAGCGGTAGTCCACGGCCAGGCGCGGCCGCTTCTCGACGAGGGCCCGTCCGCCCAGTCCGCGCGACGCCTGCACCACCAGGCCGTCGAGGCTTCGCGTGCGGGCGCCGACCACCGAAGTCACGTGGATCGCGTCGCCGCGCTCGAGTCCGCCGAAAGCGACGGGGAAGTGGGTGCGGCGCACGAGGTCGGCCACCGCACGGGCGAGTGCCTCCGCGTCGGTCTCGAGCGGCTGGCTATCGCTCTTCGTACGGCTGCCGGTTTGCGCGGCCACGCACTACCTACTTCCGGGGGTGTCGGCGTCCTCGCCGCTTTTCGTAGCGTAGACGCTACCACCGCGCGAAGAGGCGCCAGTGCGTGAGGCAAGGAGGCCACACATGTCCGACCCCAGGATCGATGCCGCCCCACCCGGCGGTGTCGACTACGTCGCGGAGGAGCAGTCCCCGCAATTCATCGAACTCAAACGCCGGCAGCGCGGATTCGTCTTCCCGTTGTCGATCGCATTCCTCGTCTGGTACTTCGCCTACGTGCTCCTGTCGTCGTTCGCGCCGGAATTCATGGCGCAGCAGGTCTGGGGCTATGTCACCGTCGGCCTCCTCCTCGGGCTTGGCCAGTTCGTCACGACCTTCGCGATCACGATGACGTACGTGGCCTACGCGAACCGCAAGCTCGACCCGATCGCCGAGGAGATCCGCGAGGACCTCGAGCAGAAGCAGGAGCAGTCGGCATGAACGACGTATTCAGCGCAATCGAGGCGGCCGTGACGACGGTCGAGAACAACCCCCTCCTGAACATCTCGATCTTCGGCGCATTCGTCGCCGTGACGCTGTTCATCGTCATCCGGGCCAGCCGAAACAACAAGACCGCGGCGGACTACTACGCGGCGGGACGCTCCTTCACGGGTCCGCAGAACGGCTTCGCGATCTCGGGTGACTACCTCTCCGCGGCGTCGTTCCTCGGCATCTGCGGCGCCATCGCGATCAACGGCTACGACGGCTTCCTCTACTCGATCGGGTTCCTGGTCGCGTGGCTGGTCGCCCTGCTGCTCGTGGCCGAGCTGATGCGCAACACCGGCAAGTTCACGATGGCCGACGTCCTCTCGTTCCGCCTCAAGGAGCGCCCGGTGCGCATGGCGGCCGCCATCACCACCCTGGCCGTCTGCTTCTTCTACCTGCTCGCGCAGATGGCGGGCGCCGGCGGTCTGGTGTCGCTGCTGCTCGGCATCGACGAGTGGGTCGGTCAGGCGCTCGTCGTCGCCGTCGTCGGTGCGCTGATGATCGTGTACGTCCTCGTCGGCGGGATGAAGGGCACCACCTGGGTGCAGATCGTGAAGGCCTTCCTGCTCATCGGCGGCGCACTCGTCATGACCATCTGGGTGCTGGCGATCAACGGCTTCAGCCTCGACAACCTGCTCGCGAGCGCGGTCGAACAGTCCGTCACCGACCCGCAGGACGCGATCCTCGGACCGGGGCTCCAGTACGGCGCGAACCCGTGGGACTTCATCTCCCTCGCGATCGCCCTCGTGCTCGGCACGGCGGGTCTGCCCCACGTGCTGATGCGCTTCTACACGGTGCCGACGGCGAAGGAGGCGCGGCGTTCGGTCGTGTGGGCGATCTGGCTCATCGGGCTCTTCTACCTGCTGACGCTCGTGCTCGGCTACGGTGCCGCGGCACTCGTCGGTCCGGAGACGATCAAGGCGGCGCCCGGCGGCGCGAACTCCGCCGCACCGCTGCTCGCCCTCGCCCTCGGCGGGCCGATCCTGATGGGGTTCATCTCGGCCGTGGCCTTCGCCACGATCCTCGCCGTGGTGGCCGGCCTCACCATCACCGCGGCAGCCTCGTTCGCGCACGACATCTACGCCAACGTCGTCAAGAAGGGCAACGTCCCGCCCGACGGCGAGGTCAAGGTCGCGCGCCGCACCGTCGTCGTGATCGGCGTGCTGGCGATCCTCGGCGGCATCGGCGTGCAGGGACAGAACATCGCGTTCCTCGTCGCGCTCGCCTTCGCCGTCGCGGCCTCGGCGAACCTGCCGACGATCCTGTACTCGCTCTACTGGCGGAAGTTCACCACGCGCGGCGCGGTGTGGAGCATGTACGGCGGACTGAGCGCCGCGGTGATCCTCATCTTCCTGTCGCCGGTGTTCTGGGGCGGGGAGCTGAGCGTGTTCAAGGTCGGCACGCCGATCTGGCCGCTGAACAACCCGGGCATCGTCTCGATCCCGCTGGGGTTCTTCCTCGGCTGGCTCGGCTCGGTCACGTCCCGCCGGGCGGAGGACCGACGCAAGGCCGCGGAGATGGATGTGCGGTCCCTCACCGGATTCGGCGCCGAGAAGGCCACGCACCACTGACCTCGAAGCCGGGCCGCGGGCGGCCTACTCGCCCGCGGCCCGTTCGAGGTCGATCAGGTACTGCTTGATCTCGGGGTGCCCGCCGTACTCGCCGAGCGAGCCGTCCGCCCGCACCACGCGGTGCACGGGCACCACGATCGAGAACGGCGTCGTCGCGCACGCCGTGCCCACCGCGCGTGCGGCACGCGGACTCCCGGCCGCGATCGCGACCTCGCCGTACCCGGCCGTCTCACCGTAGGGGATGTCGCACACGGCCAGCAGCGCGTCGTGCGTGAAGCCGCGCACCAGACGCCAGTCCAGGGGAAGGTCGAAGGTCCGGCGCTCGCCTTCGAAGTACTCGTCGAGCTGCGCAACGGCGGCGGCCGCGGCATCCGTCTGACCATGCTCGGGCAGCGCGCGCAGCTGGAGCGAGACGCGCTCGATCTCGGCACCCAGCGGGCCGTCGAACGGGTGGAGCGTGACGATGCCGTCGCCGGCCGTGACGATGAGGATGTCGCCCACCGGTGAGGGGTGGACGACATAGCGGTGCGGCTCCAGAGCGGTCATGCGACCATCCTGTCGTGCACCTCCGCCACGCCCGCGCACAGGCCGCTCGATGTGGACGACGCGCATCCACCTAGAGGTGGGGAGGAAGCGCTGATCACCCGGCGTGTCCAATACCGCGAAACTCGGCCCGGCTGCAAGTCCCGCGAGGCACTCGCGCTTAGGGTGGCTCGTGTGTGGCGTGCAGAAGGCAGCGTCGTGGCAGGCGCAGAAGAGGCCGTGCCCGAGAGCGTGGTGACCCCCGGCGATCTCGGCCTCGCCGAGACCGACGTGACGGTCGCGCACATCGCCGATCCCGAACGCGAGCGGCTGCGGCTGCAGGCCGCAGAGCTCGGCGGACGCTCGACCCTGCTGCACTTCACCGACGCCAACGACTCGTCGATCGAGATCACCAAGGCGCACCCCGGCAGCCTCCCGCAGTTCATCACGGGCCGCTCCACGCTGCTGTCCAACCTCTTCCGCGACGAGGTCGCGCTGCGCAACGCGCGCCTGGCCTCCGAGCGCATCACCGCCAAGAACCTCGAGCTGCGCACCACGCGCGGCCTCGAGCCCGTCCACCTCGCGGTCGGCCTCGCCGAGTGGCGCATCGGCGGCCTCGAGTGCAACGCCCCGGTGCTGCTGCGACCCCTCGCGATCCGCCGGCACCACTCCGACTTCGAGCTCAAGCTGCACGGCTCGATCATCGTGAACCCCGAGCTGGTCCGCGCCCTGCACAGCCACTTCGGCATCGAGCTCGACGGTCCGGCCCTGGCCTCGCTCGCGCACGACGGCGGTGTGTTCAAGCCGCAGCCCGTGATCGACCACCTGCGCGCCCTGACCTCGTGGGTGGACTCCTTCGTCGTGAAGCCCCGCCTGCTGGTGTCGACCTTCGCCGACGTCGGCAGCGCGATGGCGCGTGACGCCTACGACCTGGACCACCCCGCGCTCAACGCGCTCGCCGGGCATCCCGCCGACCGCGAGACGCTGTCGCTCCGCCGTGAGCCGGCCGTGCCGGTCAGCCCCGACGAGCGCCCGCCGGCCGCCGACACCCTGCTGCTCGACGCAGACTCCGAGCAGGAGCGCGTGCTCGCCCGCATCACCGCGGGCCAGTCGCTCGCGGTGCACACGCTGCCCGGCACGGGTGGCACCCAGACCGTCATCAACGCCGTCGGCGCGCTCGTGCGCGAGGGCAAGCGCGTGCTCGTCGTGAGCGCGCGCAGCTCGACCATCGACGGCGTGCGCCACCGCCTCGCCGGCATCGGCCTGCCCGGCCTCGCGGTGTCGCCGCGCCGCCTGCAGCGCGACCTCATCCGCGCCATCGGCCGGAACGAGAAGGCCGAGCAGCCCAAGATCGCCGACATCGACGACGCCCTCGTGAGGCTGCGCGGCGTGCTCCGCGACTATCGCGGAGCCGTGACGGCCCAGCATCCGTCGCTCGGCGTCTCCGTCCTCGAGATCCTGCGCTCGCTCGCCGACCTCGCCCGCCGCGAGGACGCGCCCGCCACCTCGGCGCGCTTCGACGCCGTCACGCTGCAGCGCCTGGCCCACACCCGAGCGGATGCCGCGGCCAAGCTCGCCGCCGCCGCACGGCTCGGGGAGTTCCGCTTCGGACCCGACGACTCGCCGTGGTACGGCGTCTCGTTCGAGACCACCGAGCAGGCGCGCGCCACCCACGCCCTGGCCGGCAAGCTCCAGCGCGCCGACGTGCCGAACCTGCTCGAGCGCGGCTACGAGCTCATCGCGCAGACGCACATGCGCCCGTTCCGCACGATCACCGAGCTGGGCGAGTACCTCACGCTGCTGCGCGGCATCCGCGACTCGCTCGACCGCTTCAGCCTCACCGTCTTCGAGCGCCCGCTGGCCGAGCTGATCGAGGCGCACTCCCCGCGCCGCGACTCGCCGACCATGACCGGCCCGAACCGCCGCCGCCTGCGCCGCCTGTCGAAGGAGTACGTGCGCCCCGGCGTGCACGTGGCCGACATGTACGAGGCGCTCATGCGCATCCAGCAGCAGCGCACCCAGTGGCAGCGGTACGTCGACGCCGGCGTCACGCCCGAGATCCCGCTCGGCCTCGCCGACGTGCACGTGGCCTGGCAGCGGGTCGACGCCGAGCTCAGCGAGCTCGACGCCGTGCTCGGCCGCACCGGTGCCGACCGCCTCGCCACGATCCCCGTCGCGCACCTCGTGCGCACGCTCGCGGGCCTGGCCGCCGACTCCGACGTCTTCGACAACCTCAAGGAGCGCGCCACCCTGCGCACCGAGCTCGCCGGCCTCGGCCTCGGGCCCCTGCTCACCGAGCTCTCGGTGAGGCACGTCCCGGAAGAGCGGGTCGCCGCCGAGCTCGAGTTCGCCTGGTGGCAGTCGGCGCTCGAGCTACTGCTGCGCACCGACCGCGCGGTCCTCGGCGCCAACACCGCCGTGGTCGATCGCCTGGAACGCGACTTCCGACTCGTCGACGAGGCGCACGCCGCGGCATCCGGTCCGCTTCTGGCCGCCGAGCTCGCGAAGCAGTGGCGGATCGGCATCGTCGACCGGCCCGACGAGGCCGCCGCGCTCAAGACCGCGCTCAAGAACGGCGCGGTCACTGCCGCCCAGGTCGTCGGCCTCGCACCGAACCTCGCCCGCACCCTCGCGCCGGTGTGGCTCGCGTCGCCGTACGACGTGCCCGAGATTCCCGCAGAGCCGGCTTTCGACGTGGTGATCATCGCGGATGCCGCGGCCCTGTGCGTCGCCGAGGCAGCACCCGCGCTGCGCCGCGCCCGGCAGATCGTCGTCTTCGGCGACCCGGTCACGCAGAAGCCGACGCCGTTCCGCGTCGCCGCCGGAGCCCCGGCCGAAGAGGCCGAGCCGGCCGAGCCCTTCGACCCGACCAGCCTCTTCGAGCGCCTGGCCGAGATGCTCCCGGTCGAGACGCTGACCCGCAGCTACCGCGCGGGTGGCGAAGACCTCGCCGAACTGGTCAACGACGCCTTCTACGGCGGCGAACTCGTGTCGCTGCCGTGGGCCGGGTCCTACCTCGGGCGCGGCAGCCTCGGCGTCGACTACGTCGAGGGCGGCACCGGCACGCCCGATCCTGTCACCGGAGCCGTCGAGAGCCCCGACGCCGAGGTCGCCCGCGTGGTGACCCTCGTCGTCGAGCACGCCGTCAACCGCGGCGCCGAGTCGCTCATGGTCGTCACCGCGAGCCGTCGTCACGCCGAGCGCATCCGCGCCGCCGTCGACGCCGCGTTCGCCGGACGCTCCGACGTCGCCGACTTCGTCTCGCGCGACACCGCCGAGCCCTTCGCCGTGCTGACCCTCGAGGAGTCGGTGGCCGAGAGCCGCGACCGCGTGATCTTCTCGCTGGGCTTCGGCCTGACCAAGCACGGCCGCGTGCTCAGCGACTTCGGCGACCTGTCGACGCCCGACGGCGAGCGGCTGCTCACGGTCGGCATGACCCGCGCGCGCCGGTCCATGGTGATCGTCTCGTCGATCCGCCCGTCGGCCTTCGACGACGGCCGCCTCGAGCACGGCGCCGCGACCCTGATGTCGATTCTCGGAGGCATCGCCGCGCGCTCGCGCGACGCCCGCCTCGAAGACCTCGCCGACCCGCTGACGCTGGCTCTCGCCAAGGAGCTGCGCCGCCTCGGACTCTCGGTCGACGTGCACTACCGCGGCCTGCTGCCCCTCGTGGCGCAGTACGACGGCAAGGCGGTCGTGGTCGAGAGCGACCCCGAGACGATCGGGGAGTCGCTGCGCGAGTCGCTGCGCCTGCGCCCGCAGATCCTGCGGCGCCTCGGCTGGCACTACGTGCGCGTGCACTCGTTCGACCTGTACAGCGACCCCGCGGGCGTCGCACAGCGGATCGCCGCCATGCTGGGCGTGCCGCCCGAGGCTCCGCGCGTCGAGACCGACACCCAGCCGCTCGATGTCGTCTGAGCGTCAGCGCATCGAGCGAGTGCCCGGATCACGTCGCGCGAAGCTCACGCCCGCGCCCGGGACGACGCCCGAGCCGGTGCCGGGGGATGAGAAGACGGATGCCGCGGCCCCGCCCGTCACCGCAACCGGAACCGGAACTTCACGGGGTCCGAACGACGAGCAGCTGCGCCGCGACGTCCCGCCGCACTACTGACGCGCGGACTCCTGCGGCTGAGGTGCGGGGGGCGAGGCCAGCAGGTCGCGGATCTGCAGCAGGATCTCCTGCTCGGTCGGGAGGTCCGAGGCCTCTTCCTCCGCGATGCCCGCCTTGGCGGCGGCCCGCTCCTTGACGATGTTCATCGGGTAGACGAACACGAAGTACACGACCGTGGCGACGGCCAGGAAGTTGATGATCGCGCCGAGGATCATGCCGAAGCCGAAGAAGACCTCGTCGCCGCTGAGGTTGGTCACCGTCCAGCCGACCGCGTCGAGGCTGCTGGCGTTGAACACCAGGGCGATCAGCGGATTGATCAGGCCGGCGACGATCTGATTGACGATCAGCGTGAACGCGGCGCCGATGACGACAGCCACGGCCAGATCGATGACGTTCCCGCGGAGGATGAATTCCTTGAAGCCCTTGATCATGGTGCTGCCCTTCATGACGTGGTGGTGGCCGGCGCGCTCTTCGTCTCGGACTTCGATGATGCCGGAGCAGAGGAGGAGGTGCCACTCGAGGATCCGGCATCCGAGGACTTCTTCTCGCCCGCGCGCGAATCGGTGCGGTAGAAGCCCGACCCGTTGAAGGTGACGCCGATGGAGCCGTACTCCTTGCGCAGCGGGCCGCCGCACTCGGGGCACTCGGTGAGGGTCGGATCGGCGAAGGACTGCACCGCGTCGAAGCGGTGGCCGCAGTTCCGGCAGGCGTAAGCGTAGGTGGGCATGATCTCTCGGACGTTCAGCGCCGGACGGGCGCGAGGACAAGGGTCTGGGTGGGGGTCACGACGCCGGTCACCGGCTGGTCGTGCAGGTCGCTGGGCACCTCGTCGACGAGCTCGGAGTCGAAGATCACCGCGTACACCGGCGGGCAGCGGTGCATCGAGCCGATGGTCTTGTCGTAGTAGCCGCGGCCCCAGCCGAGGCGCATGCCCCGGCGGTCGACGGCGGCAGCGGGGATCACGAGCAGATCGACGTCGTTGACGGCGATGGGGCCGAGCAGCTCGCCGACCGGCTCAGGAAGCCCGAACATGCCCTCGGCGATGTCGCCGTCGGCACTGGCCACGGCCCAGTCGAGCAGGCCGTCCTTGCGCGTGACGGGCAGCAGTACACGGATGCCGCGTGCCACCGCCGCGGCGACGAACTCATGCGTGTCGGGCTCGGTCGTGATCGACAGGAAGCACGACATCGAGGTGACGCCGAGCTTGTCGACGAGCGCATCGAGCTGCGCGCGGACGCCTGCCGACGCGGTCTCGCGTGCCTGCGGGGTCAGCAGCTGCCGGCGCTCCCGGAGCTCTGCACGGAGGGCGCGCTTCGCGTCTGCGATCGCGTCGGACATGCTCTCGATTCTAGGCGTCGCCCTGTAGCCCCCGGCGCACCCGCGGATTACCCTGCTCGCCGACCGCTTGTCAACGAGCACGGGGCCCGTCGAGGCCAGACCCTAGAATGCAGGCATGCCTCCCCATTCTTCGATCAAGGCCGTCATTCCCGCGGCCGGCCTCGGTACCCGCTTCCTGCCCGCCACCAAGGCGATGCCGAAGGAGATGCTGCCGGTCGTCGACAAGCCGGCCATCCAGTACGTCGTCGAAGAGGCCGCCCAGGCGGGCATCGATGACATCCTCGTGATCATCGGCCGCAACAAGAACGCGATCTCGAACCACTTCGACTCGGTGCCCGAGCTCGAGGAGAAGCTGAAGGACAAGGGCGACGACGACCGCCTGCGCCGGGTGATGGCATCCAGCGACCTCGCCGACATCCACTTCGTCCGTCAGGGCGAGCCCAAGGGCCTCGGCCACGCGGTGCTGCGCGCCAAGGCGCACGTGGGCGATTCGTCGTTCGCGGTGCTCCTCGGTGACGACCTCATCGACGAGCGCGACGCGCTGCTGACCACGATGATCGCCGAGCACGAGCGCACCGGCGCGACCATCATCGCCCTCATGGAGGTCGACCCGAACTCCATCCACCTGTACGGCGCCGCCGCGGTGGAGACCACCGACGACGACGGCATCGTCAAGGTGACCGGCCTCGTCGAGAAGCCGGCCAAGGAGGACGCACCCTCCAACCTGGCCATCATCGGCCGCTACGTGCTGACCCCGCAGGTGTTCGAGATCCTCGAGCGCACCGAGCCCGGCAAGGGCGGCGAGATCCAGCTCACCGACGCGCTTCAGGAACTCGCGGCCGACCCCGAAGGACCCGGCGTGTACGGCGTGATCTTCGGAGGCCGCCGCTACGACACCGGCGATAGAGTGGACTACATCAAGGCCATCGTCCAGCTCGCCGCCGATCGGGACGATCTCGGACCCGAGCTGCGGCCCTGGTTCAAGGAGTTCGCGGCAGGGCTCTGACGCCGCCGGCACGAGGGGGTCACATGGAGCTGACGGCTCCCCGCAGGCACGGGCCGGTGTCCATCCGGCTGGTGCGCCAGCGCGATGCCCGCATCCTTCAAAGCGAGCTCCAGTCGAATCGCGAATGGCTGAGCCCGTGGGAGGCGACCAGCCCCGACGGGCCGGTGTCGTTCGACATGCGCCTCGGCGTCCGCCGGCTGCTGCAGCAGTATCGCGACGGTGCCGGTGTGCCCTTCGTCATGGAGCACGACGGCAACATCGCCGGGCAGCTCAACGTCTGGGGCATCGCCCGCGGCTCGCTGGCCTCGGCCACGATCGGGTACTGGGTGAGCAAGCGCTTCGCCGGCCGCGGGATCACCCCGACGGCGGTGGCGATGGCCACGGACGTCTGCTTCTCGGAGCTGCGCCTGCACCGCATGGAGATCTGCATCCGTCCCGAAAACCACGCCAGCCTGCGGGTCGTCGAGAAGCTCGGGTTCCGGTACGAGGGGCTGCGTCGCCGCTTCATCCACATCGACGGCGACTGGCGCGACCACTACGCCTTCGCGCTCGTGCGCGAAGAGGTGCCTGAGGGCGTGCTGGCGCGCTGGGTGGCCGGACGCGCCCCGCAGGATGCCGCGACCGTGCCGCCGGCGGATCGCCTGCACGCCTAGCGCGGCGCGCGGCGCGCCGCTTCGACGGCCTGCGCGCCAGCGCTTACCGTGGTCAGCATGGGTGGGCAGGTGCTGGGCGGGGGAGTCATCGTTCTCGTCGCCGTGCTCCTGTGGCTCGTCTACCTCCTTCCGACCTGGTACAGCCGCCGGCAGTACGACGCCGCCGAGCGCAACGCCGTGCGCCTGAACCAGGCCCTGCGCGTGCTCGCCGAGACGAGCGAGACGCCGGGTGAGGTCCACCTCGAGCTGAACGCCCGGACGGCGATGGCCCAGCAGCGCCTCGCCAAGCAGGCGCTGGCCGAACGCGAGTCCGCCGCACTCGAGCACGCCAAGGTCGACCTCGAACTCGCCCGCACCGAGCGCGCCGCCGCCGAAGCCGCCGCGCGCGTCGACATGGAGCGCGCCCGTGCCGAACGCGCCGTCGCGGAAGCCGCCGCTCGCGCGGAACTCCACGCCGCGCGCGTACAGCCGGCCGCACGACAGGCGCGTGCGCGCCGTCGCCTGCGGCTCTCTGCGACCGTCGTCGCGCTGGTCGCGATCGGCTTCGCGGTGTGGGGCGGCATCTCCATGGCGCTGGGTGGGTCCCAGCTGCTGCTGTGGACCTCGATCGCCGTCGCCGGCGCCTCCGGGATGCTGCTGCAGCGCATGTCGCGCGTCGTCGCGCGCGCCACGGCGCGGACAGCGGATGCCGCGACCCGCGCCCCCGCCAGGCTGCAGGACGTCGAGCTCGAGCGCGAAACCCGCGAGTGGGCGCCCCGGGAACTGCCGCGCCCCCTCACGGCGTCCGCCGGATCGCGCGCCTCGGCAGTGCTCGAGGCCGAAGCCGCACGCGCGGCGCTGCGTCAGGCGGCACTCGAGCAGGCCGTGCGGGATCGTGCCGAGGCACAGCGGCCGCCGTCGATCGACACGGCCCGCACCGCCCGGACCGGCACGGACTTCTCGCGCATGGGATACGTCGACGACGCCGAGATCGAGGCGCACGTCCGCGACCTCCTCGCGCGCCGCGCCTCCGGCCAGTAGCCCAGGTCGAATTGCCACTCGCGGCGGCTCAACTCCGGGAATGGCCGCATCAACTGGCAGCTCGGTGGTTCCGGTGTGCCCGGGTCGGGTGCCGGGGAGTGGCGTCGGAGAACGTCCGCGACGCCCGGGGTGGCGGCATCCGGAATCGGGGTGTCGTCCACGAACTCCGACGTGAGGTCCAGGCCGGGGTCAGGCCGCGTACAGGACTCGTCCGCCGCCGACCACGAGCTCGCGCGGGGGAGTGCGCACGAGCGCGTCCATGGCGTTCTCAGCGTCGATGAGCACGAGGTCGGCGCGGCCGCCCACGGCCAGACCGGCCGGCTCGAGTCCTGCGAAGGGCGCACCGGCCGACGTGGCGAGCTCGACGACGCGGCGCAGGTCGGCGTCGCGGACCAGGCTCGACGAACGCGCGTACTGCCACGCGATGCCGAGTGTGTCGCCGGTGCCGTAGGGGCTCCACAGGTCGCGGATGCCGTCGGTCCCGAACCCGAATCGCACCCCGGCGGCGTCGAGCTCATGGAGGGGCAGCTGGGGCAGGCGCAGCGGCGCCACGGTCGTCATGGTGACGCCGAGCCCCGCCATCCGCTGCAGCAGGTCGCGCCGACGCGCGGCATCGACCTGCGCGAGGGCGAACCCGTGCGCGACGTTGACCTTGCCGATCAGTCCGAGCGCCTCGGTGCGGTCGAGGATCAGGTCGAACTGGAACGCGCCCAATTCGGCCGCGTCGTGCAGGTGGATGTCGATGCCGGCGCCCGTCGCGGCGGCGACGGCGAAGATCGCGTCGAGCTGGCCGACCGGGTCGCGGTCGATGCCGGCGGGGTCGAGTCCGCCGATGTGCTCGACGCCCGACTCGGCGGCCTTGCGGAGCAGCTCGAGCACGCCGGGGCGGCGGAGCACGCCGTCCTGCGGGAACGCCACGATCTCGGCCGTGATCGCGCCGTCGTACTCGGCGACCGCCTCGCGCACGACCTCGATGCCGCGCAGCCCGAGTCCGAGATCGACGTCCACGTGTGTGCGCAGCGCCGTCGTGCCGAAGCGGACGAACTCGGCGAGCACGCGACGCGTGATGTCGAGACTCGGGATGCCGAGCTCGTCGCGTCGCGCGCGTTCGTGCCGGATGCGACCGTCGGTGCCGCCCTCGCCGCCGTACGACTGCCAGGGGTGCCCGATCCAGGACTTGTCGACGTGCGCGTGGGTGTTGACGATTCCGGGCAGGGCCAGGTGTCCGCGCCCATCCACCTCGCCTTCGGCGATCGGAGCACCGGATGCCGCGCCCAGCGCCGTGATGACGCCCGCCTCGTCGATCGCGACGTCGTGCAGCGCATCGCCGCCGACCTCGTCGAGACGCACATTGCGGACGGCCGACACACGTGGAAGGGCGGTGGAGCTCATGCGTCTATCCTCTCCCGGCGTGCCCCGCGGTCGGTCCTGGCACCAGTTGCCAGTCCCGGCGGCTAAGACCCGTGCGAAGCCGCACCAACTGGCAACTGGCGGCCGGAAGCGTGGGAGGGCATCTCAAAGAGCGCCCCTCGGACCGTGATAATCTGGCTGAGGTTTACGGGCCTGTGGCGCAGTTGGTAGCGCGCCTCGTTCGCATCGAGGAGGTCAGGGGTTCAAATCCCCTCAGGTCCACCAACACAAGAAACCCCCGGCTTGTCCGGGGGTTTTCTTGCGTTTATGTGTCGGAGTATTTGAACCCCTGGGTGGGCCCACGCCGCCGAGGCTCCGCGCGCCGCGAAGCGGTGTGTGGAGGGGCGGTGGGGACAAATCCCCTCAGGTCCACCAAACGCAAGAAACCCCCGACTTGTCGGGGGTTCTTCGCATCTACAGGGCGGCCGTGATCTCCTCGTACGTGTTCTCGTCGAACGCGACGAGCCGGATCTCTTCGGCGCGGGTGCTGCTCGCGGCGATGGTGTCGATCGCAATGGCGATCGCCTCCGCGCGCGGCCACGCATAGACGCCGGCGCTGATCAGCGGGAACGCGATGCTGCGTGCGCCGAGCTCGTCGGCGACCTCGAGCGAGCGCCGGTAGCAGGACTGCAGCAGCGTGCGATCGCGCTCTCCCGCGCCGTAGTTCGGCCCCACCGTGTGGATCACCCACCTCGCGGGCAGGCGCCCGCCGGTCGTCCAGCCGGCGTCGCCGGTGGCCAGTCCGTGCGGGAACCGCGCGATGCAGTCCTGCAGGATCTCCGGACCTCCGGCGCGATGTATCGCCCCGTCGACGCCACCACCGCCGCGCATCGCCCGGTTCGCGGCGTTGACGATCGCGTCGGTCGCCTGGGTCGTGATGTCTCCATGGACAGCGCGAAGTCTGGTCACACGCTTATTGTGCCCGCGGGGTCGATCGGGCGGCCCTTCAACAGGACAATCGGGCTTCCGCAGGAGGTTCGGGAGCCGAAGTTCCTGTGGAAGGCCGGTTCTCCTGTGGAGCGCGCGGGGGCTGAGGTCAGGCGGGGGTGGCGTCCGCGGCGGCGCGCGCTGCGGCCGGGAGGGCGTCGATGATCTGCCCGACGGCCGCGTCGTCGTGCGAGGCAGAGACGAACCACGCCTCGAACACCGACGGCGGCAGCGAGACGCCCTGGTCGAGCATCGCCCGGAAGAACGGCGGATACCGGAACGCCTCCTGCGCCTTTACCGTCGCGTAGTCGTACGGCTCGGTGTCGGTGAACTGGATCGAGAACAGGTTGCCCGAGCGCTGCACGACGTGCGCGACACCGGCGTCCGAGAGGGCGGATGCTGCGGCATCCGCAATCTGCGAAGCAGCCGCGTCGATGCGGGCGTAGGCGTCCGCGTCGAGGTTGTCCAGGGTCGCGCGCCCGGCGGCGACGGCGAGCGGATTGCCGCTCAGCGTGCCGGCCTGGTACACCGGCCCGAGCGGGGCGAGCAGCTCCATGAGCGCAGCGGATCCGCCGAGGGCGGCCAGCGGAAGCCCGCCGCCGACGACCTTGCCGAACGTGATCAGGTCGGGGGAGAAGGGCACCGGATCGATGCCGTACCAGCCGGCCGCGCCGACGCGGAAGCCGGTGAGCACCTCGTCGAGGATGAGCAGCGCGCCATGCGCGTGGGCGATCTCGGCGATGCCGGCGTTGAAGCCGTGCGCCGGAGGCACGATGCCCATGTTGGCAGGGGCGGCCTCGACGATGATGGCGGCGATCTCGTGCCCGCGCACGGCGAACACCTCGCGCACGGCGTCGAGGTCGTTGTAGGGCAGCACGAGCGTCTGCGCGGCGATCGGCGCCGGAACGCCCGCGGAGCCCGGCATCGCGAGCGTCGCGACGCCCGAGCCGGCCTCGGCCAGCAGCCCGTCGGAGTGCCCGTGGTAGTGCCCGGCGAACTTCACGATGAGGTCGCGGCCGGTCGCGCCGCGCGCGAGGCGGATCGCGGTCATCGTGGCCTCGGTGCCGGTGGACACCAGGCGCACGCGCTCGATCGGCGTCACACCGTCGCGGACGACTCGTGCCTCGATGAGCTCGGCGAGTTCGGTCTCGCCGGGGGTGCTCGCGCCGAAGCCGAGGCCGTGGGCCGCGGCATCCTGAACCGCCTTCACGACCGCGGGGTGCGCGTGCCCGAGGATCGCGGGACCCCAGGATCCGACGAGGTCGACGTACTCGCGCCCCTCGACGTCGGTGACCCGAGGGCCCGAGGCCGAGACGAAGAACCGGGGCGTCGTGCCGACCGAGCCGAACGCCCGCACAGGGGAGTTGACCCCGCCCGGCATGGCGGCGCGGGCGCGCGCGAACTCGTCGGCGTTGGTCGTATGCGTCGTGTGCGTCATCGGATCCATCCCGCCAGTTCGACAGCCCAGTAGGTCAGCACGGCATCGGCGCCGGCGCGGCGGATGCCGACCACCGACTCCTCGATCGCGCGACGGCGGTCGATCCAGCCGTTGGCGGCGGCGGCCTCGATCATCGCGTACTCGCCCGAGACCTGGTACGCCCAGACGGGGACGGGACTGGATGCCGCGGCATCGGCCAGCACGTCGAGATAGCTCATCGCGGGCTTGACCATGACGATGTCGGCGCCCTCGGCGACGTCGAGCTCGATCTCGCGCAGGCCCTCGCGGCGGTTGGCGGGGTCGAGCTGGTAGCTGCGGCGGTCGCCCTCGAGCGAGGACTGCACGGCCTCGCGGAACGGACCGTAGAACGCCGACGCGTACTTCGCGGCGTAGCCGAGCAGCGGCACGCCGTCGTGGCCGGCGCCGTCGAGGGCGTCGCGCACGGCGGCGACCTGGCCGTCCATCATGCCGCTGAGTCCGAGCAGGTGCGAGCCCGCCTCGGCCTGCGCGATCGCCATGTCGCGGTAGCGGATGAGCGAGGCATCGTTGTCGACGCGGCCGCGGGAGTCGAGCACGCCGCAGTGGCCGTGATCGGTGAACTCGTCCAGGCACAGGTCGGTCTGCACGACCAGCGCGTCGCCGGCCTCGGCGACCGCGATGCGCGTCGCGACGTTCAGGATGCCGTCGGGATCGGTCGCGCCGGAGCCCTCGGCGTCCTTGTGCTCGGGCACGCCGAAGAGCATGAGGCCGCCGATGCCGGCGGCCGCGGCATCCGCCACCGCACGCTTGAGCGATTCGGTGGTGTGCTGCACGACGCCCGGCATCGACGAGATCGGCACCGGCTCGGAGGCGCCCTCGCGCACGAACACCGGGAGGATCAGGTCGGCGGGGTGCAGGCGCGTCTCGCTGACGAGGCGGCGCATCGCCGGGGTGGCGCGCAGGCGGCGCGGACGGATCGGGCCGGCAGTGGAGGTCATGGGCGGGCTCCGGTCAGGCCGGCCGCGCCGGCGTCGAGCAGCTCACGGGCGACGCCTTCTGCGACGTCGCGCGAGACGTCGCCGCTGTCGGGCCAGACGGCGCCGTGCGAGGACGTGAGGACGGTCGTGCCGTCGAGGCTGTAGACGCTCGCCGACAGGAGGAGCAGCCCGGCGTCGACGACGGCACGCGCACCCAGGGGAGCGGAGCACCCGGCCTCGAGGAGCGCGAGGACTTCGCGCTCGGCTTCGACGGCGGCGCGGGTCTCGGCGTGGTCGAGCTTCGCGACGAGGTGCTCGTCACCGCGGCGCACCTCGACCGCGAGCGCACCCTGGCCCGGCGCGGTCGGCCAGCGGTCGGCGTCGAGGAACTCGGTGACGACGTCGCTGCGGCCCAGACGGCTGAGCCCGGCGGCGGCGAGGATGACGGCATCCAGGTCTCCGGCGCCGACGCGACCCAGGCGGGTGTCGACGTTGCCGCGGATGTCGACGACCTCGATGTCGGGGCGCTTCCGCCGCAGCTGCGCCATGCGGCGCGGCGAGCCCGTGCCGACCCGAGCGCCGGCGGGGAGGCTCTCGAGGGTCAGGCCGTCGCGCGCGCACAGAGCGTCGCGAGGGTCTTCGCGCGCCGGGATCGCGGCGACCACGAGCTGGTCGTGGGGCGCGGTCGGGAGGTCCTTGAGCGAGTGCACCACGACGTCGCAGCGGCCCTCGACGAGGGCATCGCGGAGGGCTCCGGTGAAGAGGCCGGTGCCGCCGGCGCGCGAGAGCGGCTCGTTCGAGCGGTCGCCCTCGGTCGAGATGGTCACGAGTTCGGTGGTCACGCCGTACGCCGCGGACAGGTCATCTGCGACCATGCCGGTCTGGGTCAGCGCGAGCGCGCTGCCCCGCGTGCCGATACGCAGCACGGTCATGCGAGCACCTCGGCGACCTCGTCGAGCGAGATGCGACGCCCGGTGTAGAACGGCACCTCTTCGCGCACGTGGCGGCGGGCCTCGGTCTGACGCAGGTGCCGCATCAGGTCGACGAGATCGACGAGCTCGGGAGCCTCGAGCGCGAGGATCCACTCGTAGTCGCCGAGCGCGAACGACGCGACGGTGTTGGCGAGCACTTGGCGGTACTCGGCGCCCTTGCGACCGTGGTCGGCGAGCATCGCCCGCCGCTCGTCGTCGGGGAGGATGTACCACTCGTACGACCGCACGAACGGGTACACCGTCAGCCACGCCTCGGGCTCCTTGCCGCGCATGAACGCGGGCAGATGGTTCGCGGTGAACTCGGCGTCGCGGTGCACGCCCATCGCGTTCCACACCGGCACGAGCGGAGCCAGCGGAGCGGCCCGGCGCAGCGTGCGCAGTGCCGCCTGCAGCACCTCGGGGGCGACGCCCGTGCCGTGCAGCCAGATCATGAGGTCGGCGTCGGCACGCAGGCCGGAGACGTCGTAGAACCCGCGGACGGTGATTCCGGATGCCTCGACCTCCGCCACGGCGGCGGTCAGGTCGCCCGCGGGGGACGGATTGTGCTGGTCGCGACGGAACACGGCCCACAGCGTGTAGCCGAGCGTCTCGCTGCCGGACGTGGGGACAGCCGAGGAATCGCTCATGGCCTCTATTCTTTCACCCCGCTAGCGGGCGAGGAGTTCCGCGGCGGTGCGCTCGGCATGCGCGACGATGCCGGCCAGGCCCGAGCCGGCGACGGTCTCGCCGACGACGCTCACATCGGTCTGCGCGGGGAGCACTGCGGGAGCGGGGCGGGTCCACGTCACCTGCGCCTGATCGACGACCACGGGCAGCGACACCCCGAGCAGCGTCTCGGCGTCGGCCCGGGCCGTCGCGAAGGGCTCGGCGGGCGTGACGTCGTACGACAGCCGCAGCACGTGGAGTCCGCCGGCGGCCTCGCGCAGCCACGCCCACTTCGCCGTCGCGTGGGTCAGCGCCCTGGCGGCGACCGGGGCGCCCGCGGCGACGAGCAGGCCGCTGCCGCGGGGGGCGGCATCCAATTCGTCCTGTGCCACGACGAGCGTGACGAGGTCGATCCGCCGGCCCTCCCCGCCGGGCGACGCCAGGCCGGGCGCCGCGAGCACGACGGTCCCGCTCAGTGCCGTCGGGTCGTCGACGCGCGTGCCGAGGCGGATGCCGCCGCCGGTGCGCTCGAGATCGGCAGCGAGCGCGGGCACGATGCGGTTCACGCCGCCCCGGATGCCGGCGACGGCCGATCCGGGAGGCGACGTCGCCCGCAGCCGCGCGACAGCACCGGCGAGCGACCCCGTCTCGGCGAGGGCGGCGGCCAGCGCCGGATGCGCGCGCTGCAGCGGCAGCTCGTCGGGATGGATCGAGTGCACCCCGTGCACGACGGGGGCAACCAGGAGGTCGAGCACAGCGGCACCGAAGCGCGCGCGCACCAGGGGCCCGAGCGTCGCGTCGGCCGCGATGGGATCCAGGGGCAGGGAGTCGAGCCCGACCGCGCGGTCCGCGGCCTCCGCGCCGATGACGCGCACGACGTCGGCGGCGAGCGGGTCAGCGGGGATGCCGAGCACGGCCGTCGCGGGCAGGGGCACGGCGGGCCCGATCGCGGGCTGCAGCCAGGCCGGACCCGGACGCGGCTCGACGATGTCGTCGCCCAGGCCGAGCTCGGCGAGCAGCGTGGCGACCACGCCGCCGCGCACGGCGAAGCTCTCGGCTCCGGCATCCAATCCGATGCCCGCCACCTCGTGACGGGCGACAGTGCCGCCGAGCCGGTCGGAGGCCTCGAAGAGCACGACATCCGCGCCGGAGAGGGCCAGGCGCCGGGCCGTGACGAGCCCGGCGACGCCGCCTCCGACGACGGAGAAGTCAGCCATGGGAGTGGACGAACTCCACCACGCGCGTGAGCACCGTCGGGTCGGTCTCGGGCGGGACGCCGTGGCCGAGGTTGACGACGTGGGCCTTCGCGGCACGACCGCGCTCGAGGACGTCGCGGATGTGCGCCTCGAGCACCGGCCACGGCGCGGCGAGGAGCGCGGGGTCGATGTTGCCCTGCAGCGGCACGTCGGCGCCGAGGCGACGGGATGCCTCGTCGAGCGGGATGCGCCAGTCGACGCCCATGACGTCCACGCCGACGCCGTGCATCGCGGCGAGCAGTTCGCCGGTGCCGACGCCGAAGTGCACGAGCGGCACGCGGAGCGCCTTGGCGGGCTCGAGGGCCCGTGCCGAGTGCGGCGCGACGTGGTTCGTGTAGTCCGACAGGCTCAGCGAGCCCGCCCACGAGTCGAAGAGCTGGCCGGCCGAGGCTCCGGCCTCGAGCTGCGCCTCGAGGAAGGCCCCGGTGATGTCGGCGCACCACGACAGCAGCGCGGCCCACGTCTCGGGGTCGGAGTGCATGAGCGCACGGGTGCGCAGCTGCTCCTTCGACGGGCCGCCCTCGACGAGGTACGACGCCAGCGTGTACGGAGCCCCGGCGAACCCGATGAGCGGCGTGGCGCCCAGCTGCGCGACCGTCATCGCGACGGCCTCGCGGATCGGCGCGAGCGCCTCGGGGTCGAGCGGGGGGAGCGCCGCGACATCGGCGGCCGACCGCACCGGGTTCTCGAGCACGGGGCCGCGCCCGGCGACGATGCGCACGTCGACCCCGGCGAGCCGGACCGGGATGACGATGTCGCTGAAGAAGATGCCCGCATCCACGCCGTGCCGGCGCACCGGCTGCAGCGTGATCTCGCTGGCGAGCTCGGGATTCAGGCAGGCGTCGAGCATG
Source organism: Microbacterium sp. Root166 (assembly GCF_001427145.1). GTDB lineage: Bacteria > Actinomycetota > Actinomycetes > Actinomycetales > Microbacteriaceae > Microbacterium. The sequence goes on from NZ_LMGL01000003.1 coordinate 336,167, forward strand.
TCGGTGCCGACTCGTAGCTCGCGGTACTCCGGCAGCGAACGCCCCGCCTGGCGCATGAACCAGATCGGCGCCGTCTCAGGCCGATCACCCCGATACGCGCGGATCAGCGCGGGCGGGTCATTTCGGCGGACGACGAGCGGGTGAGAGTCATGCAGCGGCACACGTTAACATTAGAGTCGTGCTTCTCTGTCTCACCGCGAACCATCGGAACGCGAGCCTCGACATCCTGGAGCGCCTCTCGGTGGGGGCGCCCGCGGCGACGCGCGCCCTGGTGGACGATGAGCTGTTCGTGGCCGGCGCCGTCGTGCTCGCCACCTGCAACCGGTTCGAGGCCTATCTGGACATCGACGAGCCGCTCACCGGCGGCGAGGCCGTCGCGGTCGAGTCGGTCGTCGAGGCGATGGCCGAGGCATCCGATATCCCGGTCGAGAGCCTGCGCACGTCCGTCACCGTGCATTCCGGAGCGGCCGCTGCCGCCCACCTGTTCGCCGTGACCAGCGGCCTCGAGTCGATGGTCGTGGGTGAGGACGAGATCTCCGGCCAGGTGCGTCGCGCACTGGATTCCGCCCGCACCGACGGCACCACCAGCAGTGAGCTCGAGCGCCTGTTCCAGAAGGCCACGCACACCAGCCGCGGCGTGCGCAGCGCCACGCGCCTGGGCGGCTCGCACCGCTCGCTCGTCCGCTTCGCCCTCGAACTGGCCTCGAGCCGTGTCGCCGACTGGTCGGCCTCCCGCGTCGTGATCGTGGGCACCGGCCGCTACGCCGCCACCACCGTCGACGCCGTGCGCGCCCGCGGTGCCGCCGACGTGCGGGTGTTCTCGCCGTCGGGCCGGGCCACCGCGTTCGCGGCGAAGCACGGGCTCGTGCCGGAGACGGATTTCACGGATGCCGCGGCCGCCGCCGACATCGTCATCACGTGCACGGCCGACGCCGTCGTGCACGCCGACGCCTTCACGCCGGGTCACCGCGTGCTGGTCATCGACCTCGGGCTGCCCCGGAACGTCGACCCCGCCGTGGGCCGCGTCGACGGCGTCGAGCTGCTCGATCTCGAGACGATCCGCCTGCACGCTCCGCTCGAGGAGTTCAGCGCCCACTCGGACGCCCGCACCCTCGTCGGCGACGCCGCGGCCGAGTTCACCGCCGACCGTGCCGCCGGCCCCGCCATCACCGCGCTGCGGGGCGAGGTGCTGGGGATCGTCGAGGCCGAGATCGCCCGGGCGCGTGCCCGCGGAGCCGGAGACGAGACCGAGGCGGCGCTGCGCCACCTCGCCGGCGTGCTGCTGCACCGTCCCTCGGTGCGCATCCGCGAGCTCGCTGTCGAAGGCCGGATCGACGAGGCGCACGCCGCGCTCGAGACCCTGCACGGGCTGACCGTCGACGCCGGCGAGGAGCCGGGCGCGGACCAGGTCTGGTCGACCCCGGCATAGTCCCGGCCGGATCCGTCTTCCGGTTGACCCTCACGCTGTGTCAGGGTCGAACGTGGTCTCCATCATGTACACCATCGGAGAGTTCGCCGCCTACGGGCGGGTGAGCGTGCGGATGCTGCGCCACTACGACGCGATCGGGCTCCTGGAGCCCGCCCGGGTCGATGACCGCAGCGGCTACCGGTACTACCGCACCGAGCAGCTGCGCGATCTGCTCCGCATCGTCGAGCTGCGACAGCTCGGCTGCGGGCTGGATGAGATCGCCGTCGTTCTCGGCGCCGACGACGAGCACGGGGCGCTTCGCGACCTGCTGCTCCGCCGTCGCGCCGAGCTCGAGGCATCCGTCGCCGCTGACCGCGCCCGCGTCGCCCGCATCGACGAACGGCTCCACGTCATCGAAGGAGACACCATGTCCGCGCCCATCGAATACCGCCCCCTGCTGCCCGTCACCGTCTACGCGATCGAGGGTCGCGCACCGGGCGCTGGTCCCGAGAATGTGACGCCCGTGATCGACCAGCTCCTCCCGCGCCTGATCGGCGCGATCGAGAGGGCCGGACGCGACCCGCGGGAGCCCGGCATCTTCTGGTACGACGACCTCGAGGGCTCAGATGAGCTCGGGGTGCACGTGTCGTTCACCGCGGACCCCGTGCCGCAGGCGGGCGACGGCTACGAGGTCGTCGAACTGCCCGCGGTGGAGCTCGCTGCGGTGGTCACTCACCGCGGCGACATGCCGAGCATCGGCGACTCGTACGCCCGCCTCATGGACGGGCTCATCGAGGACGGCTACCGCATGGTGGGGCCCTGTCGCGAGGTCTACCTCGAGGCGGACGACGACCTGCCGCAGTCCGAATGGGTGACCGAGCTTCAGGTGCCCGTGGCGCGCGCGTAGCGGCCGGCATCCTTCGCCGAGAACGCACGAATGCACCGTTTCGGCCGGAATCTCGGTGTGTTCGTGCGGTTTCGACGGGTGAAAGGCGCTCAGGCGAGTTCGTGCAGCAGGAAGGCCACGAGGAAGCCGATCGTCGCGTACAGGCCGGTCAGGGCCCGCTGCTCGGCGAAGGCCTCGGGGATCATCGTGTTGCAGACCATCGCGAGCAGCCCGCCCGCGGCGATCGTGGTGATCACCGCGATGAGGCCGACGGGCGCCGCCTGGAAGGCGAGGAAGCCGACGACCGACGCGACGACCGTGATCGCGGCGATCGAGGACCACAGCACGGCGACCTTCGCTCCCGAGGTGCCTCCGCGTTTGAGCTCCGCGGTGGACGCCAGGCCCTCGGGGATGTTGCTGATCGCGATGGCCGCGACGATCGGCACGCTGAGGCCGCCGACCTGCAGCACCGACAGGCCCATCACGATCGACTCCGGGATGCCGTCGATCAGCGCCCCGATCGCGATCACGAGACCGCCGCCGCCCGCAGCGGCTCCCGCTCCGGTGCTCACGCGGCGCGCGACGATGTTCGGCCCGGCGGGTGCGGGCTGCCGGGCCGGACGCCGCGGCCGCGTGACTAGCCGGTCCGCGACGATGTACAGGATCGATCCGGCCAGGAAGCCGACGGTCGTGGGAATGAGGCCACCGTCCTCGGCCGCCTCCTCGACGAGCTCGAACGCGAGCGTCGAGATCAGCACGCCCGCGCCGAGCGCCATGATCGCCGCCACCACCCGCGTGGGGATGTCGACGAACCACGCGACGGCGGACCCGACGAGCAGGGCGCCGCCGCCGATGAGACCGCTCAGCGCGGCGAGCCAGACCCCGGACATGGCGTCACCCTATCCGGGGTCCTCGGCTCAGTGCGTGAGGGCGTGCCCGCGCTCGCCGGCCGACAGCCGCTCGGCCGCGAGGGCCTCGGCGGCCTCGAGCGGGGTGATGCCCCGCGTCTCGGCCTCGTCGAAGACGCGGCGCACGGTGTCGCCGATGTGGGCGACGCGGTCCATGATCTCGGTGCGCGTGCCGATCTTCTTCGCCTCGAGGTCGAGGTAGATGACACCGCCGGCGTTGACGACGAAGTCGGGTGCGTACAGGATGCCGCGCGCGGCCAAGCGCTCGGCGCCGGTGCGATCGGCCAGCGGGTTGTTCGCGGGACCGCACACGGCCTTGGCGTCGAGCGCGTCGATGACCTCGTCGGTCAGGAGCCCGCCGATGCCGGCCGGCACGAACACGTCGGACGCGACGAGGTGCTCCTCGCCGGGCTGCGCCCACGCGGCACCGAGCTCGTCGGCGAGGTCGCGCTTGGCGGGGTTCACGTCGGTGACGGTGAGGACGGCGCCCTCGGCCGCGAGGCGCACGGCAAGGCGGCTGCCGACCTGGCCGAGGCCGGACACGGTGATGCGACGGCCGGCGACATCCGCGCCGCCGCCGATGCGCTCGAGGGTCGCGCGCAGCGACTCGTACACGCCCAGGCTCGTGGGGCCGGCGGGCTCGCCCGAGCCGCCCACGGCGTCGGGGAGGCCGACGACGTGCTCGGTGCGCTCGCTGACGACGAGCATGTCCTCGGTCGTCGAGCCCACGTCCTCGGCGGTGCGGTAGAGACCGTGCAGCGACTCGACGGCGTCGCCGAGGTCGAGGAAGGCGGCCCGGCGACGCTCGGCGTCGAGCACCGTGCCCGGGGGCAGGGCGATGACGGACTTGCCGCCGCCGGCATCCAGCCCCGCGGCCGCGTTCTTCAGCGTCATCGCCGCGGACAGGCGCAGGGCGTCGCCGAGGGCGTCGCTCCAGTGCGGGTACGTCCACAGTCGCGCACCGCCGAGAGCAGAGCCGAGAACGGAGGAGTGCAGCGCGACGGTGATGAACAGTCCGCTGCGCCGACCCGTGATCACCTCCACGCGCTCGTGCGTGAAATCGGGCAGGGGCAGGGTGTGCGTCATCGCGTTCTTCCTTCGGCGGGCCTTGTGGGCAGTGCGCTGCGGACGCCACGGCGTTGCGGCATCCGTCTCCATTGCACCATTGCCGCGCGAAGTGTTCAACCGCCCCGCTCGCGGTGACGCAGAGTGCCATGACGGGCAGAGGTGGAGCACCGCCCGCTCAGCACAGTGCGCAGTGGCAGGGGGGCGGCGATAGGCTCACGTGATGGCGACTCCCTATACCCACGGTCATCACGAGAGCGTGCTGCGCTCGCACGAGTGGCGCACCGCCGAGAACTCGGCGGCGTATCTGCTTCCGCTTCTCCGCTCGGGTCAGCGCGTTCTCGACGTCGGGGCGGGACCGGGCACGATCACGGCGGATCTCGCCGAGCTGGTCGCGCCGGGCCGGGTGACGGGAATGGATGCCTCGGCCGAGATCATCGAGAAGGCCCGGGGCTACGCGGACGAGCGCGGCCTGGACAACCTCGCGTTCGAGGTCGGCGACGCGTACGCGCTGGCCCAGGCTGACGACAGCGTCGACGTCGTGCACGCCCACCAGGTGCTGCAGCACCTCGAGCGCCCCGTAGACGCGCTGCGGGAGTTCCGACGGGTCGTGCGTCCGGACGGCGTCGTGGCGGCCCGCGACGTCGATTACGAAGGGGTCATCTGGTACCCGCTCGTGCCGGCGCTCGACGAGTGGCGCGACCTCTACCTGCGCGTGCACCGCGCCGTGAGCGGTGAGCCGGCCGCGGGCCGCCGGCTGAAGGCATGGGCGCGCGAGGCCGGCTTCACCGACGTGACGTCGTCGGTGTCGACCTGGCTGTTCGAGGACGATGCCGATCGCGAATGGTGGGGCGGGTCATGGGCCGTCCGGGCCACCTCCTCGCAGTTCGCCGAGCACGCCGTCTCGCTCGGGTTCGCGGATCGCGCCGCGCTGGAGCGCATCGCCGCCGGCTGGCGGGAGTGGGCGGCGTCGCCGGACGGCTGGCTGCTCATGCCGCACGCCGAGGTGATCGCCCGTGGCTGAACTGCCCGCCCGCAGCCGCCTCGTCCACGACGCGCTGCGCGCCGCCGGGATCACCGGCGAGATCGTGGTGCTTCCGGATGCCGCCTCCACCGCCGCGCTCGCCGCCGCCGCCCTCGGCATCGAGGTCGGTGCGATCGCCAACAGCCTGGTCTTCTGGTCGGACGGCGCGCCGCTGCTCGTCATGACGAGCGGAGCCCACCGCGTCGACACCGCGGCGCTCGCCGAGAGGCTCGGACGCGAGCGCATCGCGCGCGCGACCGTGGATCAGGTGCGGGAGGCCACCGGCCAGGCCATCGGCGGCGTCGCGCCCACCGGGCATCCTGCGCCGCTCGTCACCGTCGTCGATGAAGACCTCGCGGCCTTCGCCGAGATCTGGGCGGCCGGCGGCACGCCCCACACGGTGTTCCCGCTGACCTTCGACGAGCTCGTGGCGCTCACCGGCGGCACGGTCATGAAGGTCGACTGACCCCTTACGTACGACCGATCCTCCGCTCGAGTTCGGTCGCGGCATCCCGGATCAGCGCCGCCAGCGACTCCGCGTCTCGGTCGGCGTCCGTCGGCCAGGTCAGCGCGATCGCGGCGGCGGGCCAGCCGGCATGGTCCCGCACCGCGACGCCGACCGAGCGCAGGCCGAGGGTGACCTCGCCGTCCTCGGTCGCGTAGCCGCGGGCGCGCACCTCGCGCAGCACCTCCCGCAGTTCGGACGGCCCGGACGGACCCCGGCCGGTGCGATCGGCGAAGGCCGAGGCATCCGGATACAGCGCCCGCACCTGCTCGCGCGGCAGCACGGCGAGCATCGCGCGCCCGGTCGCCGTGAGGTGCGCCGGCAGTCGCACGCCGACGTCGGTCACCAGGGCCGGGCGTCGCGGGGCGCGCTCCTCGACGATGTAGAGCACGTCGCGTCCGGTCATCACGGCCAGGTGGGCGCTCTCACCGGCGCGGTCGGCCAGCGCGGCGACGAGCGGGCGCCCCAGGCGCGCGAGGGGCTGCTGGCGAGAGAACCCTCCCGCGAGCTCGAAAGCCGCCGTCCCGAGCCCCCAGCGCCGCTCGGCGGTCAGGTGAATGACGAAGCCGTGCGCCTCGAGCGCGTCGAGCAGGTGGTAGACGCTCGACCGGGCGATGCCGAGGGTCGTGGCGATGGTGCTCGCGGCCACCGGGCCCCGCTGGTGCGCGAGGAACGACAGGATCCGCAGCGTCTGATCCGCTGCCGGAACCTGCGGTCGGGTCCGCGGTGTGTCTGGCATGACAGACACAGGATCCCACCGCCGGCTGTCCGGCGCCAGTCCCGCGGTGTGGAATCGACCCATGACCACCGTCACCGTGGGGCTTTCCCCCTTGCGCCCTGAGGACGTCGTCGCCGTCGCGCGCCACGGAGCGACCGTGAAGGTCGCGCCGGAGGCCCTCGCCCGTGTCGCCGCGACCCGCGCGCTCGTCGAAGGCCTCGCCGACGACCCCGACCCGCACTACGGCATCTCGACCGGCTTCGGCGCTCTCGCGACCACCTTCATCGCACCTGAGCGCCGGCTGCAGCTGCAGGCGAGCCTCATCCGCTCCCACGCCGCCGGCACCGGACCCGAGGTCGAGCGCGAGGTGGTGCGCGCGCTCCAGCTGCTGCGGCTGCAGACGCTCGCCACCGGTCACACCGGCGTCCGCCCCGTGGTCGTCGAGACCTACGCCGGCATGCTCAACGCCGGCATCACCCCGATCGTGCGGGAGTACGGCTCGCTCGGCTGCTCGGGCGACCTCGCCCCGCTCTCCCACGTCGCGCTCGCCGCGATGGGGGAGGGACGCGTGCGCGACGCCGGAGGCGACGAGGTCGACGCGGCGGACGCGCTGACCGCGGCATCCGTCACCCCGCTCGTGCTGCGCGAGAAGGAGGGGCTCGCCCTCATCAACGGCACGGACGGCATGCTCGGGATGCTGCTGCTCGCGCTGCACGACCTGTCGATGCTGCTCGACACGGCCGACATCGCCGCCGCCATGTCGGTCGAGTCGCAGCTGGGCACCGACGCGGTCTTCGCCGCCGACCTCCAGGCGCTGCGTCCCCAGGTCGGACAGGCCGTCTCGGCCGCCAACCTGCGCGCGGTGCTCGCGGACTCGCCGATCGTCGCGTCGCACCGCGATCCAGCAGTATGCACGAGGGTGCAGGACGCCTACTCGCTGCGGTGCTCGCCGCAGGTGCACGGCGCCGCGCGCGACACCGTGGACCATGCCCGCACCATCGCGTTCCGCGAGCTGTCCGCCGCCGTCGACAACCCGGTCATCACCGACGACGGACGGGTCGAGTCCAACGGCAACTTCCACGGCGCCCCCGTCGCGTACGTCCTCGACTTCCTCGCGATCGCGGTCGCGGACGTCGCCTCGATCTCGGAGCGCCGCACCGACCGGGCGCTCGACAAGGCCCGCAGCAACGGCCTGCCGCCGTTCCTCGCCCACGAGGTCGGCGTGGACTCCGGCCTCATGATCGCGCAGTACGCCGCCGCGGGGATCGTGTCCGAGCTCAAGCGCCTGGCGGTTCCGGCATCCGTCGACTCGATCCCCTCGTCCGCGATGCAGGAGGACCACGTCTCGATGGGGTGGGCGGCCGCCCGCAAGCTCCGCCGCGGCATCGACGGGCTCGCCCGCGTGCTCGCGATCGAGGTGCTCACCGGCGCCCGGGCGCTCGACCTGCGCGCGCCCCTGCAGCCCGGCCCCGCGACCGGCGCGGTGCGCGACCTCGTGCGCACCGTCGCGCGAGGCCCCGGGCCGGACCGGTTCCTCTCGCCCGACATGGAGGCCGTCACGGAGCTCGTGGCGTCCGGCGCTGTCGCGCGGGCGGCTCTCGGGGCCTGAACTCTCCCGTCTGCGCGCCTGCCCCGGCGTTAGCGAGGAGATCGACGCTGCAGAGGACGTTTCGCCGCGAATCGTCCTCTGCTGTGCAGATCTCCTCTGATGCGCGCGCGAGCAGTTCAGCCCGGGAGCCGCTGCGCGATGCGCAGCCACGGCACCGAGGCGTCGGGGCGCGCGGCTGACCCTCGCGCGTCACCGTCGCACCGCACGACGACGGCCCAGTCCTCGAGCGAGGTGCCGGCCGCGCGCAGCCGCTCGTCCAGCCGCCGCACCGCCTTGCCGCTCGGCTCGCCCTTGACCGAGACGTGCGCCATGTGGGTCGAGATGATGGCGGATGCCGCACGCACCAGCGGGTCGGGCAGCCCGAGGCGTCGGCCCAGCGACCCTGCGATCTCGGCCCCGCGCTCGGCGTGGCCGTACGACGTGATGCGGCCGTTGCGCCGCCGCGTCGTGTCGGGCTTGCCGATGTCGTGCCACAGCGACGCGAGCACGAGCAGCTCGCGGTGATCGGCGGACGCACCGACCTCGTCGGCGTGCCGCGCGGCGAGGTCGGCCGCCCACAGCGAGTGCACGAGCACGTCACCCTCGGGGTGCCACCCCGGATCCTGCTCGGTGCGGGCGAGCGCCGCGTGCTCGGGGATCTCGTCGATCAGCCGCTCGTCGCGCAGCCGCTCCGACGGCACCGGCGCCTCGCGCAGCACCGCGCGCAACCGCGCGCCGCGCTCGCGGTCCGCTCGGGCGTCCATGCCGGCCATGCCCCCATTGCACCAGCCGACGCCGGGCCGGGCAACCCACTCCACCCTGTCTGCTATGCCAGACAGCGCACCGCCGGGAAGCGTTGTCGCGCTGGGCCGCACGGTGTGGAATCGACCCATGACCGACACGATCGACGCCCCCGTGGCCGGGGCCCGCACCGTCCGGGCCGCGCGCGGCAATGAGCGCACCGCCAAGAGCTGGGGCGCCGAGGCCGCGAAGCGCATGCTGATGAACAACCTCGACCCTGAGGTCGCCGAGCACCCCGAGGACCTCGTGGTCTACGGCGGCACCGGCAAGGCGGCCCGCAGCTGGGAGGCGTACGACGCCATCGTGCGCACCCTCGACGAGCTCGAGCCCGACGAGACGCTGCTGGTGCAGTCGGGCAAGCCCGTCGGGGTCTTCCGCACGCACGAGTGGGCGCCGCGCGTGCTCATCGCCAACTCCAACCTCGTCGGGGACTGGGCGACGTGGCCCGAGTTCCGCAAGCTCGAGGCGCTCGGCCTCACCATGTACGGCCAGATGACGGCCGGATCATGGATCTACATCGGCACGCAGGGCATCCTCCAGGGCACCTACGAGACCTTCGCCGCTGTCGCTCGCGAGCTGGGCCGCGACGACCTCACCGGCACGCTCACTCTCACCGCCGGCTGCGGCGGCATGGGCGGCGCGCAGCCGCTCGCGGTCACGCTCAACGGCGGCGCGGTGCTGATCGTCGACGTCGACGAGTCGCGCCTCGCGCGCCGGGTCGAGCACGGCTACCTCGACGAGTACACGACCGACCTCGACGACGCCGTCGCCCGAGTGCTCGCGGCGAAGACGGCCGGCGAGGCCCGCAGCGTCGGCGTCGTCGGCAACGCGGCCGAGGTCTTCCCGGAGCTGCTGAGCCGCGGCATCCCGATCGACATCGTCACCGACCAGACCAGCGCGCACGACCCGCTCGCGTACCTGCCGGCAGGCGTCGCCTTCGGGGACTGGAAGACCGAGGCCGAGAGCGACGCCGAGGGCTTCACGACCCGGGCGCGCGAGAGCATGGCCGCGCACGTGGCGGCGATGGTCGGATTCCAGGATGCCGGGGCCGAGGTCTTCGACTACGGCAACTCCATTCGGCGCGAGGCCGAGCTCGGCGGGTTCGAGCGAGCGTTCGCGTTCCCCGGCTTCGTGCCCGCCTACATCCGGCCGCAGTTCGCCGAGGGCCGCGGCCCCTTCCGCTGGGTCGCGCTGTCGGGCGATCCCGAGGACATCGTGAAGACCGACCGCGCCGTGATGGAGCTGTTCCCCGACAACGCCGGGCTCGTCCGCTGGCTCGAGAAGGCCGGTGAGACCGTCCACTTCGAGGGCCTTCCCGCGCGCATCTGCTGGCTCGGGTACCAGGAGAGGCACCTCGCGGGCCTCAAGTTCAACGAGATGGTGGCCTCGGGCGAGCTGGCCGGTCCCATCGTGATCGGCCGCGACCACCTCGACTCCGGCTCGGTCGCCAGCCCCTACCGCGAGACCGAGGCCATGGCGGACGGCTCCGACGCGATCGCCGACTGGCCGCTGCTCAACGCGCTGCTGAACACGTCGAGCGGCGCGTCGTGGGTGTCGATCCACCACGGGGGTGGCGTCGGCATCGGCCGCAGCATCCACGCCGGGCAGGTGACCGTCGCCGACGGCACGCCGCTGGCCGCGGAGAAGCTCGCGCGCGTGCTGACCAACGATCCCGGCACGGGCGTCATGCGTCACGTCGACGCCGGCTACGACCGGGCGAAGGAGGTCGCCCGCGAGCGCGGCCTCAACGTCCCCATGCTGGACCGCTGAGGGACAGCGCGATGACCTCGACCCTGATCACGGACATCGGCGAGCTGACGACCAACGTCGAGCGCGGCGCCGACCGGTTCGGCACGCTGACCGACGCGGCCGTGCTCGTCCAAGACGGTCGCATCGCCTGGGTCGGGCCTGCGGCCGAGGCGCAAGGAATCGCCGAGAATCGGTCCGGCGTCCGAGAATCAGCGCGTCGCACCGAGTCGCAGACGCCCGACCAATTCTCGAGCGATGCAGGGGCGATCGAAGTCATCGATGCAGACCATCGGGCGATGATCCCGGGATTCGTCGACAGCCACACGCACCTCGTGTTCGGCGGCGACCGCGCGGACGAGTTCGAGGCGCGCATGACCGGCACGCCCTATGCCGCCGGAGGCATACGGCGCACGGTCGCGGCCACGCGCGCCGCGAGCGACGACGAGCTGAGCGCCCGGCTGACCGGTTTCGTGGCCGAACTCCACGCGCAGGGCACGACGACCTTCGAGATCAAGACCGGGTACGGGCTGACCGTGCACGACGAGTCCCGCCTGGCCCGGCTCGCCGCGGAGGTGACACCCGAGGTCACCTTCCTCGGCGCGCACGTCGTCCCCGCCGAATACTCCGACCGCCGCGACGCCTACGTCGAGCTCGTGATCGGCGAGATGCTCGACGCCGTCGCCCCGCACGCGCGGTGGGTCGACGTGTTCTGCGAGCGCGGCGCCTTCACCCCGGCGGAGAGCGAGCGGATCCTGGCCGCCGGAACGGCCCGAGGACTGCTGCCGCGCGTGCACGGCAACCAGCTCGGCCCCGGCGAGGGCGTGCGGATCGCGGTCGCGGCGGGTGCGGCATCCGTCGATCACTGCACCTATCTCGACGACGCGGACGTCGCCGCGCTCGCCGGTTCGGACACCGTGGCGACGCTGCTACCGGGCGTCGAGTTCTCGACCCGGCAGCCGTATCCCGACGCCCGCCGGCTGCTCGACGCCGGCGTGACCCTCGCGATCGCGAGCGACTGCAACCCCGGCTCGAGCTTCACCAGTTCGATGCCCCTCATGATCGCCCTCGCCGTGCGCGAGATGGGGATGACCCCGGCCGAGGCCGTCTGGGCCGCGACCGCCGGGGGAGCCCGTGCACTGCGCCGCGAGGACGTCGGCGTCATCGCGCCCGGCGCCCGCGCCGACCTCGTACTGCTCGATGCGCCGACGCGCGTGCACCTCGCCTACCGGCCGGGCGTCCCGCTCATCGGTGAAGTCTTCAAAGACGGCGTGCGCCTGCGCTGAGCACAGGCACCGTCAGCGCGGCGTGTCCCAGGTCCAGTCGTCCGGGTCGACGGCGGTCGCGACGTCCCAGTCGTCGGTGCTCCACGTGAACGTCGCCACGGCGCACGTCGGCATGTGCGAGATGCCATCGCCCGAGAGCTGCCCGGCGAGGTCGCTCATGCCCGGGTCGTGCGCCACGACCATGACCGACAGCAGACCGCTCGCGGCCGCCGTGCTCAGCAGCGTCGACGGACCCGCCCCGTACAGCCGCTCGTGAAGCTCGAGCGGCGCGCCCAGCGCGTCGGCGAAGAAGCCCGCCGTGGTCCGCGCGCGCAGCGCGGTGCTCGAGAGGATCGCCTCGGGCCGGAACCCGGTCTCGGCCAGCGCGGCCGCCATGCGCGGAGCATCCCGCAGGCCGCGGTCGTTGAGCGGCCGGTCGTGGTCGTCGAGTGCCGGGTCGCCCCAGTCCGACTTCGCGTGGCGCACGAGCGCGAGGCGGATCACGCCGCGACCGCCTTACCGGCGAGGAGCTCCAGCACGCACAGCGCGGCGAGGCGCACCGTCCGCCCGTCCGGGGCGTCGGCGGTGGCGTCCACCTCGACGATGTCGGCGCTGCGCAGGCGCGGATCGGATGCCGCGGCCCGCACGAGCGCGCGCAGCTCCCAGGCCGCGAGTCCACCGGGCACGGAGGCCGGGCATCCCGGCGCCACCGACCGGTCGCACACGTCCACATCGATGTCGAGGTGCACAGGACCCTCGCCCGCCCCGGCGATCTCGAGCGCCTGTGCCACGACGTCGGCTGCGCCGCGGCGCCGCACCTCGTCGAGCGTGATGACCGTGATCCCGATGTCGGCCGCGCGCCGCGCGTACGCCGTGGAGTTCGCGAAGTCGGCGATGCCCAGCTGCACGATGCGCCGCGGATCCAGCCCGTCCTCGACGAGCCGCCGCACCGGCGACCCGTTGGAGACGCCGTCGCGCAGATCGAAGTGGGCGTCGATCGTGATGAGCCCGGTCGCCCCCGCACCCTGCGCCACGGCGTACGTCGCCGAGTTGTCGCCGCCGAGGGCGATCACGAGACCGGCGGTGGCGCTCAGCTCGCGGACGGCGGCGCGGACGGATGCCTCGCCCTCGGGGCCGTCGGGCGATGCGATGTCGCCGGCGTCGGCGATCCGCAGCATCTCCGACAGATCGACCGGGGGCGGGCCGATGAGCGCGGGGCTGAAGCGCCGCAGCGCCTCGCGAACCGCGGCCGGTGTGGCGTGGGCGCCGGTGGGGGAGAGGGACGTCCGCCAGGCGGGGACTCCCAGGACCACGGCATCCCATCCGCTCTTGTCGGCGGGTGCGGGCCAGGCGCCGGCTCGGGGCCAGAGCGGATCATGCGGGAGGGTCACGCCTCCGACGCTACTCGCGAGTCAGACCGAGACGTAGACCCACGCGGTGCGACCGCTCGCGAGCACGACCGCAGCGCGCCGGTACAGCGAGACCTCGTACTCGTCGGCCGCCTCGAGCTCGGCCTCGCTCACCCGCAGGGCCTTGCCGACGACCTTGTCGCGCGCGCTGCCGGTCGGCCGGACGATCGGGTGCACCGACTGACCCGAGAGGTCGACGACGCGGTGATCCTCGATCTCGGCGTAGTCGACGGTATATCCGGGCAGCACGTCGTCCTCGGCCTCGACCAGGCGCCCGAACGTGTCGAGCTGCACGTCGGGGTGCTGGAGCGTCCCGTAGCTGAAGAGCAGCTGGTCGGGGAGCTCGGTCTGACTCACATCGTCGGCCACGGGTTCAGGCTAGCGGTGACGACCCCGCCGGTGTTCATCCCAGCAGCGCATGCGCGATCGAGTAGATCACGAGTCCGGCGAGGGCGCCGACGATCGTGCCGTTGAGCCGGATGTACTGCAGGTCACGCCCGACCATGAGCTCGATCTTCTCGGTCGTCTCGGCGGGATCCCAGCGCTCGACGGTGTCGGTGATGATCGAGGCGATGTCGTGCCGGTAGCGGTCCACGAGGAAGACGGCGGCGTCGACGACCCACGAGTCCACGCGGCGCTGGAGCGCGGCATCCGTCGTCAGTCGTTCGCCGATCTCGGCGAGTGCCACTGCGGCACGCCGGCGCAGCCCGCTCTCGGGGTCGGCGAGCGAGGCGAGCAGCCCGGACTTGGCGGTGTTCCAGGCCTGCGCGGCGAGCTCCCGCACGCGCGGGCTGTCGAACATCGTCGACTTGGCGTCCTCGACCCGGCCGATGGTCGCGGGGTCGTGCTGCAGGTTGTCGGCGAGGCGGTCGAGGTAGCCGTCGACGGCGATCCGGGCCGGATGCTGCGGATCGGCCCGCACCGCGGCGACGAACTTCACGGCCTCGTTGTAGACGGTGTCGTCGACCAGGCGGTGCGCGATCGACGGCACCCACGACGGCAGGCGGCGCGAGACCAGGCCCGTGAACGCGGTCTGGTTGGCGGCGAGCCACAGCCCGATGCTCTCGACCGCCATGTCGACGGCGCCGTGGTGGGCGCCGGACTCGACGATCTTCCCGAGCCACGCGCCCAGCGGCGGCCCCCACTCGGGCGCGATGAGGTGCTCGCGCGCGAGGTCCTCGATGATGCTCTGCACGTCGTCGTCGCTCAGTGCCTGCAGGACTCCGGCGGCCATGACGGATGCCTCGGCCGAGACCCGTTCGGCATGCACCGGGTCGCGCAGCCAGTCGCCGAGCTTCGCCGAGATCGCGGTCGCCTCGAGCTTGGTGCGCACGACGTCGCTGCGCAGGAACTCGGTCTCGACGAATTCGCCGAGGGTGCTGCCGATCTCGTCCTTGCGGTGGGGGATGATCGCGGTGTGAGGAATGGGGATCCCGAGCGGATGCCGGAACAGTGCGGTGACCGCGAACCAGTCGGCGAGCGCGCCGACCATGCCGCCTTCCGCGAACGCCCGCACGTACGCGAGCGCGGGGATCTGCTGCTGGAAGGCGAAGGAGAACGCGAACAGGATCGCCATGAAGATGAGGGCGCCGAGCGCCACGCCCTTCATGACCCGCAGCCCGCGACGGCGCTCCTGGTCCGCCGGACTCAGCAGGGCCGTGGGAGTGCGCGCCATGTCGTCATCCTCGCATGCGTCAGTCCTCGAGCGGGCCGAGCCAGGCCGTCGCGACGGTGGATCGGGCGGACTCGGGGTCGCTCGGGTGGAACAGCCCCGCCAGCACGTCGCGGTAGAGGCGGCCGAGCTCGTGCGACGAGAAGTACGACGACCCGCCGGCCACGAGCACGGCCTCGTCGACGATCTCCTTCGCGGCCGTCACCGCACGGTGCTTGAGCCCCGCGAGCAGCGAGAACCAGCGCGGACCATGGTCGGCGAGCTCATCGACGTCGCGCGCCAGCGCCGCGAGCTGAGGGGGCAGCGCGTCGTACGCGACGGCCATGTCGGCGATGCGGCGGCGGATGTCGGGGTCCTGGGCGTAGGGCTTGCCCGTGCGCTTGGAGGTGCGGGCGCCGGCCGCCTCCACCGCGAGACTCAGCGCGCGCCGGGCGATGCCCGTGTACACAGAGGCCAGGAGGATCTCGAAGACGCTGAAGATGCCGAACACGAGCGGGTCGGGGTTCGGGCCGGGATCGATTCGGCGCGCGACGCGCTCGGCGGGAGCGACGGCTCCGCGCAGCCGCGTGGTCCGCGACTGGGTGCCGCGCATGCCGAGGGTGTCCCAGTCGTCGGCGGTGACCACGCGGCCCTCGGCCTCTTCCGACCGGGACACGAACGCGTAGACCATCTTCGGGCCGTCGGGCGAGACGGTGTCGAGGCCGTGGAGGCCCAGCTGCGTCCACACCGGGGCGAGCGAGGTGAAGATCTTCGTGCCGGTGAACGCGTAGCCGCCGTCGGGCTGGGGCGCGGCATCCGTTCCGCTCCCGAAGAGCACCAGGTCGTTGCCCGCCTCACTGATCCCGAACGCGAAGACCTCGCCCGAGGCGGCGCCCTCCTGCACGAAGCGGAGGTCGTCGATCCCGCGGTCCGCGAGCACCTTCGCGACCCCGGTCCACACCAGGTGCATGTTCACGGCGAGCGCGGTGGCGGGAGCGGCTCCCGCAAGACGCTGCTGGAGAGCGGATGCCGCGGCCAGCCCGAGCCCGCCGCCGCCCAGCTCGCGCGGCACGAGCATCGCCAGGTAGCCGGCCTCCCGCAGCTCCGCCAGATCGGCGTCGGGAAAGGTGTTGTCGCGATCGTGGATCGGCGCCCGCTCGCGGATGCGCTCGAGCAGGTCGTCGGGGAGGAACGCGCGGGGGTCGAAGTCGCTCACGGCACCATTCTCGCGTGGCGCGGGCTCGGCGGGGTTCTCGGGCTGGGACGATGAGCGCAGCATCGAGCGAGGAGCCGACATGTCGCGTCTGAGCCAGACCCTCATCCCGCAGGTCCAGCGGCAGAGCGTCGAGGAGCTCACCGACGCCCTCGACCTCGGCTACGGCGACAAGGTGAGCAAGCGCACCGGGTTCATGATCATGCTGACCCTCGCCGGCCTGATCGCCATCGCCGGCGTGCTCACCGACTCGACCGCGACGGTGATCGGCGCCATGATCATCGCGCCGCTGGGCACGCCGATCCTGGGCATCGGACTCGGGATCGTCACCGGGCACCTCAGCCTCGTCATCCGGTCGATCCTGTGGGTGGTCATCGGGCTCGCCGTCGTCGTCGCCCTCGGACTGATGTTCTCCGTCTTCGTGGCGACTCCCGAGAGCCTGGCGACGAACTCTCAGGTGACCGGGCGCACCTCGCCCAGCCTCATGGACCTGATCGCCGCGCTCGCGACCGGGTTCGCCGGCGGGTTCGCCATGTGCCGCAAGGACCTCAGCGCAGTCCTCCCCGGCGTGGCGATCTCGATCTCGCTGGTGCCCCCGCTCGGCGTCGTCGGCGTGTGCGCCGGCCAGGGGCTGTGGGCGGACGCCCTCGGAGCGCTCGTGCTCTTCCTGTCGAACGTGCTCGCCCTGGTCATCGCGGGCACCATCGTCTTCACGATGGGCGGCTACGCGCGCGAGCCCGGCTCATCGCGCACGGCCAACCGGCGCCGCGCCTACACCGTGGTCACGGTGCTTGCGGTCGTCGTCGCCCTTCCTCTCGCGGCGAACTCCGTCGCCACCATCGCCCTGGCCCGGTGGTCCGTCGCCATCCAGACCCTGACGACGCAGTGGCTCGACACCGAGGACGGCGCGCGGGTCTACGACGTGACCTGGAGCGGCGCGACGGCGACCGTCGAGGTCACCACCGACGACGGCGAGGTGCCTCCGGTCGCCGACCTCGAGGAGCTGCTGTCGACGGCGATCCCGAGCTGGGTGGGCGTCGTGGTGGACGTGGGTCTGGGCAACGAGATCACCGTGCAGTGAGTGCTTCGAGCAGCTGCTCCACGGTCGCCTCGGGCTTGTCGCGGTGCGGGGAGTGCCCGGCCCCGGCGACGGTCGACATGGTGAAGCGCGGATTCGCGCTGACGACGGCTTCGGCGGGCTTGCCGCGGAAGATGCTGTAGACCTTCGGGTCGGACGCGATCACGTGGGTGGGCACGGCGAGGGCGGTCGCGGCATCCCGGACATCCCACTGCGGGTTCTGCACGCTCGTCTGCCGCACTGCCCACTGGCTCGCCTGCTGCGCCGAGAGCGCCTTCAGCTCGACGTCGTGCTCGTGCCAGAGCGGGTGGGCCGCGCGCACGGCGGCCGGCGTCGGGTCGGCGAAGGACTCCTCCTGGCTCGCGCGGACGATGTCGCGGTCGCGATCGGTCAGTGCGATCGCCGGATCGATGAGCACGAGCCGCCGCGTCCAGGCGGGATCGGATGCTGCGGCCAGCGTCGCCGCGGCTCCGCCCAGGGAGTGGCCGATGACGAGGTCCCACGAGCCGGTGCCGGGCGTGGTCGCGGCCAGGTCCGCGCCGTACGCGGCGAGCGTGTAGTCCAGCGCACGGGGCGCCGTGCCGTGGCCGCGGAGGTCGACGGCATCCGCGTGCCACCCGGCGTCGGCGAGGGCGACGCCGTAGCGCCACATCAGCGGGCCGTTCGAGCCGAGGCCGTGGACCAGGAGCGCTCGCCGCGAGGCGGCGGGATCTCCCCACGAGATGCGGGGGAGGGTGACGGGTGCGGGCATGCTTCCAGCCTAGAAGCGGCGATGCCCGGTTGCCCCGAGCAGCCCAGGGTCCGGACATCCCGCGACATGATGGGGGAATGATCTCGACCGAGCTGGCGGCGGCCCTGCGGGAAGCGGGGCTTGTGTGGCGACCCCGGTCGGGCGACCGGTTCCAGCTCGACGAGCCCGAGTTCGAAGCCGACGTCTTCACGGTGAGCGAGATGACGATCGAGCCGCGCGAGTACCCGACCGGCCGCATCCTCGCTTTCAACGGCACGACCGAGTGGGCGCTGGACTCCGTCGCGCTCGAGGACGCCCTGTGGCTGCCGCACGAGAGCCAGCTGCGCGACATGCTCGGCGGCGCGTTCCGGTCGCTGCGCCGGCTGCCCGACACGTACGAGGTCGAGGTCGTCCTCGCTGGGCAGCGCCGGGTGTTCGAGTTCCCGGAGCCCGCCGACGCGTACGCGCTCGCCCTGCTCGAGGTGCTCAGATCCCTATCGTGAGCGCGGCGGTGTAACCGGCAGCGACTGAGCCGGACATCGTCGCGATCTGGTGGATCCCGCCGTCGTCGCGGAAGACGTTGTCGCTCTGCAGCGACACCTGCGACGCGTTGCGCACCGACTGCTCGTAGCCGGTCGTCGCGTACACCGCGGCATTGGTCTCGTCGGGCAGCGCGATCTGCGACGTCTTGACGATCGGGCCGGAGGCGACGGCGGTCGCGACGTCGTCGTAGACCTCGAAGTGGATGTGCGGCCACCGCCCCGAGTAGCACGCGGGGTAGATCGAGGTGAACCGCACCTTCCCGCTCGCATCGGTCTCCTGCACGCCGCGCAGGTAGTTCTCGCTCTCCACGCCCCGGCTGTACAGCGAATAGGCGCCGTCGCGATCGCAGTGCCAGAGGTACACGCCGCGGCCGGCCAGGGCGGCGCCGGTGGCGACGTCCCGCACCGTCAGCTCGATCGTCAGGGGCACGCCCGGCGCTGTGGTCGTCGACGAGCCGAAGCTCGAGCGGATGTCGCCGCGGACGATCCCGGAATCGTCCAGCACGTTCACGCCGTTCGATCCGTCGGCGGGGTAGGGCCCGCCGGTCTCGTCGGGAACCTCGGTGACGGTTCCGGATGCCGCATCCGCCGTGCTCGCGGCATCCGCTTCGCCCTTCACTCCGCACGCGGTGAGCAGGCTCGTGAGGGCGACTCCGCCGAAGATGCCCAGTGCGCGGCGGCGGTCGATGAGCGTGCGGATGTCGTACACGAGGCCCCGGTGGTCCTCGTCGATGACCTCGCCGTTCGCGTCGGTCCAGGGGTTCGTCTCGTTTCGCATGGAGACCACGACACACCCCGGGGCTATGCGCCCGCTATGGGCGAGCTACGCGACGTCGCAGGGTTCTGTTCTCAGGTGATGGTCTGCACCGGTTCGGTGTCGGGGATGGGGGCGGCGTCGCGGTTGCGCAGGTCGGGGAAGCCCTTCACGAAGACCACGGCGACGATCAGGCCGACCGCCGCGAACGCGGTCGCCGCGATGTAGGCGCCGGTCGGGCCCATGTCGTCGATCAGGAAGCCGGCGATCGCCGAGCCGGCGGCCGCGCCGATGAGCTGCCCGGTGCCGACCCAGCCGAACGCCTCGGCGGTGTCGCTGAACTTGACGCTCGCCGAGGTCATCGCGAACAGCACGGCCAGCGCCGGGGCGATGCCGATGCCGGCGAGCACCAGGGTGCCGCCGAGCCAGAAGACGTTGAGCGACACGATCGTGAGCGCGAGACCGACCGTCACGATCGCCATGCGGCGGGCCATCGCCCAGGGACCCATCGGGAGATGGCCCAGCGAGAGTCCGCCGGCGAGGCTGCCCACCGAGAACAGCGCCAGCACGATGCCGGCCTCCAGTCCGCCGTGGTCGAAGGTCGCGACGACCCCGGCCTCGACGGCGGCGCACGCGCCGATGAGCAGGAAGCCGACGACGGTGGCGAGCAGGACCGGCGCCTTCGTGAGGACCTTGCCGATGCTGCGCCGGCTGCGGGGGATGCGCACCCGTCCGACCTCGGGGGAGAGGATGAACCACGCGCCGCCGCCGATGAGGATCACCACGATCAGCAGCAGTGCGGGAACGGTGCCGACCTGGGTCGCGACCAGGGTGATGACGACCGGCGCGACGATCCAGATGATCTCCTGCAGCGAGGCGTCGAGGGAGAAAAGGGGCGTCAGCTGCTTCGACGTCACGAGCTTGGGGTAGATCGTGCGGGCGGCGGACTGGATGGGCGGCGTCGACAGGCCGGCGACGAAGCCGAGTGCCATGTAGCCCGGCAGCGGGAGCTGGAGCAGCGCGATGGCCGTGATCGACACGGCGCACACCGCGAGCGTGGCCGTGATGACCGGGCGCATGCCCCACCGGCCCATCCAGCGGCTCGTCACCGGCCCGGCGATGGCCTGGCCGATGGAGGCGGCGGCGAGCACGAGCCCGGCGGCGCCGTACGAGCCGGTCACGAACTCGATGTGCAGCAGGATGGCGAGGCTCGTCATCCCGTTGGGGAAGCGGGCCGTCAGCTGGGCCGCGATGATGCGACCGACGCCCGGAGTGCGAAGAAGATCCCGGTAGCCAGCCACCCCCCAACGCTATCGCGGGCGACACGCCGCGACACGCCCAAGAGCGCTCTCCACAGGCGGATCCGATGTCGGAGCCCCCGATCAGGATCAACCTGTGGACAGTCGCCGCGAGGCACTGGGAAACGCGCGTGATTCAGGCCTTTTTCAGGTTCGGAATCAGGGCCCCGCCTGTGGATGAAACGGTGGACAACCTGTGTTGTATCTGGGGAGAGTGGTGGAAAATCACACGGATGTAACTACTAGCCCTTGTGGTGGTATCGAATGTCGGTACCCATATGTAGTATTGGACTCCCGGCGGGGGGCCTGCCCGGGAAACAGCCGAATTGAGGGGAGAGACAGGATCGATATGACGATCACCGTCTACACCAAGCCCGCGTGCGTGCAGTGCACCGCGACCTACCGAGCACTGGACTCGAAGGGCATCGAATACGAGATCCACGACCTTTCCGAGGACCCTTCGGCCCTCGAGCAGGTCAAGGCGCTGGGGTACCTCCAGGCCCCGGTCGTCATCACCGATGAAGACCACTGGTCGGGCTTCCGTCCCGACAAGATCGACGAGCTCGCGTCGCGACTCGCGTAACGCCATGGCAGCCGCGATCGCACAGCGAAACGCGGTTGCCGGGCGGGCGACCGCGACTCCGCTCCTCGTCTACTTCTCGAGCGTCTCGGGCAACACCAAGCGCTTCATCGAGAAGCTGGGCGCCAGGGCGGTTCGGATCCCGTTGCATCAGACGGATCCGGCCCTCGTGGTCGACGAGCCCTTCATCCTCGTCACACCGACCTATGGCGGAGGCCAGGGCCGGGGCGAAGAGAAGGGCGCCGTTCCCCGGCAGGTGATCCGGTTCCTCAACGACGAGCGCAACCGTCGCCTGATCCGCGGAGTCATCTCGGCGGGCAACACCAACTTCGGCGAACACTTCTGTGTCGCCGGCGACATCATCAGCCGCAAGTGCAACGTGCCGCACTTGTACCGGCTAGAGGTATTCGGCACGCCTGAAGACGTGGAACGCGTGAGCGAGGGATTGGAACGATGGCAGAAGCCGCAGTGACCGAGAAGAACTTCAAGACGGAGGCCCGCTTCGAGGGGATGGACTACCACTCCCTCAACGCGATGCTCAACCTGTACGACGCGGACGGGAAGATCCAGTTCGACGCCGACAAGCGCGCGGCGCGGGAGTACTTCCTGCAGCACGTGAACCAGAACACGGTGTTCTTCCACTCGCTCAAGGAGCGCCTGGACTACCTGGTCGAGAAGGAGTACTACGAGCCCGAGGTGCTCGCGAAGTACCCGTTCGAGTTCATCCAGAAGATCAACGACACCGCGTACGACCGCAAGTTCCGGTTCGAGACGTTCCTCGGCGCGTTCAAGTACTACACGAGCTACACGCTCAAGACCTTCGACGGCAAGCGGTACCTCGAGCGCTTCGAGGACCGCGTCGTGATGACCGCCCTCGGCCTCGCCGACGGCGACCAGGACCTCGC
The DNA here is from genome assembly GCF_001427145.1 of Microbacterium sp. Root166. Taxonomy (GTDB): domain Bacteria; phylum Actinomycetota; class Actinomycetes; order Actinomycetales; family Microbacteriaceae; genus Microbacterium. The sequence goes on from NZ_LMGL01000003.1 coordinate 358,241, forward strand.
CATGGAGCTGATGGAGGAGATCATCTCCGGCCGCTTCCAGCCGGCGACGCCGACCTTCCTCAACACCGGGAAGGCGCAGCGCGGCGAGCTCGTGTCGTGCTTCCTGCTGCGCATCGAAGACAACATGGAGTCGATCGCCCGCGGCATCAACTCCGCGCTGCAGCTGTCCAAGCGCGGCGGCGGCGTGGCTCTCCTGCTGTCGAACATCCGCGAGTCGGGTGCCCCGATCAAGCAGATCGAGAACCAGTCCAGCGGCATCATCCCGGTGATGAAGCTCCTCGAAGACAGCTTCAGCTACGCCAACCAGCTCGGCGCCCGCCAGGGCGCGGGTGCGGTGTACCTCAACGCGCACCACCCCGACATCCTGCGCTTCCTCGACACCAAGCGCGAGAACGCCGACGAGAAGATCCGCATCAAGACCCTCTCGCTCGGCGTCGTCATCCCCGACATCTCGTTCGAGCTCGCCAAGAACGGCGAGGACATGTACCTCTTCTCGCCCTACGACGTCGAGAAGGTCTACGGCGTGCCCTTCGGCGACATCTCGGTCACCGAGAAGTACCGCGAGATGGTCGACGACGCACGCATCAAGAAGACCAAGATCAACGCGCGCGAGTTCTTCCAGACCCTCGCCGAGATCCAGTTCGAGTCGGGCTACCCGTACATCATGTTCGAGGACACGGTGAACAAGGCCAACCCGATCAAGGGCCGGATCAACATGTCCAACCTGTGCTCGGAGATCCTCCAGGTCAACACGCCGACCACGTACAACGAGGACCTCTCGTACGCCGAGATCGGCAAGGACATCTCCTGCAACCTCGGCTCGATGAACATCGCCCTGGCGATGGACGGCGGCAACCTCGGCACGACCGTCGAGACGGCGATCCGGGCGCTCACCGCGGTGAGCGACCAGAGCCACATCCGCTCGGTCCGCTCGATCGAGGACGGCAACGACCGCACGCACGCGATCGGCCTGGGGCAGATGAACCTGCACGGCTACCTCGCCCGCGAGCACGTGCGCTACGGCTCGGAAGAGGGCCTGGACTTCACGAACATCTACTTCTACACGGTGGTCTTCCACGCGCTGCGCGCGTCGAACCTCATCGCGAAGGAGCGCGGTCAGGCGTTCGAAGGGTTCGCGGACTCGACCTACGCCAGCGGCGAGTTCTTCGACAAGTACACCGAGCAGGTGTGGGAGCCGCAGACCGAGAAGGTCAAGGAGCTGTTCGCCGGCATCCCGATCCCCACGCAGGAGGACTGGCGGGCGCTGAAGGCGAGCATCCAGGAGTTCGGCATCTACAACCAGAACCTGCAGGCGGTGCCCCCGACCGGCTCGATCTCGTACATCAACAACTCGACGAGCTCGATCCACCCGATCGCGTCGAAGATCGAGATCCGCAAGGAAGGCAAGCTCGGCCGCGTCTACTACCCGGCGCCGTTCATGTCGAACGAGAACCTCGAGTACTACGAGGACGCGTACGAGATCGGCTACGAGAAGGTCATCGACACGTACGCGGCGGCGACGCAGCACGTGGACCAGGGGCTGTCGCTGACGCTGTTCTTCAAGGACACCGCCACGACGCGCGACATCAACAAGGCTCAGATCTACGCCTGGCGCAAGGGCATCAAGACGATCTACTACATCCGCCTGCGGCAGATGGCCCTCGAGGGCACCGAGCTCGACATGTGCGTCAGCTGCACGCTTTAGTCCTGAACGACCTCTAGGAACGAACCGATGACTCCCGAACCCCTCAAGCTCCTCTCGCACGTCCAGGCGATCAACTGGAACCGCATCGAGGACGACAAGGACCTCGAGGTGTGGAACCGCCTCGTGAACAACTTCTGGCTGCCCGAGAAGGTGCCGCTGTCCAACGACATCCAGTCGTGGAACACGCTGACGCCCGACGAGCAGACGCTCACGATGCGCGTCTTCACCGGCCTGACCCTGCTCGACACCGTGCAGGCGACGGTCGGCGCCGTCTCGCTGATCCCCGACGCGATCACCCCGCACGAGGAGGCCGTCTACACGAACATCGCGTTCATGGAGTCGGTGCACGCCAAGAGCTACTCGTCGATCTTCTCGACGCTGTGCTCGACGAAGGAGATCGACGAGGCCTTCCGCTGGTCCATCGAGAACCCGAACCTTCAGAAGAAGGCGGCGATCGTCATGGAGTACTACCAGGGCGACAGCCCGCTCAAGCGCAAAGTCGCCTCGACCCTGCTCGAGAGCTTCCTGTTCTACTCGGGCTTCTACCTGCCGATGCACTGGTCGAGCCGCGCCAAGCTCACCAACACCGCCGACCTGATCCGCCTCATCATCCGCGACGAGGCCGTGCACGGGTACTACATCGGCTACAAGTTCCAGAAGGGGCTCGAGAAGGTCGATCAGGCCACGCGCGACGAGATCAAGGACTACACGTTCTCGCTGCTGTACGAGCTCTACGACAACGAGATCCAGTACACGCAGGACCTCTACGACGGCGTCGGGCTGACCGAGGACGTCAAGAAATTCCTGCACTACAACGCCAACAAGGCCCTCATGAACCTGGGCTACGAGGCGATGTTCCCGTCCACGGTCACCGACGTGAACCCGGCGATCCTGTCGGCCCTCTCGCCGAACGCCGACGAGAACCACGACTTCTTCTCGGGGTCGGGCTCGTCGTACGTCATCGGCAAGGCCGAGGCCACCGAGGACGAGGACTGGGACTTCTAGTCACCTCTCTTCTCCGCAGAAGCGGGCGCAGGCCGGGATCATCCGAACAGGGTGAGGCCCGGCCTGCGTCGTCCTCCCTAGTGTGAGCGTCACGCCGCCGCGCGCCGCCCCCGTGCGCGCACTCGGAGCGGTCGAAGGGAGACCCCATGTCGGACCCCACCTCGCAGCCGAGCACGCCGCCGATCACCAAGCCCTCGCCGGCCGCGGCCCCGCCGCCGCGTCAGAGCCACGCGGGGCTCATCTGGCTGGGCGTCGCAGTCGTCGTCCTCTCCTTCGTCGCCGCGTTCCTCGGCTCGTGGCTCGCGCGCTCGATGGACACCGCCGAGCCGGTCCCGACGCCGGAGCCTGTTCCCTCCGAGACCGCGTCGATAGAGGACTACGAGGCCGCGCTCGAGGAGATCCTGCCCGCCGGCTCCGCCGTGCGCGCCGGCACCGGTGTGCCCGAGGCCGGCAAGGGCTCGGACGGCGACGTGTACATCGACGTCAAGACGTCGGACGTGTACGTGTTCGAGGACGGCAACTGGACGCTCGCGGGCAACATCCGCGAGTCGGCGGCCGAGAACCTCACCGGTGCCACCGGCGCTGCCGGAGCTGCAGGTGAGACCGGCGCGACGGGTGAGACCGGCGCGACGGGTGCCCCCGGTGAGTCGGGCACGCAGGTCACGCTCGGTGTCGGCGAGCCCGCCGAGGCCGAGTGCGAGGCCGACGACATCTACATCGACACCGCGGCGCCGATGTTCTACCAGTGCTCCGAGGGCGCGTGGGTCTCGTTCGGCCCGCCGACGACCGACGAGGCTCCGGAGGAGTGAGTTCAGCTGTGCAGTCGCCTGTGAAGACCATCGCGCGGTGGGCGCTGGCTGCAGCGATGGTCTTCGCAGGCCTCAGTCATCTGTTCTGGGCGCGCCGCGAGTTCCGGGCGCAGGTTCCGGATGCCGCAGCCACCGTGCTGGGTGAGGACGGGGTGGTCGTGGCCTCGGGCGTCGTCGAGGTCATGCTCGGGGCGTCGCTCGTCGCCCTGCCGAAGTCGCGCGGCACCATCGGCTGGATCCTCGCCGGCTTCTTCGTCGCGGTGTTCCCCGGCAACATCGAGCAGTACGTCAAGAAGCGCGACGGGTTCCGGCTCGACACCGACACCAAGCGCCTCGTGCGACTGTTCTTCCAGCCGGTGCTCGTGGCGTGGGCGGTGTGGTCGACGCGCGAGGGGTGATGCCGGTCAGCGCCTGGTCGACGCCGTGACGGTGAACTTGGTGTTGCGGGCGACCTGGCGCGTGGGTCCCACGAGCCGCTCCATCACCGGTCGGTACAGCAGCGCCGAATTCCAGACGGTCCACAGCTCGCCGCCCGGGCGCAGCACGCGCGCCGCATCCGCGAACATCCGCGGTGCGATGCCGTCGGTCACGGCCCCGCCGACGTGGAACGGCGGGTTCAGCGCGATGAATCCGGCGCTCGAATCCGGCAGTTCACGCAGCAGGTCGCCGCGCACGACATCGACGCGATGCGCGACGCCGTTCGCCGCGGCCGTCGCGCGCGCCGATGCCACCGCGGCCGCGGACTGGTCCGTCGCGTAGACGCGCAGCCCCGGGTTGCGCAGGGCGAGCGTCGTGGCGACCACTCCGGTGCCGCACGCCAGATCGACCACGGTTCCCGTGCCCGATTCGACGGCGGGAAGCTGTTCCAGCAGGAACCGGGTGCCGATGTCGATCGAGGTCCCGGCGAAAGCGCCTCCGAACGCGCAGACCACGAGGCCGTCGTGCTGCTCCTGGCGTGGTGCCGGCACGTGCCCGTCGTGCGGTCCGCTGGCGATGAGGACGCGGGACTTCTGCCGCGCGTGCGACACGTCCACCCGACCGAAGTGCTCCCGCAGCACGTCGTTCATCGTCGGCGTCATGTGCTTGAGCCGCCCGCCCGCGTAGACGACGACGTCGGGGGCTGCGGCCGCGGCGATGAGCCCGGCGATATCGCGGAGCGCGTCGAGCGACCGGGGGAGTCGCAGCAGCACAACGCGTGCGTCCCGCACCAGGTCGGGCTCGAGGGCGTGCACCGTGAAGGCGTCGCCGCCGCCGAGGCGCTCGGCGTTCGCCTCAAGCGCCTGCTCGCCGGTGAGAGCGTCGATGTGGACCCGGATGCCGCGGCCGCCGTCGTGCGCCGAACCCAGGGTGAGCGCACCGTAGCCGTCGCCGATCACGCTGAGCGTGCCGGGCTCGGCAGCGGACCGCGCGAGCGCCGACTCGTCGAGGATCAGCCGGTCCGCGGCATCCGCTGCCGGCAGATCCGGGCCCTCCAGGTCGGGCCATCGGCGCAGCGCCGCGAGGTCGAAGTCCACCGTCCCACGGTAGTGCGTCGGTGGTGTCACTCCGCCGCGTGACGCCGGGCGATGCCGTCGAGCAGGATGTCGAGGCCGAACTCGAACTCCGTCTGATCGTCGCACCATCCCAGGGTCGAGTCGGGGTCGTCGTGCACGACGTCCTGCAGCATCGCCGCGAGGTTCGGGAGCATCTCCGCCATTCGTGCCGCATCGGCGTCGCTCGGACTCGGCGATCCGTTCCCGTCGAGCACGAGTTCCTGACTGAAGCCGAAGAGCCGGCTGCCCAGGGCATGCATCGAGTGGTGGATGAGGTCGTGCGAGAGGCCACCCGCGCGCATCACGCCGACCTGGGCGTCGATGTAGCGGCCCATCGTGGGGACGAGGACCGAGCGCGATTCCATCACCGCGGGCACCCACGGGTGGCGCAGCATCACCCGGCGGGCGGCGAGCACGCGTGCGCGCAGGATCGCCTGCCACGTGCTCGCGTCGGCCACCGCGGTCAGGCCGCCCACCTCGTCCTCGATCTCGGCGAAGGTGCGTTCCACGAGACCGTCGAGGATCGCGTTCTTGTTGGGGAAGTGATGGTAGAGCGACATCGCCTCGACGCCGAGGCGTTCCGCCAGACGGCGCATCGTGAGCAGGTCGATGCCGCCGTCGTCGGCGATCGTCATCGCCGTGGCGATCACCAGGTCGCGCGTGAGCGCCGGGCGCTCGGCGAGGTTGCCGTGCGGCATCCGCTCACCTCCTCCTTCTCACGCTACAAGGTCGGTCGCGGCGGGGAGTGGACGGGCACGGCCACACCTGCTACCTTACGGCGTAAGCATACAACGTAAGGGGAAGCCATGACCGCGACCGAACGCACCGCGACGAAGACAGCCCGAGATGCCGAGACGATGCTCGCGGCGGTCGCCAATCGCTTCGGCGGGCCAGAGGTCGTGCGGGTGCAGGAGCAGACCCGACCGGAGCCCAAGGCCGATGAAGTTCTCGTGCGTGTGCACGCCTCGACCGTGAGCATCGCCGACCACCGGATGCGGGCCGCGGACCTTCCTCGGGGCCTCGGCTTCCTGAAGGTCGTGGCGCTCGGGGCGTTCCGACCGCGCCGGCGCATCCTCGGCATGGAGGCCGCCGGCGAGGTCGTCGAGGTCGGCGCGGACGCGACGGGCTTCGCGGTGGGGGATCGGGTCATGGTGATGCGCGGCGCCCGGATGGGATGTCACGCCCAGTTCGTCACGGCACGCGCGGCCGGAGCGGTCGTGCGGATCCCCGACGAGATGACCTTCGAGGATGCCGCCGCCCTCGTCTTCGGCGGCTACACGGCGATCTCGTTCCTCGACCAGGTCTCGCTCGAGCCGGGCACCAAGGTGCTCGTGAACGGAGCCTCGGGGGCGGTCGGCTCCGCCGCCGTCCAGATCGCGGCGCATGCCGGGGCGCGCGTGACGGCGGTCACCAGTGCACGCAACGCCGACCTCGTCCGTGGGCTCGGCGCGGCGCGGGTCGTCGACTACCAGAGCGAGGACTTCGCCGCGGGGAGTGAGCGGTGGGACGTCATCGTGGAGTGCGTGGGCAATGCGCCCTTCACGCGCGTGGAGCGCGTGCTGGAGCCCGGAGGCGCGCTCCTGCTCGTGATCGCCGACGGTCCGGCCATGCTGCGCGAGCGGTCGCAGTCCCGGCGATCCGGCATGCGGGTGACGCACGAGGGCACGATCATCGGCAAGCCGGTGCTCGAGCGGCTGCTCGCCCTCGCCGCCGAAGGCGCCGTGCGCCCGGTGATCGACCGCACGTTCCCGCTCGACGACATCGTCGCCGCGCATCGGTACGTCGACACCGGGCGCAAGCGCGGGTCCGTCGTCCTGCGCGTGCCCTGACCTGACAGAGTGGGTTCATGGCCCGCATCGGTGCGATCTTCAACCCGTACACCCACTCGCCCGACGAGTTCCTCTCGTCGGTGCGGGCGGCCGAGGCGGGCGGAGTACCCGAGCTGTGGCTGTGGGAGGACTGCTTCCGTCAGTCCGCGTTCGCCGCGGCGGCCGCCGCGCTCGCGCAGACCGAGCGGCTGCGGATCGGCATCGGGATCGCGCCCATGCCGCTGCGCAACGTCGCCGCGACCGCGATGGAGATCGCCACGATCGACCGGCTGTTCCCCGGGCGCCTGCTCCCCGGCGTCGGCCACGGCGTCCTGCCGTGGATGGGCCAGGTCGGCGCCCGCGTCGCGTCGCCGCTGACGCTCATGCGCGAGTACGTCCCCGCGCTGCGAGGGCTGCTCGCCGGCGACGAGCTCGACGTGGAAGGGCGGTACGTCACGCTCCGCGGCGTCCGTCTGGACTACCCGCCGGCAGCCGCGCCGCGCATCTACGCCGCCGCGGAGGGCCCCAGGACGCTGCAGTTCAGCGGCGAGGTCGCCGACGGCACCGTCCTCGACAGCGGCCACACGCCCGAAGAGGTCGCCACCGCAGTCCGCTCGATCCGCGCGGCGCGCGCCGGGGCCGACCGGGACGGCGCCCACGACATCGTCGCCTACGTCATCGCCGCGTTCGGCGCCGGCGCCGAGGAACGCGCGATCACCGACGTCGGCGACAAGGACGAGCCGCACCGCCGCGCCGTGTGGGGCGACGCCGCGCGGGTGGCGGCAGCCACGGGTGCGTTCTTCGACGCCGGAGTCGACGAGGTGATCCTGCTGCCGGCATCCCGTGCCGACCTGCCCGAGTTCTATGCGAGCTCCGGCGAAGCGGCACGGATCGTCGCGGCCGGTTCGGCCCTGTGAAGGCCGTCGCGCGCATCGCCCTGGCGGCGCTGCTGCTGGTGGCCGGCGCATCCCACCTGACATGGGGCCGTCGCGGCTACCGCATCGTGGTCCCGGACTGGGCGACCGAGCTGCTCCGCACCGACAAGGACACCATCGTGGTCGCGTCCGGGGCGGTCGAGCTCATGCTGGGCGGTGCCCTCGTCGCGCTGCCGCGTGACCAGCGCCGGATCGGCGCCTTGGTGGCGGCGTTCTTCGTCGCCGTGCTTCCGGGCAACGTCCACCAGTGGCGCACCGGACGCTCGGCGCCGCTGCTGCGCACCGACCGCGCCCGCTTCGTGCGCCTGTTCCTCCAGCCCGTTCTCATGGCCTGGGCGCTGTGGTGCACGCGATGACGCGGCCGATCGCGGTCATCGCCGGCGCCTCGGGCTTCGTGGGCCGCGCACTGCGCACCGCCCTCGAGGCCGACGGCTACGAGCTGCGCCTCATCGGACGAGACGGCCCCGACGCGCGCTGGTCGGACCAGGCGAGTGTGCGCCGTGCGGTCGACGGCGCGCAGGTGCTCGTCAACCTCGCCGGCAAGTCGGTGAACTGCCGCTACAACGACCGCAACCGCGACGAGATCCTGCGCTCGCGCGTCGAGACGACGCGGCAGCTGCGGGAGGCGGTGACGGATGCCGCGGCCCCGCCGGCCGTCTGGCTCAACGCCAGCACCGCCACGATCTACCGGTACGCGCTGGACCGCCCGCAGACCGAGGCGGACGGCGAGCTCGGCACCGGGTTCTCGGTCGACGTCGCGCGGTCGTGGGAAGAGGAGTTCTTCGCCGGCGACCTGCCCGGCACCCGCCGGGTGGCGCTGCGCATGGCCATCGTGCTGGGCGACGGACCGGCCACGCACACACTCGTGCGCCTGGCGCGGCTCGGGCTCGGCGGTCTGCAGTTCGACGGGTGGTGGTTCCCGCACCGCCGCTACCGGGGAATCGGGGTGCACCCCAGCGGCACCGGGCGAGCGCCCTGGCACCGATCGCACGGACGGCAGCGGTTCAGCTGGATACACATCGACGACGTCGTCGGCGCGGTGCGCCACCTGCGAGACCGGGCGGACCTCGATGGTGTCGTGAACCTCGCGGCTCCCGGAGCGAGCGACAACCGCACGCTGATGTCGACGCTGCGCCGGATCGTCCGGGCGCCGTTCGGCCTGCCGGCCTGGCGATTCATGCTCGAGCCGGCGATGTGGGCGCTGCGCACCGAGCCGGAGCTCGTGCTCAAGAGTCGATGGGCGGCGCCTGCGGTGCTCCTCGACTCGGGTTATCGCTTCGCGCACCCCGAGCTCGAGGAGGCGCTGCGCGACGTGCTCGCCTAGCGCGCCGTCGGGGCTGTGTCGGTGTCGCGACCCGGTGCGAGAATGCCGTCATGCAGCTCAGCGAGGTCGTGGCAGGCGTCGATGCGGTCACGGCGACGTCGTCGCGGCTCGCGAAGACCGCCGCGCTCGCCGCGGTGCTGCGAGGCCTCGCGCCCGATGAGATCGCCCCGGCCATCGGCTTCCTCACGGCCAGCCCGCGCCAGGGCCGCCTCGGCGTGGGCTGGCGCAGTCTCACCGCACTCCAGGTCGTGCATGCCGACGCGCCGTCCCTGCAGATCCTCGACGTGGATGCCGCACTCGATCGCCTGGCCGCCACGGCCGGCGCCGGCTCGGTGGCGGCGCGCAACGCCGAGCTGATCTCGCTCGCCCAGCGGGCGACCGCGGCCGAGTGGGACTTCCTGACCCGGGTCATGCTCGGCGAGCTGCGCACCGGCGCGCTCGAGGGTGTGCTGGTCGACGCGATCGCCAAGGCGGGGGAGAGGGATGCCGCGGCCGTCCGCCGCGCCGCCATGCTGTCCGGCGATCTCGGCGCCACCGCCCTGCTCGCGCTGACCGGCACCGCGGACGAGCTCGGCGCCGTCGGTCTCGTCGTCGGCCGTCCCGTCATGCCGATGCTGGCGTCGACCGCGTCATCGGTCGTCGATGCGCTCGGTGCGGTGACCGGCGAGGTGTCGGTCGAGTACAAGCTCGATGGTGCGCGAATCCAGGTGCATCGCGACGGCGACGACGTGCGGGTCTACACGCGCAACCTCGCCGACATCACCCACCGCGTGCCCGAGATCGTCGCGGCCGTCAGAGAGCTCCCGGCCCGCCAGGTGATCCTCGACGGCGAGACGTTGTCACTCGACGAGGACGGCGGTCCTCGGCCGTTCCAGGACACGATGTCGCGCTTCGGCTCGGAGAACGCCGCCGAGGTGATCCTGCGCCCGTGGTTCTTCGACATTCTCCACCTCGACGGCCAGGACCTGATCGACGAGCCGCTGTCGACGCGCCTCGACGCGCTGGAGCGGGTGGCCGGATCGTCCCGGATGCCCGGCATCGTCACGGCCGATGCGGAGGCTGCCGAGGAGTTCTCACGCCAGGCGCTCGCGGCCGGGCACGAGGGCGTCATGGTCAAGGGCGTCGACTCGCTGTATGCCGCCGGTCGCCGGGGCAAGAGCTGGCTCAAGGTGAAGCCGGTGCTGACGTTCGACCTCGTGGTGCTCGCCGTCGAATGGGGATCGGGTCGCCGCTCGGGCCAGTTGTCGAACTTGCACCTCGGCGCGCGCGATCCCGACGCCGCCACGAGCGAGAGCGGTTTCGTGATGGTGGGCAAGACCTTCAAGGGACTCACCGACGCCCTGCTTCAGTGGCAGACCGAGCACTTCCCCACCATCGAGACGCATCGCTCCGCCCACACCGTGCACGTGCGGCCGGAGACCGTCGTCGAGATCGCGATCGACGGGGTCCAGCGTTCGACGAGATATCCCGGCGGCGTCGCGCTGCGCTTCGCCCGCGTGAAGGGGTACCGGCCCGACAAGAGCCCGGCTGAGGCCGATACCATCCAGTCGCTCCAGGCGCTCCTGCGCGGCTGAAATCACTGCGTCCTGAGCCGACCCTGAGCCGACCCTGAGGTGGATCCTGTAGTGCCGCAGGCACGCACGGTGACACGATGGGCGCGGGACTGAGTTGTGCCGATGAACGTCGCAACCGGTGGGGAGAATGGGGATTCACCATGGCGCGATCTCGTGCGCTCAAAATCTGTACGGCGATGGGTGCAGCTCTGCTGCTGGTGATCGGCGGGGCCTCCGCGGCCATGGCTGATCAACTGGTGGTCGACGGCGACGGCGTGACAGCTGTCAGCGAAAACGCCGCGATCGTCGTGGCATGTACCGACCAGCCGGTGAGCTTTCCGGTGCTGATCGCGGCTGTGCGTAAGGGCAATCCGGACACGAAGCCCAATAACAACGTCTTCGCGAATGGGTCGAACGTGACCGTCACATTCACGACCGGCGATGCAGGAATGTCCGCGAGTCTCGCAGACCCGGTCATCTCGCTGCCCTCCGATTGGCAGGCAGGCAACACGCAGAACGACCTCAGCGACGAGGTCCTGACCGCCATCGTGACGCTTCCCGCGAAGGCCGCCGAAGGCACCGGCAACGTCAGGTTCTCCTACACAGGGACGAACAACGCCACCGAGCCCGTCACCGGCACCTCGTCCGTCGCGGTGACCTGGACCACCAAGACCTGCATCACCGACACCGTCGCCCCGCAGCTGACCCTTCCCGGTGAGGTCGTCGTCGAGGCCACCAGCGCCGCCGGCGCTGCCGTGGACTTCGCCTCGATGGTGAGCGCCACCGACGAGACCGGCCCGGCCATCGTGAGCGTCGACTGCCTCCCGGCATCCGGCTCCGTCTTCTCGCTCGGCACCACCACGGTGTCCTGCTCCGCGACCGACGCGGCAGGCAACACGGGCGCGGGCTCATTCGCCGTCGTCGTACGAGACACGACTGACCCCGTCGTCGGTTCGATGACCGACATCGGGTTCGAAGCAACAGACGAGCACACGATCGTGAACTGGACCGACCCGACGGCCACCGATGCCGTCACGGTCTCTCCTGCGGTCACGTGCACACCGGCGTCAGGGACGGGCTTCGCGGTCGGCGACACGACCGTCACCTGCAGCGCCACCGACACGGCCGGCAACACCGGCTCGGCATCGTTCACCGTCACGATCTCCGACACCACGGCGCCGAGCCTGGTGGTTCCCGCCGACCTCACCGTCGAGGCGACCGGACCCTCGGGTGCCGTCGCCGAGTTCGAGGCCTCCGCCTTCGACCTGGTCGACGGTGACGTCGCGGTGGACTGCGCACCGGCATCCGGAGCGCTCTTCGTCCTGGGTGACACGGTCGTCGAGTGCACCGCTGCCGACAGCCGCGGGAACGAGGCGAGCGGGTCATTCACGGTCCACGTCGTCGACACGACGAAACCGGTGGTGTCGACGCCGGCGTCGTTCGAGGCCGAAGCGACCGGCCCGAGCGGTGCCGACGTCACGTTCAGCGCCACTGCCTCCGACCTGGTCGACGGCTCGCTGACGCCCGTCTGCGTCCCGGCATCCGGCTCCACGCTGCCGCTCGGTATGAACGAGGTGACGTGCACGGCCACCGACGCCGCCGGAAACACCGGATCGAGCAGCTTCACGGTGACCGTCGTCGACACGAGGCCGCCGGTGCTGCAGGCGCCCGGGTCCATCACGGTCGAAGCGACGGGGCCCGACGGCGCGATCGTCGACTTCTCCGTGATCGCCACCGACATCGTGGACGGCGAGTTCGAGGCGACCTGCGACCCGGCACCGGGATCGACGTTCGCCCTCGGCGCCACCCAGGTCGACTGCTCGGCGACCGACGCGGCGGGCAACTCCGCCACGGTGGCCTTCCCCGTGACCGTGGAGGACAACACGCCTCCCGTCATCACGTGGGTCGATGGCCCGCAGCATGGCGAGTCGTACGTCTTCGGATCGGTTCCCCCCGCGGGCACCTGCACGGCGTTCGATCTCGTCGACGAGGTCGTTCCGTGCGAGATCACCGGGTACAAGGCCACCGTCGGCGAGGTGCACACGCTGACGGCCACCGCCTCCGACACCAGCGAGAACATCGCCGTCGACACCCGCTCCTACTCGGTCACGGCCTGGACCCTGCGCGGGTTCTTCCAGCCCGTCGACCTGAGCGGCACCTGGAACAGCGTGAAGGGCGGCGCCACCGTGCCGCTCAAGTTCGAGGTCTTCGCCGGGGCGACCGAGCTGACGGCGGTCTCTGCCGTGAGCGGCTTCACGGTCAAGGGCGTCGCGTGCCCCGGGGCCAGCATCGTCACCGATGACATCGAGATGACCTCGACGGGTGGTACGAGCCTGCGCTACGACGCGACGGCCGGCCAGTTCATCCAGAACTGGCAGACGCCCAAGAAGCCGGGATCCTGCTACCAGGTGACCATGACAACGCAGGACGGCTCGACCACAACCGCGCTGTTCAAGCTGAAGTAACCTCCCGCGATCACAGGAGGCGGAAGGCCCGGATCACTCGATCCGGGCCTTCCGTGCACAATGGGCGGGTGCGCATCGTGGTGCTGACCGGAGCGGGGATCTCGGCCGAGAGCGGGGTCCCGACGTTCCGCGACGCGGACGGGCTCTGGGAGGGCCACCTCGTCGAGGACGTCGCGACGCCGGAGGGCTTCGAACGCGACCCGGACCTCGTGCACGCCTTCTACGACGCGCGGCGGCGGGCGGCGGCATCCGTCCAGCCCAACGCCGCGCACCGCGCACTGGCACGCCTCGAAGGCGCGGTGGGGGAGGACCTGCTCGTCGTCACGCAGAACGTCGACGACCTGCACGAGCGCGCCGGCACCGGCAATCTCGTCCACATGCACGGTGAGCTCCGACGGGCGCTGTGCACGTCCTGCGGCGCGCGACCGGTGTGGGAGGACGACCTGGCGACGCGGCCGCCGTGCCCGGCGTGCGGAGAACGGATGCTGCGCCCCGACGTGGTCTGGTTCGGCGAGATGCCGTACGAACTGGACCGCATCGAACAGGCCGTGGCCGCGTGCGAGGTGTTCGTGTCGATCGGCACCTCCGGAGCGGTGTACCCGGCGGCCGGCTACGTGGCGCTCGCCTCGGCCCTCGGCGCGCACACGGTGGAGCTCAACCTCGAGCCGAGCGACGCCGTCGTCCCCTTCGACGACGCGCGGTCGGGCCGGGCCAGCGAGCTGGTGCCCGCGTGGGTCGACGAGATCCTCGAGGCACGTGAAAGGCGCCGGGTCAGCGGATGCTGAGGCCCGGCGCCCTTCGTGAGTGAGTACTACAGCCTGACGCCGCCGGAGCGGATGCGCGACAGCGCATCCACCGTTGCAGCGAGGATCAGCACGCCGCCGGTGACGAGAAGGTTGATGCCGGCCGGCAGGTTGAGCAGACCGAGGCCGTTCGTGATCACGGCGATCACGAGCGCGCCGATCGCCGCGTGCATGAGCCGGCCGCGTCCGCCGAAGAGGCTGACACCGCCGACGACCGCCGCCGCGACACCGCTCAGGACGATGTCGCGCCCGACGGTGGCATCCACCGAGCCGACGCGCGAGACGCTGAGCAGCGCGGAGAAGACCGCGAGGCTGGAGCAGATCACGAACGCCCACCACTTGATCCAGCGCACCTTCACGCCCGAGCGACGCGCCGCCTCGGCGTTGCCGCCGATCGCGTAGATGTATCGGCCGAACTGCGTGCGGTCGAGCACGAACGTGCCGATCCACAGGATCACCAGCACGATCGGCACGACGTTCGGCACGCCCTGCACGGCGATCGGTCCCTGACCGCGGTCCTGGTTGAGGATGAACACCACGGCGCCGCCGAGCACGGCGATGACGCCGAGCTTGATGAACACCAGCGAGATGTCGCGGTTGGGCACGCCCGCACGGACGCGGCGTGCGCGATCCCAGAACGACATGCCCGCCGAGACGGCGATAATGACCACGAGCATCGCCCAGCCGGCCCACACCGGAAGGTTGCCGTTCTGCAGGGCGATGAGCTCCGGCACCTCGACGCGGAAGAGTCCGCCGGGGCCGATGACCACGAGCGCGAGCCCCTGCAGGCCGAGGAACAGGCCCAATGTCACGACGAACGATGGAATGCCCACCCTCGCGACGAAGAAGCCTATGAGCGCGCCGATCAGGAACCCGAAGCCGAAGCCGATCGCCAGCGCGAGCGCCCACGGCACGCCCTGGGACGCCATCACGACGAACAGCGCCATGCCGACGCCGCCGGTCACGCCGGCGGACAGGTCGATCTCGCCCAGGAGCAGCACGAACACCAACGCCATGCCGAGCACGACGAGGGTGGCGGCCTGGTTGAGCAGGTTGGCGAAGTTGCGCTCGGTGAGGAAGAACGGGCTGAGGATCGAGAACAGGATGCTGAGGACAACGAGGCCGCCGACGGCGGGCAGTGCGCCCATGTCGCCGCTGCGAACGCGCTGCCACCATGCCTGGACCTGATCGCCCAGGCCGCCCTCGACGCCGCTGCCGATCAGGTCGCTGGTGAGCGGATCGGGCGCCGCTTCTGTGCGGGTGTTGCTGCTCATTCCGCTCCTCCCTCGGTGCGAAGGGTCGACGTGTCGATGATGCCGACGCCGCCGAGTGTCTTCGTGCCGGTGATGTAGCCCACGACGTCGTCGCGAGTGGTGTCGGCCACATCGATCTGCGCGACCATCTGGCCGAGGTAGAGCACCGCGATGTCGTCGGCGACCTGGAAGACGTCCGCGAGGTTGTGGCTGATGAGGATGACGGCCACGCCCTGCTCCTTCAGGCGCTGCACCAGGTTGAGCACCTGCTCGGTCTGGGCGACGCCGAGCGCGGCGGTCGGCTCGTCGAGGATGACGACGCGCGCCTTCTTCAGCACGGCGCGGGCGATTGCGACCGTCTGACGCTGGCCGCCCGAGAGCGACGAGACCTTCTGGCGCACTGACTTGACCGTGCGCACCGAGAGGGAGCGCAGGGTGTCGGACGCGTCCTTCTCCATGCGGCCCTCGTCGAACGTGCCGAACGAGGTCTCCTCACGACCGAGGAACATGTTCTGGACGATGTCCAGGTTGTCGCACAGGGCGAGGTCCTGGTACACGACCTCGATGCCCATGTGCGCGGCATCCCGAGGTTGGTGCAGGTCGCGGTGCTGCCCGTCGATGAGGACTTCGCCCTCGTCGTAGGGTTGCACTCCGGCGAGTCCCTTGATGAGCGTGGACTTGCCGGCGCCGTTGTCGCCGACGAGGGCGGTCACCTTGCCGGGGTACACCTTGAGGTCGACGCCCTTGAGGACGCTGACGGGACCGAATGACTTCTTGACGCCGACCAGCTGGATGATCGGCTCTGTGGCTGTGATGGTCTCTGACATACTCGCTTCCTTGCAGTGTGTCGGTGTGAGCGCGCAGAGGGCGCCGCGCCAGATGACGCGACGCCCTCGCGGCTTTGACCGGTAACTTACTCGGCCGTGACCCCGAACTCCTCGCACGCGGCCATGACCTCGGGCGTGCAGACGTCGTCGTAGGAGGCGTCGCCGGCGGCGATGACGTCCTTGACCTTGTCGGGTCCGACGAGGATCGGCGTGACCTGGATGTACGGCGTGCCGTCCTCCAGCTCGGCGTCGGTCTCGACCTCTTCGCCGTTGAGCAGCGCGATGGCGGTCTCGACAGCGGCCGTGGCCTCGTCCTTGACGGGCTTGTAGACCGTGGCGGTCTGCCAGCCGAGCAGGATGTTCTGCAGGCCCGCGACGTTCGCGTCCTGACCCGAGACGGCGACGCCGCTCAGGTTGTTGTCCTGCAGGACCTTGATGACGCCGGCCGCGTTCGTGTCGTTGGCGACCCAGACGCCGTCGACCTGACCACCGAGCGAGGTCAGCGCCTGCTCGAAGTTGGTCTGCGACTTGGCCTGGTCCCAGACTCCCGGGGGCTCGGCGGCCGGCGAGATGCCGGCTGCTTCCATGACCTCGACCGCGCCTTCCTTGAACATGGCGGCGTTGCCGTCGGTCGGGTCGCCGCCCATGTAGACGACGGTGGCCGACGCCGGGTCGACGCCCTTGGCGGCGAGTCCGTCGAGGACCGTCTGGCCCTCCATGCGACCGACCTCGACGTTGTCGAACGACACGTAGTAGTCGGCGCCCGAGAACGGGCGGTCGTACGCGATGACCGGGATGCCCTCGGCCTTGGCCTTGGTGGCGACGGCCTCGGCCGCACCCTGGTAGTCGACGAGCAGCATGACGCCGCAGCCCTGTGCGAGCTGCTGGTCCGCGATCGTCGAGTACTTGTTGACATCGCCCAGCGCGTTCTGGATGTCGGTCTCGAAGCCGGCGGCCTCCAGGCCCTCCTGGAGGTACTTGGCGTCGAAGTTCTCCCAGCGCGGCGACGAAGCGGCGTCGGGCAGGATCACGCAGGCGCGGCCGGCTTCGGCGTCACCGCCGCCGTCATCGGTCGAGCCGCCGCCGGTTCCCCCGGAACAGCCCGCCAGCATCACCGCGGCGCCGCTGAGGGCGACCGCGGCGAGGAGTGAAGACTTCTTCATCATTCGCCTTTCGTCATTGAAATGCGCGACCCCCAACGGCTTCTCCGCCGCACGTCGCGCTTGATGCGATCATCGCCGTGATCAGTTCATGGCGTCAAGTCTTGAACGTAACGCTTTGGCAACGCCGATTAAGCGTTTGTCACATGAAGCCAGTGCGGTCAGGCGATCCCCGTGGCCGCGCGCGTGCGGCGCGACACCGAATCGACGATCACGGCCAGGATCAGCACCGCGCCGGTGACCATGAACTGCACCGACGAGTCGAGATTCAGCAGCGTCAGGCCCGACGAGATCGACTGGATCACGATGATCCCGAGCAGCGCCGCGAAGGCCGACCCTCGTCCGCCGAACAGGCTCGCGCCGCCGATCACGGCCGCCGCGATCGCGTTGAGGTTCGTGTCCCCACCGCCCGAAGCCTGACTCGCCGAGGCGAGCCGGGCAGCGGCGAGGATGCCGCCGACCGCCGCCAGCGTCGAGCACAGCGCGAAGACGGACAGGTAGATGCGATCGACGCGGATGCCGGCGCGTCGCGCGGCCTCGACCGAGCCGCCGACCGCGTAGACGGCCCGGCCCCAGCGGGTGCGGGTGAGCGCGAGGTGCATGACGACGACGAGCGCGACGAAGAACAGGAACATCACGCCGACGCCGCGGTACAGGCTCAGGTACCACGCCGCCAGGAGCAGGAAGGCGAGCAGCCCCGCGCTGCGCAGCCCGATCTCGAGATACCCCTGGTTCGCGAGATCCGCCGCTGCCCGCCGTCGCGCACGGCGCACCAGCGTCCAGGCGTAGGCGCCGACCGAGAGCACCACGACGACGTAGGTGGCCCACGCCGGCAGGACCATCTGCTGGGCGAACTCCACGATCCACGAATCGAACGGGATGCCGATGGTCCCGGTGTCGCCGAGGACCCACAGCTGCAGCCCGAGGAAGCCCAGCAGGCCGGCGAGCGTGATGACGAAGCTGGGCAGGCCGAAACGGGTCAGCAGGGTGCCGTAGAGCAGCCCGACGAGGCAACCAGCGACGACCGCCGCGATCAGCGCGAGGATCAGCGGCCACTGCAGCTGCACGAACGCGACCGCCAGGATCGCGGCGGCGAGGCCCGAGACGGACCCGACCGACAGATCGATCTCGCCCAGCAGGAGCACCAGCACGACGCCGAGGGCGATCGTGCCGATCGCCGCGCACTGCATCGTGAGGTTCCAGAGGTTCTCGCTCCCGAGGAAGAAGGGGTTCACGGCCTGGAAGACGATCCAGATGACGACGAGCCCGCCGATCACCGGAGCCGGGCCGAGGTCGCCCCCGCGGATGCGCGCCACCAGCGAGGCGATCGCCGCACGGACGCCGTCAGCGCTCAGCAGTCGCGGGGCTGCGGCATCCGTTTCGGGAACGGCGCCGCGGTCGACGCTCACGAGCGTCTGCTTCCGGGGTCGGACGGGCGGCGCTTTCCGCCGGTGGGCATGCGGATGATCTCGGCGTCTCGCGCGCCGGGCGCGTGCGGGCCCGGCGTGGGCTCGGGCAGCTCGATCTCGTCCGCGGGGACAGGTCGCTCGGCGGCGCGGCGCGTGACGGCGTTGTCGGCGGCGCCGGTGATCGCGGCGATCAGGGTGGCGGTGGTCACGTCGGCGACGTTGTAGACGCCGTTGTTGCGGCCGAGCCGAAGCACGACGACGCGGTCGGCCACGGCCATGACGTCGGCCATGTTGTGGCTGATGAGCACCACGCCGTGGCCGCGCTCGCGCAGCCGCTCGATCAGGTTCAGCACCTCCGCAGTCTGCGCGACGCCCAGCGCCGCCGTCGGCTCGTCGAGGATCACGACCCGCGGGTCGCCGATGAGCGAGCGCGCGATCGCCACCGTCTGCCGCTGCCCGCCCGAGAGCGTCGAGACCGGCGTGCGCACCGATGGCATCTTCGCGGACAGCTCGCGCAGCAGCATCCAGGTGCGCCGCTCCATGTCGACCTCGTCGAGCATCGCCCCCTCGACGAGCTCGCGGCCGAGCCACAGATTCGCGACCACGTCGAGGTTCTCGCAGAGCGCGAGGTCCTGGAAGATCGTCGCGATGCCGAGCTTTTGGGCGTCCGCCGGGCTCGGGATGTCCACGAGCTCGCCGTCGAACTCGATGGTGCCGGCATCGGGGGCGTGGACTCCCGCGAGCACCTTGACCAGCGTCGACTTGCCGGCGCCGTTGTCGCCCACGAGGGCGACGACCTCGCCCTCGTTGACCCAGAAGTCGACGTCGGTGAGCGCTCTGACGGCGCCGAACCGCTTGCCGATCCCGCGCATGGTGAGGACGCGCTCGCGCGCTCGTCCCGCTCGCGGCTGCGTCATCGACATCGCCTCACGCCCTCCTCGCCAAGGTCAGGACCCTACCGGATGCCGGCAGCTTCGCACGCATCGGCGTAGGCCGGCGTGCAGATGTCGGCGACCGTCCAGAACCCGTCCGCCACGACGGTCTCGAGGATGTTGTCCACGGTGACCGCCACCGGATCCAGCAGCGTCGTGGGCACGCCGTTCGTCTCGGCGGGTGCGCTGACCTCTTCGCCCTCGAGCAGGGCGACGGCGATCTCGGCGGCGAGCTCGGCCTGCGGCTTGATCGCCTTGTAGACGGTCATGTGCTGGTCGCCCGTGATGATCCGCTGCAGCGCCGAGAGCTCGGCATCCTGACCCGTGACGATGGGGAACGGAGCGACGCCCGCGGCCTTCAGCGCCGAGATCGCGCCGCCGGCCACGGCGTCGTTCGCCGCGTACACGCCGGCGATGTCGTCGCCGAACTGCGAGATCTGGCCCGCCACCCAGTCCTGCGCCTCATCGGGGCTCCACTCCGGGGTGTCGTACTCCGCGAGCACGCGCAGGCCGCTGGGATCGATGACCCCGTGGGCGCCGTCACGGAACAGGGCCGCGTTGCTGTCGGTGGGCGAGCCGTTCAGCATCAGGATGCCGTCGCCGGCGTCCGCCTCGGTGACGGCCTCGACGAACGACTCCGCCTGCAGCCGGCCGACCTTCTCGTTGTCGAACGAGATGTAGTACGCGAGATCACCGCCCGCGATGAGGCGGTCGTACGAGATCACCGGAACGTCCTGATCGTTGGCCGAGCGCACGATGCTCACGGCGGCGTTGGCGTCGACGGGGTCGAGCACGAGCACTGCGGCACCGGCGGCAAGGGCGGACTCCGCCTGCTGTTGCTGCTTCGCGGCGTCCTGGTCGGCGTTGGCGTAGAGGACGTCGTAGTCGCCCAGCTCGGCGACGCGCTCCTCGAACACCGGCCGGTCGAAGGTCTCGTAGCGGGCGGTGTCGGCGTCGGGCAGCAGCAGCGCGATCGAGCCCGCGCCGTCCGACGGGGAAGCCTGCTGCCCGGTGCACCCCGTGGTCGCGGCGGCGGCGACGATGAGCAGGGTCGCAGCGGCGATGCGGGCGAGCGGCGTGATCAGAACCGGTCGTCCTGGTGGTGACATCCGCACGCGTCAGGCCGAGTAGGGAAGGGCCTGCGCGTCGACCGTGACGTGATCGAGTGCGACGGCGATGGCGCCGCGCGTCTCCGCCCACTCGCCGAACGACGCGCCGACGATCTCGGGGAGCCCCGCGGCGGAGGTGAGCGCGGCGCGCTCGAGCGAGTGCCGCATCGGGGCCATCAGGATCTCACCGGCCTGCGAGAGCTCGCCGCCCATGATGATCAGCTCCGGGTCGAACAGGTTGCACAGGCTCGCGGCCGCGATGCCGATGTGGCGCCCGGCGTCGGCGATGACGCGGCGCGCGCTGCTGTCGCCGGCCTCGGCCGCGTGCAGGAGGTCGCCGAGGCGCTGCATGCCCTCACCGGGAGGGAAGAGCGACAGCAGGGCCGGCCCGCCCGCATAGGTCTCGAGGCACCCGCGGTTGGTGCAGCGGCAGATCGGGCCGTTCTCGTCGATCGTGACGTGGCCGATCTGGCCGGCCTTGCCGTTGACGCCCCGGAACAGGTCGCCGTCGACGATGAGGCCCGCGCTGATGGTGTGCCCGACGCGGATGAACACCGACGAGGACGCGGCGCGTCCGTTGCCCTCGCGGGCTTCGGCGAGACCGCCGAGGTTCGCCTCGCTGTCGACGTAGACCGGTCGTCCGATCCGGGAGGAGAGGCTCTCGGCGACGTCGACGCCCTCCCAGCCGCGCAGCAGCCCCGGCGTCGAGACCATGCCGGTCCGGGGGTCGATCGGCGCGGGCAGCGCGAGCCCCACCGCGAGGAGGTCCGACAGCGAGCCGCCGAGCGTCTCCATCATGTCGCCGAGCAGCAGGCCCAGCCGATCGAGCTCTGCGTCGTGGCGGTGGTCCAAGGCAAGGGGCAGGGACGTCTGGGTGACGATCGCGCGAGCCGTGTCGGCGATCGCGATGTGCAGCTGGCGGGAGCTGAAGTGCACGCCGGCGACGAGCCCCAGCTGCCGCGCCAGCGAGACCAGCGTCGCGCGGCGTCCGCTGCGCGACGTGAACGAGGTGTGCAGCAGGCCCGACGCGGTGAGCTCCTTGACGATGTTCGACACCGTCGCTGGTGAGAGGCCGGTGCTGCCGGCGAGCTCGACCTGGGTCAGGCGACCGTGACGCTTGAGCGACTCCACCAGGCGCGCGCGATTGGCCTCGCGAAGCGAGGTCTGCGAGCCCGGCGGGGCGTTACGGCGTGCCACAGACGACACTGTACCGGACCCGCGTTTTCCCAGGCTGGGCCCTACTCCCGCAGGCGCACCAGGCGCTCGTGGCCGGACTCCTCGAGCTCGGCGATCGACTCGCGGGCCTTGACGAAGTCGTTGAACGAGCGGTACCCGAGCGCCTTCTCGCTGAACGACGGGTCCATGCGTCGCATATGGGTCTTGACCGCGGAGCTGTGGAGCCACTCGGAGTCGTCGTTCTTGTCGTGACCCAGCCGCAGCGCGCGCTCGAGGAGGCGCGTCGCGGTGTCCTGCGGGTCCTCGACCGGCTCCTCGGACGGCTGCTCGGACTCCGGCTCCGGCGCCGTCTCGGCCTTCGCCGCGAGGCTCTTCGACGACACGCGCCGATTCGTCCGCTTCGGTGGCGTCGCCGCCTGGAGCGCCGCGTTCAGCGAGGCCTCCACGTCCGCGGTCGTCGCCGGGGCGGAGTCGGTCAGGGTGGCCGGCTCGACGGCTGCGACCTGATCGGGCGCGGCGGCGGCGGCATCCGGGGTCGTGGTCGCCTTCGCGCGACGCCCGCCCGAGCGAGCGGCGGGAGGGGCGGGTGCCTCGGCGGATGCCTCAGCGGGCGCCTCGACGGGGGCCTCGGCATCCTTCGGCTTCGCAGAACGGGAGCGGGAGGCCTTGGCCGGCGCCTTCTCGGATGCCGCGTCCGGGGTCTTCTCGGCTGGCTTGTCGGCCGTGCGTCCGGTCCGGACCGCTGCCACCCGTGCGACACGGGGGACACCGGGCAGCGAGTCGTACGCCTCGAACTCGTCGCAGGCGGCGGCCAGCGACTTCGCCGTGGAGCCGGCCACTCCGACGCCCACGACATAGCGGCCGAGGCGCTTGCACCGCTGCGCGAGCGGGACGTAGTCCGAGTCGCCGGCGACGATGACGACGTGCGTCAGGTCGGGGAGGCGGAACATGTCCTCGACGGTGTCGACCGCGAGGCGGATGTCCGCGCCGTTCTTGGCATAGGCGGCGGCGGGGAACAGCTGCACCAGGTCGACGGCTCGCGCGACGAGCTGCGACCGGTAGATCGCGTTGACCGGCGACGACCAGTCGGCGTAGGCGCGCGTGAGCACGAGCGTGCCGAACGACGCCGCGAAGTCGATGATCGCGCCGACGTCGATGGTCGCCGCGGAGAGCCGTTCGGCGATCTCGGGGTCCGAGGGCGTCTCCGCGATGCGCTGACGGTCGCGCGAGTAGGAGTTCTTGCCGTGGACGCGGTCGTACCAGGACATGACGATGTTGTCGAAGTCGAGGTAGACGGCGACGCGGGGGTTCTGCGGGTCGGGCATGTCAGTCCTCCTGGGGGTAGCGGACGCCCACGAGCGTGCGCACCTCGTCGAGCGCGGCCATGATCGAGACCGTCTCGTCGATCGGGAGGAGGTCGCTGTCGGTGCGTTCCTCGGCGATCAGGCGCTCGGCGGCCAGCGCCTGGTACTGCATGCCGCGCCCCTCGATCGCGGTGACATAGTCCTCGAGGATCGTCCCGTCCGGGTCGATGACGCGGAAGGACGTCGGGGTGTACCAGACGCGGTCGATCTCGATGCGCGCCTCGGTGCCGATCACGCTGGCGGTGTTGGGCCCGGCGGCGCGCGAAGAGGTCAGCGAGGTCGAGATCGCGCCCGAGTCGTGGGTCATGATCGTCGCGATCTCACTGTCGGCGCCGGTGTCGCCGAGCCGGGCGGTCGCCGTGAGCGAGAGCGGCTCGCCGAGGATGTCCCAGGCGAACGAGATCGGGTAGATGCCGAGGTCGAGGAGTGCTCCGCCGCCGAGGTCCATCGCGTTCAGCCGGTGCAGCGGGTCGTCCGAGATCTTCTGCGTGTGGTCGGCCGTGACCAGCCGGACATCGCCCAGGGTGCCGGCGGCGATGATCTCGCGGATGCGGACCATGTGCGGGAGGTACCGCGTCCACATCGCCTCCATGGCGAGCAGGCCGCGTTCGGCCGCGGCGTCGCGCACCGCGACCGCCTCGGCGCCGGTGAGGGTGAACGGCTTCTCGACGAGCACGTGCTTGCCGTGCTCGAGCGCGAGGAGCGCGTGCTCGGCGTGGAACGGGTGGGGCGTCGCGACGTAGACGATGTCGACCTCAGGGTCCGACACCAACTCCGCGTACGAGCCGTAGGAGCGGGCCGCGCCGAACTCGGAGGCGAAGGCGGCCGCGGACTCCGCGTTGCGCGATCCCACCGCCACGAGGTCGAGACCGGCGGTGCGGAGGTCGGACGCGAAAGCGCGGGCGATCCCGCCGGGTCCGAGGATGCCCCAGCGCAGGGCGGGCGAGGAGGTCGGGGTCATGCACCGAGCGTAGCTGGCACGCGACGCTCGAAGTCAGCGGGAAGAGGGACCTCGGCCAGGGCGCGGGCGAGATCGGCGACGATGTCGGCCGGATCCTCGAGTCCGATGGACAGGCGCACCGTGGTCCACGAGATGCCGGCATCCGTCAGCTGCGACGCCGTCAGGTGGCTGTGGGTCATGGACGCCGGGTGCGCGACGAGGCTGCGTGCGTCGCCGATGTTGGCCACGAGCTTGACGACGTGCAGGCGCGCGATGAATGCCTCGACGAGGGCGAAATCGGCCTCGGTGTCGCCAGTGCTGTGCAGATCGAAGGCGAACACCGAGCTCGCGCCCTTCGGCAGGAACGCCGTCGCGTTCGCGTGCCACGGGCTGGATTCCAGGCCCGGGTGGTGCACACGGGCGACGGTGGGCTGCTCCTCGAGGAAGCGGGCGACCTCGAGAGCGCTGGCGGAGTGGCGCGCGATGCGCAGGTCGAGGGTCTCCAGGCCCTGGAGGAGCTGGAACGCGTTGAACGCCGACAGCGAGGGGCCGAGGTCGTGCACGTACTTCGTCTTCACCAGCGCGATGTACGGCGACGCCGTCGCGCCGAAGCGATCGACGAGACTGCCGCTCGGAACGCGGGGGTACGTCTCGGTCAGCTGCGGCCAGCGCGCCGGCTCCGTCGTGAAGTCGAAGGTGCCGAGGTCGACGATGACGCCCCCGAGGGACGTGCCGTGCCCGCCCAGGAACTTCGTCGCCGAGTGCACGGTGATGTCGGCACCGAGGTCCTTGACGCGCTGCAGGTACGGCGTCGCCACGGTGTGGTCGATCACGAGCGGCACGCCGGCGCGGTGGGCGATGTCGGCCACGGCGCGGACGTCGAGCACCTGCGCGATCGGGTTGGTGATCGACTCGGCGAACAGCGCGCGAGTGGTCGGCCGCACGGCCGCCCGCCACGCCTCGAGGTCGTCCTGGTCGACGAAGGTCACCTCGATGCCCCAGTCGGCGAAGGTGTCCTGCAGCAGGTCGACGGTGCCGCCGTAGAGCTGCCGGGACGCGACGATGTGCTCGCCCTGCTTGGCCAGCGCGAGGAGTGCGAGCGCCACGGCGGCCTGTCCGGAGGCCACACCCGCGGCGGCGATGCCGCCCTCGAGCTCGGCGACGCGCTTCTCGAACACCAGCACGGTCGGGTTCGCGGCACGGCTGTAGATGTTGCCGTCGCGGCGCAGCGCGAACAGCTCGCGAGCCTCGGTCAGCGACCGGAACTGGAAGGCGTTGGACTGGTGGATCGACGGGACCGCGGTGTTCTCGGCGATGCCGGCGTCGAAGCCCGCCTGGACCTGCGCCGTCGCGAACGAGCGCGGGGCCGGGGCAGCATCAGGCGCGTGTGACATGCGTCGATTATCGAGGGACGCCGTTCGCGCCGACCACCGTGTGTCGAACTGTTGCGCCTACGGAATGAGCGTGATCTTGCCGTCCACGCCGGCCTCGACCGCCTCGTGCGCGGCGGCGGCGTCGCCCAGGGGGAAGGAGGGGCCGAGCTCCACCGTGAACCGATCCGCGGCGAGCAGAGCGAGCGAGACCGGCACCGCTTCGGCGCGCCAGGCCTGCTGCTGCGGAGTGAGCGGCGTGGGCGAGCCGCCGGAGAAGGCACGGATGCCGAGGGCCGGGGCATCCCGTCCCCGCACCAGTGTCGCGATGCGACGGCGGTCGGCGACGAGCGCGAGCGACGTGTCGATCGCCTCGTCGGTGCCGGCGGCGTCGACGGCGACGGTCACGCCCTCCGGCGCGGCCGCCCGGACGCGGTCGGCGAGCCCGTCGCCGTACGCGACCGGGATGGCACCGAGAGCCCGCACGCTGTCGGCGCGACGCGGCGACGAGGTCGCGATGACCGTGGCGCCCCACAGCACCGCGAACTGGATCGCAGCCTGCCCCACCGCGCCGGATCCGCCGTGCAGCAGCAGGGTGTCGCCGGCGGAGACGCCGAGCGAGCGAAGCGTCTGATAGGCCGTGCCGACCGGGATGCCGAGCGCGGCGCCGGTCGCGGCATCCACGTTGGACGGGCGGGCGTGCACCCGCGTCGCGCTCACGACGACGTCGGTCGCGTAGGCGCCCGACGCGCCGGAGAACACGACCTCGTCGCCCGGCCGGAACCCGTCGACGCCGTCGCCCGCGGCCGTGACGACCCCTGCGCCGTCGGAGCCGACGCGACGGGGTGACGTGATCGGGTCCGAGGCGCGCCGCCCGGACCGCAGCTTGGCATCGATGGGGTTCACACCGGCGGCCTCGACGCGGATCGCGACCTCGCCGGGGCCTGGGACGGGCGGCTCGATCGAGATGCTGCGGAGCACGTCGGGGGAGCCGAACTCGGTGTAGACGATCGCGGAGGCCATGGCAGGGGCAACCGCTGGTCCAACGCGGGCTATTCCCGCAGGGCGCGCTGGATGCGCTGCAGCGACACCGGCTCGGCGGTGCCCAGCTGCTGTGCGAACAGGCTCACGCGGTACTCCTCGAGCAGCCAGCGGGCGTGGGCCAGCGACGACGGCGCATCATTCGGCAGGGGGATCGTTCCGCCGGCGTCCGCGTACACGGCGGCGCCTCGCTCGAACTCGGTCATCCGCTGGCGGTCACGCCCCGGGTTGTCGGCCAAGGTTTTCACGCGCTCGAGCGCTCCCCGCAGGTAGCGCGGGAAGTGGGTGAGCCGCGCGGTTCCGGTGCGGGAGACGAAGCCCGGGTGCACGAGCCCTGCGAGCTGATTCTTGATGTCGCCCAGGGCGCCCAGCAGGGTGAGCGAATTCTGCTCGCGCACGGCGCGCTCGACGTCGCGCGCGGTGGTGAGGATGCGCGAGCACAGCGACACCGTCTGGAAGAGCTCGTCGACGATGACCGCCGACAGGGCCTCGCGGACCGCTTCGAACCCGGCGCGCGTGCGCACGATTCCCCCGGGGGCGGTGCGCGCGATGACGGCGTCGGCCACGGCCACCCGGCAGTCCTCCACGAGCGCCTTGGCCGAGGGGTACGGGGATGCCGCCAGCGCCAGCTTCTCGGCCGAGGTCAGGTGGTCGAGCACGTACGTCGACGGAGAGGGCACCGCCAGCAGCAGCAGGCGCCGGACGCCCGCCTGGGTGGCGCGTGCCGCCGCCTCGGGCGTCGCCTCGATGCGCAGCGACACCGTGGCGCCGTCGTCCGCGAGAGCCGGATAGCCCCGCACGATCCCGCCGGCGACGCGGGTGTCCACGACATCCGGAAGATCGCCGAACGACCACTCCGTGAGCCCGGTGCGCTCGGTGAACGCGGGGGAGTCGCTGGCGCCGCGCCCGGGAAGGAGCCGCTCGGCCCCCGGCCTGCTCTCCTGCGCGCGGGTCACGGACTTCGCAACGGACGCGCGGGCACGACCCGAGAGCCGGTCCTGCAGGGTCGCCAGGTCCCGGTCCGAGCCGACCGTGCGGCCGCGCTCGTCGACGGCGCGGAACGAGACGAGCAGGTGCTGCGGGACTCGCTCGAGCTCGAAGTCGGCTGCGGTCACGGGCTGGTTCGCGACGCGCTGGATGCGCACCGCCAGCGCCTCGCGCAGCCTCATCGGGGGCCGGCCCGCGTGGGATTCCGGCCCCTGGGAGGCGAGCTCGCCCGCGAACGTCGTCGCCCAGTCGGCGGCCGGGACGACGTGACGGCGGATCGCCTTGGGAAGCGAGCGGATCAGCGCGGTGATCAGCTCGTCGCGCATGCCCGGCACCTGCCAGTCGAACCCGTCGGGGCGCAGCTGAGCGAGCAGCGCGAGCGGCACGACCGCCGTGACGCCGTCGTCGGGCGCTCCGGGTTCGAACCGGTAGGCGAGCGAGAGGACCTGATCGCCCTGCTGCCAGCGGGCCGGGAAGTCGCGCTCATCGCCGCGGGAGGCCTCGTCGACGAGGTCGGCCTCGGTCATGTCGAGCAGCCGGGGAGTGCGGGTCGCGGCATCCCGCCACCACGCCTCGAACGAGCGCACGTCGAACACGTCGCGCAGGATCCGTGCGTCGTAGAACCGGTAGACGGCCTCGTCGCCGACGAGGATGTCGCGGCGGCGCTCGCGCTCCTCGATCTTCTCGAGGCGCCGGCGCAGTTCGAGGTTGCGCCGCTCGAAGGCCGTCAGGCGCTTGTCGAGGGCCGCGGCGTCCCAGTCGCCTTCGACCAGCGCGTGCCGAAGGAAGAGCTCCCGTGCGAACGGCCGGTCGAACCGCGCCAGCTGCACCCGGCGTCGCGGGATGATCTCGACGCCGAACAGCGTGATCTTCTCGTAGGCGGATGCCGCACCCGCCGCCTTCGACCAGTGCGGCTCGCCGAGCTGACGCTTGGCGAGGTCGCCGGCGAGGGGCTCGGCCCACTCGGGGTCGATTGCGGCCACGGTGCGGGCGAACAGGCGCGAGGTCTCGACGATCTCGGCGGCCATCACGGCGGACGGGCGCTGCTTCTTCAGGCCCGAGCCGGGGAAGATCGCGAAGCGGGTGCCGCGGGCGCCGAGGTACTCGGCGGAGCGCCGAGTATCAGCGCGCTCATTGCGACCGGCCTTCGCTGCCGTCTTCGCAGGTGCGCGGTCGTCGAGGATGCCGATCTGCGAGAGCAGACCCGCCAGGATCGCGCGGTGGATGTCGTCGGGGTCGGCCGTCGCGGCGGATGCGGCGGCCTTGCGTGACGTGCCGAGGATGGCGCTGAGCTGACGGTGGACGTCGGACCACTCACGGACGCGCACGTAGTTGAGGTGCTCCTGGCGGCACATGCGGCGGAAGGCGCTCGAGCCGAGCTCGGACTGCTTCTCCTGCAGGTGGTTCCACAGGTTCAGCAGGCTGAGGAAGTCGCTGGTCGGATCCGTGAATCGCGCGTGGAAGCGGTCCGCCTCCTCGCGGCGCTCCTCGGGCCGCTCGCGGACGTCCTGGATCGACAGTCCGGCGACGATGACGAGGACGTCGCGCAGCACGTTGGTCTTGCGCGCCTCGATGAGCATGCGGGCGAAGCGGGGGTCGATGGGGAGCCGTGCGATCTCGCGGCCGAGCTCGGTCAGCGAGGGGGAGCGGTCGCCCTCGCGAGAGGCGCGCACCGCGCCGAGCTCGGTGAGCAGGTCGAAGGCGGCCTTCACCCCGCGCGAGTCCGGCGGCATGAGGAACGGGAACGACGAGATGTCGCCGAAGCCCAGCGACAGCATCTGCAGGATGACCGAGGCGAGGCTGGTGCGCAGGATCTCGGGCTCGGTGAACTCGTCGCGGCTCGCGAAGTCCTCTTCGGAGTACAGGCGGATGGCGACGCCGGGGCTCGTTCGTCCCGCGCGCCCGGAGCGCTGTTGCGCCGACGCCTGCGAGATGGCCTCGATCGGGAGCCGCTGGATCTTGCTGCGGTTGCTGTAGCGGGAGATGCGCGCGGTGCCGGTGTCGATCACGTACCGGATGCCGGGCACGGTGAGGCTGGTCTCGGCGACGTTGGTGGCGAGGATGACGCGGCGGCGCACGCCCGCAACGGCCGAGCGCTCGAACACGCGGTGCTGTTCGGCGGAGCTCAGCCGCCCGTAGAGGGGGAGGACCTCGGTGGGCGCGGCATCCTTCGCATACATGCCGCGGACGGCATCCGTCGCATCGCGGATCTCGGCCTCGCCCGGCAGGAAGACCAGAACGTCGCCCGCCGGCTCGCGGTCGAGCTCACGCAGCGCGGTCGTGATGCCGTCGACGTCGTCGCCCTCGGGCCGGTCCTTCGTGGCCTTCGCCGCCGGGCGGTAGCGGACCTCGACGGGATAGGTGCGGCCGGACACCTCGACGATGGGGGCCGGGTTGCCGTCGCGATCGGCGAAGTGCTTCGCGAAGCTCTCGGGGTCGATCGTCGCGCTCGTGATGACGACCTTGAGGTCGGGCCGCTTGGGCAGCACGCGCTTGAGGTACCCGATGAGGAAGTCCACGTTGAGCGAGCGCTCGTGGGCCTCGTCGACGATGATCGTGTCGTAGCGCTTGAGCAGCCGGTCGCGATGGATCTCATTGAGCAGGATGCCGTCGGTCATCAGCGCGATGCGGGTGTCCTCGGACACCTTGTCGGTGAAGCGCACCTTGTACCCGACGGCGGACCCGAGCGGCACCTGCAGCTCTTCGGCGACGCGCTCGGCGATCGTGCGGGCGGCGATCCGGCGCGGCTGGGTGTGCGCGATGCGCGTGCGGCCGAGCTCGAGGCAGATCTTCGGCAGCTGGGTCGTCTTGCCCGATCCGGTGGCGCCCGCGACGATCACGACCTGGTGATCGCGGATGGCGCGCGAGATCTCGTCGCGCGCGGCGCTGACGGGCAGCTCCGGCGGATAGGAGATCACGGGCTCGGACGCGGACATAGCCTTCGATCGTATCGCGCTGCTGCGGGCGGACTGCGCCGGTGCCTGCGATCGAGCCTCGTCGCAGAAGGCGAGACGCCGGCCCGAAGGTTCGGCACCTCTCGAAATCGCATGTGACTATCGTCGACGTCTACCAGGACTGGATCGACCTCGGCATCGACGGCTTCCGCATCGACACCGCCAAGCACGTGAACNGGGGGGGGGGGGGGGGGGGGGGGGGGGGTCCGCGCACTTCAGCGCCCAGCATCGTCGTGCGTTGGCGGCTGCAGGCCCGGCCACCACAAGAACTCGGGTGAGCTCATGCGCACACCCGGCTAGGTCTACGCGTGTGAGCGCGAGTTCACACGGTGTTCCCGGTTCGGCCAGTTCTACCGTGTGAGCGCGAGTTCACATGGTGTTCCGAGGTTCGGCCAAGTCTCCCGTGTGAGCGCGAGTTCACATGGTGTTCCGGGTTCGGCGGGGCTGTGTGAGCGCGAGTTCACATGCGATATTGATGGACTATCGACCGGCCGGGTGTCATCGATTCCCCGATCGACGCCGCACGATTCGACGCCGCCCATCGACCCCGGCACTCGCACCGGCTTCTCCACCGAATCGCTCCACCGCGAGCCTGTCCACACCCGAGAACCGCGGTCCTTCGCGCGTCGCGCCGCGACGTAGCGTTCCATCGCATGCATCCCTTCGAGGCGTTGGCGGAGCCTGCCCGGCGCAGGATCGTGGAGATCCTCGCGAGCGGCGAGCACACCGCGGGTCAGCTCGCCGAGATCGTGGGCGGAGAGTTCCGCATCAGTCGCACGGCAGTCTCCAAGCACCTCCGCGTCCTCCGCGACGCCGGGCTGGTCGACGTGCGCGCAGACCTCCAGTGGCGTTGGTATCGACTGGCCTCCGCCGGCGTGGAACTGATCGAGCACGAGGTCGACGACCTGCACGAGAAGCTGATCCGCCAGGTGGGCTGGAATCCCGACACGCTGCGCGATCACGATCCGCTCGCCGAACCGCCGACATGGGCGCGTGTGCCCTTCAAAGGACCCGGCCGTGGTTACCGACGCGGCACACGGGGCCGTCAGACGGAGCCTCCCGAGCCGGCGAGCGATCCCGATCTCGGGCTGTACCCGGTCCCGCCCGACCCCGAGCCTCTTAGGCTTGATCCATGGCTTCGACTCCCGCAGTGACCCTCAACGACCGCAACACCATCCCCCAGCTCGGCTACGGGGTGTTCAAGGTTCCGCCGGCAGACACCGAGCGCGCCGTGCTCGAGGCCTTCGAGCTCGGCTACCGGCACATCGACACCGCCGCGATCTACGGCAACGAGGAGGGCGTCGGCGCCGCCATCGCGTCGAGCGGCCTTGCCCGCGACGAGCTCTTCATCACGACGAAGCTCTGGAACGACCGCCACGACGGCGAGGAGCCCCGTGCCGCGATCGGCGAGAGCCTCGACAAGCTCGGCCTCGACAAGGTCGACCTCTACCTCGTCCACTGGCCGACCCCGGCCCGCGACAACTACGTGCACGCGTGGGAGAAGGTCATCGAGCTGCGCGAGGCCGGCCTCACCCGCAGCATCGGCGTCTCCAACCACCTCGTGCCGCACCTCGAGCGCATCGTCGCCGCGACGGGAGTGACCCCGGCGGTCAACCAGATCGAACTGCACCCCGCGTACCAGCAGCGCGAGATCACCGACTGGGCCGCGGCCCACGACGTGCGCATCGAGTCGTGGGGCCCGCTCGGACAGGGCAAGTACGACCTCTTCGAGGCCGGCCCCATCGCCGCCGCCGCCGAGGCGCACGGCAAGACGCCCGCCCAGGCGGTGCTGCGCTGGCACCTGCAGAAGGGCTTCATCGTGTTCCCCAAGTCGGTGCGCCGCGAGCGCCTCCAGGAGAACCTCGACGTGTTCGACTTCGAGCTGACCGAGGCCGAGGTCGCCGCCATCGACGACATGGACCAGCCCGACGGGTCGGGTCGCGTCAGCGCCCACCCCGACGAGGTCAACTGACCGTCTGACCGGACAGGGTCATGAACCGGCGCCTCGCGGAGTCCACGAGCCCGTACCTGCGCGCCCACGCGGGCAACCCCGTGGACTGGTACCCATGGGGCGAAGAGGCCTTCGCCGCTGCGCGCGAGCGCGACGTCCCGGTCGTCGTCTCGATCGGGTACTCGACCTGCCACTGGTGCCACGTGATGGCCCGGGAGTCCTTCGAGGATGCCGCGACCGCCGCCGACCTGGCCGCGGGCTTCGTCGCGATCAAGGTCGACCGGGAAGAGCATCCGGAGGTCGACGGGGCCTACATGGCGGCGGCCGGCGCGTTCACCCAGAGCCTGGGCTGGCCGCTCACCGTCTTCACGACGCCCGAAGGCCGGCCGTTCTACGCCGGGACGTACTTCCCGCCCCAGCCGCGCGACGGCCTGCCGGCGTTCCGGCAGGTGCTCGCCGCCGTGCGCGAGGCCTGGACCGAGCGCCGTGACCAGATCGACGGGACCGCCGATGCGGTGGTGTCCGCGCTCGCAGAGGTGCGCGAAGCGCCGGCCGCGGCATCCGCTCTCCCGACGGTGGAGGCGCTCGCCGCCGCCGCCCGCGCGCTCGCCGACCGCGAGGATCGCGAATTCGGCGGCTTCGGCAGCGACCCGAACGCCCCCAAGTTCCCGGTCGCGACCGCGCTGCGCTTCCTCCAGGCTCCGGCGGTTCGGGATGCCGCACCCGACGCGGCCGCCTCGGCCGGGCGCGCGCTCGACGCGATGGCCTCCTCACCGCTGCGTGACGCGGTCGAGGGCGGGTTCTTCCGCTACGCCACCCGGCGCGACTGGAGCGTCCCGCACTACGAGCGCATGCTCACCGACAACGCCCAGCTGCTCGACGTCGCCCTCGACGCCGGCGACGACGGCACCGCCCGCGGCGTCGCCTCGTTCCTCCTCGAGGTGCTGCAGCGCCCCGGCGGCGGGTTCGGGGCCGCGCAGGACTCCGAGTCGTGGATCGACGGCGCCCGCAGCGAGGGCGGCTACTACCTGCGGGATGCCGCCTCCCGCCGCGAGCTCGACCCGCCGGCGGTCGACGCCAAGGTGGTGACCGGCTGGAACGGTCTGGCCATCGGCGCGCTCTCCCGAGCCGGCGTGCGGCTCGGCGAGGAGGCCTGGATCCATGCCGCGCGGCGCGCGGCGGACGCGGTGCTCGCCACGAACTCCGCCGGCGACGGACACCTGGTGCGCACCTCGCTGGACGGCACGGCGTCGAGCGCGAGCGCGGTGCTCGCCGACTACGGCCAGCTCGCCGACGGCCTGTTGGCACTCGCCGTCGCGACCGGCGACGTCGCGTACGCCGAGCGCGCCCGCGCGCTCGTGGACGCGTGCTTCGACCCGGCGGGAGCGCCGACACTGCCCGGCGGCGGGGATCCGGTCCTCGCCGCGCAGGGCGTGGGGGCACCGGATGCCGCGTCCGACGGCGACGAGCCCTCGGGCCCCGCCGCTCTTGCCGGCGCCGCGACGTCGCTGTGGCTGGTCGGCGCGGGCGAGAGGTTCCGCGATCGCGCCGAACGACTCGTCGCCCTCCGCGCCGATGCCGCGCTCGCCCAGCCCCTGGCCTACGGCGCGCTGCTGCGCGTCGCCGCCCTCCTCGCCGTCCCGCCGCGCCAGGTCGTCGTCGTCACGGCCGATGGCGGCGACGCGCTGACCACGGCCGCGCGCCGGCTGCCCGCCGACGTGCTCGCCATCGTCACGCCGTCGCAGGCCGCCGCGTTCGCCGAGGCCGGCTTCGAGCTGTTCGCGGCGAAAGAGCTGCGCGGCGGCGCATCGACCGCGTACGACTGCCGCGCGTTCGCCTGCCGGCTGCCGGTCACCGACCCCGCAGAGCTCACCGCCTGAGCGGAGGCGCTAGACCCAGGTCGGCAGCCAGTTGTGCAGCCGCCAGAAGTCGTACGGCACGTTCATGGCCGAGATCACCGGGTACCAGAACGCCGCCAGTGCCAGCGCCACCACGAGGAACACGATCACCAGGCGCTGACCGGTGTGCCGGCGATAGGCATCCGCGTGCCGCGGCCCGGCGATGTCGCGCAGCGCGAACGTCAGCGCGAGCAGCATGAACGGCAGCACGAGCACCGTGTAGAACTGGAAGATCGTCCGCTCCGGGAAGAACAGCCACGGCACGTAGGTGACCGCGATCCCGGTGAGCACGAACGCGTAGCGCCAGTCGCGCTCGACGATGAAGCGGTACGCGAGGTAGAGCACGGCGGCGACGCCGGCGTACCAGACGAGCGGGTTGGGGATGCTCGAGACCACCTGCGAGCAGCCGTTCACCGCCGCGCACCCGTCCACCCCGAGCGCGTCGTGCTGGTAGTACATGTTGGTCGGCCGCAGCAGCAGCGGCCACTGCCACGCGGGACTCGAATAGGCGTGCGGCGAGCTGATCTGGGACGCCGCGTTGAGCATCGTGGTGTGGTCGATCCACAGGCTCTGCAGCGACAGCGGCACCCATGACCAGAACCCGGTCGCCGGCTCGGCGTCGGCGGCGTGCCGGTCGTAGCCGCCGTCGGTCACGAGCCAGCCGGTCCACGACGCCAGGTACACCACGAGGGCGACGGGCACGAGGAGCACGAACGTCACTGCGCCCTGGCGCACGGCATCCGTCGGCCACAACTGCACGCCGGCACGGCGCCGAGCGAGCGCATCGGTCACGACGAGGTAGATGCCGAGCCCCGCGAGGACCCAGGCTCCCGACCACTTGACGGCGCAGGCGGCGCCCAGGGCCGCGCCCGCGGCGAGGATCCACGGCCGGTTCCACAGCAGGGGTCCCCAGGTCGGCGGCTCGCCGTCCTCGAAGCGCGCGGCGACGGTCTCGGCGATCCGGGTCATCGTGCGGTCCCGGTCGAGCAGCACGAACAGGAAGCCCATCAGGACGAAGAACGTGAGCGGAGTGTCGAGCAGGGCCACACGGCTCATCGAGATCGCGAGCCCGTCGACGGCCATGAGCAGTCCGGCGACCGTCGCGAACGTCGTCGATCCGGTGAGTCGCTTCGCGATCAGCATCAGCAGCAGCACCGCGGCGGTGCCGAGGAGCGCGGTCGTGAGGCGCCAGCCCCAGCCGTTCTCGGGACCGAGGACCATCATGCCCAGTGCGATGATCCACTTTCCGAGCGGAGGGTGGATCACGAACGCCGGTTCGGTCGTGAAGATCCCGGTCTCACCCGACAGGAAGCGGTCGTTCGCGTCGCGCGGCCAGGCCGCCTCGTAGCCGAGCTGCGACAGGGTCCAGGCGTCCTTGACGTAGTACGTCTCGTCGAACTGGTTCATCAGGTCGTGCGCCGCGCCGAGGTTCCACAGCCGCAGCGCCGCCGCGAGCAGCACGACGAGCGTCGGAGCCAGCCAGCGGTAGAGGCGCAGTGCGCGCTCGTCCTGCTCGAGCCGCAGCGTGAACCGGTCGTACAGGCTCGGACGCGCCCGGGGGAGCAGTGGCGCGGGGGGAGGGTCGGCGTCCAGCCCCGCGGCGTGCGTCACCCGGCAAGTCTAGGACGGGCGTTCCTGGAGCTTCGCCGGGGGATCCGTATGATTCGTCTCGTGGCAGACAGCGACAGCGGGTACTGGTACGGCACGGATGCCGACGCCCGGCGCCGCCGCGCGGTCGAGCTGCTGCAGGCGTTCCGGCTCTACCGCGCGTCCGAGGTGGCGATGCGCCGCCGCACCCGCGACTCCATGGCCATGGGCGAGAACGACCTGCTCACGCTGCGCTACCTGCTCAAGGCCGAGCGGGAGAGCCGGCTGGTCTCGCCCGCGGAGCTCTCCCGGTACCTCGGGGTCTCTACGGCCTCGACGACCGCCATCATCGACCGGCTGCAGAAGTCGAACCACGTGGAGCGGCGCCCGCACCCCACCGATCGCCGCAGCATCGTGGTCGTGCCCACCGTCGAGACCGACGACGAGGTCCGGCGCACGCTCGGCGCGATGCACAAGCGCCTGCTCGACGCCGTGATCGACATGACGCCGGATGAGACGCGCATCGTCATCGACTGCCTGGAACGCATGCAGCACGCCGTCGATGAGGTCGAGCCGTCGCATGCCGAGGCGCAGGGCTGACCGCGCGCCTAGGCTGAGTGCGTGATCATCCTCGCGGCGACTCCGATCGGCAATCTCGGAGACGCCTCGCGGCGACTGGTCGAAGCGCTCCAGACCGCCACGGTCGTCGCCGCCGAGGACACCCGCACGACGCAGCGGCTTCTCGCGGCCCTCGGCATCGAGAACCGGCCGCGGCTGATCGCGCTACACGACCACAACGAGAAGGACCGCGCGCCCGAACTGGTCGAGCTCGCCCGCACCGCCGACGTCCTGGTGCTGAGCGACGCGGGCATGCCGACGGTGAGCGACCCCGGTTACGGGCTCGTCGCCGCCGCGGCGGCCGCCGGTGTCACCGTGACGGTGATCCCGGGACCCAGCGCGGTCCTGACCGCGCTCGCCGTGTCGGGGCTGCCGACGGACCGCTTCACGTTCGAGGGCTTCCTGCCGCGCAAGCCGGGGGAGCGCGCCGGCGCCCTGCGCGCCCTCGCGAACGAGCCCCGCACCATGGTCTTCTTCGACGCCCCGACGCGCGTGAGCGCGACCCTCGCCGATATGGCAGCCGCCTTCGGCGCCGACCGCCAGGCCGCCGTGTGCCGCGAGCTCACCAAGCTGTACGAGGAGGTCGCGCGCGGCACGCTCGCCGAGCTGATCGACTGGGCCGCCGACGGCGTGCGCGGCGAGCTCGTCATCGTGGTGGCCGGTGCCGCCCCGCGCGAGGTCGCCTTCCCCGATGCGGTGACGCAGGTGGCCGAGCTCGTGCGGGCGGGCACACGACTGAAGGATGCCGCGGGCGAGGTGGCCGCGCACACCGGGCACTCCTCGCGCGAGCTCTACCAGGCTGCGCTCGCCGCTCGCGCCTGACCCGCGGTCATACGGTCGGGCGCGGCATCCTGCCCGACTAGAATCCTCGGGTGACTTCCGGCCGATCCTTCTACATCACGACGCCGATCTACTACCCGAGCGACGTGCCCCACATCGGCCACGGCTACACGACCGTGGCGGTCGACACTCTCGCGCGCTGGCACCGCCAGGCGGGCGACGACACGTGGATGCTCACGGGCACCGACGAGCACGGCCAGAAGATGATGCGCGCGGCCGCGGCCAACGGCGCGACGCCCCAGGAATGGGTCGATCGCCTCGTCGGCGACTCGTGGTTCCCGATGCTCGAGACGCTCGACATCGCGAACGACGACTTCATCCGCACCACGCAGCCCCGCCATGAGGAGCGCGTCAAGGCGTTCGTGCAGGCGATCTACGACCGCGGCTACATCTACGCAGGCGAGTTCGAGGCGCTGTACTGCGTGGGCTGCGAGGAGTTCAAGACCGAGTCCGAGATCGTCGACGGCACCGGTCCGTTCGAGGCTCTCAAGGTCTGCGCGATCCACTCCAAGCCGCTGGAGCTGCTCCAGGAGAAGAACTACTTCTTCAAGCTCAGCGAGTTCCAGGACAAGCTCCTCGAGCTGTATTCGAACGGGGACTTCATCCGTCCCGAGTCGGCCCGCAACGAGGTCGTCTCGTTCGTGAAGAACGGACTCAAGGACCTCTCGATCTCGCGGTCGACGTTCGACTGGGGCATCAAGGTGCCGTGGGACGACTCGCACGTCATCTACGTGTGGGTCGACGCGCTGCTGAACTACGCCACGGCGGTCGGCTACGGCTCGGACCCCGAGGAGTTCGCGCGCCGGTGGCCCGCGTACCACGTCGTGGGCAAGGACATCCTGCGCTTCCACGCCGTCATCTGGCCGGCGATGCTGATGGCCGCCGGGGTCGACGTCCCGCAGGGGGTGTTCGCGCACGGCTGGCTGCTCGTCGGCGGCGAGAAGATGTCGAAGTCGAAGCTCACCGGCATCGCGCCGACCGAGATCACCGACGTCTTCGGCTCGGACGCCTACCGGTTCTACTTCCTGTCTGCGATCGCGTTCGGCCAGGACGGCTCGTTCTCGTGGGAGGACCTCTCGGCCCGCTACCAGGCGGAGCTCGCCAACGGGTTCGGCAACCTCGCCTCGCGCACGATCGCGATGATCGAGCGCTACTTCGACGGCGTGGTTCCGTCGGCGGCGGGGTACACCGACGCCGATCTGCACATCCAGAAGACCGTGGCGGATGCCGCGACCGCCGCCGACGCGGCGATCGAGCGCTTCCGCATCGACGAGGCGATCTCGTCGATCTGGACCATCGTCGACGCCCTCAACCTCTACATCACCGAGAACGAGCCCTGGGCGCTCGCCAAGGACGAGGCGCAGCGCGAGCGACTGGGCACCGTGCTCTACACGGCGGCCGAGGGCCTGCGCGCGCTGGCCGTGCTGCTGTCGCCGGTCACGCCGGTCGCGACCGAGAAGCTCTGGGTCGCACTCGGCGCGACCGAGTCGCTCGGGCGTCTCGTCGACCAGCCGATCCGCGAGGCGGGGGCGTGGGGCGTGCTGAAGCCGGGCACGTCGGTGGCAGCCCTGTCGCCGCTGTTCCCGCGCGTCGAGCAGACCGTCTAAGCCCCGATCCCCATGACGGACCCGAGCGGCTACGTGCGCGAGCGGCACAACGACGGCAAGCGCGACGTGCGCTGGCCCGAGGCTCCTGCGCCCCTTCCGGTGCCGGTGTACGACAACCACGCCCACCTCGAGATCGCCGACGGCGACGAGCCGCTCTCGCTCGAGGCGCAGCTGCAGCGCGCCGACGAGGTCGGGGTCATCGGCGTCGTGCAGGCCGGCGGCGACATCGACTCGAGCCGCTGGTCGGCGTGGGCCGCGGCATCCCACCCCCGGGTTCTGGCCGCGGTCGCCATCCACCCCAACGAGGCGCCGGCGTACGAGCAGGCCGGGCGCCTCGACGAGGCGATCGCCGTGATCGACGAGCTGGCCGCGCAGCCGCGGGTGCGCGCGATCGGCGAGACCGGGCTGGATTTCTTCCGGACCGAGCCCGACGGCTTCGCAGCCCAGGCGCGGTCGTTCGAGGCGCACATCGAGCTGGCCAAGAAGCACGACGTCGCGATGCAGATCCACGACCGCGACGCGCACGACGCGGTGCTCGAGACCCTCGAGCGCGTCGGGGCGCCCGAGCGCACCGTCTTCCACTGCTTCTCGGGCGACGCGGCGATGGTCGAGATCGCCGCGGAGCGCGGCTACTACCTGTCGTTCGCGGGCAACGTGACCTTCAAGAACGCGCAGAACCTGCGGGATGCCCTGAAGGTCACGCCGCGCGAGCGGATCCTGGTCGAGACGGATGCCCCGTTCCTCACCCCCATCCCGCATCGCGGTCGCCCGAACGCGCCATACCTGGTGCCGGTGACGGTGCGGTTCATGGCCGTGGAGCTCGAAGTCGAGCTCGACGAGCTGTGCGCACAGCTCGCCGCGAACACGCTCGAGGTCTACGGGGCCTTCGGGGACTGAGGTGCTCGACGGGCGGTCCTCGCCCGTCAGCCGCCGAGGCGGATCCCGATCCCTGCCGGGATCGACAGGAGGAACGCGCTCACCCCGTTCCAGAAGGCGTGGCGCCGCGCCCGACGCTCCCGGCGGTGCTGCTCCCGCGCCTCCACGATCCGATCGGCGTACTCGCCCACGTCGTCGGCGTTCATGCGGCTGTACATCATGTCCCTCACCTCTCCTCGCTGGCCGATCCGGTGACCCGCCCTCCCCAATGCCACGAATGACGGCGCGGGATTTCGACAGCGGTGGTGGGCACGGGGCACTTGAATCTTTCGTCCGTCCCGGTGTCGAATCGGACGAGTCCCGTTCGTTGATCTGATGAGGGTCGTCGCCAGGCGACCACGAGGAGGCCGAGCCGTGCGCACAGACGTCGCCGCAACGGTCGCGCGCACCCACCGAGAGGAGTGGGCCCGCGTCGTCGCCGGGCTCACCCGGCGCTTCGCCGACCTCGACATCGCCGAGGAGGCCGCGGCCGAGGCTTTCGCCGTGGCGATCGAGCGGTGGCCGGACGACGGCATCCCGCCCAACCCCGGAGGCTGGATCACGATGACCGCCCACCGCAAGGCGATCGACCGGCTCCGGCGCGAAGCGCGCCGTGACGGGCTGTACCGGGAGGCGCTCATGCTCGCAGAGGATGCACCCGTCGCCGACGAGGTGGGCGCTGTCGGCGACGACCGGCTCCGCCTGATGTTCGTGTGCTGTCACCCGGTGCTGTCGATGGAGGCGCGGGTCGCGCTCACGCTGCGGATCGTCGGCGGACTGACCGTCACCGAGATCGCGCACGCGTTCCTCGTGCAGGAGACGACCATGGGCGCGCGCCTGACGCGTGCCAAGGCGAAGATCAAGGCCGCAGGGCTTGGCTTTCGCGTGCCCGAGCAGGGCGACCTGCCCGGCCGCACCGACGGAGTGCTCGCCGTGCTGTATCTGATCTTCAACGAGGGATACCTCGCCTCCGGCCAGGACTCGGATCCCCTCCGCCCCGACCTCACCGGGGAGGCGATACGGCTGACGCGACTCGTTCGCGACCTGCTCCCGGCGGGGTCCGGGGAGCGTGCCGAGGCCACGGGTCTACTGGCGCTCATGCTCCTGACGGAGGCGCGTGCGGGAGCGCGCGTCTCGGTCGACGGCGAGCTCGTGCGCCTCGACGAGCAGGACCGCGGAGCATGGGATCGCACGCTCATCGATGAGGGCCTCGCCCTGGTGCGCGAACGGATCGACGCGGTCGCGCGCGGCGACGGGGAGATGGACAGGTATCAGCTGCTTTCGGCGATCAACGCGGTGCACGCATCGGCAGCGCACGCGAGCGACACCGACTGGTCGCGGATCGTGTCGCTCTACGGTGAGCTCGAGCGGGTGGACCCGAACCCCATCGTCACGCTCAACAGGGCGATCGCCGTCTCGGAGTTCGATTCGCCCGAGGTCGGCCTGGCCATGGTCGATCGACTCGCCCAACCGCTCGGGAGCCATCACGCATTCCACACCACTCGGGCCGAACTGCTCCGACGCGTCGGCCGCCCCGAGGATGCGCGCACCGCGTACGACCGGGCGATCGACTTGGCGGGCAACTCCGCCGAAGTCGCCCACCTCATCCGCCGCCGCGACGAGCTCGCGGCATCCACCAAGGGAGAATCCGAATGACCACTCAGCAGTACCTCGTGCTCCACCTGACCGACTCGACCGGCTCGAAGCTCGCACCGGGGGAGGACCGACGGATGCTCGAGACATGGGCCGAGGAGGGGATCGAGGCCGGCACGGTCGGCCTCGGCTCGGTCGTCGCAGGCCGAGACCGGGCCAAGTCAGTGATCGTCCGCGACGGCCGGACGATCGTCACCGACGGTCCATTCCCCGAATTCAAGGAGTGGTTCGCCGGCTACGACGTGCTCGAGGCCGAGTCGATCGAGGAGGCAGCGGCCTACATGGCGAAGCATCCGACGGCGACGGCCGGGCGCGTGCTCATCCTGCCCACCGTCGAGCTCTCGTGGGAGGGCGAGGACTGACCCCGCCGGTCAGTCGGGCAGGGGCATCCCGCCGGCACCAGGCTCTTCGTCGGCGGCGACGTCCTTCGCCTCCTCCTCGCCGAGCACGGGCTTGGCGGCGGCGATATGCGAGATCGGACGCCACACCAGCGCGAGGGTGATCGCCGACCCGGCGAAGGCGAACCACCACGGGGCGGTGGGACCCCAGGCCTCGGCGAGGAGACCACCGATGAGCTGGCCGATCACCAGACCGCCGAAGACGCCGACCATGTTCACGGAGGCGATGCGCCCCTGCAGCTCCATCGGCACGAGTCGCTGGCGCACCGTGGTCGAGATCGTGCCCCATACGAACGCATAGAGGCCGAACCCGAACATGATGATGAGGGCGACGATGCCCGACGTCGTCAGTGCGAACGCGAGGTGCATGAGCACTTCGAGGGCGAGGCAGACGCGCATGAGGGTGGAGAACGAGATGTGCTTCTCGAGCCAGCCGAAGCATCCGACGGCGACGAGACCGCCCAGAGCCGACGCCGTGGTGAGCGCGCCGTAGCCGACCGCGCCCATCCCGAGGTACTCGGTGGCGTAGAGGACGAGCACGCCCCAGGGCGCCGCCCACGTGATGTTGAACACCAGGATGATCAGCACGAGGGTGCGCACCGGCGCGTTGCCGCGCAGCCAGCGCAGTCCCTCGCGGATCGGATGCGGCTTGACGCCCGGGTCGCGTGCCTCCTGCGGCGGGACGGGCGTGCGCGCGATCCGCGAGATCAGGATCACGGCCAGCGAGACGCACAGGATCTGCACGAGGAACGGCCAGAACGAGCCGACGGCGAAGAGGAAGGCGCCCAGCGGCGGCCCGGCCAGTTGATTGGCGACGAGGTACCCGGCCTGCATGCGCGCGTTGCCGATGCCCAGATCGGCGGGCTTCACGAGCATGGGCAGCAGCGTGCTCCCGGCGGAGTCGGCGAAGACCTCCGCGGTGCCGTAGAGGAACGCGGTCGCCAGGACGATCCACACGGTCGCCTGCCCGGTGACGAGGAACACCACGAGCACCCCGACGATCACCGCGCGGGACCCGTTCGCCACCATCACCAGGCGCCGGCGGTCGTGGTGGTCGGCGAAGGAACCGGCGAGCAGCCCGAACAGCAGCCAGGGCAGGAACTGCATCATCGCGCCCGCGGCCACCAGCAGCGGGGACGACGTCAAGGACGCGACGAGCAGCGGCGCCGCGGACAGGGCGATGCCGTCGCCGATGTTGCTCGTCCACGACGAGGCGAGCAGCCAGCGGAAGTCGGTGCCCAGGCGGCGGGGTGCGATGAGATCGCCGAGGGAGGGCATCGGACGATCCTATGTCGGACAGCGGCGCGGCGCCCACTGGGTAGGGTGAACGCATGCCCGTGACCCTGCTCGGCGCCTCGGAGATCCGGGCGCTCGCCGCCGCTCTCGACGTCACGCCCACCAAGAAGCTCGGCCAGAACTTCGTCGTCGACGCCAACACCGTCCGCAAGATCGTGCACGTGGCGGGTGTCGCCGCGGGCGAGAGCGTCGTCGAGGTGGGCCCCGGCCTCGGGTCGCTGACGCTCGCGATCCTCGAGACCGGCGCATCGGTGACAGCGGTCGAGATCGACCACCGGCTCGCCGAGCGGCTGCCGGCCACCGCGGCCGCCCACGGCGTCGCAGACGGGGCGCTGCGCGTCGTCGACGCCGATGCGCTGCGCATCGAGGAGCTGCCGGGCGAGCCCACCGTGCTGGTCGCGAACCTGCCGTACAACGTCAGCGTGCCGGTCATCCTGCACTTCCTCGAGCACTTCCCGCTGATCGAGCGCGGGGTCGTCATGGTCCAGGCGGAGGTGGGCGAGCGACTCGCCGCGCCCCCCGGCTCGAAGGTCTACGGCGCGCCGAGCGTGAAGGCGGCCTGGTATGGGCCGTGGCGCCTGGCGGGCACGGTCTCGCGCCAGGTGTTCTGGCCCGTTCCGAACGTCGACAGCGTGCTCGTGGCCTTCCGGCGCGACCCCGAGCCCCGCGGCACCGAGGAGGAGCGCCTGCGCACCTTCCGGATCGTCGACGCGGCGTTCCAGCAGCGCCGCAAGATGCTGCGGCAGGCGCTGGCGGCCGTCCTCGGCGGCACGGCGGCCGAGGCATCCGCTGTCCTGGAACGCGCCGAAGTCGCGCCCACGGCCCGCGGCGAGGAGCTCTCGATCGACGACTTCGTGCGGATCGCCCGCGCCCTCTGACCGTCGCCCGGCGACGCGCCCGGTGGGCGCCGCAGACGCAATGTGCGCCGAGTGTTCCCTCAGGGTTCACCGAGCCTCCCCGGATGCGCCGAAACATGCCGGTAACATTTCGGCAAGTCCTGAGCGACCGCCCGGGGCGGGGGAGACGAGCCCATGCGCACCGCCGAGTACCCGAAACCCGAGCGGACCCTGCTGCACCTCAGCGACACCCACCTGCGCGCAGGCGGATCGCGACTGTTCGACCTGGTCGACGCGGCCTCGCACCTCGAGCGGGCGCTCGGCGTGATCGAGGCCAGCGGCATCCGGCCCGACGCCGTCGTGTTCACCGGCGACCTGGCCGATCTCGGCGAGCGCGATGCCTACGCCCGGCTGCGGGCGCTCGTCGACCCGTTCGCGGCGCGACTCGGAGCGCGGGTCGTGTGGGTGATGG
This sequence comes from Microbacterium sp. Root166, assembly GCF_001427145.1. GTDB lineage: Bacteria > Actinomycetota > Actinomycetes > Actinomycetales > Microbacteriaceae > Microbacterium. Next base: position 402,773 of record NZ_LMGL01000003.1, read on the forward strand.
GCAACCACGACGACCGGGCGGCGTTCCGCGAGACGCTGCTGGGGGAACTCGGTCACACCGCGCCGGTCGACTCCGTCTTCGAGCTCGACGGCCTGCGGCTGATCACGCTGGATTCGACCGTGCCCGGCCTGCACCACGGCGAGCTCGCCGACGAGCAGCTCGCCTGGCTGGCCGGCGTGCTGGCGACGCCGGCACCGCTGGGCACGATCCTCGCGATGCACCACCCGCCCGTGCCGAGCGTGCTGCCGCTGGCCTCGAGCGTCGAGCTGCGCGACCAGTCGCGCTTGGCTTCGGTGCTGCGCGGCAGCGACGTGCGCGCGATCATTGCGGGTCACCTGCACTACTCGACGTTCGCGACGTTCGCGGGCATCCCCGTCTCAGTAGCGTCCTCGACCTGCTACGCCCAGGACCTCACCGTGCCCACCGGCGGCACCCGCCCGCAGGACGGCGCCCAGGCGTTCAACCTGATCCACCTCTTCGACGACACCGTCGTGCACTCGGTCGTTCCCATCGATGCCCCGAACGTGCTCGAGCACATCGATGCCGACGAGACTCAGCGGCGGCTGCTTCTCGCCGGGATCGGCGACTTCAGCTCCGCGCCGAAGGGTGCGCCGACCGAGCCGATCTCTCTGCCGCGCTGAGCTCGGCGCGCTCCCACGGAGCCTGCACCGGGAACATACGCTCGAGCGACTCGCGCACGACGCGCATGCGCAGCTGCTCGGGGACCTCGGTCTCGCCGCCGTCGTTGAGGCAGAACATGTCGATGTCGGTGCGCTCGGCCAGCCGCTCCATCCGGCGCAGCGAGGCCGCCAGCGTCGTCTGCACGTACCGCACACGCGGCTGCTTCGTGGCGACGGCACGGCCGGTCATGAGCGCGTAGTAGTGGTAGAGGCTGTTCGTCACCGAGATGTCGGTGGCAGAGCGGAATCGGGATGCCGCGGTCCGCGCGAAGTCGTCGGGGAAGGCCAGCTCGAGCTCGGCCATGACGCTCCGTCGCAGCGGCGTCGCGCAGTGCTCGAGGTCGCGCACGATCGTCCGGCCGAAGCGCTCCTTGAGGAGTCCGCGGTTCACCCGCAGGCCGTTGTCGTGGCCGCTGCGGTGCGGCGCAGGATCGCCGGAGCCGATCCGCACCTCGCACTCGACGAACTTCGACACCCCGGCCGGGGTGAAGAACAGCTCGGGCTCGGTCAGACGGCCGAAGAACATGTCGTCGTTCGAGTAGAGGAAGTGCTCTGCAAGCCCGGGGATCCGGTGCAGCTGCGCCTCGACGGCATGCGAGTTGTGGGTCGGGAGCACCGAGGGGTCCGCGAAGAACTCCTCGCTGCGCACGATCGTCACCTTCGGGTGGTCCTCGAGCCAGGCCGGCGCGGGGGAGTCGGTCGCGATGAAGATGCGCCGCACCCACGGGGCGTACATGTGCACGCTGCGCAGCGCGTAGCGCAGCTCGTCGAGCTGGCGGTAGCGCGCCGGCCCGTCATCGCCTTCGCCGACCACGTACTCCGCCATGCGGGCGGCGCGCTGCCGCTGAAAGTCGCTCGCCGAGCCGTCCACCCACGAGAACACGAGGTCGACGTCCTCGGTGAACTCGTGCGGCTGCGGGTCGAACATGCCGTCGATGGTGCGCCAGCGCCGGCCCAGCCGCTCGATCGTCGTGAACGCGAGGTCGGCTGCGGGGGTGAGGCGCCGGGTCAGCGCGTTGTCGCGGGGCGCCTCGATCAGTTCCTCGCCGAAGCGCCAGAACTCCAGGCGCGCGCCGAGCGAGGCTCCGTAGCGCAGCCCGCCCGACCGCGCGATGCGCGGACGGAAGATCCGCAGGGTCGCCGGACCCTCGCCGCGCAGACGGGCATCGACGGACCGCTCCGGCGCCCGCCGCTTCTGCGTGACGTAGACCGGCTCGCGCTCGCCGAGTTCGGCGAGTGCCGCCATCACGGCGTCCCGGTGCTCCAGATCCACGACCAGCGCGGGCGTGGAGCGGTCGTGACGGATGAGCGTGACTTCGATGCCCGCCCTCTCGAGGGCGTCGGCGACCAGGATGATGTCGGCGCGTCGCGCCTCTTCCGGAGTCACCGTGTCGTGCACGATATGCAGGAGGCCGCCCTCGACGGCGATGTCGGCGCGAGCGAGCAGCGCCGACCACGTGTCCTGCGGAGCGGGTACGACAGAGAGTGCGGTCAAAAGGGGTTCCTCCTAGCGAGTGGACACGGCCGATGCCGCATCCCTCCGGGCTCACTCTAAGCACCTTCCGTTACATCGACGTTTCCGCGCACGTCCCTTGACACGCGAGGAGAGTGTGTGCCTGGACGGATTCGGCACGCTCCTGCGCGTGCACCCACCGGCGCCGATAGCCTGAACACGTGACCGATGAGCAGCGCTACCGATCCAGGGGTGGAGATCTCCACCGTCCGTACACCGCAGCAGATGACCGCTACGACATCTCGGAGTACCGCCGCGTCGGCACCTCCGGGCTGACGCTGCCGCCGATCTCGCTCGGGCTGTGGTGGAACTTCGGCGACAACATCCCGTTCGACAACCAGCGGTCGCTGCTGCGTCACGCCTTCGACAAGGGCATCACGCACTTCGACCTCGCCAACAACTACGGCCCGCCCTACGGCTCGGCCGAGACGAACTTCGGGCGCATGATGCGCGAGGACTTCGCGCCGTACCGCGACGAGCTCATCATCTCGTCCAAGGCCGGCTACGACATGTGGCACGGCCCCCACGGCGACGGCGGGTCCCGCAAGTACATCCTCGCGAGCGCCGAGCAGTCGCTGAAGCGGATGAGCCTGGACTACGTCGACATCTTCTACTCGCACCGCGTCGACCCCGATGTGCCGATCGAGGAGACCGTCGGCGCCCTCGACACCCTGGTCCGCCAGGGCAAGGCGCTGTACGTGGGCATCTCGTCGTACAGTGCCGAGCGCACCGCGGTCGCGGCATCCGTCGCCCGCTCGCTGGGCACGCCGCTGGTGATCCACCAGCCCGCCTACTCGATCCTCAACCGCTGGGTCGAGGACGGCCTGACCGGAGTGCTCAAGGGCGAGGGGATGGGTGCGATCGCCTTCACGCCCCTCGCGCAGGGCCTGCTGACCGACAAGTACCTCGGCGGCGGCCCCGCCGTCCGCGCCCAGCAGCGCTCGTCGGTGCCGGACCGGTCGCTGTCCGAGAAGGGACTCTCGCGCCTGCGCGGACTGAACGTGATCGCCCAGGAGCGCGGGCAGAGCCTCGCCCAGCTCGCCCTGCAGTGGGTGCTGCGCGATCGGGTGGTCGCGTCGGCCCTGATCGGGGCATCCCGCCCGGCGCAGATCGACGAGAACCTCGCCGCGCTCGAGGGGCCCGGCTTCACGACGGAGGAGCTCGAGCAGATCGATGCCCTGTCGGACGGCATCGACGTGGACCTCTGGGCGGAGTCGGCCCAGAGGTGAGCGAGGCCTACGCGAGCGAACGCGTCCACGTGCGCGCCCCGGGGAAGCTGAATCTCTTCTTCGAGGTCGGCGGCGTGCAGGAGGACGGCTACCACGACGTCGCGTCGGCCTATCAGGCCGTCTCGCTCTACGAGAACGTGTGGGCGAGCCACTCGGACGATTTCACCGTGACGGTCTCGGGAGCGGTCGACATCGACGGCGTCCCCGCGGACGACCGCAACCTCGCCGTGCGGGCGGCGCGGCTGCTCGCGCAGCGCATCGGCTACCGCGGCGGCGTGCACCTCGACATCGTCAAGAGCGTGCCGGTCGCCGGAGGCATGGGCGGAGGATCAGCGGATGCCGCGGCCGCCCTCGTCGCGTGCGACGCGCTGTGGCGTGCCGACCTCGGCACCGCCGAGCTGCACAAGCTCGCCGCACGCCTCGGCGCGGACGTCCCCTTCGCCCTGATGGGCGGCACCGCCGTGGGCACCGGCCGGGGCGACCAGCTCAGCCCCGCGCTCGCGAAGGGCCGCTTCGACTGGGTGGTCGTGCCGTCCGAGGAGGGGCTGTCCACCCCCGAGGTGTACGCGCACCTCGACACGCTCCGCGCGCAGCATGACAACGGGGTGGACGCGCGCGTGCCCGAGGTCGATCCCGCGGTGCTGCAGGCCCTGCGCGCGGGAGACCCCGTGGCGCTCGCCGAGCACACCCGCAACGACCTCCAGACCGCGGCGCTCTCGCTGCGGCCGGGTCTGCGGGACGTGCTCGAGATCGGCGAGCGGGCCGGTGCGCTGGCGGGCATGGTGTCGGGGTCCGGGCCTACGCTGGCCTTCCTGGCGGGCGACCCGGAGTCAGCTCTCGAACTGCAGGTGATGCTCTCGGCCGCCGGGCTGAAGGCGCTTCACGTCCACGGGCCGGTCGCCGGCGCCCGTGTCGTGGCCTGAACCCCTGAATCTCGAATCCCGGCTGAATCACGAACCCGGAAGGAGTCGACATGACCTCTCGAACCGAAGACCGGACCGACCCGGAGGCGTTTCTCGTCGCGCCGGTCGATCCCGTGTCGCGCGATCGCCTCGCGGGCACCGGCCTGGAGTACCGCCTCGTTCCCGTCGACGGCGACGCCTTCCCGGCCTGGCTCCAGATCGTCGCTCGGGGCTTCCAGGACGGCGAGCGCAGTGACGAGCAGGTCGCTGCCAACCGCGAGCGCAGCGGCTACCGGCGGCTCACCGGCGTCTACGACCCGTCTGCGCCGATGGCCGATCACCCGGTCGCCTCGATCGCCTCGTGGATCGGCCGGCTCACCGTGCCCGGCGGCGCCGACATCGCATCGTGCGCGATCTCGGCCGTGACCGTGGCCCCGACCCATCGCCGGCGCGGCATCGCGCGGGCCATGCTCGAGGGCGAGCTGCGTGCGGCCGTCGCCGCGCACGCGCCGATGGCCATGCTCACCGTCAGCGAGTCGACCCTGTACGGCCGCTACGGGTTCGCCCCGGCGGCGGCGAGCGCGTCGTGGAAGATCGAGACCCGGCGGGCGACGTGGATCGGCCCGCGCCCGGCCGGCCGCGTCGACTTCATCCCGCGCGAGCGGCTGCGCGAGCTGATCCCGGCGCTGCACGAGCGGGTGCGGCTGGATGCCGCCGGCGAGATCGACGTGCCCGGCGGACACTGGGACAACTTCGCCGGCACCCGGCCCGACGCCGAGAAGGCAGGCGAGAAGCGGGCCGTGCAGTTCACGGACGAGTCGGGCGAGGTGCGCGGCCTCGCGCTGTACTCGGTCAAGGAGAACCACGACGACTTCACCAAGGCGACGGTGCGGGTGTCGTACCTGCTCGCCGAGAACTCCGACGCCTATGCGGCGCTGTGGCGCTTCCTCCTCGAGCTCGATCTCGTGTCCGAGGTCCACGCGGACGAACTCTCGGTCGACGAGCCGCTGCGGTGGATGATCGCCGACCAGCGCGCCGCGACCGTGACGCTGCGCGACCACCAGTACGTGCGCATCCTCGACGTGCCGGCGACTCTCGAGGCGCGCGCCTTCGGAGCGGCGGGCCGGGTCGCGCTGGACGTGACGGACCCGCTGGGACTCGCGGGCGGCCGATTCCTGCTCGAGGTCGGCGAGGATGGCCGCGGACGGGTCTCGCCGTGGACGGGCGATGACGCACCGGAAGGTGCCGTCGCGGTCGCACTCGGCATCGAGGAGCTGTCGGCCGTGTATCTGGGCGGCGTCTCGCTCGCCACTCTCGCCGCCGCGGGGCGGGTGCAGTCCTCGCATGCCGCGGCCGCCGCGCGCGTGTTCGCCTGGCACACCGCGCCGAAGCTGAGCATCTGGTACTGACGGGTCGGGCCGGCCGCCTAGCCTTGAGGGAACATGGCACATCTTCTGGGGGCCGAGGCCCTGCACCTGGAGTTCCCGACGAAGGTCGTCTTCGACGGCATCTCGCTCGGCGTCGACGAGGGCGACCGCATCGGCATCGTCGGCCGCAACGGCGACGGCAAGTCGAGCCTGATGGCGATGCTCGCCGGTCGCCTCGAGCCGGACTCCGGACGCGTGACCGTCCGCAGCGGCGTGACGGTCGGCGTGCTCGATCAGGCGGACACGCTCGATGACGCCCTGACCGTCGCGCAGTCCGTCGTGGGCGACCGCGCCGAGCACGACTGGGCGGGGGACTCCCGCACCCGCGACGTCATCGCGGGACTTCTCGGCGACATCCCGTGGGACGGCCCCGTCGCCGGTCTCTCCGGCGGCCAGCGCCGCCGTGTGGCACTGGCGGCGCTGCTCACCGGCGACCACGACGTGATCTTCCTCGACGAGCCCACCAACCACCTGGACGTCGAGGCGATCGCGTGGCTCGCCGAGCACCTCAAGCGCCGGTGGCCGGCGAGCCAGGGCGGAATGCTGGTCGTGACGCACGACCGCTGGTTCCTCGACGAGGTCTGCACCCGCACGTGGGAGGTGCACGACCGCATCGTCGACCCGTTCGAGGGCGGGTACGCGGCGTACATCCTGCAGCGCGTCGAGCGCGACCGCCAGGCCGCCTCCATCGAGCAGCGCCGTCAGAACCTCGCCCGCAAAGAGCTGGCGTGGCTCCGCCGCGGAGCACCCGCGCGCACCGCCAAGCCCAAGTTCCGCATCGACGCGGCAAACGCCCTCATCGCCGACGTCCCCGAGATCCGCGACAAGACCGAGCTGCAGTCGCTCGCCGTCTCGCGCCTCGGCAAGGACGTGGTCGATCTGCTCGACGCCTCGGTGGCGTATCCGTCACCCGACGGGGGCCCTGCGCGCGAGGTGCTGCACCCCGTCGAATGGCGCATCGCGCCCGGCGAGCGCACCGGCATCCTCGGCGTCAACGGCGCCGGCAAGTCGACGCTCCTGGGACTCGTCTCGGGGGACGTGCTGCCCACCGGCGGCACGGTCAAGCGCGGCAAGACCGTGAAGGTGGCGACCCTCACGCAGCGGCTCGACGAGCTGGAGCAGCACCTCGCCGACCCGGTGCGCGTCGTGATCGCGGGACTGCGCACCACCTACAGCTTCGGCAGCGGCTCCAAGTCGCAGGACCTCACTCCCGGCCAGCTGCTCGAGCGCATGGGCTTCTCGAGCGCGCAGCTGTCGACGCCGGTGAAGGATCTCTCGGGCGGTCAGAAGCGCCGCCTGCAGCTGCTCCTGATCCTCCTCGAGCAGCCGAACGTGCTGATCCTCGACGAGCCGACCAACGACCTCGACACCGACATGCTCGCCGCGATGGAGGACCTCCTCGACTCGTGGCCGGGCACCCTCCTCGTGGTGTCGCACGACCGGTACTTCCTCGAGCGCGTCACCGACCAGCAGTACGCCATCCTCGGCGGGCACCTGCGCCACCTTCCGGGCGGCGTCGACGAATACCTGCGCCTGCGCACGCGCGAGCGCGAGGCGCCCGTGGCGGGCTCGGCATCCGGCTCGGGCGCGGCCGCGGCGCCCGGGCTCGGCGGTGCCGAGCTGCGGGCGGCGCAGAAGGAGGTCTCGGCGCTCGAGCGGCGCCTCCAGAAGCTCGAGTTCCAGATCGCCAAGGCCCGCACCGCGCTCGCCGAGCACGATCAGTCCGACTACGCCGGCATCGGCGCCGAGATGACCCGCATCGGAGAGCTCGAGAAGGAGCGCGACGGCGTCGAGGAGCGCTGGTTCGAGCTCACCGAGCAGCTGGGCTGACGTCCCCGCTTCAGGCGTCGAAGCCCAGGCTGAGCTTGCGCAGCAGTCCCGCCAGCCGCTCGCGGTCACCGCGCGAGAGGGTGGCCAGCAGCACGGCCTCGGCGTCGACGAGGCGCGTGATCGCGGCATCCACCCGGGTTCTTCCCTCATCGGTGAGGACGACCAGGATGCTGCGCCCGTCGTCCGGGTCCGCTTCGCGTCGCACGAGCCGGCGCCCGACGAGCCGGTCGATCCGGTTGGTCATGGTGCCGCTGGAGACGAGCGTCTGCAGCAGCAGCTGCTTGGGGCTGAGCTGGAACGGCTCGCCGGCGCGGCGCAGCGCCGACAGGACGTCCCACTCCCACGGTTCGAGCTCGCTGCGCCGGAAGGCGTCCCGTCGCGCGCGGTCGAGATGGCGCGAGAGGCGATCGACCCTCGAGAGCACTCCGAGGGGTGAGAAGTCGAGATCGGGACGCTGTGCGATCCACGCCTCGACGATGCGATCGACCTCGTCGGTCTCCTTGGCCATGCTCCCCATTATCGACGGCGCGGATGCCGGGCACGGGCAGGCCTGCGGGGCGGGTCTGGCAGACTTGACGGCGGCCGTGCACGACACGGTGGTCCGCCGTGGTGTAACGGCAGCACGACAGCCTTTGGAGCTGTTAGGCCCAGGTTCGAATCCTGGCGGCGGAGCATGACCCACAACATCAACGACCGCGGTCTCGCCGTCATCGTGCTGGCCGCCGGCCAGGGCACGCGCATGAAGTCGTCCCTGCCGAAGGTGCTCCACCGCATCGGTGGGCGCCCGCTCGTGGGCCACGTCATCGACACCGCTCTCGCCCTCGCGCCCGAGCGCGTGGTCCTCGTCGTCCGGCACGAGCGCGACCTGGTCGCGGGCACCGTGATCGAGCAGACCCCGGGCGTCGTGATCGTGGATCAGGACGACGTCCCCGGCACCGGCCGCGCCGTCGAGCTGGCCCTCGACGCCCTCGACGACTTCACCGGCGACGTTCTGGTGCTCAGCGGCGATGTGCCGCTGCTGGACTCCGACACGCTCACCGGGCTCGTCGGCGCCCACCGCGACGGCTCGGCCGCCGCCACCGTGCTCAGCGCCGTGCTCGAGGACGCCACCGGCTACGGCCGCGTGATCCGCGACGCCGAGGGCGCCGTGACGCGCATCGTCGAGCAGAAGGACGCCACGCCCGACGAGGCGGCCGTCCACGAGATCAACGCGGGGGTCTACGTCTTCGAGGCGCAGGCGCTGCGCGCCCACCTGTCGCTCGTGGGCACGGCCAACGCGCAGGGTGAGAAGTACCTCACCGACGTCGTCGCGCTGCTGCGCGACTCGCGGCTGGTCGTCGCCGCCGCAAGCGCCCCGGATGCCGCCGCCGCGCTGGGCGTGAACGACCGGGTGCAGCTGGCCGAGGCGGCGCGGCTGCTCAACGCCCGCACCGTGCGTCGCTGGCAGCTCGAGGGCGCGACGATCCTCGACCCGGCGACGACGTGGATCGACGTGGACGCCAAGCTCGCCTCCGACGTCACGGTGCTGCCCAACACGCACATCCTCGGCGCGACGGTGGTCGATGCCGGCGCCACGATCGGCCCGGACACCAGCCTCGTCCACTGCGAGGTCGGCGAGAACGCGACCGTCACGCGCACCGACGCGACCCTGGCCGTGATCGGGGCCGGCGCCACCGTCGGCCCGTTCGCGTACCTCCGTCCGGGCACCCACCTCGGCGCCCGCGGCAAGATCGGCACGTTCGTCGAGACCAAGAATTCCACGATCGGCGAGCGCAGCAAGGTCCCGCACCTGTCGTACATCGGCGACACCACGATCGGCACCGGGGTGAACCTGGGCGCCGGCGCGATCACCGCGAACTACGACGACATCGCCAAGCACCGCACCGAGATCGGCGACGAGGTCCACACCGGCTCGCACAACGTCTTCGTCGCGCCCGTTAGGATCGGAGACGGCGCGAAGACAGGCGCCGGAGCGGTCGTCCGCAAGGATGTGCCCGCCGGCGCCCTGGCCCTCAGCATCGCCCCTCAGCGCAACATCGAGGGGTGGGTCGAGTCCAACAGACCGGGTACCGGCGCAGCGGATGTCGCTGCCAGGGCACGGTCGGCACAGAAGGCAGACGATGGGTCGCAAGAAGAAGACCGTTGAGCTCGACCGAGAGAACGACATCGCCCCAGGCCTGGTCGCCAAGACGAAGAAGCGTCTGGTCATCGCCCGGGGAAGCTCTCACCCCACCCTTGCGATCGACGTAGCCGGGCACCTCGGCACGGAGCTCGTCCCGACCGAGTACCGCACGTTCGCGTCGGGGGAGATCCTCACGCGCTTCGAGGTCTCGATCCGCGGCTGCGACTTCTTCCTCATCCAGAGCTTCGGCCCGCCGGTGAACGAGTGGCTCATGGAGACGCTCATCATGCTCGACGCCGCCAAGCGCGCGTCCGCCAAGCGCATCACCGTCGTCGCGCCGTACTACCCGTACTCCCGTCAGGACAAGAAGGGCCGCGGCCGCGAGCCCATCAGCGCCCGCCTGGTCGCCGACCTCATGAAGACCGCCGGCGCCGACCGCGTGATGAGCGTCGACCTGCACGCCGCTCAGATCCAGGGCTTCTTCGACGGCCCGGTCGACCACCTGTTCGCCAAGCCCGTGCTGCTGGAGTACTTCCAGAACACGCTGAGCGACGCCGACCGCGAGCTGCTGACCGTCGTTTCGCCGGACACCGGTCGCGTGCGCGTGGCCGACACCTGGTCCGACAGCCTGGGCGCCCCGCTGGCGATCATCCACAAGCGCCGCGACCCGAACGTCGCGAACCAGGTCACCGTCAACGAGATCGTCGGCGACGTGAGCGGGCGCGTATGCCTGCTGGTCGACGACATGATCGACACCGGCGGCACCATCGTGAAGGCCGCCGAGGCGCTCAAGGCGAACGGCGCCATCAAGGTCATCGTCGCCGCGACGCACCCGATCTTCAGCGACCCCGCGACCGAGCGCCTGCAGAGCACGGCGATCGACGAGGTCGTCGTCACCGACACCATCCCGATCCCCGACCACAAGCGCTTTCCGACGCTCACGGTGCTGCCGATCGCGCCGCTGCTGGCCCGCGCCATCCACGAGGTCTTCGAGGACGGCTCGGTCACCAGCATGTTCGACGGAGCCGCCTGACATGCTCCGCACCGGTGCGTCCGTCGCCGCCGTCGCAGGCATCGTCCTGCTCGCCGGATGCTCGCCCGCCACGACCGATGCCGACCAGCCGGCCACCGGTGGCGACGACGAGCCGGCCTACGCCGACGGCACGTACACGGCCGAGGGCACGTACAACACGCCCGAGTCCGTCGAGACGATCTCGGTCACGGTCACGCTCGAGGGTGACGTCATCACCGACGTCCAGGTCGAGGGCGACCCGCAGAAGAGCGAGTCCGAGCAGTACCAGGGCCAGTTCATCGGCGGCATCTCGGACGTGGTGGTGGGCCAGGACATCGACGAGATCTCGGTCAGCCGCGTGGCCGGGTCGTCGCTGACCAGCGGCGGGTTCAACGACGCCATCGAGACGATCAAGGCCGAGGCGGCGCTGTAGGCCATGCCCGCTGCCCGGCCGGCGCCGAGCCCGGAACCGTGGCGGTTCGAGGCGATCGGCACGGTGTGGGAGATCGTGACGGCCGAGCCGCTCGACCCCGGCACCCGCGCGGCGGTGACCACCGCGATCGAGGAGTTCGACCGGACGTGGTCGCGGTTCCGAGGCGACTCGGTGGTCTCCGCTCTCGGTCGTGAAGGCGGCGCTGTGCCGCTTCCACCCGACGCCGCTGCGATGCTCGACCTCTACGCGGAGCTCTCCACGGCGACGGACGGCGCCGTGAACCCGCTCGTCGGGGCATCGCTCGAGCGGCTCGGCTATGACCGGTCCTACTCCTTCGCGCCCGGGGAACCGGTCCCTGCACCGACCGCGTGGCGCGAACTCCTCGCGTGGGACGACGCCGGCCTCGCCCTGCGCGGTCCCGCGACGATCGACATCGGAGCGCTCGGCAAGGGACGCCTCGTCGACCTGGTGTCCGGCATCCTGGCGCGCGCCGGCCACCCGCGGCACGTCGTGGACGGCGGCGGCGACCTGCGTGTGCTCGGCGATCCGCAGCGCATCGGGCTGCAGCATCCGTTCGATCACCGTCGTGCGATCGGCGTATGGGAGGTGACGGATGCCGCGCTCTGCGCGTCCGCCGTCGACCGGCGCGCGTGGGGCGACGGCCTCCACCACGTGCTCGACGCGCGCACCGGACTGCCCGTCCGCACGATCGCGGCGACCTGGGCGGTGGCGCCGGAGGCGATGCGGGCGGATGCCGTGGCGACGGCGCTGTTCTTCGACGGGGGACCGCGCCTGGCCTTCGACTGGGGCGTGGAGTGGGTGCGCATGACCACCGACGGGAGGGTGGAGTGGTCGCCCGGCTGCCGCGCCGACCTCTTCACGCGACCGGCTAGCGTGGAACCGTGACCGACCCGACCGCTGCGCACGTCCTCGCCGTGGCGAGCGATGACGCGCACCGCTTCAGCAAGCCCACGCGCGAGAGCATCACGCTCATCACCGGGTACGGCGTCGAGGGCGACGCGCACGCCGGCGCCACCGTGCAGCACCGCTCCCGCCTCGAGCGCACGCCCGCGGCGCCGAACCTGCGCCAGGTGCACCTCATGCACGCCGAGCTCTTCGACGACATGGCCGAGCGCGGGCACGGCGTCTCGCCGGGCGCCCTGGGCGAGAACATCACGACCGTCGGGCTCGACCTGCTGGGGCTGCCACGGGGCACCCGGCTCGAGATCGGCGACACCGCCGTCATCGAGGTGACCGGCCTCCGCAACCCCTGCTTCCAGATCAACGGACTCTCGAAGGGCCTCATGAAGGAACTGGTGCACGTCGACGAGGCGGGCGAGACGGTGCGGCTCGCCGGAGTGATGTCGGTCGTCGTCTCCGGCGGGATCGTGCGGCCGGGTGACGGCATCCGGGTGATCCTGCCCTCGGGCGCCCACGAGCCCCTCCAGGCGGTGTGACGTGCTGACCGGACTCACCGCGCTCTGGAACCGCGTCTTCGCGTTCCTCGGCCGGATCTCGATGTACCGCGTGGTCTACCTCGCTCTCGCGACCCTCGCCGTCATCGCACTGGTGCTCTCGCTGTTCGGCCAGGTCGGGCCCTCCCCGCTCGAGCTGATCGTGACGCTCGTGGTGCTGTCGGCCGTGTGCGTGGGGGTGGATGCCGCGGCCCAGCGCGTCCTGCACCTGCCGTGGCGCCTGGAATCCTCGCTGATCACCGCGCACATCCTGCTGTTCGTGCTGCGCCCGTCGCTCGAGATCGCCGCCCTGGGCGGAATCGTCATCGCCGCCGCGGCGGCATCCCTGTCGAAGTACCTGCTGGCCTGGCGCGGGCGTCACATCTTCAATCCCGCCGCCGTCGGGGCGACGGTGCTGACGCTGCTGAGCCTCGTCTGGCCCTCGCTCGGCGCGTCGGCGTGGTGGGTGGGCACCCCGGCGATGGCGGCGCCCGTCATCCTGCTCGGAGTCGCCGTGCTGTGGCGCACCGAGAAGATCCGTGTCGTCGCGGTCTTCCTGATCGTCGCGATGATGGTCGCGGTCCTGCGCACCGCCTCCCAGCTCCAGGCCCAGGGCGGCCAGATCGAATCCGGCGACGTCTGGCAGCTGTTCCTGTCCTCGCCGTTCCTGTTCCTCGGCGCGTTCATGCTCTCCGAGCCGCTGACGCTGCCGCCGCGCCGGTGGCAGCAGTTCACCGTCGCCGGGATCGTCGGCGTGCTCGCCGGCTGGCCCATTCCGGTCGGAGACATCTCGCTCGGGCAGGAGCGCGCTCTGCTGATCGGCAACCTCGTCGCCTTCGCGTTCGCCGTGCGCACGGCGGTGCGTCTCACGCTGGCTTCCCGGGCAGAGCGCACCCCGACCGTGAAGGAGCTGACCTTCCGCGTGCACGACCGGCTGTCGTTCGTCCCCGGCCAGTACCTCGAGCTCGAGGTTCCCCACTCGCACCCGGACGCGCGCGGCACCCGCCGCGAGTTCAGCATCGCGTCGGCGCCGGAGGATCTGCCGCTGCTGCGTGTGGCCTTCAAGGAGAGCACGAGCTCGAAGCCGCAGAGCTCGTTCAAGAAAGCACTCGCGCAGGTCGACGAGGGGGAGCGACTCGCCATCACCGGAGTCTGGGGCGACTTCGTGCTGCCCAAGCGCGAGTCGGCGCCGATCCTCATGGTGGCCGCGGGAATCGGCGTCACGCCCTTCGTCGCCCAGCTCCGTCACGCGCGCGCGGCTGGGCAGGAGCGCGACATCGTGCTGGTCTACGTCGCCTCGGACGCCTCCGAACTGGCCTACCGTGCCGATCTGGAGGAGTCCGGCGTTCCCGTGATCGTCTTCACCCGCGACCGGCCGGCCGATCTGCCGAGCCACTGGACGTGGGCGCAGGGCGTGCGCCTGGATGCTCAGGGCCTGCTGCGGGTCGTGCCCGACATCGCCTCGCGCCATGCCTACATCTCGGGGCCTGCGGGTTTGATCGCCGATCTCGCCCCGGCGCTCGAGCGGGCGCGGTCGATCACGACCGACGCGTTCAGCGGGTACTGACCGACTCGGTCGCCGCCGTCTCGTCCGGTGCGGCGGGGCGCGCCGGCAGCCGGACCTCGAAGGTCGTGTCGCCCGGAGTGCTGCGCGCCGTGATGGTGCCGCCGTGCGCGTCCACGATCGCCCGCGCGATCGACAGGCCGAGCCCGCTGCCGCCGGTGGCGCCCGTCTTCCGCGCCCGAGAGCCGTCGGCGCGCGAGAACCGGCCGAACAGCTCGCCTCCGAGCGCCGGATCGATGCCCGGGCCGTCATCGTGCACCCGCAGCACGGCGCGGTCCTCCTCGCGCGCGACGGTGACCGTCACGGTGGTGCCCTCGGGAGTGTGGGCGCGGGCGTTGGCGAGCAGGTTCGCCGCCACCTGATGCAGGCGTCCGGCGTCGCCGGCGATCAGCACGGGCTCGTCCGTGACGTCGAGCACCCACTTGTGATCGGGTCCCGCGGGCCGGGCGTCGCCGACCGCCTCGACCGCGAGCCGGGTCAGGTCGACGCTGCCGTAGACGAGCTCTTTGCCCTCGTCGAGCCGGGCCAGCAGCAGCAGGTCCTCGACGAGCCGCGTCATCCGCAGCGACTGCGCCTGGATGCGCTCGAGCGACGCCTCCGCCGTCTCGACGGTCTGCGGCTCGTGGTCGCGGCCGAGCGCACGCAGCGACAGCTCGGAGTAGCCGCGGATCGAGGCCAGCGGCGTCCGCAGCTCGTGGCTGGCGTCGGCGACGAAGGCGCGCATGCGCTCCTCGTTGCGCTGACGCGCGGACAGAGAGGTGCCGACGTGGTCGAGCAGGGTGTTGAGCGCCTCGCCGACACGCCCGACCTCGGTGCGGGGGTCCGCCTGCCGCGGAGACACGCGTTCCGGGATCGATACCTCGCCCTGATCCAGTGGCAGCCGCGACACCCGCGTCGCGGTGTCGGCGATCGCGCGCAGCGGTGCGAGGCCGGCGCGGATGGTCCAGGCGGTGGCGGCGGCGAGCAGGAGCAGGCCTCCCGCCGTCAGCAGCCCGATCGTGATGAGCATCTGACCCGTGGTGGTGACGAGCTCTGCGCGGGACACTCCCGCGACGACCACGGTCGGTCCGCTCTGGTAGCCCGCGACCCGGTACGTGCCGAGGTCGTCGAGATCGACCACGAGCGACTCCGGCGAGCCGTCCTGCGTGAGGCCCACCGCGAGCTGGTCGATCTGCGCGGCGGTCAGCGCGACGACCTCGCCCTGCGCGTCGGTGACGGCGGCTGTGGGCTCGGCGGGGACCGTCTCGATCGCCAGCAGCGTGCCCGGCCCGACGGGCAGCTCCTGCAGGATCGCCTCCGCACTCTGGCCCTGCGCGATGAGCGGGCGGATGCTCTCGGTGCGGCTGCGCAGCGAATCGACCTGCGCAGTCAGCTGGGACTCGAGCACGGTGCCCAGGATCACGCTGATGGCGACGCCGACGAGGACCATGATCAGCGACGTGATGCCCACGACGGTGACGATGAGCTTGCGCTGCAGCGTCCACGGACGGCGCGCGGCGGGCGGCGAGGTCACTGCGGTGCCTTGATCATGTAGCCGACGCCGCGCACCGTGTGGATGAGCGGCTCGCGGCCGGCGTCGATCTTCTTGCGCAGGTACGAGATGTACAGCTCGACGACGCTCGAGCGCCCGCCGAAGTCGTAGTTCCAGACGCGGTCGAGGATCTGCGCCTTCGACACGACGCGACGCTGGTTGCGCATGAGGTACCGCAGCAGCTCGAACTCGGTCGCGGTGAGCTCGATGCCGTCGCCGGCGCGCTCGACCTCGTGGCTGTCCTCGTTGAGCGTCAGGTCGGCGACCCTGAGGATGGGCTCGGCGCCCGCGGCGTGGGCGGTGCCGGCGCGGCGCATGAGGCCGCGCAGGCGCGCCACGACCTCCTCGAGGCTGAACGGCTTGGTGACGTAGTCGTCCCCGCCGGCGGTCAGCCCCGCGACGCGGTCGGTCACGGCATCCTTCGCGGTGAGGAACAGCACGGGGACGTCGTCGCCCGACTGGCGCAGGCGCTGCAGCACGGCCATGCCGTCGAGGTCGGGCATCATGACGTCGAGGACCATCGCGTCGGGGTCGAACTCGCGTGCCGCCTGCAGCGCTTCGAAGCCCGAGCCGGCGGTCCGCACCGACCAGCCCTCCATGCGCAGCGCCATCGAGAGGAGATCGGTCAGCATCTGCTCGTCGTCGACCACGAGCACGCGCAGCGGGCTGCCGTCGGGACGGAGGAGCGAGGGCGCGGCGGTGGTCATGAGCCCATTGTGCCGTCGTTCCTATGGGGTTCCTATGGCGCCCGCTATGCGGTGGCTGTGAGATCGCGGTCTCCGTCCATACGGCTCTCATAGCTCCCGCTGGAGTTCCGCATCGACGGCGTCCCTAGCTTCTCCTTCGACGGCGGCACCGGGCCGCCGGGAGGAGACCCATGTACGCAACGTATCTGCGGCGGGAGCTGGCCGGCCGCAAGAAGCAGACCATCATCGTCGCGAGCGGGCTCGCGATCGCGATCGCGCTCGTGATGATCGTCACCTCGCTCGCCGCCGGCGTGCGGAATGCGCAGGCCCAGGCCCTGGAATCCGTGTACGGCGTCGGCACCGACCTGACCGTCACCGGAGCGACGGCCGAGCCCGGCGAGATGAGGGGCCAGGCGTTCGAGTTCGGCGAGGACGGCGGCGCGACCGCGGCCGACGGAACGACGCAGCTGAGCCAGTCGCGGCTCGTGTCCGAGCCGATGCGCACCACCCTCGAGGCGAGCGTGCTCGACACCGTGACGGGCGTGGACGGCGTGGCGGAGGCATCCGGCGCGCTCAGCCTCACCAACATGACGTTCTCGGGCGAGCTGCCGCCGCGCCCGACCGACGGCGCGGACGGAGGCACGCTGGAGCAGGCCCCGCCGCAGCAGCAGAACGGCGACGGGGGAGCGACGTTCAACGGCGGGTCCTTCGACGTGGACTCCTTCACCGTGCTGGGCATCGACCCTGCCGCGTCGTCGGTCGGGCCGCTGTCGGCGGTGAGCCTGAGCGACGGACGAGCGCTCGCCGCCGACGATGCGGGCGAGAACGTCGCCGTACTGGATGCCGCGTACGCCGCGACGGCCGGGATCGTCGTCGGCGACGCGATCGATGTCGGCGGCGAGCAGTTCGACGTCGTCGGCATCCTCGCGTCGACATCGAGCGACGCCGACACCGCGGCCAACGTGTACATCCCGCTCGACGTCGCCCAGGCCCTCGCGGGAACCGGTGACGTGCTGTCCACCGTCTACGTGCAGTCCGACTCCTCCGACTCCATCGATGCCGTGCAGTCGGCGATCGAGGCGGAGCTGCCCGATGCCACCGTCAGCTCGCAGTCCGAGCTGGCCGCGACCGTCTCGGGGTCGCTCTCGAGCGCCACCTCGCTCATCACGAGCCTCGGCACGTGGCTGTCGGTCATCGTGCTGGCCGTGGCCCTTGCGCTCGCCGTGCTGTTCACCGTCTCCGGGGTCTCGCGCAGGACGCGGGAGTTCGGCACCCTCAAGGCGATCGGCTGGTCCGACCGCCGGGTGGTCGGGCAGGTCGCGGGCGAGTCGCTCGCGCAGGGCCTCATCGGCGGTGCCGCCGGTCTTCTGATCGGATTTCTTGGGATCTGGGCGATCAACGCCATCGCGCCGACGATCTCCGCCGCGCCGGCGGGAGGACCGGACACCGAGGGCGGTCCGCGTGGCGGCTTCGCCGGGACTCTGCAGCAGGGTGCGACCGAGATCGTCCTCCATGCGCCCGTCACGCTGTGGGTCGTCGCGGCGGCGCTCGGACTCGCCGTGCTCGGGGGACTGGTCGCCGGAGCGTTCGGCGGCTGGCGAGCTGCCCGGCTGAGCCCTGCCGAAGCCCTGCGATCGGTGGGGTGAGGCATCCCGTGAGCGACCCCATCCGACCCGCAGACACCCCCACCGCACCCGACACGACAGGAGAAGGAACAATGACGATGATCGACCCCGATGCGGACACGCAGACGGATGCCGCGTCCCCCGCGCTGTACCGGCTGACGGGCGTCACCCGCGCCTACCGTCAGAAGGACCGGATCGTGAACGCCCTGGCGGGCGTCGACCTGGAGATCGCGCAGGGCGACTTCGTCACGATCCAGGGGCCGACCGGAGGCGGCAAGTCGACGCTGCTCCAGCTGCTCGGCGCACTCGACCGGCCGACGGCGGGAAGCGTCGTGCTGGGCGACCTCGACCTGACGGGAGCATCCGGCACGCAGCTGAGTCGCGTGCGGGCGACAGAGGTCGGCTTCGTGTTCCAGGGCTTCAATCTCATTCCGACCCTCACCGCCGCCGAGAACGTCGACATGGCGCTCGAGCCGCTGGCCCTCACGAAGGCGGAGCGCGCGACGCGCGTCGCCGAGGCACTGGCCCATGTCGGGCTGGACGACCGCGGCGACCACCGGCCGGGGGAGCTGTCCGGCGGTCAGCAGCAGCGCGTCGCGATCGCGCGTGCGATCGTGAAGCGGCCGCGCGTCCTGCTCGCCGACGAGCCCACCGGCAACCTCGACGAGAGCATGCGCGACGAGATCCTCGCCGTGCTGGAGGGGCTGTGCGCCGAAGGGCTGACGCTCGTCGTCGTCACGCACGACTCGGCGGTCGCGAAGCGAGCCCGCCGGCGCCTCCGCCTGGAGCGGGGCACGGTGCGGGACATCACCGGCTAGGCGTCAGCCGGCGGACCGGGCGTGGGCCGCGATGCGATCGAACAGCGCATCGCGGTCCGCGTCGATCCGCTGCTCGTCGGGATGCGCGTCGTAGTACCCGACGATGCGGCGCGCGCCCTCGTCGAAGGTGATGGTGGTGGCGAAATCCGGCACGATCGCACGCAGCTTGCTGTTGTCGAAGACCACCGAATGCGCCTTATCGCCGATCAGCGTCGGGCCGAGCTCCGGCTCGAAGGCGGCGATGGTCTCGGAGGCGACGTGCACCAGATCGGGCTCATCGACGCCGGCCGCCTCAGCGAGCCAGCGGTAGATCCGGTCCCAGGTCGGCGTGTGGTCGCCCGTGATGGTGAAGTCCTCGCCGATGGCCGCAGGAGCGCCCAGGAGGCCCGTGAAGCCGACGGCGAAGTCGTCGGCGTGGGTGATGGTCCACAGGCTCGTGCCGTCGCCGTGCACGATGACCGGCCTGCCGGCGCGCAGGCGCGCGATGTCCGTCCATCCGCCGATGGTGGGGATCATGCGCTCGTCGTACGTGTGCGACGGTCGGACGACCGTCACCGGGAAGGAGCGATCGCGGGATGCCGCGGCGAGGAGCTCCTCGCACGCGATCTTGTCGCGGCTGTACTGCCAGAACGGATTCTCGAGCGGAGTCGACTCGGTGATGGGGAGCCGGGCCGGGGGCTTCTGGTACGCCGAGGCCGAGCTGATGAAGACGTACTGGCCGGTGCGCCCCTCGAAGAGGTCGAGGTCCTGCTGCACGTGACCGGGGGTGAACGCCAGGAACTCGGCGACGACGTCGAACTCGGCATCCCCGATCGCGTTCCGCACCGCGCCGGCGTCGCGCACGTCCGCGACCAGCTCCCGCACGCCGTCGGGGATCGCGCGTCGCGAGGATCCGCGATTGAGCACGGTGACCTCGTCACCCGCCGCGACGCTGCGGCGCACGCACGCCGCGCTGATGGTCCCGGTTCCGCCGATGTAGAGCACGCGCTTCGCTGTCACGCCTCCGACCCTAGCCGCGACGTGGACCTAGGGTGAGTGCATGACCCTCGTCGACGCCGCCGTCTACGTCGATGGCAGACGGGTCGCGAGCGGCACCGCAGCCGAAGCGCTCACCGAGGCCAGGGCGCGGGGCGGGATGGCCTGGATCGGCCTGTACCGGCCGGACGCCGCCGAGATGAACGAGCTCGCCGGCCTGGCCGGGCTCCACCCGCTCGCCGTCGAGGATGCGCTCAAGGGGCACCAGCGCGCGAAGCTCGAGCGGTACGACGACATGACCTTCCTGGTCCTCCAGCCCGCACGCTACCTCGACGCCACCGAGACGGTGGAGTTCGGCGAGGTCCATGTGTTCGCCGGACCCGACTTCGTCATCACCGTGCGCCACGCCGAGAACCCCGACCTCGCCACGGTGCGGCACCGCCTCGAGGGGCGTCCGGACATTCTGGCCCACGGTCCCTACGCGGTGGTGTGGGCGGTCTGCGACGACATCGTCGACCAGTATCAGCCCGTCGTCGCCGGCGTCGAGAACGACATCGACGAGATCGAGGACGCGCTGTTCTCGGGCGACCCCGCGGTCGGCAAGCGCATCTTCGGCCTTCAGCGCGAGGTCATCGACCTGCACCACGCGACCACGCCGCTGGTGGACATGTTCGATCGCCTGCAGCAGATCGTGCTCGAGTCCTCCGGCGCGGCCGAGGCGCCCGCCATCCGCGATGTCGACGACCATGCGCGCCGCATCGTCACGAAGGTCGAGGGATTCCGGCCGACCCTCGAGAGCGCCCTCACCGTTCACGCGACGCTCGTCGATCAGGAGAACAACGAGGCCATGCGGCGCATGGCGGAGTTCGGGCTCGAGCAGAACGAGCAGGTCAAGAAGGTCTCGGCCTGGGCCGCCATCCTCTTCGCACCGACGCTCGTGGGCACGATCTACGGCATGAACTTCGACCACATGCCCGAACTGCACTGGAGTCTCGGGTACCCGATGGCGCTCGGCCTGATGGCCGCCACGTCGCTCACCCTGTACGTCGTCTTCAAGCGCAAGGGCTGGCTCTAGCGGGATGTCGGTGGCGCCCGTTACCGTGGCGCGGGTGACTGATCTCTCCCTCTCAGAACTCGTGACCGGAACCGTCGTCGCACCGGGCGACGACGACTGGGACTCCGCGAGGCGGTTCCACTCCGGCATCGGCGAGCCCACGATGGTCGTCCGCGCGTCGTCTGTCGACGACGTGCGCGGGGCGCTGCGCTACGCGGCCGCCGAGCGCCTGGACGTCATGGTGCGCGGCGGCGGCCACAGCGCGTGGGGCGCCGTGCCCGGCGGCCTGACGCTCGACCTGGGCGCGCTCGACGACATCCGCATCGACGGCGATGTCGTCCACGTCGGCGGCGGCGTCACGTGGGGCGCGGTCGCGCACGAGCTGTCGCAGCACGGGCTGGGCGTGAGCTCCGGCGACACTGCCTCCGTCGGCGTCGGAGGCCTCACCCTCGGCGGCGGCATCGGGTGGATGGTGCGCGCGTGGGGGCTGGCGGCCGATCAGCTCGTCGGTGCGCAGCTCGTCACCGCCCGCGGCGATGTGCTCGAAGTCTCCGACGACTCGCACGCCGACCTGATGTGGGCGCTGCGCGGGGGAGGGGGCAACTTCGGCGTCGTCACGCGCTTCGACTTCCGCGCCCACGAGCTGCGCGCGGTGGTCTTCGCGACGCTCGCGGTGACGGGTGACGCCCGTCCGGTCCTCGCTGCGGTGCGCGACACGCTGCGCGATGCACCGCGCGAACTCACGGTGACCTACATGGACGTCCCGGCGATGGACCCGAATGCGCCGGCGGGCGCCTCGATCACCGCGTGCTGGATCGGCGACGACGAAGACGCTGCCCGCGCCGCGCTGGCCCCGCTCCTCGCGCTCGAGGGCGTCACCGAGACCGAGCTCGCAGTGCGCTCGTATCCCGACATCCTGATGGAGATGCCCGCAGCCGACCCCGACCAGCCCATGCCCGGGTTCGTGGGAGGCAACACGCTGCTCCGCGAGCTGAGCGACGACGCGATCGCTCGCCTGGTCGGATTCCGCGAGGCCAACGCGGCCTCGGTGCTCTTCCTGCGCTCCCTCGGCGGCGCGTTCGGCGAGGTGGCTCAGGAGAGCACGGCGTTCCCCGCCCGCAATGCCACCTGGTTCGCGATGGCGGGCGCCTTCGACGTGCCGGGGCTGGTCCACGACGGCAACCGGCCCCTGATCCAGGCCGAGTGGGACGCGATCGAGGGACTCGGAGAGGCGCTGTACGGCAACTTCACCCCGTCGACCGACCCCGGGCTCGTCTCCCGCATGTACACCCCCGAGACCATGGCGCGCCTCGCCGCGATCAAGCGCGAGTGGGATCCGCAGAACCTGTTCTGCCGCAACCACAACGTCGTGCCGGCCTAGAGCCGGCAAAGACCGAGGCCCCCGCCGATCACTCGACGGGGGCCTCGGTCGTACGGGTACGCGCTCAGTGGGTGTCTTCGGCTTCGATCTCGGTGCGGTCGCCCGACCACAGCGTGTGGAAGGTGCCGGGCTTGTCGATGCGCTGGTAGGTGTGCGCTCCGAAGAAGTCGCGCTGACCCTGCACCAGGGCGGCGGGCAGGCGCTCGGCGCGCAGGCCGTCGTAGTACGCCAGCGACGACGAGAAGGCGGGAGCCGGGATGCCGGCACCCGCGGCCGTCGAGACGATGCGGCGCCACGCGTCCTGGGCGCGGCCGAGCGCCTCGACGAAGTACGGCGCCGTGAGCAGCACGGGCAGCTCCGGGGTCTCGGCGTACGCGTCGGCGATGCGGTTGAGGAACTGCGCGCGGATGATGCAGCCGCCGCGCCAGATCTTCGACACCGCACCCAGATCGATCGACCAGTCGTACTCGGCCGCGCCGGCACGGATCTCGTCGAAGCCCTGCGAGTAGGCGACGATCTTCGACGCGTACAGCGCCAGGCGCACGTCCTCGATGAACGCGTCGGCGTCCTCGACCTGGAGGTCCTCGGCCGGGCCGGGCAGTCCGCCCGACACGGCGCGCTGCTCGGGGTGGCTCGAGAGCGAGCGGGCGAAGACGGCCTCGGCGATGCCGGAGACGGGCACGCCCAGGTTCAGCGCGGTCTGCACGGTCCAGGCGCCGGTGCCCTTGGCGCCGGCCTGGTCGAGGATCACGTCGACGAGCGGCTTGCCGGTCGCGGCATCCACCTGGCGCAGCACCTCGGCGGTGATCTCGATGAGGTACGACTCGAGCTCGCCCGCGTTCCACTCGGCGAAGACGTCGGCGATCTCGGCGGGGGACTTGCCGGTGCCGCGGCGGATGAGGTCGTACGCCTCGGCGATGAGCTGCATGTCGGCGTACTCGATGCCGTTGTGGACCATCTTCACGAAGTGGCCGGCGCCGTCGTGGCCGACGTGCGTCACACAGGGCTCGCCCTCGGCGACCGCGGCGATGGACTTCAGGATCGGTCCGAGCGTGACCCACGACTCGTCCGAGCCGCCGGGCATGATCGAGGGGCCGAGCAGTGCTCCCTCTTCGCCGCCGGAGATGCCGGCGCCGACGAAGTTGATGCCGGTCTCGCGCACGGCCTTCTCGCGGCGGATCGTGTCGGTGAAGAGGGCGTTGCCGCCGTCGACGATGATGTCGCCCGGCTCGAAGGCGTCCACGAGCGCGTCGATCACGGCATCCGTGCCGGCACCGGCCTTGACCATGATGATCGCGGTGCGGGGCTTCTGCAGCGACGCGGCGAACTCGGCGTAGGTGTAGGCGGGGACGAACTCGGCCTCGGGGTGCTCGGAGAGGACGATGTCGGTCTTCTCACGGCTGCGGTTGTAGATCGCGACCGTGTTGCCCTCGCGGCTGGCGAGGTTGCGGGCCAGGTTCGAGCCCATCACGGCGAGGCCGACGACGCCGATGTTCGCGACGGCCGTTTCGGCGACGCCGGGACCGGTGGGCTCGGGAGCCGGGCGCGAGACGTCCTCGGGCGCGGGAGCACCTTCGTGTTCGCGCGTCGAGCCGGGCTGGTCGTCGCGATCGGTAGAGATGTTCGTCGGCGCCGAGGGCTCGTTCGAAGACACACGCACTCCTGAAGGTCGGGAAGGGAAGGGTTCCAGCCTAGAGTCTGGCGTGCTCGTGTTACGCGGGAAGTGCGGGATCCTCACCACCGCGCGGGCGGTGTTGTGAGGCGCGCCGATCAGTCGCCGCGGTAGTTGGCGCGTCCCATCGACCAGAAGGCGGCGACCGTGAGGAGACCGCCGACGGCCGCCATCGCGCCGATCAGCCACAGCAGCGCGTGCGTCATGAAGCCGTGATCCATCAGTGTCCTCCGGGGTGGTTCGGGTGCGTTCCTCATCGTAGCGGCCCCCCTGGTAGACTCGGTGATTGAACTTCGGCGAGGGATGCCTCGCGCCCGCCTGACGGCGGGATGCGGCATCCGTGATCGACGCGGTGGAGCGGGCCCCTGGGCTTTCCTCACGCGTGTGCGTTCGAGTCGAGACAAACCCCACATA
The DNA here is from genome assembly GCF_001427145.1 of Microbacterium sp. Root166. GTDB lineage: Bacteria > Actinomycetota > Actinomycetes > Actinomycetales > Microbacteriaceae > Microbacterium. The sequence goes on from NZ_LMGL01000003.1 coordinate 427,095, forward strand.
CCTGGGCCCGCCACCTGAGCGGACCCGCAATCAGAACGGGCGCACGCCCGCGAGGAGAAACCATGTCGACTGAGTCCGACACCAAGGTCCACGCCGAAGTCCGCGAGAACTTCGGAAAGGGCTTCGCCCGCCGCCTGCGCGCCGCCGGCAAGATCCCCGCCGTCATCTACGGTCACGGCACCGACCCGGTGCACGTCGCCCTTCCGGGCCACCAGATCGCGCTGCTCATCCGCCGCGCGAACGTCGTGCTCGAGCTCGACGTCAACGGTCGTCAGGAGCTCACCTTGGTCAAGGACGTCCAGAAGGACCCCGTGCACCAGATCATCGAGCACATCGACCTCCTCGTCGTGAAGAAGGGCGAGAAGGTCCAGGTCGACGTTCCCGTCACGCTCATCGGCGAGTCCGCCGCGGGCACCGTCGTCGCGCAGGACGCCAACACGGTCCTGCTCGAGGTCGAGGCCACGCACATCCCCGAGCGCGTCGAGCTCGACATCGAGGGCCTCGAAGAGGGCACCCACATCACCGCCGCCGACCTGAAGCTGCCCAAGGGCGCTTCGCTGGCCGTCGACCCCGAGACGCTGATCGTCGCGATCTCCGTCCCGTCCGGTGCCGCCGACGACGAGATCGCCGCCGCCGACGCTGCTGTCGCCGCCGAGCAGGCCGAGGCCACCGAGGCCGCGACCGAGGCAGAGTCCGAGTAAGCACCGCTGCATCATTCGACGAAGCCCGTCCCCGATACTTGAGGGGGCGGGCTTCGCCGTCGGAAGGGCAAGGGCAGATGGCACAGGCGTGGCTGATCGTGGGGCTCGGAAATCCGGGACCCCGCTACGAGCTCACCCGTCACAACGTCGGCCAGATGGTGCTCGACGAGCTGGCAGCGCGCCGGGGCGAGGGCTTCCGCGCCCACAAGGCGAACGCGCGCGTCGCCGAGACCTGGCTGCGCCCCGGCGGAGCCAAGCTCATCCTCGCCAAGCCCAACACGTTCATGAACGTCTCGGGCGGACCGGTCGCCGGCCTCGCGAAGTTCTACGGCGTCGAGCCCGAGCACGTGGTCGTGGTCCACGATGAGCTCGACATCCCCTTCGACACCATCAAGCTCAAGACCGGCGGCGGGCACGGCGGCCACAACGGCGTCCGCGACGTGGCGAAGGCGCTGGACTCCGGCGAGTTCGCTCGCGTGCGCGTGGGGATCGGGCGCCCGCCCGGCCGCCAGGATCCCGCGGACTGGGTGCTCGATCCGTTCGGCGCCACCGAGCGCAAGAATCTGCCCATCCTGCTGGGCGATGCGGCCGACGCGGTCGAGCAGCTCGTCGACGAAGGACTCCTCGCGGCGCAGCAGAAGCACCACGCCCCGCGCGGCTGACCACGCGTCGTCGAGGTCGGCCGGTCAGCCGCCGATGCTGGACGCGATTCCGGCGGTCAGGAAGCTCCACAGGACGACGGAGAAGACGATCGGCCCGACCGCGGCGACCACGATCGCCGCGATGCCCGCGCCGCGGCCTCGCCGCTTCACGGCGGCGATGATGCCCTGCACGATCGCCCACACGCCGAGGACGGTGCCGATCCAGAAGGCGATCTCGCCGAGGAGCACCCACCCGCGCACCGGCGAGAGGTAGGACAGGTCGAAGTCGGCTTCCAGCGGCATCATCGCCATCCGATCGCCCGTGCCGAGGCCGGCGTTGAATCCGGCGACCGCCGCGGCGATGGCCGCTCCGACGACGGCGAGGAGGGCGAGGATCAGCGCGACGACGCCGAGCGCGCGCCCGCCGGCAGGCGGTGCGGCGACGAAAAGCGGGGCATACGACGGAGCACCGGTGGCAGGCTGGACTCCCGCCGGGTACGCCGCGACGGTTCCTGGCGGGTAGATCGGGTTCACGGCTGGCGCGGGGTAGCCCGTGGGCACCGCATGGCCGGACTGCGGCGCGGGACCTGGGGATGCCGGGTAGCCGTAGCCCGTCGGGGCTGCGTATCCGGGCTGCGGGACAGGCGTCCCGAAGGGCGCGGCGCCCGGCGGCGCCCAGGGAGCGGCGTGCGGGGTCGCGGGCGCTCCCGCAACCGGCGCGGGCGGGATCTGCACGGGCGGAGAATCCGGGGTGGCCTGGTCGGCGGGGTCGCTCACGCGTTCATCCTAGGAGCCCGGTGCCGCGGCACCCGGCGTCTTCTTCCCGATGAACGGTCGCAACACGCCGTCAGGGCCCGGGCGGAACGGCGTGTCGCGTCCGTTCGGACGAAGACAGGGCGACGAGCCCGGTGTCGGGGCCTGCGCTTAGACTCGTCCGGTGACAGTTCCCGGGATCGTGCGCGCCCTCGAGCAGGCAGAGTCGTTCCGGGATGCGGTGGCCGCGTCCTCTGTCGACGCCGACTTCTCGCTCGTCGAAGGCCTGGGTGCCCCCCTGCTCGCGGCGCTCATCGAACGCCGCCGCGCCGCAGGCAAGCCGCCGATCGTGCTGCTGGTCACCCCGACCGGCCGGCGCGCAGAGTCGCTCGGCCCCGCGCTCGGTGCGCTCCTTCCCGGCGCCGAGGTGCTGCACTTCCCCGCCTGGGAGACCCTGCCGCACGAACGCCTCAGCCCCAGCGCCGAGATCGTCGGCACCCGGCTCGAAGTGCTCGGACGCATCGCGCGCTGGGATGCCTCGACACCGCTCGTCATCACGGCGTCGGTGCGCGGCGCGATCCAGCCGCTCGCCGCCGGGCTCACCGACGTGCCGCCGGTGCAGCTCACCGTCGGCGGACGCGGCCACGACCTGGGCGAGGTCTCGCTGCGACTGGTCGAGCTGGCCTACCACCGCGTCGACATGGTCTCGCGCCGCGGCGAGTTCGCCGTGCGCGGCGGCATCCTCGACGTCTTTCCGCCGACCGCGGCGCACCCGTACCGCATCGAGTTCTTCGGCGACGAGGTCGATCAGATCCGCGCCTTCTCGGTCGCCGATCAGCGCTCGCTTCCCGGTGAGGTGCGCGAGGTCGCGCTGATCGCCAGTCGGGAGCTGCTGCTCACCCAGGCGGTGCGCGACCGCGCCCGCGATCTCAAGACCGACTTCCCGGGCCTGGCGGGGATGCTCGAGAAGATGTCCGAGGGGATCCCCGTCGAGGGCATGGAGTCGCTCCTTCCCGCCGTCGTCGATCGCCTCGTGACGCTCGCGGACTATCTGCCCGAGCACGCGGCGATCGCCCTCGTCGAGCCCGAGCGCGCCGTCACCCGCGCGATCACGCTCGGCGACACGAACCGCGAGTTCCTCGAGGCGGCCTGGAGCGCGGCGACCGCGGGCGCCCAGACCCCCATCGATCTCGGTGCCGGCGATTTCCTCACGCTGCCGGCGCTGCGCGAGGCGGCGCACGCTCGCGGCGACGTGTGGTGGACGCTGAGCGCATTCGACTCGGGAGAAGCGGATGCCGCGGCCGAGGGCCTGCTCGACGCCGACATCGACGTGGCTCTTCAGGCCGCTGCCGTGGTGCGGGTCGCTGCCAATCCGGTGCCGTCGTTCCAGGGCAACGTCGACGGTGCCACGGCGCACGTCGCCCAGCTGCTGGCGGACGGCTGGAGCGTCGTGGTCGCGGCATCCGGAACCGGACTCGTGGAGCGCGCCCGCGATGTGCTCGCAGAGCGCGACATCGCCGCGCGACGCGTCGACGAGGTCCTCACCGCGCCCGAGCCGGGCGTCGCCCACATCGTGCTGTCGGTGCTCGAGCGAGGCTTCGAGGTGCCCGATGCCAAGCTCGCGGTGCTCACCGAGACCGAGTTCTACGGCCGCACGATCGGCGGCGACCAGCGCGTCGTCAAGAAGCTGGCGTCGCGGCGCAAGAACGTCGTCGACCCGCTGCAGCTGAAGGCAGGCGACCACGTCGTCCATGCCACGCACGGCATCGGCCGGTTCGTCGAGATGACGCAGCGCGAGGTGTCCAGCGGCGGCCGCAACGCGGTCAAGAGCATGCGCGAGTACCTCGTGCTCGAGTACGCGCCGTCCAAGCGCGGGCACCCCGGCGACAAGCTCTACGTGCCCACGGATCAGCTGGACCTGCTGTCGAAGTACGTCGGCGGCGAGGCGCCGAGTCTGTCCAAGATGGGCGGCAGCGACTGGGCCGCGGCGAAGGGCCGCGCACGCAAGGCGGTGCGCGACATCGCCGTCGAGCTCGTGAAGCTCTACTCGGCGCGCATGTCGGCCAAGGGCTACGCGTTCGGTCCCGACACACCCTGGCAGCGCGAGCTGGAGGAGGCGTTCCCGTTCGCCGAGACCCCCGACCAGCTGCAGACGATCGACGAGATCAAGGCCGACATGGAGAAGCCGATCCCGATGGACCGGCTGCTGTCGGGCGACGTCGGCTTCGGCAAGACCGAGGTCGCCGTCCGGGCAGCGTTCAAAGCCATCCAGGAGGGCAAGCAGGTCGCGATGCTCGTCCCGACGACGCTGCTGGTCAAGCAGCACCTCGAGACGTTCACCGAGCGCTTCGCCGGGTTCCCGGTCAAGGTGAAGGCGCTCTCGCGCTTCCAGACCGACAAGCAGGCACGCGAGGTCGTCGACGGCCTCGCCGACGGCACCGTCGACATGGTGATCGGCACGCACCGCATCCTCACCGAGAAGGTCCACTTCAAGGACCTCGGGCTCATGATCATCGACGAGGAGCAGCGCTTCGGCGTCGAGCACAAGGACACGCTGAAGAAGCTCAAGACCAACGTCGACATCCTCGCGATGAGCGCGACGCCGATCCCGCGCACGCTCGAGATGGCGGTGACGGGCATCCGTGAGATGTCGACGCTGCAGACGCCTCCGGAAGACCGGCATCCGATCCTCTCGTTCGTGGGCCCGCGCAACGACAAGCAGATCGCCGCCGCGATCCGCCGGGAGCTGCTGCGCGAGGGACAGGTGTTCTTCGTGCACAACCGGGTCTCGTCGATCCAGCGCGTGGCCGCCGAGCTCGCCGAGCTGATCCCCGAGGCGCGCATCGCCGTCGCCCACGGGCAGATGGGCGAGCACGCGCTCGAAGAGGTCGTGGACGCGTTCTGGGAGCGTCGCTTCGACGTGCTGGTGTGCACCACGATCGTCGAGACCGGCCTGGACATCTCCAACGCGAACACGATCATCATCGATCGCGCCGACAAGTACGGCCTGTCGCAGCTGCACCAGCTGCGCGGCCGCGTCGGACGCGCCCGAGAGCGGGCCTACGCCTACTTCCTGTACGACGAGATGAAGCCGCTGTCCGAGACCGCCGCCGACCGGCTCGAGACGATCGCGGTCAACAACGACCTCGGCAGCGGCATGCAGGTGGCGCTCAAGGATCTCGAGCTGCGCGGTGCGGGAAACCTCCTCGGCGCCGAGCAGGCCGGGCACATCGCCGGCGTCGGCTTCGACCTCTACCTGCGCATGATCGGCGAGGCCGTGTCGGCCTTCCGCGGCGACGAGGTCGAGGGCCCGACCGAGCTCCGCCTCGAGCTTCCGGTGCAGGCGCGCATCCCCGAGTCGTACATCGACAGTGAGCGACTGCGGCTCGAGGCCTACCAGAAGCTCTCGGCCGCGGCATCCGTCGCCGCCAAGGACGACGCGCTCGACCTCGTGGTCGACGAGCTGACCGACCGCTACGGCGACCTGCCGGCCGATGTCGAGGGACTGCTGGCCGTCGCCCGGCTGCGGCGCCGGGCGGCGCAGTCGGGCCTGGCCGACGTCGTCGCGATGGGGCCGAACCTGCGCATCGCGCCGGCGGACCTTCCCGACTCGATGCGCGTGCGCCTGCAGCGGCTCTACCCGAAGGCGAAGCTGCTCGCGGGCGGTGACGCGCTCGTGGTCCCGCTGCCCACGGTCGACGGCGAGCGCGTGTCCGATGCCCAGCTCATCGCGTGGGTCGGCCAGCTGCTCGACCAGCTGTGGCCCGTGAAGGATGCCGCAACCGCGAGCGCCTGAATCCCCCCGATCACCCCGCAAGAGCCGCCCGCTACGCTGGCAGCGACCCACCGACGGGAGCACCGATGCGATTCGAGCACCTCGGGGCCCAGCCCCGCATCCACCCCGACGCGGTCGTCGCGGCGACCGCGGTCATCAGCGGCGACGTCGAGATCGGCGCCGACTGCCAGATCCTCCACGGCGCCGTGATCACGGCCGAGGGCGGACCGATCACACTCGGCGAGAACGTCATCGTGATGGAGAACGCTCTCATCCGCGCCACCGCGACCAATCCGGTGCACATCGGCGATCACGTGCTGATCGGCCCCATGGCGAGCGTCTCGGGAGCCGTCGTCGAGGACGAGGTGTTCCTCGCCACCGGCACGCGCGTGTTCAACGGGGCGCGCATCGGCCGCGGCAGCGAGGTGCGCATCAACGCGGTCGTGCACCTGCGCACCACCCTGCCGCCCGAGAGCACTGTCCCGATCGCGTGGGTCGCCGTGGGCGAGCCGCTGCAGATCCTGCCGCCGCACGAGCACGAGCAGATCTGGGCCGCTCAGCGCGAGCTCGACTTCCCCGGCTACGTCTTCGGCCTCGACCGCGAGACCCCCGACCTCATGGTGCAGCTCACTGAGCGCTACGGGCGGGGCCTCTCGCGCCACGCCGAGGACCGCAGGCTCGATTGATCGGATGCCGCGGGCCGCGGCATCCGATTCCGTCCGTCGGTCAGTCCCAGACGAGCAGGCAGTCGCGACACTCGAACTCGAGGCGCTCCACCCAGCCGTCGTCGAGGTGATCGCGCCGGTCGAGCTCGACGCGGAACCACCTCGGCTCGGTCGCTCGCACGGCGAGCGACCCGCATGCGGGACAGACTTCGGCTACGACGATCCGTGCCATGCCCGACACGGTAGCCCCGCCACGCGGGATCGCCGGAAGCGACGCGCGTGTCAGCCGGTGTTCTGCAGGCCGGCGGCGACCCCGCTGACCGACAGGAGCAGCAGCCGCTGCTGCTCGGGATCGGCCGGAGCGCCCTCGGGAGCGTCGCGCAGCGCGCGCAGGGCCCGCAGCTGCAGCAGCGACAGGGCGTCGACGTAGGGGCTGCGCATCTTGACGGCCCGCTGCAGCACCGGCTTGTTGCCGAGCAGCTCGGTGCCTCCGGTCACCCGGATCACCCACGAGCGGGTGAGCGCCATCTCGTCGCGCACGAGACCGGCGAGATCGTCGCGATCGCCGAGCTCGAGGTAGTGGCGCGCGATGCGGTCGTCGGCCTTGGCGAGGCTCATGGCGACGTTGTCGATCATGGTGCGGAAGAGCGGCCATTCGACGTACGCGGCCTGCAGGAGGGCCTCGTCGCCGACGGCCTCGAGGGCGCTGCCGAGTCCGAACCAGCCGGCGAGGTTGATGCGCGCCTGCGTCCACGCGAACACCCAGGGGATCGCGCGGAGATCCTCGAGCGACTCGACCGACAGGCCGCGGCGGGCCGGACGCGAGCCGAGGGCGAGCTGGCCGAGCTCTTCCATCGGCGTCACGCGGGCGAACCACGGTGCGAAGCCGGGAGCCTTGACGAGTGCGAAGAAGCGGTCGCGCGACGCCTGGTCCATCGTGGCGGCGACGCCGGCGTAGCGCTCGGCGGCCGCACGGTTGCGCTCCTCGTTCGACGGGGAGGACGCCAGCAGGATCGCCGCGGCGACCTGCTCGATGTGACGCATCGCGATGGCCGGATCGCCGTAGCGCGCGAAGATGACCTCGCCCTGCTCGGTGAGCTTGAAGCGTCCGTCGACCGAGTGCGGCGGCTGGGCGAGGATCGCCGAGTTGGCGGGTCCGCCGCCGCGCCCGAGCGCTCCGCCGCGACCGTGGAACAGGGTGAGCTCGATGCGCTCCTCGCGCGCCCAGGCGGAGATCGCAGCCTGGGCCTCGTAGAGCGCGAGGTTGGCGGCGACGGGCCCCACGTCCTTCGACGAGTCGGAGTAGCCGAGCATGACCTCGAGCCGGCGACCGGTGGCCTCGAGCCGGGCGGCGAAGTCGGGGTCCTGGACGATCTCCGCCAGGATGCGCGGTGCGGCCTGCAGGTCGGCGAAGGTCTCGAACAGCGGAATGACGTCGAGCACCGGGGCCGGCGTGCCGTCGTCCGCGGCGTGCCGGGCGAGCCGGTGCACGTTCGCGAGATCGTCCGCCGACTGCGTGAACGAGACGATGTAGCGTCCCGCGGCGCGGGGGCCGTAGCGCTCCTGCAGGAAGGCGACCGACCGGAAGACGTCGAGGACCTCGTCGGCCTGCTCGCTGCGCGGGCCGCCCGCCTCGAGCTCGGCCAGCACCTTGGCGTGGACGGCCGAGTGCTGGCGGACCTCGAGCTCGGTCAGGTGGAACCCGTAGGTCTCGACCTGCCACAGCAGCTGCTGCAGGTGACCGTAGGCCTGGCGCGGCGCGCCGGCCTGAACGAGCGAGTCCTGCACGACGCGGAGGTCGGCGAGGAAGTCCTCGGGGTCGCGGTAGCCGAGCGCGTCGTCACGCACCCGGGTCGCGGCGAGCCGGCGGCCCAGCAGCAGCAGGATGCGCCGGTGCGGCTCGTCGGGGGATCGCTTCGCGATCTCGAGCGCGGCGTCGGCGTCGGCGGCGGACAGCCGCTCCCACAGCGCCACGAGGTCGGCGCTCGGCGGAGTGGTCGCCGCATCGAGGGTGAGCGTGCGGCCGATGCGGTTCGTCGTGCGCTCGAGCCCGAGCAGGACATGGTCGCCGGCGATCTCGGCGGCCTGACGGGTGACGGATGCCGTCACGAACGGGTTGCCGTCACGGTCGCCGCCGACCCACGAGCCGACGCGCACGAACGGGCGCACAACAGGGGCGCGGCCGCCGGCTCCGGGACCCTGGAGCGCATCGTCGACGCGACGGTAGACGTGGGGGACGGCGGTGAAGAGCGTGTCGTCGAACACGGCCATCACGGCGCGGACCTCGTCGGTCGGAGAGGGCTTCTCGGGCCGCAGCGGCGCGGTGCGCCAGAGCGTGTCGACCTCTTCCAGCATGCGCCGCGATGCGCGACGCTCGTCAGCGCCGTTGCGGAGCGCGGCGTCGTGCTGCTCGAGCAGGGTCGCCAGCCGGCGGATGCTCTCGGACACCGCCCGCCGGCGCGCTTCGGTCGGGTGCGCAGTGAAGACGGGGTGGAACCGCATCGCCTGCAGGCGCGAGAGCGCGGTGTCGTCGCCGACCTCCTCGGCCAGGCGCACGAAGGCGGCGGCCAGCGAGTCGGTGGCGTGCTCGCGATCCGGCCGCCCGTCGCGCTCGCGCAGCACGCGCACGCGCTGGTGCTCCTCGGCGAGGTTGACGAGGTGGAAGTACACGGTGAAGGCGCGGGCGACCTCGTCCGCCCGTTCGATCGTGAACGAGTCGGCGATCGCCGCTGCCCGCGCGAAGGCCTCCGGCGTCTCGTCGGTGTACGCCTGGATCGTCGCCGTCCGCAGCCGCTCGACGTCGTCGAACAGTCCGGGCGAGCCGCTCTCGCGCAGCACCTGGCCCAGCAGGGACCCGAGCATGCGGACGTCTCCGCGCATTCGCTCGGGGATCTCCTGCTCGGCCTCGTAGCGGCCGACGAGGTCGATCGCTTCGGTCTGGGTCAGTTCGCGCATGGCTTCAACGCTAACCCCGTGGTGTTTCCGCGCCGTCACGCGCGACGGCGTATGACGCCGGACGGTGGCTAGACTGCCCGCAGGTGTGCCGGGAAGTCTGGTCGGCGATGTCGCGGCGACCCTCGCAGCGACGGTGACGGAAGGAACCCGATGGCATTGTTACGGTCTGCCCGATTCCCGGCGATCGTCCTCCTCGCCTCTGCGCTGCTCGCGCTCGTGCTGGCGAACTCTCCGCTCGGACCCGCGATCGCAGGGGTCAAGGAGACGTATCTGGGCATCCCGGGCGTGTTCGAGATGTCGGTCGGGCACTGGATCCAGGACGGACTCCTCGCGATCTTCTTCTTCCTCGTCGCCGTGGAGCTGCAGTACGAGCTGACCAGTGGCGAGCTGAATTCGGCCCGCAAGGCGCTGCAGCCCGCGATCGCGGCTGCCGGCGGAGTCCTGGTTCCCATCGCCGTCTACCTTCTCTTCGCCGCGGGATCCGACGCGGCCGACGGCTGGCCCATCCCCACGGCGACCGACATCGCCTTCGCGCTCGGGGTGCTCGCGCTGTTCGGCAAGGGGCTGCCCGCCGCCATCCGCATCTTCCTCCTCGCCCTGGCGATCCTCGACGACATCGTCGGCATCATCTTCATCGCCGTCCTGTTCACCGACGGCGTGAACGTGGGCCTGCTGGCGCTGGCGGCGCTCGCGCTGGTCGTGTTCGGCTTCCTGAGCCGGCAGCTCGACTCCCGGGCCCGCCTGCCGATCATCGTCATCCTCGTCGTGTTGGCGATCGTGACCTGGGTCCTCGTGTACCTGTCGGGCGTGCATGCGACGATCGCCGGCGTGGGGCTGGGCCTGGTCATGGCACAGCAGCCCGCTTTGCGGGCCCGTCACGAACTCGAGCCCTGGGTGAACGGCATCGTGTTGCCGCTGTTCGCCTTCTCGGCCGCATTCGTCGTCATTCCCGCCGTCTCGCCTGCGCAGCTGTCGCCCGCGTTCTGGGGTGTCCTGGTCGCATTGCCGGTCGGGAAGATCGTGGGCATCGCGCTCGCCGGATGGCTCTCGCTGCGGGTGGGCAACCGTGGCGCCGCCCCGCATCTGACGTTCGCGGACCTCATCGCGGCGGGTGCGCTCGGCGGCATCGGCTTCACCGTCTCCCTGCTGCTGTCGGAGCTGGCCTTCGCCGGCGCGCCGCTGGTGCGCGATGAGGCGACGCTCGGCGTCCTCGCCGGATCGGCCATCTCGATCGTCCTCGCGGTCGTGCTCATCACGCTCCGCGCCCGGCATTACCGTCGCACGTCGCCCGCGTCGCGCGACGAGGAGCTGCCGCCCACTGAGACCCACCCGGGGCAGATCGCATGAACGGCGACCGCGTCCCCTCCGGCGACCCGCTGCGCGAGGCCGCCGACACGATGCGCGCGGTGCGGGACCGGTGCGTGTGGACGCAGCAGATCGACCACCGGGCGCTCGTGCCGTACCTGATCGAGGAGAGCGCCGAACTCATCGACGCCGTCGAGGAGGACGATCGCGCCGAGCTCCGCGAGGAACTAGGCGACCTGCTGTGGCAGGTGCTCTTCCACGCCGAGATCGCCTCGCGCGACCAGGACGATCCCTTCGACATCGATGACGTCGCGCGGGGTCTCACCGACAAGATGGTGCGGCGGCATCCGCATGTCTTCGGCGATGCGGTCGCGAACACTCCCGAAGAGGTGCTGGTCCACTGGAACGCCGCCAAGGCCGCCGAGAAGAGCTCGCGCACCAGCGTGCTGGACGGAGTGAGTGGACGGATGCCGTCGCTCGCGCTCGCGCAGAAGCTCGTCGGCAAAGCGGCCCAGGTCGGCGTCGAGATCGAGTCCCCGGTCGAACCCGCGGCCGGCCTGCGGTCCGAGGCCGAGCTCGGCGACGCGCTGCTGGCACTCGTGGCCTCTGCGCGCTCGAACGGGTGGGACGCCGAGCGGGCGCTGCGCGAGCGCCTGCGCGTCCTGACAGAAGAGGTGCGAGCGGCCGAAGCGGATCCTGCCTGACGGACCTGGAAGGATGGAGCCGTGGCATCCGTGAACCCGCCGCGCGGCATGCGCGACTTCCTCCCCGCCGACAAGGCCCGTCGCGAGCGCGTTCTCGCCGTCATCCGCGATCGGTATCGCGTGCACGGGTTCGACGAGATCGAGACCCCGGTCATGGAGGAGTACTCCCGCCTGCACGCCGGCATCGGCGGCGACAACGAGAAGCTCGCGTACAACGTGCTCAAGCGCGGCCTCGACGCCGACGCGGTGCGCGGCGCCGCCGACGACCAGGCCCAACTGACCGACCTCGGCCTGCGCTACGACCTCACCGTGCCGCTGGCACGCTTCTACGCGACCAACCGCGGCCAGCTGCCGACGGTGTTCCGCTCCATCCAGATCGCGCCGGTGTGGCGCGCGGAGCGGCCGCAGAAGGGCCGCTACCGCCAGTTCATGCAGTGCGACATCGACATCATGGGGGATGCCTCGGCCCGCGCCGAGTCGGAGCTCATCGTCGCGACGCTCGACACGCTCGACGCGCTCGGGCTCGAGGGCGGCAGCGTCCGCATCAACGATCGCCGGGTGCTGGACTGGATGCTGGACGCCTTCGGGTTCACGCCCGAGGAGCGCCCGAGCGTGCTCATCACGATCGACAAGCTCGACAAGGTCGGCACGTCGGGCGTGATCGCCGAGCTTCGCGAGCGCGGGGCCGCGGCATCCGCCGTCGATGCCTTCGAAGCGTTCCTCACGCGCCCGATGACGATGGAGTACAACCCGTACGGCGAGAGGCAGATCCGCAAGTTCCTGCCGGCCGACGCGCCCGATGAGGTCGTCGCTCACCTCGTCGCGATCGGGGAGGCCGTCGCGGCGGCGCGGTCCGTCGCCGGAGGCGGAGAGACGGCCCTCGCCGACATCCCGCTGGTGTTCGACCCGTTCCTGGTGCGCGGCATGGGCTATTACACCGGCACGATCTTCGAGCTGGCCCACCCCTCGGTGGACTACTCGCTGGGCGGCGGTGGCCGCTACGACGGCATGATCGGCCGCTTCCTCGGCCAGGACGTGCCGGCTGTCGGGTTCTCGATCGGCTTCGAGCGGCTCGTGGATCTCGTCGAGATCGCCGACGAGGGCGCGCGGACCGCGGTCGTCCTGGTGCACGACCGCGACGTCCCCGAGAGCGAGCTGCTGGCGCACAAGGCGGCGCTCATCGCCTCCGGGTCGCGCGTGCGTCTGGAGCAGCGCACCAAGAACCTCAAGGCGCTCCTGGAGCGGGCGGCCGCCGACGGCTACACGTCGTTCGCGACCCTCGCCGCCGGGGCCGCGCCGGGGACGCTCGAGATCAAGCCGCTCGCGTGAACCGCAGCCGCAGCATGCGGTAGCCGACCCCGGCGATCACGACGGCCAGCCCGCCGACCACGCTCTGCCAGGGCAGGGTCGCGCCGAGGGTGACGCACCCGACCGCGCCGACGAGCTGCAGCACCCGGGGAAAGCGGCGGACGCTCGCGCCCCGGCGGAACGCCGCGATGTTGGCGACGAGGTAGTACAGCAGCACGCCGAACGACGAGAACCCGATGGCGCCGCGGATGTCGACGAGCGCGACGACGGCCATGACGATCACGGCGATCGCCACGTCGGCGCGGTGCGGCACGTGCCAGCGAGGGTGCACTGCCGCCAGGAACCGGGGAAGATCGCCCTCTCGCGCCATGGCGAACCCCGTGCGTCCGATGCCGGCGATGAGGGCCAGAAGAGCGCCGAGGGATGCCGCGGCCGCCCCCACGCGGACCACCGGCTCCGCCCAGGCCCAGCCCGCGGCTGCGGTGGCGGCGGCGACGGGTTCCGTCGAAGCCGCGGTCGCCTCGGGGCCGAGCGTCGACAGCACCGTGACGGCGACGAGGCCGTAGACGACCAGTGCTCCGGCGAAGGCCAGGACGATCGCCAGGGGGATCGTGCGGGCGGGGTCGCGCACCTCCTCGCCCATGGTGGCGATCCGCGCGTAGCCGGCGAACGCGAAGAAGAGCAGGCCCGCCGACTGCAGGATGCCGTAGGCGCCGCCCGTCCAGAGCGACTCCGCGGTGAGCCAGCCAGGGGCGTCGGGCGCGGTCACTCCGGCGGCGACGGCGATGGCGAGAGTCAGCAGCACGCCGACCACGATGATGCGGGTGAGCTGCGCCGTGCGGGTGACGCCGAACCAGTTCACTGCCGCCAGAGCCGCCACGGCGAGGATCGCGACCGGGCGCTCCCAGCCCGGGGGAGCCGCATACGCCGCGAACGTCAGCGCCATCGCGGCGCAGCTCGCGAGCTTGCCGATCACGAATCCCCAGCCGGCGATGAATCCCCACCACGGGCCCAGCTCGGCGCGGCCGTAGGCGTAGACGCCGCCGGAGGTCGGGTGGACGGCGGCGAGCTGCGCGGTCGAGGTGGCGTTGCCGAACGCGACGACGGCGGCGACGGCGAGTCCGATGAGGAGCCCGGAGCCGGCAGCCGCGGCGGCCGGCCCGAAGGCCGCGAACACGCCGGCGCCGATCATCGAGCCGAGGCCGATGAACACCGCGTCGCCGAGCCCCAGTCGGCGCTGGAGCGAGGGCGAGGTCATGCCCGCACGATACCGCGCGGCGATGAACTGGTCGGGTCAGGCGGTGGTCGCCGCGGTGACGCGCTTCTTCTCGCGCACGTAGACCTCGCGGCGCACGCGGGCCACGACGTCGCCCGCGGCATCCGTGATGTCGGTCTCGAACCATTCGAGCACCTTCGCACCGCCGCGGGCGCGCTCGCGGAGCTCGTCCGCTTTGGCGGCCGGCACGTCGAAGTGAGCGGTCAGCACGCCCCGACCGGGCTTGAGGAACTCGATCTCGCCGCGCGTGTCCCACACCACGTAGTCCCGGCCGAGCTGGTGCATGACGAGCATGAAGAAGTACGGGTCCGTCATCGCCGACATCGAGCCGCCGAACGCCGTCTTGACGTAGTTGCGGGTGATGCGGTTGACGTGCAGCTCGACGGTGGCGCTGGTCCAGTCCTCGGCGAACCGCTTGATCCGGATGCCGCTCCACAGGTTCGGCGCCCACAGGCTCATTCCGATGGCCAATCGTCTGGGGGTGACTCGCATGCCGGTCATGGTGCCAAAGGCCGCGCTGGGACTCGGCATCCGTTGTCGGATGGTCACAATCCGCGCGCGGGACGAACACACTAGTTCTAGTTGTTATAGAATTCTTTCATGCTCCTCCGAATCGACCCTGCCAGCGACGAGCCGATCTTCGCGCAGATCGCCGCCTCCGTGCGGATGGATGCCGCGGCCGGCCGGCTGGTGCCGGGTGACCGGCTGCCGTCCGCGCGCGACGTCGCCGAGGCGCTCGGCGTCAACCTCCACACCGTGCTGCGCGCGTACCAGGATCTGCGCGACGAGGGACTCATCGACATGCGCCGCGGTCGCGGTGCCGTCGTGACCGACGCCGCCGGTCCGCTCGCCGACCTGCACCACGACATCCGCGCCCTCGCCGCCAAAGCGCGCGCGCTGGGCCTCTCGTCCGACACCCTCGCCTCTCTCGTGAAGGAGAACCTCTCATGACCGACCTCGTCCGCGGCGCCTATCGCCGCTTCCTCCTGATCGGGCTCGTCCTTCCCCTCGTCGTCGCGGTTATCGCCGTCGCGCTGCAGCTGTGGTGGCTGCCGTCGCTGCCGGACCCAGCAGCGATCCACTGGTCCGGCTCGGGTCCCGACGGCTTCGCGCCGCCCTGGACGTACCCGGTGCTCACCGCTGCCCTCGCGATCGGGCTGCCGCTGCTGCTCGCCGGCATCGCCCACGCCGCCGCGCGGGCAGGGGAGTGGGGACCGAACCTGCGATTCCTCGGCGCGGTCTCGCTCGGCACGTCGCTCGGCCTTTCCCTCGCGCTGACGTGGTCGGTCGCGATGCAGCGCGGGCTGACGGATGCCGCGGACGCCCCGGGCGTCGGCATCCCCCTCCTCGCGGCGCTCGGTCTGGGGCTCGTCGCGGGAGTCATCGGATGGTTCGCGCAGCCCGGGGTCTCCCGCAGCAACGGGACGGCCGCTTCCGGTCAGGCGGCGCCGATCGTGCTGGCTGAGGGGGAACGCGCCGTCTGGCTGCGCACGACCACGATGTCGCGAGGCGGGATGGCGGCACTCCTCGCCGGGGTCCTCGCGCTCGCGGGCGCCGTCTTCGTCACCGCCCTCGCCGGGCCCGATCGCCGTCTTCCCTGGATCCTCGCGGGCGCGCTCGTGGTCTTCCTCCTCGCCGTCCTGAGCACCACGGTGTTCCGCGTGCGCGTCGACGAGCAGGGCCTCACCGTGCGCTCCGGTCTCGGCGTGCCCCGGTTCCGGGTGCCGCTGGGCGACGTCGCGACCGCCGAGGTGTCCCACGTCCAGGCGCTCGCGGAGTTCGGCGGCATCGGCATCCGCTCGGTTCCGGGCCGCCGCTTCGGAGTGGTGCTGCGCTCGGGCGACGCGCTGCGGGTGCACCGCGTCGACGGCCGGGAATTCGTCGTGACGGTCGACGACGCGACGACGGGTGCAGCGCTGCTGACCGCGCTGGCGGCGCGCGAACGAGCCGCGGTGCCCGGGACGACTTGACCGCCGGCACGAGCACCGGTTTGCTGAACCCATGACCGATCCCACCCCCGACCTGTGGCGCCGCGTGGACGCCTATCTCACCGAGACGCTCGTGGGGCACGACCCCGTGCTGGACGGCGCGGTCGCCGATCAGAACGCGGCGGGTCTGCCTCCGATCGAGGTCGCACCGGTCAACGGCAAGCTCCTGAACCTGCTCACCCGCATCAGCGGCGCTCGCCGGGTGCTCGAGATCGGCACGCTCGGCGCATACTCGACGATCTGGATGGCGCGCGGACTGCCCGACGACGGCTTCATCGTCACGATCGAGGCCGAGCCCCGCATCGCCGACATCGCGCGCGCCAATCTCGAGCGGGCCGGTGTCGCGGGCAAGGTCGAGGTCAAGCTCGGTCGTGCCGCCGAGGTGCTGCCCACGCTCGACGGTTCGGAGCCGTTCGACCTCGTCTTCATCGACGCCGACAAGGAGTCGAACACGATCTACCTCGACTGGGCGGCGCGCCTGGGCCGGCCCGGCACCGTCGTCGTGGTCGACAACACCGTGCGCGGGGGAGAGGTCGCCAACCCCGCCACCGAGAACCCGCAGGTGATCGGCGTGCAGCGCGGGCTGGAGATGCTCGGACGCGACCCGAGATTCGACGCCACGGCGCTCCAGACGCTCGACCTGAAGGGCTACGACGGGGTCGCGATCGCCATCGTCCTGTGAGCGTAAACATCGGATGAGTCGGCGTCCTGTGGCTCGCGGCATCCCGATCACTAGACTCGTCTGCGGACCGACGACGCTCCGCATCACCACCCCCCACCACGAACTAGGAGCTTTCCCGTGGCATTGATCGAGGCTGTAGGCGCACGCGAGATTCTCGACTCGCGCGGAAACCCGACCGTTGAGGTGGAGGTGCTGCTCGACGACGGCATCGTCCAGCGCGCGGCCGTCCCCTCCGGCGCATCGACCGGAGCCTTCGAGGCGTACGAGCTGCGCGACGGCGACAAGAGCCGCTACGGCGGCAAGGGCGTGCTGAAGGCCGTGGCCGCCGTCATCGACGAGCTCGGCCCCGCCATCGAGGGCGTCGACGCGAGCGAGCAGCGCATCATCGACGAGATCCTCATCGAGGTCGACGGCACCGACAACAAGGGCCGCGTCGGCGCCAACGCCATCCTCGGCGTCTCGCTCGCGGTGGCCAAGGCCGCCGCCGACTCCGCCGACCTGCCGCTGTTCCGCTACCTGGGCGGCCCGAACGCCCACGTGCTGCCCGTCCCGCTGTTCAACGTCATCAACGGCGGCTCGCACGCCGACAACGGCATCGACATGCAGGAGTTCTTCCTCGCGCCCATCGGGGCCGAGACGTTCTCCGAGTCGCTGCGCTGGGGCACCGAGGTGTACCACGTCCTCAAGGGCGAGCTGAAGGCCGCCGGCTTCGCGACTGGCCTCGGCGACGAGGGCGGCTTCGCCCCCGACCTGCCCAACAACCGCGAGGGCCTCGACTTCCTCGTGCAGGCGATCGAGAAGGCCGGCTTCACGCCGGGCCGCGACATCGCGCTGGGCCTGGACGTCGCGGCCACCGAGTTCTTCAACGACGGCGTGTACCGCCTCGACGACAAGGACTGGACCGCGGAAGAGCTCACCGAGTACTACATCGGCCTGGTCAACGACTACCCGATCGTCACGATCGAGGACGCACTCGCCGAAGACGACTGGGACGCCTGGAAGCACCTCACCGATGAACTCGGATCGAAGATCCAGCTCGTCGGCGACGACCTGTTCGTGACCAACCCGACGCGCCTCGCCGACGGCATCAAGCGCGGCGTCGCCAACTCGCTGCTGGTGAAGGTCAACCAGATCGGCACGCTGTCCGAGACCCTCGACGCCGTCGACATGGCGCACCGCGCCGGCTACACCGCGATGCTCTCGCACCGCTCCGGCGAGACCGAGGACACCACCATCGCCGACTTGGTCGTGGCGACCGGAGCCGGTCAGATCAAGAGCGGCGCGCCCGCCCGCAGCGAGCGCGTCGCGAAATACAATCAGCTTCTGCGCATCGAGGAAGAGCTGGGCGACGCGGCGACGTTCATCGGCCGCGCGGCCTTCCCGCGCTTCACGGGCTGACGCTCTGACAGAGCACTGAAGAGAGGGGGAGCCGTGGCGAAGACGACGGCTCCCTCTTCTCGTCCCGCCGGACGCCGTCCGGTCCGGCGCCCGGTCGACGTGCGGGGCTGGCTCGGCGGCATCCGTCTGTCGGGCTTCATGGTCATCATGCTCGGGCTGGTGGTCCTCGCGACCTTCGTCCTGGTGCCGACGATCGGCACCTACGTCGACCAGCGGCAGCAGATCGCCGCGCTCGCCGCCGCCGTCGAGATCAGCCGCGACGAGGTCGAGGAGCTCGAGTCGCAGCGCGATCGCTGGGCGGATCCCGCCTACATCACGACGCAGGCGCGCGAGCGGCTGTACTACGTGCGCCCGGGCGAGGTCGTCTACCTCGTCGACAACGATCTGCCGCCGGAGCTGCGCCCGCAGGAGCAGGCGCCGGTGAGCGACGAGGTCGAGCAGACGCGGACCGACTGGATGTCGCAGCTCGTGCGGTCCGTGACCGCGGCCGGATTGGCCCAGACCGTCAAGCTTCCCGCGATCGGCGTTCCCGACGCGCCGCCGCCCGGCGACACGCCCGCGCCGACCCCCTGACCGTCGCGGACTCCCATGACGATCCAGCACCGTCCCAGGCGGCGCCGATACCCTGGCGACGTGACGACCGTGCCGCTCTCCCCTGTCAGTGACGCCGACCTCGAGGTGCTGCGCGAGCAGCTGGGCCGCCCGTCCCGCGGGGCGGTGGGCATCGCCGCACGCTGCGTCTGCGGCAATCCCACCGTCGTGGCCACGTCCCCGCGGCTGCCCGACGGCACGCCGTTCCCCACGTTCTACTACCTCACCCATCCGGCCGCGACGGTCGCGATGTCGGTTCTCGAGGCCGACCACGTCATGCGGGCGCTCAACGACGAGCTCGCCGACGACGAGGACCTCGCCGCGGCGTACGCCGCCGCGCACGAGGCCTACCTGCGCGACCGCGCGGTGTACGGCGAGGTCGAGGAGATCGACGGCATCTCCGCCGGCGGCATGCCCACGCGCGTCAAGTGCCTGCACGCCCTCGCCGGTCACGCGCTCGCCGCCGGTCCGGGTGTGAACCCGATCGGCGACCGGGCGCTCGAGCTCTCGTCGTGGTCGCCCGACCGCTGCGTGTGCGAACGGCCCGGGAACGCCGGATGATCAGGCGCCTTGTCGCCGCGATCGCCGGTGCCGCCGTCGCACTGACGCTGATGGCCGCGGCTCCGGCTGCGGCGGCCACGCTGCCCGACGAGGCTCCGACGACCGACCCGGTGCGCGACGCGGAGTACTGGCTCGCGGACTACGGCATCGAGAAGGCGTGGGAGACCACCCGCGGCAAGGGCGTGCGGATCGCGGTCATCGACACCGGCATCGGCAAGGGCCCGGTCGAGTTCGAGGGCGCCGTGGTCGGCGGCACCGACGTCTCGGGTGCCGGAACCTCCGACGGGCGCACCCCGGTGGGTGCGGTCGACGCGAACCACGGCAGCTGGGTGGCGTCGCTCGCGGCCGGCCGGGGAACCGGGCCGCAGACCGGCATGATCGGCGTCGCGCCCGAGGCCGAGCTGCTCTCGGTGTCCGTCGGCTTCGGCTCGGCCGCGACCAAGCCCTTCACCGAGCAGATCTCCGAGGCGATCCGGTGGTCCGTGGACCACGGGGCGGACGTCATCAACATGTCGCTCACGACGAACACCCCGGACTGGGACGAGAGCTGGGACGAGGCGTTCCTCTACGCGTTCGAGCACGACGTCGTGGTCATCGTCGCCGCGGGCAACCGGGGGAGCGGCACCACGCTGGTGGGAGCCCCCGCGACGATCCCGGGCGTGCTCACGGTCGCGGGGGTCGATCCGAACGGCAACGCCAGCGTCGAGGCATCCACCCAGGGCATCACGATCGGCGTCTCCGCGCCCAGTGAGAACCTCGTGGGGGTGTCGGCGGACGGCCGCCTGGTGCTCTGGAACGGCACCAGCGGCGCGGCGCCGATCGTGGCCGGCATCGCCGCGCTCGTGCGCTCCGCCCACCCCGAGCTCGATGCCGACAACGTCATCAACCGCATCGTCGCCACGGCCCGGCCTGCACTGAACGCCACCGAGGTCCCGGACCCCCTGTACGGCTTCGGACTGGTGGATGCCGCGGCCGCCGTCACCGCGGACGTGCCCACCGTGGCCGAGAATCCCATGGGCAGCCTGACCGAGTGGATCCGGGTGCACCGGCGCGCACAGAGCGACCCGTCGCCGGCGCTCCCCGCCGAGCCGGTGGCCGTCGAGCCGCTCCCGCCGGCCGACAGCGCGGAGCGCGAAACCTCGGCCCTGCTGCCCTCGCAGCAGACCCTGCTCTACGGGACTCTGCCGCTCTCGGTGCTCACAGCGACGGCTATACTGGTGGCGCTCGGCGTCACCGCAGCTGTCCGACGCATCCGATTGGCGTCCCGCACGCCGAGCTGACTCAGGGGAGTTCTCCAACCGTGACCAACACCGTGCCCAAGATCCTTGTCGTCGGTGGCGGCTATGCAGGTTTCTACACCGCATGGAAGCTCGAGAAGCACCTGCGCCGTGGTGAGGCCGAGGTGACGATCGTCGACCCGCTGCCGTACATGACCTACCAGCCCTTCCTCCCGGAGGTCGCGGCGGGCTCCATCGAGGCGCGCCACTCGGTGGTGGCGCTGCGTCGTCACCTGAAGAAGACGACCGTGGTGGCCGCGAAGGTCACCGGTATCAACCACGCCGGCAAGGTCGCGACGATCACGCCGCTGGTGGGCGAGCCCTACGAGTTCGAGTACGACCAGATCGTGGTCACGGCCGGCGCGGTCTCGCGCACCTTCCCGATCCCCGGCATCGCCGACAACGCGATCGGCCTCAAGACCATCGAAGAGGCCGTGGCGATCCGCGACCGCCTGATGTCCAACTTCGACAAGGCCGCCACGCTTCCGGCCGGTCCTGAGCGCGACCGGCTGCTGACCGTCGTCGTCGTCGGCGGCGGCTTCGCCGGCATCGAGGTGTTCGCGGAGCTCCGCTCGCTCGCCTCGTCGCTGGTCAAGAGCTATCCGCAGCTCACCTTCGACGACACGCACTTCCACCTGATCGAGGCGATGGGGCGCATCATGCCCGAGGTCTCGCTGAAGACGAGCGAGTGGGTGCTCAAGGACCTCGCCAAGCGCGGTGCCTCGGTGCACCTCGACACCCAGCTCACGAGCGCCGTCGACGGCGTCGTCGAGCTGTCCACGGGCGAGACGATCCCCGCCGACCTGATCGTCTGGACCGCCGGCGTCATGGCCAACCCGACCGTCGTCCGCGGCGGCGACCTCCCCGTCGAGGAGCGCGGTCGCATCCGCACCCGCGCCGATCTGCGGGTCGGCTCCGACGAGGAGATCGTCGAGGGCGCCTGGGCGGCTGGCGACGTCTCGGCCGTGCCCGACCTCTCCGGCGGCGGTGTGGGCGGCTACTGCGTGCCCAACGCCCAGCACGCCGTGCGCCAGGCCAAGCTCCTCGCGAAGAACCTGGTGGCGGTCCTCCGCGGCGAGCTGCCGCGCGACTACGTGCACAAGAACCTCGGCGCCGTCGCGGGCCTCGGTCTCTACAACGGCGTGTTCCAGTCCGGCAACATCGCTCTCAAGGGCCTGGTGGCCTGGGTCGCGCACCGCGGCTACCACGGCCTGGCGATGCCGACGTGGGAGCGCAAGTTCCGTGTGCTGTGGGGCTGGTGGAACAACCTCTGGCTCGGCCGCGATCTCGTGAACCTGTCGACGGTGCAGAACCCTCGCTACGTGTTCGAGGAGTTCGCCGCGCGTCCCCGCCCGGTCCAGCCCGCGGTGACGCCGCCGGCCGTGCCGCGCGAGCAGGGCAAGCGGGCCGACCAGCCCGAGAAGGTCGAGGCCGACAAGGCCAAGGCCAAGGCCGAGGCCGCCGTCGCGCGCTGAACCGAACGACAGCCGACGAGCGGGCGGTAGCGTGGTGGCGTTCGCTTCGGCAGCGCCCCCGTAGCCCAATCGGCAGAGGCAGGCGACTTAAAATCGCTTCAGTCTGGGTTCGAGTCCCAGCGGGGGTACCGGGCCCGCGGCGGTGCCGGTGACGGCCCCGCGCGGAGTCTAGGCTGGTGCCCATGTGCGCGCGATGGAGCCGGGACGTATGAGCCTCGACCTGCTGTCGGCGACCGTCGCGGCCGAGCCGTGGAAGGACGCGGCGGCCTTCTGGCGGGGCCTCGAGGACGCCGTCTCCGGCGTCTCCGGCCCGGTCGCGACGCTGAGCCTGCCGGCCCTGCGCTACAACGCGCTCGACATGGTGGTCCGCGCCGGCGGAGTGCCCCTGCGCGTCGCGAGCAAGTCGGTTCGCGTGCGCGAGGTGATCGACGCCGCCCTCGAGCTGGCCGGCTACCAGGGCATCCTCGCGTTCACGCTGCCCGAGGCCCTGTGGCTCGCACAGACGCGCGACGATGTCGTGCTGGGCTACCCGACCGCGGACCGCTCCGCCCTGGCCGCGCTGGTGGTCGATGAGCAGGCCGCCTCCCGGGTCACGCTCATGGTCGACGACCTCGGGCAGCTCGACCTCGTCGACGCCGTCGCCGCGCCCGGCGCCCGGCCCGAGATCCGCGTGGCGATCGACGCGGATGCGTCCTGGCGCGCCCCCGGCCTCGGCCACATCGGCGTCCATCGGTCGCCGGTGCATGAGCCCGGCGAGGTCGCCGCGCTGGCACGGGCCATCGCCGCGCGCCGGGGCTTCCGGCTCGTCGGCCTGATGATGTACGAGGCGCAGATCGCCGGCCAGGGCGATGACACCGGCTCGGGCGACAGGCTCATCCGCTGGATGCAGCGACGCTCCTCGCACGAGCTGCTGGCCCGTCGCGCCGCGATCGTGGCGGCGCTGCGCGACATCGCGCCGCTCGAGTTCGTCAACGGCGGCGGCACGGGCTCGCTCGAGTTCACGGCATCCGATCAGGCCGTCACCGAGATCACCGCCGGCAGCGGACTCCTCGCCGGGCACCTGTTCGACGGCTACCGCTCGTTCGACCTGGCCCCCGCGGCAGCGTTCTCGCTCGAGGTGGTGCGCAAGCCGCAGGCCGATATCGCCACCGTGCTGGGCGGCGGCTGGATCGCGTCCGGGCCTCCGGTCGCGTCGCGGCAGCCGCTTCCGGTGTGGCCGCCCGGGCTGCAGACGATGGGACGCGAGGGCGCGGGAGAGGTGCAGACTCCGCTGCAGGGCGAGTCCGCCCGGCGACTCCACGTGGGCGACCGCGTCTGGTTCCGGCACTCCAAGAGCGGCGAGCTGGCAGAGCGGGTCGACCGCTACCACGTCGTCGACGGCGACCGCCTCGTCGGCGAGGTGCCGACGTATCGCGGCGAGGGAAAGGCATTCCTGTGACACGACCCGGTGGCAGGTGGGAGAACTGGGGGAGGTCCGAGTCGGTGCGTCCCCGGCGCGTCGAATTCCCCCGCACCGCGGAGGCGGTGCAGCGCGCGGTGACCGCCGCAGCTGCGGGCGGCCTCCAGATCAAGGCCGTCGGTGCCGGGCACAGCTTCACCGGCATCGCCGTCGCTCCGGGGGTCCTGCTCGACCTCAGCGACCTCACGGGCATGGTCGCGATCGACGTGGAGCGCCGTCGCGTGACGCTGCGGGCCGGCACGCGGCTGCACCAGGTGCCGGCGATCCTCGCCCCGTACGGGCTCGCGATGGAGAACCTCGGCGACATCGACCGCCAGTCGATCTCCGGTGCGATCTCCACCGGGACTCACGGCACGGGCGCGCGGTTCGGCGGCATCGCCGCTCAGGTGGTCGGAGCCACGCTCGTCACCGCATCCGGTGAGCTGCTCACGGTCAGCGAGACCGAGAACGCCGAGCTGCTGCCCGCCGTCGCGCTCGGGCTGGGTGCCCTCGGCATCCTGGTGGAGGTCACCGTGCAGTGCGTGCCGGCGTTCGTGCTGCACGCGGTCGAGCAGTCCGAGTCACTCGACGCTGTACTCGCCCGCCTGGACGAGCGCGTCGACGGTGCGGACCACTTCGAGTTCTACTGGTTCCCGCACACCGACCGGGCGATGACCAAGACCAACACGCGACTGCCCGAGAGCGCGCCGCGGCATCCGCTCTCGCCCGTCGGCAGATGGGTCGACGACACCCTCGTCGGAAGCGGTCTGCACCAGATCGCCTGCAGCGTGGCCAAGACGATCCCCCCGACCATCCCGCCGATCAACAGGCTCTCGGTGAAGATGTGGGGCAACCGCGAGTTCACCGACCTGTCCTCGCGCGTCTTCGCGACGACGCGGTCGGTGCGCTTCCGCGAGATGGAGTACGCACTGCCGGCGGAGAACGTCATCCCCGCGTTCGACGAGCTGCGGGCGCTCATCGACCGGCGCCGCTGGCGGATCTCGTTCCCCGTCGAGGTGCGCTTCGCCGCGGCCGACGACCGCTGGCTCTCCACGGCCCACGGCCGCGCGAGCGGCTACATCGCCGTCCACCGCTACTGGCGCGAGGACCCCACCGAGTACTTCGCGGCGGTGGAGGAGATCATGCTCGAGCATGACGGGCGCCCGCACTGGGGCAA
The DNA here is from genome assembly GCF_001427145.1 of Microbacterium sp. Root166. Taxonomy (GTDB): domain Bacteria; phylum Actinomycetota; class Actinomycetes; order Actinomycetales; family Microbacteriaceae; genus Microbacterium. The sequence goes on from NZ_LMGL01000003.1 coordinate 451,765, forward strand.
GATGCACACCCTGGATGCCGCAGCCCTGCGCGAGCGGTACCCGCGCTTCGACGACTTCACGGCGCTCCGCGACCGGCTGGATCCCGAGCGGCTGTTCCAGAACCCCTACCTGGCGCGCGTGCTCGATGGGTAACGGCTGAGAGTCCTCCCCAGCGGCTGATGGCGCGCCGACCCCGCTGGCTAGGATGAGGGAAACCTCGAACGGAGTCACTGCTATGTGGGAATGGCTCATCCCCGTATTGATCGTGGTGGCGCTGGTCGTCATCGGCGGGATCTATCTGTGGGCGACGTACAACTCGCTCGTCCAGCTCAATGTGCGCGTCGACGAGGCGTGGAGCGACATCACCGTGCAGCTCAAGCGCCGCGCCGATCTGCTTCCCAACCTCATCGAGGCGGTGAAGGGCTACGCGGCGCATGAGAAGGCCGTGTTCGAGAACGTGACGCGCGCCCGCGCCGAGACCCTCAACGCCGGCGGGCCCGCCGATGCGGGTGTCGCCGAAGGACACATGCAGCAGGCGCTGCGGTCACTGTTCGCGGTGGCCGAGGCCTACCCGCAGCTCCAGGCGAGCCAGAACTTCCTGCAGCTGCAGCAGTCCATCGTCGACACCGAGGACAAGATCCAGGCCTCGCGCCGGTTCTACAACGGCGGCGTGCGCGAGCTGAACACCAAGATCAAGGTGTTCCCGAACAACCTGTTCGCCCGCAACCTCGGCTTCCACGAGCGCGAGTTCTTCGAGGTCGTCGACGGCGCAGCCATCTCCGAACCGCCCCGGGTGCAGTTCTGACGCACGGGACGGATGCCGCGACCGGCGTCCGAGGCGAGCGCTAGCCTCGCACCCATGGTTGAACGACTCTCGCGCGAGCAGGCTCGCCGCATCGCGGTGCGGTCACAGCTGCTCTCGGCCGATCGGCCTGCCGGCATCGTCGAGACGATCGACGCGCTCACGGTGGTCAACATCGAGCCCACCGCGGCCATCGCGCCGAGCGCCGACCTGATCCTGTGGAGCAGGCTCGGCTGGCCGTATCAGCCGGCCGATCTCGCACGCCTCGTCGAGGAGGACCGCGCGATCTTCGAGTGGGGCGGCTTCTACCGCACCATGGCGGACCTTCCGCTCCTGCGCCCCGACATGGCCTCTCGCCCGCACTCGCGCGAGGCGCGGGAGTGGCTCGCCGCGAACGATCGCTTCCGCAAGGACGTGATGGCCAAGCTCCGGGCCGAGGGGCCGCTGCGCGCGGCCGACATCCCCGATACCGCGCTGGTGTCGTGGCGGTCGTCCGGGTGGACGAACAACCGCAACTCGATGCAGCTGCTCGAGATGCTCGTGCTGCGCGGCGAGGTGGCGATCTCGTCACGCGACGCGCAGGGGCGCCTGTTCGATCTCGCGGAGCGGGTGTACCCGGCCGATGCGACCCTGCTCTCGCCCGAGGATGCGGCGCGCGAGCGCGCCGAGCGGCGCCTGGCCTCGTTCGGCATCGCGCGGACCAAGAGCGTCGCGCAGCCCATCGAACCCGTCGACGTCGGGGAGATCGGCGTCGAGGTCGAGGTCGACGACACCCCGGGCACGTGGCGGGTCGACGCGGAGGCGCTCGAGGGGGTCGACCGGTTCGCTCCGCGCACCGCTCTGCTCTCTCCCTTCGACCGGCTCGTCTTCGACCGCAAGCGGCTCGAGGAGCTCTTCGGGTACGAGTACCTGCTCGAGATGTACAAGCCGGCCGCCAAGCGCCGGTGGGGCTACTTCGCGCTGCCGATCCTCCATGGGGACCGGTTCGTGGGGAAGCTCGATGCGAAGGCGGATCGCAAGGCGGGCGTGCTGAACGTCTTCGCCGTCCACGAGGACTCGCCGTTCGACGGCGCGACATCGGCGGCGGTGGACGCCGAGATCCGCGACCTCGCCCAGTGGCTGGGACTCGAGGTGAGGGGTCTCGCCGGCGGCTGACCGCCTCAGCGGACCAGGAGGACCATCTCGTCGCCGGTGAAGCTCACCGAACCGCGCAGCGCCCAGTCATCCGCCCGGTAGGTGAATGATCCGGAAGTGCCCGCGTGCGTGGTGCCGCGTGCGGTCGCGACGATGACGCCGCCGGTCGCGTCGAACGAGGAGGCATCGGGGGAGAGCGCGAGAGCCGGATGCTGCTCGACGCGGAACACGATCGCGTCCAGCGAGACCAGATCCGCCGCCCAGGGCACGCGCAGCCCGCAGTCGTCCGGAACGGCGTCGACGGCAGCGGCGCAGTCATCGGCGTGGGCGTTCAGTTGCTCCTGCGCGGCGGCGGTGGCATCCGGCGAGACGGATGCCGGGATCTCGACCGCCCCCGACCCGCCGGGCAGCACGGTCGCCGATGCCTCGCCGTCGAGCACTGCGACCGGGGCGGCTTCGAGGTCGTAGACCGCCGGGAGGAGCGGCGTCTCCGCGCCCGCGGGGATCCGCGCAGTGCCCGCGACGACCGTGTCGCCGACCGAAGTGGTGACGGTCACCGTGCCGAGCGCGTCCGCGTCCACACGCCACCCCGAATCGGTCTCGACGAGGTGGAACGCGGCGGAGTGCGCGTCGTCGTCGAGCCGGAACGAGATCGTCGCGAGCGGATGCCGCGGGTCGGCACTGTCGACGGACTCCACCACGGGCTCGCTCAGGAGCTCCGCGGCGCCCTCGAGGGCCGCGGCGAGATCGACGTCTCCGGGTGCGTCCGCGAGGAGGCCGGAGGCCCGGGCGCCGTCTCCGTCGGCCAGCGCCTCCACGAAGGCGCGGGCAGCGGCATCCGGATTCGCGGGGCGGTTCAGCAGCATCACGGCGCCGACCGCCACGACGATCGCGACGACTGCCGCGACCCCGATCCCGACGACCGTCCTCTGCTTCACCCCTCCACGCTAGCCCGCGGGCTCGACGGCGAGGACCGGAGCGACCTCCGCCCGCGCCTCGTGCCGTGCGGCCTCGGGCAGGACGTCGGCGATGTCGTCGACCGCGTCGCCCCACCGCGACACCGAGATCGACTCGAGTCTCTGCCACCGCGCCGCGGTCCGCAGCTCGTCGGCCACGCGCGCGGCGGCGCCGGAGGGTGCGCTCTGCTCCCACCAGGCCGACTGCACGAGCAGCGTCGAGCGTGCCCGATCCGCCTTGAGGTCGATGCGCCCGACGATGTCGTCGCCGACGAGGACCGGCAGCGAGTAGTACCCGTAGCGGCGCTTGGGCGCCGGCGTATAGATCTCGATGCGGTATTCGAAGTCGAACAGCCGCTCGGCGCGATCGCGGAACCAGACGACCGGGTCGAAGGGCGTCAGCAGGGCGGCGGCGTCGACGCGTCGGGGGAGCGCGGCCTCGGTGTGGACCCAGGCGGGCATCGGGCGCCCGCCGCGGGTCCAGCCGTCGACCGTGACCGGCTGCAGCTCGCCGGCGCTCTCGAGATCGGCCACGGCCGCCAGGATCGCACCGCGGTCGTTGATGCGCCAGTAGTCCGCGAGATCGGCCGCGGTGGCGACGCCGTACGCCTTGGCCGCCCGGCGCACGAGTTCGCGGACGGCATCGTCGCGATCGATCCGCGTGGCGAGCGCCTCGGCCGGCAGGACGTCGTGAGCCATGGCATAGCGGCGCTCGAACCCCCGGCGCCCGGCGACGGCGACCTCGCCGAACATCCACAGGTACTCGAGCGAGCGCTTGACGACGTCCCAGTCCCACCACGGGCCGCGAGCGCCGCCCTTCTTCGCGTCGTGCTCGATCTGCGCGGGCCGCAGCGGCCCGCGCTCGGTGAGCTCGGCGCGCACCCACTCGACGATGTCGCGGTGGCTGTCGAACCAGCCGCCGGCGGCGCTGCCGTACTTGGCTCGCAGGTCGTCCATGCGGAATCCGAACAGCGCCCAGTCGGTCGCCGGGATGAAGGCGGCCACGTGGGCCCAGTACTCGGTGTAGGCCGGACGCCGCGCGAACAGCAGCCGGTCCAGCGCGGCGGTGTCGTACGACCCGAGCCGCGAGAACAGGGGCATGTAGTGCGACCGAGCGAACACGTTCACCGAGTCGATCTGCAGCGTCGCCATGCGCGCCATCGCCTGGTTGAGCTGCCGGGTTCCTGCCGCGGCCGGGCGCGATCTCGAGAAACCCTGGGCCGCGAGCGCGATGCGTCGGGCCTCGGGGCCGCTGAGCGAGCTCTTCACGGGCGCCAGCCTAGCGAGGAGCACGGACACCCGGCCGGACGGCCGTGGGGGCCGCGATCACATCCCCGTCGCGGCATGCGTCCCGCCTAGACTGGCGGAATGAGCGGCTCCGAGGAAAAGCCACGCGGCTCGCTTTTCGACGCCCTCCGCGACCGCAACAGGGTCGTCACGACAGACCTGTCCGGCAGCATCCCGCGGGGGCTGCGCATCGCCACCGCGTACTCGTGGCGGTTCCTCGTGGTCGCCGCGGCGATCGGCGTCGCGATCTGGCTCGTCATCCAGCTCAAGCTCCTGGTCATCCCGCTCCTCGTCGGGATCCTCGTGACCGCACTCCTCTGGCCGGTCTTCACGTGGATGCTCCGCCACCGCGTTCCCCGCTGGCTGGCCATCGTCATCTCGGTCGCCGGCACCCTGGCGATCGTCACCGGCCTGATCTGGCTCGTGGCCTGGCAGGTCGGGCGCCAGTGGTCGTCGGTGCGTGCGAGCACCGTGGACGCGATCGAGCGATTCCGGCAGTATCTCATCGAGGGACCCCTGCACCTCACCGAGGATCAGATCGACGATCTCCTCGCCCAGGGCTGGACCTTCGTCCAGGAGCAGGCCGAGCTGCTCTGGTCGGGCGCCCTGGCCATCGGCTCGACCGTCGGCCACGTGCTCGCCGGCGCCATCCTCGCCTTCTTCATCCTGCTCTGCCTGCTCGCCGACGGCGCGGGGATCTGGCGGTGGACGCTGCGCCTCTTCCCGCAGCGCGCCCGCCCGGCCGCCGACGGCGCTGGACGCGCGGGGTGGGTCACCGTCGTGAACTACGCCCGCACGCAGCTGCTCGTGGCGAGTATCGACGCGGTCGGCATCGGCCTCGGTGCGTTCCTGCTGGGCGTTCCGCTCGCCATCCCGATCGCCGTCCTGGTCTTCCTGGGCGCCTTCGTGCCGATCGTGGGTGCCGTGCTCACCGGCACGGTGGCCGTCTTCCTCGCCCTCGTCTACAACGGCCCGTGGATCGCGCTGTGGATGCTGGTGGTCGTGCTGGGAGTCCAGCAGCTCGAGGGCCACGTGCTCCAGCCGCTCCTCATGGGCTCGGCCGTGAAGGTCCATCCACTCGCGGTCGTGCTGGTCGTGGCCGGCGGCGCCATGATCGCCGGCATCCCCGGCGCGCTGTTCGCGGTGCCGCTCGCCGCCTTCGTCAACGTCGTCGCCGTCTACATCGCCCAGCGCTCGTGGCAGACCGGCGTCAAACCCGTGGGCGATCTGATCTGGAGCACCGTTCCGCGTCCGAGGAGGACCCGCAGTTGAGCACCACCCCCGCGCGCCATCTCGCCCGCCCCACCCTCGAGGACTTCGCGGATGCCGCCGCCACCCTGGAGGGCGTGATCGCGCGCACGCCGCTCGATGAATCCCTCCACCTGTCGGAGCAGCTCGGGGCGCCCGTGCACCTCAAGCTCGAGAACCTCCAGCGCACCGGCTCCTTCAAGATCCGCGGGGCGACCTACCGGCTCTCCCGGCTGACCCCCGAGGAGCGCGCGCGCGGAGTCGTCGCGGCTTCGGCCGGCAATCACGCGCAGGGCGTCGCGCTCGCGGCCAAGTCCCTCGGCATCCCGGCGACGATCTTCATGCCGCTGGGCGTGCCCGTGCCGAAGCTCCTGGCCACCCGCGGCTACGGTGCCGAGGTCATCCTCGAGGGCGCGACGGTCGAGACGCCGCTGCGCCTGGCCGCCGAGTTCGCCGAGCGCACCGGCGCCGTCTTCATCCACCCGTTCGACCACCCGGACGTCATCGCCGGCCAGGGCACGCTGGGGCTCGAGCTCATGGACGAGCTGCCCGACCTCGACACGATCATCCTGGGCATCGGCGGCGGCGGTCTCATCGCCGGCGTCGCGGCCGCCGTGAAGGCTCGCGCGGCCGTGGAAGGGCGCACGGTGCGCATCATCGGCGTCCAGGCCGAGAACTCCGCGGCCTATCCTGCCTCGCTGGCGGCGGGGCATCCGCTCGACGTCGCCACGCGCCCGACGATCGCCGACGGCATCGCCGTCGCGCGTCCCGGCGACCTGCCGTTCGAGATCATCCGCGATCTCGTCGACGACGTCGTCACGGTGTCGGAGGACGACATCGCGCGTGCCCTGCTGGTGCTGCTGGAACGCGCCAAGCAGGTCGTCGAACCGGCGGGGGCCGTCGGCGTCGCCGCGATCCTCGCGGGCAAGGTGCGGGCCTCTGGTCCGACCGTGACCGTGCTGTCCGGGGGCAACATCGACCCCCTGCTGCTGCAGCGCGTCGTGGCACACGGGCTCGCGGCATCCGGTCGGTACATGACCCTGCAGGTGCCGCTGCCGGACCGCCCGGGGCAGCTCGCTCGGGTCTCAGAGCTGCTCGCGCAGGCGGGCGCGAACGTCATCGAGGTGCTGCACACCCGTCACGGACAGGGCCTGCAGATCAGCGAGGTCATCCTGCAGCTGAGCGTCGAGACGCGCGGCGAGGAGCACCGGGCGCACGTCATCTCGACGCTCGAGCAGGCGGGCTACGCGCCGACCGTCGTGCCCGACTGACCCCTCGCGGGAAACTCCGACCTACTGGCCGAGGTAGGTCTCGACCTTGACGATCTCGACGGCGATCTCGCGCCCGTTGGGGGCGGTGTACGAGGTCTTCTCGCCCTCCTTGCGGCCGAGGATCGCGGCGCCCAGGGGAGAGGCCTCGCTGTAGACGTCGAGCTCAGAGCCGACGCCGATCTCGCGGTTGCCGAGCAGGAAGACCTCTTCGCCGCCGGCGACGATGGCCGTGACGACGGTGCCGGGCTCGACCACCCCGTTGCTCTCGGGCGCTTCGCTGACGGTGGCCGTCTTCAGCAGGTGCTGGAGGGTGCGGATGCGCGCCTCCTGCTTGCCCTGCTCGTCCTTGGCGGCGTGGTAGCCGCCGTTCTCCTTGAGATCGCCCTCTTCGCGCGCGGCTTCGATCTTCTTCGCGATCTCCTCGCGGCCCGTGGTCGAGAGGTGCTCGAGCTCGGCGGCGAGGCGGTCGTAGGCATCCTGCGTGAGGAAGGTCACGGGGGCATCGGCGGACACGTCTGACTCCTTGGGTCTGCGGGGGCAGGGGCGATATGTCAAACGCCCCGGCTCCCGGCCAGGGCGTGAGATATCGATCAGTCGAGCCAGACTATGTCACCCAGCAGGAGTTGACCAAACCTGTCGTGGCCTCGGCGGTGGTGGGGATCGACTCGCGGAAAGCACGGGCGTGCTGATCGGATGCCGGATACTCCACGATCCGCCATCCCACGACGCCGTGCTCGACGTCCTGCGCCTCGATGGCGCACGCGACGCTGCGGCCGACCGGCGCGACGACCTGGAAGGTGAGGGTGACCTCGTGCGCGTCGACGACCTCGAATCCGGTCGTGTCGGCATCGACGGCGTCCAGCGAGCTCGATACGGCGAACCAGCCGAACAGCGCGACGACGGCGACGCCGATAGCGGCGGCGATGCCCACGACCCAGCGGCGAGCCGGCGAGCGTCGCCGCCCGTATCGCTCGTCGAGCATGTCCTGTGTCGTCATCGCCGGTCCGTCGGAAGATTTAGGCTGGTGCTACCAGGCTATGCGCTTCCAGGTGCGGCCGACGCCAGCGGGACGCCGCGCATCCGGCAGAACGAGGACTCCCATGCACGAAGCGATCGCCGCCCTCGCGCGGGTCGCGGCTCAGGCCACCCCCACGCCCACTCCGACGCTGATCGACCCGGAGCTCGTCACGCCCGGCCCCTGGGGCTTCTTCGCGATCACGTTCGTCGCGCTGGCGGTCATCTTCCTGGTCTGGGACATGATGCGCCGGATCCGCCGCGGCCGCGTCCGCGCCGACATCAACGACGAACTCGACGAGCTCGAGGCGGAGCAGCGTGCCGCGGACGAGTCCGGTGCGGGCGACGACGCGCCCGAAAGCACGCCTCGGGCCTGATCCGCCCGATCAGCCGGGCAGGCCCAGTGAGGGCGACAGCGGGTCCATCGCGATGAGCAGGCACGCCGTCCAGTGGCAGAGGAACGCCAGCACCGTGCACACGTGGAAGATCTCGTGGAAGCCGAAGTGGCCGGGCCACGGGTTCGGCTTCTTCATCGCGTAGACGATGGCGCCGCCCGTGTAGAGCAGGCCCCCGACGGCCACGAGGACCATCATGGCGGCGTTGGCGCGCAGCAGGTCCGGCAGATACATCACGGCCGCCCAGCCGAGCGCGAGGTACAGGGCGACGTACAGCCAGCGCGGCGCGTGGAGCCAGAAGACGCGGAACAGGATGCCTGCCAGCGCGCCTGACCAGACGATCACGAGCAGGATCGCACCCTGCTCGGGCGGGAGCGCGAGGACTGCGATGGGGGTGTACGTGCCCGAGATGAGCAGCAGGATGTTGGCGTGATCGATCCGCTTGAGCACGGCCCGCGTCTTCGGCTTCCAGTTGAAGCGGTGGTAGAGCGCGGAGTTGCCGAACAGCAGCAGCGACGACGCGGCGAACACGACACACGCCCACTTCGCTGCGGCGCCCTGCGCCACCAGCACCAGAATGATGCCGGCCACGATGGCGACCGGGAACGTGCCGGCGTGGATCCAGCCTCTCCAGGTCGGCTTGAGCTCGGGCGCCGCGGCGTCGACGGCCGCGGCATCCATCAGGGGAAGCTCGGGGACGTCGGGGCCTTCGGGTGCACGGCGGCTCATGACCCAAGACTAGGGCGCGGCGCATGCACGCGGACGTACATACTCAGTACCGCGGATGCTGGGACTCGGTCCCACGCTAGGGTGCGGTCCGGCGGGAGGGTAGCGTAGGCGTGTGGCGCGCGCGAGGTCGAACGAGGGCAGGGGACCCCTCTACCGGCTCTACATCAACCGCCTGCGCCGTCGTCTGACCCCGGACGTCGTCCCGCACCACGTCGCGATGATGATCGACGGGAACCGGCGCTGGGCTCGCCAGCTCGGCTTCGACTCGGCTGCTCACGGCCATCGCGCCGGCGCAGCGAAGATGCGGGACTTCCTCGAGTGGTGCGACGACGTCGGCGTCGGCGTCGTGTCGCTGTACCTGCTGTCGACCGACAACCTGCGCAAGCGCGACTCGCAGGAGCTCTCGGACCTCATCGAGATCATCGCCGAGCTCGCCCATGGCCTGTCGCTGGAGCGCGACTGGCGGGTGCAGCACGTCGGCCGCGCCGACCTGCTGCCGTCGGACCTCGCCCGTGTGCTCGCCGAGGCCGAGGAGCGCACGGCCGGCAACACCGGCCTGCACGTCAACCTCGCGGTCGGCTACGGCGGCCGCAGTGAGATCGTCGACGCCGTGCGCAGCATCATCGCCCAGCACGATCAGGGCGGCGGCTCGCTCGAGGAGCTGGCGGCGAGCCTCACTCCCGAGCAGATCGGCGAGCACCTCTACACCGGCGGCCAGCCCGATCCCGACCTCGTGATCCGGACGTCGGGCGAGCAGCGGCTCAGCGATTTCCTGCTCTGGCAGAGCGCGCACAGCGAGTTCTACTTCGTCGAGGCGCTCGGACCCGACCTGCGCGAGGTCGACTTCCTTCGCGCGATCCGCGATTTCGCGGACCGGGATCGCCGTTTCGGCAGCTGAGGCGAGG
>NZ_LMGL01000003.1:461549-533734 GCF_001427145.1 Microbacterium sp. Root166
TCCTTCGTCGAGGCGCTCGGACCCGACCTGCGCGAGGTCGACTTCCTTCGCGCGATCCGCGATTTCGCGGACCGGGATCGCCGTTTCGGCAGCTGAGACTCACGAACACCGCGCCGAGACCTGGCGTGCCAGAATGTGTCCGTGACGGATCTGGACTCGTATCAGGCGTCGTTCGATGGGGAACCCGGGTATCTCGACTGGGCCGCGTTCGGACCGCTCTCTCCGGCGGTGCGCGCCGAGGCGCAGGCCGACACCGAGCTTCTCGGCTCGGGCCGGCGCTCGAGCATCGAACTCGTCGGCGAGCACATCCGCGAGGCACGCGAGCTGATCGCCGAGCTCATCGGCACGGACGCCTCGCAGGTGGCGCTCCAGCCGTCGACGACGTACGGCCTGATGCAGGCGATCTACGGCCTCGCCGGCGAGCTGCTCGTCGGGCGTGGGGAGTTCCCCAGCCTGACGGTGACGGCCACCCGCGCCTCGGACGCGCTGGGCTCGATCGACCTGAAGTGGCTGGAGCCGGAGGACGGCTTCATCACCCCGGACGTCGTCCGCGACGCGCTCACGGACGACACGCGCGCCGTCGCGGTCAGCCTCGTCGACTTCCGCACCGGCTACCGTGCCGACCTCGACGGCATCCGGGACGTGATCGGGGACCGGCTGCTGATCGTCGACGCGATCCAGGGCTTCGGCACGGTCGACGTCGACTACCTGGCCGCCGACGTCGTCTGCAGCAACGGCTACAAGTGGCTGCGGGCAGGCCGCGGCACGGGCTTCGCCTGGTTCAGCGAACGCGCACTGGAGCGCATCGCGCCCGTGCTCTCGGGCTGGTCCGGCACGGACGGGGATCTGCCGGTGGATGTCGTCCCGCTCCCGGCGTCGTCGGCACAGGCCTTCACGGTGAGCGGCTTCGACGCCCTCGCGGCCGCACGTCTGGCGACGTCGCTGCGCGACATCGTCGACGTCGGCGTCGCGACGATCGACGCGGAGCTCTCCGCTCGCACGCGCGACGTGATGTTCTTCGCCGACCGCTACGAGGTGCCCGTCCTGACGCCCCGGGATCCGGAGCGCCGCGGCGGGATCGTGACGCTCGCGCCCGCCCCCCAGGACACCGCTCCGCTCGCGGCATCCCTCACCAACCACGGCCTGTCGGTCACCGTGCGCAACGGGCTCGTGCGCGTGTCGCCGCACGTGGGCACCGGCGCCGACACCCTGCGCCTGTTCGGCGACGCGCTCGCAGCGTTCTCGTCGACGCGCGTCTGGTGAGGCACCCGGAGTTCACCCGCGCTTAATGCGGATTCCGCGTGTCGGCGACGGCGGTGTCGGCGGTGAGTCGTACGTTCATCACATCGGGCAAGGTGTCCGTTCGAGTCGGCCATCAGGATCACGACTCGTGACCCAGGTCGACTCGTGACTGCCGGGTTCTCCACCCGGGGCGGGAGTGGGTTGTGACCACACGAGCACCACACAAGCAGCGCAGTCAGGATGTCGAGCAGACGGGTGACCTGGATCAGGATCTGCGCACCTACGTCCTCGACACATCGGTGCTGCTGAGCGATCCGCGGGCGTTCTTCCGCTTCGCCGAGCACAACGTCGTGATCCCGGTCGTGGTGATCACCGAGCTCGAAGGAAAGCGGCACGATCCCGAGATCGGCTACTTCGCGCGTCAGGCGCTGCGCCATCTCGACGAGCTGCGCGTCGAGCACGGTCGCCTCGACTTCCCGGTGCCGGTGGGCGAAGGCGGCACGCTGCGCGTGGAGCTCAACAACACCGACGCCTCGGTCCTCCCGTCCGGCATGCGGCTCGGCGACAACGACAGCCGCATCCTCGCGGTCGCCATGCATCTCGCTTCGGACGGCCAAGAGGTCACCGTCGTCTCCAAGGACCTCCCGATGCGCGTGAAGGCCGCCTCACTCGGCGTCAGCGCCGAGGAGTACCTGGCCGAGCAGGCCGTGGACTCCGGCTGGACCGGCATCGCCACGATCGACGTATCGGGCGACGACATCAGCGATCTGTACGAGAGCGAGGTCGCCAGCAGCGAGGACGTGCGCGGGATGCCGGTCAACACCGGGCTCATCATCCATTCCGAGCGGGGCTCGGCGCTGGGTCGCGTGATCGGCGACGGCGAGTTCAAGCTCGTCCGCGGCGACCGCGAGGTCTTCGGACTCCACGGACGCTCGGCCGAGCAGCGCATCGCGATCGACCTGCTGCTGGACCCGGAGGTCGGCATCGTCTCGCTCGGCGGGCGCGCCGGCACCGGCAAGTCGGCCCTCGCCCTGTGCGCGGCGCTGGACGCGGTGCTCGAGCGGCAGCAGCAGCGCAAGATCATCGTGTTCCGTCCGCTGTTCGCGGTGGGCGGTCAGGAGCTCGGTTACCTGCCCGGCGACGCGCAGGAGAAGATGGGCCCGTGGGGTCAGGCGGTCTTCGACACCCTCGGCTCGGTGGTCTCCTCCAACGTGCTCGAAGAGGTCGTCGAGCGCGGGCTGCTCGAGGTGCTGCCGCTCACGCACATCCGCGGTCGCTCGCTGCACGACGCGTTCGTGATCGTCGACGAGGCGCAGTCGCTCGAGCGCAACGTTCTTCTCACCGTCCTCAGCCGCATCGGGCAGAACTCGCGGGTTGTGCTCACCCACGACGTCGGTCAGCGTGACAACCTCCGGGTCGGCCGCCACGACGGCGTCGCCTCGGTCATCGAGACGCTGAAGAACCACAGCCTGTTCGGGCACGTGACGCTGATGCGCTCCGAGCGCTCGGCGATCGCCGCACTGGTGACGGAACTGCTCGAGGCGGGCGAGCTCGCCTGATCATCCGAAGGGGCCGGGATGCCGCATCCCGGCCCCTTCGGCATGCTCGTCGCGCATATCCGGGCCGCCGGGAATGAGAAGAGTCTCATGCCGGGCAGGCCAGTGACGGCTCCGACTCTGTCACGATGGATGAGGTGCGATTCGGCAACGGTGAGGATGGCAGAGCGGTGGAAGGGCGCGCGCGACTCGCGATCGGCGGGGCCGGTACGGTCATGGCCAGTATCGCTGTCGTCTGCGCCGTGGCCTTCACGAACTCCGTCGCGCTCGCCGACTCTCCGGCGACGCCGGTGACGGCTCCTCGGATCACCGTTCCCTCATCGGGCGAGACTTCGCCGACGCGTCCCCTCGCAGACGCGGGCCAGCAGGTTCCGACGCCGGCGCCGATCGCGGTCACGGTGGAGGCGCCCGCCCCCGAGGTCCTCAACGCCGGCGGTGACGAGACATCCCTGTCCGCCGATGCTCCGGCTGCTGAGACGCCTGACGGCGCGGGGCCCGGGACGCCGGCTGTCCCGCCCGGCAAGCCTGACGTCCCGCCCGGCAAACCGGATGCGCCAGGGCAGGGCCCGGGAGACCAGCAGCAGCGCCCCGGCGGCGGCACGGACCCGAAAGCCCCTGGCGAGGCCGAGCTGCAGGGCTCCGACGATTCCGGCCGGAGGATGGCGATCTCGGAGGCACCGGTGAAGCCCGTGCCACCCGGGCAGGCCAAGAAAGACGACCGATCCCGCGACTCCGCGGAGCGACGCGATCGGTGATCGGCCGGAGCCCCCACTCCGGCTGTTCCCAGCCCCCGGCGGCCCCCACCGCCGGGGGCTTCCTCGTGGGCGAGGTCACTCCCAGCGGTAGCCGGCGCCGCGAACGGTGACGATGTGCTCCGGGCCGAGCTTGCCGCGGAGATACCGCACGTACACGTCGACCACGTTCGAGCCCGGATCGAAGTCCAGGCCCCAGACGCGGCTGAGCAGGAGTTCGCGGCTGAGCACGCGTCCGGGGTTGCGCAGGAACTGCTCCGCCAGCGCGAACTCTCGGGCGGACAGGTCGACCTCGCGGTCGTCGACCGTGGCGCGTCGGGCCAGGATGTCGAGCATCACGTTGCCGTGCGAGACCGACACCCCGATCGCGGGGCTGGTCTCGCGCAGCCGTGAGCGCACCCGGGCGAGCAGCTCCTCGAAGGTGAACGGCTTCGGCATGTAGTCGTTCGCACCCGAGTCGAGGCCCTCGACGGTGTCACGCGTGCTCGAACGGGCGGTGAGCATGATCACCGGCACGGCCGAGCCGCGTGACCGGAGCTCGCGCAGCACCTCGAAGCCGTCCATCGTGGGCAGTCCGACATCGAGCAGCACGAGGTCGGCATCGCCGCGCAGTGCGGCGGCGAGGCCTGCGGCGCCGTCCTCGATCACGACGGTCTCGTACCCCGCGTTCTCGAGGCCGCGGCTCACGAAGGAGGCGATGCGCGGCTCATCTTCGACGATGAGGATCTTGGTCATGCCTTCGCCTCTCGTTGCAGGACGTCGCCCGCCCGCACCGGTGCCGGGAGCTCGGCGGCGGTCGGGGGGAGATGGATGGTGAAGGTCGCGCCGCCGCCGGGTGTGTCGGTCACCGTGCACGAGCCCCCGTGGCCCTTGGCGATCGCATCGACGATGGCGAGGCCGAGGCCCGACCCTCCGACCGACCGCTTGCCCTCGGCGCGGTCGAAGCGCCGGAAGATGCGATGTCGGGAAGCGGGAGGGATGCCGGGCCCGTGGTCCCGGACCCACAGATGGGCGCCGTCGGCTGCCAGCGTGCTGCCGATTTCGATGGGCGCGCCCACGGCGGTGTACTTGGCCGCGTTGTCGGCGAGCTGCAGCCAAGCCTGCAGGAGCCGGTCGGGATCGCCGCGCACCACGCCCTGCGCGTGCGCCTCGACGCTCCACGTGTGCCCGGGGATCACCGCGACGAGCTCGCCGACGCGGGCGGTGAGCGACTCGAGGTCGACATCGCTGACGGCGTAGGAGTCCGCCTCGGCCGCGGCCAGCAGGTCGATGTCCTCCACCAGGCGTGCGAGCCGGTCGAGTTCGGCGATGCCGATCTCGCGCGCCGAGGCGGCGTCGCCGGCGTCGCGCGGATCCATGAGCTCGAGATGGCCGCGCACGATCGTGATGGGCGTCTTGAGCTCGTGGCGCACGTCGTCCAGGAGCTGGCGCTGCACGTCGACGGAGCCTTCGATGCGGTCCAGCATCGAGTTCACGGTGCGCGAGAGGTCGGAGATGTCGTCGTTGCCCTGCGTGGACAGGCGCGGAGAGAGGTCGGTGATCGAGATGGCGTCGGCGGTCTCGCGCATGAGGCGGATGGGGGAGAGGAGCCGGCCGGTCACGAACCATCCGACGAACCCGATCGCCACCAAGACCACCAGGGCGGCCAGCACGTAGGTCGCCATCGCAGCGGTCACCGGCTCGAGCTCGGCGCCGAGGTTGACGGCGCGCACGTAGACGCCGGACTGACCGTCTTCCTCCATCTCGACCGGGATCGCGATGTACCGTAGCGAGCCGTCGTCGGTGACGGCCGTGCCGATGCGCGTCTCGCCGTCGGCGGTGTCGCGGACGGCCCGCTCGATGAGTGCCGCGTCGTCGGAGATGTCGAATCCCGACAGGGTCGCGGGCTTGTAGCGCGCCGTTCCGTCGATGATCGCGACCGAGGCCTCGTTGCGCCCCGGAACCAGCCGCGCGACGGCATCGTGCAGGTACTCGGCGACCGATTCGTAGCGGTCGATGTCCAGCGTCTCGCTGGCCGTCGCCGCCCCCACATCGTCTGCGGCGGGCGTCGACGCGCCCGATGCGACCGTCTGCAGGCTCTCGACCTGCGTCTCGAGCCGCTGGTCGACCTCGGCGAGCACCCGTTCGCGCTGCACCAGGAAGGTCACGCTGCCGACGATCGCCAGTCCCACGCACGCCACGGCGAGGATCGCAGCGAGGATCCTCACCTGGGCCGGGATCGGCCGCGACGAACGGGTCATCCCCTGATTATCCTGCCGGGAGGCCTCCGGCGGCACGGGCGCTGCGATCAGCCCGGGTGCGTCATCGAGAGCAGGTCGAGCTTCTCGTCCAGCTGCTCGAGCGTGAGCTCGCCGCGATCGACGTAACCGAGGTCGATGACGGCCTCCCGCACGGTGATGCCCTGCGACACCGAGTGCTTGGCGATCTTGGCCGCGGCCTCGTAGCCGATCAGCTTGTTCAGCGGCGTGACGATGGACGGCGACATCCCTGCGTAGGCGGCGGCGCGCTCGACGTTGGCCTCGAGGCCGTCGATCGTCTTGTCGGCGAGCAGGCGCGAGGCGTTCGCGAGCAGGCTGATCGACTCGAGCACGGCGGTGCCCATGACGGGGATCGCGACGTTGAGCTCGAACGAGCCCGACGCGCCGGCCCAGGCGACCGTGGCGTCGTTGCCGATGACGCGGGCGCACACCATGAGCGTCGCCTCGGGCACCACCGGGTTGACCTTGCCGGGCATGATGGAGGAGCCGGGCTGCAGGTCGGGGATGTGGAGTTCGCCGAGGCCGGTGTTCGGGCCGGAGCCCATCCACCGGATGTCGTTGTTGATCTTGGTGAGCGAGACCGCGATGGTGCGCAGGGCGCCGGATGCTTCGACCAGCCCGTCACGGTTGGCCTGGGCCTCGAAGTGGTCCTTCGCCTCGGTGATGGGCAGCTCGGTGTCCTCGACGATGAGCTGGATGACCTTCTGCGGGAAGCCCAGCGGGGTGTTGATGCCGGTGCCGACAGCGGTGCCGCCCAGCGGCACCTCGGCGACGCGGGCGAGCACGGACTGCACGCGCTCGATGCCCAGGCGCATCTGGCGGGCGTAGCCGCCGAACTCCTGGCCGAGCGTGACCGGGGTCGCGTCCATCAGGTGCGTGCGGCCGGACTTCACGACCGACTTCCATGCCTCGGCCTTGGCCTCGAGCGCGACCGCGAGGTGGTCGAGCGCGGGAATGAGGTCGTCGATGAGCTCCTGGGTCACGGCGATGTGCACGGAGGTGGGAAAGACGTCGTTCGAGGACTGCGACGCGTTGACATGATCGTTCGGGTGCACGGTCCGGCCGAGGTCCTGCGTCGCGAGCGTGGCGAGCACCTCGTTCATGTTCATGTTCGACGAGGTGCCGCTGCCGGTCTGGTAGACGTCGATCGGGAACTGATCGGCGTGCTCGCCGGCGATGATCCGGTCCGCGGCGCGCGCGATCGCGTCGGCGATCTCGCCCTCGAGCGTGCCGAGCTCCTTGTTGGCCAGGGCGGCGGCCTTCTTGATCCGCGCCAGTGCGACGATCTGGGCCGGCTCGAGGGGGTCGCCCGAGATCGGGAAGTTCTCTACGGCGCGCTGCGTCTGCGCGGCATAGAGCGCGTTCTTGGGCACGCGCACTTCGCCCATGGTGTCGTGTTCGATGCGGTACTCGGTGTCGGTCACGTCGTTGTTCCTCCGTACAGTGCGAATGTGTGTCAGTTGCCCGCGGGCACGTCGCCGACGATGAGGTCGGGGACAGCAGTGCCTTCGGCGAGTCGGTAGTTGGCGCCCACGATCGCCAGGCGGCCCTCGGCCACCGCGTCGCTGATGAGCTCGGACGAGTGCAGCAGCTCGCCCACGGTGTCGCGCAAGTGCTCGCGGACGACCTGCTCGTGATCGATCGTCACCGGCGGAACACCCTCGACCGTGCCCTGACGCTGGACGCGCCGGACGGCGGGAACGATGGGGGCGATGAGCTTCCAGATGTGCGGCGGGAGGGCCGGGGCATCCGCTCTCGTGCTCTCGATCGCGGCGCTGACGGCGCCGCACTCGTCGTGGCCGAGCACGATGATCAGCGGCACCTCGAGGACCGCGACGGCGTACTCGAGGCTGCCGATGACGGAGTCCGAGATGACCTGTCCGGCGTTGCGCACCACGAAGAGGTCGCCGAGCCCCTGGTCGAAGATGATCTCAGCGGCCAGGCGGGAGTCGGAGCAGCCGAACAGCGCCGCGCGCGGCCGCTGGCCGGTGGCCAGGTCGTTGCGCCGCTCGACGTCCTGGCGGGGGTGCTTCGGTGCGCCCGCGATGAACCGCTCGTTGCCCCGGACCATCTCGTGCCACACCTTGCGGGGCGAGGGGTGCTCGCTCACTCGGCCTCCTTGCGCAGCTCGAGGATCTGCGCCGCGACGGCGGACGCGGCCTCCTCGAGCACCTTCTCGTCTGCCTTGCCGTAGATCAGGATCGTGTCGTCGCCGGCCTGCGTGGCCAGGGCTGCGGACACGTTGCCCGCCCGCGAGGGGTCGGGGATGTCGTAGCGGTCCCACGTGACGCCGTCGACCGTCACGGTGCCGTCGACGCTGGCGCCCGAGAGCATGCGCGTCGGCCATGCCGGATCGGCGTCGAAGCCCTGCGCGACGCGGAGGAACCAGGTGTCGGCGGCGTAGACGATCGTCCAGGCGCGGGGGCCGTCGCCTTCGACTCGGGCGACGTTGACCCGCCAGTCGTCGGGGGCGTCGGGTGCGATGATCGGCCGGCCCTCGGCCGACGCGACCTGCTCGGCGACGGCGGCGACGTCGATGGGCTCCTGCTCGGGCGGCGTGCCGCGCGGCACGGCGAAGATGATGACGATCACGACGGCGATGGTCACGATCAGCGCCGCGATCAGGTTGCGCGTGTTCTGGCTCTCGCGGTGGACCCGCGAGGACTCGGCCTTGCGCTCAGCCGTCTCGCCGGGAGTCTCCGGGCGGCCGAGCTCGGCGACGATGCGGGGCGACTTCGCCATCATGCGCCCTCGGCGGCGCCGGTCTCGGCGGACGAGCGGGCGGCGTCGAGGCGGCGCTTGGCGCCGAGCAGCCACTCGTCGCAGCGAGCGGCCAGGGCCTCACCGCGCTCCCACAGGGCCAGCGACTGCTCGAGGGTCGGCGCGCCCTGCTCGAGCTCTGCGACCACGCGCACGAGCTCGTCGCGCGCCTGCTCGAACGAGAGGGCGGCGACGTCGGGGGCGGCCTGCCTCGACTCGGTCATACCGTCCATCTTAGTTCGGCGCGGGGACGTCGCCCGCGGGGTCCGAGGCTGCCGGGCCGGCGGCGGATTCGGCGATCTCGCCCTCCGAGTGAGCCGCGAACGAGCCGCGCCCGACGGTGACGATCACCGGCGCGGATGCCGGTGCCTGCGCGGCGTCGCGGACGATCACGCCGTCGGCGAGGTGCGCGATCGCGTAACCGCGCGCGAGCGTCGACGCGGGGGACAGGGCGCGCAGCGTCGCCCCCAGCTCGGCCGTCCGGCGCGTGTGCGACTCGATCGTGCGGTCGATGCGCGCCCGGCCGCGTCCGACCAGCAGCTCGACCTCCTGCGCCCTCGCGGCGACGATCGTGTCGGGCGTGCGCAGCACGGGACGCGAGCGCAGCTGCTCGAGCTGACCGATGTCGTGGGTCAGGCGCTGGGTGAGGCGGGAGGTCAGGCGCGAGCGCAGCTGCGCGACGAGCGCACGCTGCTCCGCGACATCGGGCACCACCCGCTTGGCGGCGTCCGTGGGGGTCGAGGCGCGCAGGTCCGCGACATCGTCGAGCAGCGGGCGGTCGTTCTCGTGGCCGATCGCACTGACGACGGGAGTGGATGCCGCGGCCACCGCGCGCACGAGGCGCTCGTCGCTGAAGCCGAGCAGGGTCTGCGGGTCGCCGCCGCCGCGCGCGATGATGATGACGTCCACGTCGGGCGCGGCGTCGAGCGCCTTGAGCGCGGCGATCGTCTCGGGGACGCACCGGTCGCCCTGCACCGCGGCGTACTTGGTGCGGAATCGCACCTGCGGCCAGCGCAGCTCGGAGTTGCGGTGGACGTCCTTCTCGGCATCCGAATTCTCGCCCGTGATGAGCCCGATGGTGTGGGGGAGGAAGGGCAGGGGCTTCTTGCGCGACGGGTCGAACAGGCCCTCGGCGCGCAGCTGGGCGCGCAGGCGCTCGAGCCGCTCGAGCTGGTCGCCGAGGCCGACGTGCTTCATCGCCGAGACGCCGAAGCTGAAGTCGCCCGACTTGGCGAAGAAGTCCGCCTTGACGCACGCGACGACGTGGTCGCCGACCTTGAGGTCGGTGGGCAGGCGGTCGCGCGTGGACGACCAGATGCGGAACGAGATCGTCGCGTCGGCGACGTTGTCCTTGAGGCGGCCGAACACGTTGCCGCCGCGGGTGTTCCACGAGGTGATCTCGCCCTCGACCCACACGGATCCCCAGGTCTGGATGAACCCGCGGATCGTCTCGTTCAGGCGAGACACCGAGGTCGGCGTCTGAGGAGAGGAGTCCTTCGGACGCACCGAGTCCGGCGGCGGGGCCTCGCCGGCGACATGCTCGGGCTGGAAGGTCGTCATGCGGCTCCGTCGGTCTCGGCTGTCGGCTGGATGAGCGCGCGGGTCGGTCGTGCGGGGCGGGTGCTCGGCCCGCGCTCAGGGGGCCGCCCGTAGAATCGTCGGGTGAGCACCAGCACCGTGGGCAGCCGACCTGTGAGTATGCCCGTTCCCCGCGTCCCGCGGCGGCGCGAACGCCTCCAGGATATCCCCGTCCAGGGACAGAAGCGGGTGCTGCTCGCTTCGCCCCGCGGCTACTGCGCGGGGGTGGACCGCGCCGTGATCGCCGTCGAGAAGGCGCTCGAGCGCTTCGGCGCCCCGGTCTATGTGCGCAAGCAGATCGTGCACAACATCCACGTCGTCACCGAGCTCGAGGCCAAGGGCGCGATCTTCGTCGAGGAGGTCGACGAGGTGCCCGAGGGCGCCCACGTCGTCTTCAGCGCGCACGGGGTCTCGCCGGCGGTCGTGAACGAGGCGGCCGATCGCAACCTCCAGGCGATCGATGCCACCTGCCCGCTCGTGACCAAGGTGCACCGCGAGGCCGTGCGCTTCGCCCGCGACGACTTCGAGATCCTGCTGATCGGCCACGCCGGTCACGAGGAGGTCGAGGGCACCGCCGGCGAGGCGCCCGATCACGTCACGATCGTGAACTCTCCCGACGAGGCCGACACCATCGAGGTGCGCGACCCGTCGAAGGTGGTCTGGCTGTCGCAGACGACGCTCTCGGTCGACGAGACGATGGAGACGGTGCGTCGTCTGCGCGTGCGGTTCCCGCAGCTGCAGGACCCGCCCTCGGACGACATCTGCTACGCCACGCAGAACCGCCAGGTCGCCATCAAGAAGGTCGCGAAGGACGCCGACCTCGTGATCGTGGTCGGCTCGGCGAACTCGTCCAACAGCGTGCGCCTGGTCGAGGTCGCGCTCGAGTACGGCGCCAAGGCCGCGTACCGGGTCGACTACGCCGACGAGGTCGAGCAGGCCTGGCTCGAGGGCGTCGAGACCGTGGGTGTCACGAGCGGCGCCTCCGTGCCCGACGTGCTCGTGCAGCAGGTGCTCGAAGACCTCGCCTCCGCCGGCTACCTCGACGTCGAAGAGGTGCGCACCGCCGAGGAGGACCTGCAGTTCTCGCTCCCCAAGGAGCTGCGGACGGATGCCGCGGGCAACCGCGACG
The DNA here is from genome assembly GCF_001427145.1 of Microbacterium sp. Root166. GTDB lineage: Bacteria > Actinomycetota > Actinomycetes > Actinomycetales > Microbacteriaceae > Microbacterium. The sequence goes on from NZ_LMGL01000003.1 coordinate 472,825, forward strand.
ACCGCGCTCTGGGCGGACGGGTCAGCGCATGACCGGTGTCGAGGGCACGGCGCCCGCCGGCGACGCGCGTCCGCGCCCGCAGTACGGCGAGTACGCCTCGCCCGAAGAGCAGCGCGCCCGCATCAAGCAGCCCGACGTGACCTGGGCGCTCGAGACCGGAGAAGCGGTGGCCGAGGCGCCGGCTGCGCCCGCGACTGCGCTGCCCGACGCGGCGACGGGTTCGCGGCCGCGCATGATCGACCGCATCGTGACCTTCGCCCTGCTGGTCTACGGCCTGATCAACGTCGTCTCGATCGTGCCTGCGCTGTGGGGCTACGTCGCGTACGCCCAGACGATGTTCGACATGCTCGGCGTCGAGGCGACGCTGACCGACCCCGAGGCGGCCAAGCCGTGGGGGATGGCCGCCGCGCTCGTGCAGATCTTCGGCTGGCTCATCACGGCCGCGCTGTCGTGGGCGCGCATGAGGCGCGGGCGTCTGTCGTGGTGGATTCCGCTGGTCGGCGGAATCGTGTTCACGTTCATCTCCGCGACCCTCGTCCTGGTGCCGCTCATGAACGATCCCGCGGTCCGCGACATCCTGGTCGGCAGCCTGGGCTGAATAAGATGACGAGATGCCCCGTCTCGTCGCCGTCTGCGCCGTCCACGAACTGCGTCGCGATGCCGGATCCGTCGGCATCACCGCCATCGACAAGCGGCCGGTCGAGGGACCGGTTCACGTCGGTGAGTACGGGGTGCACGCCGACGTCCAGGCGAACCGGAAGCACCATGGCGGACCGGACAAGGCGCTGTACGCCTACGCCTCCGAGGACGCCGCGTTCTGGGAGCGCGAGCTCGGCCGACCGCTGGCACCGGGGTTCTTCGGCGAGAACCTGCTCACCGAGGGCATCGATGTGAACGCGGCGCTCGTCGGCGAGCGCTGGCGCATCGGCGACCGCGTCGAGGTGGAGGTCACGATGCCGCGCACTCCGTGCCAGACGTTCGCCCGCTGGGTGGGCGGCGATGACGAGCGGGGCTGGGTTCGTCGCTTCTCCGACGCCCGGCGCCTCGGTCCGTACCTCAAGGTCGTGCAGTCGGGCCGCGTCAGCGCGGGCGACGAAATCACCGTGCTGCTGCGCCCCGAGGGCGCGCCGACCCTTCTCGAGATCTATCGCGGCCTGTGAGCCGGGAACGACGGATGCCCCGGCACCGCGCCCCTCGCGGGGGCGGGTGCCGGGGCATCCGACGTACTGAGCCGTTCTGAGCGGTTCGCTGCCGGGTGTCAGGCCGCGAGGCTCTTGCCGTGCGAGCCGAGCTGGCGGGTCGACTCCGCCACGCGGGCGGCCATCGCCGACTCGGCGATCTTGCCCCACGCGCGCGGGTCGTAGGCCTTCTTGTTGCCCACTTCGCCGTCGACCTTGAGAACGCCGTCGTAGTTGGCGAACATGAAGCCGGCCACCGAGCGCGTGAACGCGTACTGGGTGTCGGTGTCGATGTTCATCTTCACGACGCCGTTGGCGACCGCGAGGGCGATCTCCTCGTCGGTCGAGCCGCTGCCGCCGTGGAAGACGAGGTCCAGCGGCTTCGGGCCGGTGCCGAACTTGGCGGCGATGCCCTCCTGGATCTCGCCGAGCAGCTCGGGCTTGAGCTTGACGTTGCCCGGCTTGTAGACGCCGTGCACGTTGCCGAAGGTGAGCGCGGCGATCCAGCGACCCTGGTCACCCAGGCCGAGCGCCTCGACGACCTGGGCGACATCGCCGGTGGTCGTGTAGAGGGCGTCGTTCGTGCCCTCGTGCTCGACGCCGTCCTCTTCGCCGCCGACGACGCCGATCTCGACCTCGAGGATGGAGTTGATCGCCTTCATACGGGGGAGGATCTGCTTCGCGATCTCGATGTTCTCGGCCAGCGGCACAGCCGAGCCGTCCCACATGTGCGACTGGAAGATCGGGTTGCCGCCGTCGGCCACGACCGACTCGGATGCCGCGATGAGCGGCAGCAGGAAGTCGTCCAGTGCGGGCTTGGGGCAGTGGTCGGTGTGCAGCGCGACCGTGATCGGGTAGCTCTTGGCGACCTCGTGCACGTAGGCGGCGAACGCGAGGGCGCCGGTCGAGCGGGCCTTGACGGTGTGGCCGGCGAAGTAGTCGGCGCCACCGGTGGTGACCTGGATGATGCCGTCCGAGCCGGCTTCAGTCAGGCCCTGGAGGACGGCGTTGACCGACTGCGAGCTGGCGGCGTTGATCGCGGGGTACGCGAAGCCTCCCGCCTTCGCGCGGTCAAGCATCTCGGCATATTGTTCCGGGGTGGCGACGGGCATGAGTGCTCCCTAGTTCTGGTTCTGCTCGGGTGTGATCGGAGAAGTTCGTCGGGAACGAGCCTAGCGAACGGCGCAGGTTCGGTTACCGGGCGGCCGGCGACCGACGGCTCCGTCGGGTGGGGGATCTGCCGCTGGTGAAAGAAAGGCGATTCCTTCGTGTCATGTGGGCGGAAACCCCTGACCCCCGTGGAGGACCCTGGTTAGAGTGACGACATGGTGAGCCTGACAGCGGACATGAGTCCCCTCCACCCCGACCGCAACCTCGCGCTGGAACTCGTGCGCGCGACCGAAGCCGCAGCCATCCGCGCTGTGCCCTTCATCGGGCGCGGTGCGAAGGAGCAGGCCGACGGCGCGGCGGTCGACGCGATGCGTGCGTTCTTCACCACGGTGAACTTCGACGGCACCATCGTCATCGGCGAGGGCGAGAAGGATGAAGCGCCCATGCTCTACAACGGCGAGAAGGTCGGCAACGGCCGCGGCCCTCGCGCCGACGTGGCCGTCGACCCGATCGACGGAACCTCGCTGACGGCCGCGGGCCGCAACAACGCGCTGTCGGTGATCGCGGTGTCGGACCACGGCACGATGCTCGACGCTTCCACCGTGTTCTACATGGACAAGCTCGTCACTGGTCCTGCCGGTGTCGGCGTCGTCGACATCCGGCTGCCCATCGGCGAGAACATCCGCCGCCTGGCCAAGGCGCTCGGAAAGCCCGTGGACGAGATCGTGGTCTCGGTGCTGCACCGTCCGCGCCACGACCAGCTGATCGAGGAGATCCGCGAGGCGGGCGCCGGGACGCGCCTCATGAGCGACGGCGACGTCGCCGGTGGCATCAACGCCGCGCGCCACAACGCCCGCACCGACATGTGCGTCGGGGTGGGCGGCAGCCCGGAGGGCATCGTGACGGCGTGCGCGATCAAGGCGCTGGGCGGTCACATCCAGGGGCGGCTGTGGCCGCGGGATGACGACGAGAAGCAGAAGGGCATCGACGCCGGACTCAAGCTCGACGGGCACGTGTACGAGGCCGACGAACTGGTCAGAGGCAGCAACACGATCTTCGTCGCGACCGGTGTGACGGACGGGCAGCTCGTCGCCGGCGTGCGCCGCGAGGGCGGGTACGTCTACACCGAGAGCGTCGTGCTGCGCGGCGCATCGGGCACGCTGCGACGGGTCTCGTCGGAGCACCTCGTCTCGAAGTGGCTCTGACCGGCGCGAACCGGCGCTGACCACGACCGCGTGGCTGCGTTGTGGCCGTTTCGTGACGACCCTGTGAGGGAACTCTGGCAGAATCGGACGAGGGTCGACGCCGACTCGTGTTTCCGATGCGAGGGAGTTTTCGATGTCCGGACAGGTGGGCGGTTCGTCGCCCCAGACCGGTGCGCACGCCGTGGTCAAGAACGCAGTCGTCACCAACGCCGTCGATCCGTCGCGGCGTCCTGACGTCCTGCTGCGCGTGCGTCGCGAGGAGGGCCACGAGGTCAGCGCGTGGTGGATGGTCGGCGCCTTCGTCGGCGTCTCGCTCGCTGTCATCGCCCTGCTGAGCTTCGTTCCCGGCGGCGCCTGAGCGCCGGACTCGAGGCCGACGGGCTAGTCCTGAACCGGGGCGATCCGCGCGCGCAGGTCTCCGAGGTCGGCGCTCGCCGCAGCCTCTTCGGACTCCGTCGTGGCCGTGTCGAGCGCCAGGGTCTCGTCGAGGAACTCCGGCGCGGTGAGGCGTCTCGGTGACTTCTCGATCGTGGCGGGCTCGCTGACCGCGTCGAGTTTGGTCGCGTCGATGCCCGGGAATCGACGGGCGCTCACCAGCACCCGCGACTCCAGCGAGCCGGCGAAGCGGTTGTAGCTGTCGACGGTGCGCTCGATCGCGCGACGCAGGTCGTCCGCGTGCCCGGCGAGCGAGCCGAGGCGCTCGTACAGCTGGTTGCCCAGGTCGAAGAGCGTGCGCGCTTCGGCGGAGACGTCCTGCTGCGTCCACGCGTAGGCGACCGTCTTGAGCACGGCCCAGAGGTTCACGGGCGAGGCCAGCGCGACCCGCTTGCCGAAGGCGTAGTCGAGCAGCGACGGGTCCTCTTCGAGCGCAGCGGCCAGCAGCGACTCGCTGGGCAGGAAGCACACGACGAACTCGGGGCTCGACGGCAGCCCTGACCAGTACGCCTTCTTGGCGAGAGCATCGACGTGCGCCCGCACCGCCTTGACGTGCTTGTCGAGGAGCGCGCGGCGCCTGCCCGCCTCGGAGCCCTGCGCCGTGAACGGGATGGCGCTCGCCTCGAGGTACGCGTCGAGCGGGACCTTCGCGTCGACGGCGATCGCCTTGTCGCCGGGGAGGCGGATCACCATGTCGGGGCGGCCGGCTCCGGCATCCGAGATCAGCGAAGCCTGCAGATCGAAGTCGACGTACCGCGTGAGGCCGGCGGCCTCGACCACGCGGCGCAGCTGGGTCTCGCCCCAGACGCCCCGCGTGGCCCCGGAGCGCAGCGCGCCGGCCAGCGACTCGGTCGTCGCCCGCAGGGCCTCGTCGGACTCGTGGGCGCGCCGGAGCTGCTCGGCGAGCGTGCCGTACTGCGTGTGGCGCTCGCGTTCGAGCTCGCCGACCTTGGTCTGCATCGCCACCAGCGTTTCGTGCACCGGCGCCAGGGCGCGCAGCACCGACTGCTCGCGCCGTTCGCGCTCCTCGCGCGAGGCCTGGTCGTGCCGGGCCTGAGCGGCGAGCTCGCGATAGAGGAGCTGCTGGTGCTCGAGCTGCGCCTGCACCCCGTGCCGGGTCGCCTCGGCTGCGGCGAGACGGGCCTGCAGGTCGGCGTGCTGCCGGGCGGCGCGAGCGCTGCCGCGGGCGAGACCGGCCGCCCAGCCCGCCAGAGCGCCGAGGAACAGCGTCGCCAGCGCGATGACGGAGATCAGGAGTGCGTCCATGGGATCAGGATGCCGGGGGCTTCCGACATCCCGTCGCCGGACCCAGGCTCGGACCCGTCGTCAGGCGACGGCGAACGTGGGCTCGGGAAGGTCGGCGACGGCGACCTGAGACACGCGCACGCCGGCAGCCAGGGCGAGCGCGTCGATGTCCTCGGCGCCGAGGCGCCGGGCGGCGTCGATCATGACGTGGGCGCACGCGAGGGCGTCGGCGGTCGCGTTGTGGTGGGCGAACTCTGCGAAGCCGGCCTCGGCGGCGACGAACGGCAGGCGGTACGACTCGAGCTGGTACACGCGGCGTGCCACCTGAAGGCTGCAGGCGTAGCGATAGGGGGGCGTGAGGTCTGCGGTCGCCTCGCACGCGCGCTTGATCACGGCCATGTCGAAGCCGGCGTTGTGGGCGACGAGCACGTCCTGGCCGACGAAGGCGGCGATGTCGGGCAGCTGGGCGCTCCAGGTCGGAGCGCCGATCACGTCCTCGGCGGTGATCCCGTGGATGCGGGTGTTCAGCTCGAAGAAGCGGTCGTGCGGAACGGGCGGCTGGATGAGCCACCCCGTCTGGGCGACGATCTCGCCGTCGCGCACGCGGACCAGGCCGACCGCGCACGCCGACGCAGTGCTGGAGTTCGCCGTCTCGAAGTCGATCGCGGTGAATTCCAGTGGCACGTGCCCAGACTCACCCGGGCATCGCCCACCCGTGCCGAGGCGCGCCGCACACGATCGGCCTAGGCTCGGATCGTGGCAGACCGCGAAGAGATGTCGACCTCGTTCGGAGCGGCCGCGAGCGCCTACGAATCCGGCCGGCCGGAGTATCCGCGCGAGGCCGTGGAGTGGCTACTCAGCCCCGCGCGGCGCGAGGCGCACGCGGTGCGCGTCGCCGACGTCGGGGCCGGCACGGGCAAGCTCACCCGGACGATCGTCGAGCTCGGAGCCGACGTGGTGGCCGTCGACCCCGACGTCCAGATGCTCGCGGCGCTGCGCGCCAACGTGCGCGGCGTCCCCACCTTCGTGGGAAGTGCAGAGCGGATGCCGCTGCCCGACGCGTCCGTCGACGCCGTCGTCCTCGGCCAGGCGTGGCACTGGGTCGACGCCGAGAAGGCCGCGGCGGAGGCCGGGCGGGTGCTGCGGCCGGGCGGAGTGCTCGGGCTCATATGGAACATCCGCGACGAGTCCGATGCGTTCGCCCGGGGTCTCACCGCGGTGATGCACGCCAGCACCGCGGAGCGCCTCATCGCCGACGGCGGCCCGATGGTGGGGGAGCCGTTCGGCGACCTCGAGGCCCGCACCTGGCACTGGACGCGCACGATGGGCCGCGCCGAGCTGCTCGACATGGTCGCCTCGCGCAGCTATGTGATCACGGCCGCGCCGGGGGACCGCGACCGGATCCTCTTCGAGGTCGAGGTGCTGTTCGACCGCAGCTGCCGGGTCGAGGACGGCGTCGAGGTCGTCGACCTGCCGTATCGCACGGAGGCGTTCCGCGGCATCCGTCCGTAGGTCGGGCGCCCACGCTAGCGTGACGGGATGCGCGCGCTCACCGTCTGCAACTTCGTCACCGTCGACGGCCGATACGAGGACGACGACCACGACATCGTGTCGTTCTTCGAACACCAGCACACCGACTACGCGGGCGCCGACTCCTTCGACCAGTACACGACGGGGCTGCTGCAGGCGTCCGACACTCTCCTGCTCTCAGGCCGGCGCTCCGCGCTCGGAAACCTCGAGTACTGGACCGGAGTGAGGACGGACCCGGGCGCCACGGACATCCGGCGCCGGTTCGCCGAGCTGATCCTCGGCGTGGAGAAGCTCGTCGTCTCGGACACGATCACCGATCAGGACGTGGCACCGTACGAAAACGTGCGGATCGTGCGCGTCGGCGACGCCCGGGCCGAGGTGGCGAGGCTGAAAGAGGGGGAGGGGCGCGGCATCCTGATCCTGCTGGGGCGGGTGCTGTGGAACGACCTGATGCACGCGGGACTCGTCGATGAGCTGCACCTCGTGACGTTCCCGTTGATCGCGGGGTCGGGTGTGCCGCTGTTCGACTCGCGGCCACCCGTCGCGCTCAAGCTCCTCGAGACGCGTGTATGGGAGAGCTCCGGCAACGTGCTGATGCGCTGGCGCGTGGATCCCGACTGACGACCGCGGCGGCGGGAGCGGCATCCTGCCCCACGTAGACTGAGTGCCCGTGGCTCTCACCATCGGAATCGTCGGACTGCCCAACGTCGGCAAGTCCACCCTGTTCAACGCCCTCACCAAGAACGCGGTGCTCGCGGCGAACTATCCGTTCGCGACGATCGAGCCCAACGTCGGGGTCGTGAACCTCCCGGACCCGCGTCTCGAGACGCTCGCCGAGATCTTCCACAGCGAGCGCATCCTGCCCGCAGCGGTGTCGTTCGTCGACATCGCCGGGATCGTGCGCGGCGCCAGCGAGGGAGAGGGGCTCGGCAACAAGTTCCTCGCGAACATCCGTGAGGCAGACGCCATCGCGCAGGTCGTCCGCGGCTTCGCCGACGACGACGTGGTGCACGTCGAGGGCACCGTCGACCCCAAGAACGACATGGAGACCATCAACGCCGAGCTGCAGCTCGCCGACCTCGAGACGCTCGAGAAGGCGATCACGCGGTACGAGAAGGAGGTGCGCGGCAAGAAGCTCGACCCCTCCGTGCTCGCCGCCGCCGTCGAGGCCCGCGACGCCCTGCAGCGCGGTGAGCTGCTGTCGGCCTCGAAGATCGACCTCGAGCCGATCCGCGAGCTCGGCCTGCTCACGGCGAAGCCCTTCATCTTCGTCTTCAACGTGGACGAGGCCGTGCTGACGGATGCCGCGCGCAAGGCAGAGCTCGAGGCTCTGGTCGCTCCCGCACAGGCCGTCTTCCTCGACGCCAAGATCGAGTCGGAGCTGATCGACCTCGACCCCGAGGACGCCGCCGAGCTGCTCGCGTCGACGGGGCAGGACGAGTCCGGCCTCAACCAGCTCGCGCGCATCGGCTTCGACACCCTCGGACTGCAGACCTACCTCACCGCGGGGCCCAAGGAAGCGCGGGCGTGGACGATCGGCAAGGGCTGGAAGGCTCCGCAGGCCGCGGGCGTCATCCACACCGACTTCGAGAAGGGCTTCATCAAGGCCGAGGTCATCTCGTTCGACGACCTCGTCGCGACCGGCTCGATCCTCGAGGCGCGTGCGAAGGGCAAAGCCCGCCTCGAGGGCAAGGACTACGTCATGCAGGACGGCGACGTGGTCGAATTCCGGTTCAACGTCTGACACGACGGGCACGAAGGAACAGAGCATGACCGACACCCAGATCTTCGAGCCCGACGGCCGCGCCGTGCCGTACGCCGTGGAGGGCGACGGCCCCGTCAAGCTGGTGCTCATCCCCGAGCGCGGTCTGAACGGCGATGCCCTCGGCGTCGTCGCGCACTACCTCGCCGAGGAAGCCGGGTTCCACATCGTGCGCATCGGCACGGGCGCCGACTCGAATGAGTGCACCCTCGACGAGCGCGTCGAGGCGACCGTCGCCGTCATCGACCACCTGGGGCTCGACCACGCGTGGATCGGCGGCCACGGCTTCGGCGGCACGGTCGCCCGGGCCTTCGCCGCGGCCCACACCGACCGCGCCAACGGCGTGCTGCTGCTCGGTGTCGAGGAGACCGAGGTGCCGCTCGCCCCCGCGATCCCCGTGCTGATCGTCCAGGGAACCGAAGACATCGTGACGCCCCCTGCCCAGGGCGAGCTGCTGCAGGCGGCTGCGCCCGAGCGCGCCAGCATCAAGACGATCCACGGGGGCGACCACGAGTTCCCGGCGACGCATCCCATCGAGACGGCCGTCGTCATCGAGGAATACCTCGACTGGGACTGACCCCTCGTCATGACAGCAACCCTCGTGGTGCAGGGACTGGCCGGAGGGCACGGCCACCGCACGCTCTTCGACTCGCTCGACCTGACCGTGGCCCCCGGCGACGTCATCGGCGTCGTCGGAGCCAACGGCGCGGGCAAGTCCACCCTGCTGCGCCTGCTGGCCGGCATCGACGAGCCGCAGGCCGGCACCATCCGCCTTGCTCCGGCCGACGCCTTCGTGGGCTGGCTGCCGCAGGAGCACGAACGTGTTGGAGGCGAGTCAGTCGCGGGCTACATCGCGCGGCGCACCGGCTGCGCCGAAGCGACGAAGGACATGGATGCCGCGGCATCCGCTCTCGCCGAACCGCCGGCCGACGGCGGTCCCGACCCCGCCGACGTGTACTCGGCCGCACTCGACCGGTGGCTGGCCAGCGGCGCGGCCGACCTGGATGAGCGGCTTCCCGTCGTGCTCGCCGACCTCGGGCTCGAGGTGGACGGCGAGGCGCCCATGACGTCGCTGTCGGGCGGCCAGGCGGCCCGCGTGGGCCTCGCGGCGCTGCTGCTGTCGCGATTCGACATCGTGCTGCTGGACGAGCCCACCAACGACCTCGACCTCGACGGGCTCGAACGGCTGGAGGCCTTCGTGCGCGGACTGCGCGGTGGTGTGGTGCTCGTGAGCCACGACCGCGAGTTCCTCTCGCGCTGCGTGACCCGCGTGCTCGAGCTCGACCTCGCGCAGGCGTCGAACCGGGTGTACGGCGGCGGCTACGATTCGTACCTCGAGGAGCGCGCGACGGTGCGCCGCCACCAGCGGGAGAAGTACGACGAGTTCGCCGACAAGAAAGCCGACCTCGTCGCCCGTGCACGTACGCAGCGGGAGTGGTCGAGCCAGGGTGTCCGCAACGCCATGAAGAAAGCCCCCGACAACGACAAGGTCCGGCGCAAGGCGTCGACCGAGTCGAGCGAGAAGCAGGCGCAGAAGGTGCGGCAGATGGAGAGCCGCATCGCGCGCCTGGACGAGGTCGAGGAGCCCCGCAAGGAGTGGCAGCTCGAGTTCACCGTCGGCGCCGCGCCGCGGTCCAGCTCAGTCGTCTCCACGCTCAGCGCTGCGGTGTTCCGGCAGGGCTCGTTCACGCTCGGGCCTGTGTCGCTGCAGGTGAACGCGGGGGAGCGGATCGGCATCACCGGCCCGAACGGCGCCGGGAAGTCCACCCTGCTGCGTGCCCTTCTCGGGCGGCAGGAGCCGGTGTCGGGGACCGCGAGCATGGGTGCGAGCGTGGAGGTCGGCGAGATCGATCAGGCCCGGTCACTGCTGGTGGGCGCCCGGCCGCTCGCCGAGGCGTTCGAAGAGCACGTGCCCGAGATGGCGTCGGGCGACGTGCGGACGCTTCTCGCGAAGTTCGGGCTCAAGGCCGACCACGTGAACCGGCCGGTCGACGAGCTCTCGCCCGGGGAGCGCACGCGCGCAGGGCTGGCGCTCCTGCAGGCTCGGGGCGTGAACCTGCTGGTGCTCGACGAGCCGACGAACCACCTCGACCTGCCGGCCATCGAGCAGCTCGAGCAGGCGCTGGAGTCCTACACCGGCACCCTGCTGCTCGTGACGCACGACCGGCGAATGCTGACGACGGTGCAGACTGACCGCCACTGGCGCGTCGAGGCGGGCGTCGTCACCGAGCTCTGAGCCCGCTAGCGCCCCTGACGCTTCTTGAACGGCTTGGGCTGGCCCTTGACCGCGGGCGCACGGCCTTTGCCCTTCGAGGCCTTCGCCTTGCCGCCCTTCGGAGCCGCGGGCTTGTCGTCCGTCGCCTCGGGCGCCGCCTTGATCCGCGCGTGCGCCTCGGGAACGAGAAGGATGCCGGCCTTCGTCAGACGCGTCGGTCCGCTGTCCCGCGTGAAGAGCGGAGCGCCCACCTCCTCCTCGAGCTTGTCGATCGACGTGTAGAGCGACGCGAGGGGGATGCCGAGGGACTCCGCTGCGCGCGGAAAGTGCAGCTCCTCGGCGACCGCGAGGAACCGCTTCAATTGGGCGATCTTCACAAGGAGTCCTCTCGGTGGGCATCGGATCCTGCCCGTACTCAGGGTAGGCGCACGACGGGGCGGTTCGTATCGGGCGCCCCGGGTGCCGCCGGATCGGTAGAGTGCGCCCATGACCACGAACGTCACTGTCTACATCGGCAGCATGGATGCGAACTACGCGAAGTTCCGGTTCACCGACCCGGCCGAGTGGGAACGCGTCCGAGCGCAGATCGCGAGTGCGATGGATGCCGGCAAGGGACTGATCGAGTTCAGCCGCAAGGGCGACAAGGTCGTCTACGTCTACAGCCCCTTCCTCGCGATCAGCTGGATCGAATCCGGCGCCTGAGGCACCGGGCGTCATACCCGGACGGTGACGGATGCCTCGGTGGGCCCGCCGCACTCCTCGGTGCCGCCGGTCCGACGCCAGTCCGGGTCGACCGCGGTGCTGGTGAGGAGTTCGCTCGCGGCGTCGTAGACCTCGATGGTCATGTCTTGAGGGAACTGACCGGTGAACGTCCACACGTCGCCGTCCACCACCGCAGGGAAGACCGTGACCCCGGCGTCGGATGCCTCCCGCGACGGCGCGCACAGGTCGTCGTGGCAGATGAGGACGTCTTCGGCCGCGGGGACGTCGACCACGATCTCGAGAGTGGACATGTAGGCGATCAGCGGACATGCGACCGGTTCAGCCGGCGCGCAGCCGGTCACTGCCAGCGCGGCCACCCCGGCTGCGACCGGGATCATGCGCCGACGCGTGTTCATGCCGCCATTATCGTCGTCTGCGGCCTCAGTCCTGCGGGGCCCGCTCACGGACGACGCGCGCCGTCGCCGCAGGGTCGGGCCGATGCATGACCGACTCCGGAACGATGACGAGGTCGGCGCCCATCTCGTCGGCCAGCCTATCGGCGGCGGTCATCAGCATCGGGAAGGTCTGCTCGCCGCGGATCACGGTCACCGGCTGCGACACCGACAGCATCTCGGCCGTCGGGGTCGACACCTGACGCACCAGGTTCTGGTCGTAGACGGTGGACTGCGCGAGCGGAGCGATCGCGGCGAGCGCTCCGCTCGCCCGCATCCCGTCGACCATGTCTCGCGGCAGCTCGATCCCCTCCAGCTGGAACAGCTCCACGGCATCCTCGTGCCGGCCCTCGTCGACGAGCGCCTGGAGCCGATCGGAGAGGTCGTCGGCCGGCTCGGCCTCGCCGAACCGCAGCGGCGGCTCCGACAGGAACAGCGCGCGCATGGGCACGCCCAGCGACGCGGCGAACAGCGCCAGCACCGCGCCCGACGAGTGCCCGAGCACGATCGCGTCGCCGCCAGCAGCGCCGATGACGGCCGCGAGGTCCTCGGCCTCTCGCTCCGGGGTCGACCCCCTCACGTCGCCGCTGTCGCCGCGCGCCCGGCGATCCCAGGAGACGGCCGTGAACCCCTCGGCGGCGACCGCGGCGGCGAGGCCGGACGCGTCATCCGCCGCCGAAAGGGCGCCGTTGACGAAGACCACGACCGGCCCGACACCCTCCGTGCGGTAGGCGATCGGGGTGCCGTCGGCAGAGTTCACGGTGCGCATTCCGCCACGAAACCACGCGGCACCGACACTCACAACCCCGGGATCAGAACGCGACCAGCACCTTGAGCGCCTCGCGCGCGTCCATGGCGGCGTACCCGGTGGGGACATCGTCGATGCCGACGGTGCGGTCGAACACCCGGCCGGGATCGATCTCGCCGCTGAGCACCTGGCGGATCGCGTCCTCGAGGTATGCGCGCACTGGCGCCGGGCCGCCCGCGAGCATCGCGTTCTTGCCGAACAGCGAGTCCCAGCCGATCGGCGCGGACTCGTACTGCGGCACGCCGACGCGCGAGATGATGCCGCCCGGCCGGACCACCCCGTACGCCTGCTCGTACGCGGGCATGTGCCCGACGGCCTCGAGCACGACGTGGCTGCCTTCGCCGCCGGTCAGCTCCATGACCCGCCCGATGCCCTCGTCGCCGCGCTCGGCCACCACGTCGGTCGCACCGAACTCGATGCCGAGGTCGGTGCGCGAGGCGTGGCGGCCCATGAGGATGATGCGCTCGGCGCCGAGCTGGCGCGAGGCGAGCACCGCCGACAGCCCGACGGCGCCGTCGCCGATCACGGTGACGGTCTTGCCGGCTTCGACGCGGCCCATGAAGGCGGCGTGGTAGCCCGTGAGATAGACGTCCGAGAGGGTCAGGAGCGACGGGAGCAGCTCGCTGCGCTCATCGACACCCGGCACGGCCACGAGGGTGCCGTCGGCCTGCGGGATGCGCGCCAGCTCGGCCTGCAGACCGCCGACGCCGCGGGTGCCGTAGAAGCCGCCGTGGAGGCAGGACGTGTGCACGCCCTCGCGGCAGAACACGCACGTGTTGTCGCTGTACACGAACGGCACGATGACGAAGTCGCCCTTGCGAACCGTCGAGACCGCCGACCCGGTGTCCTCGACGACGCCGATGAGCTCGTGCCCCATCGTGCGGCCCTTCGAGTCCGGCTTCATCGAGTGGTACGGGTGCAGGTCCGAGCCGCACACGCACGCCCGGACTGCCCGCACGATGGCGTCGGTGGGCTCGACGATCTCGGGATCGGGCACCGTCTCGACGCGCACATCGCCGGGTCCGTACATCAGTGTGGCCTTCATCGGATGGTTCCCTTCGAGTGGGCGGATGCCGCGGCCGCGGCATCCTCGATTCTCCCGCGTGGTTCCGGGGGCAGGGCCTAGCGCAGGGCGTCGAGCCGCTCGAGCAGGAAGGCGTGGGTCTCGGCATCCGCTGCGGCGAGCAGGCCGTGGTCGCCGGTGTGCAGCTCGCCGCCGGCGAGGTTCGTGACGACGGCGCCCGCGGCGCGGCACACCGCGATCCCTGCGGTCCAGTGGACGCTGCCGCGCAGGTCGCCGCCCGTGATGTACGCCGCCTGCTGGCCGCTGGCGACCCAGGCGAGCGCCAGCGTGCTCGAGAAGCACCGAGGGCTGAAGCGGGAGCGGAACACATCGTCCGACAGCAGACGGATGCCGCTGCCTCCCTCGTAGCCGCTCTCGAGGTTCACACTGGCCAGCTGCGAGGTCGAAGAAGGGGCGAGCGCGCGTTCGCCGAGGCGTCCGAAGGCGCCCGTGCCATCCGTCCGGAACGCGTGCCCCGCGACGGGGTCGGCCACCGCCGCAGCCGTCGTGACGCCGTCGATCTCGAGAGCGACGTTGACGGCGAACACCGGCACCTGCGCGGCGAAGTTCAGCGTTCCGCAGATCGGGTCCACGAGCCAGCGCCGCGACGAGTCTCCCGTGGTCTCCAGCTCCTCACCGACGACGGCGTCTGCGGGTCGGAGGTCCGACAGAACGGCGCGGATCGCGCGTTCGGCCTCGATGTCGGCCTCCGTCGAGAAGTCGGCGCCCTCATGCTCGAACCTGCGATTGTGCGCGCCGTAGCGGCTGCGGGCGACCTCCGCCCCGGCGAGGGCCGCGCGCAGCGCGACATCGGAATCGGTCAGGGTCGCGATCACCATGACCTCAGTCAACCAGCCGGGCGAGATGGCCTGCGCAGGAGAACCTTCCTTCCACAGGACGCGTGACCCAGGATCCTCCTGTGGAGGGCCCCTTCTCCTGCAGAAGGCTCGCGCCGTTCCGCTTCTGGCGGCCGAAACGACGGTTGTCAAGCCCCATGGGGATCGCTTCCCGGCCGACCTACCTTCGCCCCACCGCTCACTTCTCCGACGAGCGGGGGATGAGGTCGATGACATGCGCAGGACAGCAGCAGTGCTCTCCGGCGGCGTGGTCCTGCTGCTCCTGGCGGGATGCGCGGTCGGCACAGGCGGAGCAGACGACTCGGATGCCGACTACGGCGCCGACACCGAACTGTCGGGCGAACTCGAGGTGATGGGATTCTCCGGCGTCGACGAGGTCGCGACGGCCCGGATGGATCTGGCCGAGTCCGAGCTCGGCGACGTCGAGGTCGGCCTCATCGAAGGCGAGCTCGACCTGCAGCAGTTCCTCTCGGCGGTCGCGTCGGGGGAGCCGCCGGACGTCGTGTACGCCAACCGGGACCAGATCGGGTCGCTGGCGGCCCGCGGCGCGATCGTGCCGATGAGCCGCTGCATCGAGGGCGAGGGGATCGACACGAGCGTGTACGTGCCGTCGGCGCTCGCGCAGGTCACGCTCGACGACGAGGTGTACGGCATCCCCGAGTTCAACTCGGTGCAGCTGACCATGGCCAACGCCGACCTGCTGTCGGCGGCCGGGCTCACGATCGAGGACGTCAACGGCTCGGATTGGGAGGCCATGAGCGCCGCCAATCAGGCGCTGACGAAGTCGGAGGGCGGCGGACTGTCGGTGATCGGGTACGACAGCAAGCTCCCCGAGTTCATGCCCCTGTGGGCCAAGGCCAATGGCGTCGACCTCATCTCGGAGGACGGCCGGACCGCACAGCTCGACGACCCCGCCGTCCTCGAGGCGCTCGAGTGGGCGGTGTCGATCTACGACGACCAGGGCGGGTTCAGCGCGGTCAAGGCCTATCGCGACTCGGCGGACTTCTTCGGCGAGGGCAACCAGTTCGCGACGAGCGTGCTCGGCGCGATGCCGATGGAGCAGTGGTACGTCAACGTCCTGAACGACGTCTCTCCCGACGCCCCGATGGTCTTCGACACCGTGCGCGACAAGCAGGGCGCGACCCTGGCGTACGCCACCGGCTCCGCCTGGGCCATCCCGTCGGGAAGCGACAACCCGGAGGCCGCGTGCCGCTGGGCCCGCGTGATGACGTCCGAGGACGCGTGGCAGGCCGCCGCCGACGCCCGCCTCGAGGCGCGCACCGGCGAGGGCAAGCCGTTCACCGGCATCCTCACCGCCAACGCGCAGGCCGACGCGGCCATCGAGGGCATGGTGACCGCGGACGAGGAGCCATGGGCCACCGCCGTGGCGAGCATGTACGAGGCCAACGGCGCGACGTTCTCGCTGCCGGCCAACCCCGCCGACGCCGAGTTCAAGGCTGCGCTGCAGGATGCCGTCAACTCCGTGCTCAACGGTCAGGCCGAACCCGCCGACGCGCTCGCCGAGGCTCAGGAGAAGGCCCAGTCCGCGCTCGATGAAGCGTGGGCGGAGCTGGATGCCGAGGGCTGACATGTCCGCCACCACCCGTGGTGCCGCCGCTGCCGCAGTGAAGGGGCAGCGGCGGCAGGGGCACCGCAAGGCCGACCACCGGGAGGCCCGTGCGGCGCTGCTCTTCCTCTCGCCATGGCTGCTGGGCTTCGCGATCTTCACCGCGTGGCCGCTGATCTACAGCGTCTACCTCTCGCTCACCGACTACGACGTGATCAACAGCCCCAACTTCGTCGGGGTCGAGAACTACGCGCGGCTGTTCGCCGACCCGAAGGTCGCGCAGGCGCTCGGCAACACGCTCTTCTACGTGGCGCTGCAGGTGCCGCTGTACGTGGTGGTGTCCCTGGCGCTCGCGCTGCTGCTCAATCGGGCCGGACGCGCCTCGGGAACGTTCCGCACGCTGTTCTTCCTGCCCAAGATGACGCCGCCGGTGGCGGTCGGCATCCTGTTCCTGCTGCTGTTCAACGGCCAGAACGGCCTCATCAACGTCGTGCTCGGCTGGTTCGGCATCAACGGACCCGCGTGGACGACGGACCCCGCGTGGGTCAAGCCGGGCCTCATCCTGATGAGCCTGTGGACCGTCGGGGCATCCGTCATCATCCTGCTGGCCGCCCTGCAGAACGTGCCGGAGGATCTGTACGAGTCCGCGCGCCTGGACGGTGCGGGATTCTGGCGCCAGTCGTTCAGCGTCACCCTGCCGCTGATCAGCCCCGCGCTCTTCTTCATCATCGTCGTCAACACGATCGCGGGACTGCAGACGTTCGACGAGGCCTATACGGCGTTCTTCGGATCGGGCAACACCACGTACAGCAACGATGCCGCGCTGTTCTACGTCATCTACCTGTTCCAGCAGGCGTTCGAGTTCCTCAACATGGGGTACGCGTCGGCGATGGCGTGGCTGCTGTTCGTGATCATCCTCGCGATCACCCTGGTGCAGCTGGCCGTCTCGCGCCGGCTCGTCTACTACGAAGCGGAGGAGGGGCGATGACCCGCGTGCTGCCTCCGGAGCTCGGCGCTCCCGGCCCCGCTGACGATCCTGCCGACCGGGCGGTCAAGACAGCGGATGCCGCGACCGCCGTGGTCGCGCCGCCTCGCGGCCGCACGGTCGACGCGTCACGCCGGGCTCGCGGCCACCGCAGGTGGGTGCGGGCGCTGATCATCGCGGCGCTGGCCGTGCTCGGCGTGATCTTCGTCTACCCGTTCGTCTGGCTGGTGAGCGCCTCGTTCAAGCCGCGCGGCGAGGTGTTCGACAACAAGCTGATCCCCGAGACCTTCACCGTCGACAACTACCTCCAGGTCTGGCAGGAGGCGCCGCTCGCGCTGTGGCTGCTGAACACCGTGATCGTGACCGTGCTCGCCGCCGTGACCGTCGCCTTCTCGAGCGCCATGGTGGCGTGGGGATTCGCTCACTTCCGGTTCAAGGGGAGGAACCTGCTGTTCGGGCTGGTCCTCGCGACCATGATGCTCCCGGGTGCGGTGACGATGATCCCGACGTTCCTGATCTGGAACTCGCTGGGCCAGGTGGGCACACTGACCCCGCTGTGGGCCGGGAACCTGTTCGCCAGCGCCTTCTACGTCTTCCTGATCCGTCAGTTCATGCTCGGGCTGCCGCGCGAGTTCTTCGACGCCGCTCGCGTCGACGGCGCGAACGAGTGGACGTCGTTCTGGCGGATCGCTCTGCCGCTGAGCAAGCCGGTGATCGCCGTCACGCTCGTCTTCGAGGTGCAGGCGGTGTGGACCGACCTCATGCGCGCGCTGATCTATCTGCGCGACTCCGACACGTTCACTATTCCGCGGGGGCTGAAGTCGCTCGTGGACGCCTTCGGATTCGGCGGCGAGTGGCACTGGGAGATCATCGTCACGGCGAGCGTGATCGCGACGATCCCGATGATCATCATCTTCTTCGTCGGTCAGAAGCAGATCATCCAGGGGGTCAGCTCGAGCGGCCTGAAGGGCTAGTCCGCAGGCAGGAAGTACGTCCGCGCGAGCGGCGCGATCTCGAGGTGCTCGGCGTCGGCGCGAGTGATCCAGCGCAGCTCGGCGATCTCGGCGCCGACCTCCGGTCCCTGCGTGCCGATGTCGGCGGCGAACACGTCGGCGACGACCAGGTGCCCGGGCTCGTTCGCCGCCGCAGCGGTGAAGGAGCCGAGCGGCTGGAGCTCGTGAGGATCGACGAAGATGCCGAGCTCCTCGGCGAGCTCGCGGCTGAGGGTCTGACTCGCCGACTCGCCGATCTCGGGCTTTCCGCCGGGCTGCATGAACGCGGTGGTCCCCGTCTTGCGCACGAGCAGCAGCCGTCCGTCCTGGTCGGTGATGACGGCCGC
This sequence comes from Microbacterium sp. Root166, assembly GCF_001427145.1. Taxonomy (GTDB): domain Bacteria; phylum Actinomycetota; class Actinomycetes; order Actinomycetales; family Microbacteriaceae; genus Microbacterium. Next base: position 491,278 of record NZ_LMGL01000003.1, read on the forward strand.
CGACACGTGGATCAGGCGCGGCTCGGCGCGGTCGGCGGTGGGGGAGGTCACGATGGCACGGTAACAGGTCGCGCCCATCTGGGCCGACGTAGAATCGCGTGTGCCTTCTGAGACCTCCGCCACGCCCGACCTGCCGCCGAGCGGCATCGATCCGGCCGAGCTCGCCGTCACGCTGAAGGTGCTCGCCGGGATGGCGGGCCTCGACGAGACCCACCCCGACTTCGTCGCCGTGCGCCAGGCGACCGCGAAGATGTTCAAGGCCGTCAAGAAGGTGCGTCGCCGCGAGATCCGCGACGCGATCGCCGAGGCCGACCGCGCCGTGGTGGCAGCCACCGCCACCGGCGCTCCGGACCGCATCGACGACGAGACGCGCGGCATCCCGATCAGCACCACGACGACCGCACCGACGGCCGGCACCCTGCTGAAGGCGCGGGCCTGCTACATCTGCAAGCAGCCGTACACCGTGGTGGATGCCTTCTACCACCAGCTGTGCCCGAGCTGCGCGGTGATGAGCCACGCCAAGCGGGACGCCCGCACCGACCTGACCGGCAAGCGCGCGCTGCTCACGGGCGGCCGGGCGAAGATCGGCATGTACATCGCCCTCCGCCTGCTCCGCGACGGCGCGCACACCACGATCACGACGCGCTTCCCCCGTGACGCGGTGCGACGCTTCAGCAGCCTGCCGGACGCGCCGGAGTGGATCGACCGCCTCAAGATCGTCGGCATCGACCTGCGCGACCCCGCCCAGGTCATCGGCCTGGCGGACGACGTCGCGGCGGCCGGATCCCTCGACATCCTCATCAACAACGCCACCCAGACCGTCCGGCGCTCGCCGGGCGCGTATCAGCCGCTCGTCGACGCCGAGCTCGCGCCGCTGCCGAGCGGCCTGCTGCCCGAGCTGGTCACGTTCGGCCACACCAACGACCAGCACCCGCAGGCGCTGGAGCGCTCGGTGACCGCCCATCCGATCCTCGCGGCGGCCGCCGCCCGCGCGGACGAGCTGACCGAGCAGGCCATGGCCGCAGGGTCCAGTTCGCTCGAGCGCCTGGCCGCCGGCACTGCGATCGACGCCGGGGGACTGGTCCCGGACCTCCACCACGTCAACTCGTGGACGCAGCGCGTCGACGAGGTCGACCCGCTCGAGATGCTCGAGGTGCAGCTCGCGAACACGACGGCCCCGTTCCTGCTGGTCTCGAAGCTCCGCCCCTCCCTCGCGGCCAGCGAGGCCCGGCGCACCTACGTCGTCAACGTCAGCGCGATGGAGGGCGTCTTCCAGCGCGGCTACAAGGGGCCGGGGCATCCGCACACCAACATGGCCAAGGCGGCCGTCAACATGCTCACGCGCACGAGCGCCCGCGAGATGTTCGAGACCGATCGCATCCTGATGACCAGCGTCGACACCGGCTGGATCACGGACGAGCGTCCGCACCCGACCAAGGTGCGCCTCGCCGAGGAGGGCTTCCACGCCCCGCTCGACCTCGTCGACGGCGCTGCCCGCGTGTACGACCCGATCGTGCGCGGCGAGGCGGGGGAGGACCTGTTCGGCGTGTTCCTCAAGGACTACGCGCCCGGCGCATGGTGAATCTGCCCGCGCCCGGTCGCCGGGTGGTCGTGCGCTACCTGCTGCCGTCGGGCCAGGCGACGGACGCCCTGGGCGAGCTGCTGAGCGCGGACGAGACCACCGTCGTGGTCGACGGCAAGCGCGGGATCGAGCGGATCGCGCGCGGCGACATCATCGCCGGCAAGGAAGTGCCGCCACCCCCGCCGCCGCGTCCCCGGCGCACGCAGGACTGAGTCAGTCCGTCCCGACGGTGGCGCTGCGCCGCTCGATCAGGATCGTGTCCCGCCACGACCCCGCGCTCGGTCCCGCGGCCGAGCGGGCGATGCGCTCCCGCGTCCCGATGATCCGGAAGCCGAGCGCCTCGTGCAGTCGCAGGCTCGCGGCGTTGTCGGGGAAGATGCTCGACTGGATCGTCCAGAAGCCCGCGCTCTCGGCCTCGGCGATGAGCGCCTCCAGCAGCGTGCGACCGATTCCCTGCCCGCGCGCGTCGCGGGCGATGTAGACCGAGTGCTCCACGACGCCGCGATACGCCGGGCGTGTGGACGTGGGGGATGCCGCGACCCAGCCCACCACCTGATCGCCGTCGTCGACGGCGACGAGCCGCAGACCGGGCAGCCGCCCGGCGTCGAACGCCTCCCACGAGGGCGTCTCGGCCTCGAACGTCGCCTCGCCGTCCTCGATGCCCTGGGCGTAGACGGTCTCCACGGCGGGCCAGTCGGCGGCCTCCATCGGGCGGATGCGGATCATGCCGTCCAGCCTGCCGCGTCCGGGCTCGCTCCGGGCCCTCACACGCGGGTCAGTTCTCCCAGTTCCAGTCGACCTGTTCGCGCGCCTCGGTCTCGACCGAGGCGGACGGCCGGAGGCTCCGGGTCACGGCCTTGAGATGCTCGAGGTCGGCGGCATCATCGGGCTCCGGAAGATCGGTCGTGACGGTCTTGGCGACGATCTGGCTGGCCGGTCCGACAAGGAAGACCGCCCTGCCGGGATTGCCGTCCTCCGCGACGATCGGAAGCTCGATGGTCGCCGCATCATGGCCCTCGGCCAGCGCGGCGCTGTAGTCCATCAGCGCATCGGCGACCGCATCGCTCGTCATGAACTCGCCCCCCGCGTAGATCACCACCTTCATGGTGTTTTTCTACCCGACATCGGCTGATCCGCGCTGGGGGTTGCGTGGATCGCCAGCGGCCGCTACGAGCAGCACCCGAGGGATTGTGCACGGCGTTCGTGTCGATGACAAGGGGGTACTGCGGGGGTGTCCGTCTGGGGATGCTGGCACCCGGCGACCGACGCCGGGAACACCGACTCCGAAGGGCAGCACCATGCGGGCACTCACGTGGCAGGGCAAGCGGAACGTCTCGGTGGAGGAGGTGCCGGATCCGCGCATCGAAGCACCGACCGATGCCATCGTCCGGATCACCTCGACCGCGATCTGCGGCTCGGATCTGCACCTGTACGAGCTCTTCGGCCCGTTTCTGGACAAGGGCGACGTGCTCGGCCACGAGCCGATGGGCGTCGTGGTCGAGGTCGGCTCCGAGGTCACGGCCCTCTCGGTGGGGGACCGCGTCGTGGTGCCGTTCAACATCGCCTGCGGCCGCTGCTTCATGTGCTCCCACGGGTTGCAGTCGCAGTGCGAGACGACGCAGGTGCGCGATTACGACAATGGTGCGGCCCTGTTCGGCTACACCAAGCTCTACGGCCAGGTGCCCGGGGGGCAGGCCGAGCTGCTGCGCGTGCCGCTCGCCGACTACAACCACATCAAGGTGGGCACCGAACTCCCCGACGACCGCTATCTCTTCCTCAGCGACATCCTCCCGACGGCCTGGCAGGGCGTCGAGTACGCCGACGTGCCCGAAGGCGGGGTGCTCGCTGTCATGGGCCTCGGTCCCGTGGGGCAGTTCGTGGCGAGGGTGGCCGCGCACCGCGGGTACCGGGTCCTCGCGGTCGATCCGGTCCCTGAGCGCCGCGCGATGGCGCAGCGCCACGGAGCCGAGACGTTCGACCTCGACGACTCGGTCGTGGCGCAGCTGCGCGACCTGACCGACGGGCGCGGCGCCGACGCCGTGGTCGACGCTGTCGGCCTCGAGGCGCACGGCAGCCCGGCGATCAAGGCGGTGCATCAGGCCGTGGGGCTCCTTCCCGGCGCGGTCTCCCGCCCGTTGATGGACAAGGCCGGCATGGACCGCCTGGCGGCGCTCTACGCGTCTATCGACCTGGTGCGCCGAGGGGGGACGGTGTCGATCAGCGGCGTCTACGCCGGGGAGGCCGACATCCTCCCGATGAAGACGATGTTCGACAAGCAGGTGACGCTGCGGATGGGGCAGTGCAACGTCAAGCGCTGGGTCGACGACATCCTCCCGCTCGTGGAGGACGACGGCGACCCGCTGGGCGTCATGGACCTGACCACGCACCACGCACCCCTCGAGGAGGCGCCCGCCCTCTACGAGACGTTCCAGAAGAAGGAGGACGGCTGCATCAAAGTGGTGCTGCAGCCCTAGCGGGTCGCCGCAGGCTCACTCCGAGATCTCTGCGACCGTCTCACCCGTCTCCGTCGCAGACAGCGACAGCGCGACATCGGCCTGGCTGATGATGCCGACGAGGTCGTGGCCGTCGATCACGGGAAGCCGGCGCACCTGATATCGCTTCATGGTGTCCAGTGCCTCGCGGATGTCGTCGTCGGCGCCGATGGTCACGGGCTTGCCCTCGCCGAGCTCACCGGCGCGCATGGTCGTCGGGTCGCCGCCCTGCGCGAGGCATTTCACGACGATGTCTCGGTCGGTGAGCATGCCCTTGAGGCGCTTGTCCTCGCCGCAGATGGGCAGCGCTCCGACATCCATCGACGCCATGAGGCGTGCCGCGTCGACCAGGGTGTCGTTCTCGCCGACGCACTTCGGGTTCGGCGTCATGATCTCTTTCGCAACGGTCATCTTCTCGTTCCTTCCGGTTCCTCCCGACGCTACGGACGCGGACGACGCTCAAGCAGGGGGTTGACAGGGATGTCAACCCCCTCTGGCCCACGCATGCGGCGCCGCATGCTCGAAGCAGGAGGTGTCGCCATGAACAAGTCGCAGACGGAACAGACGCGAACGAGCACGCGGGCAGGCGGCGACGCCGGCTCGAGCGGCTGGAACCCGGCGCAGGATCGTCCGGGGGCTTCCGGCTTCACGCCGCGCCGTCCGCGTCGTTGGGAAGAGCCGACGCACCGGCTACTGCCGGCCGCAAGGTACGAGTAGCAGGCAGTCACGCTCGGTCGGGCCACGGTCCGGCCGAGCGCGGCTCTGCGTCTGCTCCCACTAGGGCTCGATCGCACCGTCCGGGATCGGGACGACGGCGATCTGCGTCCCCGGTGTCAGCAGGAGGTAGGCCTGCCGCGGCGCACCCTCGCCGTCGTTCACCGAGAGCCAGTGCACGCCCGACGCGATCCCCGTCGAGATCTCCTCCAGCAGTTCGTCCAGATCGCGGCCGCCGACGCTGTAGTGCTCGCCGCCGTAGAAGATGTCAATGCGCTTCATCGTTGTTCTCACTCGCCGTGCTCTCCGCGGGTTCGGGTACGAGATACAGTCCGGCCGGCGAGTTGGCGGTGTACACCAGCGCGTCGATCCAAGCCATGTTCAGTCGGGGCTTGCGGCTGCCGTAGTACTTGTAGACGAGTGAGCTGCGCGGGTGCACCCAGACCGTGGTGCGTCCGTCACCGATGCTGGTGTCGTCTTTCCAGGTGAAATGGAACGGCTCGCCACGACGGAGCTTCGTGCCGATCACGAGCTGCAGGTGTGCGAGCGTCCGGTCGTCGAAGTCGACCTTGACTGTACCGTCGTAGATGAATTTTCCCACCGCGACCTCCGCGTGCCGTCGGGCGAATGCAGCAAACGGGGGGCGGCTGCGGGTGGCACCTTCGTCCATGCTCCCGTGCCGCGCCGACCGAGCCAATGCCCTTGACACCCGCGGACGCGCAGAGTATCCGCCGGGCACTGACGCTACGGCCGCGAGGCGAGTATCTTGTGGTCGTGGGAACCCTGTATTACGGGGGTTCGGCCACTCCGATCCACATCGAGGACCGCGCCCTCGCGCATCTGAAGGTGGTCATCGCGTCGAAACTCCGTCGGCACGAGGCGTTCACCGTGTCCTGGCCCCACTGCGACGACCAGCCTCGGGGACGCACCACGATCTGGCTGCATCCGTCGATTCCTCTCAGGTTCGAGTTCGAGGAGCCGGACCCGCCGCCGTTGAAGCGCGAGTGGCTCGAGGAACTCGCCAACTCCGCCCATTCGGCCGGCGGCATCGTGCTGGTGCCTGAGCTCTTCGGCGCCGAGGTGCTGCCCGGAGGAGGAGAGCTCCCGGCACGGACGTAGTCACCTCAGTCTCAGTGGCGCCCGGTGCGGAATCGGAATGGGCTTGGAATCCGTCGAGACCATGTTCGACAGCCGCCGGGCCGCCGACATCAGCACGTCCTCGAGCGAGAAGTAGGTCTCGACGCGCGGCCCCCCGTACACCCACACCGTCTCGTAGCGGTGGTCCGCGGTCCGCTCGACGTACGCGATCAGCGCCTCGTCCGACTCGTCGTCGGCGGGGCGGTCGCACAATCGCCATGACTCGTCGCCCAGCGGCACGAGCTCCAGTCGGTGAACGTCTCCGATGGTCATCGTCTTCTCCTCGTGAGAGCCGACCGCGGCCTTGCGGCGGGCGCTGCATCGGCCTGACGTTCGGCCGATGGTCGAAGCATCCGTCCGGAACGGACCCAGCGGCGAGGGGCTTGACACGGCCCAGGTCAGGCCGTAGCCGGCTACTCGTCGGCGGGCGCGAGGCGAGCCACCGCCGGGCCCTCGAGGACGTCGCCGGCTGGACTGAAGCGCGAGCCGTGCAGCGGGCAGTCCCACGTGCACTCCGCGTCGTTCCAGGTGAGGATGCCCCCGAGATGGGTGCACACGCCGGAGACCCGCCGGGTGACGCCGCTCACCGTCGACTCGGCCACCGGCGACATTCCCCGGCGCACCACTCGTCCGGTTCGCTCGGCGGGGGAGTCGCCGTTGGAGGAGGACATCCCGACCTTGGCCCAGTCGACCACGAGGTGGCCGCCCACCGACGCGTTCACCTGCACGGCCTCGCCGACGTCTGCGAGGCCCGGGCGATGACGGTCGAGCGCCGCGGCCCACGGCACCGGACTGTTCTGAAGGATGCCGTGCAGCTCCAGCGCGGCCGCGGGAGCGTTCGTCATGCCCCACTTCGCGTATCCGGTCGCGACGAGGATGCGCCCGCCGCCGCGGGGCAGCTGTCCGACGTACGGCAGTCGCGTGACGCTGCGATAGTCCTGAGCCGCCCACCAGGTCCGGCGCCGGGCGCCGGGCCAGTGCGCCATCGTCCACGCGTCGAGTTCGGCGAGGATCTCGCTCGTCGGCTGCGTCCGGCCGGGCGTGTGCGCGCCGCCGCCGACGACGAGGACGTCCGTTCCGCTGGGGAGCCTGTCCACCCGGAGGGAGCGGGTCGGTTCGTCGGCGGAGAGGAACATCCCTCGTGGACGCGCCACATCGGGAGGCAGGTCGTAGGCGCCGACGAACGACCTCGACGGGACGAGCTTGGCGAAGAAGAGGCCGCGGTCCAGGATCGGGGACCCGGTGGCGAGCACGAGCGTCGAGCAGTCGAGCGTCCGCTCGCCGATGCGCACGCGCACGCCGTGATCCTGCGCGTCGGCGCCGGTCACCCGGCATCCGGTGACGATTCGGCCTCCGCGTTCACGGACGCGGCGGGCGAGCTCGGCCAGCACGAGCATGGGCTGAAGCTGGAACTGATCCGGGAGGAGCAGCGCGGCGCTGACGGGGAAGGGAAGCTGCAAGCGCTTCGTCTGACCGGAGCGCAGGACCTCGACGTCGATGCCGCCGACCCGGAGCGCACTCTCCTCGCGGTCGAGCGCTGCGACGCCTTCCTCGTCGGTGGCGTAGGTCACGGCATCCTTCACGGACATCGCCCCGAGGAGGCCGTCCACCTCCTCGCGCACCCAGGTCTGCCCTGCGAGGTTGGCCTGCGCGTAGGCGCGCACCGCGTCGTCGCCCGCGTGCGCGCGGACGCCGGTGAAGACCGTGCCCTGGAGCAGGCTCAGCTTGCCGGTCGTGTTCCCCGTCGTCACCGCACCCACGGAGCGGGCCTCCAGCACCGTCACCCGGACGCCGTCGCGGGCGAGCAGCCAGGCCAGGCTGAGCCCGGTGAGTCCCGCGCCTGCGATGACGACGTCGCTGCCTGTGGGCGGTGGCGCCGCATCGTCGGGGATGGCGGGAGCGGTCTGCTGCCACAACGACTCCATGCTGGCCTCCTGTATCCACTGTGCGCCGCGCCCCCTCCCGGAGCGACGGGCTTGACACCCGTCCCGCCCGCCGGTACCGAGGAGGTATGCCTCAGCACGATCAGCCCGCCCAGGACGACATGACGATCAGCGACATCGGGCCGGAGGATGCCGGCGAGACTCTGACCCTGCAGCGGGCGGCGTTCGTGCAGGAGGCCCTCATCTACGACACCGTGCAGATGCCGCCGCTGACCCAGACGCTCGAGGAGCTCCGCGCGGAGCTCGTCGAGAACCTCGGCTGCGTGGTGCGCAAGGGCCCCCGGATGATCGGCGCGGCGCGTGCGCGGCGAGACGGCGACCTGCTGCTCATCGGACGCCTCGCCATCGCGCCCGACGCCCAGGGACAGGGTGTCGGCACGCGCCTGCTGGCCGCCGTCGAAGAGCGCGGACGCGCTGCCGGATGCCGGGAGGCGGAGCTCTTCACAGGATCTCTCAGCGAGGCGAACCTCCGGCTGTACGAGCGCGAGGGCTACCGCGAGACCACGCGCGTGGCCGGCGACGACGGCATCGAGCAGGTCTTCCTGCGCAAGTCGCTCGCCGAGGCGCACGCCTCGCCGGCCTGACCGCGGCTTCCCGGGCGTCGGTGGCCGGTGCCAGGATGGGGCCATGCCGGAGTCTCCCGAGGTGCAGGTGCTGGTCGAGTTCCTCGACCAGCAGACGGTGGGCCGAACCCTCGATGACGTCGACGTCCTCGAGTTCCGCGCGATCAAGACGCGCACCGCGCCGCCGACGGGTCTGGTCGGCCGGACGCTCACCGGTGCCGGCCGCCACGGCAAGCACGTCGCCCTGTCGCTGGACGACGGCACCCACCTCGTCGTCTCGCTCGGCCGTCATGGGTGGGTCCGGTGGAGGCCAGCCGGCAGCGACGATGCGGCGCCCGCAGATGAGCCGCCCGCGCTGGCCGAGTTCGGCCTCGCCGGCGGTGACCGGTTCGAGGTGACCGACGCCGGCAGCTGGGTCTCGCTCGGGCTCTTCGTGGTCGACGACGCACTGGCGGTCCCCGCGATCGCCAAGCTGGGTCCAGATCCCGCGGCCCCGGAGTACTCCGCCGCCGACCTCGACGTGGCGCTCGGCGGACGCCGCAAGCAGGTCAAGGCCGTGCTGCAGGAGCAGGAGTCGATCGCGGGGATCGGCAACGCGTATTCCGACGAGATCCTGCACCTCGCGAAGATCTCGCCGGTCGTCCACGCCGCCGTGCTCGACGACGCCGCCCGACAGCGACTGTACGAGGCGACGGTCGCAACCGTTCGAGGTGCCATCGACGCACGGCGCGGCATCCCGATCGATCGACTCAAGGCGGCGAAGGTCGAGGCGATGCGCGTGCACGGGCGTGCGGGCGAGGCCTGCCCGGTCTGCGGCGACACCATCGGCGAGTTCACGTTCAGCGGCGCCGCCGCACAATACTGCCCGACCTGCCAGACCGGCGGCGTGCAGCTGTGAGACGCACGGCGTCGGAGGCCGGACCCCGGAGCGCGGGTAGCATGGAGGCCATGACTTCTTCGCAGACCCCCGCCCCCGTCTCCTTGCAGCCGATCTCCGACGAGAAGAACCTGCTCACCCAGGTCGAGTCCGGCGGATCGTGCTGCGGCGGCAGCAGCTGCAGCACCGTCTGATCCCGCGCTCCGCCGGCGATAGGTCGAGGCCTCGATGACCGACGAGCAGCTTCACATCACCCCGCGCCTCGGGCGCATCCTCATGTCCGAGGAGGCGATCTACGGCCTGATCCTCGTGTCGGGGATGATCGTGGTGAGCGGGACGAACTCGGGCACCGCCCTCAACGCCTTCACGACCGTCGCCGTGACGGTGGCCGTCTTCTTCGCCGCTCACGTGTACGCCGGCACTCTCGGACGACTCGCGGCGACCGACGGCCACGCCGGGCTGGGCGCGAGCCTTCGGGCCTCGCTTCACCAGTCCGGCGGGATGCTGCTGGCCTCGGTCGCCCCGCTGATCGTGCTCCTCCTCGGAGCCACCCGCGTGATCGACGACACCACAGCCATGTGGACGGCGCTCATCGTCGACACCGTCATTCTCGGCATCCTCGGCTGGATCGCAGTCGCCCGCTGGAGCACGCACTGGCTGCCGCGGATCCTCAGCGCGCTGCTGACCGCCGGGTTCGGAGGCATCCTGATCGCCCTGAAAGCGGTCATCCACCACTGACGTGAACGAACGAAGGGCCCTGCCGGATGAATCCGGCAGGGCCCTTGTTCGTGAGCTCAGTGCGCGACGGGCGCGGTGAACGGCTGGTCGACCGGCTTGCGGACCAGGAAGGCCCCGACCAGCAGCGGCAGCGACAGGATCGCGGCGATCAGGAACGCCGCGTGCGTGCCCGCAGCCTCGGCGGCGACGGCATCGGCTCCCGCGTCGCTCGCGGCTCCCGCCGCGGACGACATGACGCCGAACATCAGCGCGATGCCGGCGGCACCTGCCACCTGCTGGACCGTGCCGACCACGGCCGAGCCGTACGAGTAGAACTTCGGCTGCAGCGAGGCGAGCGACGCGGTGAACAGCGGGGTGAACGACAGCGCGAGACCGATCGACAGCACGGTGTGCGCGACGGCGATCACCCACACCGGAGTCGCGGCCGTGTAGGTCGTGTAGAACCACAGCACCGCCGTGGTGATGACGGCGCCGGGGACGAGCAGCACGCGGGTGCCCCATCGGTCGTAGATGCGCCCGATCCAGGGACCGGCGAGGCCCATGGCGAGGGCGCCCGGCAGCACGATGAGGCCGGTGTCCAGTGCAGAGACGCCGACGACGCGCTGCAGGTACAGCGGCAGGATCGTGATGGCACCGAAGAAGGCCATCGACATGATGACCATCTGGCCGATGGACAGCGAGAAGTTCACCGAGCGGAACACCCGGAGGTCGAGCAGCGCGTCGTCCTTGCGCTGCAGGAGCACCTGGCGCCACGCGAACAGGCCGAGGGAGATGACACCCACGGTCAGCGCGATGATGAGCGACGCCGTCGAGAGGTTCTGGGCCGCGACCGCCTCTGCGCCGGTGCCGTGGCCGCCGCCGCCGAGCTGGCTCAGGCCGTAGACCAGGCCGCCGAAGCCCAGCGCCGAGAGGATGACCGACAGGACGTCGATGGGTGCGCGGGTCGTCTCGCCGAGGTTGTGGATCCAGCGGGCGCCGATCGCGAGCGCGACGAGCGCGATCGGAAGGACGATGGCGAAGATCCAGCGCCAGCTGAGGTTCTCGAGAACGGCGCCGGCCATGGTGGGCCCGATGGCCGGAGCGAGCGAGATGACGATGCTGACGCGGCCCATCATGCGACCGCGGATGCCGGGAGGGACCACCGTCATGATCGTGGTCATCAGCAGCGGCATCATGATCGCCGTGCCCGAGGCCTGAACGACGCGAGCGACGAGCAGCATCGGGAAGCCGGGGGAGAAGACGGCGATCAGGGTGCCGAGCGAGAAGAGGCCCATCGCGGCGATGAACATCGCACGGGTGGTGAAGCGCCGCAGCAGGAAGCCGGTGATCGGGATGACGACGGCCATCGTGAGCATGAACGCGGTCGTCAGCCACTGGGCCGCGAGCGCGGTGATGCCGAGGTCGGTGATGAGGTGCGGGATCGCCACACCCATCGTCGTCTCGTTGAGGATGGCGACGAACGCTGCTCCGAGGAGCAGCCAGATGACGCGGCTCTCCTGGCGGCCCAGGACGGGGGCGGAGGCTGCGGGGACGCTGTCGGTGGCGGGCTGCGTGGTGGTCGAGGCCATAGGGCGTCTCCTCGGGAATCGGCGAAGTCAGAGGCCACCCGAAAGATGGCAAGCCTCCAGGGTAACCACGGGCGCCGACATCCCATTCCCGTCCGACGTGACGGAATGCGGAGGGATTACTGCTCGAGCGACTCCTGGTCGGCCGGCACGTCCCACTTCTCGGAGCCGATGGCGTCGGTGGAGTGGGGCGTCGGCTCGCGATCCTTCAGGCCCGCGGGCGTGGGGTTGACGATCTCCTCGTGCGGGATGGCCTGCAGGTCGTCGATCTCCTTGCGCAGGGCCGCCAGGTCGGAGCCGTCGTGCGGGGGGTTGTGGGGCGTGGAGGTCATGGCGTCAGCCTAGCCCTCGGGTCGTGGGGCGTCAGTAGGCTGACAAGGGTGAGCATGCGCGGGGGCGGAGGGGGCGGGGCCAGCGGTCACGCCGGCTTCCGCGGGGTCGACATCGAGACCCAGAAGCGCATCAACTCCGAGGCGCCGAAGATCCCCGACCTGCGGGGGCGGGTGCTGGCGCTGTTCCGCCCCTACGGCTGGCCGCTCGCGTTCACCGGGGTGCTCGTCGTACTGGGGGCAGGTCTCGCAGTGATCCCGCCGCTCATCGTGCAGCGCATCTTCGACGAGGCGCTGTTCCCGCCGGACGGCGCGGCGCCCGACATGCCGCTGCTGTGGCGCCTCGTGGTCGTCATGGTCGCCCTGTTCCTCGCCTCGGCGGCCCTCGGCGTGCTCCAGACCTGGTTCACCTCGACGGTGGGCAACAAGGTCACCGGCGATCTGCGCGTGCGGCTGTTCGATCACCTCCAGGCGATGGAGCTCGGATTCTTCACGCGCACGAAGACCGGCGTCATCCAATCCCGGCTGCAGAACGACGTCGGCGGCGTCTCGGGCGTCCTCACGAACACCTTCACGAGCATCCTCGGCAATGCCGTCACGGTGATCGCCTCGCTGATCGCCATGATCATCATCGACTGGCGGCTCACCCTCATCGCGGTGATCATGATGCCGCTGCTCATCATCGTGCAGCGCCGGGTCGGACAGGTGCGGGCGCGGATCGCAGGCGAGACGCAGGAATCGCTCTCAGAGCTGACCGCGATCACGCAGGAGACGCTGAGCGTCTCGGGCATCCTGCTGTCGAAGTCGTTCAACCGCCAGCGCACCGAGTCCGCGCGCTACGCCGACGAGAACCGCAACCAGGTGCGGCTGCAGGTGCGGCGGGCGATGAGCGGCCAGGGCTTCTTCGCGGTGGTGCAGGTGCTCATGGCGAGCGTCCCCGCCGTCATCTACCTGGTCTCGGGGTACTTCATCACCGGCGGCGACGCGGTGATCACCGCGGGCACGGTCGTGGCCTTCACCGCGATCCAGGCGCGGCTGCTCATGCCGCTCATGGGCCTGATGCGGGTCACGCTCGACCTGCAGACCTCGGCGGCCCTGTTCGCCCGCATCTTCGAGTACCTCGACCTCGAGCCGGCGATCCGCGATGCGCCCGATGCGATCGCGGTCGAGGAGGCGCCCGGCCCGCTCGGGCAGATCGAGTTCCGCGATGTCGTGTTCCGCTATCCGGATGCCGCGGCCGACACGCGCGCGACCCTCCAGGGCATCACGTTCACGGCCGAACCCGGACAGCACGTCGCCTTCGTCGGCCCGTCGGGCGCGGGCAAGACGACGGTGCTCTACCTCACGCCCCGCATGTACGAGGCATCGGGCGGGCAGGTGCTCTTCGCCGGCGCGGACGTGCGCCGCCTGCATCAGGAGTCGATCATCGACAGCGTCGGCATCGTGTCCCAGGAGACCTACCTCTTCCACGCCACCGTGGCCGAGAACCTGCGGTACGCCAAGCCCGACGCGACGATCGACGAACTGGTCGCGGCGTGCCGTGCGGCGAACATCCACCACGTCATCGAGCGCTTCGACGCGGGCTACGACACCGTCGTGGGCGAGCGCGGCTACCGGCTCTCCGGCGGCGAGAAGCAGCGGATCGCCATCGCGCGCGTGCTGCTCAAGGATCCGCCGGTGCTCCTCCTGGACGAGGCGACGTCCGCGCTGGACACCGTGTCCGAGCGCGTGGTCCAGGAGGCGCTGGATGCCGCGGCCCGCGGCCGCACGACCCTGTCGATCGCGCACCGCCTGTCGACCGTGATCGCCGCCGACGTCATCCACGTGATCGAGGCCGGACGCATCGTCGAGTCGGGCACGCATGCCGAGCTGCTCGCCCACGACGGCCTCTACGCCGAGCTCGCGGCGCAGCAGCTGGCCACGTCGAAGATCCTCGAGGCCGAGGCATCCGATCCGCCCGCCGACCACCCCGACCGCCGGGCCGACCGTCCGCCCGCGGGCGCGTCTGCGCCCGGCCCCGTTCCGGCCCCGGACGCACAGGCGTGGGCGGCGTCGCCCGAGGTCCCCGGCGCCTGAGGCGACTCGGCGGCCGAAAAGCGGGCGCTACCAGAGCCGGGCGGCGGCCAGGGTGTCGGCGATGGCGGGGTCGAGGTCCGCGGCGTCGCCCGCGCGGTCCCACAGCTCGCGCGTGAACGCCCCGAGTTCGCGCCGGTAGGCGTCGTCGGCGTGCACGCGCCCGATGTCGACGAGGGGCGGCAGGTCCATCGACAGGATCAGGCGGACACGGGATGCCGCGGCCCGCGGCTGCCCGGCCCCATCCAGCACCGCGATCCCGCCGGCGAGGGCCTCGAGGTAGTCGCGCAGGACGGGGAGCTCGCCCTTGTGCTGCGTGATCGAGGTGCCGTCGAAGCGCTCGCGCCAGTGCACGACCACGTCGGGGATGACGTCGAACGCCCGCGCCCGCGTGTACATCTGCTGCGCGACGATCTGGTCCTCGTACGCCTTGCCGACGGGGAACCGCAGCCCCTCGCGCCGCCACAGCTCGGTGCGGCTGACCTTGGACCACGCGACGATGTTGCCGGACGCCTCGGGGTGCTCCTCGAGCGTCGTGCCGCTGCGAGCGGGGTCCGTCGCCGCGGCCACCCAGGGCTGCACGACACCCGTCACGTAGGTGCCCGTCGGGTTCCCGCCGTCGTGGTCGGGGCGCAGGCGCACGTAGGCGCCCACGGCGAAGTCGCTGCCGCTGGCGTCGACGGTGGCGACGAGGCGTTCCAGCGCCGAGGGCGTGTAGCGGTCGTCGGCATCGAGGAAGGCCACGAACGGCGTCTCGACGAGCTCCAGCCCGGTGTTGCGCGCCGCGCTCAGACCGCCTCGCGCGGCGTGGTGCACGACCCTGAACCGCGGATCGGCGGCCGCCGCGGCGTCGAAGATCCCGCCCGTCGCGTCGGTCGACGCGTCGTCCACGAGCACGGCGAGCCAGTCCGTCAGCGTCTGGGCCCTCAGCGAGTCGATGGCCTCCTGGGCGTAGTCGGCGACCTCGAAGCCGGGCACGATCACCGTGACGACGGGAGCGGGCGGCGGCGGGGTCACCCGCCCGATCATACGGCGGCGACGGAGGCCGCGACCGCGTCGGCCACGGCATCCAGCGGCTGACGCAGCCAGTGCGGGAAGGTGAACCGCACCGCCGTCTGCGCCACCCCGGCGGGAATGCCCATGGCGGTCAGGACGTGCGAGGGCTCGTCGCTCCCGGCGGCGCAGGCCGAGCCGCTCGAGGACACCACACCCCGTCGCTCGAGTTCGAGCAGCACGGCTTCGCCGCTCGTACCCGCGAACGTGAAGCTCGCCGTGCCGGGAAGGCGATGCACGGGGTCGCCGGTCAGCTCCGCCGACGGCACGATCGCGAGCACACGCGCGATGAAGCGGTCGCGGATCACCGTGACCGCTTCGGATGCCTCGGCCCGGCCCGCTTCGGCGAGTTCGAGCGCCGTCGCCAGTCCCACGGCGCCGGCGACGTCCTCGGTGCCGCTGCGCCGGCCGCGCTCCTGCCCGCCGCCGTGCAGGAGCGGTTCGAGCGGAACGCGCCCGCGCACGCCCAGGATGCCGGTGCCCTTGGGCGCCCCGAGCTTGTGTCCGGCGAGCGAGATCGCATCGACCCCGAGGTCGGCGGTCGACAGCGGCAGCCAGCCTGCGGCCTGCACGGCGTCGATGTGCACCGGCACCCCGCGCTCGCGGGCAACGGCGGCGATCGCCTCGACGTCCTGCACGGTCCCGACCTCGTTGTTCGCGTAGCCGATGCTGAGCAGCGCCGTGTCGTCGCGGAGAGCGCGGGCCACGGCATACGGATCGATCCTGCCGGCGTGATCGACGCCCACGCGAGTCGCCTCGAAGCCGTGGATGCGCTCGAGGTAGTCGACGGACTCGAGGATCGACTCGTGCTCGATCGGGCTGGTCACGACGTGACGCCGGCCGTTCTGCGCCGCGGCGATCGCGATGCCCTTGACGGCGAGGTTGTTGGCCTCGGTCCCGCCGGAGGTGAACACGATGTCGCTCGCGCGCAGACCCAGCACCCGCGCGACCCGCGAGCGCGCGTCGGACAGCGCGTCGGCGGCCGCCTCCCCGACGGTGTGGTGGCTGGACGGGTTGCCGAACCACTGCGTCAGGTACGGCATCATCGCCTCGAGCACTTCGGGGCGCACCGGTGTCGTGGCCGCGTTGTCAAGGTAGAGCATGCTCATGTCCGTGCCTCAGGCGAGGTCGATGCGGACGTCCAGGCCGAGATCGAGCGCCCGGGCGGAATGCGTGAGCGCGCCGACCGAGATCACGTCGACACCGGTCTCGGCGATCGCCTTGACCGTCTCGAGCGAGACCCCGCCGGATGCCTCGACCGTCGCGCGGCCGGCCACCTGGGCGACGCCCGTGCGCAGATCCTCGAGCGAGAAGTTGTCGAGCATGATCGTGCCGATCCCGGCAGCGAGCACCGGCTCGATCTGCTCGAGCCGGTCGACCTCGACCTCGATGTGGACGGTGTGGGGCAGACGGTCCTTCGCGGCGACGAGAGCCTCGGTGATCGACGCGTGCTTGTGCGCGAGAACGGCGAGGTGGTTGTCCTTGGCCATGACGGCGTCCGAGAGCGAGTGCCGATGATTGCGGCCGCCGCCGTCGCGCACGGCCTTGCGCTCGAACGCCCGCAGGCCCGGCGTGGTCTTGCGGGTGTCGGCGATGCGGGTGCCCGACTCGGCGACCTCGGCGACGTAGAGATTCGTCAGGGTCGCGATGCCGCTCATGCGCTGCACGAAGTTGAGGCCGATGCGCTCGGCGGTGAGCACGGCGCGCGCGGGGCCGGAGACGACGGCCAGCACCGCACCGGCGGCGAAGAACTCGCCGTCCTCGACGATCAGCCGCACCTCGACGGTCGGATCCGTCAGCAGGAACGCCGCGGCGAACACCTCGCCCCCGCTGAACACGCCGGCCTCGCGGGCGACGAGGTCGGCGGTGGCGACGGCGTTCTCGGGGATCAGGAACTCACTCGTCAGGTCGCCCCACGGCGCGTCCTCTTCGAGGGCAGCCGCGACGACGCGGTCGATGGTGGCGCGGTTCAGCATGCGAGGGCTTCCTGACGGTGCGGTTCGGCGGTGGCGAGAGCACGGGTCGAGATATCCCCACCGGGGCTCCGCCCCAGACCCCCGGCTTGCTGACGCGCGCCCGTCTCCGAGGTCTCCGGGTAGTCCGAGCGGGAGTGCGCCCCCACGGACTCGCGCCGGGCGCGTGCCGCGGCGACGAGCCGCTGCGCCACGGCGAGGAGGTTCTCGTCCTCGAACTCACGCTCGGTGCGTGGCGTGCGGTGCTCCGCCGCCCAGGCCGCGAGGACGGATGCCGCATACCCGAGGCCCTGCTCGTCGCGCACCAGCCCGGCGTGGTCCCACAGCAGGTTCTGCAGGGCCGCGCGGGTGAAGGCCGGGGCGTCGCCGGCAGGCTCGGCCACGTCGGCAGGGCCGGCGGGTGCGGCCACGGGGGCACGCCAGATTCCGGATGCCGCGTCCGCCGCGATCACGTCACCGGCACGTGCGCCGAACACCGCGCCCTCGAGCAGCGAGTTCGAGGCCAGGCGGTTCGCCCCGTGCACGCCAGTGCGCGCCACCTCGCCGACGGCGTAGAGACCGGGGATGGACGTGCGGCCGTGGAGGTCGGTGGTGACCCCGCCCATCAGGTAATGCGCGGCCGGGGTCACGGGGATCGGCGCGGCGGCCCAGTCCAGGCCGCGAGCGCGGACGGCGGCATCGATCGTGGGGAAGCGCCGCGCGAGGAACTCGCGACGCTCGGCCTCGGTCGGGCGCAGCCCGGTGGCGTCGAGGAAGACTGGGCGGCCCTCCTGAAGCTCCATCTGATGCGCGATCGCCCGGGCGACGACGTCACGCGGTGCGAGCTCGCCGTCGGGGTGGGCGTCGAACGCGAAGCGCCGGCCGTGCTCGTCGACGAGGGTCGCACCTTCGCCGCGCACGGCCTCCGAGACGAGGAACGCGTCGCCGACGCCGATGATCGTCGGGTGGAACTGGAAGAACTCCAGGTCGCGCACGTCGGCTCCGGCGCGCAGCGCCGCCGCGACCCCGTCGCCCGTCGCCACGGGCGGGTTGGTGGTGTGGGCGTAGAGCTCGCCGGCGCCGCCGGTCGCGAGCACCACGGCGTCGGCGGCCACGCGCTCGTGCCTGCCGGCGACGGCGGCCGCGGCATCCGTCCCCTCCCGGTCGTCGATCAACAGATCGACGCCGGCGACCCGGCCGGCTTCGATCACGAAGTCGACCAGGAACGCGTGCTCGATGACCCGTGCGCCGCTCGCGCGGAGGCGCGCGACGAGCGCCTTCTCGATCGCGGTTCCGGTCGCATCGCCGCCGGAGTGCAGGATGCGGGGGTAGGAATGCGCGGCCTCGAGGCCCTTCACATACGCGCCGTCGGCGCCGCGGTCGAAGGCCACGCCGAGGTCCACGAGCTCGCGGATGCGGGCGGGTCCCTCCTCGACGAGCACGCGCACGGCCTCGGGGTCGGCGAGTCCGGCGCCCGCGACCAGGGTGTCGCGGATGTGGTCCTCGACCTTGTCGTCCTCGAACATCACGCCGGCGATGCCGCCTTGGGCATACCGGGTGTTGGCGTGCTCGAGAACGTCCTTGGTGACGAGCGTCACCCGGCAGCCGTGCTCGACGGCGTGCAGCGCGACCGTGAGGCCGGCGATGCCGCTGCCGACGACGATCGCGTGCACGGCGGGTACGGGATCGGTCATGAGGCGTTCTCCCACCCGGACGCGGGCGCTGCCGGCGGCTTGGCCGCGAGCATCCGCTCCAGCGCGAGGCGCGCGGGCTCGGCCACGTCGGCGGGAACGGTGATGCGGTTGAGCACCTCGCCGGCGACGAGGCCCTCGAGCACCCACGCGAGGTAGCCCGGGTGGATGCGGTACATGGTCGAGCAGGGGCAGACGACCGGGTCGAGGCAGAAGATCTCGTGCTGCGGGTGCTGTGCGGCCAGGCGCTGCACGAGGTTGACCTCGGTGCCGATGGCGAAGGTGGTCGGCTCGGTCGCCGCCTCGATCGCCTTGCGGATGTAGTCGGTGGAGCCGGATTCGTCGGCGGCGTCGACGACGTCCATCGGGCACTCCGGGTGGACGATGACGCGCACGCCGGGGTGGTCGATGCGCGCCTTCTCGATCTGCTCCACGCTGAAGCGGCGGTGCACCGAGCAGAAGCCGTGCCAGAGGATCACGCGGGCGTCGGCGAGATCGGCGGCGCTGCTGCCGCCGAGCGGCTTGCGCGGGTTCCACATCGGCATCTGCTCGAGCGGCACGCCCATCGCCTTGGCGGTGTTGCGGCCGAGGTGCTGGTCGGGGAAGAACAGCACCCGGCGGCCGCGCTCGAAGGCCCACTCCAGCACCGTCCGGGCGTTGGACGAGGTGCAGACGATGCCGCCGTGGCGCCCGACGAAGCCCTTGATGGCCGCCGAGGAGTTCATGTACGTGACCGGGATGACGGGTACGAGGCCGTCGGCGTCGACCGCGTCCATGTCGCCGTAGACCTCGGCGAGCTGCTCCCAGCACTCCTCGACCTGGTCGATGTCGGCCATATCGGCCATCGAGCAGCCGGCCGCCAGGTTCGGGAGGATCACGGCCTGCTCGGGACGCGAGAGCAGATCGGCCGTCTCGGCCATGAAATGCACGCCGCAGAACACGATCGCCTCGGCCTCGGGGTGGGCCTTCGCCGCGTTCGCGAGCTGGAAGGAATCGCCCACGTAGTCGGCGTGGACGACGACCTCCTCACGCTGGTAGAAGTGCCCGAGCACGACGACGCGCTCGCCGAGGGTCGCCTTCGCTGCGACGATGCGCGCGTCGAGCTCCTCTTCGGAGGCGTCGCGGTACTCGCGCGGCAGCTCGCCCTGACGCGGCGACCCGGTCGGGATCACGTCGCCCATCGACGAGCCCGGGCCGTACCCGGGACGGATGTCGAAGTCCCAGGGCCCCGAGGCGAGGTCGGTGTTGCACGTCTCGGCGGTCGAGGCTCCCGCGACGATCGCCTGGATGGCGTGATCGACGGATGCGTCGGCGGCGGGCCGGGGCTGCAGGGTGATGTTGACAGCGGGCATGTCGTGCTCTTTCAGTGGTGGATGCCGAGGGGGCCGCGATCGGCGAGCTCGACGCCCTGGTTGTAGCGGTACAGCCGCGCCGGCCGGTGGCTGCCGGTACGGAAGCGGTCGGTGGGGATGAGGGTTCCGGAGTTCTCGACCTGGCGGCGGAAGTTCGCGGGGTCCAGGCGCTTGCCGAGGATGGCCTCGTAGACCTCGCGCAGCTCGGCGAGGGTGAACTCGTCGGCGAGCAGGCCGTGCGCGATCCGGCTGTAGCCGACCTTGTTGCGCAGGCGCCAGAGCGCGTAGTCGACGATCGCGTTGTGGTCGAACGCGAGCTGCGGGAGGGCGGCCGCGTCGAACCACTGCACGTTCTCGACGTTCTCATCCGGGATCTCGTCCGGGCGGATGAGCGCCCAGTAGACGATCGAGATCACGCGGGTGGGGGAGCGGTCGACGTCCCCGAAGGCGTAGAGCTGCTCGAGGTAGCTCGGTGCGAGCCCGGTGGTCTCACCCAGGGTGCGGGCGGCAGCGGCATCCAGTCCCTCGGTCACGTCGAGCCAGCCGCCGGGCAGGGCCCAGAGGCCCTCGTGCGGATCGCGCGTGCGCCGCACCAGGGGGATCGCGACGGTGGCGGTCTCACTGCCGGCACGCCGGCGCAGCGTGAAGATCACCGTCGAGACGGCCACGCGCGTGGCATCGACGGCGGTCTCCGCCGCTTCGGGGAAGGTGCTGGTTCTGGTCATGGTGACTATTACTCCGTTCACCATCTTAGTGTCACTATGACACGAAGGGCAAACGGCGGCGCACGCACAGGTTCGATGCGTACGCTGAGGCTCCCGAATCGCCGTCGTCCTGCCCGAGGAGGACCATGATCGTCGTCGACCTGCTGCTCGGCGCGCTGCTGCTGGCCGGCCTCATCGCGGGTGTGAGCCGAGGCTTCACCGGCAGTGTCGGGCTGCTGCTCGGGCTGGTGGCCGGCGGCGCGGCGGCGTACTGGCTCGTGCCGCTGATCAACGACGCGCTGCCTCTGCAGTTCCGGCCCGCCCTGGTGCTCGCCTGCTCGGTGCTGCTCGTGATCGCGGGCGCGGTCGCCGGCGCCGCAGCAGGCTCGGCTCTGCGCCAGGGAGTGGATCGCACCCGGCTGCGTGCGGTCGACCGCGTGCTCGGGGGAATAGCCGGGACGCTCGTCGCCGCCCTCGTCATCTCGCTGGCCGGGGCGAGCATCGCCGCGACCGGGATGCCCGTCGTCTCATCGGCGGTCGCGTCGTCTTCGGTCCTGCGCACCATCGACCGCTTCACCCCGGCGCCGGTGGCCAGCGCGCTCGCGCAGCTGCGCGGCTTCGTGCTCGACGAGGGCCTGCCCGCGCTCGGCAACCTTCTCGAGGCCGGCCCGGTCACCATCCAGCCCGTCGACCTGGCCGATCCCGAACTGGCGGCGGCGGCGGCATCCGTGGCCCGCGTGTCCGGCACCGCCTACGCGTGCGGACGCAGCTCGACCGGGTCGGGCTTCGTCGTCGCCCCCGACCGCATCGTCACGAACGCGCACGTCGTGGCGGGGGTCGAGACGCCCGTCGTCGAGCTGCCCGGGCTGGGCGCGCGCGAGGGGCGCATCGTGTACTTCGATCCGGTGGACGACCTCGCCGTGATCGCCGTGGACGGGTTGGACGCCGCCGCGCTGGCCTTCGCGGCGCCGCTGGCCGTCGGGGCGCCCGCCGCCGTTCAGGGCTATCCGCTCGGCGGGCCGTTCTCGATGATCTCGGCGGGCGTCGTGTCCTCCGGCGTCGCTCCCGTACCCGACATCTATGGCGAGAGCGTCTCGCCGCGCGACATCTACGCCCTGCAGGCCGCCGTGCGTCCGGGCAACTCCGGCGGTCCGCTGCTCACCGAGGACGGCACCGTCGCCGGGGTCGTCTTCGCCCGCGGCGAGGACGACCCCGAGCGCGGGTATGCCATGACGATCGCGGAGCTGGCGCCCGTCGCCGACCAGGCCACCGGCCTGACCGACCCGGTCTCGACGGGACGCTGCGTCGACTGACACGGCCGGCTGACACGGCCGTCGACCGGCCGGGCGACCCGTTATGCTGGCACGGCAAGTCAATACGGCCCATGACCCGGGCGGGAGAGCCTCGGCAGATGTCATGCCGGGCACCGAAGGAGCAAGCCTCCCCGCCAATCTCTCAGGTACGCGTACCGTTCGGGTGAGGCCGACTCTGGAAAGTGGTTGCGAGCGCACGCCCGCAGCCCGCCGAAGGTGAAAGTCGCAGCATCCGCTCTCTTCGGAGAAGGACGCCGCGGCGAAACTCTCAGGCCCATGACAGAGGGGGAGTTCCAGGGCGCCGTCCGGCGTCCACCCGACCGCGAACGGGAGAACTCATGACCGAACCCCGCACGACTGCCCTGTACGAGCGCCATGCCGCGCTCGGCGCTTCGTTCACCGACTTCGGCGGCTGGTCCATGCCCGTGCGCTACAGCTCGGACCTCGCCGAGCACCACGCCGTGCGCACCGCCGCCGGTCTGTTCGACATCTCCCACATGGCGCTGTTCGGCGTGGGCGGCCCGCAGCGCGAGGAGTACCTCGCGTACGCGCTCGCCTTCGACCCCAGCGCGCTGAAGCTGTCGCGGGCGAAGTACACGATGATCCTCACGCCCGAGGGCGGGATCATCGACGACCTCATCGTCACCCGCAGCGCGGAGGACCAGTTCCTCGTCGTCGCCAACGCGGGGAACCGGGATGCCGTGCGCGCGGCCCTGCAGGAGCGACTCGAGGGCTTCGATGCGATGCTCATCGAGCTCGACGACGCCCTCATCGCCGTGCAGGGGCCCCGCGCGCGCGAGATCCTGCAGCAGACGTCGGGTCTCGTCCACGACGACTCTCTGGCGATGGGCCACACCCTCGACACACTGCCGTACTACGCGGCGATGGGCATGCGCTTCGGCGAGAGCGCCGTGCTGGTCAGCCGCACCGGCTACACCGGCGAGGACGGCTTCGAGATCAGCGTGGACGCCGACCTTGCGGTCTCCCTCTGGGACGCTCTGCTCGACGCCGGGCAGCCGCTCGGGCTTGTCCCCGCCGGTCTCGCCTCGCGCGACACTCTGCGCCTCGAGGCGGGCATGCCGCTGTACGGCCACGAGCTGTCGCGCGACATCGTCCCTGCGCAGGCGGGCCTCGGCCGCGTCGTGCCGCTGAAGACCAAGACCGCGGACTTCGTCGGCCGCCAGGCGCTGGAGGCGGACGTCCCCGCCGACGCCCCGGTGCTCGTCGGCCTCGTGTCCGAGGGCAAGCGCGCCGGACGTGCCGGCTACGCGGTGCTCCACGGCGACGAGCGCGTCGGAGAGATCACCAGCGGCGCCCTGAGCCCGACGCTCGGGCATCCCATCGCCATGGCGTTCGTCTCGCCGGGCGTGAGCGAGCCCGGCACCGAGCTCGACATCGACGTGCGCGGCACCCGCATCCGCGCCACCGTGACCGCCCTTCCGTTCTACCGCCGCGCCCAGTGACCGTCCCGAGCATCCACCGGAGGAACCAGTGACCGATCTCAACAGCCTCAAATACACCGCCGAGCACGAGTGGATCGCCCTCGAGGGCGACGTGGCCACCGTCGGCATCACCGACTACGCCGCCGAGAAGCTCGGTGACGTCGTCTTCGTCGAGCTCCCTGCCGCCGGCTCCACCGTCACCGCCGGCGACGTCTGCGGCGAGATCGAGTCGACCAAGTCCGTCGGCGAGCTCTACGCGCCGCTCACGGGCGAGGTCGTCGCCGTCAACGACGCCGCCGTCGACGACCCGTCGCTGGTCAACTCCGAGCCGTTCGGCGAGGGCTGGCTGATCAAGCTCACCGTCGATGCGGCTGCGGTGGCCGATCTGCTCGACCGCGACGCGTACGTCGCGCTCACCGGCGGCGACGCATGACGGGGGCCTTCGCCGCACGGCACATCGGAACGGATGCCGCGGCCCAGCGCGTCATGCTCGACGCCCTGGGCTACGACACCATCGACGCCCTCGTCGAGCGCGCGGTCCCGGCATCCATCCATGTGAAGCCGCGCGAGACCAGCGACATCCCGCCGGCCGCGACCGAGGCCGAGGCGCTCGCAGAGCTGCGCGTGCTCGCGTCGCAGAACCGCGTCGCGCGCCCCATGATCGGGCTCGGCTACTACGACACGTTCACGCCGTCGGTGATCGCGCGCAACGTGCTCGAGAACCCCTCCTGGTACACGGCGTACACGCCGTACCAGCCGGAGATCTCGCAGGGCCGCCTCGAGGCGCTCATCAACTTCCAGACGATGGTCACCGACCTCACCGGGCTGACGACGGCCAACGCCTCGATGCTCGACGAGTCGACCGCCGTCGTGGAGGGCATGCTCGTCGCCCGCCGCGCCTCGAAGTCGCCCTCGGACGTCTTCGTGGTCGACGCCGACACGCTGCCCCAGACCAAGGCGCTGCTCTCGCACCGCGCCGAGGCCGTCGGCATCGAGCTGGTCGAGCTCGACCTCGCGAACGGCGCGACGCTGCCCGAGCAGCTGTTCGGCGTCTTCGTTCAGTACCCCGGCGCCTCCGGCCGTGTGTGGGACCCCTCGGGCGTCGTCGACGCGGCGCATGTCGCGGGCGCCCTCGTGGTCGCCGCCGCCGATTTGCTCGCGCTGACCCTGCTGCGGTCGCCCGGCTCGTTCGGCGCCGACGTCGCCGTGGGCACCACGCAGCGCTTCGGCGTGCCGCTCGGCTTCGGCGGCCCGCACGCCGGGTACATGGCCGTGCGCGCCGGTCTCGAGCGCCAGCTGCCCGGACGCCTGGTCGGGGTGTCACAGGATGCGGCGGGCCACCCCGCCTACCGGCTCGCGCTGCAGACGCGCGAGCAGCACATCCGCCGAGAGAAGGCGACCTCGAACATCTGCACGTCGCAGGTGCTGCTGGCCGTGATGGCGTCGATGTACGCGGTGTACCACGGGCCCCAGGGCCTGAAGGCGATCGCGACCGAGGTGGCGCGCAAGGCCGAGGCGCTCGCGCAGCGGCTGCGCGACTACGACCTGCACCTGGTGTCGGATTCGTTCTTCGACACGATCCGCGTCGTCACCCCCGGACCCTCGGGCCGGGTCGTCGAGCGCGCCCGCTCCAAGGGCTTCCAGCTCTTCCAAGCGGACGACGCCACGGTCGGCATCTCGGTGGACGAGACCACGACCGCCGACGACCTCGCGGCCGTCGCCTGGGCCTTCGGCCTGCCGGACGTGGACGAGCACGACGTGCGCGACATCCCGTTCGACGCTGCCGAGCCCCTGGCCGGCGTGCCGTCCTCGCTCGCCCGGGTCGAGGAGTTCCTCACCCACCCGGTGTTCAACACGCACCGGTCCGAGACGGCGATGATGCGCTACCTCAAGCAGCTCAGCGACCGCGACTACGCCCTCGACCGCGGCATGATCCCGCTGGGCTCGTGCACCATGAAGCTCAACGCGGCCACGGAGATGGCGGCCGTGTCGTGGCCGGAGTTCTCGCGTGTGCACCCGTTCGCCCCCGAGGCGGACGTGCACGGCTACCTCGCGATGATCGAACAGCTCGAAGTGTGGCTGGCCGAGGTCACCGGGTACGACGCCGTCTCGCTGCAGCCCAACGCGGGCTCGCAGGGTGAGCTGGCCGGACTCATGGCCATCCGCGGCTACCACCGCGCGAACGGCGACCTCGAGCGCACGGTGTGCCTCATCCCGTCGTCCGCGCACGGCACGAACGCGGCCTCGGCCGTGCTCGCCGGCATGAAGGTCGTGGTCGTCGCGTGCGACGAGGCCGGAAACGTCGACCTCGACGACCTCCGGGCCAAGATCGCCGCGCACGCCGACGCGCTCGCCGCGCTCATGATCACGTACCCGTCGACCCACGGCGTGTACGAGCACGACGTGCTCGAGATCACGCAGGCCGTGCACGACGCGGGCGGCCAGGTCTACGTCGACGGCGCGAACCTCAACGCGCTGCTCGGCTACGCCCGCTTCGGCGACCTGGGCGGCGACGTCTCGCACCTCAACCTGCACAAGACGTTCGCGATCCCGCACGGCGGCGGCGGCCCCGGCGTGGGCCCGGTTGCGGCCAAGGCCCACCTTGCGCCGTTCCTGCCGGGGCATCCGCTCGCCCAGCGCAAGGATCACGCCGGCGGGATCTTCGAGGGCGGCGCGATCTCCGCGGCACCCCACGGCTCGGCCGGCATCCTCCCGATCTCGTGGGCGTACGTCCGCATGATGGGCGCCCAGGGGCTTCGCGATGCGACCGCGGCGGCGGTGCTCTCGGCGAACTACATCGCCTTCCGGCTGCGCGAGCACTACCCGGTGCTCTACACGGGCGAAGGCGGCCTCGTGGCGCACGAGTGCATCCTCGACCTGCGGCCGCTGCGCGAGGCGACGGGCGTGACCGTGGACGACGTGGCCAAGCGCCTCATCGACTACGGCTTCCACGCGCCGACGATGTCGTTCCCGGTCGCCGGCACGCTCATGGTCGAGCCCACCGAGTCCGAGGACCTGGGCGAGATCGAGCGCTTCATCGAGGCCATGATCGCGATCAAGGCCGAGGCCGACGCCGTCGCCGCGGGGGAGTGGCCCGCGGGCGACAACCCGCTGGTGAACGCCCCGCACACGGCCGAGACCGTCGTCGTCGGGGAGTGGGACCACCCGTACTCCCGCGAGACCGCGGTGTTCCCGGTGCACACGCAGATCCGCACGAAGTACTGGCCCCCGGTGCGCCGGATCGACCAGGCCTACGGCGACCGCAACCTCGTCTGCGCGTGCCCGCCGATCGAGGCGTTCGCCTAGACGACGCTGTGATGACGGGATGCCGCGGCCCGCGGCATCCCGTCTCCCGCCGTGAGCCCGCATCCCGCATCCCACTCCCGCGAGAATTGGTTGGGCGTCCGGGGATCTGCGCGGCGCACTGCTTCTTGGACGCCGGACCGATTGTCGCGAGCTAGAGCGACCGCGGATTCCACCGGAGCGACTGCAGAGCGCTGCTGTTGATCGGATGCCGCGGGCTGAGGCCCGCGAGACGCAGCTTGTTGCCGAGGGGGTAGGCGCGCATCGTGTCGGACCAGTCCCAGCGTGCGAAGCCGGCGACGTATCGCCTGAGCCGGTCCTCACGCTGCTTCTCGTCGGTCAAACGTGCCTTCGCCTCCTCCAGCGACGGGGAGTCGTACTTGCCGTACCCGTCGGATTCGCCCACGACCCTCTCATCGGGCCAGAAGAAGTCGGTGCGGTCCCGCTTGCCCTCGTATCGGAACTCATGCTGCAGTTCGGGGTCGGCGAATCCCAACCATTCGATGACCGCCCGGCTCACCGATTCGCCCGTCGACTCCGATTGTGGGTCGACGCGTTCGTGCAGCCACCGAAGCCGCCGCCGGCCGCGGCGGTCGGCCTGGCGATGGATGAGTTCGGCGAACCCTGCAAGGTCGTCGTTGCCGCGTCGTGCAACGGCATCGCAGATCGCCAGGCCGAAAGCGGGCGGCAGGACCCTCCCGAGCGCGACGGCGGTGTGAAGCGCCGTCGTAGCCAGGATGCCGTCCCGCACCTCGATCGCAGGTGCGTCCCTGCTCGTATGCACGACCACATCGCCGTAGCGAGTGGACGCCGATCTTCCGGTGTCGAACACGTGCACGTCCCGCGCTTCGCCGAACAGGGGAAGACCGTGCAGCGCCGCCGCGGACTCGAGTGCGAACACCGCCTGCGGCGACACCAGGGCATAAGCGTGCACCCTCGCCGTGTAACGCTCCCATGGCCGCAGCGCTCTCCACGCGGCTGCGTGCGCGTACACCCGGTGTCGGACTCTCACCAGATCGGGAGCAGTTCGAAGGCGGATGCCGTTCAGGTCGTCGTCGTGAGCCACGAGCAGCGGAACAGGTGATCGCGAGACGCTGAGAGTTGACGGCATCCCTCATCGTCCGCACGGGGATCCTCCGCGCCCGCCGCTCGTGCGGGATCGGTGCACACCTCCGCGCGCTTCGCCCCTGGGGAGGAAGGCGCCCCGGTCCTGGGTTGCCGAGAATCGCGCCGGCGCCTGAGACTCTGTGCGTCGCACGGATTCCGCGCCGCCAGAGCGATTCTCGGCGATATCGGTCGCCACCGCCCGCCCGGCCGGGTCAGGCGGTCGGGCTCGGTGCGGGCGTCGGGGTGCCGGAGGGCGCCGGGACCGGCCCGAAGAGTCCGGGCCACAGGGCCACGGCGAGCGGGTAGCCGATGAACGCGACGACGTCGATCACGGTGTGGGCGATCACGAGCGGCATCACGCGGCCCCAGCGGCGGTAGCACCATCCGAAGACGACACCCATCACGAAGTTGCCGATGATCGGTCCGATGCCCTGATACGCGTGATAGGCCGCGCGCAGCGCCGCGGTGGTCAGGATGATCGTCCACCAGCCCCAGCCGAGCCGCCGCAGGCGGTCGAACAGGTACCCGATGAAGATGACCTCCTCGGTGAGTCCGGCGCGGAGCGCGGCGAGCAGCAGGAGGGGGACGGTCCACCACGCGGCATCCAGCGGCGCAGCCTGCACCTGGACCGTGATGCCCAGTGCCCTCCCCGCCGCGTAGAGCGCCAGACCGGGCAGACCGATGGCGAGGGCGAGCAGGATGCCGCGGCCGGCGTCTCCGCCGAAGTTGGTGAAGTCGAGCCCGATGCGGCGCAGGGCGCTGTGGCCCGGCTCCCAGAGCAGGTAGATGACCAGGGCGATGAGGGCCAGCGCGAAGAACACTGCGAGGCACTGGTAGAGGACATCCCAGAACGCAGTGACGTCCCGCCGTGGATTCAGCTGGGTCTGCTGGGAGCCGATGGGAGTGGGGCGCAGCAGCGCGCGCACCAGCGACAGCACGGAGTAGAGGGCGGACTGACCGACGGTGACCGCCAGGACGATCCAGATCTCCCACTTCAACCGGGTGCGCTCGTATCCCGCGAGCACAGGCGCAACAGTGGGAAACCTCGCGTCTGAACGCGACTCGGATGGGCTCACTTTGTCAGATTGTCACATCAAGCGTCAGTTGAGTTAAGGCTCTGTAACGTTTTGGCCGATCGTTTTGACCATCTCATCATCGGTGCTTAGGGTTTTCCCATCCGCGCGCCGCCCGACTCCGGTCTGACGTGCGCGCACAACCTTGCACAGGAGGAACAGTGAGAATGAAGCGCATCTCGGCCGCGGTGGCACTCACCGCGGCGGGCGCATTGGTGATTTCGGGCTGCGCCGCCGGTGGCGGCGAAGAGGTCGACGACTCCGGTCTTGTCGAAGGCTCGTCCATCACCGCTGCGTGGAACCAGCCGTTCTACTCGATGAACGGCAACACGTCGTTCGGTAACGCCACGGCCAACAACAACATCAATTACCTGACGCTCGACGGCTTCAACTACTACAACAACACCCCCGAGCTGGTGAAGAACGAGTCCTTCGGCAGCTACGAGCTGGTCAGCGAAGACCCGCTCACGGTGAAGTACACGATCGCCGACGGCGTCAACTGGTCCGACGGCACGCCCGTGGACGCAGCGGACCTCCTCCTCAACTGGGCGGCACTCTCGCGTTCGCTGGATACCCCGGACTTCGACCCGAACGATTTCACGGACCCCGACACCGGTGAGTTCACCGAGTCGTTCCCGACCGACGTCGTCTACTTCGACTCGGGCGCCACCCCGGACTCGGGCCTCGGCCTCGTCAAGGAGACGCCGGAGATCACCGACGACGGCCGTTCCATCACGCTCGTCTACGACAAGCCCTTCGTCGACTGGGAGCTCCAGTTCCCGTCGCCGCTCCCGGCGCACGTCGTGGGCAAGAACGCCCTCGGCCTGGACGACAACGAAGAGGCCAAGACGGCCGTCATCGAGGCCATCGAGTCGAACGACGCCGAGGCGCTCGCCCCGATCTCGAGCTTCTGGAACTCGGGCTTCAACTTCACCGAGCTGCCCGACGACCCGGAGCGGTACCTCGCGACCGGTCCGTACATGATCAGCGACTTCGTCGCCGACCAGTTCATCACCCTCACCGCGAACCCGGAGTACAAGGGCGAGAACGCGGCGAACATCGAAGAGATCACGATCCGCTTCATCCCCGACCCGCTCGCTGCGGTTCAGGCGCTGGAGAACGGTGAGGTCGACATCATCTCGCCCCAGGCCACGGCCGACATCAAGACGGCGCTCGACGGCATCGACAGCATCACGGTGCTGACCGGTCTCGAGGGCACCTACGAGCACGTCGACCTGCAGTTCGACCAGGGCAAGAACACGCAGAACATCTTCTCGAACGCGAAGGCTCGCGAGGCCTTCATGAAGGTGATCCCGCGTGCGGAGATCGTCGAGACGCTCATCAAGCCGATCATCGGCGACGACGCGATCCTGCGTGACTCGCAGTTGTTCGTCCCCGGCGCCGAAGGCTACGACGAGTCGGTCGCGAACAACACGTCGGCGGACTACGCCGAGGTCGACATCGAGGGCGCCAAGGCGCTGCTGGCCGAGTCGGGCATCACCGACACCTCGGTCTGCATCCTCTACTCCTCGACGAACCCCCGTCGCGTCAACGAGTTCGCGCTGATCCAGGCGTCGGCCGCTCAGGCCGGCTTCAACGTCACCGACTGCGGTTCGCCCGAGTGGGGCGGCCTCCTGGGCACGCCCGGCGCGTACGACGCCTCGCTGTTCGGCTGGCAGTCCACGAGCCTCGGCGTGACCAACTCGCTGCCGACGTTCGAGACCGGTGGAATCAACAACCTGAACTTCTACTCGAACGAGCGAGTCGACGAGATCATCTCGGAGCTCAACGGCACGTTCGACGCGGAGACTCAGATCGAGCTCCAGCAGGAGATGGACAAGCTCCTGTGGGAGGACTTCTACGGTGTGACCATCTTCCAGTTCCCCGGCGTCACCGCGTTCAGCGACCGTGTTGAGGGGATCGACCCGTCGATCCTCGCTCCCACGATCTTCTGGAACGCGTGGGACTGGGCTGTGACCGACGAGGGCGCCCCTGAAGAGGAGTAATCCGACAGCACGGTCCGCGCTGAGCCTCGGCTGAGTGCGCACCGGGTGGGGTGCAGGTCCCCTGGGGACCTGCACCCCACCGCGTTAGACTCCTCCCAGTGGCTGAGCAATGGAGCCGGACACGAACCGGCCCTCTGCTCTGCGCTGAATCACGGATTGGCAGGCAGCCACACCATGGCTTCATTCATCATTCGGCGATTGATCGCATCGATCTTCGTGCTCTTCGCCGCCACCTTCCTGATGTACATCCTCACGGCGCTTTCCGGTGATCCGCTCGAGGATCTCAGGCAGGGGAATGCCCCGAACAAGGCCGAGCTCATTGAAGCTCGCACCAAGCTCCTCAACCTCGACGTCGCCCCTCCGCTGCGCTACTTCCTGTGGCTCGGCGGTATCTTCCGCGGCGACTTCGGCGTCAGCATCCAGAACCAGCCGGTCAACGCCCTCCTGAGCAACGCGATCACGTCAACGCTGACGCTGGTCACGACCGCCACCATCGTCGCGATCGTCCTGGGCCTGATCGTCGGAATCGTCTCCGCGCTGCGCCAGTACACCGGCTTCGACTACGGCGTGACGCTGATGTCGTTCCTGTTCTTCTCGCTGCCGATCTTCTGGGTCGCAGTGCTCCTGAAGCAGTACGGCGCGATCCAGATCAACAACTGGCTCGCGGAGCCGACGATCTCGGTACCGGTCATCGCCGGGATATCGATCGTCACCGGGCTGATCTGGATGTCGCTTCTCGGCGGCCGCTGGCGGCGCCGGCTGACCGTGTTCGCTGTCTCTGCGCTGGCGACCGCGGCAGTGGCGACGTTCTTCTCCGTGACGCAGTGGTTCGCAGACCCGAGCATCGGGATCGTCGTGTTCTCGTTCCTCGCACTCGGCATTGCGGTCGGTGTGACCGCGATCTCGACGGGCCTGGCCAATCGGAAGGCGCTGTACGCCTCACTGATCGTGGCGGCCATCGGCATCGCGCTCTACTTCCCGATGCTGAACTACATCCTCAACGGAATGACGATGTGGTTCTTCCTGGTGCTGGCCGCGCTCTCGGTGATCGTCAGCGGGGCGATCGGCTGGTTCATGGGCGCGCCCGACCGCGCTCCCGTGGTCCGCACGACGGCCATCGTCGGGTTCCTCGTCGCGGGCCTGATCGCCCTCGACAAGTACATGTCCTACTGGGCGGCGTACTCGAACTCCAGCCGTGTCCGCGGCCGTCCGATCGCCACGGTCGGCGCCTCGACGCCCGGCCTCGGCGGCAACTTCTGGGTGCAGGGCATCGACCTGTTCACCCACCTGCTGCTGCCGACGATCGCCATCATCCTGATCTCGTTCGCCGGCTACACGCGCTACTCGCGCGCCAGCCTGCTTGAGGTCATGAATCAGGACTACATCCGCACCGCGCGCGCCAAGGGCCTCACCGGTCGCACCGTCGTCGTCCGTCACGCGTTCCGCAACGCGCTCATCCCGATCACGACCATCATCGCGTTCGACGTGGGTGCGATCATCGGCGGCGCCGTCATCACCGAGACCGTGTTCGGCTGGACCGGCATGGGCCGGTTGTTCATCGACGGCCTGAATGCCCACGACCCCAACCCGGTCATGGCGTTCTTCATCGTCACCGGAGCCCTGGCGGTCCTGTTCAACCTCATCGCGGACCTCGTGTACGCGGCCCTCGACCCGAGAATCAAGGTGGGCTAGATGAACACCACAGTCATCAACGAATCCGACTCGCGAGAATCCGAGGCGGCCGCCGAGGTCACGATCGAGCAGAAGGAGACCGAGGGTCTCAGCCAGGGTCAGATCGTCCGGCGCCGGTTCTTCCGACACCGCGGCGCTCTCGTCTCGATGATCATGCTCGGCCTGATCGTCATCATGGCCTTCACCTCGGTGGGCGTGGACCTGTGGGGTCTGCGCATCCCGGGCTGGTGGATCTGGAACTGGTACCAGATCCCCCCGAAGATCAACAACGGCGTCCCGACGCTGAGCCTGTGGCCGCTGCAGATCGGCGAGCACCCGTTCGGCCAGGACGAGGTCGGCCGTGACATCTTCGCCGTGGTCATGCGCGGTGCGCAGCAGTCGATCATGGTGATGGTGATCGCCGGCGTGGTCGCGACGATCATCGGCGTCGTCATCGGCGCTGTGGCCGGGTACTACGGCAAGTGGGCCGACTCGGTGCTCATGCGCTTCACCGACATCGTCATCACGATCCCGCTGATCGTCATCGGCGCGGTGCTCGGCAGCGCCTTCGGCAGCCTCGGCGCGGCCGTCCTCGGTGTCGTGATCGGACTCTTCGCGTGGACGACCATGTCGCGTCTCGTGCGGGGTGAGTTCCTGACGCTCCGCGAGCGCGAGTTCGTCGACGCCGCGCGCGTCTCGGGAGCCCGAGACCGCCGGATCATCTTCCGCCACATCCTGCCCAACGCCGTGGGCGTCATCGTCGTCAACGCGACGCTGCTCATGGCCGGTGCCATCCTCCTCGAGTCGGCGTTGAGCTACCTCGGCTTCGGCGTGACGTCGCCTGACACCTCGCTGGGCAAGATCGTCTCCGACAACCAGGCCGCGTTCTCGACCCGGCCCTGGCTATTCTGGTGGCCCGGCATCTTCATCATCGCGATCGCGCTGTGCGTCAACTTCATCGGCGATGGTCTGCGCGACGCGTTCGACCCGCGCCAGAAGAAGATGCCGTCCGAGCGGGCGATGGCTCGCGCCGGTCGCGGAAAGGGTCCCCGCCCGACGGAGGTGGACACCACGCCGTCGACGGATGCCCCGTCGGTCACGGTCGGGATGCAGACGGCGTACGCGAGCGAGGACATCGTGGGCTACCGCGACATCCGGCCCGAGCAGCCCGGAGACCCGACGAACGAGCCGCTCAATCCGGACCGGTGAACCGGTGACGCTGCTAGATCAGCAGGCCGACCACCGTCGCCACCGCGAGGCCCGCGATCGCCGTGATCGTGGCCACGTGCCACGTCGTGGTCTGCGCCTCCGGGTCGATGCCACTGGAGAACGCCCCCGCTTTGCGGAGGCGTTCCCAGTGGCCGCGGATCAGCTGAGCGAGGTTGCCGCTGGGAACGGTGAGCGCATCGGCCGGCCGAAGGCCGCCGAGCTCGCCACGAGCGGAATCGGCGACACCGTCGAAGTCCTTGCTCGCAAGACCCAGGGTGCGGTGACGGCCCGGCGCGGGTGCAGCCCACACGTTGATCTTGCCGGCCGCCGTGTGCAGGGTCAGCGAGAAGCGGGTGTCGACATCCGTGATCGCGGGCCACGGCACGAAGTGGGTGCGCAGCACGTTCTCGACGGTGATCCCGTGCTCCTGCACCCGCAGGCTCGGACGCCAGAACACGGCCCAGGCGAGTACCGCCACCAGCAGGATCGACCAGACATAGCGGATGCCGGCGACCAGGTCGCTTCCGAAAAGCGCGACGACTCCGAACGCGCACACGACGACGGTCACGACAGCGAGGATCCGGCCCAGCACGGGGCGGTAGAGAACCTCTTGAAACGACATGACTGCAAGCTTCGCAGATGGGAACCCAGCAATGACTGACACGACGGGCATCGACGCCGAGATCGCGACGATGCACAAGGCTCTGCCCGAGACGATCCTCGAGGTCGACAACCTCGGCGTCGAGTTCTGGGTCGAGGGCGAGTTCTACCCCGCCGCGATCGACATGAACTACGAGGTCCGCCGCGGCGAGGTCCTCGCCATCGTCGGCGAGTCCGGCTCGGGCAAGAGCACGAGCTCGATGGCGCTCTTGGGCCTGCTGCCCGAGAACGCCCGCGTCACCGGCTCGATCAAGCTCCTCGGCCGCCAGCTGCGCGGCGTCGACGAGGCCACGCTGCGATCGCTGCGGGGCAACGACATCGCCGTCATCTTCCAGGAGCCGATGACGGCCCTGAACCCGGTGTACACGATCGGCTTCCAGATCATGGAGTCGCTGCGCTCGCACAACCGCTCGCTCGCGCCGAGCGACGCCAAGGCGCGCGCGATCGAGCTGCTCGGCATGGTCGAGATGCCCAATCCGGAGCAGTCGTTCTTCAAGTACCCGCACCAGCTCTCCGGCGGCCAGCGTCAGCGCGCCATGATCGCACAGTCGATCTCGTGCGACCCGCTCCTGCTCATCGCCGACGAGCCCACCACGGCGCTCGACGTCACGGTGCAGGCCGAAGTGCTCGACCTCCTGCGCAACCTGCACAAGCGCCTCGACTCGGCCATCATCCTGATCACCCACGACATGGGCGTCGTCGCCGACCTCGCCGACCGCATCATGGTGATGAAGAACGGTGTTGTCGTGGAGTCGGGCCCGGTGGAGAAGATCTTCCACGCGCCCGAGCACCCCTACACGCAGCAGTTGCTGGCAGCCGTGCCGCACCTCGGACTCGGAGTGCTGGAGACGGCGGAGGCCGGGGTCGCCGCCGAGGTGGTGACCGAGACGTCGACCGTGCCCGCGATCGCCGCGATCCGCGAGCGGGCCAGCGAGGTGGGCGCCGAGATCACCGAGACCCGCAGCCCCATCCTCTCGTTCGAGAACGTCGCTATCGAGTATCCCAAGCGCGGTCGGATTCCCGCGTTCCGGGCCGCCGAGGACATCAACCTCGCCATCTACCCGGGCGAGATCGTCGGCCTTGTGGGGGAGTCGGGGTCGGGCAAGACCACGCTCGGCCGCGCGGCCATCGGCCTCATCCCGATCGCCGAGGGCAAGCTGACGGCCGTCGGCACCGACATCTCGAATGCCTCGCAGAAGGACCTGTTCGCGATCCGCCGGCGCACCGGCATCGTCTTCCAGGACCCGGCGTCGTCGCTGAACCCGCGCATGCCCATCGGTCAGTCGATCGGCGAGCCGCTCCTGCTCTCGGGCGAGGCGAAGGGCAAGGAGCTCGACCGCCGTGTCGAGTCGCTCCTCAGCCAGGTCGAGCTGCCCATGTCCTACCGCAACCGGTTCCCGCACGAGCTGTCGGGTGGCCAGCGTCAGCGCGTCGGCATCGCCCGCGCTCTGGCGCTCGCGCCGGAGCTGCTCGTCGCCGACGAGCCGACCTCGGCGCTGGACGTCTCGGTGCAGGCGCGCTTCCTCGACCTGCTGCAGGAGCTGCAGCAGCAGCTGCAGTTCGCCTGCCTCTTCATCAGCCACGACCTCGCGGTCGTCGACATCCTCGCCCACCGCATCGCGGTGATGCACCACGGCCGGCTCGTGGAGTTCGGAACGCGCGACGAGATCCTGCGTGGCGCAAAGGATCCCTACACGCAGCGCCTCATCGCCGCCGTGCCGGTCCCGTCGCCGGAAGAGCAGCGCATCCGTCGCGAGGCACGCGCCGCTCTGCTGAAGAGCACCCCGGCCGCGAGCTGATCCGCTCCGTCTCATTCCGTGTGCCGTCCGGCCTCCGCCGGACGGCACACGTGCGTGCGCGGGCGGCGTTCAGGCTGGCCCGGTAGACTCCTCGGTGCCGGCATCCCGGCCCCTCCCTCTTTGTACAAGGAACATTCATGGCGCGCGCCCTCCGTTCAGACCTCCGCAACGTCGCGATCGTTGCCCACGTCGACCACGGCAAGACGACTCTCGTGGACGCGATGCTGCGCCAGACCGGCTCTTTCGGCTCGCACGAGCACATGGAAGAGCGGGCCATGGACTCGAACGACCTGGAGCGTGAGAAAGGCATCACGATCCTCGCCAAGAACACGGCGATCACCTACAAGGGTGTGCACGCCACCGAGGGTCCCGTGACGATCAACGTCATCGACACCCCCGGCCACGCCGACTTCGGCGGCGAGGTCGAGCGCGGCCTGTCGATGGTCGACGGCGTCGTGCTGCTCGTCGACGCGAGCGAGGGCCCGCTGCCGCAGACGCGCTTCGTCCTGCGCAAGGCGCTCGAGGCGAAGCTCCCCGTGATCCTCCTGGTCAACAAGACCGACCGTCCCGACGCCCGCATCGCCGAGGTCGAGGAAGAGGCGCACGACCTGCTCCTCGGTCTCGCCTCCGATCTGCACGAGGACGTCCCCGACCTCGACGTCGACGCGCTCCTCGACGTCCCCGTCGTGTACGCCTCCGGCCGCGCCGGAGCCGCGTCGCGCAACCGCCCCGACAACGGCGCACTGCCCGACAACGATGACCTCGAGCCGCTGTTCGAGGCCATCCTCGAGCACGTGCCGGCACCCGTCTACGACGACGAGGCGCCCCTCCAGGCGTGGGTGACGAACCTCGACTCCAGCCCGTTCCTGGGCCGCCTCGCGCTGCTGCGCGTCTTCAACGGCACGCTCAAGAAGGGTCAGACGGTCGCCTGGGTGCGCGCCGACGGCACGACCAGCAACGCCCGCATCACGGAGCTGCTCAAGACCCGCGCCCTCGAGCGCTACCCGGCCGAGTCCGCCGGCCCCGGCGACATCGTCGCCATCGCCGGCTTCGAGGACATCACCATCGGCGAGACGATCGCCGACCCCGACGATGTGCGCCCGCTGCCGCAGATCCACGTCGACGACCCCGCGATCTCGATGACGATCGGCACCAACACCTCGCCGCTCGTCGGCAAGATCAAGGGCCACAAGCTCACGGCGCGCATGGTCAAGGACCGCCTCGACCGCGAGCTCGTCGGCAACGTCTCGCTCAAGGTCGTCGACATCGGACGCCCCGACGCGTGGGAGGTCCAGGGCCGCGGCGAGCTCGCCCTCGCCATCCTGGTCGAGAACATGCGCCGCGAGGGCTTCGAGCTCACCGTCGGCAAGCCCCAGGTGGTCACGCGCAAGGGTGAGGACGGCAAGGTCAAGGAGCCCTTCGAGCACCTGACCATCGACGCTCCCGAAGAGCACCTCGGCGCGATCACGCAGCTCATGGCCGCGCGCAAGGGCCGCATGGACAACATGACGAACCACGGCACCGGCTGGGTGCGCATGGAGTTCATCGTCCCCTCACGCGGGCTGATCGGCTTCCGCACCGAGTTCCTCTCCACCACGCGCGGCACCGGCATCGCCAACGCGATCTCGCACGGCTACGACGACTGGGCGGGCCACATCGTGACGCGCCAGAACGGCTCGATCGTCGCCGACCGCGCCGGTGTCGTCACCCCCTTCGCGATCATCGCGCTGCAGGAGCGGATGTCGTTCTTCGTGCAGCCGACGCAGGAGGTGTACGAGGGCATGGTGGTCGGCGAGAACTCCCGCGCCGACGACATGGACGTGAACATCACCAAGGAGAAGAAGCTGACCAACATGCGGCAGTCGACCTCCGACACGTTCGAGTCGATGACCCCGCCGCGTCAGCTCACCCTCGAAGAGAGCCTCGAGTTCGCCCGCGACGACGAATGCGTCGAGGTGACGCCCGAGATCGTGCGCATCCGCAAGGTCGACCTCGATGCGACCTCGCGCGGCCGTGCGGCGTCGCGCCTCAAGCGCCAGGACGCCGGCGCCTGATTTTCGACGACGGGCGGGTCTTCAGCACCGAAGGTGCGAGGACCCGCCCGTCGCTGTTTCCGGATGCCGCGCCCGGCGCGCTCGCCGGGCGCGGCATCCGGAACCGCCGTTCAGTCGCGGATCGTCACCGTCAGCGGTTTCGTCGCCGTCGTCCCGGCGGCATTGCGGAGCTCCGCCGTGAACACGTGCTGCCCTGCCGGCAGGGGACCGACGTACGTCGTGGCGCGCTGCGCCGCCGGCGTGCGTGCCTCGAGCGACTGACGATCGATCTCGACGCCGTCGAGCAGAAGCACGTACTCGGTGGCATTCGTCCCCCACCACAGGTTCGCGGTGACCGTGACGTCGTTGCCGCGCACTCCGCTCGCGCCCAGGACCGCGACCGCCGGCGCGGCGTCCATCACCGTGACGGTGAGGGGTCCGGACCGGGTCTCGCCGTGGGGATTCAGCGCGACCAGCTCGTAGCGGTAGGCGCCGTTCGCCTTGCCGGCGATTTCGAACGTCGCGCGCTGCGCGGCCGGTGACGAGCCGGTCAGCGCCTGGGCGCCGACGAGCGCGCCGTCCTCGTAGAGCTTGACGACGGTGGCGTTCTGCCCCCACCACAGGTCGGCCGTGATCCGGAAGTCGCCGTCGTGCAGCCCGGTGTCCCAGCCGTTGTCGTGCGACAGCGTGAAGCGCCCGGGTGCCGAGGTCGCGACCGGAGTGCCCGATTCGACAACGCCCGCTCCGGCGCCGGCGCGCACGGCCGCAGCCACCTCGCGCACCGGCGTCAGCTCGTAGGTGTACCGGTCGGACGGCGCCCAGCGGACCTCGGAGGACAGGGGAGTGGCCGCGGTGGCGTTGTAGGCCCCCAGCACGTCGGCGATCTCACCGTTGACGAGTGTGTCGCGCTCCGCCAGCTCGGCGCCGCCCCAGCCCGCGATGACGCGCGACACCGTCGCCGGGTCGACGAGCTCGACGGCGTTCGACTCCGCGACGATGCTGCTCTCGCGGCCGGCGCCCCAGTAGTACTGGAAGAACGGCGATCCGGGCGTCGTCTCGCGCAGCGACGCCTCCGTCTGCTCGTACAGGTTGTTGTAGACGTGGACGTCGCCGAAGCGGACGCGCGGGGCACGCTGCCCGATGTCGGTCCAGCGGTTGTGGTGCTGCGTGACGCGGTGCTGCCCGCGGTCCTGCAGGCGCGAGTCGGACGAGCCGATGATGTCGGTCTTGTCGTGGTGCTGGAACCAGTTCCACGACATCGTCACGAGATCGGCGCCGTGGGTGACGTCGACGAGCCCGTCGTGCACCTCGAACGGCCGGCCGTAGACGGTGTCGAGGCTCGCCGGCGGGTGTGCTCCGTCGCCGAAGGTGTTGTGGTCGATCCACACGCTCGTCGAGGTCCAGACCGAGAGGTTGTCGTAGGCCGAGTTCCAGTTGCCGCCGGAGTCGTTGGCATCCCACTGCGGGAAGCAGTCGTACGCGTCCTCGAGCGTGAGGTTCCGGACGATGACGTTGTGCGCGTCGCGGATGCGCAGCGAGGCGCCGGTGACGCCCGCGTCATCGCCGACTCCCACCAGAGTCACGTTCGAGCCGACGTGCTGCAGCGTCAGCTGCGCCTGGAGGGCCGCCGCCGCGACCCGCGCGGCCTCGAGCGGTCCGGACGGGTCGATGCCGGGACCGAACGCGGCGATGTAGTCGGTCATGGCGAACGGTGCGCCGGTGCCCGCGACGGTCACCTGGGCGGCGATGTCGTCGCACGTGAGGCGCGTTCCGTCCGGGCGCGCCCAGGGGTCGACCATGGCGGTGACGTAGACGATCCTCGGAACCGTGCTGAAGCGCGCGTCGTTCTGCGATCCGCCGTCGCGTCCGGCCAGCGCATCGCGCAGCTCCTGCCACGTGTCGACGACGAAGACGTCGGCCGGAGCGGCAGTCGAGCCGCCCGTGACGCCCTCCGCCCGGCGTTCGACCCGCTCGGGGAACGTCGGACCGCTCCAGGAGGCCCAGCCGTCGCCGGGCGCGATGACCTCGCGCCCGAGATCGATCGCGGGCGCATCGTCGGGGGAGACGGATGCCGCGGCGGTAGGTGCCGCAGCGGTCACGGCGAGTGCGACGGCCATCGTCGCGGCGGAGAGCGCCAGTGCACCCGGTCGGGACCATCGGGCGGGCGCGGGCAGCGTTGTTCTCATGGGACTCCTTCGTCCGGAGCAGAATCCGTGATGAGAACGGACGCGCGGGCGTCCACAAGCTGAGGAAGCGTTTTCTGCGGGTCGTTCCAGCATGGCAACGCCCGCCGCAAAGCACAACACCCGGCGGTCGCACGCGTGGCAGGGATCGTGCCACTCTTGGCCGACCGGACCGGCGGCCGCGGCATCCGCTCTCGGTAGCATCGAGGTCGTGAGCCACGATCCCCACTTCGACGACGCTCACAGCGCCGGCGAGGGACGACGCGCGGTGCGCGAGGGCCTGGGCGTGGCTCTGGCCACGAGCGCGTACGGCATCTCGTTCGGAGCTCTGGCCGTCGCCTCCGGCCTCGATGTCTGGCAGACCTGCGTGATGAGCCTGCTGATGTTCACCGGCGGCTCGCAGTTCGCGTTCGTCGGAGTCGTCGGGGCGGGTGGCGTCGCGGCCGCACCGGCGGCCATCGCGTCGTCCGGCCTGCTGGGAGTGCGCAATGTCGCGTACGGCATGCGCATGTCGACCGTCATCGGCGGCGGATTCTGGCGACGGGCGGCGGCCGCGCACTTCACGATCGACGAGTCGACGGCGGTCTCGCTGGCGCAGCGGTCCGCGCACGCGCGCACCCTCGGCTTCTGGGTGACGGGCATCGGGATCTACGTCGGCTGGAACCTCTCGACGCTCGCCGGCGCGCTGCTCGGGGACGTCCTCGGAGATCCGCGGGCGTACGGATTGGATGCCGCGGCCGCCGCCGCCTTCCTCGCCCTGCTGTGGCCGCGCCTGCGCCGGCGTCAGCCCATCGTGGTCGGAATCGCGGCCGCGGTGGTCGCGACGATCCTGACGCCGGTGCTGATGCCCGGCGTGCCGGTCATCGTGGCGGCCTTCGTCGCGATCGTCGTGGGCTGGTTCAACTGGCTCGGCACCCCGGAGGAGCCGGGCGCGTGGGACGAGCCGGCCGATGTGGCCGAGCGGGAGGGACTGCCGTGACCATGTGGACCGCCATCCTGATCGCGTCGATCATCTGCGTCGCCCTGAAGACGGTCGGATACCTGATCCCGCCGCGCTGGCTCGAGGCCCCGAGGCCGATGCGCATCGCCGACCTGCTCACCGTCGCTCTGCTGGCGGCGCTCGTTGCGGTCCAGACACTCGGCGCCGGTCAGGCGATCGTGATCGATGCCCGTGTGCCCGCGCTCATCGTCGCGGCAGGGCTCCTGCTGCTCCGGGCCCCGTTCCTGGTGGTCGTCGCCGGCGCCGCGCTCGCGGCCGCGGTGCTGCGGCTGGTGGGCTGGGCCGCCTGAGCGGGCACGGGATCCCCGAACCGCCCGGGTAGAGTCGTCGGGTGCGATCTTCGGCCCTTGCCCGCCTCGGCACCTGGTTCGTGGCCTTCGTGGTCGGAGCGGTGTACGGGCTCGCCGGCACGATCGCCCACGGGTACGAGATCGGCTGGATGCCGGTCGGCCTCATCCTTGCCGTCATCGGCTGTGCCGCGCTCCTCGCGGCGGTGCGACTGCTCACCGCCGACCGGTGGGCGGCACTGGCGACGGGGCTCGGCATGATGGTCGCCGCGCTGGTCTTCTCCGGCCGCGGTCCCGGCGGTTCGGTGATCGTGCCCGAGAGCGCCCTGGGGACCGTCTGGACGCTCGCACTGCCCGTCATCGTGGCCGTCGCGGTGGGCTGGCCCGACCGCGTCCGCCCCTCGGCGACCTGACGCGGCCGAGTCGTCGCACGCGGCGACCACTCGGACGGCGCAACTAGACTGGGTGCGTGACGTATGTGATCGCCCTTCCCTGTGTGGATGTCAAAGACCGAGCCTGCATCGACGAATGCCCGGTGGACTGCATCTACGAAGGCGACCGGTCGCTGTACATCCACCCCGACGAGTGCGTGGACTGCGGCGCCTG
>NZ_LMGL01000003.1:533750-537996 GCF_001427145.1 Microbacterium sp. Root166
CAGGACTACTACAAGGCCAACGTCGAGTTCTTCGACGACATCGGCTCACCCGGCGGCGCCGCCAAGGTCGGCGTGATCCACAAGGACCACCCCGTCATCGCCGAGCTTCCGCCGCAGGCCCCGTGAGCCGCGCCGACGGATCCGCACGCTGACATGGGCGTCGCCGACCTCGCCGACTACCCCTGGGACGCCGTCGCGCCCTATGCGGCACGGGCCAGGGCGCACCCCGGCGGCATCGTGGACCTCTCGATCGGGTCGCCGGTCGACGAGACGCCGGAGGTCGTGGCCACGGCGCTGCGCACCGCGACGGACGCCCACGCCTATCCGCAGACCATGGGAACGCCGGCCCTTCGTGCAGCCATCGCCGCCTGGTTCGAGCGTCGTCGCGGCGTCGCCGGGCTGACCCCGGATCACGTGCTGCCGACCGTCGGCTCCAAGGAGCTCGTCGCGCTGCTCCCGCTGCTGCTCGGCCTCGGACCCGGTGACGTCATCGTTCATCCCCGTGCCGCCTACCCGACGTACGAGGTCGGCGCGCGCCTGGTCGGGGCGACGCCTGTGGCTTCCGACGACCCGGCGGAGTGGCCCGCGGCCACACGGCTGGCGTGGGTCAACTCGCCGGGCAACCCCGACGGCCGCGTGCTCGATGTCGCGGCGCTGCGCTCCGCGGTCGGACGAGCGCGCGAGCTCGGTGCCGTGCTGGCGTCGGACGAGTGCTACGCGGAGCTCGGCTGGGAGGCGCCGTGGGACGCCGAGCCGATCCCGTCGGCGCTCGACCCGCGGGTGACCGACGGCTCGCCCGACGGCGTGCTCGCGGTCTACTCGCTGAGCAAGCAGTCCAATCTCGCGGGGTACCGCGCCGCGTTCCTCGCCGGCGACCCTGCGCTGATCGCCCGGCTGCTCACGGCGCGCAAGCACCTCGGCCTCATGCTCCCCGCGCCGGTGCAGGCCGCCATGGTGGCCGCGCTCGGCGACGACGAGCACGTCGCGGCGCAGAAGGAGCGGTACCGCAGGCGCCGTGAGGTGCTGAAGCCCGCGCTCGAGGCATCCGGATTCCGTATCGATGCGAGCGAGGCGGGCCTGTACCTGTGGGCGACCGAGGGTCGCGAAGCGTGGGAGAGCATCGGCAGACTGGCTGATCTGGGCATCCTCGCCGGTCCGGGGCACTTCTACGGCACCCACTTCCCGCAGCACGTCCGGCTGTCGCTGACAGCGCCGGACGAGCGCATCACGGCGGCGGCGGACCGCCTCCGCGCCGCGATCTGAGGATTCCTCCATCGGATGCCGCAGCCCTTTGGCGGTGTCCGCAGTAGGCTTCCGGGCGCACTAGGCTGTAGGAAACGCGGCGGTGCGGTATCTCCGCCCCCGCTGCCGTCCTTGGAAGGCGCTTCCTATGCGTCTGCGAGGCGGACGACACCCCCGTACACGACCAGAAATCGCGAGGAGGCGCCGTGAGCGACGCAGGCACCCAGCAGGACAAGGCCACCCTCACGATCGGTGACAAGACGGCAGAGTTCCCGCTGCTGCGCGGGACCGATGGGGCGCCGAGCGTCGACCTGTCGACCTTCACCCGCCAGACCGGTCACACCGCGCTGGACTACGGCTTCGTCAACACGGCCGCCACGAAGTCCGCCATCACCTACATCGACGGTGACAACGGCATCCTGCGCTACCGCGGGTACCCGATCGACCAGCTGGCGACGAACAGCACGTACCTCGAGGTCGCGTGGCTGCTCATCTACGGCGAGCTGCCCACCGCGGAC
Source organism: Microbacterium sp. Root166 (assembly GCF_001427145.1). Classification (GTDB taxonomy): domain Bacteria; phylum Actinomycetota; class Actinomycetes; order Actinomycetales; family Microbacteriaceae; genus Microbacterium. Next base: position 535,511 of record NZ_LMGL01000003.1, read on the forward strand.
GAGCTCGGCCAGTTCGACGAGCGCATCCGTCGTCACACGCTGCTGCACGAAGACCTCAAGCGCTTCTTCTCGGCGCTGCCGCACACCGCGCACCCGATGTCGGTGTTGTCCTCGGCCGTCTCGGCGCTCTCGACGTACTACGAGAACGAGTCGGACCCGAACAATCCCGAGCACGTCGAGCTCAACACGATCCGGATGCTGGCCAAGCTCCCCGTGATCGCGGCGTACGCGCACAAGAAGAGCGTCGGCCAGGCGTTCCTCTACCCCGACAACAGCCTCGGCTTCGTCGACAACTTCCTGAAGCTCAACTTCGGTGTGCTGTCAGAGGTCTACGAGGTGAACCCGGTGATGTCGCGGGCGCTCGAGCGCCTGCTGATCCTCCACGAGGACCACGAGCAGAACGCCTCGACGTCGACCGTGCGCCTGGTGGGCTCCACCGGCGCGAACCAGTTCTCGTCGATCTCCGCCGGCATCAATGCGCTCTACGGTCCGCTGCACGGTGGCGCGAACGAAGCCGTGCTCGACATGCTGGGCAGGATCCGCGACTCCGGCGAGAGCGTGCAGCGCTTCGTCGAGCGGGTGAAGAACAAGGAAGACGGCGTCAAGCTCATGGGCTTCGGCCACCGGGTCTACAAGAACTACGACCCCCGCGCGAAGCTCGTCAAGGAGTCCGCCGACGAGGTGCTCAGCGCGCTCGGCGTGAGCGACCCGCTGCTCGATCTCGCGAAGGAGCTCGAGGAGATCGCTCTCAACGACGACTACTTCCGCGAGCGTCGGCTGTACCCGAACGTCGACTTCTATACCGGAGTCATCTACAAGGCGATGGGCTTCCCCACGCGGATGTTCACCGTGCTGTTCGCCATCGGGCGACTGCCCGGCTGGCTCGCGCAGTGGCGCGAGGCCGCCAGTGACCCGCAGACCAAGATCGGCCGCCCGCAGCAGCTGTACATCGGCGCGGGCGAGCGCGACTACCCGCGCGGGTGACCGACACATGAAGAAGGCCGCGGACCCTCGGGTCCGCGGCCTTCTTCGCGTCTGTCAGGCGTGGAGCGCCTCGTTCAGGGTGACGCCGGCGCCGGCGCGGCGGACGGCCTCGATCGCTCCGGTCAGGGAGTTGCGCCGGAAGAGGATCCCGTCGCGGCCCGAGAGCTCCGCGCCCTTGACGGTGGGGCGCGTGCCGTCGGCGCGAGCAGGCTCGTCGGCCAGGACGATCTTCGAACCCGCGGTGACGTACAGTCCCGCTTCGACGACGCAGTCGTCGCCGAGCGAGATGCCGATGCCGGCGTTCGCGCCCAGCAGCGTGCGGGCACCGACGGACACCTGGTGGGCTCCGCCTCCCGACAGGGTGCCCATGATCGAGGCGCCGCCGCCGATGTCGCTGCCGTCGCCGACCACGACGCCCTGGGAGATACGTCCCTCGACCATGCTCTGCCCGAGCGTGCCGGCGTTGAAGTTCACGAAACCCTCGTGCATGACCGTCGTGCCGGGGGAGAGGTAGGCGCCCAGGCGCACCCGCGAGGCATCGGCGATCCGGACGCCGGGCGGGGTGACGTAGTCCAGCAGGCGGGGGAACTTGTCCAGACCCTGCACCTGCACGCCGTCGCGCGCCAGGAACGCGCGCTGGCGGGTGAGCGTGTCGGGATGCATCGGGCCGGCGTTGGTCCACGCGACGTTCGGCAGGTGGCCGAAGATCCCGGTCAGGTTGATCTCGTTGGGGGCGAACAGCCGGTGCGAGAGCGCGTGCAGGCGCAGGTACGCATCGGAGGTCGACGCGGGCGGTGCGTCGATGTCGATCTCGATCGTCACGACGTCGACCGTCACCGCGCGGCGGGGGTCGGGAACGGCGAGGCGCTCGAGCTCGTCGGGCGGCATGGCCGGGTCGAGGCCGAGAGGGATGCGGCCCTTCTCGGGGGAGGGGTACCACGTGTCGAGAACGGTGCCGTCTTCTGCTGTCGTGGCGAGGCCGACGGCCCAGACCCATCGCTGATCACTCATGTCTCCACGCTAGCGCCGACGTCCAGTCTGTTCCGGCGGCGCTGCGCGCCCTGGTTGGACGGAATCGGATGCCGCGGCCGTCGTCTCGGCCCTGACCGGGGGATTCTCGGGCGGTGGAGGCGCAGGGCGGTCGTGCGACACGCCCGGGCTGCGGCCCGGATTGGCCAGAGGGCGGGATCTCACGTAACGTTCTTCTTGTTCGCCCCACAGGGAAGCGGAGAGGCCGAGAGCCTTACCCCCCTCAAGCGGCGGACCACCTCCCAATCACGACACCTCATTGAGGTGTCAGGCCTCCGGGTCTAGACTGGGAGTCTTCCTCTCGTTGACCGCGGTCTTCGACGGTGCTGCAGGCTTCACGGCCTCGGCGCGTCGGTTTGACAGACGGACCGAGATGGATAAGATAGTGAAGTTGCCCTGCTGGGCTGGTCGTGAGACTGGTTGGTGGGAGCATCCGATCCTTGAGAACTCAACAGCGTGCACTTGTCAAATGC
>NZ_LMGL01000004.1 GCF_001427145.1 Microbacterium sp. Root166
GGCTGTTATCAGCCGTTCCAGGGCGGCTGGGTCGTGCGAAGCACTTCTGGTTCGTTCGCGGTGCCGACGGCGGTGCTGTCGCTGTGGTCGTCGTGGGGCCGCGAGTACGGAGACCTCGGGTTCCCGACGGGCGCGCCGTCGGCAGACCCGGCGACCGGCAACTACACGCAGGCGTTCCAGGGCGGTGTGGTGACCGTAGCCGGCGGGATCGCCCGGTTCCCGTGACCGCGTCCGGGATGCTGCAGATCAGCTCGCGAGATAGTCGGCGAGAGCGGCATCCCATGACCGTGGCGTGAAGCCGCTGTCCTGGAGCTTGGCGAGGTCGAGCACGCTGTTGCGCGGGCGGGGAGCGACGGGCCCGGCCGCCGACGCGAAGTACTCCTCCGTCGAGACGCCGGTCACGCGGGCTGTGTCGTTCCCGGTCAGCTCGAACACCCGGCGTGCGACATCCGCCCATGACGCAGGCTCGCCCGCACCCGTGAGGTTGTAGACGCCGAAGGGCGCTCCCGACTCCAGCAGGTGCCGGATGCCGCGTGCGATGTCATCGGTGAAGGTCAGGCGTCCGACTTGGTCGTCGACGACCCGCGGGTCGATGCCGCGCTCGGCCAGCGAGGCCATCGTCCGTACGAAGTTCTTGCCTTCGCCGATCACCCATGAGGTCCGCACGATGTAGTGACGCGGAACGGTGGCCACGGCGGCGTCGCCCGCGGCCTTGGTCTGGCCGTAGACGCCGAGGGGGCTCAGCGCGTCGCTCTCGCGGTATGCGCTCTCCGAGGAGCCGTCGAACACGTAGTCGCTCGAGACGTGGATGAGCGTGATGCCGTTCTCGGCCGCGATGCGGGCGAGGGCAGCCGTGCCCGAGACGTTGGCGGCCCACGCGTCGCGCCTGCCCTCTGCTGTCTCCGCGGTGTCGACGGCGGTATAGGCCGAGGCGTTCACGATCGTGCCGTAGTCGCGCCAGCGCCGGGCCGATGCGAGTTCCGGGTCAGTGAGGTCGAGGTCCGCGCGGGTCGCATACTCGACAGGACCGTGGCCGGCGAACTCGTCGCGCAGCGCCAGCCCGAGCTGGCCGCCGGCTCCGACGACGAGGATCTTGCGCGGGGGGACGGGAGTCACCTCGTCGAGTCGGGGGTGGGCGAGGTCCTTCGGCGAGATCTCGACCTCTTCGAGCGGGATCGGCCAGGCGATGGCAGCAGTCTCATCCGCGAGGTTGAGGAAGGAGTACGACGCGTTCGGCGACCAGTGGTCGTTCACCAGGTACGTGTACGCGGTGTCGGCCTCGAGCGTCTGGTACGAGTTGCCCACGCCGCGGGGGACGAAGATCGCGCGGGACGGGTCGAGCTCGGTCGTGAAGACCGCCCCGAACGTCGGTCCCTCGCGCAGGTCGACCCACGCCCCGAAGATCCGTCCCGTCGCGACCGAGACCCACTTGTCCCAGGGCTCCGCGTGGATGCCGCGGGTGGTGCCGCGCTCGTCGTTGAACGAGATGTTGTTCTGCACGGGCCCGAAGTCAGGCAGGCCCAGCGCGAGCATCTTCTCGCGCTGCCAGTTCTCCTTGAACCAGCCACGTGCATCGCCGTGTACCGGCAGCTCGAAGACGACCAGACCCGGGATGGAGGTTTGGACGACCGCGAGCTGCTTGCCGAACTCCGCCATCACTGGCCCTTCGACGCGTAGAACGCCTCGACGCCGTCCTTGGCGCCCGCCCACCACGACTCGTTCTCGCGGTACCACTGGATCGTCGCGGTCAGGCCGGCCTCGAAGTCGCCGTACTGGGGCGTCCAGCCGAGTTCCGTGCGCAGCTTGGTCGAGTCGATCGCGTAGCGCAGGTCGTGACCGGCGCGATCGGTGACGTGGTCGTAGGCGTCTCTGGGCTCGCCCATGAGCTCGAGGATGAGCTCGACGACGTCCTTGTTGTTCTTCTCGCCGTCGGCCCCGATGAGGTAGGTCTCGCCGATCTCACCCTTGTCGAGGATCGTCAGAACGGCCGAGGAGTGGTCGTCGGCGTGGATCCAGTCGCGCACGTTCTCGCCTGCGCCGTAGAGCTTGGGGCGGATGCCGCGGATGACGTTGGTGATCTGACGCGGGATGAACTTCTCGACGTGCTGGTAGGGGCCGTAGTTGTTGGAGCAGTTGGAGATCGTGGCGCGCACGCCGAACGATCGCACCCACGCCCGCACGAGCAGGTCACTGCCCGCCTTGGTCGATGAGTAGGGCGATGAGGGGTTGTACGGGGTCTGCTCCGTGAACCGGGCGGGGTCGTCCAGCTCGAGGTCGCCGTAGACCTCGTCGGTCGAGATGTGGTGGAAGCGGCGGTCGTGCCGGCGCGCGGCCTCGAGCAGCGTGTACGTGCCGATGATGTTCGTGTCGAGGAATGGGCGCGGGTTGTGCAGCGAGTTGTCGTTGTGCGACTCCGCCGCGTAGTGGACCACGGCATCGGCATCCGCGAACAGATCGTCGACGAGCGCGGCATCGGTGATGTCGCCCTTCACGAACGTCACGCGATCCTGGGGGAGACCCGCGAGAGACGCCTCGTTGCCGGCGTACGTGAGCGCGTCGAGGACGGTGACGTGGTGGTCGGTATGGCCGACGACATGGTGGACGAAGTTGGAGCCGATGAAGCCGGCGCCACCGGTGACGAGCAGCTTCGACATCAGCGACCCCTTTCCAGGATCTCGAGCAGGTAGGAGCCGTAGCCGGACTTCACGAGCTTCGTCGCGCGTTCGCGCAGTTCGTCGTCGGTGAGGAAGCCCTGACGCCAGCCGACCTCCTCCGGCGAGCCGATCTTCATGCCGGTGCGACGCTCGATGGTGCGGACGTACTCGGCGGCATCCGTCATCTGATCGAACGTGCCGGTGTCGAGCCACGCGGTGCCGCGCGGCATGACCTCGACCGAGAGTTTTCCGCGCTCCAAGTAGGCGCGGTTGACGTCGGTGATCTCGTACTCGCCCCGGGGACTCGGCTCGAGGTCGCGCGCGATCGCGACGACGTCGTTGTCATAGAAGTAGAGGCCCGGCACGGCGTAGTTGCTCTTGGGGGCGGCCGGCTTCTCCTCGAGGGAGATGGCGGTGCCGGCGACGTCGAACTCGACGACGCCGTAGGCCTGCGGGTCGGACACCCAGTAGGCGAAGACCGCACCGCCGTCGACGTCGGCGTAGCGCTTGAGCTGCGAACCGAGGCCGGGGCCGTAGATCAAGTTGTCTCCGAGCACGAGCGCCACCTTGTCGGAGCCGATGAAGTCGGCGCCGATCGTGAACGCCTGTGCCAGGCCGTCCGGGGACGGCTGCTGTGCGAAGGTCAGGGAGACGCCGAACTGGGAGCCGTCGCCGAGGAGCCGCTCGAAGAACGGGGCGTCGTGGGGGGTGGTGATCACAAGGATGTCGCGGACGCCGGCCAGCATGAGCGTCGACAGCGGGTAATACACCATGGGCTTGTCGTAGACGGGGATCAGTTGCTTGGAGACTCCGAGGGTGATCGGATGAAGCCGCGTACCACTGCCGCCCGCGAGGATGATGCCTTTCACATCCACCATCGTTTCACACTGGCTCATCAGTGACTGCCGATAGAATCGTCGGCGCGGGGCGCTGATCACCGATGGCGCGTCCGAGCCGCTCGCCCCGCGCACAATGGATCGGCGGAGTCCCCCTCTTGAACAAGCCCGAGCGCAGCCAGATTGCAGTCCCCGACTCGGAGTCGGAAACCCCAGCGGCGGCACGGCGCGCGATCATCTACGTGGTCTACGACCGCCGGGGAGACGTCGAGGACTATATCCCGTATGCCCTGGAGGGTATGCGCGAACACGCTTCGCACATCCTTGCGGTGGTGAACGGGTCGCTCTCTGAACAGGGTCGCGTCGCGCTGGAAGCCACCGCCGACGACATCCTCGTCCGTGAGAACGCCGGATACGACATCTGGGCGCACAAGGACGCGCTGGCGCACCTCGGCGATCGCGTGGCGGACTTCGATGAGATCGTCCTGACCAACGACACCTGGTTCGGTCCGATCCGCGACTTCGCGCCGGTGTTCGAGCGCATGGCTGGGCGGCCCGTCGACTTCTGGGGGATGACGGACCACGCGCGCGAAGAGGTGAACCCGTTCACGGGGGAGGGATCCCTCCCGTACCACCTCCAGTCCTTCTGGATCGCGGTACGGCGCGCGATGTTCACGTCAGAGGCCTGGAGCGCGTACTGGCGCGATCTGCCCGCCATGCCGGACTATTTCGACGCCGTGCTCAAGCACGAGGCGATCTTCACGGAGCACTTCACCGAGCGCGGCTTCACCGCGGAGGCGGCCTTTCCGAGCGCCGACTACCCCACTGAGCACCCGGCGCTGTTCAACCCGGATCTCCTGATCGACGACGGCTGCCCGATCCTCAAGCGGCGCCCCTTCTTCCACTACCCACCGTTCCTCGACCGCCACGCCGTGATCGGCCGGGAGATCCTCCAGGGCGTCGAGGCCTACGGCTACCCACTGGAGCTCATCTGGCAGGACCTCGCGCGCAACGTCGAGCCGAAGGTGCTCAACGCCGACGCGGGCATGCTCGAAGTGCTGCCGGACGTGGACCTGACGTATAACCGCGACGCGCCGCTCCGGATCGCCGCGCTGCTGCACGTCTTCTACCCGGAACTCGCCGACGAGATGCTCGACCGGGTCGACACCCTGCCCGAGGGGTATGACCTGATCGTCACCACTGCCGACGAGACGAAGGCCGAGGCGATCCGCGCCATCGTCGCTGGTCGGCCGCGCCGGCATCGAGCCTTCGAGGTGCGCGTGGTGAGCAACGAGGGCCGCGACCAGAGCGCTTTCCTGATCGGATGCCGCGACTTGCTGCTCGGCGACGAGTACGACCTCGTGGTGAAGCTCCACTCGAAGAAGACGCCGCAGGACGGGCACAACATCGGGCGCCATTTCCGGCGGCAGCAGTTCGACAACCTGCTGAACAGCCCCGGCTACACCGCGAACGTCCTCGCCCTGTTCCAGAAGGAGCCCGGCCTCGGCCTGGTCTACCCCCCGATGATCCACATCGGCTACCCGACGATGGGCCGCGCCTGGTGGGCGAACAAGAAGCCGTTCGCCGCACTGGCGGAGACTCTCGGCGTCCGGGTGCCCCTCGACGACGTGTCGCCGCTCGCGCCTTTCGGCGGGATGTTCATCGCGCGGCCGAAGGCGCTGCGGCTCATGGTGGACCGCGACTGGACGTATGAGGACTTCGGCGGTGCAGAGGCGTACCAGGACGGCGGCCTCGCCCACGTGCTCGAGCGGATGCCGTCCTACGCCGCGGGCGAGCTCGGATTCCATACGCGGACCGTCGCGACCACCGAGTACATGTCCGTCAGTCATACCGCTCTGGAGTACAAGCTCGATCAGCTCGCCGCCGAAGTGCCCGGCGACATGGTCGAGCAGATCCAGCTTCTGCGCAGCGGCACGGGTTTCGTCGGCAAGGGGCGGATCATCGATCTCGTCAGGATCTACGCCAACATGCACCTGCCGGAAGCGACTGCCGTCGTGCGGCGTGCCGTCGGCCGGTCGTCGCCGCTCGGGCAGGCGATCAGCAAGCGCCGCGGCTGAGGACCGGCAACGGCGTCAGGCCTCTTCGACCTCGGCGCGCGCGTAGGCGCTTCCGTTCTGGCGGCGCACCACCGGGACGAAGAACGATGCGGCCAGCCAGCGCGCGTCCCACGAATCACCGTCTTCGTTCGTGATCTCGGCGTTGACGAAGTACTGACCGCCCCCCAACGCCAGATCGGAGATCACGTAGCGCAGTGTTGTCAGGCCCGCCGCGTGCGGCCCGTGGGGCGTCTCCATGAGGCGCGTGCCGGTGTTGAACACCTGGTGGCCTTGCGACGTGTCGATGCTGATGCCCGAGTGCCAGCGCTCCATGGAGGTCGGGTGGTCGACGCCGATCTCGATGATGAGGCCGCCGACGTTGGGGAAGTGATCGGTCTCGATCCCGTCGAGGTCCCGCACGGTGAGAGACGTGATGGTGGGCCGCGGCGCCGAAGGCTCGGCGGGAAGGTCCGCCGCTTCACGCGCCTCAGACTCGGCGATCCGCTCGTGCTCGAGCGTGTCCTTGCGCTTGCCCTCGAGGATCTCGCGGTGGACGGTGATGGCGTCGACCGCGGAGCCGATGAAAGCGACCTCACCGTTGCGAAGGACCACGCCCTGATCGCAGATGTCCATGACTTGAGCCGCCGAATGCGAGACGAGGATGATGGTCCGGCCTTCGCGCTGGAACTGCCGGATCTTGTCCATGCACTTGCGCTGGAACGCCTCGTCGCCGACGGCGAGCACCTCGTCGACGAGCAGGAGGTCGGGGTCGGTGTGCACGGCCACGGCGAAGGCGAGGCGCACGTACATGCCCGACGAGTAGAACTTCACCTGGGTGTCGATGAAGTCGCCGATCTCGGCGAAGGCGACGATGCTGTCGAACTGCGCGTCCGTCTCGGCCTTCGACAGGCCGAGGATGGATGCGTTGAGGTAGACGTTGTCGCGCCCGGAGAGGTCGGGGTGGAACCCGGCACCCAACTCCAGCAGGGCGGCGAGCCGTCCGCGCCGCATCACTCGGCCGGAGCTCGGGTCGACGATCCCGCCGATCACCTTGAGGAGGGTGCTCTTCCCCGAGCCGTTCGTGCCGATCAGCCCGATGGTCGTGCCGGCGTGGATGGTGAGTGAGACGTCCCGCAGCGCCTCGAACTCCTCGCGGTGCGTCCGTCCGCGCCGCCCGAGCGTGACGATCCGCTCCTTCAGCGAGTTGTCCTTGCGGAGGACGAAGGTCTTCGAGACGTCCTCGATGACGACGATCGGGGGTGCGTCGAGCTGGCCGAGGTCTGATTCCGTCATGTCACAGCTCCTGCGCGAAGTTGCCCTGGAGCCGAGCGAACGTACGCTGGCAGATCCAGAGGAGGACGGCGCCGACCAGAAGGGCGATGAGCATGCGAAGAGGCAGATCCGGCGGGTAGTCGGCATCCGTGCCCGCCATCCAGAAGGTGCGGTGGAAGCCCAGAACAGCCAGCGTCAGCGGATTGTTGGTGTAGACCTCGAGCAGCCAGGACGGCAGACCGGCATCTCGGATGATGTCGGCCACCATGGTCCAGCCGTAGACGATGGGGGACGCCCACAGCGACAGCATCAGCAGGATTTGAGTCAGGTACTGCACGTCGCGGAGATAGACGTTCAAGGCGGAGAAGAGGAGCCCCAGCCCCAGCCCGTACACGACGACGATCAGCACGGAGGGGATGAAGTACAGCAGTCCGGGCCCGAGCGGCGCGGTGGCCAGAAGGAAGCATGCGGCGATGAGGACGACGACCTGGACGGCGAAAGTGAAGAGGGACGAGCCGGCCGCCGAGATCGGGAAGACCTCCCGCGGCACGTAGACCTTCTTGACGAGACCGGAATTCGCGACGATCGACGCTGTCGTACTGGAGAGCGTCTCGGAGAACAGGCCGTAGATGGTCAGGCCCGCGAAGACGTAGATCGCGAAGTCCGGGATGCCGCGCGCGGCGCCGAGGATCTTGCCCATCACCACGTAGTAGATGATGAGCTGCACGATGGGGTTGATCAGGGTCCAGAGCAGGCCGAGGACGCTGTCCTTGTAGCGCGCTTTAATGTCGCGACGGACGAGGAGGCCGAGGAGCTGCCGGTGGGCGAGGACCGCTCGCAGCGAACCCCACGTGCCTCGCAGCCCACCCGAGCCGGTGGTCGAGATCAAGGGTTCCTGGCGCAGGCGCGCGAACCTGCCGGGAACTCCCTTATCCACTCGTCACTGGTGCTTTCTCTCGTCGGACACGGCCTCCAACTATACCGCCCGTGGCCTCGGGCTCCCTGGGTGAGGGTTGTACGATGGGGCACCATGCCCTCGTCGACCCAGCGATCCACCCCTGCCGGCGATCAGCGACCTGGCGGGGCGCGGATGGTCGCCGGTGTCGTGCTCGCGTATCACCCGACCGACGAGATCCTCGGGAACATCCGCGCACTGCGCGAGCAGGTGCCGCGCGTGTTCGTCGTGAACAACTCGCCCGACGCGGCGTCGCGACGCCTTCTCGACTCCCTCGGGGATCCGGCTGTCACCGTGCTCGATCAGGCCGACAACGTCGGGGTCGCCGCCGGGTTCAACGCGGGCATGCGCGCCGCGCTGGATGAAGGGGCCGACAACGTCTGGATCTTCGACCAGGACAGCACCGTCGCCCCGGGCATGCTCGATGCCCTGCTGCGCGCGCAGGACCGCGAAGACATCGCGGTCGGGATCGTGGGTCCCGCTCTCCGCGCCGCCGAGACGGGAAACGTCTACGACGCCGACCGCGGTCAGGGGAGCGCCCCCATCGACGCCCTCATCTCCTCCGGCGCATTGTTCTCGCGTCAGCTGCTGGAAACGATCGGCCTCCACGACGAGGCACTGTTCATCGACTACGTCGACCACGACATCAGCCTTCGGGCGACGCGGGCGGGCTTCACCAACCTGAAGGTGTACGACACGCTGCTGGATCACCGATTCGGCGACTCGGTGCCCGGGTCGTTCTTCGGGCGACGCGTCTATCTGTCGAACTATTCGCCACTGCGGCAGTACTACATGTCACGCAACCGGGTGATCCTTGCCCGCAGGTTCGGCGGCGGACGCTGGCTGCGGGACGACATCCGCTACGCCGTGCGGGCGTGGGTCAAGGTCATCGTCTGCGAGCGGGACCGTCCGCGCAAGATCGGAGCCTTCTTCCGCGGGCTGCGCGACGGGCTCCGCTACCGCGCGGTCTGACCCTTCAGGCGCTGGCTCCGCGGTCCACGCCGTCGAGGCTTCGCGCTCCGGGCGCGGCAGCGCCAGGGCGAAGAGCGCGAGCATGCCCGCGAACGCGAGCGAGCCGAGCACCCAGACGAAGGCCGGGCTCGGCGCGCCGTTCCACCACCACTCGGCGTTCGCGCCCGGGTCGAGACTCGACTCGTCCGTGCCGGTCGTGTAGCGCTGGATGTTGAACTGCAGCGACACCGTGAAGGCGACGGTGAGTGCGGCGGCGGCGAGGCCGAGCCGACCGCCGTTCCAGGAGGACTCGGCATCGCGACGAAGCGACGCGACCCCGATCGCGATCACTAGAAGCGGCAGCAGGTATCGCGGCTGGATGATCGTGCCGACGACGACGCGCGACTGGTAGAGCAGCACGAAAGGCACGACCCACAGCGACGCCAGCACCAGCAGGAGGGCGACGAGCCGTCGGAGGTCGAGCCGGCGGATGCCCACGAACAGCGCTCCCGCTACCACGACCATGACGAGAATCGGCACCGTAGCGGGGAGGCGCGTGTCGAGCCAGCCCAGATGCCAGCCGCCGACCGCCCCGATCCACAGCGACGGGATCTCCAGGAGATTGGACAGGAGCTGTCCGCCGGTGAGTGGCGGATTGCCCTCCGTCATGCCGGTGACGACCGCGCCGCCCTGCGCGGCATTGAGATAGAACACGGCGCTCACGAGGACGATGATTCCGCCGGTGACGGCGGGGATCAGTGCATCGCGGTGCAGGCGGGCGCCGAGGATGAGGGCGAGAACGACGGCGAAGCACGCGTACACCGCGGCATCCGCACGTGCGCCGGCTCCGAGCAGCGCGCCGAACAGGGCGAGCCCAGCCAGAGCGTAGCGGCGTCGCCCGGCGGTCTGGGTCGCACCGTAGAGCGCGATCCAGACGACGGCTGCCGACAGCACCGCCCACGCGGAAGGGTTGGTCGATGCCAGCACGAACGCGCCGAGGGGCACACTCGTCGCGGCGACGGAGACGATCAGGGCGGGCCTGGTCCAGCGGGGCAGGACGAAGAAGACGGCGGTGAGCAGGCCCACCGCAAGGGCGGCGTTGAACAGCCGCATCGCCATCACCGACGCCTGGATGTCCTCGCTCGCGAAGATCGACATCGTCGCGTAGAACAGCGGCGGATAGAGCCCGTCGATGTTCGCGCGCGTGACGGTGATCAGGCCCGACTCGTCGGGGACCCAGCACTCACCGCTCTGCTCGGGGTTGAAGGCGTAGCAAGGCGCGGTGGGCAGCGATGCGGGAACAAGACGGTCCTGCGAGCCGTCATCGGGGTTCTCGCACAGGCCGTCGCGTTCGCCCAGACCGCACCAGACAGCCGCCAGGTGGAAGTCGTCGTCGGGGCTCGAGCCCACCGGCGAGCTGAAGGCCCAGGCTCCGAGCGACACGAAAGCGAGCAGGGGGATGATGGCGGCGAGCAGCATCCGTCGCAGCTGGATACCCGGACGTTTCACTCAGGCATCGTAGCCCGCCGCGGTCGAACGTCACCCGGGCGACCGGGCGCGTCAGTGCCACGGGAGAGCGTGCCGCCGCTGATAAGATCCCGGATCATGCCCCTTCCACCGGAGCGCACGCTCGTCATCGTGCCGGCATGGAACGAGTCCCGGAATGTCGGGAACACCGTCCGCGAGATCCTCGATCAATCCGCCGAGTACGACGTGCTCGTCGTCGACGACGGATCGACCGACGGAACTGCCCAGTTCGCCCGCGAAGCCGGCGCTCGCGTCCTCGTGCTGCCCTTCAACATGGGTGTGGGCGGTGCGATGAGGACCGGATTCACATACGCCCAGCGACACGGGTACCACCGTGCAATCCAGGTCGACGCCGATGGGCAGCACAATCCGCGCGACATCCCTGACGTCATCGCGGGTCTGAGTCACGCCGACATCTCAATCGGCGCTCGCTTCGCCGATGTGGGGGAGTACCAGGCGAAAGGGCCGCGCCGCTGGGCGATGGTCTTCCTCGCGGGAGTCATCTCCCGTGTCGCGCGCACGCGACTCACCGATGTCACCAGCGGCTTCCGGGCGGCCAACCGCCGGGCGATAGACCAGTACGTCCGCTACTATCCGGCCGAGTATCTCGGGGACACCGTCGACTCGCTCGTCAGCGCGATCCACTCCGGCCTCACCGTGACGCAGGTCCCGGTCGCCATGCGAGCACGCGCGCACGGAAAGCCGAGTCAGAACCCCGTCGGGGCGACGATCTACCTTTTGCGATCGGTCTTCGCCCTCACGCTTGCGCTCATGCGCGGGCGTCGGCGTGCGGGGGAGGTCAGCGCATGATCGTCCTCGCGGGCATAGGACTTGCCGTCCTCGTGCTGGTCATCATCGTGTCGCTGCTGCTCCGACGCCAGCTGCGTGAGAAGTACGCGACGCTCTGGATCATCATCGGCCTCGTCATTCTGGTGCTCGCGCTGTTCCCAGGCCTGCTGCTGGGACTTTCGCAGCTTCTCGGGGTGGAGGTCCCGGCCAACCTCATCTTCGCGCTCGCGATCGTGTTGCTGGTGGGAGTGGCACTTCACCTCTCGTGGGAGCTCTCGCAGGCTGAAGACGAGGTGCGGCGGGTCGCGGAAGACGTCGCCATCCTGCGTGCCGACGTCGAGGAGCTCAGGAAGAGCGTCGGGCTGGATGCCGGCACCGAGGGCCCGAGGGCGAATGGCACGGTTCCCGGAGAGATTCCGGATGCCGAACGCCGAGCCGGCGATGAAGGCTGAGACAGCCGGCACCGGCCTCCGGGCGATCCTCGTTGCCACCGTCGTCGCGGGGGCGCTGGGCTACGCGATCCAGCTGCTCGCACCCGCGCTGCTCACAGACGACGCCGCGTATGTTGCCTTTTCGGTCTACTGGTCGACCCTCTACCTCTGCGTGGCGGCCCTGTCCGGCGTCCAGCAGGAGGTGACCCGCGCGGCCAGGCCGGTCGTCGACGAGCCGCCGACGCCGGTGCTGCGGCAGTTCACTCTCATCGCGATCGGGGTCGTGCTCGCGGCCGTCGCCGTGCTGGCGCTCCTGTTCGGCAACGAGATCCTCCCCGACTCCACGGTCGCGCTCGCGGTGTGCCTGGCGATCGGCGTCGTCGGCTACCTGATGGTCGCGGTGCTGAGCGGCGTGCTCTACGGGCTCCGGCTGTGGCTCGCGGTGGCGTGGCTGACGATCGTGGATGCCGGCATCCGCGCCGTCCTCGTCGTGATCGCGCTGGCGCTCGGCCTCGCTCCGGAGTGGATCGCGCTTGCCGTCTCGGTGCCGTTCGGCCTGGCTTTCCTCGCGGTCTGGCTGCGCACGCGGCCGACGGTGGTCGGTGCCTTCCGGCTCGACGTCCGGCTCCGTCGGCTCATCGCGCACACGCTCGGCACTGTCGTGGCGGCGGCGTCGATGGGTGCCATGCTGAGCGGGCTTCCGATGTTCCTCGGCCTCACCGCGCACCGGTCCGAAACCGCCGTCCTGGCCGGACTCATCCTCGCCGTCACGCTCACCCGTGCGCCCATCGTCGTCCCCCTCCTGGCGCTGCAGAGCTACTTCATCTCGATCTTCCGGGAGGGCGGCCGCGGGATGCTTCGCCGCATCCTTCTCGCTCTCGCCACAGCAGCGGGAGGTGTGCTGCTGCTCTCCGTGGCGGCGTGGTTCATCGGCCCGTTCGTGATCGGTCTGGTCTCCTCCGGCCGCTTCGAGATCAGCTCGGCGATGATGGCGGTGATCACGGCGAGCGCGGGCCTCGTTGCGCTCATGTGCATCACCGGTCCGGCGCTCGTGAGTCAGAGTCGCCACGTCCCGTACGCCGCCGGCTGGCTCGTCGCCGCGTTGCTGACGGTCGGATTCCTTTTGCTTCCATTGCCTATGGAGGCCCGGCTCACCGCTGCACTGCTGGTTCCGCCGGCTATCGGCCTCGTGACCCATCTCATCGAACTCGTTCGGACGGTTGATTCGATGCCATCGTCGCCCGTTGCGGGATAAGGGCTTCGGTCACCTCGGATAGACTCGTCCGCTGAAGCTACGCCTTCCGGCCAGCCCCACAGGAGTGAAACCCATGTCTCAGACCCCTGCGTCACCGAAGCGCGCCCTCATCACGGGCATCACCGGACAGGACGGCAGCTATCTCGCCGAGCTGCTTCTGGAGAAGGGCTACGAGGTCCACGGGCTGATCCGCCGCTCGTCGTCGTTCAACACGCAGCGCATCGACCACGTGTACCAGCCGGCTCAGACCGAGGACCACCGCCTGTTCCTCCACTTCGGCGACCTCTCCGACGGTTCGCGACTGGTGACGCTCCTCAACGAGATCCAGCCGCACGAGGTGTACAACCTCGCCGCCCAGTCGCACGTGCGGGTGAGCTTCGACGAACCCGAGTACACGGGTGACATCACCGGCCTCGGCAGTACTCGTCTGCTCGACGCGATCCGCGCGGCGAAGATCGATACCCGCTACTACCAGGCATCCAGCTCCGAGATGTTCGGCGCAACCCCGCCGCCCCAGAGCGAGGAGACGCCGTTCTACCCACGCTCGCCGTACGGGGTGGCCAAGGTGTACTCGTACTGGATCACCCGCAACTATCGCGAGGCGTACGACCTCTTCGCGGTCAACGGCATCCTCTTCAACCACGAGTCGCCGCGCCGCGGCGGCACCTTCGTGACCCGCAAGATCACGCGCGCCGTCGCACGGATCAAGGCCGGACTGCAGTCCGAGATCTACCTCGGCAACCTCGACGCGGTCCGCGACTGGGGCTACGCGCCTGAGTACGTCGAAGGCATGTGGCGGATGCTGCAGCACGACGAGCCGACCGACTACGTGCTCGCCACGAACACGGCCTACTCGGTCAAGGACTTCCTGCAGTTCTCGTTCGAGCACGTCGGCCTCGACTGGGAGAAGTACGTCCGCTTCGACGAGCGCTACCTGCGGCCCACCGAGGTCGACGCCCTCATCGGCGACTACGGCCGGGCCAAGAGCCTCCTCGACTGGGAGCCCAAGATCCACACGCCTCGCCTCGCGCAGATCATGGTCGACGCCGACATCGCGGCGCTCGAGGTCGAAGGCAGTCACTTCGTCGACCAGGTGCAGAGCTAGTCCCACGTGCACGCTCTCCTCACCGGCGGAGGCGGCATGCTCGCCTCCAGCATCGCCGAAGCATGGCACCGGCAACGCCCTGACGACCGCCTGACGGTCGTATCGCGTCGCGACGTCGACCTGGCTGACGCGGAGGCGACACGGGTGGCTTTCGCCGAGATTGCACCCGATGTCGTGATCCACACCGCGGCTTTCGTCGGCGGCATCGCCGACAAGATCGCACGGCCGCTGCCGTATCTGATGGAGAACGTCCGCATCGATTCCTCGGTCCTGGACGCCGTCGTGGGGTGCGGCATCCCGGCGTACCTCTACACGGCTTCCGCGGCGGTTTACCCCGCGAACGCACCCAACCCCATCGGGGAGGGCGCGCTGTTCACGGGGCCGCTCGAACCGGCCAACGAGGGGTACGGTCTGGCGAAGCTGACCGGGCTCACCGCCGTCGGATACGCGGCCAGGCAGACCGATCGCGCCTACCGCGCCATCCTGCCGTCGAACCTGTATGGGCCGCGCGACACGTTCGAGCCCGGCCGGTCGCACCTCATTGCATCCACCCTCCTCAAGACGCACACCGCGCGAGAGGAAGCGCGAACGTCGGTGGAGGTGTGGGGCGATGGAACGGCACGCCGTGAATTCACCTTCGCCCCCGACCTCGCCGAGTGGATCGTCGCATCGATCGGCGAGTTGAACGAGTGGCCGTCGGTCATGAACGTCGGCGCCGGCGTCGACCACTCGATCCGGGAGTTCTACGAGATCGCCGGCGCAGTCGTCGGCTTCGGCGGCGAACTCGCATTCGACACATCCAAGCCGAGCGGCGTCCCGCAGCGGCTCATCGACTCGTCGCTCGCCCGCCAGCACGGCTGGGCGCCGCGCACCGACATCCGCGACGGAATGGCCTCGTGCTACCGATCCTTCCTCGCCCGCACCGCAACAGGAGACCTCCGATGACCTCGACGCCCGCCTATCCGCTCGCCACCAGCACCTGGGATGACGCGGAGTACGCAGCACTCCAGCGGGTCATCGCCGGGGGCCGGTTCTCGATGGGGCCGATCGTCAAGCAGTTCGAGGCCGAGTTCGCCGCGCATTTCGGCGCCGGCTTCGCCGTCATGGTCAACTCGGGCAGCTCGGCGAACCTGATCGCCATCGCGGCTGCCGTGCTCGACCCCCGGATCGACCTCAACCGCGGTGACGAGGTGCTCGTGCCCGCCGTGTCATGGCCCACCACCTACTATCCGCTCACGCAGTACGGGCTGCGGCCGAAGTTCGTCGACATCGACATCGACACGCTCAACATGGACCTCGACCTGCTCGAGGCCGCGGTCGGGCCGCGCACGAAGGCAATCTTCGCGGTGAACCTCCTGGGCAACCCGAACGACTTCCCGCGGCTCCGCGACCTCTCGCAGCGGCACGGGCTCGTACTGCTCGAGGACAACTGCGAGTCCCTGGGCGCCGTCAAGGACGGCATCAATGCCGGCACGGCGGGCCTCGCCGGTACGTTCAGCTCCTTCTTCTCCCATCACATCGCGACGATGGAGGGAGGGATCATCCTCACCGACGACGAGCAGCTCTACCAGGAGATGATCTCGCTGCGGTCCCACGGATGGACGCGAGAGCTGCCCGTCGAGAACCACGTGCACAACAAGACCGGCGACGCATGGGACGATCTGTTCCGCTTCGTGCTCCCGGGCTACAACGTGCGTCCGCTCGAGATGGAGGGTGCCCTCGGCCTCGAGCAGCTGAAGAAGATCCCCGCCCTGATCTCGGGTCGCCGCGACAACGCCGCCTACTTCCTCGAGCGCTTCGCCGGCATCTCCGCCGTGCGCACGCAACGAGAGACCGGCGAGAGCAGCTGGTTCGGCTTCTCGATGGTGCTCGAGGGACCACTCGCCGGACGCCGCTCCGATGTCGTCAAGGCGTTCGCCGCCGCCGGTATCGAGTCCCGCCCCATCGTGGCCGGAAACTTCACCCGGAACCCCGTGATGGCGCACCTGGACGCCGTTGTTCCTGACGACCTGCCGGCTGCCGACAAGATCGACGTCGACGGACTCTTCGTCGGCAACCACCACTACCGGGTCCGTGACGGGATCGACCTGGTGGCCGAGACGATCGAGCGGGTCGCCGCGAGCTGATCCGTCGAGACGGGCCAGCGGCCAGCTGCTCGGCGGCTACCGCCGGCCCGTCTCGAGCGCTCGCTCGAACGACTCGAGCGTTCCGCGCGCGGTGCGCTCCCACGAGAACAGCGCGGCGCGCTCATACCCTCGTGCGGTCAGATCGGCGAGGACGTCCGGACGCGTCGCGGCCGTCGTCATCGCGTCGGCGATCGTCTGCAGGTCGTGCGGGTCGGTGAAGAGGGCGACGTCACCGACGACCTCGCGGTACACCGGAAGGTCGCTGATCATGACGGGGAGGCCGCTGCCCATGGCCTCGAGTGCAGGCAAGGAGAAGCCGTCGGCGAAGGAAGGCATCGCCAGCACGGTCGCCGTCGAATAGAGCTCGCGCATCTCGTCGTCATCGACCCAGGACTTCAGCTCGACCCACTCCTGCATCCCGGTCTCCTCGACCACGGCGATGAGCGGATCGTCGCCGTGGCTTCCTGTAATCACGACCTTCGGCCGGACGACGGGGTCCACGAGGGGAAGCGCGCGAATCAGGGACGGCCAGTTCTTGTGCGGGCGCCGGTTGCCCGTTGCCAGAACCATGGCTCCGTGCTCGGATGCTCTGGCTCGGTCGGCCCCGACCACGCTGCTTCCCGCGAGGGGGACGAGGTCGATCCGTTCGATCGGCACCTTCAGGTAGCGGACGATCGCCTCCCGCGACTCTTCGCTGATCGTGAGGATGCGGGTCGCGTTGCGCGAGGTGAGACGCTCCATGGCCTTCACCGGTCCGGTGTAGAGCGGCGTCGACATGTACTCAGGGTGGCTCCAGTAGAGCATGTCGTGCATGGAGATCACGGCCGGCATCGTCGTGCGCCACGGTCCGAGCGTCATAGGGGAGTGAAGCAGGTCGGCTTTCGCGCGAGCTGCTGCGCGGCCGCAGGTCAACTCACCCCATGCCCAGGCGAAACGGTTCTCACCGCTGATGCCGGATGCGACCGACTCGCCCGGGAACCACGATCGATCGAGCTCCCAGCCTTCCTTGCTGAAGTAACCCACGTAGTCGTGTTGCGGCGCCAGCCGTCCGAGCTGGCGGTAGAGCTCGCGGGCGTACGTCTCCATCCCGCCCTTCGTTCCGGTGAGCGAGAGCAGGTCGACGAAGATCCTCGCCACGTCAGGGAGCCGTGGCCGGAGCGAGTGCCGCGGGGGTCGTTCGTGATCCGCGTGCTGCCCTCAGCACCGGGCGTTCGATGAACAGCCAGCTCGCGACGGCGAAGACGAGGGTGACGAGCACGTTGACGCCCATGAACGCCCAGACGCCGAGGCCCGCCGCGCCGAGGAGCATGAGCAGCTGGGCGGTCGGCCAGGCGTAGATGTAGAAGCCGTAGGACACGTCGTGCTTCGCGATGATCTTCGGCTGCGGGACGACCGTGCTCAGCCAGAGCAGTCCGTACGCCAGCAGCGGTGCGGCCAGCTGGCCGCCGAAGCCGGGCACCAGGATGATGGGCACGAGCGAGCCCACCAGGCATGCGATGCCGATGTTCCGGTGCATTCCCCAGCGGGCGAACACGGCATGCGCGACGACGCCGCCGAGGAAGAACGGCAGCAGCTTGAACAGCAGGGTGAAGTCGAGGTCGAGCCCGAGGCGCGTCCAGACCCCCATGCTCGCGTGCACGGCGAGCGACACGACCCACAGGGCGACAGGGAACCACAGGGTGCGCCGGAAGATGGCGAGGAAGCCGAGCGTCCACACGATGATGTAGCAGAAGAACTCGTAGTAGAGCGTCCAGAGCGACCCGTTCCACGCCCCGGGATACGGCACGGTCTGCAGCGTCCACGAGATCGTGTAGGAGTGCACGTGCAGGCCGATATTGCCCCAGATGTACTCCAGCGGCGTCACCGGCGTCGTCATGAAGCCCCCCAGCTCGCCGCGTTCGAGGAGCCCGGCGATCGGGGCGAAGACGAGAGCCGTGAGCACGAGGCAGACCAGGAAGGCGGGGTAGATCCGCGCAATCCGGTGCACGAGGAACTCTCCTGCGGAGTGACGGCTACGGCTGCCGGCGATGAGGAACCCGCTCAGGACGAAGAACCCCGCTACCGCCCACCCGCCGATGTTCTCGCCGTGGAGCATCGGCCCGTGGCCGTTGCCCGTGATGTAGAACGCGTGCGCGAACAGCACCGCCGCGGCGAGGACCAAGCGGAACATGTTCAGGCTGTTGCGGCTGTGCGGGAAGGCCCGCGCTGAGGTCGGAGCGGTGACCATCACTTGAGCAGGCTCCGTTCGGCCATCTCCTGCAGCGACCGCTCGTACCCGCTGTCCTCGACCGGCTCGGTCTTCACCCACTCCACGAACCGGGCGACACCGGTGCGGAAGTCCGTCTGGGGCTCATAGCCCAGAACGTCGCGGAGAACCCTGGTGTCGGCGACGTTGTGACGGATGTCTCCGAGCCGGTAATTGCCGGTGATCGTCGTCGGCACTCGGGTGCCGAAGGCATCGAAGAGCGCCTCGACGACGTCGTTGACGGTCGTCGCCACCCCGCTTCCGACATTGATGGTGTGCCCGGCAGCGGAGGGCAGCGTCGCTGCCAGGAAGGTCGACTCGACGACGTCGTCGATGTAGACGAAGTCGCGGCTTTCCAGGCCGTCCTCGAAGATGTTGATGTCCTTCCCCTGGCGCACGAGCGTGGAGAAGATCGAAAGGATGCCGGTGTACGGGTTCTTGAGCGACTGACCCGGCCCGTACACGTTCTGGTAGCGCAGCGAGACCGGCTCGATCCCGATCGTGGGCGCGACGGTCATGATGAGCGCCTCCTGCATCTGCTTCGTGATGCCGTAGACGGACGACGGGTGCAGCTTGGCCTGCTCGTCGGTCGGCACCATCTCCAGAGCGCCTTCGCCGGAAATGTGCACGGCGAAGTCGCCGGCGGCCATGTCCGCTTCCGCTCGGTGGGGCGGATACACGATCCGGCCGTCCTCGGTGCGGTAGGCACCCTCGCCGTAGATCGACCGCGACGACGCGATGACGAGCCGCGTGACAGCGTGGGCCTCGTTCGTCAGGAGGTCCAGCAGCTTGGCCGTTCCACCCACATTGGCATCGACGTACCGGTCGATCTCGTACATCGACTGCCCGGTGCCGGTTTCGGCGGCCAGGTGGACCACGATCGTCGCGCCCTCGAGCGCCGTCCGCAGATCGTCCGTCGAGGTCACCGTGCCCTCGATGACGTCCGCAATGCCGTCGAGCGAGCGCAGCAGCGGCGAGGTGCTCTGCGGATCCGAGCCGTGGACCTGAGGGATCAGCGAATCGAGAACGGTGACCGTGTGGCCTGCGTCGACGAAGCGTCGTGCGAGCCGGGTGCCGATGAATCCTGCGCCGCCGGTGATGAGCACGTGGTCGGGCATGCGTGGTCTCCTGGGTGTGAGGTCGCGCGGCGAGGGAGGTCGCCTGAGCGCTAGATGGCGAAGATGTGCGCCAGCGTAGATTGTAGACCGGAGCCCGTTCCGTGCCTGATCACGCCCGGAAGCTCGGATACGCCGTGCAGGCGCGACATGGCGCGCAGACGGGCCGTCGAGGCGGTGCGCCGCCAACCCTTGGCGTGCGCGAGCACGCGAGCCTGCGCATAGTACGTGCGCTCGTCGCGGAACCGGCGGCCGTCCAGGAGCGTCTTCTGTGACGCGCTGCCCCCGTGCCGACGATAGGAGAAGGCGACCGTCGGGTTGTAGGCCAGTGTGCCCTCCTCGAATGCGATGTCCATGAGGAGGGCGAGGTCCTGGATGATGGGCAGGCCCTCCCGGAAGTCGATGCGCTTGAGGGTCTCCGTGCGGAACGCCAGCGAGGGCCAGTACAGCCAATCGCCGCGGATGAGACTTGTCGCCATGCGCTCGCCGGTGAGGACGGCGATCCCCGCTCCACGACGGGGTGCCAGGAGGCCCTGCTTCACTCGGTCGACGAGCGGCAGCACCTCGACGCCGTGCTCGTCGATGACGACAACACCGGGCTGGATCACGTCCGCGTGCGGGACGGCTGCGATCGTGCGGTTGATGACGTCGAGATAATTCGGGTGAAGCAGATCGTCGCAGCCGAGGATGACGATGTGATCGGTGGTCGCTCGCCGGATCGCCTCCCGGTAGTTCTCGGTGATGCCCAGGTTCACCTCGTTGCGGACGTACCTGATGCGGTCATCGCCCAGGTCGGCGAAGTACGCGGGAACCGTCTCGTCCGGATAGCAGTCATCGATGACTGTCAGCACCCAGTCGGGGTCACGCTGTGTCCGCACCGATTCGACGGTTGCGTAGAGGAGTCCGGGGTCTCCCCAGAAGGGTACGAAGATCTCGACTGTCATAACGGCTCGAGCCTAGGAGATCTGGCTGGGAGCGCGCCTCGCCGGGTCGAGTCCCGCAGGGTCCGCTCGGCCGACGGCGATAGGATCTTCTGCGACGGGTCACCCTGTCCGCCCGCGCGATGGACGCAGGGCGCCGACCAAGAAAGCCCTCGCCCATGGATCTCCTCGTCGTCGGCTCCGGCTTCTTCGGCCTGACGGTCGCCGAGCGCGCGGCACAGTCGGGTCGGAAAGTGACGGTCATCGACCGTCGCGACCACATCGGCGGCAACGCCTACTCCGAGAGCGACCCCGGCACCGGTATCGAGGTGCACAAGTACGGGGCGCATCTCTTCCACACGTCGAATCCGGCGGTATGGGAGTACGTCAACCGCTTCACGACCTTCACGAACTACGTCCATCGGGTGTATACGACGCACAACGGAGTGGTCTTCCCCCTGCCCATCAGTCTGGGCACCATCAACCAGTTCTTCCAGTCCGCCTTCACTCCCGACCAGGCCCGGGCCCTCGTCCAGGAGCAGGCGGGCGAGTTCGATCAGAAGGAGGCGGCGAACCTCGAGGAGAAGGCGATCGCACTGATCGGCCGTCCGCTGTACGAGGCGTTCATCCGCGACTACACCGCCAAGCAGTGGCAGACCGACCCGACCCAACTGCCGGGCGAGGTGATCAGCCGTCTCCCGGTCCGCTACACCTACGACAACCGCTACTTCAACGACACGTGGGAGGGCCTGCCGACGGACGGGTACACTGCCTGGCTCGAGCGGATGGCGGACCACCCCAACATCGATGTGCGGCTGTCGACGGACTACTTCGACGTCTCGCAGCCCCTGAACAAGTCGGCGACGGTCGGCCAGCTTCCGATCGTCTACACGGGCGCGGTGGATCGCTACTTCGCGGATGCCGAAGGTGCACTTTCGTGGCGCACGCTCGATTTCGAGCGCGAGGTTCTGGAAGTCGGCGACTTCCAGGGGACGCCCGTGATGAACTACGCCGACCGCGAGACGCCCTTCACCCGCATACTCGAGTTCAAGCACTTCCATCCGGAACGGGCCGACCGCTATCCGACCGACCGAACGGTGATCGTGAGGGAGTTCTCCCGGTTCGCGGAGTCTGGCGACGAACCCTACTACCCGGTGAACACGGCGCAGGATCGCGCCCGGCTGCTCGCCTACCGGGAACTCGCCAAGGGAGAGCATGACGTCTACTTCGGCGGGCGTCTCGGCACCTACCAGTACCTCGACATGCATATGGCCATCGGCTCGGCCCTGTCGATGTGGAACAACCAATTAGCGTGACCACCGGCTCCCGAGCGCTCGCGCGCGCCGAAGCCGAAGCACCAGATGAGCGCACCGATCCTGAGGCCTCGCTCCGTCGCGCGCGTGTCGCCTGGATCGCTGGAGCCGGCGGCGCCCTCGCTCTCGGTATCGTCCTCTTCGCGACCGGCATCTCGCCGTGGCTCGCTCCGGCGGCGGTCCTGCTCTGCCTGACCCTTGCGATCGGACAGCGCACGTCCTGGCCGTTCGCATTCGCGGCCGGTGTCATCGTCCAGCTCGCACTCGTGGCGCTCATCCTCCGGTTCACCCCATCATGGAATCTGAGCCTCACAGGCGGTTCAGCCCTGATGTTCGCGCTCCTGGGGTTGGGCGGCCTTCTTGCGTTCGGCTTCGTCCGCGAGCCCCGCCTGCTCGGCGCGCGAACCCTGCGCGTCGGTCTGCCGGTGCTGGCCGTCCCCGTGCTGCTGATGTCCCTCGTGGCCTTCCTGACGCTCTCCTCGGGGAACCTCGAGTGGGCGATGCGCAATGACGCGGTCTGGAACCTCGTGATGACGAGGACGATGGTCGAGGACGGCGGGCTCGACGCCATCTCCCACCCCAACGCTGCGCCGTTGACGCCCGGGCTGCTGGCCATCGCGATCGCGGTGGGAAGGCATGCCGTCGAAGGCGGCGACCTGCTCGCTCACGATGTCTCGCGTGTGGCCACGTTCTGGCTCGCAGCGACCCTCGCCGCCGCGCTCCTTGCCGCTCTCATCGGCGCTCGCAGCGTCCACGGCGGCACCCGCACGGCACGCATCGTCGCCGCCGCACTCGCCTCACTCGTGCCGGTCAGCTGGTACACGTTCGGATTCGCGGCGCAGTACGGGTTCTACAACGCCACCCTTGCGCTGGTGCTGCTGCTCGCCAGTTGGCTCGCCTGGCTCGAAGCCCGCGTGTCGCCGGTCGCCGCTGCGGCCGTGCTGAGTCTCGCCTCCGTTGCTTTGTTGGCCACCTGGGCACCGCTCGCGCTCATTCCTTTCGCGCTGGCGCTGTTCGCTCTCATCTCGCGGATGTCCATCCTGGTCAGATCGAAGAGCCGAGGGTGGGCCTGGATCGTTCTCGTGCTCGCAGCCCTGCCGGTGCCGCTCTACGGACTGGTGGTGACGCTGCCTGATCTTCGTCGTGATGGGGCAGCTCTCGCAGTGGATGGCGGATTCATCGGTCTTCAGGCCAGCCATGTCATGGTCGTGGTTGCTGTAGCCGTCGGCGTCGCAGTCCTCAACGCCAT
The DNA here is from genome assembly GCF_001427145.1 of Microbacterium sp. Root166. Lineage (GTDB taxonomy): Bacteria > Actinomycetota > Actinomycetes > Actinomycetales > Microbacteriaceae > Microbacterium. Next base: position 22,801 of record NZ_LMGL01000004.1, read on the forward strand.
CCAACGCAATCAAGTGCATCCCATGAACGGTCTGCTCATCACGTGTGGCGCGGGCGCGCTCGCCGGGGGATACCTTCTCGCGCAGCGACTCGGCCTCGATTCACTGTGGGGGTACTACCCGGCGAAGTTCGCGTGGATTCTCATGTCACTCGTGCTTGTCATCTTGACCGCCAGCCTCGCGGGTGAAATGGCGGGGCTTCGGGGTCGGCCGTGGGCCGCCACAGGCGTCGCGGCGGTCGCACTCGTCGTCCCGCTCTCGCTGATGATGCTTCTCCCTTCTCCGCACGGACGACTCGCGCCGCTGCTGACTCCCGTCGCCATCGCCAGCAACACCGGCGTGGCAGGCGGTGAGCCCGCAGCGCGCCGCCTGTTCGACCTCGCCGAGCCGGGACGTCCGACCCTCGCACTTTCGTACCTCGGGCCCGCGGGTGACTCCTTCCTCAACAGCTGGCTCCTGCAGCTCGAGGCGACCTCGGGGGCGGATCCCATCCGCGTCTTCGCCTACACACTGGATCCTCAGAACGAGGAGCAGGCGTGCGAGGCGGTGCATGCGTGGGACAGGCCGGTGCGCGTGGTCACGAGCGATCCCGCCGTCGCCGAGCGCTTCACCGAGCTGTGCGCCGATGCGGATGTCACCGTCGACGTGCTCGAGCCCTGAGTCGCGGGAACACTGCGGTTCGGACTCTAGACTCGACATCGTGACCACAGCCACCGTCGGCGCTCCCGGTTCGCCGCGGCGCTACTTCCACTCGCTGTGGCTCCTCTCCGCGCGCGATCTGCGGGTCCGCTATGCCACTAGTGCCCTCGGGTACCTCTGGTCGGTCCTCGATCCGCTGGTGATGAGCGCGATCTACTGGTTCGTCTTCACGGTGATCTTCGGCCGAGGCGTCGGCGAGGAGCCGTACATCGTGTTCCTCATCACGGCCCTCCTGCCCTGGGTGTGGTTCAACGCGGCGGTCAGCGACTTCACGAAGGCCTTCAGCAAGGATGCGCGCCTCGTGCGCTCCACAGCCATCCCGCGTTCGATCTGGGTCAACCGCATCGTGCTGAGCAAGGGCATCGAGTTCCTGTGCTCGCTGCCGGTGCTGGCGCTGTTCGCCATCGTGTCGGGAGCGACGGTGGGCTGGGGCATCCTGTGGGTGCCCGTGGCCGTGCTCATCCAGACCATGCTGCTGGTTGGCCTCGGAATGCTGGTCGCACCCCTGTGCGTCATGTGGGGCGATCTGGAGCGGACGACGCGGCTCATCCTGCGCGCGCTGTTCTATGCCTCGCCGATCATCTACGGCGTCTCCGATCTGCCGGGCGTGTTCCGCGAGCTTGCGGCGTTCAACCCCCTCTCGGGGATCTTCACGCTCTACCGCGTGGGGTTCTTCCCCGACCAGTGGGACACCTTCGCGGTCGTGATGAGCGTCGTCATCAGCGCGGCCTTCCTCGTGGTCGGAATCGCCGTGTTCCGTCGCCTCGAGCGACCGATGCTGAAGGAGCTGTGATGTCGTCCCCTCTGGCGATCGAGGTGAAGGACCTCGGCGTCCGCTTCCGCCGCAACCGGCGCGGGCGACGCAGCATCAAGGATCTCTTCTCGGACTCGTCGCGCCGTTCGCGTCCCGACGAGTTCTGGGCGCTCCGCGACGTCAGCTTCGACGTCCAGCCCGGCGAGTCGATCGGAGTCGTCGGACGCAACGGTCAGGGCAAGTCGACGCTCCTGAAGCTCGTCGCCGGCGTGCTGCTCCCCGACGAGGGCAGCGTCGACGTGCACGGAGGCGTCGCGCCGCTCATCGAGATCACCGGCGGCTTCGTGGGCGACCTCAGCGTGCGGGAGAACGTGCGCCTCACTTCAGGACTGCACGGGATGCCGCGGGCCGAGGTGTCGCGCCGGTTCGACGGGATCATCGACTTCGCCGAGCTCCACGACTTCGTGGACACGCCCTACAAGCACCTCAGCAACGGCATGAAGGTCCGGCTCGCGTTCTCGGTGGTGTCGCAGCTAGAAGAGCCCATCCTGCTCGTGGACGAAGTGCTCGCTGTCGGCGACAAGGCGTTCCGCGAGAAGTGCTACCGGCGCATCGACGAGCTGCTCGCCGACGGTCGAACGCTGTTCTTCGTCAGTCACAGCGAACGAGACCTGCGTCGTTTCTGCACCCGAGGTCTCTACCTCGACAAGCATCGCCTCGCGATGGACGCCCCGATCTGCGACGTGCTCGATCGCTACAACGCGGACTATCCCGCGGCCTGATCCTCGTTCGCGGGCGCCTCGGCCGGAGTCGGAGCAGCAGAGGCCTCGAGTGGCGGCATCGGCGTCCACGACGAATCGCGCGCGATCCGGCGGCCGTCGCGCAGCCCGCGGAACAGGTTCGAGGTGCCGCGGACGGTGCGCTCGACGAACACCAGGCGCACGAGCTCCTTGACGAAGGTCAGGGCGGTGCCCGTCGCGAAGCGCAGCGGCTTGTACACGCCCTGCGCACGGTAGTAGTGCTTGATGTATGCGCGGTTGCGCATGATGTAGTACCGGTAGGCGTTGCTCGACGCGTTCATGTGGCGGACGCCCATGTCCCACTGCTTGATCTCGCGAGTGCGGCGCAGCACGAACTCGTTCACGATCACCGAGGCGGTCCGGCGCGATGCGAGCCAGCCGTAGGTCTGGTCGTCCCAGTAGATGAAGAAGCGCGGGTCCGGCAGGCCGATCTGGCGGACGATGTCGCGATGGATGAACATGCCCTCGAAGCATCCGGAATTCATCGGGCGGTAGCCCGACTCGTCGAAGCTCGCAGGAGCGAACGGGATCGGGATGCCGAGGGCCTCGGCCACCTTGTACTGCCAGTAGAACTCGCTGCCGTCGTAGTCGTACCGGCGCCCCTGGATGCTCTTGAACCGCGGCGCCCACTTGCCCATCTTGGCGAGACCGTCGGGCAGCACCTCGACGTCGTCGTCCATGAGCCAGATCCACTCGGAGCCCAGCTCGTAGGCGACCCGCATGCCCTCGCTGAAGCCGCCGGAGCCGCCGGTGTTGGTCTCCATGCGGCGGTAGACGAGCTCGGTGCCGAGGCGCTCGCGGAACGACGCGACGAGTTCGGTGGTGTCATCGGTCGACGCGTTGTCGACGATCACGACGTGGCCCGGCTTCGGGTCCATCTCCGTGATGCTCGTGAGCAGGCGCGTCAGCAGGCCGGAGCGGTTGTAGGTGACGATCGCGATCGTCGCGGACGCCGGCTCGAAGGGCTGGGCGGTGGTCGTCACGGCGCTCTCGGAAGTCACAGTCATGGCTCGAGGATCCTACCTTGCTCAGGTCGACGGATCCTGGACGCTGCTCGACTACGCGTCCGCCCCCGAGATAGGGGGACCCAGCGGAACGGATGCATACCTGCCGCGGCGTGCGTCGGCCACCCGTTCGCGCACCCAGCGGTAGACCTTCACGATGATGAAGGTGCCGATCACGACGTAGGTCACGTTCAGCACGTAGCCCATGAGACCGGACGCCCACTCGTCGAAGAGCCGAGTCGTCCCCGTGAACAGGTAGCTCTTCGCGACGAGGCTGTGGAGGCCGAACATCAGCAGGCTGTATTCGCCGACGTACGCCAGAAACGAACTGGACTCGATGTCGCGGGCGATCCTCAGATAGACGATGAAGCTGGCGACAGCGCCAGGGAAGTACCAGAGAGTCCCGACTCCGGCGACGTTGCCCGGGAACTGCCACGCCAGGATGATCGACACACCGAACAGGCCGACGAGCGCGAGCCAGGGGATGCGGCCGACCGGAACCCAGCGACGCAGGAGGAAGCCGAAGCCCATGAAGGCCAGCGCCACCGGGAGGACGTTGATCGCGAGTATCGGTCTGCCGGGCAGCATGCTCTGAAACGGCAGCGCCGACAGTGCGATGATCACGATCAGCGGCACATAGATGCGCATGTCGCGGACGCGTTGCAGAACCCAGAATACGAGCGTCGAGATGAAGAAGATCGGTAGGAACCACAGTGCGAAGTTGAAGGTCGGGACGGAGTTCAGCCACTCGCTCGAGAACAGGAGCGCCTTCACCGAATCGACGAAGTCGAACGGGATCACGTACTCCCCGAAGACGTACCTCACAATGAGGTGGCCGTAGAGGAGTGAGACGCAGAAGAGCACCACGTAGGGCAGGTAGATCTGCCGCGCTTTCACGACCGCGAAGGCGAAGAAGCCCTGGCCGGGCTTGTCCTTCCACAGGTACCCGGCGACGATGAAGAACAGCGCGACGTTGAATGAGTAGAGATAGGAGATGAAGGCTCCGCCGACAGCCGAGAGATCGACGTGGCCCATGATGACCACGATGATCCCGATGCCCTTGAGTACATCGACGGATCGGTCGCGGGACTTCACGACCGTACTCGACGCGTCGTTTGGTGCCACTCGATCTCCCGTCACGGCCGCGACGCGGCCCAGAGAGAGTTTAGGGTTCCGGTTCATCCCCGCAGCACCGGGTCCGAGGGAGGAAGCGCGCCGTCCGCCACGTCGAACCGCTCGCGCCACGACCGTGACAGCCCGGCGCGGACGGCGCACAGCACCAGCATCATCCAGCCGACGCCGGTCAGCGTGAAGCTCTCGAACATCGAGTCGATCAGCAGCGCGATGAGGATGAGCGGCGTCCACGCGTAGATCACCGAGCGCCGCTCGCTGGCGGCGAGCCACGAGCGCACGAGCGCGATGCCGGCGAGGCTCAAGAAGAGGATGAGCCCCACCCACCCGAGCTGCAGCAGCACGTCGAAGTACGCGTTCAGGCCGGTCGCGTGGTCGGTGTCGAGCCGGAAGTTGATGTTGATGAACGGCTGCTCGCGTGGGCTCCAGACCCCGTACCAGCCCCAGCCCTCGACGGGATGGGAGCGCAGCAGGTCCACCATGAGGTTCCAGAGGTTGACCCGCATCGAGAAGTCTGTGCCGGCTCCGAGCCAGGCGATGATCGGATGCCGCGCCAGATAGCCGACGATGACGCCGACCACGACGAGTGCCCCGAGTCCCCACTGCAGTGCGACGCGGCGCTCGGGCCGAGTGTGCCGCACGAGCGCGAGCGCGCCGACGGCCAGGCCGACGCCGACGGCGAGCACGAGGACCGTGGGGGAGTCGCTGAACGCGGCGAGGCCGCCTGCGAGCACGACCGACACGAACGACAGCCCCGGGCGCACCGACTGCGTGCGGTACTCGATGAGGAACGTGATCAGCGCCAGGACCGCCACGAACCCCAGCATGTTGCGGGTGCCGAAGATGCCCTGCACCGGCCCCAGCTGGGCGAGGTTGCCCTGCACGCCGAGGAACGCGAAGGGGATGTCGAGCAGCACCCCCGAGAGGACCTCGACGGCCAGCGACACCGCCAGCAGCACGCGCAGCACGTCGCCGAGAGCGCGGGCGGTCTGGAGCGTGTCGCGCACGTGCCCGATGACGACCGCGAGGAAGGCCAGCGACGCCATCGTCAGCCAGCTCCAGAACGAGGTCGTCGTATCGGAGCTCCAGAAGATGCTCGCGAACGCCCAGCCGACGAACATCACGAGCGTGGTGGGCACGAGCCGCAGGAACGAGATCTCCTCGCGTCGGGCGACCAGGACCCCGGCGCCGATGACGCACAGCCCGACGATGATCGAGACGAGGGTGACGCGTCCCGCGACACGCTCGATCGCGTAGGACGCGAACACCGCACCGAGAACGACGAGCGTGTACGCGCGAGCGAAGCCGGCGGAGGCCAGCAGCGCGCTCAGCCAGCGCGGCTCGATCGGGGCGGGCGCCGAGGTCACGGCATCCGCTTCGCAGGCTCGTCGCGTTCGATGGCGGCGCTCTGCTCGGCAGGGCCCTCGCCGACGTGCGGGGACTGCTTGATCTTCGCGCCGAGCATGACGACGAACATCCAGCCCCACAGCAGGAGAGGAGAGGACTCGGCCAGGCCCTGCACGAGCACGATCGCGCCGACGAGCGTCGGCAGCAGGGTCAGCGGCGAGTACGGGCGGTCATCGCGCAGGTCCCAGCGCGGCCGATCGACGGCGAAGAACCAGGAGCGCCAGACGAAGGCGAGGTAGAGCATGCCGAGCAGGACGACGCCGACGATGCCGAGCTGCATGCGGATGTCGACCCACATGTTGTGCGCCTGCAGAACGGTCTGGCCGTGGTCGATGATCCAGCCGTCGAACGCGGGTTCCCACGGCGTCCACGGCGTGGCGTAGCCCCACCCGAGCCACGGGCGTTCGCCCGCGCGCTCGAGCACGTCCTGCCAGATGGACTCGCGCCCGGTGAGGTCCGAGTCCCGACCCAGCGCCGAGAAGATCCGATCGCGCAGCAGCCAGAAGGCGGCCAGACCGCCGAAGCCCACCACGCCATAGGCGATGTAGTACTTCGTGCGCTCGCCGGGTCCGCGGGTCCGGCGCATCAGCAGCACCGTCGCCAGGACGATGAGCACGCCGGCCGCGGCGACGTAGGCGGTCGCCGACGACGCGCGCAGGAAGAGGTAGGCCGACAGACCCATCCACACCCACAGCAGGACGCGCCGCGGCGCGCCCGCGGCGAAGCGGATCGCGAACACGATGATCGCCAGCAGCGCGACCGGGCCGAGCAGGTTCGAGTTGCCCATGATGCCCTGGATGCGCTCGCCCGAGAACAGGTTGTCGCGCGACCAGTACTCGATCGGGTCGTCTGCCTTGCCGACGATGAAGCCGGGCAGGATCGGTGCGCCGACGACCACCGACACCCACAGCTCGAAGACGAACGAGAGGCCGATGACCCATTTCAGAGCGGATGCCGCGGCCCGCACGAGCTCGCGCCAGGTCAGCACGCCGCCGACGAACAGCGCCTGGATCGTCGTGATCCACAGCAGCAGGAGCGTGAGCGCGGTGGTCGAGGGCCAGGCCGACCACAGCAGCGAGAGCGTCGCCCAGGCGACGAATCCGACGACGAACCAGGGGAGGCGCTGCCAGTAGACGGGCGGCCGGATGACGATCCAGAGGATGACGGAGACGATCCCGCCGCCGATGGCCACGGCCGCGGCGACCGTCGTCCCGAACGCGTGCACCCAGGCGGTGCCCGACAGGGCGAGGAAGAGCACGAAGATGCACCAGCCGCGCAGCAGCAGATGCCGGGTCCTCTCGCGGACCGGCGGCGCGGGCGGCGTCGCCGCGGGGTGCTTGGAGTGGACGGCCATCGCTTGAAAGGTTACTCCCGCGACCCTGCGCGTCCGGTGCGCGCGCCCGGGGTTCATCGCGGCCCGTTCTACGCTGGGAACCATGCTCGTGCCTCTCTCGAACGACCCTCGCGACTACGCCTGGGGTTCCGCCACGCTCCTCGCGGAGCTCGAGGGTCGCAGCCCCTCGGGTCGCGCCGAGGCCGAGGTCTGGTTCGGCGATCACCCGGGCGACCCTGCCGTGACGGCCGACGGGCGCACGCTGGACGCCTGGCTGGAAGCCGAGGGGCCCATGACCGGTGCCCCCGCGCGACTCCCGTATCTGCTGAAGCTGCTGGCCGCGGCATCCGCTCTCTCCATCCAGGCCCACCCGTCGAAGGCGCAGGCCGAGACGGGATTCGCTCGCGAAGAGGCGGCGGGCATCGCCCGCGATGCCGCCGAGCGCACCTACCGGGACGACAACCACAAGCCGGAGCTGCTGGTGGCGATGAGCGAGGAGTTCCGCGCCCTCGCAGGCCTGCGCGACCTCGACGCCACGCGTCGGCTGCTCGAGGAGATCGGCCCCGGTGCGCGTTCGCTCGCGGAGCGCCTGGAGGGGGAGGATGCGGCACTCGGCGCCGCGATCGGGTGGCTGCTGTCCGAGGACGGCGCCGCCGACGCGCGCGACATCGTGGCGGCCGCGAGCGCCGCGACCTCGATCGAGTTCGCCGCCGAGCTCGAGATGGCGCGCGGGCTCGAAGCGTCCACCCCCGGCGACCCGGGGATCGTCGTCGCCCTTCTCATGAACCTCGTGACGCTGCGCCGCGGCGAGGGGCTCTTCGTCCCTGCCGGGGTGCTGCACGCGTACCTCGAAGGGCTCGGGGTCGAGCTGATGGCCGCCAGCGACAACGTGCTGCGCGGAGGGCTGACGCCCAAGCACATCGACGTCCCCGAGCTGCTGTCGGTGCTGGACGAGACCCCGGGGGCGCCGATGATCGTGCAGCCGCGCGAGGTCTCGACGGGCGTCGACCGGTACGACGTACCGGTGCCCGACTTCGCGCTCTTCCGCGCGCGGGCGGGCGCCGCGACGGTGGTGGCGATCGACGGCCCTGCGATCGCCGTGTCGACCGGGGGAGCCGTCTCGATCGAGGGACGCACGGGGACGACGCGCCTGGCGCCCGGCGGCGCGGTGTTCGTCACGCCGGACGAGCACGAGATAGCCGTCCGCGGCGACGGCGAGGTCTTCGTCGCCGTGCCCGGCTAGCCGCCGATCGCCCGTGAGGAAGTTCTCATCGGACCGTTACTCTTCGCGCCCCGCCGACGGCGCGTCGCGAAGGTTCAAGACAGAGTTGAGGCTTTACTATCTGCGACTTGACCCCGGCGAACTACAAGGGTGTAATTAGGTCCTAACACGCACACCGCGTGCAGGGGGATCACCCGGGGGGAGAACGAGATGACGGCATCGCAATACCGTTCAGGCGTTCCCGACAATTGGTTCGTCGATCCAGTCCAGCTCGGGGTCCCGGGCGTCCGCCGTCAGGCGATGCCCGAAGACGATAATCCGCTGTCCTGGCAGACCGACGCACTGTGCTCGCAGACCGACCCGGAGGCGTTCTTCCCGGAGAAGGGCGGCTCGACGCGCGACGCCAAGCGGGTGTGCACCTCGTGCGACGTCCGCGGCGAATGCCTCGAGTATGCGCTCCAGAACGACGAGCGGTTCGGCATCTGGGGCGGCCTGAGCGAGCGCGAGCGGCGCAAGCTCAAGCGCCAGGCCAGCTGACGAGCAGCATCCGTTCCATCGATCTCGATCTCGGGCTCGCGGCGCGTGCGACCACGCCCCGCCGACCGGTCCGCCTAGGCTGACGGGGCCATGCCCGCTCGAGTTCACGCCATCCTCGTCGTGCGCCCTGACGGCCGCACGCCTGCCGCCTATCACCTGCGACGCACGCTCGCGGCGCTGAGCGAGCAGAGCCGCCCCGTCGATGTGCTGACCATCGTGCTGTGCGGCGGCGATGAGATCCTTTCCGAGGTCGCCGGCTCGTCCGCCGCCGAGTCGGTCGTGACCGCACCGGGCTCCACCGGCTACGCCGAGGCGCTCGCGCTCATCACCCCCCGCCTGGACGGCGATGCGGTGTGGCTTCTCGCGCAGGACACCGCGCCCGAACGCGAGGCGCTGGCCCGCCTGGCCGGCACGCTCGAGGTCTCGCCCTCGGTGGCGTACGTCGCGCCGAAGCTGGTGCGGTGGGACGACCGCTCCGAGATCGTGTCGATGGGCGTCGGGATGACGCAGCTCGGCCGCACCGTGGGGCTCGCGGACGGCGAGCTCGACCAAGGTCAGCACGACGGCCGCGATGACGTGCTCGGCGCCGACGTCCGAGGTCTGGTCGTGCGGGCAGACGCCTGGCGCGACCTCGGCGGTCTCGATCGGGCACTCCTCGGAGCCGATGAGGGCCTCGATCTGGGGGTGCGGGCGCGCCTCGCCGGTGCGCGCGTGACGCTGGTGCCGTCGGCGCTGGTCGCGACCGCGGCCGACGGCGTGGCCGGGCTGCCCTCTCCGCTCACGGCCGCCCGCCGCCGTCGTGCGGCGTTCGCGTCGCGCGTCGCGCAGCTGCATCGCCGGCTGGTCTACGCGCCGGCCGCGGCGGTGCCGTTCCACTGGCTCGCCATCCTGCCGCTTGCGCTGTGGCGCACGGTGCTGGACCTGGTGCGCAAGGAGCCCGGCCTCATCCTTCCGGAATGGGGTGCGGCGGTCGTCGCGATGGTCCGCCCGGTCGCGGTCGCACGCAGCAGGCGTCGCCTTTCCGCGGGGCGAAAGGCGTCCTGGTCGCAGCTCGCACCGCTGCGGGCCAGCCGGACCGAGCTCCGCGAGCGGCTGGGCGACCAGCTCGACGACGACGGCGGGGCAGGTCAGCATCGGCGGAGCGACCTGCGCTTCTTCGCCGGCGGCGGCGCCTGGCTGGTGCTCGCGGCCCTCGTCGTCTCGGCCGTGTCGTTCACGGCCCTGCTCGCGTGGCCGGTCCTCGGCGGAGGCGCTCTGCAGCCCTTGAGCTCGACGGTCGGCCAGCTCTGGGCGGACACCGCATTCGGGCAGCGCGCGCTCGGCCTCGATGTCGTCGGACCGGCGGACCCCTTCGCCTTCGTGGTGGCCCTGCTGGGCTCGCTGTCGTTCTGGGATCCCTCGCGCGGACTCGTCGTGCTGTGGATCCTCGCGCTTCCCCTTGCCGCACTGGGTGGCTGGTTCGCGGCGACGCGCGTCACCGACCGATCCCTGCTGCGGCTGTGCGGCGGAGCGCTGTGGGCCCTCGCGCCGACGCTCCTCATCGCACTGACTCAGGGCCGTCCGGCCGCCGTCATCGCGCACCTGCTGCTGCCGTGGCTGTTCGTCGCCGCCACGGTCGCGCATCGGTCGTGGGCGGGCGCCGGCGCCACATCGCTGCTGCTGGCCGCCGTGATCGCGACCGCTCCGTCGCTGGCCCCCGCGCTCACCGTGCTGTGGCTCGCCTCGATCGTGCTCGCGCTGGTGCTCCGGGCGGGGCGCGGCCTCGCGCGTCTCGTGTGGACCGTGGTCCCGACCCTCGTGATCGCGGGCCCGCTGATCTGGAGTGCGATCCGCCGGGGCGAACTCTGGGGCCTCCTCGCAGACCCCGGCGTGCCGTGGGCCGGACCCCAGGTCGCCCCCGATGCCGCCGGTCGTGCCCTGCTGGCGGCCGGGATCCCGACGAGCGACCTCGCAGGCTGGATGACCATCCTGCCGGACGGGCCGACGTGGTGGGTTCCGCTGCTGGTCGCCCCACTCGCGCTGCTCGCCCTGGCGGCTCCACTGACCCAGCGATGGGCCGTCGGAGTGGCGCTGCTGGTGGTCACCGCCCTGGGCGTCGCCACCGCGTTCGCCGTCGTGGGAATCTGGGTCTCGTTCGAGCAGTCCCTTCCGGTGGCGATCTGGCCGGGTGCGGCGCTGAGCCTCGGTTGGCTGGGCGCCGTCTGCGCCGCGCTCGTCACGCTCGACGCGGGCCTGGCGCCTCGTCTGGCACTCGCCCGCGGACTCGCGGCGACGGTGGTGCTCGCGGCTGTCGCGCTCCTCGCGGTGCCGGCCCTCACGGCGATGGCGCGGGGAACGTCGACCGTGGCGAACGGGCCCGAGAGCACCCTGCCGGCCTACGTCGCCGCCGAGGGACGCGACGATCCGGATGTCGGAACCATCGTTCTCACGCCGCAGAACGCCTCCGGCATCTCAGTACGGGTGGTGTGGGGCGGGAGCGAGACCCTCGGCGGTCAGACCACGCTCCTCTCCACGCGCACGGAGTCGAGCGCGGACGACTCCGCCCTCGCCGAACTGGCCGCCGACCTTGTCACCTCCTCGTCGGAGGAGATCGTCGCCGCGCTCGGCGAACAGGGCGTCGCCTTCGTCCTGCTGGCTCCGGCATCCGCGCCGGAATCCGACGCCGCGCGCACGATGCGGCTGTCGGCCTCGACGGCGCTGGACCAGCGCGACAACCTGGACGCCGTCGGAGAGACCACGAAGGGCTCGCTCTGGCGCGTGACGACGGATGTGTCCGAGCGGCCGCAGCCGAGCAGTTCCGTTCGGACCACCGCCGGCTTGATCGCCGCCGTGCAGCTGGCGGTGGTCGCCGCGGCGCTCCTGCTGGCGCTGCCCACCGCCGCGTCGCGTCGTGAGGCGCGCCGGACTCCCCGAGTCGTCGGACCGCATTGGGAGGAGGGGCGATGAGCGACCGTCCTGTGTTCCGCTGGGCGACGAACAGCGCCCGGATGCTGGTGGGCACCGTGGTGTCCGTCGTCGCGGTCGTAGCGGTGGTGACGGCCGTCTCCGTGCCGTGGCCGACGGTGGAGAAGGAGCCGGTGAGCGTCTCGGCCGTCCCGGCGCCCGCGCCATCGGTCATCGTCTGCGACGGCCCGCTCCTGTCGATCGGCCGCGACGTCACGAACGTCGCCGCGCTCGCCGTCGCCACGCCGCAGCGCCTGATCGCCGGGGTGAGCGCCGGCGCGCAGCCGCCGGAGGAGTCCATGCTCTCGGTCGCGGAGCTGTCGTCGGGCGAAGGTCCGGCCGTCTTCACCGCACAGCCGGAGAATCGCGCGAGGGTCGATGTGGCCGCCGCCGGTGCGGCGACGGTCGCGGCCGACGACCTGGCGGGCTTCGCGGCATCGGCGTGCCGTCCCCCGCTCATGGAGTCGTGGCTGATCGGCGGCTCGGCACGGACCGGTGCCGCAGATCTCGTCCTCCTGTCGAACCCCGGCGTGGTCCCGGCGACCGTGCAGCTGACCGTCTTCGGCGCCGAGGGGGCGTCGGCCCCGCCGGGCGGCACCGACGTCGTGATCCCAGCCGGTTCCCAGCGCGTGCTCCCGCTCGCCGGTCTCGTGAGCGGCGAGGAGAGCCCCGTGCTGCGCGTGTCGGCCGTCGGGTCGCCCATCCATGCCTCGCTGCAGACGAGCCTCACCCGCACGCTCACGCCCGGGGGCGTCGACCAGGTGGGGCCGGTGGCCGAACCGCTGCCCGCACAGACCATCACCGGCATCTCGGTGACGCGGTCGCCGGGCGCCGAGGGCGCATCGGATGCCGCGACCGTGCTGCGTCTGCTCGCTCCGTCCTCCGAGACCAGCGCCCTCGTGACGGTGACCCCGGTCGGCCGTGCTGAGCCCGCGCTCGAGCCGCAGACGGTGCCGCTGGTGGCAGGCCAGCCGGTGGAGATCGAGCTGGGCGGCCTCGCGGTCGGGTCCTACACGGTCGCGGTGACCGCGGGCGAGCCCATTCTCGCGGCGGTGTGGCAGACCACGGGCTTCGAGGAGGGGTCCGACTTCGCCTGGTACCTGCCCTCGCCGACGGTGTCGGTGCCCAGCATCTTCGCCGCGCCGAGCGGCCCGCCGCCCGCGCTGACGCTGGTGAATCCGTCTTCCGAGCCGGTGGACATCTCGGTGGCCTCCGAGGACGGCTCGTACCGTCTCGAGCTCTCGGTGCCGGCGCAGGCGAGCATGACGGCGCGTCTCTCGCCCCGGACCGTCTACGTGCTCGATCCGGGCGGCAACGACATCCTCGCCGGGCTCTCGCTCACCGGCGACGGGGCGCTGGCCGGCATACCGGTGTGGCCCGCAGATGCCGCGGCGCCCGAGATCACCGTCTATCCCTGACCCGGCTCAGAGCCGCTGACGGCTCAGAAGAAGCGGAACCGCTCGGGCCCCAGATCCCACGGGTCGCGGTCCAGATACTCCGCCGCCGCGCGGAAGACGCAGCTTTCGATCATCATGCGCCGGTGGAGCTCGTCGTCGCGGTGCAGATGACTCAGCCGCTCGATCGGCAGGCGGTACAGGATGATGCGCTTGGCATCGCTGAGCACCGTCCAGCGGGGGATGCCGTCGTCGTCGGAGGCCGCGGGCATGTCCGCGATCTCGAAGCTCACATCGCGCAGCTCGCTCCACGCCGATCGCAGGAACTCCGCGGCGGTGCCGACGGCGAGATCGAAGCGGTCGACCCGGGTGTCCAGCGGCGGCAGCGGCGGGCGGACGACCGGGCTGCGGCCCTCCCGGCCGTGGCGTCCGTGCCGCGACGGCCGGCTGCGCGCCGGTTCCGTGCTTCGGGTTCGCCGCCACGCCATGGCTCCATCCTAGGGTCGGGGGTCGGGCAGGCGTGCGGATCCGGGGGCGAGGGGCGCGGCATCCCGATCCCGCCCGAAGCGCGGGTTAGTGTCGGGGCGATGCTCCAGAGAACCTGCTCCAAGGTCGGCTGCGCCCGCGAGGCGGTGTCGACGCTCACGTACGACTACGGCGACCAGATGGCCGCCGTGGGCCCGCTCGGCGGCGTCGACGACCCCCACGCCCACGACCTCTGCGCCATCCACACCGACCGCATGTCGGTGCCCAAGGGCTGGGTCGTCGTGCGGCACGAGACGCTGCGGGTCTGAGCGCCGCGGGCTCGGCGCGCCGGGTGCGAGAATAGGCGGATGCCCACCGAATCTCCCGCCGCCGTCCGCTCGCTCGAGTTCGAGGTCGCCGACCTCTCACTGGCCGCCGCAGGGCGCCACCAGCTGCGTCTCGCCGAGAACGAGATGCCCGGCCTGATGGCCCTGCGCGAGGAGTTCGGCAGCCAGCAGCCGCTCAAGGGGGCCCGCATCGCCGGGTCGCTGCACATGACCGTGCAGACCGCCGTGCTGATCGAGACGCTCATCGCTCTCGGCGCGCAGGTGCGCTGGGCCAGCTGCAACATCTTCTCCACGCAGGACGAAGCGGCCGCCGCCGTCGTGGTGGGCCCCACGGGCACGGTCGACGCTCCCGCGGGCGTCCCGGTGTTCGCGTGGAAGGGCGAGACCCTCGAGGAGTACTGGCGCCTCGCGGACCGGATCTTCGACTGGTCGGCCGAGGGCTTCGACGGCCCCAACCTGATCCTCGACGACGGCGGCGACGCGACCCTGCTCGTCCACAAGGGCGTCGAGTTCGAGAAGGCGGGGGCGGTTCCGGATGCCGCGCCCGGCGACTCCGAGGAGTACCGCATCGTGCTCGCGACGCTGCGCGCGAGCCTCGCGAGAGACCCGCAGCGGTTCACCCGGATGGCCGAGGGCCTCATCGGCGTGACCGAGGAGACCACGACGGGCGTGCACCGGCTGTACGAGCTGTTCGCCGCGGATCGTCTGCTCTTCCCGGCGATCAACGTCAACGACTCCGTCACGAAGTCCAAGTTCGACAACACCTACGGCATCCGGCACTCGCTGCCCGACGGACTCAACCGCGCGACCGACGTCCTCATCGGCGGCAAGGTCGTCTTCGTCGCCGGCTACGGCGACGTCGGCAAGGGCTCGGCCGAGGCGCTGCGCGGTCAGGGTGCGCGTGTGATCGTGGGCGAGGTCGATCCCATCTGCGCGCTGCAGGCGGCGATGGACGGCTTCCAGGTCGCCCGCCTCGAGTCGGTCCTCGGCGACGTCGACATCGTGGTGACCGGCACCGGCAACACCCGGGTCGTCACCGCCGAGCACCTCCTCGGCCTCAAGCACCTCGCGATCGTCGCGAACGTCGGTCACTTCGACGACGAGATCGACATGGCGGGCCTCGCCGCCGTCCCGGGCGCCGAGCGCATCGAGATCAAGCCGCAGGTGCACGAGTGGCGCCTGCCCACCGGCCGCAGCGTCCTGGTGCTGAGCGAGGGCCGCCTCATGAACCTCGGCAACGCCACGGGGCATCCGTCCTTCGTCATGAGCGCATCGTTCACCAACCAGGTGCTCGCCCAGCTCGAGCTCTTCACGCGGCCGGACGAGTATCCGATCGGCGTGTACACGCTGCCCAAGTCGCTCGACGAGAAGGTCGCGCGACTGCACCTGGACGCTCTCGGCGTCGAGCTGACGACTCTCACGGACGAGCAGGCCGCGTACATCGGCGTGCCCGTGGACGGCCCGTACAAGCTCGACCACTACCGCTACTGAGGCTCAGCGGGCAGGGAACCCTCTCGGCCCGGTCGGCGTCGCGCCGGTGAGGGCGACGACTCGCGCGTTCTCGAGCTCGAGTGCGCGCAGCTCGCGCTGACGGCGCACGGCGACGACGCCCATGATGAAGGTCTCGGGGTCGACCTGCGGGACCGGTGACACGTGCTCGGCCGCTTCTGCGGCGAGGGATGCCGCGACCCGCGCGCGCGGACCGGGCTGCATGTTCGGGGCGCTCTGCCCGAACTGCGCGAGCCGGCGCGCCAGTCGTTCGGGCAGGCGTGCGACGTCGGCGAGCGCGGCCCACTCGCGCAGCGGCGGCGGCACGTCGAACCCGCCGACCGGCAGGGGAGGGGTGCGCGTGCGCTCCGAGTACGTGCCCGCCAGGAGATCTCCGAGCCGCTGCGAGCGCGGGGTGAACGCTCCGACGAGTGCGGCGACCGCGCCGAGGGTGAACCAGAGCTCAAACGCTCCGACCAGGGCCCGGATGAAGGCGTGGCGGAAACCGGTCGCGCCGCCGTCCGCGCGGACGATGCGGCCGCCCACGGCGAGTTTTCCGACGCTCCGGCCCCGGGAGATCGTCTCGACCGTGGTCGGGATCACGACCGTCACGAGCACGATGACGGCGATGGTCAGGATCGGCCAGATCGCGCCGTCGATCAGGCCGAGCGTTCCCAGCCACGACGTGACCAGCACGAACAGGATCAGGATGCCGACACCGATGAGCATGTCGATCAGCACGCCGAGCGCCCGGAGGAAGAAGCCGACGGGCTGCACGTCCAGTGCCACCGCCTCGCCGGTGAGCACCTCGTCCTGATGGATGTCGATGATCGCGGGACGGCCTTCGGGCATGGGTACAGTAAACCGCATGGACCTCGACGCGCTCACCGCCGCACGGCGCGAGGAGTGGGCGCGTCTGGAGGAGCTGAGCCGTACCCGGCGCCTCACCGGTGCCGAGGTCGATGAGCTCGTCACGCGCTACCGTGCCGCCTCGGCCGATCTCGCCGATGCCAAGACCTCGGCGGGCCGCAGCATCCAGGGCGATCACATCTCGACCATGCTCTCTCGCGCGCGTCTGCGCCTCACCGGAGCGCCCGAGAACGTCCTGCGGCAGCTCCCGCGGTTCTTCCTGCTCCAGCTGCCGGCCGCGCTGTACCGGGTGCGTTGGACGACCCTCGCGATCGCTCTCGGCTTCATCGCCGTCGGCACCGCGACCGCGCTGTGGATCTCGGGCGACCCCGCGCTCGTCGCGACCCTGGGCAGCGAGATGCAGCTCCAGCAGTACGCCGACAGCGAGTTCACCGACTACTACAGCGAGAACCATCCCGCCGCGTTCGCCGGAACGGTGTGGACCAACAACGCCTGGATCGCCGTGCAGTGCGTGCTGTTCGGGATCACCGGCTTCTGGCCCATCATGGTCCTCGTCCAGAACGCAGTGGGCGTCGGCACCGCAGCGGCCATCATGCTGGCCTTCGATCGCGGCGACGTGTTCCTTCTCTACATCGCTCCGCACGGCCTTCTCGAGCTCACCTGCATCTTCGTCGCCGCAGCCGCGGGACTCGGCATCTTCTGGGCGTGGGCGGCGCCGGGCCGCCGCACCCGCGGCGAGGCCCTCGCCGCCGCCGGCCGCTCTCTTGCGACCATCGCGATCGGGCTCGTCTTCGCGCTGGCCGTGGCCGGGCTCATCGAGGGCTTCGTCACGGCGCAGCCCTGGCCGTGGCCGGTCAAGATCGGCATCGGCGCGCTGGCGCTGGCGCTCTTCGTGGTCTACATGGTGGTGGTCGGCGGCCGCGCCGTCCGGAGCGGGGAGACAGGCGACCTGACCGAGTACGAGGCCGGAACACCCACCGTCGTCGCGGGCTGAGCTGCCCGGTTCGGTGTTTTGAACAGATCAAAACAAGCTAGACTCCAGGCATGACGCTTCCCCTCCCCGCCATCGATGCGGTGGAGCGGATCCGCACCGCAGGGCTGCGGGTGACGGACTCCCGGAGAGCCGTGCTCGAGGCCCTGGAGCAGCATCCCCACGCGAGCGCGGACGAGCTGTTCGCGCGAGTCTCCCTCACCGTGCCGCACACGAGCCTGCAGTCCGTCTACAACGCGCTCAGCGACTTCGAAGCCGCCGGAATCGTTCGCCGCATCGAGCCCGCCGGGCGTCCGGGGCTGTTCGAGCTTCGCGTCGACGACAACCACCACCACCTGGTGTGCTCGGGCTGCGGTCGGGTCGAGGACGTCGACTGCGCAGTCGGCCCCGCCCCCTGCCTCACCCCGTCCGATGCCCACGGCTTCTCGATCGCCGCCGCCGAGGTCACGTTCTGGGGCCTGTGCCCGGCGTGCGCCGCGGCATCCCACTGACCACTTTCATCCATCTGTACCCGGAAGGAACCCATGGACACCATCCACGAGGGCGCTGAGCCCATCGGCGAGAACCCCACCGACGCCGATCAGGCGGTCACGCCGATCGACACCCCGGTCGACGAGCGCGAGGACGGCGAGACCCGCCCGCGCCCGAACGACTCCGAGGGCTGCCCGGTGATCCACGGCGGCCAGCCGCACCCGACCACCGGCAACGCCAACAGCGTGTGGTGGCCGAACCAGCTGAACCTCAAGATCCTGGCCAAGAACCCGGCGGTCGCGAACCCGCTCGGCGAAGACTTCGACTACAAGGCCGCGTTCGAGTCGCTCGACCTCGCCGCGGTCAAGGCTGACATCGCCGAGACCCTCACCACGTCGCAGGACTGGTGGCCCGCCGACTTCGGCAACTACGGCCCGCTGATGATCCGCATGGCCTGGCACAGCGCGGGCACCTACCGCATCACCGACGGCCGTGGTGGCGGCGGCGCCGGTCAGCAGCGCTTCGCGCCGCTGAACAGCTGGCCCGACAACGTCAACCTCGACAAGGCCCGCCGTCTCCTCTGGCCCGTCAAGAAGAAGTACGGCCAGTCGCTGTCGTGGGCCGACCTGATGATCCTCGCGGGCAACGTGGCGCTCGAGTCGATGGGCTTCACGACCTTCGGCTACGCCGGCGGCCGCCCGGACGTGTGGGAGCCCGACGCCGACGTGTACTGGGGCCCCGAGACCACCTGGCTGGACGACGAGCGCTACTCGGGCGACCGCGAGCTCGAGAAGCCTCTCGCGGCCGTGCAGATGGGCCTCATCTACGTCAATCCCGAGGGCCCCAACGGAAACCCCGACCCGCTGGCCTCGGCCCGCGACATCCGCGAGACCTTCGGACGCATGGCGATGGACGACGAGGAGACGGTCGCGCTCATCGCGGGTGGTCACACCTTCGGCAAGACGCACGGCGCCGCGCCCGACACCAACATCGAGCACAACCCCGAGGCCGCCGGCCTCGAGCAGCAGGGCCTCGGCTGGAAGAACAACCACGGCACCGGGCACGGCGACGACACCATCACCTCCGGCCTCGAGGTCACGTGGACGTACCACCCGACGCGCTGGGACAACGAGTTCTTCCACATCCTCTACGCGTACGAGTGGGAGCTGATGCGCAGCCCCGGCGGCGGTCACCAGTGGCGTCCGATCAACGGCGGCGGCGCCGACATGGTGCCGCTCGCGCACTCGAACGGGCGCCGCGAGCCCCGCATGCTCACGAGCGACCTGGCGCTGCGCACCGACCCCGCCTACGACGCGATCTCGCGCCGCTTCAAGGACGACCCCGAGGCGTTCGCCGACGCGTTCGCCCGCGCCTGGTTCAAGCTCACCCACCGCGACATGGGCCCGATCGACCGGTACCTCGGGCCCGAGGTCCCGGCCGAGGAGCTGGTGTGGCAGGACCGCGTGCCCGCCGTGGACCACGACCTGATCGACGCGGCCGACGCCGCGGCGCTGAAGGCTCGCGTCCTCGAGTCGGGGCTGACGGTCGCCCAGCTCGTCGAGACGACCTGGGCGGCGGCATCCTCCTTCCGCGGCAGCGACAAGCGCGGCGGCGTCAACGGCGCCCGCATCCGGCTCGCGCCGCAGAAGGACTGGGAGGTCAACAAGCCCGCGCAGCTCGCCACGGTGCTCGCGAAGCTCGAGGAGATCCGGGCGTCGTTCAACGACGGCCGCACCGACGGCAAGAAGGTGTCGCTGGCCGACCTCATCGTGCTCGCGGGCAACGCCGCGGTCGAGAAGGCCGCGCAGGACGCCGGCGTCGAGGCAGAGGTGGTCTTCCACCCCGGCCGCACCGACGCCACGCAGGAGCAGACCGACGTGGAGTCGTTCGCGTTCCTCGAGCCGATCACCGACGGGTTCCGCAACTACTACGGACCGCGGGCGTTCATGCCCGAGGAGCACCACCTGATCGACCGTGCGAACCTGCTGACGCTGAGCGCTCCCGAGCTGACGGTGCTCGTCGGCGGCCTGCGCGTGCTGGGCGCGAACTGGGACGACTCGGACTACGGCGTCTTCACCGACCGCACCGGCGTCCTCACGAACGACTTCTTCGTGAACCTGCTCGACCTGGGCACGACCTGGAAGCCGCTCGACCTCGGCGCGCACGCGTTCGCGGGCGTCAAGGACGGTTCCGGCGAGCACGTCGGGATCGGCACCCGCGTCGACCTGCTGTTCAGCTCCAACTCCGAGCTGCGCGCGGTCGCCGAGGTGTACGCGTCCGACGACGCGAACGAGAAGTTCGTCCGCGACTTCGTGAAGGCGTGGGGCAAGGTCACCGAGCTGGACCGGTTCGACCTGGTCTGACCCCGGCCCGATCCGACGAGAAGCGGCCCGCCCCCGAGAGGGGACGGGCCGCTTCGCCGTTTCGGGGGCGAGCGCTACTTGACGCGTGCGGTGGCCTGGGCCGGCATGACGCCGCGCGGCTCGAACAGTGCCCGGTGCAGGAATCCGGCGAGCACGGCTCCGACGAGCGGGAAGAGCAGGAACACCCACAGCTGGGCGAGCGCTTCGCCTCCGCCGTAGATCGCGGTGGCGATCGAGCGGGCCGGGTTCACGGACGTGTTGTCGATCGGGATCGACGCGAGGTGGATGAAGGTGAGCGTCAGGCCGATCGCGAGCCCTGCGAAGCCGGCGGTGCCGCGCTGCGGGTGCGTGACGCCGAGGATCACGAGCAGGAAGACCGCGGTGAAGAGGACCTCCGCGATGATGGCCGCACCGAGACCGAACCCACCGGGCGAGGCGTCGCCGAAGCCGTTGCTGGCGAAGCCGCTGTCCTGTGCGTTGGTCAGCCAGCCGTCGGGGTGGAAGATGCCGATCAGGACGATGAGGGTCGTGCCCAGGGCACCGCCCACGATCTGGGCGATGATGTACGCCGGGGCTTCTTTCCACTTGAAGCGGCCGGCCGCGGCGAGGCCGAGGGTGACGGCGGGGTTGAAATGGCCGCCCGAGATCGGGCCCCACGTGTAGATGCCGGCGAGAAGCGTCAGGCCGAACGCGAGCGAGACGCCGACGAAGCCGATTCCCAGAGACGATCCGTTCGCACCCGTGCCGAAGTCCGAGGCGAACAGCGCCGCGCCGATCGAGCCGAAGACGAGCA
Organism: Microbacterium sp. Root166; assembly: GCF_001427145.1. Taxonomy (GTDB): domain Bacteria; phylum Actinomycetota; class Actinomycetes; order Actinomycetales; family Microbacteriaceae; genus Microbacterium. The sequence continues at coordinate 43,811 of NZ_LMGL01000004.1, forward strand.
GGAACGTCCCCAGTGCCTCGGCGACGAGCTTCGTGGCCGTGCTGGGCTGGTTGGTGGTATCCGACATGGCGGACTCCTTTCCTCGTCGCGAGGCTATCGCCACGGTCAGCGAATTCCCAGGTAACGCCGGCGGAGTGTCCGCTTTCGTGCTCAGAGGCGTCCCGCGGCCTTGAGGGCGAGATATCGGTCGGCGATGCGCGGGGGGAGTCGATCGGGCGTGTCGGCCAGCGCCTCGCCACCGGCCCGGGCGATCGCCGATGCGACGGCCGCGGCATCCCGAGCCGTCCGCTCGCCGGCCGCCGCCCGATACACCGCTGCGGCGTCGGGGAGGAAGTCGTCGGGGATGTGCTCCTCGGTCACCGTGCCCACGAGCACCGTCGTGCGCCGGGAGAGCGCCGGCAGCGAGCCGAGGAAGCCGCGCGCGGCTTCGGGCGCGTCCTGCGCGGTGAGCAGGACGACCAGCGACGGCCGCGAGGTGAGGAGCCGGATCTGCGCGAACGCGGCGTCCCAGTCGGTGTCGATCAGCTGCGGCTCGACGGGAGCCATCGCGTCCACCAGAGCCGGCAGGAGCGCCGGGCCGTCCACGCGCGTGACGCGGGCTCGGGTCACCCGATCGAACATGAGCAGGTGGACGTGGTCGCCGGCTCGGGAGGCGAGCACGGCCAGGAGCAGCGCGGCCTCCATCGCGGCATCCATGCGCACGCCGTCGCCGACACGAGTGGCGGCCGTCCGGCCCGAGTCGATCATGATCACGACGTGGCGGTCGCGCTCGGGTCGCCAGGTGCGGAGCATCGTCGTCGTCGACCGCGCGGTCGCGCGCCAGTCGATCGAGCGGACGTCGTCGCCCCGCACGTACTCGCGCAGACTGTCGAACTCGGTGCCCTGACCGCGCACCTGCACGCTCGTGTTGCCGTCGAGCTCGCGCAGGCGCGCCAACCGCGAGGGCAGGTGCCGCCGGGCGGTGAAGGGCGGCAACACCCTGATCGCGCCGGTGGAGTCGAGCTTCGCCTGGCGCCCGGCGAGGCGCAGCGGTCCGTCCGATCGCACCACGGCGAAGCGCGTCGAGAGCTCGCCGCGCCGGCGCGGCAGCAGCGGCATCCGGAAAGCCCTGCTCTCGCCGGGAGGGATCGTCAGGGCGATCCGCTCCTGCGGTGCGCCGGCCGTGGGCTGCCACGCATCCCGGAACCGGCCGCGCACGGTGCGGGTGCCGGTGTTGCGCAGCCGCACCTCGACCGAGGTGGGCTCGCCGAGCAGCACTCGGCCGGGAAGCCGCCGCTCCACGCGGATGCGCCGGGGGTCGGGCGCCGCCACGGTGTCGACGAGGGCGAGGATCGTGCACAGCAGCAGCCAGCCCGCGGTCGCCGCCCACGCGTCGATGCCCGCGGCCGAGAGCAGCACGACGGGCACCGCGCCGACGGCGACGAGGAGGGGGAAACGGCCGGAGACGAACATGTCTAGATCGGCACCCGCGTCTGCTGCAGCACCGAGCCGAGCACGGCGTCGACCGAGACCCCTTCGAGCTCGGCATCCGGGCGAAGGCGGATCCGGTGGCGCCAGGTCGGGACGAGCATCGTCTGCACGTGGTCGGGCGTGATCGCGGGGTAGCCGCCGAGCCACGCCCAGGCCTTCGAGGCCGCCAGCAGCGCGGTCGCCGCACGCGGGCTGACCCCGAGCTGGACCGAGGGGCTGCGGCGCGTGGCCTGGGCGAGGTCGACGACGTACCCCAGCACGTCGTCGGAGACCGTGACGGATGCCGCGGCCCGCTGCGCCGCGCGGATCTCGTCCGCGCTCGCCGCCGGCCGGACGCCGGCGCCGGCGAGGTCCCGCGGATCGAAGCCGCCGGCGTGACGCCGGAGGACAGCGAGCTCGGCGTCGCGCGCGGGAACCTCGACGATGAGCTTCAGCAGGAACCGATCCAGCTGCGCCTCGGGCAGTGTGTAGGTGCCCTCGTGCTCGATCGGGTTCTGGGTCGCCGCGACCAGGAACGGATCGGGCAGCCGCCGCGTCACGCCGTCGGTCGAGACCTGGCGCTCCTCCATGGCCTCCAGCAGCGCCGCCTGGGTCTTGGGGGGCGTGCGGTTGATCTCGTCGGCGAGCACGACATGGGTGAAGATGGGGCCCTCGCGGAACTCGAACTCCCCGGTGCGCGCGTCGTAGACGAGCGAGCCCGACACGTCGCCGGGCATGAGGTCGGGCGTGAACTGGATGCGCTTGGTGTCCAGGCCCAGGGCCGCGCTGAAAGAACGCACCAGGAGGGTCTTGGCGACGCCGGGAACGCCCTCGAGCAGCACGTGCCCACCCGCCAGCAGGGCGATGAGGAGACCGGTGACGGTGCCGTCCTGGCCGATGACGGCCTTGCCGACTTCGAGCCGGACGCGGTTCATCGCCTCGCGCAAGGCGGCGTCGTCGATCCTGGCCGGGGCGGCGGGGGGAGTGTCGGTCATCGAGGATCGTTCCTTTCCGGGCGGACGGCCGCGTGCACGGCGTCCTCGAGATGGCGAAGCTGCTGAGAGAGGACGACCAGTTCGGCGTCGCCCGCGGGAAGGCGCTGGTAGAGCACGCCGTGAACCCCCGCGCGGTCGAGTCCCGTCCGCGCGGCGGCGGCATCGGCGATCTCGGAAGCGGATGCCGCATTCCCGAGGCCCAGGAGTCGGCCGATGCGCTCGAGCGCACCCAGGCGGAGCTGATCGGCGGCGTGGACGGCGTCACGCGAGTGGGCGTAGAGGCGCGCGCGACCCTCGGTGGTCTCGGTCGCGCGCACGGTGACGGGCAGTCGCTCGGCGACGAGCGGCCCGAACCGGCGGCCGCGCCAGATGGCCGCGGCGACTCCTGCGGCGAGCAGCAGCACGATCACAGGGCTCACCCACGGCGGGGTGAGATCGCCCAGCGAGGGGTCGGAGCTGGTGAGATCGGTGTCGCCGGGCCCGGGCTGGTACCAGACGACGGTGGCGTTGCGTCCCATGAGGTTCACGCCGAGCGCCGCGTTGCCGTTCTCAGCCAGGTCCTCGTTGGTCAGGAGGGCCGTGCCGTCGACCGCCGCGACGACCCCGTCGCCGTGCTCGGCCGCCAGCAGGCCGAATCCGTCGCCGCCGGGGTAGCACGCGAGCACGTCGTCGGGCGCGGAGAACACCGCGTCGGGCTGCACCGCGCCGGCGCGTTCGGCATCGGGGAAGTCGCACTCCGGATCGATCGCTCCGGCATCGGCGAAGCCGGCGGGCTCGGCGCCGGGGAGGAGCAGGTCGAGGGTTCGGCTGCGGGGGTCGATCAGGACGACGTCGTGCGCGGCATCCGTCAGCGCGAGCAGTCCCTCGTCGGAGAGGGCGGGGGTGTCGGTGAGCACGAGGGTCGCCGGCTCGTCGTCGAGAGCGGCGGCGGCAGCGGCATGGTCCCGGACGACCTCCACATCGACGCCGTGCTCCTCGAGGATCTGGGAGAGGGCGCGCGTCCCAAGGGCGCCGGCCGACTCCGGGTCGAGGGCGTCACGCTGACTCCACTCGCCGGCGCCGGCGATCATCGCGCCGATGCCGCCGACGAGGACGAGGACGACACCGATCGCGATCCATGCGGCGACCCGTCGCCGACGTCCGGCCGGAGCCGAGATCTCGACGTCGGCGCTCACGCCGACGTCTCCTGGAGCTGCGCGGGTCGCGCAGCGGCGACGGCATCGTCCGTCTCGGCGACCAGGCGGTACAACTCGGGAGTCCCGGGGCGGCGCAGGTACCGGACGTCGTCGAACGCGGTCGCGGACGATTCCAGTCGCTCCGCGAAGCCGGGGAAGGCCCGCGCGGCGGCGCGGGCGAAGGCGTGGACGGTGGCCCCGGGCGGCACGTCCACGACGCCGCGCTCCGCGCACGCTCGGGCCAGAGCGCGGAATCGCATCGCGACCGCGGCATCCCACTCGGCCTTCTCGGCATGTGCCGCCGCCGCCGCTCGCAACTGGGCGGCAGAGCGTCGCTCGTCCGCGTCGAACAGCGCCGGCGCCTGCTGACGCGCGCGGCCCGTGGCGCGCGGGACCCCCCAGATCGCGAAGGCGACGACGATCGCGACCACGACGACGATCGCCGCCAGCAGCGCCGCTGCCGAGCCCCATCCTTCGCCCAGCTGCACGGAGAACAGGTTGCTGAAGGCGTCGGCGATCGCGCGCGCGATGAGATCGAACGGCGTCGGCTCGGCCGCGTCGTAGACCGGATCAGCGAGCTCGCGTTCCGCCCACTCGCGGGCCTCGTCGCCGTCGGGTGTGAGCGGCGGCCCGACATCCGCCACGATGGCGGCGATCGCGGCGCTCACGCCCATGGCGACTCTCGGTCGGCGGTGTCCGGGTGCGCCGCGGGCGGGGCCCACTGCGTCGGCGGTGCGGCGGTCGGGGCCGCCTCGGGAGGCGCGGTCGGCGATGCCGGGGCGGCCTCGGCAGGGGTCTGCGGGGCCGGGCTGTACGGCGGCAGACCGGGCGCCGGGCCGTAGGCAGGCGGGGCCGGCGGCCGGCCGTAGGGCTGCGGCGCGCTGTAGGCCGGGGCGGCCGGGTAGCCCTGCGCGGGCACCGGATAGCCGGGCGCCGGCTGCTGCTGGGGGTAGGCGGGGGCAGGCTGGGGGTAGGCAGGGACCTGCTGGGGCCGGCCCCCGTACGGCTGCTGCGGATACGGCTGCCCGGGGTACGCAGCGGCCGGGTAGGCCGGCGCCGGGTACGGCTGTCCCGGATACGGCGCGAAGCCGGGCGCGCGCACGGCGATGGTGCGGCCGATGTGCTCGCGATAGGGATCCGGCAGCGCGGTGGCCCCGGCATCCCGCCGCTCCACATAGGAGAGCAGATCGAGGTCCAGGCCCTCACGCCTCATGCGGCAGTCGATGTAGATGATCGCCGTCGCGGTGGACTGCACGACCACGGCGACCGCCTGCAGCAGCAGCGTGACGATCTGGGTCAGCAGGAGGACCACGATCATGCCGATGATCGCGGTGGGCTCGTTCGCTCCGGTCGGGGCGATGATCGTGGCGAGGCCCGACGACAGGAAGCTCGCCGGAACGCTGATGACCTGGGCGACGAATCCGAACACCAGCGAGATCAGGACGATGATCCCCAGTGCGGGCCAGAACCTGCCGCGGGTGAGCGTCCAGGAGCGGGAGATCGCCCCGCCCAGCGTGGCGTGCTCGAGGATGATCGCCGCCGGCGCGAGCAGCAGCTTGATCATGAGCCAGAGTGTGAGCGGGATCGCCGCGAGGATCACGAAGACCGTCAGGCCGACCGCTGCCAGCGGTGCGGCGATGCCGATGGTCACCAGGGCGACCACGACCAGGGCGACGAGCAGGAGGACGGCCAAGGCGAGGAGGAAGCTGTAGCCGATCAGGCGCCAGACGATCGGCTTGATGCGTCGCCACAGCGCACGCAGCGACAGCTTCTCGGCGACGGCGGCGTGAGCCACCTCTGCGACGACGATGCCCTGCACGATGACCCCGAGAGCACCCGCCGCCATGCTCAGGACCAGCCCGGCGACGAAGGTGATGCCGACCGAGCCCGCGAAGACGGCCTCGTACTCGTCGGTGCCGGGACGCAGGGTGTCGAGACGGACGAACGACGCGAACGCGATGCCGCCGATGGCGGCGAGTACGACGAGGTAGGCGAGAGTCTGCACGATCAGCGCGAAGCCGAGCAGCACGCGCGGGTTCTGGCGCAGGGCGGCGAACGAGCGCCCGAGGATGGTACCGAAGCCGAGCGGATGGAGCGGGATGATCCCCGGGCGGGATGCCGGAGTCCAGGCCGGATACGCGGTCACGGTGATCCTCTTCCGGGGTCGGGTTCCTGCGTGGGCGGGGTGCCGCTCGACTGCTCCCTATCGTGGCATACCGGCTCCGACGGGAGCGGTGGCCGTCCACACCCTCAGCAGTCGTACGTGCACTGCTCGGCATGCATCCAGGCGTCGTCCACTACTCTGTGTGAAGCGCAAGGGGAAGGCGCGGTCACTGCCTTGCCCGCGCCGAACGCAAAGGACGAACGCGCGCGATGACATCACGCATCCTGGTTGTCGATGACGACACCGCCCTCGCCGAGATGATCGGGATCGTGCTCCGCACGGAGGGATTCGAGACGGCTTTCTGCGCCGACGGCGCGCAGGCCGTGGATGCGTGGCGCACCGAGAAGCCCGATCTCATCCTGCTCGACCTCATGCTGCCGGGTATGGACGGCATCGAGATCTGCACGCGCGTGCGCGCCGAGTCCGGCGTCCCGATCATCATGCTGACCGCTCGCACCGACACAGCCGACGTCGTGAAGGGCCTGGAGTCGGGCGCCGACGACTACATCGTCAAGCCGTTCAATCCCAAGGAGCTCGTCGCGCGCATCAAGACGCGCCTGCGCCCGAGCAGCCAGCCGACGGGCGACCAGCTGCGCATCGGCGACCTCACGGTCGACGTCGCCGCGCACGAGGTGCGCCGGGGCGACGCTGCGATCGCACTCACGCCGCTGGAGTTCGAGCTGCTCGTCGCACTCGCCTCCCGTCCGCAGCAGGTGTTCTCGCGAGAGATGCTGCTGGAGCAGGTGTGGGGCTACCACTACAAGGCCGACACCCGGCTCGTGAACGTGCACGTGCAGCGCCTGCGCGCGAAGGTCGAGCAGGACCCCGACAACCCCCGGATCGTGACGACGGTCCGCGGCGTCGGCTATCGCGCCGGCGCGGTCGTCTGAGGCGCTCATGACGGCCCCGCCGACGGGGGTGACGGCCACCCGGACGCCGCTGGCCGGCTGGCGCGACTGGCGCACCTGGCCGGGCAACATCGCGGCGCTGTGGCGCCGCTCGCTGCGCTTCCGGACCATCATGGTCACCCTCGGCCTCACCGCGTTCACCGTGATCGTGGCGTGCGTGTGGATGGCGCTGGCCATCCAGAACGACCTCTTCGTGTCGCGGCAGACCCAGGTGCTGCGCGACGCGCAGCGTGCGACGGCCGCCGCCCAGCTGACGCTCGACAGCGCGACGGCCCAGTCCGACAGCACGCAGCTGCAGAACGTGATGAGCCTCGTACGAGGCACCCTGGCATCGCAGTCGGCGAGCGAGATCAACGCGGCGTTCCGCATCGGTCCGCCGTCGAGCAATGCGCCGCAGGACTTCACCAGCGACCTCCGGTTCGAGGAGGTGCTGACGGAGGGTCTCCGCGACAGCGTGCGCGCCAACCCCGACCGGCAGGTGTGGCAGTCTATCGCCCTTCCGACCGACGACGGCACCGTCGTGCCCGGCATCGTCGTCGGGCAGCAGCTGTCGGTGCCCGGCGTCGGACCGTACGAGCTGTATCTCGCGTACGACCTCGCCAATGCACCGCAGACGCTCGGCTTCGTGCAGAGCACGCTGTGGATCGTCGGCATCGGGCTCGTGCTGCTGATCAGCGGCATCGCGTGGTTCGTGCTGCGCTCGGTGACGACCCCGATCGGCGAGGCGGCCGACACCAGTGCCAAGCTCGCCGCCGGCGAGCTCGGCGTGCGCCTCCCGGTGCGCGGCGAGGACGAGCTGGCCACGCTCGGCAGGTCCTTCAACGCCATGGCCGACAGCATCGAGTCGCAGATCAAGGAGCTGGCCGACCTCTCGCTCGTGCAGCAGCGGTTCGTCTCGGACGTCTCCCACGAGCTGCGGACTCCTCTCACCACGATCCGCCTGGCCGCCGACATGATCAACGACCGCCGGGACGAGTTCGATCCCGCCACCGCCCGGGCGGCCGAGCTCCTCAACAACCAGGTGCAGCGGTTCGAGACGCTGTTGACCGACCTCCTCGAGATCAGCCGGTACGACGCGGGCTCGGTGCAGCTCGAGCTGGAGCCGACGAGCCTGGCACACCTCGCGGAGGACGTCATCGCTTCGATGGAGCAGCTCGCCCAGCAGCATCAGACCGACGTGCGGCTGGTGGCTCCGGGCGGCTATTCGCCGGTCGAGATGGATCCGCGGCGCGTCCGCCGCGTGGTGCGCAACCTGCTGGGCAACGCGATCGAGCACGGCGAGGGGCGGCCGATCGTCATCACGGTCGACAGCGACCAGCAGTCGGTCGCCCTCGGTGTGCGCGACTACGGCCTCGGGATGCGCGCGGAAGACGTCGATCGCGTGTTCGACCGGTTCTGGCGCGCCGACCCCTCGCGGACGCGCACCATCGGCGGGACGGGCCTCGGCCTGTCGATCGCCCTCGGCGACGCCCGGCTCCACGGCGGTCAGCTCGCGGTCTGGTCCGAACTCGGTCGCGGCACCAACTTCGTCCTGACGCTCCCTCGCGCGCCGGGACGCCCCGTCGGGCCTTCGCCGATCCCGCTCGACCCGGGCGACGATTCCATCGCCGCCGTGGACGACCTCGGCCTCACGCAGCCCATCAAGGTCGGCAGCACCGACGACGGTGCGCTGCGGGATGCCGCCACCCGGGGCGGTGCGCCATGACGCGCGGCCGCGGCATCCTGTCGATGCTCGTCCTCCTGCTCGCGGCGGTGCTGACTGCCTGCACCGGGCTGCCCACCAGCGGCACCGTGAACTACGGCCTGGGCGCGGAGGACGCACCGGACTCGGACGAGGTGTCGTTCCTGCTCCCCGACCGTCCCCAGCCCGGCGCGACGCCCGAGGAGATCGTCGAGGGCTTCATCCGCGCCGGTTCGGGCCCGGGCCTCGCCGCCAACTGGGACCGCGCCCGGGAGTTCCTCACGAGGGAGTTCGCGGACGGCTGGGACCCTCGGGCAGGGGTGACCGTCGATCTCTTCGAGGACCGCGTGTACAGCGAGCCGCAGACCGGCGCGGTCACCCTCTCACTCCGCGCGGTCGCGACCGTGGACGACCAGGGCTCGTACGCGCCGGCCGAGGTGGGCGCCCGCACCTTGGCCTTCGAGCTGTTGCAGCGCGACGACGGCGAATGGCGCATCAGTGCCGCGCCCGACGGTGTCGTGCTCGGCCGTGACGAGTTCCCCCGGGTGTTCAACCGGTACTCGCTGATGTACTTCGATCCGACGGGGGAGTACCTCGTGCCCGACGCGCGCTGGTTCCCGCCGACCAATGCTCCGGCGCGGATCGCCGACGAGCTCGTCAACGGCGCGCCCAGCAGCTGGCTCGCCGAGTCGGTCGACTCGGCCTTCCCCGACGCCGTCGGTCTCGTTCCCGCGGTGCCGGTGACCGCGGGCGGGGTGGCCGAGGTGGATCTCAGCGAGGCTGCGCTCTCGGTGGACCCGCTGACGATGGACCGCATGTACACGCAGCTGCTGGAGAGCCTGAAGACCACCGGGGTCTCGTCGCTGCAGCTCGCCGTGGGGCTGACGCCGATCGAGGCGGAGGCGGTCCCGGTGCGCTCCACGCGCGTCGGCGGCGCGCCGCTGGTGCGGATCGAGGAGGGCTTCGGGTTCCTCACCGGCGACGAGCTGGACGAGATCGCCGGGCTCTCCGACATGATCGAGCAGTATCCGGTGGTCGCCGTGCAGGTGGCGCCCGATCGGGACGTGGCCGCCGTACGCCTCACCTCGGGAGCCGTGATGCGGCTCGGTGCCGATCAGAGCTTCCAGACCCTCGACTCGCGCGCCGGGCTCGTGGATCCCACGATCGATCCCTTCGGCTTCATCTGGACGGTGCCGCGCGGTGCGCCGGCCGCCGTCCAGGCCCATGCCCCGGACGGCACGATCATCGAGGTGATCGATGCCTGGTCGGGCGCGACCGGCATCGAGGCCATGGCGGTCTCACGGGACGGCACCCGCATGGCGGCGATCGTGACCACCGGGGGAACGACGGCACTCTGGGTCGCAGGCGTGGTCCGCGGCCCCGACAACGCGCTGCGCCTCGGCGATCCGGTGCAGCTCGGCGTCGTCGAGGGTGCCGGGCGCGGACTGGCGTGGCTCGACGACGGGTCGCTCGGCGTGCTGTCGAGCGGCGGCGAGGGGGCGGTCGTCCTCGAGCAGGTGGTCGGCGGGCTGCCGTCCACCACCACCGTCGCGGTGCCCATGGCGTCGATCGCCGGCGGAACGTCGCTGTCGAGCGTGCGACTTCGGGCCGAGGACGGGACCCTCTACGTGAACCGCGGAACGAGCTGGCAGCCGACGGCGACGGGCGTGCTGGTGCTCGCCACGCAGCAGGGCGCCCCGCAGTAGCGCCGCCTCCTCCCCAGCCGTCTGCTCGAGCACCCTGTGCCGGGTTCGACGCGGGGAGAGCGTGGGGCCGTGTCGTTCGCGCCACGGTGGACCGATGGATGCCGCGCCCGCTCTCGCCGGGGTGATCCGTGCCGCCCTGAGCGAGGCCCTGGCGCTGATCATGCCGATCTGCTGCGCCGGCTGCGACGAACCCGACACGGGCCTGTGCGAGGCCTGCCGGGCTGCGCTTGCGCCGCGGACGCAGCGGCGCCTCCTCCGCGGTGTCGACGGCGATCTGCCGGTGTGGAGCGGCCTCGCCTTCGAAGGGGTACCGGCCCGCGTCATCCGGGCGCTGAAGGAGGACGGCCGCACCCCGCTCGCCGTGCACCTGGCGCCGGCGCTCGCCGCCGCCGCGGCACGCTTCGGATCCGGGGTCGTGTACGTGCCGATGCCGACCTCTCGGAGCAGCTACCGTCGCCGTGGCTATCGCGTGCCCGAGCTGATCGCGGCGAAAGCCCGCCTGCCGGTCGCGACACTGCTGCGGACCGTCCGGCACGTGGGCGATCAGCGCGGTCTCGGACGCGGGGACCGTCGCCGCAACGTCGCGCTCAGCCTGCGCGGCGTCCGCGCGGAGGGGCGCCGGGTGGTCATCGTCGACGACGTCGTGACCACCGGGGCGAGTCTGGAAGAGGCCGTCCGCGCGCTGCGCGAGGCGGGCGCGCACGTCGTCGGCGCCGTCACGACAGCCGCCACCCCGCGACGCGTGAACGGTCGGCGACCTGCGGATGACGCATTCGAAACTCACAGGTGACAGGCGAGCGGTGCGGGGCTAGCGTGGGGAACCACAAGGCGACTGAAGGTCCGCCCTTGGCCGGGCGGACCGGAACAAGGAGGCAGGGATGGAAACCAGCATCGTCGGCGTGGGAGTGGGGATCACTGATCGCTTTCGCTCCGTTGTCGAAGACAAGGCCACCCGCATCGAACACCTCGCCCAACGCGCTCAACGCGTTGATGTCAAGGTCACTCACCGTGCGTATCACAACGGCCGAGTCGAAGACGACACAGTCGAGCTGACGCTCACGGGGAAGGGCCCGATCGTCCGGGCCGAAGCCACGGACGGTGACAAGTTCGCCGCACTCGACCTGGCGGTCGACAAGCTGTGCGAACAGCTCCGCCGGGCCAAGGACAAGCGCGTGGATGCGCGCAACCACCCGCGCGGCGCCCACTTCGAAAAGGGCAGCGGCGCCATCCAGGGGATCGATGTGCAGCCGGCATCCCTCGACGTGCTCCGTGCCGTCGCCACCGGCGAGATCCCCGTGGTCACCGGCCCCGAGGCCGAGGAGGACTACACACCCGTCGTCATCCGCACGAAGGAGTTCGAGCCGGAGTGGATGTCGGTGGAAGAGGCGGTCGACCGCATGGAGCTGGTCGGCCACGACTTCTTCCTGTTCGTCGACGTCCGCACCGACCACCCGAGCGTCGTCTACCGCCGCAAGGGCTGGGACTACGGCGTGATCTCGCTCACGACCCAGACCGCGCCGGAGGCCGTCGCCTCTTAGGCAGCAGTACACAGGGATGCCCCGGCCTCGCGGTCGGGGCATCCCTCTGTCGTCTTGCGGCCTGGTCGCCGGCCGAGCGTGGTCAGCCGAACGGGATCAGCCGTCGAACATGCCGTCCATGAGGCCGCCGAGCACCATGCCGCCGAGGATGCCGCCCATGAGGCCGCTCCCCCCGCCGCCGCGGCCGCCGCCTCCCCAGCCCGGACCGCCGCCCCATTGGTCGGGCCCGCCCTGCGGCCGCGAGGAGTCGATGTCGCGCTGTGCGAGCTGAAGCGCCTCGCCCGCCAGGAAGGCGACTCTGCGAGACATCGCCATGGCCTGCTCGCGGTGGTCGTCGTCGATGGTCGTCGCAACGGATGCCGACGTGCCCAGGTAACGGTCGAGGTCGATGCGGATGCGCTCCGCCTCGGCCAGGCGCGTGCGCGCGTCGGCGCCGATCCAGCCGCGGTGGCCCGCGATCACGTCGCGCGCCACGGCGAGCTGCCGGTCGCCGTCGTCGATGGAGTGGCGCACGTGCTCGAGCGGCGGAATCGGCCGCGCGGCCCGTTCGCGTGCGGCGGCGATCGCATCGTCGAGCCCGGCGTTCGCCGTGCGCAGGCGCGACAGGAGCGTGAACGGGTCGGCGTTGACGCCGGCGCCCGGAAGGGAGGCCAGGGCGGCCTGCAGCTCGGCGATCGCGGCGCTGACGGCGGGGGTATGCGGTTCACGCAGCGCCACGGCGATGTCGTCGCGCGAGTCCTCGACGATCGCCGAGAGCGTCGACTCGGCGCGCAGCGCCTCGACCTCGAACGTCTCGACCGCGTCGATCAGCGTCGCCGCGCGACGGGCGGCCTCGGTGCACGCTTCGAGCGCCAGGTTGGCCTGCTCGCGCTGACCGGCCTCGCGACGTCGCTCGGCGATCCCGGCGCTGTGCTCGGCGAACGAGAGCAGCTGCTCCGCCTCGGCCGGGTTGGCCTCGACCTGTGCGAGCGCGGATGCCGAGTAGCGCGCCGCCAGGCGCTCCACGGTCTCGCGAGCGCCTGGCAGGCGGGTGCGGAGGCGCTCGGCGTCGGCGCGGACGCCGGCGATGATCTCGGGGGCGCGGCGCGCGCGCTCGATCGGGGCGGCCAGGGCCGACGTCCGGTCGTCGAGCAGATCCTCGGCCCACTCGCACAGCTGCACGATCCGCGCGTTGCGAGTACGCAGCTCTTCGGGGGTGTCGGGGATCTCGTCGTGGTTGAGCTGGTGGAGGTGGAAGGCCTCGGCGAGATGAGTGCGCACCGCCTCGAGCGCCTCGCGGAGGTCCTTCGTCGGCTCTGCCCCGAGTTCGATCTCGGCGAACGTGAGCTCGTCGGAGGTGACGCGGAGACGCTCATCGGCCGAGACGAGCGCCGCGCGCGCCTGGCGCGCCAGGTCGGCGTCCTGCGCCGCGAGTTCTTCGTTGTCACGCTTGCGTTTGCCCCAGAATCCGGCCATACCTCGATCCTATGGGCGGCGGCGGTGAGCAAGCTGTGCCACCGGCAGGCTGTGGACGCCGCGAGGCGTGTGCGCCGCCTCGACGCGGCGGTGCACGGCGTTTCGTCTGTGCGAAAGGGGCCTTCCGTGGCGGCGCGGGGTCGCATTCGCACAGATGAACCGGGCGGTGCAACGGGCGGAGGCCGGAAACGGCGCGAGGCCCGGCTCCGGTGCGATCACCGGGCCGAGCCTCGTGCGGGTGTGTCCTGACCGCGGGTCAGTCGCGGTGGCGCGGCTTGCGCGGACCGCGGTCGTCGTCGTCGCGGCGACGCCCGCCCGGGCCGCCGGTGTCGAGGCGCAGCTCGATCAACCGGCCCGAGATGCGGGTGTCGGTCAGCCGGTCGAGGGTGCCGCGGGGGAGGTCCGCAGGCAGCTCGACGAGCGAGAAGTCGGGCCGGATCTGGATCGCGCCGAAGTCGTCGCGGCGCAGGCCCCCCTCGTTGGCGAGCGCGCCGACGATCTGGCGGGGCTCGACGCGGTGGCGCTTGCCCACGGCGATGCGGTACGTCGCCATGCCGGCGCGGGCTTCGCGCGGCCGTCGCTCGGGGCGGTCGCCGCGGTCGTCGCGGTCGAAGCGGCCACTGCGTTCCCGGTCGTCGCGCTCGCGCGGCTCGTACCGGGGACGCTCGGGCTCGGGCTCGAGGAGCAGCGGCGAGTCTCCCTGCGCCACGACGGCGAGGGCGGCGGCCACGTCAGCCTCGGGCACGTCATGGTTGCGGACGTAGTGCGCGACGATGTCGCGGAAGCGGTCGATGCGCTCGTTCTCGGCGAGGGCCGCGGTGATCCGGTCGTCGAAGCGCGATAGACGCGTTTCGTTGACTTCGTCGACGCTCGGCAGCTTCATCTCGGTGAGCTCCTGGCGGGTCGCGCGCTCGATGGCGCGGACCAGGCCGCGCTCGCGCGGGGTGACGAAGCTGATCGCGACGCCCGATCGCCCGGCGCGGCCGGTGCGCCCGATGCGGTGGACATACGACTCCGTGTCGGTCGGGATGTCGAAGTTCACCACGTGCGAGATGCGCTCGACGTCGAGGCCGCGGGCCGCAACGTCCGTGGCCACGAGGATGTCGAGCTTGCCCGACTTGAGCTGATTGACCGTGCGCTCGCGCTGCACCTGGGCGACGTCGCCGTTGATCGCGGCGGCGGAGTATCCGCGGGCGCGGAGCTTCTCGGCGATCTCCTCGGTGACGCTCTTGGTGCGGCCGAAGACGATCATGCCGTCGAAGTTCTCGACCTCGAGGATGCGCGTGAGCGCGTCCATCTTCTGCTGGAACGACACGACGAGGTAGCGCTGCGTCGTGTTCGAGGAGGTCGTGGTCTTGGACTTGACGGTGATCTCTTCGGGATCGTGCAGGTACTGCTGCGACATGCGGCGGATCTGCGCGGGCATGGTCGCGGAGAAGAGTGCGACCTGCTTGGTGTCGGGGGTCTTCGCGAGAATCGTCTCGACGTCCTCGGCGAAGCCCATCTTGAGCATCTCGTCGGCCTCGTCGAGCACGAGGTAGGTGAGCTCCGAGAGGTCGAGCGTGCCCTTCTCGAGGTGGTCCATGATGCGACCCGGGGTGCCGACGACGATGTGGACGCCGCGCCGCAGTGCGGACAACTGGATGCCGTAGCCCTGACCGCCGTAGATCGGGAGGACGTGCACGCCCTTGAGGTGTCCCGCGTACTTCTCGAACGCCTCGCACACCTGGAGCGCGAGCTCACGGGTCGGGGCCAGGACGAGTGCCTGCGGGTTCTTCTGGGAGAGGTCGAGCCGGTCGATGATCGGCAGCGCGAAGGCGGCCGTCTTGCCGGTTCCGGTCTGGGCCAGGCCGACGACGTCGCGACCCGCGAGGAGCGTGGGAATGGTGGCGGCCTGGATGGCCGAGGGGGTCTCGTAGCCGACGTCGCGCAGGGCCTTGAGCACCGCGTCGCCCAGTCCGAGGTCGGAGAATGTCATCGCTGCGGGCTCGGCGGGAGCCTCGGCCTCGATCTGGTCTTGGTCAGTGGACACAGTTAAGGGTAGTGCGTCCCGCCTGAGAGACGACAGGATGCCGTGGCCCCCCGGTGCGGCATCCTGTCGTCTCGGTCAGGGTGGGTCTTGCGCCTCACGCGATCGCGGTACGGCGGGTGAGGTCCGGATGCCGCGGGGGCACGAGCCACGCGACAGCGGTGATGGCGAGGGGGAGGCCGATGGCGAGCACGCCGAGCCACGGCCACGGCATGTCACTCATCGTCACGAAACCGGCCGACGACTGAGCCGAGCCCCACACAGGAATGAGCCCCGAGAACGTGCCGACCACCGCGCCGATCCCGACGATGATCGCGGCCTGCCAGGCGTTGATGCGGCGTCGCAGTCCTCGCGATCCGCCGACGGCCGTGAGCGTCGCGTCGTCGGGGCGTCGCTCGAAGCGCGCGAGCCCGAGGACGACGGCGCTGGCACCGATCACCAGCACGGCCGCGACGCCGACGATCAGCCAGAGCCACGGTGCCACGGGCTCGGGGCCGCGCTCCGTCGTCAGCCAGAGGTGGGCTCCGTCGGGAAGCCGGACGGACTGCGCCTCCAGGTTCAGCCGGTCGACGGTCGCCTGCGGCAGCGGCTCGTCGTAGGTCGCGACGAGCGAGGAGGCCGTCGCCTCGATCCCGAGTGACGCCGCCGTCTCGGGCGAGATCATCACCTGGAACAACGAGCCGGAACCGGTGTCGACCCGCTCGGCGCGAAGGGGCAGTTCTGCCTCGGCAGACGGAAGGTGCGCGAACCGCTCGCTCTCATGCGCCTGCCAGTCCACCGCCATCATGGCGTTCGAGAAGTCGCTGCGACTCTGCTCGGTCCAGCGCGTGATGACGATGTCGCCGTCGGGTGTGACGTAGTCATCGGTCGTCGTGATCGCGGCGCCCTGGCGATAGGCCGCGAGCACGGACTCCTCGATCGGGTGGTCCAGCAGCAGGCTGACGTCCTCGGTGTCGACGATCGAGAGCTGACCGTTCATGGCCATCGACGGGTCGCCGCAGGGCTCGCACTGCCCCGAGGACTGACCGGCGACGGCCCAGACGGGATGCGCAGGGTTCTCGAGCCGGCCGGTCCTGACGTCGTAGGCGGGCGACGTCGGTGCCCGGACCACGGCCGTCGCCTGTGGTGCGGTAGTCGCGAGGAGGTCCTCCGCTGCCGCCAGGGTCTCTCCCGTCGGCGCGCCGTTCTCGTACACGCTCGCCGTCACGCTGCCGAGCGGTCCGTTGTACCAGTACATGCGCTGGTTCTGGGCCGATGTCAGGGCCGTGGTCGAGATCACGTAGGAGGCGAGGAAGACGCAGGCCGCGATCGCGGCGAACGCGGGCACGACCCGAGAGGGATTGGCCGACGAGTCGCGGCTGGCCAGGCGCGGCGCGAGCCCCAGCCGCGCCAGTGGCCTGCCGACGAAGACGAGCACCCAGTGGCCGGCGAGCAGGAACCCGATCTGGAAGACGATCGGACCCAGCGTGACGGCGCCGAACGCGCTGATCTGCACGCTCGGATGAACCATTCCCGCCCCGTCGAGGACGACCAGTGCGACCGCCCCGACCGCGGTCGCGGTCAGGCCGGTGATCATGAGGCCGAGCCCCCACCACGGTCGCTTGCGCCGCAGCACGGCTGGGCGACGGGATCCGCGGAGGGCGCCGAGCACGTCGCCGCGGGTCGCTGCGCGCGCCGGTGCCACGGCGGCCAGCGTGCCGATGATCACGGCGAACACGGCGATCGCCGCGAGCAGCATCCACGGCACGTGATATCCCCAGTTGCCCCAGAACGTGTTCACGGCGCCGGTGTCGGTCGCTGCCAGAACCGCCCACGCCAGGCCGGCGCCGAGCGCGATGCCGATCGCGCCCGCGGTCGCGCCGAGGACCGTCCCCTGCATGACGACGATGCGGAAGACATCCGGCCGTGCGGCGCCGACGCTCGCGGCGACAGCGAGCGAGCGCTGCTGCCGGCGCGCCGACACGGCGAAGGCGGCACCCGCCAGCAGCACGACGAGGTATCCGCTGAACACCGCGATCATGAGCCCGGTCGTGATCATCGAGGTGTCCTGCGAGGTGTTGGTCATCCAGGAGCTCACACGGGCGCCCGGTGGCGGCGTGACTGCGAGATCGCGCGCATACGCCACGTATCCGGCCGCGTTGAGCTCGGCGAGCTCGGCCTGATCGGGCTGCCAGTCCTCGACGAACCAGCGGACTTGCCCGGTCACCAGGTCCTCGGCGTGCGAAGGCAGGAAGAGCTCTTCGCTCTCCGGTAAGGCGTCGGCGCGCCGCAGAGCGCCGGTGATAGTGAATGCGATGCCCTCGTCGATCAGCGCGACGTCGTCTCCGACCTCGACGCCCAACCGTTCCAGGAGGCCGGGCGAGACCATCGCGTCATACGCGTTCGCAGGAGCGGTGCCGCTGACCATGACGTACCGTTCGGTGAACACCTCGTCCCAGACATCGCCGGCGGACACGCTGACGTTTCCCACCCCGTTCGCGGTTTCGACGTAAACGGTGCCCCATTCGACGATCTCGCGGACGGTGCTGCCCTCGGGGATCTGCGGGGGAGGGGCGTCCGGCCGCGGCTGCTCGGGGTTCAGCGGGCGTCCGGCGTCGTCCGTCTCGATGCCGTTGTCCCATGGATTGTCGACCGCCTGCCAACGGGTCGGATCGGGGCCGCCCACAGTCTCGATCCACGATGCGTTCCGGCCGAGCTCGAGCGACGCCGCCTGGTCGGGCGTGGGGACATGGCTCTGCCAGACGATCGCGCCGCCGGTGAGTCCGGCCACCGGCAGCAGCACGAGAGTCATGACCAGCGCACTCGAGCCCTTCGTGCGCCACGTCTGACGCCAGGCCAGACGGGCGTCGGTGCGCAGCCGCCGCCACCCGGCGCCGCGGCGGGGCGGGGCATACGATGGCGTCGCAGAAGAAGCGGATGCCGCGGCTTCCGCGTCGAGGAGCCCGGTCACCGAGCGTCCGTCAGGAGCGCGTCGGCGCCTGCGCGGCGCGACTCGTCGATGATGCGTCCGTCGCGCAGGAACACGATGCGGTCCGCCCACGCCGCGTGGCGCGCCTCGTGGGTGACGAGGATCGCGGCGGCTCCGGCATCCACTCTGCTGCGCAGCATGCGCAGGATGAGCTCTCCCGTCACCGAGTCCAGGGCCCCCGTGGGCTCGTCGGCCAGGATCAGGCGCCTGCCGCCGACCACCGCCCGGGCGATGGCGACCCGCTGCTGCTGGCCGCCCGAGAGGTCGTCCGGGTAGGAATCGAGCTTGTCGTCCAGTCCGACCGATTCCAGCGCGTCGCGTCCTGCGCGGCGAGCGACGCGGCTTCGGAATCCGTCGAGCTCCAGCGGCAGCGTGACGTTCTCGATCGCAGTCAGGGTCGGAATGAGGTTGAAGTCCTGGAAGACGAACCCGAGCGACCGCCGGCGAAGCGCCGCCAGCTGCTTCGCGTTCTGCACGCTCAAGTGCTGGCCTTCGATCACCACCTCGCCCGAGGTCGGCGTCGCGAGTCCGCCCGCGATCGACAAGAGTGTGGACTTGCCCGATCCCGATGCGCCCATGACAGCGACGAGCTCGCCCTTGGCGACGTCGAGGTCGACGCCGGAGAGCGCCGACACGGCCGTGGGGCCCGAGCCGTACTGCTGCGTCACGCCGATGAGGCGCAGGACCGTCTCGCTCACCGGGCGGCTCCGGCGTCACCGACGGGGGAGACGGATGCCTCGGCCCTCACCGGGCGGCCGCGCTTGGGCTTGTCGGTGGACAGCTCGAGCGCCATCGCGTGCTCGGGGTGAAGGGCGAGTCGCTGCTCGGTGTGGTCGAGCCAGCGCACCTCGGCCTCGGCGGCGAAGATCATCGAGTCGACCACCAGGGACCACGCCAGCTCCTCGGGCCCGTCGGGGCTCGCGCCGGCGTACTTGGCGCGGTTGAGCTCCTGCAGCTGACGCAGCGATGCCCGGCGCTGCGTCTGGATGATCTCCGCGACGTCGACGCCCGGCAGCGTCGCGGCGACCGCGAGCTTGACCGCGAGCTCGTCGCGCGTGCCCTGCCCGCGCTGGACCGGCGTGCTCAGCCAGTCCCGCACCTCGGCGGATCCGGCATCCGTGATCTCCCAGTACACGTGACCGTGCTCGTCGGTATCGCCCTTCGTCACCAGCCCGTCCCGCTCGAGGCGGTCGAGGGTGTTGTAGATCTGGCCCACGTTGAGCGGCCAGGTCGAACCGGTGCGTCGGTCGAACTCGGACCGCAGCTGATAGCCGTAGCACGGCCCTTGATCGAGGATCGCGAGCAGGCTCTGCTTGACGGACATGATGCTCCTTCGGGTGGAGGCGGATGCGCGGCGTCAGAAACGCAGCGCGTCGATGACGTTGGACCGTACGGCGACGAGGGCGGGGATGAATCCTGCGAGGGCGCCGATCGCAACCGCGGCGACGAGTCCCACGACGGCCGCGCGCATCGGGAACGGCGGGACGTCCTGCATCCCCTGGAACATGTCGAGCACGAACGGGGCCTGCAGGATCGCGACCGCGATCGCGATGCCGACGACCCCTGCGACCGCGGTGGCGACGACGGACTCGAGCATCACGGACGTGAAGATGCGGCTTCCGGTCGCGCCGAAGCTGCGCCGCACGCCGATCTCGCGGATGCGCTGCCGCATCGCCACGAGCTGGATGTTCACCAGGCCCAGGCCGCCCAGCAGCAGGACCAGTCCGGCGATCCCACCGGTGATCAGCTCGAACGTCTGCGCGAACTGCGCCTGGTCCGGCCGCGACGCCCAATCGGTGCGGTTCACGGTGACCTCGACGGAGTCGTCGACCCCGGCACGGAGGTCCGCGGCGAGCACGGGGCCGATCTCCGCCGCCATGTCCTCGGGGACCCATGTCTCCCACACGATCCCCATGTCGGCGGGAAGGGTGCCCCCGCGCGCGGTGTAATCCGTATACAGCATCGTGACGTGCTTGTCCTCGTCGCCGGTGTACTCCCGTGGCGTCACACCCACGACGGTGTACGACCCGCCCACGTCCCCCTGGAGCTTCAGGGCGAACCCCGACGCGAGGTCGGGACGGCCGTAGACGTCCCACAGCGACTCGGAGATGACGACCGGCGGCGAGGCGAGATCGGCACCGGCTTCCCCGAACCAGCGACCCTCCAGGAGCGGTGTGCGATGGATCACGGGGTACGCGGGGTCGACGAGACGCGTCGAGACCTGCCGCACCTGCTCCGGGGTCTGCAGCGGCAGCATCACCGGGTCCACGATCCGGCTGAGATGCGAGAAGTCGTATCGTTCGGCGACGCGGTCGACGTGTGCGCCGAAGGCCTTCCAGTCCATCGTCGCGCCGTGGGCGGTGAACTGGATCGTCGCGGGGCGACCGCCGATGCGATCCGACTGCTCCGCCATCTGCTGCTGCTGATACTCGCTGAGGGCGACGACGGCGGTGATCGCGCCGACCGACACCGCGATGCCGATGAGACTCAGCAGGACACGGAGCTTGTGATGACGGATCTCCGACCACGCCTCGCTGAGAGCGCCGATGAGACCGCTCATGACGACACCTCGACTCGGTCGAGCGCCGGGTTCGGGTCGGCATCCGTCGCAGCCGCAGGATCGGCGCTCGCCTCGACGTTCGCGGCGAGCCCGGACGCGTCTGCCGCGTCTGCGTTCGCGGAGACATCGAGCGCGAAGGCGGAGAGCACGCCGGCGTCCAGCCGGTAGTGGCGCCGGGCGCGGGCGGCGACGTTGAGGTCGTGGGTGATCGTGACCAGGGCGGCGTCGGCCTCCGAGGCGATCTCGTCGAGCAGGGCCATGACGGATGCCCCGGTCTCGACGTCGAGTGCGCCTGTGGGCTCGTCGGCCAGGATGAGCGTCGGACGACGCACCAGCGCCCGCGCGATCGCCACCCGCTGCTGCTCGCCGCCGGACAGCTGCTCGGGCGTGGACTCGATGCGATGGCCGAGTCCGACGCGTTCGAGCATGCGCGTGGCAGCGGTGCGCCGCGTCCAGAACTCCCGGCCGCGCGCATACCCGAGCGGCATCATCACGTTCTCCAAGGCGGTTCGTCCCGCGAGCAGGTTGAACTGCTGGAACACGAATCCGACGTTGCGGCCGCGCAGCCGGTCGAGTCGGGCCTTCCGCATGCGCCGCACCGGCTCGCCTCGGAACGCGACAGTCCCGTCCGAGGGCGCATCGAGCATGCCCATGAGGTTGAGGAGGGTCGACTTGCCGGAGCCGCTGCGTCCGACCACGGCGACATGATCGCCCGCCGCGATCTCGAGGTCGATGCCGCGCAGGATGTCGAGCCGCGTGTCGTCGGGAAGCATCACGTGCTTCGTGACGCCTTCGAGCCGGACGAGGCTCACCAGTTCCACCCCGCCGGTTCGCAGTACTCGCCGCCCATGCCGTCGTCGTAGCAGACGGGCTCGTCGGCAGCGGCCACGCCGGGGACGTACTGACGCACCTGCTCGTTCTCCTCGAGCCCGGCCGTGACCTCGACCATCGTGCCGTCGCTCACGCCGAGCGTGACATCGCGCTCCTCCAGGGCGCCGTCTCCGGAGTCCACCCAGACGACCCCCGTTCCCGCACCGCCTTTGACGGAAGTGGTCGGCACGGCGAGCACGCCCGACACGGTGCCGAGGTCGACGTCGAGCTGCGCCTGCAGCCCCGCGAACACCGTCTGATCCGCGGGCACCGCGCACGCGACGGTCGTCGTGCCGTCCTCGGCGACCTCGACCTTCAAGCCCGTGCAGACGAACGGGGCGGGACCGCCCTGGATCGTCACCGATCCCTCGGCAGGAGCACCCTGCAGGCGGTAGAGCTGCACCGGCTCCACGGTGGCCTGCACGTGGTAGCGCGCCGGGGTGAGCGTCGCGAGCTCCGTCCCGATCGACGCCGGCTGGCCCTTGATCACCGTGAGCTCGCTCACGTCGCCCGCCTCGGGGGCGACGACGTCGACGTTCTTCACCGGATCGGTCTGCTTGATCGTGTAGAGCTTGGCGCCCGCGGCGACGGACTGGCCTGCGCTGACGTGTACGGCGGTCACGGTGCCGTCGACTGCCGAGCGGACGGGGTATGAGGCATCCCGCGCGACCGTGCCCGGCAGGCTCAGCGCGTTGCTCACGTCCGCCCGGCCCACGGCCACGACGGGGTCTGCGATCTGCGCCGACGGCTCGACGGCCGCCGTCGGAGCGCTGTCGGGGAAGAACGCGATCTTGACCAGCGCGGCCGTTGCCGCACCCAGAATGACCACCATCAGAATCGGGAAGATCCACCGCCGCCAGACCACCATGCCGCACCTCTCGTTCGGGGACTACCCGGTATGTAATTGCCGAGTATATGCATACTCGGAAACATTCCCGTCCACCCCCACCCACACCCAGCCCACGCCAAGGTCACGGGCGGATAACATAGGCAGGTATGCCTGGGGAGAAGTCCCCGGCGGCACCGGCGCCGATCGCGCCACACCCGACAGATGGAGACACTCCGTGGCCAACCCCCTCGAGAAACTGCTTCGTGCCGGCGAGGGTCGCATCCTCCGGCGGCTCCAGCAGGTCGTGAAGGCCGTCAACGCCCTCGAAGAGGACTACGCCCACCTCACCGACGACGAGCTGCGCGGCGAGACCGTCGAGCTTCGCGCCCGGTTCGAGGCCGGTGAGACGCTCGACCAGCTGATGCCCGAGGCCTTCGCCGCCGTGCGCGAGGCCGCGAAGCGGACACTCGGCCAGCGCGCCTACGACGTCCAGATCATGGGCGGCGCGGCGCTGCACCTCGGCAACATCGCCGAGATGAAGACCGGTGAGGGCAAGACGCTCACCGGCGCCTTCCCGGTGTACCTCAACGCCATCGCCGGCAAGGGCGTCCACGTCATCACGGTCAACGACTACCTCGCCTCGTACCAGGCCGAGCTCATGGGCCGCATCTACCGTGCCCTGGGCATGACGACGGGCATCATCGTCGCCGGCCAGACGCCGGAGATCCGCCGCGAGCAGTACAACGCCGACATCACGTACGGCACGAACAACGAGTTCGGCTTCGACTACCTGCGCGACAACATGGCATGGCGCAAGGAGGACCTCGTCCAGCGCGGTCACTTCTTCGCGATCGTCGACGAGGTGGACTCGATCCTCATCGACGAGGCTCGCACGCCGCTCATCATCTCGGGCCCCTCGTCGGGCGAGGCCAATCGCTGGTTCGTGGAGTTCGCGAAGATCGCCAAGACGCTCGAGGTCGGCGTCGACTACGAGGTCGACGAGAAGAAGCGCACGATCGGCGTGCTCGAGCCCGGCATCGAGAAGGTCGAGGACTACCTCGGCATCGACAACCTGTACGAGTCGGCCAACACCCCGCTCATCTCGTTCCTGAACAACTCGATCAAGGCGCTCGCGCTGTTCAAGCGCGACACCGACTACGTCGTGATGAACGACGAGGTCATGATCGTCGACGAGCACACCGGCCGCATCCTCGTGGGGCGCCGCTACAACGAGGGCATCCACCAGGCGATCGAGGCCAAGGAGGCGGTGCCGGTCAAGGCTGAGAACCAGACCCTGGCCACCGTCACGCTGCAGAACTACTTCCGCCTCTACGAGAAGCTCGCCGGCATGACCGGTACGGCCGAGACCGAGGCCGCCGAGTTCATGTCGACCTACCAGCTCGGTGTCGTGCCGATCCCGACGAACAAGCCCATGATCCGCAAGGACCAGTCCGACCTCGTCTACAAGAACGAGGAGGCGAAGTTCGTCCAGGTCGTCGAGGACATCGCCAAGCGCCACGAGTCCGGGCAGCCCGTGTTGGTGGGCACGGTGAGCGTCGAGAAGAGCGAGTACCTCTCGCGGCTGCTCGCGAAGAAGGGCATCAAGCACGAGGTGCTCAACGCGAAGAACCACGCACGTGAGGCCGAGATCGTCGCCCGCGCCGGTCGCCTCGGCGCCGTCACCGTCGCCACCAACATGGCCGGACGAGGCACCGACATCATGCTCGGCGGCAACGCCGAGTTCCTCGCCGTGCAGGAGATGAAGGCGAAGGGCCTCGATCCCGTCGAGACGCCCGATGAGTACGAGGCCGAGTGGGACGCCGTGTACGAGGCGGTGCGCGATCGCATCGCCGAGGAGAGCACGAAGGTCGTCGAGGTCGGCGGCCTGTACGTCCTGGGTACCGAGCGCCACGAGTCCCGCCGCATCGACAACCAGCTGCGCGGTCGCTCCGGCCGTCAGGGCGACCCCGGCGAGAGCCGCTTCTACCTGTCGCTCACCGATGACCTGATGCGGCTGTTCCAGTCGGGAGCGGCCGAGGCGATCCTCGCCCGCACGAACTTCCCCGACGACGTCGCGATCGAGTCCGGCATGGTCTCGCGGGCCATCAAGTCGGCCCAGAGTCAGGTCGAGGCGCGCAACGCCGAGATCCGCAAGAACGTCCTCAAGTACGACGACGTCCTCAACCGGCAGCGCGAGGCGATCTACTCCGACCGCCGGCACATCCTGCAGGGCGACGACATCGCCGATCGCGTGCAGCACTTCATCGAAGACGCCATCAACGCCCTCATCGACGACCACACCGGCGCCGGGCACAACGAGAGCTGGGACTTCGACGCGCTCTGGACCGAGCTGAAGACCCTCTACCCGGTGAGCGTCACGATCGACGAGGTCGTCGCCGAGGCCGCCGGCCGCAAGGGCGGGATCTCGTCGGAGGGTCTCAAGCGCGAGATCCTCTCCGATGCCCGGATCGCTTACGACAAGCGCGAGGAGACGCTGGGCACCCCGGCCACGCGCGAGCTCGAGCGCCGCGTCGTCCTCCAGGTGCTGGACCGCCGCTGGCGCGACCACCTGTACGAGATGGACTACCTCAAGGACGGCATCGGCCTGCGCGCCATGGCCCAGCGCGACCCGCTGATCGAGTACCAGCGCGAGGGCTACCAGATGTTCCAGGCGATGATGGGCCAGATCAAGGAGGAGTCCGTCGGCTACCTCTACAACCTCGAGGTCGAGGTGCGTCGGGCCGGTGACGGCGAGGCCGAGGTCGACGCCAAGGGACTCGGCGCGATCCCGGCCGCTCCGCAGAGCCTCGAGTACTCGGCGGCCAACGACGCCGGCGAGGTCGAGGTGCGCAACGATCGCGGCCAGGTGCAGCAGGCGGCGACCAACCGTCTGCGCCAGGCGGCCACCACCGCGGCGGCGACCCCGGCTCCGGCGGCGCCGGCAGCCGAGCCGCAGCGCGGCGCCTTCGGACAGCGGACGGATGCCGCGGCATCCGCTCCTGATCCGGCCCCGCAGAACCGCGCCCAGCGTCGCGCCGCCGACCAGCGCAAGAAGTAACCGCAGGCGCTCGAGAGCGGGACGGACCTCCGGGCCCGTCCCGCTCTCGCGTTCCAGCCGGGCCACGGCGCGGCGATTGGCCCCTTCGCGGCGCCGCTATCCTGATCCGATGAGTCCGCTTCGCCCCCTCGATCAGTCCAGCAAGCTCCGGGATGTGCTCTACGAGATCCGCGGGCAGGCCCTGGTCGAGGCCGACCGGCTCGAGAACGAGGGTCACACGATCCTCAAGCTGAACACCGGCAACCCGGCTGTCTTCGGCTTCGAGGCCCCGTTCCAGATCGTGCGCGACATGATCGAAGCCGTGCCCAACGCGCACGGGTACAGCGACAGCAAGGGCATCATCTCGGCCCGGCGCGCTGTGGTCTACCGGTATGAGCAGGATCCGACCTTCCCCGCGTTCGGCCCGGATGACGTCTTCCTCGGCAACGGGGTCTCCGAGCTCATCACGATGGTGATGCAGGCGCTGCTCGACGAGGGTGACGAGGTCCTGATCCCGGCCCCGGACTATCCGCTCTGGACGGCCATGACGAGCCTCGGCGGCGGCACCCCGGTGCATTACCTCGCCGACGAGCAGAACGGCTGGCAGCCCGACCTCGACGACATCCGCGCCAAGGTGACTCCGCGCACCAAGGCGATCGTCGTGATCAACCCGAACAATCCCACCGGCGCTGTCTACTCGCGCGAGGTGCTCGAGGGCATCGCGGAGATCGCGCGTGAGAACTCGCTCCTCGTGCTCGCCGACGAGATCTACGACCGGATCCTCTTCGACGAGGCCCAGCACATCCCGATGGCCTCGGTGGCGCCCGACCTCCTGGTCCTGACGTTCAACGGCCTGTCGAAGACCTACCGCGTCGCCGGCTTCCGCTCGGGCTGGCTGGTCATCACAGGCCCCAAGAAGCACGCCTCCGGGTTCCTCGAGGGCATCATGCTGCTCGCCTCGACGCGGCTGTGCCCGAACGTCCCGGCGCAGCACGCCGTCCAGGCGGCGCTGTCCGGCGTGCAGTCCATCGACGCTCTCATCGCTCCCACGGGCCGCCTGCACGAGCAGCGCGACGCGGCGTGGGAAGGCCTCGAGGCGATCCCGGGCGTATCGTGCGTCCGCCCCTCCGGCGCTCTGTACGCGTTCCCGCGGCTGGACCCCGAGGTGCACGAGATCCGCGACGACGGCAAGCTCGTCCTGGACTTCCTCCTCGCCGAGCACGTGCTGCTCGTGCAGGGGACGGGCTTCAACTGGCCCACCCCCGACCACCTCCGGATCGTCACCCTGCCGGAGGCGCGCGTCCTCTCCGAGGCGATCGAGCGGCTCGGCAACTTCCTGGCCTCGTACCGGCAGTGAGCAGGCGGATGCCGCACCCTCCGGCGTTCGTCAACCCCTACCCTCGCCGCCGGCCGCGTCGTAGCGTCTCGGCATGGCCATCGAATTGAATCAGCCTGCCCTGCGCCACGCGCGGGCGCTCATCCGTGACGGCAAGGTCGTGAACGACCAGCGCGACGACTGGTCCGAGGCAGCGCCCACGGCGGACGAGGAGAACGCCTTCATCGAGCAGAACGGGTGGACGGAGTACTCCCACTGGCACCTGGGAGTGGACCGGCGTGAGGACCGCGAGACCAAGGGTGCGTACTCGTTTCCGTTCGGCGACTTCCGGAAGGTGCATCGATCCGGGGTGATCTCGGGCGAGAGTCGGGCCGGGCAGCACGACCACTTCGAGATCCGGGATGCGCTGAAGTCGCTCCTCGCCCTGATCGATCAGGACGACGACTGACGCGTGCGCGTCAGAGGAGTGCGAGGGAGGTCGTGCGCCAGCGCCCGTCCATGCCCTCGAGTCGCAGAGCGACCGCGCGCGTGCGGGCAGGCCCCTGGACGATCACGACGGACTCGACGACACCGTCGACGGGGGAGGAGTGGTGCACGGACAGGATGGTGCGCACCGGCCGGCGGGCGGGGACCCCGCGCGCGCTGCGCGCGCGGGCCGCGAGGTTCGAGCGGGTCACCAGCTTGCGATAGGCATCCTCGGTGAGCCAGCGGGCGAGCTGGTCCACCTCCCTCACTCCTGCCAGCACCTCTAGCACCCCGCGCGTGATGTTGCGCAGGAACGGCTCGGGCTCGGGGAGCGCGGTCGTGGGGGTTCGCTGGGGCGCGAAGAACTCGGAGAGCTCGGCGGCGCCGGGCGTTCGGTGTACGCGGGCTGTTCCCGCGGGCGTCGTTGCCATGGGTCCCATCTCGACAGGTGATGTCTTGCGGACAGTACAGCACACGTGCCGATCGGATCGATAATCGTCCGGTCGCAGTTGTGGATAACTCACGATCGCCTGCGACGGGATTGCCCTACTCTCGCTGAGTGCGCTGGGACAGATTCTTCGACGATCTGGAGGATCAGCTCGCCTCCGAATGGGAGGCCGAGCGTGCCGCGCTCGACACCGAGGCAGAACGCCTGCGGCTCTCCCGCGTGACGCTGCGGGAGAGGCTGGCGCAGCTGTGCGCCGACGACACCGCCGCGCCGCCGGTCTCGGTCGACTTCGCGGACGGCTCGTCGGTGCGCGCCGCCGTGACGGCGGTCGGTGCGGACTGGGTGGCCGTCGTGCCCGTCGAGGGTCGTTCCGGGGCGGTCCTCGCGCCGTTCGCGTCGGTCTCGAGCATCGGGATGCCGCACCCAGACCTGCTGCGCAGCGCTCGGCCCGCTCCGTCGCGACCGGGACTGTCCGACCGGCTGACCTTCGGCTACGTGCTGCGCGATCTGGTGCGCAGGCGGGCCGGAGTGGCGGTGCATCTGGTGTCCGGGCGCGCGCTCAGCGGCACCATCGACCGAGCCGGAGCCGACCATCTCGACCTCGCGCTGCACGAGCCGGGGGCGCCGCGTCGTGCCGACGCAGTGACCGGGCATCGGATCATCCCGTTCGCCGCAGTGGCCTGGATCGCGGTCGACTCGTCCTCCGTGCTTTCCTGAGGCGTGACCGGGAACGCCGTCTCAGTCGGAGTGGCGCACCGGTCCTGAGCCCCAGAGCTCGGGAAAGCTGGCGTTCTGCGCCTGCTGCCACAGCGCCGTGCGGCGCGCCTCTTCGGCTTGGTCATCGAGGTAGGCGGCCACGCTCGCCTCGTCGATCCGCCACCGGGCCGGAGACCCTACGCGCATGCCCCGCAGACGCGCCTCGGCGACCAGCGCCATGACCTCCTCGACCGACACGCCGAGCACCTCGCCCACCTGGGCGGGGGCGAGCAGACGTACGTCCGAAGTCGGGTTTTCGGGCATGCCCCCATTATGCGCCCGCCCACAGCTCGGGGGCTCGGCGGCGGAGGGGCTGTGGATAAAGATCGGGCCGTTCGGCGGGGCTGCGCGACGATGGATGCCATGACCGTCGCCGACGCCGTCCGCAGCCCTCGCCGAGCACCCTGGGGCGATGCCCGCTTCCTCCTCGGGATCCTCCTGATCGCGGCATCCGTCGCGGGTGTGTGGTTCGTCGTCTCGGCCGCCCGGCAGACCGCTCCGGTCTACGCCGCGGTCCACACCATCGTGCCCGGACAGGCCATCACGGCCGACGACGTGCGCGCCGTCGAGGTCGGTCTCGGGCAGCTCGGCGAGGCCTATCTGACCCCCGACGCGCTCGCCGACGGCCTCGTGGCCACTCGGACGATCGCCGAGGGCGAGCTGCTCCCGGCTGCGGCAGTGGGCGAGGCTGCGCGGTCGAGGACGACGAACGTCGTCGTGCAGAGCAGCGTCGAGGTGCCGGCGGCGGTCGGTGCGGGCACGGTCGTCGAGATCTGGGCGGCGCCCCTGCTGGACGGCGGCGACTACGACGCACCGCGCATCCTCGTGCCCGACGCGACCGTCGTGTCGGTCACCCGCGACGACTCGATGATCGGCGGCGGCGCAGCGGCCCTGGAGCTCGTCATCCCGCGCTCGGACGTGGCGGCGACGCTCGCGGCGATGGCGGACGCGTCCGCGCTCTCGGTCGTGCCCGCAGCCGGGTCGGGGTCGTGAAGCTCCTCGTCGCCGTCGACGACGGTGCTGGAATCGCCGAAGGACTCCGACGCGAGGGGGAGGAGATCCTCGCCGTCGTGCCGGCGGACGCCCTCGAGAGCGTGGTGGGCGAGGGCTTGCGCGGACCCCAGGTGGAATCGATGCGGAGCGCGATCGCCGAGGCCGATGCGGTGGTGCTCGAGATCTCGCGGGCGACCGTGTCGGCGGCCGTCGTGGCGCTGTGCGACGGCGCTTCCACCCGCATCGTCCCGCTGTGCGCCGACGTCGCGGCCGAGCGCCTGGCGGCGGCCTTCGGCCTCGAGCGTCCCGCGCCGCGCGACGTCGACCCCGGACGACTCGCCGACCTGCTCCGCGCATCCCCGGAGCGCGCGGGCGGCGGTGCTGGACCCACGGCCCGCGCGCCGCGCCTCATCGCCGTGTGGGGTCCGGCAGGCGCTCCCGGACGATCGACGGTGTCCGTCGAACTGGCCGTCGAGCTGGCCCGCGGAGGGCGGCACGTCGGCCTGGTCGACGCCGACACGCATGCGCCGTCGATCGCGCTCGCACTCGGCCTGGCCGACGAGGGGCCGGGGTTCGCGGCCGCCTGCCGGCAGAGCGAGTTCGGCGGCGTCGACGCGGCGGAGCTCACCCGGGTGAGCGTGCCTCTGGGGCGCACCGGCGTCGACGTGCTGACCGGCATCAACCGCCCCTCGCGGTGGCCCGAGCTCAGTGAGACCCGGGTGACGGGCGCTCTCGCCGCCTGTCGCGGGTGGGCGGAGTGCACCGTGGTCGATGTCGCGTCTTCTGTCGAGCGCGACGAGGAGATCGTCAGCGACCTCGACGGGCCACGGCGCAACGCGGCGACGCTTGCGGCGCTGCGAGCCGCCGATCTCGTGGTCGCGGTGGCCGGCGCCGATCCGGTCGGTGTCGCGCGGTTCCTGCGCGCCTACCCGGACCTGCGGGCGACCATCGGGGCGACCCCCGTGCTCGTCCTCGCCAATCAGCTCAGACCCGGCGCGCTGGGCATCGATGCCCGCGGCCAGGTGCGCCGCACGCTCGAGCGGTTCGCCGGCATCGAGCGCGTGTGGTTCCTCCCGCAGGACCCCCGCTCAGTGGATGCCGCACTGCTGTCGGCGCGGCCGGTGGCCGAGGTCGCGCCGAAGTCGCCGTTCACCCTGGCACTGCGGCGCTTCGTCGGCGAGGCCATCGTCACCACGGGTGCTCCTCAGCGGGCGGGCCGCGGCATCCGTCGCGCAGCGCAGCCGGCGGCGTAGCGCGGCCCGGCGTGCCGGCCGGTTCCCTCTAGGCTGAGAAGCGTGTCGACCCTCAGCGATCTCGTGTACGCCCAGGGCCGTTCCAGCGCGGAGGACGTGGAGTGGCTCCACCGCCTCGCCGGCGACGGCCAGCTTCTCGCCGACCTCGCGTTCGCGGACATCGTGCTGTGGGTGCCGACGCCCGACGACTCGTTCGTCGCGGTCGCGCACACGCGGCCGAGCGGTGCGGCCACCCTCTTCTATCGCGACATCGTCGGCGACCGGGTGCGGCCGCAGTGGCGCACGCAGATCCGCGACGCGTTCCACGAGGCCCGCATCGTCGACTCGGCCTCGCCGGACTGGTTCGAAGAGACCCCCACCCGCGTCCGCGCGGTGCCGGTCGTGCGGGCGCAGGGCGTCGAGGGCGCCCAGACCATCGGCGTGATCACGCGCCACACGAACCTCGGTGAGGCTCGCACGCCCTCGCGCCAGCAGATCACCTTCAACGACTGCGCGGACGAGCTGTTCGGCATGGTCGCGACCGGGGACTTCCCCGACATGTCCGCGCCGACCGCCCCGCGTCGAGGGGCGCCGCGGGCGTCGGACGGCCTCGTGCGCCTCGACGTCGACGGCGTCACCACGTTCGCGAGCCCCAACGCGCTCTCCGCGTTCAACCGGCTCGGCTTCGACGACGAGCTCGAGGGCGAGTCGCTGGTCGAGGTCGTCACGCGCATCCTTCCCGCCAAGCGCCAGTTCGACGAGTCGCTCCCGGTCGTGCTGACCGGCCGGGCGCCGTGGCGCGCCGACGTCGAGTCCCGCGGCGTGACGGTGTCGCTGCGGACGATCCCGTTACGCGATCACGGCAAGCGCATCGGCGCGATCGTGCTGTGCCGCGACGTGACCGAGATCCGCCATCAGGAGCAGGAGCTCATCACCAAGGACGCGACGATCCGCGAGATCCACCACCGCGTCAAGAACAACCTGCAGACGGTGGCCTCACTGCTGCGAATTCAGGCGCGGCGCTCGCACACCGAGGAGGGCCGCGACGCGCTCACCCAGGCGATGCGGCGCGTGTCGGCGATCGCCGTCGTGCACGACACCCTGTCGGAAGGGCTCGCGCAGAACGTCGACTTCGACGAGGTCTTCGCACGCGTGCTGAAGCTCGTCGCGGAAGTGGCGGCGGCACCCAACACCCGCGCGAAGACCCACTCGACCGGCAAGTTCGGCACGCTCCCGAGCGAGTACGCCACGCCGCTCGCCCTCGCCCTCACGGAACTCGTCACCAACGCCGTCGAGCACGGACTCGCCGGCAAGGAGGGCGACGTCGAGATCATCGCCGAACGCGACGGCGAGCACCTCGAGGTGCGCGTCCGCGACACCGGCACCGGGCTGCCCGAGGGGCAGGTCGGCCGTGGCCTCGGGACACAGATCGTGCGCACCCTCATCCAGGGCGAGCTCGGCGGCACGATCGACTGGCACACCATCATGGGCAGCGGCACCGAGGTGACGATCGAGATCCCGCTGCGCTACATCGAGCGCGCCGCGAACTGACGCCGCGGCATCCGTCGGCGTACGCCGAAGCCGGGACACAGCGTTTCGCCTGAGACTCCGGGCGATGCCGGAGGTCTCAGGCGATGGCGTGCGTCTCAGTGAGACGTGACGGGTGCGGCCGGGCTCAGGAGGCGCGGCGGGCGCGAGCGGCGCGGCGCTTGAGCGCGCGACGCTCGTCTTCGGAGAGGCCGCCCCACACGCCCGAGTCCTGACCGGTCTCGAGGGCGTACTGCAGGCAGACCTCGGTCACGGTGCAGCGAGCGCACACGGACTTGGCCTTCTCGATCTGATCGACAGCAGGTCCGGTGTTCCCCACGGGGAAGAACAGCTCGGGGTCGACGGTCAGGCAGGCTGACTTATCGCGCCAGTCCATGGTGGTGCTCCTTGATACGGGGTTCTGTAGAGACGAGGGCGCCGGATTCGGGTCCGGTACCCTGGGGAGGTGCGAGCGTTGGCTCGCCCCACGTCGCTGTGGGAGCACACGGCTTTACCAATCGTCCCACAGCCGTTCACCTGGATCAAGGGATGACGTGGCCGTTTCTGTGCAACTTGCTGAGTATTCCCTCCACGGCATGGAGGGTTCGCACAATCCAGAGCCCCTTCACCCTCAAGGACTGTCACGAATGCGAACACCCCTCTTCGGCCGGATCGCCGCCGTCCTGGTCGCCCTCGAGGCTGCCGGTCTCGTCGCCCTGGTGGTGTGGCAGGTGGTCGCCCTGCTCTCGGCGGATACGGCCTCGATCGACACGGCCATCGCGCTGCTCGTGCTCACCGCCGCGGGGGCGGCGGCCGTCGCAGCGTTCTCCGTCGCGATCTGGCGTGGCCGCTCGTGGGGCCGGTCGGGCGCGATCGTCACCCAGGTGCTCATCCTGGCCATCGCGCTCGGCGCGGCGACGGGATCCTACGCGGAGCCCGCCACCGCCCTGGTGCTCGGTGCGCCCGCGCTGGGCGTGCTCGTGCTCCTCGTGCTGGCGGTTCGCGAAGCCGGAACCGCCGAGCGCGAGGATGCCTCGGCCTGAGCCGACTGCGCACGGCACCGGCCGCGTGCGCCCCAGCGGCTACGCCGCGTCGAGGCCGACGAGCTTGCGCACGCGAGCGACGTGGCCGGTCGCCTTGACGTTGTAGAGCGCGTGCTCGATGCGACCCTCGGCGTCGATGACGAAGGTCGACCGCAGCACGCCCATGAACGTCTTGCCGTAATTGACCTTCTCGCCCCAGACGCCGTACGCCTCGTGGACCGAGTGGTCGGGGTCGCTCAGCAGGTCGTAGGTCAGGCCGTCGCGCTCGCGGAAGCGCCGCAGCTTCTCCGGCTCGTCGCGCGAGATGCCCAGCACCGTCCAGCCCGCCGCCTGCAGGGGAGCCAGGCTGTCTCGGAAGTCGCACGCCTCGGTCGTGCAGCCCGGCGTCATCGCCTCCGGGTAGAAGAACACGATCACCCCGGTGCCGCGCAGGCTCGCGAGCGAGACCTCGCGCTCGTCCTGGTCGAGCAGGGTGAAGTCGGGGGCGGGGGATCCGGGTTCGAGGCGCTCAGTCACGCCTCTCAGCCTAGGCTCCGCCGTCGCGGGCCGCATCGCGTTTGGCGAAGGTCTCCAGCAGCCGCTGCAGCGACTCCAGGCGCGCCGCGCCACGCGGGCCGAGTCGTCCCGCGGCGACGGCTTCGGCCATCGCGCAGTCGGGGGCGTCCGGCAGGTGGGTGCAGCCACGGGGGCACTCCCGCGCCAGCTCGTCGAGATCGGTGAATGCCCGCAGGATGTTCGCGGTGTCGACGTGGCCGAGTCCGAACGAGCGCACGCCCGGTGTGTCGATGACCCAGCCGGCACCGGCAGGACCTTCGTACCGCAGCGAGACCGTCGAGCTGGACGTGTGCCGCCCCCGCCCGGTGACGGCGTTCACGTGCCCGGTGGCGCGGCGAGCCGCCGGCACGAGGGCGTTGACCAGCGTCGACTTGCCGACGCCGGAGTGGCCGACGAAGACCGTGGAGTGCCCGACCAGCGCACTGCCGATGCGCTCGAGCGGCATCTCCTCGATGCCGCTGGTGAACACCTCGAGGTCCAGGCCCTCGAAGTGGCCGAGGAACTCCGTGGGATCGGCGAGATCCGTCTTCGTGACGACGAGCAGAGGACGGATGCCGGCATCCAGCGCGGCCACGAGGTAGCGGTCGACGAGCCGGGCCCGCGGCTCGGGATCGGCCGCGGCGACAACGACGAGCATCTGATCCGCGTTGGCGACGATGATGCGCTCGACCTGGTCGGTGTCGTCGGCGCTGCGGCGCAGCAGCGACGTGCGCTCCTCGATGCCGACGATGCGCGAGAGCGTCCCCTCGTCGCCGGACGTGTCGCCGACCACCCGCGCCCGGTCGCCGGTGACGATCGGCATCTTGCGCAGCTCTCGCGCCCGGACGGCGGAGATCAGGTGCTCGTGGGGGCCGTCCTCGTCCACCAGCACCGTGTAGCGACCCCGGTCGACGCCGAGCACGCGCGCGATGCGGGCGTCGGCGTGTGCCGGCCGGCGCTTGGTGCGCGGGCGGTTCGCCTTCGGGTTGGGGCGCACGCGCACGTTCGCCTCATCGAACTCGAGTTCGTCGTCGTCCTCGTCGGGATCGTCGAGCCAGCTCACGATGCCTGCATCGTCTCCGCGGAGAGAGCGCCGGCCGTGCCGTCGTCGAGCATGGCCTGCCATAGCTGCGGGAATTCGGGCATCGTCTTGGCGGTGGTGCCGATGTCGTCCACCTCGACGCCGGGCACGGCGAGCCCGATGATGGCCCCGGTCGTCGCCATGCGGTGGTCGTGGTGGGCGTGCCAGGTGCCGCCGGTGAGCGGGCGCGGCACGATGCGGATGCCGTCGGGCAGCTCGTGCGCCTCGCCGCCGAGGCCGCGCAGCTCGCCGACCAGGGCGGCGATGCGATCGGTCTCGTGCCCGCGGATGTGGCCGATGCCGTGCAGCGTCGAGGGGCCGTCGGCGAACGCCGCCAGCGCGAAGACGGTGGGGGTGAGCTCGCCCGCGGCCGAGAGGTCGAGATCGATGCCCTGGATGCCCGCGCCTGCGGTCACCGTGAGGGCACCGCCGCGTCGGACGACCTTGGCTCCCATGAAGGCGAGGATGTCGGTGAGCATCGCGCCCGGCTGCGTCGAGTGAGCGGGCCAGCCGGACACCGACACCGAGCCGCCCGCGATCATCGCGGCGGCGAGGAACGGAGCGGCGTTGGAGAGGTCCGGCTCGATCGCGACCTCTTTGCCGCGCACGGGCCCTGCGGGAACGATCCATTCGCCCGGAGCGGGACGCTCGACGTGGACGCCGCGGTGGGCGAGGGACTCGACGGTCATGTCGATGTGAGGGATGCTCGGCAGGCGCTCGCCGGAGTGGTGGAGGTGCAGGCCGACGTCGAAGCGCGGCGCGGCGAGCAGGAGGCCCGACACGAACTGGCTCGAGGCGCTGGCGTCGATCGTGACCTCGCCGCCGCGGGTGTGCCCGTGGCCGCGCACGATGAAGGGGAGCGCCCAGCGCCCGCCGTCGTCGATGTCGACGCCCACGTCGCGCAGCGCCGTGATCATGGCGCCCATGGGGCGGTGCAGTGCGCTCTCATGGGCGGTGACCGTGACGTCACCGCGCGCGAAGCCGCCGAGCCCGGCGACGAAGCGCATGACGGTGCCGGCCTGGCCGCCGTCGACCACGGTGTCGCCGCGCAGCGGCCACGTCGGCGTCACGACGATGTCGTCGCCGAAGCTGCCGGCGCCCGGTTCGAGCTCGATTCCGACGCCCAGCGCCCGCAGCGCGTCGATCATCCGCGCCGAATCGTCCGAGTGCAGCGGAGACGTGAGCCGGCTGGGCGACTCGGCCAGAGCGGAGAGGACGAGCTCACGATTCGTGAGCGATTTCGATCCCGGAACGGTCACGCTCGCGTGCAGCGGCCCATCGGCCACGGGGGCACGCCAGGGGCCGCGCGCATCCGGCGCGGTGGAAGGGGAATACCCGTGCACTGTCATCGGGTTCTACCCTACTGAACCGCTCCCCAGCGAGCGGAAACGACGATAGGGAGAACCGAGCCGGATGATCGCCACCCTCGACCGACCTGGCGCTGCGGCATCCGCGTCCGATGCTCAGGATGCCTGGGACGACACCGCCGTAGACTGGCGCGTGATGAGCGACCCGATCGGCGCAGTGCAGGACGCGCGAACCCAGTTCGAAGAGCAGGCTCTGCCCTTCATGGACCAGCTGTACGCCGCCGCGATGCGCATGACGCGCAACCCGGCGGACGCGGCAGACCTCGTGCAGGAGACCTTCGTCAAGGCGTTCGCGTCGTGGAAGACGTTCACCCAGGGCACGAACCTCAAGGCGTGGCTGTACCGGATTCTCACGAACACGTACATCAACACCTACCGCAAGAAGCAGCGCGAGCCCTACCAGGGCACCATCGACGAGCTCGAGGACTGGCAGCTCGGCGGAGCCGAGTCGACCACCGCCACGAGCAGCCGCTCGGCCGAGGCCGAGGCCATCGACCACATGCCGGCCTCGGTGGTCAAGGACGCGCTGCAGGCCATCCCGGAGGACTTCCGGCTGGCGGTGTACCTCGCCGACGTCGAGGGCTTCGCCTACCAGGAGATCGCCGACATCATGAAGACCCCCATCGGCACGGTCATGAGCCGCCTGCATCGTGGCAGGCGAATGCTCCGTGAACTGCTGGCCGACTACGCGAAAGAGCGCGGCATCTCCACGGCCGCCACAAGGAGCATGAAATGACGGACTGCGGCTGCGAGAAGGCGCGGCGCGATCTCGAGGAGTACCTGCGCAACGAGGTGTGCAACACCCGGCACACCGACATCGCCGAGCATCTCGAGCACTGCGCGGGCTGTCGGGACGAGGCGCTCGTCGCGCGCACCCTCACCGAGGTCGTGGCACGGGCGTGCAAGGAGACGGCACCCGAAGAGCTGCGCGATCAGGTGCTCGAGAGGCTCCGCGCGGTCCAGGCCACGCACTGACCCCGCCGGCGGTCAGCCGCCTGCGGTGAAGACGGTCAGGGCGCCCGGGGCGACGTCGACGGTGAGCGGCAATGCGCCGATCGGATCGCCGTCCGCATAGGCGGTGACGCCCGCGGCGGCCAGACGCACCGACCGCACGCGGTGCATGCTCACTTCGGGCACCGCAGCGTGGGTGCCCGCGTACACCCTCGGCAGCAGGCGCAGCAGCCGCAGCCTGCCGGCGGGGCGCACGAGCACGACGTCGAGCAGGCCGTCTGCGGGGTCGGCATCGGGACAGATCGGGATGCCGCCGCCGTACGTGCGCCCGTTTCCGACCGTCGCCATCACCAGTTCGCCCGCGACGCGCTCGCGCGACCCGTCCGCGAATTCGAGATTGACCTCGTAGGCGATCCCGGCCAGCGTCAGGAACTCCGCCAGGATGGCCAGGTTGTAGCGCGAGTGGCCGCGCGGCCACCTCATGGCGTTCGCGCGGTCGTTCACCTTGGAGTCGAAGCCGCTCGCGAGCACCGATCCGAAGAAGGTCGTCGAGCCGTCTTGGCGGGTCACTCGCGCGAGGTCGATGCGCCGTGTCCGGCCGGCGATGATCGTGTCGGCGGCAGCGGCGACATCCAGCTCGCGCAGCCCGACCATCGCGGCGACGTCGTTGCCGGTGCCCGCAGGGATGATGCCGAGAGGGATGCCGGTGCCGGCGAGCTCCTGGATCGCCAGGTGCACGGTGCCGTCGCCCCCGGCGACGACCACGGCGTCCGGGGCGAGGGCGATCGCCGCCCGCAGCAGGCTCGTCGACTCCGAGGCGCTGCCTCCGCTGACGATCGCGGTCTGCATGCCGTGCGCGCGCAGCCGTTCGGCGGCGTCGCGGGCGGCGTCGGCGTGCGACCCCGCTCGTGCCGCGGGGTTCATCAGAAGGGCGACCCTCATGCGCCCGAGCCGTCGGGGGCAGGGGCGGGGGCCACCAGGACGCCCGGGTTCATGATCCCGCGCGGATCGAGGACCGCCTTGACGGCGCGGAGCACCTCGGTCCCGAGGGGGCCGATCTCGGCCTCGAGGTAGGGGAGATGGTCGCGTCCCACGGCGTGGTGGTGGGTGATGGTGCCCCGGGCCTGCGAGATCGCGCGGGACGCGGCATCCTTCGCCGTCTGCCATTGCGCCGCAGGGTCGCTGGTGAGCGCGGCCACGACGGTGAAGTACAGCGAGGCGCCCGCGGGGTAGACGTGCGAGACGTGGCACAGCACGAGGGGCTTGGTACCCGCGGCGGCCAGGCTCTCCGTGAGCGCTGAGGTCACCGCCGTCTTGAGCGCGGGCAGGTCCGCCCAGACCGCCGCCGTCTCGAGCGTCTCGGCCAGGACGCCGGAGTCCATGAGCGTGTCGCGCAGGGCGGGGGACGCAAAGCGCCCGCGCTCCCACGACCGCGCAGGATCCTCGCCGCGGGATCGCGCGCCGTGCGCGCTGAAGATCTCGGCCACGGCGGTCCGGGTGGCTTCGGCCTCGGCCGGGGTCGCGCCCTCGAAGGTCGCGACGGCGAGCGCGCCGCCCAGGCGGGTGAGGTGCCCGCCCATCGCCGCGTTCACCCGGGTCTCGGTCTCGTCGCTGAGTCTCAGCACGGTGGGACGGATGCCGCGCTGCGTCACCTCGCGCAGGGCCGCCGCGCCCGAGTCGAAGTCGGGGAAGGTCCAGGCTCCGTAGACGGTCGCGGCGGGAACCGGCCGGATGCGCACCGTGACCTCGGTGAGTACGCCGAACGCGCCCTCCGAGCCGAGGAACAGCTGACGGAGGTCGGGTCCCGCGGCGCTGGCCGGAGCCCGGCCGACGGTCAGCTCGCCCGCGGGCGTGGCGATCCGCATCGCATGGACCAGGTCGTCGAAGCGGCCGTAGCCGCGCGACGCCTGACCGCTCGAGCGCGTCGCCGCGTAGCCGCCGATCGAGGCGTAGGCGAAGCTCTGTGGGAAGTGGCCGATCGTGTAGCCCCGGTCGCCGAGCATGGCCTCGGCCTGCGGGCCTGTCGTCCCGGCGCCCAGCGTCGCGAGCAGCGACGTCTCGTCGAGGCTGAGCAGCGCGGCGGTCCGGGACAGGTCCAGGGCGATCACGGTCCGGTGCGCGCCGCGGGCGGGGTCTACGCCGCCGACGACCGACGTGCCGCCGCCGAAGGGCACCACCGCGACGCCATGCTCGCCGCACACGGCGAGGATGGCCGCGACCTCGGCGTGATCGCCGGGCGACACGACGGCATCCGGCGCCGCCTGCGGATCGTCCTGCCTCCGCCGGAGCAGGTCGAGCGTGCTCTTGCCGCCGAGGTGAAGCGCGCGCATCTCATCGTCGCGGGTGACGTGGGCGGATCCGACGACCTCTGCGAGCGCCGCGAGGGCGACCTCGTCGAGCCGGGAAGGCGTGAGGGTCGGGCGCGGGCGCCGGGGGACGGGATGTGCCTTGCCGGGGAGGAGGGCCGCGACCAGGGCCTTCGCGCCCGGAGGCAGTCGTGCGGGCTCGACGCCCCAGGCGTCCCAATCGGACCGAGGGGCAGGGGGCGGCACCGCGAGCGGGCCGTCCGCGCCGGAATGCGCCGTCGCAACCATGGCGACAGTATGACACATTCTGTATGGTTGTCACATGGCCGATGTGGTGTCCGACACCGAGACCGCGATCCTCGACGCGGCGCTCGCCGAGGTGCTGGCCCACGGGATCCGGCGGACGACGGCATCCGACATCGCACGCCGCTGCGGGATCGCCCGGCAGACGCTCTACCGGTACTGGCCGGATGCCCAGGCCATCTTCGCGGCACTCGTCACGCGCGAGCTCATCGCAGCCCTTCCGGCTGCCGCCCCCGACGACGCCGACCTCGACGCGACGGTCGCGCTCCTGGTCGAAACGGCCGATCGCGTGCGCACGATGCCGCTCGTGGACCGGCTGCGCGACACCGACCCCGAGCTGTTCGCCCGGTACATCCTGGACCGCCTGGGCACGAGCCAGCGCGCCATCCACGCCGAGACGGCGCGGCGGCTCGCGACCGCGCAACGCACCGGAGCCGTGCGCCCCGGCGACCCCGATCGGCTCGCCGCTATGGTGCTGCTCATCACGCAGTCCGCCGTCCAGTCCGCGCCGCTCGTCGCGCACTGGCTGCCTGCCGCCGCCTGGCGCGAGGAGCTCACCCACGCGCTCCGCGGCTACCTGATGCCGGAGCGCCCATGACCGCGCCGACGATCCTGGGACGCACGCCGCACTCCTCGGCGCTGAATGCGGAGCGGCGCGCGCAGGAGCTCGACGCCCTCGCCGACGGTCCCGAGATCGACGTGCTCGTGATCGGTGGTGGCGTGACCGGTGCCGGAATCGCGCTGGATGCCGCGAGCCGGGGTCTGAGGACCGTGCTGGTCGAGCGCCGGGACCTCGCTCACGGCAC
This sequence comes from Microbacterium sp. Root166, assembly GCF_001427145.1. Classification (GTDB taxonomy): domain Bacteria; phylum Actinomycetota; class Actinomycetes; order Actinomycetales; family Microbacteriaceae; genus Microbacterium. The sequence continues at coordinate 84,323 of NZ_LMGL01000004.1, forward strand.
GAGCCGCTGGAGCTCCAAGCTCGTCCACGGCGGGCTGCGCTACCTCGCGTCAGGTCAGTTCGGGATCGCGCACGAGAGCGCGGCGGAGCGGCACCTGCTCATGACCCGGATCGCGCCGCACCTCACCCGCGCGCTCGCGCAGGTCGTGCCGCTGTACGCTCCCGGCCACGTGTCGCAGGGCGCCTTCCTCGGACTCGGCTACGGGCTCGGCGACGGGCTGCGGCGCATGGTCGGCACACCCGGCGCCGTGCTGCAGTCGCCGGGGCCGATCGGGCGCAACGAGACCATCCGGCTGTTCCCCGAGCTCGAGCGCGACGGGCTGCGCGGCGGGGTGCGGGGCTGGGACGGGCAGCTCATCGACGACGTCCGGCTCGTCGTCGCCATCGCCCGCACAGCGGCCGGGTACGGGGCATCCGTCCTCACCCGTGTGGAGGCGGTCACCGCCACCGGGGGCGGCGCCGTTCTGCGCGACGCTCTGACCGGCACGGAGGTCACGGTTCATGCGCGGGCCGTGATCAGCGCAACGGGCGTGTGGGCCGGCGACCTCGACCCCGACGTGAGGCTGCGCCCGAGCCGCGGCACGCACTTGGTCGTCGCGGCCGACCGGCTCGGCTCACGCGACGCATCCCTCACGGTGCCGGTGCCCGGCGCATCGGGCAGGTTCGTGTTCACCGTTCCCGCGATGCACGGCCGTGTCTACATCGGGCTCACCGACGTGCCGGCCGACGGGCCGATCCCGGATGAGCCGCAGGCGACCGGCGACGAGATCGACATGCTGCTCGCCACCGTGAACACGGTGCTCGCCCGTCCGCTCGAGCGCGACGACGTGATCGGGACGTTCGCCGGGCTCCGGCCCCTGCTGGCGGGTGCCGATGACATCGAGGGGACGAGCGACCTCTCGCGCCGCCACACGATCACCGAGGCGGACTCCGGCCTGCTCAGCATCGTGGGCGGCAAGCTCACCACCTACCGGCGCATGGCCGAGGACGCCGTCGACGCGGCAGTGAGGCGGCGCGTGCTGCGGGCTTCGGCATCCCGGACGGCCGTCCTTCCTCTCGTCGGAGCCTGGCCACGCCACCGGATGCGCGAGATCGCGGCGCCGGCGCGCTTCGTGCGCCGCTTCGGGGCTGAAGCGCCCTTCGCGGCCGCGCTGCCCGACGGCGCGGGCGCGGCGTGCGGTGTCACGGCGCAGGAGCTGCAGTGGGGCATCGGCGTCGAGGGCGCACTGACCATCGCAGACCTGCTCGACCGCCGCACCCGGCTGGGCATGGTCGCCTCCGACCGGGAGAGATCGTGGGATGCCGCGGCCGCCGCATTCGAGCGGGCCGGGGTGACGCCGCTCGACCTCGAGTGACTCGGGCTCGAGCCGCGGTTCGGGCACTGCACAGGAGATCGGTCCTTCCACAGGACGATGCGGCCGGATTTCTCCTGTGAAGGGCTCGATCTCCTGTGGGAGATGCGACGTATGAGGGCCTCGGCCCCGATTGGCAGGATTGCGCACAGCCGCGTCCGATGCCCGCGCGCGCGATGTCGCCCTCGCCCGGAAGACTGAGGACATGACCTCGCTCGATGCCGTCCCGGCCGCACCCCGTGGCCGTCTCGGCGTGGTGCAGGGGACGGCGCTGTACATCGCGTCCGTGCTCGGCACCGGACTCCTCGTCCTTCCCGGCCTGGCCGCGCACGAGGCCGGCCCTGCCAGCATCGTCGCCGTCCTGGCAGTGATCGCGCTGTCGATCCCGCTGGCCGGCACCTTCGCGGTCCTCGCCGCGCGCTACCCCGATCCGGGTGGTGTGGCGAGCTACGTCCGCCGCGCGCTCGGCGGCACCGCGGCGCGCATGACCGGGTACTGGTTCCTGTTCGGGGTGTGCGCGGGCGCGCCGGTGGTCGCAGTGCTGGGCGCCGAGTACGTCGTCGCAGCCGCCTCCATCGACCGTTCGATGGTGCCCGTGATCGCGCTCGCGATCCTGGTGCCGCCGTTCGCCGCGAACGCCTTCGGGGTGCGGGTCGCCGGGTGGGTCCAGTTCGTCCTGACGGCGCTGCTGCTGGCGGTCGTGGTCGGCGTGGTCTCGCTGGCGGCGCCGGCGGTCGAGCCGCAGAACTTCGCACCCTTCCTCCCGCACGGGTGGGCGGGAGTCGGCACCGCCATCAGCCTCTTCGTGTGGGCCTTCGCCGGCTGGGAGGTCGGCACCCACATCTCCGGCGAGTTCCGTGATCCGCGGCGCGCGATCCCCATCGGCACCGCGATCGCGCTGGTCGTCACCGGCGTCTGCTATCTCGTCCTGCAGATCATCACCGTGGGCGCTCTCGGCGACTCCGCCGGAGACGGCGCCGTCCCGCTGCTCGAGCTCGCGCGGCTGGGTTCGCCCGGTTTCGGCGCGGCCGCCGTCGGGGCGATCGCCGCCATCGTCGCGCTGGGCGTCATGAACGCCTACCTCGCCGCGTTCTCCAAGCTCGGGGCGTCGCTGGCCCTCAACGGCGACCTGCCGCGCTGGCTCTCGGCGGGCGTGGAGTCCGGCGGCGTCCCGCGACGTGCGCTCGGCCTCACCGGGCTCGTGGTGGCCCTCTACTTCTCGCTCATGCTGTGGTCGGGGCTCGAGCTGACGCCGTTCATCCTCGTGCACACCAGCAGCATGGTGGCCATCTACGCGGTGGGCATGGTCGCCGCCGTCCGCCTGCTCCGACGGGGGACCGCCGGGTGGTGGATGGCCGTGATCGCGGCGGTGCTGTGCGCCGGCATGCTGGTGCTCGCGATCGGCTCGCTGCTCCCGGCCGCGCTGCTCGCGACGGCGGCCATCGGCGTCACCGTGGTCCGCGGCATCCGTCGCACGGCGACCGCTCGCGCCCTGCAGCAGACCGGCGCCCGGCAGGTTTCGCCACGGGGGGCGGTTCCGGATGCCGCGCCCGCACATGCGTCGACCTCGGACGCGGCTGCATCCGAGGTCGACGTCGTGGTGGACTGAGCGCTACAGCGTCAGGGCCTTCTTCATGATCTCGGCCTGCTCGGCCGCGTGGACCTTGGGCGAACCGGTCGCCGTCGAGGCCGCCGACGCGCGGGAGATCCGGCGGATCGTCCGGTGGTCGAGGTGCTTGCTGACCTCGAGGGCGATGAACGGCCAGGCGCCCTGGTTCTCGGGCTCGTCCTGCACCCACACCAGCTCGGCGTCGGGGTAGCCCGCGATGACCGCGTTGAGCTGCTCGACCGGTGCCGGGTAGTACTGCTCCAGGCGGACCAGGGCGATCTCCGGGTTCGGGTTCTTGTCGAGCTCGGCCCTCAGATCCCAGTGGATCTTGCCGGCGTGCAGCAGCACGCGCTTGACGGCGGCCTTCTCGAGGCCTCGGTCGTCGTCGAGCACCGGCTCGAAGCGGCCGGTGGTGAAGTCCTCGACGGGGCTCGTCGCACCGCGCAGGCGCAGCATGGCCTTCGGCGTGAACACCACGAGCGGCCGGCGCGGACGCGCGTACGCCTGACGGCGCAGCAGGTGGAAGTACGAGGCAGGCGTCGACGGCCGGGCGACGGTCATGTTGTCCTGCGCGCACATCTGCAGGTAGCGCTCGATGCGCGCGGACGAGTGGTCCGGTCCCTGACCCTCGTATCCGTGGGGCAGCAGGAGCGCGACGCTGGACTGCTGGGCCCACTTCTGCTCGGCGGACGAGATGAACTCGTCGATGACCGACTGGGCGCCGTTGGCGAAGTCGCCGAACTGCGCCTCCCACAGCACGAGCGAGTCGGCGCGCTCGACGGAGTATCCGTACTCGAACGCCATCGCCGCGTACTCGCTGAGCAGCGAGTCGTAGACCCAGAACCGGCCCTGATCGGCCGAGAGGTTCGCCAGAGGGATCCATTCCTGGCCGTTGCTGCGATCGTGCAGGACCGAGTGGCGCTGCACGAAGGTGCCGCGGCGGGCGTCCTGTCCGGCAAGGCGCACATTGGTCTTCTCGAGCAGCAGCGAGCCGAATGCGAGGAGCTCGCCGAACGCCCAGTCCACCGAGCCGTTGCGGCTCATGTCGAGGCGCTTGTCCAGCAGCTGCTGCAGCTTGGTGTGCACCGTGAAGCCCTCGGGCTTGTTCACGAATGCGTCGCCGATGAGCTGCACGACCTCGCGTGCGACGCCGGTCGTCTCGGGCTCGCCGACGGCGGGCTCGGGCTCCGGCTCGACGGTGGTCGTCGCGACGGGGGAGGACCCGGTCTCGGCGGCGTGGGTCTCGGCGAAGGCGATCTCGAGGCGGTTCTGGAAGTCCTGCTTCGCCTTGTCGTACTCTTCCTCGGTGATGTCGCCGCGACCGACGAGCGCCTCGGTGTACAGCCGCCTCACGGACCGCTTCGCCTCGATGAGGTTGGTCATCAGCGGCTGGGTCATCGAGGGGTCGTCGCCCTCGTTGTGACCGCGGCGGCGGTAGCAGACGAGGTCGATGACGACATCGCGGTGGAACCGCTCGCGGTAGGCGAAGGCCAGCTGGGCGACCCGGGTGACGGCCTCGGGGTCGTCGCCGTTCACGTGGAAGACCGGCGACTGGATGGCCTTGGCGACGTCGGTGGCGTACACCGACGTGCGTGCATCGAACGGCGTCGTGGTGAAGCCGACCTGGTTGTTCACGACCACGTGCACGGTGCCGCCGGTGCGGTACCCGCGCAGCTGCGACATCTGCAGCGTCTCGACCACGACGCCCTGGCCCGCGAAGGCCGCGTCGCCGTGCACGAGGATCGGCAGCCACGAGAACGTGCCGATCGGCTTGCGGTCCTGCTTGGCGCGGACGATGCCCTCGAGCACGCCGTCGACGGTCTCGAGGTGCGACGGGTTCGCGGCGAGATAGACCGGCAGCTGCTCGCCGTGGTCGGCGACGAAGGTGCCCTCGGTGCCGAGGTGGTACTTCACATCGCCCGAGCCGCTCTTCGAGCCGATGGCGACGGAGCCCTCGAACTCGCGGAACACCTGACCGTACGTCTTGCCGGCGATGTTGGTGAGTACGTTGAGGCGGCCGCGGTGCGCCATGCCGATGGCGGCGCCGTCCAGGCCCGCCTCGGCGGCGCCCTGCAGGATCTCGTCCAGCAGCGGGATGAGGGACTCGCCGCCCTCGAGGCTGAAGCGCTTCTGGCCGACGTACTTCGTCTGCAGGAACGTCTCGAACGCCTCGGCCTGGTTCAGCTTGTCGAGGATGCGCAGCTGCTCGGCGTGACCGGGCTTCTGGTACTTGAGCTCCACGTTCTCCTGGAACCACCGGCGCTGCTCGGGGTCCTGGATGTGCATGTACTCGATGCCGATCGTGCGGCAGTACGAGTCGCGCAGGACACCCAGGATGTCGCGCAGTTTCATGGTGCGCTTGCCGCCGAAGCCGCCCGTGACGAACTCGCGGTCGAGGTCCCAGAACGTCAGGCCGTGCTGCTCGATCTCGAGGTCGGGGTGCGTGCGCTGCACGTACTCGAGCGGGTCGATGTCGGCCATCAGGTGCCCGCGGACGCGGAAGGAGTTGATGAGCTCCTGCACGCGCGCCTGCTTGTCGACGCGCTCGGCCAGGTCGACATTGATGTCGGCGGCCCAGTGGATCGGCGCGTACGGGATGCGCAGCGCGGCGAAGATGTCTTCGTAGAAGTTGCGCTGGCCGATCAGCAGCTCGTGCACCTTCTTGAGGAACTCGCCCGAGCCTGCGCCCTGGATGACGCGGTGGTCGTAGGTGCTCGTGAGCGTGATCGTCTTGCCAATCGCGAGCTCGTTGAGCGTCTTGTCGCTCGCTCCCTGGAACTCGGCGGGGTATTCGAGAGCGCCCGCGCCGACGATGCAGCCCTGGCCCTTCATGAGACGCGGGACGGAGTGGACCGTGCCGATGCCGCCCGGGTTGGTGAGCGAGACCGTCGTGCCCTGGAAGTCGGCCGCGGTCAGCTTGTTGCCGCGGGCGCGCGAGACGAGGTCTTCGTACGTCGTGAGGAACTCGCTGAAGCTCAGCTGCTCCGCGCGCTTGATGCTCGGCACCATGAGCGCGCGGGTGCCGTCGGGCTTGGGGAGGTCGATCGCGATGCCGAGGTTGACGTGCGCGGGGGCCACGACCGAGGGCTTGCCGTCGATCTCGGCGTAGAAGACGTTCTGGCTCGGGAACTCCGCCAGCGTCCGGATGATCGCCCAGCCGATGAGGTGCGTGAAGCTGACCTTGCCGCCGCGGGTGCGCGACATGTGGTTGTTGATCACGATGCGGTTGTCGATCATGAGCTTCGCCGGGACCGTGCGCACGCTCGTGGCGGTCGGGACCGTGAGCGACTCGTCCATGTTCGCGGCGAGGGTTTTCGGCATGCCGCGGAGCGGTGTGACCCGGTCTTCGGCGCTCTCGGCAGCGGCCGCGGGCTCGGCCTTCGGCGCCTGGGCCGGGATGGGCGGCGGCGCGGCGGGCCGGGCGGTCGTGCGTGCCACGGGCTGAGCGCCGATCACCGGGATCGGCGCCGTCACCGGTCGAGGCTCGGTTCCGGGAGCAGCGCCCTCGGAGGTCGGAGACGTCGGCACCGAGGGTGTCGCCGCCGTGCTCGCCTCGTCGACCGGGTGGTAGGCCTCGAGAACGGGCCACCACTCCTTGTCGACGGAGTTCCTGTCGATCTTGAACTGCTCGTACAGTTCATCGACGAGCCATTCGTTGGCTCCGAACTCTCCTTCGTTCGAAACCCCGAGGCCCGTCACCTGGCTCGACACGCTGGATCGCCTGCTTTCGTCCGTGAAATTCTGGGAAGTGCGAGGCTGCTGACGCCTGTGCCGCACAACTGTTAAGCGTATCCCAGTCTGACGGCGCGATTCCGGCTCCCAGCGGCGGAGGACCTGAAAGATTCCGGATCATTGCCCGTACAGGAACTGTCACTACCCTTGGCGGATATGGAGTTCTACGGCGACCAGCCCGATGTCGACCTGACGTATTCGGACGTGTTCCTCGTCCCACGGCGGTCCTCGATCACCAGCCGCCTCGATGTCGACCTGTCCCCGGCGGACGGCACGACCGCGACGATCCCGCTCGTGTCCGCCAACATGAACTCGGTGACCGGGCCCCGGCTCGCCGCGACTCTGGCCCGCCGCGGCGGCCTCGGCGTGCTGCCGCAGGACATGCCGCTGCAGGAGCTCGACGCCGCCATCCGATGGGTGAAGAGCCAGCCCGTGCCGTGGGACACCCCGCTCGTGCTCCCGCCCGACGCCACCGTCGCCGACGCCGCCCGGCTGCTGCCGGCGACCGAGGGTCACGGCATCGTGGTAGCGGTCCCCACCGCCTCCGGCCGCGTCGACATCGACGACATCCTCGGCATCGTCCCGGCGACTCGGCTGGGCACGGCGCTTCCCGATGCGCGCCTGGGTGACCTGGCACGCGGGCGCGCGGCATCCGTCGATGCCGTCGACATCGAGAGCGCGCGCCACGCGTTCGACGTGATCGTCGCTGCCGGAGTCGAGACGGTGTGCGTCATCGATCACGGGCACCTCGTCGGCACGCTCTCGCGCCGCAGCGCGCTGCGCTCGACGCTTTACCGTCCGGCCGTCGACGCGTCCGGGCGCCTCATCGTCGCGGCCGCGCTCGGCATCAACGGCGACGTCGCCGCCAAGGCTCGGGCGCTGGCGGCCGCGGGCGTGGACGTCCTCGTCGTGGACACCGCCCATGGCCACCAAGAGGGGATGCTGCGCGCCCTGCGCTCGGTCGCCGACCTCGGGCTCGGCATCCCGATCGCCGCAGGCAACATCGTCACCGCCGAGGGCGTGCACGACCTGGTCACCGCCGGCGCGACGATCCTCAAGGTCGGCGTCGGCCCCGGTGCGATGTGCACGACGCGCATGATGACCGCGGTCGGCAGGCCGCAGTTCTCCGCGGTGCTCGAGACGGCCGAGGCGGCCAGGGTCATGGGCGCGCACGTGTGGGCGGACGGCGGCGTGCGCTACCCGCGCGACGTGGCCCTCGCGCTGGCGGCGGGCGCGGCATCCGTCATGATCGGCTCGTGGTTCGCAGGGACCATCGAGGCGCCGGGCGAGCTGCAGAGCGACGCCGCCGGGCGCATCTACAAGGAGTCGTGGGGCATGGCCTCGACCAAGGCCGTGCACGAGCGCTTCGGACGGCTCGATCCGTACGAGCTGGCCCGCAAGGAGCTCTTCGCCGAGGGCATCTCGTCGTCGAAGATCTACCTCGACCCGCTGCGGCCGGGCCTGGAGGACCTGCTCGACATGATCACCTCGGGCGTGCGGTCGTCGTTCACCTACGCTGGCGCCTCGAGCGTGGCGGAGTTCCGCGACCGCGCCCGCGTCGGCCTGCAGTCCGCCGCCGGCTACGACGAGGGCAAGGCGCTTCCCGTCAGCTGGTGAGGCCCCTGCGTCGACCGCACTTTCGGCCGTCCGCCGCAGTGTGAACTGCGGCTCACCCAAAGGATTGCGGTTGATCGAGGTTCATCTGCCAGGGCGACCGCGTCTTGTGGGCAGGCTGTCGTTGACCAGAATGTCGTAGAGGAGACGCGGCTGATCGAGCGAAGGCGTTCGCCATCGGGACAGCGCGCGCACCTGTCGACGCAGTTCATCGCCTCGGTCCTTCTCAGCCAGCAGTGCCTGCTGCGGAGTTCGCCCGCGAAGCAGTGCCGGATCGAGGTATTTGCCGGCACCGTCGAACTCTCCGGCATGGCGGTGCTCCGGCCACCAGAAGTCGGTGTACGCGTAGCTGCTCTGGAGCTGGAATCGCTGTTGCAGCACGGGCTCCGGGAATCCGAGGTGAGCGATGAGCACGCGGCTCTGCGACTCGCGAACGCTGTCCGCGCCCGGGCGTCCGAAGGCGGCCACCCGCCTGACGGTCGCGGATGCACGTCCGTTGTACGCGCCGGCGAAGGTCGCGAGGATGGACTGGGTCGTCAATGCCCCGCCGGGGCGCCGTGACCAGAGTGCCTGGTCAGCGGCGATGACGCCGGTCAGGAATCCAGCCGCAGCGAGGTCCACCACGGTTCGCGCCGGACTGGTGATGAAGTGCCGCCCCCAGGGCAGCACGTCTTCGCTCGAGATGGTGCGACGGTGTCGACGGATCCGCCCCGAGGAACCGCCGATTCCTTCTCCGCTCACATCGATGGTCGTCGGCCAGGGCCCGATGCGGTCGATGCCCAGCACGGCCGCCGCGGAATCATGCGAGAAGACCGCCCCGGGCAACATACGGGCAGCGGCTTCCCAGACCCGTTGTGCGTGTTTCGCCATCTCGGAGAGCCACCCCCAGTGCGCGGCGGAGGTGTAGGTGCCGCGCGAGACACGGACGATCTTGCCGGCGGTGAGATCCCGATGCCTGGCACGATGCTGGGCACTGGGGGCGAGATCGTCGCGTCGGCGTTCCACCTCAGCGAGTGGCGGTTCGCGAAGCCAAGACATGCGACTCAGTGTGGCTCTCGACATCGGACCGAGCCGGGGACCGACGAGATCGGTTGATTGACCGTCTCCGCATCGCGCTGGGGAGGAGCCGCACGATCCAGAGACGCAGTTCGCGGCATCCACCGCAATACGAACTGCGGCGAACGCGCTGACCTGCGGCAGATCCCATCGGCCTGGCCGGCCGGGAGGAGGGGAAAGGCGGAGGGGGATGCCGCGGCGAGCCGCCCCGCGCGGGGCACGAGCCGCAGCACCTGCCGTAGACTTGCCGGCACGATGGACGACCCTCCTAGTTGCAGACCTTCGCCCCACCGACCCGCCTCCCGCTCCGCCGGGGGTGATGCCTGATGGAATTCGTCATGCTGGGCGTGGGGCTCCTGCTCACGGTCGGGACCGGACTCTTCGTCGCCAGCGAGTTCGCCCTCGTCAACCTCGACCGCGCCGACCTCGAAGCCCGCCGGGAAGCAGGTGAGACCCGGCTCTCGCTCACGATCAGCGCGCTGCGGATCACCTCGACCCATCTCTCCAGCGCGCAGCTCGGCATCACGCTGACCACGCTCCTCACCGGCTACACGATGGAGCCGGCGATCTCGAGCCTGCTTCGGCCGGTGTTCACGGCGTGGGGCCTGCCTGCCGGGCTGGTGAGCCCGCTGGCCGTCATCATCGCCGTCGCCACCGCGACGATCTTCTCGATGATCATCGGCGAGCTGGTGCCGAAGAACTTCGCGCTGGCCATCCCGCGTCAGACCGCCAAGCTCGTCATGCCGTTCCAGGTCGCGTTCACGACTGTGTTCCGTCCCGCGATCGTCGTACTCAACGGCAGCGCGAACGGCGTGCTGCGCGGCATCGGCATCGAGCCCAAGGAGGAGCTCTCCGGCGCCCGCACCGCCGAGGAGCTCTCCAGCCTCGTGCGCCGCTCGGCGAGCGCCGGCGTGCTCGAAGAGGACACCGCCTCGCTTCTGGACCGCAGCCTCACCTTCGCGCGCCTGAGCGCGGCCGACGTGATGACCCCGCGCCCCAGCATCCACGCGATCGCCGCCGACGACTCGGCGGAGGACGTGATCCAGCTCGCCCGGCGCACCGGCCACAGCCGCTTCCCGGTGTACGACGACTCGATGGACGACATCATCGGCGTCGTCCACCTCAAGGCCGCGGTCAGCGTGCCGCGCGACCGGCGCACCGACGTCCCGGCCGCCGCGCTGGCGACGGAGCCGCTGCGCATCCCCGAGACGGTCCACCTCGACGCCCTCGTGTCGGAGCTGCGCACCCGCGGCTACCAGATGGCCGTCGTCGTCGACGAGTACGGCGGCACCGCCGGCGTCGTGACGCTCGAGGACCTGGTCGAGGAGATCGTGGGCGAGGTGCTCGACGAGCACGACCGTCGCCGCGCCGGGATCGTCCGCGCGGAGGGCTCCGTCATCTTCCCCGGGGAGCTCCGACCCGACGAGGTGCTCGATCGCACCGGCATCCGCATTCCCGAAGGAGACGTGTACGACACCGTGGGCGGCTTCATCATGAGCGTGCTCGAACGCATTCCGGTCGTCGGCGACACGCTCGAGCTGGAGGACGGCACCATCGAGGTGCAGCGCATGGACGGCCGCCGCGTCGACCGGGTGCGCTTCACGCCCACCCCGATGCCGCACGAGGACGCGGCGACCGAAGGCGGTGAGGGCCGATGAGCGATTGGGCCGGAATCGCCTGGCTGGTCGTGCTGCTGGCCTTCAACGCCTTCTTCGTCGGCGCCGAGTTCGCCGTCATCTCAGCACGCCGTTCGCAGATCGAGCCGCTCGCCGAGAAAGGATCGCGCTCGGCCAAGACCGCGCTGTACGCGATGGAGCACGCGACCCTGATGCTGGCGACGAGCCAGCTCGGCATCACGATCTGCTCGCTGCTGATCCTGAACGTGTCCGAACCGGCGATCCATCACCTGCTCGCGGAGCCCCTGCATCTCACGGGCTGGTCCGAGGGCGTCGTGGACACCGTCGCGTTCGTGATCGCGCTGCTGGTCGTGTCGTACCTGCACGTCGTGTTCGGCGAGATGGTGCCGAAGAACCTCGCGTTCTCGGTGCCCGATCGCGCCGTGCTGATGCTCGCGACGCCGCTGGTGTGGGTGTCGAAGCTGTTCCACCCGGTGATCGTGACGCTCAACTGGATCGCGAACCACATCGTGCGGCTGTTCGGCGTCGAGCCGAAGGACGAGGCGGCCTCGACCTTCACGCTCGAAGAGGTCGTCACGATCGTGAACCAGTCCCGCATCGAGGGCGTGCTCAACGACGTGAGCGGTACGGTCGCCGCGGCCGTCGAGTTCACCGACAAGAAGGCCAAGGACATCGCCGTGCCGCTGGGCGCGCTGGTCACCCTGCCGGAGACCACGACTCCCGACGAGATCGAACGAGCCGTGAGCAAGCACGGGTTCTCGCGCTACGTGATCGTGGACGGCGTGGGCGAGCCCGTCGGCTACGTCCACCTCAAGGACGTCCTGCAGGGGGCGGAGGGGGCGGATGCCGAAGCCGCCGTCGCCCGCCGGATCCCGTCCAAGCGCATCCACCACATGGTGCCCGTCCTCGAGTCGACCGACCTGGAGGATGCGCTCGCGCTCATGCGCCGGGCAGGGCGTCACCTGGCGGAGGTGCGGAACGAGGAGGGCGCGGTCACGGCCGTGCTGTTCCTCGAGGACATCATCGAGGAGCTGATCGGCGAGGTGCAGGACGCGACCCGTCGCGGTCTGCGGTAGCCGGGCTCAGAGCCGGGCGCGGACGTACTGCTTCGGCCAGTAGTCGATGTCGGCGCCGAGCTCGGCGGCGGCCCGCAGGCCGTAGTGCGGGTCGCGGAGCCATTCGCGTCCGGCCATGACGGCGTCGGCCTGGCCATCGGCGACGACCCGCTCGGCCAGCTGCGGGTCGTCGATCATGCCGACCGCGCTCACCGCGACGCCGGCGACCCGCCGGATGTGGGCGGCGAGCTCCACCTGATAGCCCGGTCCGGTCGTGATCCGCTGGTGCGCGACGAGTCCGCCGCTGGAGATGTCGAAGAAGTCGGCCCCGCGCTCGGCCGCCCACACCGCGACGGCGGCGGTCTCATCGGCATTCCAGCCGCCGTCGGCCCAGTCGGTGGCCGAGAACCTCACCAGCAGAGGCACGGCGGGCGCGGCATCCGCCACCGCATCGATCACACGCAGCAGCAGCCGCGCGCGGTTCTCGAGCGATCCGCCGTACTCGTCGTCGCGCTGATTCGACAGCGGCGAGAGGAACTGGTGCAGCAGGTACCCGTGCGCGGCGTGGATCTCGAGCACCTCGAATCCGGCGGACACCGCCCGGCGCGCGGCGGCCGCGAAGTCGGCGACGACCCGGTCGATCCCGGCGAGGTCGAATGCGGCCGGCACCGCGTACCCGTCGAACGCGATCGCGGACGGCGCGACGGTCGGCCAGCCGCCCTCGCCGACAGGCACCGACCCGCGGTGACCCGAGAACGGCGACCACGTCGAGGCCTTGCGGCCGGCGTGGGCCAGCTGCACCCCCGCGACGGCGCCCCGGGCGCGGATGGCCGCGACGATGGGCGTCCACGCGTCGCGCTGCTCGTCGGTCCAGAGGCCGGTGTCCTCGGGCGAGATGCGGCCTTCGGGCGAGACGGCGGTGGCCTCGGCGATCACGAGTCCGGCGCCGCCCGAGGCGAACTGCGCCAGGTGGGTGTGGTGCCACTCCTGGGGCACGCCGTCCACGGCGCTGTACTGGCACATCGGCGATACCCAGAGGCGATTGCGCAGGGTGATGTCGCGCAGCGACAGGGGCGTGAAGAGGGTGCTCATCCGGGGGACACTCCGCGAGTAGGGTGGCGCCATGACGGGGTCATGGACGGGAGCCGAGACGGGCCGGTTCCTTCGGAGGCCAACGGCCGCCGACGACAAGTATTCCCGAGGCGTGCTCGGCGTGCGGACCGGATCCGAGACGTATCCGGGCGCGGCGGTGCTCGGAGTCGAGGCCGCGTGGCGCACCGGCATCGGGATGGTCCGCTATCTCGGACCGGAGCGACCGACCGCCTTCGTGCTGGCGCGGCGTCCTGAGACCGTGGCTGCCGACGGGCGCGTCCAGGCGTGGGTCATCGGGTCGGGCACTGATGCGTCGGCTCGCGGCGCCGGCGAGTCCGAGGCGTTGCGGCGCATCCTGCACGACACCGACCCGGTGGTGGTCGACGCGGGGGCGCTCGACCTGGCCGCCGACGGCACCGCGCCCCGCCTGCTCACCCCGCACGACCGGGAGCACGCGCGGCTTCGCGCGGGACTCGGCCTCGCCGCCGTGGGCTCCGACCGCGTCTCGGCCGCACGCACGACCGCCGAGGCCACCGGGGCCGTGGTGGTCCTCAAAGGGGCGGTGACGGTGGTCGCGTCGCCCGACGGCGCGGTCTTCGAGATCGCCGCCGGCACGCCGTGGCTGGCCACGGCGGGCACCGGCGACGTGCTGGCCGGGGTCATCGGTGCGCTCGTGGCCGCAGCGGTCGCGGACGGCCGGGTGACGGATGCCGCATCCCTCGCGCCGCTGGCCGCTGCGGCCGCGTGGCTGCACGGGCACGCCGCGCGGCTGGCGTCGTCGGCGCGGGGCGGCGGGCCGATCACGGCGCTGGACGTCGCCGAGGCGCTGCCGCGCTCGGTCGCGGAGGCCCTCGACGCGGTGTGACGCCCGACGCGCGGCCCGCGCGCGATCCGGGACCTCAATAGGATGAAACGCGTGTCGAGGCGTGCGGGGCTCTGGGTCGCGTTCGTGCTGGTGCATCTGGTCACCGCCTTCCTCGGCTTCGTCGAGCCCAACCTTCCGATGGGTGACGTCTACCTCGTCTACGAGCCGTGGGCGCGGGGTGCGGCCGACGGGGGAGCGATCCCCGGCGTCACGGAGCAGTGGGTCTACCCGCAGCTCGCGCTCGCTCCGATCGTGCTCGCCCTCGGCCTCGAGTGGATCGCCGGGTACGAGATCGCGTGGGCGGTCCTGGTCACGGCGCTCGATGCCCTCGCCTTCGCACTGCTGGTGGGGCGCGGCCGGTCGGCGGGGCGCACCCTCGCCGCAGCCTTCTGGCTCGCGTTCGCGCTTCTGCTCGGCCCCGTCGGCATGTACCGCCTCGACGCCGTGACGGTGCCTCTCGCCATCGCCGGCTGCCTCTGGCTGATCGGGCGGCCCGCGCTCGCGGCCACGCTGCTCGCGATCGCCACGTGGATCAAGGTGTGGCCGGCCGCGCTCCTGGCCGCCGCCGTGATCGCGGTCCGGCGCCGCCTGGTGCTCGTCGGGATGGCGGCCGCGGTCAGCGCCGGAGTCCTGATCGCCGTGATGGCCGCCGGCGGCGCACGCCACGCATTCGGCTTCGTCGCCGGACAGACCGGTCGCGGCCTGCAGCTCGAGGCGCCCGTGACCGCGTGGTATCTCTGGCAGGCCGTCGCCGGCGTCGACGACGCGTTCGTCTACTACGACTCCGGCATCCTGACCTTCCAGGTGACCGGGCCCTACGTCGACGCCGTGATCGCGGCGATGACGCCGCTGCTGGCGGTCACGGTGCTCGCCGTCGCGGCGCTCGGCGCGTGGCGCGCCTGGCGCGGCGCGTCGTTCGCGGCGCTCTTCCCGGCGCTCGCCCTCGCGCTCGTGCTGGCCTTCATCGTGACCAACAAGGTCGGCTCGCCGCAGTTCCAGACCTGGATCATCGCGCCGATCGTGCTCGGGCTCGTGATCGACCGCCGACGCTGGCGGATGCCGGCCGTCGCCGCCCTCGTGATCGCCCTGCTGACACACCTCGTCTACCCGCTGCTGTACAACCGGCTCATCGTCGCCGACGCCCTGGCCGCCGGTGTGCTGACCGCACGCAACGCCCTGCTCATCGCGCTCATGGCGTGGGCCGTGGTCCGCGTGGTCCGCGCACCGCAGCGCCTGCTCGCCTCGCGTGGCGGAGCCCTGCCCGCACCGCCGAACCATCGCCCCCAGGCATCCGCCTGACCCGCACCACCCGAGAACCCGGAGGTTCCCATGCTCGTCGCCTTCTCCGTCGCCCCCGGCGGCACCGGCAACGCCGACGGCTCCGTCCACGACGCGGTCGCCGCCGCCGTGCGCGTGGTCCGCGACAGCGGCCTGCCCCACCGCACGACCTCGATGTTCACCGAGATCGAGGGGGAGTGGGACGAGGTCTTCGATGTCGTGCGGCGCTGCACCGAGGCGGTGCAGGCATACGGGTCGCGCGTCTCGCTGGTGCTCAAGGCCGACATCCGGCCCGGCTACTCGGGCGAGCTCGACGCCAAGGTCGAGCGGCTCGAGGCGGCCATCGACGAGCAGTCGGGCCCGTCGTCCGACGCCTGACGCAGCGCTCTGCGCGACGCGTTTCGAATCGATTCGACAGGATGCCCCGACCGCCGTTAGCATGACCGGATGACCTCCTCGACTTTGACGAGGGGTGCGGCGAAGTGGGCGCTCCTCTCCCTCGCCGTCGGCAGCTTCGGCATCGGCATGACCGAGTTCGTCGTGATGGGCCTGCTGCCAAACATCGCGTCGGATCTGCTTGCCCCGCAGTGGGCTTCCAGCTCCGAGGACGCGATCGCCCAGGCCGGCTGGCTCATCACCCTCTACGCGCTGGGGGTGGTCATCGGAGCGCCGACCATCGCCGGCGCGGTGGCCAAGTACCCGCGACATCGCGTGATGATCGGGCTCGCCCTCGCCCTGACCGTGTTCAACGCGCTGACGTTCCTTGCGCCGACGTTCGAGCTGGTCGCGGTCTCGCGCCTGCTGGCAGGCCTCCCGCACGGCGCCTACTTCGGAATCGGCGCGCTCGTCGCCGCCGACGTGCTCGGTCCGGGTCAGCGCGCCAAGGGCGTGGCGTTCGTCCTCACCGGTCTCACGGTGGCCAACGTCGTCGGGGTGCCGCTGGGCACCTACCTCGGGCAGCAGGTCGGATGGCGGGCCGCGTTCATGGTGGTCACGGCGATCTTCGCCCTGGCGACGGTGCTCATCGCATTCTTCGTGCCCGAGCATCCGGGCGACCCGCAGCGGACGCTCCGCGCCGAACTCAAGGTCTTCCGGATCGGGCAGGTCTGGCTGGCGCTCGGCGTCGGCGCCATCGGCTTCGGCGGCTTCTTCGCCGTCTACACCTACGTCGCCCCGATGGTCACCGAGATCGCCGGGTCGCCCGAGTGGACGGTGCCCATCGTGCTGGTGCTCATGGGGCTCGGCATGACGATCGGCAACCTCGTCGGCGGCCACCTCGCCGACGTCGATCTCAAGCGCACGCTCGTCGGCGGACTCGTCGGGCTCGCGGTCGTGCTCACGCTGCTCGCGCTGACGTCGGAGTGGATCTGGGCGCTCGGCCTCTTCGTCTTCCTGACCGGGTTCACCGCGTCCGTGCTCAGCCCGACCATCCAGACCAGGCTCATGGATGTCGCGCAGGACAACCAGTCCATCGCCGCCGCCCTCAACCACTCCGCCCTCAACATCGGCAACAGTCTCGGAGCGCTGCTCGGCGGCGTCGTGATCGCGGTGGGCTGGGGATTCATCGCGCCGGCATGGGTGGGCGTCGGCCTCGCACTGGCCGGTCTCGCCCTCGCCCTCGCCAGCCTGGCTTCCGAACGGGCACGCGGGGTCGTCCTTTCGAACTGATGACCTCACGGCGCCCGCGACCGGGCCGGGCTTAGGGTGAGGGCATGCCCGGACCGACGCCAGATCGTGCGCTGAAGGCCCTCGCGGACGCCGTCGACGGCGTCGCGGGCGACGACGACTCAGACGCGCGCATCCCCGTCGCGGCGACCGTGGTGCTCCTGCGCGAGGGCGGTGACGGTCCCGAGGTGCTGCTGCTCGAGCGCCCCGACCGGGGTTCGTTCGCCGGCGCCTGGGTCTTCCCGGGAGGAAAGCTCGACGACGCCGATCGTCACGATGCCGGCGAGACGGAGGAGGCGGTGGCCCGCCGCGCAGGCGTGCGCGAGGTCGAGGAGGAGTGCGGCCTCGTTCTGGCACCCCAGGCTCTCGTCGCGCTCTCGTGCTGGAATCCGCCCACGGGCGTCGCTCCCCGCATCCGCACGTGGTTCTTCGCCGCGGCGGCTCCTGAGGGCGACCTGACGCTCTCAGCGGACGAGGCGGTCGACTCCCAGTGGGTGCGCCCCGCCGACATCCTCGCCCGGCACGGCCGCGGCGAACTGACGCTGTACCCCCCGACCTGGGTGACCCTGCACCGCCTCATCGAGCACGCCGACGTCGGATCCGTCCTCGATGCCGCGCGGCTGGCCGGGCTCGAGCGGTTCCAGTCCGTCGCGCGACGCGGCGCCGAGGGGCCGATGCTGCTGTGGGAGGGCGACGCCGAATACGGACCGGATGCCGAGGCCTCGGCATCCGCATCGCGTCATCGCCTGGAGATCGGCGCCCTGCCCTGGCGGTATTCGCGCTCGGACTGACGCCTAGGATTCGAGCAGGCGACGCACGTGGCGGCCGACCGCCGCGGTCTCGATGAGGAAGCCGTCGTGGCCGAAGTCGCTCGAGAGGACGACGGCGCTGCTGCCGTCGAGGGTGCGGGGGATCCCGCGCGCGATGCGGTGCTGGCCGTCGATGGGAAACAGCCGGTCGCTGTCGATGCCCAGCACGAGCGTGGTCGCCGTGATCCGGGCGAGGGCCTCGTCGATGCCGCCCCGGTCGCGGCCGACGTCGTGGGAGTTCATCGCCTCGACGAGGGTGATGTACGAGTTCGCGTCGAAGCGGCGCGTGAACTTGTTGCCGTGGAAGTCCAGGTAGGACTCGACGGCGAACCGGCCGCCGTGCCCCAGAGGGCTCACGCCCGACTGCCAGGAGCGCTGGAACCTCTGGTTCAGCTCGGTCGGCGAGCGGTAGTTCAGCAGCGCCATGCGGCGGGCGAGTGCGAGACCGCGCGTCGGCCCGTCTCCGTCGGGGGAGTCGTAGTACTCGCCCGACTGGAAGCGCGGGTCGATGCGGATCGCCTCGATCTGCACGGAGTTCAGCGCGATCTGGTCGGCGGTGTTGATCGGCGGCGCCGACAGCACGCCCAGCCGCGCCACCCGGTCGGGGAGGCCCGCGGCCCACTCGAGCGCGTGCATTCCGCCCATCGAGCCGCCGACGACCGCGGCCCACACGTCGATGCCCAGCGCATCGGCCAGGCGCACCTGGGCGGCGACCTGGTCGCGGATCGTCAGGTACGGGAACCGCGACGCCCACTCGTAGCCGTCGGGCGCGATGCTCGCGGGCCCCGTCGAGCCCTGACAGCCGCCGAGCATGTTCGGCGCGATGACGAACCAGCGGTCCGTGTCGATCGGGGCGCCGGGTCCGACGATGTCGTCCCACCACCCGGACGTCGGATGCCCCGGCCCGGCCGGGCCCCGGACGTGGCTGTCGCCGGTGAGGGCGTGCAGGACGAGCACTGCGTTGTCGCGCTCGGCGTTGAGGGTGCCCCACGTCTCGTAGGCCAGGCGGTAGGCGGGGAGCTCACGGCCGCCCTCGGTGCGGAACGATCCGAACGAGGCGAAGCGCCGCTCGCCCACCGGATCTCCGTCGCGCCAGGCGCCGGTCGCCGGCGGGCGTCCGAGCAGAAGCCGGGCGTCGGCCTCCGTCACCGGTGCCGAGGGCACGGTGTCTTCGGAGGTCTGCCAGTCCATCCGACCATTCTCCCGTGCCGGTGCGGGGTGGGCCGGACTGTTACGCGAAGCGGCGGGTCAGCGCGCGAACGGGCCGGTCTCGTAGTGCGCGCCGTGCTGGCCCGCCAGCGCGATCGCGCGCCCGTTCCACGTCTGGACGAAGCGGTGGTCGGTCGGCGTTCCCGCCGGGACCTGCGCGTCGATCGCGGGCAGCGTGCCGATCGTCTCGTTCGACAGCCACACCACGTCGCGGCCGATCGCCGCGCCGAGGCCGGCCATGATCTCTGCGAACCTCACGCGCTGGGCGGCGTCGAGGTACAGCAGCACGGCGCTGTGGAACACGACCAGCGTGGCCTCCGCGGGCGCGGCGGCCGCGACATCCGTCACGCGCTCCAGCAGATCGCCGCGGACGATCTCGGGCGGATCCGTCACAGCGATCGCCGCCGCAGCCCGCAGCCGCGCCGCCCGCGCGTCGTGGTCGGGGCCGGGCCAGATGAGGTTCGCGAGCCACGCGACGGCGTCCGGATCGCCGACGTCGATCGGGTCGAGGTCGATCCCGCGGCGCCACACCACCTCCGGATAGCGGTTCGGGACGGATGCCGCGGTGTCGAGCGCGCACGACAGCACGACCTCGCTCGGCCCGGCGGGCGGGTCGATCCGCCGCGGCGCGTCGGGGGTGGTGTACTCGACGCTGTAGCGATCGGGGAACAGGCAGAGCCCCGCCGCCGCCCCGACCTCGAGCAGAGCGATGGGTCCGTCGATCCTCGCCAGGGGCGGCAGCCATGTCGCGCAGCGGTTGGCCTCGTTGGTCTGGACGGACCGCTCCGCACCGACCGTGACGACGGCGTCCCAGTGATCGAGCAGCCACGAACGGATCTCGGCGTACGGTCGCAGCGGGCAGCCGGCCCAGCGCGCGCCGGCGAACACGAGGTTCGGCTGGCGCTTCGCCGGGGCCAGTGCGGCGAGCCGGTCCAGCAGTTCCGGGTCCGATGCGATCCCGAGCGCCCAATCCTCGTACAGCGGCGACGTCCTGCGCGCCCAGCGGCGCCCGAAGTCGTCGTACACCGCGGCGATCCTGGCCGCATCCGAGTCCGAGCCCACGCGGCCACCCTATGAGCGGGCGGGGGCCGGTGTCTCCAGGCCGGTCTAGCATGCGTGGCATGGACGTCATCGAGTACCTGATGCAGGGCGACCCCGCGATCCGCTGGCAGGTGATGCGCGATCTGACGGATGCCCCGGCCGACGCCGCGGCGGCGGAGCGTGCGCGCGTCGCGACCGAGGGCTGGGGTGCGAGGCTCCTCGCCGAGCAGGGCGCCGACGGACTGTGGGACGGCGGCACCTATCGGCCCGGCTGGGCGGATGAGGAGCGGCCGTTCTTCGACGCGTGGTCGTCGACCCACTTCTCGCTGCAGTCGCTGGTCGAGTACGGGCTCGACCCTGACTCTCCCGAGGCCCGCCGCGCGCTCTCCCTCGTGCGCGAGAACGCACGATGGGAGTACAACGGCGAGCTCTACTTCCAGGGCGAGATCGAGCCGTGCATCAACGGCATCGCCCTCGTGGTGGGTGCGTACTTCGGCGAGGACGCCGCCCCGATCGCCGCCACCGTGCTCGGCACGCAGCACCACGACGGCGGCTGGAACTGCTGGGAGGAGAACCCGGCGACGCCTGGCTCCTTCCACTCGACGATCAACGCCCTCGAGGGCCTGTGGGCATGGGAGCAGAGGACGGGCGGCTCGGACGAGCTCCGCGCCGCCCGGCGGCGGGGAGAGGAGTACCTGCTCGAACGGCAGCTGTTCCGGCGCAAGAGCACGGGCGAGGTCGCCGACCTCCGGCTGACGATGCTCTCCGCGCCGGTGCGCTGGTACTGCGACGTGCTGCGGGCGCTGGAGTACTTCCGGCAGGCGAGGCCCGAGCGCGACCCCCGATGCGCCGAGGCGGTCGAGCTGGTGCGCGCCAAGCGACTGCCGAACGGCCTCTTCCCGCTCGAGAACACCCACCAGGGACCGACGCTTTTCGGCCTCGAGGATGAGGGCGAGGGGTTTCCGAGCCGCTGGGTCACCCTGCGGGCGCTGCGGGTGCTGCGCTGGTGGGACGCCGGCTGAGCCCCCGCCCGACACCGGTCACTCGGCGCGGAGCGACACGCTACCCGCCGAGATCGACACCTCGATGACGTTGTCCGACGAGCTGGACGACTCCAGATCGTTGCGGACGTTGCCCGCAGACGAGTCGATGTTCACGTCGTACGCGCCCTCGGGGACCCTCAGGTCGAGGCTGCCCGCGCTCACGTCGATCACCGTCGCGGTCGGCGCGGTACCGGTGAAGCGGGCGACCATCGCGCCGGCTTGGACGGTGAGGTCGGCGGTCGAGACACCGTCCAGCTCCACCTCGGCGCGACCTGCGGACACATCCGCGCTCAGCTCGTCGGCAGAGCCCTCGATCGCAAGATCCCCTGCGGCCACGACCAGCTCGACCTCGCCGAACTCGCCGTCCACCGTGAGGCGGCCGGCGGCCAGGCTGAATCCGGCGTCGAGACGACCCTCGAGCGATTGCGGCAGCGTCAGGGTCGCGCGCGTCGAACCGCTTCCCCAGCCCCCGAGCAGCCAATTGTCGAACCATCCCCGGTCGGGGGTCGCCAGCGTCAGCGTGTCGCCGTCGCTGTCGAACGTCCAGTCGCCGCGGCCGGGTCCGCTCGAGATGTCGAGCACGGCCTCGTCGACGTCGCCGAACGCGACGTCGAGCGTCCCTGCCGCGGCCTCGATGTCGAGCTCGGTGATCCCGTCGACGTCGAGCGTGCGCGTGACGCTGTCGCTGTTCGCCGAGTCGACGGTCGCGATCGCGGCCCCGCCGATCGTCACGACCGCGACCAGGCCGCCGAGGGCGGCGGCAAGGATGGCGATGGTGCGGCCCGCCGATGATCCCTGGCCCGGGGCGGCGGGCGGAACCTGACCGACGGCGCCCGTGGGAGGGGTCGGTCCGACGGCGGGCGGGGGAGGTGGCGTGGGCGGTGAGCCCGCCTCGGGGTGAACCGGCGGGGTGAGGTCGCTGGTGGACACGTCATGCTCCTGTCTGCGGCGAACCGCCGTGTTCGAGGTGGGCGAGGGCTGCCAGCACCCGCCGGTTGCCCGAGTCGTCCTGCTCGAGACCGAGCTTCTGGAAGACCGCCGTGATGTGCTTCTCGACGCTGCCCTCGGAGAGGTGGAGCGTGCGTGCGATGGCCTGGTTGGACTTCCCCTCGGCGATGAGCGCCAGCACGGTCGACTCCCGCGCCGTGAGCCGCTGCATCCGCGTGTCGACCTGCCGGCGTCCGAGCAGCTGCGCGACGACCTCGGGGTCGAGCACGGTGCCGCCGGCGGCGATCTGATCGACCGACTCGAGGAACTCCGAGACGTCGGCCACGCGGTCCTTCAGCAGATAGCCCAGGGCCCCGCCGCGTCCGCCGATCAGGTCTGCGGCGTAGCGCTCCTCGACGTACTGCGAGAGCACGAGCACGGGCAGGTGAGGGTTGGCCTCGCGAAGGCGCAGCGCGGCTCGGATTCCCTCGTCGGTGAACGTCGGCGGCAGTCGCACGTCGAGGATGCACAGGTCGGGGGCGTGGTCGGTGACGGCCTCGTCGAGGGTCGCGGCGTCCGGGATGGCGGCGACCACCTGGTGCCCGGCATCCTCCAGCAGGCGTGCCATGCCCTCGCGGAGCAGGACCGAGTCTTCGCAGATCAGGATGCGCACGGGACGCTCACCTCCACCAGGGTGGGGCCCCCGACGGGGCTGTCGAGACGGAAGGTGCCGCCCGCGGCGACGACGCGGTTCGAGATGCCGTCGAGGCCTCCGCCGGGCGTGACGTGGGCGCCGCCGATGCCGTCGTCCTCGATGCGCGCCCACAGCGCGCCGCCGTCGCGCTCGCGCACGAGCACGCGGCATTCCGAGGCCCGCGAGTGCTTGGCCGCGTTCGTCAGCGACTCGGCGATCACGAAGTACACCGCGGCCTCGGTCACCGCACTGCACCTCCGGGTGAGACGCACGTCGAGCAGCACAGGGATGTGGGAGCGAGCCGCGAGGGCCGAGAGGGCGGCATCGAGTCCCCGGTCATCGAGCACGGAGGCGTGGATGCCGCGCGCCAGCTGCCGCAGTTCCGTGATGGCCGCCTTCGTCGAGGTGTGGGCCTCCGCGATCAGCGCCTTCGCGGCCGCAGGATCGTCGTCGACCTTCTGCTGGGCGAGGCCCAGGGTCATGCCCACCGAGACGAGGCGGGGCTGGATGCCGTCGTGCAGGTCGCGTTCGATGCGAGTGCGCTCGACCTCCGCCGCCCGCACGGCGCCGGCCCGCTGCGTGCTCGACGCCTGCGCCACCTCGGCGAAGTGCTGCTCGCGCGACGGGATCATCACGGAGCGCGAGATGAGCCCGTGCAGAAGGGCGAGCCCGACGATGGCGGCGAGCCCGAGGAAGGCGATCGTGACACCGCCGACGGGCGCCCACGCGACGGGGAGCATCAGGTCGGTGCGGCCGAGCGAGACCGCGGCGGAGTCGGCGTAGAGGGGAGCGAAGGCCCCCACCAGCCCGGATGCGACCAGCCCGAGGGCGCCGATCGCGATGAGGCCGAGCACCGTCGAGATGATCACGTTGGCCATCGCCCGCCACGAGGTGGCGTCGATGAGCTGCAGCCAGATCGTGTGGACGAAGCCCCCGAAGCCGGTCTTGTCGCTGCGCCGCAGGCGGCGGGCCGGCAGATCGACGCCGTACAGTCCGCCGATGCGGGCGGTCTCGAGCCAGCTGAGCCCGAACAGCAGGTAGGCGAAGGCGACGACGCCGAGCAGGCCGATGCCGAACACGACCACGAGCGGGATGGATCCCGCGAGCAGGCCGAACATCGCCCCGAGCACCAGGGGTCCTGCCCACCCGAGGGCGAACAGATGGGCGACGGCTCCGGCGAGCGTGGCCGGCCGCGCGATGGGGACGCGCTGCGGAAGCGGTGAGGTCATGTCTCCACGGTAGGGGCGCGCGTTCGCGAGCGCCTCCGAGGCAGCCGGAGTCATCGCTTCGGGTTATCCCCCCTGTCCGCATCCACCCGTACAGACGACGGATGCCCCGACCCGGCGGGGTCGAGGCATCCATCGTCTTCTAAGCCGGGGCTACGCGCGCGCCGCCTCCGACACGCGACGGGCGGCCGCGAGCGCCTGCTCGAGGTCGGCCTTGAGGTCATCGATGTTCTCGAGGCCCACCGAGAGGCGCACCAGGCCCGGCGTGACACCGGCGGTCAGCTGCTGCTCGGGGGTGAGCTGCGAGTGGGTCGTCGATGCGGGGTGGATGACGAGCGAGCGGACGTCGCCGATGTTGGCGAGGTGGCTGAACAGCGACAGCGAGTTGACGAACGCGCGCCCGGTCTCGACGCCGCCCTTGAGCTCGAACGAGAGCACCGCGCCGACGCCCTTGGGGGCGTAGTGGTTCGCCGCGGCGTACCAGGGCGACGTCGGCAGACCGGAGTAGTTCACCGAGGCGACGTCGCTGTGGTTCTCGAGCCACTCGGCGATCTCCTGCGCGTTCTGCACGTGGCGCTCGATGCGCAGCGACAGGGTCTCGATGCCCTGGATGAGCAGCCACGCGCTCTGCGGGGCGATGGCCGCACCGAGGTCGCGCAGCAGCTGCACACGGGCCTTGATGATGTAGGCCAGGCCGTCGCCGACCGCGGTCGTGTACGAGGCGCCGTGGTAGCTTGGGTCGGGCAGGGTGAGCCCCGGGAACTTCTCGACGTTCTTGGACCACTCGAAGGTGCCGCCGTCGACGATGATGCCGCCGATGACGGTGCCGTGACCGCCGAGGAACTTCGTCGCGGAGTGCACGACGATGTCGGCGCCGTGCTCGAACGGCTTGATGAGGTACGGGGTGGCGATCGTGTTGTCGACGATCAGGGGCACGCCGCTCTCGTGCGCGACGTCAGCGACGGTGCGGATGTCGAGGACGTTGATCTTCGGGTTGCCGATCGTCTCGGCGAAGAACAGCTTGGTGTTGGGGCGGACCGCGGCGCGCCACTCCTCGGGGTCGTCCTGGTTCTCGACGAAGGTCGTCTCGATGCCGAGCTTGGCGAGGGTGTACTTGAAGAGGTTGTAGGTGCCGCCGTAGATCGAGGACGACGAGACGATGTGGTCGCCCGCCTCGGCGATGTTGAGCACCGCGAAGGTCTCGGCCGCCTGGCCGCTGGCCACCAGGAGTGCTCCCGTGCCGCCCTCGAGGGCCGCGAGGCGCTCTTCGACCACGGCCTGCGTGGGGTTCTGGATGCGCGTGTAGATGTTGCCGAACTCGGCGAGCGCGAACAGGTTCGCTGCGTGATCGGCGTTGTCGAACACGTAGGAGGTGGTCTGGTAGATCGGCGTGGCGCGAGCCTTCGTCACCGGATCCGGCTGCGCGCCGGAGTGGATCTGCTTGGTCTCGAAACGCCAGTTCTCGGGTGCGGACACGGCATGCTCCTGCGGGTTCGTATGAGGCGGGGGAGGATCCCTCACCGGATCGACAGTACGGATGACGCCGCCTTGTCAACAACGGAAGGGAAATGTGACGTAACCTCGCCGGCTGCCCGCGCGCCGGATCGCACGAGGCGATGGGTAGCGTGGAGGCATGACGATCAGACGTGCAGTGGTGACCGGGGCGAGCTCGGGGATCGGCGAGGCGACGGCCCGGCAGCTGCGGTCTCGTGGCTGGGATGTCGTGGCGGTCGCGCGGCGTGCCGACCGGCTCGCCCGGCTCGAGTCCGAGACGGGCGCCGTCGCGTTCGCCGCCGACCTGACCGTCGACGCCGACGTCGAGGCGCTCGCCGCCTTCGTCGCGGAGACCGGCGGAGCGCACTCGCTCGTCCACGTCGCCGGCGGTGCCCGCGGTGCCGACCGGGTCGAGGACGGCCGGGTCGAGGACTGGCGGTGGATGTTCGACGTCAACGTGCTCTCCGCGCAGCGCCTGGTCTCGGCGCTGCTGCCTCAGCTGCGCCGCGCCGCCACGGCCGACGGCCATGCAGACACGGTGTTCGTGACCTCGACGGCCGCGCAGACCGCGTACGCCGGGGGATCGGGCTACAACGCGGCAAAGGCGGGCGAGGCGATGCTCGCCCACGCCCTCCGTCTCGAGCTGAACGGCGAGCCGATCCGGGTGATCGAGGTCGCGCCGGGCATGGTGCACACCGAGGAGTTCACCGCCAACAGGCTCGGGGGCGACACCGTCGCCGCGGAGCGCGTGTACGAGGGCGTCGAGGCGCCGCTGACCGCGGACGACGTCGCGGACGTCATCACCTACGCCCTCGGGACGCCCGGCCACGTGAACCTCGACCTCATCACCATGCGCCCGGTCGCGCAGTCCGCGCAGCACCTGCTCGCGCGCGGCCCGCTGCGCTCCCGCACCGACGGCGACCTGTCGTGACGCACCTGCGGCCGACCGCGATCACCTACCCGCAGGGGGCGACCGCGTCCTCCGGCACGGTCGTGCACGTCGCGGATGCCGGGGACGGCCGTGCTGCGGTCATCCTCGACGTGACCGCTCTGCACCCCGTCGACACCGCCTGGCCCGACCAGCCCGCCGATCGCGGCGTGCTCCGCACCGGCGACCGGGAGTGGCCGGTGCTGGATGTCGTCGTCGGTGCGTGGAACGGAGAGTCGCTGCTGCTCGGACGCGACGTGCCCGTCCGCACCGGCACCGAGGGGTGGACGTTCGTCGTCGCGCACCTCGTCGCCGCCGACGGCCTGGCCGTCGGCGAGAGCGTGCGAACCGAAGCGGATGCCGCGTACCGCCACGCCCTCTCGGCCGGGCACACCGGCTGCCACCTCGCCTCGCTCGCGCTGGATGCCGCTCTGGCCGATGCCTGGCGCAAGGAGACGCCGGTCGATGCGCTGGGCGCTCCCGCGTTCGACGCGCTCGCGATCCAGGAGTCGCGCATCCTTCCGGACGGGTCGCGCGACGTGTACCGGATCGGCAAGTCGCTGCGACGCAAGGGCTTCGATCCCGAGCACCTCGCCGACCTCGACGCTCTCGCGGCGCGCGTGAACGCGCGGCTGTGGGAGTGGATCGCCGCCGGCGGCGCCGTCCGCATCGAGGCCGCGGGTCCGGCATTGGCCGACCGCCGCACGTGGGTGTGCGAACTTCCCGGGGCTGAAGTGCGCATCCCGTGCGGGGGCACGCACGTGGAGTCGCTGGCCGATCTCACCTCGGTCGCCGTCGCGTTCGAGAGCGTCGCGGTGGACGGCGGTTCCGAGCTCGTCATGACGACCGCCGTCGGCCGCGCGCGATGACGCAGACCCCGCTCGCCGACCGTGCGGGCATCGATCCGGAGTGGGCGACCGCGCTGGCGCCCGTCTCGTCCGACATCGCCGCGCTCGACGAGCGTCTCGGCGCAGAGGTAGCGGCCGGGCGCGGTTTCCTGCCCGACGCCGCGAACGTCCTCCGGGCGTTCCAGCGGCCGCCGTCGGCCGTGCGGGTGCTGATCGTGGGGCAGGATCCATACCCGACGCCGGGGCATCCGATCGGCCTGTCCTTCGCCGTCGATCGCGACGTGCGCCCGCTGCCGCGGAGCCTGGTGAACATCTACCGCGAGCTCGAGGCCGATCTCGGCATCCCGCCCGCGCCGCACGGCGATCTCTCGGCCTGGAGCGACCAGGGCGTCATGCTGCTGAACCGCGTGCTCACCGTCGCGCCGGGGCAGCCGGCATCCCATCGCGGCTGGGGATGGGAGAAGGTCACCGAGCACGCGATCCGCACGCTCGTCGAGCAGGACGGCCCGCTCGTCGCCATCCTGTGGGGACGGGATGCCGCGGCCCTGCGCCCGCTGCTCGGATCGACGCCGATCATCGAGTCCGCGCACCCTTCGCCCCTCTCGGCGCACCGCGGCTTCTTCGGGTCGCGACCGTTCTCCCGCGCGAACGCCCTGCTCGTCCAGCAGGGCGCCGCGCCGGTCGACTGGGCGCTCGGCGCCGACGCGTAGGCTGTCGGAATGCTGGAGGAGGAGTACGACCGGGATCGCCGGAAGCTTCCCATGCACCTGCGCCGCCGACCGGAGCCGGAGCGTCCCTTCAGCTATGAGATCCGGCCGGTCGTCGACGGTGACCTCCCCGACATCCGCGAGATCTACAACCACTACGTCACCAACTCGGTCGTGACCTTCGACGAGAAGCGGTGGTCCCTCGCGCAGTGGCGCGAGAAGCTCGCGATGCTGCGCAAGCTCGAGCTGCCGTTCCTCGTCGCCGAGTCGCCGTCCGGCCAGATCCTCGGCTATGCGCTCGTGCAGCCGATGTCGAGCAAGTCCGCGTACCGGTACTCGGTCGAGAACTCGATCTACCTCGGGCATGCGGCCACCGGCAAGGGTCTCGGCAAGGCTCTGCTCGTGGCGCTGATCGCGGCGTGCGAGGAGAAGGGCATCCGCCAGATGGTCGCCGTCATCAGCGACAAGGGCGCGGAGGGCTCGGTCGCCCTGCACGAGAAGCTCGGCTTCGTCGAGGTCGGGCGGATGGGTCGCGTCGGCTTCAAGTTCGGCCGCTGGCTGGGAACGATCTACCTGCAGAAGGAGCTCAAGCCGGTGAAGAAGCGGAAGAAGCTGTTCGGCCGCTGAGCCGGCTCAGCGCCGCGCAGCCCGGTTCCACGCCCGCACGGCGTCGACCAGTTCGCGCCACGCCCCGACGAGATCCTGATCGGGGAGCTCCGCCTCGCGCTCGGAGGCCTCGCCGAGCCGGACGTGGATCCACCAGGTGAAGCGGTCGGCACCGGCCGAGGGTTCGCGGGGCGCGTCATCGCGTCCGGGCGCGGCGGGCGCGGCATCCCACGGGCACTGCGCGATGAGCGCCATCCACTCGGGCGCCTGAGCGGGCGGAGGGACGGCGCTCCACCGGCGGGTCATCCCGGCGAAACCGCCGCTGCGCGTCACGGCGACCTCGACGGGCGCGCTGTCGCGCTCAGGGCTCCGTGTGGAGCCCGGCTCCCGCGGAGACCTCGGGTCGGTCTCGGGCCTGGGTGTCTGATCCATCCTCGATCACGCCGACGCCTGTCCACGCGGCGCGGATGGCGGCGACCTCCTCCGACTCCTCACCGTACTCCGCCGCGGCCGCCGCCAGGGTGGCCTGTGCGAACGTGGCGAAGTCCGCGGTCGACGGCAGCGTTTCCGTCGTGATCGCGCGGTACCAGATCAGCCCGGCACGCTCCCACGCGCGGCCGCCCAGTGCCGTCGCGACGAGGTAGAAGGCGTGGTTCGGGATGCCGGAATTGATGTGCACGCCGCCGTTGTCGTCGGCGGTGACGACGAAGTCGCGCATGTGCGCGGGCTGCGGGTCGCGCCCGAGCACATCATCGTCGTACGCCGTTCCCGGAGCGGCCAGCGAGCGCAGCGCGCGGCCCTCGACCGCGTCCGTGAAGATGCCCTCGCCGATGAGCCACGATGCCTCATCGGCGTCCTGGCCCCGCAGGTGCTGCTCGGTCAGAGCCCCGAACACGTCGGCGATGGACTCGTTGAGCGCCCCGGACTGGCCCTGATAGACCAGGCCGCCCTCGTCTTCGATCACGCCGTGGGCGAGCTCGTGCGCGATCACGGTGACAGAGCCGGTGAAGCCCGAGAAGACCTCGCCGTCGCCGTCACCGAAGACCATGCGCTCGCCGTTCCAGAACGCGTTGTCGTAGTCCCGTCCGTAGTGGACCGTCGCACGCAGCCCGCCGCCGGCGCCGTCGAGGCTGTTGCGGCCGAATGCGTCGTACAGGAAGTCGAAGGTCGCACCGAGGCCGTCGAACGCCTCATCGACGGCCGCGTCGCCGGAGGCGGAGTCGTCCTCGCCGCGGACGCGGACCCCGGGAAGCACCTCGCGCCGCTCGGCGTCGGAGATCTCGCGGTCGGGGGCGGGCGTCGCCTCGGCGACGAGCGTCGTGCCGTCCTCGATCGACAGGCGCAGGCGCGAGCGTTCGGGCCGGTAGGGCCGCGGGGCCGCGAGAGTCGACCGGGCGGCCTGGGCGGCGTGCGCCCACGTGGGCTCCTGCACGGCGGCGATGCGTGCGAGCAGGTACGGGGGGACGATCGCGGGGGCCATGCTCCGAGGCTAGCGGGAGCCGCCGACGCCGCCTCGGGGCGCGCGTCAGCAAGCCGGGGGTTTGGGGCGGAGCCCCATCGAGGTCAAGGCAGCGCCGGTCCGGGATCGATCACCGGGATCGATGCGAGCAGGCGACGCGTGTACGCGACCTGCGGCTGCAGCAGCACCTTCTCGGTCGGTCCCTCCTCGACCACGCGGCCGTCCTTCATCACGAAGACCTCGTCGCACAGGTTCTGCACCACGCCGATGTCGTGCGACACGAGCAGCAGCGTGAGGCCGTCGCGGCGGCGCAGCTCGCCGAGCAGCGCGAGGATCTGCGCGCGCACCGTGACGTCGAGCGCCGAGAGCGGCTCGTCGCCGACCAGCAGCCGCGGCCGGTGCACCAGCGCCCGCGCGAGCGCGATCCGCTGACGCTGGCCGCCCGAGAACTCGTGCGGGAACCGCTCGGCCATGTCGGCTTCCAGGCCGACGTCCGCGAGGACCTCCCGCACGCGGGCGCGGTGGTCCCCGTCGATCCCCAGTGCCCACAGCGGCTCGCCGACGATGCGCCCGACGCTCATGCGGGGGTCCAGCGACGAGTACGGATCCTGGAACACGATCCCGGTCTGCCGGCGGAGCCAGTGCAGCGACCGGGCGCCGGCCGCGGCATCCACCCGCCGTCCGTCGATCTCCACGGTGCCCGCGGTGGGGGTGTCCAGCCCGAGCAGCAGCCGGACGAGCGTGGACTTGCCCGACCCGGACTCGCCGATGATGCCGACGGCCGATCCCGCCCGCACGTCGATGTCGGCGTCGTCGAGCGCGGTCGTGTACGAGCGGCTCTCGAACATTCGCCGCCGCGGCGCCGGGTAGCGCCGCGTCAGCCCGCGCCCGCGGACTAGGAACTCGGTCATCGGGAGCCCCCTTCGCCGGGACGCCACAGCGTCGCCGTCGCATCGCGCAGCAGGGCCTGGGTGATGGGCGACGCCGGTGATGTCAGCAGCTGCTGCACCGGAGCATCTTCGACGACGCGGCCCTCGTCGAGCACCACCCCATGGGTCGCGATCTGCGACAGCACGGCGAGGTCGTGCGTGATGAACACGAGCGACATCCCGTCGTCCTCGACGAGCGAGAGGAGCAGCTCGAGGATTTCCGCCTGGATCGTGACGTCGAGCGCCGTCGTCGGCTCGTCGGCGATCAGCAGCCGCGGTCGGCAGGCGAGGGCCATCGCGATCGCCACGCGCTGGCGCTGACCACCGGAGAGCTGGTGGGGGAACCGCCCCACGATGCGCTCGGGATCGGGGAGGGCGACCCGGGAGGCCTCGGCGACGGCGCGGGTGGCGGCATCCCGTTTCGAAGCCTTTTCGTGGATGCGGATCGACTCGGCGATCTGACGGCCCACCGTCCGGATCGGGTTCAGGGCGGTGCGCGGCTCCTGGAAGACCATGCCGATCTCGTCGCCGCGGAGCTGCGCGAGCTCGCGATCGGGCAGGCCCAGCAGCTCGCGCCCGTTCCAGCGGATGCTGCCGCCCGCGCTCGCTCCGTCGGGCAGGAGGCCGAGCACCGCGAGCGCGGTCAGCGACTTGCCGGACCCGGACTCGCCGATCAGCCCCACCCGCGCTCCGTCGGGCACCGAGAACGAGACGCCGTCGACCACGCGGCGCCCGCCGACGTCGATCGTGAGGTCCTGCACCTCGAGGCTCATGCCACCACCTCCGGCACGTGGGTGCGGGCGACGCGCGCGGCGCCGCGCGCGTGGCTGAGGGTGGGATCGGTCGCCTCGCGCAGCCCGTCGCCGAGCAGGTTCAGGCCCAGGACCGTCAGGGTGATCGCGAGCCCAGGCCACACCACCGAGAGCGGATGCACCGTGATGAACTGCTGCAGCTCGGCCAGCAGCAGACCCCACGACGGCTCGGTCACGGGTGCGCCGAAGCCGAGATAGGACAGCCCGGCCTCGGCGAGCACGGCGACCGCCATGCCCCACGAGAGCTGCACGATGAAGACCGGGGCCACGTTGGGCAGGAGATGGTGCACGAGGTTCTGACCCGGGGTGAGCCCCGAGGCCCGGCCGGCGAGCACGAAGTCGCTCCGCAGGACGCGGCGCAGCTCGGGACGGGTGACGCGGGCGATGTTGACGCCGAAACCGATGCCCACCGACCAGATCACGACCCAGAGCGACCCGCCCCAGACCGCCGAGATCATCATGGCGATGATCAGCACCGGGAACGCGATCAGGATGTCGACGAACACCGCCACGGATTCGCGCAGCCAGCGTGCCGTGAGGGCTCCGAGGGCGGCGAGCGCGATGCCGACGACGGTCGCGACGAGCCCGGCGCCCACGGCGACGAGCACGGTGGTGCGGGACCCGGCCATGAGCAGGCTCAGGATGTCGCGGCCCGTGCCGTCCGTCCCCAGCAGGTGGGGCCAGCCCGGCGTCGCCCAGCGGTTCGATATCTCGACCTGCTGCGGATCGAACGGCGTCCACACCAGCGAGACGAGGGCGGTGGCGAGCACGACGGCGACCACGATGATGCCGAACCTGCTCGTGGAGAGACGCCAGAGCCGGCGGAACCACCCCTGGCGCGCGCCAGCAAGCCGGGGGTCTGGGGCGGAGCCCCAGTGGGGTCTGGGGCGATGCGCGCTGCCGAGGGTCATGTCGCCTCCCGCTGCCGGGGGTCGATCAGGCGGTGCACCAGGTCGACGACGAAGCCGATGATGAGGACGAAGCCGGTCAGCACCAGCAGCTCGCCCTGGACCATGGGCAGATCGCGCGTGCTGACGTCGGCGACGAGCATCCGCCCGATGCCGGGGAGGGTGAACAGCTGCTCGATCACGACCGCGCCCACGATGATGCCGGCCACCTGCAGCCCCAGGACCGTGATGACCGAGAGACCCACGTCGGGAAGGCCGTGGCGCACCAGCGCCGCGTTGCGGGTCAGGCCTTTCGCGGCGCCGGTGCGGACGTGGTCCTGTCCGACCGCCTCGAGCGTGGCCGAGCGGACGAAGCGCATCAGCATGGCGCCTTCGACGATCCCGATCGTGAGGGCCGGGAGGATGAGCGCGCGCAGCGCAGCCCACGGATCCTGCCATCCCGCGCGGGGGAAGCCCTGCGCGGGGAGCCAGCCGAGCCAGACGGCGAACACGACGACGAGCATCATCCCGGCCCAGACCACGGGCACGGCGGCGACGGTCTGCGCGCCGACGCTCAGCGCCGTGCCGTCGCCCCGGCCCCGGCGCATGGCCGAGAGCACGCCGAGCGGCACGGCGAACAGCACCGCGATGAACAGCGACATCACCCCGAGCGGCACGGTCACCCGCGCCTTCTCCGCCAGTTCGCTCACCACAGTGGAGCCGGTGAGCAGCGACGTGCCGAGGTCGCCTCGGAAGATGCCGCCGATCCAGTCGAGGTACTGCGCGGGAAGCGACTGGTTCAGGCCGAGTCGCTCACGGATCGCCGAGACCTGCTCCGGCGTGCCGTTGACCCCCGCGATCAGCTGTGCGACGTCGCCCGGCAGCACTCTCAGCGTCAGGAAGATCAGCACGCTGGCGACGATCAGGCCCAGCAGGAGCAGGGCGAGTCGCGTCAGCGCGTACCGGATCACCCGTCGCTCTTGCCCAGCTCGGACAGGTTGAGGCGCTCGTTGACGTTGATCGACGGCATACCGGTGATGTTAGTGCCGACCGCCACGACCGAGGCCCCGTTGTACAGCCAGTCGGCTGCGGCGTCCTCCGACACGATCCGGGCGGCGTCGGCCAGCAGCTGCTCGGACTCGCCCTCGTCGGTCGCGGCCAGCGACTGCGCGTAGAGGTCCTGCACCTCGGCGTTGTCGTAGGTGAAGTAGTAGTCCGGGTTGGCCCAGTTCTCGAAGTCCCGCGCCTCGGTGTGCAGCACGAAGCTGAGGTCGAAGTCGCGGTTGATGTAGACGTCGTTGAGCCACGTGGAGAACTCGACCGACTCGACCTCGAGCGTGATGCCGACCTCGTTGAGATCAGACACCAGCACCTGCGGGATCGTGGTCGAGTAGAAGTTCGGGATGGTGAGGGTCAGCTCGAGGTCATCGACACCGGCCTCCTCGAGCAGTGCGCGCGCCGCCTCGGGATCGTAGGGCGCGACATCGGCGAGGTCCTCGTAGCCGGGGTCCAGCGACGGGATGGGGCCGTACATCGTCTCGCCCGAGCCGAGGGCGTCGATGATCGCGTCGTGATCGATCGCCTGGCGGATGGCCTGGCGCACGCGCTTGTCGGCCAGCGGCCCGCTCTCCTGGTTGAACGCGAGCGTGCCCTTGTCGGTCGACGGGCCGAGTTCGAGCACGAAGCCGCCGTCGGCCTCGATCTGCTCGCGGAGGTTCGCGTCGAAGCCGGTCACGACATCGACTTCCCCGGCCAGGGCGGCGTTGAGGGCCGCCTGGTTGTCGGGGATGTAGTCGAAGACGACCTCCGCCACTCCGGCGGTCTCGCCCCAGTACTCCTCGTTGCGCGAGAACGTGATGCTGGCGCCCTGCGCCCAGTCCTCGAGCACGAACGGCCCGGTGCCGTTGGCCGCCGTGCTGTAGTCGACGGTGTCGCCCTCCTTGAAGATGAGCCCGGCGCGACCGGTGAGGTTCCACAGCAGGCTGGAGTCGGGCTCTGTGAGCGTCAGCGTGATCTGCTGGCCCTCCGCGGTGATCGAGGCCACGTTGGCCAGTCGCGAGGACTCGCTCCACTCCGGGTCGGTCTTGCGGGTCGTCAGCGACCACACCACGTCCTGCGGCGTGAGCGGCTGGCCGTCGTGGAAGGTCACGCCCTCCTGCAGGTCGAAGGTGTAGGTCAGGCCGTCGGCCGACACGTTCCAGTCGGTCGCGAGCGAGCCGACGATCTCCTGCTCGGGAGTGCGCGCCACGAGGCCCTCGTAGATGTTGTCGACCAGGATCTGGTCCAGCGCCGCACCCGCCGTCTGGCGGATGTCGAGGTTGCGCGGCTCGAGCACCAGCCGGATCACCGCCGACGCGTCGGGGTCGGGCTCTGCCGTCACGGTCGGCGTCGGGGTCTCGCCGGGGCTGCACGCGCTCAGGAGCAGGGCGCCGGCGGCGAGGAGAGCGGTCGCGGCGAGGGCGGGGCGACGAAGCATGGAGGTCCTTTCGGAGGGAGTCCGCGGCGGTGCGGAACCGGGTCGGTCCTGGGGGACGGCGATCCGGGCGGGTAGACAAAGCCTAGGTAACAGCGGGCTCCGACGGAGAACCCGCAACCCGGAACGCAATAGAAGCGTTAATCGTTCCCCGCGAGAGTGCGAAGACGCTCCCCGAGTTCGACGGGGACCTCCTCCTGCACGTTGTGGCCGGCCGGCACGCTGACGACAGAGGCCTCGGGAAGACGCGCGGTGAACTGCTCCGTGTCAGCGGCGGTGACGTAGCCGCGCTCGCCGCGGATGAGGGTGAGGGGCGCCTGCGCGGCATCCAGGTCGTGCCACCCCGCTTCGCCGAGGACCGCCGCGACGGCATCGGGCTCACCGGCTGCGGCGTCGGCGGGCGGAGCGGGCATGGCTGCGGCCGCCGCGGCGAGGTGGGCGAAGTGGTGCTTCCACTCCACCCGTCCGTCTGGGCGGATGCGGGAGTTGAAGTAGACGCCGCGCTCGGCCTTCCTCCGCGTCCCGCCGCCGAGGTCGAACGCGAGGGCCCGGTCGACGAGCTCGTCCCGGGACGCCCAGTCCGTGGGGCCGGCGAAGAACTCGCGGATCTGCGACGGGCCCGCGCTGGGGTCGATGCCGGGGGTGATGTCGATGACGACGAGCTCTCGGACGAGATCGGGACGGGATGCCGCGACCGCCGCCGCGGTCAGTCCGCCGAGGGACTGGCCCACCAGCACCTGCGGTCGTTCGGTCCACGCTTCGATGCCCGCGGCCACGTCGGGGGCGAGGCTCCGGCCGACGTACGCGAGGTCGGGGCGCCACGAGGAATCGCCGTGGCCGGGGAGGTCGATCGCCAGCGCCGGCAGCCCGAGAGCGAGGATCGTGGTGTCCCAGGTGTGGGCGTTGAGGCCGGCGCCATGGAGGAACGTGACGACGGGAGCGGCATCCGGATCAGACGGCGGCGCGTAGCGCAGCGCGCTCAGCACACGGCCGTCGGGAAGCGTCAAGGTCAGGCGCTCGCCGCGAGGAAGCGGGCGGTCGATGCCGGCGTCGGCGGCCTGTTCGGGCAGGAAGGAGAACTCGTCGATGGGTTCGCTCACCCGGCCATTGTCTCGCACCCGGCCGTCCGGCCCGGCGCGGGGCGGCGTGGGTAGGCTTTCGGCATGACGCATGAACGGCGTGTCCACCTGTCTCGCTCGGCTCCGCCGGCCTACCAGGCGCTCGCCGCCTTCTCGAAGAGCGTCGGCGGTATCGCCGCTGAGGGCGGCATCGACGCCCGGCTCAAGGAGCTCGTCCAGATCCACACGTCGCAGCTGAACGGGTGCGCCTACTGCGTGCGGGTGCACGTCGAGCGCGCTGTCGCCGCGGGGATCAGCGCCGACGTCCTGGCGCAGCTGCCGGTGTGGCGCGAATCCGGGGTGTTCTCCGACCGCGAGCGCGCCGGCCTCGAGCTGGCCGAGGCGTTCGTCTACATCCACGAGGAGGGTGTGGCCGACGACGTGTACGACAGCGTGGGAGCCGTCCTGAGCGAGAAGGAGTACGTCGCGCTCAGCTGGATCCTGGTGTCGATCAACGCCTTCAACCGGGTGGCGATCGCGGGCCGCTACAGCGTGCCGCCGCGTGACGACCTCGCGGGGGAGGACAGCGACGCGGCCTCCGGGGCGGCCTGGTGACCGACCCCGCCGAGCTGATCGTCCCGGGCGCGGTGAACCTCCGCGACACGGGCGGCCTGCCGGCGGGACAGAAGATCTCTCGTCACGGCGTCCTCTATCGCTCTGGGAACCTCGCCAGCCTCGACGACGCGGGCGTGCGGGCGCTCGGCGCGCTGGGCCTGCGCCGGATCATCGACCTGCGCGCCGACGACGAGGTGGCGTACGCGCCCAGTCGCGTGGACGGGCTGGATGTCGTCACCCAGCGGGTCCCGCTGTTCCTGGGCTCGGTGGCGGCCCTCTTCGCCGATGACATCAGCCTCGACGAGATGTACCGGCGGCTCGCCGAGGACTCCGCGGACGGCGTGATCGACGTCGTGCGGGGGATCCTGGCCGATCAGCCGGTGCTCGTGCACTGCACCGTCGGCAAGGACCGCACCGGAGTCACCGTCGCGCTCGCGCTCGCCGGCGCCGGGGTGGAGATCGAGGCCGTGGTCGCCGACTACGCCCGCACCGAGGGTCTGCTGCCGCCGGAGCACAACCGGCGGATCGTCGGCTACCTGCGGTCGCAGCATCCCGAAGCGGTTCACCTCGAGGATCTCGCCACCCGATCGCCCGCACCCGTCATGAGGGCGCTGCTCCAGCGCCTCACGGAGCGCTACGGCTCGACCGCCGGCTATCTGCGCGCGCACGGCCTCGGCGACGACGAGATCGACGAGCTCCGACGGGTGCTGCTGCGGGATGCGTGACGCTGCGTTGCAGTGAGGTTAGGCAACCCTACATTCGCGGTATAGTGGAGTCGTCATGAGCCATTCCATCGAGCACAGCGCCGCGACCTGCCGTTCTTCACGGCACACTCGCGTCCAGCACCTGATCACGGCGGACGAGTCCTCGTTCGCCGAGCTCGAGGCGCTGCTCGCGACGCTGCCGATCTGCTCGACGGGCCGCGTCTTCGTGGAGATTCCGGATGCCGAGTGGCAGGCCGACATCGTCGTTCCGAGCCGCATGGTCCTGACCTGGCTCGACCGCTCACAGCGCTCCGGCGCGCCCGGCACCGGCCGCGGCTGCGCTCCCGGCGCCGCTCTCTCGCGCGCCGTCAACGCCTGGGCGGACGAGATGCTGTGCGCGGAAGACGACCAGACGCGCATCCACCTGCTGGGCGGCTACCTCGGCACCGCCGACATCGTGGACCACCTCACCGGGATGGGCATCGGCGCGCAGGCGATCCACGCTCCCGAGCAGTACGGGCTCACCACGACCCGCTGAGGCCCGGTCTTCCGCGACGTCCGTCGCGCTCCCCTCTTGACGCGCGCCCCCAGCAGGAGTTCGATGAGCGCCGACGAGCGATGACGCTCGTCGACCATGGGAAGGGGAGGAAAATGCGAAGGAGAATACTGCTGGGGGTCGCGGTGGGGGCCGTGCTCGTGTTCGGATCGGCTGGAGGCGCGTTCGCGGGGGAGATCGGCGGCAACGGTCAGGAGACCCCCGCCGGGGACAAGGCGAAGTCGCTGTGTGCGTTCTCTGGGCTGGAGGACTTCGACCTGCTCGAGCCGGTTCAGCCGGGGGTCGTGCAGAACTGGGGTCACGTTCCCAAGGAGCTGCGCGACATGTTCAGTGACCGCGGCGCCGCCGTCGTGTCCACGCCGTTCGGCGAGGAAGGCTGCAACGCGTCGCTCTATCCGAACAAGTGAGGCACCCGGGCGTGGCCGGAGCACGCTCCGGTCATGCCCTGCTCGGGCGGCTCCGCGGCACGTAGTTGCCGTCCTCGAGGCCGGCTTCGATCTCGAACCGGTTGCGCAGGGGGTCGCGGCCGGCGAACAGGTACAGCAGCGGCATGAGGAATCCGTACCGCTGCCACTGGCGACGGTGGACCGCCTCGTGGCGCAGCAGGTTCTCGGTGACGCGGCCGTCGCCGGTGAGGAAGCACCCGGCGACGCAGACGCCGCCGCGCGCGAACGTCCACGAGGGCATGCCGCGGAACACCCAGAGGTCGCCGCGCTTCTCGACGCGCCCGGTGCTCCACAGTCCTCCCCAGATGCAGCCGACGACCATGCCGTACGCATAGCCGAGGCGGCTGATCGGTGAGTCGAGGAGGAGGGCCGGAATCCAGCGGTCGAGGTGCTGTCCGCGCGCGACGGCGCGCTCGGCCTGAACCTGCCAGTCCGCCGGCGGCGTCGCTATGGGCGTCACGCCAGCGCCCCGACGACGCGGAGAAGCGCACCGAGGTCGTCGGTGGCACGGTCCGGCGACGCCGGGGAGTATCCGGCGATGGACGAGCCGACGAGCGGCGACTCGGCCCGCACGCGCGCGATGGCCGAGGTCAGCTCGCCGACCGTGAGGCCGAAGGGCTCGGGATGGGCGTTGCCGGCGAGCTCGGAGGGATCGAGCACGTCGACGTCGACGTGGATGTAGACGCCGTCCGAGCCGATCGCGCGGACCGCGGCAGAGAGCGCGTCGGGGTCGCCCATGTCGGTCACCGTCAGCGTCGTGATGCCGAGCGCCCTGATCGCCTCGAGCTCGGCGTCGTCGAACGACCGTGCGCCGGCGACGATGACCCGCTCCGGTGCGATCATGCCGGTCGCGAGGGCGAGACCGGCCTCGCCCTCCCCGAGGACCGCGCGCAGCACCATGCCGGCGAAGGCGCCCGAGGGCGAGGAGTCCGGGGTGTTCAGGTCGGGGTGGGCGTCCAGCCACACCACGGTGAGCGAGGAGTGACCCCGCGCGGCGTGGGCGATCGGCGCGAGCGCGACGCCGCAGTCGCCGCCGATCGTGAGGACCGCGTCCTCGTGCGAGTCCAGCGCCGTGGCGATCTGATCGCGGACGTGCTGCAGGGCGCTCAGACGCTGGATGCCGGTGCCCAGGCCTTCGCCTGCTTCCATCACGACATCGAGCACGGTCGTGGACCCGCGGGGCAGGTCGCCCGCGATCGCCTGAGCGCCGTCGATGAGCTGCATCGCCCGCGACGAGGGGCTGCCCTGCCACTGCGGGACCACGAGATAGCGCGTCATCCCCTCATCCTCTCGCAGGGCGACCCGCGCCGCACCGCGTGGCGCACGCCGTGGGCGAACAGCAGAGGGGCGCCGGGCTCGCGCCCGACGCCCCGCCCGCAGCCGATCGCTACGGCATGTGCGGCGCGCTCGGCGCGTCGATCGCGGCCTGCGCGGGCGCGGCCCCCGACTTGAGGGCCGCGAGACGGGCCTCGACCTCGGTGAGCTCGCCGACGTCCTCGAGGCTCTCGAACTGGGCGTCCAGCGAGGATGCCGCGAGCTCCTGCTTGCCGGCGGCGAGGGCCTCCTGGCGGCGGACCTTGTCTTCGAACCGGCCGAGCTCGCTGGTCGGGTCGAGCACGTCGATCGACTTGACCGCGTCGTGCACCTTGTTCTGGGCTTCGGCGGTCTTGGCGCGGGCCAGCAGCTCGGAGCGCTTCGACTTCAGCTGCTCCAGCTTCTGCTTCATGCCGTTGAGGCCGTCCTTGAGCTTGGCGACGACCTCGGTCTGCGACGCGATGGTCGGCTCGACGGCCTTCGCCTCGTTCTCCTCGCTGATCTGGCGCTGCAGCGCGATCTTGGCGAGGTTGTCGAACTTGTCGGCGTCGGCGGTGCTGCCCGCGCGGCGCAGCTCGTCGGCCTTGCGGCTGGCCGCGAGCGCCTTGTTGCCCCACTCGGTCGCCGCCTGGATGTCTTCCTGGTGGTCGCGCTCGAGCAGACGCAGGTTGCCGATCGTCTCGGCGACGGCGGCCTCGGCATCCACGATGCTGTTGGTGAAATCGCGCACCAGCTGATCGAGCATCTTCTGCGGGTCCTCGGCAGAGTCGAGGAGTGCGTTGATGTTCGCCTTCATGAGGGTCGAGATGCGACCGAAGATGGACTGCTTCGCCATCGGATTTCCTTCCTATCGGACAAAACGGGTGGTGGGACGTGCAGGAGTGGTCGCGCGGAGCGCGCGTGCGCGGATCAGAAGCGACCACCTCCCCGACGGGCGCGCGTGCCGCCCCCGCCGAAGCTTCCGGGACTCCGGCCGCGGGAGGAGCCTCCGCCGAACATGCCGCCGAGGCTGCCGCCGCCGGACGAGCGTCCGCTGGAGCCTCCGCCGCCGAGCATGGAGTTGATGAGGATGCCGCCCAGCACGGCGCCGAGCATTCCGCCGTCTCCGCCGGACTGCTGCTGGCCGCCGCCGAACATGCCGCCCATGCCGCCGCCGTCGAAGCCGCCGACGTCGGCGCGCGCGAGCTCGATCGCGCGGGCGGCGAGACGCTCTGCCTCGCGGGCGTGCTGCACGGCGGTTCGCGGGTCGCCCGCGCGCAGCTGCTCAGCGCGGACGAGCGCGGCGCCGGCTTCGGCCAGAGCCGTCCGCGCGGGCGCTCCGACCGCCCCGCGGCGAGAGGTGATGTAGTCCTCGGCCGTCGAGACCTGACTCTGGGCCTGCTGGATCAGCTGCGCGACCGCCTGGCGGTCCCGCTGTTCCTGCTCCGCGGCATCCCGCACCGCTTCGACCAGTGTGTCGATCTGCTGGTTCGCCGCTTCGAGGCCCTGCAGCGCCTGCAGCGGGCGCTTGGCCTGGCTGGAGAGGTTGGCCCGGGCCGCGTCGACCTGCTGTCGGGTGCCGGCGATCACCGAGGCGATCCGGCCGTCGGGATCGGGCAGAGCGCTTGCGACGGCGATGTCGTGCTCGAGGTCGGCGATCAGGGCGGCGGCACCCTGCTCGCCCTGTGCGAGGTCGCCCGCGAGCTTCTCGATGGCGTTCTCGAGGAGGGTCGCCTGTGCGACGGCCTCCTCCGCCGCACGGATGCCGACCGCGGCCTCTCCGCCGTTGCCGGCCCCGATCGCTCGCTGCGCGGCGGCGAGCTGCTCGTCGGCGAACGCCAGCCGCTGGCGCGCCTGCTCGGGGTTGTCGTCGATGGTCGCGAGAGCTTCGGGCGCGTAGGACGCGGTGAGGGTGCGAAGCACCTCGGCCGAGCCCTCGAGCGCCGTGGCGGCCGCCGTCCGCTCCTCCTGGACGCGCGCGAGCTCTTCCGGCGCGTTCTGTTCGAGCTTGCGCAGCTCGTCGAACGCCTCGGCCTTGTCGTCGAGGAGGGTGTTGGCCTGCTCGCACAGCTCGATGATGCGCGTGTTCCAGGCCCGCACGTCGAGTTCGGAGTCGGGCGTGGCGTCGGCCAGCTGCTGCTGGAGAGTGAAGGCCTCGTCGAGGTTCTGCTTGGCCGTGGCGAGCGCCGCCTCGAACTCGGCCGTGGCGGCCTCGCCGAACTGAGCCGTGGCGAATCCGAGCTCCTGCGCGCTGGTCTTGATGGCGTCGTCGGTCTCGACGAGCGCTGAGGCGGCGCGCCGCTCGAGCTCCTCCAGCGGCACCTGCTCGACGGCGGGCGGGCCGGCGGGTCCCTTCTTGCGCCGCCGCACGACGACGACGATCACGGCGATCGCGGCGCCGACCGCGACGAGGACGAGGACCCAGGTCAGCAGGCCGCCCCCGCCGCCCGAGTCGCCCGGGGCTCCCGAGCCGCCGTTCGAGGCGTCGGTCAGTCCGTCCGCGGCGGCGTCGACGGCGCCGAGCCAGTCGTCCGCGCTCAGCGCAGGCTGGATGCGCTGCTGCTCGATCGTGGCGAGCTGCTCGGCGGTGATGGGACCCTCGGTGTCCGCCGACAGGTAGTACGAACGCCCGTCGACCGCGACAGCGAGGAGGTACTGCGAGACCCCGAGATCATTCATCTCTGCGGTCGTGTTCGCCCAGTCGGCGTTGTCCGCGGGGTTCGTGAAGTCGTCCACATAGGCCACGTAGAGGTCCAGGCCCGTCTCGGACTTGAGCTGCTCCAGGCGCGCCTCGGCGTCGGCGGATTCGCCGCTGCTCAGCACTCCCGCCTGGTCGACGACGTAGCCGGCACCGAGCTCGACAGGATCGGTCGCCCACGCGGCACCGCCGATCGTCGCGAACGCGACCGTCAGGGTCGCCGTCAGCGCCGCAGTCCATCGCGCACGCATCGATTCCCCCTTCGGGACGCGGAATCCTGGCCCTACGCGAGTCTATGCAGGCCCGGGCATGCCGCGGTAGTCCGGCCCGGGGACCTCCCAGCATGGCGCCGGTCAGCGGGTCGCTGCGCACGGTCCGAGGCGTCGCGGGGTAGCGTGTCCGACTCGGAGGACACATGGACGATCGCTACGGCACCGATGTGCTCGCCGACGGCTGGAAGGCACGCGCGGCGAAGCCGCTGCCCCGGGTCGAGGCATCCCGCGACCTGGTCATCGAGGTGGCGGACGACGGCTTCTGCGGAGCCGTCGTCGGCGTCGCGTCGGGCATGGTCGAGCTCGAGGACCGGCACGCCCGCCGGCGCCTC
Organism: Microbacterium sp. Root166; assembly: GCF_001427145.1. Lineage (GTDB taxonomy): Bacteria > Actinomycetota > Actinomycetes > Actinomycetales > Microbacteriaceae > Microbacterium. The sequence continues at coordinate 127,343 of NZ_LMGL01000004.1, forward strand.
TTCCCGCTCGGACCCGGCTTCCTCGTCGACGGCGCCGACGTCGTGCTCGTGCCACCGGTCGCGGCGCCGGCGAGCACCGGACCACGGCGCACGGCATCCGGCTCCTTCGCCGCAGCCGACGCGCGCGCCCGGGTCGCCCGCGCCAGCCGCATCTTCGTCGAGGGCCGTCACGACGCCGAGCTCGTCGAGAAGGTGTGGGGCGACGACCTGCGCGCCGAGGGCGTCGTCGTGGAGTACCTGCAGGGCATCGACCTGCTCGAGGCGGTCCTCGCCGACGAGCCCCCCTCGGCCTCGCGGCGGTACGGCGTGCTCGTGGACCACCTGGTGTCCGGCTCGAAGGAGTCCCGCATCGCGCAGGCGATCGAGCGCGGACCGCACGGCGCGCACCTGCGCATCGTCGGACACCCGTGGATCGACGTGTGGCAGTGCGTCACGCCGGCGGCGATGGGCATCGAGAAGTGGCCGGTGATCCCGCGCGGGACCGAGTTCAAGGTCGGCGTGTGCCGGGCGCTCGGCTGGCCCGCCCGCGATCAGGCCGACATCGCGCGCGCCTGGCAGCGCATCCTCGCGTCGGTGAAGAGCTATCGGGACCTCGAGCCGGCCTTCCTCGGCCGCGTCGAAGAGCTCATCGACTTCGTCACCGCCGAGAGCGTCCCGCCCGCTCGCTAGCCTGGAGGGGTGCCCGACTCGCTTCCCCCCGCAGAGATCCCGTTTCCGTTCCGCGAGCAGCCGGTCTCGTTCGTGCGCCGCAGCGGCCGCATGTCGGACGGCCAGGAGCGCGCGTGGGAAGATCTCGGGCCCCGGTACGTGATCGACACCCCCCGTGACGTGGCCGAGCTCAGCATCCTCCCCGGCTCGACAATCGACCCGGCGAGCGTGTGGGGCCGCAGCGCCCCGCTCATCGTCGAGATCGGCTCGGGGCAGGGACACGCCATCGTGCATGCGGCCTCGTCGCGGCCCGACGCCGACTTCCTCGCGATCGAGGTGTTCCGGGCGGGCATCGCGCGCACCATGCTCGATGCCGAGCGCGCCGGGGCGGACAACCTCCGGCTCGTCGAGGCGAACGCCCCCGAGGTCCTCGACCACCTGCTGCCCGCGGCATCCGTCTCGGAATTGTGGGTCTTCTTCCCCGACCCCTGGCACAAGAAGAAGCACACGAAGCGCCGGCTCGTCACGCCGGAGTTCGCCGCGGTCGCTGCGCTCGCCCTGAAGGACGGCGGGATGCTGCGCCTGGCGACGGACTGGGAGGACTACGCCCTGCAGATGAGGTCGGTGCTGCACGCCGCCGATGACTTCGAGCCGGCGTTCGAGGGGGAGTGGGCGCCGCGCTTCGACGGCCGTGTCCTCACGGCCTTCGAGCGCAAGGGTGCGCGGGTCGGGCGCGACATCCGCGACCTGGCCTATCGACGGCGGCCGCGCACATGAGCGAGCCCGCAGATCTCGCGGGTGCTGTCGACGACGACAACCCCGAAGCGGATGCCGCTGCCCGCGACCGCTGGCGGGTGATCCGCCCCCTCGGCCACCGTGACTTCCGCGTGCTGTTCGGCGCCGTCGTGCTGTCGATCTTCGCCGCCGGCATGTGGGCCGTCGTCATGGTCTACGCCGTCATCGACGCCGGCGGCGGGCCCCTGGAGCTGTCGCTGGTCGCGGGGGCGAACGCGACGGGGCTGCTGCTGTGCGCCATCCCAGGCGGCATCGTCGCCGACCGCGTCTCGCGGCGCGCCATCGTGCGCGTCGTGGAGCTCGTGAACTTCCTCGCGATCACCTCGGTCGTGATCGCCGGGCTCTCGGGCCCCGTCAGCGTCGCGCACCTCGCGGTCGTGTCCTTCGTGCTCGGCGCGGGCGCCGGGTTCTTCTTCCCCGCGTACACCGCGATCCTTCCCCGCATCCTGCCGCCGGGTCAGCTGCTGGCTGCCAACGGCCTCGAAGGCGCGATCCGCCCGGCGCTGCAGCAGGCAGCCGGCCCCGCCACCGCGGGCGTCCTGCTCGCCGCGCTGATCCCGAGCCACGCCGCGGTCATCATCGCGATCGCTCACGGCCTGGCGTTCGTGGGGCTGCTCTTCCTCCGGGCGGAGCCGCCCGCACCTCACGACGAGCCCGAGCGGGCGGCATCCGTCTTCCACGATCTCAAGGAAGCGGTCGTCTTCACCGTCCGCACCCCCTGGCTCTTCGCGACGCTGCTGTTCGCGACCGGATGGGTCCTCGTGTTCGTCGGTCCCGAGGAGGTGCTGCTGCCGTTCCTCACGCGGGAGCGCATCGGCGAGGATCCGCGATGGTTCGGCTTCCTCCTCGCCGTGTACGGGCTCGGCGGCGTCGTGGGCTCGATCGTCGTCTCGTCGAGGAAGCTGCCGCGGCGCTACCTGACCGTCATGAACCTGGTGTGGGGCATCAGCACGCTGCCGTTCATCATCGTGGGCATCACCGACCAGTACTGGCTCATGCTGGTGTCGATGTTCATCATCGGATTCGGCTTCAGTTATGGCAACGTCATCTGGGGCACACTGCTGCAGCGACGAGTGCCGCGGCACATGCTCGGGCGCATCTCGAGTCTGGACTTCTTCGTGTCGCTGGCCCTCATGCCGCTGTCGATGGCGCTCGCCGGGCCGCTGGCCGAGGTCGTGCCCCTTCAGACGATCTTCATCGTCGCCGGCCTCCTTCCGTTCGTCTTCGGCATCGTCGCGATCTTCGCGGCCCGGATGCCGCAGGACGAAATCGCCCACCCCCTGGATCGCTGATGCCCGCCTCTCCCGCAGTCGCCCCCGTCGGCACGCTTCCGGCCTGGTCGTGGGGTCTCGCGCCCGCTTTGCTCGTGTGCCTCGCCGCGCCCGCCTTCTTCGTGCTGCGCGTCCCCTGGGTCGGCTGGGTGCTCCTCGCCGCCGGCCTCGCGGCGGCGCTGCTTCTCGAGCGAGGGGCGCAGGCCGCGCCGACCCAGACGCCGAAACCGCACGAACGCACCGGATCCGGCGCCGAGACGGTGCGTTCTCGCGTTCTCGGCGAGCCTGGCGGGCCCGGGGAGCCGAGGCGGCCGAGCCTGCTGCGCGACCTGTCGCTCATCGCGATCGGGCTGCTGATCGTCAGCGCGATCCCGCTGAAGGCCGAGCTCGACAACCTCGCGATCCTCCGGTTCGCGATCGCACTGGGCGGCGCAGTGGCGGTGCCGTACGCGATCTCACGGTGGGTGTACCGGGACCACGCGATCCGCTTCCCGTGGCGCGGCGGCGGCAGATGGACCTGGTTCCAATGGACCTGGCTCGCGGTGGTGCTGGTGCTGGGCTGGCTGATCCTGCCGTTCTACTTCATCACCTCGGGCGTGTACCTCAACTGGCCCGTCGTGGACACGCCGGACCTCATCGCTCGGCTGTTCGTGGGCGTGGGTGCGGTCGGCATCTGGGACGAGCTGTTCTTCATCTGCACGTGCTTCGCGCTCCTGCGCCGGCATTTCCCGTTCTGGCAGGCGAACCTGCTGCAGATGATCGTGTTCGTCTCGTTCCTGTGGGAGCTCGGCTACCAGTCGTGGGGCCCCCTGCTCACCATCCCGTTCGCGCTGCTCATGGGCTGGATCTTCATGCGGACGCGCTCGCTCGCCTACGTCGTCTCGGTGCACCTGCTGTTCGACGCCGTGGTGTTCCTGGTGCTCGTTCACGCCCACAACCCCGGGATGTTCGACGGCTTCTTCCTGGTCTGACCCGGGCTCGCCCCGGCACTCCGCTGCCCAGGCGCTGCACAGGGCTGCGCGGTACGCTGGACACCGGATCCCACCCGGATCCCCGGACGACGGATCAGTACCCGGTGAGCGACAAGACTGGCCGGGAGCACAGTCATGTCGTGGGTCATCCTCATCGTTTCCGGCATCCTCGAAGCCGTCTGGGCGACAGCGCTCGGCAAGTCCGAGGGCTTCACCAAGCTCTGGCCCACGGTCGTCTTCGGGGTCTCGCTGCTGCTGAGCATGGGCGGCCTCGCCTGGGCGATGCGCGACATCTCCACCGGCACGGCCTACGCGGTCTGGGTGGGCATCGGCGCATCGCTGACGGTCGCCTACGCCATGATCACCGGCGACGAGTCGTTCTCGTGGGTCAAGATGCTCCTCATCCTCGGCCTCGTCGGCTGCGTCGTCGGCCTCAAGGTCGTCGGCCACGAGTGAGCTGACCGGCCGGGACGCAAGCCCCGCCCGCCGATCGCAGCTCGCGTCTACTCTCGGAGCGACGAGAGGAGCGCGGATGACGCAGCAGACCGAGCAGCTGGCGGACGCGGCCCGTGCGCACGAGGTGCGGATCGCGGTCGCCGAGTCGCTGACGTGCGGCAAGCTCGCCAGCACCATCGGTGCGGGAACGGATGCCGAGAACTGGTTCGCCGGGGGTGTCGTGGCGTACCAGATGCAGGTCAAGGAGGAGGTTCTGGGTGTCGAGCCCGGAATCGATCCCTGCTCGGCCGCCTGCGCGGAGCAGCTGGCACGCGGCGTGAAGCGGCTGCTCGGCGTCGATGTCGCGGTGTCGACGACGGGCGTCGGCGGACCCGATCCGCAGGACGGCCATCCGCCCGGTACCGTCTTCCTCGGCTGGGCGACCGCGAGCGAGGTCGGGCATCGCCGGCTGGCGCTGTCCGGCTCGCCCGAGGACGTGCTCGCGCAGACCGTCGAGGCGTCGATCGCCCTTCTCGTGGAGCTCGTCGGCAGGTGACCCGTCGTTCACCGGATTGTCGGCGAACGAGGCTGGGCAGCGGCACCCGCCCGTGGATAGGGTCGGAGGATGACCAGCTCGCACGACTCCCTGCCGTTCTCCGACACGCGCGACTTCGACGATGCGGCCCGCGGGCTCATCGCCCGCCTGGAACCCAACGTGGTGCACGCAGCGGACGGCCGCGTCGTGTGGGACAACGACTCGTTCTCGTTCCTCACCGGTGACGCCCCCGACACCGTGCACCCGAGCCTGTGGCGTCAGTCGAAGCTGGTGGCTGCGGACGGCCTGTTCGAGGTCGTCGACGGCATCTACCAGGTGCGCGGCATGGATCTGTCGAACATCACGTTCGTCGAGGGTGACACCGGCGTGATCGTGATCGACCCGCTCATCTCGACCGAGACCGCCGCCGCAGCCTTGGCGCTGTACCGCGAGCACCGCGGGGAGCGCCCCGTCGTCGGTGTCATCTACACGCACAGCCACGTGGACCACTTCGGCGGCGTCAAGGGCATCGTCACCCAGGACGAGGTGGATGCCGGCATCCCGGTCATCGCGCCGGAGGGCTTCGTCGAGCATGCCATCGCCGAGAACGTGTATGCGGGGACCGCAATGGCTCGTCGCGCCGGCTACATGTACGGCGCGGTGCTCCCGCGCGGTCCGCGGGGCAGCGTCGGCGCCGGCCTCGGTCAGAGTCCCTCGACCGGCACCGTGTCGCTCATCTCACCGACCGACTTCATCTCCACCACCGGCGAAGAGCGCACGATCGACGGCGTGCGCATCGTCTTCCAGATGGCGCCCGGCACCGAGGCGCCGTCCGAGATGCACTTCTACTTCCCGGATCGCAAGGCGCTGTGCATGGCCGAGAACGCCACGCACACGCTCCACAATCTGCTGACCCTCCGCGGAGCCCTCGTGCGCGACCCGCACGTCTGGGCGCAGTACCTCAGCGAGGCGATCGAGACGTGGGGCGACGAGGCCGAGGTCGTCTTCGCCTCGCACCACTGGCCCACGTGGGGGCGCGAGGACATCGTCGAATTCCTCAGCCTCCAGCGCGACCTCTACGCCTACCTGCACGATCAGACGCTGCGTCTGATCAACAAGGGACTCACCGGCATCGAAATCGCCGAGCAGTTCGAGATGCCGCCGGCGCTCGAGGCGGCGTGGCACACGCACGGCTACTACGGGTCGGTCAGCCACAACGTGAAGGCGATCTACCAGCGGTACATGGGCTGGTACGACGGCAACCCGGCGCGCCTGTGGCAGCACCCGCCGGAGGCCGCCGCGACGCGCTACGTCGAGTTCATGGGCGGCGCCGACGCGGTCGTCGAGAAGGCCCGCGCCTCGTTCGAGGCGGGAGACTTCCGCTGGACCGCTCAGGTGCTCGACCATGTGGTCTTCGCCGAGCCCGACCACGCCGCGGCCAAGGCGCTGCTCGCCGACACGCTCGAGCAGCTCGGCTTCAGCGTCGAGAACGGCACGTGGCGCGCCGCGTACCTCGCCGGCGCGCAGGAGCTGCGCTCCGGCAACTTCGGCTCGCCGACCCAGACCGCGTCGTCCGACATCCTCGGCGCGCTGCCGCCGGAGCTGCTGCTCGACGCGATCGCGATCCAGATCGACGGGCCCAGGGCATGGCACCTCGATCTGGCCACGCGCTGGGTCTTCCCCGACAGCGACCAGGCGTTCCGGGTGACGCTCCGCAACGGCGTGCTCGTCGTGGTCGAGAACGGCAAGGGCGACGTCGACCTGACGATCACGGCGCCGCAGGCCTCGATCGCCGGAATCGCGTCGGGAGACGTCGCCGCAGCGACGGCGGCCGGGCTCAGCCTCGACGGTGACGCGTCGGTGCTGCAGACGATCCTGAGCGTGCTCGACCCGGGAGACCCCGGCTTCAACATCGTCCTGCCGTAGCGGTACCCGGCGGCGTTTCGACAGGAGAACTGCGCTTCTACAGGAGAATCCCGCCGGATTCCTCCTGCGGAAGCTCGGTTCTCCTGCGGACGCCGCGGCAGAACGCGAAACGGCCGCCCCTTCGGGACGGCCGTTTCGTGTTGTGCCCCCGACTGGAATCGAACCAGCGACCTTTGGTACCGGAAACCAACGCTCTATCCCCTGAGCTACGGAGGCGTGCCGATCGAGATTACCACTCCGGCGGGGTGGTTCCCGCCGGGTCAGGGGGCGGTGATCTCCTCGTCGAGGGGAGCGTCCGCCACGACCTCGGTGGCCGCGCGCATGTCGTCGAGCGCCTCGGCGACGCGCTCCGCGAGGTAGGCGTGACCCGCGTCCGACGGGTGGTCGCGTCCGATCGGGCCGGTGTCGATCACGTCGAGATAGTTGGCCTCGGTGATCCAGCCCTCGGCGATGGGTGAGATGTACCACCAGCCGCGGGCGGCGGCGAGCTCCGCGAGATCGGCGTCGATACGCGCCGTCGCCTTCTCGACAGGGAGCACCTGCGGCGCCGGGCCGAGGATCACGATCGTGGCGTCGGGGTAGCGGGCCTTCAGCGCATCCCAGACGGCGGTCACGGCATCCCGATATCCCGTCGCCGGCAGCCGCCGATCGTTGATGGAGCCCTCGAGGATGATGAGATCGGGGTCGAGCGAAGGGTCGAGTGCGGCGACGCGCTCGCCGTACGAGCCGCCGTCGAGGCCGGGCTTGAGATAGCCGCTGCCGCGCACGCCGTCGACGATGCCCTGCCAGCCGAGCTGCTCGCTCAGTCGGTAGGCGAAGCCGAGCGTCGGGACGGTGGCGGCGGAGCCGTAGACCCACGAGTCGCCGAAGACGAGCACGCGGGCGTTCCCGGGCAGTTCGAGCGCCGCCGGAACAGCCTGGGGGAGCGCGACCGACTCGGCCGCGACAGGCGCCGAGGGGACGATCCACGGACGCCACATGCCGAGCGCGCAGACGATCGCGACGGCGAGCGCGGCGCCGAGGAGCGGCAGCCACGGACGCCGTCCGCGGGAGCCTCCGGGCGCGTGCATGCAGAGAGGGTACGTCACGTGAACCTGAAGCGACGCCCGGAGGAACGAAAGGTGTGCAGAACCCGCGCAGATCCTGAGCGATCGCCGGATCCGGCGCTCACGGCAGAAGCACTCGATCCGGCGTGCGAGGATATCTCGGTGCAACGCGTCGTGACCGCCGAACTGGACCTCGATCTGGGGTCGTCCGTCGACCTCATCTTCCAGATCACGGCGGCCCAGGGAGCACCCCTCAGCAGCGAGCAGCTCACCTTCACGCAGGGCGATCGCGTCTACACGCCGACCGAGATCGTCGACCAGTCGGGCAGCCGCCTGCACCGGCTCCTCGGCGAGGCGGGGCGCCTCGAGATCCGCTACGAGGCGACGGTGGACGGGGCCGCCACGTCGAGCCGCACGAGCGACCTCGAAGCCATCACCTACCTGCGCCCGAGCCGGTACTGCCAGTCCGACGAGGTCTTCCAGCAGGCCCGGCGTCAGTTCCGCGGACTGTCCGGTCACGACCTCATAGCCGCGGTCTCCAACTTCGTCGCCACGAGCACGACGTACACGCCCGGCCTCAGCCAGGGCACCGACAGCGCCGTGACCACTCTGATGACCGGCCAGGGCGTCTGCCGCGACTACGCCCACGTGGTCATCGCGCTCCTGCGGGCCATGGACATGCCGGCCCGGTACGCCGCCTGCTTCGCACCGGGTCTGCAGCCGATGGACTTCCACGCCGTGGCCGAGGCGTACCTCGACGGCGCCTGGTACGTCATCGACGGCACGCGCCTGGCGAACCGCAACTCCCTCGTGCGCATCGCGACGGGGAGGGATGCCGCGGACTGCGCGTTCCTCAGCTACCACGGCGGCTACGTCGGACTGGAGCGCATGCGCGTCGACGCCTGGGTGCTGCCCGACGACCTCGATACCGATGCGACCCGCTCGCTCGACCCTGCCGCCCGGATCGAGGGCGTGGGGACCGATCCGGCGCTCGACGACTTCACCTCGCTGGTGCAGCTGGCCTGAGAAGGGGCGCCGGGTGCCGCGAACTAGACTGGTGCGGCTATGAATCCCGAAGCCCTCTCCGCCGCCCTGCTCGCCGTCGTCGCCCCGCTCGTCGAGGCGCGCCGACCCGGCGCGGCCGAGGGTCTCACCGCCGCAGACCTCCCGCTGGAGCGCCCCAAGAACCGCGATCACGGCGACTGGGCATCCAATGCGGCGCTCAAGCTCGCCAAGGTCTCGGGCGCGAACCCGCGCGAGCTGGCGGCCGAGATCGCCGACGGCCTGACCGCGGTCGAGGGCGTCGCGAGCGTCGAGGTGGCCGGTCCCGGCTTCATCAACATCCGACTGGATGCCGCAGCCGCCGGCGCGCTCGCGAAGACGATCGTCGATGCCGGCGCCGCCTTCGGCGCCAACGACAGCCAGCGCGGGAACACGATCAACCTCGAGTTCGTGAGCGCCAACCCCACCGGCCCGATGCACATCGGCCACACCCGCTGGGCGGCGCTGGGCGACTCGATGGCGCGGCTGCTGCTGGCCAGCGGCGCGACGCTCGTGCGCGAGTTCTACATCAACGACGCCGGTGCCCAGATGGAGCGCTTCGGCCTCTCGGTGCTGGCTGCGGCCAAGGGCGAGCCGACCCCGGAGGGCGGCTATGCGGGCGGCTACATCGATTCGCTCGCCCAGCGCGTGCTCATCGCACGGCCCGATCTGCTCGAGCTTCCGGCAGACGAGCAGGCCGGCATCGCGCGTGACCTCGCGTACGACATGCAGCTCGGTGAGCTGCAGGCATCGCTGCAGAAGTTCAACGTGCATTTCGACGTGTGGTTCTCCGAGCGCACTCTCCACGCCAAGCCCGCCGACGGCGGGCCGAGCCTCGTCGACGAGGCCGTCGACAGGCTGCGCGAGCAGGGGCACGTGTTCGACCAGGACGACGCCGTCTGGGTGCGCACGACCGACTTCGGCGACGACAAAGACAGGGTGATCCGTCGCTCCAACGGCGAGTACACGTACTTCGCCGCCGACGCCGCGTACTACCTCAACAAGGGCGACCGCGGCTTTGCTCACAAGATCTACCTGCTCGGCGCCGATCACCACGGCTACGTGCACCGGCTCAAGGCGCTCGCGGGCGCGGCCGGCGACGATCCCGAGAAGGACGTCGAGGTGCTCATCGGCCAGCTCGTGTCGATCAACGGCGCGCGGCTGAGCAAGCGGGCCGGCAACATCATCGAGCTCGACGACCTGCGCGAGTGGATCGGCACCGATGCGCTGCGCTACTCGCTCGCCCGCTATCCCGCGGACTCGCCGCTGACCCTGGACCCCGAGATCCTGCGCAAGCGCACCAACGACAACCCGGTCTTCTACGTGCAGTACGCCCACGCGCGCACCCACAACGTCGGCCGGAACGCGGCGGCGTCGGGCGTGGACCGCTCGGAGTTCGCCCCCGAGCTGCTCGAGCACGAGACCGAGTCGGCGCTGCTCGGTGCGCTGCAGGAGTTCCCCCGCACGGTGGCGTTCGCCGCCGAGGTGCGTGAGCCGCACCGCGTCGCGCGCTACCTCGAGGAGCTCGCGGGTCTGTATCACCGGTGGTACGACAACTGCCGGGTGATCCCGCTGGGCGACGAGCCGGTGGAGTCCGTGCACCGCACGCGCCTGTGGCTCAACGACGCCACCGGACAGGTGCTGCGCAACGGACTGGACCTCCTGGGCGTGAACGCGCCGGAACGGATGTAGACGATGAGCGCCGGAGACACGCAGCCCACGGTGCCCCTGTACGACGCGCCCGCCGACGAGCCCGCCCCGCGCCGACGCGGCCGGGGGTGGCCGTGGCTCATCGCGCTCGGCATCGTCGTCGTGCTCGCCGTCGTTGCGTGGTTCGCGGCGGAGGCGATCGCGCGCGACCTGGTGGCGCAGACCGTTCGCACCGAGATCCGCGAGCGCCTGTCGCTGCCGGCGGACCACGAGGTCGATGTCACGGTGACCGGCGCGGTGATCCCGCAGCTGATCGGCGGAAGCCTCGATGAGATCACCGTCTCGTCCGATGACGTGCCCGTCGGGCAGTTCGAGGGAGACGTCACGGTGACCGCGTACGGCGTGCCGCTCCAGGAGGGCGTCGATATGAGCGGCGCCACCGCGACGGTCACGCTCGACGCCGCGCAGCTGCAGGCGCTTCTCGGCACGATCGACGGCTTCCCGGCCGACAACGTCGGTCTCGCCGAGCCCGACGTGACGATTCAAGCCGAGCTGGCGCTCTTCGGCGTCTCGTTCCCGGTCGGCGTCGCGCTGACGCCGTCCGTCGCGGACGGCGACATCGTCCTCACGCCGTCGTCGTTCGAATTGGCCGGGGCGCAGATCGACGCCACGGAGCTCAGTGAGCAGTTCGGCCCGATCGCCGACGTGGTGGTGCGGGACTGGACGGTGTGCCTGGCCCAGTACATCCCAGCCGGCGTCACCCTCACCGGCGTCCGCGTCGAAGGCGAGGTCCTGATCGCCGATGCCGACGTCGACGGGGCGATCGTCACCGACCCCGAGCTGCAGGCGAACGGCTCCTGCGACTGAGGCGTCGCCCGGCGTCACACATCACGGGGCGGGCATGGCCGTTGCTCTAGACTGCAAGGGCTGTCCGGCCCGTGATCCCTCCGGCCGCAGAACACGCGCCGATCCGGTCGTCCGGACGGCTCAGCGTCGAAGCTCGAACCGATTGGTCCCACCCGTGTCCGCCCCTCCGCAGTCCCGCACCCTGGCACCGGCATGGCTGGTGGCGCCGCACGAGGCCAACGGCCTCGCTCCGCTCGTCTGGCCGAGCAGTGCGACGCGCGACGAGACCGGCGTGCTCGTCGTCGGCGGCATCCCCGTCACGCGGCTCCAGGAGCAGTTCGGCACCCCGCTGTGGGTCATCGACGAGGACGAGGTGCGCGCCCGCGCCCGCGAGGTGCTCGAGGCGTTCCGTTCGGCGGCGGCCCGTCATGGCGTGCAGGCTCGCGTGTACTACGCCGGCAAGGCGTTCTTGAGCGCCGAGGTCGTCCGGTGGGTCACCGACGAGGGTCTCGCCGTGGACGTGTGCACCGGCGGCGAGCTGGCCGTCGCGCTCGCGGCGGGCGCCGACCCCGCGCGACTGGGCTTCCACGGCAACAACAAGAGCGTCGCCGAGCTCGAGGCCGCCGTCTCGGCGGGTGTCGGATCGATCGTCATCGACAGCCTCATCGAGATCGAGCGCCTCGCCGCGATCGCCGCACGCCACGGGATCACCCAGCAGGTGCTGCTCCGCGTCAACAGCGGCGTGCACGCCGAGACGCACGACTTCCTCGCGACCGCTCACGAGGACCAGAAATTCGGCTTCACGCTCTCGGATGCCCCGGCCGCCGTCGCGCGGATCCGCGAGGCGTCGGGGCTCGAGCTGGTGGGCCTGCACTGCCACATCGGCTCGCAGATCTTCGGCACGGCCGGGTTCGAAGAGTCGGCGGCCCGCATCGTCGAGCTCCACGCCTCGCTGCTCGCCGGCGGCGATCTGCCCGTGCTCAACCTCGGCGGCGGGTTCGGCATCGCCTACACCTCCGTCGACGACCCAACCCCGATCGACCGGCTCGCCGTCGGCATCGCCGACGCCGTCGCCGTCCAGTGCGAGGTGCGCGGCATCCCGATGCCCAACCTGGCGTTCGAGCCGGGCCGCGCCATTGTGGGCCGTGCCGGGGTCACCCTGTACGAAGTGGGCACGACCAAGCCCGTCGAGGTCGGCGAGGGCGCGCAGCGCCTGTACGTGAGCGTCGACGGCGGCATGAGCGACAACCCCCGGCCCGCCCTCTACGCGGCGGACTTCTCGGCTCGCCTCGCCTCACGCACGAGCGGGGCCGAGCCGGTGCTCGTCCGCGTGGTCGGCAAGCACTGCGAGTCCGGCGACGTCGTCGTGGACGCGGAGTACCTGCCCGGAGACGTCGCACCCGGAGACCTGCTCGCCGTACCGGCCACCGGCGCGTACTGCTTCTCGCTCGCGAGCAACTACAACTACGTCCCCCGTCCGCCCGTCGTGGCGCTGCGCGGGGGAGAGGCACGCGTGATCGTGCGCGGAGAGTCGATCGACGACCTCCTCGCCCGCGACGCGGGCCTCGCAACGACCCCCAGGGAAGGGATCGCATGACCGATTACCGACGTCTTCGCGTCGCGCTCCTCGGAGCCGGCTCCGTCGGCTCGCAGGTGGCCTCGCTGCTGCGCCAGCATGCCGACGAGCTCGCCGATCGTGCCGGAGCCCGGCTTGAGCTGGTCGGGATCGCCGTGCGCGACGTCGACGCGCCGCGCGATGTCGAGCTGCCCCGCGAGCTGCTGACCACCGACGCGGAGTCGCTCATCATGGGCGCCGATATCGTAATCGAACTCATGGGCGGGATCGAGCCGGCGCGCACCCACCTGCTTCAGGCGATCAACTCCGGCGCCGACGTCGTCACCGCCAACAAGGCGCTGCTGGCCACGCACGGGCCCGAGATCTTCGACGCGGCCGACCAGGTCGGCGCCGAGGTGTACTACGAGGCCGCCGCGGCCGGGGCGATCCCGATCATCCGTCCGCTGCGCGACTCCCTCGCCGGCGACCGCGTGCAGCGGATCATGGGCATCGTCAACGGCACCACGAACTACATCCTCGACCGCATGGACACCGAGGGCGCGGAGTTCGGCGACGTGCTCGCCGACGCCCAGCGCCTCGGGTACGCCGAGTCCGACCCGACGGCCGACGTCGAGGGCTACGACGCCGCGCAGAAGGCGGCGATCCTGGCGAGCCTGGCGTTCCACACCACCGTGCCGCTGGACTCGGTGCACCGTGAGGGCATCACCTCCATCGACAAGTCCATGATGGACGCCGCCCGTCACGCCGGCTACGTCGTCAAGCTGCTCGCGGTGTGCGAGCGCCTGACCGGCGGAGAGGGCGAGGGCGAGTCGATCTCCGTCCGTGTCTATCCCGCCCTCATCGACCGTGCCCACCCGCTGGCCACCGTGCACGGCGCCAACAACGCCGTGTTCGTCCAGGCCGAGGCCGCGGGCAACCTCATGTTCTACGGTGCTGGAGCCGGCGGCGTGCAGACGGCGTCGGCCGTCCTCGGCGACGTCGTCTCGGCCGCTCGCCGGCACATCGCCGGAGGCGTCGGGGTGGGCGAGTCGACGCTGGCGAACCTCCCGATCGTCCCGATCGGGCACGTCACCACGCGCTACCAGATCACCCTCGAGGTCGACGACGAGCCGGGCGTGCTGGCGACCGTCGCCGGCACCCTCAGCGAGGGACGCGTCTCGATCGCGACCGTCGAGCAGACCGTCGTCCACGAGGCCAATGGCGGCCCCGGCGTGGCGCGACTGGTGATCGGCACTCACAAGGCTTTGGAGCAGGACCTCAGCGAGACGGTCGACCGTCTCGCCGCGAGCGGCGTCGTCGAGCGCGTCGTCTCGGTCCTGCGTGTGGAAGGAGACTGACATGGCACACGTCTGGCGCGGAGTCCTGCGTGAATACGGCGATCGTCTGGGCGTCACGGATGCCTCGACCGTCGTCACCCTCGGCGAGGGCGGCACGCCGCTCCTGCCCGCCCCCTCACTGTCGCGCCGCACCGGCACCGACGTGTGGATCAAGTACGAGGGCATGAACCCCACGGGCTCCTTCAAGGACCGCGGCATGACCGTGGCCGTCTCACGGGCCATCGAGCACGGCGCCAAGGCCGTGATCTGCGCGTCGACGGGCAACACGTCCGCCTCCGCCGCCGCGTACGCGGCGCACGCCGGCATCACCGCGGCAGTGCTGGTGCCCGAGGGCAAGATCGCCATGGGCAAGCTGAGCCAGGCGGTCGCCCACAACGGCCAGCTCATCCAGATTCGCGGAAACTTCGACGACTGCCTCGAGATCGCGCGCGAGCTCGCCGACCACTACCCGGTGCACCTGGTGAACTCCGTCAACCCTGACCGCATCGACGGGCAGAAGACCGCCGCGTACGAGGTCGTGGAGCAGCTCGGAGACGCGCCGGACTTCCACTTCATCCCGGTGGGCAACGCCGGCAACTACACGGCGTACACGCGCGGCTACCGCGAAGAGGCCGACCGCGGCATCTCCACGCGCGTTCCCCGCATGTTCGGCTTCCAGGCCGAGGGCTCCGCCCCTCTGGTGCGCGGCGAGGTCGTGAAGAACCCCGAGACGGTGGCCAGCGCCATCCGCATCGGCAACCCGGCATCGTGGGATCTGGCGCTCGAGGCGCGAGAGGCGACGAACGGCTGGTTCGGCGCGATCGACGACGAGCGCATCCTCGCGGCGCAGAAGCTCCTCGCCGGCGAGGTGGGCATCTTCGTCGAGCCCGCGTCCGCGATCAGCGTCGCGGGTCTGCTGGACCGCGTCGAGGCCGGCATCGTGCCGAAGGGCGCCCGCGTCGTGCTCACCGTCACCGGCCATGGCCTCAAGGACCCGCAGTGGGCCCTGCGCAACGCCGACGGCAGCCAGGTCGAGCCCACCGTGGTCGACGCGGCCACCTCGGACGTGGCATCCGTTCTCGGCTTGAAGCCCGTCGGGACCCCCGCGTGAACGCAGCCGTCGCCCCGGCACCGGGGCGTCGGGTCGTCGTGCGGGTTCCTGCGACCAGTGCCAACCTCGGCCCCGGATTCGACACCCTCGGCCTGGCGCTGAGCGTGTACGACGAGCTCGATGTCACGGCGCTGCCCGAGGGCGAGCTCGAGATCGCGGTCACCGGAGAGGGCTCCGAGGACGTCCCGCGCGACGCCTCGCACCTCGTGGTGCGGGCGATCGCCTACGCCTATGAGGCGGTCGGCAGGCGGATGCCGGGACTCCGGCTGCACGCGCACAACGTCATCCCGCACGGTCGGGGCCTCGGCTCGTCCGGCGCCGCCGTGGTCTCCGGGCTGCTCGCCGCCAAGGGCCTCCTCGACGGCGAGGTCGAGCTCGGCCCCGACGCACTGCTCCGTCTCGCGACCGAGCTCGAGGGCCACCCCGACAACGTCGCGCCGGCGCTGTTCGGCGGCCTGACGATCGCGTGGGTCGACGAGCAGGGCCCGCAGCACAAGAAGCTGCTCGTCCACCGCGGTGTGTCGCCCCTGGTCCTGGTTCCCGGGTTCACGATGTCGACCGAGGTGGCGCGCAGCCTGCAGCCGCTGCAGGTTCCGCGTGAGGACGCGGTGTTCAACGTCTCGCGCTCCGCGCTGCTGATCGCCGCACTGACCCAGAGCCCGGAGCTGCTGCAGGCCGCGACCGAGGACAAGCTCCACCAGAACTACCGCGCGAGCGCCATGCCCGAGACCGACATGCTCGTCCGGGCCCTGCGCGCGCAGGGCTTCGCGGCGGTCGTCTCGGGCGCCGGACCCAGTGTCCTGGTGCTCGCCGACGGTCCCGGCCGCCGGCTCGAGGCGGCCGCTCTGGCGGCCTCTGCGGCCGACACCCCGTGGGAGCCGCTCATGCTGGCCGTCGACTTCAAGGGTGGTACAGTGAGGGAGTACGCGGAGGGTTCCACGTAAATCGTGAATCTGGCCTCCGTCGCAATTCTGCGAAACCCCGCACGACCCCCACTTCCTGCTGACGGTCTCTGAGCGCCATCGCGGTACTCATACCGATCGAAGGTCGCGACTTTCGTCGAAGGGTCGGGCAGACGTCTGCACTGCAGCGCGTCGCGTGCGGTCGTGCATATCCATTCGTTTGACAAGGGAGAACTCGTGGAGTCCATCTCCGAGATCCACATCGCCGATGCCGACGCCGAGCGCACGGAAGCGCTCGACACTGCCGCAACGGTCGACAACACCACCGACGCGACCGAGGTCGCGCCGTCTGCCGCAGAGGAGGCCGAGGCCCCCGCCGCGGCCGACGCGCCGGCCGACGAGGCCGCCGCCGCTGAGGCGCCGGTCGAGGCTCCGGCCGCGGAGGAGGCGCCCGCCGCCCCGGTGAAGGCGCCGCGCAAGCGTGCGCCGCGCCGTGCCAAGACGGCCGACGTCGTCGCAGAGCCGGCCGCCGAGACTCCGGCAGCCGACGCCGCCGCAGAGCCGGCATCCGCCGAGCAGGCCCGGGCCGAGGCCGCCGCCGACGAGGCTCCGGCCGAGGCGCCTGCCGCTGAGGCATCCGCTGCCGCCGTGCCCGACGAGGCACCCGCTGACGCGGCGCCTGCCGCCGCGGCATCCGTCGACGCGCCCGCCGAGGCGAAGCCCGCCGACGCCGCCGAGGGCGACTCGTCCGAGCAGAACGCCGACGCCGGCGCAGAAGAGGGCTCGTCGCGCAGCCGCAGCCGCAGCCGCAGCCGAAGCCGCAACCGCAACCAGAACGGCCAGGGCGACGCACCCGCGAACGACCGCGCCCAGAACGACCGCTCCCAGAACGGTCGCGGCCAGAACGCGCCCGCCGCCAAGGAAGCTCCCGCCGCGGCATCCGCCGACGCCGACGACGAGCAGTCGCAGGGCAACGGCCGTGGCCGTCAGCGCAACAAGCGCCGTGGCGCTCCGGCGCAGACCGGTGACGAGTTCGAGACCGAGATCGGCGAGGACGACGTCCTCATCCCGATCGCCGGCATCCTCGACGTGCTCGACAACTACGCGTTCGTGCGCACGTCCGGCTACCTGCCGGGCACCAGCGACGTCTACGTCTCGCTCGGCCAGGTCAAGAAGTACAACCTCCGTAAGGGCGACGCCGTCGTCGGCGCGATCAAGCAGCCCCGCGAGGGCGAGCAGTCGAGCCGCCAGAAGTACAACGCGCTCGTCAAGGTCGACGCGATCAACGGCCTTTCGGTCGAGGATGCCGCGACCCGCGTCGAGTTCGGCAAGCTCACGCCGCTCTACCCGCAGGAGCGCCTGCGCCTCGAGACCGCGCCCGAGAAGCTGACCCAGCGCATCATCGACCTGGTCGCCCCGATCGGCAAGGGCCAGCGCGGACTCATCGTCGCGCCGCCCAAGGCCGGCAAGACCATCGTGCTGCAGCAGATCGCCAACGCGATCGCGACGAACAACCCCGAGGTCCACCTCATGGTCGTGCTCGTCGACGAGCGGCCCGAAGAGGTCACCGACATGCAGCGCACGGTGAAGGGCGAGGTCATCGCCTCGACCTTCGACCGGCCCGCCGAAGACCACACCACCGTCGCCGAGCTCGCCATCGAGCGCGCCAAGCGCCTGGTGGAGCTCGGCCGCGACGTCGTCGTGCTGCTCGACTCGATCACGCGTCTCGGCCGTGCGTACAACATCTCGGCCCCGACCTCGGGTCGCGTGCTGACCGGCGGTGTCGACGCCTCGGCGCTGTACCCGCCCAAGCGCTTCTTCGGCGCCGCGCGCAACATCGAGAACGGCGGATCGCTCACGATCCTCGCGACCGCGCTCGTCGAGACCGGCTCCAAGATGGACGACGTGATCTTCGAGGAGTTCAAGGGCACGGGCAACAGCGAGCTGCGCCTCAGCCGTCAGCTCGCCGACAAGCGCATCTTCCCGGCGGTCGACGTCAATGCGTCGAGCACCCGTCGCGAAGAGATGCTGCTGTCGGCCGACGAGGTCAAGATCACCTGGAAGCTGCGTCGCGCCCTCGCGGGCCTCGACACCCAGCAGGCCCTCGAGGTCGTGCTGGGCAAGCTCAAGGAGACGCAGTCCAACGTCGAGTTCCTCGTGCAGATGCAGAAGTCGATCCCGGCGCCGACCGGTGGCGGCCACAGCCACGCGAACGACAACAGCATCCGCTGAGCCCCGGAGGCCTTCCGAGTGTTGGATTCGGTCAAGCCGCTGCTCGAAGAGCACAAGGCGGTTCAGGAGGAGCTCTCCGACCCTGCGGTGCACGCCGATGCGGTGCGCGCCAAGCGGGTGAACCGCCGCTACGCCGAGCTCTCGCGCGTCGTGAAGGCCTACGAGGACTTCGTCGCGGCATCCGATGATCTGGAAGCCGCGCGCGAGATGGCGCGCGAGGACGAGTCCATCGCGGCCGAGGTGCCGGCGATGGAAGAGGAGCTCACGGCTGCTCAGGAGCGCCTCCGGCGTCTGCTGATCCCGCGTGACCCCGACGACGCGCGCGACGTGATCATGGAGATCAAGCAGGGCGAGGGCGGCGCCGAGAGCGCTCTGTTCGCGGCCGACCTCCTGCGCATGTACCTGCAGTACGCCGCGTCGAAGGGCTGGAAGACCGAGCTCCTCGAGCGCAACGAGTCCGACCTCGGCGGGTACAAGGACGTCCAGGTCGCGATCAAGGGCTCGAGCGCCGACCCCGCCCAGGGGGTGTGGGCGCACCTCAAGTACGAGGGCGGCGTGCACCGCGTGCAGCGCGTGCCGGCGACCGAGTCGCAGGGGCGCATCCACACCTCGACGACCGGAGTGCTCGTCTTCCCCGAGGTCGACGAGCCCGACGAGGTCGAGATCAACCAGGCCGACCTCAAGATCGACGTCTTCCGCTCGTCCGGTCCGGGCGGCCAGTCGGTCAACACGACGGACTCGGCTGTCCGCATCACCCACGTGCCGACGGGCATCGTGGTCTCGATGCAGAACGAGAAGTCGCAGCTGCAGAACCGCGAAGCGGGCATGCGCGTGCTGCGCGCCCGGCTGCTGGCGCGTCAGCAGGAGGAGCGGGATGCCGCGGCCTCCGATGCCCGCAAGTCGCAGATCCGCGGCATGGACCGGTCCGAGCGCATCCGCACCTACAACTTCCCCGAGAACCGCATCGCCGACCACCGCACCGGGTACAAGGCGTACAACCTCGACCAGGTGATGGACGGCGCGCTCGAGCCGATCGTCGAGTCCGCGATCAAGGCCGACGAAGAGGCCCAGCTCGCGGCTCTGGCCTCCGACGACTGACCGGGCCTCGCGAAGGTCTCGCCAGATTCGTCTGTGCGAATCGTACGTTTGCGCACGCCTCGAGAGTCGGTGTCGCACAAACGAGTGGCCCGCGCGCCGCGGGGGAGCGCGCCGCTAGGCTTCGGTCGTGCTCACGTTCCTCATCCGCGCCGCCATCTTCCTGGTCTCCGCGGCGCTCGGCCTGATCGCCGCGGACCTCATCCTCGAGGGATTCCACATCGACTGGAGCGACTGGTGGGGCTTCGTGCTCGCCGTCGTGATCTTCGCGGTGATCCAGAGCGTCCTGGCGCCGTGGGTCTTCAAGCTCACGCATCGCCACGCTCCGGCGCTGCTGGGCGGCATCGGCATCATCTCGACGTTCGTCGCGATCCTCGTGGTCGTGCTGATCCCGAATGCCGGCATCGGCATCTCGCAGCCGATCGCCTGGATCCTGGCGCCGGTCATCGTGTGGCTCGTCACGGCCCTGGCGACGTGGCTGCTGCCGCCGCTGTTCATCAAGAAGAAGGTCGACGAGCGCCGCGACGCCTGACTCCTCCCCAGCCTCCGCCGTCAGGCGGATTCATCTGTGCGAAAACGACGTTCCGGGCCGGACTGGCGCGCGGTTTCGCACAGATAGGCGCACCACCCGCGGCTGTGCGGCTGTGGAGAGCGGCTCCAGCCGGCGGTGGGTGGACGCAAGAGTGGGCGGATGCCGCGGCAAGGACTTCCCTCGGAACTCGGGCCTGCGTTCAGGGTCAGCGCCGCCCGTGAGCTGGGCGTCGGCGCGGGCAGACTCCGCGGCCGCGACCTGGTGAGCCGATTCCACGGTACGCGCAGCGTCGACACGCCTGAAGATCTCAGCGCTGAAGCATGGGCGCGGGATGCCTCGCACCTGCGCCGGCGGATCGACGAGTACCGCACGGCGATGCCGGACGGCTCGTTCTTCATCGGTCCGACGGCCGCGTTCCTCTACGGACTTCCGCTCCCGAACGGCCTTCACGCGAGGATCCACGTCGGGGTGCGGCATCCGCGTACCGCATCGCGGCGGAAAGGAGTGGACGGCATACAGATCCTGCCGCGGATGGTCGAGACCACGATGATCGAGGGCATGCCGGTGGCCGATGCGGCGACGACGTGGGCGAGCCTCGGCCGCACCCTCGAACTGTACGATCTCGTCGCCGTGGCCGACGCCATTCTGCGAGTGCCCAGGCACCCGGGAGGCTTTCGCCCGGCGACGGGTCGGGCTCTCGCCTCGGCGGGCGAGCTCGCCGAGAGACTGGCCTCCGGACGGTGGCACGGTGCTCCGATCCTGCGGCCCGCCCTCGACCGGGCGCGCACGGGCTCCTCTTCTCGCCCCGAGACCTGGATCCGGCTCATCCTCACCGACGCGGGACTGCCGGAGCCGGTGCTCGACCACGACGTGTTCGGGCTGCACGGCGAGTTCCTGGGCTGCTCCGAGCTCGCCTATCCGCATGAGCGCGTGGCCATCGAGTACGAGAGCGACCGGCATCTCACGCGGGCCCAGCTCGAGCGGGACATCGACAAGTACACCGCCTACGCGGCAGCGGGCTGGCGGACCATCCGCGTCACCGGTTCTCATGTGTTCCGGTACCCGCGCGAGCTGGTCCGTCGCGTCGCCGTCGCGCGTCGCGGTTCATCTGCGTAAATCGGCTCTCGGAGGCATAGCCGAAGGACCGAATCGCACGGACGAACGCCAGCGGATCGCCCAGCACGCCGCGCCCGCGCGCCGCGGTTCATCTGCGTGAATCGGCTCTCGGAGGCATAGCCGAAGGACCGAATCGCACAGACGAATCACCACGGACGAGCGGATGCCGCGCCCCAGCGCCGCGGCGACTCGAGGTCAGATGTGGTACTCGGGCGTGGTCAGCAGTGCGCGGGTGTCCTCGCCGGCCCGACGGGTCCGCGCCTTGGCCGGGATGCCGACGAGCACGCTGTCGGCCGGGGCATCCTTGGTCACGACCGCGTTCGCGCCGACGACCGAGCCGGCGCCGATCGTGATCGGACCGAGGATCTTCGCCCCCGCGCCGACGGCGACGCCGTCTTCGATCGTGGGGTGCCGCTTGCCGCCCTCGCGCTGACGGCCGCCGAGGGTGACGCCGTGGTAGAGCATGACGTCGTCGCCGACCTCGGCGGTCTCGCCGATCACCACACCCATGCCGTGGTCGATGAAGAAGCGCCGGCCGATCGTCGCGCCGGGATGGATCTCGATCCCGGTCAGCCAGCGCGTGATCTGCGAACCCGCGCGGGCGACGAACCGCACGCGCCGCGTCCAGAGCGCGTGCCAGACGCGGTGCGCCCAGATGGCGTGCAAGCCGGGGTACAAGAGGGCGATCTCGACGCCGCTGCGCGCGGCCGGGTCGCGCAGCCGGGCGGCGATGACGTCCTCGCGCACGCGCGCGATGAATCCGATTCGCTCGTTCACGAGGCGGCCTTCTCGGGCTCGCGCACGTGCTCGTAAAGCGCGGTCGACAGATACCGCTCGCCCGAGTCCGGGATGATGACGACGATGCGCTTGCCGGCCGCCTCCGGCCGGGCGGCGATCTCGAGCGCGGCCCACACTGCGGCGCCCGCCGACATGCCGCCGAGGATGCCCTCGCGGGTCGCGAGGTCGCGCGCCACGGCGATGGCGTCGTCGAAGTCGACGTCGAAGATCTCGTCGATGACGGAGCGGTCGAGCACATCGGGCACGAAGTTCGGCCCGATGCCCTGGATGCGGTGTCCGCCGGCGCGGCCCTCGGACAGCATGGGGGAGTCCTTGGGCTCGACGATCGCGATCTTCACGTCGGGGTTGCGCTCCTTGAGCACCTGCCCGACGCCCGTGATCGTGCCGCCCGTGCCCGAGCCGGCGACGAAGTAGTCGACCCGCCCCTCGGTGTCGCGCCAGATCTCCTCGGCGGTCGTCCGGCGGTGGATCTCGGCGTTCGCCTCGTGCTCGAACTGCCGCGCCAGCACCGCGCCGGGGGTGTCCGCGACGATCTGCTGGGCGGTCTGGACCGCCTCGGTCATGCCCTTGTACGGGTCGGTGAGGACGAGCTCGGCGCCGTAGGCCCGCAGCAGGGTCCGCCGCTCCTTGGACATCGAGGCGGGCATCGTGAGGATCACCTTGTAGCCGCGGGCCGCGCCGATGAGCGCGAGCGCGATCCCGGTGTTGCCGCTCGTGGACTCCACGATGGTGCCGCCGGGCTTCAGCTCGCCCGACTTCTCGGCCGCCTCGACCAACGCATAGCCCAGCCGGTCCTTGACGCTGGAGCCCGGGTTGTAGAACTCGAGCTTGACCAGCACCTCGGCGCCGAGCCCTTCCGTGAGGGCGTTGAGCCTCACAAGGGGGGTCTCACCGAAGGCGGTGGTGATGTCGTCATGGATGCCGGGCACGAAGCTCCCTCAGGTCGGTACGGACGACGACGGCGCGGCGCCGTCCGACAGGGGCGGAGCCCCAGGAACGTGTCACCGCGCCGTCATGTCAGATCAATCTTCGCGCAGATCCTCGTACAGGGCGGTCGAGAGGTACCGCTCGCCGAACGAGGGGATGATCACGACGATGTTCTTGCCGGCGGCCTCAGGGCGCGCGGCGACCTGCAGCGCTGCCCAGATCGCGGCGCCGGAAGAGATGCCGACGAGGATGCCGTCCTGCGTCCCGACGGCGCGCGCGGTGGCGATGGCGTCGGGGAACTCGACGTCGATGACCTCGTCGATGACGCCCTGATCGAGGATGGCGGGGACGAAGTTCGGCCCGATGCCCTGGATCTTGTGGGGTCCGGGCGTGCCCTTGGTCAGCAGCGGCGAGTCGGCCGGCTCGACGGCGACGACCTTCGCGTTCGGGGCACGCTCCTTGAGCACCTGGCCGACGCCCGTGATGGTGCCGCCGGTGCCGATGCCGGCGACGAAGTAGTCGACCTGGCCGTCGGTGTCGCGGAGGATCTCCTCGGCCGTGGTCTCGCGATGGATGCGGGGGTTCGCCTCGTTCTCGAACTGCTTGGCGAGCACGGCGCCCGGGATCTCGGCGACGAGCTCCTCGGCCTTGGCGATGGCGCCCTTCATGCCGCCCGCGGGGTCGGTGAGGACGAGCTCGGCACCGTAGGCCTTGAGCAGCAGGCGACGCTCGATCGACATCGACGAGGGCATGGCGAGCACGACGCGGTAGCCGCGCGCCGCGCCGACCATCGCGAGCGCGATGCCGGTGTTGCCGCTCGTGGCCTCGACGATGGTGCCGCCCGGCTGGAGCTGGCCCGAAGCCTCGGCGGCGTCGATGATCGCGATGCCCAGGCGGTCCTTCACGCTGGACGCCGGGTTGTAGAACTCGAGCTTCGCCAGAATGTTGCCGCCGACGCCCTCCGCGATGCGGTTCAGGCGCACCAGCGGGGTGTTTCCGAAGGCGGAGGTGATGTCGGGGTGGATGCCGGTCATTTCGGGCCTTTCAGCGGAGGTCTGCAAGTGGCACCAGCCTAGGGGTGTGCCTCGGCTGTGAGTCCTTCTATGACAGGGATCGCGGCGGGGGGAGTACCCTGCGCCGGGCCTAGGCTGGGAGGACTCATGGCCTCATCTCCCGATTCGCTTCCGCTCTCCACCGTCGTGCGCCTGGCGGCCGCCCGTCTCGCCGACGCGGGCGTCCCCGATTCGGACGTCGACGCCGAGCTCCTCGCCGCGTTCGTGCTCGCCACAGGCCGGGGGGCCGTGCAGGCCGCCGCGGTCCGCGGCGACGTCATCACGCCCGACGACGCAGCCCGCCTCGAGGTCCTCGTCACCCGCCGCGCCACGCGCGAGCCGCTGCAGCACATCACGGGCCTCGCGCCCTTCCGCCACCTCGAGCTGCGCGTCGGCCCCGGGGTCTTCGTGCCCCGGCCCGAGACCGAGATGGTCGCTCAGCTGGCGATCGACGCGCTGCGGGCCGCGGCATCCCCTTCTCCGATCGCCGTGGATCTGGGCACCGGCAGCGGCGCGATCGCCCTCGCGATGGCGACGGAAGTGCCCCACGCGCGGGTGTTCGCCGCCGAGAACTCCGTCGACGCCTTCGTGTGGACCAAGGAGAACTTCGCCCGCAGCGGCGCCGACAACGCCGAGCTCGCCTTCATCGACCTCGAGCACGCCTTCCCCGAACTCGACGGCACCGTGTCGGTCGTCGCATCGAATCCGCCGTATGTTCCGGATGCCGCGATCCCGCGTGACCCGGAGGTCCGGTTCTTCGACCCGCCGGCCGCGCTCTACGGGGGAGAGGACGGCCTGGACGTCGTGCGGATCCTGAGCCGCGTCGGCCTCCGGCTGGCCCACCCCGGCGGCACGATCGTGATCGAGCACGGCGAGTGGCAGGGCGAGGCGATCCGCGGCATCCTGGCCGCCGACGGCTGGCACGCGGCATCCACCCATCCCGACCTCACGATGCGCGATCGCGCCACGACGGCGCTCCGGCCGTAGCCCGGCTTCGCAGGCGCCCGCAAGTAGACTCCTGTTCGATATGTCCCCGATCTTCGATTGCCGCGATGAGGCTCAGCTGCTCACCGGCATGCGTCAGGCACGCCAGGCCATCGGTCGCGGCGAGCTGGTCGTCCTCCCCACCGACACCGTCTACGGCGTGGCCGCGGATGCCTTCAGCGCGAAGGCCGTGCAGCGGCTCCTCGATGCGAAGGGACGCACGCGTCAGTCGCCGCCGCCGGTGCTCGTGGCCGGCCTCACCACGATGCGCGCCCTCGTCGCCGAGGTGCCCGAGCCCATCGAACGGCTCGTCGAGGCGCACTGGCCCGGCGGGCTGACCATCGTGCTTCCCGCGCAGCCGTCGCTGTCGTGGGATCTGGGCGAGACCCAGGGCACGGTCGCGGTGCGCATGCCCGCGCACCGCATCGCCCTGGAGCTGCTCGAGGAGACGGGGCCGCTGGCCGTCTCGAGCGCCAACCTCACCGGCATGGCCGCCGGCATCACGGCCGAGGACGCCGCCGGCATGCTCGGCGACAGCGTCTCGGTGTACCTGAGCGACGGTCCGTCGGAGACCGGAGTGGCCTCGACCATCATCGACGCGACCAGCCTCGTCGGCGGTGAGACCCCGCTGGTGCGGGTGCTCCGCAAGGGCGCGGTGAGCCATGCCGAGCTGTTCGAGGTGCTCGGCGAGCTGCTGGAGCCCGACGCCGAGGCGCCGGACAGCCCGTGAAGCAGTACATCTTCACGATCCTCTTCACGGCGGCCGTCACGTTCGCCCTGTCGTGGACCGTGTGGCGGCTCAGCCTCAAGTACAAGCTGTACCCCGGCATCCGCGAACGCGACGTCCACAAGACGCCGACGCCCCGCCTCGGCGGGATCGCCATGTTCCTCGGAGTGGTGGCGGCGTTCCTGGTCTCGTCGCAGCATCCGTTCTTCGCGATCATCTGGAACGAGCCCGTGCAGGTCTGGGCGATCCTGGGCGCGACGTTCCTGATCGTGCTCGTCGGCGTGGCGGACGACATCTGGGACGTCGACTGGATGATCAAGCTCGGCGCGCAGTTCCTCGCCGCCGGCATCATCGCGTGGTTCGGCGAGCTGCAGATCTACTCGCTGCCGATCGGCGGCCTCTCGGTCGGGTCGAGCTGGGTGAGCTTCACGCTGACCGTGTTCTCGATCGTCATCGTGATGAACGCCGTGAACTTCATCGACGGGCTGGATGGCCTGGTCGCTGGCGTCTGCCTCATCGCGAACGGCGTCTTCTTCGCCTACACCTACATGCTCGTGCGCGATACGGGCGCCAGTACCTACTTCAACACCGCGTCCTTCATCGCCGCGGTGCTCATCGGCGCGTGCGTCGGATTCCTGCCGCTGAACTGGAGCCCGGCACGACTCTTCATGGGGGATGCCGGTGCCCTCATGCTCGGTCTGCTCATGGCCTGCTCGGCGATCGCCATCACGGGTCAGATCGATCCCGCGATCATGGGCGACAACGACGACTTCGGCCGCTCCCAGCTGCTCGGCGCGTTCATCCCGATCCTGCTTCCGGTGGTGATCGTGCTGCTGCCGCTGCTGGACTTCGGGCTGGCCGTCGTGCGCCGCATGAGCCGCGGCAAGTCGCCGTTCTCACCCGACCGCAAGCATCTCCATCACCGGATGCTCGACATGGGCCACACCGACCGGGACGCCGTCCTCATCTTCTACGCCTGGACGGCCCTGGTGAGCTTCGCCTTCCTGCTCATGTACATCGGCACCACCCTCGAGTGGCCCGGCGACTATCTGTTCGGCGTCGCCTACGGAGTGGTCGGCGTCGTCGCCTGCCTCGTGGTGACGCTCATGCCCTCGCGCCGCCGTGCGCCCGAATCCGACCCCCTCCTGGAGGACGTTCTATGAGCGCCAACCCCATCTCGAGCACGCCGATCCTGCGCACCGTCCTGGTGTGGGGCGGCATCGTCACCGGCGTGCTGCTTGTGGTCGGCGGCGGGATCGGCTTCCTCGTCGCCGGCGTGGACGGCCTGCTGAGCGCGCTCGTGGGCGTGCTCGTGGCCGCATCGTTCCTGGGCATCACGGTGGCGAGCATCCTCATCGCGAACCGCTGGTACGGCGATCCGCTCTACGTGCCGGTGTTCTTCGGCATCGTGCTGGGCGGCTGGATCGTGAAGTTCATCGTATTCATCGTGATCCTGCTGGTGCTGCGCGACCAGCCGTGGGTCCAGCAGACGATCTTCTTCCTGGCCGTCGTGGTCAGCGTGCTCGCCTCGCTGGTCGTGGACGTCGTGGTGCTCCTGCGCATGCGCGTTCCGCACGTGAGCGACGTCACGCTGCCGACCGACCCCGAGGAGGGGGAGCGCACTACCCCGTCGAACCTTCCGCCCGGCACCTGATGTGAATCACAGCCCTGTGAGTTTGATAGGCTGAGTCCGCGCCCGCCCGCTCGCCGTCTGAGCACTTGCGGATGACGCTCACCGACCATCGTCGCAACGGTTCTCGACCGGTGCCCCGAAGCTGGAGCCAGCGCTGTTCAATCTTGCTGCGACCCTGATCGCCCCCCTTGCCGCCGACGCGCCGCCGGAGTTCCACGGCCCCTCGATCGATGAGTTCTTCCCGGAGATCCTCTTCGTGCCCTTCGGCATCGAGGCGCTGTCCATCCACCGGATCCACCTGATCCAGTTCCTCGCGACGATCGCGATCGTGCTGATCTTCTGGCTCGGCACGCGCAACATGCGCATCGTTCCCGGCCGGTTCCAGAGCCTGGTCGAGATGGGCCTGGACTTCGTCCGCGTCAACATCGGCGAAGACCTCCTGGGCAAGAAGGACGCCCAGCGCTTCCTGCCGCTGCTCACGACGATCTTCTTCATGGTGCTGTTCATGAACATCACGGGCATCATCCCGTTCCTGAACATCGCCGGCACGAGCATCATCGCCGTCCCGCTGGTCCTGGCGCTCATCAGCTACTTCACGTTCATCTACGCCGGCATCAAGAAGAGCCCGAAGAACTTCTTCAAGAACGCGCTCTTCCCCTCGGGCGTGCCGTGGCCGATCTACATCATCGTCACGCCGATCGAGCTCATCTCGACGTTCATCATCCGTCCCGTGACGCTCACGCTCCGACTCCTCATGAACATGATGGTCGGCCACCTGCTGCTGGTTCTGTTCTTCGCCGCCACGCAGTTCTTCGTCGTCGACCTCGGCGGCTGGTGGACCCTCCTGGGTGCCGGCAGCCTCGCGTTCGGCTTCGTCTTCACACTGTTCGAGATCCTGGTGGCTGTCCTCCAGGCCTACGTCTTCGCCCTTCTCACCGCGGTCTACATCCAGCTCGCGGTCGCCGAAGAGCACTGAAACGGGACGGCCCTGCACCGAATCGACGCAGGGCCGCCCACAACCGAAAGGAAAGACCCCGTGGACGCAACTACGGTCATCGCCGCCCTCGAGGGCAACGTCGCGACGATGGGCTACGGCCTCGCCGCGATCGGTCCGGCCATCGGCGTGGGCATCGTCGTCGGCAAGACGATCGAGGGCGTGGCTCGCCAGCCCGAGCTCGCCGGCCGCCTGCAGGTCCTGATGTGGATCGGTATCGCCTTCACCGAGGCGCTCGCCTTCATCGGCATCGCCACCTACTTCATCTTCGTCTGATCACCGACACCAGCCATAAGGAGACAGGATGCTGAACGCTCTTGTCGCGTACGCCGCGGAGGAGGGGGAGACCCACAATCCTCTGCTGCCCGCCACGTACGACATCGTGTGGTCGTCGGTGTGCTTCATCGTCATCCTCTTCATCTTCTGGAAGGTCGCCCTTCCCAAGATGAAGACGCTGCTCGACGAGCGCTCAGCCGCTATCGAAGGCAACATCGCGAAGGCCGACGAGGCCCAGCGCAAGGCCGAGGCCGCCCTCGAGGAGTACACGGCGCAGCTCGCCGATGCCCGCAAGGAAGCCGGTGAGATCCGCGACGCCGCCCGTGAGGACGGCAAGAAGATCGTCGCCGAGGCGAAGGACTCCGCTGCCGCGGAGGCCGCTCGCCTGACCGCGACCGCGCACTCCCAGATCGAGGCCGAGCGCCAGACCGCGCTCGTGTCGCTGCGCAGCGAGGTGGGCACCCTCGCCCTCGACCTCGCCGGCGGCGTGATCGGCGAGACGCTGTCCGACGACAAGAAGGCTCAGGCCGTCGTCGACCGCTTCCTCGCCGAGCTCGAGGCATCCGAGGCAGAGAAGGCGTCGAAGTAATGGGCAGCGCGACCACTCAGGCCCTCGCGGCGACGACGAAGGCGCTCGACGCCGCGTCGGGCATCGACCTCGACGTGGCCGGCGAGCTCTTCGCCGCAGCCCACGCCGTGGGCGACTCGTCGCAGCTGAGCGGCGCGCTCGCCGACTCATCGGCGCCGGCAGCCGCGCGGCGCCAGGTCGTCACCGCGGTCTTCGGACCTTCGGTGCAGCCCGTCACGGCGTCGCTCCTCACGGCCGTCGTCGATCAGCGGTGGTCCTCGGCCGCCGACCTGGTCGACGCGATCGAGGAGCTCGCCGTGCGGGCAGCCGCCGTCGCCGCCCCCGACGCCGACGTCGAAGAGGAGCTCTTCCGCTTCTCGCGCGTCGTCGCCGAGAACCCCGAGCTCGAGCTCGCGCTCGGCAGCCGACTCGGGGATGCCGCGGCCAAGGGCGCCCTCGTGCGCACCCTGCTCGGCGGTCGCGTCAGCGGCGCATCGGCGCTCATCGCGGCGTCGCTCGTGCAGCAGCCCCGCGAACGACGGGTGCGCCAGCTGCTGTCGCGCGCGACCAAGGTCGTCGCCGACCAGCGTGGCCGTAAGGTCGCGACGGTCTACGCCGCCGCCCCGCTCAGCGCCGCGCAGATCTACCGGCTCGCCGCCGCGCTCTCGCAGCGCTACGGCACCCGGGTGTCGCTGAACACCGTCGTCGATCCGGCCGTGGTCGGAGGCCTGCGCGTGCAGATCGCCGACGACGTGATCGACGCCAGCGTTTCGGCCCGCCTGGCGGACCTCCGTCAGCGACTCGCCGGCTAACAGAGACTTCCCGCCGCAGGCGGTGATTTCGGGGCCTCGTCCCCACCGATATGTATTGAAAGCAAAGGGAAGACCATGGCAGAACTGTCAATCAGCCCCGACGTCATCCGTGACGCGCTGAAGGATTTCGTCGCCGCCTACGAGCCCACCGGGGCAGCGGCGACCGAGGTCGGCACCGTCATCGACGCCGCCGACGGCATCGCCCACGTCGAGGGCCTGCCCGGCGTCATGGCGAACGAGCTCGTGACGTTCGAGGACGGCACGCTCGGCCTCGCTCAGAACCTGGACGAGCACGAGATCGGTGTCGTCGTCCTGGGAGAGTTCTCCGGCGTCGAGGCCGGCCAGGCCGTCACCCGCACCGGCGAGGTCCTCTCGGTCCCCGTCGGCGAGGGCTACCTCGGCCGCGTGGTCGACCCGCTCGGCAACCCGATCGACGGACTCGGCGCCATCACGGCGATCGAAGGCCGCCGTGCCCTCGAGCTTCAGGCGCCCGGCGTCATGCAGCGCAAGTCGGTGCACGAGCCGCTCCAGACCGGCATCAAGGCGATCGACGCCATGATCCCCGTCGGCCGCGGTCAGCGTCAGCTGATCATCGGCGACCGCCAGACCGGCAAGACGGCGATCGCGATCGACACGATCATCAACCAGAAGGCCAACTGGGACTCGGGCGACACGAACAAGCAGGTCCGCTGCATCTACGTCGCCATCGGTCAGAAGGGCTCCACGATCGCGGCCGTCAAGGGCGCGCTCGAGGACGCCGGTGCCATGGAGTACACGACGATCGTCGCAGCTCCCGCCTCGGACCCCGCCGGCTTCAAGTACCTCGCTCCCTACACCGGCTCGGCCATCGGCCAGCACTGGATGTACCAGGGCAAGCACGTCCTCATCATCTTCGATGACCTGACCAAGCAGGCCGAGGCCTACCGTGCCGTTTCGCTGCTCCTGCGTCGCCCGCCGGGCCGCGAGGCGTACCCCGGTGACGTCTTCTACCTGCACTCGCGTCTGCTCGAGCGCTGCGCGAAGCTGTCCGACGAGCTCGGCGCCGGCTCGATGACGGGTCTCCCGATCATCGAGACCAAGGCCAACGACGTCTCGGCGTACATCCCGACCAACGTGATCTCGATCACCGACGGCCAGATCTTCCTTCAGTCCGACCTGTTCAACGCCAACCAGCGTCCCGCGGTCGACGTCGGCATCTCGGTCTCGCGAGTCGGCGGTGACGCACAGGTCAAGTCGATCAAGAAGGTCTCCGGCACGCTCAAGCTCGAGCTGGCCCAGTACCGCTCGCTCGAGGCGTTCGCGATGTTCGCGAGCGACCTGGACGCGGCATCCCGTCGTCAGCTGGCCCGCGGCGCGCGCCTGACCGAGCTGCTCAAGCAGCCGCAGTACTCGCCGTACCCGGTGGAGGAGCAGGTCGTCTCGATCTGGGCCGGCACCAACGGCAAGCTGGACTCGATCGAGGTCGAGGACGTGCTGTCGTTCGAGCGCGAGCTGCTGGACTACCTCCGTCGCAACACCACCGTGCTCGACACGCTGCGTGAGACCAACGTCCTCGACGACGACACGGTGGCCGAGCTCACGGCGAAGACCGATGCCTTCATCCTCGAGTTCCAGGCCGGCAAGGGCCAGGCCATCGGCAAGCCCGGCCACGAAGAGGTCGCAGCAGCCGAGGCCGAGGACGTCAACCAGGAGAAGATCGTCAAGGGTCGCCGCTAAGGCGAAACCGGACTACCACCATGGGCGCACAACTCCGGGTCTACAAGCAGAAGATCAGCACTGCTCAGACGACCAAGAAGATCACGAAGGCGATGGAGCTCATCGCGGCTTCGCGCATCCAGAAGGCGATGGCGCGTGTGCGCGCGTCGTCGCCCTTCGCGCGTGCCGTGACGCGAGCCGTCTCCGCCGTGTCGACGCACTCGAACGTCGAGCACCCGCTCACGAAGGAGCGCGAGGTCATCCGCCGTTCGGCGGTCGTGATCTTCGCCTCCGACCGTGGCCTCGCGGGCGCGTTCAACTCGCAGATCCTCCGTGAGGGCCTCGAGCTCGCCGAGCTGCTCAAGCAGCAGGGCAAAGAGCCGGTCTTCTACCTGATCGGTCGCAAGGCCGTCGGGTACTTCCAGTTCCGTCGCATGGCGGCCGCGGCCGAGTGGACGGGTGACACCGACACCCCGCACTTCACCACGGCGGAAGAGATCGCGGCGAGCCTGCTCGCGGCGTACGACCGCGGGGGCGAAGACGGCGGCGTCGACGAGATCAACCTCGTCTACAACCGCTTCGTCAGCATGATGACGCAGACGCCCGAGACCGTGCGCCTGCTGCCTCTCGAGGTCGTCGAGGCCGAGGAATCGGCATCCGCTCAGGTGTACCCGCTCTACGAGTTCGAGCCGGACGCCGAGACGGTGCTCGACGCACTCCTGCCGGTGTACATCCAGAGCCGCGTGTTCAACGCCCTCCTTCAGTCGTCGGCGGCCAAGCACGCCGCGACGCAGAAGGCGATGAAGTCGGCCAGCGACAACGCCGACAAGCTCATCACCAACTACACCCGCCTGCGCAACAACGCGCGCCAGGCGGAGATCACGCAGCAGATCGCTGAGATCGTCGGCGGCGCCGACGCTCTCTCGTCGAGCAAATAGACCATACGAAAGAGAAGAAGCCATGAGCCTCACCTCAGAGAAGACCGCGACGGCCGTCGTCGGCCGCGTCGCGCGGGTGACCGGTCCGGTCGTCGACATCGAGTTCCCGCACGACTCGATCCCCGACATCTACAACGCGCTCAAGACCACCATCGTGATCGATGGCGAGTCCAACGAGATCACCCTCGAGGTCGCCCAGCACCTCGGTGACGACCTCGTTCGCGCCATCGCACTGAAGCCCACCGACGGCGTCGTGCGCGGCCAGGAGGTGCGCGACACCGGCGAGCAGATCACCGTTCCCGTCGGCGACGTCACCAAGGGCAAGGTCTTCAACGTCACCGGCGAGGTGCTCAACGGCGCCCCCGGCGAGACCATCGAGATCACCGAGCGCTGGCCCATCCACCGCAAGGCCCCGAACTTCGACCAGCTGGAGTCCAAGACCCAGATGTTCGAGACGGGCATCAAGGTCATCGACCTTCTCACCCCGTATGTGCTGGGTGGAAAGATCGGCCTCTTCGGCGGTGCCGGCGTCGGCAAGACCGTCCTCATCCAGGAGATGATCCAGCGCGTCGCGCAGGACCACGGTGGTGTGTCGGTGTTCGCCGGTGTCGGCGAGCGCACCCGTGAGGGCAACGACCTCATCCACGAGATGGAAGAGGCGGGCGTCTTCGACAAGACCGCGCTCGTGTTCGGCCAGATGGACGAGCCGCCGGGAACGCGTCTGCGCGTGGCCCTGTCGGCGCTGACGATGGCGGAGTACTTCCGCGATGTCCAGAAGCAGGACGTGCTCCTCTTCATCGACAACATCTTCCGCTTCACGCAGGCCGGCTCCGAGGTCTCCACGCTGCTCGGCCGCATGCCGTCCGCGGTGGGCTACCAGCCCAACCTCGCGGACGAGATGGGTGTGCTCCAGGAGCGCATCACCTCGACGCGCGGTCACTCGATCACCTCGCTGCAGGCGATCTACGTCCCCGCCGACGACTACACCGACCCGGCGCCGGCGACCACGTTCGCGCACCTCGACGCCACGACCGAGCTCTCGCGCGAGATCGCGTCCAAGGGCCTGTACCCGGCCGTCGACCCGCTGACCTCGACCAGCCGCATCCTCGACCCGCGCTACATCGGTGACGACCACTACCGCGTGGCCACCGCCGTGAAGCAGATCCTGCAGAAGAACAAGGAACTGCAGGAGATCATCGCGATCCTCGGTGTCGACGAGCTCTCCGAAGAAGACAAGATCGTCGTGTCGCGCGCACGTCGCATCCAGCAGTTCCTCTCGCAGAACACCTACATGGCGAAGAAGTTCACCGGCGTCGAGGGCTCCACGGTCCCGATCAAGGAGACCATCGAGTCGTTCGACGCGATCGTCAAGGGCGACTTCGACCACGTGGCCGAGCAGGCATTCTTCAACGTCGGCGGCATCAACGACGTCGAAGAGCGCTGGGCGCAGATCCAGAAGGAGAACGGCTGATCATGCCGCTCCACGTGAGTCTCGTCTCCGCCGACGCGGAGGTCTGGTCGGGAGAGGCGTCGCTCGTCGTCGCCAAGACCGTCGAGGGCGAGATCGGCTTCATGACCGGTCACGAGCCGGTGCTGGCGATCCTCGCCGAGGGACAGGTGCGCATCACCCAGACCTCGGGCACGAAGATCGTGGCCAACGCCCAGGACGGCTTCCTCTCGATGGAGGGTGACGACCTGACGGTCGTCGCGGGCAACGCGGCGCTCATCTCCTGACGCGAACACTTCAGATCTCGGCCGGTCCCCGCACGGGGGCCGGCCGAGACGTCTTTCCGGGAGCATCATGCTGATCCTTCTTCCGCCGTCCGAGACCAAGCGTCCCGGCGGTCGCGGGCGCGCGCTGGACGCGGCATCCCTCGCCTTCCCGTCCCTCGCGCCGCAGCGGGCGGCCGTCGTCGACGCGCTGGTCGCTCTCGCCGGCGATGAGGACGCGGCGATGCGCGTCCTCAAGCTCAGCGCCGGTCAGCGAGGCGAGATCGAGGCGAACGGGATGCTGCGGGACTCGCCCACGATGGCCGCCGTCGACCGCTACACCGGCGTGCTTTTCGACGCCCTCGACGCCGCCTCGCTGCCGGCGGCGTCGCGCCGGTGGCTCGGGGCTCACGTGGCGATCCACTCGGCCCCGTTCGGCCCGGTGGGCGCGCTCGATGCCATCCCGGCCTATCGGCTCGGCGCGGCCGCGTCGCTTCCGGGGCTGCCCGGTCTCAAGCGGGTGTGGGCGGATGCCGTGACCGCCGCCATCGAGGACAGCACGCCGCGATTCGTCCTCGACCTCCGGTCCGAGGCGTACGTCGCTCTGGGTCCTGTGCCCCGGTCGGTCGCGTCGGTCTACGTGCGCGTGGTCTCGGACGACGGCGGCGGCGCGGTGCGCGCCCTGAATCACTTCAACAAGCACGCCAAGGGAGCGCTCGTGCGCCGGCTGGCGCAGGAGCGTCCCCGCGTCTCGTCGCTCACCGGACTGGTCCGCTGGGCGGATGCCTCGGGCCTGCGGGTCGAGTCCGGCGAGCCGGGCGAGATCAGGCTGTTCGCCTGACTCAGCGCCGCGTGTGCTGCGCGGTGCGCTCGGTGTTCTCGGCGATGGCGATGAGCGCGACGACCGCCTCGATCACGAACCTCAGCGCGATGATCGAGATGAAGGCGACCAGCGGGACGATGATGACGGTGGCGATGATCGCCGCGATGCCTGCGCCGGTGTTGAGCCACAGCAGCGAGACGCCGCCGACGATCCCGTTCACGAGATACACCACGAAGCCGATCGCGATGGCGATGAGGCCGACGAGGTAGAAGATGCTCGCGAGGCGGCGCGTGATGAACGTGCGGAAGCTCAGGTCGAACAGCGCCGAGAAGAACCCGCGCCCGACGGCGGTGGCGTCGTCGTGCAGCGACGTGGGGACTCCGGTGTTGTCGGGATCGGTCGCAGGGTCGTACACGGGAGCCGCTGACGACGATCCGGGGGCGCCGATCGCCCGAGCGGCCTCGGCGGCGGGGCGGTCCGGAAGGGGCGGGACGGGAGGGGTGGCGTCGGTCATGATGCTCAGGCTACCCACCGGACGCCCGGATGGTCAGCCCCCGAAACGGTCGTGTCTGCTGACATGCGGTCTGCGGCATCACTAGCATGTGACCTGCGGGGCATGAGCCCCTGCGGCGCGTCGGGTGCGCCGCACATCGACTCTTGGAGGTCGCTACATGTACGACGACTACGGAACCGGAGCGCTCGTCGCGTTCTACCTGGTGCTCATCCCGCTGCTGTTCCTCTTCGCCATCGCCGGTTACGTGGTGGGCTCCTTCTTCTTGATGAAGATCTTCGAGAAGGCCGGGGTGCAGGGCAAGTGGCGCGCGTGGGTGCCCGTCTACAACCTGATGATCTTCGCCAAGCTGGGCGATCTCTCGCCGTGGGTGATGCTGGCGGCCGTCGTCGCATCAGCCGTCCTCGGACAGATCCCCGGGATCGGCTTCATCTTCTCGCTCGTCCTCGTGGCAGCCATGGTCCTGGCAGGCTGGCGCGTCGGGCTCAAGCTCGGCAAGGACTGGCCGCTGCTGCTGCTGTGGCTCATCCCCGGTGTCGGCGGACTGATCTGGCTCGGCATCCTCGCCTTCTCGCACACGCCGTGGAACCCCAACATTCCGCGTGCTGCCTGGGCGGACTCGTTCCTCAAGGACACCGTCGTGTGGGACGGCGTCCCCGTACAGCCCGGTGCCCCCGTCGGCCAGGCTGGACCGGGAGCCGCGGCACCGGCCGGCTACGCTCCGCCGGCCGGCTACCAGCCGCCGACGGGCTACCAGCCGCCGGCCGCCTACACGCCGCCCCAGGCTCCTGCCGCGCCCGCCGGCCCGGCGACACCGCCCCCGGCAGCGGCACAGCCGCCTGTCACGCCGCCCCCCGCGACCGAGCCGCCCGCGTGGCAACCGCCCGCCACGGACGAGCCGCCCGCGGCGCCCGACGCCCCGCGGCCGTAGCGCATCCGAGAACCCCTCGCCCTCGTGGCGAGGGGTTCTCGCGTCCCCGGCGGGTCCTCGCGGGCTAACGTGGACGGATGACCACCGCCTCCTCGCGCCGCGTCGGCGCCTCCGGACTGCTCGTCTCCGCCGTCGGCCTCGGTTGCAACAACTTCGGCCGCCCCGGCACCCGCACCGAGACGCTGGAGGGCACCCGCGAGGTGCTCGACGCCGCCATCGACGCGGGTGTGACGTTCCTCGACACCGCGGACATGTACGGCAAGGATCCCGGGCTCTCGGAGACTCTCATGGGGGAGGCCCTGCGCGGCCGCCGTGACCGTGTGGTGCTGGCGACGAAGTTCGGCCACTCCGGCCGCGACATGGGCTACGGGGTGTCGGGGGCGAAGGCGTCCCGCACCTACGTGCGACGTGCGGCCGAGGCATCCCTCACCCGTCTGCAGACCGACTGGATCGACCTCTATCAGCTGCACACCCCGGACCCCGAGACGCCCATCGAGGAGACCCTCGATGTTCTCGGCGACCTCGTGCGCGAGGGCAAGGTGCGCTACATCGGGCACTCGAACCTGTCGGGCTGGCAGATCGCCGAGGCGCACTACGTCGCGGCGCAGCGCGCCGGGGTGCCGTTCGTGTCGGCACAGAACCACTACAGCCTGCTGGCCCGCGCCGCGGAGCGCGAGGTGCTGCCGGCGGCAGAGCGGTTCGGTCTCGGATTCCTGCCGTTCTTCCCGCTGCACAACGGGCTGCTGACGGGCAAGTTCTCGCGCGACCACGCGCCGGCGGACTCCCGCATCATGCGCCAGCGGAAGCACGTGTGGGAGGAGGCGCCGTGGGATGCCCTCGAGGCCTTCCAGGCGTTCTGCGACGAGCGCGGCATCACCATGCTGGAGGCCACCTTCGGCTGGCTGCTCTCGCGCCCCGCGCTCGCGAGCGTGATCGCGGGCGCTACGAGCCCGGAGCAGGTGCGCGGCAACGCGGCTGCCGCGACGGCCTGGGTGCCGACGACCGAGGACCTGGCCGCCATCGACGCCCTGTTCCCGCTGCCCGAGGACCCCGGCGCCAAAGTCTGACCCCTCCACGTCACGGTTCGCCGAGGGCGTACGCGCACTGTTGTCACGCCCCGGTGACGGGGCGTAGCGTCGCAGTCTGTGCGCGCGCCGCGATCGCGGCCGGCGCAGCGAAGGGACCCTCGTGCTCGGAAAGCTCCTGGTGCGCTATCTGCGCCCCGCCTGGTCGCTCATCGTCGCGGTCGTCGTGTTCCAACTCGCCCAGTCCATCGCGTCGCTGCTGCTGCCGACCCTCAACGCCGACATCATCGACAACGGCGTCGTCACCGGTGACATCCCCTACATCTGGGAAACCGGCGGCGTCATGCTCGCCGTCAGCCTGGTGCAGGTGGCCTGCGCGATCGTCGCGGTGTACTTCGGGTCACGGCTGGCGATGGGGATGGGTCGCGACGTCCGACGCGACATCTTCCATCGTGTGGTCGCCTTCTCGCAGCGGGAGGTCGGTCAGTTCGGCGCCCCGTCGCTGATCACCCGCAACACGAACGACGTCCAGCAGGTGCAGATGCTCGTGCAGGTGTCGGCGACCCTGATGATCTCGGCCCCGATGCTGGCGATCGGCGGAGTGATCATGGCGGTCCGCCAGGACGCCGGACTGGCGTGGCTGATGGCGGTGGCGATCCCGGTGCTCCTGATCATCGTCGGGCTGATCGTGTGGCGGATGGTGCCGGCCTTCACCACGATGCAGAAGCGCATCGACCGGGTGAACCAGATCATGCGCGAGCAGCTCACCGGCATCCGGGTGGTGCGTGCCTTCGTCCGCGAGGACGAGGAGCGTGCCCGCTTCGCCGGCGCGAGCGACCAGGTGCAGGAGACGGCGCTGCGGGCCGGCAACCTGATGGCCCTGATGTTCCCCGCGGTCATGCTGGTGATGAACGTCTCGAGCGTCGCCGTGATCTGGTTCGGCGCCTTCCAGGTGCAGGACAACGGCGTCGAGATCGGCACGCTGTTCGCCTTCCTGCAGTACCTGATGCAGATACTGATGGGCGTCATGATGGCGACGTTCATGTTCGTGATGATCCCGCGGGCCGCCGTGTGCGCGAACCGCATCGGCGAGGTCCTCGACACGGCGCCGTCGGTCGCCGCGCCATCGGCTCCGGCATCCGTCCCGGCTGCGTCAGGACGCGTCGAGTTCGCCGATGTCGACTTCGCCTATCCCGGGGCCGAAGACGCCGTGCTGCACGACCTCAGCTTCACGGTGCCGCCGGGCTCGACGACGGCGATCATCGGCTCGACGGGCGCCGGCAAGACGACGCTGGTGGGGCTGGTCGCGCGCCTGTTCGACGTGACGGCGGGCGCCGTGAAGGTGGACGGCATCGACGTCCGCGAGTACGACCCCGACGAGCTCTGGCAGCGGATCGGCCTGGTGCAGCAGCGGGCGTTCCTGTTCTCGGGCTCGATCGCCTCGAACCTGCGGTACGGCAACGCCGAGGCGACCGACGAGGAGCTGTGGGACGCCCTCGAGCTCGCCCAGGCGAAGGACTTCGTCGCGGCACTCGCCGAGGGGCTCGAGGCGCCCGTCGCGCAGGGCGGCACGAACCTGTCGGGCGGGCAGCGGCAGCGCCTCGCGATCGCCCGGGCCCTGGTGAAACGCCCCGAGGTGTACATCTTCGACGACTCGTTCTCGGCCCTGGATCTCGGAACGGATGCCGCGCTCCGCCGCGCGCTGGACACCAGGCTCCCCGATGCCACGCGGATCGTCGTGGCGCAGCGCGTGTCGACGATCCGGCACGCCGATCAGATCATCGTCCTCGACCATGGCCGCATGGTGGGCCTGGGCACCCACGACGAGCTCGTCGAGACCTGCGAGACCTACGCCGAGATCGTGGAATCCCAGCTCGCGGCGGAGGCGGCGGCATGACCAGCGTGCAGCGGGGTGCGCCCCAGCGGATGCCGATGCAGCGAGGGCCCATGGGCGTGGCGACCGGCGGAGAGAAGGCGAAGACCTTCGGCCCGAGCGCGAAGCGACTGCTCGGGACGCTCCGCACCGACCGCGCGGCGCTCGTGATCGTGCTGATGTTCTCCGTGGTGTCGGTGGCGCTCACCGTGATCGGCCCGAAGCTGCTCGGCAACGCGACGAACGTGGTCTTCGCCGGCTTCATCTCGCTCCAGGTGCCCGCGGGCGCGACCAAGCAGCAGGTGGTCGATCAGCTCGTCGCAGACGGGAACCAGGATCAGGCGAACATGATCGCCGCGATGGACTTCACGCCGGGCGCGGGGATCGACTTCACCCAGCTGGCCTGGATCCTCGGCGGAGTCCTCGCGGTGTACGTCTTCGCGAGCATCTTCGGCTGGCTGCAGGCCCGCATCCTCAACGGCGTCGTCCAGCGCGCCATGCACCGGCTGCGCCTGGACGTCGAGGGCAAGATCCACCGTCTGCCGCTGGCGTACTTCGACAAGGTGCAGCGCGGCGAGCTCCTCAGCCGGGTGACGAACGACGTCGACAACATCGGTCAGACCATGCAACAGACGCTCTCGCAGGTCGTGATCTCGCTGCTGACGGTCGTCGGCGTGCTCGTCATGATGTTCGTCATCTCGCCGCTGCTGGCCGTGATCGCGCTGGTGACGATCCCGCTGACGATCGCGATCACCGTGGTCGTCGCGAAGCGCTCGCAGAAATTGTTCGCCGCGCAGTGGAAGTCCACCGGGACGCTGAACGCCCGCGTCGAGGAGACCTTCTCGGGACACTCCATCGTCAAGGTGTTCGGGCACCAGAAGGAGGTCGAGGCGGACTTCCTGGCCGAGAACGAGGAGCTGTACCGGGCGAGCTTCGGCGCCCAGTTCATCTCGGGCATCATCATGCCCTCGATGATGTTCGTCGGAAACCTGGTCTACGTCGCGATCGCCGTGGTCGGCGGACTGCAGGTGGCCGCAGGCCTCCTCTCGATCGGTGACGTGCAGGCGTTCATCCAGTACTCGCGCCAGTTCACGCAGCCGCTCAGCCAGCTCGGCTCGATGGCGAATCTGCTCCAGTCCGGGGTGGCCAGCGCAGAGCGCGTGTTCGAACTGCTGGACCAGGCGGAGGAGGATCCGGATGCCGATCCCGCCGAGACCGCGGATGCCGCAGCCAGCCGGCTGGCGTTCGAGGGGGTCTCCTTCCGGTATGCGGCGGACAAGCCCCTCATCGAGGATCTGTCGCTGGCGGCCGAGCCCGGCAGCACCGTCGCGATCGTGGGTCCGACCGGGGCCGGCAAGACGACCCTGGTCAACCTCATCATGCGGTTCTACGACGTCGACGCCGGGCGCATCACCCTCGACGGAGTCGACACGCTCCTCATGACCCGCGACGACCTGCGTGCCCGCACCGGCATGGTCCTGCAGGACACGTGGCTCTTCTCCGGCACGATCCGCGAGAACATCGCCTACGGGCGGCCGGATGCGTCGGAGGTGGAGATCGTCGCCGCGGCCACCGCCGCGTACGTGGACCGCTTCGTCCATGCCCTCCCGGACGGCTACGACACCGTGCTCGACGACGAGGCCACGAACCTCAGCGTGGGGGAGCGCCAGCTGATCACGATCGCGCGCGCGTTCCTGGCCGATCCCCGCATCCTGATCCTCGACGAGGCCACCAGCTCCGTCGACACCCGCACGGAGCTGCTGATCCAGCGCGCGATGTCGCGCCTGCGCGCCGATCGCACAGCTTTCGTGATCGCGCACCGCCTGTCGACGATCCGCGACGCCGATCTCATCCTGGTGATGGAGGACGGATCGATCGTCGAGCAGGGCACGCACGACGAGCTGCTCGTGGCCAAGGGCGCCTACTGGCGCCTCTACAACGCGCAGTTCGAGGCCCCGATGGACGAGGAGGTGCTCGAGGACCCGATCGCCGTCGGCGTCTCGTCGTCCGGCGCGTCGCACGCGATCGGCGCCCCGGCCGCGACAGAGGAACCCACTAGTATGTGAGGACGAAGCAGGCCGTCCGGCCTCGCGACAGCCGATGTGGGAGGACAGGGCGTGCCCGAGGTATCCACCCACTCCCAGACGGTGAGTGTGCCCGGCGGGTCACTCGTGCTGTCGTGGGCCGCAGTGACCGACACCGGACGCCGCCGCGAAGTCAACCAGGACGCGCTCCTCGCGGTCTTTCCGCTGTTCGTCGTCGCCGACGGCATGGGCGGGCACGTCGGCGGCGAGATCGCCAGCGCGTCGACGATCGACCGGCTCAAGCCGGTCGCCGAGGCCGGCTCGATCGACCCCAAGGCGATCGAGAAGGCCATCGAGCGTGCCGTCCGGGACATCGCCTCGCACCCGGAGGCCACCGACGACGGGACCGGCACGACGCTGACCGGCGTGTACCTCGACACCAGCGGCGACGCCCCTCATTGGGTCACGCTCAACGTCGGGGACTCCCGGGTGTACCTGCTCCGTGACGGCTCGATCGTGCAGATCACCACCGACCACTCGGTCGTTCAGGAGCTCATCGCCTCGGGCCGGCTCAGCCCGGAAGAGGCCGAGAACCACCCGTACGGCAACGTGATCACACGCGCGGTCGGACCGAGCGAGGGCGTCACGCCCGACTACGTGCGGCTCGACGTCGCCGACGGCGACCGCTTCGTGATCTGCTCGGACGGGCTCACGAAAGAGCTGACCGACTACGGCATCCGTCACTTCCTCGACGAGAATCCCGACCCGGCGGATGCCGTGGCGGCGATGCTCGACGCCGCGCTCGAGAACGGGGGCCGCGACAACGTGACGGTCATCGTGCTCGACGTCTCGTGGCCCTCCGACCAGGCCGATGCCGCCGATGGCGCGGCCGACCACGACGACTCCTCCCCAGCCCACGGCGAGAGCTGACGCATCCCCGATTCCCCGGTTCGCCGGGGGAGTCACGCTCAGGCGCGCTGAACTGAGGGCGTGCGTCACTCCGCTTCACCGCCCACCCCGTCGCCGTTCGAGTCGCCCGACGTCATCTCGTCCGAGCCGCTGAGTCTTCCGGATGCCTGGACGGCGCCGCCGCGCCCGCCCGTCCCCATCGTCGCGGCATTCGTCCCGATCGTGGGCGCGGTCGGGCTGTGGCTCGTCACGGGGTCCGTGCTGTCGCTGTGGCTGGCCCTGCTGGGGCCGCTGATCGCCGTCGCGACGCTCGCGGATGCCGCGCGCAGCGCCCGGCGCGGGAGGCGCCGGCACGAGCGCGACGCCGACCGGGCGCGTGCTCAGGTCGCCCGGGCCATCGAGGATCGCCACGGCGAGGAGCGACGGCGCGCGCGGGCCCGTCACCCCGACGTGGCGGCGTTCCTGGCCCGCGACGACGAGGTCTGGAGGGATGCGCCCTGGCGGACGGGCGCTCTCCTGATCGGTCAGGGCGACGTGGTCAGCGATGTCCGGGTGACAGGCGGCGAGGGCGACGCGGCGGCGGCCGCCCTGCGCGCACGGGCCTCACGGCTGCCGGAGGCGCCGGTGGTGCTTCCGGCCTCGCGCGGTGTCGCGGTCGTCGGCCCCGAAGTGCTTGGTGCCGCGGTCCAGCGTGCACTCGCGGTGCAGCTCTGCCTCGCGGCCCCGCCGGGCGAGCTCGCCCTCGTGGGAGCGCTGCGCGGCGACCTGGCGTGGGCCGAGCGCATGCCCCATCGTCGCCGGGGCGGGAAGATCCGCCTGGCACTGGTCTCACCGGGAGAGCAGATCCCCGCGGACGCCGACATGGCGATCGCCCGGTGCATCCCGGGCGAGCCCTTGCCGCCGCGTTGCGGGGCCGTGCTCACGGTGCGCTCGCTCGATGACGCCCGTGTCGCGTTCGGGAGCGATCCGGTCGTGGTGCGTGTCGAGGCCGTGGCCGTCGAGCAGGCCGAGGCGATCGCGGGAATGCTGTCGACCCGGGCCGAGCGCGCACTCGGGCTGCTTCCGGCATCCGCGGGCCCGCTCAGGCTCGGTTCGCTGCCCGATGCGACCGTCGACCGACGGCCGGGCGCACTCGCCGCGGTCGTGGGTCTGGCGGGACCGGACCCGGCCGTGCTCGACCTCGTCGCGGACGGACCGCACGCCGTCGTCGCGGGTGTGACCGGGTCGGGCAAGAGCGAGCTGCTGATCACCTGGATCCTCGCGCTGTGCCGCAGCCACTCCACGCGTGAGGTCACCTTCCTCCTCGCCGACTTCAAGGGCGGAACCGCCTTCGACGCGCTCGCCGGCGTTCCGCACGTCACCGGCGTGCTCACGGACCTCGACGGCACCGGGGCGAGGCGCGCCATCGAGAGTCTCCGCGCGGAGATGCGCTGGCGCGAGGCCACGATCGCCGGAGCCGGCGCGCGCGACGTCCTCGACGCGCGGGTGGAGGTTCCCCGGCTGGTGATCGTGGTCGACGAGTTCGCCGCGCTGCTGGGCGATCACCCCGAGCTGCACGCCGTCTTCACCGATGTGGCAGCCCGCGGCCGGGCGCTCGGCATGCACCTGATCCTGGGTACGCAGCGGGCGTCCGGGGTGATCCGCGACGGTCTGCTCACGAACTGCCCGCTGCGGGTGAGTCTGCGCGTGACCGACGCGGCGGACAGCCGCACCGTGATCGGCACCGACGACGCGGCCCACCTGCCCGGTGGCGTGGCCGGCCGCGGTCAGGCCTTCGTTCGGCGGGCCGGCGACAGCGCGCCGTACGCGGTGCGCGCCGCTCTGTCGGAGCCCGCGGATGTCGAGACGGCTGCGCTGATGGCCGGCGACGAGATCCCGCGCCGCCCCTGGCTCCCGCCGCTGCCGCAGCGCGTGACACTCGACGAGCTCCGAACCCGTGCACCGGGAGGGGACGACCTGCTGCTCGCACTCGTCGATGAGCCCGAGCGCCAGCGTCAGCGCGTCCTCGGCCTGAGCCGACGGGAGCGGGCGCTCCTCGTGATCGGCGGACCCGGTTCCGGAGTGTCGAATACGCTGTCGCTGCTGGCCGCGCAGGCGGATGGTGACGTGATCCGTCTGCCCGGCGGGGGCGAGCCGCTGTGGGACGCGGTCGCCGAGCTCGCCGCGCACCCGCCCGCGCCTGGCACGCTGATCGTCGTAGACGATCTGGACGCTCTCGCCGGGCGCCTGCCGCCGGACCATGCGCACGTCGTGCTCGAACGGATCGAGGACCTTCTCCGCCGTGCCGGCTCCGCGGGCCTGCTCGTTGCGGCCGGTGCGCATCGAGCCGGCGGCACGGTCTCGCGCCTCGTCGACCACTTCCCGCGCCGGCTTTTCCTGCCGTTCCCCTCGC
The DNA here is from genome assembly GCF_001427145.1 of Microbacterium sp. Root166. GTDB lineage: Bacteria > Actinomycetota > Actinomycetes > Actinomycetales > Microbacteriaceae > Microbacterium. The sequence continues at coordinate 171,989 of NZ_LMGL01000004.1, forward strand.
GCGCCGAGCACGTCGCCGCCGGAGCCGACCCGGCGCGCTTCGATCCGGCCGCACCGGCCGGACGCGCGGTGATCGACGGCGCTGCGGCGCAGATCGCGCTCAGTCCTCCCGTTCCGGTCGAGATCGTGCACGCCCCTGTTGCCTGGCATCCGCGCGCCGGGCTCACGGGCCTTGCCATCCGCCGGTCACCGGCTGCACGCGCGGTCCTGTCGCAGTGGGAGCAGGACGGGATCCGCGCGGTGGCGCTGGACGACCATGTCGCGGACCCGTCCCGCTCCGGCGAGGGGCCGGTGCTGCTCGTGGGCGAGCCGGACGACTGGCAGCGCAACTGGCGGCTGCTCTCCGAGGTGCGGGGAGACCACGACCTCGTGATCGACACCTCGTGCGCGGCCGAATTCCGGCTGCTCACCGGTTCGCGCGAGCTGCCGCCCTACTGCGAGGCGGGCCGGGGAAGGGCATGGCTGCTCTCCGCCGGCGCCGACGCCGTGCGCATCGTGTTGCCCCGGCCCTCGGAGACGATCGCATAACGGTTGACGGCTGCGCGAGTCGCGTGTGGGTAGTGTGTCACCCGACCGCAAGACCGATGACGACGAAGGGAGTCCGTGATGGCCGTTGTTGCAGCGAGCCGTGCCCGCATCCCTTCCTTCGAGGTCACCGTCTGAATTCCCGGTGGCCTCCGTTCTCGGAGAACACCACCACATGTCGTTCGACACCATCTTCGGCGCATCCGCCGAGTCCCTGCAGTTCCTCGACGCCGAGCCCGGCGATGGCCAGCGCTGGTCCACCTGGCCCTCCGCGTCGCCGACCGAGCGCGGCCCGCTCCCGCATCCCGCCTGGCTCGAGACGTCCGCCGGCGCCTTCGACACCGAGCTCGGCATCGTCAAGACCGGGAAGGAGGCCGACGTCTTCCTCCTCGAGCGGGCCGTCCCCGGACGGGACGGCTGCGCCCTCGCGGCCAAGCGCTATCGCGGGGCCGGACGCACCGACTTCCACCGCTCGCACCAGTACGAGGAGGGACGACGGTTCCGCAACTCGCGCGACGCACGCGCGGTCGCCGGCAAGTCCGCGCACGGTCGCTCGGTGGCCGCAGTGCACTGGGCGGCCAACGAGTTCGCCGCGCTCTGTACCGCCTGGGATGCCGGCATCCCGGTTCCCTATCCTGTCCAGCTGAGCGGCACCGAGCTGCTCATGGAGTTCATCGGCGCCGGGCGGACGGCGGCGCCGCGTCTCGCCCAGGCCGGACTCGACAAGGACGGTTACGCGGATGCCTTCAGGCAGGTCGAGGCGCTTCTGGTGGCGTTCGCGCGCAGCGGCTACGCCCACGGCGACCTCTCGGCGTACAACCTGCTGTGGCACGACGGACGGGTGGTGGTGATCGACCTTCCTCAGATCGTCGATCTGGCGGCCAACCCGAACGGCCTGGACTTCCTGCACCGCGACGTCGTCAACGTCTGCGCCTGGTTCGCCCGCAAGGGGGTCGACGCCGACGCGGAGGAGCTCTTCGCCGGGCTCGTCGCCCAGCTCTGGTGAGCCGGGCGACGAGTCGCGGGTCAGGCCAGTGCGGTCTCGAGCGAAGCGAGGTCGAGGCCGTGCGCCGTCGCGACGCCGGCGTTGACCACCGCGCCGCCCATCGTGTTGAGACCGGCCGCGAGCGCGGCATCCGCTCGCAGTGCGTCCCGCCAGCCGTGACGCGCGATCTGCCGGATGTAGGGGAGGGTCGCATTGGTGAGGGCGGAGGTCGAGGTGTTCGGCACCGCACCGGGCATGTTCGCGACGCAGTAGAACACGCTGCCGTGCACCGAGAAGGTCGGGTCGGCGTGCGTGGTCGGACGGGTGTCCTCGAAGCAGCCGCCCTGGTCGACGGCGATGTCGACGAGCACGCTGCCGGGCCGCATGCGCGAGACCATCTCATTGGTCACGAGCTTGGGAGCCTTCGCGCCGGGGATCAGCACCGAGCCGATCACGAGATCGGAGTCCACGACCGCGCGATCGAGGTCGAACGGGTTGGAGGCCGCCGTCTTGACGCGACCCTGGAAGTGGTCGTCGAGGAAGCGCAGCCGCTGGATGTTCGTGTCGAAGATGGTGACATCCGCGCCCATGCCCGCCGCGATGACGGCCGAGTTCGCGCCGGCGACGCCGCCGCCGATCACGGTGACGCGTGCCGGGCGGGTGCCCGGGACGCCCGACATCAGCAGGCCGAGTCCTCCGGCGGAGCGCATCAGCGTCGAGGCGCCCACGATGGGCGCGAGGCGGCCCGCGACCTCGCTCATCGGGGCGAGCAGCGGGAGTCCGCCGCCCGCGACCTGGACGGTCTCGTACGCGATCGCGGTGACTCCGTCGCTCACGAGTCGGTCCGTCAGCGGCCGGTCGGCGGCGAGGTGGAGGTAGGTGAACAGCACGAGGTCGTCGCGGAAGTACCCGTACTCGCTCGCGATCGGCTCCTTGACCTTGAGCAGCAGCTCGGCGCGCGCCCAGACCTCGGCGGCGTCGTCGAGCAGGGTCGCGCCCGCCGCCTCGTACTCGGCGTCGGGCATGGACGAGCCGAGGCCCGCGCCGCGCTGCACGAACACCTCGTGGCCTACCGCGACCAGATCGTGAACCCCGGCCGGGGTCATCGCGACCCGGTACTCGTTGTTCTTCACCTCGGTGGGGACGCTGATCCTCATCGTGTGATCCTTTCCGCTCCGCCGTTGGAGCGCTCGGGCTCCTTGTGGGAGCGCCTCTAGAAAGCGGGGCGGATCGCCCCGACATCCTGTCCGCCGCCGGAGACCGACAGCGGAAGCAGTTGCATGGTCGCGGCCACGTCGGCCGGGACGAGTGCGCCGGTGCGCTCGAGCAGCCGGAGACCGACCGCCGTCGCCGCGCGCAGACTCCCGTCGAGCATCTTCAGCGCGACGGTGGTGCCGTCGGGGGCGACCATGACCATCACGCCTTCGGCGCCGCCCTTGGCGAAGACGCCCAGCCGCTCGTTGACGATCGTGTCCGGGCGGCCGGGGCCGTCGATGGTCCAGGGGTTGTCGCGGACCGCCTGCACGAGGAGGCCGGCGCTGCGGTGGAGCGCGAACGGCGAGGTGACCGACGAGTTGCCGATGCGGTGGATGGCGCGCGCGAGCCCGAACAGGGTGGTGGCGTACACCGGCGCGCCGCAGCCGTCGACCGCGACGGCAGGGGACTTCTCACCCAGCAGGCGCTCGACGACCTCGCGGATGTGGAGCTGGAGCGGATGCCCCGGCGCGAGGTAGCCGGTGGTGTCCCACCCGTTCGCGACGCAGGTCAGCAGCATCGCCGCATGCTTGCCCGAGCAGTTCATGCGGATGCGGGCGGCTTCGTCGCGCTCGCGGATCATCTCGTCGCGGGTCGCGGTGTCACTGGGCCAGGCCGCCGGGCAGCCGAGGGCTTCCTCGCCGAGGCCCGCGTTGTGCAGGATCTCGCGCACCGCGGCGACGTGACGATCGGTGCCGGAGTGGCTCGCTGTGGCCATGCCCAGCTGAGCGCCTTCCAGGGAAGCCCCGGCGGCCAGGCACGCGAGCGCCTGCAGCGGTTTGAGGCTGGAGCGGGGGAGGATCAGCGCCGACGGATCGCCGAGCTTGGCGGCGATGGTGCCGTCCGGGGCGAGGACGACGGCGATGCCGGCGTGGCGGGATTCCACGAATCCACTGCGGTCGACGACGGCGAGCTCGACGGCGTCGGCGACGGCGAAGGTCTGCGGCACCCGGCAAGCCTACCGCCGTCGGGGGGAGTGCCCCCGTGACAGACTGTGCACATGTGGGGTGAGCATCGATACTCCGTCCGGACGACGTGGACGGGGGACCGCGGCACGGGCACATCCGGCTACCGCGACTACGACCGCGCCGTCACCATGCGCATCGAGGGGAAGCCCGAGCTGCTGGCATCCAGCGACAAGCCGTTCCGGGGCGATCCGTCGCGGTGGAACCCCGAAGATCTCCTCCTCGCGGCTCTCAGCGAGTGCCATCTGCTGTCCTACCTGCACGCGTGCGTGCAGGCGGGAGTGGTCGTCGTCCGCTACGAGGACGACGCGTCGGGGCTCATGGTCGAAGACGGTCGCGGGGGCGGCGCGTTCCGCGAGGTGGTGCTGCGGCCTCGGGTGACCGTCGCGGAAGAATCGATGGTGGATGCCGCGACCGCCGCACACGCGCAGGCCCACGCCTGGTGCTTCATCGCGAACTCGGTGAACTTCCCGGTTCGCCACGAGCCGCTGATCGAGGTCAGCGGCGCTCGTGCGGCAGGACCTGCTTGATCCGGTCGATCGGGTTCTGCGCCGGGGCTTCGTTGTAGGCGTTCGCGAGCTCCTGGCCCGACAGCGCGTGGATGGCCGCCATGATGTCGTCGGTGGCGAGGCGGCGTGCCTTGCCCGAGTTCGCGGGACCGTGGTGGGACAGATCCAGCGGCTCGCCGAACTTGACCGTGATGCGGTGCTTCAGCGAGGGACGCTTCGCACCGACGGGCATGACGTCGTCGGTGCCGATGAGTCCGACGGGCACGACCGGTGCACCGGTCTGCAGTGCCAGGAAGGCGACGCCGGTCCGGCCCTTGTACAGCCGGCCGTCGAGCGAACGGGTTCCCTCCGGGTACAGCGCGACCGCCTTGCCCTGCTCGAGGAGCTGCCGCTGCTGATCGAGGGCGTCGAGCGCGGCCTGGCCCGCTCCGCGCTTGACGGGGATGGCGCCGATGGCGGTGAAGAACTCCCGTGACGCCCAGCCCTTGAAACCGTCGCCGTCGAAGTAGCTGGCCTTGGCCAGGAAGTGCACCGGCCGCGGGGCGGTGACGGGGATCGCGATGGAGTCGATGAACGACAGGTGGTTGCTTGCGAAGATGACCGGTCCATCATGGGGCACCAGCGAGCGGCCCTCGACGTGGGGGCGATAGACCAGGCGCGCGAGCGGAGTGAGGACGAATCGTCCGAGGAAGTAGGTCGCGCCCATGCGCGTCGCGGGAGGCTCGGGGGCCTCCTCGAGCGGTCCGTCCGCGTCGGGAACGAGGTCGGAAGTCATCCGTCGAGGCTACTCCGGATTCCATTCCGGTATCGGCATGGTCGGTTCTCAGCGCAGACCTAGGAAAGATGCGAAATGATGGAGTCTTCCCCCTGACACGTCTCGAGGTTTCACCGTGCGCATTCGTCCGCTCGCCGCCCTGTCCGTCGCCGCGCTGTCGGCCGTCCTCCTCGCGGGCTGCACCGGTCAGCCCGAGCCCGAGGCGACGCCCACGAACACCACCGCGGCCGCGGACCTGTGCTCGGTCGCAGCCCCGTCCGGCGCGGTGTCGGACAGCATCACCGTGGGCGGTGAGGTGGGCACCGAGGCGACCGCCGAGTTCGAGGCGCCCCTCGAGATCACCAGCGCCGAGCGCACCGTCGCCGTCGAAGGCGACGGAGACCCGATCGCCGACGGCGACCTGATCACCTACGCGGCGACGATCTTCGACGCCTCGACCGGCGAGGTGCTCGAGGCCGACGGTTACGACACGACCATCCCGCCGGTGAGCGTCACGGTCGGCTCCGGCGCCGACCAGTTCTTCGGCTGCGCTCCCATCGGCTCGCGCATCGTCATGGCGGTTCCGGCCACCGAGCAGTCGCCCACCGCCGTGGTCTGGGTGCTCGACGTCCTGGGCAAGTCGCCGACCGCCGCCTGGGGCGAGGAGCAGGAGCCCGTCGACGGCATGCCGACGGTGACCCTGGCCGACAACGGGCAGCCCGAGATCGAGATCCCCGAGGGCGACGCGCCGACCGAGATCCAGATCGCGGTGCTGAAGGAGGGCGACGGCGAGCCCGTCGCCGCCGGCGACACCACGCTGCTGCAGTACTACGGCGTCGACTGGGAGACCGGCGAGAGCTTCGACTCCTCGTGGGCGAACGGCGCCCCGATCTCCATCCCCGGCAACACCTACGTCCCCGGCTTCATCCAGGCGCTCGAAGGTCAGCCCGTCGGCTCGCAGGTGCTCGTCGTCATCCCGCCGGCCCTCGGCTACGGCGAGGCGGGCTCGAGCGAGCACGAGCTCGCGGGCAAGACGCTCGTCTTCGTCATCGACATCCTCTCCACCGAGCACGCCGCGCAGTAACGGGCGTCGTCGGTAGGCTGGCGCGATGCGACGCGTCCTCGTCCTCGGCTCGACCGGATCGATCGGCACGCAAGCCCTCGATGTGATCCGGGCCAATCCGCGCCGGTTCGAGGTGGTGGGGCTGTCCGCCGGCTCCAGCCGTGACGCGATGCAGGCTCAGGCGGACGAGTTCGGCGTGGAGCACGTCGCACTCGGCGCTGCCGAGGCCGAACAGCTGGTGCGGGATGTCGAGGCCGATGTCGTCCTGAATGGCATCACCGGCTCGGTGGGCCTCGGCCCGACGCTTGCCGCCCTGGAGTGCGGACGCACGCTCGCGCTGGCCAACAAGGAGTCGCTGATCGTCGGTGGCGACCTCGTGACGGCGATCGCGAAGCCGGGCCAGATCGTCCCCGTCGACTCGGAGCACTCCGCGATCGCGCAGGCGCTGCGCTCGGGGGAGCGCTCCGAGGTGCGGCGGCTGGTGCTCACCGCGTCCGGCGGACCCTTCCGCGGCCGCGACCGCGCATCGCTCGCGGCGGTCACGCCGGCGGAGGCGCTCGCACATCCGACCTGGAACATGGGCCGTGTGGTGACGACGAACTCGGCGACCCTCGTCAACAAGGGTCTCGAGGTCATCGAGGCGCACCTGCTGTTCGGCGTCGCCTACGCCGACATCGAGGTGGTCGTGCATCCGCAGTCGATCGTGCACTCGATGGTCGAGTTCGTCGACGGCTCGACCATCGCCCAGGCGTCGCCGCCCGACATGCGCCTGCCCATCTCGCTCGGGCTGGACTGGCCGCACCGCGTGTCGGGGGTCGGCACACCGCTCGATTGGTCCGGGGCCACCTCGTGGACCTTCGAACCGCTCGACGACGACGCCTTTCCCGCGGTGCGCCTCGCCAAGCGCGTGGGCAGGGCCGGTGGCACCTACCCCGCGGTGTTCAACGCCGCCAACGAGCAGGCCGTCGACGCCTTCCATGAGGGCCGGCTGTCATTCCTCGGCATCGTGGACGTCGTCGATCGCGTGGTCGACCAGCACGAGGCGCCCGGCACGCTCACGCGCGAGGTTCTCGCCGAGGCCGAGGGGTGGGCGCGCGATGCCGCGGACCGCGCGATCGCGGCGGCCGGCTGAGCCGCTCCCACGTGTCGTCTCGGTCGCTTCGCTCCCTCGCTCAACGACCGCGGGAAGGCCGGTCGTTGAGCGAGCGAAGCGAGACGAAACGCGCCTGTTTCAGCGCTCGGGGTAGACCGGGCGCTCGGGGTCGGACGCGGGCGTGGTGTCCGTCGGGTACGGCACCGGCCAGTGCGGCTCCGGCACGGGCCAGCCGGCCTCGCGGAGCGCTCGCCGGGCGAGTTCGCGCGCCGAGTAGGGCGTGCGGATGCCGCGGATGTCGCGGTAGTCCTGGTGTCCGGGGCCTGCCCAGAGGATCGCGTCACCCTCGCCGACCAGTGCGACCGCCTCGATGACGGCGCGTTCCGGCGGCGAGAACTCGTGGATCTCGGCATCCGGTCGAGCGCGCCGGGCGCCTTCGAGCAGCGTGGCGCGAATGGAGTCCGGGTCCTCGTGGCGCGGGTGGTGGTCGGTGACGATCAGGATGTCGCTGCCCTCCACCGCGGTGCGCCCCATGTCGTGCCGCTTGGTCGCATCGCGGTCGCCGTCCGCGCCGAACAGCATGACGACCCTCCCGGGCGTGACCCGGCGCACGGCCGCGAGCGTCTTCTCGAACGCATCGGGGGAGTGCCCGAAATCGACGTAGACGGCCGGACCCGTCTCACCCGAGACGAGCTCCGTGCGCCCCGGCAGGTACGCGTCGATGCGGCCCTCGTCGAGCGCGTCGACCAGGCTCTCCCAGGCGTAGCCCCCCTCGAGGATCATCACGATCGCCAGCGCGGCGTTCGCGGCCATGTGGCGGCCGATGACGGGGACGAGCGTGGTCAGCGTGCGGCCGTCGCGAGCGGTGAGACGGAACTGCGTGCCGACGGGCCGCTCATCGAGGATCTCGACGGTCCAGTCTGCGGCGGCTGCGGCGTCCGCATCCGACGCCAGCGCGGGAGTGCCCACGGTGACGGCCGGAACCTCGCTCCGGCGCACCACTTCGGCGCCCAGCTCGGTGTCGACGCAGATGACGGCACGACGCGAGCGGTCGGGCAGGAACAGCGGGAGCTTCGCCTCGAAGTACTCGCGCATGTCGGCGTAGTCGTCGAGGTGGTCATGCGTCAGGTTCGTGAACCCCGCGACGTCGAACACGATGCCGTCGACGCGACGGCGGCTGAGCGCCTGCGCGCTCACCTCGACGGCGACGGCCTCGACGCCGCGCTCGCGCATGAGCGCGAGGAGGGCGTGCATCTCGTACGCCTCGGGCGTCGTCAGGCGCGACACGATGACCTGGCCGGCGATGTGGCGTTCGGCGGTCGACGACAGCCCGGTGACGGCGCCGAGCTGTCCGAGGATCCCCTCGAGGAGATGCGAGACGCTGGTCTTGCCGTTCGTGCCCGTCGTGCCGAAGAGGACGGGCAGCGTGTCGTCGCGACCGGTGCTGTAGACCCAGGCGGAGAGTTCGCCGAGGATGCCGCGGGGATCGTCCACGATGATCACGGGCAGGCCGCTGGCCTCGGCGGGGGACGCGCCGGCCGCGTCGGTCACGATGGCGACCGCGCCCTTCTCGGCGGCGGTCGCGGAGAACTCGGCGCCGTGGCGATTGACGCCGCGGACGGCGACGAACACGTCTCCGGAGCGGAGGTCGGCGGTGGCGAGCGTGAGGCCCGTCAGGGTGACGCCGGCAACGCCCCCGCGTACGTCGACGGCGAAGCGCGCGGCGAGATCCTCGAGCGTGTGGATCGGCGGCGCGTCCGGGCGGAGCACGGGAGGGAGGGAGGAAGGCGCGTCGGTCGGCATAGCCCGTCCATCCTCTCATCCGGCGACGGGGAACCCCATGCCATCCGGGCGCCGCAGGCCCGGCGCGCCGAGGTCAGGAGATCTGGCGAAGACAGGACGATTCCGGGCGAATCGTCCTGCTCCGGCCAGATCTCCTGATCCGGGTGGCGGCCGAGGCGGGGGCGGTCAGGCCTTGCGTGCCCGGCCGCGCACCAGTACGACGATCAGCGCCGCGATGCCTGCCACGAGTCCGCCCGCGGCGAGCCAGCGTGCGATCGGGTCGGCCGTGGCCTCTGTGCTCGAAGCGGCCGGGCGGGCGTCATCGGCTCCCGCCGCGTGAGCGTGGCCGTCAGCCTCCGCCTCGGCCTCGCCGACCGCGACGACCGGGGCGGGCGACTCGAGGTCATGCGGATCCTCGCCCTCGCCCGCGATCTCGGTCCACGCGTTCTCGCCCTCGGCGCACAGCTGCGTGACCGGGAACGCCACCGTCGTTCCGGCCGCGCTCTGGTCGAACAGCACGTCCATCGCGAACTCGGCTTTGAACCCGTCCTCGACGGGAGTGTCTGCGGTGAACGTGACGCCGGTCGGCACACTGTCCGTGCCGAGCTCGCGCGTGATGGTCCAGCCGCCCTGCACGATCGGCGTGGCGTTGCCCACGCCGTCCGGGATCTCGATCTCGAAGGCGGTCGTGGGTGAACCGTCGCAGCCGTGCGACGACGCGAAGGTGAGCGTCGCCGTGGCGCCCGCAGAAGCCGAGCCGGGATCGACGTGGACGTGTGCGGACGCGGCCAGGGGAGCGCCGATGACCAGGGCGACCCCGGCGGCGGCGCCGGTGAGGACGATCGCGCGGGTGCGGTGGGAACGGCGGGGAAGGGTCGTGAAGGTGTTCATTCGGATTCTTTCGTCAGAGTGCGCGCGGCGGCGAGGGCCGTCGCGTCGCGAGTGCAGGGAACACCGGCCCGCGCGCGGATGCGCGGGCCGGATCATGCCGCGGTCAGTGAGCCGCGATGACGAAAGAGGGCGGTCCGCGCCTCGAGAGGTCGCACAGGCGGACGCGACGCACGACCGCGACGACGGCCCCGGCAACCACGCGCACGCGGACGATCGGGCGTGGTGCGATGGCGGAGGCCCGGCGAAGGACCGATCGGATGCCGCGGCCCAGGGCACGCAGCATCCGCTCGCCGGTGTACAGCACGACGACGGTGGCCGCCGCGGCGACGACGTGGCCGATGAGCATCGGCGCGTCCGGCAGCAGCCAGGCGGCCGGCAGCGCCGCGCCCGTCGCCGTCGCGCTGTGCACGTGGCCGGCCATCGCGTCGGCGTCGACGCCGGCGGTGAGCGCGAACGACAGGTGGAAGAGCCCCTGGGCGGCCAGCACGGTGGCTGCTGCCCGCCAAGACGAGAGCCGGCGGCCGACGAGCGCCACCGCGATCGGCGAGCTGAGGATGCCGAGGGTCGCGACCAGCACGGGAGCCGGGGCGCCGCCGCCGGCGAGAGTGTGGGAGGTCGCCGCGACGATGGTGGCGATCCACGCGGCCGCGGCGCCTCGCAGGGCGCGGACGTGGCGTGGGCTCACAGGATCCTCCTCGCTCGAGCCTAGGCGAGACGGAGCGCGGTCACGGCCAACTCGAAGACAGAGGCGGGTACCGTGAACGTGTGGAAGCTCTCGCGTTCGTCATCGGCGTCGTCCTCTTGGTCGTCGGCCTCGCCGTGTCGATCGCGCTGCACGAACTGGGCCACCTGTGGCCCGCGAAGAAGTTCGGCGTGCGCGTGGGCCAGTACATGATCGGCTTCGGCCCGACCCTGTGGTCCAAGCGCGTCGGTGAGACGCAGTACGGCATCAAGGCCATCCCGCTCGGCGGCTACATCTCCATGGCCGGCATGTACCCGCCGTCCCCCACCGAGACGGCGGATGCGGCATCCGGTCGCCAGCGGTCGGGCAGGGCCGGCGGCGGCTTCTTCGCGACGATGGTGCAGGACGCGCGCAGCGCCAACGACCAGACGCTCGTCAGCGAGGACGACGACCGCGTCTTCTACAAGCTCCCGGTGTGGCAGCGCGTCGTCATCATGCTCGGCGGGCCGGTGATGAACCTCCTGTTCGCGATCGTGCTCTTCTCGATCCTGCTGTCGGGCATCGGCATCCAGAGCGCCACCACGACCGTCTCCAGCGTCAGCGAGTGCATCATCCCCGCCGACGCCGGGCGCACCGAGTGCGAGCCGGGCGATCCCGCCGCACCGGCGGCCGCGGCCGGCATGCAGCCGGGCGATGTGCTCCTCGCCGTCGACGGTCAAGACGTCGCGACCTTCGCCGAGGCGGCCGCGCTCATCCAGGCGTCGCCCGAGCAGGCGATCGACATCACGGTGGAGCGTGACGGCGAGACGCAGACCCTGACGGTCACGCCCGTCGCCGTCGAACAGCCCGTGCTCGACGCACAGGGCGCCCCCGTGCTCGATGCGAACGACCAGCCGCAGACCGAAGAGGTCGGCGTCGCCGGCATCCGGCAGGAGGTGGCCTACCTCCGCCAGCCGATCTGGTCCGGAGCGCAGGCGGCCGGTGACAATGCGATCGCGGTGGCCGGCGTCCTGTGGCAGCTGCCGGTCAAGGTCTGGGAGACCGCCGCGACGCTCGTGACCGGCGAGGAGCGCGACCCCAACGGCCTGCGCAGCATCGTCGGGGCGGGCATGCTCGCGGGCGAAGTGGCAGCGGCCGAGGCGCCCGTCCTCAACCGGGTCGCCGGATTTCTGTCGCTCCTGGCGTCGCTGAACGTGACCCTGTTCGTCTTCAACCTCATCCCGCTGCTGCCGCTGGATGGCGGCCACATCGCCGTGGCGCTGTGGGACGGCATCAAGCGCGCATGGGCCAAGGTGTTCCACCGTCCTCCGCCGAAGCCGGTCGACGCGACCAAGCTGGTGCCGGTGACCTTCGTGGTCGTGATCGCGCTCATCACGACGGGCGCGGTCCTGATCCTCGCCGACATCCTCAACCCGGTGTCGCTCTTCGGCTGAGCCGGCGCCGCGCCGTCAGGCGTCGACGGGCGTGAGCGCGTGCGCCACCAGGCGCTCGAGCGTGATCATGCCGTCGCGCGACAGGATCGACTCGAGGTGGCCCTGGACCGAGGCGTATCCCGGCCCGCGCAGCGCGTAGACGTCGCCGCTTGCGTCCGCGGCGACCGCGGTCTCTCCGACCGCTGTGGTGCCCGCGGGGACGCGCGCCGTGAAGGTGTTGTAGAAGCCGATGGATGCCGGCATCCCGAACACCTCCACGGTCTTCTGCAGTCCCTGGTGCGGCGCGGCCAGCGGCGCGAGCTCGAATCCGACGGAGTCCGCGAGGATCTGATGGCTCAGGCACACGGCGAGGAGCGGCCGGCCGGAGGCGCGGCGGGCCGACACGACCTCGCGCATGCGCTGCATCCGCGCGGTCGACGGATCGCGGGGGTCGCCGGGGCCGGGGCCCGAGACGACGAGGTCGGCCGCGTCGAGGTCGGCGTCGGTCACGGCGTCCCAGGCCGCGATGCGGGTGTCGAGTCCGAGGTGGCGCAGTTGGTGGGCGAGCATCGTCGTGAAGCGGTCCTCGGCGTCGACGACGAGGGCCGAACGTCCGGCGAACGGCCCGGCGCCGTCGGCGCCCTGCGGGTTCAGCCAGAACGAGGCGAGGCGGGCGTTGCGCGAAGCCAGAAGCTCGGCGATCTCGGGGTCGTCGGCGAGCAGGCGGGGCTCGGGCGCCGGTGCGTCCTCGTCGATCGGCGCCGCGGGCGCGGCCACGACATCACGGGGGATCGCGCCGATGGCGCCGAGCACTCCGGCGGCCTTGCCATGGGTCTCGCCGACTTCGCCGTACGGGTCGGAATGGCGCACGAGGGTCGCGCCGACGGGCACCCGCAGGCGTCCGTCCTGGAGGTACGCGGTGCGGATGAGGATGGGGGCGTCCAGGTCGTGCGTGGGCTCGCCCTCGCCGACTTCGGCGCGGGGCGTGAAGAGCGCCGCGACGCCCGAGTAGTAGCCGCGCGGCGTGCGCTCGTGGCGCGTGATGACCGTGCACGCGTTCTGCATCGGCGAGCCGGTCACGGTGGGCGCGAACATGGTCTCGCGCAGGATGTCGCGAGGATCGAGCCGGCTGCGGCCGCGCAGCACGTACTCGGTGTGCGTCAGGCGTGACATCTCCTTGAGATGCGGACCGGTGATGCGGCCGCCGTCCGAGCACACGGCGCTCATCATCTTGAGCTCCTCGTCGACGACCATGAAGAGCTCTTCGGTCTCTTTGGTCGACTCGAGGAACTCGGTGAGCGTCTCGGCCGTGGCGCCGCCCGCGGGATGGCGGAACGTGCCCGAGATCGGGTTCATCGTGACGATGCCGTCCTGCGCGCTGACATGGGCCTCGGGGCTGGCCCCGACGGCCACGTGCCCGGGCGTCACGATCGCGAAGGTCCAGTAGGCGCCGCGCTCGTACTCGAGCAGCGCGCGGAACCAGGTCAGCGCCGCGGTGGCCGGATCCAGGTCGACGCCGGCGGTGAAGTCGCGGCGGATCACGAAGTTGGCGCCCTCGCCCCGGCCGATCTCGTCGGCGATGACCCGGCGGACGATGTCGGCGTAGGCCTCGTCGGCGATGTCGAACCCGGCGTCGGCGAGCGGAACGGGCTCGGTCGGCAGCTGGGCGAGCACCTCGTCGCGCGACAGGGCCTCGCGTCCGGTCACGATGAGACAGCGCAGCGGCGCACCGTCGTCGTGGCACTCGAACCCGCGCTCGCGCACCTGGCGGAACGGCACGAGCGCGAGGACCTCGCGTGCCGTGCCCGCGGCGTCGACCAGCGGGATGTCGGCGAGGAGGTCGACGTCGACGACATCGCCGGTGAGGACCTCCACGGTGACGGCGTCACGGGCGATGAGGGCGAACGGGATGCCGCGCGCAGCAAGCTCGCGCAGGGAGAGGTGGGCGAACCCGGTCATGATCGGTCTTTCGTCGTGGGGGCGGTCGGCCCTACGAAAAAGAAGACCGCCCCGAGGGCGGTCTGAGGTCACGCGAACCCACCGCCTTATGCGGTGAGCCACCAGGACAGGTGCGCGGACATGGGGCGAACCTACCACACGGCAGGTGGCGGCATCCTGTCGATGACGCCCGTCGTTCAGCGCGTCGCGCGCTCCAGCATGGCGGCGACGTGACGCCATCCGACGGCCTCGTACCCGACGACCACGACAGCCGGTGCGCACGCGATGAGCAGCAGCGCGGTGCCCATCGAGGCCCCGAGCGACACGGCGACGACGCTCGCGACGAGAGCGGCGACCGATCCGAGGTAGAGCCAGATGTGGAACGGATCGAACTGCATCACGGTGATCGCGTAGATCCCGAAGAGGAACGTCTCGTACACGAGCACCGGGATCGCGATGCACAGCACTGCGAAAGTCGCGTCGACGTGCGCGTGGTCGGTGATGACGTTCGCGGCGACGTGGAGGCCCGCGCCGACGGCGACGAGCGACCCGAATATGAACAGGTGCAGGTAGCCCCACGGGAATCCGCGCCAGCGGTGATGCTCGAGCACCTTGCCGAAGGGGAGCACGAAGTAGCTCCACCACAAGCCGAACGCGAGCGCCGTGCCGCCGAAGGCCACGAGCCCTGCCTCGAGGGACCAGCCGTACTCCTCGATGACGGCCGAGATCGCGAGGATGGTGCCGAGAATGACCTCGCCCAGCGTGATGATCACCAGGAGGCCGTACCGCTCGGCGATGTGATGGGGGTGCCAGGGGGTGGGACCGTAACGCTTCTCGGCGAAGTACGGACCCGCGAGTTCGAACAGCGACAGGAGCGTCGTCAAGACGAGCGTGATCCCGAGCGGCAGGTTGAGGAAGATGAGCGCAATCCACCCGACCTGGGCGATCGAGACGTTGACGGCGTAGGCGATGCACGTCCTGCGGCGCTTCTCGTCGTGCCGCGCGGCGCGGATCCACAGCGCGATCGTCGCGACGCGCATCACCACGTACCCGGCGACCATGACGGTGTTGTCGAAGATGTGGCCCTCGTCGACCGAGTGGAACACGTCGGGCACGCCAAGGGCGACGATGAGGACGCCCACCATGATCACGAGCGTCGCGATGCGGAAGAACGCATCGTCGGTGTCGTACGCCGACGCAAGCCAGGAGTAGTTGACCCACGCCCACGCGACAGCGAACGTCGAGAACGCGAGGCCGGTGAGCGCTGTCGACACGTGGCCCAGCTCGAGATAGTGCGCGGCCTGCGACCCGATCTGGCTGAAAGCGACGACGAAGACGAGATCGAACAGCAGCTCGAGCGGGGTCGCAGTGCGATGCGGCTCGTTCGGGTCTCGGCCGACCATGCGTCCGAGGTGGTGGCTCAGGCTCATGCCGGAAAACTACACCGCCCGCGTGACGCCGAGATCACGGCATCCGCTCAGCCCACGGCCAGCCCCGCGCGCGGACCGCCGCGTAGGCTGGGGGCGTGCCAGCCGTCAATCTGGGGATGCCCAAGGTTCCCCACACGCTCGCCCCCCGTCGCAAGAGCCGCCAGATCAAGGTCGGCAAAGTGCTCGTGGGCGGTGATGCTCCCGTCAGCGTTCAGTCGATGACCACCACGCCGACCACCAACATCAACGCGACGCTGCAGCAGATCGCCGAGCTCACCGCGTCGGGCTGCGAGATCGTGCGGGTCGCGGTTCCGTCCCAGGATGACGCCGATGTGCTGCACATCATCGCGAAGAAGAGCCAGATCCCGGTCATCGCCGACATCCACTTCCAGCCGAAGTACGTCTTCCAGGCGATCGACGCGGGCTGCGCCGCGGTGCGCGTGAACCCCGGCAACATCCGCCAGTTCGACGACAAGGTCGGCGAGATCGCGGCCGCGGCCAAGGCGGCAGGCGTCTCGCTGCGCATCGGCGTGAACGCCGGATCGCTCGACCCGCGCCTGCTGCAGAAGTACGGCAAGGCCACCCCCGAGGCACTCGCCGAGAGTGCGCGCTGGGAGGCGAGCCTCTTCGAGGAGCACGACTTCCACGACTTCAAGATCTCGGTCAAGCACAACGACCCCGTGATCATGGTGGAGGCGTACCGCCAGCTCGCCGCCATGGGCGACTGGCCGCTGCACCTCGGCGTGACCGAGGCCGGACCCGCGTTCCAGGGCACCATCAAGAGCGCCACGGCCTTCGGCATCCTGCTCGGCGAGGGGATCGGCGACACGATCCGCGTCTCGCTGTCGGCCCCGCCGGCGGAAGAGGTCAAGGTCGGCCACCAGATCCTGCAGTCGCTCAACCTTCGCGAGCGCAAGCTCGAGATCGTCTCGTGCCCGTCGTGCGGCCGCGCCCAGGTCGACGTCTACACGCTCGCTGACGACGTCACCGAGGGGCTCAAGGACATGACCGTGCCGCTGCGCGTGGCCGTCATGGGCTGCGTGGTGAACGGCCCCGGCGAAGCGCGCGAGGCCGACCTCGGCGTCGCCTCGGGCAACGGCAAGGGCCAGATCTTCGTCAAGGGCCAGGTCATCAAGACCGTGCCCGAGGCCGAGATCGTGGCGACGCTGATCGAAGAGGCCAACCGCATCGCGGCCGAGATGGGTCCCGGCGCGCCGCTCGGCACGGCTCAGGTCGTCACGTCCTGAGCCCGCGCGTTCGCGCACTGGGCGTCAGGAGAGCGTTCCCGCGCTGATCGCGAAATCTTCTTCGGTGCGGATGCCGGTGCGCAGCGCGATCTCGAGCGCACGGGCTATCTCGGCCAGCGGCAGGGACGCGGCATCCGCTGACGGAGCGTGTTCGGCATCCCATGGGACGTGGACGAACCCGGCGCGCATGCCGGGGCGCTGCGCGCCGGCGTGGACCGCGGCGAAGAACGCGTGGTTGCAGACGAACGTGCCCGCCGAGTGCGAGACCTCGCTCGGGATCCCCGCTGCCGCGATGTCGCGTGCGATCGCCTTGACCGGGATCGTCGCGAAGTAGGCCGCCGGTGCGCCGTCGACGCTCGGCCCGTCGACGGGCTGCATGCCGGCGTTGTCGGGGATGCGCGCATCCGTGAGGTTGACCGCGACGCGTTCGACGGAGATCACCGCCCGGCTGCCGGCCAGGCCCGTGGCGACCACGAGATCGGGGGAGTGCTCCGCGATGAGGCGCACGAGCTCCGCGGCGGCGCCGCCGAACGTGACCGGAAGCACGGCCGTCACGAGGTGCTCGGGTCCCGTCCAGCTCGATGCGACGAGGCGCACGGCATCGCCCGAGGGATTCGAGCCATCACCGCCGAAGGGTTCGAAGCCCGTCAGCAGGATGGTGGTCACGCCTCCAGGCTACGACTCCCGGCGCGGCCCGGGTCGCCCTGCCGGCTGCTCTCGAGGCCGCCGACCAGCAGCGCGACGCCGAACGCGAACTCGGCGCCCGGGGTGTCGTCGCCGGGATCCGCGGTCTCCTCACGCACCCCCAGGCTGTCGTACTGCATCCGCTGCTGCTCGTGCGAGACGTGGCCGAGGATGAAGTGGAGCAGGGTCGTGGTCGCACGTCGCACCGTCACGTCGTCGAACCCCCCGGCGGCGACGGCCGTGCTGAGCCGGTCGCGGGCGGCCGTCGAGCCGAGCCCGAGGGCCAGGGTGCTGGCGACGACCTCGGCGCCGTCGCGATAGGCGAGCAGTGCGTCGCGGAGGGCGAAGGCGCGGGCAGCGACCTGTTCGCTCCAGTCCGAATCGCGCGACGTCGGTTCCGGATGCTGCGTGACGATGCGGTCGGACAGCTCGGCGAGCAGGCTCTGCTTGCTCGGGAAGTGCCAGTACAGAGCGCTGGGCTGCACCTCGAGCGCCGCCGCGAGCCGGCGCATGGTGAGGTCTGGCAGGCCGTAGTCGTCGAGGATGCGCAGCGCCTCGCGCGCCACGTCGTCACGCGAGTGCCGGCCGTTTCCTGTTCTCGTCACGGTCTGACTATAGTGAACGCTGTTCAGGTGAACGGTGTTCAGGAGTTCGCCACGAGAGAAGAGTCCACCCGATGACCGATACCGCCACGACCGTCGCCGCCCCCAGCCGGACGCGATCGCTCGACGCCACCGACCTCGCACGGGTCGCGGTGTTCGCGGCGATCATCGCCGTGCTGGGCCTGCCTGGCGGATTCACCGTCTTCGGATCCGTGCCGATCACGGCACAGACTCTCGGTGTCATGCTCGCCGGCGCGATCCTCGGCCCATGGCTCGGTGCGCTCTCGGTCACCGTCGTGCTGACCCTCGTCGCAGTCGGCCTGCCGCTCCTGGCCGGTGGCCGCGGCGGCGTCGCCGTCTTCCTCGGGCCGTCGGCCGGCTACCTCCTGGGCTGGATCGTCGGGGCGATCGTGATCGGCCTCATCGTGCACGCCGGAGGCCGCAGGCCGGTGATCTGGCGCACGTTCGCCGGTGTCGTCACCGGCGGCATCCTCGTCGTCTACGCGATCGGCATCCCGGTGCAGAGCCTGGTGACCCGGCTGCCGCTGGCAGAGACCGCGCTGACGAGCCTCGTGTTCCTGCCCGGCGACCTCGTCAAGGCGGTGCTCGCGACGGCCATCGTCACGACGCTCGTGAAGGCCTATCCACGGGCGTTCCGGCGCGAGTGGGTGCAGCGACCCGCCGCCCGGAACGCGGCCACGCCGACGCCTGTGCCGTGATCACCCCGCTGGACGGCGATCGCCCCGATCTGCTGGAGCACCTCCGCGCGGCACGCGCGGCCGGCGACGTGCCGCTCGTCGGTGACGCGCGCTGGCCCGCGACACAGTGGGAATCGCTGACGGCGCTCGCCGCGACGGCAGAGCTTCCCTCGGATGCCGCGTGGGCGACGCTCACCTCCGGCAGCAGCGGTCGCCCGCGCATCGTGATCCGCAGTGCCGATTCGTGGGCGGCGTCCTTCGGGTCGATCGCCGCGCTCCTGGATGCCGGGCCCGAAGACGTCGTCCTGCTGCCCGCTCCGCCCGCCGCCTCGCTGAGCCTGTTCTCGCTCGCTCACGCGCTGGACGGTGGGCCGCAGCCGGCGCTCGGCCTCTCAGCGGCTGCGTCGGCCACGTGTCTGCACGGCACCCCCGAGGGGTTGCGGGCCGTGCTCGACGCGGGCGCTCCGACGACCCTGCGGACCGCGCTGATCGGAGGCTCGCATCTCGACGCGTCGCTCCGGCGACGGGCGGCGGATGCCGGCATCCGCGTCGCCGCCTACTACGGCGCCGCCGAGCTGTCGTTCGTCGCGGTCGACCATGGCGACGGCTTGGAGCCGTTCCCCGGAGTCGAGCTCGACGTCCGGCAGGGCGAGCTCTGGGTCCGTTCGCCGTACGTGGCCTCCGGGTACGTCGGCGACGGGGGACCGCTGCGCCGCGACGGTGGATGGGCGACCGTGGGCGACAGGGCGGAGCTCACCGGCGGGCGGCTCCGCCTGCTCGGCAGAGCGGATGCCGCCATCCTGAGCGCGTCGGCGACGATCGTTCCCGAGGAGGTCGAAGAGGTGCTGCGCGGCGTTCCCGGCGTGCGCGACGCCGTCGTCTTCGGCGTGCCGCGGGAGCGGGTCGGAGCGCTCGTGGGGGCATTCCTCGAGCTCGAAGGCGATACGCCGGTGACCCTGCGGGAGCGCGTCGAGTCCGATCTGGCGCCCGCCCACCGCCCGAGGCAGTGGTTTGCGGGTCAGCTTCCCCGCACCTCGTCGGGCAAGCCTTCGCGCGCGGAGGCTGCACGACGGGCACTCGCAGGGGAGGTGCGCCGCCTTGTCGTCTGACCAGCATCCCGTCATCGTCGCCGCACGGCGCACTCCGATCGCCACGCGCGGCCGCGCGCTCGCGGCTCTGGGACTGGCCGACCTCGCGGCGCCGACGATCCGCGCCGCGCTCGCGGACGCCGCCGCGGCGACCGGAGCGCCGGTCAGCGTCGCCGATGTGCTCCTCGGCAACTGCATGGGCCCGGGCGGCAACCCGGGTCGTGTCGCGGCGCTCGCCGCAGGGCTCGGCACCGCTGTGCCCGGTGGGACGGTGGATCGCCAGTGCGGCAGCGGCCTGGCCGCCGTGCTCGACGCGGTGACCGCCATCCGCGCCGGCGACGTGCGCATCCGGGTCGCCGGTGGTGTCGAAAGCGCCTCGACCGCGCCGGTGCGCAGCGTCGACGGGGTGCCGTACGACCGAGCGCCATTCACGCCCCCCGGATTCCCCGACCCCGGCATGACCGACGCCGCCGAGCAGCTGGCCGCGCACGACGGCATCTCCCGCGCCCGGCAGGACGCGCACGCCGCCCGCAGCCACGCCCGGGCGCGAGCAGCCGTCGCAGCCGGTCGCTTCGATGCCGAGCTCGTGCCGCTCGCGGGACTGCAGCATGACGACGCCATCGGCGGCGCGGAGCCCCTGCTCGCCCGGCTCCCCGCACTCTTTCCCGGCGGCTCGCTCACCGCGGGCACCTCGACCCGGATCGGCGACGGCGCGGCCGTCGTCGTCGTCGCACCCGGCGGGACAGCGCCGGGACTCGCAGTGCGCGCCTCGGCGTTCGTCGGCTGCGACCCCGCGCTCCCCGGGATCGGCGCAGCGCCGGCCATCCACTCGGCCCTGCGCTCCGCCGGGCTGACGGTGGCGGATGTCGCGGCCTTCGAGATCGTCGAGGCGTTCGCGGCGCAGAGTCTCGGCGTGCTCGACCGGCTCGGCATCGCCGAGGACGATCCGCGCGTGTGCGCCGACGGTGGAGCGCTGGCGCTCGGGCACCCGTGGGGGGCAAGCGGCGCCGTGTCGCTCGTCCGGCTCTTCAGCAGGCTGGTGCGCGCCGGCGCCCCCGCGGGCACGATCGGCGTGGCCGCGGCATCCGTCGGTGGAGGCCTGGGAGTCGCGGCCGTCGTGGAGGTCGTCCGGTGAGCATACGGATGGATGCCGTGCGCGTGCGGCTCGGGGATGCCGACGTGCTGAGCGACGTGTCGCTGTCGCTCGACGCCCGGACCATCGCCGTGGTCGGCGAGAACGGCTCAGGCAAGTCGACGTTCGCCCGCGTGATCGGCGGATTGGTGCCGCGGGCGTCCGGCGACCTGAGCGTCCTGGGCCTCGATCCCCGCACGCAGGCGGCCGAACTTCGGCGGCGTGTCGCGCTCGTCTTCAGCAACCCCGACGCGCAGATCGTGATGCCGACGGTCGCCGAGGACGTGGCGTTCTCGATCCGCGCCGATCGGCTCGGAGCCGCCGAGACCGCGCGGCGCGTGTCGGACGCGCTCGAGCGATTCGGCCTGAGCGCTCTGGCCGACCGCGCGTCGCACGAGCTGTCGGGCGGTCAGAAGCAGCTGCTCGCCCTGTGCGGGGCCTTCGTGCGACGTCCGGAGCTCGTGATCGCGGACGAGCCAACCGCGTACCTCGACGCCCGCAACGCGCGCCTCGTCGCGGACCATCTCTTCCACGACGCCGGACACCGGCTCGTCGTGGTGACGCACGATCTCATGCTGGCCCAGCGGTGCGACGTCGCCGTGCTGTTCGAAGGGGGTCGCCTGGCAGCGGTCGGGGAGCCCGGCGAGATCGTCGCCCGGTACGAGGCGGCGCTGGGGTGCTGACGCTCTACCGTCCCGGCAGCGGCCGGCTGCACCGGCTTCCCGCCGGTCCCAAGATCGTGCTCGTGCTGGTCGCGGTGCTCGCCGTCTCGCTGCTGCCCTCATCGTGGTGGGGCGCCGCCGTCGCCGCCGCCGCGGCGGTCGTGGCCTATGCAGCGGCAGACCTCCGCGACGGGATGCTGGGCATGCGAGAACTGGGCCGTCAGATCTGGGCGGTGCGCTGGGTCGTCGTGCTGATCGTCGCGGGGCAGCTCGTCTTCCTCGGGCCGGAGCCCGCGGTCGCGAACGCCGCACGGATCACCGCCGCGCTGGTCATCGCCGCGCTGCTCGTCCTCACGACGCGCACGACGGACTTGCTCGACGCGGTGGAGCGCGGACTGGGCCCGCTGCGCCGGCTCGGACTCGATCCGCAGCGGGCGGCGCTGCTCCTGGCCGTGACGCTCAACACCGTGCCCGTGCTCGCCCGTCTCGCCCGCGAGGTGCGGGACGCCCAGCGGGCACGAGGAGCCCGCGGCGGGCTGCGCACGTTCGTCGTCCCCTTCCTCGTCATCGCCCTCAAGCACGCTGATCAGCTCGGCGACTCGCTGACGGCCCGGGGCGTGCGATGAGCTCCGATCGCCCGCACGTCCACGGCCCGACCATCGATGGCCAGACGCGCTGCATCCACTACGGCACGGCTCTGGACGTGATCGCGATCGAGTTCGCGTGCTGCCGGCGGTTCTATCCGTGTCACCTGTGCCACGCGGCGGATGCCGGTCACGCGGCGGAGCAGTGGCCCGTCTCACAGAGGGCTGAGCGCGCGATACTGTGCGGTGTATGCGGGCACCGGCTGACCATCGACGAGTACTCGAGCGCCGGCTCCTGCCCGGCGTGCGCCGCGCCGTTCAATCCCGGCTGCACGCTGCACTGGAACCTGTACTTCGACGCGTGATCGCGGCGGCGGCATGACGGCCGTGTCATCGCGCGGTCCGATGGCCCGCCCCGCCGCCGCCGGGGTCGTCACGGGCCTCGTCGGGTTCACCAGCGCGTTCGTGATCGTCCTCGCGGGCCTCGAAGCGGTCGGCGCGACGCCGGCGCAGGCAGCGAGCGGGCTGCTCGCCGTGTGTCTCACGATGGGGATCGCGTGCATCGTCCTGGCGTGGCGGTATCGGATGCCGATCACCGTCGCCTGGTCGACGCCCGGGGCGGCCCTCCTCGCCGCCACCGGCCTGGTCGAGGGCGGCTGGCCCGCCGCGATCGGAGCCTTCCTGGTCGTCGGAGCGCTGATCGTGCTGACCGGGCTGTGGCCGCAGCTCGGCCGCTTCATCGCCCGCATCCCGCCGTCCATCGCTCAGGCGATGCTGGCCGGTGTGCTGCTGCCGCTCTGCCTGGCGCCCATCAGCGGCATCGTCCTGAACCCGTGGGGCGTCGTGCCGGTCGTCCTGACGTGGCTCGTGTTCGTGCGGGTGGCACCTCGCTGGGCGGTGCCGCTGGCGTTCGTCGCGGCCGCGATCGTGGTGGGTGTCACGCTCGTGCGGGACGGGGCATCCGTCGATCCCGCCCTTCTGCTGCCCCGCGTCGAGCTGACGATGCCCACCATCACCCTCGGGGCGATGGTGAGCATCGCGATCCCGCTGTACATCGTCACCATGGCCTCGCAGAACGTGCCGGGCGTGGCGATCATGCGCAGCTTCGGCTACGAGGTCCCGTGGCGTCCAGCCATGGTGGTCACCGGACTCGGCACGATGGTCGGGGCACCGGCCGGCGGCCACGCCATCAACCTCGCCGCCATCAGCGCTGCGCTCGCCGCCGGTCCCGAGGCCGATGAGGACCCGACGCGGCGGTGGATCGCCGGCGTCTCGGCGGGGGTGTCGTACCTCGTACTCGGCGCCGCGTCGGCGGCATTCGCCGCGCTCGTGCTGCTCGCGCCGCCCGGGGTGATCCCCGCGGTGGCCGGACTCGCGCTCTTCGCGGCCTTCGGATCCGCGGTGCACCAGGCGATCGACGACCCGCGCGAGCGGATGCCCGCCGTCGTGACGTTCCTGGTGGCGGCCTCGGGCATCGCGATCCTCGGTGTGAGCGCCGCCTTCTGGGCGCTGATCGCCGGGCTGCTCGTGCGCACGGTGCTGCACGCCGGGCGCCGCTGACCCTCCGTCGGTCGAACGGACGCAACACGCCGTCGCCCGCCGGGCGCTCGCGGAGTGTTGCGTCCGGTCATCCGCCGATCGAGAGCGGATGCCGCGGGCCGGAGTATCACCGAAGACCGCCGGCTCCTCTTGTCCCGTGTGGGAGAAGACTCCCGCGCCCGGGCGCACCGGGCTGGAGCGCCGGCACGCCGGCGACGGGATTGGGGATGCGACATGGCCATCACAACGATCGCGACAGGCATGCACGGTGCCATCGGCAGTCGCCGCGACACCGTCCACGGCGGAGTCGTCTTCGTCGAGTACGACGGGACGGTACGTCGGATCGATCCGCAGACGGGCACGACCGACGTCATCGGCACCGGCTTCACCGAGCTCGAGGACATCGAGATCTCGGCGGACGGCTCGACGTACTTCTTGAGCGAGCGCGGGGGCAGCATCTATGCGGTCGAGGCGGGAGCGCCGTTCGACCTGACGGGAGCCAAGGTGCTGGCTTCGGGGCTCGGCCCGGTGCATCAGCTGGCTGCGGTGGTCGACGGTTCGGCGCTGTACGCGATCGAGTACGCGGCACCGGGCTCGCTTCTGCGCGTGGACCTGTCCGACGCGTCGGTCTCGACGGTGGCCGGCGGATTCCAGCAGGCGACCGGACTCGTCCTCGACGCGTCGCAGACGCGCGCCTTCGTCTCCGAGCAGGGTGCGGGCGGCCGCATCCGCTCTGTTCCTCTCTCCGGCGGAGCACCTGTCGTCGTCGCCTCAGGCCTGCCCGCCCCGTTCTTCCTCAACTGGGGCGATGCCACGAACGAGAAGCTCGTCGTCGCCCAGCGTGACCCCGAGAACGCGCTGTCCGTGATCCATCTGAACACTTCAGGGCCGCTCGTCCAGCAGGTGACCGGCCTGCCCTTCCGGCCCTCGAGCATCGTCGTCGACGACAGCGGAGCAGCTCCGCTGGGCATCGTGGCCGCCGATTCCGAGATCGCCACCATCGACCTGACCGATGCGCTCGCCGCGCCGATCGAGGTGGACATGCCGAAGGAGGCCATGTTCCCGGGCGGCTACCGGCGCGTGCCGTACCGGCTGAGCGCGGGACTCACTTCCGACGACGTGGAGTTCATCGTCGCGGAGGGCCCCGAGGCGGGCATGATCTCGCCCTCGCGCGATGCACTCTGGGACGACGACGCACCGCACGTGATGCTGCTTGCCCGCGCCCGCACCGGCACCTTCACCCTCGTCGCCACGCACATCGCCACCGGCGACACGCTCGCCAAGGTCGAGTTCGAGGTCACCACCGAGTGGGCCGATGCGCACGACGGCCCGCCGCTCGCGTTCGTCGGCGAGTCCGCGCCCTGGGTGACCGGCGGCGCGTGGGGCGGCGGTCCGGCCGGCGTCCAGAACGTCAACGTGATGCCCGCGACCGGCACGCGTCGCATCGGCGTGATCCTCGTCGACACCGCCGACAGCCGGCTGCCCGGGACCGGCACCACGACCACCGACATCCAGGCCGCCTGGGCGAACGAGGTCGTCGCCTCCACGGCGGACCCCGACGGGATCCTGCGCAGCTGCTCGCACTACTTCCAGGAGGTCTCCGACGGCAGGTTCGACGTGTCGCTGACCACCGGGAACGTCGTCGGGCCGGTCAGCCTGCCGGGAGGGTGGACCGACTACTTCGAGTGGAACGACGATCGCTCGTTCTGGGGCACGAAAGGCAACCTCTTCCAGGCCGCGGGAACCGCCGCCCAGTCGATGATCGACTTCGACGACGTCGACACCCTGGTCGTGATCACGTTCTCGCTCACCGCGTCACTGGATCCGGATACGCCTGACCTGTTCGTCTGGCCCATCGCCACCGGTGTGAACCTCTCGTACATCAGCCCGGGCGAGACCACCGTGAAGCAGAAGTCGATCCCCGTCGTCTCGATGCCGACGGACTGGACCGCGGTCGACGGCCGGCGCGTGCACGAGACGCTCTCGCACGAGATCGGGCACAACCTGGGGCTGCCCGACCTGTACATGAACGTCACGGGGTTCGACCCCACGATCGCAGCGCGCGACGTCACGAACTGGGACCTCATGTCCAACGACGGCGATCTTCCCCACCTCTCGCTGGGAGCCAAGCTCATGCTGGGCTGGATGGATCCCGGGCTCGTGCGCGCGTACAACTTCGCGCTCGCCGGCGGAGGGGTGAGCGACACGCTCACGCTCAAGGCCTCGAGCAACGTCGGCTCGGCCGTCGTCGGAACCGACCTCGCCGGGATCGAGGTGCGCCGGGCGGACGGATGGAACTACTACTTCGAGTACCGGCAGGGTCAAGCCGCCGACATCGCCGACCGCCTGCTGCCGCAGGACGGCTCGGTCATCGGGACGGACGTGGTCTCGGGCATCTTCGAGCCGCCGCTGGCCCGCCGGATGATCGTGCAGGTGCCGATGGACGTCGACGGCGACGGGCCCGTCCTGCGCGAGCCCGCCGACTACGAGGAGTCGGACCCGAGCGGACCGGCCGAGTTCAGTCTCGAGGTCCTCAGCCGTTCGGGCGACACTGCGCAGGTGCGCCTCAGCTACGGTGCCGGCGGCAAGCCGGACCCCTCGATCCGGCCCTGGCCGGGCGGCGACAACTGGCAGAGCCCCGACATCCTGGTGCAGAACGCCAAGAGCGATGCCGACTCCGCGTGGCTGAACGTGCCGTGGGCGGGACACACGAACCGGGTGCGCGCGACCATCACGAACGGCGGCGACTTCGTCGCCAACGACGTGCAGGTGAACTTCTTCGTGAAGAACTTCGCGATCTCGGGTGCACCCGAGGTGCCGATCGGCTCGGCGATCATCGACATCCCGGCAGGTGGATCCGTGCCGGCCGAGGTCAACTGGACGCCCCCGGCGGCGTCCACCACGGGCAATGCGCATTTCTGCATCGTCGTGCGCATCCCGCTGTATCAGGACCCGGGCAATCCGGCGATCGTCGAGCTCACCGAGCTGAACAACGTGGCGCAGAGCAACTACAGCCGCTTCATCTCCTCGGATGCCTCGCCCGCCGTCCGCGGGGTCACCGCGGTCGACGTGCACAACCCCTACGACCGCGAGACGCGGTTCTGGGTCGTGCCGTCGCAGACGTCGGAGTTCTTCCGCACCTATGTGGGGCATCAGTGGCTCAAGGTCGGAGCGGGGGAGACCCGCAGCGTGGAGGTCATGTACGAGTCGCTCGTCGGCGACCCCGCGTACGCCTCGACCGCCGGTGAACTTCGGCAGCGCGTCTACAAGGTGCCCAACGTCGTCGCCCTGGTCGGGCTCGCCGAGAACCCGCACGAGAAGCCGCACAACGCCGAAGTCGTCGGCGGAGCCACGATCCAGGTGGTCGCCGCTCGCGGCTCCCGCTTCGACTGGATCAAGGTCGACGGGGCCGACGTCTACGGCCGGGTGGTCGACAAGGGAACCGATCAGCCCGTGCACGGCGGCCGTGTGCTCGTGACCGCGCGCGTGAAGGGCGACAAGGGCAAGGAGCTGTACGCCGCCGGCACGATCGGGTCGAATGGGGAGTTCCACGCCCACTTCCGTCGGCTGCGCAAGCTGCCCAAGCTCCTGCGCGCCGAGAACCTCGGGCGGGACGAGAAGCTCAAGAAGGTCGAGTCGCTCGACCCTCGACTCCTGCGCGAGCGTCCTTCGCGGGACGCCGAGCCGCAGTCCTGGGTCCTCGAGGCCGAGTACCTCGGCACCTACGGACACGGCGACTGCGTGAGCGAGGAGTTCGGCACCACCTTCTGATCGGCAGAGCGGATGCCGCGGCCAGCACGGCCGCGGCATCCACAGATTTCTCTTCGCGGTCGGGAACCTTCTCGGCGATCGCGGACACTTCTAGGTACGAGTGAACCTGACGCCGCCTTGTGGCTGCGCGTGCGAGCGGGCGACGAGGCCGCGCTCGGTGCGCTGTTCGACCGCCACGAGGCGCGGTTGTTCCGTCACGCGCGCCGCTTGCTCACCAGCCGGGAGGACGCGAAGGATGCCGTCACCATCGCCTTCTTCGAGCTCTGGCGCAAGCGGGCCGTCGTCAGGCTCGTCGACGGCTCGCCCCTGCCGTGGCTGCTCAACACGGTGTCGAACTCGGCTCGCAACCTCGAGCGCTCTGGGCGCCGGTACCGCGCCCTGATCGGACGCACGCCGGTCGCCGAGGGCGGGCGGGCCCCCGTGGCGTCGGACGAAAGCGGCGTCCTCGCGGCGCTCAAGCGCTTGCCGGCACGCGAGCAGAGCGTGATCGTGCTGACGGTTCTCGAGGGCTATCCCGAGCGGGCGACGGCGGAAGCCCTCGGCATCCCCATCGGCACGGTGAAATCCCGGCTCGCCCGGGCGAAGGCGAAGCTCCGCGAAGAAATGACGGCGATGGAGGCATCATGGGCCTGAACGACGACCGGCTCTCCGACCGGGAACACAGTGAGATGCGCGACACCGTCCTTGCCGGCACGCAGAGCATCAAGCCGGCGGGCGCCCACCGCGCCCAGCTCATCGCGGCGGCGGTCGCCCTGGTGCTCGTCGGGGGCATCACCGGGGGCGCGATCACGACGGCGGCTCTGCTGGGCAGCGGTCCCGACACCATCGCGTCGACGCCCACGCCGACCGTGACGGCCGAGCCGTCGCCGACTCCCGAGCCCACGCCGGCGCCGACTGTGGAGCCTGAACCGGCGCCTGCTGCCGCATTCGGTGGCGAGTGCGGCAACGTTCTCACCGACGCCGAGGCTTCTGCGGCAACGGGCAAGACAATGGGTCCGCTGGCGGCAGCGTGGTCACCGGGCGCCGACACGCGGATCGGTGGTCTCTCGTGCGGATGGACGACGACGGGCGGCGAGTACATGGGCGCCGAGGTGAGGGTCGAGGCGTACCCGGTCGGGGCCGCCGAGGCAGCGGGGGTCGCGAGCCCGGAGTCGTGCGAAGAGCAGGAGTTCCGAGCAGAGTGCACCTTCGCTGCGACGACCCACAGCCTCTGGCTCAGGGTCAGCGTCAGTCGCTCCGAATTCGAGGGAGCCGCAGTCGATACCGAGGCGATACGTGCCGCAACCCAGAGCGCCCTCGATCTCGTGGTGCAGCGGGCGGGCGAGTACCCCACTCCCCGTGCCGTCGATGTCACGCCCGAGTGGTGGACCCTCGACAGCTGCAGCGCGATCGCCGCGGATCTGGAAGCGGCCGGTGCCATCGCCACCGGCGCCGCTGTGTACGACGCGCTGACCGAGCTTGACGAGTTTTCGAACGGTGTGGTGCCCGTCCGGTTGGGCGTCTCGCGGTGGTGCTCGCTAGAGGGGGGTCAGCATTTCCTTCTCTGGCCGGGCGCTGCCGACGTGTTCGACGAGGTGGCCGCGCTCGATGCCTCGGAGCCGCTCACTGTTCCCGGCGCGCAGGCTGCTCTGCTGGCTCCCAGCCTGGACGCCTACGAAGGCCACTATCCGCTCGTGCTCGTCTCCGACGGAGTCAATCTGCTGGGAGTTTCGCTCGATGACTTCGACGGGGTCCAGCAGTCGCACCTCGACTTCGCGGCAGCCCTCCTGCAGGTGATGTCGGAGCGATGAGCAGTGGGATGCCGCGGCCAGCACGGCCGCGGCATCCCACCGCCCTAGACTTGACCCTCGTGGTCACCCGTCTCTCGCACTACTTCCTCCGCACACTCCGCGAAGACCCGGCTGACGCCGAGGTCACCAGCCATCGACTGCTGGTGCGCGCCAGCTACATCCGGCGCAACGCGCCGGGCATCTTCGCATGGCTGCCGTTGGGTCTGCGGGTCAAGGCCAAGATCGAGAAGGTCATCCGCGACGAGATGACGGCCGCCGGTGCGTACGAAGTGCACTTCCCGGCGCTGCTGCCGCGCGAGCCCTACGAGGCGTCGGGTCGTTGGGAGTCGTACGGCGACGGGATCTTCCGGCTGCAGGACCGCAAGGGTGCTGACTACCTCCTCGCCCCCACCCACGAAGAGATGTTCACGCTCCTGGTGAAGGATCTGTACTCCTCGTACAAGGACCTGCCCCTGTCGATCTACCAGATCCAGGACAAGTACCGCGATGAAGCGCGCCCCCGCGCCGGCCTCCTGCGCGGCCGCGAGTTCACCATGAAGGACGCGTACTCGTTCGATTACACCGACGAGGGGCTGGATGCCTCGTACCAGCGGCAGCGCGACGCCTACGAGCGCATCTTCCAGAAGCTGGGCCTCGAGTATGTGATCGTCCAGGCCGACAACGGGCTCATGGGCGGCGCCCGCTCCGAGGAGTTCCTGCACCCGACGCCGGTGGGGGAGGACACCTTCGTCCGCTCGGCAGGCGGGTACGCGGCGAACGTCGAGGCCTACACGACCGAGGTGCCCGCGGCGATCCCGTCCGACGGCCTCGGCGCTCCGGTGATCTTCGACTCACCGAACACGCCCACGATCCAGACGCTCGTGGACCACTCGAACGCCCACCTGGAGGCCCCGACACCGGGAGTCGCAGGGCCGGGGACGGACGGCGCGACCCAGTGGACGGCGGCGCACACCCTCAAGAACGTCGTGCTGGCGCTCACGCACCTGGACGGCACCCGCGAGCTCATCATCATCGGCCTGCCCGGCGACCGGGATGTCGACGACAAGCGCGTCGAGGTCGCCTTCGCGCCCGCAGCCGTCGAGCCCGCTACCGAGGCCGATTTCGAGCGTCACCCGCTCCTCGTGAAGGGCTACATCGGACCGTGGTCCGAGACCGGCCCGGTGCTCGGCGAGGAATCCGCCACCGGCATCCGCTACTTCCTCGACCCCCGCGTCGTCGACGGCACCGCGTGGGTGACCGGCGCGAACATCGACCAGAAGCACGTGCACACGCTCGTCGCCGGACGCGACTTCACGGGCGACGGGTTCGTGGAGGTGGCCAGCGTCCGCGCCGGCGATCCGGCACCTGACGGCTCCGGCCCCGTCGAGCTCGCGCGCGGCATGGAGATCGGGCACGTCTTCCAGCTCGGCCGCTTCTTCGCCGAGACCCTGGGGCTCAAGGTCCTCGACGAGAACGGCAAGCTCGTCACCGTGACGATGGGCTCTTACGGCATCGGGGTGACCCGCATCCTCGCGATCATCGCCGAGCTGAACAACGACGACAAGGGCCTCATCTGGCCGGCGTCGGTGTCGCCCTTCGACGTGCACGTCGTCGCGACCGGCCGCGAGCCCGTCGTGTTCGAGGTCGCCGAGCAGCTGTCCGCTGCGCTCGAGGGCGCCGGTCTCGACGTCCTGTTCGACGACCGGCCGAAGGTGTCGCCCGGCGTGAAATTCGGCGACGCCGAACTCATCGGCGTGCCGCAGATCGTCATCGTGGGCCGAGCGGCCGCCGATGGGCAGGTCGAACTCTGGGACCGCCGCACGGGTGAGCGCGAGACGGTTACCGTCGACGAGGCCGTGACCCGCCTGCGCGGCTGACGCAACCCCCGTCCGCGTCGCCGCCGGTCCATGCCACGCTGGGAACATGCCTGACGACGCAGCAGTCACCTCCGAGGTCACCTCCGACGTCCGCGCGATCATCGCGGACGCCGGCATCACCGAGAACGTGGACCTGATCGCACGGATCCTCGCGACAGGAGTCGGCCTCGGCCTCGACGACGCGAGCCGCCTCGACCTCAAGATCACCACCGCCGCCCTCAGTGAGATGCGCGCCGCGTTCCAGCATTTCGCGCCCTACGCCGGAGTCCCGAAGGTGACCATCTTCGGCTCCGCGCGCACCCGGCCGGACGATCCGGTGTACCGGGCTGCCGCGGAGGTCGCCGCGGCGCTCGCGGACAGCGGCTGGATGGTGGTCACGGGCGCGGGGCCCGGCATCATGCAGGCCGCTGCCGAGGGCGCCGGGCCCCTGCGATCGCTCGGCGTCTCGATCCGGCTGCCCTTCGAGGAGAAGCCGAACGCGGTGATCGCCGAGAACTCCCGCAACGTGGCGATGAAGTACTTCTTCACGCGCAAGCTCATGCTCGTCAAGGAATCCCACGGCTTCGTCTGCGTGCCGGGCGGGTTCGGCACGCTCGACGAGTTGTTCGAGCTGCTGACGCTGCAGCAGACCGGCAAGGCCGAACCGACGCCCATCGTGCTGCTGGACAAGCCCGGCGGTGACTTCTGGCGTGGCCTGCAGCGGTTCGTCGACGAACAGCTCGTGGGCTCGGGGCTGATCTCGCCCAACGATTTCGACCGCCTCGTCGTCACGGACTCGGTCGAGGCCGCGGCGCACGCGATCACCGACTTCTGGCGCAACTACGACTCGCTGCGGTGGGTCGGCGACCGCCTGGTCCTGCGGCTGAAGGCCCAGCCGACCGAGGCCGAGGTCGATGAGCTGAATGAGCGCTTCGGTCCACTGCTGCTCTCGGGCCGGATCGAGAGCCGGGGACCGCTGCGTCAGGAAGCTGACGACACCGCTCGCGCGCATCTCCCACGCCTGGTCATGCGGCTGAACCAGTTCCAGGTCGGGTCCATCTATCTGCTGATCCGCGCGATCAACGATCTGCCGAGCGCGCCGCAAGGACCTACCCGCGCCTCCTGAGAGGCGGATGAGCGCGTTCTCATCTCCCGGTTGCCGCCCATTCACCTGCGCGTCGCCCCTGCGTCCTCCAGCCGGTCGAAGCTGGCGCGGTCGCATCGCCAGGGAGGGCACATCGTGAGCATCATCGAAAACCACCGCCGGTCGCTTCCGCTTGCGGAGCACGCACGGGGCAAACGCCTCGGAGTGACCTGTCGGCTGAAGTGCGCGGACGCGTGCACGAACCCCGAGTGCAACACCTCGCAGAACCCCACGTTCCAGGAGGTCGCGCAGGCGGCCCTCTCGCGTCGCGCGCTGCTCGGCATGGGTGCCGCAGGGGCCGTCGCGATCGCGCTCGCCGCAGCGGGCGGCCGGGCACCGGTCTCGAGCGCCTCCGCCGCGGGACTCGGCGGTGCCGGCTCGGCCTTCGCCCGCCCGGGCACGGCCGGCCTCGCCTTCAGCCCCATCGCCCCCGTGGCCGCCAGCCTGGACGAGTTCACGGTGCCGTCGGGCTACACGTGGCAGCCGATCATCCGGTGGGGCGACCCGCTCTTCGCCGGCGCCCCGCTCTTCGACATCAACGCGCAGAGCCCTGGCGCGCAGGCTCTGCAGTTCGGCTACAACTGCGACTACCTCGACATCCTCGCCGACCCGAGCGGCAAGACCGGCGTCCTGGTCACGAACCACGAGTACGTGAACCCCAACATCATGTTCGAGCCCACCTCGGACCCCGCCGAGCTGCAGCGCCGCGGCGACGTCTACAAGGCCGCGCAGGGGATGTCGGTCGTCGAGATCACGCGCAAGCGCACCGGCACGCCCTGGTCGTACGTCGTCGGCGGCCGCCGCAACCGCCGCATCACCGTGGAGACGGTGTTCGAGCTCACGGGCCCCGCCGCGGGCACCGACCTGGTCAAGACGGCTGCCGACCCCGAGGGGCGCTGGGTGCACGGCACACTCGGCAACTGCGCGGGCGGCACGACGCCGTGGGGCACGATCCTCTCGGGCGAGGAGAACTTCAACGGCTACTTCGCCTGGGCCGCCGACACCCCGGCGCAGAAGCGCTACCAGTCCACCCGGTCGACCTCCACCTCGACGGGCTGGGAGACGTACGACCCCCGTTTCAACGCGCACGACCCCGCCTATGTGAACGAGCCGAACCGCTTCGGGTACATCGTCGAGATCGACCCGGACGACCCCACCTCCACGCCCCGCAAGCACACCGCGATGGGCCGATTCAAGCACGAGGGCGCGAACGTCATCGTGGCGGAGGACGGCCGGGTCGTGGCGTACATGGGCGACGACGAGCGCAACGACTACCTGTACAAGTTCGTGTCGAAGAACAAGATCTCCGGCTCGCGGAAGAAGAACCTGCAGCTGCTCTCAGAGGGCGACCTCTTCGTCGCCGTCTTCTCGGGCAACTCGCCGCGCAGTGAGATCGACGGCACCGGCGCGCTGCCGGCGGACGAGCTGTTCGACGGGACCGGCCGATGGATCCCGCTCACCCGCAACGGGCAGAGCGCCGTGCCCGGTTTCACGGTCGAGGAAGTGCTCGTGCACACCCGGCTCGCGGCCGACGCGGTGGGCGCCACGAAGATGGACCGGCCGGAGGATGTCGAGCCCAACCCGACGACCGGCAAGGTGTACCTCGCACTGACCAACAATACGGCGCGGTCTGCCGCGAACGTAGACGAGGCGAACCCGATCACCGGCAACCGGTACGGACACGTCATCGAGATGACCGAGATCGAAGGACAGGCCGGCACCACGTTCGGCTGGAGCATCCTCCTCCTGTGCGGCGATCCGGCGGTCTTCGCCAACTCGTACTTCGCGGGATTCCCCAAAGAGCTCGTCTCGCCGATCTCGTGCCCCGACAACGTGGCGTTCGACTCGGCCGGCAACCTGTGGATCTCGACGGACGGAGCGCCCAGCACCATCGGCTACAACGACGGGCTCTTCCTCGTTCCCCTCACCGGCCCGGAGCGCGGCCATGTGCAGCAGTTCCTGTCGGTGCCGCGCGAGGCGGAGACGTGCGGCCCGGTCATCCACGACCGTGAGGGTCTCGTCTTCGTCGCGGTGCAGCATCCCGGTGAGGGCGGCACCGTCGCCGCGCCCACGTCGCGGTTCCCCGACTTCGGATCGACGGCTCCCGGCGACCTCGCGAACGGCCCGCGGCCGTCGATCGTGCAGGTCTACCGGGCTTGATCCCAGCGTGCGGCGCCGCGCATGGCGGCCTGTGTCAGCAGCTCACGCGTCCGTGACGCATGGTGTCGTCGGGGGTGTCCTTGGTCACCAGGGCCCTGAGCATGCCGGCGGCGGTGACGATCTTGCCGTGCCGGGGCTCCCAGAACTCGCACTCGACGGGCGTGACCCGCAGGAGGACGATGCCGGGCGTCTCCAGGCCGTTCTCGAACCAGATGTCGAGATCGGGCGTGTAGAGGTCCTTCATCTTCGCGTGGTCATGCACCACCCGGGCACGGCCCGCGACCGAGACGTACCGGTGTCCCTTCGCGTCGATGTAGGCGAGGCCCACGTCGTGCTCCGGGTCGGCCTCTGCCTCGTCCACCTTCTTGGTGTCCTCGAGGGTGAAGAACCAGATGTCGCCCGTGTCGTCCATCTCGCGGGTGCTCATGGGACGGCTCACCAGGTTGCCCTCGGCATCCCGAGTGGTCAGCATCGTGAAGTCGATGTCCTCGACGAGCTCCTTCAGCCGCTCGATGGCCGCGGTGCCGGTCAGGTCGTCTGCGTCTGTCTTCGTCATGCTTCCACGCTCGCAGTCGTCGCGTTGCGTCGTCAGGGGATTGACACCCCGGATGCCGCGACCTAGCCCTGCATGTGGGCCAGACGTGCCCGGAAGACGGTGAAGACGCCGTAGGCGATGAACCCGGCTCCGACGATTGCGGCCAGCAGCGGCCCGAGCGCGAGGTCGAGGATCGCCTGCACCGCGCCGTCGAGGCCTCCGGCCGTCCGCGGCTCGGTGCGCACGGCGGCGATCACGAGGAGCACGCCGACGATGAGCAGCGCGACGCCCTTGGCGACGAAGCCGATGACCCCCATCACGGTGATCGTCCGGCCCCGTCTGCCCTCGGGGATCCGCAGGCGCTTGCGGAAGCTCCGCAGCAGGCCCATCACGACGAAGGCGATCCCGCCGATGACGAAGCCGACGCCCACCAGCGCGAGCACGATCGAGCCGCCCCACAGGTACAGCAGCCCGCGGCTGGCGAGTTCGGCCGCCTTCTCGCCGTCCGGGCGTGCCCCGAGTGCGACGTAAGCCGCGAGCACCCCGAGACCCACGAACACGAGGGCCTGGCCCCACTCGGCCGCGCGACGGCCCCACTTGCGGGCGGCTCCCTTGGCGTCGCCCGACAGGTCCCGCGCGAGGATGCCTTCCGCCGCATGCCAGAGTCCGAGCGCGCACAGCGCGACCGCCATGAGCCACAGCAGGATCACACCGAGCGGCGCGGCCGCCAGCGCTTTGAACGCGCCGGCCTGGTCGCCCTCGCCGTCGCCCCCGAACGTGATGACCAGGACGATCACGCCGAGGAGGAGATGGACGATGCCGTTGGCGACGTAGCCGGCGCGCGCGAACAGCTCGAACACCGTGCTGGACTCGGCCTCGCGGGCGGCGGCCTTCGCTGCGGGAGCCGACATGCGAACGAGCCTAGTTCGCGCTCACGGCGGGCTGGGAGGGGTTGCGCCGGTGACGCCTGTCGTGCGAACGGGCACCTCCCAGCATCGCCGGGTGCGGCATCCGGTAACGTAAGAGGGTTCCGGCGGCTGGATGCGTCGGTGAGAGCTGAATACGGAGGCCCAGAGTGGACATCGATCTCGGATTGCTGCGGACAGTCGAGCGTGAGAAGGAGATTCCCTTCGACGAACTCGTCCGGATCATCGAACAGGCGATCCTGACGGCCTACGCCAAGCACACGTCGCCCACCGGCGAGCTGCCCCAGGGCGCCCGCGCGGTGCTCGACCGCAAGACCGGTCACGTCGCCGTCTTCATCCCGCTGCTCGATGACGAGGGGATCGTCATCGGCGAGGAGGAGAGCACTCCCGAGGACTTCGGCCGCATCGCCGCGTTCGCCGCCAAGCAGGTCATCAGCCAGCGTCTGCGCGACATCGCCGACGACGCCGTGCTGGGCGAGTTCAAGGGCAAGGAAGGCGACATCGTCGCCGGCGTCGTCCAGCAGGGCCCCAACCCCCGTATGGTCCACGTCGACCTCGGCTCGATCGAGGCGATCCTTCCGCCGGAGGAGCAGGTCGCGGGCGAGGAGTACACGCACGGGTCGCGTCTGCGCGTCTACGTCACGGCCGTGTCGAAGGGCGCGAAGGGCCCCCAGATCACCGTCTCGCGCACCCACCCGGGACTCGTCCGCAAGCTGTTCGCGCTCGAAGTGCCCGAGATCGCCGCAGGTCTGGTCGAGATCGTGTCGCTGGCGCGCGAAGCCGGGCACCGCAGCAAGATCGCGGTCAAGGCCAACGATCCCTCGATCAACGCGAAGGGTGCGTGCATCGGCGAGCTCGGTCGCCGCGTCCGCGCGGTCACCGAGGAGCTCAGCGGCGAGAAGATCGACATCGTCGACTACGACCCCGAGCTCGCGAAGTTCGTCGCGAACGCGCTGTCGCCCGCAAAGGTGACCTCGAGCTTCATCCTGGATGCTTCGAGCAAGGCGGTGCGCGCGCTCGTGCCCGACTACCAGCTCTCGCTCGCCATCGGCAAAGAGGGCCAGAACGCGCGTCTGGCTGCCAAGCTGACCGGCGCGAAGATCGACATCCAGCCGGACTCGATCCTCGAAGACGCCTGACCCGCAGGCGTCGCCGCACGAGGTCTCCGCGACTGCGGAGCCCCGCGTGGCGGGGCCTGAGCCCCGAGGTGTAGAATGGAACCTGTACGAACGTGCGTCGGATGCCGCACGCGTGCTCCCCGGTCCGCCCTTCTGAGGGTGGTCGCCATCGATTCCGTGCTCGTCCCCGACGAGCGCGCGGTGATGCCGGGACGAGGCGCGTGGGTGCATGAGACGAACGAATGCGTGGATGCCGCGATCCGGCGCCGCGCGTTCGTGCGGGCATTGCGTGTGGCAGCCCCGCTTGACACGCAGACCATCGAGAAACGGCTGAATGGCTATGGAAACAAAGTGAACGGCTCGAAATGAGACCCGTCCGCGAGTAACGGTCTGCCCTGCCTGGGTGGACCCCAGACAGGAGAATTGTGGCAAACGCCAAACCACGCGTCCACGAGATCGCGTCCGAATTGGGCGTCGACAGCAAGGTAGCCCTTGCGAAGCTCAAGGAGCTCGGCGAGTTCGTCAAGAGCCCGTCATCCACCATCGAGCCCCCGGTGGCTCGCAAGCTCCGTGCCGCCCTCGAGGCGGACGGCAGCGCAAAGCCGGCCGGTGACGCCAAGCCGGCCGCTCCGGCACGTCCCGCCGGTCGCCCCGGTCCGGCACGCCCGGCCGCACCCGCGGCTCCCGCCGCTCCGGCACCGGCCGCTCCCGCGGCTCCGGAAGCCAAGACGCCGGCTCCCGCACCCGCCCCGGCCCCCGCGCCCGCCGCAGCTGAGGCGCCCGCGGCTCCCGCCGAGGCCGCCGCTCCGGCACCGTCCGAGGCTCCGGCCGACGGCGCGCCGAAGCCCGGTGGCCCGACCCCCGGCGGCCCGCGCCCCGGTGGCGCGCGCCCCGGCAACAACCCGTTCGCCTCCACGCAGGGCATGGGTCAGCGTCCCGCAGGGCCGCGCCCCGGCAACAACCCCTTCGCGTCGGCGCAGGGCATGGGTCAGCGCCCGAGCCCGACCCCCGGCAACATCCCGCGTCCCCAGGCTCCGCGCCCCGGCGCCCCGCGTCCCGGCGCTCCGCGTCCGGGTGGCGCGGGCCGTCCGGGTGGTGCCGGTCGTCCCGGCGCTCCCTTCCAGCAGCGTCCCGGCGGCCCCGGTCGTCCCGGCGGTGCCGGCGGCGGCTTCCAGCGCCCCGGCGGCGGTGCGCCCGGTGCGGGCGCTCCCGGCGGCTTCGCCGGTCGTCCCGGCGGTGGCGGCGGTCGTGGCCGCGGCCCCGGCGGCGGTACCGCTGGTGCCTTCGGCAAGGGCGGCGGCAAGTCGAAGCAGCGCAAGTCGCGTCGTGCCAAGCGGCAGGAATTCGAGATGCGGTCGGCGCCGGTCGTCGGCGGCGTCAACGTCTCCCGCGGCAACGGCGAGATCATCCGCATGCGCCGCGGCGCATCGATCGCCGACTTCGCCGACAAGATCGAGGCCATCACCGGCTACACGGTCCAGCCCGGCACCCTCGTCACGATCCTCTTCAACCTCGGCGAGATGGCCACGGCCACCGAGTCGCTGGACGAGGCGACGTTCGAGGTGCTCGGCGCCGAGCTCGGCTACAAGATCCAGATGGTCTCGCCCGAGGACGAGGACAAGGAGCTCCTCGAGGGCTTCGGTCTCGACCTCGATGCCGAGCTGGAGGCCGAGAGCGAAGACGACCTCGAGATCCGTCCGCCGGTCGTGACCGTCATGGGTCACGTCGACCACGGTAAGACCCGACTGCTCGACGCCATCCGCCAGACCAACGTGGTCGCAGGCGAGGCCGGCGGCATCACGCAGCACATCGGCGCCTACCAGGTGTGGACCGAGCACGACGAGATCGAGCGCGCCATCACCTTCATCGACACCCCGGGTCACGAGGCGTTCACCGCCATGCGCGCCCGTGGTGCGCAGGTCACCGACCTCGCGATCCTCGTGGTCGCGGCCGACGACGGCATCATGCCCCAGACGGTGGAGGCGCTCAACCACGCCCAGGCGGCGAACGTGCCGATCGTGGTCGCGGTGAACAAGGTCGACAAGCCCGACGCCAACCCGGCCAAGGTGCGCCAGCAGCTGACCGAGTACGGCCTCGTCGCAGAGGAGTACGGCGGCGACGTGCTGTTCGTCGACGTCTCGGCTCGTCAGGGCACCGGCATCCAGGAGCTGCTCGACGCCGTCCTGCTGACGGCCGATGCGGGTCTGGACCTCACGGCCAACCCGAACAAGGCGGCTCGTGGTGTCGCGATCGAGGCGAAGCTCGACAAGGGTCGCGGTGCCGTTGCGACGGTCCTCATCCAGTCGGGAACGCTGCGCGTCGGCGACGCGATCGTGGCCGGCACGGCTTATGGCCGCGTGCGTGCCATGGCGGACGAGGACGGCAACGCCGTGCTTGAGGCCTACCCGTCGCGTCCGGTCCAGGTTCAGGGTCTGAACTCGGTGCCGCGCGCCGGCGACACGTTCATCGTGACCGAGGAGGACCGCACGGCCCGCCAGATCGCCGAGAAGCGTGAAGCAGCCGAGCGCAACGCCCAGCTGGCCAAGGCCCGCAAGCGCATCTCGCTCGAGGACTTCACCCGCGCGCTCGAAGAGGGCAAGGTCGAGTCGCTCAACCTCATCATCAAGGGTGACGTGTCGGGTGCCGTCGAGGCGCTCGAGGAGTCGCTCCTCAAGATCGAGGTCGACGACTCGGTGCAGCTGCGGATCATCCACCGCGGCGTCGGTGCCATCACCGAGTCCGATGTGAACCTGGCGACGATCGACAACGCGATCATCATCGGCTTCAACGTCCGACCCGACACGAAGGCGCGCGAGCGCGCTTCGCGCGAGGGCGTCGACACCCGCTTCTACTCGGTCATCTACAACGCGATCGACGACGTGGAGCAGTCGCTCAAGGGCCTGCTCAAGCCCGAGTACGAAGAGGTCCAGTCCGGTGTGGCCGAGATCCGCGAGGTGTTCCGCTCCTCGAAGTTCGGCAACATCGCCGGTGTCATCGTCCGCAGCGGAACGATCACGCGCAACGCCAAGGCGCGCGTCATCCGCGACGGCGTCGTGCTCGCCGATGGCCTGGCCATCGAGTCGCTGCGCCGCTTCAAGGACGACGTCACCGAGGTGCGTACGGACTACGAAGCCGGTATCGGCCTGGGCAAGTACAACGACATCCAGATCGGCGACGAGATCGAGACCACTGAGCTGGTCGAGAAGCCTCGCGGCTGATCGCACAAACGGTGAGGGGCGCGACGGTGCTGCATGGCAGCGTGCGCCCCTCACCTGTCGAAAGGAACGGACATGGCCGGCGAACGCCAGGCACGACTGAGTGACCGCATCCGCGTGATCCTCGCCGAAAGGCTCGAGAAGGGCCTTCGCGACCCGCGGCTCGGGTTCGTCACGATCACCGATGTGCGTGTGACCGGAGACCTCCAGCACGCCTCGGTGTTCTACACCGTGCTGGGCACGCCGGAGGAGCGCGAGGCGTCGGGGGCCGCGCTGCGGTCGGCGACCGGGCTGCTGCGCTCCGAGGTGGGCAAGCACCTCAACACCCGTCTCACCCCGTCGCTCGAGTTCATCGCGGACGCGATCCCCGAGAACGCGGGCCACATCGCCGATCTGCTGCGCGAGGCGCGCGAGCGCGACGAGGCAGTGGCCGGACTGGCGTCGTCCGCGACGTACGCCGGTGATGCCGACCCGTACGTCAAGCCGCGCGAGTTCGACGTGGACGACGAGGACGACGACGACGAGGACGATGAGGCGGACGAGTCCGTCGAGGCTCCTGTCTCGGAGGACAAGGCGTAGTCCCGAGCATTCAGCGATGAAGGGTCGATCCACTCGGATCGGCCCTTCATCGCGTTACGGGACGGTCAGTGCGGCAGGCGCAGCATTCCGCCGGATGCCTCGGCC
Organism: Microbacterium sp. Root166; assembly: GCF_001427145.1. Classification (GTDB taxonomy): domain Bacteria; phylum Actinomycetota; class Actinomycetes; order Actinomycetales; family Microbacteriaceae; genus Microbacterium. The sequence goes on from NZ_LMGL01000004.1 coordinate 212,685, forward strand.
AGCCCGTCCGCGATGAGCGAGTCGATCGCACGGTCACGCTGGTGGAGGTCCGGCCAGTCGGGCACGACGTCGATCAGCGGGACGGCGTGGGACGCGGCATCCCGCAGCACCGCCAGCACCGCACCGCGCGCCTGCCGGTCGCTTCCCTCGTAGCGCGCCTGCCGGCGGCGCAGATCGCCGGTGTCGGGGTAGCCGGCCGTACGCCAGGCGCAGAGGTGCGCCACCGGACACACGCCGCATTTCGGCGCGCGAGCGGTGCAGACCGTGGCGCCGAGCTCCATGGCCGCCGCGTTGACGATCGCCGCCTCGGGGTCCGCCGACGGCAGGATCGCGTCCATCGCAGACAGATCGCGCCGGGACGGCGCGCCGGGCTGCGAGCGACCGTCGACGGCGCGGGCGAGCACCCGCCGCGTGTTCGTGTCGACGACGGGATGCCGGTCGCCATAGGCGAAGACCGCCACCGCCCGGGCGGTGTAGTCGCCGATGCCGCTCAGCGCCAGGAGCGCGTCGACGTCCCGCGGGACCACCCCGTCATGCCGGTCGCGGATCTCCACCGCCGCGCGGTGCAGCCACAGCGCCCGTCGGGGGTATCCGAGGTTCGCCCACTGCCGGACCGCTTCGGCCGGGACGTCGGCCGCCAGCGATGTCGGCGTCGGCCAGCGCGCCAGCCAGGCCTCCAGGTGGGGGATGACGCGGCTCACCGGCGTCTGCTGCAGCATGAACTCGCTCACGAGCGTGCCCCAGGCGCCGAATCCCGGGCGGCGCCAGGGCAGGTCGCGGGCGTTCTCGCGGTACCACTCGATGAGTGGCGCGGCAAGCTCGGGCATGCGTTTCAGCCTACGTGCGGGGGAGCGCCACGCAGGCGCAGGAGCGGTGGCCGGTCCGATCTAGGCTGGGTGCATGCGCCTGCCCCTCACGCCCGCCACCGCGCTCTGGCGCGAGCTGCGCGACGAGGTGCGACGGTCGTTCCCCGCCGGCCGCGTGGTCATCGCGATCGACGGGATCGACGGCGCAGGCAAGACCACGTTCGCCGACGGGCTGGCCGAGGTGTTCGCGGAGGAGGGCGCCGCGGTCTACCGCGCGAGCATCGACGGCTTCCACCGGCCGCGTGCCGAGCGGTACCTCCGCGGGCGGACCAGCCCCGAGGGCTACTACCGGGACTCCTATGACTACGCGACCTTCCGCCGTGCCCTGCTGGACCCGTTCCGCGATGGAGCCCAGACTGCCGGAGCGACCGGGTTCCAGCTCGCGGCCTTCGACGTGCTCCGCGACTCACCGGTGGAGTCGCAGTGGGTGACCGCGCCGCGTGACGCGGTGCTGGTCGTCGACGGCATCTTCCTCCACCGTCCCGAGCTGCGCGGGCTGTGGGACTGGTCGGTGTGGCTCGACGTGCCCGAGGCCATGGCCTGCGCCCGCCTGGCGCTGCGGGACGGCAGCGACCCCGACCCGCGGGCCGCGGCCAACGCGCGTTACCGCGACGGTCAGGCGCTGTACCTCCGCGAGGCGCGGCCCGAGCTCGCGGCGTCCGCCGTCGTCGACAATGCCGACCTGGACCATCCCCGCCGTGCGAAGACGGAGGCCCGCTGATGGCCGAGCCCGGCATCCTCCTCGTCGACAAGCCCGGCGGCATGACCTCGCACGACGTGGTCTCACGCGCCCGCAAGGCTCTGGGCACGCGCAAGATCGGCCACGCCGGAACGCTCGACCCGATGGCGACGGGTCTGCTGCTGCTCGGCGTCGAGGGCGCGACGCGGCTGCTGACCTTCATCGTCGGTCTCGACAAGACCTACGAGGCCACCATCCGGCTCGGTGCCGCGACCGACACCGACGACGCCGAGGGCCAGACGACCTCCACCACGGATGCCGCGACCGTCGCATCCGAGCGCATCGCGGAGCAGATCACGACGCTGACCGGCCGCATCTCGCAGGTGCCGAGCACGTACTCCGCGATCAAGGTCGACGGCCGCCGCGCCTACGACCTCGCGCGTGCGGGGGAGCAGGTCGAGCTGAAATCGCGCGAGGTCACCGTGTCGAGGTTCGATGTCCTGGCCGAGCGACGCGAGGGTCCGTTCATCGATCTGGACGTCGTCGTCGACTGCTCGAGCGGCACCTACATCCGCTCCCTCGCACGTGATCTCGGCTCGGCGCTCGGTGTCGGCGGGCACCTGACCGCGCTCAGGCGCACCAGGATCGGGCCCTTCGACCTGCAGGGCGCCGCGGCCGCGGACGCCATCGCCGACGCGGCGCTCCGGGCCCCGGCCTCGGTCGCCACCGCTGTCCTCGGCCGCCTCGACGTCACGGCCGAGGAGGCGCGCGACCTCCGCCACGGCAAGCGGCTGGGCGGCGCCGCCGCGCGCCTGGACACGACCCCGACCGCCGCCGTCGGCCCGGACGGCGCTCTCGTCGGCATCGTGGAGCGACGCGGCGCAGACGTGAAGAGCGTCATGAACATGCCTGAGGAGGCTTCCCGTTGATCCTGTGGTTCACGATCGCGCAGGTCGCCGTCGCCGTCGCGGCCGGGTTGTTCTGCCTCATCGCGGGACTCGCCGGGCGCCGGCCGAGCGACTTCAGCGTGGGCGCGCTCGCGCTGGTCGAGCTGCTGCTCATCGTCCAGGTCGTCATCGCGATCGTCGCCCCGCTGGTCGGCAACCCGCCGACCGGAAGCGCCCTGGAGTTCTGGGTCTACCTGATCTCGGCGGCGCTCCTGCCCGTGGCGGGTGTCGGCTGGGCGCTCCTCGAACGCAGCCGCTGGAGCACGGTGATCATGGGGATCGCCGCCCTGGCGGTCGCGGTGATGGTGTGGCGCATGCACGTGATCTGGACGGTCCAACTCGCCTGAATCGCCCCGCGACGCCGGGGCGCGGCATCCGCTCTAGGATTGACAGGTCATGTCGCCGTCCGCCCGCCCCCGCATGACCGGAATCGGTCGCGTCCTGGTCGTCGTCTACGCGATCATGGCGCTCGCCGCCACCGGTCGCTCGTTCGTCCAGATCGTCCAGCGCTTCGACGAGGCCCCGATGGCTTACACGCTGTCGGCGCTGGCAGCCGTCGTGTACATCGTCGCGACGCTCGCGCTCGTCTTCGCCGGGTCGCCCGGCTGGTACCGCGTCGCCTGGGCGGCGATCGTCTTCGAGCTGGTCGGCGTGCTGGTCATCGGCACGCTCTCCTTCGCGCTGCCCGAGCTCTTCGCCCACCCGACCGTGTGGTCGTGGTTCGGAGCCGGGTACCTGTTCGTGCCGCTCGTGCTCCCGTTCTTCGGCCTGTGGTGGCTCATCACCCACCGGCCCGTCCGGGCGTCCGCCGAGCCTGCCCCGGCGGTCGCGCCGTGATCGTCTTCCGGTCGCCGTCCGAGGTTCCCGCCGGCTTCGGTCCGTCGGTCGTCGCGATCGGCAAGTTCGACGGCGTCCACACGGGTCACCGTGCAGTCATCGAAAAGGCACGGACGGATGCCGCGGCCTCCGGCGCTCGCGTCGTCGCAGTCACCTTCGATCGCAACCCCCTGGCGCTCCTGCGCCCCGAACTCTGCCCCGAGAGCCTCATCGGCGAGCACCAGAAGCTCCGGCTGCTCGCGGAGACCGGGGTCGACGCGACGCTCATGCTGCGCTTCGACGAAGCGCTCGCGAACCTCTCGGCGCGCGAATTCGTCGAGCACGTGCTCGTCGGGGCCCTCGGTGTGCAGACGGTGCTCGTCGGGGTCGACTTCAGGTTCGGGCGCGGGGGCGCAGGCACACCGGCGCTCCTCGCGGAGCTCGGCCGGGAGTTCGGCTTCGACGTCGACGTGATCGACGATGTCCGGGCGACGCAGGACGAGCGACGGGTCTCGTCGACCTGGATCCGCGAGCTGCTCGCCGCCGGTGACGTCGAGCGCGCCGCGGCGCTCCTCGGTCGCGCCCCGTCCGTCTGGGGCGAGGTGGTCCACGGGCTCAAGCGGGGCCGCGAACTGGGCTTCCCGACGGCGAATCTCGCCCCGGACTGCGAAGGCTTCATCCCGGCCGACGGCGTCTACGCCGGCTGGCTCGTCGACGAGGCGGCCGAGGGAGCCGTAGGCACCGGCATCCGCTATCCGGCCGCGATCAGCGTCGGCACCAACCCGACGTTCGACGATGTGCTGGTCCGCCAGGTCGAGGCGTACGTGCTCGACGAGACCGATCTGGATCTCTACGGTCACCGCGTCGAGGTCCAGTTCGGCAAGAGGATCCGCGGTATGGTCGCGTTCGAAGGCATCGACGCCCTCGTCGTGCAGATGGCCGATGATGTGGCGGAGGTCCGAAGGATCCTCACATGAGCGGGAGCGGCGCCCACCCGTAGACCCGCCGACCTGTGCGCACCTACGATCGAGGCGTGCATGCGCTCGATGTCCTCGCCGCGGCGGCTGCTGCGAACTCCGTGAACCTCTGGGGTGCCCTCGGCTGCGCTGTGGCTTACTCCGCCTCACTCCTTGCGACGCTCGATGCGTTCGCCGACCTGATCCTGGCGAGAGGCGACTCACCCGCTGGCCGGCTCACTCCCGGGGTAGGATTGAAGTTCGCCTCGAAGCTGGTGGCTGCGGCGATCGCGGTCATCGCGGCGGCGATCGTGCTGGCGCTCGACGACAACTGGTTCGCCTTCACGACATTGACGATCGCGTTCGTGGTGGTCGTCGGCATCGGAGTGATCGTGCTGCTGCGGCACTCGAAGGCGACCGCACCGGAGCATGCGCCGACGCGCACGGGCGGGTGAGGCGGCCTCGCCCCCGCCCAGGACAGAAGACAGAGGGAGCACCATGAGCCGGACCGAACTGCAGACGCTGCCCGAACGGGCTGTCGCGCTGCTCGGCGGGGAACCCGACGACACGACCCTGCGGCGCTATCTGCACGGACTCCCCGGCGTCGACGCCGTGGGACTCGAGCAGCGCGCGGCCGGGCTGGGCACGCGTTCCATCAAGACCACCTCCAAGGCCTGGGCGCTCGACAAGATCATCGAGCTCATCGACCTCACCACCCTCGAGGGCGCCGACACTCCTGGCAAGGTGCGGTCGCTGGTCGCCAAGGCGCTGAATCCGGATGCCTCCGACCCGACGTGCCCCCGTGTGGCCGCCGTCTGCGTGTACGGCGACATGGTGCCGCACGCGGTCGAGGCCCTCGGTGCCGCGCACGGCGACCCCGACGAGGGCGGCGTGAGCGTGGCAGCCGTGGCCACCGCGTTCCCGAGCGGTCGCTCGTCGCTCGAGATCAAGCTCGCCGACACGGCGGATGCCGTCGCAGCCGGTGCCGACGAGATCGACATGGTCATCGACCGCGGCGCCTTCCTCTCCGGCCGCTACGGCCTGGTCTTCGACCAGATCGCCCAGGTCAAGCAGGCATGCCGTCGTGAGGACGGCTCGTACGCCTCGCTCAAGGTGATCCTCGAGACCGGCGAGCTCAACACCTACGACAACATCAAGCGCGCGTCGTGGCTGTCGATCCTCGCGGGCGGCGACTTCATCAAGACGTCGACGGGCAAGGTGCAGCCGGCGGCGACCCTGCCGGTGACGCTCCTCATGCTCGAGGTCGTGCGCGACTGGCATCGTGCCACCGGCGAGAAGGTCGGCGTGAAGCCGGCCGGCGGCATCCGAACCTCCAAGGACGCCATCAAGTACCTGGTCACCGTGGCTGAGACCGTCGGCGAGGAATGGCTGCAGCCGCATCTGTTCCGGTTCGGTGCGTCCAGCCTGCTCAACGACGTGCTGCTGCAGCGCCAGAAGCTCAAGAGCGGCCACTACACCGGCGCCGACTACGTGACGATCGACTGAGGACCCGAACAATGAGCTTTCTCGAATACGCCCCCGCGCCCGAGTCCCGCGCGATCCTGAACCTCCGCGACGAGTACGGCCTCTTCATCGACGGCGAGTTCCGCCCCGGAAGCGGCGAGTCCTTCGCGACCATCTCGCCGGCCGATGAGAAGCACATCGCCACGATCGCCTCGGCGAGCGATGCGGATGTCGATGCCGCCGTCGCCGCTGCGCGCCGCGCCTACGAGAAGACGTGGTCCAAGATGAGCGGCCGCGACCGCGGCAAGTACCTGTTCCGTATCGCACGTCTCGTGCAGGAGCGCGCCCGCGAGCTCGCCGTCGCCGAGGCGCTCGACAACGGCAAGCCCATCAAGGAGAGCCGCGACGTCGACGTTCCGCTCGTCGCCGCCTGGTTCTTCTACTACGCCGGCTGGGCCGACAAGCTGGACTACGCCGGGCTGGGCGCGAACCCGCAGTCCCTCGGTGTCGCCGGGCAGGTCATTCCCTGGAACTTCCCGCTGCTCATGCTGGCGTGGAAGATCGCCCCGGCTCTGGCCGCCGGCAACACCGTCGTGATCAAGCCGGCCGAGACGACGCCGCTGTCGGCGCTCATCTTCGCCGAGATCCTGCAGCAGGCCGACCTGCCGCCGGGCGTGGTCAACATCGTGACCGGAGCCGGCGCGACCGGCGCGGCTCTGGTGCGGCATCCCGATGTCAATAAGGTGGCCTTCACCGGCTCGACGCCCGTGGGCCGTGAGATCGCCAAGGCCGTCGCCGGCACCGGCAAGAAGCTCACGCTCGAGCTCGGCGGCAAGGCCGCGAACATCGTCTTCGAGGACGCGCCGATCGATCAGGCCATCGAGGGCATCGTCAACGGCATCTTCTTCAACCAGGGCCACGTCTGCTGCGCCGGCAGCCGCCTGCTCGTGCAGGAGTCGATCCACGACGAGGTCGTCGACCGGCTGAAGCAGCGCCTGTCGACGCTGCGGCTGGGTGACCCGCTCGACAAGAACACCGACATCGGCGCCATCAACTCGCGCGAGCAGCTCGACCGCATCCGCGAGCTCAGCCAGATCGGCGAGGACGAGGGCGCGGTGCGCTGGAGCGCCGACTGCGTCATCCCCGAGAACGGCTTCTGGTTCGCGCCGACGATCTTCACGAACGTTCAGGCGAGCCACCGCATCGCACGCGACGAGATCTTCGGCCCGGTGCTGTCGGTGCTGACCTTCCGCACCCCCGCCGAGGCGATCGAGAAGGCCAACAACACGCCGTACGGCCTGTCCGCAGGCATCTGGTCTGACAAGGGTTCGCGCATCCTGGCCGTCGCCGACCGTTTGCGTGCCGGTGTCATCTGGGCCAACACGTTCAACCGCTTCGATCCGGCCAGCCCGTTCGGCGGCTACAAGGAGTCCGGCTACGGCCGTGAGGGCGGCCGACACGGCCTGCTCGCGTACCTGAAGGGAGCGCAGTCATGAGCAAGCGACTGACCGTGCCGAAGACGTACAAGCTCTACATCGGAGGAGCTTTCCCGCGCAGCGAGTCCGGGCGCACCTACGAGGTCGTCTCGCCGAAGGGCGACTTCCTCGCCAACGCCGCGCTGGCCTCCCGCAAGGACGCACGGGATGCCGTGACCGCCGCGCGCGGAGCCGTCAAGGGCTGGGCGGGAGCCACCGCGTACAACCGCGGCCAGGTCCTGTACCGCGTGGCCGAGATCCTCGAGGGCCGCAAGGCGCAGTTCGTGGACGAGATCGTCCAGCAGACCGGGGCTTCGGCATCCGCCGCCGCAGCCGAGGTCGACGAGGCCATCGACCGCTGGGTCTGGTACGCGGGCTGGTGCGACAAGTTCGGCCAGGTCGCCGGCAACGGCAACCCCGTCGCGGGGCCGTACTTCAACATCTCGGTGCCCGAGCCCACGGGTGTCGTGGCCGTCGTCGCGCCGCAGGACACCGCACTCGTCGGCCTGGTCTCGGCCATCGCGCCGGCGCTCGTGTCGGGCAACTCCGTCGTCGTCATCGCGTCGCAGCGCTTCCCGCTGTCGGCGATCAGCCTCGCCGAGGTGCTCGCGACCAGCGACGTGCCCGGGGGAGTCGTCAACGTCCTCACCGGCTCTCCGGCCGAGATGGCGCCGTGGCTCGCGTCGCACCCGGACGTGCACGGCCTCGACCTGGTCGGAGCCGGCGACCTGGACTGGGTCGACCTGCAGATCGCGGCGGCCGAGACGCTCACCCGCGTCCTGCCGCCGGAGCAGGGACCGGATGCCGCGGCCCTGAGCCTCGAGCGGATCGCCGCGTTCACCGAGACCAAGACCGTCTGGCACACCAAGAGCCTGGTCTAGCGGACGCCGCCGGTCACGAGAGGTCGAGCCCGCCCCAGTGGCCGGGCTCGTTCAGCTCGCCGTACCGCACGTCGATGCCGTCGGCCGAGATCGACGCGACGCACGCGAGCAGCGACAGGGTCGGGTAGCCCAGCGGGCGATTGTCGCGGATGATCGCGCGGTCGTCGGTGCTCTCGAGGGTCGTCGAGCGTTCGAGCACCTCGATCCACGGCGTCCACCAGAGGTGGTCGGGGGCAGGCTCGGCCGCGCGGAACTCGTCGAGCCAGCGCACGATCCGCGGCGTCGCGGGGTCGTCGACGTCGTCGTGGGCGATCATGTGGGTGCCGGGGGCGAGCTCCTCGGTGCGCAGCAGTGCGCCGTCCCATGTCAGCACCTGGGCACCGGCCGGGTCGACGGTCACCAGGTTGAACCCGTGGGTCGCCGGCTCGGCCTCGGGCAGGCGCCCGGCCACGGCATCGAGGACGATGCCGCCGCGTGAGACGAGCTCGGACTCGGGTCGCGAGGAGACGTCCGCCCGGTTCAGCAGCACCGCCAGCCGGCGCGCGGACGGGTCTGCCGCGAGCCACGCGCCCCCGGCTCGCACATCGCGCACGCCGACCACGCCGTCGTGCGCCTCGGGCCACCACCGGCCCAGCGGGTTCCACGGCCGGCCGGGGTCCTCGTCGCGCACGGCGAGCACGCGCGTGGGCTCGCCCGGCGTCTCAGGCACGCGGATGATGACGGTGCACATTCGTGGTCTCCTGCCTGCGGGCCCTGGTCGTGCCAAGATCGGATGGTGTTCGTCGTCGTCGGAGTCAGCGGTGGCATCGCCGCCTACAAGACCGTGCACCTCGTGCGCCTGCTCGTGAAGGGCGGCCATGACGTCCACGTCGTGCCCACGGCCGACGCCGTGCGCTTCGTCGGCCTTCCGACGTGGGAGTCGATCAGCCGCAACGCGGTCACGACCTCCGTCCACGATGACGTCGCCCGCGTGCGCCACGTCGCTCTCGGCCAGGCGGCCGACCTCGTGATCGTGGCGCCCGCGACCGCCAACACCCTGGCGAAGATGGCCACCGGCCTCGCGGACGATCTCCTCGGAACGACCCTACTCGCGACCACGGCACCGGTCGTCGTCGCGCCGGCGATGCACACCGAGATGTGGCGGCATCCCGCGACGACCGCGAATATCGCCACGCTGCGCACCCGCGGCGTCGTGATCGTCGGCCCTGAGGACGGCGAGCTCACCGGCGGCGACAGCGGACCGGGGCGGATGTCGGAGCCCGAAGTGATCCTCGACGCCGCGCTGGCCGCGGCCGAGCGCGGCAGCACCGCCGACCTCGCCGGGCTCCGGGTCGTCGTCAGCGCCGGCGGCACCCGCGAGCCGATCGACCCGGTGCGCTACATCGGCAACCGCTCCAGCGGCAAGCAGGGGATCGCGGTGGCCCTGGCCGCTGCGGACCGCGGCGCCGACGTCCTGCTCGTCGCCGCCCATGTCGACGAAGGGGTGCTGGCCTCGGCATCCGCTCACCCGCACGTGAATGTGGTGCGCGCCGGGACCGCCGCCGAGCTCCAGGCTGCGATGGGCGCTGCCGCACGCACCGCGGACGTGATCGTCATGGCGGCCGCCGTCGCGGACTACCGCGTCGCGGAGGTCTCGGAATCGAAGCTGACCAAGGATGCGGCTTCCGGCCGCGGCATCACTCTCGACCTCATCGAGAACGACGACATCCTCGCGGGCCTCGTGCGCGGCAGGAGCGACGGCCAGGTCGTCGTCGGCTTCGCCGCCGAGACCCCGGCCGAGGGGGAGAGCCTGCTGGAGCGGGGACGACGCAAGGCTGCCCGCAAGGGCACGGACCTCCTCGCCGTGAACGAGGTCGGATGGTCGAGCGGCTTCGAGTCGGACGTCAACGAGGTGACGATCCTGACCGCCGGTGGCGAGGTCGTCTCGACGGTCCAGGGAACCAAGCGCGACGTCGCCGACGGGCTCTGGGACGCGGTGATCTCGACGCGCGAAAAGAACGTAACGAAAAGGTAACGACGCATGTAGAGTGGTCGGACCGCGTCGACGAGGACCCGGTGCACCACCCGGAGGACATGCCCGATGCCCCATCCCGCGGTACCCGACCGCGCCCGTGAACGGCTCCAACCCCTGCTGGTCGTCGGCGTGCTCGCCGTCGCGAGCATCGTCATCGCGTTCCTCGGCGCGACGCCCGCGCGAGTGAGCGCAACCGAACTGCTGGGCGATCCCCGGATGCCCGGCGACGCGGCCTTCATCGCCAGTCATCGCGGCGGCAGTGCCACCGCCCCGGAGAACACGCTGCCCGCCATCACTGCGGCACTCGAAGGCGGCATCGGCTACGTCGAGGTCGACGTGGCACTCACCGCCGACGGCCACGCCGTGCTCATGCACGACGCGAAGGTCGATCGCACCACGAACGGCACCGGGCGGCTGCAGGAGCTCACCCTCGCCCAGGTGCGGACGCTCGATGCCGGGTCCTGGTTCGATCCCTCGTTCGCGGGCACGACGGTTCCGACGTTCGTTGAGTTCCTCGACACGCTCGCCGCGTCCGGCGGCCGCGCGATCATCGAGCTGAAGGGCGTATGGGATGCCGCCGCCATCGACGCCGCCCTCGCCGACGTCGTCGCTCGCGGACTCGAGCGCGAGATCGCGGTCGCCAGCTTCGACGCGCGGACCCTGGCGCTGTGGGCCGCCGAGACCGAAGTGGTGTCGCGCCTGCTCATCCTCAAGCACGTGCCGGACGACGTCGTGGCCGCCGCCGAACAGGCCGGGGTCGAGGGCGTCATCGTGAAGCGCGACGAGGTGCTGGAGCGCCCGGCGATCGTCGACGAGCTCCATGCGGCGGGCATCCGCGTCGTCGTGTACACGCTGAACCGCGACACACAGTGGGACGCCGTGACCGCGCTGGGCGTCGACGGCATCGTCACGGACGATCCGCACACGCTGCTCCAGTGGCAGAGCTCGTCGGCGGGGGAGCGATAGCAGCGCTCCGCCCGGCGTCGTAGGGTCGTGGGAGCGATTGATCGACCACCCCCGGAGGAGCCATGTCGCACGCCCGCACCGCACCGGCGGCCCGAGCACTCGGCGCCGTCGCGATCGTCGCCGCAGCCCTGCTGTTCGCCGCCTGCCAGCCCGAGCCGTCGGGAACGCCCAGCGCCGAGCCCACGCCGTCGCTCAGCCCGCGTCCAGGCGGCACGTCCCCGACGCCCATCGAAAGCCAGGCGCCCGATACCGAGTTCACGCTGCCGGCGGCCTGCGAAGACATCTACTCCGAGACCATGCTGGGCCGCCTCGAGGTCGAGAACCCGCCGCTGAACCACCCGGAGGTCACGATGCTGTCGACGCAGAACGTCGATCTCCTCGAGATCATCGACAGCGGCGCCCCGACCATCCGGTGCTCGTGGGGTACGCCCAGCGAGTTCGGCCTCGCCACCAACGTCACGGTCATCGACGCCGAGCAGGCCGAAGCCATCGAGGCCGAGCTGATGGCCTCCGGTCACGCGTGCGAGCCGCTCGGCGACGGCACGATCTGCCGCATCGAGCAGAAGGGCGTCACGCTCGACGACGAGGAGTACGCGAGCGGCGAGACGCACTACGTCGGCGGGGGCGGATGGGTCTCGACGGCCTGGATCAACTTCGCTCCCGAGGGCTACAGCGAAGACATCGTCGCGACGCTCTGGGGCTGAAGCCCCTCATTCCGCTAGACTGGCGGAAGGGAATCCGCTGACGATTGCCGCAGCTCGCTGAAGCGAGTGCCCGCGGCCGCCGGTGAGACCATCCCGTCCCGCGTTCGCGACGGCGCCCGTGCCGCCCGCGGGAGCACCGCACCCTTCGGTCTCGCATCGATCATTCGCCGGTACGACCGGCATTCAGGCTCAGGAGAAGCATGCCGCCTACGGCACCCGCCCAGTCGTCTACCCAGCGTCGGCGCAAGACCTCGGCGTCACGTCGTGACGACGAGGCGCCCATCATCCCGATCCTCGCCCGCAAGGTGCGCGAGGTCGAGGCCAAGGCCCAGCGCGGCAAGCTGGGGCCGACCAACCGCGTGAAGTTCCAGGTGATCGCCTTCCTGGTGCGCGAGGAGCGCGCCCGTGTGAAGGCCGACACCGCCGTGACCGACGCCGCGCGCTCCGAGCTGCTGAAGCGCCTCGACGGCGTCGCGACCATCCTCGCCAAGACGGCCGCCCGCGACACGTCGCTCATCCAGCTGCTCGAGGTCGACCAGGCCACATCCCCGGTCGCGCGGCGCATGCGACGCGACTGGCTGCTCGAGTCCGGCGCCGATCTGCCGCCCGACGAGCTCATCATCACCGACGCGCCGCCCGCCGCCGCTCAGGTCGTGCCTGCGGCGCTCGCGCAGCGACAGGTCATCCCGCCCCAGGTCGAGGCACGCCGCGAGGCCAACCCCTTCCTGGCGCCCGACCTCAACGCGCGTGTCCAGAAGGAGACGCCGCGCCGACGCCTCGACGGCTGGGAGCTCATGGGCCCCCTCTACAAGGCGTTCGAGACCGGGGCCGGCGGGGCCGCGGCATCCATGGATCTTCCGCCCGTTCCGGAGTTCGACCGGCTGTCGCCCAAGAACCTCGAGGTCATGCCGCACCAGTCGCGCTTCCTGGAGGCCGTCCGCAGTGGGCACCGCAGCTTCCTGCTGGCCGACGAGCCGGGCCTCGGGAAGACCGCCGAGTCGGTGCTCGCGGCATCCGTGGCCGGTGCGTACCCGCTGCTGGCCGTGGTCCCCAACGTCGTGAAGATGAACTGGGCGCGCGAGGTCGAGCGCTGGACGCCGCAGCGACGCGCCACCGTCATCCACGGCGACGGCGAGGACATCGACGCGTTCGCGGACGTGTTCATCGTCAACTACGAGATCCTCGACCGCCACCTGTCGTGGCTCAGCGACCTGGGCCTGAAGGGCATGGTCGTCGACGAGGCGCACTTCATCAAGAACCTCAGTTCGCAGCGCTCGCAGAACGTGCTCGCGCTGGCCGGCCGCATCCGCGAGCAGGTGCGCGATCCGCTCCTCCTGGCCCTCACCGGAACCCCGCTGATCAACGACGTCGAGGACTTCGACGCGATCTGGCGCTTCCTCGGTTGGACGACCGGAGAGAAGCCAGGCCCCGAGCTGATGGCCAGGCTCGACGAGACCGGCCTGACCCCCGCCGACAAGGCGTTCTATCCCGAAGCGCGCAATGCCGTGATCTCGATGGGCATCGTCCGGCGCAAGAAGAAGGATGTCGCCGCCGACCTGCCCGACAAGCTCATCGCCGACCTGCCGGTCGAGCTCGACGACGAGTTCGGGCGCTCCATCCGCCAGGCCGAGCGCGAGCTCGGCGAACGGCTGGCGCAGAAGTACCGCCGCATCATCGAGGCGCGCGGCGACCGGGGCCTCGCCTTCGGCGAGATCGACGAGGACATCGTGCGCCTGGTGGCCCACGGCGAGCTCGAGGAGTCCAAGGCCGCAGGCACGGGCTCGGAGAACGTGTTCACCATGGTGCGCAAGATCGGCCAGGCCAAGGCCCTGCTCGCGGCGGACTACGCCGTGCAGCTGCAGCGCTCGGTCGGCAAGGTCGTCTTCTTCGCCAAGCACATCGACGTCATGGACGCCGCGGAGAACCACTTCGCAGGCGCCGGCCTGAAGACGGTGTCGCTGCGCGGCGACCAGACCACGATCGCGCGTCAACAGGCGATCGACGAGTTCAACAACGATCCGAAGGTCGGGATCGCCGTGTGCTCGCTCACCGCGGCGGGCGTCGGCGTCAACATGCAGGCCTCGTCCAACGTCGTGCTCGCCGAGCTGTCGTGGACCGCGGCCGAGCAGACGCAGGCCATCGACCGCGTGCACCGCATCGGCCAGGACGAGCCGGTCACGGCATGGCGCATCATCGCGGCGCACACGATCGACACCAAGATCGCCGAGCTCATCGACTCGAAGCAGGGCCTCGCGCAGCGTGCGCTCGACGGCGAGGCCGTCGATCCGCAGTCCAGCGACTCGGTCCAGCTCTCGGCGCTGATGCACCTCACCCGACGCGCCCTCGGGGCCGACTGACGCCTTCGATCAGGAGGCGGTGCCGGCGCGTGTGGCAGGTGGCGGCATCCGCCACTAATGTCGGGTGAGGCAGCGTCGCCGACCCTCTTCACCCGACACAGCGAGGAACACAGCTATGAAGATCGGCATCCTGACCAGTGGTGGCGACTGCCCCGGGCTCAACGCGGTCATCCGCGGCGTCGTGCTCAAGGGCACCACGACGTACGACCTCGAGTTCGTCGGCATCCGCGACGGCTGGCGCGGTGTCGTCGACGGCGACTTCTTCCCGCTGACGCGTCACGAGGTGAAGGGGCTCTCGAAGGTCGGCGGCACGATCCTCGGCACCAGCCGCACGAACCCGTACGAGGGTCCCCGCGGCGGCGCCGAGAACATCGCGAAGACGATGTACGGCCACCGGCTCGACGGCATCATCGCCATCGGCGGCGAGGGCACCCTTGCGGCCGCGAACCGTCTCGCGAACGACGGCATCAACGTGCTCGGCGTCCCCAAGACCATCGACAACGATCTGCGCGCGACGGACTACTCGTTCGGCTTCGACACGGCCGTGAACATCGCGACCGAGGCCATGGACCGCCTCCGCACCACCGGCGACTCGCACCAGCGGTGCATGGTGGCCGAGGTCATGGGCCGCCACGTCGGCTGGATCGCCCTCCACGCCGGCATCGCCGCCGGCGCCCACGCGATCTGCATCCCCGAGGTCCCGATGTCGATCGACGAGATCGCGGCCCTGGTGTCTCGCGCACACGACCGCGGTCGCGCGCCCCTCATCGTCGTGTCCGAGGGCTTCACGCTCACCGGCATGGACGAGGCCTTCAGCGACAAGGGACTCGACGCGTTCAATCGCCCCCGCCTCGGCGGCATCAGCGAGGTGCTGGCGCCCGAGATCGAGCGCCTCACCGGAATCGAGACCCGCTCGACCGTGCTCGGCCACATCCAGCGCGGTGGGTCTCCCTCGGGCTTCGACCGCGTGCTCGCGACGCGCCTCGGCCTGCACACCGCGGACGCGATCGTCGACGGCGCCTGGGGCCAGATGGTCGCCATGCGAGGCACCGAGATCGTGCGCGTGCCCTTCGCCGAGGCGCTCGGCGAGCTCAACACCGTCCCGCTCCACCGCTACGAAGAGGCCGCCGCCCTGTTCGGCTGAGCCGTTTCTGCAGTCGACGAGTGCGAACCCGGGGATTCACCGCGAGCCCGAGGCCTTGGACCTGTGGTTCGCCGCGTTTCCCTGAGTTCGCCCCGCGAACGAGCGCGGATTGGACGCAAGTGTCCGAAGCATCGCGTTCTGGTGCAGGCGGGATGAAATGAGGCCGGCGGCGCGCAGCTTCGCGTCCAGCGACGCGGGGCGAAGCGCGTCCGCCCAGTCCCACCGGGCGAACCCCCGCTCATAGCGGCGAAGGCGGTCCTCGCGCGTCTTCTCGCGCACGAATTGGGCCTTCATCGTCTTCGGATCGTCCGCGTCGTACTTGCCGTAGCCGTCGGACTCGCCGATCGTGCGCGTCGACCGCCAGTAGAAGTCGCTGCGATCGACCACGCCCTCGTAGTGGAACTCATGCTGCAGTTCGGGCTCGTCGTAGCCGAGCCACTCGATCACAGCCCGGCTCACGGACTCTCCAGGTGACTCGGCGGCGGCAGTCGCCCTCGCCTGCACCCAATCCACTTGACGGAGCCCACGCCTATTGGCGTGGGACCTTGCGCGTGCCGCAAGGTCGAGCCCGATGCCCGCTGAGCCGAGACTTCGCAGAGCCGCGTCGGCCACCGCGAGTCCGAACGCCGGCGGCAGGACCCGGCACAGATCGGTCGCGGTATCCTCGATCGCCGTCAGCGTGAGCGATCCCGTGGTCGTGAGCATGCGCGCATCGTTCCAGCCGTGCACGTGGACGTCCCCTTCGCGCCAGGTCTTGCCGTCGGGGCTCAGCAGATGGATCTCACGCGGCTCGCCGAACACGGGCAGCGACTGCAGAACAGCAGCAGACTCCAGGCAGAAGACCGGGGATGTCCACGTCCGGGCAACAGCCTGCACCCGCAAGGCGTACCGCCGCCACGGCTCCAGAACCTCCCATTCCGAGCGTGGCACGTACGCGCCGGCGCGGATCCGGTGCAGGGCACTCGCGCGATCGAGTCGCGCGAGGCCGCCCGGCATCTCGCGCGAGAGCAGCAGCGAAGCAGCCAGTGGCTCGTCCATCACCTCAGGCTGCGGGCGATCGGAGCAACGCCGGGGGCCGGGGGCGGCATCCGGGGGGAACTTGCTCGCACCGTCGCCATGGGAGGAGGCGTCCCAGGCCGATCGTCCGCGTCGATCTGGTCGCATCGCGAACCCGAGGATTCACGTCGAACCCGATGCCGTAGACGTCGGGCTCGGCGCGTTTCCCCGGGTTCACGAACGAGAACGTGAGGTAGACGGATGCCGCGGCCGCGGCATCCGCTCTCCCGAAGGGCCGGGGGTCAGGCGTCGGCGACGCCCAGCACGTCCAGGAGCCACGCGAGCTCGAACGCGCGCTCGCGCCAGGCGTTGTAGCGTCCGCTGACTCCGCCGTGTCCGGCGACCATCTCGCACTTGAGCAGGGCGTCGGCGCCGACCTCGCGCAGCCGCGCGACCCACTTCGCCGGCTCGACGTACAGGACCCGTGTGTCGTTCAGGGAGGTCACCGCGAGGATCTTCGGGTACGCGGCATCCGTCCGCACGTTCTCGTACGGGGAGTACGACTTCATGTACGCGTAGACGTCGGCGTTGTGCAGCGGGTCGCCCCACTCGTCCCACTCGATCACCGTCAGCGGCAGCGACGGGTCGAGGATCGTCGTGAGGGCGTCCACGAACGGCACGTCGGCGAGGATCCCGGCGAACAGCTCGGGCGCCAGGTTCGCCACGGCGCCCATCAGCAGGCCGCCCGCGGAACCGCCCTCGGCCACCATCTGCGACGGCGTCGTGTAGCCGTTGTCCACCAGGTGCCGCGCGCAGTCGACGAAGTCGGTGAACGTGTTGCGCTTGCTCAGGAGCTTGCCGTCCTCGTACCACTGCCGGCCCATCTCGCCGCCGCCGCGCACGTGAGCCACGGCGAAGATCACGCCGCGGTCGAGCTCGGACAGCCGCGGCACCGAGAGTCCCGGCTCGATCGAGTGCTCGTACGAGCCGTAGCCGTACAGGTGCACCGGGCGCGGCGCGGCGCCGGCCTCGCCGAAGGAACGCTTCCAGACCAGCGAGATCGGGATCTGCGTGCCGTCCTGGGCGGTTGCCCACACGCGCTCCTGGCCGTACTCCGACGGCTCGTAGCCGCCGAGCACGGGCTGGCGCTTGCGCAGCAGCAGGTCACCGGTGGCGACGTCGTAGTCGTACACGGTCCCAGGTGTCACGAACGACCCGTAGCCCAGGCGCAGCAGCGGCGGCGCCCATTCCGGGTTCCCGCCGGACCCGACCGAGTACAGCGGCTCGTCGAACTCGATCTCGGTCACCGCACCGTCGGCGTAGGACAGCATGCCGAGGCGGGGGAGTCCGCCGCGGCGGTAGCCGACGACGCCCCAGTCTCGGAACGTCGAGACGCCGAGCAGCCGGTGGCCGGGACGATGCGGGATCACGACCGCGCGGTCGCCGGCAGGATCGGATGCCGCTACCCGCACCAGCTCGAAGTCCAGGGCATCCTCGTTGTGGAGGATGTACAGCACGTCCTCGCCGTCGATGACCGCGTGGGCGGCTTCGTACTCCACGCCTTCCCGGCGCGGCCAGATCACCCGCGGCGCGCTGCGCAGATCCGTCGCGTCGACGAGCCACTCCTCGCTCGTGATCGACGAGCCCAGCTCGATGAAGAGGTAGCGGTCGCTGCGCGAGAACCCCGCGCCCACCCAGTACCGCTCGTCGGGCTCGTGGAACAGCTTCACGTCGTCCGCGACCGGCGTGCCCAGCTCGTGGAGCCAGACGGTGTCGGGACGCCACGCGTCGTCGACGGTCGTATAGACGATGAACCGGCCGTCGGGGGAGAACGTCGCACCGGCGAACGTGTCGGGGATCTCGTCCGGCAGCTGCTCGCCCGTGGCGACGTTGCGCACCCTCACGGTGTAGCGCTCGTCGCCGGCGAGGTCGACCCCGTAGAGCATGAGTGTGCCGTCGGTGGAGATCTCGAAGCTTCCCAGGGAGAAGAACTCGTGGCCCTCGGCCTCGAGGTTGCTGTCCAGCAGCACCTGCTCTCCGGGGACCTCGACCTCGGGCGACAGCTCGGGCGGGGTCCAGTCGTCGGGGGAGGCGAGCGGCGCGCGGCACTGGATGCCGTACTGCCTGCCCTCCACGGTGCGGCCGTAGTACCACCACTGCCCGCGGCGGGTCGGTACGGACAGGTCGGTCTCGAGCGTCCGCGACTTGATCTCGTCGAAGATGCGCCCGCGCAGCCCGTCGAGGTGCTCCGTGCGGTGCTGCGTGTACGCATTCTCGGCTTCGAGGTGCGCGATCACGGCCGCATCGTCCTTCGCACGGAACCACTCGTAGCGGTCCTCGACGTCATCGCCGTGATGACTGCGGACGATCGGTCGCGGGTCGGCAATGGGGGCGGATGCTGCGGCGGGGCGGTCTGAGACGGTCACAGGCTCCACGCTAGCCCGGCGATGCCCTCGCGAGGCCTCGCCGGCCGTGCTCCGTCAAGTTGACCGGAGGGCACGGCGGTGTAAGGATTCTTCTGGCCGGTTGCCGGTTCCTGAATTCACGGTGAACTCTTCGTTCGTCACGCCGATCTCGTCGGCACACACTCCACACCCCTGACGGAAAGCGACCGGTGGAAACCGCAACCCTCATCATCGTGCTGGTCATCGCACTCGCGCTGTTCTTCGACTTCACGAACGGTTTCCACGACACGGCCAATGCGATGGCCACGCCCATCGCGACCGGTGCCCTCAAGCCGAAGACCGCCGTCCTGCTCGCGGCGCTGCTGAACCTGGTCGGTGCCTTCTTGTCGACGGAGGTGGCGCAGACGATCTCCGGCGGCATCATCAACGAGGGCGACATCTCGGTGGCGATCTTCCCGCAGATCATCTTCGCGGGCCTCATCGGCGCCATCACGTGGAACATGCTCACGTGGCTGCTCGGACTGCCGTCGTCATCGTCGCACGCACTCTTCGGCGGCCTCATCGGCGCCACGATCGTCGGCGTCAGCGCCTCGGCGATCAACTTCGGCGTCGTCATGTCGAAGGTCATCCTCCCGGCCATCATCGCTCCGCTCACCGCCTGCATCATCGCCTTCACGGCGACCAAGGTCGCCTATGCGATCACGCGTCGCTACGACAGCAAGCCCGACGGCCGCGACGGGTTCCGGGTGGGCCAGATCTTCACCTCGTCGCTCGTCGCCCTCGCGCACGGCACCAACGACGCGCAGAAGACGATGGGCATCATCACGCTGCTGCTGATCTCGACCGGCCTGCAGACCAGCCCCGAGCCGCAGACCTGGGTCATCATCGCCTGTGCCGTCACCATCGCGCTCGGCACCTACATGGGCGGCTGGCGCATCATCCGCACCCTCGGCAAGGGACTCACCGACGTCAAGCCGGCCCAGGGCTTCGCAGCGGAGAGCTCGACCGCGTCGACCATCCTCGCCTCGAGCGCCCTCGGCTTCGCGCTGTCGACCACGCAGGTCGCTTCCGGCTCGGTGATCGGCTCCGGGCTGGGTCGCCGCGGCTCCCAGGTGCGCTGGCGCACCGTCGGGCGCATCATGATCGGCTGGCTCCTCACTCTGCCCGCCGCGGGCGCGGTCGGCGGACTGGCGGCTTTCATCGTCGTCGCCATCCCGTTCTGGGGCATCATCATCGACGCGGTACTCGCCGTGCTGATCATCCTCGGCCTCTTCCTCCGCTCGCGCCGTGACTCGGTCACGGCCGCCAACGCGATGAGCGAGGTCGCCGACTCGGGTCGTGCGGTCAAGGTCAAGCGCAACCCGCCGCCCACTCGTCGTCAGCGCGCGATCGCCCGCGAAGAGGCGCGCGTGCGCGCCGCCCAGGCCTCGGCGGCGAAGAAGGCGGAGAAGTCGGCCAAGGCCGCAGAGCGATCTGCGCGCGGCCCGAAGAACGGGGGTCGGCCGTGATCGTCATCGACTGGTTCGCCTTCGTCCAGGTCTTCATCGCCGCGTTCCTGGCGGCGGTCATCGTGGTCGCGGCCTACGCCACCGGCCTCCGGCTGCTGGTGCGCGCCGGCCGGGCACCCGTCGTCGGGCCCGCCGAGTTCACCGACGCGATCACCGTGATCTCCGAGAAGGAAGCACAGCGTGCTGCGAAGGCGGCTGCGAAGGCCGCTCGCAAGAGTCCTCTCACCGACGGCCAGAAGCGCTTCGCCCTCGTCGGCGCGTACCTGTCGTTCGGCGTCGCGGGCGCCGCAGTCCTCGGCGGACTGCTGCTCATCGTCTTCAACCACTGAGGCGGCGGCCCGTCGGCGACGGGTCCTAAGCTGATGCCCATGGTCCCCACACCGGTGCAGTTCGGTCAGTACGCGCCCGCGCGGCGCACGCTGCTGCACCTGAGCGACACGCATCTCCTGGCAGGAGGGCGCGCACTCGGCGGACGGTTCGACACGCTCGCGAACCTGATCCGGACGCTCGAGGTCGCCGAGGCGACCGGCATCCGTCCCGATGCCATCGTGTTCACCGGCGACCTGACCGATCTGGGCGAGCCGGAGGCCTATCTCGCACTGCGCGAGGCGGTCGAGCCTGTCGCGGAGCGCATGGGCGCACCTGTCGTGTGGGTCGCCGGCAACCACGACGAGCGCCCCGCGCTGCGCCGAGACCTGCTGGGCCTCGAGCCGACCGAGGAGCCCGTCACGGGTGTCTGGGACCTCGGCGGCCTGCGGCTCGTGGCGCTGGACTCCACCGTGCCCGGCTGGCACCACGGCGATCTCGACGCGGCCCAGCTCGCCTGGCTGCGCGAGATCCTCGCGACGCCGGCGCCGCTGGGCACGATCCTGGCGCTGCACCACCCGCCCCTGCCGTCGCACATCCCGCTGTTCGACATCCTCGAGCTGCGGGACCAGACGCGCCTGGCCGAGGTGATCGCCGGGTCGGACGTGCGTGCGATCCTGGCGGGCCACCTGCACTACTCCACGAGCGGGATGTTCGCCGGGGTGCCGGTGAGCGTCGCAGCGGCCACCTGCTACACGATGAACCTCGCGCGTCCGTCGGTGGAGGTCAACGGAATGGATGCCGGGCAGTCGTTCCACCTCGTGCACGTGTACGACGACACCATCACTCACGCGGTCGTCCCCGTCGTCGACGCCCCGACCGGCGACTACTTCTCGGCGGAGTGGGTCCGCGAGATGGCGGCGCTGAGCCCGGAGGAGCGGCTCGAGGCCTTCTCGCGCAAGCGCTCGTGACACCGTGCAGGTAGACGACCTGTACACGGGACGTTCATCGCTGTACCTCGCGTACACCCGCACGGGTCGCGCCGCGCGCGTAGGGTGAAGGCATCCCCTCCCGCCGTGACCGACCCACGAGGAACTCACACATGGCTCTGGACGCAATGACGCGCACCCGCACCGAGACCGACTCCCTGGGATCCATGGAGATCCCCGCCGACGCCTACTGGGGCATCCATACCGCCCGGGCGCTGGAGAACTTCGACATCTCCAAGCGACCCATCTCGGTCTACGCCGACCTGGTCCGCGCTCTGGCGATGGTCAAACAGGCTTCGGCGCGGGCCAACCGCGACATCGGCGTGCTGAGCCCCGAGAAGGCCGACCTCATCGATCGCGCGTCGCAGCTCGTCATCGAAGGACAGTTCCACGACCAGTTCGTGGTGGGCGTGATCCAGGGAGGTGCCGGAACCTCGACCAACATGAACGCGAACGAGGTCATCACCAACATCGCGCTCGAACTGGCCGGCCGTGAGAAGGGCGACTACGCCTTCCTCTCGCCGATCGACGACACCAACCGCAGCCAGTCGACGAACGACGTCTACCCGACCGCCATCAAGGTGGGCCTCGGGCTCGACCTGCTGACCCTGCTCGACGAGCTCGATCTGCTGCGCCGGGCGTTCCTCGCGAAGGCGGTCGAGTTCCACGACGTGCTGAAGGTCGGCCGCACTCAGCTGCAGGACGCCGTGCCGATGACATTGGGCCAGGAGTTCCACGGATTCGCCACGACCCTCGGCGAGGACCACAGCCGGCTCAAGGAGAACGCCTACCTGCTGTACGAGATCAACATGGGCGCCACGGCCATCGGCACCGGAATCACGACGCATCCCGACTACAGCAAGGCCGTGCTCACACACCTGCGCGAGATCAGCGGGCTCGACCTGGATCTGGCCACCGACCTGGTGGAGTCCACGAGCGACACCGGCGCCTTCATGTCGTTCTCGTCGTCGCTCAAGCGCAACGCCATCAAGCTCTCGAAGATCTGCAACGACCTGCGCCTGCTGTCGTCGGGCCCGCAGGCGGGCTTCGGCGAGATCAACCTGCCGGCTCGCCAGGCCGGCTCCAGCATCATGCCCGGCAAGGTCAACCCGGTGATCCCCGAAGTGGTGAACCAGATCGCGTTCGCGGTCGCCGGG
This sequence comes from Microbacterium sp. Root166, assembly GCF_001427145.1. GTDB lineage: Bacteria > Actinomycetota > Actinomycetes > Actinomycetales > Microbacteriaceae > Microbacterium. The sequence continues at coordinate 235,315 of NZ_LMGL01000004.1, forward strand.
GCCGATCTCACGGTCACGATGGCCGTCGAGGGCGGCCAGTTGCAGCTGAACGCGTTCGAGCCGGTCATCGCGCACTCGATCTTCCAGTCGATCACCTGGATGCGTCGCGGCATGCACACCCTCCGCATCAACTGCATCGACGGCATCACAGCCAACCGCGAGCGCCTCGGCGCGATGGTCGGGGCGTCCGTCGGCGTCGTCACCGCGCTCACGCCCTTCATCGGGTACGCGGCGTCTGCGGCTCTGGCCAAGACCGCTCTGCTCACCGGGCGCAACGTCGCCGATCTGGTGGTCGAGGCTGGACTGATGTCGCGCGAGGAGGTCACCAAGCAGCTGTCGCCCGCGCGTCTGTCGGGCCTCGAGGTGATCACCGCGGCCATTCCGGTGATGCTCCCGAAGGAGAAGTCAGTCGACGCCGAACACGATTGAGCGCGCGTCGTGATTGCCGTGGCGGTGAATATGCCGATAACTTCGACGAGTCCACGCCGATAGGAGTCCACATGACCGACCCCACCGTCCCCTCGCAGCCCGCCGCCGGCGACAGCAGCGTTCCCCCCGCCCCGCCGCAGTACCAGGCCGCACCGCCGGCCGCGCCGTCCTACGCGGCAGCGCCGTCGGCCGGCCCGGTCCAGCCCGGCGCTGAAGACCCGGGAAAGACCCTGGGCATCATCGCGCTCGTCGCAGTCTTCTTCATCTCGATCCTCGGCCTGATCCTCGGCTACGTCGCGCGCGGCCAGAGCAAGAAGGCCGGTTTCAAGAACACGCCGGCGAAGGTCGCCATCATCCTCGGATGGATCTTCCTGGCGCTCACGATCATCGCGATCATCCTGGCTGTGGTCTTCGCCGCGATGGCCGCCGGCGCCCTTGCCGACCTCTGTGCGGGGATGGACCCCGGCGTGTACACCACGGACACAGGGCTCGAGGTCACCTGCCCGTAAGCAGGTCGACCGGCGCGCCGGCCCTCCGAGCGCAGCGAAGCCGCACGTCCCGACGGGGCGTGCGGCTTCGTCGTTCCCGCTCAGTCGGTCATGCGGCAGTGCGTGGTCAGCTCGCCGATGCCGTCGATGCCGACCGTGACGGTCGAGCGGTCGCGCAGGAACACCTGGGGATCCCGCGAGTAGCCGGCACCGCCCGGGCTCCCGGTCGAGATCAGGGTTCCTGGCAGCAGCGTCGCCGACTCGGACAGCGAGGAGATGAGGGTCGCGACCGAGCGGACCATCTGCGCGGTCGAGGCATCCTGCATCGTCCTGCCGTCGAGGACCGTCCAGATGTGCAGGTCCTGCGGGTCGGGGATCTCGTCCGCCGTGACGACGAACGGCCCGGTGGGCGTGAAGCCGTCGAACGACTTGCAGCGCGACCACTGGGCCTCGGAGTACTGGATGTTGCGGGCCGTGATGTCGTTGACCACGGTGTAGCCCCACACGTGGTTCAGGGCGTTCTCGGCGGCGACGTTCTTGGCCGGGGTGCCGATGATCACGCCGAGCTCCGCCTCGTAGTCCACGGTCTCGCTCACCGAGCGCGGCCAGGTCGTCGTGGCGTCGTGCGCGCTGAGCGAGTTGGGCCAGAGCACGAACACGGTCGGAGTGGAGTCGGTCTTCAGGCCCAGCTCGCTCGAGTGCGCCGCGTAGTTGAGCCCGATCGCGAGGATGACCGGCGGCGTCAGCAGCGCCGATGCGAAGCGCAAGCCGCCGAGCGGATGCCGCGTCCCGGCGCCGGCCGTGTCGCGCACACGCCCGAGCAGGGCGTCACCCCCCGCGATGAGGTCTTCGAGGAACCTCGGCGCGCCGTCGAACAGGTCTTCCACGATCACGGCCTGGTCACCTTCGACGAGGACGAGTCGCGGCTCCTCCGACCCGGGGCCGATCACATGGGCGAAGCGCATCCCTCCAACCTACCTGCAGGCGCGCGGGCGAGTCTTGGTCGCTCTCAGCCCTAGGCTGAGCGCATGACGCAAGCTCCCGGTCCCGGCGGCGGTCGGCCGTCGCTCGCTCCGCCCGATTTCCCGTCCGCCCTGGCACAGCCCCGCCAGGCCGCACCGGCGGTCATTCCGCGACCGGCCACGTCGCCTGCCGCGCTGCCGGTGACACCGCGCCGCGGGCGCACGGCGCCCATCTGGGCCTGCGGCATCCTGGTCTTCTTGCTGGTCGGGCTGGTCGCGTACTTCCTGAACGCCCTGGGATCCGCCGCGTCTCTCATCGGCATGGTGCTCGCCCTCATCCCGCTGGCGGGTGTGATGCTCGCGGTCCGCCTCGTCGATCGCTGGGAGCCCGAGCCCCGCAACCTCGTGATCTTCGCCGTGGCCTGGGGCGCGATCGGCGCGGTGGGCCTCACGCTCGGCGTCGACCTGGCCCTGACGTTCGTCTTCGGCTACAGCGCCTCGCCCGCCCAGGACGTCTTCTCGGCGGTCGTTCAGGCCCCGATCGTGGAGGAGCTGACCAAGGGGCTCGGCGTCTTCATCATCTTCGCCGTCGCACGCCGCGCCTTCGACGGCCCGGTCGACGGGATCGTGTACGGGGCGCTGGTCGGCGCCGGCTTCGCCTTCACCGAGAACATCCAGTACTTCGCGATCGCCTTCCTCGAGGGAGGGGCGGTCGACACGACGGTGACGTTCTTCATGCGCGGCATCCTGTCGCCCTTCGCCCACGTGATGTTCACCGCCATCACAGGCTTCGCGCTCGGGCTCGCCGCGCGGCGCGGGGTCTCGACCGGCCGCGCGATCGGTCCTTGGGTGCTCGGCATGATCGGGGCGATCACGCTGCACGCCATCTGGAACGCCTCGGCGCTGCTGGGCGACTTCTGGGGGCTCTACCTGACGCTGCAGGTCCCGCTGTTCGTCGCCTTCATCCTCGGGGTCATCGCTCTGCGGCGCGAGGAGTCACGGCTCACGCGGCGGCGTCTGGGAGAGTACGCCGCCGCCGGCTGGTTCACGGCTCAGGAGGTCGACATGCTCGCCACGGGGGCCGGCCGCAAGGCCGGGCTGGCGTGGGCCCGCGGCCTGCGCGGCGATCGCACACCGGCGATGAAGGGGTTCATCACCGATGCCACGGGGCTCGCCGCGGCGCGCCAGCGAGCGATCAGCGGCCGCGACCCGAACGCCGCCGAAGACGAGCGCGTCCTGCTGCAGCGCACCTCGGCCGCCCGGGCCGCACTGTTCGCGCCGTAGGCCGCCTGGCCCAAGACTCAGCGCTCGGTGCCGCGGCGATGCCTGCGTAACGACCGAGCGCTGAGTTGATCTGCCCCAAGGATGCCGGGGCGCCTCAGAGGTGTCAAGACCCCCTCGCGTTGACCCGGGGGACCGGCTCGGGTTGGATGGGATCATGACTGACGACCGCACCAAGCCCGAATTCGACGCCCCCACCGGCCCTGCTCCCTCCGACCTCGTCATCCGCGACATCATCGTGGGCGACGGCGCCGAGGCGAAGCCCGGCGACACCGTCACCGTGCACTACGCCGGTGTCGAGTTCGAATCCGGCGAGGAGTTCGACTCGTCGTGGAACCGTGGCGAGAGCATCCAGTTCCCGCTCCGCGGCCTCATCCAGGGATGGCAGGACGGCATCCCGGGCATGAAGGTCGGCGGCCGTCGCGAGCTCGTGATCCCCCCGCACCTGGCCTACGGCCCCGCCGGCGGCCACTTCCTCGGCGGCAAGACCCTCGTCTTCATCATCGACCTCATCGCGGTCGGCTGACGTCGCGCATGATGTGAGAGGGGCGGATGCTGCGGCATCCGCCCCTCGTTCGTTTTCTCGGTCCGAGAATTATCTATTCACGGGAATAGATCGCTCGCGGTGGTGCGTTGGAGTCGATGAACGGTCGCCGAGCGCGACACCATCGACACAAAGGAAGACCATGACCGCGACGACCACGACCCTCGACGTCCCCGGCTACAAGGCCGGCACCTGGGTCCTCGACCCCTCGCACAGCGAGGTGACCTTCAGTGTCCGCCACATGATGATCTCGAAGGTGCGCGGCACGTTCGGCATGAAGAGCGCGACCCTCGTCGCCCCCGAGAACCCGCTCGAGGCCCAGGTCACCGCCAGCGTCGACGTCGCCTCCGTCGACACCAACGACAAGGGCCGCGACGACCACCTGCGCTCGGCGGACTTCTTCGACGTCGAGAACCACCCGACGATGGAGTTCCGCTCGACCGGCGCACGCGTCGAGAACGGCGACTTCCTCGTCGACGGCGATCTCACCATTCGCGGAATCACGAAGCCCGTGACCTTCGACTTCGAGTTCGGCGGCTTCGGTCAGGACCCGTGGGGCAACTACAAGGCAGGTGCGACCGCCAAGGCCGTCGTGAACCGCGAGGAGTTCGGCCTCACCTGGAACGCCGCCCTCGAGACCGGCGGCGTGCTCGTCGGCAAGGACATCACCATCACGCTCGACCTGCAGGGCGCACTGCAGCAGGACTGAACGAGTGCGAGCTGTCGGTTGCGGCGGCTCAGCGAGATGAGGGGGCGGATGCTGCGGCATCCGCCTTCTCGTCTTTGCGGCGTCGACGCAGGCGGTCCTGCGCGAGCAGGATGCCGAGGAAGACGATCAGCGCGCCCACGGGCTCGTTCCAGCTGAGCTGCTCGCCGAGGATGATCACGCCGAGCAGGACGCCCACCAGCGGGGTGATGTACGTGACGGTGGAGGCCCGGGTCGGTCCCCAGGCGCGGACCACGTTCTGGTTCCAGACATAGGCGATGCCCGTGCCCAGGCACCCCAGCAGAACGACGCTCGTCACGATCCAGGGATCGAGGTGGACCGGCGTGAACGCGATCGCGGGGGAGAGGACGACCATGATGACCGCGGCGATCCCGATGTTGAGGAACGAGAACATCAGGGCGCTCATGCCGGTGTCGGAGACGAACTTGCGCATGTACGCGAGGCTGAAGCCGTAGCACGCCGTCGCGCCGAGGATCGCGAGCTGCGCGACCAGGCTCTGGGAGAGGTCGAGCCCCTGCCAGGGGCCGATGATGACGACGACCCCGAGGATGCCGACGCCGATCCCGGCGATCTGCAGGCGCTTGAGCTTCTCGACGCGCAGCAGCAGCCCGGCCATGATCGCCGTCATGATCGGCGTGGTGGCGTTGTAGATGCTGGCGAGGCCAGAGGTGACGTGCTGCTGCGCCCACGAGAACAGAAGGAACGGGACGACGCAGAAGGTCACCGCGAGCACAGTCATGTGCCCCCAGATCCTGAGCCGCCGCGGCAGGTGCTCCCTGCTGATGAGGACGAACAGGCCGAGCGCGAGCGCACCGAACACCAGGCGCGACCCCGCGACCTGCGCGGGCGAGATGCCCTCGAGTGCGACCTTCATGAAGAGGAAGCTCGAGCCCCAGACGACGCCCGCGAGGACGAACTGGATCGCGATCGAGAACTGCGACGCCCGCGGTGTCGTGGCAGCCTTCGGCGTGATCTCGGCAGTGGTGGAAGCAGACACGCGGCGACTCTACGCCGGGGTGCGGACGCTCACGTCGGCGGGGGGATGCGACGTCCGGAATCCGCCGATGCATGGCGGTCCGGCGTCGATCGCCGCGCGGACGCGCCCGGGCTCACCGGCTGGTAGACTCTTGAGGTTGCCGTTTGATCGGCCGCGGATAAAGAGAGCTCACGCATCAGGCGTCGAGCGCCGCGCAATGACCAGAAAGGGGATCCCATCTATGCCACTCGAATCTGACGCTAAGAAGGCGATCATCGAAGAGTACGCGACGCACCCCGGTGACACCGGATCCCCCGAGGTGCAGGTCGCGATGCTGACGCAGCGCATCAAGGACCTCACCGAGCACCTCAAGGAGCACAAGCACGACCACCACTCGCGTCGTGGTCTGTTCTTGATGGTGGGTCAGCGCCGTCGTCTGCTCGGCTACCTCCAGGACATCGACATCGCGCGCTACCGCTCGCTGATCGAGCGTCTCGGACTCCGCCGCTAAGGCAACGCGAACCAGCGTTCAATCGCGCAGAGAACTTCTTGAGAAGGCCGTCCCAGGTGTGGGGCGGCCTTCTTCTCGTTCGGATGCCGCAGCCTGCGCCGCGTCGTAGCCCAGCGGCAGCTGCGACACCGGGTCCAGGCCCGTCAGGGTCACCCAGCCGTCGGCGAGCAGCTGGGCGTCGCTGCCGGGCTCGGGGGTGTTGGGCAGATCCTCGACGGCGAGCCGGATGTGCGTGGCGTCCCGCTCCTTCAGTGACATCTGGACGATGCCGAAGGGCGCCAGGCTCGCTTCGGCGATTCCGCGATGGGATGCCGAATTCGGCGCGTTCACGTTGACTACGGTTCCGCGAGGCCGGCCGAGCAGGAACGGCAGCAGGTCGATCGCGGCACGGGCGCCGGTCTCCCAGTGGAAGACGCTCGGGGTCATCCCGACGTCGAGCGACACCGCGAGACCCCACGCTCCGTTGAGGCCGCCGGTGAGCGCGGCGCCGACCGTCCCGGAGTGGAGGATGGCCCGGCCGACGTTGGCGCCGTGATTGACGCCGGACAGCACGAGATCGGCGGGTTCGCCGAACGCGCCGTGCGCGGCGATCAGCGCGATGAGGCCCGGACCGCCTCGCACGGCGAACGCCGGGACGCCGTCCAGCCCGTCGAGCGCGCGCTGCTCCACGGCGATCCGCCCGTCCTCCTCGGCGGCGACGATGGACGCGGACGCGCCGCTGGACTGGCGGGCCGGCGCGGCGATCGTCACGTCGAGCCCGGCATCGATCGCATGCCGTGCCAGGACGTGCAGGCCCGGCGCGTCGATGCCGTCGTCGTTGGTGACGAGCACGTGGGTCATCGGTCCGTCTCCTTCCGGGTGGCGTCGTCCGGCTGCGCGAGAGCAGCGAGCCCGCCGGGGCTGACATGACCGGTGACGGGCTGGGCGACTTCGGCCGCGGTGTCGTCGACGATGACGCGGACGTTCACCGCGGCCCGCAGTTCGGCGATCGCGTCGGGGTCCCCGGTGCCCAGGCCGTGCCTGGTCACGTTCAAGGCGCCGGCGGCCACTCCGGTCACGATCGCCTCGCGCGCGGTCTCGCCGCCGGCGATGCCGGCCGCGACGCCCGCGGTGAGGGAGTCGCCGGCACCGTTCGTGTCGGTCACCGCCATGCGAGGCGACTCGACCTGGAGGAACCCCTGCCCGTCCAGCAGCAGGAGCGGCTCGGCCGACCGCGAGACGATGACCGTCGCCGCGCCCGATCGGTGCAGGCGGCGCATCGCGGCCATGACCGCGGACGGCGACGGATCCTCGATCAGACCGGCGGCCGTCAGCTCTTCGTCGCTGACCTTGAGCACGTCCACACCGCCTTCGAGGGCCGCATCGAGCCGATCGCCGGCGAGATCGACCACGACGGTCGCGCCCCCTTCGCGGAGGTCCGCGGCGAGCCTGCGGTAGGTGTCCGACGGGAGCGCCTCCTCTCCGGCGGGTCCGCTCAGGATGACCAGCCGCGATCGCAGTCCCTCGCGGATAGTCACGCCGTAGAGCTCATCGAGATCGTGCCGGGCGAGAGGATCGCCTTCCGTCGCTGCGACAACGTCGCGGTGACCGCCGCGCCGGTCGTGGACGTAGGCCGACCCGCTCCCTTCGCGCTCGATGCCCGCGACGGCGATGCCCTCGTCCTGCAGCAGGTGGCGCAGCATCCGTCCGATCTCGCCGGTGAGCGCGCAGCAGAGGGTCACCGAGGTTCCTAGCCGGAGCAGCATGCGGGCCTGCCAGACCCCCTGCCCGCCTGGGTGCAGATGGATGTCGGGCTGTTCGCCGTGCTCCTCGACGGTGATGGTGAGCGTCGGCGAGGGCGCGAAGATCGTGACGTCGCTCATGCCCTCACGCTACGAGCCAGGGCGCAGGCGCGCGAACCCCTTGCGAGCCCGCACGCAACCTGCAAGCCCAGTTCGGGTCAGGCGGATGCCGCGGCCCGCGCGGCGAGCAGATCGGCGTGGTGGAGCTCGGCGACATCGGGGTGCGCCCGCAGGCGCGACTTCAGCGCGTTCTCGCCGTAGAGGGCATGGATCGGGTTGCCCGGATCCTTCGTCACGCCGCGGGCCTCGCTCGCCAGTTCCTCGGGCAGCTCGATGAGGGGCAGGCGCTTGTCGAGGGCCGGATTGAAGAAGAACGGAACCGAGATGCGATCGTCGGGGTAGCGCGGCGAGATCACCCGGTGCTTGGTCGCGATGAGGTAGCCCTGCGTCGCGTACTCGAGCAGCTCGCCGATGTTCACCACGAAGGCGCCGGGCACCGGCGGGGCATCCACCCATTCGCCGTCCCGCTCGACCTGCAGCCCGCCCTTGCCGGGCTCGACCCACAGCAGCGTCAGCACACCCGAATCCTTGTGCGCGCCGACTCCTTGCTGAGGCGTCGGGTCCTCTTTGCCGGGATACCGGACGATCTTGATGAGCGTGGAGGGCTCTCCGAAGTGCTCGTCGAAGTACGTCTCCGGCGCGCCGAGCGACAGCGCCCACGCGCGCAGCAGCTTGCGGGCGACCCCTGACAGGTGGTCGTGCCACTGCGAGACCACCTCACGCAGCTCGGGCTGCGCGTCCGGCCACAGGTTCGGGCCGATCAGGCGCGAGAAGTCCGGGGCGTCGGAATCGGTGACGGCCTCGCGCTCGGGACCGATGTCGATCTGCTCTCGCCAGTCGACCTTGCCCTGCGTGCGCTCGCCGCCCACACGCGTGTACCCGCGGAAATGCGGGCTCTTGACGTTCTCGATCGCGAGCTTGTCGGCGTCGGGCAGGGCGAAGAAGTCGCGCGCCGCCCGCTCGAGGCGTGCCTCGAGCTCGGCGGGGATGCCCGTTCCGGTCAGGTAGAAGAACCCGACGTCGTGCGTCGCCGCGCGCAGGTCGTCACGGAACCGCGCGGCCGCTTCAGGGCCCTCGTCGAGCTGCGACAGGTCGAGGATCGGCAGGTTCAGGTCGCTCATGACCCCGAGGCTAGGCCGGGGTCGCGGCATCCGCTCGTTTGTTGCGGACGGTTAAGCGAGTGGTGCCGGGCGGAGGGCCGCCCGGCACCGCTCGCCCTCGCCTCAGGCGTTGGTGAAGAAGGCGCGGAGGTCCTGCACCACGATCTCGGGCACTTCGAGCGAGGCGAAGTGGCCGCCGCGCTCGAAGCGGCTCCAGTGCACGATGTTCGAGTTGTCGCGCTCGGCGAAGACCTTGATGGTCTGGAAGTCGTCGGCGAACACCGCGACGCCGGTGCGGGCAGCGCTGACCTGGGGCTCGGCCTCGGCGAGGGCGTTCTCGCGGTACGCACGGCTCATCCCGGCCGAGGCGTTCGCGAACCACGCCACGCTCACCTGCGTGAGGATCGTGTCGAGGGGGACGAGGCTGGTGCCGTTGCCGAAGGAGTTGAACAGCTCGGAGTAGGCGAGCTGGCCGACGGGGGAGTCCGAGAGCCCGGCGGCGATCGTCTGCGGCCGCGACGCATTCATCGTGTTGTAGCCGCCGACGGACTGGAACCACTGCATGTGCTCGAGGCCCGCGTAGTCCTGCGGCTCGAGCTTCTCGAACTCGGCGGGGTCGCCCGACGGGAACGAGAAGAGCTGGAGCACGTGCAGGCCGAGGAAGCCCTCGGGATCCTGCAGGCCGAGATCGCGCGCGACCATGGCGCCGTTGTCGCTGCCGTGGATGCCGTACGAGTCGTAGCCGAGCCGGCGCATGAGGGTGTCGTACGCCGATGCGACGCGGGCAGTGGTCCAGCCGGCCTCCACGACGGGCTGGCTGAACCCGAAGCCGGGAGCATCGGGGATGACGACGTCGAAGGCGTCCTCCGCGCGTCCGCCGTGTGCCACCGGGTCCACGAGCGGCCCGATCATGTCGAGGTAGTCCACGAATGAGCCCGGGTAGGTGTGGGCGAGCAGCAGCGGCGTCGCGTCGGCGTGCGGCGACCGCACGTGCACGAAGTGGATCGGCTGACCGTCGATCTCGGTGACGAACTGCGGGTGCTCGTTCATGCGGGCCTCCGCGGCACGCCAGTCGAATCCGTCGCGCCAGCGGGCGACGGCCTCACGGAGGTAGGAGTTCGGGGTGCCCGAGTCCCAGTCATCTGCGGGGGCGGGCTGAGGAAGGCGGGTGCGGGCGAGGCGGTCCATCAGATCATCGATGTCGGCCTGCGGAACGTCGACGCGGAAGGGGCGGATTTCTGCGGTTGCGGTGGTCATGTCTACGACACTACGGTCGATATAGGTTCATATTGTTCCTGTTTTCTGAATCCGATTCGGAGTCGTCCATGGCAGACACGTCAGCCCGGATGCTGGGCCTTCTCGCGCTGCTCCAGACCCGCCGCGACTGGACCGGTCCCGAGCTCGCCGCCCGTCTCGAGGTTTCGACGCGGACCATCCGCAACGACATCGAACGCCTGCGCTCGCTCGGCTATCCGGTCGACGCCACGCGCGGCAGGGCCGGCTCGTACCGGCTGGGCGCCGGCGGCAAGCTGCCGCCGCTGCTCCTCGACGACGACGAGGCGGTCGCGGTGGCGATCGGACTGCGGGTCGCGACGGGCGTGAGCGGGATCGAGGATGCCGGAGCCCGCGCCCTCGCGAAGCTCCTGCAGGTGCTTCCGCCGCAGCTTCGGCCGATGGTCGACGCCGTGGCCGCGACAGTGGATCGCGGACCCGAGAACACCGACACGGATGCTCCGGATCCGGAGGTCGACCCCCTCGCGCTCGCTGCGGTGGCCCAGGCGATCCGCGTGGTCGAGTGGCTGCGGTTCGACTACCGCGGCCGGCAGCGGCTGGTGGAGCCGTACCGTCTGCTGAGCTGGCAGCGCCGCTGGTACCTCGTGGCCCGCGACCCGGAGTCCGGCGAATGGGACACCTTCCGGCTCGACTGGATCGAGCCGCGGATGCCGACGCGGCGGCCTTTCCGGCCGGTGCCGCTGCCGGGCGGCGACTACACGGCGTTCGCTCTGCGCTCGATCGCCGCGAGCGGCTGGAAGGTCCATGCGCGGCTGCGCATCGCCGCGCCGGCCGAGCGCGTCGTCGCGCGGATCAATCCCACCGTTGGGGTGGTCGAGGCCGTCGATGCCGAGACCTCGGTGCTCGTGACCGGTGCCGACAGTCTTGAGACGATCGCCGCCTACATCGGCATGCTGGGCATGGACTTCACGGTCGATTCACCGGAGGAGCTGATTCCCCATCTGCTCCACCTGGCCGACGTCTACCGGCGTGCCGCCGGGGTCTGACCCGCCTACGCCCGAGCGGCGAGCACGAACGGCAGCACGGGGCCGGCTCCTGCCTGCCGCAGTAGGCGTCCCGCGACGGTCAGCGACCAGCGGCTGTCGACGAGGTCGTCGACCAGCAGCATCGGAGCGCCGCCGAGCCCGGCGACGGCATCGGCGAGCGGCGGATCGACCCGGAAGCTGCCGGCCACCCCGGCCAGCCGGTAGGCGCTGTTGCCGCCGGAGCCGCCGGGCCCCGCGCCGGTCGGCTCGAGCGACCCGAGCAGGGGCAGGCGCCCGACCTCGGCGATCGTGCGCGCGAGCGAGGACACGAGCTTCGGGTGGGTCCGGGACGGCATGGCCACGACGGCGGCCGGGCGCGTCGGCCACCCCCACTCGGCGAGCACGCGCACGCAGGCCGCGGCCATCGCCGGGGAGATCTCGGCGTCCGGTGCCCCCGGCGCGAACGCGGCTCGCAGGGTGCCGCCCCAGCCCAGGTCGGTCAGGCGCGCGAGCGCGCGGCCGGGCTCGAGGCGCTCGTCCGGTGCGATGTTGCCGCGGAGATCGATCCCGAGCCGGTTCATGCCGCTGGGCCACTGCGCGCGCGGCTCGATGAGCACGCCCACCCGGTTCACGGCGGCGTCGGCCGCGACGGTCGTGTCGGGAGCGATGTCGGTCGGGTACCAGGGTGCCGTGCAGTTGTCGCAGCGTCCGCACGGCACGGCGGTCGGGTCGTCGAGGGCACGCTGCAGGAACTCCATGCGGCATCCGGTCGTCGTCTCGTACTCGATCATCGACTGCTGCTCGCGCGTGCGTGCCTCGGCGATCCGCCGGTAGCGCTCGGCGTCATAGGTCCACGGCACTCCCGTCGAGCGCCAGCCGCCCTGCACCCGCTCGACGGCACCGTCGACGTCGAGGACCTTGAGCAGCAGCTCGAGCCGACTGCGGCGGATGTCGACGCGGGCCTCGAGCGCGATCGTCGAGAGCGCCCCGCCCTCGTGGGCGAGCTCGTCGAGCACGGCCGTCGCTTTTGCCTCGTCCGGCATCGAGGAGGTGGCGAAGTACTGCCAGATCGCCGGATCCTCGGGGCCGGGAAGCAGCAGCACGTCGGCGCGCTCGGTGGCTCGTCCGGCGCGGCCGACCTGCTGGTAGTAGGCGACCGGAGTCGACGGCGCACCCAGGTGGATGACGAACGCGAGGTCGGGCTTGTCGAATCCCATGCCGAGCGCGCTGGTGGCGACCAGCGCCTTGACGCGGTTCTCCTTGAGCAGGCGCTCGGACTCCTCGCGCTCCGCGGTATCGGTCTGACCGGTGTATGCGCGCACCTCGTGGCCGGCCTCGCGGAGCAGGCGCGCGGTGTCTTCGGCGGCCGAGACGGTGAGCGCGTAGATGATGCCGCTGCCCGGCAGATCGCCGAGATGGCTGAGCAGCCAGGCCAGGCGGGCCGCGGCATCCGGCAGTCGAAGCACGCCCAGCCGCAGCGACGCTCGCGCGAGCGGACCCCGGATCGTGAGGACGCCCGCGCCGCCCGCGCCCAGCTGCTCCTCGACGTCGTGCACCACGCGCTCGTTCGCGGTGGCGGTGGTGGCCAGCACGGGCACCCCCGCGGGCATGCCGGCGATCAGATCGCGCAGACGCCGGTAGTCCGGCCGGAAGTCGTGGCCCCAGTCCGAGATGCAGTGCGCTTCGTCCACGACCAGCAGTCCGATGCGCGCCATCAGCGCAGGCAGCTGCTCGTCGCGGAATCTCGGGTTGTTCAGTCGCTCGGGACTCACCAGCAGCACGTCCAGCTCGTCGGCATGGAGCCGGGTCAGGACGTCCTGCCACTCGAGGGGGTTCGCGGAGTTGATGCTCGCGGCACGCACTCCCGCGCGCTCCGCCGCCGCGACCTGGTCGCGCATGAGCGCGAGCAGCGGCGAGACCAGGATGGTGGGTCCCATCCCGCGCCGGCGCAGGAGCAGGGTCGCGACGAAGTACACCGCCGACTTGCCCCATCCCGTCCGCTGCACCACCAGCGCCCGCGCCCGGCGCTGCACGAGGGTCTCGACCGCCTCGAACTGTCCGTCGTGGAACGCCGCGTCCTCGCGGGCCACGAGTCGCCGCAGCGCGACGAGGGCCTCTTCGTGCAGGTCGGGGTTCGGGTCGTCGCTCACTCCGCGACCGTACCCGGTGCCGCCGACGTCCCGCGCATCGCGTGCGCGACGAGCGGGCTCATCCGTTCTGTCGCGGATCCGAGTGCGCGCGCGGCGGCTTCGGCTGCTCGCGCGGACGGCGCGAACCCGTCGGGTCGCTGCGGCGGCCCTCGTTCGCGGCGAGCATCCCGTCTGCGAACAGCCAGCGCGGCCGGGGTTCCACGAGCGGCCGGAAGAGCACCCGCACGGGTCTCGTGGCGAGCCCGAGCGCGATCAGCACCGAGGCCACCACGACGATCGGCAGCCACAGCCAGGTCGGCTCGAGATCACGGAGGAGGCCCGACTCGCGGAACGGGTACAGCACGAAGGAGTGCAGCAGGTAGACGTACATCGTGTACTGCCCGAAGTGCGTCCACCAGTGCGTGCGCCGGGGCAGCAGGGCGAAGAAGGCCGCACTGAGAACGAGGGCGAGCACCATCAGCGCCAGCCGCACGCCCCCCGCCCACCACTGCGTGCCCCCGAGCGCCGCGTAGTTCTCGTCGTAGAAGAGCCACTCGCGCAGGTTCACCGCGCGCCAGTCGTCGACGAAGAACCAGGCGGCCCAGCCCGCCGCCGCGAACAGGGCGACGGCGCTCGGCGCCACCCACCAGGCGCGCCGGTCCAGCAGGCGCAGTCGCGCGACGACATCCCGCTCGCGCAGCCACCAGCCGAGCGTGAAGAACGGCAGCAGGCCCAGCGTGCGCGACAGCGAGAACGTCGAGTCGACGTTGGGGAGATAGCCGACGCCGATCGAGATGATCACGGTCCACAGCAGCGGCCAGCGCAACAGGGCGAGGTACGGCAGGATCAGGCGGAACAGGCCCAGTGCCAGCAGGAACCACAGCGTCCACGACGGCTGGGTGAGGTTCGGGTTCGCCTGGCCCTCGACGATCCACTTGGTCAGGGTCCAGACGCCCTCGAAGATCACGTAGGGCAGCAGGATGTCGGTGATCACGCGGGCCATCTGCCGGCGGCTCGGGGGCTCCGACTTCGAGAAGTACCCCGAGATGATCGCGAACGCGGGCATGTGGAACGCGTAGATCAGCAGGTACAGGCCGAGCGCGATGTCCGAGTCGTACGTCAGGCGCTGCACGGCGTGGCCCAGGACGACCAGGACGATGCACGCGAAGCGCGCGTTGTCCCAGAACGGCACGCGCCGCTTGACGCGCACAGCGCCGGTGCTTCCCGTGGCGGGAGGAGCGGGGGATGCCGCGCTCGCGGCGTTCGACGGATCGGTCATGGCGCGAGCCACCCTATCCCGACGCCTGCGGCCACGCGCCGTCGTGCGACGCCGCGGCGGCGGTTCTTAGCGATAGTCTTCCGCGCGATGACCACCATCGACGACGCGCTCGCAAAGGACCGCTCGATCCCCGACATCGACTGGCGGGTGTTCCCCGACGGCACGGTGCACGACGTCTTCGCCGCCCCCAGCGGCGGCCTGGCGCGCGTCCGCCTGGGTGACGAGGATGCGCCGCGGGTCCTGCTCGTCTCCGGAGTCGCGGGGTCGAAGGAGGATTTCGTCCTGCTCTTCCCGCTCTTCGCCGCCGCGGGATACCGCGTCGAGTCCTATGACCTGGCGGGCCACTACGGATCGGTCGCCGCGGGTCCCGAGAACCTGGACCCGCCGCGGGAGCACTACGACTACCACCTGTTCCTCGACGACTTCGTCGCGATCCTCGAGGACGGCGGGCGGCCGGTGCACGTCCTCGGCTACAGCTTCGCCGGGCTCCTCGCCGAACTCGCGCTCGTCGAGCGGCCCGACCTCTTCGCCAGCCTGACCCTGATGGCGGCACCGCCGGACACCGGTCAGGTCTTCCGCGGCGTCAAGCACATCGGACCGATCTCCGACATGCCGCCGCGCCGCGCGGCGGGGCTGATCCTGTGGGGCATCCGCTACAACCTCAATCGCACACCGCCGCTGCGCATCGCGTTCGTGCGCGAGCGGATGGCGATCACCCGGCGCCCGGCGATCGACGACGTGGTCGCCCTCATGATGGCGATGCCCGACATCGCCGACGAGGTGGCCGGCATCGGCATCCCGAAGCTCATCGCGGTGGGGGAGCAGGACCTGTGGCCGACCGAGCAGCACGCCGCCTACGCGGAGCGCATCGGGGCCCGCATGGTGGTCTACCCGACCGGGCACGCGCCCTGCGAGACCGCCCCGCATCAGCTCGTGCGCGACATGCTGACCCTGTTCGCGAACGCCTGAGCAAGCGGATGCCGCGGCCGCCGCATCCGGGGCCGGTGTACCGTCGGGAGCCAGGGGGGACCTCACTGCCCTGCGCACGGAACGAGGCACCATGACCGCCGCCGCATCCACCCTCGGAGTGATCGGGAGCTCCCGCAAACCGGACGAACGGCGGGTTCCGATTCATCCCGGGCACTTCGAACGGCTGCCGGAGGACCTGCGCGACCGGGTGGTCCTCGAAGAGGGGTACGGGCTCCCGTTCGGCGTGCCGGACGACGAGCTCCGCCCGCTCGTCGGACGCATCGCCTCGCGCGAGGCGGTGATCGCCGCGGCCGATGTCGTGCTCCTGCCCAAGCCCCAGCCGGCCGACCTGCGGGATTTCCGGGACGGGCAGGTGCTGTGGGGCTGGTCCCACCTGGTGCAGGACGAGGCGATGACCCAGCTGGCGATCGACAAGCGCCTGACGACGATCGCCTTCGAGGCGATGAACCACTGGGGCAGCGACGGCGCCTTCGGGCTGCACGTCTTCCACATCAACAACGAGCTCGCGGGATACTGCTCCGTCCTCCACGCGCTCCAGCTGTGCGGATCCACCGGAGACTACGGCCGCCGGCTCACGGCGGTGGTGATCGGCTTCGGCGCGACCGCGCGCGGCGCCGTGACGGCCCTGCGCGCGCACGGCGTGCACGACGTGCGTGTCCTGACCAACCGGCGCACGGCGTCGGTGGCCTCTCCGATCCACGCCGCGCACATCATCCAGTTCGACCACGACGACGAGCCGTACCTCAGCGAGGTCATCACCGACGAAGGCCGGGTGCCGCTCGCGCCCTTCCTCGCGGAGAGCGACATCGTCGTCAACTGCACGCTGCAGGATCCGAACCACCCCCTGCTGTACCTGCGTGAGAGCGACCTCGGAGCGTTCCGGCCGGGAAGCCTGATCATCGACGTCTCGTGCGACGAGGGCATGGGCTTCGAGTGGGCGCGCCCCACGTCGTTCGCGGATCCGATGTTCACCGTCGGCGGTTCGATCAACTACTACGGGGTGGATCACAGCCCGTCGTACCTGTGGAACTCCGCCAGCTGGGAGATCAGCGAGGCGCTGCTGGGCTTCATCCCGGTCGTGCTCGGCGGCCCCTCGGCGTGGGCGCAGAACGAGACGATCGGCCGGGCGACCGAGATCTCGGAAGGGGTGGTGCTCAACCCCGCGATCCTCGAGTTCCAGAGGCGCGGGTCCACCTATCCGCATCCGGTCGGAATATCCTGAACCATGCCGCGTTGCATGAGATACATTCACATGCATAGAAAACGCGAGGAGCGATCGTGAACGACATCACAGGTCAGATGCAGTTCGGCATCTTCACGGTGAGCGACATCACCGAAGACCCGACCACGGGCGAAACGCTGAGCGAGGCGGACAAGATCCGCAATACGATCACCGTCGCCAAGCACGCCGAAGAGGTCGGACTCGACGTCTTCGCGCTCGGCGAGCACCACAACCCGCCGTTCTGGTCGTCCTCGCCCACCACGACGCTCGCCTATATCGCCGCGCAGACCGAGCGCCTCGTGCTCTCGACCGCGACCACCCTCATCACGACGAACGACCCGGTGAAGATCGCCGAGGACTTCGCGATGCTCCAGCACGTCTCGGGCGGTCGCGTCGACCTCATGCTCGGCCGAGGCAACACCGGACCCGTGTACCCGTGGTTCGGCAAGGACATCCGCCAGGGCCTGCCGCTGGCGATCGAGAATTACAACCTGCTGCACCGCCTGTGGCGCGAGGACGTGGTCGACTGGGAGGGCCAGTTCCGCACCCCGCTGCAGGGCTTCACCTCCACCCCGCGCCCGCTCGACGGCGTCGCGCCGTTCGTGTGGCACGGCTCGATCCGCACGCCCGAGATCGCCGAGCAGGCGGCCTACTACGGCGACGGCTTCTTCGCGAACAACATCTTCTGGCCCAAGGAGCACTACCAGCGGCTGATCGCGCTGTACCGCCAGCGCTACGCGCACTACGGGCACGGAACGCCCGAGCAGGCGATCGTGGGCCTGGGCGGCCAGGTCTTCATGGCGAAGAACTCGCAGGACGCCGTGAACGCGTTCCGCCCCTACTTCGACAACGCGCCGGTCTACGGCCACGGGCCCTCGCTCGAGGACTTCAGCGAGATGACCCCGCTCACCGTCGGGTCGCCGCAGCAGGTCATCGACCGCTACGCCGCCATGCGGGCCTACTACGGCGACTACCAGCGGCAGCTGTTCCTCATCGACCACGCCGGTCTGCCGTTGAAGGCCGTGCTCGAGCAGCTCGACTTCCTCGGTGGCGAGGTCGTCCCCGCGCTCCGGAAGGAGCTGGCGGTGAACCGCCCCGCGGATGTGCCGGATGCCCCGACCCACGCGGGTCTGGTCAAGGCGGCGTTCGGCGACGAGGCACCTCGACAGGCCGTCCCCGGCGCGAACCGCGGCGACAACCTGGTCGGCGAGAGCCCCTACCGCGACGCTCCGGCCCCGGCCGGCGCGGCGTTCGGCCTGAGCCGCAAGGAGGCGTGACATGACCGCTCCCCGCCGTATCGCGGTCATCTCCGCGGGCCTGTCCAACCCGTCGTCCACGCGGCTGCTGGCAGACCGGATGGCCTCGGCCACCGTGAAGCAGCTGACCGAGCGCGAGATCGCCGCCGAGGTCGATGTGTTCGAGCTGCGCGACTACGCGCACGACATCACGAACAACCTCCTGACCGGCTTCGCGCCGCCTGCGCTGGAGTCGATGGTCAACGCCGTCGTCTCCGCAGATGCCGTCATCGCGGTGACGCCGATCTTCTCGACCAGCTACTCGGGATTGTTCAAGTCGTTCATCGACATCCTCGATCCGGACGCGCTCACCGGCAAGCCGGTGCTGATCGGGGCGAACGCGGGCACCGCCCGTCACTCGCTGGCCATCGACTACGCGATCCGCCCGCTGTTCACCTACCTCCACGCCGAGCCGGTGTCGACAGGCGTCTTCGCGGCCTCGAGCGACTGGGGCGCCGCCGGTGACCAGGTGGCGCCGCTGGGCGAGCGCGTCGACCGCGGTGCACGCGAGCTGGCCGAGGCGATCGAACGGCGAGAGCCGGCGAGGAACGAGGATCCCTTCGATCCCGCGAACTACCTCGGCGAGGGCCGCTCGTTCGGCCACCTGCTCGGCGGTCTCGCAGGGGAGTAGCCCTCAGCCGAGCACGATGTCCGCGGCTGCGCGGAGGGGGCGCCACTCGTCCCCTCCGCGCACGCCTGGCTGCGCGAGCACGTCCGCGTCGACGAGAAGACCGAAGTCGATGCCGGCGAGCGTCTCGATCTCCGCGATCGGCACCTGGAAGGTCCGGAAGGCTCCGAGCGGCCGCACCGCCACAGCGCCCTGGGCGGCATCGATCAGCTCCGACTGGTCGAGCACGAATCCCGCGGCCTGCAGGCCGCCTTCCGTCACCCACGCCGCCACCTTGTAGAAGCGGCGGGGGATGCCGACGCCGCGGTACACCGGATCGCCCGGGTCGAGCACCGGAGCCGTGAAGACGCTGATCCGCTGATCGGTCGTGTCGGCGTAGTGCAGCACGTGGTCCTCGAGCCCCAGCCACAGGTCCTTCGACTGATTGAAGACCCCGGCCTGCGGAGCCGCGTTCGTGTACGAGAACGTCGCCTCGGTCGCTTCGCGGGCCTGATCCGCGGTGCCCCAGCCGGGGTCGCGTCGGCGCACGAGATGGCCGCGATCCAGGTCGTTGTCGGCGTAGACCGCCGGGCCGGTCTGCTCCGATGCGGGAAGGCGGGGATCCAGCATCCATTCGCCCGTCCGCGGCAGATCCTGCAGTGAGGAGCCGTCGATGTTCACCGCCGTCACCGCGGCGAGGCGGCGCACCGGATCGAGCAGCACAGTGAAGCGCGGGTAGCCCAGCTCGCGCAGCTCCTCGTCGCCGAGGGGCCGGGGAAGGGAAAGCGGGAGGGTGGAGCCGAGGAAGGTCTCGTCGTAGCCGGTCACGCTTGCCAACGATATTCGGACTCGGGCCGTCCCGGCGTGCCGTAGCGCGGCGCGCGGACGGCCCGACCGGCCGCGACGAGGTGCTCGAGGTACCGGCGCGCGGCGACGCGCGACATCCCCAGGCGCTGTGCCGACTCGCCGGCCGACACCGGCTCGTGGGCCCGCAGGTCGGCGGTGACCCGCTCCAGCGTGTCGCCGGACAGTCCCTTCGGGAGGGGCGCCGCCATCGTCGGGCGGAAGGCGCCGAGCAGCGCGTCGATCTCGGACTGGGTCGGGGTTCCCGCGGCCTCCCGGGCGCGCTGTCGGTACTCGCGGTACTGGTTCATCCGCTCGCTGAACATCGCGAAGGGGAAGGGCTTCACCAGGTACTGCGAGACACCGAGGCTCACCATCTGGCGCACCACTTCGGCGTCGCGCACCCCGGTGATCGCGATGACATCGACGTCGGCACCGCGCGCACGGATGTGGCGCAGCACGTCGAGACCCGTGCCGTCGGGCATCGTCACGTCCAGCAGCACGAGGTCGATGCGGTCGGCCCGCTCGAGCACGGCCGCCACCGCGGCACGCGCTCCGGTGCATTCGGCGGCGACGTGGAAGCCGTCGAGGCGCTCCAGGTACGTGCGATGCAGCTCGAGGGTGAGGGCGTCGTCGTCGACGAGGAGGACTTCGATCACGATCGCCGCCCGGGGAGCGTCACCGTGAACGCGGTCGGCGCGGCGGAGAGAGCGATGTCGCCGCCGGCGTCCGTCACGATCGCGCGCACCAGGGCCAGGCCGATGCCACGCCCCTCTGCGCCGGCCGGTTTGGTGGAGAAGCCGTGGTCGAAGATGCGCTCGCGGTGCTCGTCGGCCACACCGTCGCCGCTGTCCGCGACGACGATGCGAACGCCACCGCTGTCGGCCGGTTCGAAGGCGATGCGCACCCAACGGGGTGCGGGACCGGATGCCGCGGCATCCAGCGCGTTGTCGATGAGGTTTCCCACCACCGACACGGCGTCGACGGGGGAGAGAGTGCTGCGCGGAGCGTCCGGGGCGATCTCGGCGTTCCAGTCGACCCCGCGCTCGCGGGCCTGGGCGGCCTTGCCCAGCAGCAGCGCGCCGACCGTCGGGTCGCCGTCGCGTCGAGCGGCCACCTGATCGACCAGCGCCTGACTCTGGCGTGACGTCTCGGTGAGGATCTCGATGGCCTCACGCGTGCGACCGAGCTCGAGCAGCGAGACCGCGGTGTGCATGCGATTGCCGTGCTCGTGCGTCTGCGCACGCAGGGCCTCGCCCAGGGTCCTGACCGACTCGTACGACGCCACGGCATCGCGGATGGTGCCGGCCGGAAGATCGCCGGCCAGGCGCCGGGTCGTGCGGCGCGCCAGGATCGCGCCCGCGACGCCGGCGACCAGAACGGCGAGGGCGATGACCACGACGATCGGCAGACGGGGCACGAGGTCGGAGGCGATCGTGCCGACCGTGCGACCGACCGACACCCAGCCCACCAGGGCACCCTCCGACTCCACCGGGACGATGGTGCGGACGGACGGCCCCAGGGTGCCCGCGAACTCCTCGGTGAGCGTGGCCGGCTCCGCGGGGATCGTGCCGATGTACGGGCGGCCGATCTCAGCCGGATCGCGGTGAGTGACCCGGATGCCGTCCGGCGTCATGATCGTGACGAAGTCGACCCCGGCGTGGTCCATGAGCGTCTCGGCGTACGGCTGGAGCGATGCGGACGGATCGGGGGCGTCCAGCGACTCGGCCACCGTGGGCGCCGCTGCCACCGCCAGTGCCACCGCCCTGGTCAGCTCCTCCGCTTCGGCGCGCGCCGATCGCTGGGCATCGACGACGAGCAGCACCGCCAGCACGATCGCGAGGACGAGCACCGCGGCGGTGACGATGAGGAAGACGAGGGATGCCGCGCTCGCTCCTCGAGGTTCCGCGCCCATGCCACCTCCTCGTGCCCGACTCCGGTCCATCTTGGACCCCTCGCGCCGGATCCGGCGCGTGACCGCGACCAATACGACCACAACTGGCCGGGGGAGGAGTGCCGCCGCACGCTGAGATCACGCCCGACCCGCACCCGGGTCCGGCACTCGGACAACGACTGTTCACTCAGGAGGCGATGATGGCTCTTTCGACCCGGACGACTTCGTTCACACTTCCCGGCTTCAACTGGCGACGCGGCAAGCAGGCCTGGGACAAGCACACGTGGCTCTACATCTCGGTGATCGTCGCCGTGGTGCTCGGCGCCACCGTGGGCCTCATCTGGCCCGAGTTCGGCGTCGCGCTCAAGCCCCTCGGCGAGGCGTTCGTCGGGCTCATCAAGATGATGATCGCGCCGATCATCTTCTGCACGATCGTGGTCGGCGTCGGCTCGATCGCCAAGGCGGCCACGGTCGGCAAGATCGGCGGCCTGGCGCTGCTGTACTTCATGGTCATGTCGACGTTCGCCCTGGCGATCGGTCTCGTGGTCGGCAACCTCCTGCACCCCGGTGAGGGCCTCAACATGGCGAACTCGACCTACGAGGCGACCGCCGAGGCGAAGACCACGCAGGAGTTCATCCTCGGGATCATACCCACGACGTTCTTCTCCGCCTTCACCGGCGAGAGCGTGCTGCAGGTGCTGTTCATCGCGCTCCTGGTCGGCTTCGCACTGCAGCAGATGGGCCCCAAGGGCGAGCCGATCATGAACGCCGTCAAGCACCTGCAGGCGCTGGTGTTCCGCATCCTCGGCATGATCCTGTGGCTCGCGCCCATCGGCGCGTTCGGAGCGATCGCCGCCGTCGTGGGCAACACCGGCATCGCCGCGATCTGGGCCCTAGGCACCCTCATGGTCGCGTTCTACATCACGTGCCTGGTCTTCATCATCGGCATCCTCGGCACCCTGCTGTACGCCGTGACGCGGGTGAACATCTTCAGCCTCGTGAAGTACCTCGCCCGCGAGTACCTCCTGATCGTCGGCACCTCCTCGTCCGAGTCGGCGCTGCCCCGCCTCATTGCGAAGATGGAGCACCTGGGCGTGTCCAAGCCGGTGGTGGGCATCACGGTGCCGACCGGCTACTCGTTCAACCTCGACGGCACGGCGATCTACCTGACGATGGCCTCGCTCTTCATCGCGAGCGGCATGGGCGCCCCGATGTCGATCGGCCAGCAGATCGGCCTGCTGGTCTTCATGATCATCGCGTCCAAGGGCGCCGCGGGCGTGACGGGAGCCGGACTGGCGACGCTCGCCGGTGGCCTGCAGGCCTACCGTCCCGACCTCGTCAACGGCGTCGGCGTCATCGTGGGGATCGACCGCTTCATGTCGGAGGGTCGCGCGCTGACGAACTTCACCGGCAACGCCGTCGCCACGGTGCTGATCGGCTCGTGGACCAAGGAGTTCGACGCGGCCCGCGCACGCCGCGTGCTCGCCGGCGAGCTGCCGTTCGACGAGACCACCCTCTCGGGCAGCGACCACGACGGGATGTCGCAGTCCTCCGACGCCGTCGGCGTGCAGGGCCTCGAAGAAGCCGCGATCGCCGAGGCCGAGGCCAAGGAGACCCGCGCTCGCGAGCGCCAGCTCACTCTCTGAACCGCGAACATCACGTGACCCGCGCCCCCCGCATCCGCGACGGGCGCGGGTCGCTGATGTCAGCCGCAGTTCGCGGCGATCGCCGCAGGACTTTCTGCGGCGGACGCGCCCGAAGTGCGGCGGACTAACGCGTCCGGTGCGGAACGAGCTTCTTGAGAACCTCGCCGCGATGGATGGTGCGGCGCGAGAGTACGGCGGCCGCGAAGAAGCAGAGGGCGCCGACCGCGGTCCCGATTCCCGCCCACTCCGCGCTGAGGAGTTCGCCGGTCGACGGCACGACATACGCTCCGACCGCCGAGACGCCGAAGGCGATGGACCCCACGAGGTTCAGGCCGGTGCCGTGCCATGTGCGGGCGTCGGGGTCCCACAGGCGCTCGCGGCCGTTCGCGGCCACGACCGCGAGCACGCTGGAAACGAGGAACGCCACCGAGCCCCAGGCGTCGGGACGCCAGCCCGCGCCGACCGCGTCGGGCCGGGCGATCGCGGCGAGGAGCGCCACCGCGGTGGACACGTTGAACATCAGGGTGCCGGCGAACTGGATCGCCGCCGCCCACCAGTCGGCGCGGTCTGGGCCGCTCGTGTCGCCGCGGGGCGGACGCCGCCCGCTCAGCAGCAGCTGGATGAACGCCGCGGCGGTGAAGAAGACGGAGCCCACGACGAAGGTGACGTTGGTCCAGACGAGCCCCGCCCACGACGCGTAGACGGGGAGCGCGCCCGCGAAGAAGCACAGCGACCCGATGGCGAAGCCCCAGGCCTCGCGGCGCAGGCGGCGATCAGGCGGCGGGCTCACGCCCCCGGATCGATCTCGCCGGACTCGATCGCGGACTCGCGCTCCTCGAGGTCGAGCTCGTCCATCTGCTCCTCGACCGATTCCATCGGATCGAGCGTCGCCGGGGGCAGCTCGAGTTCGACATCGTCGTCGAGGGGCACGTCCCGCTCGTCGTCGGGGATGCGCTCGCGGAAGTCGCTCATGTCAGCCTGTGGCTCAGCCGCTCTTGCGGCGGAACTCGCGCTTGGTGACCGCTCCGTGCGTGCCGTGGACGGCGGAGTCGCCGTCCAGGTGCGACTCGCCCTCGCGGTGCTGGGCGTTCTTCTTCTCCAGGGCTTCCTTGAACTTGCGCTTCATCTCATCGGACGCCGCGCCCGCCGGCTTCTCGTCGGTGCTCATGCACCCCACCCTACGCACGCTCGCACACGATGTCATCGTCGGGGTCGCCCTGCAGGCCCGAGAAGGACGGCACTGGTAGGATCGGCGAGGTTGCCCTTGCGGCATCCGCTCAATTCAACATGAGCTCACGGAGCAGGCCGGCAGCTAGCTGGTCCCCTGTGGTGGTCTCCTCGTCGCCGATGCGCCGGGTGGATTTCTACTGGTGGCCAGTGCTGGCGCGATCCGCGGCCATCGCCGCGCGCCGAAATCTGCCTGTTCCTGCTCCTTCGCATGAACTCGCGCGCCACACGGGCGAGCGAGTCAAAACAAAGAAGGAGAGACCTCTTGGAAGGTCCTGAAATCACTGCCGCCGAAGCCGTCCTCGACAATGGACGCTTCGGCACCCGCACGGTCCGGTTCGAGACCGGACGCCTCGCGCAGCAGGCACAGGGTGCCGTCGCCGCGTACCTCGACGAGGAGACGATGCTCCTCTCGGCCACCAGCGCCGGAAAGCACCCGCGCGAAGGCTTCGACTTCTTCCCGCTGACCGTCGACGTCGAAGAGCGCTCCTACGCCGCCGGCAAGATCCCCGGCTCGTTCTTCCGCCGCGAGGGCCGCCCCTCCACCGAGGCGATCCTCGTCTGCCGTCTCATCGACCGCCCGCTGCGCCCCTCGTTCGTCGAGGGCCTGCGCAACGAGGTCCAGATCGTCGTCACGGTGCTCTCCATCGCGCCCGGCGAGTTCTACGATGCCCTCGCCATCAACGCGGCCTCGCTGTCGACGCAGATCTCGGGCCTGCCGTTCTCCGGCCCCATCGCCGGTGTGCGCCTTGCGCTCATCCCCGGCCAGGGCGAGAACGCCGACCAGTGGATCGCGTTCCCCACCGTTTCGCAGCTCGAGGACGCCGTCTTCGACCTGATCGTCGCCGGCCGCGTCATCACCGACGCCGATGGCAACGACGACGTCGCGATCATGATGGTCGAGGCCGAGGCCACCGAGGGTTCCTGGAACCTCATCAAGGGCGGCGCCGTCAAGCCGAACGAGAAGGTCGTGGCCGAGGGCCTCGAAGCCTCGAAGCCCTTCATCAAGCAGCTCGTCGAGGCGCAGAACACCGTCGCCAAGACGTCGGCCAAGGAGATCAAGGAGTTCCCGGTCTTCCTGCCGTACAGCCAGGAGACCTACGACTACGTGGCGCACCGCGCGTACGACAAGCTCGTCCCGATCTACCAGATCGCCGACAAGCAGGAGCGCAACAACGCCGACGACGAGCTGAAGGCCTCCGTCAAGGCCGAGCTGCTCGCGGCCGTCGAGTCCGGCGAGCTGCCGGCCGTCGCGACGCTCGAGTTCGCTGCGGCGTACAAGTCGGTCACCAAGGCGATCGTGCGCGGCCGGATCCTCGCCGAGGGCGTGCGCATGGACGGCCGCGGTCTGGCCGACATCCGCCCGCTCGATGCCGAGGTGCAGGTCATCCCGCGCGTCCACGGTTCGGCGATCTTCCAGCGCGGCGAGACCCAGATCCTGGGCGTCACCACGCTGAACATGCTCAAGATGGAGCAGCAGATCGACTCGCTGTCGCCCGTCACGCACAAGCGCTACATGCACCACTACAACTTCCCGCCGTACTCGACCGGTGAGACCGGCCGTGTCGGCAGCCCGAAGCGTCGCGAGATCGGGCACGGCTTCCTCGCCGAGCGCGCGCTCGTGCCGGTGCTGCCCAGCCGCGAGGAGTTCCCCTACGCGATCCGTCAGGTGTCCGAGGCTCTCGGCTCCAACGGCTCGACGTCGATGGGCTCGGTGTGCGCATCCACCCTGTCGCTGCTCAACGCCGGTGTGCCCCTGCGCGCCCCGGTCGCCGGCATCGCCATGGGACTCGTCACCGACGAGGTCGACGGTCAGACCCGCTACGCGGCGCTGACCGACATCCTCGGCGCCGAAGACGCGCTGGGCGACATGGACTTCAAGGTCGCCGGCACCAGCGAGTTCGTCACCGCGATCCAGCTCGACACGAAGCTCGACGGCATCCCGTCGTCGGTTCTCACCGCCGCGCTGCAGCAGGCCCACGAAGCCCGCCTCACGATCCTCGGCGTGCTCAACGCCGCGATCGACGGCCCGGACGAGATGGCTCCGACGGCTCCGCGCGTGATCAGCGTGCAGATCCCGGTCGACAAGATCGGCGAGCTCATCGGACCCAAGGGCAAGACGATCAACGCGATCCAGGACGAGACCGGCGCGCAGATCTCCATCGAGGAGGACGGCACCGTCTACATCGGCGCGACCGACGGCCCGTCGGCCGAGGCCGCCCGTGCCCAGGTCAACGCGATCGCCAACCCCACCAACCCGGAGGTCGGCGAGCAGTTCCTCGGCACCGTGGTGAAGATCGCGACGTTCGGTGCGTTCATCTCGCTCCTGCCCGGCAAGGACGGCCTGCTGCACGTCAGCGAGGTCCGCAAGCTCGCCGGCGGCAAGCGCGTGGAGAACGTCGAAGACGTGCTCGGCGTGGGTCAGAAGATCCTCGTCAAGATCACGAAGATCGACGACCGCGGCAAGCTGTCGCTCGAGCCCGTGGTCGAAGAGGCTGCGGACCAGGAAGGCCGCGCGGCCGCCAGCGAGGGCCCGGAGGCTCCCGCCGAAGGCTGAAGCGCCCAGGGCTGACGCCCGAACCGCTGTCCGGATGCCCGTCCTCCTCGCGGAGGGCGGGCATCCGTCGTTCGCGGGTGTCCGGGGGAGTGGAGGCCCGCGGAATTCCCGGCGGCCCGGCATGCCGTGATCAAAGCGTTATGTAATGTTTCCCGACAGTTCGCCTCAGCGACCGGGTATCAGTCCGGACTGTCCTACCCTCATAGATACGTGCCGGGGGGTGCGAGATCGACGAACACGAGTACTCCGGCCGGAGTTTCGTGAGGGGGTGGGACATGTCTTTCTTCGGCGTTGGTACGACAGACTCCTCGGCGAGCACGGCATCCGGTCCCGCACGCGGCGTCCACCCGTCGTCCCCGATCCCGGTGCAGGGTCCGCCGATCGGACAGAACGTGCGCGTCCCGCTCGGTGAGGGCGGAGCGGAGATCTTCCCGCTCATCCTGGGCGGCTCGGAGTTCGGCTGGAACGTCGACCTCGAGTCCAGCCACGAGATCCTCGACACCTATGTCGAGCTCGGCGGCAATGCCGTCCACACGTCCGACAGCTACGCCGGCGGGCGCAGCGAGCACATCATCGGCCAGTGGATGCACTCGCGCGGCCTCCGCGACGACGTCACCCTCGCCGTGCGCGTCGGCGGCCACGCCGACAACCCGGGGCTCGGCTCCGTCAACCTCGTGCGCTCGGTCGAGGCGTCGCTCACCCGGCTGCGGACCGACCGCGTGGACGTGCTCTACCTCGACGCCACGACCGACTCGACCTCGGCGCTCGAAGACACGCTGGCGACGGCCGAATGGCTGGTCGAGAGCGGCAAGGTCCGTGCTCTCGGCGCCGTCGGCTATGCGGCCGCCCAGCTCGTCGAAGCGCGCATCTTCGCCTCCGCCGGCTTCCCGCGGATCACGGTGCTCGACGTGCCCTTCAACGTGCTGCGCCGGCATGAGTTCGACTCGGACCTGCGTCTCGTCGCCGGCGCGCAGGGGATCGCGGTCACGCCGTCCCACGCGCTCGAGCACGGTTTCCTCGCCGGACGCCAGCGCACCCGCCTCCGCGGCTCCCTCTCGGTGCGCGGAGCGCAGCTCGCCGCGAACCTCAACCGCCGCGGCAGCCGCACGCTACGCGCCCTCGACGCCGTCGGCACCGAGCTCGGCGTGCCCGATGCGGCCGTCGCCGTCGCGTGGCTGCTCGCCCAGAAGCTCGTCACGGCGCCGATCGTCAACGCCTATGCGCCCGGACACGTCGAAGAGCTCGTGCAGGGCGTCGGCGTGCGCCTCAGCCGCGCTCAGCTGTCCGACATCGCACGCGCCGCCGAGTGACCGACCGGGTCGTCGGCAGGGCCGTGACCGTTTCGTGACGTAGGGTGGAAGTGCGTCCCGTCGGGCCGCGCAGATCCCCGACGGAGTGAGCTCGTGACGCATTACATCTACCTCGTGCGACACGGCGAGCATCAGGATGCCGAGCACGGCCTCGCGGACGGCCCGCTGTCCCCGCGTGGTCGCCGTCAGGCCGCGCTGCTCGCCGACCGGCTGTCGGGAGTGCCGTTCGATGCGGTGTGGCACTCGCCGCTGGAGCGCGCGAGCCAGACCGCTCGGGCCGTCGCCGAGCGCATGCCCTCCGTCTCGCCGGAGCCCTCCGCACTC
The DNA here is from genome assembly GCF_001427145.1 of Microbacterium sp. Root166. Taxonomy (GTDB): domain Bacteria; phylum Actinomycetota; class Actinomycetes; order Actinomycetales; family Microbacteriaceae; genus Microbacterium. The sequence continues at coordinate 263,755 of NZ_LMGL01000004.1, forward strand.
CTCTTCGACTGCGTGCCCACCGGGATGACCGAGCAGACGCCCGCCGTGTTCGAGCCGTTCTTCGGATCTGTCACCGAGGCCGAGATCGAGGCGGGCGGCGCTCAGATGTCGGATGCGGTGAGCGAGTACCTGGTGCGCAAGCGCGGCGAGGTGCACGAGCTGCTCATCACCCACAACTTCGTCATCGCCTGGTTCGTCCGAGAGGTGCTGCAGGCGCCCGACTGGCGCTGGATGACCCTGAACCAGGCTCACTGCGGCCTGACCGTCATCGCGCAGAAGCACGGTCGCCCCTGGACGCTGCTCTCGCACAACGACATGGCGCACCTGCCGGTGGAGATGCGCACCGGCCTGCCCGAGGTCTACCCGGTCTGAGGCTCCCCGCCCAGCAGCTTGCCGTACCAGCGGCTCGCGTTCGGGTTGTCGTTGTACGGCTCGATGGCGCTGAATCCGGTGCGGCCGTAGAGCGCCGCGGCGGCCTCGAGGGAGTGGTGCGTGTCGAGGACGAGCTCGTCGGCGCCCAGTTCGCGCGCCCGCTTCTCGAGACCCTCGAGGAGCACCCGTCCCCAGCCGCGTCCGCGCGTCGCGGGACGCAGGTAGAGGTGCTTCACCTCGTAGCGCCGGCCGTGGACGCCGTCCTGCAGCAGGCGGATGCCTCCGCACCCCACCGGTCGACCCTCGTCGTCGTCCAGCACGAGGAAGACCCCCGCCGGAGGCACGAATGCCGCGGGCGCGGGGAAGGTCGTGGTGTAGACGACGTGCTGCGCCGCGAAGCCGACCTCGCGAGAGCGGAAGTACTCCGCGAGCAGCTCGCGCGCGGCGGCGTCGTCGACGGGGGATTCGCGAAGTGTTGCCACCGTTCCAGCGTAGGCGGCGACGCGGCCGGGGGCGCCGGGCGGGCGACGGGTCCCGCCCTAGGATGGTGGACATGACGACGCGCGTGGCCATCGTGGGCGGCACCGGCAAGCTCGGTGGGATCATCCGCGAGGTGGTCGAGCAGGAGGACGCCTACGAGGTCGTCTCGGTGCTCTCGTCCCGGTCCGAGCTCAGCGAGCTCGACGGTGCTGACCTCGTGATCGACGCCTCCACCCCGGCTGTCTCGATCGATGTCGTGCGCGCTGCCGTCGAGCGCGGCATCAACGTCCTCGTCGGAACGTCCGGCTGGTCGGCCGAGCGCATCGCGCTCATCCGTCCGCTCGTCGAAGCCGCCGGAACCGGCGCGGTGTTCATCCCCAACTTCTCGCTCGGCTCGGTCCTCGGCTCGGCGCTCGCGGCCGCTGCCGCCCCTTTCTTCCCGTCGATCGAGATCGTCGAGGCCCACCGCGAGACCAAGATCGACTCGCCGAGCGGCACCGCCGTGCGCACGGCGGAGCTGATCGCGGCCGCGCGCGCCGACGTGGGCCCGGTCGAGTCGCCGCACGTCGATCAGCGCGCGCGGGGTCAGCAGGTGGCCAGCGTCCCGATCCACTCGCTTCGCCGTCCGGGCGTCATGGCCCGGCAGGAGACGATCCTCGCCGGTGCGGGCGAGTCGCTCACGATCGCCCACGACACCATCGAGCCCGCCCTCGCGTATGCCCCCGGCATCCGGCTGGCGCTCGCCCATGCGCAGACCGCCCGCGGTGTCGTCGTGGGCCTCGACAGCTTTCTCGACATCGGCATCCGCAGGGCGCACGCCGAGCCGGCAGCGGTCCCGCCGGTCGAGGAGGGCGGGGTCCCGGGGCAGGTGGCACGGGCCACCGGCGCATGAGCGCACGCATCGGCGTCGCCGTGATGGCGGTGCTGCTGGCGCTGTACGTCGTGCTCGTCGCCCAGCGGGCGTGGCTGCTGCTGACCAGCGGCGACCCCGTCGGCGTGACCATGGGTGCGGCGCTGGTGGTGCTGCCGCTCATCGCCACGTGGGCGATCGGGCGCGAGCTGTGGTTCGGCGTGCGCGCTCAGCGGCTCGGCGAGCGGCTCGGAGCGGAAGGCGGACTGCCGGAGGAGGAGGTCTCGGTGCGTCCGAGCGGGCGAGCGGTCCGCGCGGACGCCGACGCCCTCTTCCCGCGCTACCGGGCCGAGGTCGAGGCGCACCCCGACGACTGGCGCGCGTGGTACCGACTCGGAGTCGCATACGACGCGTCCGGGGATCGGCGAAGAGCCCGCGATGCGGTGCGCCGGGCCATCCGGCTGGAACGGACCGATCGTCCTGCTTAAGCCTCAGTCCGCGGCGGGCACCGTGGCCGCGACGGCGTCTTCCACCGTGCGGTGGCGGAAGACGAAGCCCGACTCCTGCAGCACCGCCGGCACGACGTCCATGTCGGACGTGAGCACCGCCTCGGTCGCGTCGGCTCCGAGCGCGAGTCGCATCGCCCACACCGGCGCACGCAGCACGAAGGGCCGGTTCATCCGCCGCGCGAGCGCGAAGCCGAGGTCGTTGGCGGTGGCGCGGGTCGGACCCGTGAGATTGACGGGCCCCTCGATGCCGGCATCCATCGCGTGACGGATCGCGCGCACCTCGTCCTCGAGCGAGATCCACGGCCAGACCTGCGTCCCGCGCCCGATCGGTCCGCTCAGGCCGAGCCGCGTCAGCAGCATGAGCGGCCCGAGGACGCCCTTCGGATGGATGATCGGGGCCGTGCGCAGCAGCGTGACCCGCGCATCATCGCCGGCGGCCCGCGCGGCGCCCTCCCACTCACCGCAGAGGTCGGCGAGGAACGTCTCGCCCCGGCGTGCGTGCTCGGTCAGTCGTGCGCCGGGCGCTGAGCCGTAGTAGCCGACCGCCGATGCGGTGAGGAAGGCCGGGGCATCCCCTCCCAGCTCCCTGACCGCCCGCGCGATCGCCTGAGTCGGCGTCACCCGCGACCACAGCAGGGTGTTCTTGTAGTGGTCGGTCCACGGGAATCTGCCGATGCTGGCGCCGTTGAGACCGACGACCGCCTCGGCGCCGTCGAGGACGCCGGGGTCGAGCGGCCGTGCGTCGGTCAGCCACTCGACCTCGTCGGGCTCCTCGGCGGGTCGCCGGACGAGCCGCGTGACCTCGATGCCGTCGCCGCGCAGGCTCTCGACGAGCGCGGAGCCGATGAGCCCCGACGCCCCCGCGACGACGACTCTGCGGCCGTCGTGCGAGCGGTCAGGGTCTTCAGGCAAGCGTCGCCTCGATGGTGATCTCGACGCCCGCCAGTGCCTGCGACACCGGGCAGCCGGCCTTGGCCTCCTGCGCGAGGCGCTCGAACTCGTCCGCGTCCAGGCCGGGCACGACCGCGTTGACGTTGAGGTGGCTGCCGGTGATGCCCGTGCCGGGCTTGAACGTGACGGATGCCGTGGTGTCGATCGACTCGGGAGGGGTGCCGTTCTCAGCCAGCGCGAGGGAGAACGCCATGCTGAAGCACGACGAGTGCGCAGCGGCGATGAGCTCTTCGGGCGTGGTCACCGAGGTCGATCCCTCGCTGCGGGCCTTCCAGTTCACATCGAACGTTCCGAGTCCCGACGAGACGAACGTCACCTCGCCGGACCCGTCGAAGAGTCCGCCGTTCCAGACGGTGGTGGCTTCGCTCGTGACGGTCATGGGTGCCTCCGTTTCGCGCCCGCAGGCCGGGCGCCTCGCGGTCAGCCTAACCGCGGAGGATGCCGCGGCGCGACGGGTTGACGGCGGTTCCCCGCCCGCTCGATCGCGCTCAGGCGGCGCTCGGACGAGCTCGTCCGACGAGGCCCGTGCGCTGCAGCAGGAGATACAGCATGCAGCCGAGGCAGACCCCGAACGCGGCGTTGAGGAATGCGGCGATGAACGCCATGGCAGCTGTGACGGGGAGCGCCCACGGCACGCCGAGAAGGTGGAGCACCAGGCCGATCCCGACCACGAAGAGTCCGACCCCCTGGGCGAAGCGCGGAGGACGAGGATCCTCGAGGTCGGTGGGGGGAGCGAGCCGGGGCGCGACGACCTTGCGGTAGAGCACACCCCATGGCGCCGTCCGCGGGGAGAGCACTCCCCACAGGAACAGCAGCGCGATGACGGCGAGCAGGAGGAAGCCCGGGGTCGACATGCGCTCGGCGACGGGAGCGTTCGAGAGAGCCCAGCCGTCCGGTCCGTACGCGGTCGACAGCCCCGTCAGGGTCAGGAACACGGCGACCAGCAGCAGCAGCGACGTGATCCCGGCCGCGAAGCGGGGACCGCGGGGGTCGATGCCGCGAGGGGTGGCGCTCGTCCGGTCAGACATCGGCACCCTCCGCGATGAGGCGGTTCAGTTCGAGCTCCAGCACCTCACGACTCGGTGTCCCACCGAACCGCGTCTGGATCACGCCGTCCCGATCCAGGACGAGCGTGGTGGGGGTCTGGAGGATGTGGAAGTGCTTGGCGATGTCGGGCCGGTGCGTCAGATCGACGTCGAGGTGGCGCACACCGGCATGCGAATCTGCGATGTCCGACAGGGTGCGGTGCACGCCGGGGCAGCGGGCGCAGAGCTCGGTGCTGAACTGCAGCAGGGTGGCCACCTCGCCCAGGGCGTCCGCGCCGAGCCGCTGCGGTTCGACCACCTCGTGCGCGATGTGGCGCTGCGGCCGGGACTGGCTCCACCGGATGAACGCACCCGCGGCCACGGTCACCGCGAGGAGTGCGGTGATGGCGACGAGCGCGGTGACCAGGTTCACAACTGATCAGGCTATATCTGTTCCGGCCGGGCGGGCGCCGCACCGCGATTGTGACGCTCCCGGCGTAACAGAGCCGGGACCCGGAGGGCGCGGTGGCGCGCGTCAGCAAGCCGGGGGTCTGGGGCGGAGCCCCAGAGAGTAACGTGGCAGCCGTGACCACGGCGATCCCCACTCCCTACGAGGACCTCCTGCGCGATGTGCTGGAGAACGGCACGCACAAAGACGACCGGACGGGCACGGGCACGACCAGCTCCTTCGGCCGGCAGATCCGCTTCGACCTGTCGCAGGGCTTCCCGCTCATCACGACCAAGCGGGTGCACTTCAAGTCGATCGCGTACGAGCTTCTCTGGTTCCTGCGCGGCGAGTCGAACGTGCGCTGGCTGCAGGAGCACGGCGTGACGATCTGGGACGAGTGGGCCGACGCCGACGGCGAGCTGGGGCCGGTCTACGGCGTCCAGTGGCGCTCCTGGCCCCGGCCGGACGGCTCGCACATCGATCAGATCGCGCTCGTCATCGACCAGATCCGCAGCAACCCGGACTCCCGCCGGCTGCTCGTGTCGGCCTGGAATCCGGCCGACATCCCCGACATGGCGCTCGCTCCGTGCCACGCGATGTTCCAGTTCTACGTCGCCGACGGCAAGCTGTCGTGCCAGCTGTACCAGCGCAGCGCCGACCTCTTCCTCGGGGTTCCCTTCAACATCGCGTCGTACGCACTTCTGACCCTGATGGTCGCTCAGCAGACCGGTCTCGAGCCCGGCGACTTCGTCTGGACGGGCGGCGACTGCCACATCTACGACAACCACGTCGAGCAGGTGCGCGAGCAGCTCACCCGCGAGCCGTACCCGTACCCGACGTTCCGCTTCGCGCGCGAGCCCGAGACGATCTTCGACTACGCCTTCGACGACTTCGTCATCGAGGACTACCAGCACCACCCGGCCATCCGCGGGGCGGTCGCGGTGTGACCTCGCGCGTCGGCCTCATCTGGGCTGAGGCTGCGGGCGGCGTCATCGGCGCCGCCGGCGGGATGCCCTGGAACGTGCCCGAAGACATGGCGCACTTCAAGAGCATGACGATGGGCGCTCCCGTCGTGATGGGGCGCCGCACCTGGGAGTCGTTCCCCGATCGCTTCCGGCCGCTGCCGGGACGGCGGAACATCGTGGTGACTCGGCAGGACTCGTGGGCGGATGCCGGAGCCGAGCGCGCCGCCTCGCTCGAGGCCGCGCTCGACCTCGCCGCCGAAGGCGACCCGGAATGGATCTGGGTGATCGGCGGAGGCGAGCTGTTTCGCGAGGCGATCGCCGGCGCCGATCTGCTGGAGGTCACCGAGCTCGACCTCGTCGTCGACGGCGACACCACCGCGCCCGAGCGCTCGGACTGGCGAACCGAAGCGGTCGACCCGGCGTCCGGCTGGCACACCTCGCGGTCCGGCATCCGGTACCGCTTCCTCACCCTCGCGCCCCCGACGCCGGAGAAGCCATGACGCGGACCGCTCTGATCACGGGGGCGAGTTCAGGCCTGGGTGCCGAGTACGCGCGCCAGCTCGCCGCGCGGGGCGCCGACCTGATCCTGGTCGCCCGCGACTCGGCCGCGCTCGAGTCGCTCGCCGGCGAGCTCCGCTCCGCGCACGGACGGCAGGTCGAGGTGCTCGGTGCCGATCTGCTCGATCCCGCGCAGCGCGCGCTGGTCGAGGAGCGCCTCGCCGATACCTCGCGTCCCGTCGAGATGCTCGTGAACAACGCGGGGTTCGGGCTCCCGCTCAGCTTCGAGCGCAACGACATCGACGACGAGGTGCGCCATCTCGCGCTGCACGTCGAGGTGCCGATGCGCCTCACCCACGCGGCGCTCCAGCCCATGCTCGAGCGCGGGCACGGCCGCATCGTCAACGTCGCGTCCGTCGCCGCGTTCATCCCGCGCTCCACCTACGGCGCCTGCAAGGGGTGGCTCGTCGCCTTCAGTCGCTGGGCCAACGGCCGCTACGCGCCGCGGGGCGTCACCGTCACCGCGGTCTGCCCCGGGTTCACCCACACCGATTTCCACGCACGCATGGGCCTGGAGGCCGGCAAGGAAGGCGTCGCGGACGCGCTGTGGCTGGACGCCCGCGACGTGGTGTCGGAGTCGCTGCGCGACATCGCCCGCGGGAAGGCCGTCTCGGTGCCGTCGCTGCGCTACCGGCTGCTGGTCGGCCTCACGCGGCTGGTGCCGCCGGGCCTCGCCGCGAGAATCGGCGAGAGCGGGCGCTGACGGCCCGCTGCGTGAGCGCACTCTGCGGCGGCGCCGGGCGCGGCATCCCGATAACCTGATCTCATGACGCACTCGGGCAACCCCTTCGGACAGGTTCTCGTCGCGCTCGTCACCCCGATGACGGCCGACGGCGAAGTCGATTGGCCCGCGGTCGAGAAGCACATCGACGACGTCATCACCGCAGGCGCCGACGGCATCGTCGTGACCGGCACCACGGGTGAGACCTCGACCCTCACCGACGCCGAGAAGCTCCGCCTCGTCGAGACGGGCAAGGACGTCGCGGCCGGCCGCGCCAAGATCATCACGGGCGGCGGCTCGAACGAGACCGCGCACGCCATCGAGCTCTACAAGGCGAGCGAGAAGGCCGGCGCCGACGGCATCATGATCGTCACGCCGTACTACAACAAGCCCACGCAGGCCGGCATCCTCACGCACTTCCGCCTCGTCGCCGACGCGACCGACCTGCCCGTGATCCTCTACGACATTCCGGGCCGCACCGGCGTTCCGATCAAGTACGAGACGATCCTGCGGCTCGCCAAGCACCCGAACATCCTCGCCATCAAGGACGCGAAGGGCGACTTCAGCGAGGTCAGCCGCGTGCTCAATCAGACCGACCTGATGTACTTCTCGGGCGACGACGCCAATGTGCTCCCGCACCTCGCGATCGGCGCGACGGGACTCATCGGCGTCACCGCCAACGTCGCTGCGCAGCCGTACCGCGTGATCGTGGATGCCGTGAACCGCGGTGACCTGAAGGCGGCGACCGCCGCGCACATGCAGCTCGAGCCGCTGGTGCGCGCCGTCATGACGCACGTGCCCGGCACGGTCTCGGCGAAGTACATCCTGCACGGCCTCGGCCGGATCAGCAGCCCGCGCGTGCGCCTGCCGCTGGTCGGCCCCGAAGAGTGGGAGGCCGCGAAGATCGAGGACGAGCTCGCGCTCGTGATCGATGTCCCCGGCGCCGACTTCTCCAACTTCCGCCCCGACCGCAACGCCGCCGCCGGCGGCGCGCTGCCGAAGGTCTCGGGCACCACCAGATGACACCGCGCGCCGGTGCACGCTCCCGTGCACGCCGGCGCGACAATCAAGCGGATGCCGCGGCATCCCGAGGAGGCTGACGATGCCCACCACCCCGTTCGACCCACCCGCTCTGGCGGCCGGAACCCTCCGCATCACGCCGTACGGCGGCCTGGGCGAGATCGGTCGCAACATGACCGTGTTCGAGTACGACGGCAAGCTGCTCGTCGTCGACTGCGGCGTGCTCTTCCCCGAGGAGCACCAGCCCGGGGTCGACCTGATCCTGCCCGACTTCGAGCCGCTCAAGGGCCGCCTCGACGACATCGTCGGCGTCATGCTCACGCACGGCCACGAAGACCACATCGGCGCCGTCCCGTACCTGCTCAAGCTCAAGTCGGACATACCCATCGTGGGCTCCGGTCTCACGCTGGCGCTGACCGAGGCCAAGCTCAAAGAGCACCGCATCAAGCCGTACAGCCTCACCGTCGTCGAGGGCCAGCGCGAGCGGCTCGGCCCGTTCGAGCTCGAGTTCATCGCGGTGAACCACTCGATCCCCGACGCCCTGGCCGTCGCCATCCGCACTCCCGCGGGCACCGTGCTGGCCACGGGCGACTTCAAGATGGACCAGCTGCCGCTCGACGGCCGCCTCACCGACCTCCGCGCCTTCGCGCGCCTGGGCGAGGAGGGCGTCGACCTGTTCCTCGTCGACTCGACGAACGCGGACGTGCCCGGCTTCACGCCGCTCGAGCGCTCGATCGGCCCCGTGCTGGAGCAGGTGATCGCCAAGGCGCCCCGCCGCGTCATCATCGCGAGCTTCTCGAGCCACATCCACCGCGTGCAGCAGGTGCTGGACGCCGCGGCCGCTCACGGCCGGCGCGTCGCGCTGCTGGGTCGCAGCATGCTGCGCAACATGACGATCGCCGAGGACCTCGGCTACCTCCACGTGCCGCAGGGCGTGCTCATCGACTACAAGAAGGCGCGGGACCTGCCCGACGACCGGATCGTCTACATGTCGACCGGATCCCAGGGTGAGCCCATGGCCGTCCTCAGCCGCATGGCCAACCTCGACCACGCCATCGAGCCGGGGGAGGGCGACACCGTCATCCTGGCCTCGAGCCTGATCCCGGGCAACGAGAACGCCGTGTACCGCGTGATCGACGGGCTCACGAAGCTCGGTGCGAACGTCGTGCACAAGGGGAACGCCAAGGTCCACGTGTCCGGTCACGCGGCGGCCGGTGAGCTCCTGTACTGCTACAACATCCTCAAGCCCAAGAACGTGCTGCCGGTGCACGGCGAGTACCGCCACCTGATGGCCAATGCCCGCCTCGCGCAGGACACCGGCATCCCCGCGGAGCGCACGATCATCGCCGAGAACGGCACGGTCATCGATCTCAAGGACGGCGACACCCGCGTCGTCGGCCAGCTCGACCTCGGCTTCGTGTACGTGGACGGCTCGACGGTCGGAGAGATCACCGACGCCGATCTCAAGGACCGCCGCATCCTGGGGGAGGAGGGCTTCATCTCGGTGATCGTGGTGGTGGACGCCTCGACCGGGAATGTCATCTCCGGCCCCGAGATCCACGCCCGCGGCTTCGCCGAGGACGACGCGGTGTTCGACAGCGTCAAGCCGAAGATCGCAGCGGCGCTCGCCGAGGCGGCCAAGTCGGGCGTGCGCGACCCGCACGCGCTGTCCCAGATCGTCCGGCGCACGATCGGCCGCTGGGTGAACCAGTCGCTGCGCCGCCGCCCGATGATCGTGCCGCTCGTCATCGAGGCCTGAACCCCGACATCTGGCCGGAGGCGGGCTGCTGCGTGGCTAAACTCGCGGCATGCCCGCCTCCTTCCGCGTTCGACCCGCCGTTCAGGCGGACGGCGCGTTCCTCGGCGACATGGTCGTGGACGCCGCCAACTGGCGAGCCGGCGACGGGCGGCCCAAGCATCAGGTCGTGACGGGGTCCGAGCACAGCAGGTACGTCGCGGGGTGGATGCGTCCGAGCGACGCGGGGTTCATCGCCGAGGATCCCCACGGTGCGCCGGTGGGAGCCGCGTGGTATCGGATGCTGCCGCGCGCCGAACCCGGATTCGGCTATCTCGGCACCGGCGTTCCCGAGCTGATCATCGGCGTGCGGCCGCTGTGGCGCGCGCACGGCGTCGGGCGGGCGCTGCTTCAGGAGCTGTGCGACCATGCCCGCGCGAAGGGCTACGGGCGGATCAGCCTGAGCGTGGAGCGAGGCAACTTCGCCGCGACGCTGTACCGCAGCGAGGGCTTCGCGGTGGTCGAAGCCGGACACGGACGCGACACGATGGTCAAGCGACTGCGCTGACCCGCTCGGAGGCCGCCGACAACCGGTGTGGTTCCCCGGAAAGTCGGGAGTCCGACGTACCGTGGGGGGATGGCCAGGAGCACCAGTCCGACCAAGAGCGGGCGCGCGCCGTCAGGCGCGTCATCATCGCGCGCGAAGAAGCCCGTGCCCGCACCCAAGCGGTACGTCGGCGACACCGACAAGCCGCCGGTGGCCGTTCGCGCCTGGATGGGGCTGGCGCATGCCGTCGGCGGCCTGTTCCGCGCGTTCGGACCTGAAACCCTCGAGAAGGATCAGCGCCGCGACGGGTTCCCGTTCCTGCTCGTGCTGCTGGCCGTCGCCGGCGCGGTCAACGAGTGGTTCTTCATCGGCAACGAGGTCGCCGGCACCATCAGCGCCTACACCGTGGGCGGGCTGATCGGCCGCGAGGCGTTCATCCTCCCGGTCCTGCTGCTGCTTCTCGCAGGCTGGATGTTCCGGCATCCGTCCTCGGTGCACGACAACGGCCGCATCGGAATCGGCTTCGGTCTGCTCATCCTGACCATCGCCGGCTTCTGCCACGTCGCCGGTGGCCGCCCGCAGCCGAGCCAGGGTCTTCCTGCGCTCAGTGAGGCCGGCGGCCTGTTCGGCTGGATGCTCGCCGAGCCGCTGGCGCTGGTGCTCACCGATGTCGGCGCGTACATCGTGCTGTCGCTGCTGGCCGTGCTCAGCATCCTGATCATCACCAAGACGCCCCCGAACCGCATCGGGCACCGTCTCGGCGATCTCTACGCCTGGATGTTCGGCGCCGAGCCCCGTGCCGACCGTCCGGCGGCGGAGACCCCGGCCGCGGACGATGAGGACCCCACGATCCCGTGGTGGCGCCGCAACAAGACGGGCCGCGAGACCGACCCCGAGGGTGACCTGGCCTCGGACGACCTCACCTCGCTGCTTCCGCCCGGGCCGGTCCAGGGCGGGTTCGAGCAGGTGTTCGAGCCGCAGACTCCGCCGGCGCCGGTGATGGCGGACGCGCTGACCGAGATCATCGACCCCGTGACACTGCCGGGCGCCGCGAAGCAGGCGGCCTCCGGCACGTCGCTGCGCGACGACACCGGGGACCCCCTCGAAGACGGGCTGCTTCCCGGACTCTCGGGCATCGGGTCCGAGGCCGCACCGTCCGCGCCGCTGTCGCCGTACCGGCTCCCGTCCGTCAACGCGCTGGCCGCAGGCACGCCGCACGTCGCTCGCTCCCAGGCCAACGACGACGCCGTGAAGGCGATCACGAGCGTCCTCGACCAGTTCTCCGTGGACGCCCGCGTCACCGGGTTCTCGCGCGGACCGACGGTCACGCAGTACGAGATCTCGCTCGGCCCCGGCGTCAAGGTCGAGCGCATCACGGCCCTGACGAACAACATCGCGTATGCCGTCGCGTCGAACGAGGTCCGCATCATCGCGCCGATCCCCGGCAAGAGCGCGATCGGCGTCGAGATCCCGAACACCGACCGCGAGATCGTGACGCTGGGCGACGTGCTGCGCTCGCAGAACGCCCAGCAGTCGACCCACCCGATGACGATCGGCGTCGGCAAGGACGTCGGCGGCGGCTACGTCGTGGCCAACCTCGCCAAGATGCCGCACCTCCTCGTCGCGGGATCCACTGGTTCGGGCAAGTCGAGCTTCGTGAACTCCATGATCACGAGCCTGCTCATGCGCGCGAAGCCCGCCGACGTGCGCATGGTGCTCATCGACCCGAAGCGCGTCGAGCTGACCTCGTACGCCGGCGTCCCGCACCTCATCACGCCCATCATCACGAATCCCAAGAAGGCCGCCGAGGCGCTGCAGTGGGTCGTGAAAGAGATGGACATGCGGTACGACGATCTCGCCTCGTTCGGGTTCCGCCACATCGACGACTTCAACAAGGCGGTCGTGGCGGGCGAGGTCAAGCTCCCCGTCGGCAGCGAGCGCATCCTGAAGCCCTACCCGTACCTGCTCGTGGTCGTGGACGAGCTCGCCGACCTCATGATGGTCGCCCCGCGCGACGTCGAGGACTCGATCGTCCGCATCACGCAGCTCGCCCGTGCCAGCGGCATCCACCTCGTGCTCGCCACGCAGCGGCCGTCGGTCGACGTCGTCACCGGCCTGATCAAGGCCAACGTGCCCTCGCGCCTCGCATTCGCCGTCACGAGCGTCACCGACTCGCGAGTGATCCTCGACCAGCCGGGCGCCGATCGCCTCATCGGCCAGGGCGACGCGCTGTTCCTGCCGATGGGCGCCTCCAAGTCCATCCGTGTGCAGGGCGCGTGGGTGAGCGAGCAGGAGATCGAGAAGGTCGTCAAGCACGTCACCGCGCAGGCCCGGCCCGAGTACCGACCGGATGTCGCCGTCGCGGCCGAGAAGAAGGAGATCGACGCCGACATCGGCGACGACCTCGAGCTGCTCCTCGCCGCGACCGAGCTCGTGGTGTCGACCCAGTTCGGCTCGACCTCGATGCTGCAGCGCAAGCTGCGCGTGGGCTTCGCCAAGGCCGGCCGCCTCATGGATCTGCTCGAGTCGCGCGAGATCGTCGGCCCCTCCGAGGGATCGAAGGCACGCGACGTCCTCGTCACCGTCGAGCAGCTGCCGGCGATCCTCGCCCGGCTGCGCGGCGATGACGCTCCGGCGGCCCCGGCGGCCGGAGCAGACCCGTACGGCCCCGATGCCGTCGACACGCAGTTCGATGGCCTGCCGGTCGTCGAGAGCGAGGGTGACGAAGATGCCTGGGGACTCACCGGACGCGACTGACCCGGCCGGATCGCATCCGGCCGGGCAACTAGGCTCGGGCGCATGACGATCCCCAGGCAGCTCCCGAACGCCATCACCATCGTGCGCATCCTGTGCGCCCCGGTGTTCCTCTGGATGCTTCTCGCCGACGGGGGAGCCGACGGTCCGCTGCGGTGGTGGGCAGCCGCGCTGTTCATCGTGGCGATCGCGACCGACGGGATCGACGGCTATCTCGCCCGGCGCCACGACATCGTGAGCGACCTGGGCAAGCTCCTCGATCCCATCGCCGACAAGGTGCTGACCGGGTTCGCGTTCATTGGGCTGTCGATCCTCGGCGAGCTGCCGTGGTGGATCACCGTCATCGTGCTCGTCCGCGAGGTGGGCATCACCGTGCACCGCCTGATCGTCGCCAGTGATCACGTCGTCGCCGCGGCGTGGATGGGCAAGCTCAAGACCCTCGTCCAGGCGGTCGCCCTGTCGCTCGCACTGCTGCCGCTGTGGACGCTCGTCGGAGAGTGGATCTGGTGGGTCAACGGCGCCACGATGACGCTCGCCGTCGTGCTGACCGTCGCCAGCGGCATCGACTACGTCGTGACCGAGGTGCGGGGCGCACGCCGGACCCGTGGAGTGGCGTGAGCGTCGCCGAGGAGCTGCTGTCCGCGCTGGAGCTGCGGGGATGGACGGTCGGCACGGCCGAGTCCCTGACGGGCGGGCTCGTCGTCGCGGCGCTCGTGGACGTCCCCGGCGCATCGGCTCATGTCCGTGGCGGAGTCGTCGCATACGCCACCGACCTGAAGGCCACGGTGCTCGGCGTCGATGAGGGACTGCTGGCCCGGGTCGGAGCGGTCGACGCCTCGGTCGCCGGCCAGATGGCCGCCGGGGTGCGGCGGGAACTGGGCGTCGACGTCGGCATCGCGACCACGGGAGTGGCCGGTCCCGACGACGCCGACGGTCATCCCGTCGGGACGGTCTTCGTGGCCGTGGTGACTCCCGCGGCCGAGTCGGTGACGGCACTGCGTCTCGAGGGCTCCCGCGAGGACATCCGCGCGCAGACCGTGAGCAGGGCGCTCCAAGCGGCTCTCAGCGAAGTCCGAGCAAGCGCGGGCTGAGGTCGGGAACACTGCGCATCGGTTCTCCGTTACATTCGGTGATTCCCACCCATTCCCCAGTTCGCGGGTTTAGATTGGCATCATCCGGTGATGTACCGTTGTCCTCCCGGACAGCGGCGGAATCAGAAGTGAGGAGGGGGCCCACCATGATCCTGGTTCGACAGGAAATCGGCGAAGTGCTTCGCGACTTCCGCCAGCAGAAGGGTCGCACCCTCCGTCAGGTGGCGAGCCGCGCCAGCGTCGCCCTCGGCTACCTCAGTGAGGTCGAGCGAGGCCAGAAAGAGGCCTCCAGCGAGATCCTCGCCTCGGTCGCCGAAGCACTCGACGTGCCCATCTCGACGATCATGCGCGAAGTCGGCGATCGCCTCTCCGTGCTCGAGGGTCTGCAGACCTTCCCCGACGTGGTGCCCGACGACCTCGTCGCCTCGGTCGACGCCGAGCTCTCGCTGCGCTGAGCGCACCAGACCGAACGCCGCCAGATGCGCCGCAGTGAACTGGAGCGCGCCGTCTCCGACGAGTTCGGTCCGCGCGGCGGTGCGCTGATGTCCGATCTGGCGCTCTCGTCGCTGGGCCACCGCACCGCCGATGAGGCCCTGACAGCCGGCTTCGCGCCCCGCGAGGTCTGGCTGGCGCTGTGCGCGGAGACCGATGTTCCTCCCGAGCGCCGCTACGGCGCAGGACGCCTCGAGCCCAAGCGGCGCTGACTCTCAGGACGGCGTGTCGTCGAAGATCTGTTCGACTGGCGCGTAGGCTCCTGCACAGCAGGTGTCGACAGCGTGTCTGTCCACGGTGAGGGAGGAGCAACGACGGATGTCGGAGCCCACCCCTAGCGTGATCCACGTCAGAACGACACCTCACGCCTTGTCGCAGCATCCGTCCCACCGGGGCGGAGCGCGACAGCCTACAGGCGACGGAACGCGAGCATTAGGAGCACGTCATGCCCTCAGCAGTTGACCGCGAGAAGGCCCTCGAGTCGGCCCTCGCCCAGATCGACCGGCAGTTCGGAAAGGGCTCGGTCATGCGACTGGGCAGCGACGAACGCGCTCCTGTCGCCGTCATCCCCACGGGATCGATCGCGCTGGATGTCGCGCTCGGCATCGGCGGGCTTCCCCGTGGCCGCATCATCGAGATCTACGGTCCCGAGTCTTCGGGTAAGACCACGCTCACCCTGCACGCGATCGCCAACGCGCAGCGCGCCGGCGGCATCGCCGCGTTCATCGACGCCGAGCACGCGCTCGACCCCGACTACGCGCAGAAGCTGGGCGTCGACATCGACGCGCTCCTGGTGTCGCAGCCCGACACCGGTGAGCAGGCGCTCGAGATCGCCGACATGCTGGTGCGCTCCGGCGCCATCGACCTGATCGTGATCGACTCGGTCGCCGCTCTCGTGCCGAAGGCCGAGATCGAGGGCGAGATGGGCGACTCCCACGTGGGTCTGCAGGCGCGACTCATGTCGCAGGCGCTGCGCAAGCTCACCGGTGGCCTCAGCCAGACGAACACCACCATGATCTTCATCAACCAGCTGCGCGAGAAGATCGGCGTGTTCTTCGGCTCGCCCGAGACCACTGCCGGTGGCAAGGCGCTGAAGTTCTACGCGTCGGTCCGTCTCGACATCCGCCGTATCGAGACGCTGAAGGACGGCACCGACGCGGTCGGAAACCGCACCCGCGTCAAGGTCGTCAAGAACAAGATGGCGCCGCCCTTCAAGCAGGCCGAGTTCGACATCCTCTACGGCGTCGGAATCTCGCGCGAGGGCAGCCTCATCGACTTCGGTGTCGAGCACACCATCGTGAAGAAGTCGGGCGCCTGGTACACCTACGACGGCGAGCAGCTCGGGCAGGGCAAGGAGAACGCCCGCAACTTCCTGCTCAAGAACCCGGATGTCGCGGCCGAGATCGAGTCGAAGATCAAGGCGAAGCTCGGCATCGGCCAGCCGAAGGCCGTCGAGGCTCCGGCCTCCGACGAGCTCGCCGCGCGCCGCCCCGCCTGACATGAGCATCGACGACGGGGGCGAGCACGAGACGCTCGCCCCCGTGATCCCGCTGTTCGGCGGCCGCGTTCCACAGCGACCGACGCGTGCGACGCCGGTCGAGGACGACGCCGAGGACGATCCGGTGCTGCAGGCTGCGTTCGCCGCGGTCGACGCGATGTTCGAGCGCGCTCCGGGCAGCCGGGTGACGGCCGTGTCCGACGATCCGTCGGCCACTGATCGCGCCGACCTGTCGTGGCACCCGACCTGGTCGGCCGACCGCAGCCACCCGAAGTCCGACGAGTCGGAGGCCTCGCCCGACACGGAAGCCGCAGAGAAGGCGCTGCTGAAGAAGCTGCGCGCGCGTTCGCTCTCGGTCTCCGAGGCACGAGGGGTGCTGCGGGGGTTCGATCTCGATGCCTCCTCGACCGAGCAGGTGCTCGCGGCCATGGAGGAGTACGGCTACCTCGATGACGCCGCGCTGGCTGATCAGCTCATCCACGCCGGGGTCGATCGCAAGGCCCAGGGGCGACAGGTGATCGCGCAGACGCTCGCAAAGCGCGGCATTCCCCGCGATGTGGCGGATGCGGCGCTCTCCTCGCTGCCCGACGACGACTTCGAGCGTGCGCTGGAGTTCGCGCGTGGCAAAGCGCGGTCGCTGCAGAGCCTCGACCGCGACACCGCCCTGCGCAGGCTCACCGGTCAGCTGGCGCGCCGCGGGTACGGCGGCTCGCTCGCGATGTCGGCGGCGCGCGCGGCGCTGGACGAGAGCCCGGGCGGCTCGAGCGGCGTGCGGTTCCGCTGACGGGCACGCGCCGCCGAGCGGCCTCTCATCGGCGGCTCGTAGAATGGCACGCATCATGACCACCCCTTCGAACACTCCGACGATCATCGCGCCGTCCGACGCGGCGCGCGGCGCCGACGGCCAGGCGCGCACGTACGAGGTGCGCACGTTCGGCTGCCAGATGAACGTCCACGACTCCGAGCGCCTGTCAGGTTCGCTCGAGAGCGCCGGCTACGTCCGCGCCGACGCCGGCGAAGAGGCCGACGTCGTCGTGATCAACACGTGCGCGGTGCGCGACAACGCCGCGGGGAAGCTCTACGGCACGCTCGGACACCTGAAGTCCCGCAAGGACAAGCGCGAGGGCATGCAGATCGCCGTCGGCGGCTGCCTGGCGCAGATGGACAAGGACGCGGTGCTCACGAAGGCGCCCTGGGTCGACGTGGTCTTCGGCACCCACAACATGGGCTCGCTCCCCGGCATGCTCGAGCGTGCTCGCCACAACGGCGACGCCGAACTCGAGATCCTCGAGTCGCTCGAGGTGTTCCCGTCCACGCTGCCGACCAAGCGCGACAGCGTGTACAGCGGCTGGGTCTCGATCTCGGTCGGCTGCAACAACACCTGCACCTTCTGCATCGTGCCGAGCCTGCGCGGCAAAGAGAAGGACCGTCGCCCCGGCGACATCCTCAACGAGATCCGGCTGCTCGTCGACGACGGCGCTCTCGAGGTCACCCTGCTGGGGCAGAACGTGAACTCCTACGGCGTCGAGTTCGGCGACCGGCTCGCCTTCGGCAAGCTCCTGCGCGCCGCGGGCGAGATCCCCGGGCTGGAGCGCATCCGCTTCACGAGCCCGCATCCCGCGGCCTTCACCGACGACGTCATCGACGCGATGGCGGAGACCCCGGCGGTCATGCCCCAGCTGCACATGCCGCTGCAGTCCGGCAGCGACCGCATCCTGAAGGCCATGCGCCGGTCCTACCGGAGCGAGCGGTTCCTCGGCATCATCGACCGGGTCCGTAAGCGGATCCCGAACGCCGCGATCTCGACCGACATCATCGTCGGCTTCCCCGGCGAGACCGACGAGGACTTCGAGGACACCCTGCGCGTCGTCGAGCAGGCGCGGTTCTCGAGCGCCTTCACCTTCCAGTACTCGATCCGCGAGGGCACTCCCGCCGCGACGATGCCCGACCAGGTGCCCAAGGAGGTCGTGCAGGAGCGCTTCGAGCGCCTCGCCGCCCTCCAGGACCGCATCGCTCTCGAAGAGAACCAGAAGCAGCTCGGACGCGAGCTGGAGGTGCTCGTGTCGAACGGCGAAGGCAAGAAGGATGCCGAGACCCAACGTCTCACCGGCCGGGCCGAAGACAATCGGCTCGTCCACTTCGAGCTTCCCGCCGGATCCGAGGTCCCGCGTCCGGGCGATGTCGTCTCGGTCGTCGTGACGCACGCCGCGCCGTTCCACCTGCTCGCCGACAGTCCCGACGGTGCGCCGCTGCGCATCCGCCGCACGCGCTCCGGCGACGCGTGGGACCGTGCGCAGGCAGAGTCGTGCGGCATCCCCGCTCCCGCCGGCGAAGCCGGGGCACCGCGCGCAGTCTCCCTCGGACTGCCGACGCTGCGCATCGGGGTGTGACGACACCCGTGGCGGGAGGGCCGCCGCGGCTGTGGGCCGTCGTCGGCGCCACCGGCACCGGCAAGACCGCCCTCTCGCTCGATCTCGCCGAGCAGCTGGCGTCCACGGGGCGGCCGGCCGAGATCGTCAACGCCGACGCCATGCAGCTCTATCGCGGCATGGACATCGGCACCGCCAAGCTGCCCGAAACCGAGCGCCGCGGCATCCCTCATCACCTCTTCGATGCGCTCGACGTCACCGAGGAGGCGGCCGTCGCCTGGTATCAGGATGCCGCGCGCCGGACGATCGCAGACATCCACGCCCGCGGCGCCGACGCCGTGCTCGTGGGCGGTTCGGGATTGTACGTCTCGAGCGTCGTCTTCGACTTCCGCTTCCCGCCGCGCGACCCCGCCGTGCGCGCTGCTTTGGAGGCCGAGCTCGAGCAGCTCGGCCCCGGCGTGCTGGTCGCCCGGCTCCGCGACGCCGATCCCGCCACGGCGGAGCGCATCGACCCCAAGAACGGGCGGCGTGTGGTCCGTGCCCTCGAGGTCCTCGCGCAGGGCAGCTCGACGCACGGGGCGGCGCTGCCCGACGAGCCCGTGCTGTGGCATGAGCCGACGACGCTCATCGGCGTCGCCGTCCCGAGGGAGGATCTCGTGCCGCGGTTGGACGAGCGCGTCCGCGGGATGTGGCGCGACGGGCTCCTCGACGAAGTCCAGGCGCTGCGCCCGCTCGGCCTGGAGCGCGGTGTCACGGCACGCCGCGCCATCGGCTACGCCCAGGCTCTCGCCCAGCTGGCGGGGGACCTGAGCGAGCCGGACGCGATCGCCGAGACGCAGGCGCTCACACGGCGGTACGCCCGTCGCCAGGTCTCGTGGTTCAAGCGCTACGACGCGGTCACGTGGGTAGCGCCGGGGCACTCGGCGGCGGATCTCATCGCGGCGACCTGACGCACCGGACCCCGGATCACCGCCCCTACACTGGAGGGCATGCCGCAGACCATCTCGTTCACCAAGGGTCACGGCACGGGCAACGACTTCGTGATCATCGCCGACCCGGAGGGCACGCTCGACCTCTCCGATGACCAGGTCGCCGTCCTGTGCGACCGGCGGTTCGGGATCGGCGGCGACGGCATCCTCCGCGTCGTCCGCACCGGCGCCATCGACGAGGGCGCGCCGGCCGCGGCATCCGGTTCCGAATGGTTCATGGACTACCGCAACGCCGACGGGTCGAAGGCCGAGATGTGCGGCAACGGCATCCGCGTGTTCGCGCGGTACCTCGCCGACACCGGCCTGGCCTCACTCGACGAAGGGCCGCTCGCGATCGGCACGCGTGCGGGCGTGAAGACCGTCACCCGCAGCGATCTGGGGTTCGAGGTCGACCTCGGCCCATGGCGCGTGGAGCAGGACGACGTCCTGGTGCGCGCTCGGGGCATCGGCGCACCGCGGCCGGGGCTGGGCATCGACGTGGGCAACCCGCACATCGTCGTCGCGCTTCCCGATCACCGCGAGCTGGAGGGCCTGGATCTCACCGTGCTGCCGCAGCTGCACCCCGAGCCGCCTCGCGGCGCGAACGTCGAGTTCGTGGTGCCGAGCGACCCGCTGGTGCGCGACGGCGTGGGTTCGATCCGCATGCGGGTCTTCGAGCGCGGCGTCGGGGAGACCCTGAGCTGCGGCACCGGGGTGGCCGCGGCCGCCCTGGCGGTGCGGCACTGGGCCGGGCAGGCGGCGCCGGACCACTGGAGCGTCGAGGTGCCCGGCGGCACCCTCGCCGTCCGCATGCCCGAGGTCGACGGTGAGCGCCACGTGCTGCTGTCGGGACCGGCGACGCTGGTGTACTCCGGCGAGGTCTCGCTCGCCTGAGCCAGGTCCGGGAACGCCGTCAGGGCAGCGTGATCGGCCCGCTGCGGGGCGACCCGTGCCGGCGAACCTTGATCACGCGGAAGCCGCGTCCGGTGGCGGCGCGATGGACGCTGTAGCCGTCCTCGAACGTCGCGGCCAGCCAGCGCTGCAGCGAATCCGACCCGAGGTTGCGCTGCACGACCAGCCAGGCGTCCGCCCGCTCGTCGAGCCGGGGCATCCAGCGTTCGAGCAGTCCGTGCAGCTCGTTCTTGCCGACCCGGATCGGCGGGTTCGAGCGGATGGTCCGGAAGACGATGTCGTCGGGAACATCGTCGGGCAGCACGGCGTTGACATTGGACAGGCCCAGCGCGTCGGCGTTGCGGCGGACGAGGTCGAGCGCACGCTCGTTGACGTCCACCGCCCACACCGTGGCGCGCGGCGCTTCCATCGCGAGTGTCAGTGCGATCGGGCCCCAGCCGCACCCGAGATCGAGCAGGTTCCCGCCGGGAGGTGGCGGGGGAGTGTTCGACAGCAGCACGGCGGTGCCCGAGTCGACGTGATCGGGACTGAACACCCCGCCGGCCGTGGTCACCTCGACGTCGCGTCCGGCGAGCGTGACGCGGACACGACGCAGGTTCTCTGCGCTGGCGGGGGAAGCGCTGAAGTAGTGATCGCCTCCCATGGGTTTCGAGCGTAGCGGAGGTCCTCGCCCTCTCGGGAGTGCTCAGGCAATCCTGAGGAACGAGGCGGAGCCCCGGAGGCAAGCGTAGAATTCACGGATGCCGCGAACCCGCCGATGAACGGCGGAAAACGGCATCCTCGGAAGGAACTCATGACGGATACGACGACACCCCCCAGCACCGACGAGACTCCGGTGGACCCGGTGGATCGCGTGCTGGCACGTGCTGAGGCGCGTTCCGGAGTGCGCGTGTTCGGTGCCGCCCAGGCGCTCCAGGACGAGGCGACGGTCGCGCGCCCCGACAGCGACGGCGAGCAGTGGGACCGTGAGGAGCGCGCCGCGCTGCGGCGTGTGCCCGGACTGTCGACCGAGCTCGAGGACGTCACCGAGGTCGAGTACCGGCAGCTGCGCCTGGAGAACGTCGTCCTCGTCGGCGTGCACGCGCAGGGCGATCAGGAGGATGCCGAGAACTCGCTCCGCGAGCTGGCGGCCCTGGCCGAGACCGCGGGTGCCGTCGTGCTCGACGGCGTGCTGCAGCGGCGACCGCACCCCGACCCCGCGACGTACGTGGGCCGGGGCAAGGCGCAGGAGCTGAAGGACATCGTGGCCGCCGTCGGCGCCGACACCGTGATCGCGGACACCGAGCTCGCTCCCAGCCAGCGGCGCGCGCTCGAGGACGTCGTGAAGGTAAAGGTCATCGACCGCACGACCGTGATCCTCGACATCTTCAGCCAGCACGCCAAGAGCCGTGAGGGCAAGGCGCAGGTCGAGCTCGCACAGCTTGAGTACCTCCTTCCGCGACTGCGCGGCTGGGGTGACTCGATGAGCCGTCAGGCCGGTGGCCAGGTCGGCGCCGGCGGCGCGGGCATGGGATCGCGTGGTCCCGGTGAGACGAAGATCGAGCTCGATCGCCGCCGCATCCGCACGAAGATGGCGCAGCTGCGCCGCCAGCTGCGTGACTTCGCGCCCGCGCGCGAGGCCAAGCGTGCCGAGCGCAAGCGCAACACGATCCCGTCGGTCGCGATCGCCGGGTACACCAACGCCGGCAAGTCGAGCCTGCTGAACCGCCTCACCAGCGCCGGGGTTCTGGTCGAGAACGCGCTGTTCGCGACCCTGGATGCCACGGTTCGCCGGTCCGAGACCACCGACGGCCGCGTGTACACGCTCACCGACACCGTCGGCTTCGTGCGCAATCTGCCGCACCAGCTCGTCGAAGCCTTCCGCTCGACCCTCGAAGAGGTCGGCGACGCCGACGTCATCGTCCACATCGTCGACGGCTCGCACCCCGACCCGGCCGCTCAGCTCGCGACCGTGCGGGATGTCATCGGCGATGTCGGCGGGCGCGACATCCCCGAGATCGTCGTGTTCAACAAGTCCGACCTGGTCGACGAGGACACCCGGCTGCTGCTCCGCGGACTCGAGCCGAAGGCGCTGTTCGCGTCCTCGCGCACGGGCGAGGGCATCGACGAGCTGCGCGCCGCCATCGAGGCCGCGCTGCCGCTGCCGGCGGTCGAGATCGATGTCCTGATCCCCTACGACCGGGGCGACCTGGTCTCGGCCATCCACGAGCAGGGCATGATCCTCGCTCAGGGCCACGAGGAGGGCGGCACGGCGGTCAGCGCACGCGTCGGCGAGCACCTGGCCTCGCGCCTGGCGCCTTTCGTTCGCTGACCCGCCGCGCGATCAGTCGAGTTCGAGCGCCGGGATGCCCGGAAGGTCGAAGCCGAAGACCTGACCGAGGAACGCCACCTCCGCCTCGAGCTGGCGGATCACGGTCTCGCGGCGGCGGAAGCCGTGCCCCTCGCCCTCGAAGGCCAGGTAGGCGTGGGGGATCCCTCGCGCCTTCAGTGCATCGCGCACTGCCTCGGACTGCGCCGGCGGCACCACCGCGTCGTCGAGCCCCTGCTCGATGAGCAGCGGGGTGCTCAAGCGGTCCAGGCGCGCGAGCGGCGATCGTGCCACGTACAGGGCGCTCGCGGCCGGCAGCGGACCGACCAGGCCGTCCAGGTAGTGGGCTTCGAAGTCGTGCGTATCCTCGGCCAGGGCCCGGAGGTCGGCCACGCCATACCGGCTGATGCCCGCGGCGAAGGCATCCGAACCGGTCAGCGCGCACAGCACCGTCCAGCCGCCGGCGGAGCCGCCGGCGATCGCCAGCCGCTGAGGGTCGGCGTGCCCCGCGTCCGCGTGACCCGTCGCGGCGGCGATGACGTCGTCGACGTCGACCACCCCCCATTGCCCGCGGAGGCGCTCGCGATAGGCGCGGCCGTACCCGCTGGATCCGCCGTAGTTCACGTCCAGTACGCCGATGCCGCGGCTGGTGAGGTACGCGATCTTCGCCGATGCCGCGCCGCCGACATGGTCGGTCGGGCCACCGTGGACGAAGACGACGTAGGGCGGCAGCTCGCCGTCCGGCGCGGTCACATCGGGGTTGGTCGGCGGATAGTCGAAGGCGTGGACGGATCCGTGGGGGCCGTCGACCGTGACGGCACGGGCCTGCGGCATCCACTCCCGCCCCCACGATGAGTCGCCGCCGGCGACCAGCTCCGCAGCGGCGGGATCGTCGACGTCCAGCACCCACAGTGCGGGACCGTCGGGTCCGGCGCCGCTGATCAGGACGCGCGAGCCGCGGACGTCTTCGATGGAGATCCCGGTGATCGCATCGCACGGCAGACCGCTGACCGCACCGTCGGTCCCGATGACAACGAGCTCGTCCGCACCGTGGGTGCGCACGGCCACGATGCGGCCGTCGTCGAGCAGAGCGAACCACCGCTGGCCCAGGGTCCACAGCGGTCCGCCGGTGTCGGCGTCGGCGGGGGCGGTGTGCTCGCAATGCAGGTCCGCCGTCAGCCGCAGACGCCAGAGGTTCCAGCGCCCGGTCGGGTCATCGGCGTAGAGCAGGTCGTCGTCGTCCATCCAGATCGGCTGCAGCGGAGCCGAGGACCCGCCTGCCACCGTGGCCCACTCGGCCACCACGCCGTCCTCGAGGCGGCCGACGCGGAGCTCCGCACGGTCCCAGGCCATGTCGGGGTGGTCCCAGGCGATCCAGGCTAGATGCGTGCCGTCGGGCGACAGCGTGGGGTGGGCGAGGAAGCGGCTGTCCTCGGCGAGCGACACGACCGCCGACGGCTCCCGCACGGCGCTGCCGTCCACCGGGATCTGCACGATGTCGCGATGCAGCGAGCCGGAGCCGCTGTGACGCTCCCGGACGGCGAGCAGGCTTCCGCGCTCCCACGTCAGGCCGCCGTAGCGCACGTCGCCCGACTGCGCCGTCAGCGGCCGCGGCTTCTCGCCCGGAGCGACGCGCCAGACGCGCTGGTCGGCCTTCTCGACGAAGACCAGCGAGTCGTCGTCGAGGGTGGTCCACGACCCGCCGCCGTACTCGTGCACGCGGGAGCGGGCGCTCCAGGGAGCGGCGATCACGTCGGAGACCTCACCGGATGCCGCGCGCCGGCGCACCGCGGTGCGCCCGCCCTCCTCCGGCACGGAGTCGCCCCACCAGATCTCGTCGCCGACGAAGCGGGCGCCGTCCCACCGCGGCGATGCGGCGGACACCGCCTCCGCTGTCAGCGGGGAGGGCCAGGTTCCATAGGGTTTCGCGCTCGTCACGACCCCACGCTACGGCGAAACACTAGGTCACAGGGAGGGCCTTGCGGAACGGGCTCCGCTACCTTGGACCCATCGTCGCCCGGTCGTCCGTGAGGACACCGCGAACTGAGTTCGCGGAACCGGGCAGGAGCGACAGCCGAGCCCGGCACCCGCCCGCGATGACGCAGCGCCCACGGAGACCCGTGCGTGCACGAGTGTCCGCGGCCGCCCGGCCAGTTCAGTCCGCCCCGATCCGAGAAGAACGCCATGTCGATCGATCTCAGTGCTCCGCCGCTGCCGTTCTCGTTCGAGGTCTACCCGCCTCGTTCGGATGCGCGGGTGCCCGCCCTCCACGAGACGATCCGCCGGCTGGCGGCGTCCGGCCCGCGATTCATCTCGGTCACCTACGGCGCCGGCGGCTCCACCGGCGGCCGGTCGCTCGAGCTGCTCAGCCACATCCTCCGCACGACCGACGTCGAGCCGCTCGCTCACCTCACGTGCGTCGGGAGCACGTTCGCCGCCGCCAACGCCCTCGTCCGCGAGTTCCTCGACGCCGGCATCACGAGCTTCCTGGCCCTGCGTGGCGATCCGCCCGCCGGGGTCTCCGAGGACGACATGTTCCTCGGCGATCTCGAGAGCGCGGCGCAGCTCGTGCAGCTCATCGATCGCGTGCAGGCCGAGCGCGCGCCGTACTCGGAGTACGCCATTCCCGGCGTGCCGGGCGCGGCGCGGGTAGCCCCCCGCACCAAGGTCGACATCGCCGTCGCCGCCTTCCCCAACGGGCATCCGCGGTCGCGGCATCCGCGTGAGCACATCGACGCGCTGCTCGCGAAGCAGGCCGCCGGAGCGACCCTCGCGATCTCGCAGCTGTTCTTCCACGCCGACGACTACCTCGCCTTCGTGCAGCGCTCCCGCGAGGCGGGCGTCACGATTCCGATCCTCCCCGGCATCATGCCGATCACCTCGCCCGCCCGCCTGCGGCGCACCCTCGAGCTCAGCGGCGAGGAGCTGCCCGCCGAGCTCGCGATCTCCCTCGAGATCGAGCCGACCGCCGAAGGGCAGCGCGCCGTCGGCGTCGCACATGCGGCTCAGCTCGCCCGCGAGGTCGTCGACGGCGGCGCGCCGGGCGTGCACCTGTACGCGTTCAACAGCCACGACACGGTGCTCGCGGTCCTCCGCGACGCCGGCATCCTGACCACCCCGCTCGAGAAGGAGTCCGCATCATGACCGAACCCACCCCCGCCTTCCCCAGCGGCACGATCCTGGGCTACCCGCGCATCGGACGCCGCCGCGAGCTCAAGCGCGCCGTCGAAGCGCACTGGTCCGGAGCGACGGACGAAGCGACGCTCGAGGCGACGGCGGCAGGACTGCGCCGCGCGACGCGCGAGCGTCTCGCCGCCCTGGGGCTCGGTCGCACCGACTCGTCGATCCCGGAGTCGTTCTCGTACTACGACCAGGTCCACGACGCCGCCGTGGCCGTCGGCGTGCTGCCCGAGCGTTTCGCCGAGCACCGCGCGGCCGACGGGTCGATCGGTCTCGGCGCCTACTTCACCGCGGCGCGCGGCGCGGGGGAGAACCTCCCGCTCGAGATGACCAAGTGGTTCGACACCAACTATCACTACCTGGTGCCCGAGATCGGGCCCGAGACGGCGTTCTCGCTGTCGAGCGATCGTCTGGCGCGCCAGGTCGCCGAGGCGAAGGCGGACGGGTTCACCGTGCGGCCCGTCCTCGTCGGGCCCGTCACGCTGCTCGCGCTGGCGAAGGCCACGAACGAAGCGCCGGAGGGCTTCGACCCGCTCAGCCGCCTCGACGACCTGCTGCCCGTGTACGC
The DNA here is from genome assembly GCF_001427145.1 of Microbacterium sp. Root166. Classification (GTDB taxonomy): domain Bacteria; phylum Actinomycetota; class Actinomycetes; order Actinomycetales; family Microbacteriaceae; genus Microbacterium. Next base: position 290,076 of record NZ_LMGL01000004.1, read on the forward strand.
CGAGCTGCTCGCCGGCCTGCGCGCCGCCGGTGCCGAGTGGGTCCAGCTCGACGAGCCGGCGCTCGTGAGCGAGGCCCTGCCCGCGACCCCGGCGGCACTCGCCGACGCCGCAGCGCGCGCCTACGCGGTGCTCGGCGCCGCGACCGACCGCCCCGCGATCCTGGTGACCGCCGGGTACGCCCAGCTCGCGCCCGAGGCGTGGACCGCGCTGGCGAAGGCTCCGATCGAGGCCATCGCCGTCGATCTGACCCGCGGCGCACTTCCGGCCGCGGTCGACGGCCTCGACGGCAAGGTCCTCGTGGGCGGTGTGATCGACGGCCGCAACATCTGGCGAGGCGACCTCGCGGGTGCCTGGGCCAAGCTCGAGGCGCTCGAGACGCTCGGCGCGGCGCAGGTCTCGGCGGGCACTTCGACCTCGCTGCAGCACGTGCCGCACGACGTCGCCGACGAGACGCGGCTCGACCCGCGCCTGGTGTCGTGGCTGGCCTTCGCCGATCAGAAGACGCAGCAGGTCGTCACGCTGGCGCGGGGCCTGGCCGAAGGCGCAGAGTCCATCGCGACCGAGGTGGCCGCGGCATCCGCTGCCCTCGCCGACCGCCGGAGCGCGCCCGGCGTGCGCGACGGCGCTGTGCGCGGCCGTATCGCCGCACTGACAGCCGAGGACTTCCACCGCGGCGACGACGCGGCGCGCGTGGCCGCCCAGGACGCGGCGCTCGGGCTGCCGGTGCTGCCCACCACGACGATCGGCTCCTTCCCGCAGACCGGCGAGATCCGCCGGGCGCGAGCGCGCCACGGCAAGGCGGAGATCACCACCGACGAATACGAGGAGTTCCTCCGCGAGGAGATCGCCCGCGTCGTGACGCTGCAGGAGGACCTTGGGCTGGACGTCCTCGTGCACGGCGAAGCCGAGCGCAACGACATGGTGCAGTACTTCGCCGAGAACCTCGACGGGTTCGATGTCACCGAGAACGGCTGGGTGCAATCCTACGGCTCGCGGGCGACGCGCCCGTCGATCCTGTGGGGCGACGTGTCACGGCCGGCGCCCATCACCGTCTCGTGGTCCGCGTTCGCGCAGTCCCTGACCGACAAGCCCATGAAGGGCATGCTGACCGGTCCGGTGACGATCCTGGCGTGGTCGTTCGTGCGCGATGACCAGCCGCTCGCCGACACCGCGAACCAGGTGGCTCTCGCCCTGCGCGACGAGATCACCGACCTCGAGGCCGCCGGCATCGGCGTGATCCAGGTCGATGAGCCCGCGCTGCGCGAGCTGCTGCCGCTGAAGAAGGCGGACCAGCCCGCGTACCTCGAGTGGTCGGTGGGCTCGTTCCGGCTGTCCACCGCAGGGGCCGCGGACGCCACGCAGGTGCACACGCACCTCTGCTACTCGGAGTTCGACGTCGTCATCGACGCGATCGCCGCTCTCGACGCGGACGTCACCTCGATCGAGGCGGCCCGCAGCCGCGGCGAGGTCATCGGCGACATCGCCGAGTCGGGCTTCTCGCACGGCGTCGGACCCGGCGTCTACGACATCCACTCGCCGCGGGTGCCGTCGGTCGCCGAGGTGACCGAGCTGCTCGATCGTGCGGCGACCGAGCTCCCGCTGCGACAGGTGTGGGTGAATCCGGACTGCGGCCTCAAGACCCGCGGGTACGACGAGACCGTCGAGTCGCTGCGCAACATCATCGAGGCGACCCGCGCGGTGCGCGAGAAGGTCGGCGCGGCCGTCTAGCGCTTCCGGGGCTTCGCGGATGCCGCGGCCGACCCGGTCGCGGCATCCGTTGTCAGATCGAGCGTCGCCGCCTCGCTCGGGAGCGGCGTCGGCGCGGAGAGGTCGGCGGGATCGACGATCTCGCCGCTGTCCGGCGCGTCGAGGCTGCGATCGACGTTCGCGTGCTCGTCGGGGCGCCGCTGCAGGAGCTCCAGGATCCAGACGACGACGAGGGCGACGACGATGACCATCACCACGTCGCCGATCGACAGCGGCCGCAGGGCGAAGAGCCACAGCACGGCGGCCACCGCGATCAGGCTGCGCACCAGCACCCGGGATCGGGCGAGCCAGCCGCCGAAGCCGCCGGTGTCGAGGCCGCGGGCGGCGAGCTGGCGTCGTGCCGACGAGTTGAGGCCGTCCACGCTGCCGCGGACCCCTCGCGCCGCCGCCGACCGGCCCATCAGCCAGCCGAGGACGGCGACGAAGACGCCGAGCACCGCGAGCACCAGCGCAGTCTGCGTCATCGCCGCGACGAGCTGGCCGTAGATGACCTGGAGCGCCGAGGGCGAGAGGTCGAGATCGGTGGCGACGATCTGGACCGCCGTGCTGCCGACCGACAGGGCCGCTGCGAGCGATCCGGCGCCGATCGCGAGTCCGAGTCCCGTCCCGAGCACGGCGGTGCTCCGACGACGGGCGAGGCCGATGCCGAGCCCGAACAGCGCGAGGCTGAGCACGGGAAGCCACCAGCCGAGCGCGTTGGACAGGGCGTAGACCGTGCGGATGGTGGCGAGGTTGTCGCCCTTGCCGATGATCACGACGCGATCGATCTCGGGGATGAGCTGGGCGGCGCTGATGCCGCGGTCGATCAGGCGCTGCTGGACGGTTTCGACGATCACGCCGAGCTGGATGCCGACGCCGTCGTCCGTGCGGACGACGAGGCCGCCGCCGTCCGAGGTCGCGGCGGTGGTGAGCGCCCGGTGCGCCGCGCGGGTCGTGGTCGCCCACACGTCGGCGAACGCCTCGGATTCCACCACACGGGTGACGCCCTCGTGCACCAGGTTCTCGAGGCCGTCGGCCGCCGGAGCCTGCAGCAGCCCGAGCGCCTGGACGGCGCGCGGCGGCAGTCCGAGATCGGCGATGCCGTCGAAGAGGTCGCCCGTCAGCTGGTGGAAGTCGACGTTCGCGTTGACGGCGTCCATCGTCTCGTCCACGACGAGCTGACGCACTTCGGGGTCCTCCACGAGCGGCGCCAGCGTGGCGACGAACGAGTTCTCCTCGACGAGCTGCACGCGTGCCCAGGCGGTGACGATCGACACCGGAACGAGGATCGCGGCGATCACGATGCAGATGGCAGAGAGCGGCGCCCGCCAGCGCCCGCCCGAGGGGCGCGTCCGCTCCGGAGGAGCCGCCGCGGCGAGCCGGGCGTTCTCGCTCTCGAGCTCGCGGATGCGGTCTGCAAGCGCCTGGGCGTCGGCGGTCTCGATGTCGCTCATGGCGCCATTCTTGCGAATGTGCGCGCTCCGCGGGGGAGGATCACCCGCGCGGGGTGATCAGACGGCGCGCAGAACCGCGACCACCTTGCCCAGGACGACCGCCTCGTCGCCGAGGATCGGCTCGAACGCGGAGTTGCGGGGGAGGAGCCAGGTGTGGCCGTCGCGCTGGCGGAAAGTCTTCACCGTGGCTTCGCCGTCGAGCATCGCGGCGACGATCTCGCCGTTGTCCGCGGTCGCCTGCGACCGCACGACCACCCAGTCGCCGTCGCAGATCGCGGCGTCGATCATCGACTCGCCCGAGACCTTCAGCATGAACAGGTCGCCCTTGCCCACGAGCTGGCGGGGCAGCGGGAAGATCTCCTCGACCTGCTGCTCCGCCGTGATCGGGACGCCGGCGGCGATGCGACCGAGGAGCGGCACCATGGCGGCGTCGCCGACCGACGGTGCCGAGTCGGCGGGGTTCTCCGTCGCGCTGCCGGGCAGGTCGATGAGGACCTCCATCGCGCGCGTCTTGCCCGCGTCCCTGCGCAGGTAGCCGCTGAGCTCGAGCTGGTTGAGCTGGTGGGTGACGCTCGACAGCGACTTGAGCCCGACGGCGTCGCCGATCTCGCGCATGCTCGGCGGATAGCCGTGGCGTGCGATCGACCGCTGGATGACCTCGAGGATCGCCAGCTGCTTGTCGCTGAGGCTCTTGCGCCGCCGCGTCTGCGGCCTGTCGCGCCCGGTCGCGTCGCTCATGTCCGGCTCCTGTCTCCCTCCTCCTCGGTGCGAGGAGGAGCAGCGGTCTTCGAATGTCGGAGGTCCGTGGTGGGGTTCTCCTATCGAAACCGTATCCGGATACGGGACGCTCGCGAGGCAGTTTCACCGCGTGTCGCGTTCGAAGAATGTTCCCCGGATCCGGTGTTGACATCCTACAACTTCGAAGATAACTTCGGTACAGAGGTTCGCATCCGCCGCTCCCGGCCGAGCAGCGGTTGCGAATCTCTCCCCACTCAGAGGAGCAGATCATGACCACGATCGGCATCACCGCACCGTTCTCGGGCCCCGTCTTCGCGGTCCCCGCCCGCACCACGCGGCTGCGGCTGACGGTGCGCGGCCGCCGTGCACTGGCCGTTCTCGCGGCGCTGCCCGCGGTGATCGCCCTCAGTGTCGCGATCGTGAGCGGCGGCAGCGCCCTGGCCTCGCGAGACACCGGCGCAGCCGGCGAGTCCTTCACGACCGTGACGGTCTCCTCGGGTGAGACCCTGTGGTCGATCGCCGAGTCGGTCGCGCCGCAGGCGGACCCCCGCGACGTCGTGGATTCCATCGTGCGTCTGAACGCGCTCGACAGCGTGATGGTCCAGGCAGGGCAGAGCCTCTCCATCCCCGCGGAGTACTCGCCGGGTCGGTGACGCCGCGACCTCTACCATGGGAGGGGTGAGTGCACGCCTCGAAGACCTTCCCCTGCGCGACGACCTCCGCGGAATGACGCCGTACGGCGCTCCGCAGGCTCCGCTTCCCATCGCCCTGAACGTCAACGAGAACACCCATCCGGTACCCGAGGATGTCGCGGACGACATCATGGATTCGATCGCTCTTGCCCTGCGCGAGGTCAATCGCTATCCCGACCGCGAGTTCACCGCGCTGCGTGAAGGGTTCGCCGACTACCTCGGTCACGGCCTCACGCGGGATCAGATCTGGGCGGCGAACGGATCCAACGAGGTGCTCCAGCACGTCCTGCAGGCGTTCGCAGGACCCGGACGCACCGCCTTCGGGTTCGGGCCCACGTATTCGATGTATCCGCTCCTCACCCGTGCGACCGGTGCGTCGTGGGTGGCCGGAACCCGCGCCGCCGACTACACGATCGACGCCGAGGACGCGGCATCCCAGATCGCCGCCGTCGATCCGGACGTCATCTTCCTGTGCTCGCCGAACAACCCCACGGGCACGCCGCTGGGGCTCGACGTGATCGAGGCCGCGTACGAGGCCAGCACGGGCGTCGTCGTCGTCGACGAGGCGTACCACGAGTTCGCGCCGCACGAAGAGCGCTCGGCGCTGACCCTCCTGCCCGGCCGCGAGCGTCTGATCGTGTCCCGCACGATGAGCAAGGCCTTCGCCTTCGCAGGCGCCCGCGTCGGCTACCTCGCCGCCGATCCCGCGGTCGTCGACGCGCTGCGTCTCGTGCGGCTGCCGTACCACCTGAGCGCGCTCACGCAGGCCGCGGCATCCGCGGCCCTGCGTCACGCTCCGGCGATGCTGCGCATGGTCGACGACATCGCCGCGCAGCGCGACCGCATCATCGCGACCACGGCGGCGCTGGGCTACACGCCGCACGACTCGTGGACGAACTTCGTGCTGTTCGGCGGCGTCGACGACCCCGCCATCACCTGGCAGCGGCTGTACGACCGCGGGGTGCTCATCCGCGACGTCGGCATCGCGCACCACCTGCGTGTCACGGCGGGCACGGAGGAGGAGACCACCGCGTTCCTGGACGCACTGGCCTCGGTAGGATCGGACGCATGAGCGCCGCATCGCGTACCGCATCCCTCCGACGCTCCACCAGCGAGTCCACCGTCGAGCTCGAGCTCGACCTCGACGGCTCGGGACGCAGCCGCATCGACACCACGGTGCCGTTCTTCGACCACCTGCTGACGGCCTTCGCGAAGCACTCGCTCACCGACCTCACCGTGCGCGCGTCCGGCGACACCGACATCGACGCCCACCACACCGTGGAGGACATCTCGATCGTGCTCGGCCAGGCGATCCGCGAAGCGCTCGGCGACAAGGCCGGCATCTCGCGGTACGGCGATGCGCTCGTCCCGCTGGACGAGGCGCTCGCCCAGGCCGTCGTCGACATCAGCGGCCGGCCGTACCTCGTGCACACCGGCGAGCCCGCCGGGTTCGAGCACCACCTCATCGGCGGCCACTTCACCGGATCGCTGGTGCGCCACACGTTCGAGGCGATCTCGTTCAACGCCGCGCTGACCGTGCACGTCCGGGTCATCTCCGGCCGCGACCCGCACCACATCGCCGAAGCCGAGTACAAGGCGTTCGCACGCGCGTTCCGCCAGGCCAAGGCGCTCGACCCGCTGGTGGAGGGAATCCCGAGCACCAAGGGCGCTCTATGAGCTCCCGCCCCGTCGTCGCCGTCCTGGACTACGGATCGGGCAACGTCCACTCCGCGGTCAAGGCGCTCGACGCCGCGGGCGCCGATGCGCGGCTCACCTCGGACCGTGCCCTCGTGCTCGACGCCGACGGGCTGGTCGTCCCCGGCGTCGGCGCGTTCCGGGCCGTCATGGAGGCGCTGCGTGCAAGCCGCGGCGACGAACTGATCGAACGCCGGCTCGCCGGCGGGCGACCGGTGCTCGGCATCTGCGTCGGTATGCAGGTCCTCTTCGAGCGAGGCGTCGAACGCGGCGTCGACACCGAAGGACTCGGCGAGTGGCCCGGTGTCGTGACCGAGCTCGATGCGGCCGTGCTGCCGCACATGGGCTGGAACACGGTGCAGCCCGGCGAGGGCTCCCGGCTGTTCGCCGGGCTCGAGGACGAGCGCTTCTACTTCGTCCACTCGTACGGGGCGCAGAAGTGGCTCCTGGACGTGCAGTCGCCGTTCCCGCAGCCGACCCTCACGTGGTCCACCCACGGCCAGCCGTTCCTCGCCGCCGTCGAGAACGGTCCGCTCTCGGCGACGCAGTTCCACCCCGAGAAGTCGGGAGATGCCGGCATCCGGCTACTCACGAATTGGATCGACGGGCTCGGCACGGCTAACCTCTGAACTCGTGCCGTCCGCGGAAGCGCGTGCTGTCCGGGACCTTCCTGCACGAGGAGCCATGAACGATTTCGCCTCTATGCCCGAGCTGATCCTGCTGCCTGCCGTCGACGTCGCCGACGGCAAGGCCGTGCGCCTGACCCAGGGGGAGGCGGGCACCGAGACGAACTACGGCGACCCCGTCGACGCCGCGCTGGACTTCGCCCGGCAGGGCGCGCAGTGGATCCACCTCGTGGACCTCGACGCCGCCTTCGGCCGCGGCAGCAACGCGGGTGTGCTCCGCAAGGTCATCCGTCAGGTGAAGGGCGTGCAGGTCGAGCTGTCCGGAGGCATCCGCGACGACCGCACGCTCGAGGCCGCCCTCGAGAGCGGCGCCGCCCGCATCAACCTCGGCACCGCGGCGCTCGAGAACCCCGAGTGGGCCGCCGACGTCATCGGCCGCTACGGCGACGTGATCGCGGTCGGACTCGACGTCCGGGGCACGACGCTCGCCGCTCGCGGCTGGACGCGCGAGGGCGGCGACCTGTGGACGGTCCTGGACCGCCTCGAGTCGGCCGGCTGCAGCCGCTACGTCGTGACCGACGTCACGAAGGACGGCACGCTGCAGGGCCCCAACGTCGAGCTGCTGCGCGAGATGACCTCCCGCACGCCCAAGCCCATCGTCGCGTCGGGCGGCGTGTCGAGCCTCGACGACATCGCGGCGCTCCGCGATCTGGTCCCGCTCGGCGTCGAAGGCGCGATCGTCGGCAAGGCGCTGTACGCCGGCGCCTTCACGCTCGCCGAGGCGCTGGATGTCGCCGGACACTGACCCGGGCGACGCTCGCGCCGACTCGGCGGGGGTGCCCTGGGAGGGGCGGAGCTTCCACGCCAATCCGCACTCCGGCGACGACGGCACGGCCGATCCCGCGCTCCTCGCCGCGCTGACGGCGTTCCGGTCCGGCACCGGGACCCAGGCGGAGGTCGTGGCCGCCTACGGCGCGGCGCGCCTGCTCATTCCGCTCATCGCCGAGAAGGGCGACGAGGGGATCGGCGCGCACGGGCTCGCGGTCGACAAGACCCAGGAGCTGTCCATCGTCACGGTGGCGGGGCCGGACGGGCGACGCGTCCTGCCCGTCTTCACGTCGGTGGACACCATGCGGCGATGGGATGCCGCCGCCCGGCCGGTGCCCGCCGACGGGACGCGGACGGCGGCCGCGGCATCCGCCGACGACACCGATCTCATCGTCATCGACCCCGGCTCGCCGACGGAGTTCGTGCTGCGTCGCCCCGCGGTGTGGGCGATCGCCCAGGGCCTTCCGTGGGAGCCGAGCTTCGTCTCGCCCGAGGTGTTCGCGGGGCTGCAGCAGAGTATCGGCGGCGAGCTCGCCGTGATCGACCTCGCTGTGGAGGCCGGGGATCCCGAGGCGCGGCTGCGGGGACCCGAGCTCGTCGTGCGCCTCGAGCTCATCCACGGCCTCGGCAAGGACGAGCTCGACGCCGTGCTCTCGCGCCTTGCGACGCGCTGGGCCGCGGATGACCGCATCGCGGTGCTGGTCGACTCGCTGACCGTGAAGCTCGTCCGCACCGCCTGATCGCCGCGGTCCTCTTGCGAGCGGCACCGCGTCGGCGGATGATCGGCACGGCGGAGGTGGCCAGGGATGAGGCGGCGATGCACGACGCGACGATGAAAGAGCAGTACCGGCTGGCACTCGAGGCGGCTCACGAGCACGCGCTGCGCTGGCTCGACGGCGTCGACGAGCGCCCGATCCGGCCGGACCTCGATGTCGACGGCATCCTGGCTCGCCTCGAGCGCACGCTTCCCGAAAATGGGGAGAGCGCGGAGCGGGTGGTGGACGAACTGGCCGAGGCATCGGGCCCGGGGCTCATGGCGATGGGGTCGTCGCGCTTCTACGGGTTCGTGATCGGCGGGACGCTTCCGGCTTCGCTCGCGGCGGACTGGCTCGTCTCGACGTGGGACCAGAACACCGGATCGCGCCAGCCGACGCCGGCGACGGCCGCGGTCGAGGAGGTGGCGGCGGCGTGGCTGGTCGACATCCTGGGCCTTCCGGCCGGCAGCGGTGTCGGCTTCGTCACCGGCGCGACGAGCGCGAACCTCTCGTGCCTCGTGGTCGCGCGGGATGCGGTGCTGAGACGGGCCGGGTACGACCCCGCCGCCGGCCTGCAGCGGGCCCCCGCGCTCGCCTGGTTCGCCGGCGACGCCGTGCACACCTCCGTCCTTCTCGCCGGCCGCATCGCCGGAATCGGAGCGCCCACCACCGTCGGCGCCGACGACCAGGGCCGCATCGACGTCGACGGGCTCGCCCGGGCCCTCGCCGCGCATGACGGGCCGGCGGTCGTCGCGCTCCAGGCCGGGGACGTGCACTCCGGCGCCTTCGACGACTTCGCGGCCGCGGTCGCCGTCGCGCGCGAGCACGACGCCTGGGTGCACGTGGACGGCGCGTTCGGCCTGTGGGCGGCGGCCAGCCCTCGACTCGGTCACCTGGTGCGGGGCCTGGCCGACGCCGACTCGTGGGCGACCGACGCGCACAAGACGCTCAACGTGCCCTACGACTGCGGTGTGGCGATCGTGCGGGACGAGGCGGCGATGACGGCGTCCCTCGGTGCGCACGCTGCCTACCTGCCGGCCGTCGCCAGCATCTCGGATCCCTACGATCGCGTGCCGGAGCTGTCGCGCCGGGCCCGGGGCGTGCCGGTGTGGGCGGCGCTGCGCTCCCTCGGACGTCGCGGCGTGATCGATCTGGTCGACGGGCTGGTGGATGCCGCGACCGCCCTCGCCGACGGCTTCCGGACGCTGCCCGGCCTCGAGGTGCTCAACGACGTCGTCTTCACGCAGGTGTGCCTGGCGGCGAAGGACGACGATGCCGGCACGGCGGCACTGGGGGAGTGGCTCCGCGACGAGGGCACGGTGTGGGCTTCGTCCTCGACGTGGCAGGGTCGCACGGTCGTGCGCTTCGCGGTGAGCAATCACGCCACCGATGCGGACGACGTCCGTCGCACCGTCGATGCGGTCGCCCGTGGCGCGGCGGCGCTGGGGATCGGGGTCAGGTGACCGGTCCGGTCCACTTCTCGCCGGGGCCCTTGCCGATCGGGTCCTCGATGACCGAGCCCTCGCGGAAGGCGAGCTGAAGCGAGCGCAGGCCGTCGCGGAGAGACCGGGCGTGCATGTCGCTGATCTCCGGCGCGGCCGCGGTGATGAGTCCCGCCAGCGCGTTGATGAGCTTGCGCGCCTCGTCGAGATCGGTCTGGGTGGCGGGGTCATCGGCGAGCCCGACCTTCACGGCCGCGGCGCTCATCAGGTGCACGGCGGCGGTGGTGATCACCTCGACCGCGGGGACGTCCGCGATGTCGCGGGTCGCGGCCGACGCGGCGCGCTCCTGCTCCTCCCAGCGTGCATGGCGGTCGTCATCGGAGGCAGGAATCGTGGTCACGCGCATCTCTCTGCTAGACTTGTGCGGGCTCCGGAGCGTTCTGCACCGGACCGAAAGTGGATCACATCCCACCCGCGCTTGCCGCTCCAGGCTACCGGGTCACGCACTCCGCCCCGACCGCTCCATGGTCGGGGTAGTCGCTTGCGAGCGAACCGGGTGCAGGAAAGCCGGCGCTCCAGCGTCGTGCGGGTGGAATGAGTTCCTCTTCAGCCCGTGACATGACACACGTCCTGTTGCGGGGCCGACACCCAGCATGAAGGAGCTCCGCATCAGCGATCCCCGCACCAACGACCGCATCCGCGTCCCCGAGGTCCGCCTCGTCGGACCCGCGGGTGAGCAGGTCGGCGTCGTCCGCATCGAGGTGGCGCTGCGCCTGGCCCAAGAGGCCGACCTCGATCTCGTCGAGGTGGCCCCGAACTCGAAGCCCCCCGTGGTCAAGATCATGGACTACGGCAAGTTCAAGTACGAGGCTGCGCAGAAGGCCAAGGAAGCGCGTCGCAATCAGGCGAACACCGTCCTCAAAGAGGTCCGGTTCCGCCTGAAGATCGAGGCACACGACTACATAACCAAACTGAAGCGCGCCGAGGGCTTCCTGCAGGCAGGCGACAAGGTCAAAGCCATGATCCTGTTCCGCGGCCGTGAGCAGTCCCGTCCCGAGCAGGGCGTTCGCCTGCTGCGCAAGTTCGCAGAGGACGTCGCCGAGTTCGGCACCGTGGAGTCCAACCCCACGATCGACGGTCGCAACATGGTCATGGTCGTTGCTCCCCACAAGAACAAGTCCGAGGTCAAGACCGAGCAGAACGCGCAGCGCGCTGCCAACAAGGAAGCCGCGCGCACCGCGCGCACCGGCGCCCCGGATAACCAGACCGAGTCCGAGCCGGCCACCGCCGAGTAGGACCCCCAAGACTCCCGCCTGAGCGGGAAGTGAAACGAAGGAAGAAGAGATGCCGAAGCAGAAGACCCACTCGGGTGCCAAGAAGCGCTTCAAGCTCACCGGTAGCGGAAAGCTGATGAAGCAGCAGGCGGGTATGCGCCACAACCTCGAGGGCAAGTCGAGCCGTCGCACCCGTCGCCTCAACCAGGAGCAGGTCCTGGCCCCGGGCGACGCCAAGCAGGCCAAGAAGCTCCTCGGTCTCTGAGCACCGACGCACGTTAGGAAAAAGAAGAAATGGCTAGAGTCAAGCGGGCGGTAAACGCCCACAAGAAGCGTCGCGTCATCCTTGAGCGCGCCTCCGGTTACCGTGGACAGCGTTCGCGCCTGTACCGCAAGGCGAAGGAGCAGGTCACCCACTCGCTCGTCTACGCGTACCGTGACCGTCGCAAGCGCAAGGGCGACTTCCGCCGTCTGTGGATCCAGCGCATCAACGCTGCGGGCCGCCAGAACGGCATCACGTACAACCGCTTCATCCAGGGCCTGAACCTGGCCGGTGTGCAGGTCGACCGCCGCATGCTCGCCGAGCTCGCCGTGAACGAGCCCGCCACGTTCGCCTCGCTGGTCGAGACGGCCAAGAAGGCTCTGCCCGAGAACGTCAACGCCCCCAAGAGCGCCTGACACCCGGCATCCGTTTCACGAAAGGGCGTCCTCCTCACGGAGGGCGCCCTTTCGCGTGCGCCCGCTCGCGTGTCGCCCGGCCGGCCGACCCTAGACTGATCGTGTGCTCGAGAACCCCCGCTCTCCCCGAGTTCGCGCGGTCGCGAAGCTGACCAAGCGCAGCGCCCGTCAGGAGACCGGACTGTTCCTCCTGGAGGGTCCGCAGGCGGCGCGCGAGGCTCTGCTGTACCGGCCCGACACCCTCGTCGAGATGTTCGCGACGCCCACGGCCATGGAGCGCCACTCCGACGTGCGCGACGCCGCGCGCGAGGCGGGCATCGAGGTGCTGTTCACCACGGAGGGCGTTCTGGACGCCATGGCCGACACCGTGACGCCGCAGGGCATCGTCGCGGTCGCGCGGCAGTCGCCCACGTCGCTGCGAGAGGTCTTCGCCGCATCTCCGCGCCTCATCGCGATCTGCGAGGAGGTACGCGACCCCGGCAACCTCGGCACGATCATCAGGGCAGCGGATGCCGCAGGCGCTGATGCCGTGGTCCTGACGGGGCGCACCGTCGACCCTTACAACCCCAAGGTCGTGCGCGCCACGACCGGCTCGCTGTTCCATCTCCCGGTCGTCGTGGGGGTCGAGCTGCCCATGGTGATCGAGAAGGCGCGGGCCGCCGGAGTGCGGGTGATCGCCGCGGATGTCGGCGGGGGAGACTTCCTGGCATCGCGCGACGTGCTCGCCCAGCCCACCGCCTGGCTGTTCGGCAACGAGGCCCGTGGCCTCGACGACGACTCGCTCGCACTGGCCGATCTGTCGCTGCGACTGCCGATCTACGGCGCCGCGGAGTCGCTCAACCTGGCGACCGCCGCGAGCGTCTGCCTCTACGAGACGGCCTTCGCCCAGCGTGCCGCGGGCTGACCTCGCACGCACCCCGGCTGTTACAGAACGGTAAAGGGTGCCGCCAAACGTTGGTGGCGATCCGGTGGGACTCCTAGGGTGAGACACATGGCGACATCAGAAGCCCCGGCGCCGGCGCCTCGGACCTCCAACATCTCGGTGCGACGCGGCGAGCCGCTCGTGGTCATCGACCACGTCGACAAGCACTACGGCGAACTCCACGTCCTCAAAGACATCAACACCGTGGTCAACCGCGGTGAGGTGGTCGTCGTGATCGGGCCGTCGGGCTCCGGCAAATCGACGCTCTGCCGCGCGATCAACCGCCTGGAGACGATCGACTCCGGTTCGATCAAGATCGACGGCGTCCCGCTTCCCGCGGAGGGCAAGGCCCTCGCGCATCTGCGCGCGGATGTCGGCATGGTCTTCCAGTCGTTCAACCTCTTCGCCCACAAGACGGTCCTCGAGAACGTCACGCTCGGGCCGATCCAGGTGCGCCGCATGAAGAAGAAGGCCGCGGAGGAGAAGGCGATGCAGCTTCTCGATCGCGTCGGCGTCGCCAATCAGGCCCAGAAGATGCCGAACCAGCTCTCAGGCGGTCAGCAGCAGCGCGTCGCGATCGCCCGGTCGCTGGCGATGGACCCCAAGCTGATCCTCATGGACGAGCCGACCAGCGCGCTCGACCCCGAGATGATCAACGAGGTCCTGGATGTCATGGTCGGCCTCGCCGGTGACGGCATGACGATGATCGTCGTCACCCACGAGATGGGCTTCGCACGCAAGGCCGCCGATCGAGTGCTCTTCATGGCGGACGGCGCGATCGTCGAATCCGCCACCCCGGAGAACTTCTTCACGAACCCGCAGAGCGACCGGGCGAAGGACTTCCTCTCGAAGATCCTCGACCACTGAAAACGTCCCGAGCCTCACGGCCGGGAAGCACGGAGAGCCGTCACGAGCGGCTCGCACACAGCAAAGGACGAGACATGAAGCGAATGAGACTCCCCTTGATCGCGCTGGCAGCCGCCGGCGCCCTGGCACTGTCGGCATGCGCCTCGGGCGGCGAGACGCCCGGCGACGACGGTGGCACCACCCCTGAGGCTGCTCCTACCTTCGAGGCCGGGACCACGATGGCCGAGCTCTCGGAGGCCGGATCCATCACCATCGGCACGAAGTTCGACCAGCCGCTGTTCGGCCTGATGGGCCCGTCCGGCGTGCCCGAGGGCTTCGACGTCGAGATCGGCAAGATCATCGCCGCCGAGCTGGGCATCTCCGAGGACAACATCGAATGGAAGGAATCGGTCTCGGCGAACCGCGAGCCGTTCATCCAGAACGGTGAGGTCGACCTGGTCATCGCGACCTACACGATCAACGACAAGCGCAAGGAGGTCGTCTCCTTCGCCGGGCCGTACTACATGGCAGGCCAGTCGATCCTCGTGCTCGCCGACAACGACGACATCGAGAGCGAAGACGACCTCGTCGGCCAGCCGGTCTGCTCGGTGACGGGCTCGACGCCCGCCGCAAAGCTGGCCGAGATCGGCGCCGAGCCGGTGCTGACCGACACCTACTCCAACTGCCTCGAGCCGCTGCGCAGCGGCGCCGTGGTCGCGGTCTCCACCGACAACGTCATCCTCGCGGGCCTCGCTGCCCAGAACGAGGGCGAGTTCAAGGTCGTCGGCGAGCCGTTCACCGAGGAGCCGTACGGCATCGGCGTCACTCTCGAGGACACCGAATTCCGCATGTGGATCAACGACGTGCTGGAGAAGGCCTACGAGGACGGCCGCTACGAGGAGGCCTGGAACTCGACGGCCGGCACCGTGCTGCCGTTCATCGATCCGCCGGCGCCCGACCGCTACTGATGCAGTGCTGCCCCCGGATCCGGTGAGAGCCGGATCCGGGGGCAGCGCCCGGACCGAAGAGGGGAAGAGCTTTGGAGCAGTACCTGTCGCTGTGGCCGACGTTCCTGGAAGGCTTCCGGGTGACGCTGCTGCTGCTTGCGGTCTCCGGCGTACTGGCGCTCGTGCTCGGCACGCTCATCGCCGCCATGCGGATCTCTCCGGTCGGCGCGCTCCGTACGTTCGCCGCGTTCTGGACCGAGATCGCGCGTAACACCCCCCTCACACTCGTCTTCATCTTCACCACGTTCGTGTTGCCGATGCTCGGTGTCCGGATGCCCTTCATCGTTCTGGCGTTCATCGCCCTGACGTACTACACATCCCCCTTCGTCGCCGAGGCGCTGCGGTCGGGAATCAACGGAGTTCCCGTCGGGCAGGCCGAGGCCGCGCGGTCCATCGGCCTCGGCTTCGGCCAGACCGTCTCGCTGGTCGTGCTGCCGCAGGCGTTCCGCATGACCATTCCGCCGCTGATCAACGTCTTCATCGCCCTGACGAAGAACACGTCGGTCGCCGGCGGCTTCTTCGTCCTGGAGCTGTTCGGAGTGACCCGCCAGCTGGCCAACGACAACGGCAACATGGTGATACCGATCCTGCTCACTGCGGCGGGCCTCTACCTCGTGGTCACCATCCCGCTCGGGATGGTCGCCGGAGCCCTCGAGAAGAAGTACGTGGTGTCACGATGAGCGCCCCCAGTGTCCTCTTCGACGTTCCCGGCCCCCGCGCGCGCAGGGTGTCGCTGATCGCATCCATCGTGGCGGCGGTCCTCATCATCGCCGGCGCCGCCTGGGTCATCACCACCCTCGCCGCACCGCGTGACTCCGGCGGCATCACCCTGCCCGGCATGTTCGACGGGAGCCGGTGGAACATCTTCACCGATCCCGAGGTGTGGGGCGCGATCGGGCGCGGCGTCGTGGCGACCCTGCAGGCGGCCGCGGTCGCCGCGGTCGGCGCGATCATCCTCGGCATCGTCTTCTCGCTGCTGCGCAGCTCCCTCATCGCCTGGGTCCGGGTGCCCACCGCCTGGCTGCTCGAGTTCCTCCGCGGCATGCCGGTGCTGCTGATGATGCTGTTCATCCTCCTCGTCGCCTCGACCGGGGCGTTCTGGGCCGTGGTCATCGCGCTGGTGCTGTACAACGGCGCGCTCATCGGAGAGATCCTCCGCGCCGGCCTCGCGGCGCTTCCGCGCGGTCAGCGAGAGGCAGCGCTGAGCGTGGGCATGCGCGAGTCGCAGTCCAAGATCCTGGTGGAGTTCCCGCAGGCCTTCCGGCAGATGCTGCCGATCATCGTCGCTCAACTCGTCGTCCTGCTGAAGGACACCTCGCTCGGCTTCATCGTCGGCTACAACGAGATCATCCGCACGAACATCAACAACCTCGGTTCGTTCTACGGCAACCGGTACCTGTTCTCGCTGTTCGTCGTCACGCTCGTCATCTACCTCGCGATCAACCTCACCCTGTCGTGGTTCGCTCGCTGGCTCGCGCGGCGCACCGCCAGCGGCGGCAAGACCGTCAAGCGCGGGGGCAAGGCGGTCGACCCGACCAACCCGGCTGCGATCCTCGAGGCCAAGGCGCGCGCCGACGAGGCGGACCGGCTGGCCGCGAACCGCGGTCTGGGCGCGCACGACGGCACTGCTCACTGACGCGGCGGGCCGGGGCATCCGCTCTCGGTAGACTCGGTTCTCGTGTCTGAAGCTCACGAGATCACGCCCGAGGCGGTGGAAGCCGCGGTCCAGGCCGCGCTCGATGCCGTGGCCGCGGCCGGCGACACCGCCGGCCTCAAGGCCGCCCGTTCCGCCCACACCGCCGAGGGATCGCCGCTCGCGCAGCTGAACGCGCGCCTGCGCGATGTCGCGCCCGAGCGCAAGGCCGAGTTCGGAAAGCTCGTCGGTCAGGCTCGCGGTCGCGTGAACCAGGCTTTCGCGGCGCGCGAGGCCGAGCTCGCCGAGGCCGAGACCGCCGCCCGTCTTGAAGCAGAGCGCGTCGACATCACCGCCCTGGCGCAGCGCGCGCGGGTTGGGGCGCGGCATCCGATCTCGCTCCTGCAGGAGCAGGTCGCCGACATCTTCGTCGGCATGGGGTGGGAGATCGCCGAGGGCCCCGAGCTCGAGCACGAGTGGTACAACTTCGACGCCCTGAACTTCGACGTCGACCACCCGGCCCGCCAGATGCAGGACACGTTCTTCGTGGATCCGGTCGACCGTCACCTCGTGATGCGCACCCACACGAGCCCCGTGCAGGTGCGCTCCATGCTCGAGCGCGACCTGCCGATCTACGTCCTGTGCCCGGGCCGCGTGTACCGCACCGACGAGTTCGATGCGACGCACCTGCCCGTGTTCACCCAGTTCGAGGGTCTCGTCATCGACAAGGGCATCACGATGGCCCACCTCAAGGGGACCCTCGACCACGCCGCCAAGGTGCTCTTCGGGCCCGAGGCGAAGACGCGCTTCCGCGCCAACTACTTCCCCTTCACCGAGCCGTCCGCCGAGCTCGACCTCTGGCACCCCACCTTCAAGGGCGGCGCGCGCTGGATCGAGTGGGGCGGCTGCGGCATGGTGAACCCCAATGTCCTGCGCGCGGCCGGAATCGACCCCGAGGAGTACTCGGGCTTCGCCTTCGGCATGGGCATCGAGCGGACGCTCATGTTCCGCAGCGACGTGCAGGACATGCGCGACATGGCCGAGGGCGATGTCCGCTTCAGCGAGCAGTTCGGAATGGTGGTCTGATGCGCGTCCCGCTTTCGTGGTTGCGTGAGTACGTCGATGTCGCGGTGGATGCCGCGCCCGAGGACGTCCTCGAGGCGCTCGTGCGCGTCGGGTTCGAAGAGGAGGACGTGCACCGCTTCGACCTCCAGGGCCCGATCGTCGTCGGCGAGGTGCTCGAGTTCGTCGAAGAGCCGCAGTCCAACGGCAAGACGATCCGCTGGTGCCAGGTGCGGGTCGCGCCCGACGGACAGCGCGCCGCCGACGGCGGCGACGCCGTCCACGGCGTAGTGTGCGGCGCCCGCAACTTCTTCGCCGGCGACAAGGTCGTGGTGACGCTTCCCGGCGCCGTGCTGCCCGGACCGTTCCCGATCGCCGCCCGCAAGACCTACGGGCATGTGTCGGACGGCATGATCGCGTCGGCCAAGGAGCTGGGGCTGGGCGAGGAGCACAACGGCATCCTGCGCCTGGTGGAGCTCGGCATCGACGCTCCTGTCGGCACCGATGCGATCGCACTGCTCGGCCTCGACGACGTCGCCGTCGACATCAACGTCACGCCCGACCGCGGGTACGCGCTGTCGATCCGCGGCGTGGCCCGCGAGTACTCGCACGCGACGGGGGCGGCGTTCCGCGATCCCGCCGCGCGCGAGTGGGACGACGTGGCACCGGGCGCGGGGTTCCCGCTCGCCGTCGACGACCGGGCCCCGATCCGCGGGCGGGTCGGCGCGAGCGAGTTCGTCGCGCGCGTCGTGCGCGACGTCGATCCGACCAAGCCCACTCCGGCCTGGATGGTCGCGCGGCTCACGCTCGCCGGCATCCGGTCGCTCGGCATCCTCATCGACATCACCAACTACGTGATGATCGAGCTCGGCCAGCCCATCCACGGCTACGACCTCGACAAGCTGCAGGGCGGCATCACGGTCCGTCGAGCGACGCCGGGCGAGACCCTCGAGACGCTCGACGGCAAGGTGCGCACGCTCGATCCCGAAGACCTGCTCATCACGGACGAGTCCGGCCCCATCGGTCTCGCGGGCGTCATGGGCGGCGGAACGACCGAGATGAGCGGATCCACCCGCAACGTGCTCATCGAGGCGGCCACCTTCGACACGGTGTCGATCGCGCGCACGGCGCGTCGCCACAAGCTGCCCAGCGAGGCGTCCCGTCGCTTCGAGCGCGGCGTCGACCCGCTCGTGCCGTTCGCGGCGGCCCGTCGCGTCGCCGACCTGATGGTCGAGTACGCCGGCGGAACCAGCGACGACAAGTTCGGCGGCGCCCTGTTCGCCGAGGTCCTCATGGCGGGCATCGAGCTGCCGCCGCTGTTCGTGCAGCACCTGATTGGGGTCGACTACACGCCCGAGCAGGTCGAGAACGCGCTGCGGCTCATCGGCTGCGAGGTCGTCGAGGCCGAGGACGACGCCGCCGGCTGGTACGTCATCCCGCCGTCGTGGCGTCCCGACCTCACAGACAAGTGGACGCTCGCCGAGGAGGTCGCCCGCATCGAAGGGTACGACCGCATCCCGTCGGTGCTGCCCACGCCGCCGTCCGGCCGTGGCCTGACCTCGGCTCAGCAGGGCCGCCGACGCGTGGCGAACGCGCTGGCGTCGGCGGGCTACGTCGAGACGCCGTCGTTCGCGTTCACCACCGACGACCTCAACGACCTGCACGGCTCGGCGTCGGGCGAGAAGCTGCCCAGCATCAAGCTGGCGAACCCGCTCGACGGTCAGGCGCCCTTCCTGCGGCGCTCGCTCGTCCCCGGTCTGCTGCAGGTCGCGCACCGCAACGTCTCGCGAGGCTTGACCGATCTGGCGCTGTTCGAGACCGGTGTCGTCTTCCTTCCCGAGCCGGGGGTGCGCTACGGCACCTCGCACGTGCCCCCGCTGGCCGTCCGTCCGGACGCCGCGATGCTCGCCGAGCTCGACGCGTCGATTCCGGCGCAGCCGCGGTTCGTGGCGGTCCTGCTCGCTGGAAACACGGTCGCCAAGCAGCCCGGCACCGCACCGGTCGCCGCGGATCTCGCGGACGCGCTCGACGCCGTGCGCGCCATCGCGGCCGCAGCGGGCGTCACGATCGACGTGGCACAGGGGCAGCGCGCAGCGCTGCACCCGGGACGCACCGGCGTGCTGTCGGTCGGCGAGACCGAGGTCGGCTACGTCGGGGAGCTGCTGCCCGCCCTGGCCGAGGCATCCGATCTTCCCGGCCGCGTCATCGTCGCCGAGCTCGACCTCGACCTGGTGCTCTCGCTCGCTGGTGAGAAGGTCGTCGCCGCGTCGCTGTCGGGGTTCCCGGCCGCCACGCAGGACGTCTCGCTCGTCGTGGGCGCGGACGTGCCGGCCGCCGAGGTGCGTGCGGCACTGCGCAGCGGGGCGGGCGAGCTGCTCGAGTCGCTGCGACTCGTCGACGACTACCGCGGTCAGGGTGTGCCGGAGGGCGCGAAGAGCCTGACGTTCGCGCTGCGCTTCCGGGCCGAGGATCGCACCCTCACCGCCGCCGAGGCCACCGAGGCGAAGCTCGCCGGCGTGGCCGCGGCGGCCGAGCGGTTCGGCGCGACGCTCCGCGAGTAGGCGGCCGGCGGTGCGCCCGGCGGAGCATCGTGATTGGGTGGAGCCATGACCGACGTGCTGGTGCTGGGCGGAACCGGATGGCTGAGCGGGCGCATCGCGGCGCGATGGGCGGATGCCGGAGCCCGCGTGACCTGTCTCGCACGAGGCGGTCGCGAGGCTCCGTACGGCACGACCCTCGTCGTCGGCGATCGCGACGAGCCCGGGGCGTATGACGACGTCGCGGCGCGCGAGTGGGATGAGGTCGTCGACATCTCCTCCAATCCGGTGCACGTCGCCGCCGCCCTGGACACGCTCGGGGACCGGGTCAAGCACTGGACCTACATCTCCACCATCTCGGTGTACGCGGAGAACGACACCCCGGGCGCCGACGAGACGGCCGAGGTGCTCACGCCCCCGGGACCCGATGAGGAAGAGGACTACGGGCGTGCGAAGGCGCGAGCCGAGGCATCCGTCCGCTCCGCCCTCGGATTCCGCGCGGCCGTGATCCGTCCGGGGCTCATCGTCGGACCCGGCGATCCCACCGACCGGTTCGGGTACTGGGTCGGGCGCTTCGCGCTCGCCGGGCGTCAGGCCGTGCTGGTGCCCGAACCCGAGGGGCGCGGCGTCCAGGTCATCGACGTCGACGACCTCGCCGCATTCGTGCAGGCCGTCGGCGCCGAGCGATGGACCGGCGTCGCCAACGCCGTCGGCGACACGGTCGAGTTCGGCCGCTTCGTGGACCTCGCGCGCGAGGTCGCCGGTCACGACGGGCCCGTGGTCGCCGCGACGGACGAGTGGCTCGAGTCCCGACACGTCGCCTACTGGGCCGGCGCCCGGTCGCTTCCGCTGTGGCTCCCCAAGGACGTGCCGGGGTTCTGGACCCGCTCGAACGCCGCGTACAGCCTGCTCGGCGGGCAGCTCCGGCCGCTGCGCGAGACGCTGCGGCGCACGCTCGAGGACGAACGGGAGCGCGGGCTGGATCGTGACCGCCGCGCCGGGCTGACGCGCGACGACGAGCTCGCCCTGATCGCCGAGCTCTGAGCGCCGCCCGCGTCGCGGGATGACGGAGCCGATTTGCGGATGCCGCGGCCCGGCCGCTATCGTCGGCGCATGCCTTCGGCCGCCCAGGGACTCTCGACGCTCGTTCCGAGCGTCGTTCCCGCGCGCCGACGCCGTCTGGGCGACCGCCGACTCTAGGCGACCCCTGCGCACCTTCTGAGGAGGGGCTGCGGGCGTCGCCGTCTCAGGCCCCCGTCCCCAGACTCTAAGGTGGAATCCATGACATATTCGGTCGCCGTCTCCGGCGCATCCGGCTATGCGGGCGGCGAGATCCTGCGGATCCTCGCCGCGCATCCCGAGGTCGAGATCCGCACAGTGACCGCGCATTCGAACGCGGGACAGCCGCTCATCCAGCACCAGCCGCATCTGCGCTCGCTCGCGCACCTCACGCTGTCCGAGACCACGCCGGACGTGCTCGCCGGCCACGACATCGTCTTCCTGGCGCTGCCGCACGGTCAGTCGGGGCAGTACACCGACGCCCTCGGCGCCACCCCGCTCGTGATCGACGCCGGCGCCGACCACCGGCTCGAGTCCGTCGCCGACTGGGACAGCTTCTACGGCGGCGACTTCCACGATCCGTGGGTCTACGGCGTTCCCGAGCTTCCGGTCGGGGACTCGAAGCAGCGTGACCGGCTGGTCGGGGCATCCCGGATCGCCGCCCCCGGCTGCAACGCGTCGACCGTGAGCCTGAGTCTCGCGCCCGGCGTCGCCGCCGGAGTGATCGATCCCGGCGACATCGTCACGGTGCTCGCCGTCGGACCCTCGGGCGCGGGGAAGGCGCTCAAGTCCAATCTGCTGGCCAGCGAGATCCTCGGCTCAGCTAACCCGTACGCCGTCGGCGGTTCGCACCGGCACATCCCGGAGATCCGTCAGGCGCTCGCGGCCGCGGGAACAGGTCCCGCCGGCATCCGCATCTCGTTCACGCCCGTGCTCGTGCCCATGTCGCGGGGCATCCTCGCCACCTCGACGGCCCCGATCGCGAACGATGCGACGGATGCCGAGATCCGGGCGGCCTGGGAGAGCGCGTACGGCGACGAGACCTTCGTGCAGCTGCTGCCCGCGGGTGAGTTCCCCCGCACCGCCGACGTGCTCGGTGCCAACACGGCCCTCATGGGCCTGGCGATCGACCGCGCGGCGAACCGCGTCGTCGTCGTGACGGCCGTCGACAATCTCGTCAAGGGCACGGCCGGAGCCGCCGTGCAGTCCATGAACATCGCGCTGGGCCTTCCCGAGGGCACCGCGCTGAGCATCAACGGGGTAGCACCGTGAGCGTCACCGCACCGCAGGGATTCGAGGCGGCCGGCGTCGCCGTCGGACTGAAGTCGACCGGCAAGCCCGACGTGGCGGTCGTCGTCAATCGCGGCCCGCTCAAGGTCGGCGCGGCCGTCTTCACCTCGAATCGTGCCAAGGCCAACCCGATCATCTGGTCGCAGCAGGTCGTCGCGGACGGCGTGGTCGAGGCGATCGTGCTGAACTCCGGCGGCGCCAACTGCTTCACCGGATCGTTCGGGTTCCAGACCACCCACCAGACCGCCGAGAAGGCCGCCGAGCTGCTCGGCGTAAGCGCCGGAGACGTCCTCATCTGCTCGACGGGCCTCATCGGCACCGGCGACGACGCCTTCCGGGCCAAGGTGCTCGCGGGCACCGAACAGGGCATCGCCGAGCTCTCCGCGGACGGCGGGGAGGCGGCATCCCTGGCCATCATGACCACCGACTCGCGGCCGAAACGCGCCGTCGTCTCGCGCGACGGCTGGTCCATCGGCGGCATGGCGAAGGGAGCCGGGATGCTGGCGCCCGGACTCGCGACGATGCTCGTGGTCATCACGACCGACGCCGTGATCGATGCCGCGCAGGCCGACGCCGCGCTCCGGAGCGCGACCGGCCGCACCTTCGACCGGCTCGACTCGGACGGGTGCATGT
Organism: Microbacterium sp. Root166; assembly: GCF_001427145.1. Classification (GTDB taxonomy): domain Bacteria; phylum Actinomycetota; class Actinomycetes; order Actinomycetales; family Microbacteriaceae; genus Microbacterium. The sequence continues at coordinate 312,994 of NZ_LMGL01000004.1, forward strand.
CGACGAACGACCAGGTGACGCTCATGGTGAGCGGCGCCTCGGGCATCGCCCCCGACCCGGACGATTTCGCCGCGGCGCTCGCCGAGGTGAGCCGGGATCTCGCGAAGCAGCTGCAGGGCGACGCCGAGGGCGCGAGCCACGACATCACGATCGAGGTGCGGAACGCGGCATCCGAGTCCGACGCGGTTGAAGTGGGCCGCTCGGTGGCGCGCAACAACCTCTTCAAGGCCGCGATCTTCGGCAACGACCCCAACTGGGGGAGGGTGCTCGCCGCGATCGGCACGACGCAGGCGGCCTTCGACCCGTACGACGTGGACGTCTGGATGAACGGCGTCCGCGTGTGCACGGCGGGCGGTCCCGACGCGCCGCGCGAGGACGTCGACCTCACGCCGCGGGCGACGGATCTCGTCATCGACCTCAAGGTCGGCGACTCCACCGCCACGATCCTCACGAACGACCTCACGCACGACTACGTCCACGAGAACAGCGCGTACTCCTCATGACCGAGATCCAGGACACCGATCCCGCCGAAGCCAGCGTCAAGGCCGCCACCCTCATCGAGTCGCTGCCCTGGCTTCGGCAGTTCAGCGACCAGATCGTCGTGATCAAGTACGGCGGCAACGCCATGGTCTCGGAAGAGCTGCAGGATGCCTTCGCGGCCGACATCGCCTACCTCCGCTATGTCGGGGTGAAGCCCGTCGTCGTGCACGGCGGCGGCCCGCAGATCTCGTCGATGCTCGACCGTCTCGCGATCCCGAGCGAGTTCAAGGGCGGCTACCGGGTCACCTCGACCGAGGCGATCTCGGTCGTCCGCATGGTGCTCACCGGGCAGATCAACCCGCAGCTCGTCGCCAAGATCAACGCGCACGGCCCGCATGCGGCGGGCCTGAGCGGCGAGGACGCCGGGCTGTTCGGAGGCCGCCGTCGCGGCGTGGTCATCGAGGGCGTGGAGCACGACCTCGGCCGGGTCGGCGACGTCGTACAGGTCGATCCGCAGCCCGTGCTCGACCAGCTGGCCGCCGGCCGGATCCCGGTCGTCTCGAGCATCGCGCCGGACCTCGACCACCCCGGACACTCGCTGAACGTGAATGCGGATGCCGCGGCATCCGCTCTCGCCGTCGCCCTGGGCGCCGCGAAGCTGGTCGTCCTCACCGACGTGGCGGGGCTGTACGCCGACTGGCCCAATCGCGACTCGCTCGTCTCGCACCTGACCTCGGCCGAGCTCACGGCGATGCTGCCGACGCTCGAGTCGGGCATGATCCCGAAGATGCAGGCCTGCCTGGAAGCCGTCGAGGGCGGCGTGCCGACGGCCGCGATCATCGACGGGCGGGTGCCGCACTCGGTGCTCGTGGAGATCTTCACCAGCAAGGGAATCGGAACAGAGGTGGTGCTGTGATGGCGTGGCAGGATGACGCGGGGCGCGACCTGGTCCGCAGCTTCGGCGAGCGGATGGCGATGCTCGTCCGCGGCGAGGGCTCGTACCTGTGGGATGCCGACGGCAAGCGCTACCTCGACTTCCTCGCGGGGATCGCGGTCGACTCGCTCGGCCACGCGCATCCGGTGTTCGTCGAGGCGATCGCGACGCAGGCCGCGACGCTCGCGCACGTGTCCAACTACTTCGCGACTCCGCCGCAGCTCGAGCTCGCGGCGCGCCTGAAGCGTCTGGCGGGCACGGGGGAGAGCGGCCGGGTGTACTTCGGCAACTCCGGCGCCGAGGCGAACGAGGCGGCCTTCAAGCTGGCGCGCCTGCACGGCGGAGCGGATCGTCCGCGCATCCTCGCGCTGAAGGACGCCTTCCACGGCCGGACCATGGGCACGCTCGCCCTCACCGGCAAGCCCTGGATGCAGGAGCCGTTCCTGCCGATGACGCCGGGGGTCGAGTTCATCGACTCCTCGGTCGAGGCACTCGAGGCGGCGATGGACGACCGCGTCGCGGCGCTGTTCGTCGAGCCGGTCAAGGGCGAGGCCGGCGTCATCGACCTGCCCGAGGGATTCCTGCAGGCCGCGCGCGAGATCACCCGCAGCCACGGCGCGCTGCTCATCGTGGACGAGATCCAGACCGGCGCCGGGCGCACCGGGGAGTGGTTCGCGTTCCAGCACGCCGGCATCGTGCCGGACGCCATCACCGTGGCCAAGGGCATGGGCGGCGGCTTCCCGATCGGCGCCATGATCACCTTCGGCGCGGCGAGCGACCTGTTCTATCCCGGGACCCACGGCTCGACGTTCGGCGGCAACGCCCTCGGCACCGCGGTGGCGGGCGCCGTGCTCGGCGAGATCGAGCGCGCCGGACTGGTCGAGAACGCGGCTGAGCGCGGGGAGCAGCTCCGTACGGCGATCCTCGGCATCGACTCCGACCTCATCGGCGGCGTGCGAGGCCGCGGCCTGCTGCTCGGCGTCGCGCTGACCCACCCGATCGCGAAGGCGGTGGTCGCGGCGGCTCAGGAGCACGGCCTGATCATCAACGCGCCCAATGACGAGACGATCCGCCTCGTCCCCGCCCTCACGATCGGCGATGTCGAGATCGACGAGTTCGTGTCGCTGTTCGCGCACGCGCTGAGCACCGTCGCGGACGCCCTGCTGCTCGAGAACACGACGGAGGTCCACGCATGACCCGCCACCTGCTGCGCGACGATGATCTGACCCAGGCCGAGCAGGACGAGATCCTCGATCTCGCGATGGCTCTGAAGAAGGACCGCTGGAAGCTGAAGACCCTCGAAGGCCCGCAGACGGTCGCGGTCATCTTCGACAAGTCGTCCACGCGCACGCGGGTGTCCTTCGCTGTCGGGATCGCCGACCTCGGCGGTTCTCCGCTGATCATCTCGACGGCCAACAGCCAGCTCGGCGGCAAGGAGACGCCCGCCGACACCGCCCGCGTGCTGGAGCGCCAGGTCGCCGCCATCGTCTGGCGCACCTACGCTCAGGCCGGCCTCGAGGAGATGGCCCAGGGCACGCGGGTGCCGGTCATCAACGCGCTCAGCGACGACTTCCACCCGTGCCAGCTGCTGGCCGATCTCCTCACCATCAAGGAGCACAAGGGGGACCTGAAGGGCCTCACCCTGGCGTTCTTCGGCGACGGCATGTCGAACATGGCGCATTCGTACGTCCTCGCCGGGGTGACCGCCGGGATGCACGTGCGCGTCGCGTCGCCCGAGGCGTACGCCCCGCGCGACGACGTGATCGCCGACGCCGACCGCCGCGCCGCCGAGACCGGTGGCTCGGTCACGCTCTACACCGACCCGAACGAGGCGGCCGCCGGTGCCGACGTCGTCGTCACCGACACCTGGGTGTCGATGGGCAAGGAAGAGGAGAAGCTCGCGCGTTTGCGCGATCTCGGTGCCTACAAGGTGACGCACGACCTGATGGCGCTGGCCCAGGGCGACGCGATCTTCATCCACTGCCTGCCCGCCGACCGAGGGTACGAGGTCGACGCCGGGGTGATCGACGGTCCGCAGAGCGTCGTCTGGGACGAGGCCGAGAACCGCCTCCACGCCCAGAAGGCGTTGCTGGTGTGGCTGCTGCGCCAGGACTGACCGTCCGTCCGGGATGGCTCGCCTCCCGGTGGACGCGACTCAACGGTCCCCAGCGCATCGCCGGGGTCGACGTGGCGCGCGGCCTCGCCGTGCTGGGGATGTTCGCCGCGCACCTGCTGTGGATCGACGAGCCGTTCCGCTGGCAGGATGCCGGCACCTGGGTCGCCGTCGTCGAAGGGCGCTCGTCGATCCTGTTCGCGACGCTCGCCGGGGTGTCCATCGCCCTCGCGACCGGCGGACGCACCCCTCCGCGGGGGCTCGAGCTGCGCGCGTCGCGCGTGCGGCTGCTCACCCGCGCGGGCCTGCTCTGGGCGATCGGGGTGCTGCTGATCCTCACCGGCGTGCCGGTGTACGTCATCCTGCCGGCCTACGCGCTGCTGTTCCTGCTGGCCGTCCCCCTTCTCCGACTGGGCGCTCGGGCGCTGCTGCTCTCCGCGGGTGCGCTCGCGGTGGTGATGCCGGTGCTGCAGGTCGCCCTCGACGATCTGCCGCTGTGGCGCACCATGGAGGGGAACGCACTGTCGCTGGCGATCGGCTGGCACTACCCGTTCACCACGTGGATCGTCTTCCTCCTCGCGGGGATGGGCGTCGCGCGAGCGGGTATCCGCCGGCTCAGCGTCCAGCTGTGGATGCTCGCGTCCGGCGTCGTCCTCGCCGTCGCCGGATATGGGATCGCCGCCGCGATCGGAGCGCTCGAGGAAGGTCCGCCGGGCTCGTTCGCCGCGGAGCTGTGGACTGCCGCGCCGCACTCGACGGGTCTGCTCGAAGTGGTCGGCTCCGGCGGGTTCGCCCTCGCCGTGATCGCGGCGTGCCTGCTGGCCTGCCGGACCGTCCTGGTGTGGATCGCACTTCCGCTGCGCGCGGTCGGCGCCATGCCGCTGACCGCCTACGTCGGGCAGCTCCTGGTGTGGGCCGTCGTCGCCGCGGCAGTTCTGGGCCGGATCGGCGATCTCGCAGGGTTCCGCGACCTCGAGCCCTTCTGGCCGCTCACGGTGGCGACCGTCGTGGCGTGCACCGCCTGGGCACTGCTCGTCGGTCGTGGTCCGCTGGAGTGGCTCGTGGATCAGAGCTCGCGGCTCGTCGCTCGGGCGGCGGCTGACGGCGACTCACGGCCCGACGCGCACGCCCTGCCTCGGTAGGCTGGTGCGGTGAGCGACACCAAGGGCGACGGGACCAACGAGGGCGCGCTGTGGGGCGCCCGTTTCGCGACGGGACCGTCGCCGGAGCTGGTGGAGCTGAGCAGGTCCACGCACTTCGACTGGGCGCTCGCCCTCTACGACATCGCCGGCTCGCACGCGCACGCCAAGGCGCTCGCCGCCGCCGGCTATCTCACCGCGGACGAGGAGCGGGCCATGCACGACGGCCTCGATGTCCTTGCCCAGAGCATCGCCGACGGCACCCTGCGTCCGGTCGACTCGGACGAAGACGTGCACGGCGCGCTCGAGCAGGCCCTGATCCGTGTCGTGGGCGCCGACCTCGGCGGCAAGCTCCGGGCGGGCCGCAGCCGGAACGACCAGATCGCGACCCTGGTGCGCATGTACCTCCTCGACCACTCCCGCACGATCGCCCGCGAGATCCTCCGCCTCGTCGACGCCCTCGCGGCACAGGCCGAAGCCCACGCTGCCGCGGTGATGCCGGGCCGCACCCACCTGCAGCACGCGCAGCCCGTGCTGCTCGCACACCACCTGCAGGCCCACGCCTGGCCGCTGGTGCGCGACCTCGAGCGCCTGCGCGACTGGTCGGCGCGTGCCGCCGTGTCGCCGTACGGCGGCGGCGCCCTCGCGGGCTCGACGCTCGGACTGGATCCGCAGCTCGTGGCGCGCGAGCTCGGGCTCGACCGCCCCGCCGAGAACTCCATCGACGGCACCGCGTCACGCGACGTGGTCGCGGAGTTCGCCTTCATCGCCGCGATGATCGGCATCGACGTCTCACGGCTGGCCGAGGAGATCATCCTCTGGAACACCCGCGAGTTCGGCTTCGTGACGCTCGACGACGGCTACTCGACCGGCTCGAGCATCATGCCGCAGAAGAAGAACCCCGACATCGCCGAGCTCGCTCGCGGCAAGGCCGGCCGCCTCATCGGCAATCTGACCGGGCTGCTCGCGACGCTCAAGGCTCTCCCGCTCGCCTACAACCGCGACCTGCAGGAGGACAAGGAGCCGGTCTTCGACTCGGTGCGCACGCTCGAGACGGTGCTGCCCGCGTTCGCCGGCATGGTGGCGACGATGACGTTCCACACCGACCGCATGGCCGAGCTGGCGCCGCAGGGGTTCTCGCTCGCCACCGACGTCGCCGAATGGCTGGTCAAGCGCGGGCTCCCGTTCCGGGACGCGCACGAGGTCTCGGGGCACCTGGTCCAGGTGTGCGAGGAGCACGGCATCGAGCTCCACGAGGTCACCGACGAGCAGCTCGCCGAGATCTCGCCCGCGCTCACCCCGGCGGTGCGCGAGGTGCTGACCGTCGAGGGGTCGGTCGCCAGCCGCCTCGGTGCCGGCGGAACCGCGCCCATCCGCGTCGCGGAGCAGCGTGCCGAACTGGTCGCGCGGGTCCAGCAGGCCGCGCACGCGCTCGGGCTCTAGCCGCCCTTCGCCCTTCGCCGGTGCCCGGGACGGCTCACCAGATCGCGAGCCTGACGAGCGCGCCGACGACGCAGGCCCACAGCAGGCTCGCCAGGGTGCCGATGATGAACCGCTCGCGGGCCTCTGCGGCAGCGAGCTCAGAGAACCGCCCGATGCCCTTGACGGCGACGACCACGGCGATCGCCTCAGGGAAGCCCGCGACGATCGCGACGGCGATCCCGAGGCGCTCGAGGTAGCCGATCGTGGTGCCGCCGCGCAGCACCTCGCGGGCCGGGGTGTCCTCGGCGCGCATGCCCGGAGGTGTCGCGGGTCGCAGCAGGATCCCGCCGTTGTCGCCTTCGGGGACACGGCCGTGGGTGGCCGCTTCCAGCACGCGCCGTGTCAGCGGACTGCCGCCGAAGACGGCCAGGGCGGTCCCCAGGAGCGCGAGGGGGAGGCCCACGAGGAGCGGAACGTTCGCCGGGATGATGACGACGACGAGCAGGCTGAGCACGACGAGGCCGGCCGCGATGACCAGCAGGACCGCAGAGGACCGGCGCGTGCTCACCACCGTGATGATGAGCGCCGTGCTGAGAGCGACCAGCAGCAGGACCGACAGTGCGATGGGCAGGAGCACAGCGAGGTCGGCCATGCCGATCAGTCTGGCACGCGCATCCGACGCGGCTGGGGAACCGGCCCCGCCTCTGGCGGATCGGCGATCGGCGGCGTACCGTGTCCTGCGGGGACGGTGTTGATCGGCCGTGCGGCAGGTGCCTGGGGAGGCACGTCGCGCTGAAGGCCAGACGCCGTACTCCGGCCCGCCGCATCGAGGCGGGACCGGAAGGGGGAGCAGGGTGCGAGAGTCGCGCGTACGAGCCGGACGTCTGGGAAGCGTGGGGGTGGCGGTCACCGCACTGCTCGCTGCGATGATCGCGGGGGCGGGGCCCGCGTCAGCCGAACACGACGAAGCGCCGAGATCGGCCGGCACCTACCGCGTGCCGTTCGCAAACGGCACCGCTGTCTCGGTCACGGCCGGGCCTCATGAGCACCGTGTCGCCTACGACCTCGACGGCGGCGACGACGCCGAGGTCGTGGCGGCGGCGTCGGGATGGGTCCGCGCGCTCGTCGACGACCGGGCGGCCCCGCTGCGCGCGGCGGACGGCCCGAACGAGAACTTCGTGTGGATCGAGCATCCGAACGGCGAATACACGCGCTACTCGCGGCTCGCCGCCGGAACCGTCGCCGCGACCTGGCGGGAAGGCGACTGGATCGACGCCGGCGAGGTGATCGGCCGCCAGGGCGCGGGCCACATCCACTGGGAGGTCGCCGTCCCCGACGACCGCGACGAGCCGGTCGAGTGGGATCAGCGCGGAATGATCGCCGGTGACGCCGACCGGGTGCTCCCTCGGCTCTGCGACCTGCCGGGTCAGGAGCTCTCGGCCGAGGAGGTCACGGCCGAGGCATGCGACAACGACGCTCCGACGGCCCAGCTCGCGGGAGGCCCGTTCATCGTGGACGAGGGCCAGACGATGAGCTTCGATGCCTCGGGCAGCATCGATCCCGACGGCAGGAACCTGGCGTACCGCTGGGAGCCCGCCGCGCTGGATCTCGCGCCGGTCGCCGAGCCGCGGCTCACCCTGACCGACGACTTCGCCGGGTCGGTCCTGCTGACCGTGTTCGACCCGGTCGAAGCACTGTGGGACGAGGTCTCCCAGGACATCGTCGTGCGCAACGTCCCGCCGGCCGTCGACGTGGTGGTGTCGCCGGGAACCGAGGGCGGCGTCGGGCGTCTGCGCGCCACGGTGACCGACCCGGGTGACGACACCTTCGCCGCCGAGGTGGACTGGGGCGACGGAAGCGCACCGGAGCCGGTCACGATCGCGCAGCTCGCCGCCGGCGTGGAGCATCCCTACGGCGACGACGGCGCGTATCCGGTGATGGTGACCGTGATCGATGACGACGGGGGAGTGGGTGCGCACGCGGTGGCTCTGCAGATCGACAACCGCGACCCCGCGATCACGCTGGATGCGGGCGCAGCAGTGACCTTCCCCGGCGGCGAGTACGCGGTGGTGTCCGCGGGCGACACCCTCGAGGCGAGCGCCTCTGCGACGGACGAGGGCAGCGACGACCTCACGTTCACCTGGTCCTCCGGGCAGTCGCAGACGTCGTACAACGACGCGGTCGGCGCCGACCCGCCGCTGAGCCCGCAGGGCACGCAGCCTGCGACGGGGTCGACCGCGCTCGCCGCGGAGTTCCTCGATCCGGGCGCTGACTCGCTGGGCGTCTCCGTCGTCGATGACGACGGCGGGAGAGCGGATGCCGCGACCGCCGTCATCGTCGTCGGAACGGCCGAGTCGGCGCTCGGCAGAGGCCGGTGGCTGCGCGAGTATTCGGCCGAACGCGGCTCGGAGGTGTCCGCCGTCCAGCTCGGCGGCTACCTGGAGGTCGTCCGCGCCGTGTCGGGCGTGTTCCCCGAGACAGCATCGCTGGGCGGACCGGAGCACGCGCACACGCTGCTGTCGGCGACGCGCAGCGACATGCCCGCCCGCGCGCGTGGTGAGCTGCTGGCGGCCTGGCTGGACGTCGCGAGCGGAGCCGTTCCCTGGGATGCGACGGTCACGCTGCCTTCCGGGGCGAGCGTCGGACTGCTCGACGTGCTGGCGGATGCCGAGCGGGTCATCGCCAGGGACTCCGCCGGCGACGACGAACTGCGCGAGGTGGTGGAGGACCTCGCGCTCGTACGTCAGACGGTGGGGTGAGGTCCGGCTTCCAGCCGCGCGAGCAGCCGCTCCAGGGCCGGGACCGCGCCTTCTTCGGCGCGCAGTCCGGCGTTGCGTGCGCGCAGGCTGACCGCCCCTTCGGTGATGGCGAGCTGAGCCGCGGCTTCGCGCTGAGTCCGGCCCTGTGACAGCAGATCGTGCACCTCCCAGCCCTCGGGAGTGCGGCGATCGCGCAGCTCGACCAGCAGGCGCAGGAAGGCCTCGGCATCCTGCCCCTCGTCTCCCTCCCCGCCCGACAGGGCGACCCGGGTCGGCGCGCGCTTCGCGCGGTCCACGGCGTCGCGTGCGTGCAGGAACGCCGCACCCCGAGCCGCGCGCACCTGGGCGGGAAGCGGCTGCTCGACGGATCCGACGCCGATGCCGACGCTCCACGTCTGCATCCGCGTCAACGCCAGGACGATGCGGAGCGCGGCACCGGCGTCGCCGACGGCGACCTGGAGCTCATCGCCGGCGGTGCGCTCCGGCGCGAGTGCGAGCCCGTCGCCTGCCGCTGTCGCGACCGACGCGAGCGCGGAGGGGATCAGGTCGTCGCTGGTGCGGCTGCCCCGCTGGTCGGCGGTGATCACGAACATCCGGACTCCAAGGCTCAGGCTAAATCTTCTGCAGTTTAGCCTAGGAACTGCATGTGCATAAGCCTCAGGGCTATATTCAGTCGGAGTGAGTCCTCGGGCTCAAGTACTGACCCCCTTACGGATGTCCGAGGGACGTGGAACCGTAGGCACCATGGCAAAGATGGAGCACTTCGAGATCCCGGTCGACGACATCACCCGAGCCCAGGCGTTCTACACCGCCGTGCTCGGGTATCAGTACGAACCGTGGGGGGATGAGATGGGCATGCTGCGGCAGCCCGAGGGCGAGGGGGTCAACGGAGACCTTCACCTGCGAGGCGCCACGCCGCACCCGACCGTCGTCTTCACGGTCGACAAGATCGAGGACACCCTCGCGGCGGCCCTCGCGAGCGGCGGCGAGCAGGTCGGCGCGATCGAGCCGATGGGGGAGACGGCCCGTTACGTGTACCTCAAGGACTCCGAGGGCAACATCATCGGGCTCTACGACGAGATCTCCGCGGCCTGACGCTCCGCGACTTCGCCTCGATACCAGGCGAGCTTGGCATCGAGCCGCGCCTGCTGAGCCCGCAACGCCTCGAGTTCGCGCTGCACCGCGGCGGCGTGCTCCTCCAGCAGCGCGACACGATCGGGCAGGGTTGACTCGTCGCGGCAGAGCTCACCGTAGCGACGGAGCTTCTCGATCGGCATGCCGGTGTCGCGCAGGCATTTCAAGAAGCCCAGCGTGCCCAGGTCCGCCTCGGTGTACAGGCGATGCCCGCCCGCGGTGCGGGCCACCCGCGGGAGGATGCCCTCGCGCTCGTAGTAGCGAAGGGTGTCCAGCGTGAAGCCCGAGCGCTCCGCTGCCTCGGCCGGCGTGAACGTGATCATGGGATCAGAATAGAGCTTGACCTGGAGCGAACTCCAGGTTGCACAGTGGATCCATGACCACTGCGACCTCCACCACGTCCCCGCTCGTCCTCGGCGCGATGATGTTCGGCACCACCGTCGACGAGACCACCTCGTTCGCCATCCTCGACAGGTTCGTCGAGCGCGGCGGCGTCTGGATCGACACCGCCGACTGCTACAGCTTCTGGGCGAGCGAGACCGGGCAGGGCGGCGACAGCGAGCGCCTGCTCGGCCGATGGTTCGCCGCGCGTCCCGGAGTCCGTGACCGCGTGAAGATCGCGACGAAGGTCGGCGCCGAGCCGCTCTGGGCCGGATCGTTCCCCGACCGGCGTGCCGGCCTCTCGCGGCGAGCGGTCGACGCGGCCTTCGCCGGCAGCCTCGAACGGCTCGGGCTTGAGTCGGTGGACCTGCTCTGGCTTCACATGGAGGACCGTGCGACGCCCATCGAGGAGACCGTCGAGGCGCTCGCCGAGCTCACCTCGGCCGGCACGGTCCGCCGGGTCGGGGCATCCAATCACCCCGCCTGGCGCGTGGAGCGCGCCCGCTCGCATGCCCGCCGTCTCGGCGCGACGCCGATCGACGTCCTGCAGCACAACAGCACCTACCTGCGCCCGAGGCCGGGCACGAACCCGACCAACCACCCCTTCGGCGTGCTGAGCGACGAGCAGCGGGACTATGCGCAGGCCCACGGGATCGAGGTGTGGGCCTACACGCCGCTGCTGTCCGGCGCCTACGACAATCCCGCGAAGCCCATCCCCGCGATCTACGATCACCCCGGGACGACGGCGCGGCTGCGCGCTCTCGACGAGATCGCCGCAGAGCTCGGCGCCACACGCGGGCAGACCGTGCTGGCGTGGCACGTCGCCCGCGGCGTGCGGCCCATGCTCGGCGGCAGCAAGCTCGATCAGCTGGAGGCGGCGATGGACGCCGTGCGTCTTCCGCTGTCCGCCGAACAGCTCGCGCGTCTCGACGCGCCGATGTGAGGTCGCGAACAGCCGACCTGCGGGCTGCCGGGCGGGCCGGGGCATCCGGTCGCCGCTGATAGCCTGGCACGCGTGTCGAACAGCCCCGTGAGCACGACCGCCCCCGCCAACGATCCGACGTTCGAGAACGTCTGGGACGAGCTGGTGTGGCGCGGGCTCGTGCATGTGTCCACCGATCAGGAGGCGCTCCGTGCGCTGCTCGCCGGGGACCCGATCACGTACTACTGCGGCTTCGACCCGACCGCGCCGAGCCTGCACCTGGGCAACCTCGTGCAGCTGCTCACCATGCGCCGCCTGCAGCTCGCGGGACACAAGCCTCTCGGGCTCGTGGGCGGGTCGACAGGGCTGGTCGGAGACCCCCGGCCGACGGCCGAGCGCACCCTCAACGAGCGCGAGACCGTCGAGGAGTGGGTCGGCTACCTGCGCGCCCAGGTCGAGCGCTTCCTCAGCTTCGAGGGCGACAACGCCGCCCGCATGGTGAACAACCTCGACTGGACCGCGCCGATGAGCGCCATCGACTTCCTGCGCGAGATCGGCAAGCACTACCGCGTCGGCACGATGATCAAGAAGGACGCGGTCGCCGCACGCCTGAACTCCGACGCCGGCATCAGCTACACCGAGTTCAGCTACCAGATCCTGCAGGGCATGGACTACCTCGAGCTGTACCGCCAGTACGACTGCGTGCTGCAGACCGGCGGCAGCGATCAGTGGGGAAACCTCACCAGCGGGACGGACCTCATCCACAAGGTCGAGGGCGTGCACGTCCACGCGATCGGGACTCCGCTGATCACGAACACCGACGGCACGAAGTTCGGCAAGAGCGAGGGCAACGCGATCTGGCTCGACCCGGCGATGTGCAGCCCGTACCGGATGTACCAGTTCTGGCTCAACACCGACGACGCCGACGTCATCACGCGGCTGAAGGTGTTCACCTTCCTCACGCGCGACGAGATCGAGGAGTACGAGCGGCTGGTCGCGGCGGAGCCCTTCCGGCGCGAGGCGCAGCGACGGCTCGCGCGCGAGGTGACGGCCTACGTGCACGGTGCGGATGCCGCGGCCGCCGTGATCGCCGCGTCCGACGCGCTGTTCGGCCAGGGCGATCTCACCGCGATCGACGCCGCCACGCTGCGCCACGCGCTCGAGGAGCTGCCGAACGCTTCACTTCCGGCCGGAACAAGCGTTCTGCACGCCCTGGTGGAGACCGGCCTGGTCGGCAGTCTCTCCGAGGGGCGCCGGGCCGTCGCGCAGGGCGGCGTGTCCGTCGACGGGATCAAGGTCGATGACGAGTCCGCCGTCGTCTCCGGCGGGCTCGCCGGGGGAGTGTCGGTTCTGAGGCGGGGCAAGAAGACGCTCGCCGGCGTGTTCGTCACGAGCTGACACCGGCGCATGCCGTTCACGCCGAGTCACGCGGTCGTCGCGCTGCCGTTCGTGCGCACGCCGCTGGTGCCCGCGGCCATCGCTGTCGGCGCCATGGCTCCGGACCTCCCGCTGTTCGTGCGGGGTCTTCCGCTGCACTACGGGCGGACCCACGACTTCGCGTGGGTGCCGGCGACGGTGGTGCTCGCGCTCGTGCTCCTGCTGGTGTGGCGTTCGCTGCTGCGGCCGGCGGCGCGCGAGCTGTCGCCGGACTGGCTCGCCGCGCGACTGCCGGGGGAGTGGGATCGCGGTGCGCTCGGCTCGGCGCGCGACACGCTCTCGATCGTCGCGGTGCGCGAGAGCGGGCGGCCGCAGCGCTGGCGGGTCTCGATCCGCGGACTGCTGCTCCTCGTCATCTCGCTGTTCATCGGGGTGCTCAGCCACATCGTGTGGGACCTGTTCACGCACGAGGGCCGGTGGGGAGTGGCGGCCGTGCCGGCGCTCGACGAACACTGGGGGCCGCTGCTGGGCTACAAGTGGCTGCAACACGGCTCGAGCGTGCTCGGGCTCGCCGTTCTCGGGATCTGGGGCATCGTCTGGCTGCTGCGACGACCGGTCGCGTCGCCCGTGCTTCGCGTGTTGCCGCGCGGCGTGCGCTGGGCCTGGTGGGTCTCCCTGCCGGTCGTGTTCGTCATCGCGTGGGTCGGCGGACTCGCGGTCCGCGGTCCGCTCGACGCCGAGTTCACGGCGCAGCATCTCGCCTACCAGGTGCTGCCTCCGGCGTGTGCGATCTGGGCCATCGCGAGCCTCGCGCTGTGCGTGGTGGTGCAGAGCCGTCGCGCAGCCCGTGTGCGCCGCCGCGTAGACGCCTGATCCGGGCGGCGCGGACCCTACGCCTCGCCGGCGTCGGGATCCAGGCCCTCCGTCACTCGGCACCGCGGGTCCTACGTTCGTGCCATGAGCGACACGCAGCGACCGGGTGCCGGGCGATGGGTGCCGGCCGGGGCGGACGTCCAGGAGCTCAGGGATGCGGTCGACGGATGCCGCGGCTGCGAGCTGTGGGAGCGCGCGACGCAGGCGGTGTTCGGTGAAGGAGACGCGCGAGCGCGACTGATGCTCGTCGGCGAGCAGCCGGGCGATCGCGAGGATCTTGCCGGCGAGCCCTTCGTCGGACCCGCCGGGCGTGTGCTCGACGACGCGCTGCGCGCCGCGGGAATCGACCGGACGGAGGTCTACGTCACCAACGCGGTCAAGCACTTCCGCTTCGAGGAGCGTGGGAAGCGGCGCATCCACAAGACGCCCGAGGCCGGACACGTGCGCGCCTGCCGGCCGTGGCTCGAGGCGGAGATGACGGCGATCGATCCCGATGTCGTCGTGTGCCTGGGCACGACCGCCGCCCGTGCCGTGCTCGATCGACCGGTGAAGATCGGCGAGGAGAGGGGAGTGGTCCTCGAGCACGGGGACCTGCGCGTCGTGGTGACGGTCCATCCGTCGGCGGTGGTGCGGCTGCGCGACAGCGCCGAGCGCCAGGCGGGGATGGACGGCCTCGTACACGATCTGCGCGTCGCGAAGGACGCCTCCCGCGGCGACTGACCTTCCGACCTGGGGTTCTTCAGTGCGGCGCGACGAGGTCACCGGGCGCGACACGCCCGGGCTGCGGCCCGGATTGGCCAGGTGACGGGATCTCACGTAACGTTCTTCTTGTTCGCCCCACAGGGAAGCGGAGAGGCCGAGAGCCTTACCCCCCTCAAGCGGCGGACCACCTCCCCGAAATCCACTCCTCGAGTGGTGCGACCTCACAGTCCTTCGGGTAGGACTTCCTCCTCGGAAGAGCGGTCTTCCGCCGCCGCAGAGGGTCTTCGGATCCGAGCAGCGTCGATTTGACCCGCGACTCCGCAGGGGATAAGATAGTGAAGTTGCCCTGCTGGGCTGGTCGTGAGACTGGTTGGTGGGAGCATCCGATCCTTGAGAACTCAACAGCGTGCACTTGTCAAATGC
>NZ_LMGL01000005.1 GCF_001427145.1 Microbacterium sp. Root166
CGATGAAGGTGCACGGCGCCGACATTCAGACGTTGACGTCGAACTTCTTCGCGGAGTTCTCCGCCCTGAACTTCGGAGATGACTGATGAGCGCGCTCAAACCGATCTTCCGCGAGGTGAAGCAGGCCGCCCTCAAGGGCTTCGGCGATGCGAAGGTGAAGCTGCACCACGTCGCCGACAATATGGACAATCACCTCGACACGGTCGTCAAGAAGATCAAGGGGCAGGACACCTTCGACGCTCCGAGTGGGCCGGGGCGCGGCCCTTCCGTTCACCCCTATCGCCCTAATCCGAATCGCAAGCCGCCGGGTATGAGTGATGAGGACTACTTCGATCTCCTTGAGTCGAGTGTGCACAACCCGAACGGCCTCGAAGCGATCCTCGGCAAGTACTACGTGCCGGGTACGTCGAGCTACGTCGACGTCGCCGAGGGTCGGCAGCCGCCGGCCACCTACTTCAGCCTCGGTGACCAGTGGGACAACATCAGGGACTCGAACAACATGACGAACGACGACATGTTCGAGTCGTTCAACGTGCCCTTCCTGGAACGTATGATCGCGGAGGGGAAACCCATCAGCTTCTCTCACAACCCGCTGGACTTCCCGGACAGTGCGCTTGCGGACGAGCTCGCCTTCCTGGAGGCCAAGGGGTTCCGGTTCGACCCCACGACGATGCAGGCGTACCTGCCATGATGCTGAGGAGCGAGAATGCCACACGATGATCTGAGTGCGGACGACGTGCTCGACCTGATCGAGGCGCATCTCCCCACCGCGACGCAGGCGCGCAAGAAGTCGGATGTCCAGATCGGTTTCGTCCTGTACGACGCGATCGCGGTGCGCGGATCCTACGACGACTATGGCAATGGCAGCTGGGGATTCGGTGTCCTCTTGGGCGGAGACGCATCAGTGTCGAAGGTCCTCGGGCAGAAGCTTTCCATCCGCAGCACTCGAGACGAAGTGCGCGTAGCGCTCGAGGCGATCGACCGCTACGCGCGGTTGCGGCTGGGCCCCGAGTTCCTCGCGGCCTACGCGGCCGCGAACGGCGGCTGACAGCGAGAGTGCACGTGGAAGAACAGGAACTGAGCCGTGCACTCATTGCCTACCTGGGAAGAGGCCGGTCCGCATTCCCCATGAGCGATGCGGATGCCGCGGCCGAGGTCGCGGCTGACGCCCACGCCGATCCAGAAGCGTTGCTGGCCGGGGTTCTCGCGGTGGTCGCGGAGTGCATGGCCATCGAGATCGACTGGTCGAACGCCACGCTGTCCGAGGCGGGCGATGAGGCGGAGCAGGTCATGGCGACCCGTCACCCCGAACTCAGCGCGGCCGCGCTTGGCGCGCTGCGTTGGTGCTTCACCTATAACTGGCGGTGAGCCTGCGGGCCGCGGCATCCGTCCCATGGGTTGATTTCCCCATCGCCTGATCTCTCGCGCGCACCTAGCGTCAGTGCCGGAGGTGGTCAGCGTGGGAATGATGCTGCCGAACGATCTCATCTGGATCATGGACAAGCTGGGCCTCGAGTGGCCCGACATCGATGAGGATGAGGTGCGCAAGGCCGCCGACTACGTGCGCGGGTACCGCGGCGACATGGAGATCCTCGTGCAGACGGCGGATCGGCGCATCAACGGCGACATCGCGGTCGGCATGCGCGGTCAGGCAGGCGCCGCCCATGTCGCGGGATGGAACCGCAACCGCTCCGAGAACGTGCAGCAGCTGCTGGATGTCCTCGGACCGGCGGCCACCGGGATCGACATCGCTGCGGACATCGTCCTCGCGCTGAAGATCAAAGTGATCGTCGACATCACGGCGACGCTCATCCAGCTGGTCCCGCTGCTGGCGGCAGGGCCGTTCGGTGCGGGCGGCGCGGCGCTGCTGATCCTTGCCCGGAAGAAGCTCTTCGCGATGGCAATGGAGGCGACACTCGAGAAGGTCATCGACGAGGTGCTCCCGCTGGCCCTCGAGCCGCTGGCCGAGCAGGTCCCCGGACTGGTGATGGCGCTGATGGATGCCCCGGTCGTGGAAGGCGTGATCGGCGACGCGGACGAGTTCTACGCCGACCTCGTCCTGCTGGATGAGACCGCCTCCGAGATGGACGCGTACGCCGCGGACGTCGAAGAGCTCACCGACCGGCTGCTCGCAGACATCGCCAACCTGCAGATCTCGGGGGAGTGAACCATGTCGTTGAAGCGAACGATCCGCGACATCATCGACGCTGTGGACGGCGCGGGCCACGAGTTCAAGCAGGGCTTCGCGGGTGCGTTCCGCAAGCGCGGCGGAAAGCATCGAGCGGATGCCGATGCCATCCGCGGGCTCGACCGGCGCAAAGTGGACTACACGCCGAAGCACCGTGCGGACGGCAAGGGACCTGTGTCGCATGCGAAGGACTACGACATCCGTGATGAAGCCCGCAGCGGCACTCCCGGATACGCGGGGCGGCATCGGGACGCCGACTACGACCCGGCCAGCGACCTCGGCCGGTCGGTAGGCAACGACGTCCGGAATCTTCCGGGTGACGTCCTCGATGAGATCAAGGACGTGCCCAAGGACGTGCCGAAGCAGATGGTCGAGGAGCTCTACGAGGACGCGATCGGACAGGACAGCCCGGACAAGTACGGCGAGAAGGCGAAGGGCGACATGAGGTTCCTCGCGCCGGCTCATGAAGCCGGAGACCTTGACGGCCTGAGCCACGCGGAGCTCGAGGCACGTTTCGACCTGGCTCCCGGCGCTCTGGACGGCGCGAAGATCGAGGTGAAGACCATCCCGGATTCGCGATTCGTCAGCGTCGAGGTCGAGCGGGGTGAGTGATGGGGTGATGCGATCGATGCGGATGGGGACTTCTCCCCATGGTCTACAGGGGCCGTTCGATCATAGGGTCGTGCTGGAGGTGCCGCCGTGGGGATGATGTTGCCGAATGAGCTTGTCTGGGTGATGGAGAAGCTCGGGTTCGAGTGGCCGGACATTGACGAGGATGAGGTTCGGAAGGGCGCGACGCTGGTG